>CAVVAS010000005.1:0-1580096 GCA_963746195.1 uncultured Saprospiraceae bacterium | reverse complement strand
TTGCTCACGCATTTAATAATGGAATACAAGTTGTGCTTATTTATTTTACAGGCATGGACCTTTCAGAATTTGACGAGAAAGGAAGTGATCAGCTGCAATGGTGGATGATTCCATTGAGTGTGGGTATTATGTTTATCATTTACATAACGATAATCAAAAATCGAAAGGCTGTTGAATAAAACTGAATTATTAATACGGAGCCTTACAGGAATTTTCATCGTAGCCATTACGCTGGCTGCAATGATCTATTCTCCTTACACCTATCTCCTGTTTCTTGTATTGATTACTTTTTTTGGCGTTCAGGAATTTATTAAAATGGACCATTCGTCCGTTGGCCGTGTTCAATCCGTTCTGGTTTCCTTATTACTGGCGCTGCAGGTAGGTGTTTCAGGATATTTTGTATTGAGAAATGAAAATCCGCTTTTTATTATCGCCATCGTACCCCTGGCCATTGCATGCCTCATTTTATTACAATTTCTCAGTAGTCCATCGCCATCAGAAACTGTTCAAAAAGGAAGAACATATTTTATGGCGGCCATTTATATCGGGCTTCCTATGCTGAGTGGATGCATATTCCTGCTGCCCGTATATTCATATCATTTTATCCTGGTGCCAGTTTTCCTGATTTGGCTCAATGATGTTGGTGCATATATCATCGGCTCGATCTGGGGGCGAAAAAAAATTATGCCGGAAATCTCACCCGGAAAAAGTGTGCAGGGCACCATTGGCGGCGGTGTGGTATCCCTTCTTTTTTGTGTGTTATTACTGAATATTTGTGCTGAATTGCCTGTTGGATATGTTTTGACTTTAGGATTTGCCACACCATTATTTGCGTTGGGAGGCGATCTGTGGGAATCTGCTTTGAAACGAAATGCCGGCGTCAAGGACAGTGGCCATATTTTTCCGGGACATGGCGGGATATTGGATCGATATGATTCTCTATTATTTGTTATGCCTGTGGCAGCATTAGCTTATTTTATCTTTGTGTTATGATCTACCGGTTACATAAAGAGGGGATTCCATATCTCATCAGTGCTGTTTTCTTTTTCCTGGCCAGTTCTATTTTTCTTTATCTATATCCTTCCATTATTATCGCGCTTGTTTTTGGCCTGAGTGTTTTCTTCCTGGTGATGTTCCTGATTTTTTTCAGAAATCCTCCCAGGCTGGATGCCAGCTCAGATATTAATGCTGTGCTTGCACCGGCGGATGGTAAAGTTGTCGTGATTGAAAAGACGATTGAAAATGAATTCCTGAAATCAGCGTGTATCCAGGTTTCGGTTTTTATGTCTCCTTTAAATGTCCACATCAATCGCAGCCCCATCGACGGAGATTTGATTTACCAGGAATATCACCCCGGAGAATACTTAGTGGCATGGCATCCTAAATCTTCTGAATTGAACGAGAGGAATACGCTGGTTTTCAAAAATGGAAATAACCAGGTTCTCGTCCGCCAGATAGCAGGAAAAGTCGCGCGTAAAATTGTGAGTTATATCAAAGTTGGTGCTCATCTGCGTCGTGGAGAAGAATTTGGTTTTATTAAATTCGGAAGCAGGGTTGATTTGTTTTTGCCTGTAACTGCAACGATAAAAGTTAAAATCGGAGATAGTGTGCAAGGAGGAGTCACAGAAATCGCCACTTTGAACCACATAGGCACATAGTTCACATAGAAAGACACATAGAAAAAACTTCGAACTTCGTTATTCGTTATTCTGAATTCCCATTGGTCCTTCGTCCTTTTTTGAACCACCTAGGAACTTAAGGAACATAAGTAGCCACTTAGAAAAATTTTTGAACCACATAGTTCACATAGAAAGACACATAGAAAAAACTTCGACCTTCGTTATTCTGAATTCCCATTGGTCCTTTGTCCTTTTTTGAACCACTTAGGAACTTAAGGAACATAAGTAGCCACTTAGAAAAATTTTTGAACCACATAGGCACATAATTCACATAGAAAGACACATAGAAAAAACTTCGAAGTTCGTTATTCGTTATTCTGAATTCCCATTGGTCCTTCGTCCTTTTTTGAACCACTTAGGAACTTAAAGAACATAAGTAGCCACTTAGAAAAAATGGTCGAAGGTTTTTGGTCATAGCTGCCGGTTTAGTTGTTGGTCTTAGGTCACTGGTCAATTTTACAACTTAGAATGTTTAGGCAATCATATAGAAAAATCTGACCATTAAGCGTTAACCATCTAAATATTTAAACTTCTAACCTCTTTTTTCTACTTCAAAATTCCTTGTTCATTATTCCTTATTCATTATTCTTCTCGGGTTTCATTTGGGGAAAGAAAATGACATCTTGTATTGAATTGCAATTGGTCATGATCATTGCGAGTCTATCCATGCCAATCCCTAATCCGGAAGTGGGTGGCATTCCATATTCAAGTGCCCTGAGGAAGTCTTCATCAAGTTTCATCGCTTCTTCATCTCCTCTTATCCCGAGCTCAAGTTGTTCTTCGAACCTGGCTCGCTGATCAATTGGATCATTCAATTCAGAAAATGCATTAGCGATTTCTTTTCCATTGCAAATGGCTTCAAACCTTTCTACAAGGCCTGGCATCGTCCGATGTTTTTTAGCGAGTGGTGACATCTCAATCGGATAATCGGTGATGTATGTCGGTTGGATCAGGTTTGCTTCACATTTTTCTCCGAATATTTCATCAATGATCTTCCCTTTTGCATATCCGGGTTCGATGTGGATGTGAAGTTGTTTTGCAGTGGCGCGTAATTGCGCTTCATCCATCTGGCTGATATCAATTCCCGTAAAATGCTCAATTGCTTCATACATTGTATATCTCTTCCATGGTCTTTTGAAATCAATAATATTTTCTCCAACCTGCACTTTTGTTGTACCGTGAATATCCATGGCAACTTTCTCCACCATTTCCTCAACGAGTGACATCATCCATTCATAATCTTTGTAGGCAACATAGAGTTCAATCTGGGTAAACTCCGGGTTATGAAACCGGCTCATCCCTTCATTCCTGAAGTCTTTGCTGAATTCAAACACACCATCATATCCCCCGACAATCAATCTTTTTAAATATAATTCATTGGCAATACGGAGATATAAAGTCATATCCAGCGTATTGTGATGCGTCGTAAAAGGTCTCGCTGCCGCACCGCCGTATAATGGCTGTAAAACCGGTGTCTCCACCTCCAGGTATCCGCGGTCATTGAGAAATGACCGCATGCTGTTGTACATCCTGGTCCTCTGAATGAAAACCCTTCGCACATCCGGATTGACAACCATATCCACATACCGCTGACGATAACGTTGCTCCGGATCTGTAAATGCGTCATGCACTACTCCATCTGCATCAACTTTGACTACAGGCAAAGGCTTAAGCGATTTACTCAGTAATATGAACTCCTTGACGTGAATAGATGTTTCGCCGGTTTTTGTAGTGAACGTATATCCTTTCACACCGATAAAATCACCGAGGTCAAGAAAGTGTTTAAAGACCTGGTCATACAAATCTTTATTTTCTCCCGGACATATCTCGTCACGACTGATATATAATTGAATTCTTCCCGTACTATCCTGGATTTCAGCAAAAGAAGCCTTCCCCATGATTCGGCTGGACATCAATCTTCCTGCAAGCGTAACATCCTGGAAATTATTGAGCTCCGGTGAGAATCCTTCTTTTATAGGAAGAGCGTAAGCATTCACCGGATATAATTCAGGAGGATAGGGATTGATCCCCAGGTCAATTATTTTTTGCAGATTTTGTCTTCTGATGATCTCCTGTTCCGAAAGTTGGGCCATGGTCTATTATACAACTTGAAGGCGCGAAATTAATCATTTGATCCTTCTATCAATGAATTCCTGAGTTAGACACAGAGAATGTGAGAGCGTGAGAACGTGAGAAAAGCGAGAAAAGTGAGAGAGTGAGATAAAATTCACCATTCTTTTGTTTACCGTTTAGGACATAGATAATAGGGATAGTTGATGAACTATAAGGTATCGAAGCCTGAAAGGCTTAAACATTAATAACCCGGGTGCAACCCGGGAATTAAAAGCAGCACATATTTCGACCCTGAATGGGGCTAATAAGATCGTCCTCAGGAGTATTAATGTCTCATTTTGCATTTTTTTTGCAATAAAAAAAGTAACACCTTAGCATCGTGTCTTCATCTGATGAACTATATGTAGAAATTCTTCTGCCATTGGCATTGGAAAACACATATACATACAAGGTTCCGGCTTCTCTTTCTCAAAAAGTTGCTTTTGGGCTTAGAGTGGAAGTTCAGTTTGGCAGCAGAAAACGATATGCAGGGCTGATTGTCAATCTTTCACCTAAAACTCCGGGTTATAAGACAAAAGAGATCATCAGTGTTCTTGATGATTCCCCATTGGTTTTCGATTGGCAATACAAACTTTGGCTTTGGATGGCCTCTTATTATTGTTGCACACCAGGTGAAGTCATGAAAGCAGCTCTGCCCGGAGCAACTTTATTGTCAAGCGAAACCATCATCAGTCCATTACCTGTTCCTGAAGACGAGATATTACAACTTGTCAATCCTCTTTATGACCTGATGAGAATTATTCAGGCTAATCCTTCTGTTTCGCTGGATGATCTCGAGAAATCAAGCGGTTTAAAAATATTGTACCCGCACATTGTGACTTTATACAAATTGGGTATGATCGTCGTGGTGGAAAAACTGGCCGAGAAATATGTTCCAAAGAAAATCAAACTGATACAACTTGCGGATGAATATGTTGCTGAGGAAGGACTTCATAAAGCGCTCGACAAAGTTTCCGGAAAAGAAAATCAATTAAAATTCTTACTGAGTTATTTATCTCTTGCAGGAGATCAAAAAGGCTCCGTGGAAATCAAAGAAGTTTTGAAAAAATCAGGGATAGAAAAGAACGTCATTAAATCATTATTGAAAAAAGGGATATTTCAGGAGGTTTTCAGAGAAATCAACCGGATGGATAGATTCCGTGAGGAGGTCATCCCGGATAACATGTCACTTTCCACATCCCAGGAATTAGTTTATCAAAGCATCAAACAACAATGGCTTCATAAAGAAGTGGTGCTATTGCATGGCATTACTGGCTCCGGAAAAACGATCATTTATACTAAATTAATTGAAGATGTCATCAATGAGGGCGGGCAAGTATTATATCTCGTTCCTGAAATCGGTTTAAGCGTTCAAATCCTTAATCGATTAATTAAAAAATTCGGAAATAAAATCACCATTTCGCATTCAAGGCTGAGTGAACATGAACGAGTGGATCTTTGGAGCCAGGTAAAAGAAGGTATTCCGATTATTGCAGGTGTCAGGTCAAGTATTTTTCTTCCCTTCACGAATCTCAAACTGATCATTGTCGATGAGGAACATGATACCAGTTATAAACAGCAGGATCCGAATCCACGGTATCATGCGCGGGATGTTGCCATTTATTTAGGTCAGAAAATTGGTGCTAAAGTTTTACTTGGCTCTGCGACGCCTTCCGTTGAATCTTATTTCCAAAGCGAATCAGGTAAATATGGGAAGGTGTCATTAGAAGAAAGATACATGGGTATGGAATTACCCATTGTCACCATGATCGATAAGCGAAAAGACAAATCTGCAGAAGGATCGCCATATAGTCATTCACTGATCGAAGCTATGAAAAGCAACCTCAGTGAAAAAAAACAAATCATCATCTTTAAAAATCGCAGAGGATACTCGCCCGTACTTAAATGCAACGTTTGTCAATGGATCGCCGAATGCAATCAATGCGATATTTCACTGACCTATCACAAAGGGCGGAACAAACTGGTTTGTCACGTTTGTGGTTCGGTGAAAGAAATGATTTCGCTATGTCCGGCTTGCGGCTCTCCCAGGCTGATGCTTGAGGGATATGGAACCGAGAAGATTGAAGATGAATTGTCAGTCATATTCCCAGATGCAAAAATTCGTCGCATGGATCTTGACACAACAAGAGGAAAAAATAATCTTGAAAATCTCATTTATGATTTTGAACGTGGCAAAATTGATATTCTTGTTGGAACACAAATGGTGACCAAAGGGTTAGATTTTGATCACGTTGGATTGGTTGGCGTTATTTATGCAGACCAGGCTTTGCATTATCCTGATTTCAGATCGGCTGAGAGAACCTTTCAAACTCTTGTACAAGTAAGCGGTCGAGCAGGTAGAAAACATGAGCAAGGGAATGTCATGATTCAGACTTTTCAACCTGATCATCCTGTATTTGTAGATGTCATCAACAGTGACTATTTATCTTTTTATAAACGGGAAATTAAGGAACGTGAAATATTTCGTTATCCACCTTTTGTAAGACAAATAGCGATTGCTATCAAACACAGGCAGGCCGATATTAGCAGGGATGCTGCGGATTTATTAGTCACAGAACTCAAACCCTTCCTTGGAAATCGGATCCTTGGTCCGTCAGTTCCAACAGTTGCGCGCATTCGAAATCAATACATTCATATGGTGTATATCAAAATTGAGCGTGATACCAAATTACTCAATGAAACAAAGAATGCATTGAAGGTATTTCAGAACGGTCTGGTGAAAAGAAAATCACTTTCAACTGTGAGAATCAGTATTGATGTGGATCCATATCATTAAATAACGTCTGATCCCTTTAAAATAAAGGAACTTTCAGTTTTCCTGTTTTTATAAAATTATTGCCTGGCAAGCTCTCCCGGTGATTCAACATGTGAGAATCATGTAACACATTTCCATAATTGTATAATCTTTTCTGAAGGTTTAAGCTCACCTTTAGTGTACACAATTTGCCACTTTTCTATTCCTTTTGGATACGAGTAGCAAAAAATAATTTCTAACTATAAAATAAGATCATGAGCGCATCAAAACAGTATCATTTGAGAAAAAGCATTTTCTCCATCCTAACCCTGGTCATCATTGCGTTATTTTTTCAGTCGTGCAGCAAAAAACTTTCCTTTGCGATATCGTCGGTAGTGCCTGCAGCAGAGGGCACTGTAAAAATTAAAAAGGACAAGAATCACAATTACAAGATTGATTTAAGTGTCATCCGACTAGCAGAACCTGGCAGGCTAACTCCACCGAAAGATTTTTACATTGTATGGATGGATAGTTATGATAACGGGATTACGAACATAGGGCAATTAAAAATGACCAAGTCATTAAAAAGCTCTCTGAAAACAGTTACTTCCTTTAAACCGAAATCCTTTTTTATCACTGCTGAAGATCATGGTGACATTCAGTATTCCGGTGACGAAGTTGTACTTAAAACAGGTAATTACTGATCTTAACTCCAGGCTCCAGATGCATTTCCAAGTGATAAATGCACATAACACGACATTCATTTGGATAAATTTCGCTGATCTGCGCGTATGAACATCGATGTGAGCCCTTTTCATTGGAAACCGTGAATTGATAGAGAATGAGGACATAATATTTTTCTACCTTTATTTTCTGTCACTCCTATTCAATGTCAAACGAGGAAAATTTTAAACGGTTCTTTACTGAAGTAAAAAGTTGCCAACCTGCTGCTGTACCTAAACTTTGCATTGAACACCTCGAATGTTATGTAGAATTAACCAGGAGCGAACAAAAAGAATTTGCTGAGACCCTTTACAGATGGGCAGAAAAAAAAGAAGCTCAAAAGCCGGTCTTATTTAGTTATGCCAAATTCACTTATGCTTTCAGTCTGTATTACAGGGAATATTACGATGAATCTCTCCCATTACTTGTAGCGGTTCAAGACTTATTTACAGAGCAGAATGACCTGCATGGAGCAGCGCTATGTTCGGTGATTTATGGTAGCATTTACCGCACATTTGGGAACGTTGACCTGGCACTGAAAAACTTCTGGGAAGGCTATGATAAATTGAAAAATGCAGTTCTTTATCAGCACTACTTTCTTGCTTGTAGTGTCAATATGGCCGGTACTTACCTTGACATGAAAATGTATGAAGAAGCAATACCGCTCTTCGAAGAGTCTCTGGCGCTGGCTGAAAAAAATAACAGGTTTTACTGGACTGTATATTCCCTTCATGGCCTCGGTAAAGTGTATTTAGCCCAGGATAACTTCCCGGAAGCCAAAGAGTGTTTTGAAAAAGCAATGGAGGTTTCGCAACAAAGAAATCACCGGCTTTCTATTTGTAATTCCTTAAGCGAACTTGGAAATTATTATTTCAAATTAGGGGATTATACCAATGCCGAATCCCATCACAGGCAATCCATGGAACTTCGTGAACAATACCAGTTTATCGGTGGTGCTATTACGAATTGTACCCGGCTTGCTGAGATCTTTATCAAAGAAGGAAAGCCTGATGACGGGCTTGCAGTTTTAAATAAAGGATTAAAACTTGCTGAACAGGTCAAATTAAAACCGAAGTTGTACCAGATCCATTTTTTACTATCTGAAATATATCACCAGAAAAATGAAATGGAGCGCAGTCTGTATCATTACAAAATCTATCATGATTTGCATGAACAGGTAGCGCAGGAAGACACTGCCCGGCAGGTGAAAAGCGTGAGGTTGATATTTGAAGCAGAACAAACCAAAAAGGAAAATATTATTATTAAAAAACAAAAAGAAGAAATCGAAAGGAAAAATATCGAGTTACAAGAGACCATTGATGAACTTACCCTTGCCCGGATTGGTAAGAAAGCCAGGGCCCTTACACTAATTTTTGCCGTTGTCTCCTTTATTATCGAAGATACCATCCTGCATTTTACTTTGGAAGCAGTTTCAACCAATAACTATTTTATATCCTTATTTGTAAAAATGGGAATTATTTTCTCTTTGGGTCCGGTCAACAAGGCTATTGAAAAATATTTATTGAAAAGGATTATCAAGAAAAGAAAATTTGAAGTAGTCACTTAGTTTTCATTTCAACTTAACGAATAGGGTCATGAATTTTGCAGACATCATCAATAAACAAAGAGAATATTTTAATTCAAATGAAACGAAAGATGTCCGCTTCAGAATAACTCAATTAAAAAAATTACGCTCACTGCTCCATCAAAATGAACCGGCATTTTATGAAGCGATTTATAAGGATTTTAAAAAATCAGAATTTGATACCTATTCCACCGAATTAGGTTTTGTATATCATGAAATCGACGAGGCTATAAAAAAACTGCCTGCATGGTCTAAACGAAAAAGAGCAAAAACCAATTTAATTAACATTCCCGGACGGAGCTATATTATTCCCGAACCGCTTGGAGTATGTTTAGTGATTGGGGCGTGGAATTATCCTTATATGCTTTCCCTTATTCCCCTTGTATCTGCCATGGCAGCAGGCAATACCATTGTATTGAAACCAAGTGAAATTCCTGCTTCAACAAGTGCAGTGATGGCTAAACTGGTGAATGAAAATTTTCCTCCTGAATATATGTTTGTCGTTGAAGGAAGTGTTGCAGAAACCACGGAGCTTCTCAATCAAAAATTTGATAAAATATTTTTTACGGGGAGCACTGCCGTTGGAAAAATTGTTTACCAGGCCGCTGCTAAAAATTTAACTCCCGTTACACTTGAATTGGGTGGAAAGAGTCCTGCCATTGTAACGAAGAATAGTAACATCCGGAATACGGCTAAACGGATTGTTTGGGCCAAATATTTAAATGCAGGTCAAACCTGTGTTGCCCCTGATTTTGTATTGGTGGATGAAACCGTGAAAGAAGAATTATTATCCTGCTTAAAAGATTACATCATTAAATCTGAATATTCCTTCGCCATTAATAATTACACTCAAATCATCAATGAAAAAAACTTTAATCGTCTCTTAGGTTTAATGGAAAATAATAAAATTTACTTTGGGGGTGAATCGGATCTCCAATCACGATACCTGGCTCCAACGATTTTAACGGATTTGACTTTTGAGGATAAAATAATGACGGAAGAAATATTTGGTCCCCTTTTACCTGTATTATCATATTCCAACCTGGATGAAGCCATTGCCAAAGTAAAATCGCGGCCAAGCCCATTGTCCTGTTATATTTTTTCGGGCGATGATGTCACTAAAAATAAATTATTGCGCGAATTGTCTTTCGGCGGCGGGGCTGTCAATGATTTAATGATGCAGCTTTCGAATCATTACTTGCCGTTTGGAGGAGTCGGTGAAAGCGGTATGGGAAATTACCACGGCAAGGCCGGTTTCGATGCATTCACACATTACAAAAGTATCTTTGAAAAGCCTTTTGGGTTGGAGCCCAACTTAAAATTTTCTCCATATTCGAAGAGGAAACTAGAGTGGTTGAAGTGGCTGATGAAAAAATAAAAATGTGGAAATGTGGAAATGTGACAATGTGTTTATTTTATCTATGCGGCTTTCTGTGTGAACTATGTGTCTATGTGGTAAAATTTAAACGCATTTCTTTTTTACCACATAGACACATAGTTCACATAGGACACACATAGCAACTATTCAATGGTCTCCAATCCATGCGAATCATTATATTTGAAATTAGTTGAAATCGTAAATCGTAAATTTCTTAAAATGATCTTCGAGCCCTTTGATACAAAGCACCTTCATTTCAAGAACCGGATTCTTCGCTCATCGATAGGTGGTCGGACTTCTTATTATGATGGCACGGTCACAACAGCCTTTAAAAATTTTGAAAAACGATTTGCTGAAAATGATGTGGCGGGAATTATTTCTGCGACTATCGCTGTGGATGACAAACGGGCTTCGCCGATGGAGTATCCAAAACTTTCGCAGGATATTTTTATCAAGCCTTTGAGTGAAGCGATCAAAGCAGTGCATCAGTATGATTGCAGATACATCGTTCAGATCGGTGATTCAGGGGCGCATAGCCAGATCAGTCTGTTTAAACAGCCGGAAGACTCTAAATCATCGTCCAATCTCTTTGATTTTTTATACGGGTATCACAATGTGCACAAGGCGATGACGCTTGAAGAAATTGAAATCGCGATCAACAAATTTGCTGAAGCTGCACGAAGAGTCCGAGACGCAGGTGCTGATGGTGTGGAAATAACAGCTTCAAAAGGATATCTCATTCACCAGTTTTTAAATCCTGGAGTGAACAACAGGAAAGATAAATACGGTGGTTCAATCGATAATCGCTTTCGGTTCCTGGAAGAAATAATTCAAGCGGCACGAAAAAAAGTGGGAGATGATTTTCCGATAGGCATCCGGTTGTCTTCATCTGACTATAATTATTTACCACTTAATCTCAGGCTTCCGATTCGATTTCCATTAAAACACTGGTATTTTGGAAATACAATCAATGAGAATCTTTATTATGCTCAAAAATTAAAAAATCTCGGTGTAGAATATCTTCATATTGACATGGGATATGGATTTATCAATCCCAAAGGAAATCCCGGAAAATTTCCGGTACATGAATTTAAAATGTTTTCCAATGCGTGCCGACACCTTACTTTTAAATCGAAGGTGCGGGCTTTTGCTTTTAATGCAATCCCTGAATTTATTCTAAGTCCTATAGCCAATATTGGGTGGAAATATATCCCGGGGATATCTGCAGATCACGCAAAGCGATTCAAAGATGAAACAGGATTGCCGGTGATTGCCAATGGTGGATTCCAGGAAATGAACCTGATTGAATCAACATTAAAAGAAGGCAAATCGGATATGATCGCGATGGCGCGACCTTTACTTGCCAATGTCAACCTGGTCAAACTTTTCAAACAGGGAATTAATTCTCCTGAAAAACCATGTACCCATTGCAACAGATGTCCTGTGCGGACGGCCATTTTTCCGATTGGATGCTACGATATCACTCGTTTTAATTCGCAGGATGAAATGGAAGAACAGATTATGGGATGGGTGGCGTCGAGCGATGAGAGGGTTTCACAATTGAATAAGGAATAACGAATATCGAAGTTTGAAGTTTGAAGTTTGAAGTTTGAAGTTTTTTTGAATAATGAATAATGATTAACGAATCATGAATTTAGAAGTAAAAAAACTGTGTAATGTTTAGGTATAAATTTTTTTTAGTGTATTCTTAAGTGTGCTTAAGTCCTTAAGTGGTTCAAGAAGGACGATGGACAAGAGAATTCAACTTTCTATGTGACTTTCTATGTGAACTATGTGACTATGTGGTTCAAAAAGGACCATGGACCGAAGACCAAGGAATAACGAATAACGAATTGAGAATTCAGAAGTTTATTTCTATGTGTTTTTCTAAGTGAACTATGTGACTATGTGGTTCAAAAAGTACCAAGGAATTATTAAATTAGAACCAGCATAATTATGTAAATCAATTAAATCGGGTAATAAATCACTGAAAGGATGAAACGAATACTGCTTATCATTCTTGGCCTGTTGGCTATAAGTTGCATGATTACAGGTATTCTATTGTGGAAGAGATCGCTTTATCCGGATGTGGAAACAGGACAAATGTATAGAGGACTTTCTGAGTTCTTTTGGGGTGTTTTCTTCGTGATTTCTATTATCATGGCGGCGATTATTTGGTTTAAAAAATAGGTATTCGGCTGATTAGATCAATTGATATTTTCCTTTTCTATCTGTTAATTGAATTCACCTTTTGGGCCGAACTAGGTGAAGTCCTTAAAGATTCTTACATTTGCGTCCCGCTCGGAAGAAGAGTGGTAAGAAACATCGCGGGGTGGAGCAGTTGGTAGCTCGTCGGGCTCATAACCCGAAGGTCGTAGGTTCAAGTCCTGCCCCCGCTACTACAAGGCACTGAAGAAATTCGGTGCCTTTTGTTTTTAAGCCGGTTTCTCCTCTACTGCCTCTTTCCCCTGCGCCAAACCACCCCAGTCAGAACGCAATCTTACGATCTCATCATTGACCCATTGCTGGGATTGCCTCAACAATGTCCAGGAATTATCTCCTTCAATCGGTTTACCAAATGATATCCGGATATCCGTGCGGGGCTTAGCAAGATTTTTCAGATAATGAAGGAGCATTCCGTCTGTATGATCCCAGTAATCATTTATGCTCTTGTATTCAACTGCAAAGGGTACAACAGGCACACCCAATTCTGCAGCCTGTTCATAAGAACCTTTTTGAAATGTAGCTGTGAGGGGTTGAGCACCGGTTTTTCCTTCGGGATAAATCATGATTGATTTTCCATCTTTGAGAGCCTGGTAAATCGCTTCTTTTGTGGCTCCCCTGCTTGATTTACTTTCTTTATCAACAAAAATAATTCCCGTGATCTCTGCTCCTTTCCCGACGATCGGATAATTCCGCACATCTCCCCTGCTCACCGGGTTGGCTGCACCATGTGAAAGGAATACAAACGGATCAAGGGATGAACGGTGATTACCAACAAATAAATAATTGCGGTCCTTTGGAATTTCGCCAATGACCTGAACTCTGAAATTCAAAATGCCGAGACAAATTCTCGACCAGATCTTGCGACTAAAAAGACCATATTTATATTTGTTCGCTTTTTTAATCGGCAAATAGCTGATGACATAGACAATCAACAGGAATATCGCACTGACAATGACGATAAAAAATAATCGGGTGTATCCGCGGATTTTATTTCCTAACATAAAGGGATTACGATTTACGAATTACGATTCCAAACGGTTGATGATTACATATTACTCACAACTCACACTTTTTCGATGATAAGTGCAGAAGCGCCTCCTCCACCATTACACAATGTTGCCAATCCGTATTTACCATTATTGTGCTGAAGTATGTGGGTTAAGGTAGTGACAATTCTTGCTCCTGATGCACCTAATGGATGACCAAGGGAACATGCACCTCCGTTGATATTCACTTTTTGATGGGCAACTTCAATGACTTGTTCGAAGGCAAGTGTTACAACTGCAAAAGCTTCATTGATTTCATAATAATCAATATCATCTTTTTTGAGGTTCGCTCTTTTCAATGCAAGTGGTGCTGCAAGTGTCGGTGTAGTGGTGAACCAAAAAGGATCCTGCTCTGCATCAGCGTAAGTAACAATCCTGGCTAATGGTGTCAGTGAATATTTCTTGATTGCGTCTTCACTGGCGAGAATGATTGCTGCTGCACCGTCATTCAATGTTGATGCATTTGCTGCGGTCACGGTTCCGTCCGGGCTAAATGCAGGGCGCAGTGAAGGTATTTTATCAAAATCAACTTTGAATGGTTCTTCATCTTTATCGATGATGATCGCAGGACCTTTCTTTTGTGCGATTTCTATTGGAGTTATTTCGTTTTTAAATTTTCCATTGTTAATGGCGGCTTGTGATCGTTTGTAGGAATCAATCGCAAATGCATCTTGTGCTTCACGGCTGATTTTATATTTCTCTGCGGTCTTGTCAGCGCTTACACCCATTGGTGTCTGGTTGTATACATCAGTGAGACCATCTTTGGCGAGACCATCAATTAATTCTGAATTACCAAACTTGTTGCCCCATCTGGCTGAGGGAACATAAAATGGAGCATTTGACATACTTTCCATTCCGCCGGCTACGATAATGTCTGCTTGTCCGAGTGCAATTGATTGTACACCGAAGATGATTGCTTTCATTCCGGAGGAACATACTTTATTGACAGTCGTGCATGGTACGTTATCCGGCAGTCCGGCTCCCCGTGAGGCTTGTCTTGCCGGTGCCTGGCCGAGGTTGGCGGAGACTACGTTTCCCATGATGACTTCCTGAACCAATTCAGGTGATAGCTTTATGGAAGCAAGTGCTCCAGCTATGGCTTTGGCCCCCAAGGCGGTGGCGGAAAGTCCTGATAATGAGCCGCCAAAGCTGCCAATGGGGGTCCTGGTGGCGGAAACGATGAATACATCTTTCATAAAACGGAATGAGTTGAAGGCGCAAAGCTAGGCAAACCCGACTGATCATATTTTTATGAAATATGAAGTATGTTTGCAGTCCTTCCAGAAACCGTTTTGGGATTGGAAAGTTTTGAAAATCATGGGGCTATAGCTCAGCTGGCTAGAGCGCTTGCATGGCATGCAAGAGGTCAGGGGTTCGACTCCCCTTAGCTCCACTTAAAAAACCAAAGAGCAATAGGCAATAGGCAATAGGCAATAGGCAAAAAAACTTCTGAATTCTTAATTCGTTGTTCCTTGTTCTGACTTCAAAAAACTTCTGAATTCTTATTTCGTTGATCCTAGTTCTTTATTCAAGGACTTCTTAATTCTTAATTCGTTGATCCTTGTTCATTATTCAAAGAAACTTCTGACTTCGATATTCGTTATTCTGAATTCCCTTTAGAACTCACCCCCCGTCCCCCTCTCTTAGATGAATTAGATTTTCACATTTGACACAATTGATTTTCTAAAGAGAGGGGGTGATGAGATTTTTATTTTTTTTTAGCCCCTCTCTTTGTCATATCTGTTGTGAACATATGTATGATTTATCCAGGAAGAGAGGGGTTGGGGTGAGTTTTGTAAAAAAACTTCTAAATTCTCAATTCGTTGTTTCTTGTTCATTATTCAAAGAGTGTGAAGATGGCACCGCAGGTGCCATCAAAAAACGCTCGTTCGGCGAAGGTTGAACCTTCGTCGCAAACGGATTCTAAAAAATCATTTTCATAGCAATGTCATATCAAGCCGACTCCTGTCGGCAGTCAAATTTCCCGCAGGTTAATCAATTCAAATCCGAAACAACTTTCACCTCAATGCTATTGAAATCATCGGAGAACTTAACGATTGTACCGGGCCTTATACTTATCCAAACTTCGTAAAAATCCTGGCTGATAAAAATATCATCAGGAAAAACAGAATGGTATAATTCCAATACCGCTTGTTTATTTTCCTCTTCCTGGTCACAAAGTATTTCAGAAATTTTCCTGACCATCAATAGTTTTTCAAATGATACTATTTCTCCCTTCGGATAGGAAAGTTTTTTGGCATCGTTAATGGCCACTTGCAATTGTTCCCGAATTTCGGCAATCTTAGATTGGCGATCCTGAATTCGGGTTACCGCCTCAAAAAACTTTTCTTCCAAAAGTCTTAGGTCATTTTCAATTGTACTCGTTTCATTCATAATACTTAAAATTTTCTAGGTGAAGTAATAAATTATTCATTAAACAATAAGGTCATGCAATACGCTTACACTTAATCCTTTTCCTGGTCATGAAAGGTCCCCCATCCGTCAAAGTGGCAATCTTCTTTGAGGCCAAGTTCACACATTCGAGTTGTCCATTCGGTAATATGATTTGAATCCATTTTTATTTCGGTTGACCAGCCGCTGACTACATACAAATTTTTCTTTCCACCAGAAGGTTCGGTCTTTTCAATTTTATACCCGAGCCTGGTTAATTCAATGGCGAGGTTATTTGCTTTATCCTGCTGATCAGTGTAAAAGAAAAACTCCAGTTTTAGATTGGCCTTTTCATTCATTCCCAGGGCATGGAGCTGCCTGAGAACGCGGGAGTTCACTGCCTTATGCCTTTCAATGTTTTCCCTGTGTTGAATTTCAGAAACAAGGATGTTGTTCAGCTTAACATTATATCCTCCTCTCTTCATCAGTATTTCATCCATTTCATTTGATGCAGACTCAAAGTCATCATCGTCTGCTTCGTCATAAGGATCTTCTTCAACCGGATCATGACCCATGAGGCCACGTGCCATGTTTATCATTTCTATTGCTTCCTTCGTTTCTCCAAAACGATACCGGCAGTTATCCGCATCATTAGATTCCCAATAAAGGCTGTCATCCTTGAGTTCGAAATCACTAAAATATTTCTCGCTCAGGTAGCGCAGGAATTTAATAATAGCCATATGTGTATCGGAACCGGCATAACTGGTTTTTGTACTGATCCATTTATGTTTGTCTTTATCTACGATTTCCTGTTCCGGATGACGCGTAAATAAAAAATGCGCACAATTGTACAATCTGCCATCCGGTAAAAAAGTAAGATCAATTGATTCACATGCTTCAGGGGTAATGAAGAGGCCGTGCGCCGGCATGATATTAGAACTATGGATAGGATGATAGCGCCATCCGATCTCATCACAGATGTCGATGGCATCTGTAATTAAAGTTTCCGCCATATCGGGATGACGGAGTGTCCCGCGATAATAGATAGAGAGTCCCATGTTTCAACTGGATTAGGAAATAAAAAAGCAAAATGTTTTCGGAAGGGAAATTACGGCCGGGAAAACAGAAATGCAAATTTTTTTTTTCAGATAAAGAAAAAATTCTTTCTCTGATCCAGTGTACATAAATCCGAAGGGAGAGATGGTTTGGAAAGAATAGTGTATTAAGGTAACTGAAACAAAATCTTTAAGCTTTGGTCCACCTTGGCTAATTCATTTGCTGTCAGATTACCTAATTGTCCTTTGGCCAGGGACTTATCCAGAGTAGCAATTTTACCTGTTTTGACGAGAGAGACCTTTTTCAAATTATTACTCGGATTCGGTGTCAGAACCACATCTGTTGGTTCCTGGAAACTTGTATTGGTAGTTATAAAACATACAGTTATGTCAAGAGTAGTTTCAATGAGAATTAATGCGGGTCTCAATTTAGTACCAGTGAGATTCGTAAAAGGAAATGTAATTAAAACAATTTCGCCTTTACCCATTGTAGACTTTTTTCAAGTCAGCAATAGTGTATAACTCTTCTTCTTCATTCAGGAAATCAAAAGAGTTTCCAGTTGATATGAGTTGCTGAATTCCTTTTAAAAGTTCCGCATCCTTCTCTGATTCTATCTCCAGGTTGTAAGCTCGGTTATTGATAAGGCTGCCTTCAATAAACAGATTCAAATAATTTTCTCCGGCATGATTAATTAAAACTGACAATTCTTTTACTAAGGAATCTGATACCAGAAGATCTTCTTCATAAATAATAATGGCGCAAAATGAAATCAATTCAATATACAAGGATGCATTCATCCAATCAACAAATTTCTGAGCAGATTCGTCAGGCACATTAAATGTTATTGCCGCTAAAAACTGCTGATAATTTACATCGGGAAGGTTTGAAAGAGATTCAGGAGGCACTGAATTTCGTATCGCTCCTTCATTTAGTAATGCTTTGACCACAAATAGATTCCTTCGAAGGGCAAACTGAACACTTTCACCCAAAATTCTATAACGGGGATCAACTACCAATTTGTCAAAAGCTGAAAAGACCTCACCTTGAAGCTCTGTCAGATTTAAATCACTTTTGGAAAACCATTTGAGTGCTTTGATCCGCAGGTCGAAAACTGTCGGTAGAAGCGAGTTAATTTGGGTTTTTAGATCTTTTCCTGAATTAAAAACTGATTTTACAGTTTCAGTAAATAAGGAAGTTTCCCTATGAAGTGAGGAATCCAATTGATCAATGGAGTTTCTCAAATAGAGACAAATAACATCCGAATGTTTTGCTACAGCTAACATGGTGCAAAGATAAGGAGATAAAGTATTAGGGTTTCTTCCACTTCCGAAGTCTTGGTGACCGCGTTTCGTTATAGCTTTAGCGGTGGTGTAAAGCAACCTGTTCTGCCTTTTCAGCCTATTCTGCCCGGGTGCTGAGCTGCGGTTGCTGAGTTGTAACACTAGGATGGGTAATTCTCAATTCGTTATTCGTTATTCTGAATTCCCATCAAAACTCACCCCCCGTCCCCCTCTCTTGGATGAATTAGATTTTACCATGTGACACATTTGATTTTCTAAAGAGAGGGGGTGATAAGATTATAAATTTTTGTTGCCCCCTCTCTTTGGAATAACTGATGTGATCAGAGGTAAGATTTATTTTAGCAAGAGAGGGGGTTGGGGGTGAGTTTTTTAAAAAACTTCTAAATTCTCAACTCGTGCTGAGCGTGAGGTGAGGTTGAGAGATAGGTAGTCGAAGCATTCGTTGGTCCTTATTCATTATTCAAGATCTTTGGTCCTTCGTCTTTTTTGAACCACTTAGAAACTTAAGAAACTTAGAAAGCCACTTAGAAAAAAAATAACTTTAAAATCTAAACCTTTTTTGAACCACATAGACACAAAGTTCACATAGAAAAACACATAGAAAAAACTTCTAAATTCTCAACTCGTGCTGAGCGTGAGGTGAGGTTGAGAGATAGGTAGTCGAAGCATTCGATGTTCATTTGTTGCTGAGCTGTAGTACAAGGTTGAGTTTAGCAGGTCGAAGCATTCATTATTCAAAAAAAATTCTTATTTCTTAACTTGTGCTGAGCGTGCGGTGAGGTTACGAGATAGGCGGTCGAAGCATTCGTTATTCCTTATTTTTTATTTAAAATATTTTTTGATTCTATTTCTGTCTTCCATATCCTTATCTCCTTTATAATACAATTCTACAAATACAATCCGCGGTTCCTCCTCAAACCAAGCGTATATCAATCTCAACCCGGAATTAACTCCTTTCCCTTTCATGGCACGACATGCTATTTTTTTTACTTTAATCATGCATGTGCTTAAACCTAAACCTTCGATCCTGTAACTGAAAGGTGGATGTTCTCCTGGTTCATCAGTAAGGTCCATCTTCACGACTTTCAGATCACCTTCGAGGGTGTGATATTTTTTGAGAAGATGCCTGACGTCTTTTTCTGAATTCATCAAGCTCTTCAAATTTCATTCTCCTCGTCTTCTTTGTACACTCTCACTGAGTAAGGCGGCCTACGGTAAAAAGCCAGTTCATAATTTAGGTCCTCATTTTGCGAAGCAATCTTCCAGGGTTTATCACCATGTGAATATTCACTGATCATCGAGGCGGACCAATCACTCATCTGATCGAGTACCTTATCGACTACATCGACTTCACTGGCTTTCAGCAATGTTAGATCCGCTTTAGTCAGTGGCATATATCGCGTCTGAGGATATCCAAAATATTCAGTCTTAAGCCTCTGCAATTGTTCCTGGTCGATCATTTCATTTAACATCTTATCAAGCCCGGCCGGCACAGGTCCATGTGGAAGCTTGCGGTAATTGGCACCGGTCAAATGTTCTTCATACAACTCATAGTAATTGAAATCTGAGAAGTACAACAATTTGTACAATACCGTCTCTCCTACATTGGGCTTGCCCGCACATCGCCCAAGAATATACAGGAGCACGTTTTTAAATTTTTCAACATTAAGTGTTGGAACTGATATCCTCTCTTCTGTTTTCTCCTTATGTTTTGATTTATCTTCTTCAAGTGAAGTTTCGGCTTTAAATTCTTTTGACATCAGATAATCTATGGAAAAACCGAGCACGAGTGCTATTCCTATCAACACCAGGATATCAACCTTCCGATTTCCAAGCTCGATTTGAGCAAGCGAGGATCTTGGTAATTGTATACGCTTAGCCACATCTTCCTGGGATAAACCCTTTTGCTTTCGCAATTGTGCGATTCGCTGGCCTATTTCTTGTTGGGATATTTTATCTTTCATATGTCGTAGTGATGATAACAATCCCAAAATAACGTTAGTTCGATATTAAAACAAATATTTGTTCATATTTCTAACAATAATAATTAATTAACTCATTATTAAATAATTATACAACTTTTTTAAATCTCAATATCTTTCCTCCCCTTCCTCAACCCATGGAAGAACGCTCCCCCTCCTAACGCGATATCTGCACCAAGTTCATCACCCCTGCCCAGGAGAAAAGCAAATTAAACTTCTGAATTCTCAACTCGTGCTGAGCGTGAGGTGAGGCTGAGAGATAGGTAGTCGAAGCATTCATTGATCCTTGTTCATTATTCCCAATGAGTTGTGATTTCATTATTCCTGAGTTTTGATATCCGACAATATTGTCGTGGCTCAAAATTCAGGTGGGGCGGGGCTTTAGACTATCAGTTGTGTCGCGGGGAGTGTGAAGTTTGTCGCATTGGGGCGGGGAGCAAAGGGCAAGAGGCAGAAATAAAATTCATGATTCTTAGGTCGTTGATCGTAATTCAAAGGGGACCTAAGTAAAAAATAACTTTACTCAGGCTTTTGGTATAGTGAATTTTAAAAGTGGTTTTAGGTTATACAATCTCAAATTGGGAAAGCTCCGGAGTTATATAAGTTAAATTTTATTTTTTAGTAAACTCACCATTATTGGTGAGTTTTAGTCTTTATGAAGCCTGTATATTGGCCGATTCAATACAAAAAACCTCAATATTACCCAACACACTTTAGGGCACCTTTATTCATATCACTTCGAATAATTCCAAATGAAACTTTCAATTAGAATTTGTTTCTATATTCTTTTTTTTGCCAAAAGTGTTTTTTCTCAAGATCCAGCTACATTTCTTTTTAGTCAGCATGGAGCTTTATTCAATCCCGCACTAGCAGGTAGTAATGGATCACAGTCTATAAGTCTTGCATACAGGAATGAATGGGTGACAAAAGGTACTCCTGCTTATCAAACAGCTTTACTCAGCTACGAGGAGAGCCTGCCATGTAGCATCCTTGACTATGGAATTAATGCACTTTGGGACCAAGAAGGATCCGGGTTATTATCAACGTATGAAATTTCACCGCAGGTATCCGCCAACCTTCCACTGGTGTCCAATAAGGATAACCAAATAAATATTCGGCTTGGAGGTGGGATAAGCTATGGGTGGCAAAGAATTGATTTTTCAAGGTTAGTGTTTTCTGATCAACTTGATGCTAAATACGGAATTATTTTTCCCACAAATTTTTCACCACCAGATGAAAATCTTTCAAATAGTTATTTCCAACCGGGATTGGGAGGCGTTATCCAAATGGTGTTAAATAAACAAAAATATAATGCCATCATCATTAATGCAGGAGCAAGTTTTCATGATGCATACAGTTTTGGCAATAAGAACAATGTTGGTTATGGCAAATCCGTATTGGGTCTTTTCCCGCCGCAGTCGCCAAAATTTTCAGTCCATGCGGATTTTGAAATAATTCCAGGTGCATCAATCAATCAGTTTATAAGTATTAAGCCTCTGTTTTTATATGAGAAACAACAGTCTTTACATTATCTGCAATATGGAATTGATTTTGGATTATCAGACGCATTTCGAGTAGGAGGATACTTTCATCACCAATCTTTTGGAGGAGGTCAACAGAATACAAACTGGTTTTCAACTACAGTATTGTTTCGTCCCTATTTAGGCAATAATAGAATTGATTTTTATTTAACGTATTCATTCAATAGTTCAGGTTTACGAAATACGGTCAGCCCACTCATGGAGATTGGAATCAAGAAACATTTTCGAAATAGCCCGGTTTGCGAAATGACGGGTAAAGGAGATGATGTAAATTATGGTAACCGGCCGGTTTGCAGATATACTAGGATTTCGCCAGCGAAAAAGAAACTTTATGAGAATATTTGGTATAAGTAAGGTTATTATTATCTATTTCATTTTATCAATATTTTATCAAAACTCAAGTTCGGGTCAATGCACTCTTCCCATTTGTTTTGCAGATGATTGTGGACCTGTTAATGTTGGATTCAATCCTCCTTCAGGAGGTGTCAGCTTTTGTGAGGATGCCCTCGTTCCCTTAGAAAATACCAGCACTACTGATTTCACTTATTATGTTATTGATTGGTCAGATGGAACAAAAGATACTGTGTATAATAAAGCTACTTTATATCATCAGTATCATCGACCGGATTCTCTACTGTGTATGGGGAACATTCCATTGCAGGTTTGTTTTATAGGTGTATTAGAATGTGGTGGCACTAATACAAGTTGTGCATGGGGTTCTTACGGATTTCTTCTAAAAGTAAGGCCTAAAGCCATTCTAAATTTACTCCCTCAATATTGTATCACTTCTCCAGTTGCCATGAATGAATCCTCATGCAATGCGACTGGGTATTTATGGAAATTCGGTGATGGGAATACATCTACTCTATTGGATCCATTACATACATATTCTGCCCCGGGAAATTACAGTGTAAGTCTTATTGTTACGAATGAGTGTGGAGCTGATACTGCCAATACTATTATAAAAATTGTTGGAAATCCGATAGCAGCCGTGAGTTGGACTCCTGCAGATGATACTGTATGTTTAGATCAGGTATTTTCATTTAATGATATTACCACCACATATGGTGTTACGACCTGGAATATTATACCAAACGACACCAGCAAGTGGATGTTTACAGATACATTGATGAATTTCAATTCAAACAATATCCAGGTAATTTTTAAAAAGGTAGGGACATACACTGTATCATTGAAAGCGGTCAATGCCTGTGGAATGAACACATGGACACAAAACATCACAGTTTTAGATGGCCCCACCCTTAACCTTAGCCCCGGTCCGAATTTGTGCATTACAAATGCATCCTATACTCCGGTTATAAGCTACACAGGCCAAATTCAATCTTACTTATGGACATTTTCCGGAGGTTCTCCTGCAAGCTCTACTCTACCCCATCCCAGTAATATCACTTTTTCAACACCCGGATCTCATGCAGTCTCAATAACTATTCAAAGTGAATGTGGACCGACAACAGCATCGACCAATGTTGTTGTAACAAATGTTCCAACTATCATACTGCCAATGCTCCCTCCTGTTTATTGTAGTGGCTCAATGCCTGATACACTGCATGCCCTTCCATCGGGTGGAATGTGGACAGGGCCAGGAATCATTTCCGATAGCATTTTTAATCCCGGCTTAGTTTCACCGGACTCAACTTACATGCTCACTTATACTGTTTCAAATGGGTCTTGTATTGCTACTTCCAGCCTTTCAATTACTGTAGTGTCCTCTGAAACAGTCACAGTTCAGAATGCTAATTTATGTGAGGACTCTTCTCCTATCCTCCTTAATGCTAATCCACCTGGTGGCAGTTGGTCTGGTCCTGGCATCGTCAACATTAATGGTCTATTTGATCCTGATACATCAGGTATAGGTCTTTTTCATCCCAAGTACTCATATTCGGATGTAAATGGCTGTAATGTTGTTTCAGCTGCTAGTGTGGATGTAATGGCATTACCAATAATAACCTTACTTGACACTTCAATACTTTGTAATGTAAATGCTGTAAGCAACCTCGCGGACATACTTCAACTTACTTTATCACCTTCTGGAGGAAATATCATATGGACAGTAAATGGATCACCTTCAAATGGTACAATAAATGGCATGGGACTATCCGGATATCAACACGTTCATCTTACCTATGTATCCGGACCATGTACAGTATCAGATTCTGCTGTTATTGAAATTATTGCTCCACCCGTATTACAAATTTCTTCGGATACAACATTATGCATTCAGGATTCAATATTTCAGTTACAAAGTAATTTAATTGGAAATTGGACAGGGCCAGGAGTTAATGTCAATACAGGCTTAATCAATTTATACCAGGCGGGAGCTGGTTCTCATCAATATTTATTTGCATTTCAACCAGGTACATCATGTGAAAGAAAAGACTCTGCACAAGTGAGTATTAATGATCCGGGTTTAAATTTGAATGCAGGACCAAATGTTTCTTTGTGCTTTGGACAGGCAGTATCCTATACTTTTTCAGGCTTTTCACCGACAGGTGGTATTTGGTCTGGAACAGGAATTACTGATCCTATCAAGGGTACGGTGGATTTAAATTCTATCCAATCCGATTCAATCTATACATATTCCTATTGTTTGACAGACATGACTCTTTCAGGATGCCTGGCCTGTGATCCGGTAAAATTAATAGTTCATTCTCTTCCTGAAGCTGATTTTTCATTAACTGGTACCACTTGCATCAACAATCAATTTACACTATCCGCGGATTCATGTGACTTAAATTCATCTTATGAATGGAATCTGGGAGATGGAACATTTTCCAATGGATGTTCAATATCACATGCCTATACAATAGCCGGTGATTACCAGGTTTCTTTAAATGTCCTTTCTCAATATGGATGTTCTAATGCTGAAATTCTGCCTGTTCATGTGAGTGCTCCCCCGGTTGCTTTATTCAATGTTGTGACAGATGAAGGATGTGCTCCGTTCCCAATAGAGCTTGTTAATTTGAGTTCCGGAGAAATTAACAATCAACTTTGGTTGGTAGAAGGTGATTCAATCTCCGGAGCCAATCCGGGCACAATCACTCTTGATGGATACACACAGGATTCTCTTGTTATTATTGAACTCCAGGTGTCAAATGATTGCGCAATTGTTTCGGACTTTGATAGTGTCCTGGTTCATCCTTATCCGATTGTAAACTTTGGTGTTAGTGTTAAAGATGGCTGCTCACCTCTTTATATTGATTTTGGCAATGCAACAGTTGGTAATCCTGAGACATGGCTATGGGATCTGGGTGATGGCACCATCTCAATGGACTCAATTCCACTGCCTCATACCTATACTTCACCACACGATAGTATTTCACATTTCACCATTCAGCTTATTTCTTCCAATACCTGTGGAGCTGATACTGAGTCACAAGTAATCACGGTTTATCCACCTGATGTTACTGCATTTATTCAGTTGGATACCACTTCAGGATGCCAACCACTGACTATTTCTGCCCATTCAATTTCTACTCCGGGAGCAACGGTCGGATGGCAGGTAATCGGTCCGGATGGACACATCACCGGGAGTACCGACAATGATCCGGTATTTATTCTTGATCAACCAGGTCTTCATACGATTATTTTGACAGCAGCCCGGTGTGGCGCGGACTTCGATACAGCATATGTAAATGTGCTGCCGGCACCTTATGTAGATTTTAATTTTAATCAGGTTGTATGCCAGGATTCATCTGTTTCATTTCACAATTTATCCATTGATGTTACAAGTGTCAATTGGGATTTTGGAGATAACACCCAAAGCATTTTATTCAATCCTACTCATACTTATTCCACACCAGGAAATTACCTGGTGTCCCTTTCTGAAAGCTCTGTCATCAATAATTGTCCATTCACAATATCCAAAAACCTTGAAGTACATCCTACTCCCGTTCTTTCCATCGACGATAGTCCTTTCAATGGATGTCCTCCATATGCTGTTTCTTTTATCAATAATGGTCCGCCAAATTTGTCCTATGTCTGGAATTTCATGGATGGAACCTCTTTCTCCAATAATTATTCTCCAGTGCATATCTTTTCACAGACAGGAAACTTTGAGGTAGAGGCCTTTGCCTACGATTCCATAGGTTGTTTTAGTGACACTTCAATTATTAGTGTTACAGTTTTTCCGGTTCCTGAGGCTGCCTTTGATTACGAAAAAGCCAAAAGTTGTGGCACTCCTGTAGATGTAATCTTCAATAATCTATCTACTGGAGGAGTGACATATAACTGGCAATTTGGTGATGGGAATAATTCTGACGCAATTGATCCAATTCATTCATTCCAGAAAGGTGGAGATTACGCTGTAAGCCTTACTGCAGGCAATATTTATTTATGCACTGACACTCTAGTTCTTCCTGTTTCAATTTATGAGCAACCAATAGCAGATTTTAATTTAGCTACTAATTCATTTTGCCAGCTTCAACCGATCGAAATAATAAATGAATCATTTTACACCAATGAATACAATTGGTTTTTAAATGGTGAACTAATTTCAAATATCGCGAGTCCTGTTTTATATATAAGCGATACCGGAGTCTATTCGTTAACCCTTATAGCTAAATACAATGACCTTTGCCAGGATACCCTGACACTTGATCAGAGTATATATGTTTATCAATTGCCTACTGCTGATTTTACCTATATAGCTAACCAGGATAAAAATATACTTGGTGATATACAATTCCAGAATCTATCCTCTCAGTTTGACAGGGATTACTGGGACTTTGGGGATGGTAGTTCATCAGTGGAGTTGGATCCGTTTCATGAGTATGACATCAATAGATCAATCCAGGTGATCTTATATGCTTTTAATGATAATGGTGGTGCATTAACCTGCATAGACACAGCAATTCAAGATGTCAATCCGGAATGGCTTATCACATTTTATGCACCTAATGCATTTAGTCCGGATCATGGTGAAGGGCTGGTCCAGGTTTTCAAACCGGTAGGAATTGGTTTAGCAGAATATGATATGTCAGTATATTCTCCGTGGGGTCAGCGAGTATGGCATACTTCAGCTATTGAAGATCAGCATCCTGCAGAGAGTTGGAATGGTAAGATGGATAATACTGGTGAGGAACTACCCCAAGGTGCTTTTACTTGGCTGGCTAAAGTAGTTTTTGTGAATGGGGATAGCAGGGTTTATAAGGGGTCTGTGACGCTTTTGAGGTGACCCTCTTTATTACTAAAATTAACAATTTGGTTTTCTTAATAATTATTTTTTCAAACTATAAAATCAAACAAAATGAACAAATCACTAATTATTCTTATCACAAGTTTATTTATAAGCACTCTTTGTTTTAGCCAAGCAAAGGGGTATATTGCAATTTCAGTGGGGTCAAGTGTTCCGAACGGTGATTTTGGCAGTAAGGATATCAATAACCAATCCGCGGGACTTGCAAATACAGGAGCGATTTTTGACATAACATTTGCTCATCGGTTTGGTAAAAATTTGGGCATAACAGCTCTTTTGCGTGGACAAGCAAATCCAGTAGATGCCCAACCACTAATAGATGAATTATCCAATCAAAATCCAACTGTATTCTGGACCGCTGAAAGTGGAGATTGGGGAATAGGAGGTTTGTTAGTAGGAATTTATGGATCATTCCCTTTGGGTAAAGGCAAAACAACCTTTGATACGAGAGCCATGGTTGGTTATCTCAATGCTACCTCTCCCAACATCACGCTAACTGGTACACAAGGAAGCTCCTCAGCATGGGCTAAACTCAATAGTGCCTCAGCTTCTGACTTCTCTTATTTATTAGGTGCCGGTTTTAATTTTGGTATCGGTAAAAAAGTCCGCATTCTTACCAATATTGATTACTTGGGTTCTTCTCCAGAATTTAGAAACGTAAAGACTACAACAAGCCAGGGAACATTTTCTGAATCCACATTTACTCAAAGCTTTGGAACGGTAAATTTTAGTGTGGGGATTGGGCTTAGAATTTAATCTTGTTAAAGGCAAGAATTCAATAAAACTATAACTAATCCTTAAATAATAACTTATATGGTTACTTTTCTCCTATTAGTAATGAATATAATGCCAATATTAAATAATAATATTTTATTCGTGAATGAATGTGAAATTGACGAATTTTACAATGCAGTAGATGCAGACTACGGAACAAAAGTGCTTACATCCTTAGGAAATTTGGAAGATGCAGAAATTATTCTACTGCCTACTAAACTTGATGAAGGCGACTATAAAGTAAATGTTACAAGAAAAGCAACTAACTTATATAAGGTTGAGGGAACAAAATATTATATTCAAACAAAATATTGTTATGAATATAGTTATTCAGGCGAGGCTATTTTAACTGTAGGAAATCAATATGGATACACTAAAGGTAAACTGATTTTTAAATGAAAATATATTAAAACTAATAAAGCGCTTTAACGGACTAGTATGGACGTAAAATTTGGTTTTCTGGGTATAACACGGGCTAATAATTGACTAATTTCTGATACAAGAATGGGAATAGGAAGAGTTATTTTATGTGTTATTTTTCCACCTCTGGCGGTTTATGACAAGGGTTGTGGTTCCATGCTTCTTGTAGCCATTCTTACATTAGCAGGATGGATTCCAGGCATTATAGCCGCACTAATTATTTGTAATAAAGACAAATGAAAGGATAGTGGAAAAAATAATTAAATTAGTTCTCTCCCTCCTCCTCTTCCTCTGCCTCCTTCACCTACCCTACGGCTACTACCAATTCGTCAGATTCGCCGCTATGTTGGGTTTTGCAATTCTTGCGTACGAAGTAAGTAACCATCCAAACAAAACTGAAATGATTATATATATAGGATTAGCTATTCTGTTTCAGCCCCTGATGAAAATATCATTAGGACGGCAAACCTGGAATATTGTGGATGTGATTGTAGGAACAGCATTAATTGCTTCCTTATTAACCAGAAATAGGAGAGGCATTGAAGGTAGCGTTTGAAGGAGGACTTGGATTGCAAAAAAATAATATTGATCACAAAATCTAAAATAAATTTCAACAACTAGCAATCCAATATTAATCTTTCAGTTTATCAATTAATAAAAGTACAGCGTCTCGATTTCCTGATTCGCGGATATATTGCCGAACTGCCCGAAGTTTGGTACGATCTTCCTCCCAAAGTTTATGCAATTTACCAATACTAATTTTTAAAGCTTTTGCCAGACTTGACCTGCTTAACATTTTCAGTCGGTTTGCAGTGATGTGGCTGGATAATACATCCTCTTTCCTAATTCTATCCGGATATATAATGCTATTGATTTGATTTTTGGCCTCTGCTGTTAAAAATTTGCTCAATTCCTTTCGAAGGTCTGTACCAATCCTTGGATTTTGAGTATTCCCTGGAGGTTTCGCAGCTGCAACTAGCAAACCTTCCAATTCTGCTACATTGGCTCTCTTGGATAAAAAGAACAAGGTCATTTGATCCCAACTATCACGATGTTTATCTCTCAAGTGATTATCTAGCCGTTGCTTTAGATGTGTGGCTTTCCCAATGTAATGGAGTTTCCCCTTCTTATCATACAAGGCATATAATCCATTCCGCTGATTGGACCGTCTAAGGAATTCAAGAAATAATGGTCTTTTATCTCCATCGAGCAGTGCCCTTTTTATCCCATTAATATGATTTACAATAATGCTATTCTTGCTACTCTTCCTTGGGAATGCAGCTTTCCTTTGAGTTCTTTTTTTCATGGCTGTTTTGAACAATATACCCCAAATATAGTGATATAGAAAGCTTATATCCAGATTAAATAGATAAGATTTTTTTCATTATCTAAAATGAATCATTTTGTTTAAAATGAGATTTTGCTTTGAACTGGTAAGTGATCGGAAATCATTCTTGCTTCTTCTAAAGTTGTAAAGCTTTTGACGAAGTCTATAGTTTTACCTTCAATAAGATGGGTTTTTGGGGGAAGATATATGTTATCAATGGCATGATTTAGATAATTACCATTTTCAATACTATGTTTGAGTGTTGATTTTTGATCATTGACCGAAGGAATATATCCCAGCTTATATAACCCATCAAAAACAGCCTCTTTTTCCGACATATTAAAATCTCCCGCAATTATTACTGGAAATTCAAACCTTTTGGGATAATCATAGAAATACTTTACCTCTTCTTCAGGATGCTGATCGAATCTTCGGGAATGAAAATTTACAAGTATAAACTGCTCCTTATTGGTGCGTAATCTGAATCGGCCAATAAAAGGCTCGCGAATACACACATTATCTAGTATAGAGTCCAGATAAGGTTTGTAAATCATATCTAGTTTGGAGGTTTTCCACAAGAAAGCATAACGCTCCGATTGTCCTTTTATAGGACTATTAGTTGGATCACTTATTCTATAATCCCATTTAAAACCCATCCTATTAAGCTCATCTGCAATCCTGGCTACTGCTTGTCCTCCTGCAGGATCCACAGCTACAACCTCCTGAATAGCTACCAAATCAGCATCACGAAGTATGTTAGCAATGAATAGGACTTCTAAGTTGTCTTTTGTTTTTCCTAGATCTTGTATGTTCCAACTGATTATTTGAATGACCTGACTGTAACAAGTCGTTGTATAAAGTGTAATTAAAATAATAATACTTGAAAAACTCATAGTTTATTCTTTCACAATTAAATTTCTTCAACCGTTAGATAATCTTTAGTTTATATATTGAATACCCAAGCAGTAAATATGATAATCTTGAAATGCAGATCTTGAAGGAGGTACCATAAAAAACTTAAAATATTAATAATTCAAGCCACTGTTGTTATTTTTACCTCGATTGTAAATATATAATGATAGAATTAAATATCTTGATGAAATCATTTTTGGATAAAAGATTGTACATTCTATTTGATAGCAAATTCATTTTAATTTAGCAAAGAAGATTATATATATCAAATTGATTATTAGCTATTTATAATGTAAAATGAAAGACTCTAAAGTTTATTGAAACCAATACTTATATTGGCAAGAACTTTGTTTAGATATAATATGCTTGAGAATGACCAATAAACAGATTTTTACTCTTATTGTCCGACTACAACCAACTACAAATGATTACCAACTCATTCGAGCCCTCAAAAGCCGTAAAAGAATATTATTTATATACAGCTAAAACCCCTGTCACACTTGGTGGAGTGACACTACCCGGATTATTCTCCACTAGATACAAAACACCTTTTCTACTGCTATTCATTCTGGCTTTAGGTCTTGAAGTCTATGGTATGATTACATTGTATAATGTGGGAGGATTCCATTATGGCTTTGCAGTATTGTTAGTACTCTTGGACCTTATTTTCGCTATCCTTGGTCATCTACCTCAGAAACGAATAACCATCATCAAGAATCAACGAATTTTAGTTGATGACCGGATCCGCCAAGAACAAATGCGTCGACAATTATTAAAACTTAGACTACGTCAAAATTTTTTCTACTTATTGATTGGGGCTCTGGCTATATTTAAAATAATAAGTTTTTATTTTTTTAGAGTTTTAATTGATGCCCCATTTCTATTAATTATAGTTGTTTATATGATTGTTGCCTTTATACATATCAAAGTAACAGGTTTTACTTTTTTTGAGTTAATCAGATCGATTGCAGAGCGCAATGAATACAATAGGTATATAGCCATCGGTAGGGATAGAAGTTTAAATTATATCAAGCATACATTTACTTCTGAAACGCATCTCACCCCATGTTCATTAAATGGTATTCACTCCTTAAATGCAAAAGGTAATAATGAGTATACACTTGAAACACATGGCATCTTGTCTGATGATGAGCTAACCGCTTTAGTTAATTTTCAACAGACACCAAATGCAAAAGCGGTCTTAGCCACAGAGGGTCTTCGACATCAGTTTGAAAATATTCTTCCGGCACAACCAATTCATTCAACATAATACAAAAATGCAATTAAAACATTTCCCATCCCTAAACACAATATTATTTCTTTCGTTGCTTTTTGTTTTACAGACAGCATGTATCACAAAGTCGAAGCAAACAGATTATATGTTTATTATAGATGAGAAGCTTTTGTCTGATTCGATGCCGTTAGTTAAACGTATAACTCAATTCAAATGCGAAAACTGCCCAGTTGAGATGAGAAGTGAATATCAAAGACTTCATGTACCGAGCAAAACTAGCAAGTTTTTTATCTATAACGATTCAACTAAAACAGGTAAAATTGTTGACATTTACAAATATAATTGGATTGAAAATATTGCAAGTAGTAGTCCTAATCCTTTGCGTTATTTCAATAATTTAAATCGAGCTTTTAAAACTGGATTGGAAAATATTCCTGGACCCTTTTTTAAACTTGATTCACTTTTAACGACAATAGATTCATCTCGCAGAGTATTTTCAAACTTTGAATATTCAAATTCTTCTCACTCCGTTTTTATTGGAAGCCTAAATAAAATTGCTGATAGCCTCTTTCGAATTGCTATTACAATGGAACCTAAAAAGGGAGAACTTAATCAACCTATAATTATTTATTTAAAATCAGGCTTCATTCATCCTGGACCAGAATTTAATCCGAAAAAAGAGATATACCAGACCATGCGATTGTTCTATGAGCGTCTTTCTTTGCTTTATGAAAATGATATTTCCTCAAGCGAAAAGGAAGCGAAGAAAGATCTCATTAAAAAATCATTCAGACCTGGGGCTATTTTTGAAATTCAAAATAAGGACGAAACAAAACCGACACATTACACTATTGATCAATTCTTAGATCGTATCACATCGGATAAAAAATTCCAATATGAGGACGTATCTTTTTTTATGGATAAATTTTCATTTTTCAAAGAACCAGAACCAGTTTCAGATTCAGAGATTCCTGGAAAATTAGAGGGAATAGCTAATTATAATCAGCATTTTAGTGCTGCAAATAATGGGATCATTGTTTATCAAGACATTGTGAATAAAAGTGTAAAAGTATCCATGGAACCTATAATTGTCTCAGATAAATTTGGAGTAAAGAAACCGGCTTATCAATTTATTATTGAATCAATTACTGTGAACTATGTAAACAAATGAGAATTATTAAATTATTTTTTTTCCTATTGTTTTTTATATCTAATGCTTCGGCACAATCAATAGACTCATTCGAAGTTGCTACCAAGTCAGTTATCCAATACGAAAGTTTCCTCATTAATCTCTTCCAATTAAAGAATTCAGGTCAATCTGATATTTATTTCAAGGCTAATAGTATTTTATGCATAGATCCGGGGCCACAAAGTCCTTTCCCTTTACTTTATAAAATAAATAAAAAGAAAGAATGTACCTTAAATAATGCTGCTGATGAATGGCTTTTCTATCCTGATTGTAAAAATAAAGACTATCATAAAGCAATTGCCGAGTATCTAGCCGGTGATTTTATACACTCAAAATCTAATGTAAAACCTGAATTTAAAAATATATGCACAATTAGTAACAAGAAAGGTGTTATACTTATTCGATATGAATCAATTGGTGAACTTGTTGATAAGAAATGTTCATCTCAATGGACAAGTCGAATTGCAATAATAAATTTTTCCGAGGGAGATGCTTTCATTTCGGGAATTCGGTTCCCCATCAACACGGAAATTAATGCGCCATGTCTGCAGTCTCAGAAACATGAGTCAGTTGAACCAATAACTGACTTAACAACCGGTATTCATTCAAATGATGAGTTGGTATCCCTTGAAGATAAGATCAAATCGTTGAACTCAGACGCCGATAAAATGAAGCGACAACTAGCTGAATTAGAAATAGAATTAAAGAAAAATAAAATAGTTCTTCAACGATCCGAGGAGAGAATATCCTTACTATTGTCTGAAATAAAATTTAAAACAGATTCTATTTCATTATACTCACAAAGGTTACAAGAACAGCAAAAACAATATAATTCTTTACTCGGAGAATATAATCATCTTGAAACTGGTTATGAAAATTATAAAATACTAGTCACAAAAGAATTGGATTCTATTTCCAGGCAACTTACGTATTTGGATAATGAAATAAACAATTACGGAAATAAAGTTGTAAATACCATAAAAGCATATGAGAAATTTGATATAGCAAATACTTCATTTCTATCATTCAATTATGGACTAGTGCAAGCTCCATATAATCCTCAATCAAAATCAGATCGTTTTATAGATCCTGTTAAGAATTCATTCCACACAGAAGATTTTACCCGAAACTTTGGTGTTGCATTTTTTAGACCCAATATTGGTGTGTTTATTTCTAATTTAAGATTGAATTTCAATAAACCCCCAGATCCCGTTTATACCATTTTTGATTTCGATGCTGCAAAAGAATCCTTATTTATAGAAGGTGTACCCTTTAAAGATTTAACCTATATTGAGTCCGGCCACAACTTGAACACTATCAATTTTGGATTGACTTACTATCTGATCGAGATACTGAATATTAAAAAAAGTCAAAATGCGACCTCGAAAGACACAAATATATATGTAAATGAAAATAGAGCACCCCAAATTCCTATTCTCAATTCACTTTACTTTATGCTTGGTATATCATGGGTTCAGGGTGAGATATGGCACTATTACGATGGCTCCTATCCGTCGAATTTCATACGTGATGAGGAGACAAACTATTATGTATTGGACAAATCATGGATTAATAAGACTGGTGTTACAATCGGTATAACATATCTTAAACCTTATTTCCAATTTGAACTTGGGTATAATACTCTCTACAGTGATTTTTATATAAATATAGGAGCTAACATTCCTATGACAGTATCAAATCAACATTTAAGAATGCATTCGAAGTCGAAAACACCGCATGAGGATAAAAATATACAGCGAATGAGAGAAGATGTCGAAAAAATTAGAAATAATATTAATAAGGCAAATACTAAACTTAAAACCATTAAGCCAACTCAGTAATTCGTAACCGTGAAAATCAAACTCTTTATCATATTTCTTACCACATTTTCGTCTTCACTTGCTTTGGCACAAGTTGATACAATTCCGGAGCCAAGTCTATTGAAAGACACCGCATTCGCTTGTTGCAATGGAAAAAGTATAATTTATCCTCTTATTCCAGTTGATTCTTTGAGATGGTCAACAGGTGATACTAAGGACACAATTTATCCTACAGCTCCAGATACAATATTTCTTTATGCGTGGAAAGATTCGAATCAAGTTATTTATGATAGTGTTTTTATTGTCGGATGCTCAATACCAAAAATAACGAAGCCTTATTTATGCTTGTCAAATTTACCAATGAATAAGGAAGATATTGGGCTTAATAGCAAGGACTCCATGTTTATAAATGGAAATCCGGTCAATTCAATATTACCTGGACTTTATCCTGAAAATAACTGGGTTAATGTCATCATTAAATTCTCATGTAGTACCAATTGTCCTAATTGTCAAATCAAGGACAGTTTTTTTATCGTGAGCGACGATATAATTTCATTTAATATTGGAGGTGAATTAACAAATGAATACAATATATGCTCTAATGCGGGAAGTAACTTAACGATAACTGCCAATTTTACACCAGGAGCATTTAACTGTACTACTTGCATAGGGAATTCAACTCCATTTTTCTTCACTATGGACCCTTTGGGGACAGGTCCGGGTTCTCATATGATAACATATAATACTATCGCACATGACTGCCCTGTTTCCTCAGCTGCAATTATTCATGTTTTATCTCCTCGCGTGGCACAGATTATTGAACCCTTTACTGATTCTATTTGTGCATACAATCAAACGATCACGTGTGATTTTAAACCTCCGGGAGGAACATATAAATTAAATGATCAACCGCTTCCCGGAGACACATTTAATGCTTCGTTGATACCAAGTCAGATTGATAATTTTACGATCGAATATTCTTCAATTGATGATCAAGGTTGCATTGTTGATACCATGAAAATCTATAATTTACTTCAGCTCCCAGATGTTGTATTCGTCCCTTTGGAGAGTACATATTGCCAGAATGATGCCCCAGTTACATTATTTGGAATACCATCATTAGGATCATTTACTCTTGAAAATGGTTCTTCTTTTGGAAATAATATTTTGGATTTCTCTTTAATATCCCCTGGCTATCATGAATTGACTTATTTAGCAACAGATGGATATTGCTCAAATCAAAGTACTCAGGATTTTACTGTTAAACTTGTTCCTAATGTTATTATTTACAATCCTGATACGAACATTTGTTCAAATGGTGTTCCTGTAGATATAATAACGAATCGTCACGATGGTAATTTTTTTCCTACAGTTTATAGTTCAGGAATAATTGATCCATCTATATCAAACATTGGATCACATCATATAGTCTACAGTGTAACAGAAAATGACTGTACGGGATCGGATGAAATGATTTTTTCCATTGTACCACCTCCAATCATAATATTAAAAGATCCTATATACAGTTGTGAACCATATACACTTACAATGTTTAATTTTTCTACTAGTATAACAGAAGTTAACAGTACTTGGCAATTTCCTGACGGATTAATACTTGACAACCAAACCAATTTTACTCATGACTTTCAATCTTCAGGTCAGAAGGATGTAACTTTAACAGTGACTAATGATTTCGGGTGTATTTCAAAATCACCTTTTGTGGTTTTCGTCCCAGCAGTAAATGAATCTTATATTCACTTAAGTGATTCTATTGCCGAAACACATGATTCAATTATGTTTAGTTCAGGTTCTACAACTCCTCTGATAAGCACATTGTGGTTGTTTGGAGATGGTGCAATTTCGTCAGATTCAATGACATATCACTCTTACCAAAAAGAAGGAGTTTACAACATTCTTTTATCTACCATTGACAAATATGGATGTTCAGATACAGCTACAGCAAGAACTTTAATAAAAGATCCACTGGACATCCATTTTCAGGTAACCAACCTTTACCCAAATCCGGTGAGAGATATTTTGGAGGGAGAATTCTATACTCCTATTTCTTCAAGTATATGGGTAACTGTATTCTCTATGGATGGTAAATTATGTAATACATATTCTCTTCAGGAAGGCGAGCCATTCAGTGCAGGAAAAGGGCGATTTAAAATCCCTATTGGTTATCTTCCACCTGGTATGTATGTTCTTTCATTTTCATCAAGTACAGATATTTTAAATGGTCCATACTATTATGATAAAGGGGAATTAATCTATGAGAAATTAGATCACCTTGCATACCTCAAATTTATTAAACTCTAATATTTATTTGAAATGAAACATCAATCCTTTTTATTTTCGATCATTGTATATCTAACATTTTTAATTGTGGATTTCTCATGTAAAAGAGATCAATTCATTTCAAGTCCTTCAATTCCTTCTTCAACCCCAGAAGATAGCTTAAAAAAGGCATTTATTAAACTCCAGGGAGAAATGGATAGTATATTGCACGATATTACATTTTCAAAGGACTTATCAAATGATGGGGTTGAATTTGGAAAATTAAAGGAAAGTGTATTTGCTCTTGTTAATTATAGTCCCGATTCCGATGCATTTAATTTTGGAACGGCATGCGTAGTTGATACATCAGGTATAGCTTTAAGTAATTATCACGTCATAAGCGAATATCCAAATTATTTCTGCATTAAACCTGGTGACAGTATTCAGATCGAAGTCAAAATCTTGGAGGAAAACAAGGACCTCGACTATGTAATACTTCAATTAGATCCAAGATATCGCCCATATTCGGCTTTAACTAAAGCTGCTACTTTGCCTAATGAAGGAGCAGATGTGTATGCCATCGGGCACCCTAAAGGATTATCATTCACTCTAACAAAAGGTATTGTATCTGCTTATCGCGATAATAATACTTATATACAAATAGATGCCGCCATTAACAGCGGAAATAGCGGTGGACCGCTTTTAAACAATAAAGGGGAATTAATTGGAATAAATAGTTTTAAATATTACGGAGGAGAAAATTTGAATTTTGCCCTTAATATAGATTACATTCCTTACAAAAAATTAATTTCTTATTATCAAATAAATGACACAGTTATTGGCACAGAAACTAACAATGAAACTGATAGTACTTTTTCAATATCGGAGGGGCAAGGAAATAATTTATGTATCGACAAAGCACTCCGTGCATACAGTGAAGCTATTATTGAATATAAGACAACAATGTTAATAAATATGTGCTCAAATAACTTGACTCGTTTTAATGAAAAAACTAATGTAAATACTGCGGAGATTCAGAGTATGATTGATGAGAAGAAATCCACTGCTCATGATTACCAATTATTTGATTCAGAATTGGAATGGGATAAAGTTAAATACGAAATTAAAAATCAATATCTATTAGGAACTTTAGATGCGATTCTTTCTTTTAAAAATAAATTAAACAAAATTACAAATACGCATATACAAATGCATGTTGAGCTAACAGACAAATGTCAGGTAATTCAGGCATACTTTACTACAATTAATACCTTCTAGGAATTTAGAATTAATTAGATTATTATGAATAATTTAATAATAATAAATAATTATTTTAATTAAGTAATTTAATAAACCATATAACCTATCTCCATTTCACCTTAAACTATTTATATTTTAATAAATTAACTTATATGATTACTATCCTACTTTTAGCAATAAATTTTCTCCCTATTTTGAATACCACTAATGTCTCATTCGTAAATGAATGCGATGTTGATGAATTTTTCAATGCAATAGATGCGGATTACGGCACAAAAGTGCTTACGTCTTTAGGGAATTTGGAAGATGCAGAAATTATTCTACTGCCTACTAAACTTGATGAAGGCGACTATAAAGTAAATGTTACAAGAAAAGCAACTAACTTATATAAAGTTGAGGGAACAAAATATTATATTCAAACAAAATATTGTTATGAATATAGTTATTCAAGCGAGGCTATTTTAACCTTAGGAAATCAATATGGATATACTAAAGGTAAATTGATTTTTAAATGAAAATATATTAAACCTAATAAAGCGCTTGAACGGACTAGTCTTGACTTATAATTTTGTTTTCTGGACAAAACATGGGCTAATAATTGACTAATTTCTGATACAAAAATGGGAACAATATTAAAAATCATTCTCTCCCTCCTCTTCTTCCTCTGCCTCCTTCACCTACCCTACGGCTATTACCAATTTGTCAGATTTGCCGCAATGGTTGGTTTTGCAATTCTGGCATACGAAGCAAATGAACATCCAAACAAAGCTGAAATGATCATTTACATAGGTCTTGCATTATTATTTCAACCATTGATAAAAATTGCCTTGGGGAGACACATATGGAATATTGTGGATGTGATTGTAGGAATTGTCTTAATAGCTTCTATATTCATAAAACCCAAAGTAGACGCCAAAAAATAGCAACTTATAATTTCAAGTTATTATTTGGTCAGAGCTCATCTCCAGAATAAAATGAACTTCTATCTCAGTCTGGAAGATTCTTCTTGACACAAGCCACTAAGCTATGAACCAAGTCCTGGATAGACCCCGTCTGATCGATATGCAACCGATTAGCGACCGGGAGATCCCAGTCAGCCCTTCCCCCCTGATCCCCTCCCAAAAATTCAATATCTTGCTATTCCCCATCTCAACCCATGGACAAACGCTCCCTCTCCGAACGCGATATCTGCACCAAATATATCACCCCTGCCTTGGAGCGTGTGGGATGGGATATCCACACACAAATCAGGGAGGAGTTTCCCCTGACCAAAGGCAGGATCATCATCCGGGGGAAACTCCATACCAGGGCGCAGAACAAACGCGCGGATTTTGTACTGTTTTACAAACCTGGTATCCCGATTGCCATCATTGAGGTCAAGGATAATACCCACACTATAGGAGCAGGTATGCAGCAGGCATTATCCTATGCAGAGATGCTTGATGTCCCCTTTATATTCAGCACCAATGGAGATGGATTCTTGTTTCACAACAAGATTGCCAGTGACGGTAAGATGGAACGTGAATTGTCCATTGATGAATTTCCAACCGTTGAGATGCTTTGGAATATGTGGGCTGCGAAACGAGGATTGGATACCAAACAAAACACCTTAGTCACTCAAGACTACTACAGTGACGGAAGCGACAAGTCACCACGATATTATCAATTGCTCGCCATTAATAAAACTATTGATGCGATCGCTCGCGGACAGAATCGTATCCTGCTTGTGATGGCAACCGGTACAGGTAAAACCTACACTGCATTCCAAATCATTTGGCGACTGTGGAAATCAAAAGCAAAGAAGCGTATCCTCTTTCTTGCTGACAGAAACATCCTGGTCGATCAAACCATGACAAACGATTTCAAACCATTTGGTTCGGCAATGACGAAGATTCAGAAACGCCAGGCCAATAAAGCATATGAAATCTATCTCTCGCTTTACCAGGCTGTGACCGGAACTGAAGAGGAACAAAATATTTACAAACAATTCAGTCCGGACTTCTTTGATCTGATCGTAGTGGATGAGTGCCATCGTGGAAGTGCTGCCGAAGATTCTGCATGGCGCGAGATCCTCGAATATTTTTCAGCAGCGACCCAGATAGGTATGACAGCGACACCCAAGGAGACGAAGGAAATATCCAACATCGACTATTTCGGCAAACCGATCTACACATACTCTCTACGTCAAGGTATCGAAGACGGATTTCTGGCACCGTATAAAGTAGTGCGCATCGACATCGACAAGGACCTCACCGGCTGGCGCCCCGATAAAAACATGATGGATAAATACGGCACTCCCATCGAAGACCGTATTTACAATCAAAAGGATTTTGACAAAACGCTCGTACTTGAAAAACGCACACAACTGGTGGCCCACAAAATCTCTGAATTTCTGAAGCAAACGAATCGCTATGACAAGACCATTGTCTTCTGCGAGGACATCGATCATGCAGAGCGCATGCGCCAGGCCCTGGTCAATGAAAATGCTGATCTCGTAGCTGTAAATGCCAAGTATGTCATGCGCATCACAGGAGATAGCAAGGAAGGCAAAGATGAACTTGACAATTTTATTTTTCCGGAGAGTCGATATCCTGTCATCGCCACTACATCAAAATTGATGTCAACAGGTGTCGATGCACAGACCTGCAAACTGATCGTATTGGATCAGCGAATTCAATCCATGACCGAATTCAAACAGATCATCGGGCGCGGAACACGAATCAATGAAGATTACAATAAATATTCCTTTACGATCATGGATTTCAAAAAGGCCACAGAACTTTTTGCTGATCCGGATTTTGACGGAGATCCGGTACAGATCTATGTGCCTAAGCCTGGTGAATCTCCTGTACCTCCGGATGTAATTGAAGATCAGAACTTTCCTTTTGAATCCGATGAGGGAGGTAAGGTATTGGACGATAATCCGTTGGATGATTCTCTTTATGAGGCTGATCAAAATTCACCACGCCGCAAATATGTCGTTGATAATGTTACTGTGACCGTAGCTGAAGAACGCGTACAATATTTCGATGCCAATGGAAAACTGATCACCGAATCACTCAAAGATTATACCCGCAAGGCTATTGCACAGGAATATGCATCGATGGATGAATTCCTTCGTCGCTGGAGTAAAGCAGAGAAAAAACAAGTGATCGTCGATGAGCTTTCAGAGCAAGGTGTATTCTTCGAAGCACTGGAAGAGGAAATCAGTCGGAAATCAGGAAAGGAATTTGATCCCTTTGATCTCATTTGTCATGTCGCATGGGGCATGCCACCGCTCACCCGCAAGGAGCGTGCAGACAATGTGCGCAAGCGAAACTATTTCACCAAGTATGGCGAGCAGGCCCGAAGAGTGCTTGAATCGCTGCTTGATAAATATGCAGATGATGGTGTGCGATCCATTGAGGAAACGCAGATCCTCACGATCGAGCCTTTCACGGATATCGGTACGCCTATAGAAATCATTCGCACCTTTGGCGGGCTGGACCAATATCAGGATGCGGTGCACGAGTTGGAAGCCATGCTGTATAGCGCGTAGAAAAAAAGGCTGAGGCTGAGGCTAAGGCTAAGGAGAAAGATATTTAATTAAAAAAAAATATGTCGATAGGTACACTTGTCAAATCCATCCAGGACATCATGCGCAAAGATGTCGGCGTCGACGGTGATGCGCAGCGCATCAGCCAGATGGTATGGCTCTTATTCCTGAAGATCTTTGATGATAAGGAGGCAGAATGGATGCTGACGGTAAAGGATTATAAATCACCCTTACAGAAGCGTTTCCGCTGGGCCAACTGGGCAAAGGATGCTGAAGGGATCACCGGAGAGGAATTGATTGATTTTGTCAATAATGAGCTTTTCCCATCATTGAAGAAACTGGCTACTTCCGCAGGTGTATCCCCGGTAGGCAAAGTGGTTGGTTCTGTTTTTGAAGACTCGTTTAATTATATGAAGTCCGGCACCTTATTGCGCCAGGTTATCAATTCGATTGAGGCGGATGTCGACTTTAACTCTTCGCAGGATCGCCATCTCTTTAACGACATCTACGAAAAAATTCTTTCTGATCTTCAATCTGCCGGCAATGCAGGAGAGTATTATACACCTCGTGCTGTCACGCAATTTATGGTCGATATGCTCGATCCGCAATTAGGAGAAAAAATCCTGGATCCGGCATGTGGAACTGGAGGCTTCCTTACTTGTACACTCGAACATCTCAAAAAACAAGTTAAAAGCACACCTGACCGCAAGGCATTTCAGAGTAGTATACATGGAGTGGAGAAAAAACCTCTTCCGCACATGCTGGCGATCACCAACATGATGCTGCATGGCATCGATGTTCCGACCAATATTCTTCATGACAATACATTGAGCCGGCCATTAAAAGATTATGGACCAAAGGACAGAGTGGATCTGATCATTACCAATCCGCCTTTCGGTGGTATGGAAGAAGATGGTATCGAAAACAACTTTCCAAAAAAATATCAGACGCGTGAGACGGCCGATCTTTTTATGGCGCTCATAATGCATTTGCTCAAATTCAACATAGGTCGTGCAGGTATAGTACTTCCGGATGGTTTTCTTTTTGGTGAAGGAACGAAAACGAATCTCAAGAAAGAACTGCTGGATGAATTCAACCTGCATACCATTGTGAGGCTTCCTAAAAGTGTCTTTGCTCCATACACGAGTATCGCCACCAACTTGTTATTTTTTGAGAAAGGCGGACCGACCAAAGATATCTGGTACTTCGAGCATCCTCTACCTGACGGATATAAGGCTTACAACAAGTCAAAGCCGATGACGATCGATGAGTTTGATCTGGAAAAGAAATGGTGGGGCGGTGAAAAACGCAGGGCCCGAAAGGAAACTGAATATGCCTGGAAAGTATCAGCCAAAGAGATCGCAGATCGTAATTACAACCTGGATATAAAAAATCCGCATCATGTAGATATCGTACATCGTGATCCGGAAGAGCTCATGAAAGAATATCAGGCCATCGTCAAGCAGCTCGAAGCGGCACAGTTGGCGCTGAAGAAAGAATTGATGCAAGCATTAGGAGGGAAGTGATGGGACAACTGGAGAAATATTTTGATACGGCTTTTGGAGCACCGGAAGGGATAAAGAAATTAAGAGAGTTAATTCTCACTCTTGCGATGCAGGGCAAATTGAACCGGAAAAATTCGAATAGTAAAATATTAGAGAAACATTCATCATTACGAGCAGGGAATAGAAAAACTGTAAAAGAAGACATTATAAAACCCAATGGTGTCCCCAACAATAAAGATTCAAATGAATTTCCATACGAATTGCCTATGGGATGGAAATGGGTCCAACTTGGTGAATTCACAAATTATAATGGAAGGAAAAATATAAATGGTTCAGAGATTAGCCCTGAAACATGGGTGCTGGATCTTGAGGATATCGAAAAGAGCACTTCAAAGTTGCTCTGCAAGATTCCATATAAGGATAGACAGTCCAAATCGACTAAATCAACATTTAAACAAGGTGACGTTCTTTATGGGAAACTTCGTCCATACCTTGATAAAGTAATTGTTGCAGATTCAGATGGAGTTTGTACTACTGAGATAGTTCCTATAGTTCCGAATAAAGAAATCGATTCATATTTTCTGCGCTGGCTCCTTAAACGCCCAGCTTTCCTAGGCTATGTAAATTCCTTGATGTATGGAATTAAAATGCCTCGTCTTGGGACCGAGGATGCTATCAAGAGTTTACATCCAATTCCACCATACTACGAGCAAAAAGAAATAGTTATAAAAATTGAAGAGCTCATGTCCCACTGCGACGAACTCGAAAAGCTACGTGGTGAACGTGACCAAAAGCGAATGGAATTGCATACTGCTGCGATCCGCAAGATGCTCGATGCGCCGGATCAGGAGACCTTTGATGATGCCTGGCAGTTTATCACCCGCCACTTTGATGACCTCTATACTGTCCGGGAGAATGTGGCCGAGCTCAGGAAGGCTATTCTGCAGCTGGCAGTGATGGGGAAGCTGGTGAAGCAGGGCAAAGAAAATGCTACAAAATTGATTCATCAAATTATGGCCATTAGGGACCATTTAGCAGAAGAAAATGGATTAAGAACGTTTGCTAATGATTTAGTTGAAAAGGATGAAGAATTTCTTGGCAAGCCAACCGGCTGGGAGTATTGCAGACTAGGCAATTTGGCAAGATTTATTGATTACCGGGGTAAAACTCCACAGAAAGTCAAAGTCGGGATTCCCCTTATCACTGCAAAAAACGTAAGGGTTGGGATGATTAATAGAGAGCCATATGAATACATAACTCAGAAAGAATATATTAACTGGATGACTAGAGGCTTTCCAAAGATTGGTGACTTGCTTTTCACAACTGAAGCACCTTTAGGCAATATTGCAATAATAGACATACATGAACAATTTGCTCTTGCTCAGAGAGTAATTTGCATTCAACTCCACAAACCTGAACTAGCTGAATACCTCAAGTACCTGATCATGTCAGTGCCATTTCAAACTAAACTTCTGCAAGCAGCAACAGGTATGACAGCAAAAGGTATTAAGGCCTCAAAACTTAAAGAATTACCAATTCCTATACCTCCTCTTTCAGAGCAAAAATTGATTGTTGATAGAATTAATAATCTAATGTCACTCTGCGATGCCCTTGAAAAGCACATCGATGACGTAAGGAAAAAGCAAGGGGAAGTGCTGGGGGCGGTGATGGGGGAGGTGGGCTAAAAGATGTAAATTTACAGAAGAGAGGATATTGTAGTTGGAGTAAATTTGGTTTCTCGTTGTTGATTATTTTTAGCTCATATATATAATGGATAGAAGTAATTTGGCTAAGTAAAGGATTCAGATGCTTAAATAAACTTAAATATCAAAAATCTCTATTCATTTTTCTTACATTTGATAAGTAATGTTTTTAGAAATAAATTATTAAAACAAATAAAATATTTAATATATGGGCTATAGAATATTAGGGCTTCACCAAAGTCATGGAGTTGCCGAATTGACCCCTAATGATGAATATAACAACCGCTTAGGGAACAATGGCAGTTTCGAAACAATTGAAGATGCTGAAGAAGCATATCATGTTGCTCATCATTTTTATCCTAGACCTGATCCATTTCATACAAGACTTGAAGGAATTAATCCATCACAATTGGGATACAGAGTTTTTATTAGTTATTTTATTGAGTGAGAATGGGGAAGAAAAAAGCTGTCTTATCCATTACTGCTTCTATTAGATCTAAGATTAACGATTTGGTTGAACACCTTTCGGAGTTTTTACCTTTGGATACTTATAAAGGTGAGAGCATTTCATTTAGATCTTTATTTGATGAAAGTAGTATTGGGGGATATTTACCAGATGGACCAAAAAAGCCTGCACTTCGAGAAGGGTTCACCGAAGTTTTTCGTTATCACAAAAGGCTCCCCAAAAAATTGATTCAAAAAATAGTTCCTGCAGGTATCGAATATGGGAAATTCAAACGGCGCCCGATTACTAGAGTTCAAATCGAAAAACTTAACCAACTTTTATTAACCTTGGATATTGATATTGAATCAGATTTATCAAGTTTGAACCTTGATGAGAATCTTCCTCAAATCAAAATACCTCCAGCAGAATTATTGAACCGGTTACGTAATCATAATTTGATGGAAGAATTACAAGGTGAAGTAGTTAGTTTATTTGCTGATGGACATTTCAATGAATCGGTTCGTAAAGCATGTGAGATATTTGAAAATGAAGTCCAAAGAAAAATAAGTTCGTCCGATATAGGTAAATCATTAATGGGAAAAGTGTTTAATGTCCAAAATCCTCTTATAAAATTGACACCTATGAGTACCCAGAATGAAATTAGTTTTCAAGAAGGATTTCAATTAATGTCTATGGGGGCAATGGCAGGAATAAGAAATATTTTCTCCCACGGCAACGAAGATCCAAGAACTCCTGAAGAAAGTTTTGAGTTATTAATGTATATAAACTGGATGTTTCGTGTTTTTAAGGAAGCATGACAATTTAAAGAATTTACCTTAATTGGATTCAGAAGTTCGCAGATAAATTAAGGTCATTTTGTTGCTCATTTTGGCATTATTGGAGATACTGAATCAATCAAATTAAAATTAAAATTTTTGGATGTCTGCATGAAAATTGTTCATGGAATATACTGCCCTTTCAATTTTTGGAAAATAGTACCAATCACATTCAGTTGGGAGCATACTACTTAATTTTTTAATCTCCAAAATCATTCTATCATTGGTTTCTTTTCTCAATTGCACGGCATCGTTAAATTGTCTATGATGTTGAAACTTATAAGGGAAAAGGTGTTCAGTTTCTTTCTCAATTCTATGGTATTCTAGTTGGGCAGACTCCGTTTTCAATATTTGTGAATGAAAATTTTCCAAGTTGCTTTCTACTTGAGCATTAATACTATTCAACTCATTCTGAGCCTCAAGCAACGATTTCTGGATACCTTCTATTTTATTCGTTTCTAAATCTGGGCTTTTTAATAATTGTTGAAAACCTGGTATTATTTTTTCCAGATTTGTTTTTTTACCAGTATGCGAATATTTAGGCAATGTCATTTGATATTAAATTTTAGGTACAAATATTTTTGTTCAAAAAAATATATTATGTAAGCACAAATTCTATTTTAGTGGTGGCTTGCCCGCAGCTGAAAGTTTTTCGTTGGCTGCAGCTCTTTTTTGTTTGATTCGTTCAGGTTTTATATACAAATGGTCAAATAACTCTTCTAAAGTATCAAGAAGCCAGGATGCTTCACCAGGCTCAACATCGAGAATTTGTCCTGTAAGATGATCAGTAGTTGAGTGGGCGGCAATATTCCCAAAATGACGAACTGCATCTAGACAATCATTAAGGTCAGTCGGAAATTTATTACTTGCAATTGCATTGGTAATTTCTCTTTCAAGATTTTTATCGTTGAAACCCTGTTCACGCAACATAGCTTGAAGGCATCTTCTACTCAAGGCAGCACTAGCTTTAGGACTATAATTCAAAACAAGACATGCTTCTGTATAATCACTTGCATGTTGTTGTGGTACATGTGAAAGATCAAAAGCTCGACTCATAGATTTTGGGTACACCATAATTGGAGTCCCTGTATCTGAGCCAGATTCAAAAACTAAATACCATGCAGCATAATTTACACAGTTTTCGCATTTACATAAAGCATATTTTGAATCTGCAATACTATTAAAAATATGACCAGACACTAATCTTCCATCTTCATTTATCTCGGTTCCCGAACCAACAGCATACCAATGTTGTTTCGCGAATGCTCCGCAGAACGGACAATTGAATGCTTTTCGTCCGAATTCGGGATTGATTTTGTCTGACATAAAAAATACTAATTGTTACAGAAGTAAAAATAGCTTAATTTTTAAAGTGTTAAATCACTTCGAAATGTGGCACATTAGCCACGCATATCCTAAACTAATTGTTCCACATTGAGATTCTCCTAAAGTGTGCCATACTAGGCGGTCAAAAGATCTCCCCGAACTGATTTTAGTTAACTTCTTGCCTGAAAAATGTTATTTCCGGTGACACAACCCTCACCTCCACCCCCTCTCCTCCACATTCCAGTACACAATAAAGTTAACCTTGCCTTCCCCATTAAGCTCATAACCCGCTTGCTTCTGACTAAAGGCGGTTTGCTGAAACTTAACCGAGAAACGAACCACCTTATGTCCGGCTATATCCTTGCAGCCATCTTCATTGACCTGGATGTAATCCCTATACATGAGGGTTTTAATTTGAGTTTGTTTGGATGCGAAGTATCCTAAATGGATTGTTCCTGCTTTACCATCTCTTATCAACCATTTTAATAACAACAAACCCGGATATACATGACCCTGCAATTAGATGTACTCTTAAATCGCATTGGGTGCTATTTCAAAACAACCCTTCTTTCCAAAGCGTGGACGGCTTTGATTAAGGCATCCATTGAAATCACTTTGAAAAGAAATGGCCAGATCCATTTTTTAATCCTTATTTGGATTCAAATAAATAAGTTATTTAATATATAAATATATGATTAATAGTATAATAATATTTTATATCATTTTTAGAACAAAATATTGTTCGTATATAGAACTTTCTTATCTTTATTTGTCTTAAGACATTAAATGACTATGAAAGACACCATATCGCAGGAAGAAATCGGTCGTCGGTTAGCGCTTCTCCGCAAGGAAAAAGGATTGTCCCAGGAAGACGTCGCCAAGAGAATCGAATTGCCAAGATCTTCCCTGGCACAAATCGAACTGGGCAATCGCAAAGTAGATATTCTGGTCCTGATCGGATTAGCCCTCGCGCTTGGTTTTTCAATTGACTACCTGATGTCAAAAGATTTTAATGTCGACTCCTCAATTGAACAGGATGAACCACCGAATCCGGAGAAAACAGAGGAAAGAATATCAGTTCCAAAGTTGAAGGTTGAAAAATTTAAGAATGTGCTCCTTTATATCCTTGAAAGGTGTGCCGGAAAGCCCAACATTGGAGAGACAGTTCTGTACAAGCTTCTTTACTTCTCAGACTTCAATCATTATGAATTGTATGAGGAGCAAATGACCGGAGCCTTATATCGCAAGTTGCCATATGGACCTGTACCGCAAAGCATGGATAAAATCCTGAATCAAATGATTGATCAGGGTCAGTTGCAGCGGATAAAAACTGAGTTTCATGGATATCCTCAGACGAGATATATACCACTGATAAAACCAGACCTCACCTCATTAAAAGCAAGTGAAGTTGAAGTGATTGACCGGGTGCTGGATCAGATGAGTGATTGGTCAGCCACCATGATTAGTGAGTACTCTCATGGCGATAAACCCTGGAAAGCTACAGAGATGAATGAATCCCTGGATTATGAGCTGGCTTTTTATCGCCGGCCACCATATTCGGTTCGTGTGTATAAAGAAGAAGAGGGGGATGAAATTTGAGGAGCTCGATGAATTCAAAAAAGATCTGAAACGACTTTTGAAAAAATATCAGACGCTTGAAGATGATCTCGTCGTGGTCAGGAAAGACCTGGCTGATGAGCCAGGTGCACAACCACCTTTTAGTTATCGGATTGAAGGGCTTGGAATTACAACCTGCATAATTAAGGTTAAAAAAATTGCTTGCAGAGCATTGAAGGGCCGCGGAGTCAACTCAGGATTTAGATTGATCTATGCCTGGTTTGAGGAGGAAGAGCGGATTGTTTTTGTGGAGTTGTATTTTAAGGGGGATAAGGAGATGGAGGATAGGGAGAGAATATTAAAAAACTTCAAATAGACTCGTATGATTAATCAACACACAACTTATTATTTAGGTGCCGGAGCAAGCGCAAATGCTTTGCCCTTAGCTAACAATATGAAAGAAGATATTATTAATTTTCTTGACCTTTTCAACCCCAATCACTATTCTTCCGCTTTACAAGTTCCAAAATTTGATAAAGAGTTATTTTCAAGGTATCTGTATGCAATTTCAGACTTAGATACCTTTTCTTCAATAGATTATTATGCCAAAACGTTAGATCACAGAAAAGACAGAACTAAACGCTTATTGTTAAGTGAACTTGTGAGTATTTATTTGATATTCAAACAATTTGGATCCAAAAGAATCGATAATAAATACATTGAAAATATAAATTCCAAAATTACATTTGGCGACAAATGTTTCGACAACAGATATTTATCATTTTTAACAAAGATTTATAATGAAAATCTAAATAATAATGTAAATGTTATTACTTGGAATTATGATAATCAATTTGAAATTGCACTTTCAAAAATGCTAGGACTTGCCTATTTTAATGCAAAGGAACAATTGAACATATATCCTAATCGATCCGGATCCAATTTTACCTCAACTGAAAACGCTTTTAAACTTATTAAGTTAAATGGTTCAGCTGACTTATGGTTTAATAAATATTATGAGAATATTAATTTTCAAGATGATATTGATTTTGATGGCTTAATAGAAATGTCTTTGAAAAAGAAAATAGATTGGTCCTCAATTGCTTGTGCCTGGGATAGTCATCAGTTTCAAAAGGATGCAATAGAAATATCAAATCAGATAATAAAAAATACAGAATCTTTAATTATAATTGGCTATTCCTTTCCAGATTTTAATTGGGAAGTAGATAAAATCATATTTGAAGGCAATAATATTGAAGAAATATTTATTCAGGTCCCAAACGTCGATTATGTTGAAATCAAGGATAAACTTCAAAAGTTAGTAGGTAAAGAAATTAATGTACAACATTATTCCAACTTACGTGATTTTTATTTACCTATTCATACTAATCCAACTGAAAGAATTTTTAATTCAAAATCCACATGGATTGATAACTAATTTTTATAAAATAAACTTAAAACAAGAGTAATTAAAGAAGTATTTCATATTCAATGTCCGTATGGAAAAGTCTTCAAGTATTAAATCTCGAAAGAAAGTAACCAAAAAAAGAAATAAAGCCATAAAATAGCCATGCTCTCCACCACCGAACTCTTCGTCGAACACATCATCTCCGGCATCCTCTCCCTGCTATGGATTATCGCGATCATGCTTTGCTTCACAGGGATTGATACCTCCATCCTTCCGGTCATCCGTGATTTCTGGGGACTATTCGCAGTTGTCACAACAGCCATCGCCTACCCCGTCGGGATCTTCGTCGATACATTTGCCGACAAGCTCCTCACAGGATGGAACCAGAAGATCAAAAGACAATACAACCCAAAAAATGAAATCAACCTCCTCACCCTGATCCGGAACATGAAGGACACCAACATCACCAATTATTTCACCTACAACCGTTTTAAAACACGAATCGCCAGATCCTCTTTTATCAACTTCGCGATGATCGGGATCGCAGGAGCTTTGCTGATCACATTGCGCGGACCTGCATTAGGCATCGAACGGACGGGCACGATCTCTCTTGTGATTTTCGTGACATTTATTCTCCTTTCATCCACCGCCCTTTTTCTCTGGAGAGAAATTGCGAGAACAGTGTATCAAAAAGCAAGCAGACTCCGGATGGAAAGCATTAGTCCATCGTGAGGCGTGACACTCCCTTTGCCCCCGCTTCGCGTCCCCAATTTTTCTTCTCTTCGTTTCGAAAAAATGGGGATCAGGGAGCGTATTTAAAAAGATTGACCCCAATTATTCGCAGACTCCCTTTGCCCCCGCTTCGCGTCCCCAATTTTTCTTCTCTTCGTTTCGAAAAAATGGGGATCAGGGAGCGTATTTGAAAAGATTGCCCCCAATTATTCGCAGCGCAGCGAAGAATATTTGGGGACGCGCAGCGGGGGAAACAATCTTTTCACAAAGAAAAAATGGAGATCAGGGAGTAAACATTATCATTCAGAATAAAATTTTTTGAGTAATCGGATTGTTCTCCTTATCTCATCTAAGACAGATTGAGTAGAATTAATCACCTGATCATTCGTGAAGCGTAGAAGGACAAAATCATATGATTCCAGGATTTCGTCACGGTCTTCGTCATAAAATTTTTGTTCCCTTGTTTCATGATACTCTCCATCGACTTCAATCCCAAGTTTTATTTCATTAGTATAGAAATCAATAGCAAATTTACGCGCCGGGTGCTGCCTTCGGAAATGCATTCCCTCCATTTGTTTGTTGCATAAGTAAATCCAAAGTATTTTTTCAGCTTCAGTTTCCTTATCCCTTAATTCCTGAGCATGTTTAAAAATGATAGGGGATGCATTGAGGTGCATATTTCTTCTTCTCATAATCAACTGGTTTTATGGTGAATTCAATAATATTCAACTCTGTTTTCACCACTTAAATTAAGGGGATTCTGAATCATCGTCAAAATAAAAAAGATTGCCCCCGATTATTCGCTGCCCACACTCCCTTTGCCCCCGCTGCGCGTCCCCAATTTTTCTTCTCTTCGTTTCGAAAAAATGGGGATCAGGGAGAAAGCAGAATTTGAAAAGATTGACCCCAATTATTCGCAGCGCAGCGAAGAATATTTGGGGACGCGCAGCGGGGGAAACAATCTTTTCACGAAGAAAAAATGGAGATCAGGGAGTAAACATTATCATTCAGAATAAAATTTTTTGAGTAATCGGATTGTTCTCCTTATCTCATCTAAGACAGATTGAGTAGAATTAATCACCTGATCATTCGTGAAGCGTAGAAGGACAAAATCATATGATTCCAGGATTTCGTCACGGTCTTCGTCATAAAATTTTTGTTCCCTTGTTTCATGATACTCTCCATCGACTTCAATCCCAAGTTTTATTTCATTAGAATAGAAATCAATAGCAAATTTACGCGCCGGGTGCTGCCTTCGGAAATGCATTCCCTCCATTTGTTTGTTGCATAAGTAAATCCAAAGTATTTTTTCAGCTTCAGTTTCCTTATCCCTTAATTCCTGAGCATGTTTAAAAATGATAGGGGATGCATTGAGGTGCATATTTCTTCTTCTCATAATCAACTGGTTTTATGGTGAATTCAATAATATTCAACTCTGTTTTCACTACTTAAATTAAGGGGATTCTGAATCATCGTCAAAATAAAAAAGATTGCCCCCGATTATTCGCTGCCCACACTCCCTTTGCCCCCGCTGCGCGTCCCCAATTTTTCTTCTCTTCGTTTCGAAAAAATGGGGATCAGGGAGGTATTTGAAAAGATTGACCCCAATTATTCGCAGCGCAGAGAAGAATATTTGGGGACGCGCAGCGGGGGAAACAATCTTTTCACAAAGAATATTTTTCTTCTCTTCGTTTCGAAAAAATGGGGATCAGGGAGAAAGCAGAATTTGAAAAGATTGACCCCAATTATTCGCAGCGCAGCGAAGAATATTTGGGGACGCGCAGCGGGGGAAACAATCTTTTCACGAAGAATATTTGGGGACGATCCTCCCTTCCGCCTTTCTACCTTTCATATTACTTTTTCCCTTATTTTTCCAACACAAACACAAATCATGAATAAGAATCTCACACTATTTACACTTCTCCTCCTCCTCCTGGCGCTGGTTTCGTGCAACAAAGACGATAACAATAACCCTGCCCATAAGAAAGTATTAGATTATATGGAAAATGCAATCAGTGGGGACAGGACGTTTTTCACCTTCAATGATAGTGGACAGATCATACGCGAAACAGAAGGTGATGATGTAACCACGTACACCGCCAATGGCAATCAACTTCATCTCTCCCAGTTCCGCAATTCCGAAAACCGTGTAGTCGCTGATATTTCATACAATTTGAATGCTGATGGAAATATAATCTCAGGTACCGGCGATTTTACTTATCCCAGCTCTGATCCCTATGCGGCTGCCTACTCTTTTGAATACAATACGGATGGTTTCATGACCCGGCGCACCAATATTCAAACCGATGGTGAATTCTGGACATACAAATACTACTGGGGCAACGGAGATCTCACCAAAATGGAATGGTTCAGCCATGACACGCTGTATCTGACCATCCAGTTTGAATACAGCAAACAATTGGAAGATAAATTGCAAATCGATGTCTATAAATTATTACGACCCACAACTAGTTGGACCGGTAAATCTTCCAAACACCTCCCTGATCACAGCTTCGGCATTTTTGCTCCTGGTTCGCATATCAGCTATGATTATGGTTACCTATATCATCTTGATGCAGATGGTTATATCACTTCGTATGTCACCCATGATGCAGTGGGAGGATTGGCGGATAGCACGGTCTATCATTACCAGTGAGATATCGGAACAGGGACTGCTAAGCGGGGGTAAAAAGGTTCATACAAGAAAGGTAAAGAAAGCCCGAAGCAATAGGTATATTATTCGCAGCGCACACTCCCTTCGCCCCCGCTTCGCGTCCCCAATTTTTCTTCTCTTCGTTTCGAAAAAATGGGGATCAGGGATCGTATTTGAAAAGATTGACCCCAATTATTCGCAGACTCCCTTTGCCCCCGCTTCGCGTCCCCAATTTTTCTTCTCTTCGTTTCGAAAAAATGGGGATAAGGGAGTGCATTTGAAAAGATTGCCCCCAATTATAATCGTGAGCCTTCAGTCGAGAGGCGTGAGGCGGCATCGAGTGTTTCTTATTGAAAATGTGGTTACTATATATATTAAATATTCTCTTCGATCCATAAAATAATCTTCACCACTATTATAGATTATTTTATTGGTTAAAAGTAATCTATGGCTTATCTTTGGATTACTTTTACACTTCTATACTATGTCCATTATAGTTGAAAAATTCAAGGCAGGATTCCACGAAAAAGGCTCTGGTTATTCATTTTTCGTTCCTGGTTATATAAATGATATTTGGTTATGGACAACACCTGAGATCAATCTCCTTTTAGAAAAAGCAGCGGTCAGCCTTGGTCAATTGAACACATTTTCAAAATTAGTACCGGATATCGATTTGTTCATTCAATTACATATCGCCAAGGAAGCTGTTTTATCCAGCCGCATTGAGGGTACTCAAACCAATATGGAAGAAGCCCTCTTGCCTGAAAAAGAAATATCACCGGACCATCGCCAGGATTGGCAGGAAGTCAGGAATTATATCCGTGCACTCAACCATGCCATTCATAAACTCGATAAGCTTCCTGTCTCCTCCAGGTTAATAAAAGAAACACATGAAATTCTGCTTCAAAGTGTTCGCGGGGAAACCAAATCACCAGGCGAATTCAGAACAAGCCAAAACTGGATAGGGGGAAGAAGTTTGAGTGATGCTCAGTATATACCGCCGCACCATTCATATATCCATGATCTGATGGGGGATCTTGAAAAATTTATTCACAACAATCAAATCAGTGTTCCTGCACTGATTCGAATTGGAATTGCACATTACCAATTTGAAACGATTCACCCCTTTCTCGATGGCAACGGCCGGATCGGGCGGTTGCTCATCACTCTATCCCTGGTCAACTACGGCTTACTGGACAAACCTATTTTATATGTTTCCACTTTTTTTGAAAAGAATAAGACCTTATACTATGATAATCTCACCCGTGTACGCGCAAAAAATGATATGCTCCAATGGCTTAAATATTTTCTCGTTGGTCTGGACCAATCTGCCACTGAAGCCATCAATACGCTGAATGCCATCCTGAAACTGAAAACAAAAACTGAAGAAAAAATTTATGCTCACCTGGGCAGAAGGAGTGCTAAAGCCATTGTACTTCTCCAACACTTATTTGCCAATCCCTACATGAATGCAAATGATGTGATGCAGGTAACGAGGTTGAGTAAAAAAGCCGCTAATGATTTAATCGAAGGAATGGAACAGCAAAAAATTCTTAAAGAAATCACTAACCTGAGTCGAAACCGGATGTACAAGTTTCATGAATACCTTGCTCTGTTTAAGTAGGGTAGAAAATTCATTTTCATTAATGATATTTTAATATCCTCCCCCGTTGCTCCCTTTGCCCCCGCTTCGCGTCCCCAATTTTTCTTCTCTTCGTTTCGAAAAAATGGGGATCAGGGAGCGTATTTGAAAAGATTGACCCCAATTATTCGTAGCACAACGAAGAGAATAACGAATAATGAACAACGAATTACGAATTCAGAAGTCTTTTGAATTCAGAACAAGGAACAACGAAATAAGAAGTTTGCACAATCTGCGGGGGTCATCGGTGTACGGGAATTCATTTATGATCTGTGGGGTGACACTGTGAATACAGCCAGCCGCATGGAAGCAGCTTCCGATCCGGAATTTGTGCAATTTTTTCTTAGTACTAACGAGGCCCTGAAAGATCAAAATGAATTCATCTTCATTTTCAAGACGAAAAATTAATGTCAAGGGCAAAGGCGAAATGGAAACCTTCCTGGCAAAAAGACTTGAAGTTAGAACCATATCCTCCCTTCCGCCTTTCTACCTTTCATATTACTTTTTCCCTTATTTTTCCAACACAAACCCAAATCATGAATAAGAATCTCACACTATTTACACTCTTCCTCCTCCTCCTGGCACTGGTTTCGTGCAACAAAGACGATAACAATAACCCTGCCCATAAGAAAGTATTAGATTATATTGAAAATGCCATCAGTGGGGACAGGACGTTTTTCACTTTCAATGAAAGTGGACAGATCATACGCGAAACAGAAGGTGATGATGTAACCACTTACACCGCCAATGGTAATCAACTTCATCTCTCCGAGTTCCGCAATTCCGAAAACCGTGTAGTCGCTGATATTTCATACAATTTGAATGCTGATGGAAATATAATCTCAGGTACCGGCGATTTTAGTTATCCCAGCGCTGATCCCTATGCGGCTGCCTACACTGTTGAATACAATACGGATGGTTTCATGACCCGGCGCACCAATATTCAAACCGATGGTGAATTCTGGACATACAAATACTACTGGAGCAACGGAGATCTCACCAAAATGGAATGGTTCAGCCATGACACGCTGTATCTGACCATCCAGTTTGAATACAGCAAACAATTGGAAGATAAATTGCAAATCGATTTCTATAAAATATTAGAACCCACGACCAGTTGGACAGGTAAATCTTCCAGACACCTCACTAATCACAGCTTCGGCATTTTTGCTCCTGGTTCGCATATCAGCTATGAATATAGTTACCTATATCATCTTGATGCAGATGGTTATGTCAATTCGTATGTCACCCATGATGCAATGGGAGCATTGGCGGATACCACGGTCTATCATTACCAGTGAGATATCGGAACAGGGACTGCTAAGCCATACATTTCGTTTTGCTCGTAGCGTACACTTAGATGTATTCCTAAAGTGTATTCCGGAAATAGATTTCTGAGCTGCGGCTGGTGAGCTGCGGTTGGTGAGCTGCGGTTGGTGAGCTGCGGTTGGTGAGCTGTAGCACAAGGATGTGCACAAGCAGGTCGAACTATAGCACAAGGATGTGCACAAGCAGGTCGAACCATAACACAAGGATGTGCACAAGCAGGTCGAACCATAGCACAAGGATGTGCACAAGCAGGTCGAACCATAGCACAAGGATGTGCACAAGCAGGTCGAACCATAGCACAAGGATGTGCACAAGCAGGTCGAACCATAGCACAAGGATGTGCACAAGCAGGTCGAACCATAGCACAAGGATGTGAACAAGCAAGTCGAACCATAGCACAAGGTTGAATAACAGCAAGTCGAACCATAGCACGAGGTTGAGTAAGGCAAGTCGAAGTATTTTCTCAGATTAATTTCCCTTCACTTTTTCGCCACTAATTCCACTAATTAACGCTAATATCATTTTCCAAAATTGTATTGCGTATTGCATATTGCCCATTGCATATTGCTTATTGCTTATTGCCTATTGCTCATTGCCTATTGCTTATTGCTTATTGCCCCGGTCCAACCAAGCCCATTGTTGTATTTTCACTCACTATCCATGCGCAACCTGTCCCTCATCCTGTTTCTCCTCAGCCTCTACGCCTTTCCCTGTTCAGGCCAGGCGGACACTTTGCTGCCTTTCTTGCAGAAACAGGTTGAAAAAGTGCATCACCAAACTTCACCACAGGCAACTGAATCATGGCCCAAAGCAGACCTGCAGTTCGCCCTGTACGACTGGTACATCAACATTCGCTTTAAACATGGCATCGATACCGTGCTCACCCAACTACAGTACGCCGAACAGGCAATGCTTGCACAACATGAAATGGAATTGGCGAAACTCGCCTGGTCCTTGCGATTCCTCCATAAGGTAAATCATGATATCTATCCCTCGACGGATTCACTCTACAGGACCATAGAAACCTTTCGACAAGATGCACAAAATAAAGGCTGGGATACAGAGATGCTCGAAACCGGTTTTATGAATGGCTACAAACGATTTGAGCTCAGTGATTTCGGAGCAGGCATGGAGTTGATGCTGAAGCATTATGATGAGTTGGAGAAAATAAACTGGCCGGACCCGGTCATAGGCATGATCCTGCATCGAAACCTCGGAAACAGCTTTTACAAATTTGGCGACATCGAAAACTGCATCCGTTATCTGCGCGCAGGGCTGCGCATGCCCGCACCCAGGTCCTCTCCCGGCTTTGATTATCAAACCTTCAATACGATCGGCCTGTGTTTTTCGAAACTCACACAATATGATTCCGCGATGCACTACCTCACACTCTCCAGGACATATGCAGCGATGCACCGCGACAGCTTCTGGATGTGCCTGATGGATGGCAACATGGGTGAAATCCTGTTTACACGCGGACAATCAGCAGAAGCAAAACCTTATCTCCTGCGGGATTACGAGGGTAGCATCCGGGCAGGATTCCTAGGCAGCGCTGCCAATGCAGCATCACTCCTTGCGAGCATTGAATTGCAGGAAGGACATGCACAGACAGCCACCGAATATTTAAAATATTCCGGCGTCCATCGCGACACATTTGATCTTGAGTCAGGCATCAATTATTACACGAACGTTTTCAAATATTATAAACTTAAAAAAGAATACAACCAGGCTGTTTTATATGCCGACTCACTGCAGGCATTGAAAAAACGAAAGGACCTGGTCATGGATAAAAAAGTATTGGACCAGGCGGAGATCAAAGTGCAGATGGCCAAATATGATGCAGATGTCAAATTGCTCACCGCAGCACGCGACCGCCAGGTCGTCATGCGCAACGGCCTCATCATCATCCTGATCCTTTGCGCCGGCATCGCTATTTTATTCATCACACGGATCATGCTTAAGCGTCGAACAGCACTTGACAACCTGGCCCGCGCACAGGAGGAATTGTCGAGATATACAAGTTCGCTGTTGGAAAAGAATAACATGATCCAGGCTTTCCAGGCAGAAATGGAACGCATGAAAGAAAGCGGATTTGTTTCGTCAGACGAGCGTTCGGTCAGCATCAGCAGCCTCATGCACACGCCCATCCTCACAGAGGAACATTGGCGTCATTTCCGCCAGCTTTTTGATACCGTTTATCCTGGCTTCCTGGTCAGATTGCGTGAAAAGTTCGGTGATCTCACACCGGCTGAAATGCGCCTTCTTGCCCTGACAAAACTCCAGCTTCCGGTCAATGACATGGCGCAGGTGCTGGGCATCAGTCCTGACTCCATCCGCAAGTCCCGATACAGGTTGAGGAAAAAAATTAACCTTCCCGAGGAAGGAAGCCTGGACGAACTGATTTCATTGATTTAGTGAGTAGTGAGTGGTGAGTAGTGAGTAAAATCGTAATTCGTAATTCGTAAATCGTAAATTCCCTTGTCCCTGAAGTTCAGCACAAACGGTGCTACTCACTTTTCAATATTTGTTTTCCACTTTTCGTTATTCGCACTTCGTTATTCGTTATTCGTTATTCGTTATTCGTTATTCGTTATTCGTTATTCGTTATTCGTTATTCGTCATTCGTTATTCGTTATTCGTTATTCGTCATTCGTCATTTGTTATTCGTTATTCGCCTGTCCATACTTTTGTCCGCCCTGTGTCCATAAGATTGTCCATAGGTAAAAATAGGTTTTGTGAGGCGCAGGTTGAAGTTTTGCATCGACATTTTTTTTATGCAAAACACAAACTCCGTTCAACCTCTGACCGCCTGGAAGCGACTGATCTGGATCATTATTATGTGCACGATCCTGCTCACCATCGCCATCACCTGTTTTTTTCAGCGCAATGTCAGTCGGATTGACCGGGAGTTTGAAAAAGTCCGAACTCATGAAACCAAATGAAGCGTCATTTTCCCTCTGCCAAAAAAATCCTGGCATAACCATCATCCGGTGCCTAGCTGTCCTGTTTGTTTGCGTGCTTACATTTTCCCTTGTTAAAGCACAATCCATTTCCATCAATGCAACCGGTGCTCCACCGGATGCAAGTGCGCTACTGGACATTTCTTCTGCAAATAAAGGATTGCTTATTCCCCGCATGAATACAGCCCAAAGGCTTGCTATGGTTTCGCCGGCGATCAGCCTGCTCGTCTATGATACTAACCTGCAAACTTATTGTTATTACACCGCCTCCGGTTGGTTGCCCTTGAGATCAGGTGATGATTCTTCGATCCATGATGCCGACAACAAAACGCTGGTGGAGACTGAGCAATCCCCTAATGAGGATATCATTCATTTTAACATAAACGGTTCAGAGAAATGGAGGATGGTGCAGGACAGGTTGGAAAACTATAGTATTGGAGACAATCTTGCGATAGGTATCAGCGCGTTAAAAAATAACACAGCTAATTTAAATACAGCTTTTGGTGAATATGCATTGACTTCCAACACTACTGGCAGCGGTAACCTGGCGATTGGATATAATTCTTTGTTGCAGAATACCACCACGGGTAATAATATGGCTATTGGTATGAATGCATTATTAGCTAACCAATCATCGTCAAATCTCGCCATTGGAAACAATTCACTGACGGCAAATCAGGGAGGTTCCGGAAATTTAGGAATTGGTTTGAATGCCCTGATGGCAAATACATCCGGCAACAATCTGCTGGCCATCGGACCATCTGCATTAAAAGCGAATACAACAGCTATAAATAATGTAGCTATTGGCAATAACGCAATGCTTTCAACTACTTCAGGGAGTTACAATATGGCCCTCGGCATATCAGCATTGAAATTGAATACAACAGGGGCCCTCAACATTGCTATCGGCGAAAATGCATTGTCTCAAAACACAACCAGTTCGAATAACCTTGCCATTGGCTATGCTTCATTGTCAAATAGCACGGCAGGACCAAATCTTGCTATCGGTCCCTATAGCATGGTTGCCAATACAAGCGGAACTAATAATGTTGCTATTGGGAATTCAGCACTTACTGCGAATACGACCGGTAATAATAACGTTGCTCTTGGGATAGCGGCTCTGAATATGAATGTGGATGGCATTCACAATCTTGCGATTGGAAATAATGCTTTACAATTCAATTCATTAGGCAATTCCAATTTGGCAATCGGAAACATGGCCATGGCTCAAAATACCGGGGGTTCCAATAATGTAGCCATGGGTGAGCATGCGATGGAACTTGGCAACGGAGGTACGAATAATGTAGCAATTGGTTACCAGGCATTGCAACATGAGGGTAAGCATTATAACATAGCAATCGGAAATAATGCATTGTTGAGTCAAACCACTGGTTACCGAAATCTGGCAATCGGTCAGCAGGCACTGGAAATGAATCTCACTAATGATGATAACCTGGCCATCGGCTACCAGGCGCTGCAAAACACTTTAAACACCGGCAATATTGCCATTGGAAACTATGCGCTTAAAACAAATGTCGCCGGAACAAATAACGTGGCCATAGGCCTCAACGCGCTTCAAAATTCAACAGCCATTCAAAACCTGGCTATGGGTACCAATGCGCTTCAATCCAATACTTCAGGACATGATAATATGGCTATAGGCAATAACGCATTAAAATCCAATACGACCCCTAACCTGAATATGGCGATCGGTAATGATGCATTGATGAGCAATACACTGGGGGCTGCTAATGTTGCGATCGGGCCATCTGCTCTTTCTCAAAACATACAAGGCGACAATAATGTAGGCATTGGTTACTTTTCATTGGTCCAGAATACCATAGGTTACAATAATATCGCTGTCGGATATCGCGCATTACAAGCTAATGTCGCCGGAGCAAACAATGTCGCCATGGGAAACAATGCGCTGAGCAATTCCACAGCCGGTCAGAATATTGCATTCGGCAGCAGCGCTCTTGAATCCAATACAACAGGAGCAGATAACCTTGCTATCGGAAATCACGCGTTGAGATTCAATACCACCCAAAACTTAAATACGGCGTTAGGAAATGATGCCTTATTGAACAATACGAATGGCACAAAAAACCTGGCCGTGGGTCCATCTGCTTTAAGTCAGAACACAACAGGCAATGAAAATGTAGCTCTCGGTTATTTTGCTATGTTAAATAACAATGCAGGCTATCAGAACAGTGCAGTTGGTATTTTTTCGCTTCAGAATAATTCTTCAGGTGCAGACAATACGGCTATGGGCTATAATACATTAAACGAGTTCACGGGAGGTTACGGTGCCTCAGGCTTTGGCGCATATGCATTTCAATCCGGAACCTATAACAATGCTACCGCACTCGGTTTCAATGCCCAACCTGATGCCAACAATCAGGTACGCATCGGAAATTTTGCAGTCACTTCAATCGGAGGCGAGGTCGAATGGACGACCTATTCAGACCGCCGAATAAAAAAAGATATTCAGCATGATGTACCCGGTCTTGACTTTATTGAAAAGCTGGAGCCTGTCACCTATTACCTGGACCCTGACGCTCAACAGCAATTAGGCGGCCATCAGATCGATACGCATGAATGGGTCGGGAAGCATGATATTGAATCCATGCGCATGTCGGGATTTATTGCACAAGATGTGGAAGCTGCTGCGCATTCCCTTGGATATGCATTCAGTGGTGTTGATGCACCGAAGATTGATGGCGGCCTATACGGACTCCGTTATGCAGAATTCGTCGTGCCGCTCGTGAAAGCAGTACAGGAGCAACAGGATATGATCATGGATCTGAAAAAGGAAAATGAAGACATGAAGAAAGAATATGGAGAGAAGCTATCCGTGCTCGAGGAACGGATGACAATGTTGGAAAAAAAAGCAACAAATAACGAATGACGAGTAACGAGTGGCCAACAATACTTGCGCTCAACTTTGTGCTACATTTCGACACACTCATCTTTTCACTCACCCGGCTCAGTGCGAGCAGCTCAGCAACTGCCGTGAAGCATAAGTTGTGAGTTGTTGACACTCCCTATGACCCCGGAGTTGCGCAGAACACATGGGACAATATTTTTGAAAAAAAAGTAGGGGCTAAAAATAGTTGAATCTTAAGTCTGAAAGACTTTAACATTATTAGCCGGGGGTGAAACCCGCGGAATAAGGGATCACGATAATTTTCAACCCTGTGCTTCGACCTGTCAACCACATCCTTTTGCTACAGCTCAGCAACCAGGGGTTGAACAAATGAACGACGTCCATGAATGATCCATGAATGGCGATTCTGTTTTATGATTTGAAACAGATTTTTATTCAACCCCTGCAGGGTTGGATTTTCTACTATTCCATTTTCCGTGGGTTTCATCCACGGCTAATGACATTTGATCATTTCAGGATCGAATTTTTACATTCATCAATGTTCAAAAAAATTTAAAAATGAAAAAGGGTCCCCTGGTTGCTGAGCTGCGGTTGGTGAGCTGTAGCCCAAGGATGAGTTAAGCAAGTCGAACCATAGAACGAGGATTAGTGGAGTTGGTCGAAGCATAGGGGTAGAGAAAGTTGTAATTCATAAATCGTAATTCGTACCTCCAATTCACATCTTTGTGCGATAGCTCAACTGCTTCACCCATCATTCCTTTGCACTAACATTGTAAAAATTTTTACACTGCAAATTTGAAGATTATGTTGACTAAATATTCTTTCCTTCTTCGGATGCCGAAGCTATTTTGCGTAGGCATTATTCGGATGCCGAAGCTATTTTGCGTAGGCATTATTCGGATGCCGAAGCTATTTTGCGTAGGCATTATTCGGATGCCGAAGCTATTTTGCGTAGGCATTATTCGGATGCCGAAGCTATTTTGCGTAGGCATTAGCCTTAGCCTTAGCCTCACTCCCCTTCACGCACAATCCAATCCCGGTTTTGGATACTACATCCCCGACCGAAGCGGGCCGTGCATTACTCCCGCACAACATACCGCCATTGAAAAAGAAATTAAGAAGAACCAGGATAGCCTGCGCGCCATCGGCATTCTTCCTCAAGTTAGTAAGCGTGCTTTCACCACATTATTTGCATGGCCATTAGCACAAAATAATGGACTCAATGATTTTGATGTCCACGGCATCGCCAACTATGTGGATCAGGATACATCGTATCCAAATAAGGTGTTGGATTTTAATTGTGGCAACCGAACCTATGATTTGGGTTCAGGGTATAATCACAGGGGTACAGATATGTTTCTATGGCCTTTTTCATGGTATAAAATGGAACACGAACAGGTGAAAGTGGTAGCCGCTGCACCCGGGATCATCGTATATAAAAGCGATGGGAATTTTGATAAAAATTGCGCATTCAATAACCTGGATTGGAATTCGGTTGATGTGCAACATGCTGATGGTTCCATAGCCTGGTATGGTCACATGAAAAATGGATCACTGACCAATAAGTCGGTTGGCGATTCCGTGGTCACTGGCGAATATTTAGGGATCGTAGGAAGTTCAGGCAGTTCTACCGCGCCGCATTTGCATTTCGAAGTATATGAACCCGGCGGATCACTCATTGATCCCTATACCGGTAATTGTAATTCGATGAATAACGAATCATGGTGGATCAATCAGCGGCCCTATTATGATTCCGGCCTGAATGCAATGCGCACTCATAATGCTCCTCCTGTTTTACCTACATGCCCAGAGATCGAAACGATAAATGAAAAAAACCAGTTCTGCATTGGTGATGGAGTATATTATGCAGCCTATTACCGGGATCAATTGGCAGGCCAGCATGTAATATATAAAGTAATGCGGCCCGACAATTCTGTCTACCTGCTATGGGATCAAACTTTTGATGCATTCTATCCGGCTTCATTCTGGTATTGGTATGACGCCTTACCTGCCAATTCACCAACGGGCAGATGGACATTCCAGACAACATTCCTGGGAAATGTGTATGAAAAATATTTTGATGTCAACGGATCGACTCACATTGCTGCGAGCGGGACGACTACAATCTGTGAAGGAGAAGATGTTACTTTGACTGCTCCCGCCAGTCAGTATGGTTTTGAGTATCAATGGCGAAAGAATGGAGCCGACATTCCAGGCGATACAAGCGCAACATTAGTAGTTACCGAAACCGGCAATTACACTTGTGTCATCACCACTGTGAATGGATGTTCGACTACTTCAAATGCATTGATGGTGACAGTTGTTCCAAATCCTGTAGTTGATTTAGGCGATGATATTATTTATCTCAACGGGGCTGATACGGTGTTGAATGCTGCGGGGCTTGGCCTCACCTATTTATGGTCTACAGGAGAGACGACGTCATCGATCACAGTTAGCCAGGATGATGTTTATTCTGTCACAGTGACGGATGCGAATGGATGTACAGGGACAGATAAGGTGGAAATAATTGGCAGCTCAGCAACTGCTTATGGAGATCTTTTAGAAAGGGTCAAAATTTATCCTAATCCGGCAAGTGATTGGCTCATGGTAGATTTTGGGCATCATGAAACAGGACATGTTAATGTTAGTTTGATGGATGTCTGGGGGAAGGTGGTTTGGGGTGAAGAGGAGGAAATAAATTTATTTTCAATACCCGTTGGTCAGTTGGCGGCAGGAGTATATTTTGTAAAAATTGATAAAGGAATTGGCTTTTATTCAAGGATGGTGGTGATCATCTAAACCCTAGGGGTGGAGATTTCGTAGAAATCCACTACCGAAAATCGCCACAAATTTCGCTGATTTACGGAGATTTAATTCTCTTTACTTTTTGACTATTGCTGATTGCCTATTGCTTATTGCCAATTGTTTTTTTCGCCACTAATTACACGAATTAACACCTATTATATTTTCAAAATTATTCTGCTCTCGGTAAAAGTTCTTTTTCCTCTAAAAAAAGTAACTTTAAACCTATGCAGTACAATTATCGATTACTTCTTCGAAAAGAACCTGAGGGTGGGTATACCGTTTTGGTTCCTGCATTACCAGGCTGTATCACGTATGGTGAAGACATAGACGAAGCTATAACTATGGCAAAGGAAGCTATTGAACTCTACATTGAAGAGTTGAAAGATCATGGCGAGCCTATTCCAGATGACACTAACCTTCTGGAGTATAATCTCAATCTTCCAGCCAAGTGAACTTATCACCCTGGCACCTGATAAAAATACTTGAACAGAATGGGTTTATCTTTAAACGAAGCAGGGGTTCACATCAAATCTTTTATAATCCTGCAACAAAGGAAACTGCATCAGTCCCTGTTCATCAGGGAAGGGATTTGAAAAAAGGCACATTCCTTTCAATTTTAAAAAATGCCGGAATAGATAAAAGTCCGACAACATAATACATTTCTTAAGCTTAGCAATCCTCGTCAGTTGTAAGAAGTAAGTTGTGAGTGTTGCTTTGGTCATGGGTCTTTGGTCCTTTGATCTTCTTCAATTATCCAGGTTACTCATCACTTCAGGCTCCGGTCTTGGCGTACACAAATGCTCTGCCAGATCTTCCCAGGGCATGCTCATCATCAAATCATGGATACGCTCATCCATGATCTCACCGGCTTCTCCGATCTCGCCGATACGACCATCCAGTTCATCGAGACGGCCAATCAACTGGCGGACCCACCGTTCCATGATATCAAATTCTTTTTCACAGATCGCTTTGTTGCGCGTCTGCCAGTACTGACTTTCATCATACATGCCGAATGCTGAAAAATATATAATGCTGAGATAGCGGATCAATTCGACAATCTTCATATGTGTTTCAGCACCTGCAAAATGCGTTTTCGTGTCCGCCTGGTAATTTTTATCAAGGTCCTTTCCAAATTCGACATAATCATATGGTGTGATGAGTTCACCGTCATCATTAAAAGTCATCCAGACTGCATGACTACCCTTCGGCTCAAAAGCAATACCCTGAATAGGTACCTCATAGCTACGGTGAATTAACTCATATTCCCAGCCGATACGCTTACAAATATTTTTGGTCTCTTCGACCAGTGCAGGCAATTGCTCCATAGAGCGGAGCCTCCCGCGATAATAGATAGTGATACCCATGACAACCGGTGATTTTCAAAGGTGAATTAAAATTGTTTTCGAAAATGAAATTAAGGTGATATGGTGAAAATTCCAAAATAAATTCAATTTTTTTTCGCCACGAATTATCACTAATTTAATTCTCCGCGCTTTTGCTTTTTTGCCTATTGCTTATTGCCTATTGTTTTTATCGCCGCTAATTCCGCCAATTAACACTAATTTATTTTTCCAAAATTGTATTGCCTATTGCCGATACCTGATTGACCCGGTTGCTGAGCTGTAGCACAAGGATGCGAGTAAGCTGGTCGAAGCATTAGGGGAGAGATTTCGCAGAATTCGATGGGACAATCAATCTGCCCAAATATTTCTGTATTTTACTCACGCTTTTCAAAAACCTGCTCACTTGAAATCAAAAACAGCTTCACAGGAATTACTACCTCAGGATCTGCCACCTTTCAAAGTAGATCATTACTTCGAACACCTCCGCAAAAAAGAGTTCGGCCGCTTAGACTCAATAGATGAAGTCTACCTGGACTACACAGGTTCAGGTTTGTACCCGGATTCTTTGGTGAAGAATTATTCCAATTTAATCCGCCATGGAAACTTAGGTAACCCCCATTCAACCAATCCGGCCTCAGAGAGATCTTCCTCATACGAAAACCAAACCAGGATAAGGATTCTTGAGTTTTTCAATGCCTCGGATGATTATGAAGTTGTGTTTACACAGAATGCTTCAATGGGCATTAAGCTGATCGGAGAAAGTTATCAGTTCACTGACGCTAGCCAATATCTTGTTTTGGCAGACAACCATAATTCTGTGATCGGCATCCGTGAGTATTTACCAAATAAAAATGGTTATTCGGTGTGTGAAGTTCAAAGGCGTGATTTGAGAATACCTGTGGACCACATGTTAGAACACTTAAAGGATAAACCTGAGGGAGCAAATAATCTGTTTGCATTTCCTGCTCAATCCAACGTATCTGGCGTACAACATGATTTAAACTGGATCAAAACTGCACAGGACCTGGGATGGGATGTGCTTCTCGATGCGGCTGCTTATGTACCTACATCGATCCTGGATCTGTCTATATACAAACCGGACTTTGTTGTTTTATCCTTTTATAAAATGTTTGGTTTTCCTACCGGGATCGGGGCGTTGCTTATCAAAAAAACAAGTTTCACCAAACTCATCAAAAGAGGATTTGCCGGAGGTACTGTTGAAATAGCTTCCGCATTAACCAACAACAAAATCCTTTCGTCCAGCATGTCAAGGCGATTTGAAAATGGAACAATCGATTTCTTGTCGTTTCCTGCAGTGATCAACGGATTGGAATTTCTTTCGCAGGTGGGGATGAAAAAAATAAGTGCCAGGGTAAAATCATTGCGTCAATATCTCTATGATAAGCTGGATGATCTAAAACATAGTAACGGCATTCATGTCGTCAATCTCTATGGCCCTCATGACAATCAAAATGTAGGCGGTACAATTTCCATGAATGTCATTGATGATAACGGGAAAGCCTATCCCTATGATACGATTCAGGAAAAAGCCAATGAATGCAAAATAAATATCCGCAGCGGCTGCTTCTGCAATCCCGGTATCGATGAGGTCATGAATGAAATCACAACTGAGAATCTGAATTGGTTTTTCAATTTACAGGACCCTTCCTATCAATGTACGTTTGAAGTTAAGTCAAGCATGTTTGGCATCAACAGGGGCGCTGTCCGCGTCGCCGTCGGCATTCCAACGACGATTAACGAACTTGATCGATTCATCAATTTTGTATCTTCATTCAGAAATATTCCTGCAACACAGCTAAATTAAGAGGACTCTTTTTTGAATCCCAAGTCTGAAAGACTTTAATACTAAGTCTGAAAGACTTTAATACTAAGTCTGAAAGACTTTAATACTAAGTCTGAAAGACTTTAATACTAAGTCTGAAAGACTTTAATACTAAGTCTGAAAGACTTTAACATTATTAGCCGGGGGTGAAACCCCCGGGATAAGGATTCACGACAATTATCAACCCTGAAGGGGTTGAATAAATAACTGTAGTTCATTAATGTTGATACTGATTCATAAATTGAAACAGATTTTTATTCAACCCATTCAGGGTTGGATTTTCCGCCATTCCATATTCCGTGGATTTCACCCACGGCTAATGACATTTGATCCTTTCAGGATCGAATTTTTACATTCATCAATGTTCAAAAAAATTTAAAAAATGAAAAGGGTCCCCTGGTTGCTGAGCTGTAGCACAAGGAGGAGAAGAGCGGGTCGAAGCATAGGGGATGGTTGCTGAGCTGTAGCATGTGGATGAGTAGAGTTGGTCGAAGCATAGGGGTAAATTGGTTTCACCCACGGCTAATGACATTTGATCCTTTCAGGATCGAAAGTTCCCAAATCGTTTTCATTTCGAATTATCTATAATCCGGTCCCTCAAAATTGTCTGAGCGCTTGAATGACTTTTTCATGCAATAACAAGTCTCAATAGGGAAAAAGCATCTTACTAGAAAAGGATTAGAAAAACGATTAAGCGAGAAAGCAAACCCGGTGCAAAATAAATGCACCTTTCTCAAGGCGAGTTTTTTGAGGGACGAGCATTGGTTGCTGAGCTGTAGCCCAAGGTTGAGTGTTGCAGGTCGAAGCATGGTTACTTTTTTTGCGGAAAAAAAAGTAACACCTCAGTTCCAAATAAAACTCATCCCCACCATTGTATTCGTCGCCCCTGGTGTATTTCGGATCAATGTCGCATTCGACACACCTGTATTCCGGTGAATATTGACATTGTTCAATTTAAGATTACCATTATTGAGTATCGCACCTGAAGTCAATGATGTACCGGCAGTGATGATAAGATTCTGAAACTCTGCATTGACTCCTGCGTTGACAGTAAAGATTTGCGAAGCGGAAGCAGTAGTGATATTCGTATTCGCACCAAGACCTATGAAAACAAGATTTTTAGGCAGCGTGAGAGGTGATGATCCGATAAGAATAGACTGATTTGCCAGTGAAGCACTAATCCGGATAGTATCACCAGGATTCGCACAATTAATGGCTGCCGGCAAACTACCCGTAAGCGTTCCGGAAGTCAGTGTCACCAGTAGCGTGCAATTAAAATACACCGAATAATCCTCTGCCTGGCCATAAGTCCCCACATCACATGCATTTCCCGGAATAGCAGCGAAAGCCGAGATGATCCTTGCCCGTAAAGATTTGCGTGTCACAACTCCTGTCACAGGTGTTGTAAATGGTAAGGTTCGTGTCCCGTCCAAATTTACCGGGAAAGAAACAATGCTCTCTGCAGGATCAGCAAACGCTCCATCATTATTAAAGTCGATGTAAAATTTTGCGCCTTCAACATTGAGATAACCGGTCTGAACTGTCACATTGTATGTTGTATTCAGATCCAATGCCGCTGCGTTGGCACATGCGTAGTCGTGATAAGGGCCATCATTATAAGACGTGTAATTATCAATGGCATTTAATTTAAAACGATGAATACCAATGGCAGCACCATTTCCATTATTCATATTGGCCCCGACAGTGCAACCTGTATTTAATGGTGCACTTGATGTGACAACAATATAATTTGTCTTCGTAATCGTGGTGTTCCCACTATTCACTTTAAGTGTTACTGTATACGAACCTGGCGTGCTATAGGTTTTTGTACAATTCTGAGTGGTAAAATCTGTTGTACCGTTGCCGTCCACATCCCATGCCCATGTTCCATTGGGTTTCAGACTTGCATCAAAAAAATGCACGGTCAATGAACCCGCACAGGTGGCAATAACATCGGAAGTAAAATCTGCGACTGAATTGGCAACAAAAACCTCCGACGTGAATAGTCCCCTGCCATGTGTGGCAACTGTCACCACATTATCAGCAGGCCGAAATTTTATCATATCGCATCTCGTGTGCGCCAACATCGGACTACTTTCAGCCCATACAGGAACAGCTGTAGTGGTGGATCCAAAATTGTCCGTAGTCCAGATACCTAATTCAGTAGCAGCGAGCACCTGTTCACGGTTATTCGGGTTGTAAATGGCCCAACGGACCGGTACATCCGGAATGTTTCCTTCTTTATTATACCAGTGCGCACCACCATCTGTAGTTTGCCAAATCGACATAACTCCATAATTGGAATAGGTGGCCAGGATATGATTGTCATCAATACCCAAATCAATATTAGATACATACCCGGCTGATGTGATCGGTGTGGCTCCATTATCAATGCGAGTCAGTGTAGGAGACCCGGTACTTGCACTGGATAGTTTGTAAATGCGACTATTTACAATGCCCAGGAATACTACATCATTGTATGGACTGCACTTAACAGCAGCAACCATAGCTGCTCCGACAGAAATGGTGATGTCCGTATTCCCAATATTATTCTGATCGCTGAGATTGGACACTCTTTTTACGGCATCATTTCCGGCAGCCGCATAAAGTATTTTCCTGGTATTGTCATAGTCATTGGGATTGATAAATAATCCTGTACTCTCAGCGATCATGCCATACCAATTCGCCCCATCATCCCATGTCATCGAAATGTTGTTGTAAATAGATTCACCTACCTGGAAATCAGCATCAAGCTGATCAATTTGACAAAAACCTCCATCTCCACCGATGACGATTGAAGTCGGACTGGCCTGGGGTTGTGTAAATTTTTGTGTTTGATTATCCTGTGCTCCGGCTAAAAAATAATTGCTGTTGAATTCATTCTTTGCTGCACAGGAATATAACTGTGTGACATCATATCCGGTATTTTTATCAACGAACGTAGGTGTGACTCCGGAATTCCCGGCGTTTGGAGAATAAAATACACCACCATCATTCACAAATACCGCTTCATTGGATAATGTGGGCCGAAACATGATGTTGTGTTGGTCAGCATGTACATAAGGCTGTCCGAATCCTCCATAATATTGAGATATCGGTGTCCAGCTTGTTCCTCCATTGATGGTTCTGTGCAGATCACGGCCACCTGCAAGCACAATATTTGGGTTCGTAGGATGCACCGCTAATATCAAATCATACCATGCCTGTCCAGCGGTAAAATGTGTTGTACCGTCATCAACTAATCTTGGTATGGCAAGAGCAGTCCAGGTAGCACCTGAATCAATTGATCGTTTACACCATTCGATGTCATTCATTCCACTCCCTCCATGCGCAACAGCATAAACGTAATGAAAGTCAGAAGGTGCACAAGCTATTTCAATTCTCTGGGCATTTGCAATACCGATAGCCGTTGACTTATCGTTCCATGATCCTGCAATACCATTATTTGAATCTTTTGATTTGAAAATTTTGCCAGTTGAGTTAATGCCGAAGCTTGCGTATGTATCACCATTAGCGGCAATTTCTATATCATTTGCCCAATCATAAAGGCTTCCACTACCTGTGTATACGGTCAATACTTTAGACCAATTTGTTCCACCATCTGTGGATCGCATGATACCACCTGAATTGATATAATAACCTTTAGTGGCTGCAAAAATGGTTCCATTGGGTTTAATGGCAATTTTCTGTATATAATGGAAATCGCTCGCGCTATTATAAGCTCCGGGACTTGTATTACCCAGAGGTACCCAGGTCGTACCTCCATTCGAACTTTTATACATTCCAGATCCTTCCTGGTAATCATAATTCGTAAAACCTTCGCCAGTACCCACATAATATTCCTGTGGGTTAAATGGATTGTATGCGATACATGTAACGGCAATATTGGCCCACAAATCATTTACCCTAGTCCAAACAGGCGTTGCAACTGTAATATCGTTAGTAAACCAAAGTCCTCCTCCTGAACCACCCGCCCAAACTTTTTTATGTGTTGGATCATTAGGGTCAAACATTAGAGCCCTCGTACGGCCACCGACATTCGTTGGTCCTCGCTCTACCCAGGTGAAACCTGTGATCCCTGCCCTGTTCTTCAATTCCTTATCGACCTCTTGGTTTGCTTTTATCAACCGCTCGTGTGGTACAGCACCCAAAGCTGGATCCATGGTCTTCATAAAATCTAATTCAGCCGCAAGATCCGGACCGTCCTCAGCAGGATGTTGTTCATTCCTTTCTTCTTCATTGCGGTGAGGGCGGGTGTAAAATGGATGCGATGTCAGCATTTTACCCCAAGCATCTTTCGCAGCTTCCACTCTATCCTGCTCTGCACAGGACAATTCATCTGAAGATTTCTGGATCCGCGATGGCGCGTTTAACCGGAAAAAAATAGATGCGGATAATATGGCAAGAACGAAAAGAGGGAGAATAAAAATAGATTTATTCCGGACTTTGTCAAGATTCATAAGGGGTGGCTTTTCAAAAAATTCAAGACAATAAAAATGATCTTCTAAAGGTCGCAATTTTATTCAATAGGGACAAATTGCCCTTGACCTCCCTTGCCCCCACTGCGTGTCCCCAATTTTTCTTCTCTTCGTTTCGAAAAAATGGGGATCAGGGAGTCTACATTTTTGACATCCCTTTTCCCCCGCTACGCGTCCCCAATTTTTCTTCTCTTCGTTTCGAAAAAATGGGGATCAGGGAGCGTATTTGAAAAGATTGCCCCCAATTATTCGAAGCGCAGCCAAGAATACTGACACTCCCTTTGCCCCCACTGCGCGTCCCAAATTTTTCTTCTCTTCGTTTCGAAAAAATGGGGATCAGGGAGCGTATTTGAAAAGATTGCCCCCAATTATTCGCAGCACAGCCAAGAACACTGACGCTCCCTTTTCCCCCGCTACGCGTCCCCAATTTTTCTTCTCTTCGTTTCGAAAAAATGGGGATCAGGGAGCATATTTGAAAAGATTGCCCCCAATTATTCGCAGCGCAGCGAAGAATACTTGGGGACGCGTAGCGGGGGTTACAATCTTTTCACGGAGAATATTTGGGGACGCATAACGGGGGTTACAATCTTTTCGCTGGTAAATCCAAAATCGTAATTCGTAATTCGTAATTCGTAATTCGTAAATAAAAATCCCCTTCGCTGAACCTATTCAATGAAGGGGAAACTTAATTGACCTAACTATTTTCTTATTTAATTGTCGCAGCAGTTGGCATCAATCCTGATGTCGTTTCATTATCTCCTACAAATTCAATCTCACCAAACAATCCATGCTCCTCATCATCCGGTCCTGCTGTAAAGTATAATGAAAAATCTGTCGATCCCGGAACAAACGTAAGCGCCCATAATCCCTCAATTTCAATCGGGTTGCGTTGTACATCAGCCAATTGTCCTTTAAATTGTCCGTTTTTATTGTACACATTAATGCGGCCATCATGGAAATTTCCAACCAATATGGCTTGTCCAAGACCGAACTCAGGAGGAGTCTTTGTGATCCCCCATGGAGCATCAAGTGCACCACCGGTAGCAAATCGTTTTATAAATCCACCATTGGTATTAAAAATGTTTACAAATCCTCCCGTTTCACCCGGTCCGGCATATGTCACATAAAGCAAACCATCAATTAATCGGATATTAAACGGATAACCCGGAGGAGCTGAAGCATCAGTAAATGGTTTTGTGGTTATATAATTCCACTGATCATCAAATACGTCTATAGACCCGCCGTTGCCGCCATTGGCCACATAGAGAAAATTTCCTGATCCATCATTGGCAAGTTCCACACCTGTATATGTCGCACCAAATGATGACCTGTCAGCCACTTGAACAGCAACATTACCTGATCTCCATGCATTGATTGTTCCCTGTTCAGTAACAAAAATGAATCTTGCTGCGCCACCGGGAATAGGAAATCCGGTTGTGCCATTAAAGACCTGGCCCGTCGGATTGTTAGTCATCGTTACTGGTGGCCGCAGTTGAGCACCTTCATCATTGTAAATCACTGAAAGTTGTTTGTCAGCAGCAGAAATCCAGAATACACCCGTCGGACTTAAAGCTATACCCCAAGCATTGACTAAATTGGGATCGATTCTCTCCGGGTTATATTCATCTGTATCGGAAACGAGGTTAGTCACCTCATAACCGGGTTTCACTTTATCTCCACCACGTGTATCAAGTGTAGCATTATCATTTGGAACAATGTTTTCATCTTTCGTGCAACTGAAGATGAATGCGAAAACCAGGACCAGCATAATTGAAATACTTGTCAAGGCTGGGTTCTTGTACCGGGTGGTGATCTTGCTTATCCCCCCGGCTTTTACAGTTGTGTCTGCCATTTCTTTGGTTTTTTAATGATTAAATAAAATAGTAAGCGGAGGAGAAATAGCCGGTCTTCAGATTTTTAAAACAGACCTTAACATGCTTTGTTAGGAAAGTTGAGGTGACAATACCTTAGGGCAGATATACCATTTCCGAACGGGAGTAAATCGGCACTGAACGGGAGGTCCGGTGTTTAGTATTCAGTATTCGGTATTCGGTATTCGGTAAAAAATAATTTGTAAACAACATCAACAAATTTAAACTGTCTAACATGTCCACTTTCAGCAACCTACATTGAAAACCTTCCAAAGACTAAGACATAAGACTAAACCGGCTGCCATGACCATCAACAAAAGACCAAAATCGGAATTCATTATTCATTATTCATTATTCATTATACATTATTTGTTATTTGTTACTCGTTATTCGTTACTTGTTACTCGTTACTCGTCACTCGTCACTCGTTACTCGTTACTACAAAAGCGCTTCTCTTCGGTGCAGGCATCACACTCCCTTCTCCTTTCACTGCTTTCCAGATGGCCTCACTAAAAAGTAAATCAGGATTTTCATCCTCTTTAGAAAAATTAAATTTCACCTTCTCCCCTGCACTGGATGTACTTTCAGGATTAAGATCATTCAGGTCTATATTGGCAGGTAAAGATTTGAAAGGAGACATATCCAATGTCTGCGAAAAACTTCTCCACATCGGTTCAGCCGCAGCATCATACTGACTCATTGGTGGAAGACCTAATATCAGTTCAATCGTACGCAACACCGATGAAGTAGAATACATGGTATGATCTACAAATTTTCTTTTCACATATCCCCCGGCGAGATAAGCAGTGGAACGATGTGCATCGACATGATCACATCCGCTTTGCGCATCATCCTCCACAATAAAGACTACACTTTTATCCCAAATCGCGCTCTTCGAAAGATATTCAACAAACATCCCAACGGCTAAATCATTATCAGCTACATGCGAAAACACAGTTGGTCTCCCGGGCTCCATGCCTTCAGTATGATCATTGATAAACCGGATGGTATTGAGCTGAGGTAATTTATTTTCTTTCATCAATGCTTCAAAATCACGCTTCCATTGATAAAAACGAACAGTATCTCTAACAGTCACATCCCAACTGGTGAAAAAAGGACAAAAATGGTCTTCTAAAACCGGGATGTTAGCTTTGTAATTATCCGCAAATTCTCCATAAGTCCTGTAAGTTACATTCGCGCGTTTACAATAATCCCAAATAAATCCATCTTTCGGATTGGCAATAGCTCTGCCACCTTCTGCATCATAATCACCACCACGGTCACCATATCCGGTCGGCCATGTTTTTTCAAGATAATCATCTGCATTGGCAGACAATGACCAATTGTGACCATCAGCACTGACTTCACCATCCACATAAAAATTATCCATCAATACAAATTCATTCGCCAATTTGTGTTGATTGGGAGTCACGCGATGACCAAAAAGAACAAGACTTGTATCTCCATTTCCTTGTGGCATGTCTCCCAGCACCTGGTCATATGTTCTATTTTCTTTGACGATATAAAATACATATTTGATCGGGGACGGATCACCGACATTCATCGGAATCGGGTTGCCGGGTTCACCATGAGCTTTCAATTCAATGCCTTTATTATACGGAGTATTTGCATAAACCATTTTCGAATAGTCAGCTAATTTTTCTTTCGTCGGTTCGTCAATGATGCTCATATTTCCTTTCATCAAGCCACCGATATAATCGATTTTTCTCAGGGCGGCCACATCTCCTTTTTGAAATGCAACATACTGGTCTTTATCCGTTGGTTTTGGTCCATTTGGATTTGGAAAAGAAGAAAATCCTTTTCCATTGGTGACAAATATTTTTCCGTTGACTACTTTAATGTTCGTTGGATACCAGCCTACAGGAATGAATCCCTTAGCTCTGCTGAAACCAATATTGGAAATATCAAAAACGGCCAATGCATTATTATCTGCATTTGCGATGTACAGCGTCTTTTCATTCGCCGATAGTGCCAGGCCATTCGTGGTAGAGCCATTAGGCGAATTCGGAAAAGGAGCTGCATTTAATACTTCAAGTACTTTTCGATTTTTGATATCGATCACAGAGACACTATTGTCATTGGCATTGGCAACAAAGAGATATTTTCCATTTTTCGTTAATAGGATTTCATTTGGATTGTCACCAACCTGGATGGCATTGATGATGGATAAGGATTGCGTCGAATAAATCAAAACTTTTTTTCCACCCCACAATGAGATATACAATTCTTTTTGATTCGGAGACAGAATACAGGTATAAGCCGCAGCTCCGAGGTAGATTTTTTGTTCTGTTTTTTTTGTGATCAGATCGATGACATAAAGAGAATTGTTGTCCTTGGTGACCACGTATAATTTATGATGCGCATCATCGATCTCAATTCCTGCAGGTGATATCTTTTCAGGCCAGGGCTCGCCAAGTTTAAGAGTATCGCGTATGATTAATTTCTTGTTTTCAATTTCATACCGATAAATCCAGTTATCATTTCCTCCGCTGGCATATAGATATTGTTCATCCTGGCTAAATTTTAAACCATACCAGGATTTTGAAACTTCGATATTGTCTAAAATTTTTTCATTTTCGACATCAATCAATTGAATGCTTTGCACACTCTGGCCATTATTGGTCACCGCCATCAACTTTTGACTGGCCGATACAGCCATATTTAATGGCAAATCGCCTAAGGGTAAGGAATGACCTGCAGGTGTCAGTGACCAGCCATTCGGAAGAAGGACCTTTTCCTGTGTTTGTGCGAATAGAAAAAGTGGGATGCTAAAAAGGATATGGAATAAAATCTGTTTCAACTTAATTACCGGCTAAACTTCTGAAAAATCATTACAGCTGCAAAAGTAGTCGTCAATTAAATGTTTTGCCATAAGATTTAGACCAAAAACCAAATTGGCAGCTAAGACTAACAACTACAACCTAATTTTCCTCAGCCTTAGCCTTACCTTTCAGCCTCACATGGATCAATCAAATTCTTCACAAAAATCTTACTCAAATGAGACACACCCAATCAGTATAATTAGTTTACCTTTGGACCACTATTGAGGATTTTCGTTCAGCGACAATTTGTTATGCCTTAGGTGATTACTTTAATTGGCTGTCCGTACTTCAACCACGTAAAACATTAACTTTTTTTATAAATGAAACTTTTTGTCGCTAAACTGCCCCAGAACGTTACCTCAGAACGTCTTAAGGCAATGTTTGAAACCTACGGCGGAGTACTTGATGCCAAGGTGATTACTGATCGGGATACTGGCATGTCAAAATGCTATGGTTTCGTCGAAATGGATTCTGAAGACGGTGCCCGCGCCGCCATTGAAAACCTCAACGGGGTCGAAATGGAAGGCAAAGAGGTGCTCGTGAAAGAATCCGATCCGGCCCCTCGCAGCAATGACCGCGGAAGAGGAGGACCACCGAGATCTGGTTCGAGACCACCATTCAATTCAGGAGGAGGAGACAGGCGCCCAAGCGCACCCCGCTCAGATCGATGGGGTGATGATCGCCCGAAATCAACAAATCGCTACCAGGACAATGACCGTCCGAAAAAGCGGTATGATGATGACTTCGATGACAAACCTCGTCGCAAAAGAATATAACCTTTCCTTCTTTTTTCAATAAAGAAGTTTAACGGAAAATGAGGGTGATACCATGTTTCGCCCTCATTTTCCTTTTCCCTGCAATACAATCAGCATCGTGTAAAAGAGGATCTTAATGTCCAGGGTGATAGACATGTTTTCAATATAGAGAATATCATATTTCAATCGCTGTAACATCTGGTCAATGTTACTGGCATAACCATATTTGACCTGTCCCCATGAGGTGATGCCAGGTCTTACTTTGAGCAAATGCTTGTAATGCGGCGCCTGCAGCATGATGAGATCAATAAAATATTTTCGCTCAGGACGCGGTCCCACGAGGGACATTTCACCGATCAGGACATTCCACAATTGAGGCAATTCATCCAATCGCCATTTTCGCATGACCGATCCCCAGGGAGTACAGCGTTCATCACCATCAAATGATAATTGTGGCGTCTCTGCTTCAGCGCCCGTGTACATCGAACGGAATTTATAGATGCGAAATGGTTTTCCATTTAATCCAACACGTTCCTGGGAATAAAACACCGGACCCGGAGATGACATTCTGACTCTCATGGCTATCCACAGAAAAAGCGGTGATAAGATGATCAGACCTGATAAACTGATTACAATATCCATGACCCTCTTGACGAGCTTCTCCCAATTGAGCATCAGGCCCTGCCTTATCTCAATCAATACAGCGCCATAGAGGTAATTCATTTTTACTGTCCCCAATAAGATATCATACATATCCGGTATGATCTTGACGAGTACTTCCTCATTAAAATCAAATAAAGTATCAAGAATACTTTTCAGCTTATTGTGTTCTGATGTTTCAATAGCGATGAGCGCTTCTTCCACTTCGTACTTCTGGACAATTTCAGCCAGTTGATCTAATGTGCCCAGGTTGGGTAAAAGACCTGCAAGAGCTTGCTGGCCATTTTTTTCACTTTCTATAAATCCGATTAGCCTGTTACCTAAACTTTTTTTCCTGGTACTGATATCTTCATACAGATCCTTAGCTTTTTGATTTCCCCCGATGATGATGGTCGTATAGGTGATAAGCCCTGACTTGAGCCTGCGACTTGCCATAGTCAATATGATCATTCTGACAATAGCCGTGATGGTGAACTGAAGCAGAAAAAGTCTGAAGAAAGATTGAAAATAAGTTGATTTGTCATCAACAGTATCATCCAGCAAAAGCGTGAAGAAAATAATAATGACCCCTGCAAGTGAAAGGAAAAAAGTACGGATCAGTGTTGTCAGCCGTGATAACCTGTAGATATCCTGGTATCGGTCAAATATCCAATAAAAGATGACCCAAGCCAACGGGATAACCACAAGTCCATACCAAAAATTATGATCATCGATGACACCGTGATCAAGCGATTTGCCTTCACCGGCAGCTCTGAAATAATAAAACAATGCCCATGCCGACATCGCTGACAATAGGTCAGCACATGCATACAGGAACATATGAAATCGTCTTAGTCGCTTCATTCGATTATAGGTGAACTACCTTGATATTGTCCAGTTCAATTTTTAGTTCGGGTTTGGTGGCATTTGCAGGATATGCTGATCTGAATAATATCTTATAAGCAGGAAAAGCAGATGCTTGCAATTCATCCGTCAGGTCAATGTAAAGCATATTCCAGTTTTCGCTGGGAATGACCAGGTAAAAGAAATTGGAGAAACTTTGCCCGTCAAGTTGAATACCGAGAACCCCGATACTAAAATCGGCTTCACTTTTATATTGGAATTCCAGGTAAGTCGGTGTACCATCCGTAGGCAAACCACCTATGGGTAAGCCGTTACCTACTTCAATATAATAAGCATCATGCGATAAGATGATCTCTCCGGCATAATTTCCTTCGAAAGGATCCTCCATTGACCTGGTGAGATTACTTGCAGACAATGTATCCCGGTTGTAAACAAATTCATTGCCGGATTCAAAATCAGCATTGAGACTGACGACTACACCTTGCTTATAATGTGTGACCGGATGGATCACAGAATGAGAGCCCGGAGTTGAAGGCAATGTAATTTCAAAATTGGTATATAAAGGATACACAATAGCGTCATTAGAAATACCATTATTTCTGATACCGGGTCGAAATGAAAACTTCGTATTGTCTTTATTTCCAAGATAGGATATTTCAACATCAGGGGAGAACACGCCTACAAGATTGGCTTCGTCAAAAACCCAGATTTCAGTGATCTTACTTTGTTCAGAGCCCTGGTTGGGTTGAAGCTTGAGATCAAATGGTTCAAGCTGTATCCTTGTTGGAATAGGTTCGGCAGGATTAATGATATCACATCCGGTAATGGAAATCAAAAAAATAAGGAGAAATAATATCTCTGTCGGGAAAAGTCGCTCACGATTCATGCTGCGTAATTTGGTCCATGATCATGTGTGCCACTTCTACTGCTTTTGCTCCATCATCAAACGTCACTCCTCTGTCTGAATTGTTCCTGATGGCATCTTCAAACTCTTTTAATTCTTCTTCTATGGCATTGTGCTTTTCAATACCGGGACTGTCGGCGGCAATCCATCGGGATCCATCTGGTAAATCAAGTTTCATGGACAACATATCTGTAGGCTCTGAATGCAGGAGCTTAACGACCTGGACTTCATGATTGAGAAAATCAATGGCCATGTATTGATCACGTTGAAAGAGCCTGAGTTTTCGCATTTGCTTAAGACTGATCCGGCTGGCCGTAAGATTAGCTACAGCATGATTGCGAAAAGTAATTCGCGCATTGCAGATGTCTGCTGATTTTCCTGCCACGCCTACTCCATTAGCTTCGATATGATCAACTTCTGAATCAATCATCGACAAGACTAAATCAATATCATGGATCATCAGGTCCATGACTACCGGTACATCCATTCCTCTTGGATTGAAAGGAGCCAATCGATGAGCTTCAATGAAAAGTGGTTTATTCAGGCCCAATCGCTGCGCCGCCATGAAAGAAGGATTATACCGCTCCACATGCCCTACTCTCCCAATTATTTTTTTATTGTGAATCAATTCCGTCAATTTTCGGCTGGTAGAAGGATGATCTGTCAATGGTTTTTCAATAAACAAATGCTTTCCCGCATTGATGACCTGCAAACCAATATCATAGTGTGTACTGGTAGGTGTCACAATACAAACTGCCTCCACCCTTTCCAACATCTCATTGATGCTTTTGAATATATTGACTCCATACTGTGATGAGATATTTTCAGATCTGTCGGTATCTATATCATAGATCCCTTCAAGCGAAAACCCTTCGATCCGTTGTGTACATTCGATATGGTAACGACCCAGGTGGCCCGCACCAATAATCCCTATTTTAATTCTGTTTTCTTCTTTCAAAATATTTTCTTCTTCATATTTCACAAATAGTTAATCCTTTTGTAAATACACTCATCATTCAATATACTTTTTTGCATTCCCGATGGCTTCTTTCAATCCACCTGGCTCCGTTCCACCCGCCGAAGCAAAGAAAGGCTGACCTCCTCCTCCACCATTGATAGATTTCGCAAGCTCCTTAATGATATTTCCTGCATGAAGTTTTTTCGTTTTCACCAGGTCTTCACTGATGTATAACATCAATTGCGCTTTCCCTTCATCCTTTGACCCAAGGAGAATAAATGCATTTACGCCTATTTCGTTACCTACCTGGTAAATGAGCGTCTTAAGCAATTTCTGATCACTAATATTAACTTCTGCACTCACCAGTTGAATGCCATTGATCTTTTCCACTTTCTTTAATAACACTGATTTTAGATCTGCTGCTTTGGCCAGTTCAACTTCTTCCAATTGGCGTCGCAATTCTTTTATCTCAGCTTGCAAATCTTTTATAGACCTGACAGGATCAGCAGGATTTTTCAATTCCTGTTTAATCAGTGAAAGTTGTGCCAGGTGATCATTGATGTATGATTCTGCTGCTTCAGCAGTGATCGCTTCGATTCTTCTCACTCCGGCTGCAATGGCCGATTCACTTGTGATTTTAAATAACCCGATAATTCCGGTATTAGGAACATGACATCCTCCACACAATTCAATGGAATATTCAGGATCGAATGTGATCATCCGCACAAGCTCACCATACTTTTCACCGAACAACATTCTTGCTCCAGCTTTCTCAGCTTTGCTGATGGGTAGATTCCGGTCTTCGTGGCGCGGAATATTTTCCCTTATTTTTTGATTTACGATAGCTTCAATGCGCACAAGTTCGTCAGGAGTAACTTTAGCAAAATGGGAAAAGTCAAATCTTAGATACTGATCAGTGACCAGCGATCCTCGTTGTTGAACATGATCACCCAAAACTTCTCTCAACGCAGCATGCAGAAGGTGCGTAGCCGAATGATTGTTTTCAATAAGGCGGCGACGATGGACATCAATTTTGGTCGTGACAGGACTTGAAATTAAATGGGGAAGCCTGTCAGTGATGTGAATGGGAAGGTCATTTTCCTTGATCATGTCATTCACCTTAATGGCTTCATCACCGAAGATCAGTTTCCCGGTATCTCCGATCTGACCACCTCCTTCAGGATAAAAACTCGTGCGGTCTAACACAAGCTGATATTGAAGTCCATCCCGGTCTTTAATGCTCCTGTATTTAACCAGTTTGGCGCCTTCTATTTCATCATTGTCATAACCTGCAAATATTGAACTTCCATTCATCGCACTCACTTCCACCCAATCACCCGCAGTTTTAACAGCATCGGATCTCGATCTTGTTTTTTGTTCTTTCAGCGACTTTTCAAATTCTTTCTCGTCGATCTCCCATCCTTTTTCTGCCGCCATCAATCGGGTCAGATCAACAGGGAAGCCATATGTATCATAAAGTTCAAAGGCATCTTTACCTGAAATCAATTTCCCCTTCACGTGCAAAGATTCGAATCTTTTCAGACCACCTTCCAGTGTCCTTAAAAAAGAAATTTCTTCCTGCTCAATCACCCGCTTGATAAAATCCCTTTGTTCCCAATAAGAAGGAAATATGTCTTTGAAAAAATCAGCTACCAGTGGCACAAGCCGGTGCATCAATGGCTCTTTTGTATTGAGGAAAGTGTAATAATACCTTACGGCTCTTCTCAATATCCTTCGCAACACATATCCTGCTCCGGTATTGGAAGGTATTTGGCCATCCGAGATGCCAAAACTTACAGCCCTGACATGATCTGCAAGAACACGCATGGCAATATCCGATTTCACTTCTTCCGAATAATCATTTCGGTATGGAATCCCCGTTGCTTGCTCAAGGAAATAAATAAGCGGTGAAAAAATATCTGTATCGTAATTGGATGTTTTGTTTTGAATAACACGCACGAGCCGCTCAAATCCCATCCCGGTATCCACATGTTTTGAAGGAAGCATCTCAAGGGATGCATCCGCTTTCCGATTGTATTGAATAAAAACCAAATTCCAGATCTCGATGACACTTGGATGCCCTGCATTGACAAGATCTTTTCCGGGAATTAATTTTCGCTCCTCTTCCGGGCGCAGATCTACATGTATTTCCGAACAAGGTCCACATGGTCCCGTATCACCCATTTCCCAGAAATTATCTTTTTTTCCAAATGAAAGAATGCGTTCGTCAGGAAGCCATTCCTGCCAAAGTTTTCTGGCTTCATCATCTTCAGGAAGCTTGTCTTTTGCATCTCCTCCAAAAACAGAGACATATATCTTGTCCATCGGAAGATCAAGACGGGTGGAAAGAAGTTCCCAGGCCCAGGCGATGGCTTCTTTTTTAAAATAATCTCCAAAGGACCAGTTACCAAGCATTTCAAACATGGTATGATGGTAACCATCACGGCCCACTTCTTCTAGGTCGTTATGCTTTCCACTTACTCGAAGACACTTCTGGGTATCAGCTATCCTCTTATGCACCACCGGTTTATTCCCCAGGAAATAATCTTTAAAAGGATTCATCCCTGCATTTGTAAACATGAGGGTAGGATCATCCTTGTTGACCATCGGGGCCGACGGGACAATGGTGTGTTTTTTTTCTTCAAAAAACCTTAAAAAGGTATCTCGTATGTCGTTGGCATTTTTTGCCATAATCTATTTTTATTGAAGGAAATATAAATGAAGATAATTTATTATATATTCATTCGACTGTCTTTTAATATATATTGAAATTAGATTTGATATATAATAAATTGTTAAATATTTTGTAAACAGACAGTCAAATGTTACCTTAGCCAGCGATCCCATCCGGTTTATTTAATAAACCGTTCACATTTTGTTTCCTCAAAATTACTCAAATCGCTGTATTTCATGGCTGGCAGAAAGTATGTGTATAACGAATCAACCCTCTCATTTGAGGAATATCGCACCCCCGGGAAATTTAGAATGCTCAACTTCTTCGGATACCTGTGCGCTACAGTGGTAACAGCTGCGTTGTTTTTCTTTCTTCACAATAAGTATTTCCCTTCACAAAAGGAACTCGCTTTGATGAGAGAAATCGATCAGATGAAATACCAATATGCTGCGGTAAATGATCAGATCAATCAAATGTCTGACGACCTCAATAATGTACATGAACGTGACGGCGGAATTTTAAGATTCATGCTTGGCATGAATCCCATCGATGAATCTGTATGGACTGGTGGTGTCGGTGGTAGTGATAAATATGCAAAGCTCATTCAATATCCGAATTCAGGTCAATTATTAGTTGAGACAAGAGAAAAAGTGGATAAGCTGATGCTTCAATTGAAAATTCAGAAGACATCATTGGACAGCATTCTTGTAAAAGCAAATGCTAAAGAAGATATGATCGCGAGCATTCCCAGCATCAAACCTGTGCGTATCGATCTGTTGAATAAAAATCTCAGTGCCCTTTCCGGTTTTGGCACACGCCTGCATCCAGTTTACAAAGTTGCACGCATGCACACCGGAATTGATTTCACTGCTCCTCCCGGAACTCCAATCCAGGCAACTGGTAATGGTCGTGTCGTGACTGCAGAGTATGGAGATGTAGGTTATGGTAATCATGTCGTGATCGATCATGGCTATGGGTACAGTAGCTTATATGGGCATATGGCTGTCCTCGATGTCAAAGTAGGAGACATCGTACACAAAGGACAGACGATCGGTAAAGTAGGTAATACAGGTCTTTCCACGGGCCCTCATTGTCATTACGAAGTCCGCATCAACGGACATCCTATCGATCCGATCAATTTCTGTATGGATGATCTCACTCCTGATGAATACCAGGATCTTGTCAAAAGAGCATCAATACAGAATCAGTCGTTCGATTAATCAGGGTATCCCTTTTCTAAAATTATTCCTCAATGAACCGATGATTTAATCGGTTTAAATGAGTCATAGGTTATTGGTCATGGCAGCCAGTTTGGTTTTAAGGCAATAGTCATAGGCTCATAGCGAGCTTGAGAATTATTTTTTTTCCCAGAGACTCAAGACCATAAACTAAACCGGCTCCTAAGACTTTCAACCTAAGACCATTTTCCATGGCAGCCAGTTTGGTTTTAAGGCGATAGTCATAGGCTCATTGCGAGCATGAGATTTATTTTTTTTCCCAGAGACTCAAGACCATAAACTAAACCGGCTCCTAAGACTTTCAACCTAAGACCATTTTCCATGGCAGCCAGTTTGGTTTTAATGCAATAGTCATAGGGTTGATTAATTTGATTTCAAAGTCTGAAAGACTTCAACATTAATAGCCGGGGGTGCAACCCCCGGAATAAGGGATCACGATATTTTCAACCCTAAAGGGGTTGAACAAATGACCGTTGTCCATGAATGATCCATGAATCGCGACACAGTTTTATGATTTGAAATAGATTTTTATTCAACCCCTGCAGGGTTAGATTTTCTGTCATTCCATTTTCCGTGGGTTTCACTCACGGCTAATGACATTTGATCCTTTCAGGATCCTTTTTCTCTCATACCCAAGCCTTATGACCAAACCGGTTGCCAAGACCAATAACTAACGACCTAAAAACACCTATACCTTCTTTGCAAACTGAAGGGTAGAAAACCCTTATTAAGAAGCATTAATGAAATCATATTAATTATTTTTACTATTTTTAGGTGACAACCTGATCGGATGAAATCCATCGAAGTACATAATCTTGATAAGCTCTATTATACCATTGGCGAAGTAGCCGGTATGTTCGATGTATCGAGGTCTCTCCTTCGATATTGGGAAAATGAGTTTTCTTTAATATCACCACGTAAAAACAGGAAGGGCGACAGGTTGTACACCAAGGAAAATATTCAGCAGATCCTGATTATTTACAATCTTGTAAAAACAAGAGGGTTCACCCTGGAAGGAGCAAAACAGGAACTCAAAAAGGAAAAATCGAATATTGTAGAACAAATTAATCTCGCCGACACTTTAAAGTCGATTCATTCGAGGCTGAAAGCGCTCAATGACAAACTCTCCGAAGATTGATCGCTCAATGGATTCACAAGATTTATCCGTTCAGTGCAATAATCTATTTCCAAAGAATCATTAGAAGCAATCACCAGGGTTTGATTTTCATTTAATCGTCCTAACAATTGAAAAAACCATTCGACGCCCTGGCCATCAAGATTTGATGTTGGTTCATCAAGTAATATCAAAGGTCGATCATCAAGTAAAGCAAGTCCTAATTTTACCCTTTGTTTCATCCCGGATGAGAAAGACTTGATTTGCTGATCCTGGCTGAAAGGATATTCAAGATTAGTATACCAATTTTGAAATCCATTAAATGACTTCAACAATCCAAGACTCCGATGAAGTTGAAAAAGCTCCGTTAATGTAAGTTCTTCAATGACGGTATTATACGGAGCAACAAAATGAACATGTCTGAATAGAGATTCTTCCTTTACCTTTTTTCCTTCCCGGGTATAGATGATGACACCCGAAGAGGGTAACATACCACCGGACAATATTTTAAGAAGCGTAGACTTACCTGATCCATTGGGACCGGTGATCGCAAAGCGACTTCCTGTTCTTACATCGAAGGACAGGTCATGAAAAATGGATTTTTGATTGAAAGCTTTACTCAGCTTTTGTATAGACAGATCCATTGACAGGATTGTGCGCTCTGAAACCTCTCATGATACCACGCTCTGACTGGTCTACAAAATCCAGGATGAGTTCCTTTTCAGGACTATCCAGCAAAGTTTCCCTGATGACCGAAACAGCCTGGGTGATATTGTATCCGCGGACAAACAATATCCGATAGACATCCTGTATAGCATGGATCTGTTCCTGAGTAGAATCCTCTCCGTTTTAATCCTGTGACATTAACTCCTACAAATGACAGAGGCTCTCTCGCTGCCTTGACAAAAGGAGGAATATCTTTTCTGACAAGTGATCCACCACCTACCATGACGTGCTCACCAATCTTGACAAACTGATGCACAGCAACCAATCCACCGACGACTGTGTGGTGGCCAATGTGAATGTGACCGGCAAGATTTACATTATTGGCCAGGATACAATTATGACCTATGATACAATCATGTGCTACATGAACATATGCCATCAATAAAGAATTATCACCAATCGAAGTTTTGAAACTAGCTTTTGTACCGCGATTGATGGTACAATATTCCCTGATGGTGACATGATTGCCAATTTCGAGTGTAGAATTTTCTCCTTCGAATTTCAGATCCTGGGGTGAGGCACCAACTACGGCTCCCGGAAAAATATTACAATGATCCCCCATTCGGGTACCATTGAGAATACTGGCATTCGCACCTATCTTACATCCTTTGCCGATCACCACATCTTCTTCAATGGTGGTAAAGGGTCCTACCTGGACATCACGTCCGATTTTCGCATTACGATGGATATTATTCATTTCTTGGTTCATTTCGCACGATTTGTGCAGTGAGTTCACTTTCTGAGACAAGCTTGCTTCCTACATAAGCTGTTCCATACATATGGCAAATCCCTCTCCTGATCGGAGCAAGAAGTTGCATTTTAATAATGAGTTGATCGCCGGGAACAACTTTTGTTTTAAATTTGGTATTGTCAATTTTCAATAATAAGGTTGCCCAGTTTTCAGGATCCTGCACTTTGCTTAATATAAAGACCCCACCTACCTGGGCCAATGCTTCCACCTGGAGTACACCCGGAAAAATGGAGTTACCCGGAAAATGTCCCTGGAATAATGCTTCATTATAAGTTATGTTTTTAACCCCAACAATTGAAGTCTCATCCATTTCAAAGATCTTATCCACCAGCAGAAATGGATAGCTGTGGGGCAACATCCTTCTGATTTCTTCAATGCCATATAATGACGGCTGATCAGGATCAATTTTCGGTCTTCCTTTTGTCTTGCGCTGCTCAATAAGTTTCTTCTTCAGCAACTTGGTAAATTCAATATTCGCGGTATGCCCGGGCTTGCGGGCAACAATTTTTCCTTTGATTGGCCTGCCCAATAAAGTCAAGATCACCGATGACATCCAACAATTTATGCCTTGCAGGTTCATTTTCAAATTTGAGCGAAGTTGTATTGAGTATTCCTGTCTTTTCAACTTTAATGCTTTGCTTACCCAATTTCTTCGCAAACCTGTCCAATTCGATTGATCCATCAACCGATCAGCAATCACTACTGCATTATCAAGATCACCACCTTTGATCAGGTTTTGATCAAACAATTGTTCCAATTCCCTGATGAATACAAATGTCCTGCAAGGAGCAATCTGAGTTTCGTATTCATCTATGTTATGTAGGCTCGCATATTGATGACCCAGGATCTGTGAATTGAAATCAATCATAGCTGTGATTTCAAATTTATCACCGGGCAATGCCAGTAATTCAGTCCCGGTCACTTCATCTTTAAATGAAATCGGTTCTTCGATTTCAAAATATTCGCGATCAATTTCCTGCTCTACAATCCGGCGGCAGCAATACCCTCTACAAAATGTAAGGCACTGCCATCCATGATCGGAATTTCAGGACCATCCACTTTGATCAAGCACATTATCAACACCCATACCGGACAAAGCAGATAACACATGCTCGATCGTACTGATTTGTGCTTCACCATTTTTAATAGTGGTTCCTCTGTGTGTAGAAACAACCTGGCCTAACATCAGCTATCAGCACCGGCTGGTCCTTCATATCCACCCGCATAAATCGAATGCCATGATTGGCTTCAGCAGGCTCAAATTCGACGATAACGGATTTACCTGTATGAAGCCCCACACCTTCCTGTCGGAAAGACTTTGCGATTGTCTTTTGTTTCATTCACTTTTCTTTTTTAGTGCAGCCAATTGCTTTTCCAACTCTTCAATTCGTTTGATGTAATTCCGGCAACTGCTTAAATACAGCATATGACTTTAAATAATCCATGTAATTTATAGCCGGGTAACCAAATAATCGCGTCCCTTCCGGATATTTCCCGGTATGCACACCGCTTTGAGCTTGTATCTCAATTCGGTCTGCTATCTGAATATGACCGGCAATCCCAACCTGTCCACCAATCCTGACATGGTCTCCAATTGCTGAACTTCCTGCAATTCCTGCCTGTGCAGCAATTGCTGTATCCTCTCCTATGATCACGTTATGTGCTATCTGTACCAGGTTGTCAATTTTAGTACCCTTTCCAATTCTCGTTACAGCCAATGTGCCCCTGTCAATGACAGTATTTGCTCCTATCTCCACGTCATCTTCAATCATAACTATTCCGACATGATTGATTTTAATATAATGGCCCTCTTCATTCGGCCGGTATCCAAATCCATCGCAACCAATTACTGCATTGGAATGGATGATACATCTGTCACCGATTTGGGTATTAGGATAAATTCTAGCGCCCGGGATAAATAATAACATCTTCTCCAATGCTGGTGCCATGTCCAATATATACCTGCGGATAAATAATGAATCATTACCAATCGAACTCCTTTTTCAATCAATGTATAGGCACCAATCGAAATATTTTTTCCCAAGCTTGTCAATTTGGATCTAGTACTGCCAAATCGGAGATACCGGGTTCCGGGGTACCATTTTTTCCGAATTTTTCAACAACAATCATCATCGCCGCGTAAACATCATCGACTTTGATCATGTAAGGGCTAAGGGCTCTCGAGGGACAAAATTCCTTCCGGACCAGCAAAACACTGGCTTTGGTGGTGTAGGCATGATCCTCATACTTCGGATTGGCCAGGAAAGTAACCGTGCCCGGCCTTCCCTTATCAATCTGGGAGGGTCCATGGATTTTCTTCTCACCATCACCAACCAGTTCACCATGGAGCAGCTTGCACAATTGTGCTGCATTGAGTATCATGGCGCAAAATTAACATTCATAGGCCATCCATACCACTTTATTCCCCATATTGCTCCCTAAATTTATCAAATTAGAATCGCCTATACATATATCTTAAAACTGATATATCGACTTCTCTGCATATTTTTGATGCCATGGCCAAGAGCAAAAAACAGCAAAAAAAAAAGCGGATCAAAGGGAACAAGAAAAGAAATCCCTGGTGCTGAAACTTGAGAGCAAGGACTGGAAATTTATTGGCCTTAGCCTTGCGCTTGACCCTTATTGCCTTTATTTCAGTCACCGAGTATTTTGTCAATTGGGATGATGATTATAACCTGGCCAATAATAATAATACCTCTCTCCTGACCTGGAATAATATCGTCAATATGTTCTCAGCAGCCAGTCATCGGAAATTATAATCCTTTACCGATTCTGACTTTTGCCATCGAGCGCATCTATCTTCGGCCTTGATCCTGACCCTTTATCATATCAACAATCTCATTCTTCACCTCGTTTGTGTGTTTTTTGTTTACCGGATTTTCAGGTCTTAAACATTTCTGCCCTGGCATCAGGAGCAGGAGCTTTATTATTTGGAATCCATCCGATGCGAGTGGAATCTGTCGCCTGGGTCACAGAAAGAAAAGACGTTTTGTTTGGTGTCTTTTTCCTTGCGCGCTGTGGTATTATATCCAGTATGTGAAGACCAGGTTATGTCAAAAAATATTTTTACTTCGCCATGGGCTTGTTTGTCTTTCCTTATTTTCAAAAATCCAGGCTGTTCACTTCCCGCTGACGATGCTCCTGGTGGATTATTATTTCAAACGCCCGCTCAATATCAAATCTGGTCATTGAAAAGTGGACGTTTTTCGTCTTTCACTTGATCATCGGATTGATCGGTTTTTATTTCCTTGGAAGACAAGGTTCGATCAATGATCCTACGACACTATAATATTTTTCAACGCCTTATGATTGGCGGTTATTCACTTGGGTTGTATCTGGTCAAATTTATTTTTCCTTACATCATGTCACCGTTATATCCTTATCCTGCTACCTTGCCTGTGGATAGTTTATATCGGGCCGTTTGTGGGGATAGGTATTCTCGCCATGTTATTATAGCGTACAAAAAAGATTGGAGACCTATTGTCTTTGGAATATTGTTTTTCATTGTCAATGTCATGTTTGTTCTTCAGATTATCGGAGCAGGACAGGGATATCTTGCTGACCGCTTTACGTATATTCCCTATATCGGTTTGATTTTTATGGTGATCTGTGGGATTCAATGGCTTCTTGAACACAAAACCTCATACGGCGAAACCAGTCTTGTATGGTTGTGGTGCATTGATGGTAGTATATATGGTCATGACATTTGAACCAAAATCGAATTTGGCATGATAGTGATACGTTTGTGGACACATGTTTTGAAATATTATGACAACACTCCGCTTCCATTTCGTAACAGGGCCAATTATCGTCGTGATGAGGGCAGGATGAAGAAGCTTTAGCTGATTATGATTCTGCCATACGACTCAAGCCTGATGGCGCTTTGTATAACTCAAGGGCAAAACTTTATTTTAACCAGGAAAAATATGATCAGGCCATGGTTGATTATAACAAGGCCATTGCCATGGATAGCACAGTGGGAGAATACTATGTCAACAGGGGAGCAACGTATGCATTTAAAAGGACAACTGCAACTCGCCTTAAATGATTTTGACCGGGGACTTCTACTGGATCCGAAACATGCTAATGGGTACAAGAACAGATCGCTGGTTTATCAATCTTTTCAGCAGTGGGACAAAGCCATTGATGATATATCCATCTACCTCGAAATGCATCCTGAAGACGCGGATTTGTGGTATGAAAGGGGAAGGCTCAAAAATATCTTAACCAATTTCCCGACGCCATCTCCGATCTTGACAGGGCAATACAATTAAATAATCAGCAAGGGTTGTATTACTATGAAAAAATGAAAAGTTATTTAGCCCTCAAGCAAAAATCAAATGCATTGCAATTACTGCCGATAGTGAACCAATTCAAAGTAAAAATAGAGCCTGCAGTCCAGGCTGCATTATCAAATTAAATTGCGATCTTTCATTCCCTTCATCCAGTAAATTTATGTTGACCCGGCTCATCATTCGCAATTATGCCATCATTCCAGAATCTCGACCTGGAACTTCATCCGGGATTATCCGTCATCACCGGTGAAACAGGTGCAGGGAAATCAATTTTATTAGGAGCGCTTGGTCTTGCATTAGGCCGAAGAGCCGATTTCAGAATCCTTCCCGATGATGAATCAAAATGCATTGTAGAAGCTCATTTCAAACTCAACGATCATTCCTTAGAACCATTTTTTCTAAGCGAAGGCCTGGATTTTGACAGCCAACTAATTTTCAGACGTGAAATATTATCGGGAGGCAAAAGCCGCTCATTCGTCAATGATACACCTGTACAATTAAAATTAATTCAGGAATTAGCAGGGCATCTCATCGAACTTCATCAGCAACATGACAATCTTGCGTTGCAAACAAAAGATTATCAGTTAAATGTTCTCGATAAGCTGAGTGGCTCATTGCCGGCATTTAATGATTATCGATCCGGTTATGCTCATTTAATTCATTTAAAAAACGAACTGGCTAAAACCAAAGAAATAGAATTATCCTCTGCAAGAAGAAAAGACTTTCTTCGATTTCAATTAGAAGAATTAGAAAACGCAAAACTGACTCCAGGTGAGATGACTAAACTGGAAGAAGAGCAGAATATCCTTAAACATGCAGAGACGATTGATCATACACTTGAACTGTTGCAGAAGGTATTAAATGATGGACCTCAATCCATCAACAATCAACTGACAATACTGATCAAGCAAATTGCTCTGGTGCGAAATGTATCAGCACCACTGGCTCTCCTTGGCGATCGAATTGATGCACTGAGAGTTGAAGTTCAGGATTTGATGCTGGAATCAGGACGGCTTGAAGGCCATATTCATAATGATCCTGCTCATCTATCCAGGATTGAATCCCGGCTTAGCCAATTATATACGCTGATCAAAAAATATCAAAGCAAGGATGAAAATGAGCTACTAAAACAATATGGATTGCTCAAAAAAGAACTGGAAGAATTATCTTCTGCAGGGGAACAAATCGAATCACTCGAAAAGGAAATTGCATCAGCCAATGCATCAATATTGAAAATAGCCGAACAATTATCCCAAAAAAGGAAAAAAGGAGCAGAAAAAATCATTCCCCAGATGATCAAACTGATGCACGAATTGGGAATGCCAAATGGCCAGTTTTCAATCGAAGTCAATCCGATCACTTCTCCGGGTCCGGATGGATTGGATGAAATTTTCTTTTTATTCTCAGCAAATAAAGGAATGGCACTTCAGCCTTTGCAAGCAGTTGCGTCCGGAGGCGAATTATCGAGATTGAGCCTCGCATTAAAATCTCTATATGCAGCTCAGTCAAAATTGCCCACGATCATATTTGACGAAATCGATTCCGGGATTTCCGGAGAAGTAGCGTGGCGTATGGGTCAGTTGATCAGGACATTGGCAAAAGGCCACCAGGTAGTGATGATTTCACACTCTCCTCAAATTGCAGCGCATGCCAAAACACAATACCATGTTTCTAAAATTGCCGCCGGGAAAAAAGATATTTCTTCAGTAGAATTACTAAGCGCTAAACAACGATTGATCGAATTGGCTAAAATGCTCAGCGGCGACCCTCCGTCAAAAGAAGCAATAGCAAATGCTTCAAGCCTGATCAATGCCATTAAAAATTAATGATGCATATTTATCAGGGCACCATGTCACTTTTACGTTGATTGGATTTTTCAAGCTCTCCATTCATGATATGCCGGGGTAATTCAATAAAAAATGTTGTGCCCTCCCCTTTTTCAGTTTCGAAATAAATGCGCCCGTCAAAAGAAGTGATGATATCTGAACAAATGGCAAGCCCAAGTCCCATACCGGAAGATTTAGTGGTGAAATTCGGGTAAAACACTTTGTCCTTCATGTGATCATCGATCCCCGTTCCATTATCATGTATCGAAATGACAATAAGATCATCGGTGAAGACAAGTTTTATATTGATAATGCCTCTTCTCGATTTGGGAATAGATTGTATAGCATTTTTGACTACGTTATTCAATACACGGATGATCTGACTTTTATCCGCAAAGACAAACAAGTCATTGATCGGGACCTGGAGCTGGATATCCATGTCTTCTCTTTTTCTGAATAGGTCATGCACAGAAGCTACCACATCATTGATGACAAATACTTCATTCATCGCCTGCGGCATTTTCGCATAACTTGAAAATTCTGAAGCAATGTGCGTTAAATTATCAATCTGTTCAATCAGCGTTTTGCTTACCCGTTTGATCATAGCGGGAAGATTGACATCATTATCTCCCGTTGCCGCATTTTGTAAATATTGAATGCTCAACTTCATCGGCGTAAGCGGATTTTTAATTTCATGCGCCACTTGCTTGGCCATTTCCCGCCATGCGGTATCCCTTTCTGTCTGAGCCAACAATAATGCACTTTCATCCAATTTGGTCACCATGCCATTATAATCCCGGATCAATTCGCCGACTTCATCATCGATCGACCATTGGATCGTTTCATTCTTCTTTCCTAACCTAATTTTTTTAAGTTTTTCACTTAACTGACCGACCGGACCGGTAATGGATCTTGCCATCAATACAGCCATACAGATAGCAATAAGGAATATTAATACATATGCATTCAACAATGTCATAAAAAATGCAGAACCAGTATCTCCATCCTCACTGCCTGAGGGAAAGAGTTCTGTGAGTTCTATATAGCCTGACAGTTTACCATTCTTATGAATGGATACATAGCCTACATCACCAGGTCTGCTGACTTCACCTTCATCATCAGGATGTGCACCGGATAAATAATAATCTCTTGAGCCCGCATCAAGTATCATTTTTGGAAGAAAAGAAACCTTGACCGGAATATGACTCTCATTCCCGTATTTATCATCCTGCTGGTGGATGAGATTTCCATCTGGATCATAGATTTGAATTGACGGGCTGTTTGCCAAAGCAATTTTTTGCGCCTGGCTCATATCCTTTGACCACGATGTAGTTTCTAAAGATATGGATTGGCGAATGGACCCTGCAATGGTGCGTAACCGTTCATCATATCGGCTCATTTCATCAGCCTTGCTATTCGACCGGATATAATACACCGTCAATAACCCAACAATGATAAAGGTGAGCATGATAATAAATACAATTGCGATTTGGATTTTATTTCGAAGCGAAGGTCTTGGAGATATGGTCAGCTCCATATTTTGCGGCAAAAATTCAAACCAGGCATTAAGTCCGGCAAGAATAAAGAGCAGAAAACTAAAGACAGTGAAGATTAAGGAGAACAAAGAAACAATTTGATGAAGTCCTTCAACTTTTTTTCCGATCAAGATCACATTTCCGCCTTCATCCCGCTTGAGAATGTCAGTCCTGTCATCACTGGTGGTGACCTCATAGAATTTCCCCTTCTCCCATTGATTAGGATTGTTTAACACAACGGCATAATCATATCGATGATTGAATACCAACTGACCATCATGATAAATACCAAGGCTGTATTTCTTGGGAAGATTACTAAGCCATTCTATTAAATCTTCTTCCGGATTTTCTTTTTGGCCATAACCTATTGGTGCCTCCTCGATAAGTTCGGTTCGGGTTATTTTTTCAAAATCTTTTTGATACTTATACAGGACAAGGGCAGTAAGGGACGAAATGGTGACCAGCCAACTCAATACCCAGATGACAGATTTATTTCCCTGCTCGATATATAAATCCAGCAAAGTCATCAGTATAAATACACCCAAATAAAATCCTACAGGAGGAAGATTGATATCTATCAGGTGAAGAAGCGGAAGACTGATCACCCCTGCAATTAATAAGGCCATCATCCGCTCATAAAAATTCTTTGTGTAGTAGATCGCCCTGTTGACGATTTGAAATGAAAAGGTGAAGACCCCCATAATGATTAGGCCACAGGCTACGATGGAAAGAAAATGATGGACATCAAACAACGATATCTCCCCGAGATCCAGTCTGAAATTACTCTGCCCTACAACCTGCCGGAGGATCCAGGCTGTCAATCCACACATCATGATCACCACCAGGTAATGGCTCGTCGTCATCATCCTGTCTGCCCATCTTTTTTTTGAAGTAGGAATGGATGGCACATATGCCAGAAGATCACGACTATAAATTTTGCTGCCCAATGTGCACAACCAAAGGAAAATAGAACTATCCAATAATAAATCTGTCGTGGAATAAGGAAACGAAATATCCTGGATGATCGGGCTCAGCAATGATATCTGATCAAAAAAATCGTGGTAAGGAAGAAATAATGTGGCCATCCTCAAACCCAGCACGCCAAACATCTGGAGCAGAATCTTATTGACATGGGATACTTTTTGATCGGGCATGTTCTGTATCCACGTGATCCATGTCATACAGATCGACCATAATGCCACAATACATAAAATGAATATGCATGACTGCAATAAAAATGAATATTCCTTAGTCAGCAATTGGACGTGCGCAATAGGAGATCCATCTATACTGCGAATCAAAGTGGAATTATCAGGAGATGGAGCACCGAATTTATATTCCCGGACACTGATGTTGTATGCTTGCTCCTGTTCCGGAATGATCGGAATTTTATAATAAACATCCAGCAGATCTTGTTTATCTGAAAATTCAGTATGCTTGATATAAAAATCCTGACGGTGATCACCAAAAACTCCTGGGATATTCGCGAACTCTTTGTTGGATGGATCCACGATTAAACCCGGCTTGGACCAGAATATTAAACTGTCCTTGTGATACACATATATCGTGAAAGGTCTTAGACTAAGTTTTTCAATCTGATTGACAAGATCATTGGATAGAATTCTTCCCGAACTCTTTACTGACCTGATCTGGCTGATCCAGTCACCCTCTTTAATATCATTTTCTGCTTCCAGTTCAAGATCATGTATGTTCTGCTCGATCTGAAGGGCAAAATGGACCTTATCATAGGTCAATTGATCAAGACCGACAAGTGTGGCCAGTCCCAGGAGGCAAAAGCCTGTGACGGCAATGTACTGGTATACCTTGTCCTTGATCCACATAATTCACATAAAGATAATATATAATAAGTAAATTATTATATATCACTAGGTTACCCATAAAGTCAGGGGATATTTTGGAGAAATTGAAGGTTTAGCTTAAGCCGCAGAACGAATGATGCAGGTTAGCCGTTATGGTATGGCATCTGTGATGGATCTATCGCTCTTATTTATAGGAGAGGAAAGTCCGGACAGCGTAGAGTACCGTACCATCTAACAGATGGGCTTTGCTTATAGCAGGGACAGAAAGTGTCACAGAAACTATACCGTCACGCCGAAGGGCGGGATAAGGGTGAAAACGTGTGGTAAAAGCGCACGCATGGTCCGGGTGACCGGATCATGGGATAAACCTTGCGGGCTGAAATGTCATGTACACTCCAATCTCATATTGCACTCTGTGTTTTCTGAGCCCGGCTGCTCGCCGGCGTGTGTAAACAGTTGGAGGGGGTAGACAGATAGAGCTTTGGTAGTAATGCCTTGGCCCAGATAAATGATAGGTATTCCTGATTCGTCAGGAAGAACAGAATCCGGCTTACACATCACAGATGCATTTTTTAATCTTTCCTTATATCAAGTCAGTTTATTTTGCTCGGGTAAGTTTCTTCTGAAGATCTTCAAGGGAAATACCTTTCGTCTCCGGCATAATGAAGATGACGAAGAGCAACTGCAACACCATCATCCCTGCAAAAAATGCAAATATGGGTCCTCCATTAAATCGATGAAGAAGATAAGGCATCGTAAGCGTAATGAGTGCTGCAAATATCCAATGGGTGGATGTACCTAACGATTGACCGGCTGCGCGAATGTGATTTGGAAAAACTTCTGAGATATACACCCAAATAACTGCCCCCTGCCCGATCGCATGAGAAGCAATAAACAGAAATAAAAACAGTGGAACTTGTATGCCCTGAAAATTTTGCTGAAAGAAAACATAGGATATCATCCCTAAAGAGATGATGTAACCTAACGAACCGATCAACATTAATTTTTTTCTGCCGGCCCTGTCAATGAGGTACATGCCGATCATTGTGAAAACCAGGTTGACCACACCAATTCCTGCACTCGATAAAAGCGCAGCACTTGCCCCTAACCCGGTCCCTTGTAAAATCCGTGGCGAATAATAAATCACAAAATTGATTCCGGACAACTGATTAAAAAATGCAATCAGGAAAGCAAGCATGATAGACTTGTTATACCTCCCGGTAAACAATTTTTCTTTTTCTTCACCCAAAACAGACCGATGAATGGCCTCCAATTCCTTGCCCGCATCCGTACCTGGATTGATTTGTTCAAGTATTCTTTTTGCAGTGGCATCATCTTTCTTTTTTAATGCTAACCACCGGGGACTTTCCGGAACAGTAAATACTAAAAGAGTATAGATCACAGAAGGAATAGTTACAACTCCTAACATCCACCTCCATGCATTTCCTCCTAAACCATCAAGCAAATAATTAGAAATATATGCTAGCAGTATACCAAAAACAATATTGAATTGATATAAAGCAACAAGTCTTCCTCTCTTTTCTGGAGGGGCAATTTCAGAAATGTAAGTTGGCGCAGCTACTGAAGAAGCTCCAACTCCCACTCCGCCAATAAATCTGAAAATAGAAAATGCAATTGGGTTCCAGGCCAAAGCTGATCCGAGAGCTGAAATAATATAGAGAACACCAATCCAAATAAGCGTTTGTTTTCTTCCCAGGCGTTCACAAGGAATGCCGCCAAACATCGCACCAAACACAGTACCCCATAATGCCATCGACATGATGAAAAATCCATGTGAAAAATCACTCAGATGCCACAGTTGCTGAATGGGCTGATCAGCTCCGGAAATGACCGCTGTGTCAAATCCAAAAAGGAATCCCGCGATGGCAACAGTGATTGACCAAAAAAGGAGTTTGTGACGAAACATTATGGAAGATATAATTCAATTTGGACTTGATCAGAATTATATCAATAAAAAAAGCCGGACAAGTGATTGCTTGTCCGGCTTAATCTATTTCGAAGTTATCGATTAATTCGTTGTGGGAGCAGTAGCATCCGCCTGATCTGATTTGTCAAGATGGAAGATTAACGTAAATCGAAGAGTGTTATCTAACGGACTTCTTTGATTGGTTGTGGGTACCAGGTACGATACATTTAAACCAAATACATTGTATTTAAGTCCTAGTCCTGCAGTAAGATATTGGCGGTTGCCTTTGGTCGGGTGTTCGTAATAATATCCACCTCTGAAAGAAAATTGTTTGTTGTACCAATATTCAAAACCTACAGAATACATGATCTCGTGCAATTCTTCTTTGAATCCGCCCGGAGCATCTGCAAAAGAACCGAATATGCCTTCGAACAATGGTTTCTCACGATAATCCGGAAATCCATTTTGATTTTTATCATAGTCTGAAGAGTCAGGATCTATCGGAGTAGGTACAAGTAACTTATTGATGTCTAAAGTGAATGTAAGCTGATTATAATCATCCAGATCTAGTTCCAGTGCACCTCCAATTCCTAAATTACCTGGTAAGAAATCTTTAAAATCTGATTTAGTGTATGAAACTTTAGAGCCGATATTACTGATCGAAGTTCCAAAACGCATCGTCCCTTTATTGATCGGTTTTTGATAGGTAAAAGAAATATCGACCGCACCTGCTTTAGCTGCAACGATATCGATGTTATCTATCTGCTGTCCGCCTGCCAGGTTTGAATAAATAAATTTTCCTGTTATACCAGCACTGAAGTTGTCAGATAATTTTCTTGCATAAGCTAAAGAGACTTCAAATTCATTTGGTCTGCCTACACCTAATGAACCACCATTTACGTCAGTAAACTGAAGATCTCCCAACGCAAAATATCTAAGTGAAGCTCCTAAAGTCTGAAATTCATCTAATCTCTTATATCCTGAGAGGTATGCCATATATACATCCTGTAATCCCAAAGATCTGAGCCATGGAGAATAACTGGCCGCGAGACCAACATCAGATTTTATAAATGCAAGCTTTGATGCATTGTTCCACATAGAATTGGCATCAGCTGATAATGCAATACCCGCATCACCCATTGCCGCCGAACGAGCATCCGGGACAATTCTCAGGAATGGTACCGCCGAAATAATGGTATTTGGGCATTTAAGGACATCCGTATAAATACAACTGCTTTTGGCTGCATTTGAAACGAACAAGAAGAGTACCAGGAGTGAAGTGAACTTCATGAAAGTGAGTATTAGATTGAAAAATTAGTGCAAAGATAAGTTAAAAGATATCATCGTAGAATGACCAGTTTTCCGGCCTTGCTTTCTGCGGTTTCCTTCGTTCCATTAACGTCGAAAGCGACTTTTATTTTATACACGTAGACACCTTTTGCAAGTTGTCCTCCCGAATCGTCCAGTCCGTCCCAATGCAGATCATCCACCCTATACCCATCTGAAATAAACCCCTCACGCTCAATGGTTTTGACCAGGCGGCCCGCAATAGTAAAAATCTGGATCTGGATACTCATCTCCGCCCCGGGCCTATTATGTTCAAATTGGAACGTGGTAGAAGTGGTAAAAGGGTTGGGATAATTAAGGACATGCTCCAAAATAGGTCCCGAATCGTCCAAAACCGTGAATTCGACGTAACCTTCACCCGGATTGTTAGCCAGGTCCCAGGCAGTCACTTTTAAGGTGTGCTTGCCTGGCTTAAGGTTACTCAAAGGATAGCGAACTTCTCCTTTTCTGTAATCATCCAGTGCAGCCTCATAAAAATCATTTAGAATAAAACTATTCTTGTCATCATGATCGAGGATCGCCTCTATATCATGGCCAACACCGGTACCAGATACATTGATTCCAAAATCATCACTTAATACTGCGTAGATGTAAGGTTTATTATCGGTGATTCCACCGGACACAAAATGATCATCATTCATATAGAGATTAACTACAGGTGGTTTATCATCAGTTAATCCTTCAGAAGAAACTCCACCGATAATGAAGGATGAAAAATATCCTGCTGCATCCGTAGAGCCGTTTTGTGCATAAAAACTGAATTTGCCGGGACCATAAGAAAAATCAATATCTTTTGGCAAAACAAATTCAATCTTCCAGACCCCCCCGGTAACTGTAGCTTTACCTTTAAACAATTGCTTGTTTTGGGTATTAAAACTTCTCACATAACTCACATCGCTTCCTTCCTTATCATTCGCCAGTGTTTTCCTGACCTGAACTTTATCAAAAACAGTAAGGGATATTTCACCATTGAAACCATTCACGACTTGTCCATTGTCATCCACAATCACACCTGATACGTTAGCCTTTTCCAATGCACTTAAGGTATCCAATGATCCTGTTCCTACCGGATGACCATCAATTTCCGTAACAGCAACATGATAATGTGGAATAGCAAGTTTCATCGATGGATCACCTAAGAGTGTAAATTTCCTGGCATTATTATCAAGTGAATCCACGCCAACATTTTTTGATCTTCTCAACACTTCTCCCATGCTAGGGAAAACCCCCGGACTGTCAGGATTATAAATCCGTTCCAAGACTTCTCTTGTTAATCTTTCATTGCTGCCTGAATAGACAGCCCTTACAGTAGTCATTAAAGCAATGGCACCTCCTTTTGGATTGGCAAGTAAATATTCGCCTGCAGTTGTGAAACTTGGTTCATCATATCCTGCAAAAGAACAAGTAGCTGTAATAAATAGAGGCATGTTCTCAAGGTTGTCATAAGATTGCGCCTGGTTAATACTCAATACACGCTCCTGGGCCCAACCATTCTGCCCACCATGCCCCATATAGGTCACCGTGAGAGCTCCTTTTTTCATGTTCAGATCGATATCATTATTGACATCAGGATACCTGTCGCCACCCGGAGTAGCTTCCTGGGGATATGCGTCCAGGTAAATTTTATTTATGTTGAATTCAGGATGATCTACGTTGGTTTCATTAGCCAAACCATCGGCCTGGTTAAGATGCGTATTGCTGTCCTGGTCATCTGCCACCATCACTACACGTTGTCTCCAGTCATTTAATGTGGAAGGACTCGTATCATAATGAATAATTTTATCTACAACTCCCATGGCTTCTTCTGGTGAGTCAGAAGGTATTCTTCCAATCGTGATATCAACAGCACCGATCAGTGTCTTGCCTTCTTCTGCCTCATTATCATCTAACAATCCAAAATAATCATCCGATGGAAAAGACCGGATTGGATCAAGCGATTCTTCAGTTTCAAATGCAGGAATAAAATTATGTTTGGGCAGTTCGGGCGTCCTGTTGAGATAATCATAAGTAGCATCCCCAAACAATAAAAGATATTTGAATTCCGAATCTCGTTTATATATCATCCTTGCAAAATCACGAATAGCTGAAGGATCCCTTGACCCTCCTCCAAATTCTTCGAAAACCTGGCTTGCAGGCAATGCAAGCACTTCAAGGTGATCCTGTGTTTTACGGTGATCAGCAAGTTTCAATGCAGCATCTTTATATCCATCATAGTAGACAATGATCAGGTCAGCATGATGAATGTTGTGCAGATTTTGATTAGCCACTGCTCCTTCGTATGCAGGCGTCAAAATATCTTGTGAAGGATTGAATGCAATGAATTGGTTTGGCACATTTGGATCTTTATTTGGAACTGAAAAACTGGAGTGATCACCTGCCTGGTATTGTTGCATGATGGGCTTGAGCGGATTTGTGATATCCCAGATCATGCTATTAGATGGCAAACCAGCAATGACATATTCAGGTGTCCCAAGTGATATCGATTTCGGATCATGCAGGTAAAGAGGCTTACCGGGCACATAAGTATTTTGCTTCCATGCATTGAGTTCGATGAAATCAATCCACGCCCTCGAATTAATGCCATTCGCTTCAGGGTATTTGATGATTATTTTATCGATTGGTACCGCAGGAATAAATGATCCCTGGATAAGGCCATCATTTGCAAAAGAAGCTTCGAAATTTCCCAAGTCAACTCCGCCAACACTTTTACTAAATTGGAAATTATTGAAATTGACATAAAACCGTGAAGCAACTTCTGCTCTTGCAGCAAACCTGACCTTGTAATAAAAGGTGTCAGCAGGAACAAGTCCTGTCAAATCAAAATCACCGGAATAATCAATTTCATTGATGACAGCCAATTCGTCACCGTACCATTCCTGCCCGGAACCGGGAGGTCTGTATCGTCCAAGCAGATTAACTTTTTCTTCTTCTAACCGTTGAAAAATTAATGAAGATGTTGATTGGTATTGACCGGCAGTCCCGTTAGCTTTAGTCTCCATCGGAATGCGTGTCGGCCCATTGATGACGACGTAATAATGATTTAGTTCATCATAAATATTCTTGTTCATGTGATAGATCCGATCTGTTGGATCAAATGTCCATTGATCCGGGCCTTCAGCATAAAATAAAAAATAGTCTCCCTGGTCAAATCTCCCGTCTTCCATTCCCACACCAAGCATCGATGTTTCTTCAAGATCATCTATGCGATCAGCACCATTCCATTGCGGAACACGTCCATCCCCATTTCCATAAATGGCAATCTGATTTGGATTAATGGTATTCGGTTCTACTTTAAGTTTGTCTTTAATAAAATTGTAATCAAGTTTGTAAATACCTGATTTTGATACTGAAATTTTATGAATTATTCCTGTTGACAAAACAGAAGTCTCTTTGAAATTTGGACCTCTTCTGCCGGAAGCTAAATCAGCTGCAGGAATGACATTAATGGATATTGTTCCGGAGGTAATTCTTTGACCTTGGTGACCGGAAGTTGAAATCATAGGCATGACCCAAACTCTCCCAAACCATCGTCCTCTTTCCTCTTCAGTTGCGGAGCCGATTATATATTCTCTCGGAAGATTATCGTTTGTTCCCAGTGATGACAAATCAACAGGTTCACTGGATTCAACAGTGAGATTTGGATGTAAAGATGATTTGCCTGGGAGCGGAAACCTATAAGAGTAAATTGGCAATCTCGGATCTTTACTATACGAACCTGCTCCATCAAATTTCAGTGGTTCAGTTCCTGACCAGGTAAGTGAAAACTTATGAGTGATGACTTGCTGAGAACAGAGACTGTTCAGATGTAAAAATCCCAGGGACAATACCAACAAGTAAAATCGATTCATACAGATGGTCAAGATTTGATTCGGGCGGTTGAAATCGTTATAAAAACGTTAACAGATATGTTCTATTGCCGACGTTATTCATTATTTTTTATGCCTATAAGACACTTTTTCAGAGGGAATACCATTATGTCAATGTGAGTTGATTCATCAATTAGGCTTGGTGAAAAACCTTATTATTGCAATCATTCAATGAAAATCAATCAAATTCCAACCTCCTTTAGATTTTCTGCATGTCCTTGGATATGGTTGGAGTCATTCATTATTCTTTCATTGATCACGATTTGTTCACTAAGTTATTCAAAGATAAACGCACAGGATCCGGTTTTTTCTCAATTCTATTTATCTCCCCTGCAATTAAATCCGGGGTTAGCAGGCTTAACAGAAGATCCTCGTTTTTCAGTTAATTACAGGAACCAATATCCCGGGTTCAGTAACGCTTATCGGACTTACGCATTATCATATGACCAATTTTTCCCAACCATCAATAGCGGCCTTGGGTTTTGGCTTCTTTCGGATGATGCCGGTGACGGAATATTAAAAACCATCAAGGCTGCAGGTATTTTTTCTTATAAAGTAGATTTATCAAGGAAAGTTTCAGCCAAAATGGGCATTGAAGCGGGGGTGGTTCAATCCACTTTGAATTGGAACCAATTAGTTTTTGGAGACCAGATTAATGACTATACCGGTACGATGAGCCCTGGGGGTATACCCTTTCCCACTGAAGAAACATCTCCTGAAAAAAACAGGGTGGTCTATCCCGATCTTGGAATAGGGATGATTGTGTATGGTGGAACCCTCTATTCAGGATTATCTGTCCGTCACCTCAACAGGCCGGATCCTGAATTCCTGTCCATTAATTCTAATTTGACTCCCAGTATTCCGATGAGATGGACCCTTCACGGAGGTGGTTCCTGGCCTATTTTCTCAGGCACATTTGGGCATAACTTCCATACGACCATATCCCCTGCCATAATCCTTGTTTCACAGGGACCATTCAACCAGATCAATGGCGGGGTGACCATAGATTCAGATGTACTCAGTTTTGGCCTCCATTACAGGGTATCTTCAGGAAAATCTGAAGCTTTAATCGGCTCTGTTGGCTTCAAAACCAGTAAATTGAAAATCGGTTATAGTTTTGATTATACTGTCTCCGGCTTCCCTTTAAGTGGTGGTACACATGAACTTGGCATTGTGTACATTATGGATAATGGAGATTCTCCTTCCCGATATGATGACTGCCTGAAAATATTCAGGTAAACAGGATCATGATCTCAGGCACAGTATTTGCCCCGTCATTCCACGCAAACAACTACAATATTTCTACTTGGGTTACGTTTCAAAATGTATATTTGTCCCTCTTTTAACAATAACGGTCAGTTAAGAATGAAAAGATTTCTTTTAATAGGAGTAAGTGCACTTTTGATTTTAACGTTTGGAGCCTGTAAAAAGTCCGAGCGTTCATCTGTCACTGGATGGAAATATAATGATCAGGAAGTGGGGTGGATTCGAAAAGGGAACCCATGGCGATATGGAAATAGGCCCTGGTTTGGTCCCTATCGAAGGAGGAACATTTACCATGGGTCTCACCGATCAGGATGTGACTTTTGCCTGGGATAATGTACCCAGGAGAATTACAGTATCCTCTTTTTTCATGGACGAAACAGAAGTTTCGAATTCTCATTACCGGGAATTTGAATACTGGACCAGAAGGGTCTTCGGAGATTCCTATCCACAGGAGGTTTTAAGCATTCTGCCAGATACTTTGGTTTGGCGTGAAGAGCTAGCTTTTAATGAGCCTTTGGTTGAAACATATTACCGCCATCCTAGTTATGCAGATTATCCTGTAGTCGGTGTTAACTGGGAACAAGCCAATAAATTTTGTTCATGGCGTACAGATCGCGTCAATGAAATGTTGCTGGTTGAAAAAGGGGTTTTGAATTTAAATGTTGATCAAAAAGATTCAGATAATTTCAATACTGAAGCCTATCTGTTCGGACAATATCAAGGCAGCGTCAAGAAAAACCTTCCTGACCTGAAGACAGGAGGCGAGCGCCCGGTGCGTTTTGAAGATGGTATTTTATTACCTGCGTACAGGCTTCCGACTGAAGCTGAATGGGAATATGCAGCTCTGGCTCTCCAGGGAAACAACCTTTCAAAGAAAGATGAGTTAATTTCCGACCGAAGGATTTATCCATGGGATGGGAATACAGCACGTTATAAAATACATGACAAGCACCAGGGTGAGATGTTAGCTAACTTTAAAGAAGCCCGTGGTAATTACATGGGTACTGCAGGTAAGCCAAATGATAACGCACCTTTCCCCGCTCCTATCCGCTCCTTCTTCCCGAACGATTTTGGTCTCTATAATATGGCAGGCAATGTAAGTGAGTGGACCGCTGATTTATATCGTCCGATGACCAGCCAAACATTAAGAGATGTTGAAAACCAGGATTTAAATCCTTATCAGGGGAAATATTTTCAAAGAGAAAGTTTTGGATGAAAATGGACATCCTGTAACAAAAGATAGTCTTGGAAGAATTCGTTACCAGATCGTAGCTGATTCCACAGTTGCCAACCGTGAAAATTATCAGAAAGGTAATGTGATGGATTACAGAGATGATGATCAGGAATCAGTGTACTATGCTTACGGAGAATCTTCTTTGATCAATGACAGTTCCCGCGTGGTGAAAGGTGGTTCATGGGCTGATCGCTTGTATTGGTTATCTCCTGCAGAAAGAAGATTCAAAAATCAGACTCTTGGCGATCGTACAATCGGTTTCAGATGTGCAATGCATCGCGTTGGCGGATCACAACCAGGTGGCGAAATCGGAGGACTTGATTACGGAGGTAGTAAAGGCTCAAAAACATCAAGGAGATATAAGTAATCCTGTCGAAAAATATAATGACAAAACGCCTTCACCTTCAGTGAGGGCGTTTTCTTTTTTATCTTACTACTTTCAAGCCTGCATTATAAAATGGATATAGATTCACTCTATACTTTATACCTACAACATCCCGAGATCTGTACCGATACCAGGAAAATAACTCCGGGGTGCATTTTTGTCGCTTTAAAAGGATTAAACTTCGATGGTAATTCATTTGCATCACAAGCCCTCCACCAGGGTGCAGCTTATGCTATCGTTTCTGACACTTCACTATCAGGTTCCAATTTTATTCATGTGGAGGATACCTTGATGGCACTTCAATCTCTTGCCAATCATCATCGGCAGCATCTTGATGTTCCGCTTATTGCCATTACGGGAAGTAATGGTAAAACGACAACTAAAGAACTTACGGCCTGTGCTCTTTCAGCAAAGTACAAGGTGCATGCTACCATAGGAAATCTCAATAATCATATCGGTGTGCCCCTCACTCTTCTTGGTACGCCGTCCGGAACAGAGATCATCATTTGTGAAATGGGTGCAAATCACCCGGGGGAGATTAAAAAATTATGTGAGATAGCCATGCCAACTCATGGTCTTATCACCAATATCGGTAAAGCACATCTTGAAGGATTTGGCTCCATCGAAGGTGTCCAAAAAGCAAAAGGTGAACTTTTTGATTATTTGAAAAAAAATGGCGGACATGCATTTATCAATGTTGATGATCCAAGATTAAGAGTACTGGCAGATGTTCTGTCCAGGAAAACTACCTTTGGATTTAATCAGGATGCTTCACCTGATGTTCATTTTGATTATTTACCGAATGCGGATCATTTAGGTTTTACCATTCAGGATCGGCATGGAGATACAAGCATTCATTCTGCAATGTTCGGTGATTATAATGCTTCCAATGTTTTAGCCGCATATACAATAGCACAACATTTCAAAGTGCCCGATCAAAAAATAGCGGATAGTCTTTCTCATTTTATACCGGGAGCGAACAGGTCAGAAACCATTTTATTTAAAGGTTGCCGGATCATTAAAGATGCTTACAATGCAAATCCCACCAGCATGGAATTGGCACTCAGGTCTTTTGCCAAAAGTTTTCCGGATGGCTGGATCATTTTGGGAGACATGAAAGAATTAGGTGAAGAAAGTTTGAGTGCCCACCAACATATCATCAATGTCATTTCACAATTAAATTTTAAACAAGTTGTTTTAGTAGGATCGACATTTCATAAGGCTTTGCAAATACAAAAAGGATTGATCCCAAACGTTGTCACAGGCGATCAAATAGAAAACATAAAAACCAATTGGGACTGGAAGAAATGTGAGGGCCGCACCTTGTTACTCAAAGGATCAAGATCAATGTATCTTGAAAGACTACTTGAGCCCTGAATTATCCCAGCACTGACCGGATGATGACGTCAGTATAATCCTCTTCACATGCTTTTCTGTAATCCTGGTAGGAGCACGGTACTTTTCTTCCTGTTTTATTTTCAATCCACCATCTGCCTGAGATCTCACTTTTAAAGAACAATAGCAAGTGTTCATTATCCTTCGATTGCACAACATATTGTGTGAGTGGACTCTTTTCGGGATCTTCTCTTAATGTGGATCCTTCAAGCATATACCAGATCATCTGGGCCAGGGCATTTGCCATTAGTCCCGATGTATCCATTTCAAGTGAATACCCATATATTCCAATAGAAGTCAGTGATGGAGCTGCTCCTGCATATCTGAAGAGTTGACATGCTTCCATCACAGATAATCCGCTTCCTGATGTGCCGGTCATATATCCGGCTTCAGGTGCACTCAGGCTGTCACAATGATATACCATTGCACCTGAATCCCGTATACAAGGTTCCGCCAGGCTCAGATTCTCTCGCAAATCACTTAGCCTTAAGTGACCTTCTACACTTAAATGAGATTCTGAGACCAGGTGTCTTTGTGTACCTATATATTGCAATAAAGGATGTGGCGGATCAGTTCGAAGATGAATATCATCATCAAGATTAGATTCTTTAATGATACTAGCCATTCGGACTCCGGCGATTTGGTGCCGCATAAATCCTAAAGGAGCTCCCAAAAGCAAAGAAACGGCCCCGCTATCTGTGATGTCCTTCAGTAGAGGTATTATTGATTCAGGTTGCTTCTGAACAAAATTTCCGCAATCGACGATATTAAGTGCCTGTGCCGGAGTGGCACTAAATTGGTAAAGATTTTTCTTTATTCTTTGAGAAACAAGCCTGTCGAAGCTCACAATGACCAGGTCTTCAGAAGAACATTTTTGGTCTTCATCATGAATAAATCTGACCTTATGCCATAAAGATCCTTTACTAAGACGATCAGGACGAAGGGCTGACTTTTCGTCAGGAGTACACCAATGCGCTATCATAATTCAAATATATTAAATTATTTGATAATATGTTGAAGAATTTTAAATGCCTGATTTAGAATTACCTTGTGGTCAATCCAGAAAAAATGAACCCTTTATAATTTATTGCATTTATATTAAAAAAAGAATATTTTTGCCTTACACAAATAATTCATTCTTAATAAATCCTATCCTTATGACACGACTAACGTACGTCTTGCTGTCTTGTCTCCCCATTGTACTCGCTCTGAATGTAAAAGCTCAGGCGCCGAATACCCAGTTCGCTGCTCCCGTTATCGCTGATTCGATGACAGTCAATCCTGAACAGAACAAAATGTGGCGCAGCGGTCAGGCAGTCTTTCCTGCAAAACCTAAGAATATGTGGGAATTAGGAATTCACGGCGGTACAGCTTTTATTTCCGGTGATGTGGAAGCTCCATTTCCTGCGGGATATGCATTTGGACTTCACCTCAGGAAAGCGCTGAATTACTCTCTTTCCATAAGATTTGACGCTACATACCAGCAATCTGAAGGGTTTGATGCCAGGAGCTACAACTTTTTAAGTTCCGAAAAGACATATACCCAAAATGTGGATGAGAAACCTCAATTAGTTGGCTATACGGACATCAATTCCAGTACAGATAATATTCACAGGAATTATAAGTGTGAGCTCCTCGCTTTTACTTTTGAAGGCATTATCAATTTAGGTAATGTTATGTTTCACAGCCCAACAAATAAATGGAATTTATATACAGTGATTGGCGTAGGGCTTGACCTGCCAAAGACTTATGTGAATTTACTAAACGGTGATGCACTCTACGATTTTTCAGGAGTTACTACAGGCCTTGATCTGACTACTTCAGCAGGCCGGAAGCAATCCAGGAAAAATCTAAAAAACCTTTTGGATGGTAGTTTTGAGACAAGAGGCGGTGTTGAAAATGACGTTATCACCATAGAGAACCACAAGGTCCTGATTCCTCACGTTACATTTGGAGTCGGTTTAACAAGAAAGCTCTCCCAAAGAATGAATCTGAGTCTTGAGCATCGTGTTATGTTCAGTGATAATGATCTGCTCGATGGATTTACCTACAGGTCTGGCGTTGACCAATCTACAAGTAAGGATATTCCTCATTATACGGCTTTGAGGTTAGGGATTAACCTCGGTAATTTCAAGAAACGAGCTGAGCCATTATACTGGGTTAATCCTTTAAGCGGACCTCTGAATGATGTGGCAGAACTTAAGCAGCGTCCTAAATTTGATCTAACAGACAGCGATGGCGATGGAGTGATCGATATGGTAGATCACGAAATAAATTCACCTGCGGGTTGTCCTGTTGACACAAGAGGTGTGATACTGGATAGTGATGGTGATAATATCCCTGATTGTAAAGATCAGGAACCCTATTCACCTCCTGGATACGAAGTGGATAAAAATGGTGTAGCCCAGGTACCTCAGAAATATATGACTGAAGACCAGGTGGTCGATCTGATCAATAAACGCGGCGGAGGAAATACCGGAAATATTAACTGGTTCCTGCCGATGATTCATTTTGATCTTGATAAATATTATATCAAACCAGAATTCTACTCTGCTTTACACCAGGTGGCTACCGTGATGTTGACTCATCCAGATCTTAAAGTTGTAGCTCACGGATATACGGATAATCGGGATTCAGAAGAATACAACAATGTATTGTCTTACAACCGTGCAAATGAAGCAATCAACTACCTGGTGACTAATTATAATATTCCAAGAAGTCGCTTTATCCTGACATTTGGCGGTGAACAATCTCCTATTGTCAAAGGATTGAAGGATAGTCACGACTTATCTGAAAACGAAGAATACAAACAATATGTAAATCGACGGGTAGAATTTACCGTTGCTACATCAACAGATACAGAAATGTCAAAACCTGCAGGTCCTGAAGCCGGCTCAAATACTCCCGGTTCCTCAAGACATGGTTCCAAATATTCCGGAAACCGCAATTCAGGTTACTAGTTTTGAATATCGCATAGGGTTATTTGAGATAGATTTTTTTGTGTAATCAAAAGCTCCTGTTCAACTGTGATCAGGGGCTTTTGAATTTTTTAAAGCGTCTATATTCATTTCCTAAAATCTATATAGCTAAATTTACCCTACCATTCAAATTAATCGATCTAAAATGGCTGAAATAATTCGAATGCCCAGGCTAAGTGACACCATGGAAGAAGGTAACATTGTGGCCTGGCTTAAAAAAGTAGGTGATAAAGTTTCACCCGGAGATATCCTTGCTGAAGTAGAAACCGACAAGGCGACCATGGAACTGGAAAGCTTTAATGAAGGATATTTACTCTACATCAGTGTCAAGGAAGGTCCAGTCCCTGTAAACGATATCCTGGCAGTCATAGGAGCCAAAGGTGAGGATTATCAAAGCCTCTTGGCCTCCGCTCCTAAAAATGAAGGACACGATTCAAAATCGCCGGACAATTCAGTTAACGACCAAAACACTAAAAAAGATAGCAATGCCACTCAACCCGTCACTCCCAATAACCCGGTTTCCCAATCTACCGAGCCTGTAAAAACCAATGCAACGGAAGAAGCAGACTCAAACACCGGTGAGTCAAGAATAAAAACATCTCCGCTGGCGAAATCGATTGCCGCTGATGCAGGAATTGATATTTCTTCACTAAAGGGAACAGGAGACGGGGGTCGCATCGTCAAACGCGATGTAGAAAGTTTTGTAACGAATGCAAAAAGTCAATCTGCAAAACCAAATGTTCCTTCAGCGCCTCAATATGGAGAATTTCCACTTTCTCAAATGCGAAAGACGATTGCACGCAGGCTGGTGGAAAGTAAATTTTCCGCACCTCATTTTTACTTGACCATGAAAGTCAACATGGAAAAGACTTCTGAAGCCAGGAAAATCATTAATGAACAATCAGGTCTTAAAATATCCATTAACGATTTTGTCACCAAAGCCTGTGCAGTCGCTTTGCGAGCGCATCCAGGGGTAAACTCCTCCTGGCTCGGGGACAAAATCAGGGTGAATAGAGATATTAATATCGGGACTGCCGTTGCTGTAGAAGAAGGACTCCTGGTGCCTGTATTATTCGGTGCGGATCAGATGGGTCTCAAAGAAATGAATGCGCAAATCAATATGCTAGCGGAGAAAGCAAGACAGAAAAAATTACAACCCCAGGAAATGCAGGGCAATACTTTCACTGTTTCTAATCTTGGAATGTTTGGAATAGATGAATTTACAGCGATCATCAATCCACCTGATTCAGCTATAATGGCTGTAGGTACCATCTCAGATGAATTAAGTCTTGTAGATGGCAAAGTAGTCTCTTCGAAAGTGATGAAGGTGACACTCTCTTGTGACCACCGGGTAATAGATGGTGCCACAGGTGCAAAATTTTTGCAAACCTTCAGGCAACTTATTGAAAATCCTGTTGGCATGCTTGTCTGATGTGAACCATAATCAACGTAAGCGTTTTTATCTAATTTTGAAATCTTATGGCTCAATATTCTTCCCGTCATCTTGAATATGCAATTCGTACCATCGGTCAATTGCCCGGCATTGGCCGTAAGAGTGCCCTTCGAATTGCTTTATTTCTTTTAAAAAATAAATCCACCCTTCTTCCTGAACTGATAGAAGGGCTTGATGGGATTCGATTGAATATTCAAAATTGCAAAGCCTGCCACAACCTTTCCGATACTGATCTATGCAGTATCTGTAATGATCGGTCAAGACAAAAAAATATTATTTGTGTCGTTGAATCTGAGCGCGATGTCATCGCCATTGAAGATACAGGTCAATATCATGGCCTTTATCATGTACTGGGTGGAATCATATCCCCTATCGATGGTGTCGGCCCGAAAGACCTTCATATCGAATCATTAGTGGAAAGAATTGGTCAGCAAAATATATCTGAATTGATCATGGCTATAAGCCCTACCATCGAAGGAGAAACGACTATCTTTTATTTGACAAAACTTCTTAAGGACCATCCGGTTAAGATCAGCATTATTGCCAGAGGTGTATCTTTTGGTGGTGAACTCGAATATGCTGACGGAGTGACATTAGGTCGTTCAATTGTAGCCAGGACGAATATCGAATTGACTGAAAGCGCATAACCACATATCCTATTGAGACTTTCCGTCATCATCGTTAGCTACAATGTATATCCCTTTTTAGATAATTGTCTTCGCTCTGTCCAGCAGGCGACGAAGGATATTGACAGCGAAATTATTGTCGTTGACAATAGCTCTGTTGACAGAACTCCACAATTAATACGAGAGCATTTTTCTTCTGTCAGGTTAATTGCCAATCAAGATAACCGTGGATTTGCAAAAGCGAATAACCAGGCTATTGCTGTAAGTAAAGGTGAATTTGTTGTCCTGCTCAATCCCGATACAATAGTTTCTGAAGATACATTCAAGACTTGCCTGATTTTCATGGCTCTCCATGAGGATGCAGGGGCTATCGGAGTCAGAATGCTTGATGGCAGTGGAAGGTTCCTGCCTGAGTCCAAAAGGGGCCTCCCTACCCTCCTGGCGTCGTTTATGAAGATGTCAGGATTGTACAGGTTATTTCCCCGGTCAGCAAGGTTGAACAGTTACTACCAGGGAAATATCGGAGAACAGGAGACCGCTAAAATTGAAGTACTGAGTGGCGCCTTTATGTTTATCCGGAAAGAAACATTAGAAAAAGTGGGATCCCTTGATGAAGACTTCTTTATGTATGGTGAAGACATCGATCTATCCTACCGGATCGGTAAAGGAGGATATTCCATTTATTATCTGCCCACTACCAGCATTGTCCATTACAAAGGTGAATCCACCAGGAAATCATCCCTGAATTACATTCTCCTTTTTTACCAGGCCATGCTGATTTTTACAAAGAAGCATCCTGAATTTAAAGGGCAACGTCTTTTAATTAAGATCGCAATTTATTTTCACGGTCTAATACAATTCATCAGGCAATCCACTGTGAAGTGGTGGCCCGTTTTTCTTGATATTATTTTATTTGCAGCGTCATTGTTCTTTGTAAGCAAACTATGGGAACGATATCATTTCAATCAACCCGGATATTTTAAACCTTCATTTTACTACTTCAATATCCCGTTATATTCCCTGATTTCATCCTTGTCCATGTTTTTAAATGGAGCGTATGATAAACCATATAAAACAAAATTGTCCTGGCTTGGATTCGGATGGTCCGTGTTGAGTGTCCTGGTGATTTACAGCATGCTTCCTGTTGATCTTCGGACTTCCAGGATGGTCATTGTGATGGGATCACTAATGTATATGATATGTTTATGGCTGACGAGAATGAACCTTGCTCCATGGAAAAAGACATCGATGAACGAACAAAATCGTTCAGAACGCAAAGCAATCATCATTGCGGGCCTGGAGGAAGCTAACAGGATAAAAGAATTAATCAATCGATCCCGTGACCATATTGATATTGTCGGGACCATCTCTCCAATCGAAGGCAACTTAAGTCTTCAAACCGATTCTCTGGGCCAGCTATCCAAACTAGAGGATATTGTCAGGGTACACCAGGTGAAGGAGATTATATTTTCTGCACAGGATGTTCCTTTTTCAGCATTTACCAGTAATATGACTCATCTTGGTCCCGGATTTCGCTACATGTTAGCTGCATCAACCACGATGAATATTGTCGGCAGCATGAACAGGGATACAGAAGGTGAATCTTATGGCATCCAGATTCATTTCAATCTTTCAGATCCTTCCTCATTGAGAACTAAACGAATTTTTGATGTCATTATTTCATTATTATTTCTCATCGCTTCACCTGTTCTAATTTTATTCATTGAACAAAAACGTTGGCTTTTACCAAACATTTTTCGCGTGATTATCGGAAAAAGAACATGGATCTCTTATCACCCTGATGATCCTTTAAAATCAACTTTACCTCCTCTAACTCCCGGTATTTTGAGCCCGGTTTATCCCGAGAACAGCATACCTGTTCAACATCGGCTCGAGCACATTCATTATGTTTATGCGCGAGATTATCATTGGACCACTGACCTCGCTATATTGATGTCTCAATGGCGACGGTTAGGACAAAGACCCCTTGCTTATGAATAAGGATACCATCTCCATCATTAAAAGCAGTGCAAACAAATACTTTCCATCTGTAGTGGAGGTCAGGAGAGATATTCATAGTCATCCTGAACTTTCGTTTAAAGAGAAGCGAACTTCTGAAAGAGTAAAAAATTATTTGACTCAATTCGGAATTGATTTTAGCGAAGGATGGGCAGGTTATGGAATTGTTGCTTCTATTAAAGGTGATCAAAAAGGACCTACTGTGATGTTGAGGGCAGATATGGATGCCTTACCCATACAAGAAGAAACTGATCTTCCTTACAGATCTGTTCATGACGGGGTCATGCATGCCTGCGGTCATGATGTGCATACCAGTTCTTTGCTTGGTGTTGCGGCTATTTTGCAAAACAACAGAGAGTATTTGAATGGAGAAGTGAAACTGATATTCCAGCCGGGTGAAGAAAAATTACCCGGAGGAGCTTCAATTATGATTCAGGAAGGATTATTTAAATCTCCATTACCCGAATGGATATTAAGCCAACATGTATTTCCTTCACTGCCTGCAGGTCATGTTGGTTTTAGAAGTGGTCTTTACATGGCCTCTGCAGATGAAATCTATATCACCATTAAAGGGAAAGGCGGTCATGCGGCAACTCCGCACCTGTGCATTGATCCGATCCTGATTGCATCACGATTGGTTGTAGGATTACAGGAAGTGATCAGCAGGCATATTGATCCATTATCACCGGCAGTACTGACTATAGGAAAGATATATTCTGATGGCGGAGCTACTAATATTATTCCTGATACAGTCCACCTTGAAGGTACTCTTCGGGCCATGGATGAAAAGTGGAGATTCAATGCTCACAAAATCATCAGTGATTTTGTAGATCATACTTGCCGGGCTTCCGGGGCTACTGCTGAGACAAATATTGTCATTGGATATCCATGTCTAAAGAATAATGAAGCAGTGACAGAAATGTGTAAGCATGGTGCCATCCAATACCTGGGTGAAGACAAGGTGCATGATCTTCCTCAACGAATGAGTTCGGAAGATTTTGCTTTTTATACCCATGAAGTTCCCGGAACATTTTACAGGCTTGGAACGGGCTGGAATGATGATAAGCTCGACTTCCCTGTTCATTCCAATAGATTTAACGTCAATGAAGCTTCACTGGAAACAGGAATGGGATTAATGGCCTATTTAACTTTATCCAATCTCGACAAAATCTGAAGCTATAAATCATCGCCAGTCATCCTTTGAATTGGAAATCAGGCTTCAGAACTTAACCGGCGAAAGGATCAGAATCTTCTGATTATTCTATTTTATGACAATATTATTATGTAATCTACTGACTAAGACCGGGTTAGCCATAACATATATTATTTTTTTTAAACTATAAACAATTTGTAATCAATGTTCTATTTTTGATAGATTAATCTAATATCACATTAATAACGTAAACAGCTATAAGTTATGTCAAAAGTCCTTATCGTCGATGATGAACGCAGTATCAGACATACGCTCAGAGATATTCTTGAATTCGAAAAATATGAAGTGGATGAGGCTGCCGATGGAATGGAATGCCTGGTCAAAGTAAAGCAGAACCCGTACGATGTCATCATTCTTGATATTAAGATGCCCAAAATGGATGGTATGGATGCGCTTGATAAGATCCAGGAGCTTGCCCGTGAGACACCTGTCGTGATGATCTCGGGACATGCTTCCATTGATACGGCGGTAGAAGCTGTTAAAAAAGGTGCATTTGATTTTATCAGCAAGCCACCTGATCTAAACAGGCTATTGATTACGCTTCGCAATGCAATGGAGAAATCAGAACTTATATCTGAACGAAAAGTGCTCCAATACAAAGTATCGAACACACGGTTCCAACCCATCATAGGTCAGTCAAAATGCATCAATCAAATCATGTCGACCATTGAATTGGTGGCACCTACCGAAGCCAGGGTTTTGGTAACAGGACAAAATGGAACAGGCAAGGAATTAGTAGCTCATTGGATCCATCAAAAAAGTAATAGAAGTGATCATCCTTTGATTGAAGTGAATTGTGCCGCTATTCCATCAGAGCTTATTGAAAGCGAGTTATTTGGACATGAAAAAGGCGCTTTTACTTCTGCCATAAAACAACGCACTGGTAAATTTGAATTAGCCAATGGCGGGACAATTTTTCTTGATGAGATCGGTGACATGAGCCTTTCTGCACAGGCTAAAGTTCTTCGGGCCCTCCAGGAAAATAAAATTGTAAGAGTTGGTGGTGAAAAACAAATTCGGGTTGATGTGCGTGTCATTGCAGCATCAAATAAGGATCTTCGAAAGTTGATTGACACAGGACGCTTCAGAGAAGATTTATACCATCGTCTTGCAGTCATCATTATTGATGTTCCTCCGCTCAAAGACCGGATTGATGACATCCCTGAACTCATTCAACACTTTTGCACGGAGATTTGCAAAGATTACGGTATCCCGGAAAAGACTTTTGATAATAAAGCGATCAAAAAACTCCAGTCTCTTACCTGGACAGGAAATATCCGTGAATTGAAAAATGTTGTTGAGCGTTTGATTATATTAGGGGGGAAATCCATTTCTGCGCAGGACATTGACAGGTTTGTTCTTCCCACTGCTCAATCGATCGTGGAAATGAGGGAAGTATTGTCCAGGTTCAGTGATTTGCGTGATCTCCAGAGGTATATTGAACAGGAGTTTGCTAATTATCAATCCTCACTGGATTAAAGCTCCTTGTTTCTAACTTTGAGATGATTCTGGTGTTATTATCCAACGAAAAGTAAAAATCTATGTCAGAAGGATTAACTCCTCCCCCTGCCCGCTTGATGAAGCAGTGGACTCAGATCAAAGGAGAGAATGCGTGGACGATGTTTAAAGTGATCGCTGAATTTGTAGATGGATTTGAATCGCTCAACAGGATCGGTCCTTGTATTTCAATTTTTGGTAGCGCCCGGACACAACCGGATAATCCCCATTATCAGATGGCGGTCAAAATCGCACAAAAGCTGACGGACTCAGGTTATGGAATTATCACTGGTGGCGGACCGGGAATCATGGAAGCTGCTAACAAAGGTGCAAGCCTGCAAGGGGGTGTTTCGGTAGGATTAAATATTGATCTCCCTTTTGAACAATCACATAATGTCTACATTGATGATGACAAAAATCTGAGCCACAGGTATTTTTTCGTTCGTAAAGTAATGTTTGTAAAATACGCCCAGGCTTTCGTGGTTCTACCGGGAGGATTTGGCACCATGGATGAAGTCTTTGAAGTCCTTACGCTCATCCAGACAAAAAAAATTACTCCTGTTCCGGTAATTTTGGTTGGCAGCTCATTCTGGAACGGTTTAAAAGACTGGATCATAAAAGTTATGCTTGATCAGGAACACAATATTAACCCTGAAGACCTGGACCTATTGCCCATCATGGATGATCCGGATGAAGTAGTTCAGTACATCAATAACTTTTATGCTGAAAGGGGCCACCAGCTTATTCCGAATTATACTTTATAAAAAGCTGGAGTATTTATTTCAAGTGTGATTTATTTTTTTGCTGCAAAACTCACTTTCAAATTTTCCCAGGACAAAATGATATCATGCCCGATGATTTCAAATTTCATACGTTCGTTGAAAACAGCTGATTGTTGTGGAGTAGCCACAACCCGAAGAACATCCATTTTTGGATCATATTTAAAAGCGCCCCATTGATTCCAAGTGGAATTAAAAATAAAAGTCCATTCTTTTTCACCGGGGATTGTAAATAAACCATATTTACCGGCAGGAAGTTTTTTGCCCATAATGTTCAGGTCTTTATTCGTTTCAAATATTGTGGCTTCGTTTGCTCCTGTTCTCCAGACCTGGCCATAGGGTACCAGGGAGCCCCAAATCTTTCTTCCTTTAACTGAAGGCATCGAATAATTTATGCTGACCTTCGCACTATCGATCATCCCAACCGCTTCAGCCGGTGGACTCGGACGCAGCGTTTTATCCTCCTGGGCACATGAAGGCGTGGAAAGCAATATCACCAGGAAGAATGAAGACATAAATAAAGTTGATTTTTTCATAGTCTTGATTTAAGAACTCTAAAAATAGTCAGATTTTATCTTATCCACTGCATCTCCGGCAATCCGGAGCTTATGATAACTTTGTTATCGTATTAAGGCTAGAGGAATAGCAAGAAACTGATTTTATATTCAATTTGGATAAAACAATTATTTAAATAATTATTGCATGAAATCAATAGAAACAGAGATCGTGATTAATGCGCCAGCCACTTTGGTATGGGCACATCTTGTTGATTTCGCGCATTATCCTGATTGGAACTCCTTTATTCCAAACTTCACGGGAGAACTCAAATTAGGAGCCAGATGGAAAGTGACCCTGCATCCACCAGGTGGAAATAAAATGACCTTTTCACCAAAGTGTACGAAAATGGAAATCGGGAAAGCATTATGGTGGAAAGGACAATTGGGCATTCCCGGATTGTTTGATGGTGAACATATGTTTTCTTTGATTCCAATCGAAGAGAATAAAACATTAATGAAACAAAATGAGAATTTTTCAGGTATCCTCATTCCGGTGATGTGGAAGTATCTTTTTAAATCAACGCATAACGGTTTTAATTTAATGAATCAGCAATTGAAAGAGAGAGTGGAAGCTATCCGTCAATGAAGACCATCAATTGAAAAAGCCTGCTTCAATTCCGATCCTGAAATAGGCGGGATAATGAGGATATAAATCAGCCTGGTAGAGTACCCGGGAATTCCAAAAACCTGCTACATCGTCCCAACGAATAAAAATTTTCAGGAACCTTATCTTAAGTCCCAGGGCAGCATCTACACGAAAATATTCGGGAATTGGAACTCCATTGGTGAGATGATATCTCCCCACGACAGGGAAATAACTAATGTCATGATATCCATCATGATAAGCGACATCTATACCCGGCATGAGGGTTACTTTTTTTCCAAATATTTTAATTCTGCCATACAAACCTGCTGTATAAATTAAATCGGGAATAGCCAGCTCTTCAACAGAATTAGGTTGCCAAATCAAATTGCCTTTTAACCCAATCCACTTAAAATCAAAAGTCTTATTTACATAAAAACGACGAAGTGAAAAAGAATTTGTCAATTGAGCAGGTTGACGCGCTGTATCGAAATAAATGAAATTATCAAAAACCAACCAGTTGATCCCTGCAGATAAATCCTGCTTATCCCAATTCCACTCCACCCCGACATCATTCGTGAATGGATTTCGAAGATTTAACTGGTAGATGAGTTGTTGATTGACATATAATGTTGATTCATTTAAATAAGGTTTGCGACCCATAATGGACCAATAACCCGAAAATTTGCCAAGTACGTCAGTGTTTAATATTCCATCTGCTCTGAATAAAAACGAACCATCTGCCTGGCCCAGGCCAAGAGACATGTGTCCTTTTAACTGCAGTGCCTTCAACCAATTAAAATCCCCGGAAGCATCCCAGTATAATTCATTTATTTTTCGCTCTATCGGTTCCTGATTCAAATCAATATATCGATAACGTAATGAAGTTTGAATCATCGATCTCGCAGCTGTCCAGGGCAATGTGATTCCGGAGCTGAATTGACTCTCCGTTTCGGATGTGAATTGCCTGATGCCTCTTTCGTCGAAAACATAATCCGGACCATAATAGTCTGCTGCCATTGAAGCATCTTCATCGACATATTTGTAAAGATCCGTCGAAATGTTTGCTCTTGCCCAAAGATCAATTCCAAGGGAGGTGGTATCCCGGATGAGATGGAATATTTGTTTGGTGATAAAACTCCTGTGCTTATGTGTCGTGAGACCGCTTTTAATATATACGGGAACATCTGCAGAAGGATATAACGGATCTCCAATAAATTCCGGAGCAGAAATGCCACCATTCTCTTCACCAATAGCCGAATTTGAAATATAATTATAGAAAGCATCATATAGGCCTGAAGGTGAATTGTGCCAAACGCCAACTCCAAATGCAGTATTCTTTTGATGCTGATGTCCATATTCTCCAAGCTGATTGCTTCGATCGTAGGAGACGCTAAGACTGAGTCCCCTGGCAAAGCTTCTGCCAAAAGCAAGAGTGACATATGTGTCTTTCTGACTAGCCTGGGAATATTTAACTTTTAATACCGGTATATTCTGATCATAATATTTAAAATCATCAGCCCGGAGAAAATATGGATCATATTGATCCCAGCCTGTGGAAAATCCAATGACAGAAGATAAAGAAGGTGTTAATGAGCGAGTCGGTGAACCATAATTTCCTAAATGAGCCTGATCAAACCGGAGAGGATTATGCCTTATCTCGTCCCATGTAAAAGAATCCCTGAAAGTGGTTAGTTTGTCCGGGTCATTAATGAAAACATAAGTCATCACGACAGATGAATCAAGTGGTAACACGTCAGATTTGAGCGTGTCCGTCACTGTAGAGCTACCTATAGAATTTTGATTCAGGACCGGATTCTGGGCCATTAGAATCCCTGAAAATGTCAGTTGAAGTACAGCAAAAGATAAAAAAATGCGGTAGACAGGATTCATGTAATGAATATAACGCAAGGAAGGTATGATAATCTATCCTTTGCCCAAAACAGCCGGGTTTACACCCATGGCACTAAATCCTCCGTCATGGAACAAATTCTGCATTGTAACAGATTTTGTATAATCAGAGAAAAGAGCTGCACAATAGCGGCCACAATCTTCAGCGCTTGCATTTCCTAAAGGAGCCATAGCAGCAGCATAGGAGAAGAAATCATCAAACCCTTTGACACCACTGCCTGCCGTTGTGCGTGTGGGAGATTGTGAAATGGTGTTCACGCGAACTCTCTTTTTTATTCCAAAATGATATCCAAAGCTTCGGGCAAATGATTCAAGCAGCGCTTTGGCATCAGCCATTTCATTATAGTCCGGAAAAACACGTTGTGCTGCAATATAGGTAAGGGCTAAAATTGATCCTCCATCCGCCATGGCATCCAATTGATATAATACCTGCATCATCTTGTGAAATGAAAGAGCGCTGATATCAAAAGTCTTCAGCATCCATTCATGATTGATGTCCGTATACGCTTTTCCTTTTCTGACATTGAGCGACATTCCGATGGAATGGAGTACAAAATCCAGTGGACCGCCAAGGATATCAACTGATTTTTCGAACAGTGCTTTCAACTCTTCCGCGGAAGTAGCATCAGCAGAATAACTTCTGCATTCAATTGCGTTCCTAATTTTTGAATTGTTCCGAAACGCATCGCCACAGGAGCATTGGTCAGTGTAATACGTGCACCTTCAGCTACACATTGCGTTGCAACATGCCATGCGATCGAATTTTCATCCAAAGCACCGAATACAACTCCTCTTTTTCCGGCTAATAGTTGATGTTGAATCATGATGAGATTAACTATTGAATAATCTGATTTTTCTGATGAAGATATGATCGGTTATTTTAGCGCTTTAGCACCTTTGCCATTGTCGCTCCAATTTGAGCCGGCGATTCCACTACATAAGACTCCACAGGAAGCAAGGATTTCCATTTTAGCTGCAGCAGTATCAGCTTTACCTCCAATGATAGCCCCTGCATGACCCATTTTCCTGCCTTTAGGAGCTGTTTTACCGGCAATGAATCCCACAACAGGTTTGGTGCCATTTTCTTTAATCCAATAAGCTGCATCCGATTCCATGCTGCCTCCTATCTCACCTATCATGATAATACCTTCAGTACCCGGATCCTCCATAAGTAAACGAACAGCTTCAAGAGTCGTTGTGCCACAAATAGGATCTCCACCAATTCCAATGCACGTAGACTGACCTAACCCTGCCTTTGTTACCTGGTCAACGGCTTCGTAGGTTAATGTCCCTGATCTTGAAACGATACCAATCGTACCTGGCCTGTGAATGAACCCTGGCATAATGCCGATTTTAGCTTCACCGGGTGTGATGATACCGGGACAGTTAGGTCCTATCAGGCGAGATCCTGAATTGTTGATATATGATTTTACTTTCACCATATCCTGAACAGGAATGCCTTCAGTAATACATACGATAACTTTGATACCGGATTCAGCTGCTTCCAGGATAGCATCAGGGGCAAATGCAGGAGGTACAAATATGATGGATACATTTGCTTTTGTTTCCTTGACTGCTTCCTCTACTGTATTGAATACCGGACGATCAAGATGAAGTTGCCCTCCTTTACCGGGAGTAACACCACCGACAACTGTTGTACCGTATTCGATCATCTGGGAGGCATGAAATGTTCCTTCTGTACCGGTGAAGCCCTGAACTAAGACACGGCTATCTTTTCCTACTAATACACTCATATGGGAAATAAGGTAATAACTCAGTTATTGAAATATGAAAACATCTTCATCAGGCCTGTGCATGAGATATTTTTCCCTGGCAAATTTTTCTTTGTTGTTCATCAGGTCCTGGTGTGCGGCTTCAGCTTTTGCCAGTAATTTCTGATAATCATCTATGGAACTTTCCAACTCGTGCACTGAACTTGTCAGACTCCACTGAGTAAAAAAATTATGTTTGTCAAAAAACATCATCCATATGACGAAACAAACCAGCAGAAACGGAGTATTTATTGAGCCAGCCGGCAGCAATTAAATTTGAAATCACCAGCCGCAGATGAATTAACTTCTTCATATAGTTGAGACCTATTGTAAGGCCCGAAAGATAATGAATATTAATATAATTTGCAATTTGTCATGGGGCTATATCATGCAGATAAGGACGCAGACCCTGGACTAAATAAAACAGAGGGACAGGTTTCAAGGGTATACTTTGACATATCCATATCTCACCTGTCCCCAGCTCAAGGGATTATAGTCTGCACGTGGAAAGGAGCAGGATATGTCCAAAGGAAAATGAAGATGCAGGGATGTAATGTCCAATGCTGCAATAGCCATGCCAAAAGGCAAAACAAACTATAAAGAAGGGATGAGTGGAATGCTCGAGCTAATATTATCTATTGAATAAAGATAGCCCGGGATAAAATGCAGAATCACCCAGAATATCACATATCCGGAGCAGTTGATTATACTTAGCCACCCGCTCAGAACGTGACAATGATCCCGTTTTTATCTGACCTGTATTCAATGCAACAGCAAGATCAGCAATGGTGACATCTTCCGTTTCGCCACTCCGGTGACTGATAATAGAAGTAAAACTGTTTCGGGTAGCTAATTGAACAGCTTCAATCGTCTCAGATAAAGTGCCTATTTGGTTAAGTTTGATCAGGATGCTATTGGCACTCTTCTTTTCTATGCCCAGTGTCAATCTTTCCACATTTGTAACGAAAAGATCATCACCTACGAGTTGTACTTTTTGCCCCAGTGATGCGGTTAGTTTTTTCCAACCATCCCAGTCATCTTCATCAATCCGTCTTCAATTGAAAAGATGGGATATTTGGCACACCACGAAGACCAGTAAGCCACCATCTCATCCGATGATTTTTTTTGCCCTGTTGATTTTTTAAAGACATACATCTTTTCTTCTTCGTTATAAAATTCTGAAGCTGCTGCATCTAATGCAATGACGATATCTTCACCTGGTCTGTAACCTGCTTTTTCAATTGCTTTTAAAACAACTTCAATAGCCTGCTCATTCGATTTAATGTTTGGTGCAAATCCGCCTTCATCGCCAACATTGGTTGAATACCCCTCTGCATGTAATTCATTTTTTAAATGATGGAAAACTTCTGCACCCATGCGAAGGGCATCTCTGAAATGATCAGCACCTACAGGCATGATCATAAATTCCTGGAAATCGATACTGTTGTCAGCATGTGATCCGCCGTTGAGAATGTTCATCATCGGAACAGGAAGCACATGAGCACTTACTCCCCCGATATACCTGAAAAGTGGCTGGTGATGCTCAGCCGCAGCAGCTTTAGCAACGGCAAGACTTACACCAAGCATTGCATTCGCACCAATTCCTGATTTATTGAGATTAGGATCAAGGTCAATCATCGCCTGGTCAATCTCCAACTGCTCGGATACATCCATGCCCAGTATTTGTTCAGCTATTTTCTCTTCGACATTACGACATGCATCAAGAACTCCCTTACCGAGATACCGTGTAGGATCTCCGTCCCTTAATTCAACGGCTTCATGTTTGCCTGTAGAGGCTCCTGAAGGAACAGAAGCACGGCCTACAACACCTGACTCAGTGATCACCTCAACTTCGACTGTAGGGTTACCTCGGCTGTCAAGAATTTCCCTGGAAATAATATCAACAATTGCGCTCATCTTATTGAAATAAATAGGTGATGTAAGAATACGTAATTAATTACGCGATTGGATCAAAGCCAAATACTGATCAAACAAATACCTGGAATCGTGAGGTCCAGGAGAAGATTCCGGGTGATATTGAACTGAAAAAGCCGGCTTTCCTTTCACTCTGAGTCCTTCTATGGTCTGGTCATTGAGATTGACGTGAGTGACTTCAACCTTGTCCGTGTATTTTGCAATCTCTGACGGAGAAACGCCAAAACCATGATTCTGAGTTGTTATTTCACATAGACCGGTTATCACTGTTTAATACCGGGTGATTTATGCCCCGATGTCCATGATGCATTTTATAAGTAGGAATTCCCTGTGAAAGAGCCAATAATTGATGTCCTAAACAAATACCAAAAACGGGAGTGTTTGAATTCACAATTTTCGTAATTGTTTGAATCGCATAAGTCATCGTGGCAGGATCACCAGGACCATTTGATAAAAATATACCATGAGGCTTAAAAGACAAAAGTATCCTCATAGGTAGGATTTAGCCGGAAATACTTTCACCCTAGCATCCACGTTCAACAAAACATCTCAGGATATTAGATTTAATACCAAAGTCAAGAGCAGAGATCCGGATTTTCGCATTTGGATCTCCGACTTCGTAAGCCGTTTTCGTTGACACGAGAGAGGCTAATTCCAAACCTTCCATGGATGGCACCTCGCTCAGTTTGCCTTTTAAAACATCGATATCTGTTTCTTCGCTTGACAAGATCGCATTCATGGCTCCTTTACTTCGAATGTGTCTTACAATAGACCTGGTGTCAATACCATGTATGCAAAGCCTGTCCTGGTTTTCGAAATAAGTCTGAATAGACTGATCTGCTAATGTTCTGCTGTACTCATCTACAAATCGTCTTGCAGACCAATGCATTGATCTGCATGTGATTGCTTTCAACTTCTCCCTCCTTGATGCCATAGTTTCCAATGTGGACGTGAGTGGTCACCAGGATCTGTCCGAAATAAGAAGGATCGGTAAAAATCTCCTGGTATCCGGTCATGCCGGTATTGAAGCAAATTTCACCGGTAGCAGTGCCGGGTTTACCGGCAGCTTTTCCTTCGAAATACATTCCGTCTTCTAAAAGTAAAATGGCTGAGGCAGGCTCTGAAGCTGATGGCATGTGTATAACTCTTACATTCAGGGGTTCAAATATATAGGAAAAAATGTAATTGATATTTTAAATAAAAGATGAAGAATAAATGAGTTGATGTAATAAAAAAGGCCGGGAAAAATTCCCAGCCTCTTAGTATTTTCAAATGATATCAAGATCATTCTTCTTCTTCAGACGTCGTTTTCTTATTGGCTGCAGGAGCAGCAACAGTCGCTGCAGTTGACGCCGTAGCCTTACCCTTTCCTCTGCGTGTACGTCTTGTTTTGCCTTTATCCGCATCAACTTTCACTTCACTTCGGCGACGTTTAGGATTTGTGTACAGTTCATTAAAATCAACCAATTCGATCATGGCCATTTCAGCACCATCTCCCTTACGAAAACCTGTGCGGATGACACGAGTATATCCCCCTGGCCTGTTTGCAATTTTAGTTGCTACGGTAGAGAACAATTCAGTGACAGCTTCCTTATTGCTGAGGTAAGCAAAAACAACACGGCGATTGTGCGTGGTATTGTCTTTCGATTTTGTGATCAAAGGCTCAACATGTTTTTTCAATGCTTTGGCTTTTGCCACTGTAGTGAAAATACGTTTGTGCTGAATAAGAGCAATACTCAAATTCATCAGCAAAGCATCGCGATGACCTTTTTTTCGGCCGAGGTGATTGAAAGTTTTACCGTGTCTCATGACTCGTTTTTTTTTGGTTAATAATTTAATGACTTCGCAGCACCGGGCACAAGGCCGTCACAGTTACTGCAATTCGGCTTATTCGTTTATAAGCCTATTATTATTAATCTTCGTCTAATTTGTATTTCGACAAATCCATTCCAAAGGTCAATCCTTTTATCTGGAGAAGTTCTTCAATCTCAACGAGTGATTTCTTTCCGAAGTTTCTAAACTTCAATAACTCATGCGTATCAAACCTGACCAATTCAGCCAGTGAATTGATCTTTGCAGCTTTAAGGCAGTTGTATGCGCGAACAGAGAGATCAAGATCTTCCAATGATGTCTTGAGTAATTTTCTCATACTCAGAATATGTTCATTGACGATGCCATCTTCTTTACCCACTTTATCATCGAACGTGATGTGCTCGTCCGTGATCAGCATGAGGTGCTGGATCATGATGCGGCTTGCTTCTTTGATCGCCTCTTCCGGATGAATCGTACCATCCGTTTCTACCTCTATACTTAATTTCTCGTAATCTGTTCTTTGTCCAACGCGAGTGTTAGAAACCTGGTAAGCTACTTTTTTAATTGGAGTATAAATAGCATCAACAGGAATCACACCAATAGGTGCATTTTCAGGCATGTTTTCTTCAGCAGGAACATAACCTCTGCCTTTAGTTATGGTCATTTCCAGTTCAAGATTAACTGAAGGTTCCATGCGGCAAATCAGCAAATCCGGATTCATGACTTTAAATACATTGGTTTTAGCTTCAATGTCTTTAGCACGAAATTCATCCTGGCCGCTGATGGTGATGTATATCTGGTGTTCGTTGGCTTTATCGCCTTTCAGTGTACTCTTTAACCTGATTTGTTTGATGTTGAGGATGATGTCTACAACATCTTCGACTACTCCCGGTATGCTGGAAAACTCATGATCCACTCCGGCTATACGAATAGCTGAAACAGCATATCCTTCGAGTGAAGAGAGTAATACACGGCGAAGGGAATTTCCAATCGTTTGGCCAAATCCGGGTTCAAGAGGTTTAAATTCAAATTGTCCATGAAAGTCTGTGGCTTTCTGGAGTAAAATTTTATCCGGCTTTTGAAAATTCAGGATGCTCATAAAGACGATTTCTATTGGAATAATTTATTTGGATAACAGACCTGTGAGTTAATTACCCTGGGTCTATGTGTTCACTAGATTACTTAGAATACAACTCGACGATCAATTGTTCATTGATTTTCTCCGGGATGTCATCGCGTTCAGGGTATGTCAGGAATTTTCCTTCCATTCTGTCCGGATTCCATTCCAACCAGGGAAATTTGCGAATGTCAGTTTTGGCGGCTACATTGTCGGAAATCACATCAATGTGTTGTGATTTAGCTCTTACGGATACCACGTCGCCCGGTTTCAATTGGTATGAAGGGATATAAGCAAGTTCGCCATTGACAAGCACATGCTTATGTGAAACCAATTGTCTTGCTGCTCTGCGAGTCCTGCCTACGCCTAACCTGTAAATAGTATTATCGAGGCGTGCTTCTAACAACTGGAGGAGAACAGTACCTGTAACACCACTTTTAGAACTTGCCTTTTCAAAGATGTTTCTAAACTGGCGCTCAAGAATACCATACGTATACTTTGCTTTTTGTTTTTCAAGTAATTGAAGAGCGTACTCTGATTTCTGACGACGACGCTTTGAATTACCATGCTGGCCCGGGCGATATTTTTTACGCTCAAAACTCTTATCAAAGCCAAAGATCATTTCGCCTAAGGCTCTTGCTTTTTTAGTGGTGGGTCCGGTATATCTTGCCATAACTTTTAATAAATCGATTGAAAAAATTCCTGCCTCAATGAAGGCTTTTCAAACTCTTCTTCTTTTAGGTGGACGACATCCATTATGAGGAACTGGAGTAAGATCCTGAATACGGGAAACTCTTACGCCAACTGCATCAATTGCCCTGATAGCAGCTTCACGTCCTGATCCGGGACCTTTGACAAATACTTCTGCTGATCGCATCCCTGCATCGTATGCTTCCTGGGCTGCATTTGACGCAGCTACCTGGGCAGCATAAGGTGTATTCTTTTTAGATCCTTTGAAACCGGCTTTGCCTGCAGATGCCCAGGAGACAACATGGCCTGCACGATTCGTAACCGTGACAATGATATTATTGAAGGTAGCCTGGATGAAAGCTTTACCGTCAGATTCTACTTTGACTTTTCGCTTTTTAGCTACTTTTTTTATTGCTTTAGCCATTCCTCAATTTTGGATTTTAGATTTTGCCCCTAAATCCCCTAAAGGGGACTTTTATTCCGGCTTAATTATTTAGTGACTTTCTTTTTGTTGGCAACTGTCTTTCGTTTTCCTTTACGCGTGCGAGCATTTGTTTTCGTCCTCTGTCCACGAACAGGAAGGCCTTTGCGATGACGCAGACCCCTGTAACAGGCAATATCCATCAATCGCTTGATGTGGAGTTGCACTTCGGATCTGAGTTCTCCTTCAACTTTATATTGTTCCTGCACAATGCGTGATATGTTCATGACATTGTCATCGGACCAATCCTGAACTTTTACATCCTCACTGATTGAAGCCTGAGCCAGGATTTTTTTTGCCCGGGGACCCCCGATGCCAAAAATATACTGGAGGCCAATGATGCCTCTCTTGTGTCTTGGAAGATCTACGCCTGCTATTCTCGCCATATCGTTATTATAATTTATTAGCCTTGACGCTGTTTAAATTTTGGGTTCTTTTTGTTGATGATATATAATCTCCCCTTCCGCCTGACAATCTTGCAGTCAACTGATCTTTTCTTTATTGAAGCTCTGACTTTCATTTTCTATTTCTTTTAAAAGGGTGTAAACTTGTTATTATTTGTACCGATAAGTGATACGTCCTCTTGATAAATCGTAGGGCGACATTTCCACTGAAACTTTATCCCCCGGAAGTATCCTTATATAGTTCATCCTCATCTTTCCAGAGATCGTGGCAATCAACATGTGATCATTTTCCAATCTGACTCTGAACATGGCGTTTGACAGGGCTTCTTCAATAATTCCATCTTGTTTAATGACCTGCTGTTTCGCCATTTTTTGATTTTGGAGTGCAAATATCTACTTTTTTATCCACACTTCGGTCAAATTGGCGTTATTTTTTACCGCCAGATCGATCACCCCATGATCTGAAAGAACGTCCGCTTTTTCCTTCCTTACGACAATCGTATGCTCATAATGGGCTGAAGGCTTCAAATCTCTGGCCACGAGTGTCCAGCCGTCCTTTTTCATTACTACCTCCCTGGTTCCCAGGTTGATCATTGGTTCAATGGCGATCGCCAGACCCTCATGTAATACGGGGCCTTTACCCCTTTTACCATAATTAGGGACTTCAGGAGGCTCATGCAATCTTTTACCGATCCCATGCCCCACCATCTCCCGGATCACTCCATACCCATGCCCTGATTCTGCATGGTGCTGGACTGCATATCCAATATCTCCAAGCCTGTTACCTGCCACTGCCTGTCCAATAGCCAAATCGAGGCATTCACGGGTCGTTACTAACAATTTCATAACCTCCTCAGATACAGCTCCTACTGCAAAAGTAAAAGCAGCATCGCCAAAATATCCGTTCATTTTGACCCCGCAATCTATTGATAGGACATCACCTTCCTTAACGACAGTACTATCAGGAATACCATGAACAACAACTTCATTAAAAGAAACACATAATGTGCCAGGGTAATCAAAAACTGAACCGGGATATCCCTTAAAGGCAGGTTCTGCGTGATGATCTCTGATGAAGGTTTCGGCAAGGCTATCTAATTCTTTACCTGTAACCCCAGGCTTGATTTGAGAGGCGACTTCTGCAATGGTTTGGCAGACAAGGAGGCAATTATGCCTGAGGATTTCAATTTCTTCTTCGGTCTTATATTGTAATCGCGAGCCTGTTATCATTTAAATGGCTGAGAAGATATTGAATGAAGATGCGAACCAATTCATGAAAACCCGATTACATATTTGCTCCAATCTGCATTCCGCTACCACTGCGACCCTTCAGTTTACCGGATTTGACCAATCCATCATATTTTCTCATGAGAAGGTGACTTTCGACCTGTGCCAGTGTATCTAGCACGACCCCTACAAGGATCAATAAGGAGGTTCCTCCAAAGAAAAGCGCAAAGGACTGATTGATGCCTGCCGCGTGGGCCACTTTGGGAAGAACAGTGATAATACCCAAAAATATAGCTCCGGGTAATGTTACTCTCGTAGTAATCGTATCGATAAAATCAGCTGTGTCTTTTCCAGGTTTGATCCCTGGGATAAAGGCATTCTGACGTTTCAGGTATTCAGCGTATTGTTGAGGATTGACCAGGAGGGCTGTATATACATAAGTGAACACCACTACCAGGACAAATGACAGTATAGCAGTGGCTGTGGAAAAAGGATCATTTAATGCTCTGAGAATTCCTCCTGTCTGTGCCTTCGCTGCATTGCCCATAAAATATTGAGCAACGGTCATCGGAAGGAACATGATGGCCTGAGCAAAAATAATTGGCATAACCCCCGCAGCATTTAGCTTGAGTGGAATATAATCCCTTGCACCTGACTGAGGAATATTTGCATTTCCCCGACCAACCATTCTTTTTGCAAATTGAATAGGAATACGACGTACGCCCTGAACAACGAGTATGCATAACATCGTCACCATGAAGAAGCCGGCAAGCTCAAGAACAAATGTGAGCAAACCACCTTGATTTAATTGTGCCTGAAATTCAAACACCAAAGCTTGTGGCAACCTTGCAATAATACCAATCATGATAATCATTGAAATACCGTTCCCGATACCTTTGTCCGTGATGCGTTCTCCAAGCCACATGGCCAGGATGGTTCCCGAAGAAAGGATGATGATACTTGAAAACCAAAATATTGACACAGGGATATTGGGAGAAATAGCGCCGATACTTTTAACGTATGTCAGATATGCTCCACCCTGCACAAGTGTGATGGCTACAGTGAGCAATCTTGTCATTTGATTAATTTTCTTCCGGCCGGACTCTCCTTCCTTTTGCTGAAGTCGCTGAAAATAGGGCACCGCAAAACCTAACAACTGAATAATAATAGAAGAAGTGATGTAGGGCATAATACCCAATGCAAAAATCGCGGCATTATTAAATGCTCCGCCGGTAAAAATATTGATAAGACCCAAGAGGTCATTACTATGTGCTTTGTTACTGGCGAATGTTGCCAACACCGAAGGCACCACACCAGGCAGAACAATCGTGGCTCCCAACCGATATACCCCGATCATGGCCAGTGTGTAAAGAATGCGGTCACGCAAATCTTTAATCTTCCAGATATGCTGTAATGTGGTGATGAAGTTCTTCATTCGACTTTCCTATGATCTTAAACTATGGTGATACTACCTCCTGCTGCTTCAACCGCTTTGCGAGCTGCTTCGCTGGTGGCATGAGCTGTAAGATTTACTTTCGATTTTATCTCTCCGCGAGCCAGAACTTTGACTCTGTCATTCCCGGAAATCAAATTGTGTTTTTCCAATGCTTCAAGGGTCCATTCTTTTACCTTGAATTTTTCCGTCATGGCCTGCAGTTGATCCAGGTTAACCGCTACAAATGACTTACGATTCGGATTTTTGAATCCTTTCTTCGGAAGTCGCATTTGCAGAGGCATCTGGCCTCCTTCATGGGCTCTCTTTGACTTATAACCAGACCTTGACTTGGCCCCTTTATGTCCACGACCGGCTGTACCACCAGTACCGGAGCCCTGGCCCCGTCCCATCCGCTTGTTTTTCTTTACCGAACCTTTTGCCGGAGTTAACTTATGGAGATCCATTTTATCTATAAATTAAATCTTAACCTTTAATATTTTCAATGCTCACCAGGTGAGCCACCTTGTCAATCATACCCTGAACAGAAGGAGTAACCTCAATAATTTTAGATCTATTGATTTTGCCCAATCCAAGAGCCTTAATGGTATCTTTCTGACTCCATGGCCTGTCGATATGACTTTTGATCTGTGTTATTTTTACTTTGGACATAATCTTTATGATTCGATTGTTGGTACTTCTTTCTGAGCTGGCTGACCGAAAACAACATCAACACTTACTTTACGATTTTTAGCGACAGTCTGTGGGCTTCTCAATAGTGTCAAAGCATTGATAGTAGCTTTAACAACATTATGCGGATTGGATGAGCCCATTGATTTAGCCAATACATTATGTACTCCGGCACTTTCCAGGACAGCGCGCATAGCACCACCCGCGATTACTCCTGTACCATCTGACGCCGGTTTGATCATGACGCGACCTGCACCGAATTTGCCAAGTTGCATATGAGGAATTGTTCCTTTATGAATGGGAACCTTTACCAGGTTTTTCTTCGCATCATCGATTGCTTTGGCAATTGCTTCACTCACATCACGAGCTTTACCTAAACCCTGGCCTACTGTACCCTGGCTATCACCCACTACAACAATGGCTGCAAAAGAAAATGTCCTTCCTCCTTTGGTCACCTTAGCCACCCTGTTGAGGGAAACAAGCTTGTCCTTGAGTTCGGTTTCTGATGCTTTTACTCTTACGGTTGTTTCTTTCACTTGATAATGTTGTTGAAGTATGTATTAGAATTTAAGTCCTGCACTTCGTGCTCCGTCGGCCAATGCTTTTACTCTTCCATGAAATAAATATCCTCCGCGGTCAAACACCACTTCAGAAATGTCTAGTGCTTTTGCACGTGACCCGATCAGCTCACCTACTTTAACCGCAACTTCAGTTTTGTTTGCTCCGGATACTGCTTCATCGGTGGACGCAGCAGCAGCCAAAGTGGTTCCCTTGTTATCATCGATCAGCTGGCAGTAAATTTGTTTGTTACTGCGATAGACAGACAAGCGTGGACGAGAATGGCTGCCTTCCATTTTCTTACGAATACGATGATGAATCCGTTTACGCCTTGCTATTTTTGTTAGTGCCATAATTGGAGCGGTTTAGCTCTGTTTATTTTTTACCGGATGTTTTACCGGCTTTTCTTCTCAATATTTCTTCTGAATACTTAATACCCTTGCCCTTATATGGTTCAGGTTTTCTGAATGCTCTGATCTTTGCTGCTACCTGACCTAACAATTGCTTGTCGTTCGAAGTCAGTATGATAGTCGGATTTGTTCCCTTTTCTGTTTTGGTGGTCACTTTCACTTCATCCGGTACATAGAAATAAATCGGGTGAGAATAACCAATGATGATCTCAAGCAAATTACCTGTATTGGTAACCCTATAACCTACACCGACTAATTCCAACGATTTGGTAAACCCTTCAGTGACGCCTAAAATCATGTTATTCACAAGGGCCCGGGAAAGTCCATGCAATGCTTTGTGCCTGTTCTGATCTGTAGGACGTGCGAAGGTCATCTCTCCATCTTTCAGATTGAGCGTGATGTCCGGATCAATCTGTTCGTTCAATGATCCTTTGGGTCCTTTGACAGTCACCAGGTTGCCTTTAGTGAAACTAATGTCCACTCCTTTTGGCATGTTGATTGGTAAATTACCTACTCGAGACACGTTATTTTGTTTTTAATTTTTATATTCTTTATTCAATGATGGATTAATAAACATAACAAAGACACTCGCCACCTAATTTTTGTTTGCGGGCTTCTTTGTCGGTCATCAATCCATGTGATGTCGAAATGATCGCAACACCTAATCCATTAATGATTCGTGGCAATTCATCCTTTGATGAAAATCTTCTTAATCCGGGTCTGCTCATTCTTCCCAGTTCTTTGATCACCGGTTCCTTGGTTTCCGGATCATACTTGATCGCAATATTGATCACTGCATCTTTACCTGCACCGTCAAAAGTGTATTTGAGGATGTACCCTTGTTCGTAAAGGATCTCTGTGATCCTTTGCTTAAGTTTTGAATTAGGGATGCTCACCACCCTGTGCCTAGCTTGCTGGGCATTGCGGATGCGTGTGAGATAATCTGCTATAGGATCTGTGATGGCCATGAATGATTCAATCTTATGTTTTATATACTATTCGATTTGTTATGATTACCAGCTTGCTTTTGTTACACCCGGAATTTTACCACTCAGCGCCATGTCCCTGAACATATTCCTGCAAAGTCCGAATCTCCTCATGTATCCTTTCGGGCGACCTGAAAGTTTACATCTGTTATGAAGACGTTTTTTGGATGAATTACGAGGTAAACGGTCAAGTTCATCCCATTTGCCTTCTTCTTTCAATTGCTTGCGCAAAGTGGCATATTTTGCCACCAAGCGTGCTCGTTTATCTTCTCTGGCTATAAGTGATTTTCTGGCCATAATGCAGGCTAATTAGTTTTTCTGATTTTTAAATGGCATACCCATTTCTTTCAAAAGGGCATAGGCTTCGGCATCTGTTTTTGCTGTGGTGACAAACGTGATATCCATTCCATTGATCTTGGTGATTTTATCAAGATCAATTTCAGGAAAGATGATTTGTTCTGTGACACCCAGTGAATAATTTCCCCTTCCATCAAAGCTCTTATCATTGATGCCCTGGAAATCGCGCACTCTCGGTAACGTAACAGTCACCAGGCGATCAAGGAATTCAAACATCTTCTCTTTGCGCAGGGTTACGCGAACGCCGATTGGCATTCCTTCCCTGAGTTTAAAATTTGAAATAGATGTTTTTGCAATTGTAGCAACAGCTTTTTGTCCTGCTATTGTAGTCAGTTCGGCCTGGTAAACGTCTACAAGTTTTTTATCCTGTGTGGCTTGTCCGATTCCCTGGTTGAGACAAATTTTGACTAAACGAGGAATCTGCATTACGGATGAATAACCAAACTGTTCCATCAATTTTGGAGCGACTACATCATCATAATATTGCTTTAATCTCGGCGTATAACTCATCACTTAATGATTTCTCCTGATTTTTTAGAATAACGCACATTTTTCCCGTCCACTACCTTCCGGCCTATTCTTGTAGGCTCTCCTGATTTTGGATCGATCAACATCACGTTTGAAACATGTATTGCGGCCGGAATTTCAACAATTCCGCCTGGGGTTGATTGAGTAGGCTTCCTGTGTTTTTTGACGATATTGACATCTTCGACAATCACCCTGTGCTTGTCATGGATGACTTCCATCACATTTCCTTTCTTTCCCTTATCTGCACCGGACACGACCATCACCATATCTCCTTTTTTTACAAAAGGTTTGGACACAGGTGTCAGCTTGTTGCCGGATTTGATATCACTTCCTTTTTTGATCTTCATGACAATTGTTTATTAAAGGTCATCTTCAATTAAATTACTTCAGGCGCTAATGAAACGATCCTCATATAATCACGCTCTCTAAGTTCGCGCGCCACGGGACCGAAGATCCGCGTTCCTCGAGGTTCATCCGCTGCATTGAGCAGGACAACAGCGTTGTCATCAAAACGGATATAAGAACCATCCTTGCGGCGTATTTCTTTTTTTGTCCTGACGACGACTGCTTTGGAAACAAGTCCTTTTTTCAAACCACCCGGTGCAGCATCTTTGACAGACACTACGATTTTATCTCCTACGGATGCATATCTTCTACCCGAGCCTCCTAAGACCCGGATGCAGAGCACTTCTTTAGCACCGCTATTATCTGCTACGTTGAGTCTTGATTCCTGTTGTATCATATTAATTCAATTCTCTTGGATGAAAGCTCTCTACTCTATTATTTCGCTTTTTCAATGATTTCCACCAGGCGCCATCTTTTCAATGCGCTTAATGGCCGTGATTCCACGATTCTCACGAGGTCACCAATACCACAGGCATTGGCCTCATCATGAGCCATGAATTTTTTATTTCGTTTTACAAATTTGCCGTAAATCGGGTGACGAAGCTTACGCTCTACCATCACCGTAATGGTTTTAGCATTTTTGTTGCTGGTCACAAGACCAACACGTTGTTTCTTTAATTTCTGTTCGTTTGTTAACATGACCTCATTATGCTTTTTTACGACGTAATCTTATCCTTGATCTTTTTGCCGTTTGTTCAGGAGACATAGCTGTTAATTCTCTTTTTCGTAATTCAGTCTGAATACGGGCAATGTCTCTTTTTGTATTTCTCAGGGAGACGGGATTGTCCAAGCCTTTGATGGTATGTTCAAACCTCATTTTATGGAATTGACCATTGATCTGAGTCAACTCATTGTTCAGATCTTTATCTGACATTTCTCCTAATTCGATGTATTTCTTTGTAGCCATGGTTGATCCAGATTATGATTCGGTATAATCATGTCTTACGACAATTCTCGTTTTAACCGGTAATTTTTGTGCTGCCAATTGAAGTGATTCAAAAGCAACTGTTTTCGTGACACCTTCCAATTCAAACATGATACGGCCTGGCTGTACAAGAGCTACCCAGTGGTCGTGAGCACCTTTACCTTTACCCATTCGCACTTCCTGTGGTTTTTTGGTCACAGGCTTGTCTGGAAAGATTCTTATCCATACAGCACCTTCTCTCTTCATATGACGGGTCATTGCAATCCGCGCAGATTCAATCTGTCGGCTTGTAATCCTCGCATTGTCAAGGGATTTCAGTGCAAAGCTGCCAAAGGCAATATCACTTCCTTTCCAGGCGATGCCCCTGTTTTTACCTTTTTGTTGCTTCCGGTATTTTGTCCGTTTTGGCTGTAACATGTTGTAATTAATTAACCAATTATGTTAGCTTTTTTTGAAAAAAGTGCGGCAAAGGTACGCTTTTCCCACTTCCTTCAGATGGTATTTATTTCGGTTTCCTTCTTCCACCGCCTGCTCCTCCAGGTCCACCCGGGCGATTTCCACCACCCTGGCCTCCCTGACGATTTCCGCCTGGGCCTCCCGGACGACCGCCTCTGTCTCTTCCGCCGCCGCCGCGTTCACGACCACCTCCTGCTCCTCTTTCACCAGGTGCACCTCCACGTCCTCCTCTCTCACGGAAATCACCCCCACCTTCGTTTCTGCCAAATCCTGCACTGCGCTCATTACCTCCGCGACGATTTCGTGTTCCCTGCTCTCCTCCTGCATTTAGTGTCAACTCCCTCTTACCATATACTTCACCTTTGCAGATCCAGCACTTAATTCCAATTTTTCCAAATACAGTCTGAGCTTCTTTGATTGAATAATCAATATCAGCCCTAAATGTATGTAAAGGCGTACGCCCATCTTTGTATTCCTCTGATCTAGCCATTTCAGCTCCATTCAATCTGCCACTAATCCTGACTTTAATCCCTTCAGCTCCTGATCTCATGGTTGACTGGATAGCCATTTTAATAGCCCTCCTGTAGTTGATCCTGGCTTCGATTTGTTTTGCGATGGATTCAGCTACGATATTGGCATCCAACTCAGGCTTACGGATTTCCATGATGTTGATCTGGACATCCATTTTGGTCAGTTTCTTCAACTCCTCACGGATGCGGTCAACTTCCTGGCCTCCTTTTCCAATGATGATCCCAGGCCTGGAGGTCTGAATGGTGACAGTCACGCGTTTCAGTGTGCGTTCGATCACCATGTGTGCTATGCCGCCTTTTTCGATTCTTGCCTGAAGGTATACGCGGATTTTTTCATCCTGTATAACTTTCTCAGCAATATCACGGCCCCCATACCAATTAGACTCCCATCCCCGGATGATGCCCAGTCTATTGCCTATCGGATTAGTTTTTTGACCCATTAGAATCTTAGATTATTAATCAAATGATTATTTATTTATTCTTTATTATTCTTCTTCATCACCGCCAGCCAGTTCACCTTCGAATGGAATTTTATTCTCGATGATCAGGGTAACGTGATTACTGCGTTTGCGAATCCTGTGTGCTCTTCCTTGTGGAGCAGGTCGTATCCGTTTGATGTGTCCTGCACCATCAACTGTCAATGTTTTAATGACAAGCAAATGTTCATCAACATCTTTTGAGCCTTCAGTTTTATTCTCCCAATTTGTCACAGCAGATAACAATAACTTCTCGAGCCAACTTGCAGCTTCTTTATTCGTATAGCGAAGGATGTTGACAGCATCTTCCACTTTTTTACCCCTGACCAAATCGGCTACGAGCCTCATTTTTCTCTCAGAAATCGGGCAGTTTCTGAGTTTTGCAACTGCTTCCATATGACTATATGTTTTTAAAGCTTCTTCTATTCTTTATTTTCTGTTTCCGGCATGACCTCTGAATGTTCTGGTCGGAGCGAACTCACCTAATTTATGCCCAACCATATTTTCAGTAACGAATACCGGTATAAATGTTTTTCCATTATGAACCGCAATGGTATGTCCTACCATATCCGGTACAATCATGGAAGCACGGGACCAGGTTTTGATCACTGATTTACGACTTGCTGAATTGGCTTTTTCGATTTTAGCCATCAGTTTGTTGAATACGTACGGGCCTTTTTTAATTGATCTTGCCATGTTACTTTTTACTGTTTATGACTTATTTTGCTTTTTTACGAGAGATGATCAGGTTGGAAGATTTGGCGTGTGGGCTTCGTGTTTTTTGACCCTTCGCCATAATTCCTGTTCTTGATCTTGGATGCCCACCTGAAGCCTTGCCTTCTCCACCACCCATGGGGTGATCAACAGGATTCATAGCTACTCCTCTTACTCTTGGTCTGCGACCGGTCCAACGTTTTGAACCCGCTTTCCCAAACACTGTAAGTGCATGATCAGGATTGGAAACTGCTCCCATCGTTGCTTTACAATTTAACAGCACTCGCCTGACTTCACCTGATGGTAATTTGATCACAGCATATTTGTCTTCACGTCCCATCATCACTGCTGCTGCACCTGCACTTCTGACGATAGCGCCTCCCTGTCCAGGATACAATTCCACATTATGAATTTGTGATCCGAGTGGAACATCTTTTAAAAATAAGGCATGACCGGTGTCCGGTGTTGCCTGGCTTCCTGCGAGTACTTTATCACCTACTTTGAATGCTTGTGGTGCCAGTATATATCTCTTCTCCTTATCTGAGTATTCGATCAAGGCAATGAATGCAGTACGATTAGGATCATATTCGATGGATACACATGTTCCGGTTACATTTTCCTTATCTCTTTTCCAGTCGATCACACGGTAACGTTTTTTATGACCGCCGCCGCGATGAGGTACTGTGGTTTTGCCATCAGAATTCCTTCCACCACTTTTCTTTATGGGCTTAAGAAGGGATTTCTCAGGTTTATTGGTCGTGATCTCTTCATAGGCATTACCTACCCTGAAGCGAGTCCCCGGACTGATTGGTTTAAATTTCTTTACGGCCATGATTTACCTATTCTAAATGCTCTTTTTATGAATATCCTTATATGTCACCGAAGAAGTCAATACTTTCTCCCGTGGCTAATGTGACAACTGCTTTCTTGTATGATGCTTTGCGGCCATGCAGAACACCCTTCTTGGTGTTACGGGTTTTTCTTTTTCCCGGAATCACCATTGTATTGACAGATTCAACATTCACCGTGTATAATTTTTCAACTGCATTTTTGATTTCAATTTTATTGGAGGCTTTCTCTACAATAAAACTGTACTGCGATTTCTTCTCTGATAAGGTATCTGCCTTTTCAGTGATCAGGGGTTTTACGAGTATTGTCTTTGTGCTCATTTTCCTTTACGCTTTAAAGTAACTGACTGATTAATTTTTCAATGATTTAGTAATCAAATCAACGGACTGCTCGGACAATACCAGTTTTTGCGAACGCAGGATATCGTATGTATTGAGATCCTGGGCCCTGACCAATCTCGTATTCTGGAGGTTTCTTCCGGAGAGATATAAATTGGTATTGGCTTCTGATGTAACAAAGAGCGATTTGCTTTTATCGATTTGCAAGTTTTTTAAAACAGCTACAAAATCTTTTGTGCGTGGTGCTTCAAGATTGATCTCTTCAACGATGATGAGATTGCCAGCAATTGCTTTTGAAGAAAGTGCTGACCTGCGAGCTAAAAGTTTTACCTTCTTATTCACCTTCAGATCATAATCATGTGGTCTTGGGCCAAAAGCTCTTCCACCTCCCTTGAACATCGGGTTCTTCAATGAACCTGCCCTTGCACCACCTGTTCCTTTTTGCTTCTTGAATTTTTTGGTAGTGCGCCAAACTTCCCAACGTTCCTTTGTCTTGTGTGTACCCTGGCGCTGATTAGCGAGATATGCTTTTACAGCAAGGTATACGACATGCTCATTGGGTTTGATGGCAAATACATCATCAGCCAGATCGATGCTGCGACCTGTTTTTTCACCTTTGGAATTCAATATGTCTATTGTCATGGCTGTGATTACTTTTCGATAATGATAAATGAACCTTTATGTCCCGGAATTGCGCCTTTGATCAGGATCAGGTTTTGATCCGGAAGTAATTTTGCAACGCGGAGATTAAGCATTTTAACTCTTTCACCACCCATTCGTCCAGCCATGCGTAATCCTTTTACAACTTTGGAAGGATAAGAAGAGGCACCGATAGATCCTGGCGCTCTCATCCGGTTGTGTTGACCATGTGTTGACTGCATGATACCACCAAAATGATGTCTCTTGACAACACCCTGGAATCCTTTTCCTTTGCTGATACCGATAGCGGAAACGGTTTCTCCTTCTTGAAAAACTTCATTCATGGAGACGAGGTCACCAAGATTTTTGCTGATTTCAAAATCTCTGAATTCAGCCAGTTTCCGTTTCGGAGCTGTTTTCGCTTTTTCAAAATGTCCCTGCATGGATTGTGGAGTACTCTTCACTTTCGCATCGCCGTAGGCCAATTGAAGTGCAGAGTATCCATCGGTATCCTGAGTTTTAACCTGGGTCACCACGTTTGGTTGTGCATGCACGACTGTGCAGGCTATGGATCGTCCATTCTGGTCAAATATGCTGGTCATGCCGACCTTTTTGCCTATTATTCCTTTCACCGTAAGATGATTTGATTGATATTAATTATAACAAGCTATTCTTTCAGACTACACCTCACCGGTATAGTTAGTGTCTGAGTAATGTCTTCGAGTTGTCACCTGTCAAAAGACAGGATGCAACAGTACTATGTAAGTTTGACCTGGATATCTACTCCACTCGGCAATTCGAGTTTAGACAAGGCATCTACCGTCTTTGGAGTAGGGGTATAAATCTCGATCAAACGTTTGTGTGTGCGCAATTGAAACTGCTCTCGAGATTTCTTATTTACGTGCGGTGAACGCAGGACGGTAAATATTTCTTTCTCGGTGGGCAGCGGAATCGGACCCGTAACAACGGCTCCACTATTGCGAACAGTCTTAACGATTTTCTCCGTTGACTTATCGACCAGGTTGTGATCGTAAGAGCGAAGTTTAATCCTAATTTTCTGATTCATTTCCTACCAAAAAAATTATTGATGATATAATTGATTCACCCACTTTTGGGCTTTTGTTTTATGCTTATGCTTTAACTGTACCTCTTGCTTTTTCAATCACATCTTCTGCTATGTTCTTTGGAACAGGTGCGTAATGACTGAACTCCATGGTAGAGCTGGCTCTTCCGGAGGTGATCGTACGCAATTGTGTTACATAACCAAACATTTCAGCTAATGGTACTTCTGCCTGAACTGCGATAGCTCCTGAACGTGAATCCTGTCCCTTAGGTAATCCGCGACGACGATTGAGGTCACCAATAACTGGACCAACATATTCATCAGGAGTAACTACTTCAAGTTTCATGATTGGCTCGAGAAGAACAGGTTTAGCTTTTTTAGCAGCTTCTCTGAATCCTTCTTTTGCACAAAGTTCGAACGCGATGGGTTTAGAGTCAACAGCATGTGTCTGTCCGTCATATACTCTGACTTTCATACTGTCAATGTTGTATCCGGCAAAAATTCCATTATCCATCATAGCTGTAAAGCCTTTGACGATAGAAGGAAAAAACTCTTTTGGAATAGAACCTCCAAAGATGCCATTCACAAATTGAAGCTTTGTCTTACCGCTCTTGAAATCATCTGTCTCTAAAAATTCTGCATCGGCAGGACCGAGTTCGAATGACATCTGGGCAAAAAGACCCGAACCACCTGTCTGCTTTTTAAGTCTTTCAGTGTGGTCAACTTTAACAGTAAGTGCTTCTTTATAATTTACCTGGGGTGCACCCTGGCTACATTCTACATTAAATTCTCTCCTCAGACGGTCAACAATGATCTCAAGGTGCAACTCACCCATGCCACTGATAATGGTTTGATTCGTGTCCTCATCATAGCGCACACGGAAAGTAGGATCTTCTTCAGCCAGCTTGGCTAAAGCCATTCCTAACTTATCAAGATCTTTCTGGCTTTTGGGTTCCACAGCGATTCCGATAACAGGATCCGGGAAAACCATACTTTCAAGAACTATTGGTCTTTTTTCGTCGCAGAGCGTATCGCCTGTACGAATATCTTTAAAACCAACTCCCGCAGCAATATCACCTGCTTCAACTCTATCGATCGGATTCTGCTTATTGGCATGCATCTGGTAAAGACGTGAGATACGCTCCTTATTACCAGACCTGGTATTGAGTACGTAGGAACCTGAATTCAAAGCCCCGGAATATACTCGCATGAAAGCGAGACGGCCAACGAAAGGATCTGTGGCGATTTTAAAAGCAAGTGCGGCAAATGGTTCATTCACATCAGGCTTCCTGATTTCTTCCTTGTCGGTATCAGGGTTAATTCCTTTGATTCCTTCGACATCCATGGGACTTGGCAAATAATGCACAAACAGCATCAAGCACTGCCTGAACGCCTTTATTTTTAAATGCCGATCCACACATCATCGGGACGAATTTCATGTCACATACTGCCTTGCGAACAGCTGTTCTCATTTCTTCCGCTGAGATTGAATCAGGATCGTCAAAAAATTTCTGCATCAATGTGTCATCATATTCTGCGATGGCTTCGAGAAGTTTTTCCCTGAATTCAGCAACGACAGAAACTAAATCTGCAGGTACAGGAATTTCATCGAAAGTCATTCCCATGTCATCTTCATTCCAGACCATTGCTTTACCGGTGATCAGATCGACAACGCCTTTAAATTGTTCTTCTTCACCAATAGGTACCTGGAGGGGAATTGCTTTTGATCCAAGCTTTGCTTCCACATCCTTCACTACATCGAGAAAGTTAGCACCTGAGCGATCCATCTTGTTGACGAATCCTATGCGGGGCACTTTATAATTATCTGCAAGACGCCAGTTAGTTTCTGATTGTGGTTCAACACCTGATACTGCACAGAAAAGAAATACAAGTCCATCGAGTACACGTAATGACCGGTTAACTTCAACCGTGAAGTCAACGTGTCCCGGTGTGTCGATAATATTGACAGCATATTCCTGCTCCATCCAGCTCCACTGTGCTTTTGTAGCAGCACTAGTGATAGTGATACCTCTCTCTTGTTCCTGCTCCATCCAGTCCATAGTAGCAGCGCCATCATGGACTTCACCCATCTTATGAGAAATACCTGTATAGTACAATACACGTTCCGTAGTCGTAGTCTTTCCTGCATCGATGTGAGCAGCGATTCCGATGTTACGTGTATATCTAAGGTCTTTGGCCATTATTGTTGATCCTGAAAAAATGAGTGTCTTCTTAATTATTTGAAATGAGCGAAAGCGCGGTTAGCTTCAGCCATTTTGTGTGTGTCTTCTTTTCGCTTTACTGCAGATCCTTCTCCCTTGCTTGCTGCCATTACTTCGGCTGCAAGTTTTTCTGCCATTCCTTTTCCATTGCGTTCACGTGCAAAACGGATAAGCCATTTCATTCCGATGGCTATTTTACGCTTAGGATTTATTTCAGTCGGAATCTGGAACGTAGCTCCGCCAATTCTACGGCTGCGCACTTCAACTGAAGGAGTAGCATTCTCCAATGCTTTTCCAAACAGCTCGTGCGGATTTTGTCCTGATTTTTCAGCCACGAGATCCATGGCATTATAAAAAATATCAAAAGCAATACTCTTCTTGCCCTGCCACATCATGTTGTTGATGAAACGGGTCACTACAGGATCACTGTATCGTGGATCCGGCATAAGTATTCTCAGTTTTGGTTTTCTTTTCCTCATGATGGAATCTATCTGCTATTTCTTAGGTCTTTTTGTTCCGTACTTGGATCTTGATTTCAGCCTGTTGTTAACACCTGCTGTATCCAGTGCACCACGTACGATGGTATAACGCACTCCTGGAAGATCTTTCACCCTTCCTCCACGAATCAATACGATGGAGTGTTCCTGGAGGTTGTGACCTTCTCCCGGAATGTAGGCAATCACTTCAAGACTATTGGTCAATCGCACTTTGGCAACTTTGCGCAAAGCTGAATTAGGCTTTTTGGGTGTGGTGGTATACACACGGGTGCATACTCCCCTCTTCTGGGGGCATGATGCTAAAGCACGAGCCTTGCTTTTATAAACAACTGCTTCGCGACCTTTCCTAACTAATTGATTTATAGTAGGCATACGTTAATTTTACACATTATTTTAGACGCCTTTTTCAAAAGCGAATGCAAAGATATGACTAATTGTTCGAATGGAAGGTATAGACATATGTAATTTATTAAGGAGGAAAGGGATGGCTCAGGGTTTATTAGTTTATTGGATTCGGTCTTTATTTCTTTCACACGCTTTGAGGGCAGAAAAGGTAGAAAAGGCAGAAAAGGTAGAAAAGGTAGAAAAGGTTAAGATTGTTAGGGGTCTAGGGGAGATAGTATCTTAGGGCTTCAATGAAAATCCAGATAAGAAAAGCCACGGAAAGGGATATTCCGGGTATTCATGCTCTTGTAAGGGAACTTGCTGAATATGAAAAGGGGTTGGATAAAGTCACTACAACTCCTGAATCTTACCTCAAGGATTTTAATGAAGAGGTGTTTGAAGCTTTAGTGGCAGAAAGAGATGGAATCATAGTGGGAATAGCGCTTTATTTTCTCGTTTTCAGTACCTGGAGGGGACGCATGCTTTACCTGGAGGATTTTGTGGTCAAAGAATCGGAACGAGGGGCAGGAATTGGGACGATGCTCTTTGAAGCATTTATGGAAGAGGCAAAAAGACAGGATGTAGCTTTGGTTAAATGGCAGGTACTGAACTGGAATGAGCCTGCAATAAATTTTTATAAAAAATATCAAACTGTATTTGATGATGAATGGATCGATGGAAAGATCTATTTAAAGTAATAATGTGGCAATGTGGTAATGTGACAATGTGGCAATGTGGCAATTTGGTAATGTGGTAATGTGATAATGTGGTAATGTGGAAATGAATGCTATCAATTAATCTACATTAATGATCTCGTGACATTAATTCCCTGGCGAAAGATTTTAGGTTGGAAATATTCGGAATATTTAAACGATTTAGACAGTCCATTGCCTGTGATAAATAATATTCCTGCATTTGTTGAGCGTATTCTTCGACGCGCAGAGATTGATAGGTTTCTAATATGGAATTTATTTCACCAGTTTCAGATGCATTAGAATACCTGGCGGTGAAGTCTTTTTGATCGGATGAATTGAGAGAATTATAAGTATGTACATATAGAAAATTCTTTTTGCCCCTAAGAATATCTCCTCCTTTCTGCTTTCCAGTGACATCTGATTCACCGAAAACATCGAGAATGTCATCTTTGATTTGAAATGAGATGCCGATTTTTTCACCACATTCATAAAGTGTATCTGCTTCTGCATTTGATGAACCAGCTAATAATGCACCAATCCTAAGACAAGTACCTAGCAGGCATGCAGTTTTTTTCCTGATCATTTCAAGATATTCCTGTTCTGATGGTGAATCCAGATGTTCAAAATCCATGTCCATTTGTTGGCCCTCACAAATAGCTGTTGCTGCATCTGCCATCAGGGAACATAAAGTTGCTCCCACGTTATTTTTTTTACCGGCTTCGAGTAATAATTCAAAACATTTGATCAGCATCGCATCACCGCTTAAGATGGCCGCATTTCTTCCAAACTTGAGATGAACGCTTTCACTTCCTCTTCGCAATGCGGCTTCATCCATGATGTTGTCATGCATCAGGCTGAAGTTGTGAAAATATTCTACGGCAAGTGCTGCCGGAAGTGCAGGTGTAATATCATCATGCCACTGATGGTAGGCCATCAAAAGAAGTGCAGGCCGGATCCTTTTTCCACCTAATTGATTGATGTAACGAATAGGAGCATAAAGAGTATCAGGCAATCCTTCTGCCCGGTGCGCAGACAAATAAGCATCGAAGGATTGTACAAATGAAGAATAATCTTTCATGTATTTTGGATGTAAATATGGTCATCCATGAAAGTAAAGATGCAAAATAAACGGCCCGGATGGATGATAATCCTTCCTTGTATTTTGTTTTTATTTTCCTGTCAGACAAATAAAAAACTTTCAGCTGAGATGATCCTGCACAATGCCTATGTCTATCCCGTCAAAGGTGATCCCATTGAAAACGGAGCCGTCGCGATCCTTGAAGGAAAAATCATTGATGTTGGTAAATCTGATGATATTTTAAAAAAATGGAAAACCCCACATGAAGACCTTATTGATTGTAAGGGTGCATTTCTGATGCCGGGATTTATTGAAGGTCATGGACACTTCAGCAGCCTGGGATATAATCTTATTCAACTTGATTTATTGGAGACCCACAGTTGGCAGGAGATTATTGACAGTGTAGCTGCAAGAGTTGCTAAGGCCAAGCCAGGAGAATGGATTGTCGGAAGAGGATGGCACCAGGAAAAATGGAATACGCCTGTCAATCCGAATATAAACGGATATCCATATCATGATGCGATGAGCAAAATATCTCCGAATAACCCGGTCATGCTCAGTCACGCCAGTGGTCACGCTGTGTTTGCAAACCAGGCAGCCATGGATGCCGCAAACATAAGCACTGAAACCCCAGACCCACCCGGAGGTCGGATCGTTCGCGACCAACAGAAAAAAGCACTGGGTGTGTTCGAGGAAAACGCGATGTCACTTATACGGACAGCCTACGATGAATATCAATCCAAACTACCAACTGAAATAAAAGTCAAGGAATGGCATAAAGCCGTTGATAAAGTGCAGGTTCATTGCCTTTCTTATGGCATTACCACGTTTGAAGATATGGGATCAACATTTGAAGAGATTCACGAGTATGATAAGTTAGCGAAAAAGGATAGCCTTAATATCAGGCTTTACGTAATGCTTCATCAGCCCTATAATGAAATAGCCGGCCATCTTGAAGGGTTCCCGATCATTCGATCCGGCCACGATATGTTTACATGCAGAGGTATTAAGGCATACATTGATGGGGCTCTTGGTTCTTTTGGTGCCTGGTTATTAGCTCCATATGATGACAGACCCGGATACACCGGGCAAAACACAACTTCACTGGATGAAATAAAGAATATTGCAAACCTGTGTATCAATAACGGGATGCAATTCGCAGTGCATGCTATCGGTGATAAAGGCGTTCGTACGGTGTTGGACATCTATGAAGAAACGATGAAAGCTCATCCGGAAAAGAAAGATTTGAGATGGCGTATTGAACACGCTCAGAACGTTGATCCGGCGGATATACCTCGTTTTAAAGAACTCAATGTCATCGCATCAATGCAAACCATTCACTGCACATCGGATGCTCCATTTGTGGTCAAAAGACTTGGAGAAGAGCGGGCGCGTGTCAGTGCTTATCCATGGAGGTCATTGCTGGATGCGGGAGCTGTGATCGCGAATGGGACGGATGCGCCGGTTGAACGTGTTGACCCGATACCAAATTTTTATGCTGCCGTTACACGGCGACGGTTAGACACAGGACAAGTTTTCTTTAAAGAACAGGCCATGACACGGAAAGAAGCTCTTTATTCCTTAACGATGGCTAATGCTTATGCAGCATTTGAAGATGATATCAAAGGAAGCCTTGAGACGGGCAAATGGGCGGACATCGTTTTACTATCACAAAATTTAATGACTTGTCCTGAGGATAGTATTCCGAAAGCGAAAGTGATCATGACGATGGTTGGGGGAAAGATCAAATACCGGAAATGAATAACAAATAACAAATAACAAATAACAAATAACAAATAACAAATAACAAATAACGAATAACGAATAACGAATAACGATCTGCCGCTTAATTACAGGTTTTTTAGAACGTTGATTCCTTAAAATAAATAAGATTTATTAAGATTGATATTCATAAAACATAAATTGTAAATTAATCAGTAAGATTTTCTGTATTGAGGGGTATTAAATTTTTTGCAGCTTCTGCAATTTGGTTTAAATTATGGTCAAGGATACATTTGAAATGGCCTTTCGGGCATTTATTAAATCCCAATTTTGAGCAGGGGCGGCAGTTGAGGTCGTTTTGTTCAAAACTGATCCATTTGATTTTTTCACCTCCGTAGTAAGGATACATTCCAAAAGAAGGAATCGTATTTCCCCACACGACAACCTGTGGCTTTTTTAACGCCGCTGCAATGTGCATCAGACCGGTATCATGATTGACAATCGTACCGGATTGAGCAAGAATGGATGAGGATTGAGCGATGTCGAATCTCCCGCAAGCATTTTTAATATTGGCAGCGTTTGACATTTTAATGATTGATTCTGCTTTTGCCAATTCCTTTGGTCCCCCAAGAAGAACAACAGGCATTTGCAAAGCATCACACAGCAGTGAAATTTGATTTTCCGTGAGGCATTTTGTTGCATGCGCAGCGCCAATGACAATACTGGCATATTTTCCCGGCTGAATGCCAAATTCTTTTTGAACGTCTACCTTTTTTTCAGGAGAAATAAAAAAATCAAGCCCTTTGTTGTCGTTTGTCGCACCCAGAAATGCAATCGTATCCATGTACCTGTCCACAATGTGCTTTTCAGGCAACCGATTGATTTTAAAATTGACCATCAGCCATTTTTCAATGTTGAGTTTGTAGAAAGATGAAGATGGTCTGTTTAAAGCCCGTTTAATTCTATGACTCCGCAGATTGTGATGGAGGTCGATGATGTGATCATAGTTTTCCTCCTTCAGCAATTTAATTATCTCGCTGATATCCTCTGTGAGTGAGATGACTTTCATTACATGAGGATTACTCAAAACTATGGATGTGAAATCCGGTTTTGTCAAATAGTGAACTTCTGCTCCAACCTGTTCGTGAAGTGCCCTTATGACAGGTGTAGTCAATACGATGTCACCGATTGAGCTGAAACGTATGACCAGAATTTTTTTTGTCAAACTTCTTATTGCTTTACAAACCGGCTTCTGTAGTATTGGTTATCCTTCAAATGCAAAGAAATGAAATAGATGCCTGGCAGTAATGAAGATATCCCGACAGCCTGGCCAGCATCTACCTCTCCATGCATGACCACTCTCCCTGACAGATCAGTGATACCATAATCAGCTTTGTCTGAAAGTTTTCCCCATGACACGTGAAGTAAATCTCCTGCGGGTTGCGGCCATAATGAAATCGGCTGTGAGGAAGCTATATCTTTTGTCGCAGTAAAAATCCGGTTTCCGGTTTGGAACCAAACACCTTTCTGAGCGCCAGTGAGCAGAACAATTGCTGACCCATTCACCGGTAAAGTTTTATCGGACGGCTGAAGATCAATCGTTGCCAATTCAATTGTTCCTGCATCATCATAGGTAAAAAGAATCTGATCATCCAGTTTTGAATAACTTGGATAACCCAGAGTAGAATTTTGAAAAATATCATTGACAACGCCTGCTTCGATATTGGCCGCTTTTATCCTGTAATCATCCTGTTCATTTCCAAAAATATCCCTGGTGATTTCAAGGAAATCAAAAGTGATGATATATGGAGAATTTTTAGAAAAAGCAGGATTGCCAATACTGACATTTTCAGGTAATGTGCTGAAAAGCTTTTCGACCTGGCCCAACCCGAAATTATTCAAAGAGTTGTCCCATGCTTTTAAAAATGAAATGTCCCAGTAATCAATCCCATCTCCAAATGTGCTTTTAATTTCATTGAGGGCGTCATACATGACAAATTCACCGGAGTAGTCCCATTCCATCTCATCGGGATATAATACATCTCCTGTCTCTTGCCCTTGTGCGGTGGTAGGATTGAATAAAGTGAATAGTTGAGAATTCTGAGTATTGAAATCATACACGTTTATCTCATTTCTCAGATCACTTGTGGTAAAGGCTATTTTCGAACCGTCCTTTGACGCCACTATATTCCGCCAGATTCCCTGCGGATTATTTTCAATAAAAAAAGACTGGTAACTGAGTCCTGAAGTCCAATCAAAATTGATCAGGATCAAATTATTTCCACTATCTACATAAACACATGATAACCCATTATCTGTAAAACTCGGACGGCTCAGAGGAGCATTAACATTCATTTTGACAAACTGATCAGGATTGGATGGCGGAACCCAGTAGAGGTCAGACTGCGTGTCATCAGTGCAAATGATAAAATCAGCACCAGTGTTGATATCAAGATCACCCTGATGATCACCACCCTGACCAGAACCAATCCCCACAGCATCGAATGCTGATCGGACAGCCATGACTTCTGCACCTCCGGCACCATATAAATCGCCCGCTGCTTTTTCCACGGCATTGCGCATATCAATAAACTGTGATGACTTGACGAGATAATCTCGTAAAGCTTTATAATAGATCTGTTCTGCTTTGTCCTTTCCGATACTCGTGGCTAAAAGCGCAAATGCACGGTTGGGAATTCCGCTATTGATATGGACGCCGCCATTGTCACCATCAGGAGTATTGGGTAAATTCTGAAATTCATTCATGTGCTTTGGTTGCCATCCCGGAGCTCCAGGGCCACTGGCGCCATTATTTGGATTTAATAAGTCACGCAATGCTCCCGAAGGAAAAATCGCCGGGTTAGAAACGTCCTCGCCCATCTGCCAATTCTTTCGCTCTATCATGGCACCGAAAACATCGGCATAGGATTCATTGAGTGCACCGGACTGACCCATGTATTCCAAATTGGCTGTGTTCTGAATGACACCATGAGACAATTCGTGCCCTCCAACATCAAGTGCTTTTGCAAGCGGAAAAATGAAAGCCTGATTGCCATTACCATAGAACATGGCTGAGCCGTTCCAATAAGCGTTGTCCATAGGATTACCATTCTCATCACTGATGTTGATCAGGGAAATAATATTACCTCCATTCCCATTGATCGAGATGCGGTTAAATGTATTCTTGTAGTATTCAAAGGCCGTTCCTGCATCGAAATGAGCAGATACCTGCAGGTTCGTCCAGTTATTATTTGTATTTGTAACCTGGACAGCTGAAAAATTGGATTTCTGCGGAGAACCGTTCTGGCCATCGATGGTCCAAATCACACCGGTTGGATCATTGGGCATAACAGATTGTGTTGCGTTGAACATACTTGTCCTGCTGGCATCAATCATGAAAAAATTTGGACCCACCAGGTATCCGTTTACTGTTCTGTTTTGGCCTAGTAAATCCTGATCGGAGACCGTAGTAGGCCCATCTCCCATAACAGTACTAGGAGTGAGAGAAGTAAGAGGAGTGAGCGTGTGAGATAAATTAGATGCTTGAGAATTTATTGTTTCAGACTTCTTATACAGTTGTTCGGGAAAAATGGAACAGGTCAGAGAAAATGAATTCAGAATTTCTAAAGAAGTTGCATCTACAAAAACCTCCCAATTGTCCAGCATATTAGGATGAAGATTGATATCATAACTTAAAATAAGTTTTCCTTCTTTTGGAAACCAAACAAGTTGGCTTACATCAGCAGGAGCATCGTATCCTTCAAACTTTTGATTAGACTGAAATTGAATTCCTTTATCCTGAAGATATTTTTTAGACGCATTTATTGCAATGGACTCAGAGACAGGATCAGGAAGTTTCTCAGGAGTTTGACCGGTCCATGCAAATCCATTCAAATCTCTTAATTGTCCGTTTTGAATGTGTAAAATCATGTCCTGTTTGTAGATAGGATATCCTGCAAGCACCTGGTGAATCCTGATGTGTGAAATATTTTGTGGATCGGTTTCTTGAGAAACTTCATTCCACTCCATTGTCCAATTTTTTTCAAAAACTGTATTCGGAAGGAGTTTTGTCATCACATCATTTAAAGAAGACCTGGAAGACCAAAGTTTGTTTTGACGAAGATCGATCCAGAAAGAACCTGAAGAAGAGATATGCTGAGATTCAATGGCTTCATGCGGAGGCATGATGCTGCATATCGGAGTCTGAGTGAATGCACCGGCTGTTCGTGAAGAACTTTGCATAGAAGGCAACCCTTCTGCAATCTGGATAGGTTGAGGTTTCCCATGAGGCTGGTTGATGATATGCTTGAAATTCGACTGCGCATTGACTAATGTCAGCGAGAAAAGCACGATGGTGAGTAGTGTGTATTTTTTCATGGTGTTGATTTTGTGGAACGAAATAGTAAATTATAAAAAATTACGGTGTTGTTATCAGGTTGAAATCCAGGTCGGCCCCAGGCTATACGATGCACTGTGTTATCACTGGCATGGTATTCAATAAAATAATAAATATCCCCCGGCTCATAATGCGTTATTGTATCGAGTCGAAGCAAGTGATAATTATCGAACATCTGGTGGACAAATTCTTTTTTCCATTGAGTGATGAAGGTATAAGAACTGTCTCGATCGCCTTTTTGAAATAAGCGCCGATCGTCGAGTAAAACATAATGAGTGACTATTCCCGAGAATCCCCCACCCTGCCCAAAATGAATCTGGTCTCCTTTGTAATGAATAGGGAATTCCTTGCTTGATCGGCAAGACAAGCTCATGAAAATCAGTAGAATGGGCAGGCAAAAAAGCGGTTTGTGGATCAAAGCAGTATAGTTGTGGTTAAATAACTGTTAAGTCAGGCTAAAGTTGACAATTTTGCACCATTTTTTAGGTTTAGGCATTATCTTTGGACAATTGAATCTCGTCACAAAAAAAATATATCCGATGAAAAAATTTATTTTCTCATGCTTATTTCTCTCCCTGCTGGCTTTCGGAGCCCAGGCTCAGCATGCAAGTTGTTGTAAAGCCGGTAGCAAGTCTTGTGAGATGAAAGCACCATCTTCTGCAAGTGCAAGCGTCGTTTCACCTGAAAATTCTGCTGCTGCTGCAAAAGTGGCTGCTTCAGATGAGACCATTGAGACAAGGACAGATCCCATCACAGGGAATGTTTCTTATGTCAGAAAAGTAGCAGCTGAGAATACCGCTGAAGCGTCATTTGTCAGCGTCACCTTCGATCCTGTGACAAATTCTTTTGTCAACGTATCTCCGATGAGTATGGAAGAAGGACATAGCGGTTCAATGAAATCCTCTAACGGCAAATCATGCTGCAGCATGGGCACAACTTCAGGTAAATCCTGTTGCTCCGGCAAAACAGCTTCTGCCAAACCGGCTGAGAAGACAAAAAGTTAATTAGAACTTCGATTGAGATTAAAGCCGGTAGAAATGCCGGCTTTTTTTATTTAAAGTCGATCGATTTTTGCCGAACCAGATTGCTGAGGAAAGCCATCCTATCCGACATATTTTCTGAGCTATAATTAAAGGTGATTTTAGACCGGAAAATTAAGATCAGGGTTATCCGTATCCTTATTTGACTGATTATCAGGAAGCAATGTAATACCCTAATTATGAAGTTCTTAACACCCTCAATTGGCTTTGGAACGACCCGCAATTGGGATAACCCAATGGACTTTGTATCTTTGTAAAACCATCGCCGCACTGTTGGCAGTGGAAACAGGCAGTGTTCAGGTATGACTCAGCATTCAACCAACCTTAAGCCACAGTGGTGCGACAACATAATGGAAACTGTTGGCAACACCCCTTTAGTCAAACTCCATGGCTTGTCGCAGCTATCAGGTTGTCTTGTCCTTGCTAAACTTGAATCTTTTAACCCGGGTTTAAGCGCGAAGGACAGAATTGGTCTTGCTGTACTTGAAGCCGCAGAGAGGGATGGCCTCATCAAACCAGGTGGTACCATTATCGAATCCACATCCGGCAATACAGGTTATTCTGTCGCCATGGCTTGTATTGTAAAAGGCTATAAATGCATTCTCACAACAACAGATAAAAGCGCCGAAGAGAAAATCACCACATTGAGAGCACTTGGTGCTGAAGTCATCGTTTGTCCAAACCATGTTCCATCTGATGACCCTCAGTCCTATTACAGCCAGGCCGAAAGATTAGCAGAGGAAATACCGAATTCATTTTATGTCAATCAATATTACAATGAAGCGAACCTGGATGCACATTATCGCAGTACAGGTCCTGAGGTATGGAAGCAGACCGGTGGCCTGATCACTCATTTTATGGCGACTTGCGGAACAGGTGGAACCGTATCAGGTTCAGGTAAATATCTGAAAGAACAAAATCCGAAAATTAAAGTCATCGCTGTTGATGCTGAAGGATCAGTGCTCACTAAATATCATCAAACAGGTGAGTTGGATAAAAGTGAAATTCATTCCTATCAACTTGAAGGTGTCGGTAAGAATATCATTCCTTCAAATGTTGATTTTGAGATCATAGATCGCTTTATTAAAGTAGATGATCGCAGCAGTGCTTTCAGAGCTCGTCAATTGACGAAGAGCGAGGCAATATTTGCAGGTTATAGTAGCGGGGCAGTGATCGAAGCTTTTATGCGGATGAGGAGAGAATTTAAACCCAGTGATGTGGTCGTGCTTCTCTTTGCAGATCACGGCAGCAAATATCTCAGCAAGATTTATAACAATGGCTGGATGCAAAAGCAGGGCTTCATCAGGAAGATTGCTGATTATGCACCAAGCTATCAGATACAGCGTAGGTTAGAACGCGTTTTTAATAAATACATCAAAAACTATGGAAATATTTGAGCGAATCCGCAAGCAACGTGGTCCATTAGGCCAGTATGCCAATATGGGTGAAGGATATTACATGTTCCCTGAATTGAAAGGCGAGATAGGTTCACGCATGGATTTTCACGGAAAAGAAGTTGTGGTTTGGAGTATCAATAATTACCTCGGGCTGGCCAATCATCCGGAGGTGCGTAAGGTTGATGCTGAAGCTGCAAAAAAATGGGGTCTCGCCTATCCTATGGGTGCGCGCCTTATGACAGGAGAAACATCATTGCACAAAGAACTTGAGCGTAAACTTGCAGCTCACGTTTATAAAGAAGCAGCAGCCGTTGTCAATTATGGATACCCGGGTGTTGTATCAGCTATCGACGCGCTTTTATCAAGAAGAGATGCAGTAGTCTATGATGCCGAAAGTCATGGTTGCATTGTTGACGGGACACGCTTGAATTTGGGTGAACGTTTTTCCTATAAGCATAATGATGTAGAAAGTTTCGAACAAAACCTGGAACGAGCCAGTAAATGGGCCACGGATAAAGGCGGTGGTGTTCTCGTGGTCACTGAAGGTGTATTTGGAATGCGTGGTGATCAGGGTATTTTGAAAGAAATTGTAGCATTAAAGAAGAAATATGATTTCAGATTTTTTGTAGATGATGCTCATGGTTTTGGAACACTCGGTGAAGGAGGAAGAGGTGCAGGTGTGGAGCAAGGTGTGCAGGATGGAATCGATGTTTACTTTTCTACATTCGCAAAATCTTTTGCAGCCATTGGAGGTTTTCTGGCCGGAGATGCGGATATTATTCAATTCCTTCAATATGCCATGCGATCACAGATCCATGCGAAGAGTTTGCCGATGGCGCTTGTGGAAGGTAATCTCAAGCGACTTGAATTAATGCAAACTCATCCAGAATATAAAGAGCAACTATGGCACATTGCCAGGACGCTGCAAAACGGGCTTAAGGCCAGAGGTTTTGATATTGGTACTACCAATACGGTTGTTACTCCTGTTTACTTGTATTGCACTCCATTTGAGTCAACACAACTTGTGCATGACATGAGAGAATCTTACGGTGTTTTTACATCCATGATTATCTATCCTGTGATTCCAAAAGGCATGGTGCTGTTGCGTATGATTCCTACAGCATCACATACTGATGCTGATGTCGAACAGACATTGAATGCATTTTCTGCTGTTTCAGAGAAATTGAAAGCAGGTGCTTACCAGGATAAGATCCTGAACCCTGTATTGGGGTGACTTCGACCGTTGGCCATCCTTTGGATGGATTTCAACATGCTCAGCCACCCTTGAGATTACATTTACGTTGGATGATTTGAAACGCAATCAACCACCCGATTGACTAATGATTTATTGTATAGCTTTCAAAATGATCAGCTACTCAAGTAGCTCTTTTAGGCATCGATGAAACCATCGTCAAGGAGGGCATCGTGAATTCCCTGATCAAGATTATACCTGGGTTCGAAATTTAGTTCGGTTCGCAATTTGGAATTGTCGACGCGCCAATTCATGGAAGTGATTTCGCGGATTTTATGCGGACTGACATGGAGTGGCTTCCCCCTCATGCGCGCTACGGCAAGGCGAATATGACTTACGCCCATAATTAAATTTTTAGGGACTTTGATTTGTCTTGTTTTAACGCCTAAATATTTTGAAATATAATCATTGACCAGTGAAGGGTCGTAGTCAACACCATCGGAGATCACATAGATTTGATTGCGCACATCTTTATCCACTGCATCCCAAAGTGCCCTTGCCAGATCCTTGACATAGATAAAACTTACAAGCTGACCTTTCGGACCTAAACGAATAGCAATGCCTCGTTTAATTAGTTTGATGATCTGGTGAATAAATTTAGTATCACGCGGTCCGTAAACGGATGTCGGTCTGAAGATGATCCAGTCGAGCCCTTTGATTACTTTTATCCTTTTTTCTGCTTCAAATTTGCTGATGCCGTAAGGGGTGAACGGTTTTGGCGTGGTGTTTTCATTGATTGGTTCCATTGTATTCGGATCACCGGGTCCAATCGCCTGCAAACTGCTGATGAAAATGAATTTTTTGAAATTCGGTTGGGTCTTCAATAAGGTCTGAACAAAAAAATCAGTGAATTCCACATTGCCCCGGTAGAATTCTTCGATCCTATCCGGCTTGGTGACTCCGGCGCAATGAATCACGTATTCAAATCCACCAGTTTCTTTTGCAAATTTTTCCAGCCGGCTTGATAGTTTTTCTCTTTCACCGAATTCAAGAAAGAATTTCTTTGTACCTCCCCTGAGTAATTCTTCTTCCGCAGGACTGCGATAGCTGCCATAAACATCGTGACCTCGTTTGAGTCCTTCTTCCTGCAAAAAACGACCTATAAAACCTCCTGCTCCTGTGACAAGTACTCTTTTTTTATCCATAGGGCCGCTAAGATAGGTAATCGGTATTCAGTATTCGGTAAGCAGTATTCGGTATTCGGTATTCGGTATTCGGTATTCGGTATTCGGTATTCGGTATTCGGTATTTGAAATTCGGTATTCAGTATTCGGTAAGTTCTAATTGGAATAGGTTATAACCAGAGATACGTAACGAAAATACCCACCAGGAACAACATGATCAAAAAGACAAAGGATAGGGACATTAAAAGAATATACCGGGGAATAAGATATCTCCACCGATCATCATAAAATCTTTTCATGGAAAGCAGCAAATAAATAAATACATAAAAAACCAGCCCGACGGATACATAGTCAAGTGTGGAACTTATGAAGGCACTATCTGTTTTGCCGGAAACTTTTTCGACCAGGAGAAACAGGGTCATGTTAATAAAGAGAAAGGAATAATGATATATGGAGAAAATAAAATGCGCCGCATAGCTCCGCTTTGCGCGGCGGATGTATAATATCTTCAAAAAAAATGCAAAGAAGGGCATGCTGAAGAATAATAACTGCGGCAGTTTGTGAAATGCATCCATTAAAATTTCTGATGTCGCACTGACTTCATCTCCTTCATGCCTATTGGTCAGTTCTTTCGATCTTTCTTTGGCTCTTTCATTGTACCATTTTTCAAACCATCCTGCGTCAGCAGAGTCTGCACTTTCCGGGAGAGACAAGTCCAAACTTAAACCAGAATCATTACCAGTGGATGTTCCACCCAGGGTGTCCATTTTTACCTTAAGTGAATTCCTGAGTAAATTGACATAAGTAGTATCATCTGAACCCATCCTGAATTTTTTCTCCTGATCGAGGTTGTACAATCTTTTTTTATAATTGAGTTGAGGTTCCGGGCCTGTATTCAATTTTGATGCATTGATGAAATAAAACAATAAAAGAAAGAATAAAGAGGACGAAAAAAGATAGAACCGCAAAGGTTCAAGGTTGCGGCCCCGCTTGCCTTCCATATATTCTTTTGCTACGAGCCCAGGCTTTAAAATCAATGACTTCAGGGTATGCCAGAACCGGCCATCATAGTGAAATATATCCTTGATATAATCAATGAGCAAATGAAAGAATGAATCCTGTATCTGTAAATTTTCCTGGCCACAATGGGAGCAATACCTGTCTTCAACTATATTGCCGCAATTCAGGCAGTTTTTATCCTGGCGAAGTTTTTTATGACTCATACTATGATGTAAAGATAACAAGTAAGAACATGTGAGCGTGATGTGCCATTAACAAATGCAACCCTTATATTTAACCCACTATGACCGAAGACATTGCTGCATTTCAATATTTGATCCGGAAAGGAATACCTCAAGAGGCACCTGAATATCATGGCCGCGACGATTCCATTCAACATGCCCCTGTAAGGAATATTCAGAATTTAACTTCTGATGAAAAAAGATTGGCATTGGCAAATGCCCTGAGATATTTTCCATCACATCTCCACGGAATTCTCGCTGAGGAATTTGCGATGGAACTTAATGTGTATGGACGAATATATATGTACAGGTACCGTCCTTCCTATGCGATGTACGCGAGACCGATTGATCATTATGCTGCGAAAATCCCGCAAGCTGCATCGATCATGCTCATGATACAGAACAATCTTGATCCGCTTGTAGCAAAGTATCCTCATGAATTGATCACCTATGGAGGAAACGGAGCCGTATTTCAAAACTGGGCGCAATATCTCCTGGCTATGAAATACCTGAGTGAAATGACTGAAGACCAAACTCTCATTTTGTATTCCGGTCATCCACTTGGTTTATTTCCATCTCATCCGGCTGCACCCCGGGTCGTCATCACCAATGGTATGATGGTCCCGAATTATAGTTCGAAAGAAGAATGGAATAAATACAATGCGCTTGGTGTCACCCAATACGGACAGATGACTGCAGGATCATTTATGTATATCGGTCCGCAGGGAATCGTACATGGCACAACGATTACTTTACTCAATGCCGGAAGATTGAAAGGATTGGGTAATGACTTACGAGGAAAAGCATTTATTACCTCAGGTCTGGGAGGAATGTCGGGAGCCCAGGCAAGAGCCATGTTAATCACAGGTGCTACCGGTATCATAGCTGAAGTCGATGAAGATGCTATCAGGCAGCGACTTGCCGATCATTACATCAGGCAGGAAGATGTATTCTCTGATGTATTTGAGCTCCTGAGTGAATTTGTGAAATCAAAAACAAAAGGTGAGGCAAGATGCTTTGTCTACCATGGTAATATTGTCACACTATGGGAAGCCATGGTGGAAAAGTTTATTCACGTCGAATTGGGTTCTGATCAGACTTCTTGTCATAATATTGATCAGATGGGTTATTGTCCTGCTGGATACACATTTGATGAAGCGAAAAAATTATTACAGGCCGATAATGATACATTTCATGAAGCGGTCAAAAATTCTTTGCGCCGTCAAATCCACGCCATAAATATTCTGACTGCACGGGGGATGTATTTCTGGGATTATGGAAATGCTTTTTTATTTGAAGCAGCTAAAGCAGGTGCAGATGTAAAAGACATGCATAAACCTTCAGGATTCAGATATCCATCATACGTGGAGGACATCATGGGTCCATTGTGTTTTGATTATGGATTTGGTCCATTCCGGTGGGTGTGTACTTCGGGGCAAAGCGAAGATCTTGAAACTACTGACAAAATAGCCGCAGAATCGATCCGTGATATTTTAGTGGATTGTGCCGATGAAGTGAAAGGACAATGGCAGGACAATTTAAAGTGGATTGAAAATGCAAAAACGGATATTCCACCGGTGGGTAGTAAGTCAAGAATATTATATGCTGATGCTGAAGGAAGAATTGAAATCGCGAGCAGATTTAATAATGCTATCCGGGATGGTAGATTAGCTGGTCCGGTAGTATTGGGAAGAGATCATCACGATGTCAGCGGCACGGATTCACCATGGAGAGAGACATCTAATATTTATGACGGATCAAAATATACAGCCGATATGGCTATTCAAAATGTGATCGGTGATGCCATGCGTGGAGCGACATGGGTAAGCATTCACAATGGAGGAGGAACAGGATGGGGAGAAGCTATCAACGGCGGATTTGGGATGGTGCTGGATGGAAGTCAGGCAAGTGAAAATGCATTAAAGTCAATGCTATTTTGGGATGTCAATAATGGAATTGCGAGGAGAGCATGGGCAAGGAATCCGAATGCCATATCAACTGCTGAAGAGGCCATGAATAAAGAAGAAAAACTGGAGATCACGATGCCACAACTTGTAGATCACGAAATATTGAAGAAGTTTTTTAATTAGTGGAGAGTTAATATGACTCTGTGATAATGTGTCAATGTGGCAATGTGACAATGTGACAATGTGAGGATCAGAAAGATTTTCCTTCGCCTCAGCCTTCGCCTTTTACTTCACCAATGTGACATCACCGGTACTCACTCTCTGTGAACCATCAGCCAATGTATACTTGATCAGGTAAACATAGACACCCGGATTAGCAGGTCCGACAGGAGTCAGCCCATCCCAAAGTTTTAACTGACCTTCATTGAATAAATTTGCTTTCTCACTGATGATTCCACCCCATCGATCGAAGATAATAGCGACATCGATCGATTTTACATTTAAAGGATCAGTGGATATTTCAAAGTCATCATTGACATTATCATTATTGGGTGAGAAAACATTCGGAATAAAAAGAACAGGTTCCCTGTTTACTCTGATCGTGACAGAATCAATGTCGACGCAACCGGATTCTGTTTCTGCCTTAATGACATAGGTGGTTTCATCAAATGGAGTTGCAAGTGGGGATAGGCAAGTAGAGCAATTAAGTCCGTCGGGGGGATTCCACATAGCCATCCATACAGGGAGACTTGATGTAGTATTCAACAACACGGAATGACCCAGGACAATCGTCGTGTCGCTAATCGTATTGATATTGATCGGAGGCCCATCCGGAATTGTAATTTCTTCATTATCGTAACAACCATATTCATTTAAGATCCATGCTGTATAAGTTCCTGCAGGGAGCATGACCGAAGTTGATGGTGGTGGAATGATACTGTCATTGATCCGGAAAATAAATGGGGGGCGTGTACCTTCAACTGACACAACAGAAATAGATCCATCGGCCGCGCCCTCACACGAAGGTGGTGTATATGCAAAATTGGCTACGATCGGAGGATCAGGAACGATAAGAAGATCAAGTGTAACAATACTATCACATCCATTGGAAGCCGTGAGATGATCCTGGTAAATTCCTGTCTCACCATATTCGGTTCCGCCAAGATTAAAAGTCAGCCCTTCGCACAAAGTGATCTGAAGCATAAATTCTACAGGGACAATTTCTACACGAATCGTATCAGAAACAATCCTGCATTTTGAATTGGTAAGATTATTGACGCTTGTACTGTAGAGAAACCTGAAATCGTAAACTCCTGCTGTAAGAAAACTGATTTGATACGTCCTGTCATTTGCTCCCGAAATATCTGTCCAAACTTTCCCTGTGTCAAGACTGACTTGCCATTGCAGGGCGCCGGTGTCAGCATCAATGTGGGCTGTCAATAATGGATATAATGAATTCTCACAAATCCTTCCGGCAGGATTAATAGAAATGGATGATGTGGGACCACATGGACGAAAACTGATATTGTCAAGAGCAAGGTCATTTCCTGCGCCACCAGGAGCATTGTTTCTCAACGTTAATTTCACAGAATTCTGACCAGGTCCGGATGTAAATGTAAAACCATAGGTGTGCCACTTCTCGTCTTCAGGAATTTTTCCTGTGGTATAAACTTCAACTCCATCAATCAAAAAACTGACATTTGGAAGTATCAGGCCCGTTCCTTTTTCAATAATGTTGATCATATCAGCGGAAAACTGATATAAAGTGTTTTCGCAGACGTTGTCAATGATTTGTTCATAAAAAATTCCGGGGTTAAAGCTTGCATTCACTACCATCATATATCCATTGGGGTCGGGGCTATTATCAGTGAAACGGGTCCAATTCGGAAACACGTAGGGCCACTTCGTCATATCATTCGTGAGTGTATATTCTCCATCATCAGGCGGAGGATTGAGCGTATAGATAAATCCGGGAGCCAGTCCAGGATTTGTAGGAAATATATTGGCAGCGCCTGTTCCAAAATCACCAGATGTGAATATATTATCACCAAGGTTACCTGAACATAGGACGGGTTGAGCTGATAAAAAGCCCTGGCATCCCAGTATTAAACTCAAATGCAAAAGAAGAATTGACCTTAATCGCCCCTGCCCTGCTTCCCTCATATGCTGCAAAATAGGAAAGTATATAAAAATGTAGATTTACCCTTCTTTAAAAATATAGTCTAATACAATGAAATGCCGGTTCAAATGGAATGTTGAAAAACGAAAAAAAGAGAATTGAAATTAGCTTACAGATACGAAATTGAAATCAACAAACCTCTTGGTAAAGTGACCGAACTTTACTGTAATCGTCATTTATTAACAAAGTGGCAACTTGGTCTATTGAGCAGTGAACAAGCAGAAACCAAAGATGGCCGGATGAAATACAATCTCACTTTTGATTTGGGAAGACGTAAAATGAAAATGACTGAAATGATAGTTCGGAATGAATTGCCAGAGCATTATGATCAGATCTTTGAAATGAAAGGGGTACATCATTCAGTAAAAAACTCATTTTATTCGAATGGAGCACAATCGACAAGATGGGTTTCTGAGGTTGAGTTTCAGTTTTCAGGGCTCAAGAACCTTATAGCCCGATTTATGCGATCCGGGTTTGAGCGGCAGACTTTGATGCTGATGCACAGCTTTAAAGCATTTGTCGAGAAAAGGTAATCGGTATTCAGTATTTGGTAAAAGGAATTCGGTAATCAGTATTCTCTTATAAAAATGCACTTATAATTGATGTCTTTATCTATCTTTATTGGATCAATTTGGCATCAAAAACGGAACCATTTTATTCATGTATTAAAATTCTTCTTGTTCCTATTAATCAATTGATTATGTCGATTAACTTATGGTTAACAGGAAAAGAAAGGATGGGTCTTTCCCTACATCAATATTGTCTTTACTTTTACATACGATAACCGATCAAAAACAAATTCATTAATTATAACTCATATGAAACAAACTCTTGGAATTCTGGCCATCGTTTTAATGGCTTCTTTTAGGTTGGCAGCGCAAGCTACCCCAACAGAAGGTCAACCAGCCGCTGCACCATCAGGTGCAATCATGAAACTGGAATCTGAAACGGTTGACTATGGAACAATCGATCAGGGCAGTGACCCACTTCGTCTTGCCAAATTTACAAATACAGGTACTGAGCCTTTGATCATTTCAGGAGCAAAAGGTAGCTGCGGATGTACAGTGCCTAACTGGCCAAAAGATCCTATCATGCCAGGTGAATCTTCTCAAATCGAGATTCGCTATGACACAAAGAGAGTAGGTGCAATCAATAAGACTGTTACTGTAACTTCTAACGACCCTGTTGGTCCAATCGTCATCAAAGTCATTGGAACGATCAACGCTGTTGCACAAGAAGAAGGAACTCCTGAAAAGGAAACGATATTCAAAAAACCTAATTAATTCTTTCCGATCATCGGAATCAATTGAAATAAAAAAGCCCGGATGTAAATACATTCGGGCTTTTTTTGTTACTTTTTTTCCGGAAAAAAGTAACCAAAAACCTGTCTCACAAGACATGTTACTTTTTTCATTGCCAAAAAAGTAACCAAAAAGTCTAGTGATCCAAAAAACTCGCTTACTGTTCAGCTCATTAACTCGGCTTTCTGGTTTGCTTTCTCGCTTGTTTGGATTCCACTCCCCTATTTCTTTCGATTGATCATTACTTTTGAGTCATGTTTATGAATGAAATAGGACCGAGGAGTGCTCAGACAGTTTTGGATCACGGATTATACTACCGAAAATGATTTTTAAATAAGGATTTTATGATTTCACTATCTCCGCTATTTTAAGTTTCCAAACTTAAAATCAATATAGAGGAGTGCTTTCTTTGCATTAAGTTTATTCAAGCAGCTTATAAGCTGCGATGTACAAATCCGCTTCCTATTTTGCGTTAAATTTCCAGCTAATGCTAATCCTATTATCTCCATCGAAAAACCTACACAATAAGCCAAAGGAAGCTCATCGGTACAGTTTACCAAGAATGCCGGAGCAAAGTGAAAAACTGATTGAAGTTTTACGAAAACAAACACCACGTTCTCTTCAGAAATTAATGGATATAAATGATAAACTGGCAAAATTGAATGTGGAGCGTTATCACCAGTTTGCGTGGCCTCATACTCCGGATAATGCGACCACTGCCATGTATACTTTCAGAGGTGAAGTTTACCTGGGACTTGATGCGAATACACTGACACAACAAGAAGCAGAAGATGCAGACAAAAACATCAGAATTTTATCAGGCTTGTATGGATTATTAAGGCCTTTAGATTTAATCCAACCTTATCGTCTCGAAATGGGGATTGAGTTGAAAATCGGGAAAGCAAAAAGTCTTTATGAATTTTGGGGAAACCAGATCACCGACCTTTTAAGCCAGGATATAGCAGCTTCAAAGGCTAAAGAAGTCATCAATCTCGCTTCGCAGGAATACAGCGCTGCCATCAATCCGGAAAAATTGATTGTTCCGATGATTGACATCCAATTTATGGAGGACCGGAATGGGAAGCTTCAGTTTTTATCTTTCATTGCGAAACGATCACGGGGTGAAATGGCCCGCTTCATGATTCAACAAAAAATTACAAAAAGCGAAGAGCTGAAAGATGAAGATATAAATGGGTATCAATACCGGGTTGATTTGTCTCAGCCGAATAAGATGGTCTTTGTCAGGTAAAATTCCTAGCTTATGCCCATGAAACGGATCATACTCCCCTTTTTATTCTTCGTGGGCTGGATGGTATTGCTCAGTATCGATATTCCGGTGGGCGAGAATTTTCTCCCTTCTATTGGTCGTTTCTTCAGCCCTTTCCAGGGCATCTGGCACTCCGTACATCCTAAGTATGATTCATTCACATTAAAAGGAAAAACAAAACAACCTGTCAAAATTCTCTTCGACGAAAGGGATGTCCCTCACATCTATGCTCAAAACATTGAAGATGCTTTATACGCACAAGGTTATCTGCATGCAGCCAACAGGTTATTTGCCATGGATATCACCACTCGCGCCACGGCAGGACGATTGTCAGAATTGCTGGGAGCAAGGACGATCGCTTATGACCGCAAGCAAAGAGAAAGAGGATTTGAAAAATGTTCCATTGAAAAAGCAAAGAACTGGGAGAACTATGAAGGCAATAAAGCACTGATGGACGCTTATGTGAATGGCGTAAATGAATACATCCATTCACTTCATTATGCCGATTGGCCAATAGAATATAAAATTTTATCTCATGGCCCTGTACCCTGGACGTCCACACATTCAGCGCTCACCTTTACAAGTATGGCAGCTGCACTATGCCTGGGTGAATCCGACCTTGACTTTTCAAAAGCAAAAGAAAAATTATCACAGCAGGATTTTGATTTGCTCTATTCGGGATACAATTCACTTGAAAGTCCTGTCATTCCATCAGAAAAAAAATGGGATTTTACTCCTGTAAAATTTCCTGGTAAGTCTGAATCCAAAGCATTGCCAGATGGCAAAGACAAATCAGCAGATGATCAGAAAAAAGGAGTGAATGGAAGTAACAACTGGGCAGTCTCAGGTCAAAAGACAGCAGATGGATTTCCTATTCTTGCCAATGATCCTCACCTTGGTCTCACGCTTCCTAATATTTGGTATGAAGTTGAAATAGAAACACCTGAATATTCAGTGCATGGCGTTTCTCTGCCTGGATTGCCTTACATCATCATTGGCTTCACTGATCAAATTGCCTGGGGCTCTACCAATTCAGGCCAGGATGTATTGGACTGGTATAATATCACCTGGCAGGATAGCAGCAGGCATTCTTACATGCTTGATGGTAAATACGAATCAGCTACGCTTCGTCCGGAAGAAATTAAAGTGAGAGGTGGGAAAACAATTGTTGATTCTGTTCGATATACACATTGGGGCCCGGTCATGGATGAAGGCGATCACAAGGACATGGCCATGAAATGGATAGGTCATCAGCGCTCCGAAGCAAATGATATCGCTTATTTGCAAAAAATCGATAAAGCAAAAAATCTAAGTGATTACCGTGATGCTGTGTCTTCATTCCAATACCCTGCACAAAATAAAGTTTTTGCCTCCACGCAAGGTGATATCGCGATCAGCGTTGCAGGAGTTATTCCAATAAGACCGGAAGGGCTTGGTCAGTATGTCACGAATGGAGATCAATCGGTTAATGATTGGCAAGGTTATATTCCTTTCGATCAATCACCTTATATCATCAATCCGCAAAGAGGTTTTGTCAGCTCCGCCAATCAGCTGCCTGCTGATACCACTTATCCTTATCCACTTATTGGAACAAGGTATTTTGAAGATTACAGGGGGCGAGAAGTCAATATGAATCTTGATACGCTGAAACATATCACGGTGGAGAAAATGGAAGCGTTGCAACAAAATAATTATAACCTGTTTGCTGCAGAAATCCTGCCTTTGATGTTGGATGCATTGAATAAAGGAAATTGCCTGACACCGGATGAAAAAAAATATGCTACTCAATTAGCAGGTTGGAATTACGTAGCGGATCGGGATAGCTTATCGCCTGTTTATTTTGAACTATGGTATGACGCTTTTGAAAAACTTACTTTCGATGAATTGGATTCAGCGGGAGTGATGTACCCGGAGGACTGGAAGTTTATAGAACTGATTAAGAAAAGCAACCAACATCATTTTTTCGATATCATTTCTACACCGAATAAAACAGAAAGACTTAATGATATTGCCTGCATCTCCTTTTCAACGATGGTGAGAAATTATCTGAAGCTTGAACCGGCGCAGCGAAAAAACTGGGGAGCTTACAAAGCGTCAGAGATTCCGCACCTGGCGAGATTTGCTCCTTTTGGAACAGGTTTTATATCTACCTCCGGCGGTCGTCACATTATTAATGCCATGAATAAATCGCATGGGCCTTCGTGGCGAATGGTTGTTGAACTATCATCACCTCCAAAAGCTTTTGTCAATTATCCGGGGGGTCAATCCGGTGATCCGGCAAGTCCTCATTTCAAAGATTTTGTAGATTCTTTTTTCGCCGGAAAATATTATGAGGTCACACTGAAGAAAGATCCTGATAGCTGGTCTCCTGCAAGAAAAATTAACATTGAACCGCAATGACAAAGAAAACTTTATTTCCGTTTTTGTTGATGGTTGCAGGAATAACTGGTTTAGGGTTCATTGCTCCATGGTGGGCTGCGGCCATTTGGATTTTAATGGTTGCTACATTGTCTCGTTTGAACACCAGGCAAAATATTCTTTGTGGAGGTTTCGCATTAGCCATAGTTTGGATCATCATGGCGAGATATATGTCTTCACAGGATGAAGCAGGCATCATTGTAAAAACCGGAACCCTTCTTGGTGGATTATCCCATCAAATGATGATGGTGGCAACAATGGTTATTGCGCTTATCACAGGTATCCTGTCAGGTTGGTTAGGAAGCGCGCTTGGAAAAGCAATAACGAAGAAGACCATTGAAGCAGGATGAGGACAAAATATTTTATGTGCCTGAAATTTTTAAAAGCAATTCAGTGTTAGATGTGTAATTCTTCAGCAAACAGGTATTTTAATTGAGTCTGAATTTAACTATTGCATCCTTCATATGAACGATACCCTACCGAATCAGGACACAGATGCCGCCACACTTGAAGCTCAAAGGCGAGTCAATAAAATAAAGAAATTCTACAAGAGCCTCACCAGCTGGGCAGGTACAAGTATTTTCCTGGTAGCCATTGATCTATTCACAAGTCATAGAATCACCTGGTCCGTATTTCCTGTTTTTTTCTGGGGCATTTCCATTTTTATGCAGCTCTTCCAAATCCTTCGACTTCAATACATGGACAAAGACTGGGAAGACAGGCTGATGAAGAAACAATTAGGTCAATCCACCCTTTCTGAACCGGTTCAGGAGGATTATAGCGGTGACCTGCTGCGAAAACCTGGAGATCCGGTTAAAGAAAAGGCTGATCTCACCGAGTTCAGAAAACTAAAGAAGCCCTGGAAGGACGAGGACCTGGTGTAAAATATTGGTTGGTGCAAACTCAAACCAAGGCAATCTGCCGTGGCAGGAGTTTGCTCCTGCCATCAGAATTAATTCCAAGGTTTTGCTTATTTTTGGTTGTCTTGACGTTAGTCTGGATCATCATTGACCCTTCGCATCAGATTTTCCTTCGCGGAAAGAGGCCACCTCAAAAACCGGCTCCACGATGTGAAGGGTTTTTCTTTCAGGTTTCGCTTGCTGGAATCTTGCTCAGTGTTTGTAACCGACGAATGCTGTATTTCCCTGCACCGTGTGCAGCAATCATCAATAGTCCTCCCGCGATGGCCATATTTCGCATAAAAAATATGGCATTCAATCGTTGCGTTTCCACCGGATCATTCCAGAATGAGTACACGATGAACGTGACCGGCAACCAATAAATCAGCAACAGCCAGACACCCAGCCTGACCCTATACCCGGTGAGCAACATTAGGGCACCAACGACCAATAACGTGATCGAGAGATAAAGCAGGAAATCTTGTTTCCAAACGATCCCATAATGAGCCATGGTTGCTTTAGTTTTGTCAGCAAACATGATGGAATCAATCGCTTCAAAAAAGAAAATGGCGCTCAGAAACAATCGCCCTAAGAGATCTAACACGTGAGACATACCCTGAAATTAATGATACTTTTCGTTAATCCACCTGGCAACTAATCTTGCGGTTGCCTGGCCATCCATTGCTGCTGAAACAATCCCTCCGGCATACCCGGCACCTTCTCCTCCCGGAAACAGACCTTCAATCTCAATATGCATGCCAGTTGTCGGATCTCTTGGAATCCTCACCGGGCTTGAAGTCCGGCTCTCCGTAGCTAAAATAACTGCATCAGGATGAAGATATCCCTTCATTTTGTGATCAAACCCTATGATCCCATATTTTAATCTTTCATAGATCCATGCAGGTAATAATTGATGCAGAGGAGCAGAGAATATTCCGGGGATATAACTTGTCTCCGGCAGATCCATTGAAACTTTTCTTTTGATGAAATCTACAAGTCGTTGTGCAGGTGCTGCCTGTGATCCGTTTCCTGCTTCGAACATTTTTCTTTCCACATTACGCTGAAATGACATCGCAAGTAACGGATCTGACTTTGACAATCCTTCGCTTTCAGCAAAGAGTGCCAGGTCTTCAATTTCAACGGAAGTCACAACACCTGAATTGGCAAATGAACTATCTCTTCGGGAGAGCGACATTCCATTGACCACTATTTCACCCGGAGATGTAGCTGAAGGAACAATGAGTCCACCGGGACACATGCAAAATGAAAATATCCCTCTCTCATTGACTTGTGCATTTAAGGCATAACTCGCAGCAGGCAAAAGTGGACCACGCGGAGAAATTCCATATTGACATTCATCGACAAAAGCCTGGGCATGCTCAACCCGGATTCCTAATGCAAAGGGCTTCGCTTCAATTTTTATTTTTTTGGCTTCAAGCAATTGAAAAATATCTCTCGCGCTATGTCCCGTTGTCAGGATAACCGTTTCAGCTTTGATTTGTTCTTTATCATTGATGATAATGGCGGATATCCTTCGCGGGCTTGTGCCTTCAAGAATGAAATCGGAAACCCATGAATTAAAAAGAACTTTGCCACCGTGACCTTCGATGAACTTTCTCATCTCCACAATGATTAATGGCAATTTATTTGAACCAATGTGTGGATGTGCATCGACCAGGATATCGGGATCAGCACCACATTCTACAAGTATTCGCAGGACAGAATCAATATTGCCTCTTTTACCAGAGCGCGTGTATAATTTTCCATCAGAATAAGTACCTGCACCTCCTTCACCAAAACAATAATTTGAATGCGGATTGACAATACTGTCTTGTTGAATCGCTCTCAAATCTTTTCTTCTTGCCTGGACATCTTTCCCACGTTCGATGACTATGGGACGGAGCCCAGCTTTGATGCATTCCAATGCGGCAAAATATCCAGCAGGCCCTGCACCGATAATATGAACTTCCTTTGCTGAATCAACATTTGGAAAATCATCAAGTTCTTTTGGAATAACCGGGAGATCATCAAGTGTGGATATTGCAGCTTTGACGAGATAAACAGGCGGTCTGTATCGCGCATCAAGTGAGCGACGAAGGACTCTGTACGATTTCATTTCCGCGATGGGAATTTTTGCAGCCTTTGCCAGTTGGAGTTTGAGTTCAGACTGATCCTCCAGGTCTTCAGGGGCAAGTTTTATTTCAATTTCTTTCATTAATAAATCCAGGATTCAGGATTGATTCCGGACCTCGCTTCATTAAGGATTTTTTCCAACGTTTCTTTATCACAGGAAGTGCTGATCGCTACTTTGGTCAGTGCACCACCTTTTATCTGGGCTGATTTATATCCCAATCCTTCCAGTCGCCTGACCATCTTTGTCACATTATCAGGATTTCCAAATGCTCCGACGATGACATAACAGGGAGTTTCATTTTCTTGTGCTACAGGAGGAGTTTTCACTGTATCGGGTTCAGCTACGGGGTTTGTCACAGGTGGATTCTCATGATGAACAACGGGAGTATCTTTTTTCACCGGCACATCAAATTCATTGGTAATACCTAATGTATCGGGATAAAGTTGAGAGAGCTGATTCATTCTCTGACGGTCGCTGATAATGTCCCATGCTAAGTAGGCGCACAACACGGTGATCAAAATCAATGCTGAAGTCAGAATAGCCCATGCGAGCCTGGTGGTAGCATCGGATATTCCAGGTTGGACCGGAGGAATGATTTCTTCCTGAGAATCATTTAAGGATTTGTCAGAGGATAAATCAACAGCTTCTACTTTCTCCTCAACAACTTCCGGTATAGGAATAGTCACTACATGTGCTATGGGTGGTGTAGGTGTATAAACCGGTACAGTCTTTAGTTCTTCTTTAGGATTCAAATCAATCACTTCCAAACCACTGAACGAAAGATTGAATGCATCCCAATCAGGCGTAAAATGAAGTACTTCTGATTCAGATAAGGAGAAAACACCAAATTTATCAATGCCATAAGTATGATCTTCTTTGAGGTGTTGCATGACGTCCTTCACGAATGAAGAGATATCCTGTCTTGCCTCTTCGACTTCCATCCCTGAGACATAATGCATGTATGAAGGGAGTATATCTCCCTCGGAGTCGACATGAGGAATAAAATCCGGCTGAATGTATGGAGGCCTGATCTTTGCCTGGGGCAGATCAATGACTGCCGGATGGAAAATAGCATCAAATCGTCCAAGACCCGGCACATACACCGAAGGAACCTGCTGGAGAAGGTCAAGAATAAAGTAGGGTACCTTTTCTGAATGCACGGCCTAATTTAATGTAAAAAAAGCAGGGAGCAATGGGAATGCAGAACAAGGAACAACGAATTTTGAATTGTATCAAATTGTGCTTTCTTAAGTATGAAACATCACTCACAATTCACGACTGACAACTGACAACTCACAGCTGACAACTCACGATTTAGCTGTCTTTCTCTTTCTTCGTGTCTTAAATAACTCCACCACCTCTTTCTCTTTCATGAAACCCCAGTCAGGGAATTTCTCCATGACAAAATGCTTCACATCCTGGTATTGAGTGCTTCGTTTATCTATAAAAGATTTAAGACAACGCTGCAAAAAGCTCATGCTAAGATCTCTCAGTCGAAGGTTGAATTCCTGGTTTCCAAAAATATCCATGTACAATTTCATAAACCTGGATACGCTATCATCCTTGACTGCTTCTTCTTCTGATTTTTTGTGATCCTGCCCGGTAAAAGTTTTATAATCCTCAACAGGAAGATTGGCAAGTAATTTTTCAAATTGCCTGTATAACGTATGACGAAGACATTCATTGATATCAGAAAGGCCTTCATGATTTTCGTAGAACTGGCGCGTAGCTTCAATCGCGTCTTCATGAATATATCCTTTCTGATGGATTGCCTGAATGAGCATCGAGTAACGATACAAATCATCTTCGATTGATGTGTCAAGCAGGTTGTATACATTCAGGTCTGATTCTTTATCGAGAGGCAAACCTTTTTCTTCGATATCCAGAACGTATTCAAAATATTTTTCATTGAAATTTGGAAATCGGGTACGTGCTTCATTGAAGATGCTCTTAATCCATTCTTCATGACTTTCATGTGGAAAGTACCTGCTGAATAAGACAAGCATACGGAGATATTCTTCTTCCTTTTTAAATTGTTCATTGTTGAGGAACTCTTTAAAATTCGGAAGCAGGCTCATGTTGACCTTTCCATGCTTGATCCGGTATTGAATAAATTTTTCAAGCGCTGAAAAAAGAGTCTTGAGTTCAGATATTGTTTTTGGAAAATCAGCAGAATGATAATTGTGATGTACAAACTGGCGATAATAACTATCGTATGCCAGTTTCCTTGCCTGGAGCGAACGATATTTATCAACAATCATTGACTCAAAAAACTGCCTGACTTTTTTATTCTCGACCTGGCTGATCAGGTTACTCACCCATATTTCACTGCTGAGAGCAAAACCAATTTGACATCCCTGCCCTATTTTTACTTTAATCCATTCAAAATTGGAAGATTCAGCAATCGCCAGCAATACTTCTTTAAAATGATCTTGTGGCCTGCGATAGTGATACTCATCATCAATCTCACCCCGAAGAACACTAAATCCAAGCACTCTCGATAAATAAAGTCCTTCAAATTCAGTATCAAGCAGAGCAGTTTCAAGAATCGTCAATTGCAGGGGATGATCATCGGCAATACGTTCATACAAGGATTCGATCTGGGGTTCAAATTCATCACGCAACGCCTGGTAGCTCGCTTCTTCTTCATCTTCGAGATAGACGGCTAACAATTCGGAACTTTGAATGGCTGCCTTCAGGGCATCCAGTTCACCCTGATATTTTTGGTCCAGATTTTCCATTGTAGAAATTTTATTTTCCTGATAATACATGTACACCTGGTAAGACACAATAGGCTTACCAGGTGTACAAAAAAATTTTCCGTCTTCTATGACTTGAGAATAACTTTATTCTGACAAGCCTGGCATCTTCATGGGATGCTTATAATTTCAATTAATATTATTCTCCTGCCTCTGCATTATTTTCTGCAGGTGCTTCTGTTTCAGCATTATTTACTGCAGGTACTACTGCTTCAGTTTCTGTGTTACTTGTTTCAACTACTGCAGGAGCCTCGGCTTTTACCTCTTCTGTAACGATTGGAGCAGCAGGTTTTTCAAGATTAACATTGAGTAACTCATCAGCGTTATCTTCCACCTTTTCCTTTTCCTTTTTCTTTTCGGCTTTTTTTACGGTACCTGAAATCTGTGAAGCGCGAGCTTTCTTATCGTCTGCTGTAGCTTTAACCCTGGCGGCTATTCTTACTTCTTTATCATCAACCCAGGCTCTGAATTTTACTTCTGCCTCTTCCGTGCTAAATGAGCCTTTCGCTACACCTCTTTGGAGATGCTTATAATAAAGGACCCCTTTGAATCGGAGGATGGCGTTGACGGTCTCAGTTGGCTGAGCTCCGTTTTTGAGCCATTCGTAGGCTTTCATGCGATCGATGTCGATGGTAGCCGGCTTGGTCATGGGGTTATAGGTACCGATTCTTTCGATGAAACTACCGTCTCGGGGAGACCTGGCATCGGCGATAACTATGTGATAGAGAGGCGTTTGTTTGCGCCCGTGGCGCTGAAGTCTGATTTTTACTGACATTGGTTAAGTGTTAAAATTTAATGGTTAAAACCTTGCCGGATTAGCCCGTAAACGGGTGACCGGTTTTTAACGGACCGCAAAGATAAGAAAATGGGATCAGAATTCGCATTGCAATCTAAAGTTCAACCTCCTTGAACTCAAATAATTTGGAATTGCATACTGGGTTAGAAATATTGTCTTTATCCACGTCCGGCTGGCCTCATTCCTGACTTGCAGCAAATTGAAGATTTCAATGCTGAACCAACTGTTTCTTGACCAGGCAAAGAGATTGTGTGGCCTTTGTGCCTCCCATGCCCTGCTCCATAACCTCGTAGAAAATCCGATGTCCACCCGGTGATAAGGCTTGTACCGATAAGTATTTCGATAAATGATGTTATTATCTTTTATTCCAAATGGAAGACCTGTGCCAATGGATGTATTCAGATGTACACGAAAATTTTCATTGTCCGGCAAATAATCCTGGAAAAATACATTGAGCGTCATGAATTGATCCGTTGGCCTCGGCACATCAGCAACAGGTGTTCCTTCCAACTGTCCTACTTCGCGTTTTAAATGTTGAACACCATTGATTTTTTCCCTTGCTCTCAGAAAAGAAAGATTAATCCATGACTCTGCACCGGGCACAAGTTCACCATTGATGCGCAAATCAACTCCTGTCAGATATCCTGTTGCATTATTTTCACCCGCATAAGTTATCCTCACGTTATCAACTTCGTACGTCACAAGATCCCAAAGTTGTTTGTAATACGCTTCAAGGATTAACTTGAATTTATGTCCGCTTCCGGAGAGTGGTCCAAATGCTGAAGAATATCCTGCAAGAATTTGAAATGATTTTTGCGCCTGGAGATCCTCGTTGATTGTTCCATCAGGTCTGCGCAATTCTTTATAAAAACCTGGTTGCATATACCAGCCTGTTGCAAGTTTAAATCCTATATCTGCATTCGGAGTCCATGTAAATTGAAGTCGTGGACTTAATAGAAATTCATGATTCACATCCCAGTATTGACTTCGGATGCCCCCGGTGAACCTGATTTCACGCTGACTAGTGTATTGTTTTGTGTAAGTGTCTTCTACATATCCGGAGTATCGAAGTGATTGAAGATCCCTCGTCGAATTCAATGAATATCCCAATGTTAATGCTTCGAGATCATTGGGTAATGTGTAACCTGCTGAATCAAGTCTTTCCCATTCATGAATACGATCTGATACATCTTCATATCCAACTTTCAAATCCTGCCTGGATAAAATTGGAGACGCCAGGTGACCCTTGCAATTCGATACCTCCTTTGATCTCACTGTTTATAATATTGGCTTGCAGATGATCACGGTCATAAGTATTGTTGAATGCCGCTTCCCAGAAGTGCTATTTCTTCACCGGCATTCGGATCATTAATACTTGTCTCAATTTCGCTTAACCTGTACTCACCAATGATGTCAATGTTTTCCTGTTCAAGGCTTTTATAACCTGACAATAAGAATTTCAGGAATAGAGGATTTCGTTGCCGGTCAGGAACGAATGAAAGAGAAATACCTGTCATGCCATTGACAAACAAATCACTTTCGGCTCCCTGGAAATCAGTAGAAAGCTGCAATGCAAAACTGACCAATCCAGTTGCTGTCTGACTGCTGACAGGAACAAAATCGTATTTACTTCTATTCAGATTTGCAAGCAAACCCAATTGCCAATCTCTTGAAAGATCATATGTGGTATAAATCTGGTAATCAGTAAAAGTAGGAACGTATTCACCCTGCACATCAAGTGATTTCAATAAATATTCATTTGTTTTATATCTGACACCTACGAGATATCTCCAACGTCTGTAAGGATCTTTTCCCAAAACTTTGCTTCCTTCCAGATGTGCAGTTGCACCAAGCAGGCTTAATGAAAAAGATCCTCTCAAACTATCTGGGAGTTTGTATCTCACGTCAAGCACTGAAGACATTTTATCACCATATTTTGCTTCAAAGCCGCCGGATGAAAACTGAGAGATCGCGGATCAGATCGAGATTGGGAAGCGTTAAGCCTTCCTGGTTACCTGACCTGATGAGCAGTGGCCTGTAAATTTCAAAATCATTGACATAGACAAGATTCTCATCATAGTTTCCTCCACGGACATTGTATTGAGAAGTGAGTTCACCACCTGTGCCGCTGCTGGTCCCAAGAGCAATGCCGGGCAAGAAGGGATTCCAGGTTGCCGGTAGTGCTTGGAAGTAATTTTAAAGCTCCACTTTTTGATGAACCATGCCTGCATCTTCTACGCGTTGAGCTGTGATGACCACTTCAAGATTTGATTCTACAGGTGCCATGTTGATATTGATTTCAAAACGTGTTCCTGCAGGTAAAATCTTTAAATCATAATCTGCAGGTTTATATCCTGTTCGCCTGAATTGTAACAGGCTTCCTTTTCCTGCCGGAATAACTAATTCATATAAGCCATCAACTGATGTCGTTGCTTCCTTTCCAAATGCAGTAGCATAGACAGTGACTAATTCAATGGGTTCATTGTTTTGTAAATCAAGGATCTTTCCATGGATGGTGATGGTATTTTGAGAAAATAAATTGAGATGCTGATAAGGTTACTCCAGTGAGCAAGAATAATCTCATTATTGTGCGAATGCCTCTCAAGCTGGAATATTTTTCATTCCAATATTTCCGATGGCTTTCAGGCTGCTGATCATGCCGATCGGATCCGGATGCGGAAAGAACTGCATTGCCTGCTACAAGAACATTTGCTCCTGCCTGGAGCACACGCTCTGCATTTTGTAGACCGATGCCGCCATCCACCTCGATATAAGGCGAAAGATTCCTTTCCATCAGTAATTGTTTCAAATGAGTCACCTTTGGGATGGCCTGGTAAATAAATTTCTGACCTCCAAAACCCGGATTGACGGACATGACCAGGATGAGATCTACGATCTTCCAAAATATCTACAAGATGTGTGACAGGAGTGTGTGGATTTATGGCTACACCTGCAAGAGCTCCGGTCTCCTTTATTTGTTGAATGACTCTATGCAGATGGTTGCAAGCTTCATAATGAACCGTGATCACATGAGCGCCTGCATCTCTGAATCTTTCGATATATCGCTCAGGCTTTTCAATCATGAGATGGACGTCCATCGGTTTGGTTGCTTTTCTTTTCACCGCTTCCATCACAGGAAATCCAAAACTTATATTTGGGACAAACATGCCATCCATCACATCGATGTGAAACCAATCTGCTTCACTACTATTGATCATCTCCACGACTTCGTAGATCCGGCCGAAGTCAGCTGATAATATCGATGGAGAGATCAGGTGATTGTTGCTTTTCATACTTCCCTTTTAATTCCTGTTTGCCGGGATAAAAGTAATCATTCCGCCGTCTGTAAATTCGGATAATCCATCCCTGAAGCAATAACGGTGAGGATAGCTTAATTCTGTTATTTTTGAGCACCAAACCATTATGGCCGAACAAAGAAAAAAACCAAAAGGAAAACCTTCCAAATCAAAGAAGTCACCGGTTGTATCTCCATCGGGCTCAGGGGGAAATATCAAATTCCTGTTGCCTGTTTTGGTGGTGACCCTGGTTGTTTTTCTGCCTGTTTTACGAAATGGTTTTACCAATTGGGATGACATCATGTATGTCACAGGGAACCCCCTTTTGAAAGATTTAAGCGTCAACGGGATAAAAGCTATTTTTTCCACTCCGGTCGTATCCAACTATCATCCTCTCACGATTCTAAGCCTTGCCATCAATTATCACCTCGCTGAGCTGACTCCATGGAGTTATCATCTCACCAGTATTTTTCTTCATCTCATCAATACAGCCCTGGTCTTTTGGTTTATTTATTTATTGTCTTCCGGCAATAAGTGGGTCAGTGCTGCAGTGGCTTTATTATTCGGAATTCATCCGATGCATGTCGAATCTGTAGTGTGGATTTCAGAGCGAAAGGATCTTTTGTACACTCTTTTTTACATGGCCGCAATGATTGTGTACATTCAATATCTCCGGAAGCGACAGATAAAATATCTCATTTATGTCACCCTTCTTGGTGCCATATCTTTATTGTGCAAACCGGCGGCTATCGTACTGCCTCTTTCATTGTTATTGATCGATTATTTTTATAAAAGAGAATGGAACTGGTCCTGGATCATTGAAAAAATCCCTTTATTTATTCTATCTGCCGTCATGGCTTATGTGACGGTGAAGATCCAGTCGGAGAGAGCGATTGAATCAATTGATTATCGCGGCATCACGGAAAGAATAAATTTTGCAGGTTTCGGCCTGATCTGGTATTTGCTCAAGATCATTGTCCCCTACCCGCTCTCTGCATTACATCCTTTTCCAAAAGAACTTACTCCCTGGTATTACATTGCTACAATGCTATCCATCGCAGGTTTTATCTACCTGGTTTTGAAAGTAAGGAACAGGAATTATCTTTTTGGATTTGGATTTTATATTGTCAACCTGATCCTCGTACTTCAACTCATCTCCATCGGTAATGCAGTTGTTGCAGAGCGATATACCTACGTTCCTTACATCGGTATATTTTTTCTGCTGTGCATGGAAATTTATAAAAGTGTACAAAAGAATTGGCCTAAATATAAAGTCCCGCTTATGGGAATTGGTGGTGCATGGATTATTGGACTTGCTGTTATATCTGTGTTGCGAATTCCTGTATGGAAAGAAAGTGAAACTCTATGGAATGATGTGCTGAGTCATTATCCGGAAAGTCCGCGCGCATGGACAAATAAAAGTCTTGAATATTTTGATAATAAAGACTGGCCCAAGACGATCGAAGGCCTCACGATGGCTTTGAAATATGATCCTCACTACCAGAATGCTTTGGAATGGAGAGCTCGTGCATATCTTGAAACCAAAGAAGGTGAAAAAGCACTCGCTGATGCAGATCTTTTTCATAAACTTTATCCGGCCAAGGTAGATGGTTTATTTATCCTCGCCCGTTCTTATGAATTACTCAATCAACCCGAGAATGCGCTTGAAATGTATAACCAACTTATACCACAGCGACCTGAAGTTCCGGAATACACGAATAACCGGGGAGCTCTTTTATTTAACAAATTGAAACGCTATCCGGAAGCTATAAAAGATTTTGAAAGAAGTATTCAGCTCAAACCTGATAACGGGTTGTATTATCTCAACTTAGCTCGCTGCTATTATATGATGGGAGACAATGCACATGCGGTTGAAAATGGACAGAAAGCAAAACAATTAGGAACTACGGATGCTGATTTTTCAAAACTCATAGGACTACAATAAATTATAGAAGATTTGAAAACATGTTGAAAAACAAAGAGAGAATATCGCTGGTAGTGCTTGCTGCAGGATTAGGAAGCCGTTATGGCGGGCTTAAGCAAATGGATTCATTTGGTCCCAATGGAGAGACCATCATTGATTATAGCCTGTATGATGCGCATCGGGCAGGATTCGATCATGTCGTTTTTATCATTCGTGATTATTTCGCCGAAAAATTCAAGGAGGTCTTTGAACCTAAAATGAAAGGTAAGATGACCGCCGACTATGTTAACCAGGAATTGAATCTTGTGCCGCATTCTTTCACGATTCCTGCAGAACGAGATCGTCCTTGGGGGACAGGGCATGCTGTTTGGGTTGCTCACCAGGCGATCACAGGACCTTTCGCTGTCATCAATGCGGATGATTATTACGGACCTGAATCTTACAAAACGCTTTATAATTTTTTACTTGAAAAAAGAAGTATCGAAGAATATAGCGTGGTTGGATATCGATTACAAAACACACTTTCAGAACATGGGACTGTCAACAGAGGCGTATGTGAGGTCGATGACAATGGTTATCTCGTCAATATTGAAGAATGCAAACAGATCGGTACTGACGAAAATGGAGTTATTTCATTTCCTGAGGGAGATTCGAACAGAATTCTTCTACCTGATTCTCCTGTTTCGATGAATATGTGGGGATTTTATCCTTCCTACTTTGATTTTTTTGAAAAACAATTTGATGCTTTTGTAAAAGAAAATATCAATGATTTAAAATCTGAATTCTACATCCCGACATTAGTAGACAATCTCATTAAGTCCAAACAAAAACAAACTAAAGTATTGTATTCGGAATCAGAATGGTTTGGAGTTACGTACAGAGAAGATAAAGAATTTGTTACTGCCCGGCTGAATGAATTATTGGATGCAGGGGTGTATCCATATGATTTATGGAAATGAGTTTTTCACAATGAGAATTTGATGATATTTTTTGCCTGGCAGCTAGAAGCTGCCTGATTAAAATTTTACAAAGAAAAAGTTACGTAATATTCATTTTAAGTTTTGAAACTTAAAATAGCATCAGAATTTGTTACAGCGCGGTTGAATGAATTGCTGGATGTGGGGGTTTATCCGTATGATCTTTGGAAATAAAATAAATGTGACGATGTGACGATGTGACAATGTGGAAATGTGGAAATGTGGAAATCGTAATTCGTAAATCGTAAATCGTAAATTAACTGCCTTCTTCTTTCCTCTTATTGATTTCGTCCCTGATCTTGGCGGCTTTCTCATAGTCTTCTTCTCCGATGACTTTGTCGAGCATGGCGGTCAGATCGTCGAGTGAATATTCGGCATATCCTCTGCGACGTCGTTTTGGTTTTAGCTCTTCTTTAGCTTCTTCAGATTCTCCGGGTTGAGGATCTTCGATGCGGACACCTGCAGCATCAAGAATAAAATCATAAGTATAGATAGGGCATCCATACCTTACAGCCATCGCGATGGCATCTGAGGTTCTGGAATCGATTTCAAATTCACGTCCGTGTTGCATACAGACGATGCGGGCATGAAAGACACCTTCGACTAGATTGTTGATCAGGATTTCAGTGACTTCTATCTCAAAAGTGTCGAGTGTATTTTTCAAAAGGTCATGTGTCAGCGGACGAGACGGCACCATGCCTTCCATGGCTACAGCGATCGCCTGAGCTTCAAATCCCCCAATGACAATGGGCAGACGGCGATTGCCATCCACTTCACCCATGACCACTGCATAATTACTGGATTGGGTGACACTGTGTGTGAGGGTAACTATATATAATTCTATCTTTTCCACTTACCTGTTAAGTACATGCGAAATATATGTAAAATTGCCGACTGGGTGGCCAGAGCTTAATTCTCTCAAGGAAACCAGCAGGAAAAAAATGTCTTTCAATGATGCGACGCCTTAAATTGTTTCAGCGCTTCAGTCAGTTTCGGTACGACTTCAAATAAATCACCGCAGACCCCATAATCTGCAGCCTTGAAAAAAGGAGCTTCCGGATCTTTGTTGATCACCACTATTACCTTAGAACTGTTAACACCCGCCAAATGTTGAATCGCTCCCGAAATACCCACAGCGATATAGAGATTTGGCCTTATGGCGATCCCCGTCTGGCCGACATGCTCACTATGAGGACGCCAACCGCTATCTGCTACCGGACGGGAACAAGCAGTAGTCGCTCCCAGCACTTTGGCCAGATCTTCAAGGATACCCCAATTGGAAGGGTCTTTCATGCCGCGTCCTCCTGAAACCACAATTTGAGCTTCCGGTAACGGCACTATCCCAACTGACCTCCTGACGTTAACGACTTTTGTTTTGGATTCCGGAATTTCAATAGTCAATTTCTTAACTGCAGCATCTGCACCTGTAGTTTGAGGTTTCAATGTATTGCCCATGAGGGATAGTACAGCAATATCGGTATTGATTTTACAGGTTGCTATCGCTTTACCTGAGAAAACAGGACGATCAACATTAAGCTTTCCATCTTTCAGTTCAGGAAGTTTATTTACGCCTCTGACTGGTCCTGCTTTCAAGGCAACGGAAAGACGACCAAGCAAACTTTTACCAAACGAGCTATCTGAAACGATCACCACTTTTGCACCATTGTCTTTAGCTACTTTGCTGATCACTTTGGTGAATACATGGCTATCGAGAGAAGTAAGTTTGCTATCATCAACATGCCATACTTCTTTTGCTCCATATCCTCCGAGCTTTCCTCCATCACTGCACGGTCCGAGGATTAATGCATTACAGGATACGCCAAGAATTTCTGCCACTTTGGAACCAAAATAAACGGTTTCCAAAGATGCATTCCTTATTTTTCCTTCCAGAGTTTCCGCTACAACTAATACCATATAGTTATCTTATATTTTCAATGGTTGATCAAATTACTTTTGCTTCTTCATGCAACAGCCTGACGAGTTCATCCATATTATTCGGATCAACCATTTTGACTGATGATTTTGTTGCTGGAACTTCAAAATGTACATAGTCAGAAGTTGAAGGCTCAACGATTGGAGCGACAATCTGAAGAGGTTTTGTTTTAGCGGACATGATTCCACGCATATTGGGAATACGTTGCTCTGCCAATCCTTTTGAAGCGCTCAGGACAAATGGTCCGGTGACTTCAATCTCTTCAACACCACCTTCAATATCTCTTGTTGCTAAAGCAACATCACCGTTATAAACTAGTTTGCTGACATTTGAAATAAAAGGCATATCTAAAGATTCCGCAATCATGCCGCCGACTAATGATTCATTATAATCAATGGTTTCTTTACCGGTGATGATGAGATCGTATTTCTGATTTTGAGCATGAACAGCGATTTGAACTGCTACTGAATATGCTGATAGCGGTTCCATATCTACTCTCACTGCATCATCTGCACCGATAGCAAGCGCTTTCCGAATAGTTACTTCATTGGCGACAGGACCGCAATGAATGACCGTCACTGTACCACCCTTTTCTTCTTTCAATTCTAATGCCCTGACAAGTGCGTACCATTCATCGTATGGGTTCATGATGAAATTGACACCATTCGTTTCAAAGGCAGTTCCCCCATTTTTAAAAGCAATCCGTGCCGTCGTTTCGGGCGTCTGGCTGATGGCTACAAGTATTTTCATATCTGTTTCTTGTGTTCGACAATTGCCCCAAAGGTATCTATTCTGTCAAATTCGTTTGAATTTACCTGCCTTATTGTAAATTCCTATTTTTAAAGAAAGTAACGATGATTAAGTGTTTAGGTGGTTTAGATGTTTAGAAAGTTTAGAAAACATTATAGCAATTAGCTATTGTCCCCTTTTAGTTTAAGATATTCCCTTAAGAACCAATTAGATTTGCACTCGATGAGCAGAATTAAAGAACTTCAGGCATTATTGGAATCCAGCCCGGATGATCCGTTTATCATCTATGCATTAGCGAGAGAACACGAGAAAAATTTCGACACGCTCCAGGCTTTTTTGATGTATGAATACCTGGTCAATTCTCATCCTCAATATATCGCCACTTATTATCATTATGCTAAATTGTTATACGAAGCAGGCAATCGAAACCATGGATTGGCTTTAATACGCCAGGGTATTGAATGGGGAGAGAAAGAAAAGGACATGCATGCTGTGGGCGAAATGAAAGCGTTGTTGATGCTTTGGACGAACGATACGGATGAGGAATAAAGATATATTAATGATCCGGAGCGATCACCACTACCATTTGTAATGCTTCCTTCGTGCAATCATAGGGTGTGGCATCATAATCCAATCCCGCAAAGCCACCAGGCACATCCATATTTGCAAAGGTGGCACCGCCATTTGCCTGGATGCAAATAAGTTTCATATTGACCATAGGAAGAGTATCCACAAAACCATCGAATAAAATATCCGGCACATCTCCTCCACCAAAAATGGTATTGACGATCAAATCAGAGAAAGTATTTAGATCAGGAGGATAGTTCGTTGATCCGGTTATCATGTTATCGTGAATATTAATTTCCTTGTTATATGGATAATGGGTGGTATCCATCACGACAAGCCCACTGTAAGCTTCATAAGTTTTATAAGATATGACACCTATCCCCATCACATTGTTTTCCTTTAGAGTGTCATTAAATATTTCTACAGACTTATCTGACAATAACATAATGCCGGCGCCATTGGGTATAACATAAAATGGGTTTCCAACCGGAGCGAAATTTTTCAGATCATTACTATCCACTGTATTTTTAAAGATCCGGATGTTATGGCCGGATTTTAAATATGGTAAATCCGGAAGATCAAACACAAAGATACCCCCTGCATTATGGTGAGCATGATTTCCGAAAATGTCAACGCTGATACAATTGACAATCCCAATACCGCCGACATTGCCCTCCAGATCTGAATTACGAACGATCACCAGGTTTGACTGACTGACATAAATTCCGGCACCAGATGCACCAAAAACATAGCAATCATCAAAAAGAATATTTCGACACGAGGTTAGCTCCATCCCGTATGCTCCATTGGTGGAATCGATTGCCATCGAATGAGTAACGCCAACACGAAGGAATGAGATTCCATCGCAGTTCTCTGCTTTGATTCCATCTCCAGCCGGATCTATTATCGTGAAATCCCTGAAAAGTACCCACTTGAGATTTGTCCCATAAATACCCGGTTCTCCCAAGGCTTGTCCTTCGAATGAAAATGTCGTATTATCCTTTCCTTCACCCATGAAGATGATATTGCTCTTTTTATTAACTATAAGAGTAGTATCAAAATGATAATTTCCCTGTGCAAAATAAATGGTATCACCATCTACCATTTCATTCAATGTGACTTGCACAATGCTGTCTGTGACACCGGGATTGAGATTATATCTCCTGACAGGTGGTACGGTCTCATCTTTTGTGCACGAATGAAAACCAAAAAGGGATACGACAACGATCAAAAAAGTATATATATGTATGGTTTTCACAAATTTTGATTTTGTTTTTTAGATTTTTATTTGACCTCTGAATACTTCTGCAGCCGGCCCGATGAGCCTGACATTTGAAAAATTCACTGGTCCTTCACGCACAAATTCAACAGCAAGATTTCCACCCACTGCATGAACATTTATTTTTCCGGATTTACTATTTGTATCAAAGGCATGTGCGATTGAAGCAGCTACTATTCCCGTTCCACAAGCCATGGTTTCATCTTCTACTCCGCGTTCATATGTTCTTATTCCGATTTCAAATGGCTCAAGTTGTTCCACAAAATTTACGTTGATACCTTCTTGTTCAAATGCAGGACTATTCCTTATTGATCTGCCTTCCTGGGGAACGTCAACAAGATCGACATTGTCAACAAAAGTGACATAATGAGGAGAACCCGTATTCAACACATACGTGTGATCACCTATCCTTGTAATTTCTTTTACGTCTGCCATCGTCAGGTAAATCAATCCATCATCATTGATCACTCCTGAATGCCAACCATCTGTTCCAAGAAATTTGCAAGTACCAGAATGAATTCCAAGGTGAGCGGCAAAAGAAACAATGCACCTTCCACCATTGCCGCAAAATGTGCTTGGTTTGCCATCGGAATTATAATATTTCATAAAAAAATCGGCACCCTCAGGACCTTTTTGAAGCAGGATCAACCCATCAGCCCCGATTCCGAAACGCCGGTGACACACATGAGCAATCCACGTCTCATTCATCAGAGGACCCCATGCTCCATTCCTGTCATCTATAAGAATGAAGTCATTTCCTGCACCATGATATTTGATAAATGGGAGGTCCGCCATTTTATTACTGCTCATTAAACTCTATGAATGAATTGCAAAGGTATAAGAATCAATCTCAAGGTTTCAACTTAACGTTCAAATGTTCCATTCTGTTTGATCGGAAAATTTTGCAGAACCTCTTTAGACATGCAATGTTTTATTGACTTCTTTGGTTTTCTCTTATATTTCAGATTGAATCCTGACTTTAATGAAAAAAATATGGCCTTTTCTGATCACCGGGGTACTTAGTGCCGGGATTGCCCTGGGATTTTTTTCAATCCTGGTAAAGCCCGCCATTATTATACAATCGCCGGCCCCCAGGGCCTTATTGACGAATCAACCTCCGTTCAATTATACACCATCATTGGCGACTCACCTGGTTGCTCCGGATATGATCATGGCAGCAAATATGTCAAAACTCGCTGTGGTCTATATCGAATCAAGAACTGTTTCAGCCGGTGGATATTTCAGCCGTCGGAATTATAGTGGCAGCACCGGATCAGGTGTTGTGATTTCTGATAACGGATATATCGCTACGAATCATCACGTCATCGAAGATGGAGGCGATATCATTGTCCTGATGGAAGACGGACATGAATATGATGCAAAACTTGTTGGCTCTGATCCTTCGACTGACCTCGCATTACTAAAAATTGAAGCATCAGGTCTTCCTTACCTGACATTTGGTGATAGTGATTCACTCATGGTAGGTGAATGGGTGATGGCCGTAGGAAATCCATTTAAACTTTATTCGACAGTTACAGCAGGAATTGTCAGTGCAAAATCACGCAACATCAATATCCTGGATGAAGGAGGAATTGAATCTTTTATCCAGACTGATGCTGCGGTCAATCCCGGAAATAGTGGTGGTGCACTTATCAATACACGTGGTCAATTAGTGGGTATCAATACAGCCATTATGACGTATAGCGGACAGTATGAAGGTTTTTCATTTGCGATCCCTGCTAATCTTGCGAAAAAAGTGCTGGAAGACATTCGTGAATTTGGTTCTGCTCACAGAGGCTGGCTTGGGGTTGTCATACGCCCGATTGATAATTCCTCTGCCCAGGAAGCTGGTCTCGATGAGGTTTCCGGAGTAGTCATCGAACAGGTAAATGCGGGGAGTGCAGCAGATGCGGGTGGCCTCAAAACAGGAGATGTCATCGTAGATATAGATGGCAAGAAAATTATTTCTTCTCCGGATTTTATGGGTGACATCGGTCAACATCGTCCAGGTGATGTGGTTACTATTAAATATTACCGTTCGAGCAAAATAAAAGAAGCTAAAATAAAATTGAGTGAATCAAGCAGTGGAAGCACCAGGGATATTGTCTCATCGAAATCTCCGGATGAGATCCTGAAAGATATCGGGATGGAGGTCCGTGAGTTCGATCCCAATGAAGAGGCAAGACTTCCCGTGCATGGCGTGATTGTTTCTTCTATTACCAATGATAGTAAAATTGCCCAGGTCAACATGGAAGTAAATTTCATCATTACCAGGATCAATGGTGTGCCTGTCACCAACTTAGATGATTTTAAAGATGAATTGAAAAATGCAGGTTCCGTCATCTACCTGCAAGGGTATTATGAAAAATTTAAAGGTGATTTCGCTTATAACCTGGATATTAAATAGGCAGGGGGCAATAGGCAATAGGCAACCAAAAATCGTTATTCGTTATTTGTTATTCGTTATTTGTTATTTGTTATTCGTTATTCGTTATTTGTTATTCGTTATTCGGTTATTGGTTCATTCCTGCAGTTTGCTTTGCAGCATCATAGTATGTCTCCAATAAAGATTTCATTTTTCTTTTGCCACTGATGACTTCTCGAATTTCCTGAAGGACCTCTCTGCTCAGTAGGGAATCAAGAGGTTGCTTCACTTGGGGCAGATATGGAAAAGACTCTATTACTTGTCTATCCCAAATTGGATAATATCGCAACAAGTCATCCGGATACGCATATTTACGTTCAGTGTTTTCATCCCTGCCTTTGAAAGGACCGGAGATATTGAGGTAACCATAATCATCTGTCAGTTCCTCACCTACGTTGATGTCCCTGATCGCAAGTTCAAATCCATATGCTGTAGACATGCAATTGGATTTAAAACTATGATTGACAAAGCGACCAAAATCCCAGCAGAGGATAAAATGACCGGTTTGATTACGGAAGGAATATTTATCCATGATTTTCTGATGGATAAGGTCCATTGAATCCACTTCTTCGGCAGTAAATTCTTTGTCGAATTTGTCCTGAACCCATGTGATGGTTCCTCGTGGAATTTTTTTGGTGGCTATAACTCCATAACCTATTTCGTCGTCGATTTTTTGGAGCTTGGTGTCCGGGTGTATCATATTGGATTGTAAAAATGAGGTGCAAATGAATCACGTGGAAGCCTTTGTATAATAACGTATTGTTAATACTCGCCTTCCCAAATTTTACCTCATCATTGCAGGTTCAATCATTCTCCTCAAGAAAAAATATTTGCTCCACCGGCTTTTGAAACAGCCTCGCCAATTTGAGTGCTAATACTGTGGAAGGGACATATTTATTGGCTTCCATGGCATTAATTGTCTGGCGGCTCACCGAAATACGATTAGCAAGTTCTTCCTGTGTCAGGTCCATGATGGCCCGCTCCACTTTAATCTTATTTTTCATCACTTTCGGTTTTAGAACTTTTATATAAAATATAATTGAACCGGATAATGAAGATGATCAGGATGGTAAACATATTATACACCATCACGCTAAAAAAGGGTGAACCATAAATCAACAGGAAGGCCAGAATCAATAATAAATAATTGACCCATACCGCCCAAAGAAGGGATGATAACCTGAGATTGTTGATGAATTCATCTTCTTTCTTCTCTTTTGAAAAACTAACCATGAGTGCGCCAATGATGAACAAGATGCCAATGACTGTATTTGTCATGTTGGTCGTGATAAAACTGAAATATTGGCTTTTCGGAAAATTCTCATCACCAATAAAAGAGAACATCCTGGTGTTGAGCCACTCAATCTCGTATCCTGTGATCGTTATGATTAATCCGAGGATAGTGGATGGAATCAGGATGACCCATCCGATCACCTTGAATCTGGTGGGTAACAATAGTTTGTAAGTCATATCGATAAATGTTTTGTCAAAAATATGGTTTATTTTACATTTTGACAAGTTTATTTTACTTTTTGTAAAAAATAACTGACTAATTATTGAATCCAGCCGTTTCGGAACTGAGGAGGGGGAAAACGTTATCTTTGCAGCCCTTATGAAAAACATCCGCAATTTTTGCGTCATTGCCCATATAGATCACGGAAAAAGTACCCTTTCTGACCGCTTGTTGGAGATCACTCATACTGTCGCGGCACGGGACATGGTAGCTCAAACCCTTGATAATATGGATCTTGAGCGTGAGCGCGGAATCACCATTAAGAGTCATGCCATTCAGCTTCTCTATCAGCATCCGAATGGACAGGAATACACCCTCAATTTAATTGACACTCCCGGACATGTAGACTTCTCTTATGAAGTTTCCCGCTCGATAGCTGCTTGTGAAGGTGCTCTCCTTTTGGTAGATTGTACACAGGGAATCCAGGCTCAAACGATATCGAATCTTTATCTCGCCATTGAGCACAACCTTACGATAATCCCTGTTCTCAATAAGATTGACATGCCTAATGCGATGATTGATGAAGTCTCTGACCAGATCCTTGATCTTGTCGGATGTCCGAAGTCAGATATTATCCTTGCCAGTGGAAAAACAGGTGAAGGTGTTGATAAAATACTTGAAGCTATTGTTGAGCGAATCCCGCCTCCTGCAGGTGATCCAAATGCACCACTTCAGGCTTTGATATTTGATTCCGTCTTTAATTCCTTCCGGGGTATTATTGCATATTTCAGAATCATGAACGGTCGTGTCAGGAAAGGTGAAAAAGTAAGATTTGTCAATATAGGTGGTGAATATGCAGCTGACGAAATTGGCATCCTTCAAATGGTGCAGGTTCCGAAAGATGAACTTTCTGCCGGGAATGTTGGCTACATGATCACGGGCATCAAAACTTCCAAAGAAATTAAAGTTGGCGATACTATTACCACAGTTGCGAATCCCTGCCAGGAAGCAGTAAAAGGATTTGAAGATGTGAAGCCGATGGTATTTGCAGGTATTTATCCGATCGACAATGATGATTTTGAAGACCTGAGAGATAGTCTTGAAAAATTGCAGTTGAATGATGCAAGTCTTGTATTTGAACCGGAGACTTCCATTGCGCTTGGCTTTGGATTTCGTTGCGGCTTTTTAGGAATGCTTCATCTTGAAATTATCCAGGAACGCTTAAGCCGAGAATTTAACCAGGAAGTGATCACCACTATTCCTAACGTTTCTTATCGGGCATTTACCAAACGTTTTGGTCTGCAAGTCATCAATACACCAAATGATCTTCCTGATCCCACTCTTTTGGAATTTGTTGAAGAACCCTATATCCATGCGCAAGTCATCACCAAACCAGAATACATCGGTGCGATCATGAATTTATGCCTTGAGAAAAGAGGGATGTTGACACATCAACATTACCTGACGACAACGCGTGTAGAGCTCAGTTTTGATTTGCCGCTGGCTGAAATCGTATTTGATTTTTATGATCGACTGAAATCCATTTCAAGAGGATATGCATCGTTTGACTATGCTCCTAAAGATTACCGGAAATCCGATCTCGTAAAACTTGATATCCGGCTGAATGGAGAAGCTGTGGATGCATTGTCATCTCTAGTGCATCGCGATAAGGCAGAAGCATTCGGACGCAAAATCTGCACAAAACTTAAGGATCTTATTCCTAAACAACAATTCGTCATTGCCATCCAGGCATCTATTGGCGCAAAAATTATAGCACGAGAAACTATTTCAGCTATGCGCAAAGATGTTACTGCAAAATGTTACGGAGGAGACATCACACGTAAGCGAAAACTGCTGGAAAAACAAAAGGAAGGCAAGAAAAAAATGCGCCAAATCGGGTCTGTTGAGGTTCCTCAAAAGACATTTCTTGAGGTATTGAAATTGGATTAATTACCCTAATCCGGATGATAAAAATATGTAGAGACGTGATAAATCGCGTCTCTACATATTTTTATTTCACAAACCTGCCGACATACCACGATCTACCATCAGTGATCTGGATGATATACCAGCCTGATTGTAATTCGCCGACATCAAGTCTATTCGAACCTGGATTGATTATCTTTTTATATAATCGCCCGTCAACACCGGTAATCAAAACTTCGTTAATTGGGTTTTCAAAATCAATGATCAAGACATCTTCCGTTGGAACCGGATAAATTTTGAGCGATTTGAATTTTGGTGATGGTTTAACGGCCAAAAAATGGTCTACATATATTGAGTCCAAACCTGCAACACAACCTGCTGCATCTGTAACCGTCACAGCGTAGTAACCATAATGAAAAAGATTATTCAAATCCTGGGTATTAAAATTCCCTCCTGCAGGATCAAGCCACAGATAACTGTAAGGCGGTGTACCTCCGTTGACCGTAATCCAGATTAGGCCTGAATCAAAATCTTCCACCGGGTATATGCTATCCACGGTTATGGCTATTGGAGGAGGTTCTGTAATCACGAATGATTCTGTAACAAAACATCCTGTAGCATCTGCCACCGTCAAATCATAATTACCGGCTGCAAGGTTATTAATCATGAAAGTAGTTTCTCCATTAGACCATGTATAGGTTACCGGTGCAGTTACATTATTGGCAGCAATAAAAATTGAACCTGTTGAATCCCCTGCACAAGCCACATTCGTTTGAGCAGAAGTGATTGACAATTGACAGTTGCTGGGTTGAACATTAAAGCAAGCTGATGCCGTACATCCATTGACATCTGTCACTGTCAGACAATAGACTCCAGGTGATAATCCTGTAATGGAAGGTGTAGTGGCACCTGTATTCCACTGATAAGAAATAAAACCTGAAAGTCCATCACATTGTACTGCGCCATCTTGAGCACCCGGAGATGACTCATTGACGACAGGACACGAAAATGGCGGAATGGTGATCTGTGTAATCACAACACAATCCATATCCTGGCATCCGGCATTATCAGTGATGGTGACACAATACTGACCGGCTGCCATTACCAGGTGTGTGGCACCTGTTGAACCATCATTCCAGTGATAAGAAACATTTCCTGAAGCTCCTGCTACAACAGGGACTAAAATGGTTGAAGCGTTTTCACAGATGACAAAATCCGGGCCCAATGCTACATCTAAAGTACATCCGGATGCATCCACCTGTCCGCATCCATTCACCGAACATCCATTCATGTCGGTGATGGTAACACAATAATTTCCCGGAGGCAATCCGGTAATCATTGAAGTTGTAGCACCATTGCTCCACAGGTAAGTCAACGTCGGAGTTCCTCCTCCTGCTGTAGCAGTGGCGGTTCCATTATTTGCTCCCATTGAAGTTTCATCAGTTGTGGCAACAGAAACAGTTAATTGAGGTGGATCACTTATGGTGGCTGATTTTGTGGACGTACATCCATTAGTATCTGTGATCGTTATCGTGTATGTACCTGCATGCAGATTTGAATTATTTAGTCCGCTTATTCCATTGGACCAAATTGAAGTGTAAGGGGGTGTTCCTCCTGTGACACTACTGGTTAAATCCGCAGTACTGTCTCCGAAACATAGATTTTGAGAAGCTTGCATGATTTGCAATACGAATGCAGGAGGCTGACTCACCATATAGCTATTCATCTTGGTACAACCATGACTATCTGTGACCGTCACCATGTATGTTCCTGCAGATAAACCTACAAGGGAAGAAGTTGTAGCCCCATTAGACCAGAGGTATGTGTAAGGACTTACACCACCGGTGGCAGTGATTGAAATGCTCCCGTCTGAACCGCTGGGACAAGTCGCATTTTGAAGAAGATTTAATGTGATGTTGACTGAACCTCCCACATTAATCGTAAAAGTTGAAGATTTGGTACAACCATTATTATCTGTCACAGTGACTGAATAAGAACCCGGCATCAATCCGGAAATAGTAGTTCCTGTTGAACCATTGGACCATGTTTCAAGGAGTGGATTCATACCACCGCTCACTGAGATAGTGATAGATCCATTATTCGCTCCGGCACAGGATTCATTTGTAAGATTTACAAGATTGATGACGATCACTGGAGGTTGAGTTACCTGGTAAGTAGCGTTTTTAGTACAGCCATTACCGTCAGTTACAGTGACGCTGTATGAACCTGCTGTAAGATTTGAAATCGTTGCGGTGCTGGCCCCGGTTGACCAATTATATAAATAAGGAGAAACGCCTCCGGAAGCATGAGCGGTAATCGATCCGTTATTTCCACCATTGCAACTAACATTTGTAATGGAGGGCGTGTCGAATAAAAGAGCAACAGGTTGAGTGATTTGAACGCTTGCAGTAGCGGTTGAAGGAGTATTATCTGTAACTGTTACGGTGTATGTACCTATAGGTAAGTTATTGATTGTCGGACCAGACCCGCCATTTGACCAATTGTACGTGTATGGCATAGTGCCGCCGGTAGCCATCGCTGTGGCACTTCCGTTATTTTGACCATTACATGAGATGTCTGTTGAATTTGTGATTGAAACCATCAGGACACCTGCACCCAGCATTCCTCCTCCAGTTGCTGTTACTACCAAATCCCCACTGGTATTTTGGTTTCCATCTGCCACAGTGCATGCTACATAATAAGTGATCATGGTGTTAAGAGGGGTGGCCGGTGATGTCCAGGTCCCGGTCCAGGACACCATATTTGAGGCGGGATAAACTTTTGGACCATTGTTATTTTTCCAATATTGACGGCCCCCGGAAGTCTGTACTGTTGAATAATTTGTTGATGGAAATATGGTTCCGGCTTGCTGATTTGAATTGTTGAGAATAGTGACCTCAAACCCGGATTTCTCGGCAACACCGTTAGGGTTACTACTTGTCAATGTCAATGGATAAACCGTATTAGGTTCTATCACTGCAGGTATTCCCGTGAGGGTCACATTTCCGTCCTGACCTATACCAGGAGGTACATGACAACTGACACATGTACTTTCGCCGGGAGCCCCGGTGACGCCAACCGGTGGTGATAAACTATTAGAAAGCAATAATGCAAGACTTACAACTAACGCGATTATGGTATATAACTTTGACATTGGCAGTAACCAAATATAAAATAAAATTTCGACCGCGATAAATCTTGTGTCCTTAGATCATTTTACAAATTGAGCGATGTACCAATTATTGCCGTCAGATATCCTGATAATATACCAACCTGGTTGGATATCCTGCATATCCAGTTGATTAGAACCCGGGTTGACAAAGCGCTTACAGAGTCGACCATCTATACCAGATATCAAAACTTCACTGATTGGATTTTCCATTTCTACATAAAGCCTATCCTTTACCGGAACAGGATATACTTTCAGGGATCTGAATTTAGGTTCTGGATTTACTGCAACAATAAAAACAACGGTTATTTGATCTGATAAAATAATGCAGCCATTTTGATCCATAACCCCCAATTGATAATTTCCACCCATGGTGAGTCCATCGAGATCTTCAACACCAGGCATCAACGATCCGTCAGGTAATGTCCAAACGAATTGATACGGTTGTATTCCACCTGATATGGTGACATGGATTGACCCCTGACCATTCTCTTGTATATTAATAACAGTATCCACTTTAATGGATAAAGAATCAGGTTGTGTAATTGAATAAGTGTCTGTTGCAAAACATCCTGTTGCATCTGAAACAGTTACAGTATAATTACCTGCACCGAGATTGCTGATGGTAGATGTCATATCTCCGTTAGACCATGAATAAGTGACCGGTGGTGCCCCATTATGATCCGTTAACACAATAGATCCCGTAGAATCTCCATTGCAAACCACATTTGTAACAGTAGCTGTAATGGATAGCTGACAGTTTCCGGGTTGAACATTGAAACATTGTGATTTTGTACATCCATTGGTATCTGTGACGGTCACGCAATATATGCCAGGAGGTAAACCAGTGATCGAAGAAGTCGTTGCTCCATTACTCCACAAAAAAGCCACTATGCCATTGATTCCGTCGCACTGAATTGCACCATCATGAGCTCCCGGGGATGATTCATTGATCACAGGGCATGCCAGTGCAGGAATAACGATCTGTGAAACATTGATACAATCCATATCCTGGCAACCAGCTCCATCCATCACAGTGACACAATATTCACCTCCCTGACTAATAAGGAGTGAATCAGCAGTTGATCCGTCTGTCCACTTGTAAGTCACATTTCCGGATGCTCCTGTTACACTTGGAAGAAGAATAGTCGAGTTTCCATCACAAATCATAAGATCCTGACCCAGGGCTACATCAAGTAAGCAACCAAAAGCATTCACTTGTCCGGAGCCAGAAACAGCGCATGCATTCATGTCTGTGACTGTGGCAGTATACATACCTGGTGGTAATCCTGAGATGGTTGAAGTATTGCCACCATTGCTCCACAGATAATTATATGAACCGGTTCCACCACCTGCGTTTGCAGTAGCAGTACCGTTATTCGCTCCTACTGCTGTTTCATTTGTAGTTGAAATATTAACTGTGATTTGAGGAGGAGAAGTAATAGTAGTTGATTTAGTAGATGTACATCCATTAGTATCTGTAATCGTTATCGTGTACGTGCCTGCGTGGAGATTTGAATTATTTAGTCCACTTACTCCGTTTGACCAAAGTGAAGAGTATGGCGGTGTTCCCCCGGTGACACTACTTGTCAAGTCTGCAGTGCTGTCACCGAAACATAGATTTTGAGAGGTTTGCATTATCTGCAAAACGAATGCAGCTGGTTGGCTAACCATATAACCATTCGTCTTAGTACAACCATGATTATCCGTAACTGTGACCGCGTATGTTCCAGCAGATAAATTAGTGATGGTAGAAGTTGTAGCACCGTTGGACCAATGATATGTATAAGGGCTTACACCTCCTGTAGCCGTGATTGAAATACTCCCATTTGAGCCGCCCGGGCAAGTCACATTTTGAAGCTGATTGGTTGTGATACTGACTGTACCTCCTGCATTGATCGTAAAAGTTGAAGACTTGGTACAATCACTGTTATCTGTTACTGTGACTGAATATGAGCCGGGCATCAGATTGGAAATTGTAGTTCCTGTTGACCCATTTGACCATTCTTCAAGGAGTGGATTCACTCCACCACTTACTGAGATAGTGATAGATCCATTATTCGCTCCTGCACAGGACTCATTTGTAAGATTGACGAGCGTGATGACGATGGCCGGTGGTTGAGTCACCTGGTAGGTAGCGTTTTTAGTGCATCCATTATCATCAGTGACAGTGACAGTGTATGAACCTGCTGCAAGATTTGAGATCGTTGCAGTACTGGCTCCGGTGGACCAGTTAAATAAATAAGGAGAAACACCTCCGGAAGCATGAGCCGTAATCGATCCATTGTTGCCACCATTACAAGTGATGTTTGTAATAGTAGGAGTTGTAAGTGCAAGGACTGGAGGTTGTGTGATGACAACACTTGCCGTTGCTGTAGCACTACTATTATCGGTTACTGTCACCGTATATGTTCCTGCAGCAAGGTTGTTTATTGTAGCTCCTGATCCTCCATTAGACCAGTTATAGGTATATGGTGTAGAACCACCCATGGCCAAAGCTGTTGCACTTCCTGTATTTTGGCCGTTGCATAACACGTTAGTGGAACTGGTAATCGATACCGTTAGTGTTGATCCACCGCCCATTAACATTCCTCCACCAGTGCTGGTGACAATAAGGTCACCACTGGAGCTTCCATTTCCGTTTGCGACATTGCATGCCACATAATAAGTGATGGTTGTGTTCGGAGGCATGGTGGGCGAGGTCCATGTACCAGTCCACGTCACCATATTTGATGCGGGATAAGTCAAGGCTCCTCCACTATGCTTCCAATATTGTCGACCTCCCGATGATACAACAGTTGAGGTGCTATTACCTGGCACGACGGTTCCGGCTTGTTGGTTTGAGCTATTGAGTATGGTCAACTCAAAGCCTGACTTTACAGCAGCTCCATTCGGATTGGTACTGGTGACGGTCAAAACATATGCAGTGTTAGGAGTAATGACTGCCGGCATTCCGGTCAGTGTAACATTGCCGTCCAGATTTGGATTCTGAGGATTGTGGCAAGTAGCACATGTATTTTCCCCGGGAGCTCCTGTGACACCTACAGGTGGCGTAGAATTATTTGAAAGAAATAATGTTGCACAAGTAAGTAATGCAACTACGGCATACAATTTAGACATAGGCAAAAGTAGAAAGGAGGTAGATTAATTTCAAATAAGTGAAACGGATAATTCGGGTGAATTTGTCGGAGAAAACACAAAACGATGCTTTCCAATTTATTTTTTAAAGCAAGGACAGATCGTGACCTGTCCTTACTCTTCACTTTCCAGGTTTTATTCTCACAAAACTTTAAACGTTTATTTTACAAAACGAGCTACATACCATGAATGACCATCAGAAATCCTGATCATATACCAGCCTGCCTGAAGATCTGAGACATTAATATGATTCGATCCCGGTTTGATCATTCGTTTATATTCCCGGCCATCGATTCCTGATATCAAAACCTCTGTAACCGGATTTTCCAATTCAAATATGAGTACATCACCTGTTGGTACAGGATAAACTTTCAGCGAAATGAATTTAGGTTCAGGATTTACAGCAACGTCTGAAGCAACAAAAATCGGAGATGATAAAGTAATGCAGCCAACTGAATCCATTACTCCCAATTGATAATTTCCAGGCATGGTGAGTCCGTCGAGATCCTCGACACCCGGCATCAAAGATCCGTCAGGTAATGTCCAAACATACTGATAAGGTTTTACTCCTCCTGATACAGTTACATGGATCGCACCCTGAGCAACACCTGAAATATTAATAACGGTATCCACTTTAATGGATAAAGAATCAGGTTGTGTAATCGAATAAGTGTCTGTTGCAAAACATCCTGTTGCATCTGAAACAGTTACTGCATAACTACCTGCACCGAGGTTATTAATGGTTGATGTCGTTTCTCCGTTAGACCATGCGTAGGTGACTGGTGGTGCCCCATTGTGATCAGTTAACACGATAGATCCCGTAGTATCACCATTACATACAACATTTGTCACGGCAGCGGTTATAGACAGTTGACAGTTGCCGGGTTGCACATTGAAACATTGTGATTTAGTACATCCATTTGCATCGGTGACGGTCACACAATATATACCTGGAGATAAACCGGTGATCGAAGAAGTCGTTGCTCCGTTACTCCACATAAAAGAAGTTATCCCGGAAATTCCATCACATTGGATTGAGCCATCGTGCGCTCCCGGAGCTGATTCACTCATAACAGGGCATTCCAGAGCCGGAATAACGATTTGTGTGACATTGATGCAATCCATATCCTGGCATCCTGCTGCATCCATGACGGTGACACAATATTCACCTCCCTGACTTATGAGTAGCGAATCAGCAGTTGACCCGTCTGTCCACATATAAGTCACATTTCCGGATGCACCTGTTACACTTGGAAGAAGTATGGTCGAATTACCGTCACAAAGAATAAGATCCTGGCCCAGGGCTACATCAAGTAAGCAACCAAAAGCATTCACCTGTCCAGAGCCTGAAACAGAACAAGCATTCATATCTGTTACAGTAGCAGTATACAACCCTGGTGGTAATCCGGTGATCATTGATGTAGTGCCACCATTGCTCCATAGATAACTATAAGACCCGGTTCCACCACCTGCATTTGCAGTAGCAGTCCCGTTATTTGTTCCTACGCCTGTTTCATTAGTAGTTGAAACATTAACAGTTATTTGAGCAGGGTCAGTAATTGTAGCTGATTTCGTAGCTGTACAACCATGGTCATCAGTTACTGTGAGAGTATATGTACCGGCCAGGAGATTTGAATTATTTAGTCCGGCTATACCGTTCGACCATAGGGCAGTATAAGGTGATGTTCCACCAGAGGCAGTGCTTGTCAGATCTGCAGTGTTATCACCAAAGCATAGGTTCTGAGTTGGCTGCATGATTTGAACCACGATTGGAGGTGGTTGAGTGATCATGTAGCCTTTGATCGTTTTACAAAGATGGCTGTCTGTAACTGTGACGACATATGAGCCTGAGGCTAAGTTTGTAATTGCGGAAGTGGTAGCGCCATTAGACCAACTATAAGTATAAGGACTAACACCTCCTGTACCGGTCACTGAAATACTTCCATCTGCTCCACCGGGACAATTCACATTTTGTAATTGATTGAGATTTACAATGACCATACCTCCGGCATTGATAGTATAAGTAGATGTTTTTGTACAACTATTATTATCTGTTACGGTGACCGTATACATGTCAGGCGATAAACCGGTTATGGTTGTCCCAAGAAAACCGTTAGACCACTCCGCAAAAATCGGAGCTGCTCCACCGGTAATCGAGATAGTGATCGCACCATCATTTTCACCTGCACAAGATTCATTTGTAAGCGTGACAAGATTGATGACGATGACGGCTGGTTGAGTCACCTGGTAAGTTGCTGTTTTTGTACAATTATTATTATCTGTCACTGTGACAGTGTATGCACCTGCTATGAGGTTAGTAATAGTAGCACCACTTCCGCCATTTGACCAATTGTAATTATATGGAGATACACCTCCAGCTCCATGCGCTGTGATCGAACCATTATTTCCTCCATTACAACTTACATTGGTTATGGTAGGAGTATTCAGGACGAGGGCAGGTGGCTGTGTGATCATTACACTTGATGTGGAGGTATTAGTACACATATCAGTCACTGTAACTGTATATGTCCCGGCAGCCAGGTTACTTATGGTTTGAGTGGTTGCCCCATTAGACCAGTTATAGGTGTAAGGAATTATTCCTCCGGCAGGTGTAGCTGTTGCACTACCATTGTTCACGCCGTTGCACAATAAATTAGTTACGTTAGTAATAGAAACTGTTAAAACCGGAGCTCCGCCGTTAAGCATTCCAACACTTGTGGAGGTCACAATTTTATCACCCTGATTATTCCCATTGCCGTTGGCAACATTTCCTGCTGCATATGCAGTGATAGTGGTGTTTGAAGGTCCACTTGGTGATGTCCAGGTAGCTGTCCAGCTTACCATATGGTTAGCAGGATAGCTTTGAGCAGGCATATGTTTCCAATATTGTCTATTTCCTGATGTGGAAAGAGTTGAAAATTGTGAAGGACTACTCATCACTCCCGCCATGTTATTACTGCCATTGAGGATGGTGATTTCAAATCCTGCCAGTGCGGCTGTTCCGCCAGTCCAACTATTTGTAATAGTCAAAGTGTATTGCGTACATGGCTGAATGGTTGCAGGTAATCCAGTCAGGACTATAGTTCCTGTTTGTGATCCCTGGTTGGTATGGCAGTCAGAACAAAGACCGTCTCCAGGAGCTCCGGATCTGCCATCAGGTGGCGCTGCAAAATATGAAAGAAGCAAGGAGGCGCCTGCCAGTAAAGTCAGTATTGAGTATTTTCTATTCATATCTTAACAATAAGATTGGTGAAACAAAAAATGATGACCAAACGTAATGCGGTCAAAAATCTCTTGAAAATGTTCAGGGTTAATTGTTCAGGTTTTATTTTATAAAGATGTTAAAACATCTTTTTACTATTCATTTAAATCTTCACCCAGCGGGCGATATAAGATGTATTGTTATACCTGATCTTTAGCAAATATACGAGGGAAGGCAATTCGTTTGTATTCGCTATGCCATTATGTAACTCCTCTTCACCCATCAGTCTGCCGGAAATGTCAAAGAAATAAACCAATCCATCGGGCCGGGTCTCATCCGGCAATTGGATATTGATAAAGTCCGTTCCCGGATTGGGATAAATAATTGGATTAACGTTCACGACATCTTTTGTACCTGCCAGAACAATCATCCCCGAACCTTTGCTTGTGGCCATGCGATCACCTGTACTATTTGCATTTCCATTAGCGATAATTCCGGTGGTATAATATGTGATTGTACTTCCGCTGGCTAAAGCAGGAGCCTTCCACTGTACGGTCCATTTCAGGACGTTGCTGTCCGGGTAAGCTACTGCTGGATGATGCTCAAAATACTGGCGACCGCCGGTAACAGATAATGCAGAGTTAGCGGAGGGTGAAGACATATCGCCTGCCCTGGTATTAGTGGGTCCTAATATGGTGAGTTGAAATCCGCCTTTCACTGCTCCATCATTTGTATTTCTATTCACTACTGTCAATGTATACGTTTCACCCGGGTTGATCGAGGCAGGAAATCCTTCAACTGAAATCGTTCCCTGGTTCGATGACCCATTTAAAGAATGACAATTCGTACAGAAATTTTCACCGGGGGCACCAGTGTGGGCATCAGGCGGATTTGCAGCATTTGAAAGTAATAAAAATGAAATTCCCACGACAGCACCCAAGACATAATACTTACCCATACAAACTGTTTTCCAATCTAAGATCAATAATAGGAAAATATCCTTAAGGAGACTGTCATCAATTGAACAAACACAGCATATTCGGGATAAACAGGAAGTTTTTCATGTTAAGCCGGAATCATACAGAATTGACGCCATTAACCCCTTGGTTACTTGTGCATTATATCAGGTGAAGAATATCCATCTGTAGATTAAAAACAATAATTCACCGAATATTTACAACCCCCACGCAACTTCTCTTGTCAAATGCCGTCTTAGTGACAGACAGAATGACGGTGGCTTTCATTAAACAAATTTAAGTAAGCAACTATGCCATTTGTTTACAATTAATTTAATATCGATATAACTATGAGAACATTTATTCCGGTCACCCTCTTTCTCCTCTTCCTCCTGCCGGTTTCATTACTTGCAACTCCGGTAAAAGGGTATAATTCACTTGTCGTACTCAAAAAGGAAGTTGAATCGATATTGCGAAAAAATATCAGCCAGTTCCCCGATGCCCGGGATCAGGCAGTTACTGTGGGTTTTATGATCAATGCGAAAGATGAACTCATCGTTCTTGATGTCGATAGTGACAGCACTTCTGCCTGCGATTACGTTAAAGAGGTATTAAATTATAGAAAAGTAAAATACTGCCAGGCAAAACAGTTGACCAGGTATACACTTACGATTCACCTGGTCAAAGAAAAATTTTGATTCTCCTCTGCAGGAGAATAGGGCAATTTTTGGTTGGAATACTATTATATAACCGGGTGGTCACTGTATAGGTGAACCACCTGTTTTGTTTCTACGCAGGTTTTTTATTTGATCTCTCCCGAAAGTGTAGCATTGGATGCACCTGCTTTAAATAATGATTCAACAAAAGCCTGTTTGTTGAATACCTGGAGCTGATCGATTTTCTCCCCTACCCCTATGAAACGAATGGGTATTTTAAATTGATCAGAAATACCCAATGCGACGCCCCCTTTCGCGGTACCGTCGAGTTTAGTGAGTGTGAGACATGTGACTTCTGTTGCCTCAGAAAATTGGCGACATTGTTCCATAGCATTTTGTCCCGTTGTAGCATCAAGCACTAACATCACATCATGAGGAGCACCTGGAAGAGATTTACCGATGGAGTTTTTAATTTTTGTGAGCTCTCGCATCAGGTTGAGTTTGGTATGAAGTCTGCCTGCTGTATCAATGATCACGATATCTGCATTTGATTTTATGGCTTCCTTCACTGCTTCAAAAGCAACTGCTGCAGGGTCTGTATTCATCCCTTTGGTAAAGAAAGCACAACCCACTCTATCAGCCCAGATCTTAAGTTGATCTACAGCCGCAGCCCTGAAAGTATCTCCGGCAGCAAGCAGGACATTGAGACCTTTTTGCTTGTATTGGTAAGCCAGTTTTCCGATGGTTGTTGTTTTCCCGACGCCGTTTACCCCAACCACAAGAAGCACATAGGGTTTTTTATCGGCCGGTGTTTCAAAATCCTCAAGATCGGTGGTATTATTCTCTGTTAGCAGTGAGGCTATTTCATCCCGCAGAATGGAATTGAGCTCACTGACATTCAAATATTTATCCCTGGCAACACGAGCTTCAATTCTGTCAATAATTTTAATCGTCGTGGGCAGTCCTACATCACTTGAGATCAGAGCAGATTCAAGTTCGTCAAGCACTTCAACATCCACAGTGGATTTTCCCGCAATAGCTTTCGAAATTCGCTGAAACAGGTTTGATTTTGTTTTTTCAAGACCCTGTTCCAGTTCCTGTTCTTTTTCTTTTGAAAAGAATTTATTGAAGAAACTCATATTGATCGGGGATGTATAAAATGAAGATATCTGAACAGTACGCTCAGACTATTCAGATATCGAAGATGGCAACTATCAGTTGGAAGTGAAATCCTTACCGTTTATTTCTCAGCGAAAAAATCTTTCACTTTATCCTTGTGGATGATGACCTCCTTATAAGAGTATTTCCCGGTAACAGGATCTTTAACTGGCTTAACCACTTTTACAAAATCCCTACCTGAACCTGCGTTGGTAGCACGTTGAGCAACCTTGGCGTTTTTAGAAACTTTAGCCATGAGATGAAGATTATTTTATTTGATTTCTTTATGAACGGTGACTTTCTTCAGGATCGGGTTGTACTTCTTCAGTTCAACACGATCCGGAGTATTCTTACGATTTTTCTGGGTGACATAACGGGAGGTCCCTGGCATTCCACTGGTCTTATGCTCTACGCATTCAAGAATGATCTGGTTCCTGTTACCTTTTGATTTTTTTGCCATGATTTATGGTGGATTACTTTTTCTTCTTTAAGCTGACACCTGTATCGAACCCTTCAGCTTTTAACCGGAGCAGATAATCGTACAGGCCTAATTTGTCAATATTCCTGATAGCTGAGGTCGATACGTTGAGTTCTACCGTTTGACCTGTTTCCGGAATAAAGAAACTCTTCTTTTGCAGGTTAGGCAAAAATCGACGCTTGGTCTTCATATTCGAATGGGAAACCTTGTGACCGCTCATCGGTTTTTTCCCTGTTAACTGACATTCTCTGGCCATACAAAACGGCGTTTATTTTTATTTTATAATGTTCTTTCTATCAAGAAGTTACCTACAAATTTGGTGACTTCGAAAGGAGTCGAACCTTCAACCTCCTGATCCGTAGTCAGGTGCTCTATCCAATTAAGCTACGAAGCCGAGTCCTCAAATGGAGTGCAAAGATAAAAGTTTATCACTGACTTTTTACCATACGCCAGATGATAATTTTAACAACCTCATTGCCAGGGGTTTCTACCGGGCAGGTCCTTACAAAACCACAAGTTTAAACGTGTTCTTCTTCTCCCTGTTCCTTAAGGTCAAAAGGTAAACACCAGCGGGCAATGGGCTGACATTTAGATCATAATATCCCTGGACAATTTCTGCATGACTCACAGGAAACGTATTTAGCCAGTCTCCATTGGAAGTGAAGAGATCCATAAAAGTATCCGTGGTATCTCCTTTGACGATGAGATAGATCCTGGCCATTTCAAGCCTGGCTGGATTAGGTACAATTGAAATAATTTTGACTTCAGGCTCGACCTCTGTTCCACAGTCAGCATTCGTGGCTTTCATAGCGGCGTCTGCCTGGATTCTTTTCCCTGTCACTGTCACCGATTGAAGTGAATTAACCGACTTACCTGATTTGAGAAGAAGGTCTTTAATTTTCAGGGCGACTCCCGAAGGATCCACATCAATATTATTTAATAATGATACGCATGGTGAACTATACATAAGTGCAACCAATCCTGCGACGTGAGGTGCGGCTGCGCTGGTCCCTGAAAATCCATTGTATTTATTATTCAAATCAAGCGTCAAAATACTTTCTCCCGGTGCACCAATATCAATGCTGGTACTTCCGTAGCCTGCATTCTCAACAAGAACACCAGTCTGATCAATGCTTGTCACTGCAATCAGGTAAGATGAAGTACATGTAGTCGGCATATCTCCGTCAACATCCACATTTGTAGCATGATTTGGTCCGGAGGCAACACTCAGTATTCCTGCTTCACCTAATTTATCATACATCTGACACCATAAAGGATGATCACTGGCAAGCGCATTATCAATTCCCGCAGAAAGATTCGTCACCACGACAAATGCCCCTTCGTGTCCGTTGGTCATGTTGTATTTTTTCCTCATGTCAATGGCATATTGATATCCCTCGATCACTTCGGATTCAACTGACGCTCCACTGATCAGCATTAGCTTAACATTCCAGTTGATACCACTGATGCCAAGATTGTTATTTCCTTTCGCACCAATCACGCCGCTCACCTGGGTTCCGTGTTGATGTTTGTCATGCTGGTCGTTACCACTTATGATATTAAGACCTTTATAATCATCTATGTATCCATTGGCATCATTGTCAATTCCATCTCCGGGAATTTCTCCGCGGTTCAACCAAATGTTTGGTATCAGGTCCTGGTGTTGTACATCAAATCCATCATCAACCACTGCAACCACTATGGTATCTCCTCTTGAGGTAAGTCCTCCTGTGCTGAAGTCCCAGGCTTTGGACATGCTGATCATGTTCAGATTGGATTGATTGATGTATGAAGGGTCGTTTGGTTCAGTATTCCTCCATTCAATTCGTTGATCCACCATCACTCTGCTGACACAAGGAAGGCCTGCCAGGGAAGCAGAATAGCTCTTTGGAACTTCGACGGCATACCAGTCATCAACAGGGAGTATTTTTTTTACAAAATGTGTCCTGTTTAAACCATTTTCTTCCCACCACTGATCAAGACATCTTGAATCTGCTGATTTCATTTCTACAAGCCATCTTTCAGTGGATTCATAGACAGCATGCGGATGAAGAAAAGTGATGAAAAAACTGTATAATAAAATCAAATTCATACCTATTTGTCTTTATATGCCCCGGGCAAACTTCTCCATTAACGAATACGAAGTCTCCTTAGCATATTTACGTCAAAATTAAGTTATTAAACCGGCTATAAACCAATAAATGGTCATTGTACTATTGGTTCCTTGATCATGACCCGGGTTCAATGTCCTACAGCGGTATATGCCCCTTTGTAATTTTTTTCACCAGCCTTCACCGGAAAAGGTAAATTATTCTCTGCAGGCGGAATCGGGCAATTGTATCCATCGCTGTAAGCGCAATAGGGATTGTAGCATTTATTAAAATCAATAGTGATCTTTCCATCCTCAGTATCCATCTTTGACATATTGATATATCTGCCACCGCCGTAGGTCGTCACTCCATTCGTTTCATCTTTGAAAGGAAGGAAGAGATAATCTTTATATTCCGGATCAGATACCAAAGTCAAATTTTCATAAAGCGAAAGTTTAGAATTAATATCTCCAAATTTAAAGGTGGCTTCACCCCACTTGCGATATTTCCTGGTGAGTCCGCTATAGGTCGCCATTTCGAATGGCTCAGCGTAAGGAGTCGATTTAAATGTGGCCGTTACCTTCGCCTTTTTAACCGGAGGATAGAAATCTAATTTTGAGAGATCTTCTTCTCTTAGTGGAGATCGTGTATCTTTCAAAAAATCCGCTTTATACTCCTTGCGATAATCCCGAATCTCTTTGGATAAACAAGAGCATGCTATCGATGCGACAAGAATTGAAAATATGACGTTTGATCTCATCATGGTTTTTGTTTAGTGGCGACAAGGGCCAGTTGATGTCCGTCAGCACTCACAGCTAAACCGGTAATATATTTAATACCATACAACGATAGATCGTCTACCTGGTTCCATGTCGATTGTTTCGACGGATTCATGCTATAAAGAATTTGATCTTTCCCCATGAAATAAGTTCCATCAGGTGACAATGCTATTTCATCAGACTTCACAGGTGTGGTAGTCACCACCTCAATCGAAGATGAGGCCGGGCTGTATTTCTTGACGTACCAGTATTCCGGATTGAATTTATGGATATAGATTAAATGGCCTGATTTGTCTGCGACAAGGGTTTGTCCTACAGATGTAGTAATTCGCCTAGCTTTAGTATCATTGGTGTTCAGGTAATTTAATGAATTCTCCGCTCCTTCATCTCTGTATAGACCTAATTCGTAAGAACTCATCCATGCATAATTTCCAATATCATGAAGGTCGCCGCTTAAACATTTTTCAATTAATGTGTGGAGCTCAACTTTATATAATCGTTGATCTGATACTTGTGTTGGGTCTTGTCGAATGAATGAAAGATATAGGCCGTCAGGACTGATTTGCGGATAAAATTCACCTGCTTTGGTGGATGTGATCCGTATTATCTTTTTTGAGGCCGGGGATAATTGCCAAATATCATTTTGAGCTTCTCCGGCATTTCTCACACTCACCAGGAGATCTCCTGAAGGAGTAAAAAAAGGTTGATCCGTGATGCCTCCTTCATTAAATCCACTGAGGTATTTTGGAGAATTGACATGATATTGTCCATCAGTAGCAAGCAGCAGTGTAAATATATAAAGATCATTGTCCGACTGGGTGAAAGCAACTCCTGATGTAAACATCAAAAAGCAGAAGGAAACGGATGTGCCCATTGACTTTCCCATAATCGATCTTTCAATAAGGATGTTGTATTCAAAGATAATGGATATTCATCCACTATGCCTCCCTGGGAAGAAGCCTATATAAGCTAGCCAGGAAGAAAAAATTTGATAAAATACTTTCAGAAGGAATCGAAGCCGGTTAATCCATCTTATAAGCAGAAGTAAAGATCCTGCTCCAGTTGATACCATTGCTCATGCTGCCATTTTTTGTGGAAAACCAAATGAACAATGGCTTGCCGACGATATGGTCTTCCGGTACAAAACCCCAGGCACGTGAGTCCTCAGAGTTGTGACGATTGTCTCCCATCGCCCAATAATAGTCCTGCTTAAAAGTATACGTAGTAGCCGGCACGCCGTTGATGATGAACTGGCCATTTTCAACTTTGTAGTCATTATCCTCGTACACATCAATGATCCTGCTATAAAGTGCAATTGTTTCGGGAGTCAATGCAACTGTAGCACCTTTCTTCGGGATATAGATAGGGCCATAATTATCCACAGTCCATTTTCCAAAATGCTGTTTATCATAAGGAAATAAATCAGTGGAATAAGGTGTCATATCGAAAGGTTCAATCTTGATATTTGGATCCATTTTTTTCAACGCGGCTACCTGTTCATTGTCCAGGTAAAATGGAACGACTTTATTCTGTGGTACAGTGATCCCCATTTCTTCAACCTTTTGCCAGTTGAGTCCTTCTGCATTGATCTGGTAGATGAATTGCATGTGTCTTGGATTCTTTGCGGCGACACCATTGATATAAACTTGTTTATCCTTGATCTGAAGGCTATCTCCGGCGATGGCAATACAACGTTTGATATAGTGATCTTTTTTATCAATTGGCCGAGTGATCAATTTGGCATCACCAACATCCCTCCTTGCTTCAGGGCTGGTCTTGATCTGGTGTGCAGTATAAGACCGAGAAGGTGATAAGTAAACACTGTCCCCTACAGGCCAGTTAAAAACTATTGGTTCATTACGATCTATTTTTTCGAGAGCGGGTAATCTGAAATAAGGTAGTGATGGTTTTTTTAAATAAGATTCAGTGCCAAGGATTGGGATTGTATTGTGTAGCAGAGGGAACATAGCTACAGTCATAGGTGTCCTGATCCCGTAATGAGCTTTGCTGACAAACAAAAAGTCGCCGACCAGTAATGAGCCTTCCATAGATGGCGTAGGAATTTTATAAGCTTCCAATAAAAACATGCGTATGAATGCCGCTGCAAAAACAGCGAAGACAATAGCTTCAGTCCATTCCCTGATCGCTGATTTACGGAATGGATTTCCTTTGATCAGTTTTTCTGCCTGCCGGGGTTTATTATTTTTTATTGCATCGACGATTTGATTTTTGTAATCCAATTCCCTTGGTAAAATGGGACCAACATATTTATCCGTTTTGCTTCGGGCAATGGAAGTAAAAATTGCTGGTGCATAGATTACAGCCAAAGCGCTGTGCCTGAATTTCAATTTGTCAAAAGAACGGACAAGGTCTACGGCCATTCCGCAATAAATAAAAATGTTGACCACCGGAAATAATAACCAGAATGCATAAGCCGGTTTTCGGCCGATGAGTTTGCACCATTCCGCAAAATTGACTCCCGGAATAAGTCCTTTGACAGCAGGGACATTCGCTTTTGGAAAGAGGAGGTAAAGGCTAATGCTCAGTAAAACGTAGGATACAATAAGGAAGATGAGGATAGTCACTGGTCTGGGTTTTTGTTGTCAATTAGAGCGGCAAAGATATGTTAAATAGTATGGGGCTTCGATTAATGAAGGAGGGTAATCGACATACGTCAAAAGTGTCGCGAAAAGGGATGTGGAAAACTACCCGGGGCCGGTGAATATCAACCCGTTAGACCCTTGTGGCACCACTAGTGGTGCCACCACTAGTTTTTCCACCAGTTATTGGCTGTTATTAAGTGGGGAATTCTGCGTCAATCCCTGTCGTCCTCGTCGAGGTCACTCAACATCTTCCCAAGCGGATCACTGAAACCAATCTTCCCCTGGGTTAATTCTTTTGTCAGGACATTTAAATCGGCAAGCGAATGCAAGACGATTTCTTTAAAAACATAATAATCCTGTTTTGGAATTTTATACCCCTCAAGCAACCGATCCATTCCCGGAACCTGGTCCAGTGCATTTTTAAAATACTTGTCTTCTGCATCATTAGGAAGAACGATTACATTACTGTCACCGAAGAAAGCACGTATCGCACCGTAAGGATCTTTTTCTTTTCCTTTTTTTATTTTCTCCGGATGAGGAAATGTTTCCAGGAATTCTTCACGCACAGCCTGGCTCACCAATTGAAGAGCAACATTGTATTGTCCTTCCACTTCACCTTCATAAACTAATTCAACCTTGCCGGTAATGGAAGGAATAACACCCCAAAAGTCTGCTATCCGTGCTACAGTCGAGATTCCTTATTGATCAGGACTCTTCTTTCAGCAGTACTATAAAGATTTTCTAAAGCTGTAATACTTAACCGCGCAGAAACACCTGATTTCTCATCCACAAACTCACTCTTGCGCGCAGCAAAACTGACTCGTTCCAGTATATTATGTACGACATCGGGAACAAAAACTTTATCGCGTTGAGCTTTAGTAATTGAAGCTTCTTGTAGTGTTATAGCTCTTGCAGTTGAAATTTCTTCCGGATAATGTGTGAGGATCTGGCTTTCAATTCTGTCTTTCAGCGGCGTGATGATCGAACCCCTGTTCGTATAATCTTCAGGATTAGCAGTGAAAACAAATTCAATGTCGAGATCGAGTCTAGTCTTGAATCCCCTGATTTGAATATCCCCTTCCTGCAGAATATTAAAAAGTGATACCTGGATTCGTGCCTGCAAATCCGGAATTTCATTGATGACAAAAATGCACCGGTGAGATCTCGGAATCAAACCAAAATGGATAACCCGTTCGTCACTGTATGGCAATTTTAATGTTGCTGCTTTGATTGGATCGACATCACCTATCAGGTCAGCTACAGAAACATCAGGAGTCGCTAATTTTTCAACATAACGTTCGCTCCGATGCAGCCACGATACAGGAGTTTCATCCTTTAATTCTTCAACAGTCTTTCTGCCAAAAGAAGTGATGGGTTCCATCGGATCGTCATTGAGCTCACTTCCTGTGATGTAAGGAACATATTCATCCAGCAATGCCGTCATCAATCTTGCAAGTCTCGTCTTTGCCTGTCCGCGCAATCCTAACAAGAGGATATTATGCCTTGACAAAATCGCCCGTTCCATATCCGGAATGACCGTGTCGTCAAATCCATATATTCCTTCAAATACAGGTTGACGTTTTTGTAAACGAGCAATAAGATTTTCCCGAAGTTCTTCTTTAATGGACCTCGGTTTATAACCTTGTTTTTTCAGTTCTCCTAAAGTGGTGGCTAATGGCATCAATGTTTGAATTTGCGTTTATTTTGCTTGTAATCCAGAAAAATGAAGGACCCTAATCCTTCAAGACTGCTATAGAATGCTTTCCCGTCATTGGCTTTGGTAAATTGGTCAACAAATTGTACCAGCCAGGGATCACGGGCAATCATAAAAGTGGTAATCGGGACATTTTGCTTCCGGCATTTCACGGCGAGAGCGAAACATCTCGTCAATATTTTTTTATCAAGACCAAAACTATTTTGATAATACTTCTTACCGACTTTGATGCACGTGGGTTTTCCATCCGTGATCATCATGATCTGTTTATTCGGATTGCGACGTTTGCGTAATATCTCCATAGCCAGCTCAAGTCCCGCAACAGTATTGGTGTGATAAGGCCCAACCTGCAAATAAGGAAGATCTTTGATTTCAATTTGCCATGCATCATCACCGAAGACAATGATGTCGAGCGTATCTTTTGGATATTTCGTTGTGATCAGTTCAGACAAAGCCATGGCAACTTTTTTTGCCGGCGTAATGCGATCTTCTCCATATAAAATCATCGAATGAGAAACATCGATCATCAACACAGTACTCATCTGTGATTGATAGAAACTCTCATGGATTTGCATGTCCTCCTGTGTGAGGCTGAACTCTTCAATGCCATGATTGATGTGCGCATTTTTGATCGTTTCCGATACTGCGATTTGATCAAGGGCATCTCCCCATTCATAGGGTTTGATTTCAGAAGTCACTTCATCGCCCAGGCCGATAGCATTTGTCTTGTGATCTCCTCTTGTGGATTTTTTGAGATCATCGAAGACATCATCAAGCGCTTTTCGCCTCAGTTCGAGTTCCATCTTGGCAGCAGGGACCATTCCTTTTTTGCTTTCATCATCCTTGATATACCCTTTTTCTTTGAGTTCCCGGATGAAGTCGGCCATACCGTATTCAGGCGTGGTCAGGTTGTATTGCCTGTCGAGTTGAGTCAGCCAGTTAAGCGATTCACTGACATTTCCGGAGGTATACATGAGAAGCTCTTTGAACATCTTAAGCAGATTTTCAAAGGGGCTGTCAGCAAACGCGTTTGGATCAAATTTTCTGAAACTCCAACTGTACATAGTGATTCAGTAGGACAATTAAACTATTGAATTGTTTAAATAATATGAGAACAAGGAGAATTCTCATATCGGCACATCCTGTCATGTGTCTTAATTGTAACGAAGCCGGCTCAAATCTTATTTGAGAACGAAAGTTGCTTTTCCGGATTGAAAACCCTTATTATATATCTCGACCTGGTAAGTACCTGTTTCGAAAACGGTTCCTGGCTGCCAATTGATGCATCCTGGCACCGGATCACTTGAATAGGTGAGTTCTACCAATTGGGTATATTGAATTGATTCACCTGTATTGGAAAGCGTCATGTTTCCTGAACCGAGGTCTTGAATGGCCATGACTTCACCTAGTGGATTAATAATCCTGATATAAAATTTTTCTTTACCGCCGGTGACGATGGGGTTTTCTTTGGTTTTGAAGCAAATTTTAATGCCATCGATGGATTTTGCTTTGTTTGAATCCGTTTCTTTTCCGGAGCCTTTTACTTTATAGCCTACAGCGGAGATATCGGAAACTTTGACGGAAGAAGCGATGTCTACTTTTCTCGCCAATGCTTCTTTGTCCTTCTGTAGTTGTTCTTTTTCAGTAGCCAGGGCATCTCGGGATGTCGATAATTCTTCATTTGTGGCTTCACCTTGTTGTACTTTTATGGCCAATTCTTCACGCTGTGAGTTGAGAGCAGAATTTGTGTCCCTTAATGCGGCATTTTGTTTCCGCAGGTTTTCAACTTCAGTGACATAAACTCTTAATCTTACAATCTCTTCTTTTGCTTTTTGCAGATCTTTTTCTGTTGTGATCATGGAATTGATCTTTTCCTTTTGGGCTTTCAGTTCTGTCTTTTGAGTTTCGATCATGGCGTTGAGTTCACTGTTGTTGGAGCGCATCTCTTCCAGGTCGGACAGGGCTTTATAATATTCCTTTTCGAGGTCGGCTTTAAGGCGTGTCTCTTCGATCATTTCAGAACTTTGGCTTTTGATGAGTTGGTCCTGCTTTATTTTGGTATAGATCAGGAAAGCGCTCAGTCCAAGAAGTGCTATGATGGCCACGGTGGCTAATGCCAGAAGTTTTTGCTGTGATGATTGTGACATAGAGAAGAAAAAGATTTATGATAAAATTTAAGTCTTATAGTCTAATTGATGATAAGGACCGGTTTTAGGGGATTTGGCCTTGCCGAAACGAGGGTGGTGCAAATATCTTAATTTTTACCTTAGGATTGTACTAATGCACGTAAATCCCTAACTTAGGTGGCTTGAAACAATAACTAAGCCAGGAAGGGTAACGAAAACTAAATTTGGGATATTTCCTGGCCATTTTTCACCGGTTAAATAGCTCATTCATGCCAGTATTGCAACACATCTTGTTTCTCGACGTAGAAACCGTATCTCAGCATCGGAGTTTTGAGGAAATGGACGATCATGGAAAGCATCTTTGGCAGCAAAAAATAGGTTTCATGGCCCGCCGGGATAATCGCGAATGGGCCGACGAAGAATATGCCCAGAGTTTTAAAGAAAGAGCGGCCATCTATGCTGAATTTGGAAAGGTCATCGTGATCAGTGCGGGAATCATCACGGCTTCTGAGGATGGAACTCCGTCCTTACGCATCAAGTCCTTTTTCAGTCATGATGAAGCTGAGGTCCTTGAAGCTTTTGCGACCATCCTCAATAAAAATTTTAATGACCCCAATTTGCATATCCTTTGTGGTCACAACATTCGCGAATTTGATATTCCATATTTATGCAGAAGAATGACTGTCCACGGCATTGCACTTCCCGATCTGATCAATATAAGCGGTAAAAAACCATGGGAAGTGAAATTCGTCGCGGATACACTTGAACTGTGGAAATTCGGCGATCATAAAAACTTTACCTCACTTGATTTGCTCGCTTATACTTTAGGCATTCCTTCACCGAAAGGTGCAATGGATGGTAGCATGGTTGGCAGTGCTTATTGGGAAGAGAACCGTCTTGAAGAAATCAAGCAATATTGTGAAAGGGATGTTGTGGCGGTGGCGCAGGTTTATTTGCGATTGAATAATTTACCGATTTTGAGCGATGAGCAGATTGTGTTGACGAATTGAGAAAAGAAGGCTAAGGCTGAGGCAAAGGCGAAGGTCATCTTATCAATCTGAATTTCTCTATGGTCTATACTTTTCATTCTTTCACCACTTTCTTCATCACTTTATTTCCATCAATATTCACTTGAACAAAATAAATTCCTGCAGCTAAATCGCTAATATCAATGGTTTTTTGATGCGAAATATTTTCGATCGGAGATGAAAAAACAACTTCACCTAATATATTGAACAACTTAATTTCAAGTCTAAAGAATTTGCCATCACTCATTTCAATTGTTAGTGCTTCAGTTGCTGGGTTAGGATATATGGTTATATTTTGCGACAAAATATCACTGACAGAAGTAGTATGAGAAATATCGAGTTTTGCAAAAAACATATCCCAACTTACCCCGGTGAAATTTCCATTTACTAAAGCAATGGAATCAAATAAAGCTGTAGTACTAAAAAAATATCCGGCAACTAAAGCATGTCCGAAGGCATCAAGAGCAAGAGTTTCTCCATAATCACCACCCGTACCACCCATTGATTTAACCCATTCAAAATTTCCTGAATTATCTAATTTGGAAATAAAAATGTCAATTAACCCTGCTGAAGTAAGATTGTATACCCCTGGTCCCGGGTCAAAATCAACAGTACCTTCAAAATAACCTATTGTATAAACACTCCCGCTTCCATTTGGATCAATAGCCGTATAATATCCATAATCTTCACCCGTACCGCCCATTGTCTTTACCCAAATTAAATTTCCAGAACTATCCAATTTGGAAATGAAAATGTCACGACTTCCATTTGAAGTTAATTTTAAAGTTCCTGCCCCAGGGTTAAAGTCAACTGTATTTTCGAATCCGCCAGTTAAATAAATATCACCGCTACCTGTTGGGGCGACAGCAATGGAGAGGCCCCAATCGTATCCTGTTCCTCCAAATACTTTTGTCCAAACATAACTACCTAACTTATCTAACTTAGTAATATAAATGTCATCGGTTCCGAGGGAAGTTACATTAAAGGTTCCAAGCCCTGGGTCAAAATCAATGGTTTTCTCAAAATTGCCTGTGATATAAAGAGATCCATCACCTGAAGGGTCAAAAGCTATTGCATTACTGTAATCGATACCTGTTCCTCCTATAGCCTTCGCCCATTTAAAATTGCCTGAACTATCGAATTTGGAAATAAAAATATCTTCTTTAGCTATACTTGCTAAATTGAAGATTTGTGATGTATCAGGATCAAAGTCTACTGTATCCCTATATTCTCCTGTAAAATAAATGTCTCCATTTCCAGATGGGTCAATTGCAATTGCTTGGCCGACATCGTTATTTGACCCGCCCATTGAATGTCCCCAGATAAAATTACCAGACGGATCAAATTTGGAAATGAAAATATCCCTATTTCCATTCGAAGTTAAATTTACTGTTCCTGCTCCTGGTTTAAAGTCAATTGATCCTTCAAATGCACCTGTAAAATAAATGTCGCCATTCCCCGACGGATCAATTGTTATAAAAGAACCCCAATCCTGACCACCTCCACCAATTTTTTTTGCCCACAAAAGGTTTCCATTAGTATCAAATTTTGAGATGAACAAATCCCATCCGCCTGAACCTAAATTAAATGTTCCTGGTCCAGGGTCAAAGTCAACTGGTCCTGTGAAGTATCCGGTAGCGTAAAAATCTCCATTTCCTACAGGGTCAAAAACCACCGATGAGGCTTTATCATTACCTGTTCCACCTATTGCATTCGCCCAAAGCCAATTTGGAGTTTGCGCATTTGAAATTTCATTACAAATAAAAAAAAGTGGAAGAAGAAATAATCCGAGTATGAGATTTGCTTTCATAAAAGTAAATTTTAGTATTCTTAAATGTTATATTTTACAAAAAAACTAATCGAAGAAGGAATACTATAATTTATCTTAAAAAAAGATAGGATTCATGTCCTTAATATTTAACTAATTATTCCCTTGAAGGCTGCGATCTGATAAACTGAACATGTCAAAAGAAATATTAATTCCAAAATACGATATTACTCGTATAAATTGAGTAAATTTGAAGCAGGCACGTTTCTTCTTTGCCACATTATTCGCACATACATAACTTAATGACATGAGATTAACAATACTATTGCTCACAATAGTGTCCTACAGTTCTATCATGCATGGACAACAACTTACAGATATTGGCAACAATTGGTATATGGGGAAAGTGAATTGGGAAACAGAAACTTATTATCAATTCCAGATCAAAATTGATGCTGACACTGTGATCAATTCTCAAAATTATAGGACATTATTACGGAATGATAATTTAGAAAATCCGCAATGGTATCGATTAAACTATTATTTGAGAGAAGACAACGAAAAACGGGTTTTTATTCTTGATTCCACCGGCCACGAAGGCATACTTTATCATTTCGGCCTTGAGCTTGGTGAACAAGTACAACTATGGAATGGTATTAATGCAACCCTCCTATCTATTGATTCTGTGCAAGTGGCCAACAACCAATATCAAAAAAGATATAAAATCCATGCAGTCAAATTAGGACCATTGGGAGAGGAATGTGGTTACATTACCCATTGGATTGACGGCATTGGAGATCTGGGACCAATACCCAGCAATTATTGTCCAGATATTATTTCCTATTCCATTGGATGTTTCTTTCGAACAGATGGATTATTTTACCCTGCCGAGTCAAGCTGGTGTGAGGGATTTATGACAGCCACCAAACAGATAGAAGAATCTTCATTACAAGTATTTCCTAATCCTGTGACAGATTTTCTTTCTATTCAATTTAATGATGGATCATATAGACCTATGGATGTTCAGTTATATAATGTTGAAGGTCAACTTCTTTATCAAAATAAAACTGCAGAGAATTTACAAATGATAGATATGTCACAAATGGCAAATGGAATATTTATTTTAAATATAATTTCTCCAGACCATAATTTGATAGTTAAGAAAATAGTGAAACAATAAACCGAATCACTTTTAGTTTTGAACTTTTAGTTGTTAGTTCTTGAGTGTCGTCATCATCTTACATTGCCTGAAAATCCCATTACTATTCTCCACTTCAAGTTGATACAGATAATTCGCTTTGGGCAGGCTTAATGTTTTGAGATTGATTTCGATTTTTTGATCTCCGGCACTCAACCCGTTTTTCTCGATGACTGCAACTTTTTTGCCCTGAATGTCAAACAATTCAAGTTTAACATTTGAATTTTCTTTTAATGAAAATGGAATAGATGTTTCAACATTGAATGGATTAGGATAATTCTGTCCAAGCTTAAATTGACCGCCTGTCTCAGGTTCCAATTGTTGAAGAGCTGTTGTACCCGTACCATCAATGGTGACTTCCAGGTAACTGTCATATCCCCCGGTATCTGCATTGGGAGTGAGTGTACCTAACTGCAATGCATATCCATCAGAAAAAACCATATCTGAATTAAAACCCAAAGGATCTGCACCATAAGTAGAATAAGGTGCATTGGCCGTCAGCAATGCATTTTTTTCAGTTAAAGGATAAGTTAGTTGTGAAGTAACCTGCAGAACTGAGCTCAAAAATATCTGGAAATGAATATGCACTATACGGCCGGGGTACCAACCAGGGAAAATTGTCGTGAATGTAACTTCACCATTTGCATCTGTCATCTGATATACCTCGCAAAAAAGTTTCGCCAACATGATTTTGCACACCCAGATGTGCATTTGTGGTATAACCGCTGTAATATCCGTGAGCACTGCAATGCCATACATCCACTCTGCAATTGGGCATCGGCAGACAATTATTTGAACCGATGATTTTAAGTTTTTGATCAAGCCTTATACCTTCCTGGGTTTCCCTGATATCAGAACGATACATTGCCTGGTTATTGCTGAGGTCTAATGGGTATGGCCCTGCAGTCTCGGATGGAATCAGTGTGCATCCACCGCCAACAACAGGAAAATCCATTCTCTTCACGGATGTTTTACTAAACGGAATGAGTGAAGCTGCTCCGGCTAAGCTTGATATTCTTAAAAAATCTCTTCGGTTATTCATGTGCGCTACTTTTGGGGTTGTTTGATGTTCAAATTTAGTCCAAAGAAACCATTCCTTCTGCGGGTCAACTACATTGGAAGAAATTGAAACGAATTTTAAGTAAAGAGAAATTAAAATGAATTTGTACTCAGAAGATTTGAAAAGGCTGAGGCTAAGGCAAAAAATAAAGGTGAAGGCTGAGGCGAAGGCAAAGGCAAAGGCAAAAAATAAAAACTATCTTGATTCTACTGATTTAAAGATTAAGTTTTAGGAAAGAATTTTATTTGTAAACAACTAAAAGAGATGATACTTCTACCAATGCTTATAATGCCAAAAAAAGATTGACAACTCACTACTCACTACTGACGAAAAGGATGAGCGAATGACTAATTAATCACGACAGCTTTCGTGACGCTCTGATTCCCTTGCTTCAAATTAATAAAATAATGTCCACTAGGTACAGCTGGTAAATTCACTTTTTGATTGACAAGATTATTTACGCCCTTATTTCCTTTCCATGTTGTAATCTGGTGACCCCATTTATCCAGCAATGTAGCTGACCAGGGCGATCCGTTTGACAACCATTCCATAGTCGCATAACTTGATGCAGGATTCGGAAAGATTTTAAAATGAACATCAGTAAACACTTCATTCTGAATAGCAGTAAAAATCGAACAACCTTCGATGAGCGGCAAGAATTGTATTTCAGGACTGAGGATGGAGATCACATCCTGCTCGCTCATGCCGAGCCAGTCTTTTAATATCGTGCCATAAATTGATCTAAAATCATATTGCAATGCTACACCTTCCTGTGGATCACCGGCCGGATCGATCTGTGCATTATCTCCGAGTATCCCTGGTTTCACGCATGGTCCAAACAACATCAATGGAGCAGCTGTACCGTGATCAGTTCCATCACTTGAATTCGATCTGATCTGCCGGCCAAATTCAGAAAATGTCATCGTAACAACTTTATCTTCTTTATCCGCAAGTTTTAAATCCTGCTGGAATAATGAAACAGCTTCAGATAACTGTGCAAGCAAATCTGCGTGATTTCCCTGAGTTGTATCTGCATCTACTTGACCTGAGTGCGTATCAAAACCTCCGAGTGAAACGATATAAACTTTTGTTTTAAGCCCTCCTGAAATAAGCAACGCTACATTTTTCAATTGACCTGCCAGGCGATTCGTTGTCGGATAATCAACATAATTGTGCCCGCCTTCAGCAGCAGCAAGTATGACATCGGCATATGCATTTGTCTGTGCTATCGCATCAATCAGGAACCTTAATTCTTTTCCATAATTATTATCCGGGAAATTTCCGGTTTCACCTTCCGATAACGGTTTAAGAGCAAATGGGTCATTCAATGCAAGTGAAAAATTAGTCAGCGGTCCTTCACATGTTTCGGATACTAATGATCCCATCGTCAATGCAAATGGATCAGGATATTCTGAATTGGGATATTCTGTCGGATAGTCAGGATGCAAATTATTGAAATACCTGCCGAGCCATCCTGTAGATAAATATTCATTGGCACCGGATCCTGAAATCCAGATATCTGATGAACGGAAATGTGAGCGATCCTGGTTAGGATAAGCAACACCTTGCACAACCGCCACTTTTCCATCCTGATACAATTGTTGCATTTGAGCCATTGCCGGATGCAATCCGATTGTAGTTTCAAGAGGAAGTACGCTTCCTTCAGGAATTAAAATATTTGGTCTGACCTGGCTCAATGCGCTGTATTGATCTATCGGTATCACACAATTGAGTCCGTCATTCCCTCCACTTAGTTGTATCAATACGAGCACCCTGTCATTTTCAGGGCCTTTGCCAAATAATAAAGGAAATGGAACTGCACTCATTTTCATACCATTGAGCAAAACAGGTACAGTTGTGAGCGTTCCGGTGCGTAAAAAATTTCTCCTTTTCATAAATATTATTTTAGATGGCCGTTGGTAAAAGCCATTATTGTAATTCAAATTCTGGTAATGCCATGATGGCGATAAACAAAGCCCTTAGCCTATTTTCAACTCCTTTGCGGATGACTTCATCTGTAGGATTATTGAGGTAAGCAGTATACTCAACAGTCCATTCAAAATCAGGTAACCCGGGTATAAGGACTTCTTTCAAATAGGCAAGCTGTGTATCCGTCAACTGATACGGCAATAATAAATCAATAAGTGCCTGGATCATGATATTCGGGTCAACTGAATCCTGGATACCATCAACAACTTTCAGCACATCGATTCCCCAGGGACGCTGGAAGACATCAATCTGCCCGCTCGCCATTCCATCAGACAATGCTCTTCGTATGGTCAATGTCACACTATTGATCCATATGCGATAAAATACCGGATCCTGGTAATATGCTTTCCATCCTGCGACATCAGGAGGCGTAAACACATCTTGTTGCAATGCTGTATCAACCCCATGCAGTGCAAGCCATAGCTGATAAGTTTGGTTTAGGTTGAAATTAATTTCGACTTCAAATGGCTTAATTGTTGACATCGTAAAATCAACCGGGCTCTTGATCATCGCACCGATCGCATTCTCCTGGTAAAAATGTTCGCTTGACAGAAGAGCTGTCAACGCCGGCTGGATCTCATAATTAGATCCCCTCAGCACAGCCGCTAATGGCTCAATGACATTCGATTCTATATCATCGTCGATGTTGTAATAAACAAACCATCGATAAAGATTTCTCGCCATGAACCTTGACACTTCATCTTGTGCAAGGATGATATCAATCACTTTTTTGTATTCCTGGTCACCAAGATTACTGATGACAGCACTACCGAATCGATAGGAAAGTGTTTTCGTGCCGGTGTCATGTCGGTTTGGCCTGAAGACAGCCGGAGGAATTGGTCCTGCATTTTGCAATGCCTGGTTATTGATTGTCCAACCTGTCAGTGCACGCGCGATTTCCTTGATATCCTGTTCTGTATAATTAGTGTAATCACCCGGCCCTGCTTCAACTCCTTTTCCGATCGTAAATAACTCCATGAGTTCACGCGCATAATTTTCATTGGGTGCTCCTTTCGTATTTTCATTGCCATTGAGGTATTGGAGCATTAGTGGATTGACGGTCATTCCTTCTACCAGTGTCCTGAAATTTCCAAAAGCATTATCTCTTAAAAAAGAGATGTACTGGTAGGTCAACTTTGCAATGTTGGCATTTGCAGTGACAAAATGATTGTGCCAGAAGAGAGTCATTTTTTCCTTGAGACTTACTCCTTCATTGAGGTAAAGCGACAACTGCCATGCGCGAACTGATCGTTGCGGATAATTCAAACCCTGTGTGATGGCTGCATTGACCCATGAACTTCCGATAGGTACATTCGGATCATTCTGCTCATTATAGTTAAGAGGTAGTCCGGGATCAGGAGATGGAGCAAATAATTTTTCGAGTGTTAATTCCAATCCATCAGCGACTGCCTGTGCGATTTGTTTCGCATTGGGGGCAAACATGGCTCTCTTCAGGAGATGACGCGCTGTAGTTTGATCCCATGTACCTGAATAAGGATCAAGTCCTCCCAGGATGATAAGGGGTGGAGAAAATAAGATCGAATTCATAGTTCGAGGTTGAGGGGTTGAAGGACGATCCTGGATTTGTCTCTTCAATAAGGACGGATATTCTAATTCTTCTGCCATAGCTGGAACCGGCTTTTATACTTTGGAAGTTTGACTTGGTTATGAGGGAATGGTTTAATTAATTTAATAAATATATGAAATACTCTCTCGGTAAGCCTTTCATTAAAAGGAAGCCACAATGAGAGTTTTGTACTCACAAAATTGGATTGCCGGAGACCACAAATCAGGTCAGCCATAATAGTGTGCCACACCTAGGTGTGCCACACTGTCATAACTCCCTGATAATACACGTTGTTATAAGTGGACGGTTGGTCAGGTTTTTTGACCATTCTGGCTGTTTTTTGAACCCTTCCTTAAGAAACAAAAGTGGTCCGGAATTGACCCAATCGGGTATTGCCTATCTTGTCCCCGAATCACAATCACTGCATGAAAGTTCTGGTTACAGGCGCTGCCGGATTTATCGGTTACCACATGTGCAAGGCTTTGTTGTCTGACGGACATACAGTCTATGGCCTGGATAACGTGAATTCCTATTATGACCAAAACTTAAAGTTCTCGAGATTAAAAAACCTGGAGATCAGTTCGAAAGAAATGATCCCCGGAAGTGAATACCATGGAAAAAATGGCTTCACGTTTTATTACGAGGATCTATTGAATGCTGAAGCATTAAATGAATTAGTTTCTCACACACGACCGGATATTATCATTCATCTTGCGGCCCAGGCCGGCGTAAGACATAGTATTCTTCATCCGCAATCATTTATCGATAGCAATATCCAGGGGTTCTTCAATATCCTTGAAGCATGCCGGAATTATCCGGTAAAGCACCTTATTTATGCCAGTAGTTCCAGTGTGTATGGAGCCTATAATGAAATTCCATTCAAAGAAACAGACCGGACAGACCAACCCATTTCACTTTATGGCGCCACAAAAAAAGCAGGAGAAGTACTGGCTTTTTCCTATTCAGAATTGTATAAAATACCTGCTACCGGTTTAAGATTTTTCACTGTGTACGGACCTTGGGGACGACCTGATATGGCCTATTATAAATTTGCCAACCAAATCATGAAAGGTGAAAAGATCGAAGTTTACAATGATGGCGAAATGTCACGTGATTTTACCTATGTCGATGATATCATAGATGGTATCCTTACATTAATTCAACATGCACCGGACACATCAAATGGTGCACCACACCGAATTTTGAATATTGGGCGCAGCAGTCCTGTCAATTTATTGGTCTTTATCCAAACGCTGGAAAAATATCTTGGAAGAGAGGCTAACAAAGCGTTCCTGCCATTGCAACAGGGAGATATTCCTTCCACATGGGCGGAAACGGATGCGTTGAGAAAACTTACCGGTTATGCTCCAACAACTGATCTTGACGAAGGCATTCGTAAATTTGTGACCTGGTATAAAACGTACCACGGCGTTTCTTAACCTTAACCTCCCTTATGAAGCCTGTCTCCTTTATTATTCCCGTTTACAACGAAGCTGAAAATGTTGAAAAACTTCACCAGGAAATAATGTCTCTCGCTGTTACCCTCGGTGTAGATTTTGAAATCATCATGGTGGATGACGGCTCGACAGACGGGACCTATAAAAAACTAAAACAATTGCATCCTTTAAAGATCATCCGGATGCGTTCCAATTTCGGCCAAACTTCTGCACTTGATGCCGGAATTAAAGCTTCCCTGTATCCTTATCTCGTCACCCTTGATGCAGATCTTCAAAATGATCCTGCTGATGTCCCTGCATTAATTCAACATCTTGAAGAAAATGAATTTGATGTCGTCTCCGGCTGGCGAAAGAACAGGAAAGACAATGTTTCAAAAAAATTTGTAAGCCGCGTAGCTAACCTGATCAGAAAGGTTTTGATTGATGATGGCATTCATGATAGTGGTTGTACTTTAAAAGTGTATCGCAAAGAATGTTTTGAGAAAGTTACATTGTACGGAGAAATGCATAGGTTCATCCCTGCCCTGCTTAAGATGAGAGGTTTTCAGATCGGTGAATTAGCTGTCAATCACAGGCCTCGTGTTGCAGGCAAATCTAAATACAACATGAAGAGAACATTGAAAGGATTGGTCGATATGATCATGATCTGGTATTGGAACAGGTATGCCATGCGTCCATTTCATTTTCTCGGAACGGCCGGAATTTTCATCATGCTTTTTAGTTTCTTTTCAGGCCTGATGGCGTTAAAGGAATTTTTCCAGGGGCAGGACATGTCCGAAACTTTTTGGCCAATGTTTGCCTTGTTGACATTCCTGATCGGGGCACAGTTTTTTATTCTTGGATTTATCAGTGATATGCTGATGAGGACTTATTATGGACAGGAAGGAAGAACGGTTTATTCAGTCAAGGAGATTGTAGAGAACAAATAGAAAAGGGTTAAAAGGGTAAAGAGGGTAAAGAGGGTTAATGGTTAAATGGGTTAATGTGTAATTGAACTTTCTGTATTCATTGGAGTTTGGATATCTTGTATAAATAATGTCAATTTAATTTCAAAGTCATGCCATCGACCTATATAAAAGGTATCGGGTTTTATGTTCCGGAAAATGTGGTGACCAATAAAGACCTGGAACGATACATGGATACGACTGACGAATGGATCCAGGAACGTACAGGGATTAAGGAAAGAAGGTATAACACCAAACATAAAGAAACCACATCCACGATTGGGACAAAAGCTGCACAGAGAGCGCTTGATGATGCTGGAATGAGTGCTGATGAAATAGACTTTATCATTTTTGCCACACTCAGTCCTGATTATTATTTTCCCGGATGTGGCGTACTTGTCCAACGTCAATTAGGAATAAATCATCGCGAAATTGGTGCATTAGATGTGCGAAATCAATGTAGTGGATTTATTTATGCATTATCCGTTGGCGATGCTTTCATTCGGAGTGGAGTTTATAAAAATATATTACTCGTTGCCGCAGAAACCCATTCGATGGGACTTGATTATTCTACGAAAGGCCGGAATGTAACTGTCATCTTTGGTGATGGTGCAGGATCAGTAGTGCTCAGTGCAACCGATGAACCCGGTAGAGGAATTTTAGCCAATAGTCTTCATGCGAATGGAGAATTTGCTGAAGAATTAGCCATGATCAATCCCGGCTCACATGGAGGAGTACATGTCCCGGATCCAGGCGTATTCGGATATGAATCATCTGAGTATGGACAAACTTTCGTCAGTCCACAAATGCTCACTGATGGAATGCTCTTCCCCAACATGAATGGTCAGCTTGTATTTAAAAATGCGGTCGTGAAATTTCCTGAAGTCATCCAGGAAGTTCTCACTAAATCAGGATTAAATAAATCTGATATTGATTTATTGGTTTGTCACCAGGCCAATTTGCGCATAAGTCAGTTTGTTCAGAAAGGTCTTGGATTAAGTGATGACCAGGTTTGGAATAATATTCAGCGTTATGGAAATACAACTGCCGCATCAATACCGATTGCATTAGCAGAAGCATACCAGGCTGGAAAAGTTAAGCGAGGTGATCTGGTTTGTCTTGCTGCATTTGGCAGTGGGTTTACATGGGGAGCATCGCTCATCCGTTGGTAAAGTGAAAATTTGAATTCATTCTTTATGAAAGTAGATATACTATGCATTGCCGCCCATCCGGATGATGTGGAATTATGTTGTTCAGGTACGATCCTTAGTCATATTGCGCGGGGGTACACGGTAGGTATTGTTGATCTCACCCGGGGTGAATTGGGGACAAGAGGTAGTGCAACGATACGAGCTGAAGAGGCAGCAAATGCATCTAAAATAATGGGGATTTCATTCAGGGAAAATCTCGAACTCCCTGATGGATTTTTTGACCTCTCTGAAGGAAATAAACTAGCTGTCGTGAGGGCAGTCAGAAAACACCAACCCGAGATTGTAATTGCGAATGCCGTTAGTGATCGTCATCCTGATCATGGAAGAGCATCCCAATTGGTTACCGAAAGTTGTTTTCTGGCCGGATTGGTGAAAATAGGAGTCAATATCGGCGGTGAGGCTTTAATGCCATGGCGGCCGAAACAGGTTTACCACATGATCCAGGACCATTATGTGGTACCGGATATATGTGTCGATATCACTCCATTTATGGACAAAAGAACCGAAGCTGTGCGGGCTTTTAAATCTCAATTCTATGACCCACATTCGGATGAGCCGGACACCCCGATATCCGGACTTGATTTCCAGGAATTCCTGAAAGCCAGGGCCAGGGAAATGGGCAGACTGATTGGCGTTGAATATGCAGAAGGATTCACCTTTTATGGACCGGTCAGAAAAAACAATTTCCTTGATTGAGTGTTCCTCCAATGATCCATCCCTGCGAATTATAAAGGAATTGTGGTTGAACGAAAGTTCTACTGATTGAAACAAGTGCTAAAACCGAATAAAAACAGTTCCAAAAGTCAGTGAAGGATTGATGAATGGCTTATTATTGCAATTCATTGAAAGACTTTATATTTATTAATTGTCGTGAAGATTACAATTAACCCCAAATAAAAAGCAAACAAAAAATTAAATATGATGAAAAGAATTACACTTATGATTTTATTGGTATCGTCGGTTATTTATAGCTATGCTACAACCTGGACCATTACCAATGTAAATTTCACGTTTTCGCCTGAAACACTCACCATACAAGCCGGCGATGATGTCAAATTTACTATTGCCAATATACACCAGGTCGCTGAAGTGAGCCAGGCTACATGGAATGCCAACGGAAATACCCAACTTTCGGGAGGGTTCAGTACTCCTGCCGGTGGTGGCCCTGTTTCTGCATCCAAATTAACAGTCGGCACACATTGGTACGTTTGTGTTCCTCACGCATCCGGTGGAATGAAGGGAATCATTATCGTCCAACCGCTCACAGCAACCGAAGAAATTACTGCACCTTCAGCGATTTCAATTTATCCGAATCCTTCAACAGGAAAAATAAACCTGTCTATAGCAAGCTCCGGATTATCTAAAAATTACAATTTAGCCGTGTATAATATATTTGGTCAAAATGTATATTCCAAATCAAATTCAGAAATCGTTTCGGTCAGCGAAATTGACTTATCTAATTTGGCTAAAGGAGTTTATTTTATCCGTGTTTCTGACGGCACAGCAGTTTATACCCGCAAAGTTTTGATCCAATAAGAAATAACCCTAATAGAATTTTATTAAAAAAGGATAGGTTTCGACCTATCCTTTTTTTTATTGCCTGAATCAAAAATCATGATTCAACAGGATAATTAATACCTGTTATACCACTTCGTTTTGCCTTCTAACCAGTTAGTGTAATTTAGAGAACCAAGCCTGAATCGTGGAGCAAGTTTACTTTTGGTTTCAATGTTATATTCCATTTTACAAAACATTCCCGGCAGGCAATTTGGTGTTTTTAAAAATAAATGGGTTTTAGGATTTTGAAATAATAAACCCTGAGTTTGGGAACTGAATTCGAATGGATTGGACCACAAAACCTGGTAATCCGGATTTGAAATAAATGATGAAGGATGATTATTATGTGAGACAGGTACCGTGGTTTGGGCTGTTAATCCAATCCAATAAAACATAAAAAGTAGAAGGACATTATTTTTCATGTTTGCAAAACCCCGGTATTAAATGGTTCAATCGGTGCGTGATCTGCAGCCTGCAATGCTTTGGAAATAAAATCACGCGTATCTCTCGGATCTATAATGGCATCTACCCATAACCTGGCAGCTGCATAATAAGGGGTGGTTTGTTCACTGTATCGCGAACTGATCTGTTCGTATAATTTCTTTTCTGCTTCCGGATCAGGTTTGTGTCCTTTAGCTTCAAGTGAAGAGACCTGGATTTGTGTCAAAACTTTTGCAGCTTGTGCACCACCCATCACTGCGATCTTAGCTGTTGGCCAAGCAGCGATAAATCTTGGATCATAAGCTTTGCCACACATGGCATAATTACCTGCACCATAACTATTGCCGGCAATAATAGTAATCTTAGGAACAGTACTGTTGGCGACTGCATTGACCATTTTGGCTCCGTCTTTGATGATGCCACCATGTTCTGATCGCTTTCCTACCATGAATCCTGTGACATCATGGATGAAAACGAGTGGAATCTTCTTTTGATTGCAATTGAGAATAAAACGCGTTGCTTTATCTGCAGAATCAGAATAGATCACACCGCCCAATTGCATTTCACCGGTTTTTGTTTTGACGATTTCTCTTTCATTGGCCACGATACCAACCGACCATCCATCAATCCTTGCATAGGCGCAAAGAATAGTCTGGCCGTAATGTTCTTTGTATTGAATTAATTCTCCTCCATCTACAATGTGACGGATCACTTCCAGCATGCTATATGGTTTCGAACCATCATTTGGCATCAGGCCAAGTATTGAATCTTTATCTCCCGGTGGGGCAATAGATTTTTCTCTATTCAATCCTGCTTTAGGAAAAGGACCTAATTTATCGACCAGATCTCTTATCGTTTTGAGGCAAGTCTGATCGTCAGGCATTTTATAATCTGTCACACCTGATATCTCACTGTGTGTTGTAGCACCTCCTAATACTTCCTGGTCAACATCTTCCCCGATGGCAGCTTTCACGAGATATGGACCGGCTAAAAAGATTGATCCTGTTCCTTCGACAATCAATGATTCATCCGACATGATGGGCAGATAAGCGCCGCCTGCAACGCATGATCCCATGATAGCAGCAATCTGTGGAACACCCATCGATGATAATTTTGCATTGTTGCGAAAGATCCTCCCGAAATGTTCTTTATCGGGAAAAATTTCATCCTGCATTGGCAGATATACACCTGCACTATCGACGAGATAAATAATCGGAATACGATTTTCCATCGCTATTTCCTGCGCCCTCAGGTTTTTCTTTCCTGTGATGGGAAACCATGCACCTGCTTTCACTGTCGCGTCATTTGCAACAATGACACATGTTCGGCCTGATACTTTTCCAACAACAACTACTACTCCTCCTGCCGGACAACCACCATGTTCTTCGTACATGCCATCACCGGCGAATGCACCAATTTCTAACGGAAAGGTATTTAGATCAAGCAAAAGTTGAATGCGTTCTCTCGCAGACAATTTCCCCATTTCATGCTGCTTATCGATTTTCTTTTGCCCGCCTCCTAATGAAATGATTTCAAGCTTCCTCTGCATTTGGGAGATCAGAAGCTTCATTGCATCTTCATTTTTATTCGTATCGATATCGTAGGAAGCCATAGAGCGAAAGATAGGCAGATTTAAGTTGTAAGTTGAATCCAAAACTATACCAAAACCAAGGGGTATTAACCATATTAATAAATATTGTTAACACCTTATGTTTTTTCAAAATTTAAACTATACCCGTTTAAATGAAATGCATCAAGTGCTAATTAAGTATTAGTCTAACTATTCCGGACTTTCCTTCATAAATCATAGTAAATTGAGATAAAAAGGTTCTTCCAATTAAAGCTTGGTGAGCTTGTCCTCCTGCTACTAAATGTACACCTGCAAAAGCACCATAAATAGTATAGTTCAATGAGGGAATATAAATTTGTGCAAGATACATGTTCACGTCATGCTGTCCCGAAGTTCCAGAAACAGGTCTAACATCAAATATTGGGAGATTTAATTGAGTTGCGAGAAGATCATCAATGCAAGATTCTGTTGCACCCGTATCCACCAGGGCATTTACATTTTCAATAGCATGATTGGGATGAATTGCAGAATTATTAACATCCCACGAAGCATCAAAGCCAATATTGACAATTAAAGTTGGTCCCCATGCTACTAATTGCTGAGAACCTGAGGCTCCATTTGGGATATCATCAAATCCACAAAGCGCTTCAGGCATTGGGTTTGATTCTGAATACTACTGAAGTTGGTAAGACAACCGGGTGAGCACCAACCTGACGAATTAAATAAGGACCGGATCCAAATTTATGAACTGCTTCCCGAGCTGCCAGATCAAAAGTATCAAACGCAGATATTACTTTTTTGTCATATATAAGTACCCAAGCCCCAGGTTTCATTGTGTCCTGGAACTCATTGAACGTCTTAATATTCTCTTCTAAATCCTTACGCATAAGCTTAAAAAACTCTAATTTATGGTGTTTTATTGTATTCCTGCTTATTGAAATACGTGCACATATTTAACCGCTACTAACAAGTAAAACAACTTTTGATCTGAAATGATTTATGCCGTCCATAAATGATTATTTTCATTGCCAGATACAAACTCTATGTACAATATACCCATCAACCTGACCAGTGACACCGTAACAAAACCAAGCCCTGCGATGCTTGAAATGATGATGAAAGCAGAGGTAGGTGATGATGTTTTTCGCCAGGATCCGACAACAATCGCTCTTGAAGAAAAAATGGCTGACATGTTTGGTCATGAAGCAGCCTTGTTTTGTCCATCAGGCACCATGACAAATCAAATCGCCATCAAAGCTCAGACTCAACCACTGGATGAAATACTGTGCGACGAACTATCTCACATTTATCGATATGAATTAGGTGGTTATGGTTTTCATTCCGGAGTTGCTATACATGTGATGCGAGGAAAGAACGGAATTATCACTCCGGATATGGTGCACCAGGGTGCCAAGCCAAAAGCAGACTGGAATCCGAATACAAAACTTCTCATCATTGAAAATTCCGTCAATATGGGAGGTGGAAATTATTACACCCTTGACCAAATTCAGCCAATCGCTGATGCCGCAAGGTCGCATCAACTTACTTTGCATTTGGATGGTGCGCGTTTATTTAATGTTTTGGTCGAGACAGGTGAGTCGCCATTAGCGTATGGAAAAATATTTGATAGCATTTCGATTTGCCTCTCGAAAGGTCTTGGTGCTCCTGTAGGTTCAGTTCTGATCGGAAATAAAAACATGATTGATTACGCCAGGCGCATTCGTAAAGTGATGGGTGGTGGCATGCGACAAGCCGGATATCTTGCTGCAGCAGGTATTTATGCATTGGATCATAACATTCAAAGACTGAAAGAGGATCACCAGCGCGCAAGAGTATGCGGAAAAATATTGGAGTCCGTTTCATGGGTAAAAGAAGTTTCACCGGTGTTCACTAACATCATCATTTTCAAAGTTGCTGATCATCTCTCTGGTAAAGAAGTCGCAGAAAAATTGGTGGCAAATAATATCCAGTGTTTGCCAATCGCTGATAAAACGATAAGATGGGTATTTCACCTGGACATTGATGATGAAATGACGAATTATGTCGTGGAGGTTTCAAAAAATTTGTACTAAACTTTCCTTGAAAATCCCGATCTTTAGAGTGATCAAAACAAGCGATTTGATTCACGGGCATATAAGTTTCTTATGAAAATCTTAATTTTTTCTATGCTGCTCCTGCCTTCACTGGCAATGGCCCAGGTATCGAGCAACATGACTTTTCTTTCGAACCTGGACTTACCAAATCTTCCTACCCAATACGGATGTCAGTACAGTGATTGCTGGGGATATACTGCACCCAATGGAACTGAAGTAGCCATCATCGCTCTCATTGAACAGATATTATTTGTCGACATCACGGCTCCGGCGAATCCAGTGATTATTCTTGCCTATACCGTCACGAATGCAGGCACCAGTACTACAAGTTCTTCGCTATGGAGAGACTTTGATACTTACGAACATTACATATATGCTGTTTCGGATTTACAGACTGCAGGATTATTGATTTTCGACATGAGCAATGTGCCGACATCGATCAGCATGGTGTATCAAAGCAATAGTGTGTTCTCCAGGTCTCACACTTTATTCATCGACCAACTCAATGCAAAACTTTACGCAGCCGGATCAGACACACAATCCAATGGATTAAAAATTCTTGACCTTACTAATCCAATTAATCCAACCTTGTTTGCATCCGTACCACTGAATACAGTCGGTGGTGGTTATGTTCATGACGTATACGTTCGTGACAATATTGCTTATTGCAGTCATGGCAGTCTTTCAAAACTTCAGATCTATGATTTCAGCGGACTGCCAGCGTCCTTCACTGTTCTCGGGGCGATTGAGAATTATCCTGATCCCGGATACAATCACAGCAGCTGGCTCAATGATGCAGGAAATACGATGGTCTTTACGGATGAGACGATTGGCAGTCATGTTAAAATTGTCGATGTTTCCGACCCGGCAAATATTTCAAGTGATGACATCCATACTTTCTATTCTGAATTATTAGGTGCAGGTGTTCCGGGCTCGAGTGTCGCACACAATCCATATATCATAGGCAACCTGTGTTACATTTCTTATTACGAAGATGGAGTACAGGTATTTGATATCACAGATCCGGCCAATGTTACTTCGTTTGCGTATTATGATACTTACCCGGATAATGTTCAGTACAATGGTTACATAGGATGCTGGGGTGTTTATCCTTTTTTTCCATCGGGCAGGATTATAGCTTCTGATATGAACAATGGATTATTTGTGATGCAGCTTGAAAATGGTTCGCTGGATCTTCAGTTCTTATCCTTTGATGCCAGTCGATTTCAGAATGATGTCAAGCTTGCGTGGACTGTCACTGATAATTCGGATGGTGATTCATTTGAAATAAAAAGATCAACGGACGGCGGGAAAACGTATGATGTCGTGGGTACTTTACCACTTGTCGAAAGACAATCTCAATATGCATTTACCGATTATTCAGTACCTAACGTTGAAAAATTATTATACAGGATCGATTTTGCACAGCATGATGGGAAACTCATCAAGTCTCCGGTGAAGAGTGTTTCCAATCATTATTATGAGAAGAAAGTTAAAGTAGTAAATCCTATGTCATCTGTATTAACTGTTGACATCATCGATCAAATCGAGTCACTGGATTTAAAAATCTATACAATAGATGGACGGCTTGCATGGTCCGAACAGGAATATCAACCAACAGCAAGATTGGAAATGCCTATAAATAATTTAATCCCCGGTCAATATCTATTGACTTTAAATTGGCCAGGAGGCGGGGATAATTTATTGATCCAGGTAATTAAATAAGCAACCTTCAAGATGGAAAATCAATGATTGCCATTGTTGGTGTTTGCTCCAACAACTGGTAAAATTTTACCAGGCGATCTCCTCACCATCCGTTGGCTCAGGAGCATTATTGTTCTGGCTATTGGCTTCCCATTCAGCTTGCTTCCGATCGAATTCTTCATAATCGTAGCCTGGCATCAGATCTACTTTGACGTGATCGACGACTTCCTGGAGTGAAGTAAGAAAGCGGTTGAAATCCTCCTTGTAGAGGAAAATTTTGTGGCGTTCGTACGTGTCAGAATTGTGTTTTTTAGTGCTCTCCGTCAGGGTAATGTAAAAATCTTCCCCTCGTGTCTTTCGAACATCAAAAAAATACGTCCGTCTGCTCCCCGCCTTCACTTTCTTGGAGTAGACATTTTCGAACCTTGAATCATTTCCGTTGGACATACCTCATTATTTTGCCTTACAAAACTAACTTTATAATTGGAATATCCTAGTAATCAAACCGGTAATCAGTAACCGGTAATCGGTATTCAGTAAATGGTATTTCGGTAAAAAAGGTAATTAGTAGAAGGGCCTAATATGAAAAAGGGAAAGATTTGGAGCTTGGTTATATCAAAAGATTTGGAGCCTGGTTTTAACATAGATGGGGGCGAGCCCCACCAGTACTTTGTTAATCCATGGTTTCGTACTGGCGGGCTGATGATTTTAACTTAGGTGGGGGCAAGCCCCACCAATACATACTTCATCTTTTAATCAAGACTTTGTACTGGCGGGGCTTGCCCCCGCCTGAGTTAAGAACAAATCATAGGAGAGAAATACAGCGGAATTACGATGGTTCCGAAAATGCAGTTCCCCCGGTTGCTGAGCTGAAGCACAAGGTTTGGCGAAAGCAGGTCGAAGCATCAGGGGGTTAGGGGTAATTCGTTCACACGTCCTCCTCCTCCATCGACGTCACCAGTTGCTGCTGCCAAAGCTCATAATACAAGCCCTGCCTCCGGATCAGTTCGTCATGGGTTCCTTCTTCGATCAGCCTTCCCTGGTCGATGACCAGGACCTTGTCATAATCGAGCATTCCGACGATGCGATGGGTGATCATGATGGCTGTTTTATTAGCCAGCTCCTGGTTGAGGAAATCAACTATGGTAGCCTCAGTATGAGTATCCACGGCTGAAAGACAGTCATCAAGAATGACCAGCTGCGGTTCCCGGATCAGCGCCCTGGCAATGGAAATACGTTGTTTCTGACCTCCCGAAAGCGTGATTCCACGCTCGCCTATCCTGGTATCAAATCTGTCCGGCAGTAAATCAATGTCCTCATAGACCGCAGCAAACGTGGCAAACTGTTCTACATTTTCAATTGGGGAATCCGGAGCTCCAAACCGGATATTGGCACCAATGGTATCTGAAAATAGGAATACATCCTGGGGCACGTAAGCAATCTGGTTGCGCAAGGAAACCAAATCATACTCCCTTAATGCAACTCCATCCAATAAAATTTTTCCCTTAGAAGGATCATACATCCTGAGGATCAGATCTGCAATAGTTGTCTTACCTGCGGCAGTCCGTCCGATAATTGCAATTTTCTGACCCGGATGAATCGTAAAGGATAAGTCATCAACTGCTTTTATTCCTGTGTCAGGATAGACAAAAGAAACATGATCAAAAATCAATTCTCCTTTGATCTTTTCCTTATGTGTACCCTGGTTGACCACCACAGGTTGTGTATTCATAAACTCATTAATTCTTCCCTGCGATACATTCGCTTGCTGAATAATAGATGCAATCCAACCAATTGAAGTGACAGGCCATGTGAGCATATTGATGTAAATGACAAACTCAGCGATATTTCCTGTCGTAACAGATTTATCAAAGACTTGAAGCCCGCCGACATAGATGACAAGAATTGTACTCATGCCGATCAATACCATCATCAACGGTACAAACATGGCTTCAATGATTCCGAGTGACATGTTCTTCACCCTGTAATCTTCACTTTCTTCAGCGAAATGTTTTCCGAAAGATTTCTCCTGCGTGTATGATTTGACAACTCTGATTCCTGAAAAAACTTCCTGTGCGATTCCGGTCAATTTGGCCAATTTGACCTGGATGGCCTGGCTACGTCGTTGCACAAATTGGCTGACGTAATAAATGGATAATGATAAGACCGGCAATGGTAGCAATGAATATAATGTCAATCGCACATCCACTTTCAGCATCGCATAAATCACCATGATGAAAAGTGTGACAAGGTTGATGCCATAAAGCAATGCAGGACCGAGATACATTCTCACCTTGTTGACATCCTCGGTGATACGGGACATCATGTCGCCGGTATTATTTTTTCGATAAAAGCTTCTGTCGAGGAATTGGTAGTGATCATAAATTTCTTTGCGCATATCGTACTCGATCAGTCTTGACATGACGATGATGGTCTGGCGCATGAAATACATGAAAATACCCATGATCAATGCAAGGAGCAATACCAGGCCACCAAATCGAAGCAATGCACCACTTAGGGTATGTAGGATCACTTCCTTTCCGGGAGCATCGGCGGCATTGTATAGTTTTAATTGACTCAAGACATAGTCAAGGGCCTGCCGGACGACCTGGGGTTGCCAAGCACGGAAATAATTGCCGGCAGCGACAAAGATGATACCAAGAAGGAGGTGGTATTTATACTTCCAGAAGTACTTATTGAGCGATTTGAGATGTTGCAAGCGGATTCAGGGTTTGGGATGCAAGATAGGACAACGGAGAGATATCTTTTGTTGACTAAAAGTCATGAATTTGTCCAGGTCTTTTAAATAAAATCGACAATATTCTTAATCTCCATTCTTCAGCGTCTCCTGAAACACCCTCAACTTTCGCCATTCACTTTTTGCAGCCATGACCGCTTGTTTTGGCCAATATTTAGGATCAAGTGATTTATAGACACCACCCGCTTCAAAAAGGATTTTGCCTAAATCCTTCGAGGACATCCCTGCAAGGTCAGCCCATGTTTTTATTCCATGATCGTGAAGCAATGAAGCCGTCTTAGGACCAATGCCATGTACAATCGTCAGATCATTTTCAGTCACCTGCCTTCCAAGCAATTTACTGACATGTTCATAATTGGCTCGGGTAGCAGCTGCGGCAACGACTCTTTTCAATGGCGTTGCTACGTTTTTGGTTTGAAGTAATTCATCTTCTATGACTCTCAACCTTTGCTGATAGGTATCAATTGTCGAATTGAGTTCGTCAAGAGAATCTTTTTGATTTTTAGATAATGTTTCAAGTTGCCCGATTTGTCCTTGCTGATCAAAGAGTTGTTGCTGCTGATCGTATATCTTTTTACCCTGGGCATCACTCTTCAATTTTGCATCGACTATTTCAGATTGTAAAAGCCCTTTGATTGTCGTCAGTTGTTTGATCTGGTCTTTCAAATCAATGGCCGAGTCTCTTTCAAGATCAAGGTTGTTTGATAGTTTTGTCACTTGTTTCTTTAAGCTGCCCCAATAGAGATAACTCAGCAGGATACCCATCAGCATCGAGCCAATGAGGATGGCTAAAGTCTCTGCAACCAATATGATGTTGTCATTAAAAATATCGAGCCAATACATAATCATTATTTTCTTTATTCAAAATAAACGATCACACATCTGTTCCGGACTGCACGGGGATTATTTCGCTGCCCGGTAGAAAGTTGTATGTGATCTTCTTTCCATCCAGCTTCGATCATCATTTTTTTGATCACTTCTGCCCTGTCCAAAGCCACATCGGAAGATTCAGCAATGCCGCTTCCATCAGCAATACCTACGACAAAGCACTGACCATCTTTTTTCGCGGAATGCGAATCCAACCATGCATCCACGCGATTCAATAAAAAAGGGGGGAGTTCAAAAGAGTCCTTCAGCGGAAAACACAATTCAATTGTATCTCCAGCCAAACGCAACACATCACTCACTGCTATCCGTTCGATGCCAATCGCTTCAAATGGATTGGCTTTCACGTCAGCATTTATTTCCTGTGGCATCACCCGGACCAATATTCTTTCCGGATTCAGCTTCGTTATTTGCACCAACCGATCGACCCTGTTTCTTGCCAGGGCTTCGTCCAAAGGAATCGATAATTCCTCATCCCGGAAATAAAAACCCGTAAAGATGAAGACGTCCTTCAGCGAGTCTGCTCTTTTTATTCCATCTATCAATTCCTGGTAGCCTTTGCCGGCTAAAGGAGTATCAGATCCCCAATTGAAAGCCAAAGGCAAGGCCAAGTCCTTAATAAATAAAGGGGCATTAGTGTCCTGCTGCCCGTGAAATCGCGGAAATAGCTCCTTGGCATACAGCCAGTAGCAAAAAATAATCCATCCGGCCAGTAACGCCAGGTATGCCAGATACTTCTTCTTCAAGAATATTAAGGTCGATTCCTGGGTTAGAGGTACAAAACCATGCCAAAAAATTCAGAAGGCTCCAAATTTGCCAAAACCTGTGCCAACCGACACACTCTAACATCGTGATTTATCAGGGAGTTATGACAGTGTGGCACACCTAGGTGTGGCACACCTAGGTGTGCCACACTGTAATTTCTGCTGCGATTTAGGGTTATTGATCCTTTTTTCCTAAGTTTTTTCTAAGTTTCTTAAGTTCCTAAGTGGTTCAAAATGGGGATTTCTAAATTTCCTTTTTACCACTTAGGAACTTAAGGAACTTAAGAAGCCGCTTAAAAAATAAATATTGAATTACTCTAGCCTAGGACCTTTGACTAAACCGGCTGCCAAGACCAAAACCTTTAGACCAATTTTTCTATGTGACTTTCTATATGAACTATGTGCCTATGTGGTTCAAAATTTTCATACAGTTAAAGAAAAATCCACGTTTTAAGGGTAACATTTCATCCCTCTCGGGACATTATAGGTTGACACCGGTAAAACAATGATCAACCTCAGGAATAGCCCGTTTTTGTGGTTTGCACTTATGCTGCTTTTTTCTTTCAGGATCGCTGAGTTTATAGGAACATCCATGGAAGAATGGCTCACCATTTCACTTTGGTGCCTGTGTGTTATTTGTTGTGTGTCTAGTATCCTTCGGTATTTGCCTAGACACCAGTTTATTTCTACACTAGTTATCGCTGCGTTGATTTTCATTGCCGGCATTTTACGATTTCAGCAATTCAACAAAGATCTTTACCCTGCCCCACTATTCGATCAACCTGTATTTCTTCATGGCATACTGGAGGTAGACCAGATGTTGAAAAATAAAAATTCATCTGTCACACTCAAATGCAGAAAGCTGATTCTTGCCAATGAGAAAGATGACAATGAAAATATTTACACCGACAGGTATATTCTTGTTTTCATCAACTTAAAAGAGCCGGTAAATTATTTCCCCGGCGACATCCTGATGGTCAGAGGATTTGTTTCCGCCATCAGAGGCCCTCTCAATCCATATGCATTTGATGCAAGAGAATATTACAACACGATTGGCATTCGGCACCAGATGTACTGCAAAGAACAAGATATCCTGAAAGATAGCATCACAGAAAAATCAATATCGCGTCTCACTGCACAATGGCAAACATCGTTGTCCACCATGGTGCGAAATAATATTTCTCCACAAGTGGCACAACTGACCAATGCACTTGTTTGGGGCGATCGATCTGACATGGACAATGATGTGCGCGATGCATTTGCAGATTCAGGAGCCATGCATGTTTTATCTGTCTCAGGAATGCACGTCGCCATCATCTACAGCATACTTTTTCTTTTTCTGGGCCAACCCGGAGCAGGTTCATTCCTTCGAAGGCTGCTGAGATTTATTTCTTACACCCTTGCCATATTGTTGTACGTCGGTCTTACCGGCGCTTGTCCTGCAGTGGTCAGGGCGGGATTGATGATCATATTATTTCTGTTCGGAAAGGCAATGGGATGGAATACTCAAATTTGGAATTTGCTGGGTTTCGCAGCCTTCATGATGATCTGGATCAACCCTTATGTCTCGCAGAATGTCGGTTTTCAACTTTCATTCCTGGCAATGGCCGGAATACTTCTTTATTCAAAAGCAATGATCCGGAGTATTTCATTCAAACATATTCTTTTGCACAGGATTTGGGAAATAACTGTTTTATCAATTGTCGCGCAGGTATTTATTTTACCGATTCTTCTCCGTCAATTTCATCAGTTTCCGCTGACATTTATTTTAAGCAGTCTTGTGGCAATACCTGCAGGTTACCTGATTGTATTCGGAGCATTGATTAATGTGGCCTTAGCTTTTTTACATTTTGGGTTTTTATGGACATTACTTGACTGGATTGGAATAGCTTTTATTCAAAGTATGAAATGGATGGCTAATCTCAATCCGGAAATGAATTATTCAATGCCGGCATTTGGTGTTTTTTTCCTGATGACGATGTCTATCTTGTTTTCATTTGCTCTTGTCTTCAAGTGGTCTATTGGAAAAAAATTGGCTTATGCATGCGGCTGCCTGACCTTGATCATCCTGGGATGTCATCGGACACAACAATGGTCACAGGATGAATTCGTCATATATCATTCGTACAAAGGACTTATTGCCGACCTGACTATTCATGGTCGATGCATTTCAATCTATGATTGCGATATTTCACAGGGCAGCATTGAATTTGCAACAAGAGGATACCGATGTCACAGGGATGTGATCGATGTGACCAATATTTGTCTTGAACAGGAATTTGAAGACAAAGAAATTAATTTCAAATCATCGGTCCTCACCGCAAATTACTGTTCGATTCTTTTTTGGAATGGCTTACCTGATTCAGTGGTGTGTGAATCAATTTTAGAATACATCGTGATCAATCAATGTCCGGATGTTAAAGATCTCCGCGAATTTCTTCATGATCATCCGTCAGTAAAAGTCGTTATACCGGCAAGCCTTGATCGAAAACTGAAGGCATTAATTGAAACTTTTTTGGAAGAAAATCAAATGCCCTATCATGATATTGATCGCGATGGCTATTTCATCACGACAATATGAAAAAGGAATACCATTATACGATCTCCAGAACTGACCGGATCTACCTGATATCATTTGTCGTTATTTTATTAGGATGGGAATTAATAAAACACCTATTGCCTTCCGGAGAAAAAACATTCTCTTACATTTCTCCTCCTTCAGAGCATGGCGGATTTAAAGAAAAAAAAGGTAGCTATAAAAGCAACTCCCACTTCAATCGATCGAATGACAATAATGAAGCCTACTCTCGCACTAAAAATGTGAAGGGTAAATCAGAATTTCAAACTGAAAAGCAATATTCCTCATACGAAGAAGAACAGGAACAATCACCTCCATCCTCACCTCTGCCCATCTCAACTGCATCCGTTGATGAATTAACCTCAATGGGTCTATCACGAAAAGTAGCTTATCATATTCAAAAATTCATTTCAGTTGGCGGCCATATCACCAATGAAAAAGAACTGTTGAAAATCTACGGAATGGATTCTTTGCAATTGCAGAATGCATTGCCTTACATCCTCTTTGATACGATTTCCAAAAAAAATATTCCGATTGCAGAAAAAGAATATCCTGAAAAACCAGTTTTCAAAACCATTGATCTCAACCAGGCTTCGACAGATGATCTTGAATCTCTGGATGGAATAGGCGAAGTCTTCGCAGAAAGAATTATAAAATTCAGAGATGCCCTCGGTGGTTTTCTCAGTGTTGATCAATTAAAGGATTGCTATGGATTACCTCCTGTAACCTTAGAAAAAATAAAAGATCATCTGACCGTTTCAGGAACACCCCGATTGTTATTGATCAACGAAGTCAATTTAGATTCAATAAAGACACCTTACCTGAGTAAAAAATTTATCCGGCTGATTAAAGCCTATAAAAAGCAACATGGTTTTTTCCCCGATGCTTCATCTTTCAGAAAAGTTTATCCACCGGATTCAAATTGGTGCAACAAAATATTGCCCTACATCAATTTTGGGACAGAGGGAGATGATCACTGAAATTTGGCCATTGGTTGAAGGTCGAGGCTCTCCTTCGTTCCTTGTTAGCACCTGCGGAACTTCGGCGAGTAAAAGCAGCCGGTTTGGTTTAAGGTCCTAGGTTTTATGTTATAATAAAATTTGTAGTCAAAATATTTTTTATTAATTGAAGCTATTTGAAGTTTTCAACTTCAAATCAATATCCTTGACTCATTCTTTTGTGAATTTATCACAAGCAGTTTATTAACTGCAGGTAAGCAATCTCTCACTCTTCGGTTGCTGAGCTGTAGCACGAGGATGAGACTAGCTGGTCGAAGCACACTTCTCTCACTCCTCTCACTATTTAACAGAGGCACTATACTTCTCCACAAAAGCCTTCATCTCCTTTACCATCTTCGGACTTCCGATAGAAATCGTAGCGCGCTGATGCAATTCATTGACCGGCATATCAAGTATCCTGTCCAGATCACATGAAATGGCAATTCCTCCCGCCTGCTCCACGATCATTGCCATCGGATTGCATTCATACAGCAGTCTCAGTTTTCCTTTTGGATATTTCCGGGTATGCGGATAAAGAAAAATTCCACCCTGGATCATGATCCTGTGAATGTCAGAAACCATCGAACCAATATATCTCAATCCAAAGTTCATCTCCGAACAGTGATCAATATATCGCCGCATCTCAAGATCGAATTTCAAATAATATCCCTGGTTGACAGCATAGTAAGCCCCATCTTCCGGGATCTTTATGTTTTCATGAGAAAGACAAAATTCACCAATCGATGGATCAAGCGTAAATCCATTGACGCCGTGACCAGTCGTATAAACCAGGATCGTGGATGTTCCATACAACACATAACCTGCCGCTACCAGAGCTGTACCTGGTTGCAGAAAATCTTTCAACGTTGCTGGTCCGGACAAATCTGAAACTCTCCTGTAAATACTAAATATCGTACCCACCGATACATTCACGTCAATATTACTTGAGCCATCCAATGGATCAAATAAGACCACATATTTAGGTTTCTTATTTGCAACCGGTGAAACCTGTACGATCGATTCCAATTCTTCAGAAGCTATCGCTGCACACTCACCACTGTTTCCAAGACATTCGATGAGTTTATCATTGGCATAGATATCAAGTTTTTGCACTGTATCACCTGATTCATTTTCAGAACCAGCCACTCCAAGGATATTGACAAGGCCCGCTTTATTTACTTCCCTGTTTATGATTTTCGCGGCAACACCAATATCCCTAAGCAGATTGGTAAGCTCACCGGTAGAGCTTGTATATTCCTTCTGCTGCTTTAGAATAAATTCGTCAAGCGTTACAACTCTGTTTCGGTTGGATGAATTCGCCATTTTGGATTTACGATTTACAAATTACGATTAACACCTCATCACTGACTAATGACAACTCACTATTGACTACTGACCACTCACTATTGACTACTGACCATTCACAACTCACAACTCACAACTGACTTTTTAGTATCCCCCATAATACCTCCTCAAAAACCACTCCAGAGAAAGTGACCCAATCAAAATCAAGCAAAGCCACTTGAGATGAATCAACGGCCTTGTCTGCGTACTGCTGTATAATACCGGTTTGATATTGTCATCTTTCAAAATCAAATCACCCAATTGAGATAATTCATTGGCATAAACTAATTTTCCACCATTCATTGTAGCCAGTTGTCTGAGTAATCCATGATCCGCTGTTGTTTCAAGTGTCTCCAATTGAACAGGTTGAATCACAAATTTTCCATCACTGGTCAGATGAATGCCATTGAGTTCTGTGGATGCAGTCCAGGTATAATTCCCTTCCGGGAAACGGCCAATTTGCAATGCATAAGATTGTCCTGAAGGATTGAATGTATAATCAAAATCCTCCCCGCGCTGATTCCTGATCTTTAATGAAACCTCAGAAGAATTAATCAATTCATAACTATCATTATACAATTCAGCCTGGAAAGAAATGTCCTCGAGTTCTGAATACAACTTTTTAGAAGATGTGACTCTGAATTTCCGCTTATCGGATTTCGTCGAGACATATTGACAGATCTGATTTAATACTTCATACGTAATCTCCCTGGATCCGTCTTGCAACTGATCATACAATTGCCATTTCCAGATACCCTCACCTGCTATAACACACGTTCTTCTATCATTCGCTTCACCCATCAGAACCAAAGGATACTGCGTATCAACACTTCCTATTTTTTGATACGCCATCACTTTTGCTGAAGGAGAAGCCGAATATTCCCCATAAGGTGAGAGCATCGGGCTGAATGAAGGGATCTTGGCTTTTGCATCATCCGACAGGTTAAAGAGATTGAATGCAGGATTCAGCACCATGGTGACATCATTCGGTGTACGGTTACCTCCACCCACGATATTTAATATTGGCTGCGCCTGGTTTATGGCATTCAAATCTGTTTGAAAACCAACAATAAATATCCGCGGTGTTCCTTTTTTATCAAGTTCATTCAGAATATTCTGGATCGGATTTTTGACAGATGGCAATTGATGCAAAATGACAAGATCATATTTTTTCAATTGATCCACAGTGATGTCAGTGGCCATGTGAATGTCAACTTCATAGTTGCGTTCTCCAAGTAATGCAGCTCTCCAGACAGCAAGATCCGGATGTGGACTATTGGCGAGAATTAAAACACTGAGCCTGCTATCGATGACTTCAATAAAAAAGTCCCTGACGTTATTGGTATAAGTTACTTCATTTCGAACCTGGCTGAGTTGAACTCTATAATGTTGGACTCCAACTTCTTTAGCTTCAAGTATTACTTCCTTCGTTGCAAACCAGGGATCTGCATCAATACTGATCGGAATGCTTTCTAATAGTTCATCTTTATTGTCCTTGATATGTTTTATTTCCAGAGTTGTAGTAGCTCCTTTTAAATGAACTGCCGACAGATCAACCTGCATAGAAAATTTATCACCGAGATAAGCGATGCTGTTATTGAAGACATCCTTCACTTGCAAATCAGTCTTCTTGATCGTGTCTCCCAGGGCTATTGTATACAACGGAGCTTTCTGGCTTAGTGGAACATAAATTGGATTTTTTCCCCGGTTGATAGCTCCATCACTGGCAAGGATAACTGCACCCACATTCTGTCCCCGGTATTGCTCCTGCACATACGTCATTAACTCGCCGATATCACTGGCTTTATCATGCAGGATCCAGGGCTCATCTTTTTTAAGCTCTTTGATTTCCTGGCCGAATCCAATGCGATGTACTTCAAATTTTTCAGAAAGACGTTTATCCAGGTCATCAAGTGATTTTATATACGCAGTTGAATCAGTCTTCGACAGGGCAGTCCTTATGCTTGCAGATTGGTCCTGGGCAAGGATGATCACAGGAGGTTCAGTCCGGTTTTGGAGCAATTTAAGTAAAGGAGCCAGCAATAAACTGCATAACACCGTCACGACCAATCCCCGTATAAAAGCCATCAGGTATCGAAGCAAGGCAGGCTGATCATTGAAGGTCATGTCCCTGAAATAAAGGAAAATGGCAGCCCCTACTCCCGCGAACAGGCATAAAATAAGGTACCACAAAGGATATTGCCAACTCAGATTCTGCACGCTATCAGTCTATTAAATGAAATTGAGATTTAAGGTAAACGTCCACAAAGATTGAAAAAATATCCAACCAGCCCCGAAAGTATACCCAAATCGGATGTCCAATATTTGAACCTTTCGGACGTTTTAAGAATATCTTTGTTGGGTGTTAATCAATTGTGTTGCAATGAGCAAGGTTTCGTTATTCAGGTCTTTTCTATTCGTTTGCAGTTTTCTCCTCGTGACGCAAAGAATGCAGGCTGCTTATATCCTCATTCCGATGGATGAAACTCAGCGAAATCACCTCAAAGCTTATGGGATCACTTACTGGGTTCTTGATTCAGGTGTTGAAGCTTATTGGTTACTCAATTACAGGGGTGGTTCATTTGCATTTGTCCACAATGATTTATTTGAAAAAGAATGTAAGACACGGGATGTGACCTACCAGGTGATTTCAGATGGTGAATTTGCGCAAATTCGAACAGAGATCAGCAATCCTGAAGTGAACCAGGAAACTATAAAACTGGAAGTGGCACCAAAAATTGCAGTGTACACTCCCGACTATAATACGAATGGTGAACGAATTCAACCGTGGGATGATGCGGTTACGCTTGTATTGACTTACGCTGAAATTCCATATGACAAAATCTATGATCGAGAAGTCCTTGCAGGAAAATTAGCACAATATGACTGGCTTCATCTCCATCATGAAGATTTTACCGGCCAGTATGGAAAATTTTACCGGTCCTTCAGCATGCAGCCGTGGTATAAAGAAAATCAGCGACGGCAGGAAGAATTGGCTAAAAGTCTCGGATTTGACAAAGTATCTCAATTGAAACTTGCAGTGGTAAAAACAATTCGTGATTTTGTCGGTGGTGGAGGATTTATGTTTGCGATGTGCAGTGCAACGGATTCGTATGATATTGCTTTGGCCGCTGATGGTCTGGATATCTGTGCAGATATTTTTGATGGAGATCCCGCTGACCCTGATGCACAATCCAAACTTGATTACAGCAAATGTTTTGCTTTCAAAGATTTTACGCTTGTGACGAATCCGATGGAATATGAGTTTTCTTCCATTGATCATCGTGATCGAAGTGTAAGTCCGGAGCACGATTATTTCACTTTATTTGATTTTTCTGCTAAGTGGGACCCGATTCCTACGATGCTCACTCAAAATCACACCAGGACCGTAAAAGGATTCATGGGACAAACAACGGCGTTCGATAAAAATTATATCAAGTCCGATGTACTTATTCTCGGTGAAAATAAACCTGAAAATGAAGTGCGCTACATCCATGGCGAATATGGATTTGGTACCTGGACATTTTATGGCGGCCATGATCCCGAAGATTATCGACATTATGTGACTGACCCTGACACCGATCTCAGTTTGCACCCGAATAGCCCCGGTTATCGACTGATTCTCAATAATGTGTTGTTTCCCGCCGCAGAAAAGAAGAAAAGGAAGACCTGATTTCAGGATTAGAAGTATATCCTTCCAGTTCAAAGAGGGCTATCAACTTTTTTAAAATTATCTTCGGCCTCTGACACCATCGGCCATGTTATCAGAGACAAGGACTCAACTAGCTATAAAAGATACTTCCGAAACGCTTCCTATGATTTACATCGTAGGCAATAGTTTCTGCGGATCTACATTGCTTGGATTCCTTCTAAGTTCAAATCTGGATATTGTTTACGTCGGAGAATTAAAAATTAAAACATGGTTGGCAGAAAGATCCTGTTCATGTGGTCAGCCGGTCAGCACTTGCACGTTTTACGGTGATTATTTTGCCCAATTAAACGAAATTAAAAAATCGGTTTTTGAAGACGTGAAACCCCGTTCAGTTTTTTCATTGTTATTCAGGCAAAATAAAATATTATCTAAAAATGCTATTGAAAAATTAGAATACTTTTATCGTTCTGTAAGCGAAAAAGTGACTCGTTCTTATCCAGGGACTAAATATATGGTTGACAGTTCTAAAAGTATTTGGCTTCTCAACGGCTGGCTTCATACATCCAAAAGCAGGGACATCAAAATCATCTGGCTTAAACGTCCTCTTAAACCAAATGTGGCCTCATTTTTAAAACGCAAAGGTAAATTCTTGCATTCTTTGGCATCCATACTTGTCAATAATCAATTGATAAAATATTTTCTAAAAAGGAATCATCTGCAATATCTCGAATTGGATTATACTGATTTTTATGGATCATATCCTGATGTTGCGGCATCCATTTCAACATTTCTTTCGATACCTGTGCCTCCCGCTTATGAAAATCATTCTAATCATCATGTGATTTCCGGAAATGCCTTAACTCGAAAAGAATTTACTGGAAATTTCAAAGGATTTCACCAGGATGATGAATGGAAAACGATTCTGACTCCGGGTCAAAAAAGAATATTATCATGGATCGAATAAACAGGCCATGCGAATATTAGTTCTGACGATAGAATATCCTCCTTTGGGCGGAGGTGCCTCCCCCATGGCGCATGAAATCAATAAAAATTATTTGCTCAGGGGACATGAAGTGGCAGTCGTTACGATGTCTTTCAAAGGCCTGCCTTCTGCAGAATTTGTTGATGGCATTTCCATTTATCGAGTGCCTTGCCGGAGAACGAAAAAACATATTTCTTATCCCCTGGAACATGTTTCATTTATTCTCGCTGCTCGTCGTTTTCTAAAAAAATTCCTGCTGAAGAATCCATTTGATGTTTGCCATGCGCATTTTATTATTCCTACCGGCATACTCGCCAGGTGGGTTTTCAAAAATTACAACATTCCATTCATCATCACAGCGCATGGAAGCGATGTACCGGGCTTCAATCCTGACCGGTTTTATTTGCTTCATTTGATATCCCCTCCGCTGATCAGGTCGATCATTAAGTACAGTGCTGCGATTGTGGTGCCTTCACTTTATTTGGGCTCCCTGATTCAAAAAGTCACCGGTGCTCCAAATCCTAAAGTCATTCATATCCCTAATGGAATTAATACGGATTATTTTATTCCGGGTGAAAAACAAAAGATGATCGTTTCATCAGGGCGACTTTTGGACAGGAAAGGGTTTCATCATTTGATTGAAGCAGTTTCAAATGAAAACATTGGTTACACAGTTCACATCTGTGGTGATGGCCCCATGATGCATCGATTGAAAGAACTTGCACAAAACTCACGTACCCCGATTGTATTCCATGGCTGGATCGACAATAGAGATGATCTTTACAAATCACTTTTGTCACAAGCCACATTTTATTGCCTTGTATCTTCCAATGAAAATGCAAGCACTTCATTGATGGAAGCAATGTCCTCCGGTTGTGTTGTGGTTACTTCTGATGTATCAGGATGTCCTGAGACCGTTGATGCTGCAGGTGTATGTATCTCGCCCGGAAAAAGTGATATTTTATCTCAATCACTGAACACGTTAATCCAGGACAAAGCTTTACAATTGTCTTTTATGAAAGCTGCAAGGCAACGAGCACTGGATAAATATCCCTGGTCATCCATTACCAACAGGTATATCGATCTCTTCATATCAACTCAGCGAAAATGAGTCATCTGAAAAGAGATACACAGATGACTTTGTTAAGCCGCATTCCGGTAATGTGCCTTGGTTTCATTTCCGTTGTATTGCTGACAAGATTGCTGGGCCCGGAAGGAAATGGAGTCTATACTTTTATTTATGCCGGGTTGAATCTATTTATTACGGTTATTGGTTTCCAGCTTGATGGTTCGCTGACCTTTTTTCTTTCGAATAAGCAATATGACAATCATAAAGTGATCAGTACAGTCACATTGTATCTCCTGGTTTCTGTCCTCAGTTTTGCTTTGATTTTATGCCTTATTGTATTTTTAATTCCGGGAGGAGATCATCTTTTTATTCCGTCCGGACAACCCATCTTCTTTTTCTTTTGTTTTTTGGTCATTTCATTTATGCTACGGACCACATCGGCTATAATTCAATCAGCGCTGAGAGGGTTATTTAAATTCAAAGCATTTAATCTTTATATTACTGTCATTCAATTATTACCTGTTCTGGTTTACGCCACCATATTTTATTTGTCTTTAAATGAACAATACCATTTTGCCCTGACCACTTATTTTAAAATAATATTGGTCAATGAGTCTTTCTTGTTGTTGTTGGGTTTATTAATATTATTTAATACAAAGGAAATTAAGTTTTCAAGAGATTTTCATTTATATAAAAAACCGGTATTCCTTTATTCTTCAAAAAATCTGTTAAGTACGATCGGCCATTTCCTCAATAAAAGATTGGATGTTTGGTTTGTTGAATTCTTCAGGGGAATTGCCACGTTAGGACAATACGGACTGGCCAGCCAGATGACTAATTTCGTCAGCGAAGCATTGACACCGTTCAACCAGGTTTTATTTCCTTACCTGGCCGGTTCTTCTACTGATCAGCATAAAATAATGGTGGGTCGAATTGCGAGGTTGAATTTTTTTATTTCCTTAACCGCAGCCGTTGGAATTGCAGGGACATCATGGTTTTTTATTCCGCTCATATTTGGTCACCAATTTTCGCAAGCTGTTCCTGCATCCCAAATTTTAGCGATCGGAATCATTTTTCTTTCTCAGCGCCTGGTTTTTACTAATTATTTTAAAGCCATAAACCGCATTGACCTTGCCATTAAAGCGTCATGGGGCGGCGTGATCGTTACTGTATTACTGGATTTTTTATTGATACCACCTTTTGGTATCGTAGGAGCATCTATTGCGACCGTCGCAGCTTACGGTGCTACATCATTTTTTTTAATTTATCATGTGACACGGAAATTAGAACTCAATGGAAGCGATATTTTTATTTTGAAGAAATCAGATTATAAATGGCTCCTATCACGTGGATCTGAGACTTATGGTAATGAGGAGAATAAAGGTCCCCTTTAGGGGATTGAGGGGCAAAGAGATTATTTATTATTTCCAGAACAAATCCTTTTTCCTGTAAATCATAAATCCGAGAAGGAAAGCTGCCAGCACTCCAAACCAACCGGTCCTGGATAAAGATGGTTCATAATACAGTTCTATTACATGTTTACCCGGTTCAACATAGAGTCCTGTGAATCCAATATTCGCCTGCCAAAGTTCCTTTTGAGTATCATCCACTTTAGCTTTCCATCCACTATCAAAAGGAACAGAGAAAAAAATCACTGAAGGTTTATCGATATTGATACTTCCTATGATTCTATTTTGATTGAAATATTCAAGTTTCATTGATTTTCCTGCCAATGCAGAAAGGCTCGATAGTGCAGCATTAACTCCCCCGGTTAAAGATGTAAACGGGACTTTCGGAACTTTAAAATTATCTTCGTGAACATCATCTTCCAGGATAATGCCCTGGTAAATGGCACTCTGCCTGGAATCAACAGGCAGGTTTTTAAAATCATCATAATCAATGTATTGATCAAAAGCAATTCCGAATGGAAGAAAATATTTATCCTTATAAATCTGAATATTTCCTTTATTACCTATTGGTAAATACAAAGTTGAATTGACCGGTGAAGAATTACTTCCGTTTGATAATAAATATTTAATAGAAAACAACGGATGAAGAAATTGATTATTGGATAACCCCATCAACCAACGGGTATTTCTCTCCTCGCTGCCATCAATAATTCCCATTTCATCCAGGAACCTGACATAATTTTTATGATTATGGGATTGATACATTTTCGTACCGAAATATCCCTGGATCATAGCATCGTTATAGCCTGTTTTCACAGAACCGTATAATTTATCCATCCTGTAAAATAAATCAGTATCATTTTTTTTGAGATAGTCTACAGCTTCGATGGAATCATCAATTTGGTATTTTTTATGCAGTAAATCCGTTTTAGTGATCGGGCCCCTGTCATTCAGTGCAGGCCATGAAAACAAACCCACTTCAATGGTTACAACAGTGAAAATGACGGGTAAAATCATTTTACGCATCATGCCTTTGGCCATCATCAATATCAAAAGTGCATATAAGGTTAAAAATAAAGTTACCTGCAATTGAACGGCAGATGATATTGTGATTTTGGATTCATGATAAGGGAACCAGGTGAAAATAACGAGCGCCATGTATGAAATTCCTAAAACAATCAAATTTGGTTTTTTCCCATTGATGATTTCCTGTAATCCGGATAACCCAATAAATAATAAACTGAATGGGATAAATAATGAAAGTGCTCCTTTATAATAATCACCTGCAAATCCATAAAATGCAAACCTGAACCATGGAAAAATGATCATAAAGAGCCATATTCCTAAGAGTGCTCCGTATAATAACTTTCTCTTTCTTTTGGCTAATGCAAAAAACTGGAACACGAGCAAAATGGTAATTAATCCAATATAAAATAAAGGCGCTTCGAGATAATTTTTCCATCCATGAAATTGATTAGCTGTTCCCAATGCATCATTAGAAAGCAGTCTAAAAAAAGCTGTTAGATTATGATACGCTGATGCAGGTCTAAATGGAAAATTTGAAGAAAGATGTTCGCTGAAAGAAACTTTTCCGGATACCCGCGGACTATATGCAAATTTATGCCACTGACCACCTATAAATGGTAAAGAAATCAAGACTCCGAATATTCCGCAAATAGCTAACCGTTTGTATCCCATCAACAATTCTCTGACAGAAAATTGATACACATCCAAATAACGGATCACGGAATAAAGGATCATAAATAAAATAAGGAAATAACTCCGCACATCCAGCATCATGATAAACGGAATAATAAAAAGCCACCAATTCTTTTTTCGTAATAATAATTCGAATCCTAAAAAAGATAAGGTCATCCAAAATATCACCACGGAATGACCATACCAACTGCTTCCTACGACCAGGTAGCCACCAAATGCATAAAGCATGGCACCGATGATGCAAACCGGTAAAGAAAACAACGCTTCCCGAAGAAATCTGTAAAATACAAGGCCGGTTAAAAACAATATCGCTGCCTGGACCCATGCAATACTATATGCAATGGTCACAGCACTCATCGGGATATACACCCAATGAAAAGGATTCAACAACATCCCCGGATAAGTATTACTGCCAATGCCGACATAAAAAGACCAGGAGGGAATTCCAACTTCACGACAATACCTGGCCGCCTGAACCAAATCAGGATAGAACATGGTGAGCGTATCCGAGCCCGCATCATTGAAAATAAATAATGCAGGTCCAAATAAATATTTTGAAAAAAGGATCAGGGTGAGGACAAGCGAAGAACCGCAAAACAATATAAATGTCTGCTTTTCATTTAATGGCCAAACAGGTGCGGTCCCCTGCTGAACAGATTTATCTGATTTGAGTGACTTTTTCTTTGCTTTGGCCAATTTTAATGTTTACTTGTCGTCTTTAGGAATCATAGATTCATCGAAATACCAAAGCTCCACCCCATAATCATCAAATTTACCACCATGATATGGCCTGAAATGCTGGTAGATGTAGACTATGACATCATCCCGCCATTGATAGACTTTATGTTTGTCCCACATCACCCATCCACGTTGAGCAAATGCAATATCACGTTTAAATTGGTCCAAAGTATATTCTTTCCTGCCGGGCACATGATGATAAAGATTACCGGCTAATTTTTCAGGATCCAGGTAATAAGTCTTTACATTTTGTGCAAATAAAGCATCTCCCTTCCTGTATTTGTCTTTTAAAGTCTTATAAACAATAGAATATGACGGAGCCCAAGGATGTTTTACATAAACTCGCTTATAGTCCGCTTTAAATGCAAGCAGTGAAATGATCAGAAAGAGCACTAGAGCCCATTTAGCTCCTCCTTTAAAAATCAAATTGCCGCTGTGATACCAAACAAATAAAAGAATGGCCACTGCAAACGGAATAATATGGGCAATATACCGGTAATCCTGCCCTTCACTCGCTATCAGGTATATCATGCTGATAAGTGCAATTCCGATAAGAAGGTAACTGATGCCTACAATAGATTTAATCCCTTTTGACACGTTTGCAGATAAAAGTCCAAGGCCGCCGATTAACGTCATCATGGTGCTGTTAATAGGCAATCCATTGTCCAGCATGTACCTGTAATACTCTTCATAGAAGCCATGTTTTACCATGGTCAGCGCAGCTACCTGCCGAAACATGCGCAAGGAATCCAATTCAAGTCCAAATGCTAAATAGGCCAATATTATTCCACAACCAATCACTCCCAATAAAAAATATTTCAAATACCTGGTGTTCATTTTCCAGGCTAGAATGCAAATAAATATGAAAAACACCGGCAAGACAATCATGGCCAGCTTATGGAGATGTGCGAGCAACAACAACATAAAAATTGAGCCGGCGATGTAGAACATTCGATTATTCAACAACGGTATTTTCTTCCCCCTGAAGAATACTTCTTTATTTTGAATCGTGACCGTCCGGTATAAAATATAAACACCAAGAATAAATAAAGGAATCAACAGTGCATACATCCTCATGTAGCGGAATAAGATTAAAAACCGGTCGTTCATCATGCAAACCAGGGGCAATAAGACTGCTATAAGTCCCAATCCATACCATCGCGTGAATGAATAATAACAAACGACGACAAATAACAAACCAAACAACGCTGAAGGTAACCTTCCCGTAAATTCGGACACACCAAACAAATCAAAAAACCAGGAGATAAGCAATGAATGGACCCACACGCGATCGTAACCTTCTTGTAAATAATCAAGTCCATGTTGCTGGATTCCTATGGCTGCATTAATGACCATATTCTCATCTTCCCAAATATCATAAAACCCAAGCCGGTAAAAAATCAAAACGCCGCAAATCAAAAAAACAGTGATAGCAAGAATCCGGAAATATTTATCCTGGAATTGGTTTTTCACCGGAAACACAAAACCATCCACAGGCTCTGAAACTACTTCATGCCTGATAATAAAATACCAGACAATTCCCAGTGGGATAGCAGCTCCCCCGGAGATATAATTCCAGGCTACATTTGTTTCAATCCAGTTGTAAGAAAGTGCAACCGTCACCAAAACCTGCAGGAAGACCAGGCCCAAACAAATAGGTGTGATTTTATCAATAAAAGGAAGAAATAATTTCGTGGAACAAACAAATGCTAATACGCCACACAATACCGTAAAGGTGATAGTGTATGCGCTGGATAACGGAGGGCTGAAAAGCAAAATATGGTTGAACAAAAAAAATACCGCAGCCCCAAGGATTCCGTATCCGATTGACTTAAATCCCTGAAGAATCGTGTTTACATTTTTATTTGATGGTTGACTTTTTCGGTCAGGATTGGAATTCTTGTTTTTTTTAGCCACGGGAGGAAAGGGTTAAGTATAAAAGCGCGGCAAGTTATTTTTTTTCCCGCCCATGACCAAACCTGAAAGTCACAACCTTATATTTCTTTCGATTTAATATTGCGCTCAGGTATGATTTTTTCTCCGGAACGCTTCATTGTACATTTCTTCATGTGCATCCATGGCTGCCGTCATTTCATACGTAGAATTGACATATTCATATCCTTTTTCACCCATCTTTCGCCAAAGTTGGTTTTCAAGCAGGGAATGAAGACCCGCGTGAAAGTCTTCATCTTTCACATAGAACCCAAATTTTTCAGCAAAATGATCGGGATTAACCTGGCTCAGTATAGCACAGCGATGCCCTGCAGCTTCAACGAAAGAATTTGGCAATCCTTCACGCACAGCAGTGTTCATGAGAATCCATGCTTCCGATAATAATCGCGTATGAGTATCTCCTTCGAATTGATCGATAAATCCTAAAAACTGAATATTTGAATATTTGCTGTACGTTTTTTTGAGATGAATTTCATATTCCGGGACCCTGGCTTTTCCGGCTATTTTAAAAATAACTTCCGGAAAATCACCGGCTAATTCAAGCATCAGTTCAAGTCTTTTCCTGGGGTCAATTCTTCCCATATACAATACACTGGGTTGTACTGATTTGATGACATGATCCGGAACCTCGGTCGGAGTAGGAAGGAAGCCTATCTCGGACTTGTAGCGATAGATCCTTTTTGCCTTTTCTTTCAAAAAATGTGCAGGAACAAACAATGCATCTGAATTACGCACTGATCTCCGGACCAGGAAGCTGTATTCGTACAAATAATTTTGGATGACCTGGATCCTGTTTTTGCTTGGATATGAAAACTCCATGAGCCAATCTTTCCATTCCCGCGGATCCCTGGCTGTTACAACATGAGTTGCATTCGGCACATGCTTCATGGCAAGCCATGTTCCTAAAGAAGGTTCACAGGAATGATAGATATCTGCCTGTATCTTCTCATAAATTTTACCTGAAGAAAATAATTCCGATGGAAAGAAACTAAGCACCTTGATGCCATCCAATATCTCCTCTTCTTTCTGATCTTCTCTGCGCGGTACTACGGCATAAACATCATATCCCCTTTTCACCAATTCCCTCCCGATGATGCGCGTCGCTTTTCCAAAACCTCCATATTTACCCCATGCAAAAATTTCAACGCAGATAAGGCAGATTTTCCTTGGCATCGCCATGAAGTGAGTTTTGTATGGACGCAAACTTAGGATTAATATCCAGAACGAAAACTAATCTTCCAACTCTTGATCCATCTCTAGCGTAGGCTGTGTAAGCGAGGTAAATAGTGTTTTGATGATACTGGTTGGCAATTTAGTTGGCAAAATGCTTCAGGTCCTGATCATAATTTTCTTTTGCTGAAAATCTACGACATAGCCGTCTCGCAGTTTATTCCTTTTACGCATCTCGACCACCCCGTTGACTATTACTTCCCCGTTCTCAATGCACAAATTAGCCTCACCGCCTGTTTCGACCAGATGCATAATCTTGAGCAGCTTATTTAGCTCGATGTATTCACGTCCATTCAGTTCGAATGTTTCCATAAAATAGACAAGATCCAGGAACTATCTGAATTTTCCGTCCCCTGATGTTTAATGAAGAAAGACCAATCTAAAGTGCTGCCATTTTACTCTAGTGAAAAATCATAACGTACCGTACTGAAAAAATAAATTCTGAATCGAAAATCCAAAATCGTAAATCGTAAATATAAAGTGGAGCTGGGGGGAATTGAACCCCCGTCCAGATAAAGCTCACCTCAGCCTTCTACATGCTTAGTTACAGATCGGATTTAAGACCCCACCAGGTACTGTAACGACGCGGTGCGATCCTGTTCCCTTGATTGTCGGCCTCCGGTCGGGACATCCCTTTGGCTTACTCTGCATTTGGTTATACGCGACCAGTTCTAGCAGATATCGATCCGGCAGCATAAAGGCTAACTAATTCCTTGAATTAGGCAGCCAAAGCGAAAGAATTCTCGCCAATTATTGGTCGATGACCATTTGTTAACGGGGTGAATCACCATTCCCCGGCATGCTTACTGACATGATACACTCTACTGTCGATTCCTGTCAGCCCCTGATTTCAAAGATCTTTCGCGCTCTTAACGAAGACAGCAAAGGTAAAGTTTCAATCCATGATTCACAGGAAATCCTTTAATGACAGATTTTAGATAATTTATGATGTCTGCGGAGAATTTGAGTTTAGGAGGTTTAGAAAATTTAGATGTTTAGAAAGCTTAGTTATCCCATCAAATTTGTCCCCTCTTTTCCTCTTTTTTTTAATCAACAGTAATGCGTAGTTTTTAAACATTGAATCCTGACTACTAAATTCTGTTTACAGAATACTGATCACCAATCACTGCTTTTTCTTTCGCCTTCGCCTCTCTCATTGCCTTCGCCTTTTTACTAACTTGCATCACTAACCAACCTGAACCAAAAATGAATGACTCCCTCCGCAGTCAGTTTCCTTCTCTTAACCGAATCATTAACGGAAGACCTATAGTCCATCTCGATGGGCCGGCTGGAACACAGGTTCCGAAATCAGTGATTGACGCCATCTCATCAGTTTACGCTTTCAGCAACGCAAATACACATGGCCAATTCATCACATCACAAGAAACCGATGAAAGAATAGATTATGCTCGAAATCAAATAGCAGCTCTTTTAGGTGCAGAGGGAGGAAACACCATCTCTTTTGGCTCAAATATGACTAGCATGAATTTCGTGCTGGCCAACTCTATAACGCGATCTCTTCAACCGGGTGACGAAATCCTGATCACCCAACTAGATCACGAAGCAAATCGGGGACCATGGCTTCAACAACGCAGACACGGCATTGTCGTTCGCGAGGTTCTTCTGGATGAAGATGGTAGCCTTGATTACGCAGATCTTGAAAAGAAGATCAGCGAAAAAACACGCGTCATCGCCATAGGCCTTGCTTCGAATATTTTTGGTACAGTCAATGAGATTGAACGTGTCCGTCAGATGGCCTATGAAGTTGGGGCTTTACTCGTCGTCGACGCAGTACATTTTGTGCCACACTTATTGACAGATGTCAAAGAGATTGATTGTGATTTTCTGTTATGCTCAGCTTATAAATTTTATGGACCTCATGTTGGTATACTTTATTCTCGTCCCGGGGCATTAGATCGTCTCGATACAGACAGGTTGCGAGTGCAGGACCAGCATGCCCCTTACCGGATAGAAAGAGGTACGCTCAATCATGCTGCACTCGCAGGTGTTTCTGCAGCAGTATCTTTTATTGAGTCATTGGGTGAAGGTCAACAACAACGTGATCGTATCATCAACGGTATGGGGACAATTCAAAAGCATGAACGTGGTCTTGCGCAACAACTTTATCTTGGCCTGCGCGATATTGACGGAATTGATATTTATGGACCACCTCTTAAAGAAACACAACGCGCCCCTACTCTTGCTTTTACTGTAGAAAATAATTCTCCTGAACATATCTGTAAGCTCCTGGCAGAAAAAAGTATTTGTGCATGGGACGGACATTTCTATGCGATTAGAGCAGTTGAAGTTTTAGGGCTTCTCGCCCAGGGCGGAGTTACACGAATGGGTATTTGTGCTTATAATACTTCTGAAGAAATAGAATATGTGATTCAAACATTAAAGACAATATTGAGCAAATAGCGCTACCCCATAGATATGGTATAGCAACCGCGATTACCACCCTCTACCTTTGTTGAGCATTTTTAACATTACTCAACATCATGAATAGCAATGAAACTTTGGATGTCATCATCATCGGGGCCGGTCAGACAGGATTGAGTACCAGTTATTTCCTCAAGAAAAACGGAATTTCTCACGTCGTTTTTGAGCGAGGCACTATCGGAGACTCATGGCTTAAAAGATGGGACTCTTTTAAATTAAATTCCCAACATCAATTTAATTTACTCCCGGATGAACCAACCGGACATAATAGTCCGACAACTTTCATTACCGCACCACAGTACATAGATAGATTGGTAAATTATGCACATGATCATAAACTTCCGGTACTGGAAAATACAAAAGTGATCTCTGTTGATAAGTCACCTATTGATGATAAATTTATTGTGGAGACCATTCAAAATGGAAAAAAAATTACATGGTCTTCAAAACAGGTTGTCATAGCATCAGGCGCTGAAAACGATCCACAATTACCTGGCATGAGTGAACAAGTGCCTCAAAATATTTTTCAAATCCATGCGATCGAATATAAAAACCCTGCAGCGCTTCCTGAAGGAGCAGTTCTGGTAGTTGGAAGCGGTACATCAGGAGTTCAGATTGCCGAAGATTTAGTTGAAGCAAAACGAAAAGTCTATCTGGCTACGAGTTCAGTAGCCCGTGTCCCGCGAAAATACAGGGGCCGAGACATTATGGAATGGATGACAGATTTACATTTTTTCGATAAACCTACAGCAGCCGCTGAAGATTTCGAAGTCAATATGAAAGCACCGCTCATGTCAGGCATAGGAGAACTTGGCCATACCATCAGCTTGCAATCACTTCACAGGCATGGTGTGATATTGTTGGGTCGTCTGAATAATATCAATAAGAATTTCCTGGCGTTCGATAATAACCTGGAGGATAACATAAAGTTTGGTGATCATTTTTCAGCCCAGGTTAAAGGTGGCATTGATCAGTTTATTCTTGCAACCAATACTCATGCTGCACCTCCGGAAATTGATGAAGCTGATTTGCCCGATGACAGTTTCTTAAATTATAAGCCTGAATCAACTCTTGACCTCAATACTCATAATATCACCTCGATCATTTGGGCCACCGGTTTTAAGACTGACTTTGGCTGGATAAAACTTCCTGTTCTGGATGAAAGAGGCAAAGCCATACATTCAAATGGAATAACATCTATCAAAGGACTTTATTTCAATGGACTACCATGGCTTCGAAATCTCAAATCGTCACTCATTTTTGGTGCAGCAGACGATGCAAAGTTTGTAACCAATTCAATTTTGGAAAATCACTTTTCGAAGGAGAAGGTTATGACTTAAATTAATGTCATAATTCCCTTTTTGATAGCCTCTTCGATGACTTTTGGATTGGAGTCACCTTTCTTAAATTTATTTCCCGTCATCAACTCATATAGGTGAATATATCTTTTACTCACTGTCTCTACAAATTCATCATCCATGACCGGCATCTTTTGTCCTTCCAATCCCTGGAATCCCTTTGACATCAACCATTCCCTGACAAATTCTTTCGATAGTTGTTCCTGGGGTTGTCCGTTTCGCTGATTTTCTTCATACTTGGCAGCATACCAATAACGCGAACTATCAGGTGTATGGACTTCATCGATAATGTATAGCTGATCCCTGTACCAGCCAAATTCATATTTAGTATCGACAAGTATAAGTCCTCGTTTTTCTGCAAGCTCTGTACCTCGTTTGAAAAGTGCTTTTGTGATTTTAACCATTTCGTTATACACATTTCTGGGCACGATTTCCTGCTCAATAATTTCATCTCCTGAAATATCCACATCATGTCCACTCTCGGCTTTAGTCGCAGGAGTTATGATTGGCTTTCGAAATGCTTCATTAGCCATCATTCCATCAGGCATTTCTTCTCCACAAAGTGTCCTTCTTCCTGCATTGTACTGCCTTAACGCATGTCCCGCAAGGTAGCCCCTGATCACCATTTCAATCTTGATGGGTTCACACCGGACACCTATCGTGACATTCGGATGAGGCATTTCTGTTTTCCAATTTGGCACAATATCATTTGTGGCATCCAGAAAATATCCGGCCAATTGATTGAGCACCTGCCCCTTGAAGGGAATAGGTTTTGGAAGAATAAAATCAAAGGCTGATATTCTGTCCGTAGCTACAGCGATGAGATAATCATCGACATAATAGACATCCCTGACTTTACCCCTGTAAAAGCCTGTCTGACCCGGCAGGGAAAATTGAGTTTCAGTAATGGACATAACTTTTTGAATATTGATTTGTTACAATAACCAGGCTGTAAATTTCAACAAGGCCCTTGACATTAGGAAACAAACTACCATATATTTGCTTTTTATCATGAAAAAAACAATGAATCACTTATTCTCCATTAATTGTTGTTACACTCAATGACAAATGAGAACCGGAAGCGGATTATTTTTTTGAAATAAAAATAAAAGAAGCCCTTCAGTTCTTACCCGGATGAAGGGCTTTTTCATTATCGTCACAAAAAATCCAAATTCTAAAATCTAAAATCCATTTCTATGTCCATCAAACTCGGCGAAATTGCGCCAAATTTTCAAGCTGAAACCTCAGAAGGGCCTATTGATTTTTACAATTATCTGGGCAATTCCTGGGGTGTACTTTTCTCGCATCCTGCGGATTTCACTCCGGTATGTACTACCGAACTAGGACAGGTAGCAAAATTGAAAAAGGAATTTGATAAACGCAATGTCAAGGTCCTTGCCTTAAGCGTTGATCCTATCGAATCACATGAACGTTGGATTAAAGACATCAATGAGACACAACACACTGTAGTTAATTTTCCTTTGATTGCCGATTCTGATCGAAAAATTGCATTGCAATACGATATGATCAATCCCGGTGCAGCTGAAAAGACTACCGTCAGAAGTGTCTTCGTTATCGGCCCGGATAAAAAAGTAAAATTGACCATCACTTATCCGCCGAGCACCGGGAGAAATTTCAATGAAATTCTGCGTGTTATCGATTCACTACAACTGACCATGTATCATAGTGTAGCAACTCCTGCTGACTGGGTTCAGGGACAAGAGGTAGTCATTCTCCCTTCTGTTCCGGACGCAGATATCCCTGCGAAGTTTCCAAAAGGTGCCACACACATCAAACCATATCTGCGCACCACCCCACAACCTTAAAGAGAAGAGTGAAAAACGAAGAGTGAAAAGTGAAAAACGAAAAGCGAAGAGTGAAAAACGGAGAGTGAAAAACCAATAGTTAATAGCGAAATTCAAAAGACACATTAATCACTCTTCACTTTTCACTCTTCACTTTTCACTTTTACATATTCTTCACGATATTCCTGTGGACCAGGATATCTTTTAATTCGTGCAAAACTTTATATTCGTTAGGCATTACTTTTTTGAATGCCTCTTTGATGGCAAAAAAAGTACCTTTCTCCAGTGCCATCTTATCCATCATATCGATTTTGGAGGTAACGAGTTTGAGATCTTCTTTGACCAGTTTTCGGATGGAAGGAATATCATGCCAGTCACCTTCGATCGCACAGGTAATGCTAGAGGTTCCATCTGGCTGAATATCAGTTTCAAGGGAAATAAACCTATAATCCCCGGGCATATCATTTTCTGAATACTTGGCGATCTGCGTAAAAGGTATGCGCCAGTTTTCTTCTTCAAGGCCCGAGTTAACCAAAAAAATCTCAAGTCCTTTCTCGTGAAAACGGTAGACAATGACGCGAACAGTATCAAATACAGACATAATTAGGAGTCTTTGACGAGCGGAGCAAAAATACGCTACAAATTGGTTATTTCTTCCTTTTGTTTTCCAGTATTCTGGTAAGGATTTCATAAAGAGTGAGAGCAATGAAAATCGCCTCCTCCTCCTCATCGAGATTGGCAATCAAAGTAAAAGCTCTTTGCTGTTTGGTGTGCGGCCTTAATGGATTAAACATATGCCCGACTTCTTTTTCCAGAATAACCACCGAGAGCAGATCGCTGGAATAAGGCCTTACCCTGCCTAATGCCTTTTTTGAACGTAACCCATGCATGACATTATGCTGATCTATCAGGGCCACCTGGTTTCCATTCAGATACACATCCACATCTTTCTTCTTAATCCTAAAGATGAGTTCGGCATTCGAGGTTTTGCAACAAAGTAATGCTTCCCTGACACCTTTAATATAATCTTTATAAGCAAAGGCAACCATGGCTTCAGTGTATATGGATTGTATTGTGCCTGTGATGATCTTATCCAGCCCATTTTTTTGAGATTTGGTCTCGACGTTGAGAGACATTATTTCCGTTTCTTTCTCTTCCCGGAATGGAATCAAATGTTGCTGGAGTGGCTTGATTATCTGCCTCATCACAGCAAGATCCTGGTTGATCTTTCGGGTCCCCGGAGGCATACCCATCACCCTTCTGATTATATCCTCTATCATAATCCTGCGATCAAGATACACTTATTTGAAAATGAAAATTACAGGAGATTAATTCAGGTTTAGTCTGAATTGACGGACACATCAAAGAATCAAATAAGACAAGTAAGTCCTTATCGAAAGCCTCCACAAAAATATATACCTTGGAAATCCAGAAATCCAGAAATTCGTAATTCGTAATTCGTAATTCGTAATTCGTAATTCGTAATTCGTAATTTACATATACGTTCTCATCGTCGTATTCTTCCTCATGGTCTTCCTGAGTCTTCGAATAGCCCTTTCCTTGATCTGCCTTACCCTCTCCCTTGTCAATTCTAACTGTTCTCCGATTTCATCCAGGGTAAGCGGTTTCTCTCCTTTAAGACCAAAATAGAATGCAAGCACTTCCGCTTCTCGTGGAGCTAAAGCATTCAAACTATATTGTATATCGAGCCTGAGAGACTCTTCCATCAGCTTCAGGTCAGGCTGCATCTCACTATCTGTCTCAATCATATCCAACAATGTGAAACTATCCTCATCACTGGAGACCGGGGCATCAAAAGAGATATGACGATTCTGACCAGGCATGGCATTGATGACATCCCGGATAGGTACATTGAGCAATTCGGCTAATTCCTCATGAGAGGGCTCACGCTCAAATTCCTGCACAAACGACACAAAAGCTTCATTCAACCGGTTATAGGAAGTCGATTTATTATGCGGCATCCGGACGATCCTTGAATATTCTACTATCGACTGGAGAATGCTCTGCCTTATCCACCAAACCGCATAGGAGATAAATTTGAATCCTTTAGTCTCATCAAATCGTTTAGCAGCCTTCATAAGACCAACATTCCCTTCATTGATGAGATCACTGAGTGAAAGCCCTTGGTTCTGATATTGCTTAGCCACAGAAACAACAAACCTTAGATTCGCTTCAGTCATGCGCTCCAGGGCTTCCTGATCGCCTGCCCTCGCCCGGGCAGCCAACGTGGCTTCCTCCTCAGTACTCATCATGTCTATCTTGCTGATATCCTGAAGATATTTCTCCAAAGCAAGACTTTCACGGCTGGTGATCCTATTGGCTATTTTAAGTTGTCTCATTACGGAGGTAAGGTTTTTAGGCGTTTAGTGTGTTCACAAATTTCTTGACAATAGAAGGTACAACTCCGCTTATCAAAAAGTTCACGGTTTTAGTCAGCCGTTTTTAGATTTTATACGATTCCATTTCTTTCTTCAATTTATTAAGCTCGGCTTTACATCCTATTAGACACCTATAATGTCTCGAAGGGTTAGTTTTGTACCCAACTAAACTTACTTTTTTTAACGTCTAACGGATAAAAATTGAAAATTCTTATGAAAACATCAATTTCATTCCTCCTTGGCCTCTCTTTCATGCTTTTCAGCTTCTCCGGCTGTGAGCCAAAATCCATTGCTTATTCTTCTTGTAACCAGATCACATTAAATAAGCCTTTTACAGCCAGGATATCTGAACAATGGTGCCTGGATGAGGCCAACTGGAAAATCAAGTTTGGGCCCTTTATTGAAGACAGCAGGTGCAATGTCCCTGGAATTGAATGTTTTTGGGCCGGGAGATATGTAATGGCCGCCACTATTGAGAGCAATGGCATAGTCCAGGACACCTTTCATGCAGTTCAAAACTGGTCAGATACTTTGTATCAGGGAGGCTACACTATTATTTTGAATAAAGTATTCCCTGAAATCCGGACAACAATGGAACCACTCGACCCCTCCAAATATTCATTTGAGGTCATTGTAAAATAATTCTAAATTTATTTAGTGTAGGTCCTAATTGAAGGACAGTTGAAGCAATTTAACAATGGCATTAGAGATCCATGCGCTAAAGAAAAAGGGACAAGTCTCAACTTGTCCCTTTTTGTTTTATCAATGAATCATTAAATATTTCAGACTAAATTCCTTAGCCTTCACTTTTAGCTTAGCCTTTAACTCATCTGCGAGGCCCGCGATCTCCACCCCCGCGATGTCCTCCTCCTCCGCGATCATCCCTGCGAGGTCCACGGTCATCACGTCTTGGTCCTCTGTCGTCACGACGAGGCCCGCGATCTCCACGATCATTTTCGCGGAAAGCTGAACGTTCGCGTTCCGGTGGTCCTTCTTCACCAAATCCATCTTCATATTCACCATTTTCATTTTTCTTTCGCTCAGGTTTAGGAAGTAAAGATTTTCTGGACATTCTCATCTTGCCGGTGCGCTGATCAATCTCAACCAGTTGCACCTTGACAATATCTCCTTCTTTGAAAACTTCTTCAACATTATCAATGCGTGAGTGCGATATTTCTGATACATGCAACAATCCACTCTTATTCATAAAGTCAACAAATACACCATAAGGCATAATGGTTCTCACCACAGCTTCATACACATTCCCAACTTCTGGTGTGTGCGTGATTCCCAAAATCCTTTGTCGTGCAAGCTCAAGACTCTCTTTGTCCGAACTGGCAATATTGACGATTCCCTTATCACCCACTTCTTCAATATTGATGATCGTACCGGTTGTTGCCTGTATGTCCTGGATAACTTTTCCACCCGGGCCAATAACAGCTCCAATCTGACTTTTCTCAATGATGATTTCCAGGATTCGTGGAGCATGAGGTTTCAAATCTTCTCTTGGTACAGCGATAGTCGCTTCCATTTTGGAAAGTATGTGTAACCTTCCTGCACGAGCTTGCAACAATGCTTTCTCCAACAATTCATAACTCAATCCATCCACCTTGATATCCATCTGGCACCCGACGATTCCATTACTGGTTCCGGTTATTTTGAAATCCATATCCCCTATCGCATCTTCATCGCCGAGGATATCTGACAGGATAGCTGACTTTCCTTTTTCACTGATAAGACCCATTGCAATGCCGGATACAGGAGATTTTATCTGGATACCACCATCCATCAACGCCAGAGATCCTGCGCAAACAGTTGCCATGGAAGATGATCCGTTGGATTCCAATATATCCGATACAATTCTGAGTGTGTACGGCTGATCAGCAGGAAGAACTTTCCTCAATGATCTACCGGCAAGATTAGCATGTCCTACCTCTCTTCGACCTGGTCCGCGACTAGGCTTTACTTCTCCTGTTGAATAAGGAGGAAAATTGTAATGGAGAATAAATTTATCGTGCCTGAAATCAAGTGCATTATCGAGCAGCACTTCATCATTCTTTGTTCCAAGCGTAAGACTCGTCAATGATTGTGTTTCACCTCGAGTGAATATCGCAGAACCATGCGTGGATGGCAGGTAATCGATTTCAATCCAGATAGGCCTGATCTCATCCGTCTTCCGTCCATCAATTCGCTTGCCTTCATCGATCACGAAATGGCGAACAACTTCCTTTTTGAGTTTTTCATAATAATGATCTAAAAGAGATGCTTTCTCTTCCATGTATTCTTCTCCTTTCTCCACCTTCAGTTTTTCGATGAATTCTTTTTTAATAGCATCGAAATTTTCTTTACGCGCATTTTTTTCCTGCGCTCCCCTGGCGATATCAAGAATTCTCTGCCGGGCAAAAGCATCAATTCCCTTTTTCAACTCTTCATCTTCTACCATCACATCAAGATCTCTTTTTTGAGTTGCCTTAATTCCAACTTTTTTTGCAAGCTCCAATTGTGCTTTGCATTGTGTGATGATAGCATCATGTCCTATCCGGATAGCTTCGACAAGATCGTGTTCAGAACACTCATTAGCTTCTCCTTCCACCATCATGATATCAGCGATAGTCGCTGCAATGATGATATCGATATCAGCTGTCTTCAAAGCTTCACGTCCCGGGTTGATGACAAATTCACCATTGATGCGAGCCACTCTCACTTCAGAAATAGGACCAGCCCATGGAATATCAGAAACTGCAAGCGCTGTCGAAGCAGCTAAAGCTGCCAGGGCGTCAGGCATCGTATCCTTATCTGCAGAAATGAGATTGATCATGATTTGAGTCTCATTCATATATCCATCGGGAAACAATGGACGGACAGCCCTGTCTACAAGCCTTGAGACGAGAACTTCATAATCGGATAATTTAGATTCTCTGCGGAAAAAATTTCCCGGAATCCGTCCGACTGCGGCAAATTTTTCCTGGTAATCGACTGATAATGGGAAAAATGGTTGGTTTGGTTTGGCTTCTTTGTTTGACACAACTGTGGCCAGTAACATTGTATCGCCTAAGCGAATCATGGCTGAACCATGAGCTTGTGCAGCCAGCTTACCGGTTTCCAGGATGACTTCTCTTCCGTCGGGTAAATTGAATCGCTGGGTAATAGGAATTTGAGCACCCATATATTATTTATTTAATTTGTTATAATCTAATTGTCAAAACTTTAATTTGTTCAAGACGGGAATTTCGAGGATAATTACAGCAATGAGTGACCGGCTGGATCATTCCAGGATCTAAGGCAAAAATTAAAGTTGAAAATTGAGCTTTTCTGAATCGCCAGACGGTTCCAAATGCAGATTATCCGGGTATTTCACCGAATCCGCATTACTTTCTGATACCCAACTTTTCGATTATTTCGCGATAGCGCTGAATATCCTTTTTCATGAGATAATGGAGGAGACGCTTACGCTGTCCTACCATTGTCAGAAGGGCTCTCTTGCAAGAGTTGTCTTTCGCATTGTTCTGTAAATGCTTTGATAACTCGTTGATTCTGAGAGTCATCAAGGCAACTTGTGATTCTGTACCTCCTGTATTTGCAGGAGTACCACCGAATTCAGAGAAAATTTCAGCCTTTTTAGCTGATGTTAGATAAACTGCCATGTCATTTGACGCTTTAAAAAATGACTAATATTTACGTTTGATTAATTTTTCGCGGGGCAAAGATACGATTCTAAACATGAATTTTCCAGCGATGTTATTTTTTAGCTCCTTCGGTGGTTTTAGCCTCATTCCAGAGCAGATCCATCTCGTCTAAACTCATGTCGGTCAAAGCCCTCGGGGCATGAGTCTCTATATATTCAAATCTGTGTTTAAACTTCTGGTTGACCCTTTCAAGTGCGGTTTCAGGATCGATCCCTTTATACCTGGCAAAATTGATCAGTGAAAACAAAATGTCACCAAATTCATTCTCCAGTTCAACTTTACTCGCTCCGGATGTCGAAGCATCTTTGAATTCAGCTATTTCCTCCTCCACCTTCTCCCAGACCTGTTGTACATTTTCCCATTCAAATCCCACCTGCTTCGTCTTGTCCTGCATTCGATATGCTTTAATCATAGCAGGCAGTGAATCAGGAACCCCTGACAAAACAGACTTCTTACCTTCTTTTTTCTTGATCGTCTCCCAATTTCGTTTTACATCCTCTTCTCCATTGACTATCGTCTCACCATAAATATGCGGATGTCGTCGAATAAGTTTTTCACATACTGCATTGAGGACATATGTGATGTCAAATTGTCCTTGTTCTTTTCCAATCCTTGCATAAAAAACAATGTGAAGCATTAAGTCACCCAACTCTTCACCTATCCCGGGCCAGTCTTCTTTCAAAATGGCATCAGCTAATTCATATGTCTCTTCAATCGTAAGATTCCGCAATGAATGAATATCCTGCTTGCGTCCCATGGACACTGCTCTCTCAACTCATCCATGATCTTCAACAATCTCCCAAATGCTACCAGGCTTTCATCAGTCATTACATATTGATTTTCCACTTGAATAAATAATCCTGATCCATGGAATTAAGGATTCAATTTTAAGGATTAGTAAATCCAGTTTTGATTGGTAAGTATTCAAAACTTTGACTTTTCACTCTTCACTTTTCACTTTTCACTCAATCCAGCAAATGCCCCATCAGATCCCTCTTGATCCTTAGGTACTCCTCATTATCCTCATTAGGCTCTATCCTCAAGGGCATCCTGTCTACAATAGTTATACCTCCTTCCCTGATAGAACTCACTTTCTCAGGATTATTGGTCAATAATCGAATGCTCTTTATTCCAAGATCCTTTAAGATGAGATTCGCGATATGATAGGTTCGTTCGTCTGTCTCAAACCCCAATTGATGATTGGCATCGATCGTATTAAACCCTTCATCCTGGAGGTTATAGGCTTTTAACTTATTGATCAGGCCAATTCCCCTGCCTTCCTGCCTCAAATAGATAAGAACACCTTTCTCCTTCGTGATTACCTCAAGACTTTTCTCCAGTTGAGCTCCGCAGTCACATCGTTTTGACTTCAAAAGGTCACCGGTCATGCACTCTGAATGCACTCTGACAATCACAACTCCTTCAGGATCAACCCCTGGAGGATAGATGGCAAGGTGAGGCATCGGATCAGCATCATGATCAGCGTATGCATCAATGTACCATAAACCTAAAGATGTGGGAATACTTGAATGAACCTGCTTTTGCATTAATATTTACCTCAGATGGTCATCCAAAGTTACGGGTTGGACCACATATAACTTCAATATTGAAGAAAGCAATCACAGCGAAAGAAGATGATCCGGGTCAGGGCAGCCAGTATTACATTCCGGAAGGGAGGAAGAATGTAATTTGAATGTCAATCAATTTATTTCCTGCTTGTCCCTAATTTAACCAGGAAAACCAGTCCACTTGTTACGAAAACAGTGAGAGTCACAAGTAAAATCAGCATGTCTTAATTTGGAGTGTTATTTAGTTACCTGCGGCTAAGGTGCGGATTTTTTATTTCATATTATAACCTTTTAACGAAATTTTATTTTAATCAATTCCAATTCTCTGGGACAATGATTAAAGCATGTTCTTGGTTTGTAATATGTAGCTTTATCACAAAATAAACTAGGATGAAATCACTGATTACCCTGATAGCTTTTCTGGCCTTTTACATTACTCCACTGCTCAATTCTCCTCTTCACAGCCAGGCCACATCATCTGACATATATAAGGACATTAAAAAGCTGGGCGTACTGGCAAATGTCCTCTATGTTGGTGCACATCCTGACGATGAGAACTACAAGATTGATCAGCTATTTTTCGAATCATCTCTCTGCCCATACCACCTATCTCTCGTTGACACGTGGAGATGGCGGACAAAATCTGATTGGCCCTGAAATTCCGCGAAATGCTGGGAGTGATCAGAACACAGGAATTACTAGCCGCCAGAAATATTGACGGAGGTAACCAAATGTTTACCAGGGCAAATGATTTTGGATATTCAAAATCAGCAACTGAAACTTTCAATATCTGGGATCGCAATGAAATCTTAAGTGACGTCGTATGGGCTTTCAGGACCATTCAGTCCGGACGTCATTATCGATCGGTTTAATTCTGATACCTCAAGGCCTAACCATGGTCACCATACAGCTTCCGCAATACTGTCAAACGAAGCATTTGATCTTGCTGCATGATGCGTCTAAGTTTCCCGAACAATTAAAATATGTAGAGCCCTGGCAACCGAGAAGGATTTTCTTCAATACGTCCTGGTTCTTTTATGGCAGCAAAGAAAATTTTGATAAAGTCGATAAATCCAATATGATGTCCATTGATATCGGTGCATACGATGAGATCACCGGTGAATCAAATTCTGAAATCGCTGGGAGGAGCAGAAGCATGCATAAAAGCCAGGGATTTGGATCTGCTGAAACAAGAGGTGAAAGCCAGGATTATCTCGACCTGATAAAAGACACAAAAGGAATTGTTCCCAAAGATGTTTTTGATGGAATTGACATCACATGGAATCGTGTAGCTGGAGGAGCACCCATCGGAGTTAAAGTCAACAAATTGGCTGAATCTTTTGATTTTAAATCTCCCGAAACAAGTATTCCATTGCTATTGGATATTTATAAATCAATTCAGGGCTTACCTGATTCATATTGGAAGAAAATAAAATTGGGAGAATGTGAATCGCTAATCAAAAACTGTCTTGGCTTATTTGCAGAAGCACGTACTGACAAATACAAAGTAAGTCCCGGAATGGTTATTCCTGTTACGCTTGAAATTATCAATAGGTCAAAAGCTGACGTTACTTTATCTGCCATTGAGTACTCCGGAAATGATAGTACTTATTCGTTCAATGCTCCTCTGGCATACAACCAGGTTTTTAATAAGGATATGAAGATTACGATTCCTGATCAATTGAGTATTCCATATTGGTTAGTCGAAAGTCCCGGAGTGGGTATGTACAATGTTCCTGAACAGGCCAAAAGAGGCAGCCCATTTAATCCGCCTGCCGTCTCGGCTACTATTCATTTGACGGTATCAGGTACTACTCTTCAATTTAACGTTCCTGTTATTTATGAGAATGTGGATCCGGCACAAGGTGAAATTTTTCGTCCCCTTTATATAACTCCTCCGGTCGCAGTTCAATTTGATGAAGATGTATTGGTTTTTTCAAAAGGTAACGAAAGAACTTTAAATGTGACCCTCACCGCAATACAGGATAGCGTCAAAGGTTTTTTGAAATTGAAAATTCCGGATGCGGGCTGGAAAGTTTCTCCTGAAAGCATTCCATTTTCTTTTTCCAAATCAGGTGAAACCAATACTGTGACCTGCAATATAATTCCACCCAATGGCGAAACTGAATCTTCTCTCAGACCCGAAATAATCATCGGTGATAAATCTTACCATCATAAAGTGACAACGATTAATTACGAGCATCTCCCGTATATGTCCATTGTCAGAGATGCAACTGTAAAACTGAAAAGCATCGATCTGAAAGTTATACCCAGGCCGATTGCTTATATTGAAGGTGCAGGTGATGAAGTTGTACAAGGTTTACGACAAATTGGATACAAGGTAGATGTCATTGATCCTGCCACGATTTCTCCTGATTTATTGTCAAAGTACCAGGTGGTTATTTTAGGTATTAGAGCCTATAATACTGTTGAAGCACTCGCTTATAAAAATAAAACCCTGTTCGATTGGGTTGAAAAAGGTGGAACAATGATCGTTCAGTACAACACAAATCGTGACCTGGTGACAAATGATATCGCACCTTATCCGCTGAATTTGTCAAGGAACAGGGTGACAGAAGAAAATTCTCCGGTGACCATCCTTGATCCCAAACTTGACGTATTTAATTTTCCAAATAAAATTAACGCAACAGATTTTGAAGGGTGGGTCCAGGAGAGAGGTTTATACTTTCCAGACAAATGGGATGATCATTTTACGCCGCTTCTCGAAATGAAAGACACAGGCGAGGATTCGACTAAAGGTTCGTTACTAATGGCTGGTTATGGTGCAGGATATTATGTTTACAGCGGTCTCTCCTGGTTCAGACATCTTCCTGCCGGTGTTCCGGGTTCATATCGTTTGTTGAGTAATATCATTTCCCTCGGTTATAAAAATGGAAAATCATAAGACTTCAAATCCATAAAATTGAATCTCCTGAATTCCAAAATCGTAAATCGTAAATCGTAATTTTTTTTTACATGCTTCAAAAAGATAACCCGGAAATCAACTGGAATAGGATCTATTTCTTAATTCTCCTTTTCAATGGAGTCCTGGTTTTACTTTTTTACTTTCTTAAAGTTTTCTTCAACATGCATGAAGTATGAGTTTATTAGATTGGATAGTCTTAATAGGCTCAACAGCATTTATTGTCCTCTTTGGCATTTGGAAAACCAGGAATAATAAAAACATTGAAGGTTTTCTTTTAGCTAATCATTCAACAAGATGGTGGACGATTGGGTTATCTGTCATGGCCACCCAGGCCAGTGCGATAACTTTTTTATCCACTCCGGGTCAGGCTTACGCTGAAGGGATGGGCTTTGTTCAATTTTATTTTGGGTTGCCCATTGCGATGGTCATCATTTGCATCGTTTTCATTCCGCGTTATTTCGGTTTAAAAGTATTTACTGTATATGAATTTCTCGAACAGCGATTTGGCCTCCCTACCCGACTCCTTGCCGCATTTTTATTTTTACTGCAAAGGGGGCTCGGCACCAGTATCACCATTTTTGCACCAGCGATAATATTTACAGCTATTCTTGGATGGAATCTTCATCTCACGATCTTAATCATTGGCTGCGTTGTCAGCTTTTACACTTTTATCGGTGGGACAACAACAGTAAATGTGACGCACAAACTTCAGATGGCGGTGATGATTGGAGGTATTATCACCGCTTTCTTCACTACACTTCACCTGTTTCCTGCAGGGTTCGGTTTTATTGATGCTTTAAAATTAGCAGGTGCACACAGGCATCTTAATATTGTTGATTTCAAATTTGATTTTCATAACCGCTACACCATTTGGTCAGGATTAATAGGAGGTACGTTTCTTGCCCTGGCGTATTTTGGAACTGATCAGTCTCAGGCTCAGCGATATCTTGTAGGACACTCCACTACTGAAAGTCGGTTAGGTCTATTGTTTAATGGTTTTTTTAAAATACCAATGCAGTTTTTTATTTTATTGACCGGCTTGATGGTGTATGTGTTCTACCAGTTTCATTCTTCCCCATTGTTTTTTAATACGTATGTCGAAAATAAGATTGTGGCGACTTCTTCCGGTTCAGAATACTTAAAGCTTAAAGAAGAATGGAATACTGAGTTTGATAAGCGGCAGGAATTGTATAAGGGAATGTTATCGGGCTCCTCTGAACTTCCTGATCAAACATCTCTTGATCAAAGCGACACACATGAAAAAGAGATCCGGTCAAAAGCAAAAAAACTAATTGAATCAGCATTGCCGGATGTTGAATCCAATGATAAGGATTATATATTCATCAGGTTTATTCTTGATTATCTTCCAAAAGGAATTATAGGACTTTTGATTTCAATGATCCTGGCAGCAGCAATGTCGGCCACCGCTTCACAACTCAATTCACTTGCGTCAACGACGACGGTTGATTTTTACAAACGATTGATCCGGAAAGATGCGACTGAAAAACATTACGTCTATGCCTCTAAAGTATTCATCATTGTTTGGGGACTGATTGCTATGGGTTTTGCTTTCTATGGCACCTTATTCGAAAATCTGATTCAATTTGTCAATATTGTCGGTTCTATTTTTTACGGGTCGATCCTCGGAATATTTTTATCGGCTTTTTTCCTAAAATATGTATCAGGTATTTCTGTATTTATCGCAGCTATATTATCTGAAACTCTCGTGATTTTCTGTTTTTTGAAAACCGACATTGGCTTCTTATGGTACAATGTGATCGGAACAGCCGCAGTTATGCTTCTCAGCTTACTGATTGAACTAACGAAGAGACAATTAGAAATAAAAACAGGCCCCACAAATAGTTGAGGCCTGTTTTTAGTTTTTATTTATTATTGTTCACACGTTCCTTGCTCTGAGCAATGTCGTCGAACTCGTTCGGACGTGTTGAAGTGTCACTTCTTTTGCCACTCAGCAATAGACGCTTGATTCATCCGTATATAATCTTTATTTCCATCCTTGGTGGCCAGATCTAACGAATGATTAGCAGAAACGACAGCTCCTTCCTTATCTCCCAAACCTGCCTGGATCAATGATTTCGTCCTGAGCACCCAATATTTTTCATTTCCCATATCAAGAGATTTATTCACCCATACCAGCGCCTGGTTGAGATCTTTATTTTCACTCAGATAATAAGCAGCGGCAGAATAATAATCTCCTGCTGAGGGACCGGCCATTACTTTACTGATACTTTCTTCCACTGTCTTATCCGTGCTCACTTTGATATTGACAGGGACATACACATTATCCCAAAGCAAAAAGAAATCAGCACTGCTGTTGGTAAGGTTATCAAATCCAAGCATGAACGATTGAACATGAACTGATTCAGGCATCATGTTTGGGGTTGTAGTGACTGTGATGGGTTGTACATCAGAATCTCTATAGCTTGTCCAATCCGTCTTATTATAAGGGTAGAGCATGAATGACCAAATAGACTTACCCGGCTTAGTCAGAATAGCATAAGAGCCCTTTGCAACTTCAGCGCCGCCAAATATCACATCATCGCTGAATGTAATTTTAGTAGCAGCATTTGCACCTGCTCTCCAGATTTCATCATAAGGTACAAGCCCGCCAAAAATCACCCTTCCCTTTATACTTGGACGAGAATATTCAAGCGTAACATCAACAAGTCCAATCCGCTGCTCCACTTTAGCACCCGGGCTGGGAGATGGTGTTTGAATTTGAGCCTGAGTCAATGCGGCTATGCATGACACAAATAAAATGAGTAAACCGGTTTTTTTCATATGATTTAAGATTTTAAGTAAATGAAGTATCAGGAAAACAAGAACATCACCATTATGTTGCCCTGTGTAAAATAACAAAGCACTTCTTTTTTTGAAGTGCTTTGAAGTGACAGCGCTGGGATTCGAACCCAGGACCCACGGCTTAAAAGACCGTTGCTCTACCAGCTGAGCTACGCTGTCCTTAATGCACATTTGTGCAAATAAGGCCGCAAATATATTACTTTTTCATATTGAAATTCAGTTACCTCCCGGATTTTAATGAGTTTCAACGACCCATACCTCTCATGCATCATTGGATTCCGGATGTGCAGGCAACCTGATGGAGTACTTTTTACCTTCAATAGACTCAAGAACATTTGGAAAGTGGACCTGGGCTTCCTTAATCAGTTCATCCACATTTTTATACCTGGACGAATAATGTCCTGTAAGAAGAAACAAAGCCTCAGCCTGGGCAGCTATTTTTCCAGCATCCGCTGCAGTGCTATGACCGGTTAGCTCGGCAGTCGCAGAAAGATCATTTGCAAAAGTAGTTTCATGATATAAAACAGTGACATGCTTAATCCAGGGAATGATCCTCTTGTCATATTTCGTATCTGAACAATATGCATAACTTAAAATTTTCTCATCTCCATATGTGAATTTATCATTCGGAATCATGACACCGTCAAGGTTAATATCCTGGCCAAGCTGCAACAAATGAATCTGTTCAGGATTTAATTTCAATGGTTCAACTACTTCCTTTCTGAGTTTGAGTACAGGTAATTTTTCTTTGAACAAATAACCATTGCACCTGATACGGTGCTGTAATGGAAATGTATATATTTCAAAATTTCCAATGGTCTTTATTTTAATGAGACTGACAGGATCGTTTTCAAAAATAGTTAGTGGATAATTTATTTTCAATTCTGTGTACTTCCTGATCTCATCCAACAGTCCTTTAATACCAACCGGTCCATAAATGGTTAATTCCTCTTTCCGTTGAAGATGGCTGAATGAGCTCAGCAACCCGGGAAGCCCGAATACATGATCACCATGCAAATGGCTGATCAGGATAATATCAATCTTAAATGGTTTTATACCTGAAGCACGAAGAAGTGATTGAGTTCCCTCACCGCAGTCGATCATGCAAAACAAATCTCCGTATTGGACAACCTGTGAAGAAGGATGCCTTCCATGCATCGGAAGAGCCGAGCCTGAACCAATGACCGTCACCGCAAATTCAGCCATGACTGTTGTTTGGTATATGAATTAAAGAATGGGTTATTCTTCCTCCGTCGGAGTCTCTCCAATCAGGTTTCGTTCTACATCTTCCATGAAGACATAGTCAATGGATTCTGTTACAGAAGGTATGATAGCCAGTATGGTATCAAGTCGTGAAATCTTAATTAATTTTTCAACACTTGGGTGTGCAATACCTGTAATGACATAACTGCCATAATCTTTCCAAAGGCGGTTAGCCGTAAGAATGGCACTTAATCCTGAAGAGTCAACATACTTGACCTGGCTAAGATCAAAAATCAGGTTTCGGACACCTTCATTGCGAAGAAAAACAAATTCGGATTTAAGATCCGGAGCAATAAGGGAATTCAAATTCTCCTCATCAAGAGAAAGAACCGAGTATTTATCCTGTTTATCTAATGAAAACTTCATTGTCAGTACATTGGGCTAAAGAATAACCTGGCAATACAGCCGGGGTGAATGCAAAAGTACCCCATTTTCCATAAATTTGCCCTTTGTCTGGTGTTATATTGTTGTTTGTTAAGCCAATACGCCGGGAATTTCTCACCCTTCCTGCTCCTTTAACAAAACTAAAACGCACCATTTCTTGCGATACAGAATCATTTAGGTTGTGTTTGGTGTTATAAATGACAAAACGTCACAATTACATCCATTATAGGCTCAATTGGCAGTTTCATCAGCCTTTTTACCGACTTGGAACCATTTTGGATGCATGGCATGAGTAGAAATAGTACTTTTATAAAATGTTCTTATATTGGACATTAATTTAATATATCCCAAGCATTTTACATGAATAGAAAGTTTTCACCCAAAGTCAAAAAGATCATTTCCCTGAGCAGAAATGAAGCTGTAAGACTCGGGCATGATTACATTGGCACCGAACATCTCCTCTTGGGTATGCTCCAGGATAATGATAATCTTGCCGTCCGGGTTTTGGATGCGATGGATGTTGATTTTAATGAACTGAAATTTAAGATTGAAGACACGATTGCCGAAAGCAAAGCTGAACAAACTCCTGCAGCCGCGAGTAACGTTCCGCTCAACAGGCAGGCAGAACGTGTATTGAAAGTAACCTTCCTCGAGGCTAAAAATCTCAACAGTGATGAGATCAGCCCTGAACACCTTATGTTGTCCATCCTTAAACACGGTGACAACATAGCCAGCAAGGTCTTGTCTGAATTTGATATCAATTACGAATCATATAAATCGGAACTTGAATTTGTGATCCAGGAAGAGTCCGGCAATTACCAGGAATTTATGAATCAGGGTCCATCAGATCCTGAAGGTTCTTATGAAGAAGAAGGAGAGAAAGGTCAATTCGGCTCAAAACGTGGAGCTTCTAAATCACGCACTCCTGTACTTGATAATTTCGGAAGAGACATCACCAGGCTTGCTGAAGAAGACAAACTTGATCCGATCATCGGACGTGAAACTGAGATTGAAAGAGTTTCTCAGATTCTGAGTCGTAGAAAGAAGAATAACCCTATCCTTATTGGAGAACCAGGCGTAGGGAAGACAGCCATTGTAGAAGGATTGGCACTACGCATCATGCACAGAAAGGTCAGCAGAAATCTCTTCAATAAGAGAATTGTTATGCTTGATCTCGCAGCACTGGTTGCGGGTACAAAATATCGTGGACAGTTTGAAGAACGAATGAAAGCCATCATGGGTGAACTTGAGAAATCAAGAGATGTCATCCTGTTCATTGATGAGATTCATACCATTGTCGGAGCCGGAGGTGCTACTGGATCACTCGATGCATCCAATATCTTCAAACCTGCACTTTCACGTGGTGAATTACAATGCATCGGCGCATCTACGCTGGATGAATATCGCCAGCACATTGAAAAAGATGGAGCTCTTGACCGGCGCTTTCAGAAAGTTTTGGTTGAACCACCTTCTGCTGAAGAAGCTGAGCATATCCTGCACAACATTAAACCTAAGTACGAAGAATTTCATAATGTATCTTATTCTGATGAAGCGATCAGAGCTTGTGTGAAATTGAGCGACCGCTACATCAGCGACAGATTTTTACCGGATAAGGCGATTGATGTTTTAGATGAAGTTGGCGCAAGGGTGCATCTTAAGAATATTCATGTGCCTAAACACATTGAAGAACTGGAAGCCCAGATCGAAGAAATAAAAGAAGAGAAAAATAAAGCTGTCAAGAGCCAGCAATATGAGAAAGCTGCTGACCTGAGAGATCATGAATCCAAACTGGTCAGAAAACTTGAAAAAGCTAAAGAAGACTGGGAAGAAGAATCAAAAACAAAAAAATATCCGGTCACGGATGAAGATATAGCAGAAGTTGTGGCCATGATGACGGGTATTCCGGTGAAGAGAGTTGCCCAAAGCGAAAGCAAGAAACTTGTGGGCATGAATAAGGACCTGCAGAAGGTCATCATCGGTCAGGACGAAGCCATTGTCAAGGTATCAAAGGCTATTCAACGCAATCGAGTTGGATTGAAAGATCCTTCCAAACCAATCGGCTCATTTATTTTCCTTGGGCCTACAGGTGTTGGTAAAACTGAATTGGCGAAAGCTCTGGCAAGATATTTATTCGATTCAGATGACGCACTCATCAGGATTGATATGAGTGAATACATGGAGAAATTCTCTGTGAGCCGACTCATCGGTGCGCCTCCGGGATATGTAGGATATGAAGAAGGAGGTCAACTGACCGAAAAAGTCAGAAGGAAGCCTTATAGTGTTGTCCTTCTTGATGAAATAGAAAAAGCACATCCCGATGTTTACAATATCCTTCTCCAGGTATTGGATGATGGACAATTGACAGATGGCCTGGGCCGTAAAGTTGATTTCAAAAATAGCCTGATCATCATGACATCCAATATCGGAGTCCGTCAATTGAAGGACTTTGGACAAGGTGTTGGATTCGCGACCAAAGCAAGACAGGATGCTGCTGAAGACCTGACAAAATCAGTTATTCAAAGTGCACTGAAGAGAACTTTCAGCCCTGAATTCCTTAACAGGATCGATGATGTGGTGATCTTCAATAGCCTTGATCGGGACCACATCCACAAAATCATCGATATCACATTGACAGATTTGTACAGGAGGATGTCGACCATGGGCTTGATGATAAGCCTGACGGAGGAAGCCAAAGACTTTGTTGCAGAAAAAGGTTTCGATCCTCAATTCGGGGCTCGTCCACTTCATCGTGCCATTCAAAAGTATATTGAAGATCCTCTCGCCGAATTTATTCTCAATGAAAGTCCTGCTGAAGGAAGTAGCCTGGATAGCAGACCTGAATAAGGAAACTCAGGAATTGGTCATTAGGCAATTGATCATGGAAAAAGAAAACTCTTGAGTATTTCCGGCTATGGATCGTTAAATTTGCCTTTTCAACCAAAAGACCTGATCATTATTCCTGCTACAGTAATAAGTCATAATCTCCCGGAGACCCTTATACAAAGGGAACATAGAGTTCCTCTATCCCTTTTTTCTTTAACCTAAATTCAATTAAATCCTTGGCTAAATGATTCCCATCAAGTTACCCTTCCAAACAAATCGACGAAAAATTCCAATTCAAGATCAACGGTGATATCCGTGTTCCTGATGTCCGGCCTGGTTGGCGACAACCTTGACGAAGTGAGCCAGGTAGCCGGCAAAGAAATCGAACCCGGGATATATCCTACCAGGCAAGCCCGTACCTGGGCTGAAGACCTCGGACTAGGATCTTGTCATGATTTCCCCAAATGCTGACCCACCGGTCTGTAGAATCATCGAATTCAACAAATTCCTTTACAATAAACGGAAGAAAGAAAAGGAAATCAAAGCCAATACCTCCAAGACGGTGATCAAGGAGATACGCTTTGGACCCAATACGGATGAACATGATTTTGAATTCAAAGTCAAGCATGCCCAGAAATTCCTGGATGAAGGCTCCAAAGTAAAGGCTTATGTCCATTTCAGGGGCCGGACCATCGTGTTTAAGGAACGAGGTGAACTCCTCCTCCTGAAATTGCTCAAAGAAGTGGAGGAATATGGTGCTGCGGAAGCCCTCCCAAAGATGGAAGGCCGAAGAATGATCGTCATCCTGGCCCCTAAAAAGAAAAAGTAATCATTATCCCTCTTTCTTGGATTTTTAGGATTAAAAACTATCTTTGCAGTCCTTTTGAATAAAAAATCTACTGGTCATGCCAAAGATGAAGACCCATAGCAGTGCCAAAAAGCGCTTTAAAATTACCGGTTCAGGTAAAGTAAAGCGTTTTCAGGCCAATACCTCCCACCGGATGCGGAATAAGGATAAGAATACCAAGGGACGCTTAACCGGCTCTACTCTCGTGAGTGAGGCCGATTGAAAAGAGTAAAAAGAATGCTTTGCCAGTAAATTTCAGGATGTAATCAATTTTCATCACTGTTTGCCAGGACCTAAGAGATGTTTTAATATCATCCCCTGTCAAACCAAACTGATAAGTCATGCCAAAGTCAGTTAATGCAGTTGCTTCAAGAAAAAGAAGGAAAAAGGTCCTTAAAGCAGCCAGGGGTTATTTTGGTGCCAGAAGTAATGTTTATACCGTGCTAAAAATACCCTTGAAAGAGCAATGGGGTATTCTTATATCGACCGCCGCAAAAAGAAACGTGCATTCAGAAGATTGTGGATCGCCCGTATCAATGCAGCAGCCCGAATGAATGGAACCACTTATTCGAAACTCGTAAACAAAATGACGTAAAGCCAATATTCATCTAACCGAAAGACTTTGGCCGATCTGGCCCTCAATCACCCGGAAGCTTTTAAAGCTGTCGTGCAAACAGCCGGATAAATAAAATAATTATTCTGACTAGTCTCTCACCCTTTCTGGAACTGGAATAATTTACTACCCAATCAGCAATTCAATTCTGGTTGGGTTTTTTCTTTTAATGCAATGACCTAAGATTATTTTCTCATTGCTTCCACAGGATCCAGCCTTGCTGCCTGCCAGGCAGGAATAAGCCCGGACAATACACCTATGACAATAGCCAATATCATAGCAATGACGATATTAGTGGACGATAAATAAATATCATAATGAAATGCAGCTGTTGCTAATTTCAATACTCCAAAGACGATCAGCAATCCAATCACCGCTCCGATAAGGCAAAGCACTACAGATTCAATCAGGAATTCAAGTAAGATAATTGACTGCCTGGCACCAAGTGCTTTTTTTATTCCGATAATACTTGTTCTTTCTTTGACCGATACAAACATGATGTTCGCTACACTGAACATCCCAACCAAAATTGAAAACCCACCAATAAATATCCCGACGATATTCATCGTATCGAAAATACCGGTGCTAACAGTTTTGTCAGCATGGCCAATTGATTGATGGCAAAATTCTCCGATTCTTTTGGCTTAATTTTTCGTGCACTTCTTAATATTCCCGTGATCTCATCTTTCAGATCATCGAGAGCAACCCTTCTTTGACTTTAACATTCAGAGATGTACCCCAAGTGAACCTCGATTTTACATTGATCAATTTTTTTGCTGTGTTGTAACTGACCAGGACCGCTTCATCAAACTGAAAAATATTGATCAGGGAATTTCCTTCCTTCTTCAAAACACCCACGATCTGGAAATCCATTCCTTTGATTTTTATTCTTTCCCGATGGGCTCTATGGTTCCAAATAATTTTTCTGCCAATGTTGCACCGATGATAGCCCTGTTGGCTCCAGTGGAGGATTCAAAAGGGGTAAAAAACCTTCCTTTTTCAAATTCAAGTCTGAAAATATCGGCATAATCATCAGTTACACCTGCCATATATGCACCTTCCACACTGCTCGACCCAAATTTTAATGTTCTCCCCGGGATAAATACCGAAAAGCTGGCTTTATCGGAAAGCTTGACCTTTTTCTTTATGCTCTCAAGGTCTTCATAACTGGGCTGAGGTCGTCGCATATATTTCCACCAGTTTTGTGATGGATCTTCATTCCAGGGCATTTTATCAATGTAAAGGACATCATTGCCCAGTTTCTCGAAACTGCTGCTAATATTGTCTTTTAGAGAGTCTACTGCAGATAAAACTGAAATGATGCAGATGATTCCAATACTTATCCCCGTCAGGGACAGGAAGCTTCTCAGCTTATTAGCGGATAATTGCTGAAAAGCCTGAACTATACTTTCATAGATGAGGTTTAAGAACATCATGGTTAAAACTAGGCAATCCTGCTTTAAGAACCTCTTTTATTCGATCAAGGCTTAACCTGATCCGACATTGAAAGAATATTGTTGAAAAATAAACCATTACTGCCACAAAATAAGCCAATTTACGTTGCTTTTTGGATACCCCGGCATATTATCTTTGCCGTCCAATTTTTCCAACCTTAATTATGCGCACTAAACTTTCACAGTTCACCTTTGAACTCCCAGAGAAACTCATTGCCAAATATCCAGCCAAAGAAAGAGATGAATCCAAGATGATGGTGGTCAATCGGAAGACCGGCCTCATGGAAAATAAAACTTTCAAGGATATCCTTGAATATTTTGGCGAAGGCGATGCAATGATTTTCAATAATACTAAAGTTTTCCCTGCACGCCTTTATGGCAGGAAGGAGAAAACCGATGCAGAGATTGAAGTATTCCTGCTTAGGGAACTAAATACCAGGGCAAGACTTATGGGATGTTTTAGTAGACCCCGCCCGAAAAATCAGAGTGGGAAATAAACTCTATTTCCTCGATAAAAAAGGAAATGAAATCCTAGTCGCAGAAGTTGTAGACAACACTACTTCAAGAGGCCGAACGATACAGATTTCTTTTTGATGGCTACCGATGAAGAATTTAGTGCGCTATTGAGATCACAAGGACAAACACCTCTTCCGAAATATATTAATCGCAAAGCCGAAGAACTGGATAAAGAAAGATACCAGACGATCTATGCAAAAGAAGAAGGAGCTGTTGCTGCTCCTACTGCCGGTTTGCATTTCACCCGTGAATTGATGAAACGTCTTGAAATCAAAGGTGTCGAATTTGCAGAGTTGACTCTTCATGTCGGATTAGGAACATTCAGAAGCATTGATGTAGAAGATTTGTCGAAACATAAAATGGATGCCGAGTATTTCAAGATCACAGACGAAGCTGCAGAGATTGTCAATACTTCAAAAAGAGCAGGACACAAAGTCTGTGTTGTTGGTACTACATCCATGCGTGCCATTGAATCTGCTGTATCTGCATCCGGCTTATTGAAGCCTGCAGAAGGATGGACAAACAAATTCATTTTTCCTCCATATGATTTTAGTCTCCCTGATGCCATGGTGACCAATTTCCATATGCCTAAGTCAAGCTTGCTGATCATGGTGTGTGCATTTGGTGGTTATGAATTGATTATGGATGCCTACAAAAAAGCCATTAAAGACAAATACAGGTTTTACACTTATGGTGACGCCATGCTGATCATTTAATCACCATTGCGGATTCATTTTTGTCCTTTTCCAAAAAAAAATGGAATTTTCTTGTACCGCTGAGTAGTTTTTATACATTTGCAGCAAAATAGGCACAGGAACTCTAAAAGTGGTCTGGGTGTTAAACCCAATGTTGTTGATAGTATAATCTCATTTAATTGAACTAAGTTTCATGTATTGGACACTCGAATTGGCCCATCACCTTGAAGAAGCTCCGTGGCCGGCTACACGTGATGAATTGATCGATTATGCAATCCGTTCAGGCGCTCCTTTGGAAGTCATTGAAAACCTTCAGGAGATGGAAGATGAAGGAGAGCTCTTTGAGAGCATAGAAGATATATGGCCTGATTACCCCAGAAAAGATGACTTCCTCTTCAACGAGGATGAATATTGATATAAGTCTAATTCACCCGGCCACTAATCGACAGAAAAGCCTTGCATGATTTCTTCCTGCAAGGCTTTTCCTTTTAGAATAAATTAATTTACGTTTGCAGTTCCGATAATGCTTACAGGACAACGCAAAATCATTATTGCCATTGATGGATATTCGTCCTGTGGTAAAAGTACATTAGCCCAGGCACTGGCCAAACGATTACATTATCTCCACATTGACTCCGGTGCAATGTACAGGGCAGTCACTTTATATTTTATCCGTTACCAGGTAGATCTTCATCATGAGAAAGATGTGGCATCTGCATTGGAGAAAATATCCATTCATCTTGGATTTGAAGATGAAGTTCAAGTGACGTGGCTAAACGGAGAAAATGTGGAATCAGCCATTCGGGAACCTGCCGTGAATGAACTTGTGAGCGAGGTCTCCACCATTTCTTCAGTGAGGAAGGCGATGGTAGCCCAGCAACGAAAGATGGGGATTGACAAAGGCCTGGTGATGGATGGACGGGATATCGGTACAGTCGTCTTCCCGGATGCCGAATTGAAAATATTTCTGACAGCAGATCTGGAAGTCAGAGTCGAACGCAGATGGCTCGAATTATTAAACAGAGGTATTAACGCGAGTCGTGAAGAAGTAAGGGAAAATTTACTTCACCGTGACCATATAGATTCAACTCGTCATGATTCACCACTCAGGAAAGCAGATAACGCTACAATCATTGATACGAGTTACCTTACTGAGAAAGAACAATTGCAAATCTCATTTGATCTTGCCCGCTCGATCATCGCCAATATCGATGACTCCTCCCTCTAAAAAATTTGGGTTTGTCTTTATTTTCCAATTTCAATAGCCTTAATGCAATCTTGTTTTATCCAGCCTTCATCAAGATTGAGCAGGCTTACCCTCTTCCATTCGGCGATGTGATCTGTTATCCTCACTTTTTCTCCGGCATAAAGTGTTCTTGTCAAAGGACTTTCTTCAGATGGAGCCTGGCGGCAATCACAAACAGATAAGACTATCGCTTCATCTGACCGATGCAGTTGACGAAAAGAAATAAAACCAAAGACTATACATAAGATACCTGAAACAAGAAAAATTAAAATATTTTTTCCGGGAATGAAATCAAATTTAGTAAATGCCTGGATGGATTTTAACCACTGGACTAAAGCCGTTAAAAGCAAGAGCAATCCCGTCAAACCCCAGTATCCGGGTCTCATAAGACCCAGAAACATCCGATACCATTCAATCAAAAAAAAGGGACTGACCGGGATCACAGCATTTTCGATTTTCCCTCTTTCCTTTTTAATCGCTTCAATGATTTCATGATCTCCAGGCTTTAAACGTAAGGCTTTCTCATAGGCCAATATTGACTCCGGAACATGATTTTGAATAGCCTCTGCACTACCAATATTGAAATACAAATTCGGATCCGTATTTCCATTTTTAGCTATTTCATACCAAAGGTGTAGCGATTCATCATACTTGCCTTCCTGGTAAAGTTGAGAAGCTTTAGTATTCATTTCATTCCTGGGGTCGCTGGCCTCAAGCTTCATGCAACACAACATCAAATAAAAAGCAAGAAAGAGAATGGTTTTTCCGTTTGAGTTCATTTCAACAAGTCCTTTACATTTTGGGGCCGTTCGTTTCCACGCCATTTAAATCCCTCCAATCTCAAGGTATCATGGTTAACAGCTGACATGGGAAGCATGCTTGAAGAATTATCTCCGTAATATTTGAGAAGGTGGACCTGGCTATTTTTAAAACTAAAATACATCTTACTGCAAATGGTTTGATTGACGCCAATAAATGCTGAATGTGCATCTGTTGTATAATAAATGGATTCGGCATTCCCTGTGACCCACATTTCTTTAATGGCGCTGCTGTCAAAGTCGGCGATGATAGTCTTCCCTTTGATCTGGTTGTAATATGTTTCTAATAATTCAGATACGATTATGGCTTTCCTATTAAGTACAACGTCTTTGATTTTATTATCCTTAAGATGCATTTCAATGCTGTCGGCACTAAACTGTGTAGTGTCGGACCAAAGAACAGGATTACCAAAGAAACTGAATAAGCTATCCTGTCCATGAAAGACCAATGAATCAGCAAGGCCCTGCATATCAGATTTGTAAACTCTGACATCATGAAATGCCCTTATCATCTTTACAGAATCACCACTCAGGGTATCCTCCATCGTCCACATATTCAGGGTGTCAGCAGCAATAAACATCGTATCGCCGTCAACCAGGGTAAAAAACAAAGGTCTTTCTGCCCCAAATGCCAGCAAGTAAGAAGTCTTTTTGGAGTAATCAATATGATCAGCTCGGATTCCGATATTCTGAACTGTGTCCCTCCACTCCACATTTCCTTTCGTGTGTAAAATTCCAGTCTGTTGATCAAAGTCTGACTGTTCCATGCTCATGATCAGGCTTCCATCAATGATTTTACCAGATCCTTTAGTAGTAACCTGGTCAGTCTTTTCATTATAGAATATTTCAGGAAATTGTACTCTCCTGGTACTGTCCAAAAAAATAGCGGGACTCCCTTTGATCCAGGTTTCTCCTGTGTTTTCATCATAGCGCAAAAAATCACTATCAATTTTTCTGTCTTTTTCTTCCACCTTCACATGCCCTAACATCGTGATTTCTCCCTCTTCAGCGGAGTAACGTATGGTATCTGCGGTAGCTTTTTTCTGGGCCCCTGCATATTGGGCATTTTTATTGAATTCAGCTTGCTGCGTCTTAATATTATAAAAACCGGATTCGCAATAAATCTTAGAAGTCTTGGTGTAGATATTCGTTGGACCGGTAAATAAAACCATTGATTCTGAAGCCTGATAGGTCAGTGAATCAGCAGCCATGTTAAACTTCGGGTCTAGCACGACCACGCTATCTTTGAAAATAACCTGTTCGCTCCGTGCTAAATAAACTCCTTTTTTAGAAGTTACCTGCATCGATCCATCAATCAGTGTTCCTCCATTATGGTATTCTCCATAACGTTCTGCCAGATGATAGGTAAGATCTTTGGTCCATAATTGTTTGGATTCCTGTTCTAACATCACCTCTCCTTTCAATTCTGCGATATCAGTGGATTTAAAATAGATTAAAGTGTCAGTGAAAACATGAAGAGAATCTCCCTGCTGAATAACCACAGTGTCATAAGCATACAATCTATTATCCGCAAATATTACAGCAGAATCGGCGTAGATATTTGTACTGTCAATCCGGAGTTGTAATCCATGGGATAGCCACTTTACATCTTCAACGCCTCCTTTGTCTTCAATCATTTTGCCAATTTGATCAATGAGGATATCCGGTTTTGCTGTTGTATCAGTTGCAGGCTGCTGCGACTGGGCTATGACCATTAATGGCAACCAAATCAATAAGCATGAAATAACAGCCTTTATCCTCATAAATCCACAATACATTCAAATATTATGTTCTCTAAACGCCTCATTTATTACTGCTGTTGCAAATTCAGGTCTGGAAGTTCGTTAACCTAAGTTTAATTTATCGGTCGTAAAATTCCCTATCTCAACCGATCCATGGATTTGACCAGTTTATCATCTTTTCTGACAAAATAATTGGCGATAGAAGTAAACAAGACTGCAGCGACAGGCAGATATATTCCGAAATGATCAAAAATATGTACTGTGATGTCTGTTTTTGAAGATTCATCTTTGAAAAGGAAGAAAGCTAAAGCCGGAAGAAGAAGAGCCAACAAAATAATCAGATAACCAATATTGATCTGCAACTTCCGATTTTTGAAAAGAAAAATGTCAACTAAAGCGAGAATTCCACCTCCGATGGCAAGACCTAAAAGCACAGGATGATCCGTGATATCAAAAACTTTGTCTGAAAGAAATTGAGCTGTTATCTGGTCACTTGTGGCAAAAGGAAATTCAAACAACGCTCCGAATGCCCCAACTGTAAGTAGTAGAAATATCGTCTGAATTCGTTGTATCATAAAGAGAAACTTACATAATAAGTTCGCCGTTGTCCTTCACTGGCGTTTCCGGACTATGGCGAACGAAGTATTTCACTTATTCAGCTATTAAGCGGATTTATCCGCCGAAGTTCGCCGATTTCACATTCCAATTTCAATTGTCATTACTTACACAAGTTCGCCGTCGTCCTTCACTGGCGTTTCCGGACTATGGCGAACGAAGCTTTTCAATTGTTTTACTAACACAAGTTCGCCGTCGTCCTTCACTGGCGTTTACGGACTATGGCGAACGAAGGCGGAGAGTTAGGGATTCGAACCCTAGAGACCCTTTTGGAGCCTACACACTTTCCAGGCGTGCGCCTTCGACCACTCGGCCAACTCTCCGGAATATCCTGATCCTAACGCTGGAAATTATTAACCTTACTCACCAGGCTTTAAATTCAGGCCTGCAAATTTAACCCTTCTTTTTAAATACAGCCTCAGCGTTCCTGGTGGTCAATTCCGATACTTCCTTCATCGATAGATTTAAACTCCGGGCAACCGCTTCAGCTATGAGTATGAGAAAAGCAGATTCATTTCTCTTCCCCCTGTAAGGAACCGGTGCCAGGTAAGGAGCATCAGTTTCAAGAACGATCATTTCAGGAGGTAATTTGGGTAATAGTTGAGTCAGTTCAGATTTTTTAAAAGTGATGACGCCACCAATACCAAGTTTAAATCCAAGTTCATAAATGCGTTTAGCCTGGTCATAATTTCCGCCAAAACAATGGAATATTCCTTTTAACCGGCCATCCTGAGATCCTGCAATAATTTCGATATTTAAGTCCAATGATTCTCTTGAATGTATGATAATCGGTAAATCAAATTCTTTAGCCCATTCGATTTGCTGTCCAAAAGCATCAATTTGTATGTCTTTCGTTTTTGTTTCCCAATAAAGATCTATCCCGGTTTCCCCCACTCCGGCATATCCGCCTTTGCTAATTTCATTTTTCATTTGACTTAATACATCCAGGAAATCATCTTTTACTGAACATGGATGAAGTCCCATCATAGGCTTGCAGGCATTCGGAAAATGACTTACTAAATCCATCATCGATGGAAAGCTCTCCAAATCAATATTAGGAAGCATCATTTGGCGGACACCGGCATCTAAAGCATTCTTAATCATTGCCGGGCGGTCAGGATCAAATTCAGATGCATAGAGATGGCAATGTGTGTCAATCCAATCCATTTGTGAGGTTTCCATTAATATTACAATTCAATGAGTCAGAAAAAGCAAAAATACTACGTCGTTTGGCATGGTCATCACCCTGGCATTTATACATCCTGGGAAAAGTGCTTAATGGAAGTGAAAAATTTCCCAAACGCAAAGTACAAGTCATTTGATTCACTGAAAGAAGCTGAGAACGCTTTCAGGGAACCATACGAGATAAAAAAATCTTTTACCCCTAAAAAAGTTAGTGCCCCATTATTAAAGAAAGCAAAATTTATTTCAGAAAGTATCAGTGTTGACGCTGCATGCAGTGGAAATCCAGGTTTAATGGAATACCGGGGTGTCTGGACATCTGATAAATCGGAAATTTTTCACTTCGGCCCGGTAAAAAATGGAACAAATAATATCGGAGAATTTCTTGCTATCGTGCATGCTCTTGCGTTATTAACCAAAAAGAACGATCACACTACACCCATTTATACGGATTCGAAAACAGCCATTTCATGGGTGCAAAAGAAAAAAGCAAATACAAAACTAAAGGCAGACAAGAGCAATGCCCAGCTATTTGAAATGATTTTCCGGGCCGAAAATTGGCTTAAGGCAAACAAATGGCAGAATCCTTTATTAAAATGGGATACGGAGCATTGGGGTGAAATTGCAGCTGATTTTGGAAGAAAATAGTTTAACAAGAAATTGCTGAATTAAAGTTTAACAAATTTCATTGGATGGTTAGTCTCAATGTCTCCTTTTTTAATTTTCTCCAATTTTCGATTGATCATTCGACGTTTTAGAGGTTTCATCCGGTCAATAAAGAGAATGCCTTCAATATGATCATATTCATGCTGGATCACCCTGGCATTTACACCATCAAAAGTTTCTATATGTTCATTCCATTCTGCATCAAAATACTTGAGACGGATGGTGGGATTTCGTTCGATCTCTACATGAATATCCGGAATACTCAGACATCCCTCTTCATAAAGCCATGGTTCACCTGATTCGTCATGAAGCATGGCATTAATAAAAACCCTTTTGATTCCACCGAACTTAACCTCTTTTTTATCCAATTGCGTTGTGTCAATGATAAACAAGCGAATATCCTTCCCGATCTGAGGCGCAGCTAGTCCTACGCCCTTGGCACTATACATCGTCTCATACATATCATCAATAAGAGAGGACAGGTTGGGATATTCCTTTGTAATCGGTAAGGATTTCTTACGTAGTACAGGCTGACCGTATGCATAAATAGGTAGTATCATATATGTCCTAAATATTCCTGAAGGATTAAGATGGCACTCGTCTTATCCAATAATGCTTTGTCTTGTCTTTTTTGTTTACTTAACCCTCGCTGGTGAATGATTTCCCTTGCCTGGATGGAAGAGTTTCTTTCATCATGCAATTCAACTGGTTTCGAAGGAAAAAATTTCTTTAGGTCTTTAATAAAAGAATCAAGTTTTTCTTTGAAATTTTTATTCCCCCATTTCCCTTCCAGGAAAGGATAACCAACAACAAAGGAATCAATTTGTTCTTTTTGGGAATATTCCTTAATAAAATCCATAACCTCTTCTGTCTTCTTCGTTTCCAACCCCGTAACTATGATTTGCATTGGATCAGTCACGGAGATACCTGTTCGCCTGATTCCATAATCAATACCCATAATCCTCCCCATAGTAAGGCAAAGATAAAATCATCCCGGCTTTTTATTCTATCGTGCCCTTTCCGGTGTATTTTATTAAAAAAAAGAACCCCCTCCACTTTCGCGGAGAGGGGTCCCATCCCAAAAACAGTAAAATTTATTAACCGATGAATTATCTCTTTATCAGAGAATCATCATCTTCTTAGTAGCGGTATATCCCTGGAATTGAACCTGGTAGTACAATAATCCCTGAGCGCCAATCTGCTCTTTAGTTATTTCTACCTTATTCAAGCCCTTAACGCCAAGGACAGTTTCATCAAACAGTTGCCTGCCGGCGAGATCAAATATTTTCAAATTCACTTCTCCATTTGCCGGAATGATATATCCAATCTGAGTCACACCTGTGAATGGGTTAGGCTCATTTTGAAGAAGTTCAAATGAATAAATATCTGCTCCGCGGAAGTTAAGTCCAAGGTCCATTGTTCCCAGGTCAGTCGTATAAACTTCCGGTGGGGTTGGTGAAGAAATGATCGAAATAGATTGACTCAATTTCACATCATTTCCTGCATGCAACACCAGTGTGAACAATGGTAGTTTAGGATCAATCCTAAGTCCTTCAGCTTTATTCCAACTAGAGCTCAATGTTCGGTTTCCAAGCCAAGCAAAATTCTCTGCAGTGACATCCATAGATCCGGGCTTCATATCTACAACCTGAAGACCTGAATTCATATCGAAAGTAAACTGTATACCTTCAATATTATGAGTACTACCTGCATAAACAGGGACCTCAAATGTCTCTCCGCTGGCTACCTGGCGATCATCCATCACAAGGTCAAGAACCTGGCCTGATCCTCTCGTTACTAATGTTTGAGCATTAGCTTTCACAGTATTGTTGACGTCTCCGATTTTGATTCCATAGAAATCAGCCTCATTCATTCCAAGGGATAGCGGACTCAATGTTACACTTTCAGGCCATACCTGATCCCAAGGATTGTATGGATCCGGGAAAGTATAATTCTTGTCCACAAAACGCCAGCTTGTGTTATTTGGCAACTCAGTATAGATACCCAGGATCAATTTCCTTAGCTCAATAAGGTCAATAGCTGTGATGGATTTCGAATTATTAGCATCAGCAGCAATCATCTTATATGGGCTGTCCAGTTTTTGGATCCCTAACAAATGTTTCTGTATCTGTACAAGGTCGAGAGTAGATACTCCATTCTTGAAATCATTGTTCTTATCAGGTTGTACAACATAATTACCTCCGATTGGCATAGCCGGGAAGGTATACATTCCAGCCTGACTTGTTGAGATCGGAAGTAGTGTTGTACCACCAAGATTCACTTTCACATCCAATACGTTATCGGAAGTTTCAGTACTTACATTTCCAGTGATGGTTCCTGTAAGATGTCCACCTTGAGGACATACGCCATTATTATCCTGTATGATGACATACGTCTCACAATAAGCCTGATTTCCGAGTGCATCAGTTACATATAATCTCACAGGGATCTGACCCTGACCAACATCTCCACAATCAAAAGTGCGGCTCTTGATGGTTGTATCAGCATCTAATGAAAGCACAAATGGGAATCCGCATGGGTGATAACTACTTGCGTTAAAATCTGAAGCCCATAGGGTAATCATACCACTATCCGGTAAACCATCTCCATCTGTATCAACCGCCATCAGGTCAGTTGATAGTCCATGTATACAAACCGGTACAGGAGCCTTACATGATTTCAGATTTAACAATTGTTCTTTGACAGTCCTGTTACCACATCGATCTTCAAATGAATAGATGACCTTGTGGAATCCGAGTGGGAATGTCTGAGAGGCATTGATTTCATTTCCAAGACCAGTGTATGGACCCTCGTCAATGTGCCCGTCATTATTTAAATCTACAGCATAAGTCCATTGTAATAAAGCATCTGCCGTACAATCGTCTGTGGCACGTTGAATTAATTCAACATACAATCCATTGCAATCAAAATCATTGCAACGATCGATCGTTGGTTGATCCGTCAAAAACACCGGTCCATTTTGGTTGATTACTTTAATCACCTGTGTATGTACCCAATAGTCTTGATTAGGTACCAAGCCGCCCAGGTCACCATATAAGCACCAGTCGATGATACTCCATGTCCGAAGTATCTTGTAGCAGGCTCCGTCAGCAATCAGGAAAATCTGGTCTTCATAGTTTATCCCGATCAGATCACATTGATCCTCGTCGATAACAGGTCTGTCGTACGGCGGATCTAAATCATCAGGATTGGTACCGGCACTACATTCTGCAGCATGATAATCCAAAGGCCAGTGAATCGCGTCTGTCGTGATCGGATGGAAATTTTTAATCCAGATATATTGATCACAATACACTGATCCATTAGCATCCTGAGCTGTAAATCTCCTGATTATGTAGCCAACACCACATTGGTTACGTTGGTCAAAATATGTTTCAGAAAGTTCAACATTACAATTGTCAATTACCCAACCATCTTGTCCACATACAAAACCCTGATTGTCTGCATCTGGATTTGTAGGATCATACACACAGTAATCGTTTACATTACTCTGTCCTATGTCCACAGTACCGAATATACCAAGGTCATCCAGGTCAATCGGGTAGTCGCAACTTACCGTAATATCAGTAGGACATTTTATGACAGGTGGAATTTTATCCTGTACAGTTACCGACACCATGCAGTAATTAACATTTCCGGATGCGTCTGTAACTTCAAGTTGAACCATTATCGGTCCTCCACCTGCGTCACAACACGCAAATGGTACTTTTGGCCGAAGGACGATTCCTGCATCTACGCTTGTCACTTGTCCATCCGGGATATCATCAACGCCGGCACCACCTGTAGTCCAGTCAAAATCAATACAGGAGTCCATTCTCCTTGCTCTGAATGTCACAGGTCCGCAAGCATCATAACTTCCGTCGTCAAATACTGATGCAGGTACCTTGGTTAATCCATGAGGTCCTCCAAGTGTCAAGGCTACAACAGTATGCTCATCACAGATGGCGACAGGAGGTGTGAGGTCCTGAACAGTAATCGTCATCGTACATGAATTAGAATTAAAGCAATTGTCGTAAGCTGTATATTCAATGACGTTCTGACCAACAGGCAGAGAAACCCATACCCCACCATTTGTGGGACTAAATCCTCCCGGATAAGCAACAGTCACTTTTGCTACCGAGCTGCATTCATCATAAGTTACAGCAGGCTGAAGGTAAATTGTTGCTGTACAATTATGCCCTGTTGTAGTTTGCGTAAAATTGGCTGGACATGTAATGTGCGGACCCTGATTGTCGACGATTTCAAGCATCTGTTGAACAACTGTATCCTTTTCACCAGTGCAATGCCATTCTCTTACAGTCCAAACCCGCATGATTTTCTTAACGCATCCGATCTGAGGTAATACAACATCCTCATATGTCGTCAGCGCATTACAGAAACCAATGAAGTCAGGGAAAATAGGAACACCATTAACGGTAGGAACGCCTGTTCCCGGACGGAATGGAGGACCTGGATCATCTAACGGATCCGGAACACCATCATGGTCAGCATCAGCCCAAATGCCATTGCATAATAATGGATTTGCCATAGCTACAGTACGAGGTGTAGGATAAACGATATCTGCAAAATTGAGACGCTCCAGGTAAAATACCTGGGTACATGTATCTGCATGATTTCCGCTTGCATCAACCGCAGTCCATTTCCTGGTAAGTTTTTTAACAAAATTCGGATCACACAACAACTCAACTTCTTCATCAAGCAGAATTGGTGTGGCGTTTTGAGTACAATTGTCATGTACGATAGGCGTCGGATGGTTTTGGTCGATATCTGTACATCTCTTAAAGCAATCATCCCCCGCATTAAATACATCTCCGGCTCCTGTAATCCACCATGAATAATCACCAGTTCCGGCAACATTAAATGTGGTAGTCACAAATACATAATTGCCTGGAACCATCATCAGGTTAATCACAATTTGCGGATTAAGGTTGGATGGATAACTTACATCGTCATTACCTCCAAGCAAGTTAGTGCAGACACTCAATGGATTAAAGGCCTGATCAAAAATAGCACCCATTGCATCTGATGTGGTACCAGCAAATGTAAATGTGTACATACCCGCAATAGCAATCTGAAAATGAAACTCATCATAATAATGGGTTCCACTTGGTGGAATAAAACCAGGAGTAAATTCCCAACAGACATTGCTATTGTCCATTGAAAGGTCACTTGCTGTCAGCATCCCATCAAAATGAAGAACAGGAGTACACTCACATTCAATTTGTGGTGCAAATTTGTCCTGCACGGTGATATAAGACCAACAACTGTTACCAGAAATATTATCATGTAAACTGGCAATAACGGTCTGACCGATTTGGTCACCCGTTACAGTAGCATTAGGCAATGTATCATTGCTTAATGTAATGACATAGACAACGAAGTCCCCACCGGTGCATTGACTAGTATCAGCAAAAATGCTAGGGTAATTTATGCAGTGCAATCGGAACCTAGTGAAACCTGAGCGCCGTGGCAACCTAGCGAGCAATTACCCTGGCCATTTACCGGGTTGTGCCACGTGAGCGTTAATAGGAGTAAGCTCGCTGTCAGGGATTGGGACAAAAGTCTTGAATACTGTTTGAGACGTTTACGCACACCATCCCTGAGAGAAACAGAATAGTCCGTTTTCTTCATGAGATCTTAGTTTTAGTTAAAAAAAAATAGTTAAGCCTATATTGAAAGAGTACTGCTAAAGGCTGTACATCTCTGTCAATAGCATGTGTGATCTGGGTGGTCAGGATCCGGTGATCGGAATCAGGCCCATTTCAGGCTTACTATCATTCGGATTTGGTCAGGAGGTCGTATAAAGCAATTTATTCAAGTACTAACACATACAGAAAATTGCAACCTGTATAAAAGTATAAATCAGCATGTAACAGATTAAGAAAATCTCTAATGCCTACACAAATATAGATTAGTGATAATATGTTGTTATGCCCTAAATAAGGTATTTTTTAAATTATGTTTTTTTATAACTTATATTAAACTAAATATCAATGTATTTATACATTTATTTTTTTATAATTTATCCCGATAAATTTATTATTCATAAAAAAATCCCTCCACAAGGGGAGGGATTTCCCAAACAGTAACGTCAATGGATCAATTAAAAGACCCAGAGTCTCAAAAAAACTAATCGTTCGTAAAGCTCATTTTACGTGTAAAACTTGCATTTGAGGTGAATAAGGTATAGTAGTATATACCAGCTTGCCTGAGCGAACTGGCTTTGACTGTTATATCGTTGTGCCCTGCTGCAGCCATAGTGGAATAGTCAAATACCTGCTTGCCTGTAATATCATAGATCACCAACCTTACTTTCTCCTGTTGAGGTAAATAGAAACTAATGACTGTACCGTCAGAGAATGGATTCGGAATATTCTGATAAAGATGATATCCATTCATTGTAGTTTCCTGCTCATCCAGGACCTTCAGATGGACATGTCTTACTACAGTATTTTCCCCTTCATCCATATATGCTTCAGGCAGCATATCATAAGATTCAATTTCGATCCTCTCATTAGCCGTATTGACATTGGGTATGTTTAGAATGACTTTACCGGAAATATCCTCAGCATTTACAGGAGACCAACTCACATTCAATGTTCCGGAACTAAGATCATAATACCATTCCTCCGGTGCCAATAAATCTGAGTGGATACTTTTCACCTGCTCCGGGGTCAACTCACCAACATATAAACTGAATTGCATTCCGTTAATTTCACCTTGACCAGTAGGTGCACTGATCTCGATATGGCGAAGTGAACTTCCGGGAGAAGAAGATGCATTCATATCCAATTCGAAATCGGTATAAGATCTTGGCTCAACCTTATCACCGGTGGCATGTGCCAGGAAATAAGAACCATTAACATCACCAATCTTGACTCCTACAAAATTGACAATATTGACTTCAAGCTTATACTATCAATCCAAACTTCTTCATTAAATGGAGAATTAAACGGATTGTAAGGATCCGGGAAAGAATAAGATCTGATCAACGAATCGCCATGAAGTATTATTTGCAAACCGGGTCGTGATGCCAAGAATGAGTTTTCTGATTTCTAATAAATCAAGAGCCGTCACATTACCGCTCTTATTCGCATCCGCAGCGATTAATTTGTAAGGAGAATTCAATTTACGCTCTTCCAAGCAGATGTTTTTGAATTAATACTAAATCCAAGTGTTGAAACTCCTTCCTTTGGATTATGATCATCAAAAGGAACAACCAGATACCCTGTTCCTTTGTTGAGTCCTTCAATCAAATATCTTCCCTTTTTATCCGTAGTGTCCGGCACCATTGGAGCATTAGTTATAGCTACTTGTACTCCCGGCACACCCTGACCATCCTCACTATCTACATTTCCAATCAACGCTAATCCATCCTGGCAGAAGTCAGTAGGATCCCGAAGTTCAAGGTCTGCAAATGCACAACTATCTACTAACTGAGTCCCATCGGCATTCCAAAACCAAAGAGGGAATGTTTCAACTCCTACATCTCCGCAATCAAATACCATGGTTGTGTCAAATGGCATTGTGCCTGAATAACTGACAAGAAAATCGTTTGCATCTGTACATCCACCAGACATGAAGATGACAAAGGTTCTGGCAGGAACCGTTATCTCAGTTTCAGGAGGTAAGTAAAGGATTTGTTTTTCACACATGAATGTGGTTGGGTTAGCATCCAATACAGTCAGTTTAACATCCATGGTCGAAATATTCCCACATCCATCAGTTGCGGTAAATAACACAGTTGTCGTACCGATAGGATAATTACCACTGGCATTTGATCCGGAATTCACACCATAAGGTGAATTATTTGTAATCGATACTCCGGCACAATCGGTTGCGGATGCAATAAGTGAAAAGAAAGCAACACAATTAGGACCGGCAGTCTTGGTCATGTCATTAATATTGGTAAATAATGGAGGCACCATATCCTGGACATTAATTGTCTGCACAAATGTAAATGTAGCTGGCGGTGTCTGACAATTATCCACTATCGTCCATGTCCTTGTAATGATTTTACATGGTGTATTTGGATTGTTGTCTATAATAGTTTGAGTGACATCTACGTGAGTAACCACAGGAGTTGAACAACCTAATGCAGCCGGATTAATTACAGGCACTCCATTGGGTATATTTCCGGGTTCAGTAGAATTACAAATATTCACACTGACAGGAGAAGCTGGCCAGGTAATGTCACTTAAGCTGAGTGGGTTCGGATTAACAATGGTGACAATCTGAATACATGTTGCCATATTGCCTGAAGCATCCGTTGCCTTAAATGTTCTGGTTATCGTACCAAGATTACAAGCATTGAGATTGAGGACATGTGTTTCTGTTATAATGACTCCAGGGCAATTATCTGTTGCTGTCGCATTCCCAAATTGGCCCGTATTATTCGGATCTGATACATTGTGACAATCTGCTGTAAGGTTAGCAGGACATGCAATCACCGGTACTAAATTGTCAACCACTGTTATGGTTGCTGTACATGTTGCAGTATTACCCATCTGATCGGTAACTGTAAGAGTTACGATATTATTACCAACATTAGAACAACTAAACATTGTTTGTGACAACATAAAAGTCAAATTTCCACCGGAACATCCACCTCCTGATCCATTATTGACTTGTCCCGGAGTTACTGAAGCGTTTCCATTAGCGTCAAGGAAAATGGTGACATTCTGACAATTAGCCTGAAGACCACTTCCAGGATTTACGGTAACAATTGCTGTACATGTTGAAGTATTTCCTGCACAATCTGTCACAGTCAATGTGACCGGGTTGTCTCCCAAGTCTGTACAGTCAAAAGTATTTGGAGTTACAGAAAAAGTGATTGGACCACAATTGTCAGTGGACCCGTTATTAACCTGGGAGCCTGTTATTGTGACCATACCTGCACCATTGAGGTTGACAGTTATATTCATGGCTGAACAAACAGGAGGTGTAGTATCATGTTTTGATATGGTTTGATTGCATGTGGCTGAATTTCCACAATCATCCGTGGCCTTCCATGTCCTTATAGTCGTGAAATTTTGAGGACATGCTGCTGCAATGGTTATATCAGTAAAAGTAACAGTAGGCGTCACATCACAATTGTCCGTTGCTGTCGCAGTACCTGTATTCGCTGGTGCTGTACTTGCTGAACATTCAATGGTGACATTTGCCGGACAAGATATAACAGGCGCCATGCTGTCATCTATGACTATTATCTGATTGCAGGTACTTGAATTCCCACAATCATCTATTGCTTTCCATGTACGGGTAATTGTACTTTCCTGGGGACATGCTGCTCCAACGACAACATCCGTGAAGGTAATGGTTGGAGTTACATCACAATTGTCAGTTGCACCTGCCGTACCTGTATTGGCCGGCAATGTACTGGCATTGCATTGGATAGTAATATTGTTAGGACATGAAATAATCGGAGCCATACTATCATCAATGAAGATAGATTGAACACATGTACTGGAATTTCCACAATGATCCGTTGCTTTCCATGTTCTTGTAATTGATGATTCCTGGGGACATGACCCTCCGGCGATGGTCACGTCAGAGAATGTTATGAGCGGAATTGGATCACAACTATCTGTCGCAGTTGCCGTACCGGTGTTTGCCGGTAAAGTACTTGTTCCACATTGAATAGTGACATTTGGCGGACATGCAATTGACGGAGGCGTATTATCTATTATCACAATAATCTGCGTACATGTGCTGCTATTACCACATCCATCCGATGCAGACCAAATTCGGGTTACGGTTTGACCCTGAGAACATGATCCTGCAGCAGAAACATCACTAAATGTAATTGTAGGTGCTCCAGTACAATTATCAGTAGCTGTTGCAGTTCCGGTATTTATCGGTAAGGTACTTGCAGAACAATTAATAGTTACATTTCCAGGACATGTAATGGCTGGTGCCATATTATCATCAACAAATATTGTTTGGAGACATGTACCCACATTTCCACAATCATCAGTAGCTGACCACGTACGGTGGATGGTTTTTTCCTGCGGACAACCTCCCGGAATTATAACATCGCTGGATGAAATAGTTGGTGTAGCATCACAATTGTCTAATGCTGTCGCAGTTCCGGTATTCGCAGGTAATGTACTTGCCGTACATAGGATGGTCACATTTGCTGGGCATGAGATAACAGGAGCCATGCTATCATCCACTATAATGGTTTGAATACACGTGCTCGAATTACCGCAATCATCCAATGCTTTCCAGGTCCGTGTAATGGTCAATTCTTCCGGGCAAGCTCCACCCGTAACTACATCTGTAAAAGTTATAGTTGGGATCAGGTCACAATTGTCTGTTGCAGTTGCTGACCCTGTATTTGCGGGCAAAGTACTTGCTGTACATTGGATAATCAAACTTATAGGACATGAAATAACCGGGGGCGTACTATCATCCACGAATATAGTTTGAGCACAAGTGCTTGTATTTCCACATGCATCCGTAGCAAGCCAGGTTCGTGTTATGGTCCTTTCCTGTGGACATCCTCCTCCAACGATCACATCTGTGAAAGTAATCACAGGTGCGGGGTCACAATTGTCAGTAGCTGTCGCGGTTCCCGTATTCGCAGGCAATGTGCTTGCTGTACATTGGATTGTCACATTGACCGGACACGTGATCACCGGGGGAGTAGCATCATGAACCGTAATAAGCTGAAGGCAGGTACTTGAATTACCACAGTCATCTGTAGCCTTCCATGTCCTGTTTATAATAAAAGTCTCCGGTCCGCTTGGGATGATGATATCTGTGAAAGTAAGGGTGGGTGTAGCATCACAATTATCTGTAGCTGTTGCTGTTCCTGTAGTTCCAGGAGTAGTCGATGCAGAACATTCAATTGAGATATTTGGCGGGCATGTAATTGCGGGCGGTGAATTATCGTCCACGAAAATTGTCTGAAGGCATGTGGCAGAATTACCACAATCATCTGTCGCTTTCCAGGTTCGATTGATAGTTTTCTCCTGTGGACATGTTCCTCCTACGATTAAATCAGTATGTGTGATGGTTGGTGTAGCATCGCAATGGTCTGTAGCTGTTGCACTCCCTGTATTCGCAGGAGCTGTACTGGCAGTACATGTAATTGTAACATTAGGAGGACATATGATTGATGGAGGAGTACCATCGGTCAATATAATCATCTGCATACAAACAATAGTATTTCCGCTATCATCCGTAGCAGTCCAGGTCCTGGTGATATTGTAACCAGGTCCACAAAGAGGAGACGATGTAGTTACATCACTGTATGTGATGGTAGGCGTTGGGTCACATAAATCTGTGGCTGTTGCAGTCCCGGTATTGGCCGGCAAAGTACTTCCTGAGCATTCAATGGTTACATTACCAGGACAAACCATGACAGGGGGAGTGTTATCTTTTACGGTGACATTGTAATGACAAGTGCTAGCATTTCCACACGGATCTGTAGCCTTGACAGTTACCAACGTAACACCTAAACCTAATGTTACCATGTTTCCCGGAGAAAATATTCCCGGTACTCCACTGACAAAAACATCAAGATCAATCAAATTGGCAGGGGCACAAGCATCGGTTACTGTAAAAGGAGGTATGGTATATTTAGCTGTACACGCATTTTGGTTGGCGCTTACTGTGATATTTGCAGGACATGTGATGACAGGCGGTGTATTATCCACCACAAGAATTTCCTGTACATGCGTCATGGTGCCGCTCGTACACCAATCCATTACCGTCCATGTTCTTAAAATCTTGTGTGATCCGGGACACATTGGAATATTCTGATCAGTATGGTAGACAACAATTTGACACGTTGAACCTACCGGTTCCCCATTATATGTTGGAACTCCCGTTACGGAAGGATCAGTATTAGCATTTACGCAACTCACCGTTACATTTGCAGGAAACACAATTTGGTTAATCGAAGGCTTCTTTAAGTAGATGACATCTTCACATGTGGAACTATTGCCTGACTGGTCAGTCGCCGTCCAAATAACATTAATGCTTTGTGTAAAACCATTGGGATTGCATCCCAGGTTTTGGATAGTGTATGAATACCACAATGCCGGAGCAGGGTCGCAATTATCGTATACAGCATCAATATAATCTTCAAAATTAATACTAAATATATCCACGTTACAGGGCAGAGTATCGCTTGTACAAACCAGTACCGGCTTAAGTTTATCTTCTACATGTACCGAGGACATGCAACTATTTCCTGTAGGTAATTCAGTTACGACGACCATGACATCTTGTCCCAACTGCGCACAATAAACCGTATCGTGGAGTGGGCCCATGATGTCAACAGCGTATTGATTTGCCGGATATACAGGCCCATTAACCAACAATAAAGCAGTTAATACTGCATACCCGCCCTGTCCTAATGATACATTTACATTGGGCTTACAGGCCAGTGTTAATAATGGTTCATTACCATTTTCCTGGTTGGTCTGTTGCATCGTTCCATCCCAGCACAATTCCCAGCCATTTAAATTGCTTGGAACATTCTCATCGATTTTTTTAACCGGAGACGATGCCAGGGATTTAGATTGAGCAAATAGAAATAAAGAAGCGGCAATAACCATAAGGCCCTTCTTGAAATAATTCGATCCTGAATTAAGTAGTGTTTCCATCACTAATACAATTAATAATTGTTAAAAAACCGGCAACAACAACTGAACTAGAAATGCAGCCGAGTCATTTCTACAGAAATAAGTTTGGATAATTAATTAATGGAAAATGGCAAATAAAGAAACTGATGGAGGGGATGCCCCCACCAGCCTAATCAACTATTATCATTCTATTGGTACTATATTGAAATGCAGATTTTATTTCATAGGTATACATCCCTGGACCAGGTAATTCGGCCCGGTTAACAATAAATTCATTTTGACCCTCTATTAATGAGACCTTCCTGGTCAGAATTACTTTTCCATTTAAATCGAAGAAATTGAGGATTGCGTCTTCCTGCCGATTACTCTGAAAAAGTATGGTAGTCATATCCTTAAATGGATTAGGCCTGTTCCGGATCTGTTGATCACTTTCCTTAGCCATTGACAATTGAACCCTTATTGGATCCTCTTCATCTGACTGGTAAGCAACAGGAGGAGTAGGTTGTGGTCTCAGGTATAATTTGAACGGAAGTGCTCCTGAAGATTTAGGTTTTATCCACATCGTTAGAAGAGTCAGTTTTTGATCAGTCCATTTTCCTGCTGTATAGGCAAGAATTGACGCGCCCTCACCGGAATGTTGGGGCATCCGAATATCATCAACTGAAAGTTGATCGCCAGGAGCCCAATCAACTACTTCATATCCTGATTCATCCCATTGAAATGAAAACTGGAGTGAGTTGTATTGATCAGCATCAACCAATTGAAGTTCTAACTTAATGACATCGTCATTTGGTTGATGTGTTATTGTGTATTCAACATTACATGATTGATTCCCCCTGGGCTGTACAGAAGCGTTACCTGCCTGAAGATTTGCTGACAAATTAATATCACCAATTTTGATTGCATCAAAATTGACTTCATTCATGTTTGCACTGAATGGGTTGATTGAATAGGTTTCAGGCAACGGAGATAACCAGGGATTAGCGGGATCAGGGAAAACATGTGCCTCATCGATAAATCTCCAGGATTGGTTGTTCGGAAGCACATCGTAATATCCCAGGATTAATTTCCGCAATTGAATAATGTCTATTGCCGTGATAGTTTGACTATTATTTGCATCTGCTGCTATGTATTGGAATGGACTTGTAAATAATTGAATTCCCAATAAATGTTTTTGAAGCATTACAAGATCCAAAGTGGTAACTCCATTTTTTGCATCGCCTTCTTTGACAGGTCGCACTATGTATTGTCCGCCAAATGGCATTGAGGGGAAAACAAAATATCCATTTAATCCACTCGGAGTTCCTGCAAGATTACTTCCATCGAGATAAACCATTGCTCCGGATAGTTTTCCGGCGCCGGGTACATTTAAACTACCTGATATTATTCCGGTACCTCCGAGTTGTCCCGGACAAATATTATTGTTATCCTGTATGTCAACATGGGTGACACAAAAATCCGTTAAGCCATTTTCATCGATGGCCCAGAGCTCGATTTCATTCGTACCAATATCACCGCAATCAAATACCCTGGTGACATCATTTGGATCGGAGCTGAATGCGACAGTTATTGGATTACCGCATGGATGATCACTTCCGCCATCAAACATCGAAGCCTGGAGAGTTACCATGCCCCAATCAGCCGTTCCGTCTCCATTCAAATCCATGGCCATTAAATTGGTACTTAATCCATCAATGCATTTAGCAGAAGGGGGCTTGCAACTATGCACCACAACGCTTTGCTGCACTGTCGTAATGTTTCCACAATGATCCCATACAGTATAAAGTACTCTATGAGAACCTATCGGCATATCAAACGAAAATTCAATAGTCCCTCCAGTCAGTACCGGGGAGATAAAATCAAATGAACCATTATTGTCCAGGTCAATCGAATATTTCCAACTCAGTGACGTCGGTCCGGAACAATCATCATGCGCCGTAGCAGAAAAGTTTATGGAGAGTCCGCCACACGCAGGGTCGAAAGAACAAGTATTAATATCCTGTATCGGATCAATGGTCGGTGGAATCTTATTCATTACTTTGATGATCTGCGTATGTGTCCAAATTCCAGTGGTTGGCGTATTTAATTGACACCAGTCAATAACTGTCCAGTTGCGCAATATTTTAAAACATGCCTGGTCGTGCGTAAAATCAAATACATCATCATCATAGCTGGAAGCAACAAGATCACATGGTCCGTCTGCTAATTGAGGTTCATTATAAGGTGGGGATAAATCCTCAGGATCTAATAAATCAAATTCACAGATATTAGCGGTAGTGAGATCCTGGGGCCATGTGATATCCGACAAATCAAAGAGATTAAAGTTGATGATGGAAATAGTCTGCTGGCAAGAAGATTGTCTTCCGCCATCATCAGTGGCTGTAAATGTTCTGACAATTGTTCCTGTCCCGCAATTAGTAACATTGATGGTAGCAGTCGAGGTAACACTTACACTACAGTTGTCCTGCGCCAGACCATCAAGCCCTATACATTGTAGGCCCGGCAGGTTGTCTCCGGGATCGTCAAGACAAATTTGATCTCTGTCTTGTTCATTAAGTGCCACTTTGCCAAATACTTCAAGGTGTACAGGGGAATAAGGAAACACACAACTTATAGTTAGGTTACTTGGACAAGTAATTGTTGGAGGCAGTTTATCCTGAACTTCAACCTGAACCATACAATCATTAAAATGTCCCTGGTAGTATGTATCTGAAACTGGGCCAGCCACGGGAGGTAGATCATACACCCGCATAATGACCAGGATGTTATTGTGCGCGATATCACCACAGCAGAATTGAACGAAATCATCAAATTGATTATTTGGATTTCCAGGATCAGGACACGAATACCCTACTGGTAATATCATTCTCTTCACTTTAAAATAAACAGGCCCGCAGTTATCAAAACTCCCTGCATTAAATACAGATGCCGGAATGAGAGCCGTTCCAACGTTATTGAGAGGAATTACCAGGTTTTGAGTACAAACAGGGGTAGGCGGTTGAAGATCCTGAACTGTAACATACATTGTGTCACTTCCTTCCAACCCACAGTCATTTACTGCTTTGAAAATAATCCGATGAACACCAATTGGAACATTTGAGATAAGTCCTCCATTCGAGTTAATCGTTCCGAAAGGGCCATCCATGCGTACTGTCCAGGAAGTTGAACAATCTTCTGTAATTGCAGCAGGTGGAACTGTAACATCTGCATTGCAATCTGTTGGGCCGGTAGATACAGTCAGATTAGCAGGCGCATTAACTACAGGTGGAGTCTTATCTAATATCTCAATGATTTGAGTAGAATCGACAAAAATATTATTGGCGCACCAATCATATACAGTCCATGTCCTGAAAATTTTATATGACCCTGTACATGTTGCAACAGTGATATCTGAAAATATAGCGCTGAGATTGCAGAATGTTCCATTGATGATATTGTCGCCACTGACTGTTGGATATCCTGTAAACGCCGGCGTCGTATTTGGTAGAGGGAAACAGCTAAGCGCATCAAGCCCGGTAAGATTTGGCGGAAATACCACGCTATCCAGGCTGGCTTTCGTGAGTGATATTAATTGCTCACAAGAGTCAACATTATTGTAGACATCAAAAACATAGTATGTTCTTGCATACTGGGATATAAATTGACCGGCACAATCTCCTGATGAAAGTAGTACATCATTGATCACGACATTTGTTGCTGAGCAATCATTAATATCACCAGGAGCCAATCCGCTGTACTGAGAAAGATCTGCGTTGCATCCCAATGTAACATCAGCAGGGCATTGCAGAACGGGAGCTTGTTTGTCTATCACTGTTATATTAAACATGCAAGACTGGCCAGAGGGGTCGCTGACGATGACCATATAGGTCTTCCCGATCATTGAGGCGTTGATCACATTTCCAATAGGAACTCCATTATCATAAATTTCGACCTGAATCGGTCCCGCACATCCCATAACAGTAATTCCAAGTTGGGTGTATGTAAGAACATCACTGCAATTTGACGAAAGACTGACCTGTAAAGGAGGAGTATTGGGTGGACAGGACATTACACATCCTTGTCCTTTTAGACTGGCCGGAATCGTAATCACAAGTGCCAAAATAAATGCAGGCACGAGGATTAAGTATCCAATAAAACCAGAGGTATCTAGTTTTTTCATAAGAGACAATTTGGGTTCATCAATCGTTTGTTACTGCTTTGGGAGCATGTCTTTGGGATGGGACCGGACTACATATTACATTTTTTTATAACTTAATATACACAGATTTTTAATTCAATACACATTACAAATATATATAATATATTATGAATACCTATGATCGGAATATTTTTTTTGAATATTATCTTAACATATATAGTATTATATAATGTTTAAATAGCTTATTTTAAACTTATAATACATATTATCAATTAATTCGCCTTTTATTTTTTGAAATTTAGCGGCATTAGCCCGTGGATTATCCTAAGGAAATCTCTTTGATGAAGGAATGAAGGCATTATAATTGTCAAAAAAAGACAAAACACAATGAGTTTTCCGTTTTTAACACCTCAAAAGCATTTAATCTGGTTAAAAGGCATTTTTGACCAGGCTGATAAGATCAAGAGCTTAAACTTAACTTTGGGTACTAAATATTAATTAATCCCATTTTCATTGCTATCAAATATTAATATCGTCATGCATCAATACCAGAAATCACCAGGCATCATTTCCTTTACTTCTTTACTTGTAATCCTATCGCTATCCATTGGGTGCAATAAGTCAAATAATAAGGATAATCCCTTACCATCAGAAATAGCTAACCAGGGTTTTGATACTCTCCAAAAAATCAGGATTGATAGCATGGTCAATCAAATAAATTTTCGCTCAAAGCAGCAACCTCATCCCTCAATGCTTGCCTTCCCCGTTTTTCATCCAAATGATTCACTGAAATATTGGTCATCGAATGATGAGCCAGAACGAATCATTTTATACATGTCGACCGGAGAAACTATTATCTGGCCCGCCTTTTATGTTCTGCATGGCAAACTGATTTTTATAAGATTCAGAGCTTCACATGGCGATGAAACAAAACCTTATGTTGAAGAAAAAATGATCTATCTCAAAGATGGAGAGATCGTATACTGTGAAGAAAGAAAGAAAGATTTAAACAAGGGTGAATCTCCAGGTTCCCTGAGCCATAATAGTTATGTAAAAAGTACGGAGCCTATTGAAGATATTGAAAAATTTTATCTCCCATACTGGACTCCTGTCAAAGAGGCTATTTCTAAAAAGACAGGTATGACTATTAAATAATGTTTCCTCTGTATTTTATTAAATGAATAAGGAATTGGAACATTGAATTCTACAAATATTCCTATTCATATTTTTGGCTGTAGTGTTTTATTAAAGGAATTCGATCTCCTTTAACAATGTATACCTGCTTCCGTCCAAAATCCAGGGAACACATTTGGTGCTGAAGATGATTTGTATGCTTGTGCAGCTAATCCTTAATAAGTATATTGTTACGGAGGACATCATTTAAATATGTGCTCTCCAGAAATCTGATTCCCATTCAGAATCCAGGCAGACTTTCCAGCATTGATTTCTCCTTATAGCATTAATCTGTTCATGGATAGATCTGACTGATTACTATTTGCATTTAAATAATGACGTCTTTAGTTCAACCGGCATTTAATAATCATTCCTGTTTAGTTCAGATTCACATTATGCATTTGTTATTAGGCTCTTCATAAATGAAGTTTTCCTACAAAAGAAAAGCCTCCCTCCAACGAATTGGAGAGAGGCCATCCCAAAAACCGATTTATATTTCTATAAACCCGTCGCTATTTCATTCAGCTTCTTATTCGATGATTACCATCTTCTTCGTCGCTGTATACTCGTTAGCATCGAGTCTGTAGTACATCACTCCTACTGATGGCATATTCCTTGCTGCTTACAGTGATCGTGTTGTATCCCTTAACAGCATCCTGATTTTTCACCATCAATATCTTACCTGTTACATCAAATACCGTCAATGTAACCGGTCCTGATTGTGGAACATCATAACCAATCACCGTATTGCCCTTGAATGGATTTGGTTCGTTCTGATACAGTGCAAACTCTGCTCCATTCTCTGCTCCACGGAAAGTCAATTTCAGATCCTTGATATCATCCTGAAGTATTGTAAGCTTCTGCTTGTGTCTCCTTAGAATTCAGAGTCAACCATTTCACTTAATCTACCAGGAGCTGTTGCCTGGAAGTGGAATGTGAACAGAACATCATTTGATGTAGCACTTACGCCGCCTACTTTATGCCAGCTTGCTGTGATCATGCTACCAAATACTCCGATGATTCTCATCGTTCATGTTACCAATCCTGCTTCTACTCCTCTGAATTCAAGTCCTTGTGTCTGTCAGTGTAAACTGGTAACCTTCGATTGATGCGAAATCGCCTGAACTGATCGCCAGATCCACCATTTCACCGGTGCTTCACCATTCGATCATCAGCTACAAAGTTACAACTCCCTTACCATTTCGTGGTGATACTTGCTGAGCATTGGCTTGTACTGTATTGTTTACGTCACCGATCTTGACCGCTACGAAGTCTTCATGCATCTGATTACCTGCCATGTTCAGATCTATTGCTTCATCAAATGGCCATGGATGTGTAGCATCAGCAAACTGGAAGATCTTATCTACGAATCTCCAGCTCTTGTTAGCAGGAAGTTCTAGTGTAGATACCAAGGATCAGTTTACGTAATTCTACCAGGTCAATGGCACTTACACTTTGGCTGTTGTTAGCATCCGCTGCAATCAGGTCATATGGACTTGTCAATGGCTCGATGCCTAACAAATGTTTCTGGATACGTACAAGGTCAAGTGTTGATACTCCATTTCTGTATGCATCATTACGCTCTACATTGATCTGGAAATCTGCGGAAGTACATATGGTGGAAATTGAACTTACCATCCTGTACGGTTAATAAGGTTGGGAATACATGACCCGGGCTTGTTCAGCGTTACAGCTGCTTTCTCTACTGTTGACATCTTCTGTCAGGATCTCTCCAGCCAGAATACGCTACCTGTTGTATCTCCGCATACTCCGTTATTGTCCGTGATCACGATGGTCGTGGTGCAATAATCTTTATTGCGCTCACCCCAGCTGATCTGGCCGTTGCAATTATCATCTGTTCCGCCATCTGCTACCCAGATTTCTACAGCTCAACTCTACTCCGAATGCTGGTACATTGCCGCATGTGTAAGAATAGCTTGGCTGATAATGATCTCCGCTAAAGCTGTATAACAAGTCAGCTTCTGGTGTGCAATCATCAAAGCTTGATGCATTGAAGTCCTTAGCCCAGATCGTTACCTGGCCACCGATCGGCATCACTACCGTGCTCAGTCCATTGATACATACTGGAGATGGCTGTTTGCAATCTTCCAGGCGGATCAGGTACTCGCAATGGCTCCAGTTTCCGCAACCATCTTCTGCACTCCACAGAATCCTGTGATAGTCGCCGCAGAATGGGCTGTTGTATGGAATACCATTATCACGGATCTCTTTGATCGGATTCTGTCTTGTATTGAAAGTCAGTACTGCATTATTGATTTGAATCAACTGGTACTGTGCTCGTGGTCTTCAGATAGATAAACTCATCTCCATTGTACAGGTACAGTTTAACATCGTAGTTCACGATATCAGAACATGTTTCATGTACTATCTGGTGCAGGTTCAAATGCACACTGCAGGAAGATGACAGTGGATTGTCTTCCCCCAGGAATGCCTGGTTGTTATCCGGTAAGGATACACCTTCATCCGCTACACAAAGGTAACTGGTCCGCTTGGGCAATCAGTGAATACTGGTCCTTCATTGTCATGTACTTTGATCACCTGTGTGTAGTGCCACAAGCCTTCTCCTGTCAGTGAATTGTATTGACACCAGTCAATCACTGCCCATTTACGTAGGATCTTGAAGCATGCTCCGTCCACAAAGTCAAATCTTTGATCTTCGTATGTTACACCAACAGGCTGCAAGCATCATCAAAGATGGTTGGTTCACCTGTATCTCCTAAATCTTCAGGACAATCTGGTCAGCAATACATCGCATGGCCAGATCACACCGTCATTCGGGTTATTGTTGTTACATGTGTTATCTGTAATGTAGAATGGTTCGTAATCCACCACCCAGATACGCTGTGTGCAGGTACCAGGAGCTACGCCGTCATTGCCATCGCTGGCGCTGAAACGACGCTCAATCAATTTCACTGCTCCGTCTGGTGCATTGCCTGGAAGATCATCCTCCGCTGCAATCAGCTCACTACTCGTACACGTACCTGTAAGTTCACTTCGCAATTGTCATCTGCCCATCCGTCAATTCCCCAGAAGTGTGGTTGTGGTTGAATGTCGACTTCCTGGATCATCGATGATGATGTCCTGGCGTACACTTTCGTCATCATTGTAATGCGAATGCATCATACATGTTTCCGAATACAGGGCTCAATGGATCCTCATCAAGGTTTCCATTTCCGTTTCCTGCATGATTTATCGGACTATCGCTAAATGTACCTTCCTGTACATTGAACCAGAAATCGCAGCTTACGATGATATCAGGAGGACACTCTACGAATGGAGAGATCTTATCCTGTACAATCGCTTCTACCATGCAGATAGTTGCGGTTTCCTGCCAGGTCTGTTACTTCAATTCAACCATGATCGGGTCAGCGGCACCTACGTCGCAGCATGCAAATGGCACGCAAGGACGGTGTACTGTTCCACGGTCACGGCTGTTCACCGGTGGAATACCACCTGGAATATCATCTATACATGCTCCTTCTGTCGTCCAGTCGAAGTCAATGCAGCTATCCATACGACGTGCGCGGAATGTTACAGGTCCGCAATTGTCATAAGATCCATCATTAAATACCCATGCTGGAACTAATGTGATACCATATGGTCCGTCATTGGTCAGTGCTACTACTGTATGCGCATCGCAATTCGCTACCGGTACTACATCATCTACAACTGTGATTTAAAGCTGCAAGAACTCCTGTTTCCACACTCATCTACGACTGCCAGGTTACTGTGACTGTTCCCAGCGGCAATTGGTTGATCACGTAGTTGTTTCCATAATTCACAACGATACCTGCCGTAGATGTCAGGCTTAAGGTATAAGCTGATCCGCAAGCATCTACTACGTCTGGTTTAGGAACGCTGACATTAGCATAGCAATACCAGAAATCTGTTCCTACTTCAAATTCGTTTGGACATGTCAATCACGGAGCCTGATCATCAGACAAGCTTGATCACCTGTATACACTCTAATGTGGTTTGTGTACACCAGTCTAAATCGGTCCATGTACGAACGATCTTCTCGCCATTTCCACAATCATTTAACGGTTTATCCCAATATCCAACGAAGATGTTACATACATTGTCTTCATCAGTGATCGGTGTTACCATTCACTGTTGGCCAGCCTGTATGTGTTGGATCAGAATGATTCGCCGCAATGGCCGATATAAGCTGGAGGACAATCAACACTGTCCAGTACCAATGGATTTACTGTGATGATCTGATCGCAAGCAGCTGTATTTCCACTACCATCTGTCACTACCCAATGACGGGTAACGATAACCGCTTCGCAAGGATCACCTGATTGTGTATCTGTGTAAGTTATTTCTACTTCACCGCAGTTGTCTGCTGGATCTACTTGTGGCAGGTTAACATTGATGGATACACCTACTTCCCTGATGTGACCATCGTCTCCCACTGCATTATCGGCTATTTTCACTTTCCAGATACCATGTGCATCAAGCCGTCGAAATTGAACAGTACAATTGGATACACCTGCGATCAGTGGCTTCAGTCTTCCTGTGCCGCCTGGTGTATTAAGTTCCATACACAATGTAATTGTAGCACCGGCGTCATCAAATATGCAATTGATCGGCCACTCCTGGAGGATACATCCTCCGATCGTCATGATCGTTTTGGTCAGGCCTGATGGTGAGGTCAAATCAATCTTTAGATCAGGTAACCATGTATGGTCATCAATCTTGATCCGTACATCCACATCCAATACTGGTGTACCGGCTGGCAGATAATTGAAATCAAAATTGTATGTAAATGAGTTATTATCAACAAGGTCATTCAACCCTGTGTATAGTATATTCTGATATCCTACGAGCTCAGGAGCAGGTATTGTCGGCAGTGGTTCTCCGCAAAGAAGTGTCACTGCGCGGCATTCGATCGTTGGTGGGATCTTATCCTCAACACTGATCGTTCCCCAGCAGCTATTGCCTGTATCTGGATCATATACCGTCACTGTCAATGTCTGACCTACAGCTGAACTATTGATCAGAACTCCTCCTGCTCCCGATCCATATCCCTGGATGCTTACGATATAATCATCATAGCAATGGTATACATCACCTGATAAGATCATACTTGTAGATACAAACGCTTCGCACTGATCATTCACGGATACCTGCACATTATCATTACATGCAAGTGTCGATGATGGGTTCGGGAATTCATTGACCGTCACACTGAAACAACATGAAGTTGTTACTGCGGTACCAGCTGCATTGTTAGCTGTTACTTTATAACAGTTCTGTGTTGTACCAATCGGGAAGGCTGAACCACTAGGTAAGCCTGAAGTCTGAACAGGTACTGCAGGTAAAATCTGTGATACAGCAAAATTTGAAATATTGATTGTACAAGGACCATTACCCGCATCAAGTGTATAAGCTGCAAGAGCTAAACGACGACCACCTGGTACAGCTATCATAGATGTTCCCATTTGGCTGTTAGTTCCATTGGCATTTGAAATCTGTGTCCACAGGTTTTCCTGGTTTCCAAAATTGGAATTAGCAAAATTCTGTGCTGCAGATCCAACCATATAATCGAAGTGATCCCAGAAAGCTCCATCATTGGTTGTATATGACCAGTTGAAGCTTACGTTTTGTGTGGCTGTTGTAGTATTAGACCATTCTATACCATTGAAGTAGTATAAAGTTGGACCAGGTGAAAAACCAAAGTCTGAAGATATTAGCTTCAATGTTGTATTTGTAGGACTGTTGAATGTAATAGCATAACCATTAGTGAATGGTGTAGGCGGATTAGTGAAAATACCTGCATCATACTGGTAATAGTTAATGGCACTTGGTGCATAACTACCTGAGAATCCGCTTAAGGTTCCACCGATAAGACAAGTTCCAGTGGTTGTCACTGCATAATTAAGGATTGCTGAGCAAGCACCAGGGTCAAGAGTGACTTCGATGTTTGCTGGGCATACAGGTGCGCATGGTACAAATGCAGCAGGGGCAGGACCAAAAGTGATCGACCAGCCAAGCATTGTACCTGAATCACCTCCCGCATTATCGCTAATAAGTAATTGCCATGTACCATTTTGACCGCCGGTAAAAGCAGCAAGATTGGCCATATTGCCAGGTGCGGGTGTAGGGCATGCGCCTCCAGTTGCACCTTCAGGTGAAAAACTACCCGTAAAAGGAGCAGCACCTCCGGTTATCGCCGGAGAACCATCCATAAAGACGGTGTTGGTATAATTATCAGCACTACCACCATTTCCGGTAGAAAGTGCGATTCTTTGGGTACCCCCTGGAGCCTGGAGATAAATTTCAAGGTCACCATCCCATGTGTGGGTAAGGTTAATTTGACATTTAGTCACAGGTTGACCGGCTACAAGTCCGGCTACAACATTATTCCAAGCGTCCGCGGTTGGAACACAACCTCCTGTTCCGGAAGACGGAATGAAAGCGTTGCCCAAGATATTTGTAGTACTACCATTGAACGTCTGGGCATTAAGTACGCCAAACGTCAAAATGGCCAGAAAGGCCGATAGTACAAGTTGTGTAAACGATTTATTATTCATGAGTTAAAATTTGATATCGTTAATGATGAGATTAATTTGATATAGCATAAGTTCGTTTTGAATTTGCATTAGTTAGTGATTAATGCGATCAAGTTCGTTCTACCGCTATTGTAGGTACTAACCCTTGATTGAGGTTGTCCTTGTACATTAATAGCTGTGTCAAGAGCCTGTACTGCTAATGCAACATCCTGATTTGCCTTTGCCTGATACAGAAACTGCTCATAGTAGGCAAGTTCGAATGTCAAAAGCTGTGCACTGCTGGATTGAGCTGGAGTTAAAGCACCGGTAGTGGATTGTCCACTTCCGCCGCCTTTTGGCACGCTCGATTTAACGCCGCCTTGAGTCTTGAGTACTTCAATAGCATTCTGAACAGAAGCGACTGCCTCATTGAAGGGCTTGTAATTCTGGGCCTGTGTCCTGGTAAGTCCTATGCTTAGTAACACAAGAATTATGGGAAACACTTTTACCCAAAATGATGGAAAATAGGAAACTGTACTTTTCATGAGATTAAGATTTGGTTTATTAGTTTTTAATCAGTTGATGAAATAGATATGTGAAATGAATTCAAAACTTTTTTTGAAATCACTTTTTTCTTTTCTGATTACTAATTGTAATCCCCGACTTAGCTGTAGAAGGAAATTTAGCGGCGTCAGTAGCCATAGGATTGGGGAACAGGCGACTAACAAAAGGTTCTAACAGGTCAGTAAGAGACTATAATTCGTCTTATCAATTCATACTATGCCAAAAAATGTGCCAAAAAAGATTCTGGCGCAGTATGTTGGCCAAAGATACATGTAGCGATTCCTTGATATATACCACCAAATGGGTAATTTTTAGATGATAAAAGGCTGTAATGCTTATTAATAGCCATATCAAATTTTTACAGATTACTAATAATGCTAATTTGATTAATCTCTTCAATTCTATTTAGGTACTTTTCCCCAGCCCATTCAAGCATGCAGCCCTTCAACAAAAAAAAATAACGTAAACCAGGCAAATGACCCAAAAAGTCTTAAAAAAGATCCAATGAACGGCATCATTTTGGAAAATGTTTTCAAGCCCCAATAAGACCAGGTTGAAAATAAATCGCCATCAAAATGAATACAAAATGGTTTGAATAATCCAATTCAAGAATAATCATTGCAAAAAATGATCCCTAAATCAGGATAAAGCCTGATTTAATCAGACTTGAAAAAAATAAAGAGAAATCCCTTAAAGAAGAATTTGGAAGTAGCGCTACCAAATAGTACGCTTACTCAGTCGTGGTCGTGGCAGATGATTTGGAAGGTATCCGATACACTAAAGTAAATTCGTGGGATCCATTATTATATTTCTGAAAGTTCCCTACGTTGACGTCATAGGAATAATACAGACGAAGTTTATTAATTCGTGTACCTAAAAGAAGAGATGCCCTGCTATCATCACCAATGCTGTAACCCAATCCGCCAACCAGCTGCTCATCCAGGAAAGAAAATTTGAGATTCAAATCAACCAGGAAAGGACTATCACGGAGATCTTTTACTGTAATGGAAGGTTCTATCGTAAAATTGTAATTCTCCACATTGTATCGATACCCGACATTGAAAACGTAAGGAAAGTTATTAAGGTTAAGACTATCCCTGTTCAAATCACCTGAAATTTCCTGAATACGTTGTTTGACCAGGTTTGGAAAAGATACACCAAAAATCAATTTCTTATCGACCTCTCCGTAGACACCCACAGAACCATCAAAAATTAAATATCCATCAATGGCTTCATTCAAAAGGACATCGGTAGGATCAATCAATGCATCATTTTGTGTATCCGTAATTTTAAAATTTTGAATTCCAGTTGAAAGACCAAGACCAATGACTGCATCGGGAAAAATTAATCTATATGCAAAATTTAATTGCCCCTGAAGTATCTGACTGGCACCAATGTGATCAGATAAAACCTGTATGCCCAGTCCTGCTTTTTCTGCAAACGATCCGTTATATAAAGCTGTAAATGTTCTTGGAGCGCCCGGAAAATCTGAGTAATTGATCTTGTAGGCCGCCAGTAACTCATGATCACCATTGAAACCGGTAGCGCCCGGATTGATCAATATAGGTTGTATGTAATAATGGTTAAAATAACCGGCTTCCTGAGCATATGTCGTATAGCTTCTGCCTATCACAATGATCAAGGTCATGATGATAACCGATAGACATTTTTGTAGTTTTTTATTCATGATAACAACTCTTTGTGTTGAATGAATCATACTTAAATTTCCAATCACGCATTAATCTGCTGTCCGTAATATATTGACAGTTCCCTTCACGATCTGAGCAGGTGTACCCTGATGAAATAATTCAAGCACCCAATGATATCCTCCGTCTGCAAGAGGTTGACTGTCCTGATCAACTCCATTCCAATTGTTGGTATAATTATCCGTCTCATATACAAGTGCTCCATTGCGATTGTAAATGAACAGATGATTGTCAATGTCAAATACACAGGTAATAATGAGGTAATCATTTTTACCATCATCATTTGGCGTGATGACTGTAATGCCTTTGTAACATTCACCGCCTACAATTAATTCTATAGTTGAATCCGCAGAGCATCCATTAGCATCTGTCACCACAATATGATATACACCGGAAGAAAGATTATTTAGTGCCGCAGTAGTTCCTATGACTGCACCGTTTCTTGACCAGGTGTATGTATAATTTGGAACACCTCCGCTAACGATTGCTGAAGCAGCGCCATCACTTGCAGAAATATCAGATGGGAGTGTAGACTGTACTGTAAGATTAAGCGATGGTGGTGCAGTAATCGTAACAGATGATGAAGCCGATTGACCTGATCCATCTGTAACTGTCAGTGAATATGTACCGGGGCAAACATTAAACAAATCGGCGGTAGTGGGGCCTGAACTCCAATGATAGGTTATAGTTCCGGTGGCTCCAGTCACTCCAGATGTAATCTGTCCATCACATGAACCAGAACAGCTTGTCTGAAAATTACCATACTGTGTTGCTGTAAGCTGGACATTTATTCCGCCAGAATTAACTGTAAAACAGGTATCAAATGAACATGCACCTCCACTAAAGGTGATGGTAACACAATAAGTACCTCCGCAAAGATTTATGAGATCCTGTGTCGTTGCACCATTACTCCAAGAATAAGTAAACGGCGGTGTGCCGCCAGTTACATTTAAATCTATTGCACCCTTACAAGTTACACTTACGTCATGAGTGATACTTGCACTTGTAATTAACGGCTGCGGTTCAGTAACTGTGAAACAAGTATCTCTTGTACTACTGGCGCTGTCGGTTATGGTAATACAATAACTACCAGCTTTCAGATCATTTATACATTGTGTTGATGCGCTATTGGCCCAGTGATAAGTATAAGGGGCTACACCAAATGACGCATTAGCACATACGGAACCATCAGTACCACCGGGGCATGAAACGTTATTAATGGTAGCAGATATATCGGCTCCTAAAACAAATGCATTAGGTATAAAAGTGCATCCTGTTGAATCCGTTACTGTAACTGTGTATGATCCGGCACATAGATTCAAAAGGTCTTCTGTATGTAGTCCATTACTCCAAAGGAAAGTATATGGTGGATGGCCTCCTGTCACCGTAATATTGACTGATCCGTTGCAACTGCCTGGTGGACTGGGTTCGGTCTTTGTTCCGGTTACTCCGATAGGGTCCGGATCTTTAACGATGGCGTTTGCAACCACAACCTGGCTTCCAACAGTGATCGTCACAGTGTATGTACCTGCCGGTACACCTGTAAGATCCTGTGTTGTTAAACCTCCAAGTGACCATACATAAGTCGGAGTGTCTGTACAGTTTGTTACGGTTACTTCTAAATCAACAGCACCTGTTGGTTCTCGGGGACATGCAGGATTAGTGGGTGTAATCGTATAACTAATGGAGCATGGTTGTATACTGTCGCAAGATGTTTTTATTTGAGCAAGACCTTGTAAAAGTGAGAAATTAATTGCGCTATCAATTGTCGCCACTTCAATTGCAATTGGAACATCGGAGAATGTCACCGGTGATGAAGTGCCTACAGGTCCAACAGCTTTCAAGCATAGCCTGAATATTGTTGTATAATCAGGAAGGGTAAAACCATTTAATGTCAAATCGATCCAAAGAGCAGTTATCTGACCCTGAAGTGTATTTGCGGGAGGAACTCCAAAAACTGAAGCATCAAGTCCCGGAAGAGCCCCAAATCCTTCAAGGTGGTCAAATACAAATTTTGTGGAGTCCCAATTCATGCTCATTTCGAAAGTGACCAGGTCATCAAAATCGTGGACCTTGACATCGATGCATGTAATGCCATCAGGAGTCGTACATACGGTATCAGCAATGAAAGCAAATCCCTGTAGTGCACATTGAACTGTGACCTGCGCAGGTGTAAGAACAAGTGCATGAGGGGTACCATCAATATTAAAGATTAAGCCGTTCGGATCATTCCCTGCAGCAAATGCCACCTGGCTAAACTGACCGCCTCCACCAACGACATCAAAGCAGACTTCAAATAAAGTAGTGCCATCAGGCAAAGACTCATTCTGCACATTTTGATCTGTCCATACGACTCTGAGAATACCAGGTGAGACGGGATTCGTGCTTCCTTCATTGAAAGCCATGAGAGGAGCAAAATTTTGAAATTTATTAAACTGAAGTACAGCCGGATTGTACACAATAGAAAAATCCATAGCACCAACATCCGTGAAATTGGTCACTACAAAACTGACACATACGGTTGAACCACATGATCCCGTGACTGAATTACCAACGATCTGAATGTCCTGTGTGCATCCTTCGCCAAAAACTGAAACCTGTCCATTATTAGCGACAAGATTTACATTATTAATTCCGTCTTCTGAGGCTAATGTTTCTAATGGATCACTTGTAATTGAAACAGCAGAATTTTGACAAGCATTACCAACTACTTTGAATTCTACCGTAAAGAAAAGTGAGCCATCCGGTATTGTAACCTGATTCGTTCCCGGTTCAAACCATACCATCGTAAATTTCCCTTGTGCAATAAAACTAGCTACGTTAAAGCTCGAAGGATTTAGTCCGGTAACAGAGGCATTTAGATTTTTAATAGATTGAAATTCCAGCACTCCCGGATTCCAATTAACTGAAAACTGTACGGCGACAAGTTGCGAGAAATGATCAACATGAAAATCTATGTCTATTGTCTGCCCCTGGTTTGCATCTGCTAAACTACTGATGTTAAAGATGGGTTGCGATGCTCTTAATTGGAGGGCGAAGAACGAAGCAACTATAAGAGCTAATATGGATTTACTCATTAGAAATTACGTTATTATGTCAATCAATATTCTTAAACTAAAGCAAATCAGGGGCAAATATAGTAATATTAGTTGCAATATCACCTGGCCGGAAAAGCAAAGTCCAGGGCAAGGATTTACAGCTAAAACTGTACCATGTTAAAATTATATCAAAAGAGGGAGAAGTTGGCTTGGTATGGCAATGTGATGTGAATGCAAAAATGGTAAAAATCTTTAATATAGAAGCCAGGATAGCGAAATTAGGGCATTTTGATACCAGTTGGAGGCCATTGACCGCATATTTGATCCAATTTCATCTAAGGCAATGAGTAGATGAGGTCATTTCCTCCGAAACCATAAAAAAACCCTGGCTTGCAGGCCAGGGTTTTGAGAGACTGTTGGTTTTTCTCCCGATGGGGGAATGTGTCTAATTTCTATTGTTTGACAAATTTTCCTGAAAGTTCACCTAATGCTGAAGTGACTTTGTAATAATAGATTCCAGGTGCCTGGATCACATCATTTCCAATATTTATTTCAGCTTTCCTCGTAAATGAGGTATACTTCCGGTTGAAGAGTTCCTGACCTTTCGTGTTAAACACTGAGACCTGGAAGTCCTGACCTGCCGGCATGTTGACTGTAAGAGTGGTCATGTCGGTATAGGGATTCGGTGAAATCTTGGTCTCAAATTGAGCAAGGGACTGTTCTGTGGCCAAAGGAACCAACTCAATCTTCTGATTATCAAGGTTTTCGGTATAAATTTCCGGGTAAAGACTTTCCTGATCTGTGGCCAAAAGCTGATCAATGGAAGTATTTGAAGGAAGATTAGCCATTGAGAAAAGTACAGCGTCTTTCTTAAGCTGAATTGGTTCAGATTGACCGAAACTTATCCTTGAAATTCCTGCCTGATCTACCGCCATGTTAGATTCAGACACAGGTAAAGCACCTTCAATCAAATTGAGTCCGGTAGCTTTCAATGACATCTGGAAACCATAGATGGTCGCATCTCTTGAGAGAATGAAATCTGTGACTCCTGTGAGTTCATTGTTTTTAACGTAAATATCCAGACCTGTTGTGGTCCTTGGAGTAACCATCCATGCCGTATTGACCATATCACCATTGATGTCTCCCATTTTAATGGCTTTAAAAGTAGCAGATGCGGGGAATGATCCATTGTGATCAATTTCTACACCGGGATGGCAATAATTGTTGTATAGATCCTCAGGTGTGCCCGGGCTACATGGATCACCAAAAAATACCCATGATAAATTGCCGGTATAAGAAGGCAATACATAAGCTCCGAATAAAGCATTTCGAAGAAGTAGTAAATCATTGGCACCTACATGGCCATTTCCATCCAGGTCAGCTGCGTATAATTTGTAAGGCTCAGTAATCGGTTCAACACCGCTGATATGTCTCTTGAGTACAACAAGGTCTTTTGTAGAAATACCTTCCAATGCTGGTCCCACTCTTGAAAGTGTCACCATTCTGTCAAATTGTGTTGTACCAAATCCCATGGTAAAATGACCCTGAGCATCTGAAGTCGCTTCTGATTCATTTTCCAATGATTGATTCGGCATTATTTTAGACATTTCAGCTGCTGTATGTGGAACAGCTAAACTTCCGAATGTGGTTACATTTCCAGAGACAAGATGCATGTTATTACATGTGCCGGCATTGTCAGTAAGTTTGATAAAAGTTGTACAATAATCACTGTTACCATACTCATCGAACACCCAGATCTGAACAGGGACGGTACCTACATCATCACATGTAAATGTTTTAGAAGCATCAAGCGGATTGGAACTGAAAGAATATTTCAATTTCCAAGCAGGTGTACAATTATCTGAACTTGAAGCATTAAAATCTTTCGCCCATATAGTAACCATACCCCCTAAAGGCATGACTACACTTGAAAGTCCGTAATAACAAACAGGCGATGGTGCTTTTTTATCAATGACATGTATTTTATGACTGCACGTTGTACAATTTCCGCATCCATCACAAACATTCCATAAAATTTTGTGCCATCCATCAGGCAGAACTTTATCAATGGTAGGTTGTCCATCTCCATATCCGCTGATGTCATATGTGCCGTCATTGTTGAGATCAATTTTCCAATCCCATTTGAAATTTTGTATTTCGGTACAGTCATCCTGAACCGGAGGAGAATCCGTATATCTTCCAGAACAATTAGGTTCATACCCATTAACCACAACATCCTGGCAATTATTCTCGAAGAATGGTGGGTGAGCATTCATTAGTTTGATCACCTGGGTATGTTGCCATATTCCACCGGTCCATGGATTATTTGGTTCATACTTACACCAGTCGATGACTGTCCATTCACGCAGGATTTTTTTACATGCACCATCAGAGAATGTGAAGACCAGGTCTTCGTGAGCAAAGAGCAAGTTGGTGCAATGATTATAGTAAGGATTATATCCCGGGAAAGTAGGTTTATTATAAGGTGGCGGAATGTCTTCCGGATCTAATTGGTCAACAGTATACAGGCAAGCGTCTGCTGTATAATCATATGGCCAGACGATTTCGTAATTTGAATTTGAAAAGTCTTTGACCGTGATGGTTTGCCAGCAACATTGTGACCAATAGCCTGACTCCACACAGAACTTTCGTTTGATGACCCCTACACCACAGCTATTTCTGTAGTCGACCACATCAGTGACATTAATCCATGAATTGCCGCCACAGCCTCCACCGCTGCAGCCATCATTACCCCAATAATGAGGTTGGGAACAAGAATTATTTCCGGGATCGTTGATGATGATGTTTTGGCAGGAACCACAATTAGGAGCACAGGTTCCAAACGTGTGATTATTTGGATTCCACAAGCAATCATCAGTGAAACTGAAGCCACAGCTTACTGTAATATTTGGAGGACATGTAATATCCGGAGTTGAATTATCCTGGACGATAACTTCGGCCATACATTCATTGTAATTACCATGTGCATCCACAACCCTCATCACGACCCAAATTGTATTGCCAACGTCATTGCAGCAAAATTCGACATAAGGTCTAAATTGAGTATCATCTGCAACACCGGCAGGGCAATATCCCTGGACCATACGCCGGACCTTGTATTCGGTGATACCGCAGTTGTCATAACTCCCATCATCAATGTCTGTGGCATAAACTTTCCCGGTCCCGTTATTGGATAAAGAGACTACAGTGTAAGCATCGCAGATCGCTACAGGTGCAACGTAGTCAAAGTAACAACATGCGCGTAACGGACTGGAAATCAACAATGTAAGTAGGAGGGAAAATAGAAGGGTAAGAGTTTGTTTCATATGTGAGCAGGATTATAGGGTTTGTCGTTAAATCATCGTCAAAAGGTATAAAGTTTTTAAATAGGATGACTGATCCAATCTAAAAATAAATAATTGATACACTGACTTTTGGTAGGGAGGGTGATCAAAAATAATATAAAATTTGGATTTTCAACCTTTTACAATGAAAATGGTATAAAATTTGAATTATAAATTACCCCATTTGATTTTCGATGGCGAATCGTACAAGGCCAGCTGTGGTTGATATGTTGAGTTTTCTCATAATATTTTTACGATGAGCCCCAACAGTCTGTGGGCTAATGAAGAGGTTTTCTGCAATTTCAGAACTGCTTTTAGCCTGGGAAATCAAACCGAGAATTTCAACTTCTCTCCTGGTCAGGTTATATTTTGAAAGGAATGCCTCGTCAAAAAGGGACAAAGAATCATTTTCAATATTGTCTTTCGGGTAGAGTTGGAGGTTTTTGCTGATATAAGTTTGCCCATTCATCACATTTTTCAGGGCATCAATAAGTTCATGGAAACCGCTGGTTTTCAACAGATACCCGGAAACTTTATGCAACTGGAGACATTCTCTGACAAACTTGGGGTCGCTGTATTTGGTGACCACTATGATCTGAACATGTGGATAATCCTGCCTGATGATTGGAATGACCTCCAACCCATTCATGACAGGCATATTGAGGTCAAGTAAAAGTATATCAGGACTTAGGCTTTGCATCTTCAACAAGAGTTCCACTCCATTGTGAGCAGATCCAAGCACCTCAACGGGGTAAGAAGTCTGGTGTAAAAGAGCCATAATGAGGGTCTCCACATACAAAGTGTGGTCATCCGCAATGAAAAGTGAAATATGGTTTCGTCCGTTTATCACGTGGCTAAAATAAGCATCAAAATTGGCACGGCTGTTTTGAATTCCCGATCAGGGTGAATATGGCAGATAGTTGGCTTGTCGCAGAGAGAATATCTTTGAGCATGACATTTTTCCACCGTGCAGTCGATCATTTGATAGTCATCATCCTTCGGGATGTAATGAGATATAGGATTAAAGTCATCCGTGAGAACCTGACAGCCTCATTTGATTACGCCTCAGCATCAGAACTTCAATCTGATATCCATGATTATTATTATTTCCTGGCCAAACTTTTACGTGAAATCATTGCTAAACCAACTAAAAAGTTATTACGAAAACGCATTTCTATGGCGACATCTCCTGAAATGGATCAATGGTTGAAAGAAGGGAAAAGTATTGTTGTGATGTCAGGACATATTGGTAATTGGGAATGGTCAGGACTTTATCTTGGAATGCAATATCCAGGACAAGTGTGTGCATTATATAAGCGGATAAAATCAAATTTTATCAACAAGTGGATGTTAAAGCGAAGAAGTTCGACTGTTGATCACCTGATTGAAACCGGAAAGATGGGCGAATTGATCAGGCTCATACGGCAGAAACCGGTGATGGTCATGATGATCGCAGATCAAAACCCGGGGTCTGATCAAGGATTGATTTGGGTACCCTTTTTAAAAAGGGAAACTGCATTTATCAATGGACCGGAATCGCTGGCGACAAAATATAAATTACCGGTAGTTTTTCTCCACACCGTAATTACAAAAGAAGGTCACTATGAATTTGAATTTGAAATTATTTCCAATGGAAATGACATGCTATTGTCTGGTGAAATCACTAAACGATATGCAAATTTATTGGAATTAAATATCACAGCTAATCGCACGAAATGGTTGTGGTCACACAGGAGATGGAAGAGGAATAGAATAACGAATAACGAATAACGAATTACGAATTACGAATTACGAAGTCGAATTACGAAGTCGAATTACGAAGTCGAATTACGAAGTCGAATTACGAAGTCGAATTACGAATAACACTTGACGAAAGCGAATAACGAATAACGAAGGCGAATTACGAATAACACTTGACGAAAGCGAATAACGAATAACGAATAACGAATAACGAATAACGAATAACGAATAACGAAGGCGAATTAAATAAAATTACATTATTTATCCCGGAAAAACTGAAAATAATAATTCAAATATTATTTACTTTAAAAATAAAATTAATTAGAAATAATTTATTTATTATTATTATTAATTCAATCCTATTTCAATTATTAAATCAAAATTGTTATTCACAGGAAAATATATTAAGCACGGAACAATTTTTTATTTTTCATATTCCAAAAGACACTTCATTTTCTCCGATTGAAACGATTATTCCAGGCACGATCACATGGGAAGCAAATGGAATACCTGTGGATGTGGACTATACTTTGAAAAATAATAAAATAATTCCAAGATGGAGTTCACTACCGTCCAAGCCTGACAGTATCAAAGTAAATTATCGCATACTACCGTATTCCTTTCATCAGCGACAAACCCTCTGGGATTCAACACAGATCAAGATTGTAGAAGGTGACAAATATTACAACCCCGTATATCCCAAAACCGGAACGGGGCTTTTTCAATCTTCCGGATTAGAATACGATGGAGCTTTAACCCGCGGATTTTCTGTCGGGAATAATCAAAGTTTGGTTTCTAATTCTGAATTAAATCTGCAATTAAACGGAAATATCGGGGATGGATATCAAATAAAAGCAGCGATAACAGATCAAAATTTACCGATTCAGCCTGATGGAACTACTCAGCAAATCCAGGAATTTGATAAAGTATTTATTCAAATTGACAAAGATCAACATTCCATTTTAGCCGGAGATTTTGACGCATATAATCCACAGGGATATTTTATGCGATATAACCGGAAATTAAAAGGCATTCAATATTCTTATTTAGGAAATAAATTTCAACAACCCTGGAATATTAAAGCATCGGCTGCTGTATCCAGGGGAAAATTTATCAGAGAATCTATTATACCTACAGAAGGAAACCAGGGACCTTATCCATTAAAAGGGGAAAATGGTGAATTATTTATCATTGTATTAGCCGGTTCGGAAAAAGTATTTATCGATGGACAACTTTTAACCAGGGGTGAAGATGCAGATTACATCATGGATTACAATCAAAGTGAAATTACATTTACACGGAAAATATTAATTAATATACGCCACCGGATCACTATTGAATTTCAATATACGCAAACTAATTTTCAGAAATCACAAACGACACTTGAAGCGCGGTATCAAAAAAACAGGCTCACATCCTACTTTAATTTATACCAGGAAAATGACAGTAAATCTGTCACCGGAGATCTGAAATTGACCGATGAAGACCTGGCTATTCTCAATATGGCTGGAGATGATGTCAACCAATTGCAAAAAAGCGGGATCAGCAAACCCCCTGAGGGATACAGCAGCAACCTGATTCTTTATGAATCTATTGATACAGTAGTTGGGGGCATGTCTTATTCGGATGTTTTAAGATGGACTACGAATCCCCAGAAAGCAAATTTGCAAGTGACTTTCAGTGAAGTTGGACAGGGATTTGGTGATTATGCTATCAGCCCGGATCCATCGCCAAATGGACGTGTATATAAATGGATTGCTCCGGATCCATCTACAGGTGAGCATAAAGGAGATTTTGCTCCTGTAATTCCGTTATTGGCTCCTCAACAAAGACAGATGATCACAACCGGTGGTGAGTATCGCTGGGATAAGAATGGAACTGTCAATTTTGAATTAGGGGTAAGCAGGCAGGATCTCAATCGTTATTCAACATTAGATGACAATGACAATGTTGGTGGCGCTGTGAAGCTTAGCATTGCTGATGCATATTCATTAGGGAAATCATGGACATTGTTTCCGACAGCCGGTTATGAAAGTAGTGGTTCGAACTTTCGCACACTCGATCCCTACCGAAATCCTGAATTCGCAAGGGATTGGAGTTTATCTCAAAATACGCCGGTAGGGCATGAGCAATTACCATCCTTTTCGTTGCGGATTGGCAGAGGGAAAGCTTTTTCATCGCAATACAGTTATAATGGTTTGTTCAGGTCAGGTATTTATAATGGGAATAGACATACCGGGCAAATTTTAATCGATACTGCAGGTTGGAGACTTGAAGCTGCAATAAGCGTCATGAATGCCAAAGATGCCTTGAGCACGAGTAAGTTTTTGAGACCAAATCTCAACCTTGAAAAAGTAGTCAGAAAAGCAGGTGACTGGAGATTGGGTATGAAATATTTCCAGGATCAAAATGAAGTCAGGAATCTTTCTGACCATGTGCTGAACCCAACCAGTTTCGTGGATAATGAATTATCATTTTACCTCAAAAATAATATTGAGGAGAATACAAATGTTTACCTGAGTTATATCATTGAAAGACCAAAAATGCCAGTTGGAAATCAATTGATGCCATCTGAAAAAGTAAATGAATGGAATCTTGGCGGCCATTTTTATCAATGGAAGGATTTTAAAATGGAATACACATTAAAACAACGTGATGTCCAGCCTTTAATCTCTTCTACAGACGCTAAAGCCAGTAATTTATTGGGTCGTGTGGACCTGAGAGCTGATGTATTGAGAAAAACATTTAAATGGTCAGCCGGTTATGAAATCGGAAATGGGCAGGAACCAAAAACGGAATATACTTATGTCAAAGTACAGAAAGGTGAAGGAAACTATATCTGGATCGACAATGGAAACGGAATAGAAGAGGTCAATGAATTTGAGTTGGCACCATTTGCAGACCAGGGTGAATATGTCAAATTACTTGTGTTCAACAATCAATACATCAAGACAAGATCTTTGGGATTACAACAAACCATCAATGTTGATTTGAAACAATTGAAACCAGATGGGTGGATCTCGAAAATCGCTGCATTATCAACCTATCAACTCAACCGGAAAATACGTGAAGAAGGAGATAGTCCATATTGGAATCCTTTTTACCATGAATTTGCTGATACCTCTATATTGAATCTTTCGAATACCTGGAGGAATTTTCTTTATTGGAACAGGTCCAGCACCGTATATGATATTCAATTAGGACAGGTATATCAGCAATCGCAGGTATTGCAGACTTCGGGATTTGAGATGAAAGAGCTCCAGGATCTTACCTTAAGATGGCGCATCAGTCTCATGAAAAAAATGGATATCGTACTCAATGCCAGGCAAGGCAGCAGGGGTAACAAGTCACAATATTTCGATGATCGTAATTATAAATTGTCGCAGTTTGAGGCTGGGCCTGAATTGAATGTAATCCTTAAGGAAAAATTCAGGGTTACGGGTTTGTATCAACTCCTGTTACAGGAAAATACAAGTGGAAATGAACAATTCACCAGTCATAAATTATCTGTTGAAAGTGTGTGGAGGAGGACCAGCAGTTCTGATATCAGGGCACAACTTAGTCTTGTCCAGATCGATTATAAATCTCTTGGTAATGCTACGGTAGATTTTGCAATGTTGCAGGGTTTACAAAATGGATCTAACGTATTGTGGTCATTACAATTCAATACCCGATTGATTGAAGCGCTGATCCTCACGGTTCAATATAATGGGCGACATACCGGTGAGGCAAAGACTGTTCATACGGGGAGTGTGCAGGTAAGGGCTAATTTTTAAGTAATCGGTATTCAGTATTCAGTAATCGATAATCGGTAGTTAAATATTGAGTTTTTAGTAATGAGTAAGTTATAATTAATGAAACCGGGTCAACGTCGGGTAAAAAGGAATGGGTGTAAAGTCCTTTTCCTACTTTTACGCTTCATGAAAGCAGGTTTAATCAAAACATGGTGAAAAGCGAATCGGGTACATTCCGGAAATATTTAAGGACCAAAGATTTCAGATACACCATTACCGCCATCCTTTTGTTTCTCGGCATTTTTTTGCTGAGTACTTTTCTATGGCTCAGGATCTATACACATCATGGGCAGGAGTTGGAATTACCGGATTACACCGGGTTTCAATATGAAGATGCCGTAAAAGATGCGGTGAAGCGAAAATTCAGAATGAGCATCATTGATTCCATACATATTCTTGGAAAAGCGGGAGGCGCAATCATAAAGCAAAATCCCCTTCCCCATACCTATGTCAAGCAAAAGAGAATGATTTACGTCACAATAACGAAAAGAAGTCCTGACAAAATTTTATCCGGGCGCTTACCCGAGATGTATGGTAAAAATTATGAACGAAAAAAGAGAGAATTGGAAGAACATTTTCAGATAAAATCGAAAGTGATTGATAAAAAATATGATCCTGCGGAAGAGGGACAAATCCTGGAGGTTCAATACAAGGGGCAAACGATCATGGACAGCAAGGGAAGAAATAATGAAGTGATGATCGAAAAGGGAGATGAACTTGATTTTATCATTTCGGAGAAATCGGGAGGAAGTGTTGTTGTCCCAAATCTTGTCTGCAAAACGTATGACGAGGTACAATTTTTACTGGAGAATTTAGGGCTTGTGGTGGGAGAAGTCACGAAAGATGGTGACATTCAAAACCTGGCGTCCTCTTTCGTAACCACCCAAGATCCACCGGCTGATGGTGGGACTGTGCTGATGCAAACGCCGATCCATATTACAGTCAGCCAGCAAAAACCAGCTTCGTGCCCTTAACCCTTAATTTGGAACATTTTCACCTTTTGCCCCTAACCCCTAAAGGGGAACATATATTTCTTTAGTCAGATTTTATATAAATGTCTCGTATTTTTATGGCGTATAAATTTGAGTTTTAATTCCTTCTATGAAAGAAATAACAGCGACTGAGCTTAATCAGAAATTAAAGTCCGGAGATAAAATTATCCTGGTTGATGTACGAGAAGGGTATGAACATGAAGAGTTTAATATCGGAGGCGTCAATATTCCGCTCGGAGAAATTCCTGAGCATCCGGAAAAAATAAGGGCACTGGGAGATGGAGACATTGTGCTGTATTGCAGATCAGGTAATCGCAGTGGAATGGCGCAAAAAATATTGGCTGTGCAACATGATATTCATAATACCATCAACCTGAAAGGCGGGGTGATTGCCTGGGGAAATGAAGTAGGAATGTGATAATGTGGCAATATGGCAATATGGCAATATGGCAATGTGGCAATGTGATAATGTGGTAATGTGGTAATGTGCGATGTTAGATTTGATCATCCACATCATGCTTTGCCCTCTGGAGAGGTTCTAAAATTTGTTTTTCCACATCTTACTTTGCCCTCTGCCCCCTAAAGTGGGTTCTAAAATTTATTCTTCCACATCATGCTTTCAATTGGGCGATCAGTGCGTTGGTTGTATTTGGCGCCGGATTTTTTATTGTATTTGTTTTCGATATCGCCTTCGATGGTGAAATAAATTAGCTGGCCGATGGGCATGCCTGCATAAATTCTGACAGGTTTTACACAAGAAATTTCAAGGGTCCATGTATTGCAATATCCGACATCGCCTTTACCGGCAGTGGCGTGAATATCAATGCCAAGGCGGCCTATGCTGGACTTGCCTTCCAGAAAAGGGACGGCGCAATGAGTTTCCGTATATTCGGATGTGACGCCAAGGTATAGTTCACCGGGTTGAATGACGAAACCTTCAGGGCCTATCTCCATGTGAATGATTTCATTATGAAGGCGTGCATCGAGGATATCATCTTTATAAACAGCCATGTATGGGGCAAGATGAACATCATATGAATTCGATCCTAAACAGGCCCTGTCAAATGGAGTGATCACAATATCTCCTTTGTCAATGGCCTGCATAATCTGAATATCTGTTAAAATCATGAAGTTTCTTTTAAATGGAGGGCAAATGTAGGTTAATTAACGTCGCTAATTTCGCTAATTCGAATTGACCTGCAAGGCATGATCATCTTAATTCATTGTCCAGCAAATAAAAGCCACAACAACAATAATTTATAGTTTTGCCTGTGATGGACATCCTGCATCAGATAAATCTTGAAAACACCAAAGTAGCTGTTGGGCACCACAAGGGACATGACATTGATCCTGATAAGATGCTGTTTGAAAAGGAGAAGAATATACTCAGTCAATTGTCACCTCGTAAACGAAGTGAATGGCTGGCCAGCAGAGAATTGCTATTCAAAATCGCCAATTTACCTGAGCGTGCAGAATGTCTCTATGATGATTTCGGCAAACCGTACCTAAAGGGAATTGATCAACATATTTCAGTAAGCCATAGTGAATTGTGGTGTGCAGCGATGGTGAGTGACAGAGCCTGCGGAGTAGATATACAGGTTTATACAGATACTGTACAGCGCATCTCAAATCGCTTTCTTTCCGAAGAAGAATCGGGAGAAATACAGAAGGCGAAAAATAAAATTCATTCCCTTCACCTGTATTGGGGAGCAAAAGAATGCATGTACAAGGCTTATGGAAAGCGAAAACTTGAATTCCGGTCACACATTTTTGTCCATTCCATAAATATTGAGCAATGTACTGCCATGGGTGAGATCAGTTATGAAGACCTACATTTGCACTATGACATACATTTTCGAATTCTTCCGGAAGCAGCGTGGGTTTTTTGCCTGCAGCGCTCTTTTCCTCCTGGTTCTCATTCACCAGGGCTGCAAGCACAAAGAACCAACACCTTCCACTGAGACTGTCATTGAAGCAAATAAAGATTCTCTTCCGCCTGATTTTGTTGAATTCTTTAACAAATTTCATGCGGACTCCGCTTACCAGATTGCGCACATTCTTTTTCCTTTGGAAGGACTTCCTAATGCTGTAAGTACAAGTGACACACTGACGTCACAACGTTTTTTCTGGCAAAGAGAGGGATGGAAAAAACATAATCCTTTTACGGATCCTTCTCACCAGTTTGATCAGTGGTTTGAAGTGATCAATGACAGGGTGATTGAGCATTGGATCCATATGAAAGGGAGCAATATGTTTATTCACCGCAGGTTTGCGAAAATGGATGATGGGTGGTATTTGATTTATTATGCGGGGTTGAGACCGGTTCAGAGAAACTAACAACTAAAAGTGAAGAGTGAAGAGTGAAGAATAATGAATTACGACTTACGAATTACGATTTACGATTTACGATTTAAAAAATAAGAAGTAAGTTTTAAAGTGTTTTTCCGGGGTTGAGATATTGTTGGATGTAATTTTTAACACCGGACTCTAATGAGGTGGCTGGTAGATCCAGGCTGGCTTTTTTCCACTTTTCCATTTTTGCTTCGGTAAAATATTGATACTTGTCACGCAAGTCAGCAGGTGTATCGATATATTCGATATTGACCGGCATATCCAGAGCAGTAAATGATGCCTTGCCGAGGTCTTCAAAAGTTCTGGCTGTACCTGTTCCTACATTGTAAATGCCGGATTGAGGTTTTTTAGAATAAATATTCCACATCATTTCATGGACATCCTTTACATAAATAAAATCGCGCAGTTGTCCTCCATCTTTGAAATCGGGACGATGTGATTTAAATAATTTTAATAACCCCGTATCCCTGATCTGATTCCATGCATGAAAAATAACGGAAGCCATTCTGCCTTTATGACCTTCATTGGGACCGTATACGTTGAAGAATTTCAATCCATACCATACAGGTGGTTTACTTATTTGTGAAACGGCCCATACATCAAATTCATGTTTTGATTTTGCATAAGCATTGAGTGGTTTGAATTGAGCAAGTAGTTCATGATTGTCGCTAAAGCCAAGCGTACCATCACCATACGTAGCAGCACTTGATGCATAGATCAACGGAATGGAAAAACGAGCGCAAATGGCCCAGACATCCTTTGAATATTGAAGATTGAGTGAATTGAAAATAGCAACATCTTCGCTGATAGTATCTGTCCTGGCCCCTAAATGAAATACGACCTCAACCTGCGAAGCCACTTTTTCAAAATAAGCCATGAAGAGATCGCGATGGACCCATTCATACACTCGTTTTCCAACAAGATTTTTCTCCTTTTTCCATTGATAGAAATCGTCAACCACGACGAGGTCCTGGTGCCCTAAAGAGTTGAGATAGCTGACAAAGCCGCTACCAATAAAACCCATGGCACCTGTGACTACAATCACGACTCAACGGTTTCCGGAGTAGCATAAGATTCGATCGGAGGACAGGTGCACACTAAATTCCTGTCGCCATAAGCATTATCCACACGTGAAACTGATGGCCAGAATTTGTGACGATGACGAAGCAAAGTCAGTGGAAATGCAGCCTCAGTTCTGGAATATGGAAGCGTCCAATCATCAGCAGTGATCACGCTAAGAGTATGTGGAGCATTTGTCAGCACATTATTATCTGCAGGCTGAAGACCGGAACTTACATGATCAATTTCTTTATGAATTTGAATTAAAGCATCGCAGAATAAATCCAGTTCAGCTTTTGATTCACTTTCTGTAGGTTCAATCATGATGGTCCCCGGAACAGGAAAAGATAAAGTAGGTGCATGGAATCCATAATCGATCAATCGCTTCGCCACATCTTCAGCAGAAACTCCATGTTTTTTGAATGGCCGAAGGTCAATGATCAATTCATGTGCTGTTCTACCCTTTTCGCCCGTATATAAAATTTCGTACCTGCTCTCCAGTCTTGATTTAATATAATTTGAAGCAAGAATGGCATGAATCGTTGAACGCGTCAACCCATCACTTCCTAACAGCCTGATGTAACCATAAGAAATAAGAAGTACCGAAGCACTCCCCCATGCTGCACTTGATACAGCGTCAATGGCGTTAGATCCTCCAACTTTATTCAATGGATGCCCGGGCAAATACGGAGCGAGTTTTTCATTTGTACAAATCGGACCCATACCTGGTCCTCCACCACCATGAGGTATGGCAAATGTTTTATGAAGATTTAGATGGCATACATCTGCTCCAATAAAACCCGGGCTCGTCAGGCCAACCTGCGCATTCATATTTGCTCCATCGAGATAGACAAGACCTCCATATTGATGCACGATGCGACATAGTTCCCTGATCGATGTTTCGAAAACACCATGCGTGGAAGGATATGTCACCATGGCTACAGCAAGGTTATCCGAATATTTCTCAGCTTGCAGCTCAAGGTGATCCATGTCTATATTTCCACGATCATCACATTTTACTACCACCACTTCCATTCCTGCCATGACTGCACTTGCCGGATTTGTGCCGTGAGCCGATTGCGGAATGAGGGCAATGTTTCGATGATGGTGTCCATTGGCTTCATGATAAGCTCTGATCGTCAACAATCCGGCCAACTCACCTTGTGCACCGGAATTTGGTTGTAAGGAACACGCTTTCATTCCAGTGATTTCGCACAAGTATGCTGACAATTCATCAAAGACCTGGTGGTATCCTTTAGCCTGGTCGTCAGGAACAAAAGGATGAAGCGTTGAAAATTCAGTCCAGCTGACTGGATACATTTGTGATGCAGCATTGAGCTTCATGGTACAGGAGCCCAATGGAATCATGGCATGCGTCAGTGAGAGATCTTTATTTTCAAGTGATTTAATATAACGCATCAATTCCGTTTCAGTCCGGTACAAACTAAATATTGGATGTGACAGATAATCATCTTTACGAAGCAGATGATCCGGAATCATCACCTGGTTGATCATGTCAGTATCCGGTAAAGTATTTTTTTTCAAAGCCATTGAAAAAACCGCACAGATATCGCTGAGATCCATTGCAGAAACTGTTTCGTCAAGGCTGAGTCGAACATCAGTTGCCGTGTAGTAGAAATTAATTTTCCTGAGTTCGGCTTCTCTTCGAATATTTTCTATTAATTGTACCGGAACCGGAATGGTAAGTGTATCAAAGAATGTATCATTCGCCGGAATGAGACCGATTGATTTGAGATGCTTGTTCACTACGGCGGTCTTTGAATGCACATCCAAGGCAATATTTTTCAAATGCTGGGGCCCATGATACACTGCATACATTCCTGCAATAATGGCCAACAAGGCCTGCGCAGTGCAAATATTTGATGTGGCCTTTTCACGTTTAATGTGTTGCTCCCTGGTGCCGAGTGCCATGCGGAGGGCACGTTGTCCATATTTGTCAATGGAGACACCGATGATTCTTCCCGGGATTGCTCTTTTGTAATCTTCTTTTGTGGAAAAGAAAGCAGCATGTGGTCCACCAAAACCAATTGGCACACCAAATCTTTGTGAATTGCCAACAACTACATCTGCGCCCCATTGTCCCGGAGGTGTCAGTAATGTCAAAGCCAGTAAATCACTGACCACTGCAACTTTGATTTGTTCAGATTGCCAAAGGTTAACTTTATCACGATAATCGTGTACAGCACCGGTGGCATCCGGATATTGAAGCATCACTCCGAAAAAATCATCTCCACCATTCCAACTTTTCCAATCACCTGTGACAACTATAATTCCAAGAGGCTTAGCCCTGGACTGAAGAACCGCCAAGGTCTGAGGAAAAATATTTTGATCTACAAAAAACTTCGAAGGAGAAGAAGTGCCATTTTTTGATTTCTTTGAAGAAAGGTGGAACAGCATCGACATTGCTTCTCCTGCTGCGGTTCCTTCATCAAGTAGAGATGCATTTGCAATCGGCAGACCTGTGAGTTCACTCACTACCGTCTGAAAATTGAGCAGTGCTTCCATCCTTCCCTGGGAAATTTCTGCCTGGTAAGGTGTGTATTGCGTGTACCATCCCGGGTTCTCAAAAATATTTCTCTTGATCGCTGAAGGAGTATGCGTACCATAATAACCAAGACCGATGTATGATCTGAAGACATGGTTTAGTTCAGCAATAGATCGCATATGCCGTAAGTATTCCTGTTCATTGAGCGCGTCCGGAATATTTAGCGGATTATGGAGCCGGATGTCATCAGGAATAGTTTGGGTGATCAATTGATCGAGACTATCGACCTTAAGAACAGATAACATTTCGGCCAATTCACCGGGATCAGACGTGCCGATATGTCTTTGGGAGAATCCGGCCATACTAGCTTGATTTGACATATGATTTAAGTCCGTATAAATGATGTAAAAAGTAAAACCGCATTAATGTCGGCAAGCGTTATTTTATTTTAAATGCTTTTTTGATTTCTGACACTTTATCCAGTTTTTCCCAGGTAAAAGTTTCCACTTTCATTCTTTTGATTTTCCCGCTTCCGTCTTTAAATTCCACAATCTTTTTTTCAGGTTTTCTGCCCATGTGTCCATATGAAGCGGTTTCGGTGTAGATCGGTTTGCGCAATTGAAGACGTTGTTCGATGTCATAAGGCCTCATTGAAAAAATTTCCCTTACTTTCTTTGCAATTTCAGCATCGGTCATGTCCACTTTTGATGAACCGTAAGAATTGATGTAGATGTTGGTAGGTTCGGCTATACCAATAGCATAAGATACCTGGACTAATACTTCGTCGCATACTCCTGCAGCGACAAGATTTTTAGCAATATGACGCGTTGCATAAGCAGCTGACCGATCAACTTTGCTTGGATCCTTTCCTGAAAATGCTCCCCCACCATGTGCGCCTTTACCGCCATACGTATCCACGATAATTTTTCTTCCGGTAAGACCTGTGTCTCCATGAGGTCCGCCAATCACAAAATTTCCGGTAGGATTGACATGATATTTTATATGATCTCCAAAAAGTTTTTTTAATGATGCTTTTAATTTATTCTTCACCCTGGGGATCACAATATTGGCTACATCCTCTGTGATCTGAGCCTGCATTGCTTTTTGTGCGCGGAGTCTATCTTCCGGGTTGTCCTTTTTCGGCCTGACAAACTCATCATGTTGAGTGCTGAGGACAATGGTATCGATCCGTTGTGGCTTATTGTCATCACTGTATTCGATTGTAACCTGAGACTTGGCGTCCGGGCGAAGATATTTCATCAATTTTCCTTCCCTCCTAATGGCGGAGAGTTCAATCAGGATTCGATGAGCAAGATCTAAAGCTAACGGCATATAATTATCCGTTTCGCTGGTGGCATAGCCAAACATCATTCCCTGGTCTCCTGCACCTTGTTCTGCTTTATTTACTTTCTCAACACCCTGATTGATGTCCGCTGATTGTTCATGAATGGAAGACAGAATGCCGCAGGAATTAGCTTCAAACATGTATTCACTTTTATTGTATCCGATGCGGGTGATCACATCACGGGCTATTTGCTGCAAGTCGAGGTAAGTTTTGGATTTAACCTCACCTGCCAGTACAACTTGTCCAGTCGTCACCAGTGTCTCGCAGGCGACTTTGGATTGGGGATCGAAAGCGATAAAATGGTCGACAAGAGCATCAGAAATCTGGTCCGCTATTTTATCAGGATGACCTTCAGACACTGATTCTGAGGTAAATAGATAGGGCATGGAAAAATTTAGTTAAGTGTGAATGAATTTGGCTTAGTATGTCCCGCTTTAGTAATCTGAAACAGATCATTATTTGGAGGCGCAAAAATAGGGATTTTATTGTGAGTTGTCAGTTGTCAGTGGTGAGTAGTGAATCAGACGGGTAATGCCTATGAAATTGAAATTGTGCGCGAGGAAGTCTTTGCTGTTTGCCCCCACCCCTGCGTTTCCCTTTCCCTCTTCCTTGACATGAAAACGCCGGGGCGATTGATTTTAAATAAGAATTAGCTTCTCTGCAAAAATGTATTTCATTTTATCTCGCATTTGAGCATTTGGGTGCCTTCGATGCTGCCGACGAGGAAGTCTTTGCCGTTTGCCCCCACCCCTGCGTTTCGCCTCACCTACTCCTAGACATGAAAACGCCGGGGCGATTGATTTTTAAAAAAGAATTAGTTTTTCTGCAAAAATGTATTTCATTTTATCTCGCATTTTAGCAATTGAGTGCCTTCGATGCTGCCGACGAGGAAGTCTTTGCCGTTTGCCCCCACCCCTGCGTTTCGCCTCTCCTCTTCCTTGACGTGAAAACGCCGGGGCGAATGATTTACAAAATAGAATTAGTCTTTAAAAAAATTAAAGAAAAATGTATTTCATTTTATCTCGCATTTGAGCATTTGGGTGCCTTCGATGCTGCCGACGAGGATATCACCTTGTTTTACAGGGCCAACTCCTGCGGGGGTGCCGGTGAAAATGTAATCTCCGACTTGCAATTTGAAAAAACGAGAAGCGTAACAGATGATGTCGTTGAATGTATAGATCATCAGGGAGCTGTCTCCTCTTTGGACCACCTTATCATTGAGGGTCATTTCAAAACGGATAGCCGACCGGTTTGGTAAAGATTTAACATCGAGGAATTCCTTGCTCAGTGCGGCGCTGTTATCCCATGCTTTTGCGATTTCCCAGGGGTAGCCTTTTTCTTTACATTGTTGCTGAAGGTCACGTGCGGTAAAATCAATTCCGAATCCGATTTGCTCATAATATGTGTCAGCAAATTCGGGTTGAATGCTGCGGCCATTCTTGCAGATTTTCAAAACGAGTTCAGCTTCGTAATTAAGATCATGAGTGAAGTCCGGATAATAGAGTGGTTTGTTATTGGCCAGTATGGCTGAGTGTGGTTTCATGAACAACAAAGGAGAATCCGGAATTTCGTTTCCCAGTTCTGCAGCATGAGCTACGTAGTTTCGGCCGACGCAGATTATTTTCATGTATTCAGTATTCGGTGTTCAGTATTCGGTATTCAGTATTCAGTATTCGGTATTCAGTATTCAGTATTCGGTAATCAGTATTCAGTATGGCTTCGCGCATCCCTATTTAAAATGATTTGACGTTCATTAAGCCTATTAAGTCTTTTACTTCCCGGATGGTTTTTTGGGCTTGTAACCTGATCACTGCGGAAGATTCTTTAATTTTTTCTTTGTATGTATTTTGATCCTGCTCGATCGACTTTCTTTTTTCTCTGAATGGTTCGGTGAGGTTGATTAAGTAATCAGCGGTGACATCTTTTAATTTACCATATTGAAGTGATCCGGCAAATGCATCAGCTCTCAAAGATTTGGCTGCTTCATTACCACCAGAGGCTTCGAGAAGGCTGAGAAGATTTTGAACGCCCGGACTTATTTGGCCGGCTGGTGTATCACCGGAATCTGTCACTGCGCTTTTAATTTGTTTTCGTTTGACTTCGGGGTCATCAAAAATATTGATGTGATGTTTTGGCCCGAGAGATGCACTCATTTTTTTTAACGGATCCGCGGTGGACAAAACTTTTGGTGTCTCTGTATAAAGTGTTTCGGGTAAAACAAAATATTCTTTCCCTACAATCTGATTGAAACGTTGAGCGATGTTGCGGGAGAGTTCCAGGTGTTGGTCCTGATCTTTTCCTACAGGAACATAATCTGCCCTGTAAATAAGAATATCAGCAGCCTGTAGCACCGGATAAGCGAAGAGTCCTGTAGAAATAAAGGCATCCTTATCCTTCTCCGCGATTTGCTGGCTTTTGTCTTTGAATTGTGTCATCCTGGATACTTCACCATATGAACTGACGCAATTGAATATCCATGCGAGTTCGGTATGTTCGGGGATCATGGATTGGATGAACATATTTTCCGGTTCCACTCCGACAGCAAGGAGGTCAAATACTAAATTCCAAACCTGGTCACGAAGTTTTTTCGGATCGAAAGGTGCGGTCAATGCATGATAATCCACAATGCTGTAAAGGCAATCGTATGATGACTGCAGATCAACCCAATTGCGAACTGCGCCAAAGTAGCGGCCGAGATGGAGACTGCCAGTCGGTTGCATTCCTGACAATACCTGTTTTCTGCGAGGTTGTGTTTCTGATGACATGTTTTAAATCATTCAAATCAAAAATGAGCAATAGCGCCTATTTCAACATTGACAAATCTTGGAAGTGCTGATACTTCGACTGTTGCTCTTGCCGGAGGTATGCCTTCACTAAAGTAGGTTGAATAAACAGCATTTATGCGTGAAAATAAATTCATGTCTTTGACATAAACCGTACAACTCACCACATCTGAATATTTAAGTCCTGCAGCTTTTAGTATTTCTCCAATATTCTTTAACACCTGGTGTGTTTCATCTTCAATGTTGTCGAGGATAAGAACTCCTGAAGCAGGGTTAATGGCTATCTGTCCTGAAATGTATAAAGTATCACCTGCCTGAATGGCCTGGCTGTAAGGACCGATCGGTGCTGGAGCATTTGTAGTTAGATGTGCTTTTTTCATGGAAAGAATGAATTGGAAGATTGAATACTGATAAAACAGCGAAGGCTCCCTGACCTGAATTGACTGGGGAGCCTCTGACGCTAAATATTGGTGTAAAAGAAAGAATTACTCTTCCAGTCCCGGTGTCTTAACCAACATCTGGCCTTTGTAATACAGGTGGCCATTGTGGTCATAAGCTTTGTGCCAGACATGAGGTTCGCTCGTCTCAGCGCAAATCGCTATTTGCGGAGCAGTGGCTTTATAATGGGTGCGGCGTTTATGTTTCCGCTCTTTAGAATGTCGACTCTTAGGATGTGCCATGATTAAATGAGTATTCGGTTATCAGTATTCGGTTATCAGTATTCGGTATTCGGTATTCAGTTATCGTTGATCAGTTATCTATTACTTTTTTTAGATCCTCCCAGGGTGAATCATCATTGTCGTCTTTGGGAGCATCATTTTCATTTTTGGTGGAGAGGTAGGACAGTACAGTCATATCGCATGGTGGATTTGATGAAGTATCACAACCGGGGATGCTTCGACTGATCGGAATTGATAGCAGGATAAAATCATAAATATGATTTCCTACATTCAAATCCGGTGCATCAGGATGAACGAAAACAACTTCGTCCGTTGTCTCTTTTGGATCGCCGAACTTGACGATGATTTCGTACTCACCATCTAGTGGCATTTCAATTGAGGCAAGGCAACGATCACATGGGGTATTCACTGTTCCCTGAATGTGGAAAAAAAGTGTTGTTATCCCTGCAGAGCGATGAAGCTCCATGCGGACGTTGAATACTCCTTTTTCAGTTTCATGCTCGTCATCAAAAATGGTCAGAAATTCAGGGCCCAGTTTCCATTCGAAAGAAGCCCGATCTGCCTTTAATGTTGCTACCGGTATCCGGAAAGGCGCTATTGCATCCATCTCCCAAAGAACTTTTTTTATTAAATGGAGGGCGAAGATAGGCAAAAACTGTCAATAGAGGTAGATTTTGACTCATTTTTAGGTTATTGCCCGGCTTCAGGTTGGCATTTTCGATTTTCGATTTTGGATGGTTGCTGAGCTGTAGCAATAGGTTGAGTCAGGCAGGTCGAAGCATTGGATTTACGATTTTGGATTTTAGCACCCTTAAGCAAATCAAAATATAACGTAAATGGCTAACAATCAAATATATAGAAGTGGATATGCGGTTAAAAACGACTCACAACTGACAACTCACAACTCACAGAGTTATCTCATCTTAGGGCGACGGCGTTTTCCACCAGGTTGCATGGCCTGGCCGGAACGAAGGTGGACGGCGTTTCCGCTTTGGCCTAGGGCCTTTTCAAATTGTTTGATCTGGTCTTTGAGCATACCTTCAGAAACGTTGAATTTCTTGACCTGGTGGAAATAGCTTTTCGCCTGGGTCCATTTTCCCTGGTTTGCCTTGATATTGGCCAGCTGGAGGTAGACAAGGGCACGTTCGTTGTCAGACGGGAGTTTGAGGTCTTTTGCTTTTTCAAAATAGCCCTCTGCTTCATCGGCGCGATTGAGATTGGCGGCGATACTACCTTTCATGATATAATAAAAGGCTCGGTTGGTGACATAAAGCCAGTTTGGATTGAGTGTCCATTTGAGCCGGTCTTCGGCTTCAACGAATTTCATTTTTTCCAGCAATTGGGCCGCGGATTGTACAGTACCAAGAAGGATATAAGAAACCAGGAAACCAATGCCAATCAGGACAAATGGAAATCCATACCAGAAACCTGCAGTAAAAATGAGTGTTAAGCCGCCCAATATGCCAATAATGATGGCGGCGATTTTGATTTTCAGGCTGATCGTAAACATAGGGCAAAGGTAGGGAAAAGGCAGGGAGCAGGTAGCAGGTAGCAGGGAGTTAGATTATTTTAATCTTAAAATAATCCAGGTATTCTGATAAATCTATTGTGAATTGTCGACCTTTCAGCGCAACAAAACAAAAACCAAATCAACATGGCATTGCACGGATTAGACTGGGGTATTATTGGGGCATACTTTATTATTTCACTTCTCATCGGCTTGCTGGTCGCGAGGAAATCGGGGAGCAGTGTTTCAGAATTTTTTCTGAGTGGTCGTAATATGCCGTGGTGGCTGTTAGGAGTCTCGATGGTGGCCACTACTTTTTCTGCTGATACGCCGAATCTTGTCACTGATATCGTGCGTAATCATGGTGTAGGTGGTAATTGGGTATGGTGGGCATTTCTACTCACCGGAATGATGACGGTTTTCGTTTATGCAAAATTGTGGCGACGCACAGGTGTTCTGACCGATCTTGAATTTTATGAATTGAGGTATGGAGGAAAGCCTGCGTCTTTTCTTCGCGGATTCAGAGCAATCTACCTGGGATTCTTTTTCAATGTCATGATCATGGCCACTGTTTGTCTTGCTGCTATTAAAATTGGAAATGTATTACTTGGATTGTCGCCTTGGCAATCCCTTTTAATATCGAGCATCATTACCGTTGCATATACAATGGTAGGTGGATTTAAAGGTGTGCTCTTCACTGATTTCTTTCAATTTATGTTGGCGATGGCGGGCATGGTGGGAGCGGCTGTTTATCTCGTCAATCGTCCCAATATTGGGGGGCTGACTCATTTATTATCTCAACCTAAAGTGCAGAGTGCAATGTCTGTTTTTCCGGATTGGAGTAACCCGTCTTCATGGGTTCCTATATTCCTGATTCCGCTTGCTGTCCAGTGGTGGAGCAGTTGGTATCCTGGTGCAGAACCGGGAGGAGGAGGATATATTGCGCAGAGAATGCTAGCAGCAAAAAATGAACGACATGCGATGGGGGCTACTTTATTTTTTAATATCGCTCATTATGCACTTCGTCCATGGCCATGGATCATCATTGCACTTTGTTCGATGATCGTATTTCCGAATACGGCTGATATAGCAGCGAAATTTCCCAATGTTGATCCATCTTTTATACGGGATGATTTGGCTTTTCCGGCGATGATTTCGTTTTTACCGACTGGTTTGCTAGGGTTAGTTGTTGCAGCATTAATTGCAGCATTTATGTCCACGATCTCAACGCATCTCAATTGGGGATCTTCATACATCATCAATGATTTTTACGGTCGTTTTATTAATCCCGGAGCAAGTGAAAAAAAGATGGTGAATATTGCAAGATTGACCACTCTCGGATTGATGATTGTGGCATGTGTGGTGGCTCTTCAATTGCACAATGCTCTCCAGGGATTTAATATTCTGCTTCAAATCGGAGCGGGAACAGGATTAATATTTATCCTAAGATGGTTTTGGTACAGGATAAATGCCTGGTCAGAAATCGGAGGGATGGCGATCAGTTTTCTCGTGGCTGTTTATTTTGAATTGATTTATAAAGGGACAATGGAGTCTTATGAAAAACTAATTATAGGAGTTTTAATCACCACTGTTGGTTGGGTAGCTGTTACTTTGTTGACCAAGCCAGAATCAGATGAAGTATTGAAGAAATTTTATCTGCAGACAAGACCTCACAATGCTGGATGGAAACCGTGGCTGAAGAAAACTGGATTAGTAGCTAATAATAATGATGACAGATCGGGAGTAGGACTTGAAATAGCTGCGATGCTGATCGGATGTTTGATGGTGTATGGGTTTCTTTTTGGATTGGGGTATTGGATTTACGGAGAGGGAGTTCAGACAGTCATTTCATTTGGGATCGGATTTATATCGGCGTTTTTGTTGTGGAGGATGTGGCCTAAGCTTTCGTTCTCGTGAGGCGTGAGTCGTCAGGTGTGAATCGTGAGTTGTGAGTTGTGAGTGGTTAGTGGTTAGTCCGAATTTGTTGAAGGTGGAAGGTTTTTCCCTTATTTCCAATTTTTAATAATCTGGTTTAATTTATCAACATCCAATTTTTCCGGATATTTTATTAATAAATCATCCGTTAATTTTTTAAATTTATTTTTAACTTCACTCATTCCATATTTATAAATATATATTTGAATCATATCTTCCAGGGATTTATATAAAACATCCGGATTAGGAAACGAATAAATAAATTTAATATATGCATCCTCAGCTCCTGAGTACAATTCACCATCTTCTGAATAACCTGTTCCCAAGGTAAGAAGAACATATCTACCTTCATCGCGATAAGCACTTGCTGGCCACTCAGAAATAAATTTTTGCAATAAATTATATCCAACTGAATTATCACATTCATTATCACCATACCACCCAATCTGACAGAGATCCAAATACTGTATTGCTTCTTTAAATTTATATTCATCCTCTGTAACTGCATTTTTCTTTAAGCTGTCCAAATTATGGGAAAAGTGCCTAAGATTATTTAGACCCTTTTCATATTTATTAGAGTCCCAATACAAATTTTTAGTATAAAAAAGAGCACCATATTTTTTCTTAAAAATTGAATCAAGGAAGAAAACTCTTTTCAATTGCTGGCTATCTACTAATAAAGATAGTGTGTAAGGGATATTACCTAATATCCATTTATCATAGATATTATTATGAAGCACATAATCTAAAAATCCTTCCCTGAATTTTGGCCAATAAAGGTTACCCTGAAAATCCTTATGCTTATTTGTTTCGTAAGTATCGTCTATTTTTAACAGTTCTGAAAAATTAGAATCAATTTCCTGTATATTTTCATAAAATACTTTAAAAGAAGTAATCGTATCTAAAGACAAAGAATAAATAAAATGTTTATACCTCTCTATTTCTGTTAATCGCCAATTGTAATAAAATATTTCTCTCTTTCCTAAAAGATATTTCTTATTATAAATGGAAAAATTCTTATCACATAAAACATACAAATAACTATTGTCACTGAGTGCCTTAACATTCCATCCATTCCCCTTACGTATTGGATAGGAATAAACATTTGAAAGTAATTTGTCGATAGAATACAACCTGTCGGAACCAATTACCCAGAATAAAGTATCACTCAATAATATCTGCTGAACTGATTTTATTGGTAATTGAACATTTATCGTATTGGATTCAAATTTTCCTGTATTATAAGAAGTAATTTGCCGGTCACCCCATATCCATAAAACAGGATTTTCAAATTTGAAATCATTTCCGTTTATGGCACCAGGAATCTTGTATTCTCTATTGCCTAATATCATTCTATAGGAATTAGCATATCTCCCAGGTCGATAAAAATTAAAACTATCACTTTCAAATAAATAATTTAATCCACCTTCAGAAAGATTCACCCCATTAATGCTGGAAATTTTTTCAAACTCTTTTTGGGGCGGAATATATCTTTTGCCGCCAATAATTAATCCAAATGCTTGGCTTTCCTGAACATCGTAAAACTGGAATCCAGAATTATTAAATGTATCCAGACTTGTCATTGTTTTATTATAGATCATTAGTCCATGATCTTCTGAAGAAGCTATAATCCAATTTTTGAAAACATAAATACGAGAGCACTTTGGAATTAAAGTCTCGCTAAAGATTCCATCTTTAAGTTTACATACACCGTTCAAACCGTTTATCCAAATAGTACCAGGTTCAGTTGGATCCAAAATAACATCATATTCTTTAAAGACCTTGCCCGTCAAACGAGATGGTAATATTACAGGTTGAATGGAATCTCCATTTTGTCCTATAATTATTTTTTCCAAAAAATTATATCTATTGAAATGCCAAAATACATTTTTGTCCTTTCGATTAAATACAATGAAGGAATAATTTTCATCATAATGCTCGAGAAAAATATGCCTGACCGAATCAATTGTAACATTAACACAATTGTTATCAATAACTGGTTGAGAAGAGTCATAACAAGACAAGCATGAACTCATAAATCCAATCAACAAAAGAAATAGGTATATCGAATCTCTATTTTTTTTCATATTTTTTGTGACAAATAATATGCTGAATATACATTACTCTTTGAAAATGGTCCAGTATACTAACTTGTCAGCCATTAATAAATTTGAAGTCCCCTTTAGGGGATTTAGGGGCGACGGAGGACTCGTGTTGTCTGAATGATCCAGATGATCGAAGTAAATGCAACTACGATAAATGCAATTCGCAGATCAGCTATTTTGCCGATGAAGCCAATGAGGACAGGACCGCCAAGAAATGATGCCATGGCGAATGTATTTAGTGTAGCTAAACCAAGTCCGGGTGCCATGCCGCGTACTTTTGCTGCGGTGCCATAGAGGATCGGTGATGCAAGTGAAATGCCCATGCCTATCAACATAAAACCGGGTAATGCGGGCCAGGGACTGAAGGAAAGAATAACAATAACAAGTCCTGTAAAAACTAAAATTCCTCCGTTTCTCAGGACGCGCATGGATCCATAGCGAGCGATGAGTTCATCACCAAGAAATCTTCCTCCTGCCATAAAAAATGCGTAGACCGCAAAACCCCAACTTGAGATCGTGGCAGATGCACTGGTGATTTCTTTCAGATAAACTCCGGACCAATCCGCAATAGTTCCTTCGGTCAAATAAGTGCAAAGACAAATACTGATCAGCATCCATAATGTTTTTCCGGGACGAAAATCCTTCCAGTGCATTTTTGGCCGTTCCTCTGTTGCACTGTGCAGGTCTTTTATGGAATTAAGATTGTTTCTGATCCACCAAAGAATTATGGCCATGATTGTCGCCAGCGTAAATACATAGAGCATTTGGGGCAACATCACTTCATTTAATATTTTATGAAGCGGGATTAATGCCAATCCTGAAAATAATGCGCCACACATGGCTCCTATGCTCCACATGCCATGGCAGGATGACATAATTCTGCGTTCGCCTTTTTCTTCTAAAGTTGAAGCGCATGTATTCATCGCTACGTTGCTACAGCCGAAGGAAGCACCTGCGAGGAATAAACCAATAAACCCATAAATAAACCAGGGAACTGAAATGGGAATGGCAAAGAAAAAAGAAGTTAATGCTCCTGCCACCAACGCAACACGCACACCACCCCATCGCCTGATGAATCCAACAGTGAGAGGATTAGCGATAAAATTTCCGATGGGAAGACAGAGTAATAACAAACCGAGCTGAGCGGAATCAAGATTGAATTTTTCTTTGACAAAAGGAATGAAAGAAGCCCATGTGCCGAAACTCAGTCCGCTCAATGCGAAAATAATTCCGACGGCGCGGGATTCAGGATGTTTGAAAAAGTGACCGAGGTGTTTGATCATCGGCCCCTCAATCCCCTGAAGGGGAAGTTAATGAGATTCAGTATCTCGTTTAGTTTTTTAATCATTATCATTCCAGGGTTCAAGTGTTTTCCAATCTTCTCTTACTGGTAAAAAACAATCAATCAACTTCACGCGGGTAATGGCTCTCGCGCTATGCGGAGCATAGGAAGGCATGTATGCAGTCATACCCGAGGTCATGATCCTGGTTTCACCATCGAGTGTGAATTCGAGTTCGCCGTCGAGGACATGGGTCCATTGTTGTTGGAAATGGTGATGTTCCCTGACGATAGCACCTTGTTCTAAAGTGATATGACCGAATGTCACCTGGTCGGTGTGATGGATGGCGCCGTGGATACCGTCCCAGATGCGTAGGTGGGGAATGGAATTGAAATCAATGAAAGGCATAGGTATAACTATTTTGGATTTTGGATTTTTAGGACGCAGATTTATCATGAAAAAACATGATTTATTATGATCATCATTACTTCATCAACGGATTTTTCTTTAGATTGAATCATAGATTAATTAATTTACGATTTACGATGGTTGCTGAGCTGTAGCACTAGGATGAGTTAAGCAAGTCGAAGCATACGATTTTGGATTTACAATTGGTTTGAATTATCTAAGGCGGGGGCAAGCCCGCCACTACAAAAAATTTTTTAACATATCTGAATTTTATATTGGTGGGGCTTGCCCCCGCCTTACGAAAAATCCAGATGCAAACTAATCCACAACTTAATACTCACCACTCACAACCGACCACTCACGATTCACGGTTCACGATTCACGGTTCACGCCAAATTAATACTTTAATATTGCAATCAATATTTTCAAAAATCACCTGATATGAACCTGGAAGAAAGAATCAAGGCCTCTGAGACAAAAATATTCAAAGCTGTATTTCCGAATACGACGAATCACTATGATACGCTATTTGGCGGAAGTGCCATGCACCTGATGGATGAAGTGGCGTTTATTACTTCTACTCGGTTTAGCAGGCAGAGAATGGTGACGGTGAGCAGTGACCGGATTGATTTTACGAAACCGATTCCTGCAGGAACAATTATTGAATTACGTGGAACAGTGATTCATGTGGGGAATACGAGTCTGAAGGTCAGGGTGGATGTATTTATCGAAGAGATGTATTCTGATTTCAGGGAAAAGGCCATCACAGGTGTATTTACGTTTGTGGCAATTGATGAGCATAAGAAGCCGGTGCCGGTGATAAAATCGTGAGTTGTGTGCTTCGACCTGCTTTACTCAACCTGGGCTACAGCTCAGCAACCGTTGTCAGTTGTGAGTAGTCTATTTATTTGAATAGTGATATATTTATACTATGAAATTCAAACTCAATATCAATAACGGAATGTCAACCAGATCAATGCTGGTTTTTGCATTGTTTCTGGTGATTCATTACATCGCTTCTGCGCAGATGCCGGGACCGGGATATGAGCGGGCGATGAAGATGAGAGCAGAACAAATGAAAGTTTCTCCGTTGGACAGGGATTCCGTTACTCTCGTGGATACGGTATCGATTTATGATCCGAATACTTCTGAGAGTGAAACGAAAATCATAGCTAACAAGATTTCTATTCGCGACTATTGTGTGCGCTATTTGGGTATGGGAAATGCTGATGTGCTCCTCGATGGACAACCCCATGTCATCGTTGATCCTAAAACATTTGAAGACATGACCGTCAGGATGAATCAGTCGGGGAAGATTGATACTATTCCTAAGAAGTAGTAGAAGGCAATAAGCAATAGGCAATAGGCAATAAGCAATAGGCAATAAGCAATAAGCAAAGATTATTAATCCAAAATCTGGAAATGAATATAGAACCTGCAACACTTAAATTTTTAAAGGATCTTGAAAAAAATAATAACCGGGACTGGTTCTTAGGACATAATGCTCAATATGAAGCGGCACTGAAAAATGTTAACGTGTTTAAAGACCAGGTAGTCAAAGACCTTAACAAGAAGGATGTGATCGAAGAAGGGAAAATCTTCCGGATCTATCGCGATATTCGTTTTTCAAAAGATAAAACCCCGTATAAAAACCATTTCGGAATTCATTTCAAACGTGCATCGAAAGCACGAAGAGGAGGATATTATCTGCATCTCCAACCGGGAGAAGCTTTTGTTGGAGGTGGATTCTGGGAACCTGAGTCGGCAGATCTAAAACGCATCAGGGACGAATTTGCTCACGACGATAAGACCATCCGGAAAATCATTGCTCAAAAAAAATTCGTTCAATATTTCGGCACATTAGAAGGCGATGAATTAAAAACCGCACCTTCCGGATATGATCGTGATCATCCGGCCATTGATTTAATCCGGAAAAAAAATTATCTCATCAACAGGAAATTCACTGACAAAGAAGTGACCAGCCCCGGGTTTGTAAAGGAAGTGGTTTTGACCTTCGAAGCCATGCGTCCTTTTTTCGATTACATGAGCGAAGTGCTGACAACTGATGCGAATGGAAGAAGACTGATTTAATAACGGATTGAAGTATTCTTGTCAGTTGTGAGTTGTCAGTTGTGAGTTCTTAATGAAAGACTCGTTTAGCTGAAGATTACCGGATTGATTAAGATTCACACATCAATCTGTAACTTTTAAGTTTTAGCTTTATCCCTGAGTTCAGCATAAACCACTCACAACTTACCATTCACAACTCACAACAGATGCTGACACAAAAAGGGAAATATGCAATCAAGGCGCTCATCTTTCTTGCGGAGAAAGGGACATTGGTCAGAACACAAGAGATCGCGGAAGAAGCCCAAATTCCAAAGAAATTTCTCGAAGCTATCCTTCTTGAATTGAAACGTCACAGACTGGTGGAGAGTCAGCAGGGCGCCACAGGCGGATATAAACTTGCCAGGCCATCATCTGAAATTAACCTGGCAGACCTGTATCGAATATTTGAAGGACCAATAGCCCTGATCACCTGTGCTTCTGAAAAATTTTATAAACCCTGCACAGATTGTCATGATGTGGCTACATGTACGCTGCGCATTGCAATGCGAAAAGTCAGGGACCAGAATTACAAAACACTGGAAGCTATATCGATTAAATCGCTAAAAGCGAAAAAGAAGTCATAAGAGGCCTTTATCGAAATCCCCTACCTCTCCTTTCCCTCTTCTACTTTACAATTAACCATTTTACTGAAATATTAATACATCCGAAGGCCCGATGGCATTATTTTTGATTATATTATACTAATTTGGTAGAATTAGAATAATATTTTTACTTTTGACATACACATGATGTTCCACCAAAATTCACATTATGAAAATTGACGTCCTTCCCTTGTTTAAATATAATTCGCCGCGATCTAATGCTCCGCTTCGGATCAGGCAAATATTGACCATCCTTATCCCCATCATCATGATGTGCAATGCTGCCGTTGCGCAACATTTTATCACCGGGGTGATTAAGAATACAGAAGGAATTCCCGTAGAAGGTGCATCTGTTATTTTAAAAGGCACAGAAATAAATACCACAACCGATTCCACAGGTCGATTCAAATTAGCATCGTCCACTGAATTACCATTCTCCCTGCTTACCAGATTTGTGGGGTATTTGCCGCAGGATATTTTAATTGAAAAACTACCTGATGCTCCTTTAGAAATTATTCTTGTGGATGATAATCAATTATCTGAAATCGTCGTCAGTTCAAGGCGACGTATTGAAACTGCTCAGGAGGTTCCAATTCCAATTTCTGTAGTGAGAGGCGAAATCATGGCAGAAGCAGGTGCATTCAATGTAAACCGGTTGAAAGAACTGATTCCCTCAGTTCAATTATATTCTTCCAATCCGCGAAATACAGGTCTCAACATTCGGGGACTGGGTTCTTCTTTTGGACTTACCAATGATGGTCTTGAGCCTGGTGTCGGGTTTTATGTTGACGGTGTATTTTATGCACGTCCTGCTGCCACATCACTTGACTTCATCGATGTCGATCAAATAGAAGTATTACGTGGACCACAAGGAACATTATTCGGAAAGAACACAACAGCCGGAGCGTTTAATGTTTCCACACGGAAACCTGCCTTTACACCAGGCGCCAACTTCGAGATCAGTATTGGAAACTACGGATACATCCAGGCAAAAGGATCTCTCACAGGTCCCATAAGTAAAAAGATCGCCGGACGATTTTCATTTTCAGGTACTCAACGTGATGGCCTGCTCAAAAACATCGTTACCGGAAAAGCTGTAAACGATATCAATAACCTGGGACTTCGCGGCCAGTTGCTCTTCACTCCATCAGAAAAAACATCCATCCTGCTGGCAGCAGATGTCACACGCCAACGTCCTGATGGTTATGCACAGGTATTCGCTGGAGTTGCACCAACTTTGCGACCAGCATACCGGCAGTTCGAACAGATCATCAGTGATCTTGAATACACGGTACCAAACCGTAATCCCTTTGACAGAGAGATTGACCATGATACTCCGTCGAGATCCAATAATGATTTAGGTGGCGTGTCTCTTAATGTCGACATTAAACTCGGACCCGGTACACTGACCTCGACTTCTGCATGGCGATATTGGAAATGGGATCCTTCAAGTGACCGTGACTTTACAGGTCTACCGGTATTGACTAAATCACAGGCGAATTCAAAACAAAATCAATGGTCGCAGGAGATTCGTTATGCAGGATCTTTTTCCACCCATCTGAGTGGCGTCATTGGTATGTATATTTTTGACCAGGATATCAAATCAGATCCTGTTCAAATAGAAGAATCAGGATCCGCTCAATGGCGGTTTTCACAAAATTCAACCAGTCCCTTATGGCAGACACCGGGACTTTTAGACGGATACGGAATTAAAACACGTTCATCACTCAACACGTTTAGTGGTGCTCTATTTAGTCAGATCGATTGGGAGATCATTGATCGCCTGCACATCCTTCCCGGTCTTCGATTCAACTACGACAGCAAAGATGCAGACTATGATCGTCAGACATATGGAGGATTGGAAACAAACGATCCCGCTTTGCTTGCATTGAAGAATTCAGTATACAGCAATCAGGCTTTCAAGACAAATACAGATGATAGCAATCTGTCTGGCCAGTTGACCATTTCATACAAAGCCAGCAAAAGTTTCAATTCGTATATCACTTATGCCAATAGTTTTAAGTCTGTTGGTATTAATCTTGGTGGTTTACCGACTTCAAATGGAACAGTGCTTCTTGATCTTGCGATTGTAAAACCGGAGGACGTACACCACGTTGAATTTGGTGTAAAAACTTTGCCAACTCCCAATTCCATATTGAATATCACTTTTTATAATACAGGTATCAAAGATTTTCAAACGCAGGTGCAAACTGCTGAACTCGGAGTGAATCGTGGATATCTTGCTAATGCTGAAAAAGTTCGTGTTCGTGGTGTTGAGCTTGATGCGAGTTTCAAAGTGAAACAAAATCTTTCTTTCTATGGAAATGCAGCTTACAATGAGGGCATCTATGTTTCATTCAAAAATGCACCGGTTCCATTGGAAGAAACGGGAGGACCATCGGCATTTAAGGACATTTCGGGGAGTGATCTTCCGGGTATATCAAAATGGGCAGCTACGGTTGGTGCCGAGGTTACTACAAAAGGTAATTTTCTCGGTCAGAATGGAAAATTCTTTTTAGCATGCGATACGTATTATCGTTCTTCATTTTCTTCAAGTCCATCGCCTTCTAAATATCTCGTCATCGATGGATATGCAATTCTTAATATGAGAATAGGTTTCCGGGCATCGCAAGGTGCGTCAATCTCATTATGGGCTCGTAACTTGTTGAACCAGGATTATTTTGAACAACTATTGCCTGCCGGGGGAAATGCCGGGCAATATGCGGGAGTGCTTGGAGATCCCAGGACATATGGTGTGACATTACGACATTCCTTTTGAGGATTCAGGAATAAATTGATATTTTTCATTACATCAATGACGCATTTATCTTCCGGCATACAAGAAATTAAATATTAAATATGGGTTGGTGCGAAAGGCTTTAAATAAGATCTTCACTTCTTATGACAAAACAAACTCCTGATCACCCTTCATTCAATGAGGCTTTGTTGTTTTGGCTAAAACTTGGTTTCATCAGTTTCGGTGGCCCCGCAGGTCAAATCGGGATCATGCATGAATACCTGGTGGAGAAAAAGAAATGGATCAGTGAAAGTAAATTCCTTCATGCTTTAAATTATTGCATGATCCTTCCGGGGCCAGAAGCTCAACAACTTGCTACTTATAACGGATGGCTTTTGCATGGTGTGCGCGGTGGGCTTGTTGCCGGAATATTATTCCTTCTTCCTTCGGTGTTTATTCTTTGGGGACTGAGCTTTGTATATGTGACTTATGGGCAAGTTCCCGTGGTGACATCGATGCTGGATTTTCTAAAACCCGCAGTCATTGCGATTGTCATACTGGCATTAATAAAAATTGCAAAAAGATCTTTGGTGACACCTGTCTATTACTTCATGGCAGGACTTGCATTTTGCAGTTTATATTTTTTTAATGTACCCTTTCCTTTCATCATCCTTGGGTCACTATTAATGGGTGGAATTATTGTGCGATTTTTTCCGAAACAGGTTCATACAGATAAAAAGAACGAAGAGGCCCGGAAAAACGACGAGAATTCCTACGTGATCAACCAGGATACGATCATTGAGGGTATTGGTTTTTCATGGAAGAAATTAATGATTCAGTTATCGACCGGTCTTTTATTGTGGATAACACCTTTGTTCATTCTTTATCTTTTATCCCCAGGTGGTTTTGTTTTTTGGAAGCATCTTTCATTATTCTTTACGAAAGCTGCATTTGTCACAGTTGGAGGGGCATATGCTGTATTACCTTATGTGGCGCAGGTCAGTGTGGAAACTTTTAGTTGGTTGACAAAATACCAGATGATCGACGGGCTGGCACTCGGAGAGACTACTCCTGGTCCTTTGATCATGGTGTTATCTTTTGTTGGCTTCATGGCAGGATACAATTCTTTTACAGGAAGTATCGGGATGGCAACACTTGGATTGATGTTAACTACATTTTACACCTTCCTCCCATCATTTCTGTTTATTTTCGCCGGAGCACCTCTCATTGAAAAAACGCAGACCAACACTTATTTAAAAACAATATTCGGCTTTGCCACTGCTGCAGTCACCGGAGTAATACTCAACTTGTGTATTTATTTCGGAAAAGCTGTGATGATTCCATCGCCGCCGGCAATATTGTGGGTACCTTTCCTCTGGACAATCATTTCTTTTATTGCACTTAAATATTTTAAGATCAATATGATCCTTTGGATAGGTATAAGTCTTCTGATGGGGGTAGCCAATTACTATCTTAAATGAATGTAAAAAGGTGTGATTGTTAATCAATATTCGGTAACCGGTATTCAGTATTCGGTATTCGGTATTCGGTAATCGGTATTCAGTAATCAGAAGTCAGTGGTCATTGGTCAGTAGTGAGTAAACTAATAAACAAATAAGCCAATAAACTATTAAGCTAATAGCAAAACTATTTTTAGTGAAAACAATAATGGATAGATTTAAATTCAGGCATATCACTATCGTCATATTGATATTGAAGGTCATCATCATCGGGTGGCTTATATGGCAGTTTTTTAAATCGGAGGAGCGTCTGACATTTGTGTTTGATACTGAATTCTTCTTATTTGTACTGGCGGGATTTATAGCACAGATTATTGATGGCACATTGGGAATGGCTTATGGTGTCAGTTGCACAACGTTTTTACTTCATCTCGGAATACCACCGGTTTTGGCTTCTGCAAGTGTTCATACTTCCGAGGTATTCACTACAGGCGTATCCGGATTATCGCATTTGTATCTTAAAAATGTGGATAAAAAACTTTTTCTCCGGCTCGCGATACCAGGTATAGTTGGAGCTGTGATAGGTGCATTTCTTCTTTCTCATGTATTTAATGGTAAAACCATTAGACCTTTTATCGCCGGATACCTGCTGATCCTGGGTATTTTAATTCTGATCAAAAGTATCCGTGAACCTCTTTTCAAAGAAGAAATTAAAAACGTTTCACCGCTTGGCTTCTTTGGCGGATTACTTGATGCCATGGGCGGTGGTGGATGGGGACCAATCGTCACTTCCAATATCATACATCGTGGAAAAACTCCGCAACTCACCATTGGTACAGTTAATACAGCCGAATTTTTTGTGACGTTTGCAAGTACAGGCGTATTCCTGTTTTTTGTAGGAATGGCCGGATGGAAAACCATTCTCGGTTTAATTCTCGGTGGGGTTATTGCAGCGCCTATCGGTGCTTATTTGGTGCGATTTATAAAACCAAGGGTGCTGATGTTTTTGGTAGGTGTGTTGATTATTGTGACGTCGTGCTATAATATTATTGCGAGTTTTAAATAAAAGGCAGGGAGCAGGGGGTAGGGAGAAAATTAATTAGCGTTAATTAGTGAAATTAGTGGCGAAAGAACAATAACTAATAGGCAATAAGCAATAAGCAATAGGCAATAGGCAATAGTCTAAATCCAATGCCACAGGCAGACATAAAAGATCTTATCTTAATATTAATCCTCAGGCATTATTTCTCTTTTTCAAATTGGAAATAAAATATCATTGCTTATGGAAATTCCTTTCACAATAATTGATTGGTCGCAGGTACCAAAAACGGAGAAAACCGGGCAACATGGGATTTCTTCACAGCATGTGATGCAGTATCCCGGATTGAGAGTTCGCATTGTTGAGTATTCGGCGGGATTTATGGCGGATCATTGGTGTCAGAAAGGCCATATCGTACATTGCCTGAAAGGAAGTTTTGAGAGTGAAATGGAGACCGGCGAAAAATTTCAATTGTCAGAAGGAAAGACCTACATCGTCTCGGATCAAATGAGTTCGCATCGATCGAATACTGTGACTGGAACGAAGTTGTTGATCATTGATGGGGATTTCCTGAAATGATTTTCGATTTTCGATTTTCGATTTTCGATTTTCGATTTTCGATTTTCGATTTTCGATTTTTAGGACGCAGATTTGTTCTGAAAAATCATGATTTATTCTGATCATCATTACTTATTCAAATGATTATCAAATAGATTTACATCGCCTACTCCATTCGTCACAACTCACAACTCACAACTCACTACTCACTACTCACTACTTACTACTCACTACTCACCACTCACGCCTCATGATTCACGGCTTGCCTGATCGCCTCCACTGTTCTCCGCACATCCTCCTCATTCGTCCTCCAGCTACTGACTGAAACACGCATACATCTTTTTCCTTTGAAGGTCACAGGTTGAAAAAATGCCTCACCGGATTCATCAATTGCCTTTATTACTTTATCTGTGTAGGCTGCATGATCGGCTTCACTTGTAGATGAAGGATCTAAAAAACGGAGTAAACCCTGGTTGATCACAGGAAGAGCAACAATTTCAGTGTGAGGTAATCGTCCTGCTTGTTCGACAATTGACCGGGCATGTGCACAGGTGCGATCAATGAGATCTTCAATTCCTTTGACACCTAATTCTTTGATGACAGCATAAGTAGCGAAGCCTCGCGCACGTCGAGAAAATTCAGGATTCCAATACATCGGGTCACGGGCACTTTTGTCGCCCACCACATAGCTTGCATGTTGAGACATGGAACGATAATGTGCTTCGGGATGCGCAGTGAATGCGTAACCGCAATCATACGGGACATTCAGCCATTTGTGGCCGTCGGTGGCCCATGAATCAGCGGCTTCAACACCATCAGTCAAATGAGAATATTTTTTTGATGCAGATGCCCAGAGTCCGAATGCTCCATCGACATGAACCCATGCATTAATCTTATGCGCCATTGGGATGATGGATTTGAAATCGTCGTAGATACCTGTATTCAAATCACCGGCCTGAAGAAAAACTAATGTCGGAACATTTGGCTCTTTCATCAATTCCTTTTCAAAAAGAGAAACATTGATGCGTCCGGAATCATCTGAAGGAATATCCGTGAGAATATCTGTTCCAAATCCCAACATGCGCATTGCCCTGTCGATCGTACTGTGTTTTTGATCACTGCAGATCACGCGTATGCGGGGTGCGCCATAAAAACCTTTCGCTTCGATGTCCCAACCTGCTCTGTGAAAAAGGTGATTTCGTGCAGCAGCGATGCAGGTGAAATGCGCCATCTGGCAGCCTGTGACAAATGCAAAACTTGCATCAGCGGGAAGTTTTAAAATTTGTTTGAGCCAACCACCTGCGATTTCTTCTGCGATACTCGCGGATGGAGCGACGGAAAACATACCTGTGTTTTGGTCCCACGCTGATGTCAGCCAGTCAGCGGCGGTGCCTGCGGGATGTGAAGCTCCGATGACCCAGGAGAAGAAGCGGCCGGATTGAGTGAGATGGAGACCGGGTCGTGCGGCTTTGTCCATTTCTTCGAGAATGATTTCAGAAGCACTTCCTGTCAGCGGAAGTTTTTGATCCCACAGAACTATTAGTTCTTCGTAAGATTTCATGCTCCCTACTGGAGTTGTATCAAGGGTTTTCAAGAAATCATTGGCCAGCTCTAATGCTTTTTCGAGTGGAGCATTGCTTTTAGTTGAGTTCACGGTCATTATTTTAGATAATGGTATTCAATGTGTTTAAGAATTCTTTCAATAATAGGGAAATTTGAAATTTGTTCAATTTATAAATAAATACAAGAGGAAAGGTTGAACCTCTACTTTCATGAATTATTAACCGTTCGCTAAACGTAAAACGAACGGATCGTATTTCGCCGAAATCTATTGCCTGCAAACCCTACCCTGGTTAGATTTTTCATTATTGCACCAAAGGTCCGATCAGACGTACCATTTTCTCTCTAAAAGAGCTAAATTTGGGGAGATATGGGAGAAATTGATTTCATATTTAAGGCCAGACATTTGCAGTTTATTGCAACTTTTTTCTTGCTACATATTTCATTGACCTGCACTTATGCTCAATGGGAATCCATGGAAGGGCCATATGGAGGATTTATCAATGATCTTAAAAATAATGCTCAATTTCAATTTGCCGGCACCGATAACGGTCTCTTTCGGTCAGGTGATAATGGTGATTCCTGGCAACAAATTAATATTAATAACGAAAAAGGTTTATCCTGTCTTGATATTGGTGTACGAAGTGATCTTTTGATTGCTCACGTTTCTAATTTTGACAATGAACTAACAGAACGGAGACTTTTCAAAAGCGAGAACAATGGCGATGATTGGAGTGAAATTCCGCTTCCAAGCACCTATCCATGGGTCACTATTGCAATGGTTGAAAATGACATTTATCTCAACGGGGATCAAAAACTGTGGGTCTCTCGCGATCTTGGGAATAGCTGGAACTCAGCGAATCTGAACACATTCGTTCACCCTGTAAATGAAATTGCAGCTTTTAATAATGTGCTTTACGTTCTGTCCGGAGGCAGCATCTTCAAAACAACTAATATCGCAGATCAATTCATAGAAATATCCCTGCCTCCCACTATTACATCGTTGCAAGAAATATATGTCGATGGTGATTTGATATTAGGGGCAAATCAAAACGGAAGATTATGCAAATCAGAAGATGGGGGATTAACCTGGAACATTCCCGGTATTAATATCTCTGCTAGTAAATTTGCTAAAATTGGGAGCGCTTATTTTGCACTGGGTGGCTCCAGCTTATACAAATCGGACGATGCCGGTAAAACATGGACGCCATTGAATACGGAAAATCTGTCCACTAGTCCAATTCAAATGATCACTACAGAGGATAAGATTCTTATCTCATCCTGGTATAAAGGCATCCAGGCTTCAACAGACCTGGGAGAATCCATGCATCAATCCGACAAAGGTATTTTTGCCACTTATTCAAATTCATTGCTCATTAATGGCAACAAGTTGTATGTTGGAAATGATTACCAAGGGATATCAACATATGATTTTTCCTCCCACAGTTGGAGTACCACAGATATATTTTCTACTGATGATGAACTCAGAGATCTATTCAATTTTAATAATGAATTATTTATTACCACTAACTCAGGATTGTTTAAAACATCTTACGGAATTACGGAATGGAAAAATATAACACCTTCAGACCTTCATTATTTTCTCAGTGAATACAGTAGTAATGATGAAACTCTTTACGTAACGGGATATGGTCAATTCGCTGATGGTCTATTCGAAAGTTTGGACTATGGCCTTAATTGGGGACATTACGATTGTTCCTGTACAGGAGAATATCCGACCGGAAATCTTTACGCTCAATCAGGTGATACGATTTATGTGGGAAAATCAAATGAGATCTATCGCAGTTACGATAATGGCAATACATGGACAATTTTACCTGATCCTTTTAGTGTAGAGAAACTGGTGATCATAGACAATGTTCTATTTGGAATAGAAAAAGTAGGAAATACAACCACAACACCATCAAGATTATTTGCTTCCTATGATCATGGAGACACATGGGGTATTTCATTTGATTATAACCAGGCAGAAAGTTATATAGGAAGTATTTCGGCTTTAACGACCTATGACCATATAATCATTGGCTCTTTAAATGGTGAACATACCGGTGTGGCCATTTCTTTTGATTCCGGCCTTTCATGGAATCTTTTCAATGAAGGATTAGGACAAGGAAGATCAGGAGAAATAACCCATGATGATGAGTATCTCTATTTAGCAACCTCAGGCCAGGGTGTCTGGCGCCGAAAAATTTCAGACCTATACACTACTTCCACTCAACCTGTAACTCAGAAAAATGAAATCTCCATTTTCCCAAATCCAACAAATGGAAATTTCACAATAAATCTTTATTCACAATATTCAGGTAAAGGAGAGTTGGTCATCACTGATCTGAGTGGGAAAGTTTGTCTTAATAAAGAAATCGTTTTGAGTCCTCAATTGAAGATTGAAGCGGAGAGCTTATCATCAGGATTGTATTTTTTATCACTTCGCGCCGGGGGAAAGAATTATACCGGGAAAATCGTGATCCAGAAATGAAGTAGAGAAGGGAGTTTTGAAACCCGACTTTCACGGATTATTAACCGTTCGCTAAACGTATAACGAACGCGTCGGATTTCGCCGAAATCAACTGCCTGGGATCCCTGTCAATATTAGGTTTTTGACGAATTTCCCCACCCCATTTTTACCCCAAAGAACATACTACCCTTCCCTTATTTCCCTTAAACCCATCTTCTCCCAAAAAATCCTGATTTTTACACCATGGAATTTACCTCCCTCTTCATCGGAATTGCCATAGGTGCCGGCATTGGCTATATTCTCTTCAATTTATTGTCAAAAGGAAAATTTATAGCCAAAACTGATTATGATACATTATCCAATAAACTGAATGACTCCTCCACCAATCTTAAACTGTCAGAAGAAAGACTGAAATCACAACAGGAAATCTCATTCTCACTGCAACAACGAATTGAAACCAAATCAAACGAACTCACTACCCTACTCGCTCAAACCGCCACACTTGAAGCCACTTTAAAAAATTATTCAGAAAGATTCAAAGAACTTCAACAAACACTCGCCACACAAACTGAAGAAAATAAAACAAACCAGGCGGAGATCAACATCACGAAACAAAAATTAGCCGAAATCACTGCCAACAATAATGCTCTCATCGACAAACTAGCCACACAAAAAGAAGAGATGATCAGCATCCAGAAAACCGCCCATCTTCAATTTGAAAAATTAGCCAACCAGATCTTCGAAGAGAAATCAGGGAAATTTACCGAATCGAATAAAACGAATATCGAAGCATTGTTGAAACCACTGAATGAAAATATTGAAACATTCAAGAAGAAAGTGGATGAAACGTATGATAAAGAATCGAAGCAACGCTTTTCGCTCGAGAAAGAAGTCAAAAACCTGATCGATACCACGCATAAAATCAGTGAGGAAGCCAACAACCTCGCCACGGCATTGAAAGGCCAGGCGAAAAAACAAGGCGACTGGGGAGAAACCATCCTCGAACGCATCCTCGAAATGTCAGGCCTTGAAAAAAACCGTGAGTATTTCGTCCAGGAAACATTAAAAGATGAACACGGAAATAATGTGCGCCCTGATATCATTGTCCGCTTGCCCGATGACAGAAATATTATCCTCGATTCAAAAGTTTCTCTGAATGCCTACCTCCGTTTTTCAGAGAGTGAATCAAAAGAACAACAGGATATATACATCGCACAACATCTTACCTCTATCAACAACCATGTTGATCAGCTGAGTGCAAAGAAATACAACGAGCTGACGAATTCACTGGATTATGTCATCATGTTTATTCCGATCGAACCTGCTTACATTCTTGCGGTTCAGTCAGACCCGAATCTTTGGGCAGCAGCTTATGCAAAAAAAATCGTCCTCATCAGTCCCACAACTTTGATTGCGACATTGAAAATCGTCGCTGATCTGTGGAAGCGCGAGCAACAAAGCAAGAACGCGATTGAGATTGCAAAACAAGGAGGAAGACTTTATGAAAAATTCGTTGGATTCCTGGAGTCCATCGAAGATGTGGGAAAACACATCACAAAGTCACAGGACTTCTACAATAAAGCCATGGGCCAGCTCAGAGACGGGAAAGGAAACCTCATCGACCAGGCCGAGAAATTGAAGAGCCTGGGCGTTAAGTCTGCCAGGAAAATTCCATCGAGGTTATTGCCAGGCGATCAGGAAAATGATGATACTGGTCTCATACCGAATAGCTCAGATGCGGAAGAAGAGCCATCCTCCAGCGAATGAAAAAAGTATAATCTCCTTTCAAATATTATCTTTAGCCGTGTTGAGTGAACCTCATTCAGAAAGTTGAACATACGAGGCTCATTGATCAAATTGCATAACAAAACATTAAAAACAAATTCCAACTCATGAAAAACCAAATTGTAATTGTATGCCTGTTTGTCCTGGGCATTTTCTTTTTGTCCTGTCAGCCTGATAATAAGACTGCTGCGGATGCCGGCTACAAGGTTGCGGACACTAAGCCTGCCATGACGAAAGCAGATTCTGTAAAAAGAGGACAAAACCTCATGTTAATCATGGGATGTCACGACTGCCATAGCCCAAAAGTTATGACGGCACAAGGACCAATGCTTGATACAACCAGGTTGCTCTCAGGCCATCCTGCCAATATGCCTTTAGCTAAAATCACAGACAAAACAATGATTGCACCCGGCAATTGGATTCTTACCTCCAGCGACCTCACCGCCTGGGTTGGCCCATGGGGAACTTCCTTCACAGCTAACCTGACACCTGATGAAACAGGCACGGGCAACTGGACTTTTGAAAATTTCAAAACGGCTTTAAGGAAAGGCAAGTTTAAAGGAATGGAGAATGGACGTAGTTTATTACCTCCTATGCCATGGCAAACGATCGGATTGGCATCTGATGAAGACCTGGCTGATATCTGGGCTTATCTCCGGACAGTCAAGCCTATTAAGAATGTCGTACCGGAACCACTTCCTCCGATGAAGATGTAATCTTGTGGACTTTCGCTTCGACTAGCGCTCAGCGACCGTCCAAATATTCTAACAAAAGATTTCGGCTTCGCTCAATCTTAGAGAAAGGTTTTAATATTAAACAAATAATATCTTCCTCGAATGTTGAGCGTAGCCGAAACATTAATTCGGAATCCTCATCGGTCGCTGAGCGCTAGCCGAAGCGAACCGATTTCTTTTTTATTAAAATTTTTCAATGGCTCTTCTTGCAAATATTTTTATCGGCATTGTGGCCCTGATCCACATATACATCGTGTGGCTTGAAATGTTTGCATGGACTACACTTGGAAAAAAAGTATTTAAAAATTTTCCCGGTGAATTATTCGAACCTACAAAGGCTCTGGCTGCAAACCAGGGATTGTACAATGGATTTTTAGCTGCAGGCCTGGCCTGGTCATTTTTTATTTCAAATCCTTCCTGGCAGGCTGATGTCCGGTTGTTTTTCCTGTCATGTATTTCGATTGCCGGTATCTATGGTGCCATCACTGCTGATAAGAAAATTTTTATTGTGCAGGCATTGCCGGCGTTGATTGCTCTTGGCTTAATCTTCTTTAATTAAAATGCCACAGGGAAAACCCTCCGCTATCAGAGCTATTCCTCGTATCGTTGATGATCACCAAATATTAAAAGCAAATGGAAGACAATTCAGCAGATTAGGTATTATTCTTTTCATTTAATTAGATTTTTTATTATATTTAGAAATTGAAGTAAAATATTTTCTTAAAATTAAATCATGTCTTTATCTCAACGGTATTTTCTTAGACTAAGCCTGATCATATTTTACATTCTCATTTTCCTGGTTAAGCCAGGTGCACAATGCAATCCTCCGGGCCAAATACCAACCTCACATTGCGAGTTTGCACCATTAGTCTGCCTCAACAATTATTGCGCCGAAACTATCGATACTCCATTTGTTTGTTGTTCTAATTTTTGTGGACAGAATACCATCATCAACAATCCTCAGTATTTCAAATTTATTCCTAATTCTCAAGACGTAGAGATTGATATTCATGTCGATAATTGTAACGCAGGGACAGGATTACAGAGTGCCATCGTTTCTTCGTGCAGCTGGGCGCCATGTCCTTCTGGAATTGTGCCATGCACAGATATATTAGCCTGTAATCCTGGCTCAGCTCCCGGACAAACAATGGTTCTGCAAGCGTCCAATCTGGTTGTTGGCATTCCATATTGGCTTTTAATCGATGGCACAAACGGAGCAACATGTCACTACACTGTTGAATATGTCGCAGGAATTGAGGGACCTCAACTTACGAATGAACTCGACTCAGCTCTCACTATGGCAATTCCGAACGTCATTTACCAGGGATATAATAATTTTCACTTAGTCACCGGTCCTTTAGTTGGGAATGCACATGGTTATTATTGGACAACAGAATGGGATAATCAAACCTATACTTCTTCAGTTCCGGAGATCTTTTTTAATATTCCATTCGATGCACCTATAGGTATTTGGAATATTTGTGTCGGGGCCTTCAGCGGATGTGATACCACCGAAAATGAAATATGCATACAAGTTGAAATCGTACAAGGAATCAATAAAGTCAAAGAACCGACAAGTTTTTACGAATATCCAGTCTCCATTTTTCCTAATCCTTCGAATGGACAATTCCAGATACAGTTACCGGATAATAGCCTATTGCCTGTCCAATGGAGTGTAATTGATCCTACGGGCATCGCGTATGAAAGTGGGAAACTCAGTGAAAATGCATCCACGTTAAATCTTGAGAAGATGATTCCCGGATTATATTTTATTAAACTTAAAATGAATAATCAACCAATGAGTTTATTGAAGATCATCATTGAATGATTGATGATATTTACTCATTCACTTTTTGGCCCTTGATTTTTGTTGTTCCTCAGGCAGTTCCGAATTTGGAAATTTCAAAATAAATGTTGTACCACCCTCCAGCTTACTGATGATCCTGAGATCGATCTGGTGAATCTTCACAATCGTATCCACAAGCGCAAGCCCTATCCCTGTGCCTTTTACAAATGACGTCCCGGGGCTCCGATAAAATGCTTCAAAAACCATGGACTGTTCTTCTTCAGGAATACCCGGGCCATTATCAATAATTTCAATCACAGGTCCGCTCCCGGATGGAAAAGAAAGACTAATGCGCACACTTTTATCAGGGCTAAACTTGCATCCGTTATCCATGAGGTTGACAAGAGCTGTCTTCAGTAGTTGTTCATTCGCATTTACATAAAGTCTTTGCTCATTTTCAGGAAGGTTGACCACTTCAAAGGCTATAGTATACTCAGGGTGATTTTTAAGGAGCGTGTCCTTGGACTGCCAAATAATTTCATCGATTCTGCACGATTGTAATTGGATGGCGGTACCATCAGCATTGATCCTTGCCATCTGCATGAGCCTGTCGGTGACCACATTGAGATCTTTCGCATCAGAAAGAATGGAAGAAAGCGTATGCTGATAGTCTTCGTTGTTGCGGTCTTTATTCAATGTCACTTCCGCCTGGGAGATGATGACGTTCAGCGGATTTTTCAGTTCATGTGATATATTGGAAAGAAACATTTTCTGAATTCTGAATACGTGTTGTATACGATCGAGAAGTTTGTTGAACGTTATGACAAGGCGGGAAAGTTCATCCTGCTGATCGGAAGTCTCCAATCGATGACTCATGTCTGTAGGCAGCAACGCATCGACTTCATTCATGATGAGACTGACCGGGGATAATGCCTGTCTTGCAAAAAACCAGCCACCGATAGCTACCAGCGTAATGGAAAGAAAGAAAACCACAAAAAGGATCCGCATCAAATTGTCGAGATGTCCCTGGTCGAATACAGACTCCGCGACAACAATGAATGTTTCACCCATCCTGTTTGTGTATAGAATTCCTAAAGAGTGAAACTTGCTTTCCGTAAAATGACATTCTCCCGTTTCCCTGATATTTTCAAGGACTGAAGGAAGGATATTATCAGGAGCAGGATTGAATGTATAAATTCTCTTCCCGTCGAGATTATACATGGATATGTTCTCAGGATAATCACCTGCCAGCTGGCCGGACAATTCGGTTGGTATCGCTATTTCAAATTCAAGCTTATCTGTTTTTTTCCCCGCCACCATTTCAGCGATGATGTAAGCCTTGGATCTCAGGCTGGCATAGAATTCATCCTGGAGGTTTCTGCTGAATTGGAAATAGATATATAAAAAAGCAGCAAGCAGAATGCCTGCGGCAATTAAAATGAATTGTAGCGTTAATCGAAGCCTTATCTGCATAAAACGGCGCGAATTGTATTCTCAACTGTTTTATGACTTTTGAAAATACCGCACAAATCTAGTGTTTATCTCCACGGAGGCTTATTATATTGTGTCACGAAGGCTCTTCCATCCAAAACAATCATCGGGTCATTGACATTGGTAGGATGATTTCTTTTTTCCAGCTTGTAAGATGCATCACCAATCGTCTGGGAATGAACATAAAGACGGTCTCCCTGGACATACCAGGTGCCATGATCGCTATTTTGCGAAGAAGTACCACCACTCATATCTGCTGTATTTACACTCCTGGAACTTTCATTATAGTATTCATAGGTGCCGTCAGCATTAAGGGTCACGCATTCGCTTGAACTGCTTGCTCCCTGGTTGTAACTGTTCACATTGACAAAGCACCATTTGCCGACAAGTTCCGGAGCTACCTGTCCGGTTCCAGAAGACTGTTGCTGACTAATTCCCTGGTTGATCGCACCTTTAGTATATGTGACAGTGCTGCCATTGTAAGAGAGTGAAAGCTGATCTCCCGTAATGGTATATCCAAATGTCACCTGTCCCTGGGGACCTGAAAGTGTGATATTCCCCTGTGAAATTTGATATGGGTAAAGTTGTCCGAGGTAGGCACACTGACCATTTGATTTAAATTCGATGGATTCGTTACTTGCTGACCAAAGACCAACAATTTCGTTTGAAGAATTGGATGGTGAACCTGCATTATTATTTGAAGCCTGCTGAGTTAAAATGACTGGCGATGAATTAGTATTAAGTTGACCTGAATCGCGGCTGAATGTAACCGCTTCTTTTAAATCGCCACCTGATAGCAGTAATGAATTTTCTTTTAAACTAAATGTATAATTAACGGGTTGCCCACCCGAAATAAGCGTGAGAATATTGTCTTTAACTGAATATTTTAAAACCTCACCATCAAACTCACCGGTGCCTTCCGGATTAAGCATAAGCGTCATCTGGTAACCATACTGATTATTTTGCCAAACGCCGATGATATTTGTGTTTTGCTGCACTTTTGCACCGATCTGGGCCTGCATAGTGATACAACCCGATACCAGGATAAAGAGGATAAGATGGCGAGCAGACATAACTTTAAATTTTAGTATGTCTAAATTACCATCAATACCGGAATTATTCTACATCCTGCGAAAGGTGGTCCCTAAAACAAGTAAAAGAAAACCAACCATCACCATTTCATAATTGTATTCAGACAAGCGATCAATATGATAATAGTGGGCAATAATCCCTAAGACACCAATGATGATGCCCAGAATCCAAAGCGTCCTGTTCGGGGCACTCGGAGAAAGCAAACTGTTCGACATAAAATTTAATTTGAGATAGTTGAAATTAAAACCGGAGACACCTGATGAATGTCGAACAACAATATACTCAATTGCTATGGATTATTAATCTTAACTCAATGAAGACCTAATAAAACATTTATTTTTTTGCCTCTATATAAAGATTAAAGCGATCAGAAAATCTCCATTGGTCCATGGTCTTTGATCTATAGACAGTGATCTTTGATCATTTGTTATTTCAACAGCTCGTTCACTTTTCCTTTATAAATATCCCCCTGTTCCTTATTCCCCATGAGGTAATAAACACCGCTGATCGCTTCGTAATATTTCGCAAGGTCTTTGTGCTCAGGGCCAAGCTGGTCAATTTTATTTTTTAAGGCTTTTTGAAAATAGTCAAGTGAAGTATCATAGGCTTGTTTCTCTTTGTACGCGAGTCCAAGGCTGTAATACGTCTGGGTGATTTCCACACTTTTAGCGCCAAATAATTTCTCCCTGATTTCTTTTGCTTTCAAATGTGCGGCGATGGATTGATCATAATTTTTCAAATTGAGATACACATTGCCGATATTCCCATAACTGGTAGCAACATCGGCATTATTCTCACCTGATTTCAGCACACGAATCGCCAGGGCTCTTTGATGGAAGACAAGGGATCCTTTAAAATCACCTACAGAACTATAAACGGTTCCAATGCCTGTCAAACTTGTCGCCCTTATTAAATCATTCGTGTCGGGAAGCGTTTTTCCCTGCACATCAGCCATTCCGAAATACATCCGGGCTTCTTCAAATTGAGCTTTGTTGATCAGTAAAGTTCCGAGCTGATTGTAAGCAGACATTAATTTCACCGTCTCCTTTTCAATCTTATAATAAAGTGCAGCTTTTTTGTAATAAAAAATAGCACTGTCCGGTAATGCTTTCAATTTAAATTCGTCACCTGTTTTATACGCCTGGTCAGCTATGGATGAATTTTGCGCTGAAATAATATTCAGATGAGCGACCAGGAGAATAAATAATGCAAAAGAAAATTTATGAATACGATTAAAGTTGAACATCATGGTTTTAAGATTTTTTGTAAACACTCTCCTATCATTTTTAGCCCTAAATCAATTTCTCGTAAATGAGTTCTGAAATGTAAAACGGCGCATCTTATCCAGTATTGGCCATCTATCGTCGTCGCCGAAAAAAATATGCGTCCATCTTCATGCAGCGCATCAACTAGTTTTTGATTAAACTCATTCACATTCTGCGCAGGATAACGGAACAAAGAAACCGTAAGTTCGGGATCATTGCCTGTCTCAAAGCCCATTTTTTTTATTTCTTCATGAAAATACTGGCTGAGAAAAATCTTTTCTCTAAGGCATGCTTTGAAAATATTTAGTCCATGAAAATGCAAAGGCACCCACATGCGCAGTCCCCTGAAATGCCTTGTCAGCTCAGGACTGCAACTTGATGGACTGATTTCATGGGCACCTGCATCTTCCATCATGTATGTAGCCTGAAAAGAATGAGAATCTAACAGTTGCTGTCCATTTCTGACCAGGACAACACCGGTGCCGAAAGGAAGAAAGAATCCTTTGTGCGGATCGAGCACCAATGAATCTGATCGCTCGATGCCCTTTAATTTCTCCCGGATTTCATCCAGCAACATGAAGAAACCTCCATAAGCAGCATCGACATGAAACCAGGTTTTGAATTGAGCACACACATCAGCGATTTGATCCAATGGATCGATCGAACCTGAGCTCGTGGTACCCGCCGTGGCAATAACTAAAAACGGTTGCAGTCCTGATTGGATGTCCTCATTGATCATTGCTTTCAATGCCTCGACATCCATCTGATATTTATCATTTACAGGTACGGTTCGACGGATTGCTTCATCAAGTCCGTTGATGTGTAAAGCTTTTTCAATGCAGTGATGCACCTGGTCTGTTGAATAGATAACTGACTTTGATATATTTTTAGAATTGATGTGATGTGCATCTCTCGCTGCAGTGATCGCGCTCAGATTAGCCATCGAACCGCCCGAACTTAAATATCCATGAGCCGTTGATGGATAGCCCATAAGTTTTGCCAACCAGTGTACAAGTTGATTTTCCAAAATGACAGCACCCTGGCCGGAGAAAAAGACAGAAGAATTTTTATTCGTTGCTGCCGCAATCATATCCCCAATGCTGCAGGCCCAAAGTCCGCCGCCGGGAATATATCCCATATGGCCGCCGGATGCGCTGTTAATGCCGGCGTGATTTATCTCACTCGCATAAAGATCCAGTAACGCTTCAAAAGGCTTGCCTTCATCGGTGACTTCAAATGATTTTAATTGCGGGCAGTCGGCCGTGATATACGTTTTTGTTTCCGGAAGCGCGTCGATGAAATGATTGATATAAGAGGAAGTGGCCCTGAAAATGTGATCCCTGGTTACCGCATCAGGTTCAAGTTGCCTTGATATGGCTTCAAGTTCTTTGATTTTTTCGAGCATAATCAGAAGGCAAGGTAATGCAACAAGATATATTAGAGCTTTTTGCTCTCTGCCCTTTGCCCTTTGCTTTTATTCGTTTTTCAGGACATAACCTACTCCAAAAACAGTATGGATTAATTTCTTCTCAAAAGGTTTGTCGACTTTATTGCGCAGATAATTGACATACACTTCCACGACATTTGAAGTGGTTTCGAAGTTGATGTCCCAGACTTTTTCGGCGATTTCTGCTTTTGAGACTACTCTTCCTTCGTGACGAATGAAATACTCCATCAGGGCAAATTCCTTTGGGGTCAGTTCGATTTTTTTGCCTTGCCTGGTAAATTCCTTACCCGTAAGATTCATTTCTGTATCAGCGAAAGTGAGGAACTGTTTTTGTGCGGGTACTTCTTTTCCGCGTCTCGACAGAGCTTTCAAACGGGCCAGGAGTTCTTTGAATTCATAAGGCTTGGTGAGGTAATCATCAGCTCCAACTTCAAGACCAAGGACTTTGTCGTCAGTGGCACTTAAGGCTGTGAGGAGGAGGACAGGAGTTTTAATTCCTTTCTTTCGGAGATACTGTGTCAGGTCAAATCCATTAATACCGGGGACGATGACATCTGAAATGATGACGTCATATTCAGTGGCTTCGGCCATCTCAGCTCCTTTAGTACCCTCAAAAGCAAAATCTACCTCAATGTTATGTTCATTCAAACCTCTTTTCAGTGATTTGACAGCTTTCTCTTCATCTTCGATCAGTAGTATTTTCATCTTGCACAAGATACGAATGGGCTCCTAATTCCCTTAAAATCAGCAAAAAGTATCAAATTCTAAGGAATTTTTAAGGAGTTGGAGTTAGAATAATTGAAAAGGCAAAGTTACCTTTGACCTATTAATTTTGATTACCAAGTTTTCACCTTTAAAAAGTATCCTATGACTAGTCGCAAACTTCTACTTCTTTTCTCTTGTCTTTCACTGTTCATCACCCTCTTTGTTGTCAGCTGTAAAGAAGAAGACAATGCCACCTCTACACAAAAGCTGGTAAGAGATTACTCAGCTGAAGCTCCTCTCAGATGGAATAAAATGTTCCTCGAGATTGAGCGCTATGCGGATGGTTATCGTCCAGGCCCTGCTCCAAGAGCACTTGGCTATATGGGCTTTGCATCCTATGAAGCATGTGTATCAGGCATGCCTGAATACAACTCACTGGCAAGTCTTTATCCCGCAGTAAACATTCCAGCTGTTCAACCAGGCGTGGAATATCACTGGCCAACAGTAATTCATGCTGTTTACACCACCATGATGCCAAAATTCTTCGGCGGAACATTTAACACCGGAGGAGAACTTCCTGCCGGAGTAAGAAGTGAATGGGATGCTCTCGTCAATGAACTTAACGCAAAATATCTTGCTGAAGCAGGCCAAGATGTATACAACCGCTCTATAGCTTACGGACAAAGTGTAGGAAATGCCGTTTGGGAATGGGCGACTACTGATCCTTATGGTCATGAAGCTTATAAAAATCCTTTCGGTAATTATACAACCAATGAAACTTATGACTGGCAGGCACATTACAATGGTCCAGGTAACTGGGAACCTACTCCACCATCAGCTCCAAACCCAATGGGTCCATTCTTTGGAAAGGCTCGTACATGGGCTCTGAAAGAAACTGAAAAACTTTCTCTCCCTCCTTCTCATTATTTTATGGAATACAGCGAAGATCCACATTCTGAATATTATGCAGAAGCACTTCAGGCTTATACTAAAAATGCCGAAACGGATTATAACGTAAAATGGGTTGGAGAATTCTGGAGTGATGATTTATTCAATCTTACTTTCAGCCCCGGTCCACGTTGGATTGCCATAGGCAACCAGATCATTGAAAAAGACAAAGTACCTCTTGACAAAGCTCTTGAGGCTTACGCCAAATGTGGTATGGCCATCAATGATGCTGCAGTAGGATGCTGGTATTCAAAATATGTTTATAATACAGAGCGACCTGTTACTTACATTAAAAAATTCATTGATCCTACTTACAAGTCAAACCTGAACAACCCATTAACAGGTGCCGTTGGATTTGTTCCTCCTTTCCCTGCTTATCCATCCGGTCACTCTACAATGGGTGGTGCAGGTTCAGAAGCATTAGCAAGTGTATTTGGATATAATTATAGTATGACCGACAATTGCCATTTTGGCCGTACTGAATTTGTAGGTACACCACGAACATTCCATAGCCTCAGTGAAATGGCTCAGGAAAATGCCTGGTCAAGAGTTCTTCTGGGTACACACTGGAATGCAGATTGCCTCGAAGGCGTTCGCTTTGGAACAGAAATAGGCCAGAAAGTGGATGCACTTCCCTGGAAAAAATAAGATTGGTAGTTAGGATTTATTCAAAAAAGACTGCATGCATGATGCAGTCTTTTTTTATTTTAGATGGCTCCTCTTTTATATGTTACCTGAATCACATAAATCGTAAAAAATGAAATTATTTTATAATGCCGGTCACCTTTTTACATATGCCTGCTTTTTCTTTGGTTTTATCAGTATGATCTCTTGCAGCAATGCAAACAAGCCACAGGAAATTATCATGAAATATGGCGATGGAACTGTCAAGAGCAGGTTTACGGAAATCAATCATAAGAAAGAGGGCCTGATGACAGATTATTATCCCGGTGGCCAAAAGATGACTGAAAGAATGTTTAAAAATGACCTCCAGGTTGACAAGACAACTGCTTATTACGAAAGCGGCAAAGTCAAGGAAGTTCAATATTATAAGGATGGGGAATTGAATGGTGGAGACACCGTTTTTTACGAGAATGGAAACCCGCAATTCCTGATTACTTTTTCAAATGGGTTGAAAGACGGATATGTCAGGAAATGGGGAGTAGATGGAAATATCATCTTTGAAGCAAAATATGCCTATGAGAAACTCGTCGAGGTCAAAGGGGAAAAGATTGAACCGGATTCTGTTCCTCACCAGGTCATTTATACTAATGGTACTAAAGTAGAACATGCTACAAAGTAAAGGAAGGTTTAAAGGCATCCGGATCACGTAGGTAAAATGTCAAAAACACATGTCTTATCAGGAAAAAGAAGATTTCCTTTCAGAGCAAAATCATAAAAAAGAGACTGCAGTGATACAGTCTCTTTTTAATTTCTAAGCTTGTCATTCATACCGTTAAGTGAAACAATTCTCCTCACAAGCCGGACAAAAACACTTATTTCAAAGCCATAAATGCTGTAAGCCCTTTAGTTACATCTTCCGCATTCATAACGGGTATCATTTCTATCTTGGCCTTAAGTGGAATGAACAACTGTTCTGCAATCACCGGTATCATATAAGGCTCCTTCAAATCAAAGAACAACAACATGCATCGCTCACCACCCATAGCAGTGAAGTAGGCTGCTTCAGGTTTAATTGTAGCCATTAATTTGTCAAGGATTTTCGGAAGAGTGCCATCAAGAATGGCTTTACTCGCTGCTTCTACTTCGAGGGTTGCTTTTAATAAAGTACGCATAATTTGGATTTTTTTATTGGGTGAATAATTAATGATTTACGATTTCAATTAAGGCCATAGCCTGCATTCTGGTTTCCCGGAGAGTCAGATTGAAATTTATTTAATGGCTGCAATCATTGCTGCAGTATCAACAAATGCTTCGTAATAGGAAATCTTATCTCCACGAAATTTCCAGATCATCATCCAATCTGAATCAAATGGCTTTCCTGTGCCGTTAGCTTTGCCTGCAAAGGATCCCTTGACAATCACGGCTTCGTTGTCATAATAAAATTCCTTTGGCATAAATTGTGAGAAGGACACGGTGCTGCCCATCTCCATAAAAAAACTCATCACTTCCTTTTTACCATTTCGATTTTTGGCGTAAGGAATATCCGGGGAACCTGGATCATTCCAGCTTATGTCATCAGTCAAAGAGTTCAACACCCCCTCAACATTTTGATTTCCAAAATCCATATAAACCTGTTGAACGGTCTTAATACTTTTTTCTTTTTCCATTTTTTATCAATAGTTGATTCGTTACAAAGCAATGCCAACATCTCCCAAATGGCCGCGATTGAAAAAGAGAACTATTGAATAAATGGCGGCCATATCATCGAATGAGAAGACTAAATCACCAGATGTTGTGAATGATTTACGAATACAAGGCCTTTTTGGATGATCTTGACTTAAAAATTATAATTTTAAGGCAGTCATTACCCTCTAACACCTTAAAAATCAGCTCCTTTATTGGCAAAATGGAAAACAGTTTAATGGATGCACAAATGCTACTCGTCCTTACATTGCAATCAAGGGATGAGAAAGCTTTTGCAGACTTATATGATTCCTATTCTGCTGCTCTGTTCGGGATCATCTATAAAATAGTTGACGACAAGAAAGAAACCGAAAACCTCCTGCAGGATTGTTTTGTTAAAATCTGGCAAAACATCACCCGCTATGATCCCGAAAAAGGAAAATTAAGCACATGGTTATTTAATATTGCCCGAAATACGGCAATTGATTTCACGCGATCTAAATACTTTAACCAAAAGTTGAAAAACCAAAACATGGAAAATCTCGTAGGTGAAAATAGCCATCAGGCTGTCACGGTTCCAATGGTGGATACCCTTGGCCTACGACAACTTGTTGAAAAACTAACACCGGTGTGCAGGGAAGTCATTGAATGGATGTATTTCGAAGGATATACACAGCAGGAGATAGCGGAACAGAAAGGCATTCCCCTGGGTACTGTCAAATCACGCGCCAGGCTGGCGTTGAAAGAACTGAGGGCGTATTATTATTAATTTTATTTTTGCAGACATTGAAAAAGTCAATTGACATAAACAGAGACACCATCAACGAATTGTTGAACAATGGTTCATCTCCGGGCAAAGAAGAGATTCAGCAAACAGAGGATGCGCTCATCCGGTTTGCTTCTACATATGCCGTTCATCCTGGTCCGGATCTGAAAGAAAAGGTCATGGATAAAATAAAATCCCTCAATACCGATCTTCAAAACAAACAACATCTGAGTTTTGAAAACCTTCCGCCTTTAAATGAAACCTCAAATTGGATGGAATGGGAGGAATTAGTAAAAGACATCACACCTCCCCAGCATTTTGAGGGGATACATCTGCATAGCCTTGAATCATCAGACAAACGTGAATTGTTTGTCGCTTGGGTCAAAGAATATATCGAAGAAGAAGTTCACTTTGACATCCTGGAAAGCTTCATTCTACTTGAAGGCACATGTGAATGTCACATCACCGATGCCCAGGGAAATGCTCGTGTTGTCAGGATGGGTGTAGGAGATTTTATCACCATGCAGGTAGGTGATACACATGACGTCATCATCACTTCCCTTGAACCGGCAAAAGCCATTCTGCAGTGGATGAAGCTAAGCGCGTAGCTCGGTATTCAGTATCCGGTATTCAGTATTCGGTAATCAAGATAAAATCAATCTCCTAAGTTGAAACTGAAGAGTGGTGAGTCGCTTTACGTTTTTAGTTTTACGCTTTTCACTTTACGTTTTCACTCTTCACTCTTCACTTTTCGTTGGTTGCTGAGCTGTAGCACAAGGATGAGTAAAGCTGGTCGAAGCATTACTTGAGGGCTATGTACTCTACCAGTAGAGAATTTCGATCTATGCCCAGGTATTGCTCCGGTGGCTCTTCGATCTTTTGAAGAAATCCATAAGCATTGAGGAAGAATATGTCGAGAATGGCGCTGTCTGAATCCAGGTTGAAGGTATTCCTCATCACAATGAAAAGGAAGTCAGCAGAAATATCGAATTTTCGTAAGCTGTCGTACCGGTTTGTAAGGTTCACAATTCCCTTATTGGATAGATCTTCGATGGCATGAACAAACATTTCCCTTACGTTGGGTTTGACTTTATAACCAAGGTTAAAATCAATCCTGAATATTTTATCCTTGACCATTTCGTGAAAATTGTATTCCTGCTGAAACGGAATTTCTGTTTCATTAAAATGCAATAGCCAATAAGCATCCGCCCGTTTAGGTTGTTTTTGATAAATCGATTTGAGAATTTGCTTTTCCATTCGGTGGATGGAATACGAACTGGTGAGGTATACGATGTTCGTGGCGAATTTCGGAATTGCTTTATCCTCACTTACAGCAGTGATGATATCTTCATACTGGTGGACATCGACAAATTTTCGCATGCGTAGCAGCACATGTTTCGCCTGATAGTAAATGACCATCACCGCCACAAAAGCACACATCAGTAAAATGGTGAACAATGCGCCATGCAAAATTTTGTGTGCATTGCCGGCAAAGAAAATAAATTCCACTGTAAAAAAAAGACCCGTTATCAATGATATCCTGAACCAGTCCCAATGTAATTTTCGCCGAAAGAAAAAAACCAGTAAAATCGTGGTGGACATCATGGCCACAGTAATGGCTACCCCATACACAGCATTCATATTACTGCTCGTTCTGAAATACAATACCACGAAGACGCATCCCAAAAACAAAATGTGATTGATCACCGGGATAAAAATCTGTTGCCTGTGCTTGCTGGGATATTTAATCTGAACTCTAAACCATGTATCCAATTTGACTGCTTCATTGATGAGGGAAAAAGATCCGCTGATCAATGCCTGGCTGCCCACAATGGAAGCCAATACAGCTATGACGACAGCGGTTGTAATAAACCATGAGGGCATCATTTCAAAAAAAGGATTTAAACCGGTCAGGGATTTTCCTTCAAATGTCACCAACGCCCATGCTCCTTGTCCGAAATAATTAATTACCAGGGCTACCTTCACGAAAATCCATGATACCCTGATATTTGACCTTCCGACATGGCCGAGATCAGAATACATGGCCTCTGCTCCTGTAACACAAAGGAACACTGCACCTACAATCACCCAGGCACTTGGGTAGCGGGTCAAAATATAATAGCCATATTTTGGATTTATCGCATTCAATACACCCCAATCCTGGCTCAACCATAAAAGACCAAAAACAGATAGCATAGAAAACCAGACTAACATGATCGGCCCAAAAGACTTTCCGATTTTTTCAGTTCCAAATTGCTGGAATGTGAATAAACCAATCAGGATGGCAATGACAATAGGAATGACAGGGACACTATCATGAAGAGCTTTAAGCCCTTCGACAGAGGCTGTCAGTGAAATTGCAGGCGTGATGATACCATCCGCCAATAAAGCTGAACAACCTACCATGGCAACATAAATGGTCCATCTCGGAGCAACTCTCTTGATCAGGGAGTAAAGGGAGAAAACACCTCCCTCTCCATGATTATCAGCTTGCAGAGTAAGAAAGACATATTTGAAAGTAGCCTGCAACGTCAAAGTCCAGAATACACAGGAAAGTCCTCCAAGGATCAATTCCCTCGTGATCGTGTTTTCCCCTATAATGGCAGACATCACGTATAAAGGAGAAGTACCAATATCGCCAAACACGATACCAATGGTAACCAATAGGCTTGCTGCGGTAACTTTAGACTGAATAGATGACATCTAAGTGTATGAATTCGAAGTGGTTAGCAAGGTCGTTATTTTCATTGGCTTTGGATGTTAGGTGCCAAAATATGAGCACCTTGCTTTTTTCGAAGGGACAAATATAAAGACACGGCACTTAGCAGCGCTATAAAAAGTAAGTGAAAAATCAGGCCGCATTTTGATGATTTTCATCCATTTATCTACACTTTAGCGATTCTTTCTTAAAAGTGTTTAATTTGTCCGGATGAAACAAATCACACCAAATAATATAATTTTTGCAGCACTGCTTTTTTGCTTGTTCTTATCAGGCTGCACTCCAAAAAAGAGTCCTTTTGGCTGGCTCGCCGGAACCTGGGAAATCAACAGGACAGCAGGTGGAAACCGCCTTGAAATATGGACTCTAAAAAAAGACGGATCTTTTTCTGCGAAAGGCATCAGGGTAGAAGCAAAGGATACTTCACTTCTTGAAAAAATAGATCTTGTCATGAGGGAGGATCAATACTATTATATAGCTACTGTACCTGAACAGAACAATGGTAATCCCATTGAATTCAAGATGACAAAGTCAGAAGGATCCGTTTTTACTTTTGAAAATCCAAAGCATGATTTTCCGCAAAGAATCATTTATCAATTTAAGCCTGTCGGAGGCCAGCCCTCACATACTGCGATGAAAGGTGATTCCTTATTAGTCAGAATTGAGACCATGGATGGTAACGGAGTGGATTATGGATTTGAAAGAAAATGATTGCTTCTGCTTCTTGCCCCTAACCCCTAAAGGGGAACCCATTGTAGAATAGTTTAAGGAGATAACTTCTTTATCAGTGAAATAAAAAAGCCTTACTTCTTCAGTAGAAATAAGGCTTGTGATTTAACTCATGTTATCTTTTATTCACCACCATCTGTCCTCGCAACGTCAATGGAATAATTTCCAACAGCGATACCTGTAGTTTTTCCAGCCTCAACATCAAATCGATAATGGATGCCTGCATACAACCTTGAATTTGCTGCTTCTTCAGCCCATCCTGTAAGCGTGCCTGCATCATCCGGAAAAAAATGAGCTAATACAGTAGCACCTGCAAACGAAAATGTTGAATGCCCTGATGTATAACTTGGGAAATTAGGAGTACCTAATATTGTCTTGAATCCTGGTATCGTTTGTATTGGCCTCGGATAATGGTAGTAATATTTTGCATCCCAGCAAGCGATCCCTGCATCTTCCATCGCCATGTTGAGATAAGCAAAAACGCGTGCAGCGCGAAGAGGATTCAATTTATTTTTTACGATCAGGTCAGAAGCAAATCTATTCCAATGTCCGGGAGGCGTATATGTTCCCAAACCATCAGACCAGAAATTAGCAATCCTTCTTTGATCAGTCGTGATGTTGTCCGCGATATCTTTTAATTCATTAGCTGCAGTTTCAAATTCAGGAGAACCCGGATCCGGCGGTTTAACAGGACGAACAGAAGTAATATCCGGTACATTCCACGGTTTAACTTTTCCAAACAAAGGAGTAATACCAACCGGACGAGGTGGTGTTTCAAGATTTTCCCAATGCCATTTCCACATAGCCTGTGCGGCATCTCTGATTGAATCTGATATTGCTCTTGGTGTTTGTGCTTTTTTCATTCCATCACTTCCGAATCTGACTTTAAATACGTTCCATACAGCACGTCCTAATGAGTCACCTGCAGTGATATCACTTTGAACGTTTAAACCTGCCCACATTAAACTGTTTTTATGTTCGGTGGCTAATGCAGCCAGGTAATCTTTTTCAAGAGGAAATAAAGCGGTGAGCGCTGCTTTCGAAACGGCTGCAATGACAGCACCATCTGCCGGATAACTAGGCAAAGCATTCTTTGGTAAATGAGTGACAATACTCGCATCCGTTACATAAGGAGCCGGACGATTGTAATTATACTTTTGATACCATGTAGAAATTAATGCATCATATTCTGTGGCAGCCCAATAAGCAAATGCTCTGCACGCATACGGTGGATGTGCGAACGGATATAAAGGATATTTACCCGGATCCGCAGAATTGGGAACAGGATAATTTCCAGCAGAATCCGGAGCAGGTGCGAGGTTATACTTTGCAGCTAATTCACGCGCAATTTCATTCCAGCGTACCAAGCCATCACCGGCCCAATAATTGACTGCAGCTTGTTGCTCTGAAGTAAGTTGAGATGAAGCACTCTTCAGTGCCGCAAGTTCTGCCTGGTATTCAGGTGATGTAACTTCTGTTGGTGCAGGAATCCCGATTTGTGAACCACTGCTGAGTAGTTTGGGATGCCAGGTACCTCCATCTTCGTCAAGTGTTGCATATTGATATGGATCAAATGCAACATAAGAGGGCACATCTTCATTATTACAAGCCTGGAAAAGAAATGCAGTAGAAATCACCGCTGAGAGAAAAAAGAAACTTAATATATTTTTCATGATGTATTTCGATTTGAAAAGTAATGGTGATGAATGAAGAAGAGTTAGCAATTAATTTGAAATAGATTCAGTTTGTCCGCTTTTCCATGCTGAAAAGAAATAGGCTATCCCTCCTGTGTATGTCATGGATTTACCAACATTTCTACCGGTGGATACCTGGTGGAATGCGCCTATAACGCTAAATCCCTGGAGTCCCGGTAAATAATATTGAAAGCCACCACCATAACCTGTGTTGATCATTTGATTGGAAGGGAATCCCGCGTCTTGTCTCCGGATATCAAATCCATCCTGCGTATTTAAGCCACCATAAGTAGCTTCTATTTTTAGGGAAGAGTCAAATAACCATATACCCAGGGTTGCGTCCCAGGTGATAGCATCAGGCATGTCTACCTGGTCTGAGTAATTACTGTGAGTGGTATAATAATAATCACGTTCGATCTTTGAATTGCCACGCCAGTGGTAGCCTGCCTGGCCACGGAGATATAAACCCATATCCAGTTTATACTGAAGTATGCCGGTGAGGGACAAATCAGTACATCCTAATCCAAGGCTATAAGGTCCATAATCTTCCAGGTAATTAGATATCGGAAAGGTAAATCCTGCTGTGCCATGAATCGTCAAATCACCAGGTCCGAGTTTAGAATCAAGTGGTTTTCCTTTGAGCCAGAATCCCATGTCCTGTAATCCGCTTACACCTTTAATATAACCTCCGCTTGATTCTGTTTTCATCCATGGAAGAGCCACGAGGAAATTGATGCGATCATTAAGGCCTACAATCGCCATGGGAGAAATGGATTGACGAGTCAATGTGCCGATATTACCGTTAGTACGCAGGAGCGTGCCTTCCCAATATTCGTCCCAGCTATCGTGTGAATAAATAGCAGCAATACACATCTCCCCTTTTGTCATCATGATAGCATCAGTGGGAGTCTGTGCGTTTACAACAACACATAAAAAAAGGATACTTATAAAAGTTAAAACAATGTGGAGTACGTTTTTCATTTCAGGAGATTTAATTGATTGTCACGAATCAGGGGATTCCATCAGATTCGTGCAAATCTATACAATTCCTGTGCTGAAATTTCAGGCATCATGTGTAGATACACATGCCATAGGAACAAAGACATCCAATACAAATAATTTTAAGAGGGGATAATTTGATGAGGATTGAATAAATGGAAATCAAGTATTCACAATTTTATTTATAATGCGTTAAGAAACAAGGTTTTAATAAATTATTAAAAATTCCTTAAGGACTATAAATTGAAAATTCTGATCTCCGTGCATTAGAGGTACAGGCTCCATAACCGATAAAATTCTAAGGATATTCTAATGATGAAATCATCCTGATCAATTCAATTACAGGCTGATTTTGTCAAGAAAGAAAAATTGTTTGAATTTTATGCCGGATTCGTTTCGAGGCTAAATCACAATTTCAGAACACAGATTTCTTAAGAAAATCAAGATTCTTTAAGATTAATATTACCAATTAACCGATGATACCTTAGATTAAAGTTCACAACTAACAATTGACGATTCACGATTGACGTTGTCACTCACTTCCTGTCAACCATTTCTTAAATTCCGGTGATCTCTCTTTACTGACGATCGCATCTTCTTCTGAAGGAGGGATAAGCTTCAACTTGACCCTGGATTTTGAATAAGTCACCATCTCTTCGATGGATTCCATTTTGACTATAAACTGCCTGTTGATTCGGAAATAATGCGTTGGATCCACCATCTGTTCAATCTGATCAAGACTTTGATCCAGTGGATATCTTTTATTGCCCGGTAATATGGCAAAACTGATTTTATCTTTTGAATAAAAGTAAGCGACATTATCCAGGTCGATCAGTTTGATGTTTTGCCCCATTCTGACAAGCAGACGTTTTGATCGGTGAATAAACCCGGCTTCCTGGAGACGCAATATCAGATCTGATCCTTCATCAGCTTTCTTATGTTTTTTTGAAACTTTCAAAATTGCGCTCTCCAATTCATTTTGTTTGATGGGCTTCATCAGGTAATCTATGGCATTTACCTTAAATGCTTTCAGTGCATATTCATCATATGCTGTGACAAATATGACAGGAGCTGAGATATCAACTCTTTCAAAAATATCAAAGCTTGATCCATCCGCCAGGTGGATATCCATTAATACCAGATCAGGTGCAGGATGAGTTTGAAACCATTCTACCGAGGTTTCAATACTGCTCAGTGAATCAATCACTTCGTAATTGGAATCAATTTCACTTAACAATTTCTGGAGTCTCCTGACGGCAGCCTGTTCATCTTCAATGATTAATATTTTCATCAGTTCGATTTATTAATGATTGGAATTCTGACATTAAACGTTTTCTGATCCTTTTCAACGATTACTTTTCGTTCACTCATCAATTGATAACGCCTGATGATGCTTTGCAATCCAAACTGGGTAGAAGGTTCAGATTTTGCTTTCGGTTGTAAATTATTCGCCACACTGATATAGCGATCTTCATCGACGGTGATATAAACGTCCAGTGGTTTATTCTCAGAGATCACATTGTGCTTGACTGCATTCTCCACCAGCATCTGCAAGGTCATGGGAAGAATAAAGGCATCTTTCGGAGGTTTGCTCAGGTGAAGCCGAAGACTCGACCCATAACGTTTCTCCAACAAGTATCCGAAATTCTGAACCATCTCCCATTCTTCTTCGAGCGAAACGGTCTCCTGTTCCCTGTATTGAAGGATACTCCTGAAAAAATCCGCTAATTTTTCGACATATTCAATCGCGACCTGGGGCTTAAGACTGTTTTCATCAATGATCGTGATCAGGGTATTAAAGCTATTAAAAAGAAAATGCGGATTGATTTGAGCTTTAAGTGCCTGCAATTGTGCCTCGATCATTTCCTTCTTCAGCAATGCACGTCTTTGCACACGTCTATCCCTTGATTTAAGCAACCAATATATCATCAATCCGAAAAATGGAATGGCAATCAGGATAAACCAGAGCTGGAAAAGAAATGGTTGATTAATCGTAAATGAATAGGTAGCCGTTGGTTCATTGAAAAAAGATCTGTTTTCGGAAGCTTTTACGGTAAATGTATACTTACCGGGTCGTAAGTTGGAATAAGAAGCAGTGTAGTCTTTTGATTCTTTAAACTGAGTTTCATAAGGACTTAGTTTATATTCATAATTGACAGAATGGGGTGACGTATACCACAATCCTATGTAATCAAAAGAAAATGAATTTTGTGAATGCCTGAATGTATTGGTTATTTTAAAATCAATTGGCCTGAAATTGACTTTTACTTTTGTGATTTGTGTCCTTGGATCTATGCTAAATTTATGATTGGAAGCATAATATTCCATGATCAGGTTCTTTCCACCGATAAAAACATTTCCCCTGGAATCTTTTGCTATTGAATTATTCCCCGGTTCAAAATCTTCAGCCCCGATTTCCGAAGTATAATACATGAAATGTCTGCGCTTTGGTTCCATAAGGTCTATTCCATGGTCGTGAGAGACCAGGATATCGCCATTTTTCGATTCTGCGATTGACGTATTATTCATGTTGACAAGTCCATCTGAGACATTCAATGGCCTGTAATGATCGCCATCCACTTCTACCAGTCCCCATTCGTGTGTATTGAACCACATATGCCCCTGTTGATCTTCACAGGCGGAATACACCTTCTTCAACGTGATGTTATTGTTTCCTTTGTATTGTTTTACATTTTTTCCATCGATGCAATAGACTCCATTGCCATCAGTCGCAATCCATGCCCTGTCTTTCGAGTCAACAAATACCTGGAAAACATATTGTAAAGTATCCCTGAAAAGTTGAAAATGGAAATCCTTTTCTTTCGTGATGTCTTTATTAGCCGGATAAGAAAATACTCCTGCAAAAGGATTGGCTGCAACTCCTGATTCTGAACCCTGTGTTGTGGCCACCCAAATTTCATTCTTTGTCCGGTCCATCGACATAACCGTGCTTCCCAATTTTGCCTTAGAAGAATTTATTTCCATGACTTTTCCTGTAGCAGGTGTGTAAATGAATAACCCTTTATCAAGTGTGGCGATCCATAAATTGTTGAAATCATCTTCGACAATACCGGAAATATTAAAATCATACGCCGGGGCTATTCTTATCGCCCGGGATGCTTCAGTAGAATAATCCTGAATGCGATAGAGTCCATTCATTGTCCCTACCCACAATTTATCATTATGATCACAGAACAATGCCTGTGTTTCACCTACATCTGTCGCCAAGGACTCAAACTGCCTGAAGGCGGACCACAAAGCACCATTTTGCGTGGAAACCCACATATTCCCTTCAACGTCAGCAAGGATATCGGATACATCAATTGGCTTCTTCGGCTGCAAGGTTATAACCTTCCTGATAAATTCAAATTGCGGGTTATATCTCCATACTCCGGATGATCTTGTACCTATCCATATTTCCTGGTCATCAAAGATTTCAAATGCTGTGATTTCATCCATTCCTTTGCTTTCAAAAGGCTTGGTTATTTTTTTCAGTGATTGATCATAATAGACGGCGCCAAATTCATATGTTCCAATCCATACATTATTATTTTTATCGGACTCAAGAGCGGTGATGATCTGATCCGGTAAACCATCCTGAAGACCAAGATGGCAAATATCTTTTTTTTCAATTTCAATGGAACAAATATTAATTCCGTTATCCGTACCTAACCAGACATTGCCGTTTCCCGTGACGGTCATCGCATAAATATCATTTCCGGCTAAGCCATCATCAGCATTAATATTAAAAAGCCTGGAGCCTGTCCACACATAAACGCCTTCTCCATATGTGGCAAGCCAAACCTGGCCTTTATCATCCTGAAGAATGGACGTAATTTTTTTCTCAGGACATCCTTCAGGGGGAATAAAGACATGTGCATTCCGTGACAGGTCTAAATAATAGATATCTCCGTTAGCGGTTCCTACCCAGATTATTTTACTCTTATCTTCAAAAATAGCGGTGACTTCAATATCCGAATTGGTCGAATCGAGTTTTAAAGGAGATGCACTGATTCCATCATATCGGGCAAGACCTTTTTTGGTCCCCAGCCATATCATGCACTGGCTGTCCTGCATCATGACATTGATCGGAATGTCTTTAAAAGCATTTCCCGTTTCATGCTGAATGAATTTAGGCTCTTGTGCTTTAGTGAAATTCAAACACCCGGAAAATAATAATATTAATAAAATGAATCTTTTCATGATCCTGGGCCTTTGACAAAGTCAATATCGATCGTGACCATTATTTCTTCGGCTATTTTTTGTTTAACAATTTTGGGGATTTCAATGCCATGATCCGAAAGTGGAATAAGAAAATTAGTTTCTATATGAGCGGAATCCGGCTTAATGGTCAGTGTGCCTTTAATGATCCTTTCCTTTTGGACGCCATGAATTTCCAATACACCTTTAGCCCTGACAGGATAAGTGCCTGGATGATCAAAAAGAATGTCTTCAATGATCTTTCCTTTGAAGGTAGCGCGATGGAATTTTGTTTCTTCCATATAATCTTCCAGAAAATGTGTGCGTTGAGCATCGCTGTTAAATCCATGGAAGCTATTGATGTCCACCGAAAAAGCAAATTCTTTTGTCATGGGATTGATCAGGCCTTCCAATGACTTGCTTTGCGCTTTTATGACTTCAAGTGGCGCATCTGACTTAAAGTTTATTATTCCTTTCTTAGCATTGAATAATCCTGCCTGTGAAAAAGAAAAATTTGATGATAAAATAATGAAGGTGAAGACAAGAGTTATTTTTCCCATAGCCGTAACCCACAATATAACTTCAAAATTTAAACGAATTCAATGTTAGTTCATCCATTGTGATAAAAATCATGATGAGCCGGTGAAATTGTGTGACGAAATCAAGTGAAGGGCAAAGGGCAATAGGCAATAGGCAATAGGCAATAGGCAAAAACAATAGGCAATAGGCAATAGGCAGAGAATATTAAGAAATGAAATATTCAAGTCCGTTGGTTGCTGAGCTGTAGCACGTGTATAAGGTGAGCAAGTCGAAGCATCAGGAGGATTCAGGGGTTAAGGGAAAGGCAGGAGCAATTAATTCACGCTAAACCTGGTGGTTAGCTTTCCATTAAAATTGATAAAATAAACGCCCTTTGGAAAATCGGTCACAGGGATTTGGTGCTGTCCCGCTTCCAGCGATTGAGACCAAAGTGTCCTGCCCTGAATATCATGAATAGCACATAATCCTTTGGAAGGAAGATCAAGGTATAAAATGTCACTCACCGGATTCGGACTTATTGAAAGTGTTTCGGAATCTTTGTTGAGTGAATAAGCTGACAGAAGATTATCGGTGCTGACCTCATCAATACAGACATAAGCAGGTGTATTCATTCCGAAGATACCGACATCACTGGACGTCAGTTTGATCACCAGGGAATCGACTTCACCAAGATTAGTCAGATCAATATATTTCCAATCTGAGACGATATAGTCTTTAGATGCGCTTGGTGAACGATAATCTGCCAGGTAAAAATTGATGCTGTCATCAGCAATAGCCCCACCAGAATATTTTTTGATGGTCAACAATAAAAAATCAGGATCTTTTCCGGATTCACCACCAAATTTTTTTGCAAATGCATCTCCATCCCTCATGCTCAGGTATGCATAAGTACTGTTGGTAACATACATACCAATCATTGGTTTTCCACTGGCTTTACCTATCAATCGAACAATGATAGGATCAAATATATATCCTACTGCATAGGCAGACGTTCCCGCTGCACCTTTGCCGGCAATCGCACTATATTGATTGGTAAATCCAGGTGTAGTGGTATTCGTATCGGCAGAAATTGAAAATCCCGACCAGTAATCGAAATCATCATTGTAAAGATTAGGAAGTTCTATTGAACCGCTTTGAAATCCAGGGTTAGGAGCTGCATCATTCAAATGTTGTCCGGGAAGAAGATTGAAATTTTCAAATCCAGCTACCACCTGGCCAAACCCATCAGCGAGCATTATCGAAAGAAAGAAAGCAAAAATGATTTTCATCAAAAATGATATTTAAATGATGACTGCAAAGTAAGAAAGAAGATATCCTTTCACAACAATAAAGTTAAAGAATTGAAGACTTTTCAGGGCATTTATAGTTAAAAATGTCGCCTGTCGTCACAAAGTTTACAATGTAAATCTTACACCTGCTACGAAACCCCTTCCGGGCATTGGGCGCCTTTCAATGATCCTGTAAGGCACATCCCATACATTATCTACCTGAATATATGCAGATTCTTTTGTTTTGTGCTGACTAAAGTCTACGGATATGCCTGCTGACCCAATATTAGCTGCAGGGATCTCATCATTGATGCCGGTCGAGGACCCAAACCAATGATGGTTGTAATAGCCGGAAAATTGATGAAAATGGGCTACCACTCCGAGCACACCATTTTCGACAGGGACATAAAAAAGTTGGTCTCCTGCTTCAATCGTCAGAGCAGGCAAAGATGTTTGAAATGTCGACCATGTGAGATCCATTCCTCCATCAATATCAAATTTCCATTGGCCTGCATTCCATCCAAGCGAAACACGTGTCTCAATACCTTCACTTTTCACTTTTGCAACATTGATTGGAGACCAAAAATCCCTCACATCTTTTACAGGAGGCATCCACATAATCCATTGATCAATGTTTCGGTTATAAGCAGTCAGCGAAGTAGCCAGGTTGATTTTTTTATCAATTAATTTGTAGTGAATACCTGCTTCAACAGTCCACCCTTTTTCAGGAACTAAATCAGGATTGCCTCCGGGTCTCCAGTTAAGATCATTCAATGTAGGTGTCCTGTAATTCCTGGAAATGCTCGTCTTGAAAGTGATATTTTTAATAGCCGTCCATTCGGATGATACGTCGATGAGAAGAGGTGACCATGCATCATCTGTCAATTCTTCACGGGCCTGCAATCGCCATAACCATTTATTAGTTAATATCCTGACAGAAGAAAAAGCTGCAACCTGGTTTCTGTTGATTGGTTCCTGGTAGTTTTCTGATTCTCCTTGTGCCACTTCAGTATAAATCCCACCTGTCATGCTGACATTGCGATCGATATTGAAGGAAGTTTCACCTTCAGCTAACCAGGTGTGGAATCGATTATGAGCATACTCCAAAATCAATGAATCCTGAAAATCATTGGTCTCATCAAGCCATGCACTTTTCAATTGCCAATGCATTTTTTCACCGGCATAATTCCACTGAATGGAGCTGCGGAAAATTTCATCCTGCTGTGCTGATTTACTTGTCGTTTGTGTTGAAGTAGGTGGAATCTGGCGATCGGCATATTGATACCATACCCTTCCGGTCAACCACTCTTTACTATTTAATGTGTAAGAGATTTCCTGTAGAATGCCCTGGTCTTTTATTTGATTATGAACCTGGTGTTTTTCCGGAGATCCGTTGGAAAGTTTGTATGCATAATCATTCTCTGCGTGCTGCGAAAATAACCTCGTAGAAAGTCTCAATTTACCTAATCCATAATCGAGTCGCAAATCACCCGCCAATCTTTGCCAACTACCCGCAGATAAATTAAGGATCAAACCATTTTTTGTACTGACAGGTGTATTGGAAATAGAAATGAGTCCTCCTACTGCTCCTGATCCGAATGCTGCTCCATGACCTCCATAATGAATTGCAGCTTCATCAAAAAAAACGGATGGGATCAATGATAAATCTTGCAGACCTACCATTGGATTACGAAGTGGAATCCCGTTCCATAAAATCTGTGTATGTGAAGCGCTCCCTCCACGAATGCCGAGAGTGGCAAGTGTGCCTACTCCATAAGATCTGACGAATAATGGCGTGTGTCTTGCCAAGAGAGATGCAAGGCTTTCCTGGGGTCCGAGGGAAATATCATTGCTATCAATGCGATCGGTGTGCTTTCCGATATCTGTCATGTCGATTCTCACTGCCGTCACTTCTATCTCGCGGAGATTCATCGTGGAATCTTTTTGCCCGGATAATTTCACGGAGCAGATCAATACACAGATCACACCAAGGATGGGGCCAATGAGGATATGTCGAGCTGTGGAAATCGGCATGAATCAAAATTACCGAATAGTCCTCTTAGTAAGAGATATATTGATATATTACGAATATTTATATGTGTTAATTCGCAGTAATGACGGGCTTTTCAGGAATCAGTTATAAACAATAACCTATGACTGTTGTTAACGACCTTATGATAGTTATAGACAATAACCTATGACTGCTGTAAGCGACCTTATGATAGTTATAGACAATAACCTATGACTGTTGTTAACGACCTTATGATAGTTATAGACAATAACCTATGGCTGCCTGAATCGGCTCTTCCTTCTTGATTTATATACTTACAACCAGTATTCCCCTTTATGCCACTTCCTGTCCCATCTCGAGGCAAACAATTCATCAAATCATCCCAGAATTATAGCCCCCGGTCGATAAAAAACCAGCCCCTGCAACCTTTCACACCAATTTTGAGTCATTTGGTAAATGAATTCAAGACCAAAATGAAAAAATTTACTTTGCTTCTGACCAGCCTGGTTATTTCCGTTTTTTCAGCATTAGCTCAAAATGCAGGTACAGGAATTAGCTGTAAGGTGGTGGATGAAAACAACAAACCTCTCGTGTTTGCAACTGTGACCTTATTCCAGGTTTCTGACTCCACGATGGCTAAGGCAGGCTACTCACTGGATGATGGCTCTTTTGAAATGACGCACATCATGCCAGGCAATTATTACTTAAACATTTCATTCGTGGGTTATGATACTTATTTTTCAAAACCAATCCAGGTGGTAGAAAATAATATTACACATCTCGAACCTGTACTCATGGCACCCGTTGCGAAAGTGCTCGGTGAAGTTGTCGTCGCAGCTACAAAACCAATTGTAGAAGTGAAGCCTGACAAAACTGTTTTTAATGTGGAAGGAAGCGTCAATGCCATCGGAAATAATGCACTTGAACTATTGCGCAAAGCTCCGGGTGTAGTCGTAGACAACAATGACAGGCTCATGCTCCTGGGTAAAAGTGGCGTCAAGGTTTACATTGATGGGCGTCAGTCTATTCTTACCGGCAATGATCTGTCGAACTATCTTAAAACATTACAATCGACCCAAATTGAAGCGATCGAAGTGATCACACAACCTTCCAGCAGGTACGAAGCCGATGGGAATGCGGGAATTCTCAATATCCGGCTGATTAAAGATAAATCACTTGGCACCAATGCAAATCTCAATCTGGGTTATAACCAGTCCACTCATGCACGCTTTGACGGAAATGTCAATTTCAACAATCGGACAAAATGGATGAACCTATTCGGTAATTATAATTTTTCTGATGGCGCAAATAGTAACTATACTCATCTTGAAAGGACGACTGCAGATCAATTTACTTTCCAGGATAACAATGGTATCAGCGACTGGAAAAACCATTCATTGAGAGCAGGCATTGACGTGACTTCCGGAAAGAACTCGACTTTTGGAGTTTTATTCGATGGTTATATCAACAAAGAACAAAACACAAGCTTGATCCATACCAAACTTTCACCTGACATTGATTCACCACCAACTGAATTGCTCGAAGGAAGTAATGAATTTGAGAATGACCGTAGTAATCATAATATAAATGGCAATTACAAGTATGACAATAAATCCGGTGCAATACTCAATATAGATCTTGACTATGGTTTGTTCTCAAATGACGGCATATCTTATCAGCCTAATTATTATTACGACCCGCTTACGGGTGAATTGACGGACACCAGGATCTTTTCTTCAAATACTTCCACAACCATCAATATCAAAACACTTAAACTTGATTATGAAAAACCATTGTTTGGCGGAACTGCCGGTGCCGGTTTTAAAATAGCCAGGATCAACACCAATAATGATTATAAATTCTACAATATCATCGATGATGTTCCGGTGCTGGATACAGACCGGACGAATGAATTTGACTATGCAGAAAAAGTAAATGCAGGTTATCTCAATTTCAATCGTCAATGGGAGAAATTTGGTTTACAGTTTGGAGTACGCATGGAACAGACGGATTCAAAAGGTGATCTGACAAGCCAGAAACCGGAAAATGAAGAAACCGTCAAACAGGATTATGTTGACTTCTTTCCCAGTGGTGGCATCACATATAAAGTGGATCAAAAAAACAGTTTGCGCCTGACTTACAGTCGCCGGATCGACAGGCCGAATTACCAGGACCTCAATCCTTTTGAGTTTAAGCTGGATGAGTTGACCTTCAAAAAAGGAAATCCATTTCTGCGTCCTCAATATTCGAATAGTATTCAACTCACACATACATTTAATTATACGCTCAATACAAGTATTAGCTATAGTCGCACGAATGACCTGATGGCTGAAATCACGGATACAGCAAGCATGGGAGCTGCATTCATCACCACGGAAAATATAGCACAGCAGGATGTGGTATCATTGAATGTAAGCTATCCCTTTGCATTAGCTAAATGGTGGAATGTCTTTGCGAATGCAAGTGTATTTAATACACATAACAAAGCTGATTTTGAAGAAGGCAAAAAAGTGGATATAAGCGCCACGACGTTCAACACCTACGCTCAGAATTCCTTTACGCTTCCCAAAGCATTCACCCTGGAGATTTCAGGCTGGTACAATTCTCCCGGCATCTGGGGAGGCAATTTCGCCACAAGCTCTATGTGGAGTCTTGATATTGGCGTTCAGAAAAAACTTTGGAAGAACAGGGGGAATCTCAGGTTTGGTATAAACGATGTTTTCAATAGTCTGCATTGGAGGAATCACAATGACTTCGGTGCTCTCGCCATAAAAGCCAACGGAGGCTGGGAAAGCCGCTATGCGAAAATCAATTTCACCTATCTTCTAGGAAATAGCGATGTGAAAGGAACTCGTGATCGCAGCACAGGGATGGAAGATGAGACGAAACGCATAAAAAAATGAGTAATCGGTATTCAGTTTTCAGTAATCGGTATTCGGTAGTCAGTATTCTGTAATCAGTAGTTAATAATGAGTTGTGAGTTTTAGTCTAATGAATCATCAGATGAATATTTAATATTAATCTTAATGTATCTAAATTTTCTTAATAAATCTGCGTCCAGAAAAAAGTGATTTGTCATTCACTTCGTATTACGGAAAAATCTCCGGTAAACTTACGGGATGGAATTGAACTGCCAGGATCGTTAACCAAAACCCCACTAAGTTTTCCTATAACAAAATCTCCAAGAGGTCCAAAATGAGTGATTTGAAGATTGACGCTTTCGGTACTATATCTCAACTGGTTTTCAAGTGTAATAGCAATTGTAGCAAATACTCCAGGATAGATTCCAATAGTATCCCCTCTAAACTCAATTAAAAAGAATTTATCTCCAATTGAATCTGGAAACGCTAAAAATTCCCATTGTTCAACTACTGCTTGTCCGAAATATATGGGGTAAAAAGAAATCTTGTCCGCAACGCCATCTACACTGAGCGTAAGATATTCTTTCAATTCACTGCAAACTAAAATGGAATCGGTTTGAATGATAGGTGAATAATCAAATTTTTCCGAGAGGCTGAAATTTGATTTCTCAACATCTACAGCGAAAAGATTCACTGCACTTTCATTGCAATCGAAAATAATTGTAGAAAATGTACCCGTTTCTTTATCTAATGTTTTGTAATACGAATTGCTCCCGGCATTGATGACTACGTAACCATCTTTTACAGGATTTTTATCACAATTCACCGCTATCCCACTTATTTTTATCTCCTTCAGAACAGGAGGAGAAATGACAATCGGTCCTTGTACCACATCTCTGGAAAAAGGACCAATCTGTGCAGAATATATGGGCTCATTACACCCCGGAGCGATTACATTCAGGCTTAATACTTTACCTGAAGCTACTTTACCTGCGATCCAACCGTTTTCATTAGTGTAATCACACCTGGTGGTATTCAAATCGTTAATCGTAATGCAGACTTGTACCTGGCTCGCGGGAGAATCATCCGTGTGTATAAAAGTGGCTTCCCATTTTATAGTCGGAAACCCGTCATCACAATTCCAAAAACTAAAATGATGAACCGTGGCGGAGTAAATATCACCTGACAAAGATGCCTCCCCTTCTTCTCTCCATGTCCCATCCTGTTCATCAAAATACCACATGGGGATAGTTGAGGGCGCTGTAGCAAGCATTTCAGTAGGAACTTTTATCTGCACATCCACACCAGCATCTTTTTTCAATTGAAGTAATTCACCTGATGCGGATCTGAGTTCAACAGCCATCATCCCCAGGCTGCCTAATGCCTGCTCATGGCCTTCCTTGTCGATCCCTGTCAGATCACCCGGCATTTTAAAAGACAACACAGGATCATTTGCAGGAATCGATTGTTCTGCAACGATCACTTCTCCTGTATAAGATCCCCCGGTTTTAAATTCGTATCCATCCTTTGGGAAGGTGAGTGTAACTCCTCCGTCAAAATTCAATGTCCTTCCACTTGAAGAAGTGAAAAAAGCATCCTTGCTATCGGATAATAATATGAGTTTGACAAATTGTGATTTGTTTTTTTGCGAAGGATAAAATCTTCGTGAAGCATGGAAATATCCTTCCTTTTCAACGGTGAGATAAGAAGATTCGGATACTGCTGCATCTTGTAAATACAATAACCCTTCTGTATTTGTTTGGCCTTTGATATTTCCAATCTGGACCAGCGCATTGTAAACCGGCATTCCTTCCGTGTTTTTAACTTCAATGAAAAGTGATGACTTAAACGTTTTTTGATTAGGATGCAATGGATCCGGAAACAATCCATCCATTTCATCTGTACATCCAAGAAATGAAAACAAGCAAGTGACGAGGAGCAAGGGATTCGACTTCATTGGTTAAGAGTTTTGATAAGCTGAATGATAATTCTTTCTAAACGCCCAGTCAACTATTTAATATTATCTATCAGGAAGAAATCATAACAAGTTTAACGTGTATAATATTCTAATAAATACTACGTTTAAATGCATTAAGTGAAAATCGTAAATCGTAAATCGTAAATCGTAAATCGTAAATCGTAAATCGTAAATCGTAAATCGTAAATATTTTTCTAATCGTGCGTATCAATCAGAAATACCCGCACTAAATCTATCTTTTTGTCGCTTACTTTCTCAAAAATAAACTTATAATCATCCATTTCAAGGTCATTGCCTTGCTCAGGAATGGTTCCTGACGTCATGACGATGTAACCGGAGAGTGTTTCATACTCCCCATGAGGAAATTTTAAAGAGGGATATTTTTCATTTAAATAATCAATCTCCAGGCGTGCAGAAAAAAGGTATTCCGTCTCGTTGATCATCATCTCGACATATGCCTCCTCATCATGCTCGTCTTCGATTTCACCAAATATTTCTTCTGCTATATCTTCCAAAGTAATAATCCCCGCAGTGCCTCCAAATTCATCCACGACCACAGCAATATTATTTTGCTGGCGCGTGAATGAAGTCATGATGTCGAGCACACTTGTCACTTCCGGAACATATTGTATCGGGATAATCATCTTTTTCAAATCCACAGGACTGTTGAGTAAACTCTGGTGATGAATATATCCCAGTATATTATCAATGTCGCCTTCTGAAATTAAAATCCGGGAATGACGTGTCTCTAAAAATGATTTTTTTAATTCTTCCATCCCATCACTTACATCAATATGTACAATTTCAGTCCGTGGAACCATGCACGCTTTTGCTTTTAAGTTTTTTAATTGCAATGCATTTTTAAACATGTCCGCTTCCATGGCATCGTTGTCTTTTGACATCGAACCTTCCACAAAATCCTGCAAGTCAAGCCTGGTGAATGCATCCTGCACATCTTTCACCGGCGCCCTAAATACATATCGAAAAAGCAAGCTCGTGAAAGAAATCATGATCCATACCGGGAACCTCAATATCCAGACAAAAAATACCATCGGGTAAGCCACGATATTAAAAGCCCTGTTAGCAAATAACCTGAAAATAAGTTTTGGTAAAAACTCTCCCAGTACAAGCATCACAATCGTTGAAATAATGGTGATGATGATCAGTCTCACAGCCTCTGATCCGATAAAAGGCAGTATTCCAGGTTCAATCAACCGGGTCATCAGGAAAGTAAAAATGACCAGGACAATGTTACTACCGACCAATAGCGCACTGAGAAACTCTTTCGGTTTCTCGTAAAATCTTGAGACCAGTTTACTGCGCCTGGTTCCTTTGTCTCGTTCAATCTCAACCCCCAGCTTATTAGCTGTAATGAAGGCAATCTCCGTCCCTGCAAAAAAAGCAGAAAGTACAAGCGTGAGAAAAATGAGAATGATGAGTGAAATCATATTCTGCAAAGATATGCTTAGTCAATCCATTCAAAGAGATATTGATCATTAAAATCAATATCAAATTCTCTTAACAGGTTCAGGTATTCCTCCTTAAAACTCCTCTTCTTATGGTGTTCTTTTTGGCTGTTGATATATTGAACAATAATATTTAGCATACTTCTATGATATGAAAACGCTCCAAATCCTTCCTGCCAATTGAAATGGAATTTACATATATGTTGTTCATTTATCCATTTTGACGAACTTGTTTTCAATTCATTGGTAAGGTTAGAAATTGATTGACCGGGATTTAATCCCACAAATAAATGGGCGTGATCTGGCATACAATAAACGGCTAAAAGCTTATGTCGGTAATTTTGGGCAATGCCAGTAAGATATTTCTGCAATTCTTCCCTAAAGGATTCAGAGATTAAAGCATCCCTGTTTCGTACAGCAAATACGAGTTGGATGTAAATCTGAGTATAGCTATCAGGCATGAAAATATTTTCAATGGTGGAATTGAAAATTAGGGGGAAAATTTTGAAATACCAAAACATTTCGCTCCTCTGGAGCTTGAATATTTACCACCTTCCTTTTCCTACAAACATTTCGCTCCTCTGGAGCTTGAATATTTGTTTTTGCCTTTTCCTACAAACATTTCGCTCCTCTGTAGCTTGAATATTTGTTTTTCACCCTTTGCTACAAACATTTCGCTCCTCTGGAGCTTGAATAATTGTTTTTCGTCATTTGCTACAAACATTTCGCTCCTCTGGAGCTTGAATATTTGTTTTTCGCTATTTCCTACAAACATTTCGCTCCTCTGGAGCTTGAATATTTACCGCTTGCCTTTTCCTACAAACATTTCGCTCCTCTGTAGCTTGAATATTTGTTTTTCGCTATTTCCTACAAACATTTCGCTCCTCTGTAGCTTGAATATTTGTTTTTCGCCATTTCCTACAAACATTTCGCTCCTCTGGAGCTTGAATATTTATTTTTCGCCATTTCCTTCAAACATTTCGCTCCTCTGGAGCTTGAATATTTGTTTTTCGCTATTTCCTACAAACATTTCGCTCCTCTGTAGCTTGAATATTTGTTTTTCGCTATTTCCTACAAACATTTCGCTCCTCTGTAGCTTGAATATTTGTTTTTGCCTTTTCCTACAAACATTTCGCTCCTCTGGAGCTTGAATATTTGTTTTTCGCTATTTCCTACAAACATTTCGCTCCTCTGGAGCTTGAATATTTGTTTTTCACCCTTTGCTACAAACATTTCGCTCCTCTGTAGCTTGAATATTTGTTTTTCGCTATTTCCTACAAACATTTCGCTCCTCTGGAGCTTGAATATTTACCACCTTCCTTTTCCTACAAACATTTCGCTCCTCTGGAGCTTGAATATTTGTTTTTGCCTTTTCCTACAAACATTTCGCTCCTCTGGAGCTTGAATAATTGTTTTTCACCCTTTGCTACAAACATTTCGCTCCTCTGGAGCTTGAATATTTGTTTTTCGTCATTTGCTACAAACATTTCGCTCCTCTGTAGCTTGAATATTTGTTTTTCGCTATTTCCTACAAACATTTCGCTCCTCTGTAGCTTGAATATTTGTTTTTCGCCATTTCCTACAAACATTTCGCTCCTCTGGAGCTACAAACATTTCCCAACCCTAAAACAATTTTAATCGTGTGACAAATATTAGGTTCCGACGGAGCTACAAAAATTCCAAGCCCCAGAGGGGCGAAATGTTTGTAGCAAAATATCAAGAACGCATTTACAAGCTCCAGAGGAGCGTAATGTTCTCTTGTGGCATGTTTTGAAAACAAATGAATGAAATATGTTTTGCTAATCCGACCCCGATTGTTTTTCATCTACCGCCATCTGGCCGGAAGCAGAGTGAAGCTCATACCGCGTAAAGGCTTCATTGGATTTAAATCCATAACTATAAATGGTCTTGTCATTATCTGTGATCTTGACAAAACGATCCGTATAAATTTCTTTCGTCTTTTCGTCCCAGATTAATTCCGGCCCGTCAAGTCGTTGACCGCGGTCATTGTAGAGCACTACATTTTTTTGCACGATAATTTTGCGGTCTACCTGGTCTCTCTTTGCATAATCTGATTTTAACCAGCTCCTCGGCTGACCTGATTTATCAAAAAAAGTAACTTGGATGCCATCCGGAAATTCTTCTTCTACAGAAAACCGCTCTAAGGATCGCCTGGTCGATGGTGCTTTTAAAATAAAAACCAAATAACTGCTATCTGTATATTTTACCTCGATGTCTTTTGCTTCTTCGACATTATCAATTTTAGATGCCTGGTACCTCGACAGGTCGGGTTCCTCCACGACACATGAAGAAATTCCAATGACAATCAAAACAAAAAAGAGAAATTGTTTCATGCGGCCGATTTCACATTAGCTATCTTAATACCGTCACTGTACCGGTAAAGACTAAAGGAATATCATCTAAAAAATCCACTTCGGCCCTGTACGTATACACACCGGGATTCACCACCTTATCCTTGCATGTGCCATCCCATCCCAGGGAGATGTCATTGAGTGGAAAATTATCCCGCTCCCATAATAATCCTCCCCATCGATCAAAAATTTGAAGAGTACGCACACCTGTTGCAGCAACGTTGCCGTAAACAGTGAGCTGATCATTAATATTATCACTATTAGGAGTGATGACATTGGGAATATAAATTGGTTTGTACGGATCGACAACGATGAGCACAGAATCTGAAGTCGTACATCCGTCTTCATTCGTAATGGTCACTACATACCAACCTGTGTGAGGCGGAAGAGCTGTGGGATTAAGAAGACTATTTGCATCAGATCCTGAAAATGTCAGGTGACTTGTATCGTTCCAGCTAACTCCTGTCGGAAGATTAGGAAATGGTATTGCATGGAGATCAGTCGATTGACCAAGTTCCAAAAATATGGTATCCCCTAAATCCACAGAGAATTGATTGGCTGGCAAAACATCCAAATTAATTTGATTGGTACATCCTTTTTCATCCTGGATACAAAGCGTATAACTTCCAGGCAACAAAGAAGGAAAAACAGTAGCCGGCTGGTAATTAACACAGTCAAGACTGAATTGATATTGTGGTGCGCCACTGATCCCAATTCCCTGGATAACACCAGATGGTGTATTCGGACAAACCTGATCCCGTACTACTGCCCTGACAGATAATGTGCTGGTGTCTTTACAACAAGGCTGGACAAAAAAGTCAACAATTTCTGTGACCACACATCCTTTAGAACTGGTGACAGTCAAGGCTACTTTTTTAGGCCCAAAGGATTCGTAAACTACTGTGATAGGTCCTTTTAAATTGGATGTAAGCGGATTTGCCCCGGCTCCAAAACCCCATTCATATTTAACGATGCTATCTGTTGGCGCTGTAGATTGATTGTCAAAAATGATTGTCTTGTCACATTCGAATGCCTGTACTGCTGTCACATCAAACGCTGGTTTGGGTCCCTGGAAAGTCCCCGTTCCGCCCCACGTGATTGAAAAGCCCAGACCGGACTGACTAAAATTATTAACTAACATGGCATAACTCTCACCTGCTACCATATTGATCGACTGGACAAAATTATTTTGACTTGCGTTTTGGCAACCTGCAGGTTCAGTGATGTCAGGATCACCTTCTGCGAGTCCGGTTGGACCATTGCATCTACGCCAGTTTGAAAAAGGTTGATTCGTATTGGCACCGCTTGCCTCGCATCGGACCATTTCTTTATGGGCGCAGTCATTTAATCCACCTGGCAATCTATAAACGACAAAGTCAATATCATCAGATTCGAATCCTGGCAAATAATTATTTGGAGTAAGGGTAAAAGTCAGTGTTCCCGAAATCTCGCAGGTCCATTTATACCATGCGGAGCTCAACTCCTGCTGGATACAGGTATTTGAGACCCCCGGATCGGGAGTACCAATACCCAAAATAGTATCAATGACAAAAGGTGATTTGTCGCACAGCACTACAGCATTGGAGCAATCTGATTTTGGATTTGGCGGCGGTAGAAAGCCATTCAGGCATATCTGGAAAGTACCTTCATTATTGGCATTCTGACTTTCGACCATGAGAAAATATACTTTGCCAATGACTAAATTGTCTACAGAAAGCTCGACCTGGTTTGTACTGGCAGAAGTGATATTGCATCCGATCCTGTTCAGATTTGTGCAAGGGCTATCAAAAACACCTATACCTGGATTACGCAGAGTTCCTAATCCATTGATATTGCCGGAAACCTTAATATACAAGGCCGGAGTCTGTGGAATGAAAGTAAACCAAACCTCATTTTTAAGCTGAAGAAAGCAGTTACTAGCAGCTATTGTACCTGAATAAGGTGTAGCATTTACATTACTATAGGCACCGGGGGCGCTGCACCAATTATCTGTGTCAGGAAGATGGATGGCAGTCAGGCATTCGTCATTCACGGGTTGGGCAAAAAGGGTGGTACCGGAAAGAGCAAATAGCAAGACCAGGTAATAAATCCTCATTTAGGTGATGTCTATAATCTATATAAGATACGAAATTAACAATAATGTACTGTGGCAAGTTGTATGAAATACCGGGGCCAGGTCGAATTGTAACAGTTAATTAACGTATAGCAAGACGGAATGTATTGCATTTCGGGTTGGGTAATTGGGTGGGGCTGGATTTCGGCCTAACCGGGCAATTTTCAGCTTGGGGCCTGCATTTCATATTTTCCTAAAATACTATTGTGTTTTCCTAAAATATTCGGCTCCTTGACGAGACTTGTCAACTGAAGTTGCTCAATATCAATCATTTCATATTTTCCTTAAATACAATTGTGTTTTCCTAAAACATATTTTCCTGCCAAAATCTGCTTCTCTGACCCATTTCATGTTTGCCTTAAATACAATAGTGTTTTCCTAAAACATATTTTCCTGCCAAAGTCTGCTTCTCTGATCCATTTTATATTTTCCTTAAATACAATAGTGTTTTCCTAAAATATCTGAATGTTTTCCTAAAACATCAGAGTATTTGCCTTAAATACCCGGATATTTTCATTAAACATCTAATAAATAACTCACGCTCCCAGTCCAAGCTATTTCACTTGCTTTTTGCAAATTGTTTATTGCTTATTGCCTATTGCCCACGCCCTTCGCCCTCTGCCTTTAGCTTTTTGCGATTAACTTTGGAACAATGAAAATCCTCAACCAGCTGCCCAATACCCTGACATTACTCAATCTCACCTTTGGCACCCTGGGTATTTTCGCCATGATCTATGGCAACATTCCAATAGCCCTGGTTTTAATGGTTGGATCCTTAGTTGCCGATGTACTGGACGGTGCTATTGCCAGATGGTTGGGAGTAGGAAGTGGGTTGGGTGTTCAATTGGATTCCCTGGCGGATGTGGTTTCATTCGGTGTTTTACCAGCCCTGATCATTTTTGTTTTAGGTACAAAAGGAGAGATGATTCCCGGTCGCGTAGTGATTGCTGTTTTTGCAGCTTTATCAGCAGCTTCTGCCGGATTGAGGCTGGCGAGATTTAATGTTGATACCAGGCCAAGAGAATATTTCTGGGGACTTGCTACTCCTTCAGGTGGGATATTGGTCGCCGGATTGGCTTGGGCTGAAATTGTCAATCGCGATTATGGACTGGGTTTTTCAAAAATACCCTGGCTACCGGTGATTATTTCTTTATTTCTCGTGATTGCATTCCAGGTGCCACTTAAATTACCCAACTTAAAATCTCCCAAAGCCGGACTTTTCACCGCCATTATCCTGGTGGCAGCAATAGTCATTGGATTTATCATCATTGGTCCGATCAGTATTGCTTTGGGTATAATCAGTTATGTTGCTTTAGGTTTGTTCAATTTAATATTGAAGTGGTATTAAGATTCGAATCGAACGAAGATTTTTACATTTACACCATGAAATTCAAAGCAGAAATTAACGTCATGCCCCTGAAGGAATTATTAGATCCGCAGGGCAAAACCGTAGCACGCAATATGGACCATGCCGGAATAATGGGCGTACAGGATGTACGTATCGGAAAACACATGGAAATCATCATTGATGCCAAAGATGAAGCATCCGCAAAAGAAACTATTGATCAGGCCTGCAAGAAATTTCTCGCCAATATGATCATGGAAAGTTATTCCTTCGACATTAAGGCCGCCTAAGGGTGCTCTATATCGTCCCCACCCCTATCGGAAACCTGGGTGACATTACACTCCGTGCCATTGAAGTATTGTCCGGTGTAGATATTATTCTTGCAGAAGATACACGCACGACAAGGAGACTGCTTGATAAATACAACATCACCACTTCTCTTCGATCTTATCACGCTTTCAATGAACACCAGACCACTGCAAATATTCTTGAACTTTTAGCAGAGGGTAAAAAACTTGCTTTAGTATCTGATGCCGGTACACCGGGGATTTCTGACCCGGGATTTCTTCTCGTGAGAGCTTGCAGGGAAGCGGGTGAAGAAATAGTAGTTCTCCCCGGCCCTACTGCTTTTGTTCCTGCACTCGTCGGATCAGGATTTCCGTGTGATCGTTTTTATTTCGAAGGATTTCTTCCGCATAAAAAAGGCCGCAACACTCGCTGGAAACACTTAGCATCCTTGACCCAAACGATTATCCTGTACGAATCACCATATCGTCTCATCAAATGCCTCGAAGAAATCATTGAATTCATAGGAGATGAACGGCGTGTTTGTGTGGTGAGGGAAATATCTAAGATCCACGAACATTATCACTATGGATCACCATCACAATTGTTGGCAGAATTTGATCAGCAACCCGAGAAAGTGAAAGGAGAAATTGTGGTGCTGATTGCGGGAGAATAAAAAGAAAATAACTCTTGTTAAATTTGAAAATTCAATTTTCTCACTTTTAAAATTTTGATCCAATGGAAGAATTTCAATATTTATCCACGTTTGCCTGGTTTCTGCCACTCATCATTCTTCTTGTCATTTGGGAAGCCATTTGGAAAATAATGGCCATGTGGAGATCTGCAAGAAATAATCAACTCGCATGGTTTCTTTGCATCGCAATTTTTAATACGGTTGGAATTTTACCCATCATTTACCTTCTGACACACAAAAAAAGCCCCGAATAATCGCCTGACCTTTCTCTTTACAAATCAATTCTTTCGTATACCATCACTTCCCAGTCAAAGGTTTTCACCACATGATATGAAGTGATCAGAGTTTCATAAAGAGGATTATTTTGATGGAGAGGCCATCGGATCAGAATAAAACGTGGTTTTTGGAGCAAGATTTTATTCATTTCATCATCAGCATTAATGTTCAATGCCTTACTGTTTTCAGGAAGCCATAGCAGCGAACTATGGAGATACGGTGTAGGGCTATGAGTGCCTGTAAGCAAATAAATAATATGATGATAATCCCCTGTATACAATACATCTCCCGGTTGTAATCTCTGATTCAGGTACGCAGCTACTTCTCTTGGATAATCTTTTTTATCATAAAATATTTTTTTATGAAAGATCATGCTTAGCACTACTATCAATACCATCAATGGGTAACCAATAGTAGGTTTTCTTATCCATGACAGCATTTTTCCGGGAGATCGACGGGGATCAAAAAAACTCCCTGCAAGTAAACTCAGCGGCACCATCAATTGAATGAAATAGTGCGGGAAAAATTTTCCCGGTAATAAAATAACGATCAGGTCAAGTACTCCCCACAATAAAGCCAGGAATGGAAGTGCCGGCCCTGTAGTGCGCCAATGAAAAAGACAATAAATAAAAAAGATGAGCACCGGTAAAAAACTTCTAAAACTATTCAGGATATAACTCAAATAATCATGCCATCCGTTTTTTATCATATAACGACCGCTTAGCTCAAAAGAATAAAACAAGAAAGTGTCATTAAGTCCAAGACTCCTGTAATAGCCCCAGATGACCAGGAATGGAATCAGAAATGCTGCGCCCATCACCACACATCGCATCAACCAATAAGACCAGGATTTTTTAGCCAACACTTGTTGCCATATGAAAAATAAACCAAGAGCTATTGCATCAAATAGCACCACATATTTGATGATAAATCCCAGGCCCAATAAAAGTCCGGCCAGAAAATACCAGCCAATACCCTTGTGACGAAGAATGATGTACAACGAGGTGATGGTGAATAAATTAAAAAAGAGTTCAGTATTTGGCGACAAACCATATAATGTAAACATCGATGTCATGAAAACATAAATCGTCCCGCTGGCCAGGGGCGCCGGATTGAAAATTGTTTTAGCATTATTCTCAAGAAATAAATGGTGAGTCTTAAAAATCATCCAGCCGGTAATCCCTATCCAAATGGCTGTGATGAAGCGAATAGCGATAATGGTTTTCCCGAAAAAAGTCTGGAAGATGGCAAACAAAACAAATATGCCTATGGGTTTGGTATCAAAAATATCCCGCAAATAAACCTGGCCTCTTCTCAGCGCATCTGCAATAATGATGTATGTAGATTCATCATGGTCAATGACTGAAGGATAGAATGAAAAAAACCGCATCACCAGTGAAAATCCTGACAGGACCAGTAAAACTTTCCAGGAGCTGGAAAATAATTTTTGCATAGTTGATGATCCTGAAATGATTCAGGACGAGACACAATGTAACACTAGCCCGGCAAAGCATACTTCTTTTACACCGTAAATCTTTATACCCTTACTTTTGAACCGCACGGCCCGAAAATTTTACGATCTACATCAAATAGATAAAATTAAATTTGGGGTAATGAATCACCCATCAAAATGGAATACTATTGCCATGGAAAACACGGGTAAAACAGCCCATCGATATGCAGCGAAGTGGATGGCAGACCATTTTGAATAATTTCAAAAAATATACTGAATCAAATTAAGCTCAAACACTATAGATTTACATCTTCAACTCAATTCATCCGGCACTTTTATGGAACCTCAGGACATCATTAAAATAGCAGTACCCATTGTGGCTGTACCCATTGCCGGCGCCTGGTATTTCAGGCATCATTTTGCTGACCATAATCATGCCCGCAGACTCCTAAATTTCAAAAATCTCGATGAATGCATGGTGGAGCTTGAAAAAATTCAACAGGCTCATGGTCTAAAAATAGAAAGTGACTGGACTCTTTATAAAAATCTCATTCACTGCTCACAAAGCATTGAATATTCGATGACAGGATATCCGGAGAATAAATCAAAACTTTTCCAAAAGACAATCGGAAATTTAATATTCAATCAATTCGAACACCAGGGCTACATGCGTCACAACCGGAATGAACCGATACCCGGTGCCACCACGATTGAACCGAATGGAAGTAATGATGAAGCGATTGGTCGTTTAAAAAAAGCAATGGTTGATTTCGATCAATATGGAAAAGAATTAAAACCTCATTTTGCATATGGGAGTCTTACGAAGTTACAATTTGCGGGTGCACATTGCATGCATTGTGCAGATCATTTTGCCATGATTACCTATTAACTTTTTATTACAGTCTGAGTTTTAGAAATAATCTCATCTTGGCTATATGAAATATTTATTCCTGATCTGTCTCCTGCACATTGGAGGTGGTTGCCATAAATCTGGCAAATACATAGAATCATTACAAAATCAAATTGACAGTCTCAACGCCAATCCTGCGCCAACCTATAAGCCTGATCTTGGAGAAATGATGCTGGGCATCCAGGCTCATCATTCCAAACTCTGGTCAGCCGGTCAAAACGAAAACTGGAGGCTGGCCGCTTTTGAATCTGATGAAATCAAAGAAGCTGTAACCGATATTCAAACTTTTGAAACTGAAAGAAAAGAATCCAAACTTATCAATATGCTTAATCCAGCTTTGGATAGCATGAATGATGCCATCGTTAAAAAAAATATTTTACTCTTTAATAAAAGTTTTGAACTCCTGACCAATACTTGCAACAAATGCCACCAGGTCAACAACTATGATTTTAATGTTATCAAAATTCCCGATTCTTCACCCTTCACTAACCAGGACTTTAGAGTGAACAATTAACCAGTCATTCTCTGATTTTTTAGTTACCTTACTGTTTAGTGCTACATCTCGTCACGATTCAGTTCATTACAGCAAACGTAACAGTCTCAGCGACGGAAATAATTTTTCCCCTCCTGCATTAAGTCCTTCCTGCAATACATTCGTTGCAGCATTTTTAATCAATAAATTTATTTAAACGATGAAAAATCAGGCTTTCAGTTTCCTGTTCATTTGCATATTTACAATATTGCATTTAAGCACATTTGGTCAAAATGTGGGTATAGGCACTCTTATGCCCGAAGCGAAACTGCATATAAAAGGGGCGGTTGACGTTTCTCAATTCATCATAGATGCTAATCTCAATCAGAGCAATTTCCATCCACTAATAAAACTTCGTGATTCTTCCGGGGCGGATCTTATGTGGATTAATTCAGACAATAGTACCAATGTTTTTGTAGGTTTCCGTGCGGGCCGCCTCAATGCAGGATTTAGTAATACTTTTATAGGAGGAGATGCAGGATATGCCAGCGCCGTCGCCAATTACAATACAGCCTGCGGCGAATCCGCGCTATTCAACAACACCGAAGGATCCTCTAATACTGCCATCGGAGAGGCTGCACTATTGAGCAACACAACAGGGAGCAAAAATACTGCCGTCGGCAAGTTTGCAGGTTCTCTTGGAGGGAACTTGTCTAATGCTACTTCTATAGGCTATAATTCACAAGCAGGCTTAAGCAATACCCTTGTATTAGGAGGAACAGGAGTTGATGCAGTTAATGTCGGCATTGGAACCACCACACCTGCAAGTCTACTCAGTTTAGAATCCAATAACACAGGTCAAACAGGAATAAATATTAGTAATACTTCTACGGGTGGCATACCTTATATAATGCAGACAGTCGGAAGTGGAAATGCAGGTCGCATCGGAAATTTTGAGATCTGGAGATCTGATTTTGGAATAAATGTGTTCACGATTCAACCCAGTGGACACGTTGGCATTGGCACTACCAATCCAACCCAATTCCTGACCGTATATAACGGATCAACAACGGGCACATATACAATCACTGGTTGGATGCACAGTTCAGATGCCAGGCTAAAAACCAATATTAAACCAATTGATGGAGCATTAAATAAAATAATGAATCTTCAGGGTGTGAGCTATAATTGGATTTCGTCTCCAAACGACAACGATCAAATAGGTTTTATTGCTCAGGATGTTGAGAAAATTTTTCCCGAGGTCATTGTCAAAGATGAAGAAGGCAATTATTCAATGGCACCTCAAAACCTGACTGCTCCTATTGTCGAAGCGATAAAAGAGCAACAGGCCCAAATTAATTCATTGATGGATGCTTTAAATGTTTTAAAGACAACTATAAATAGTTTGCAAAGTGAAAATGCTGACCTCGTGTCCCGATTAAATAAAATTGATAATGTTGTGGCAGAAGTTAAACCATAAGTGCTTCCTTATTATACTTACTCCTGTATTCGATCGGGGATAATCCGGTTATTTTTCTAAATACAGTTCTGAAAGCTTTGGTATCCGAGTAACCTACATCGTACATGATTTCATTGATGTTCTTGCGAGTCGTTTCAAAACTCTTTTTAGCTGCTTCTATTTTAACGCGTTGAATGTATTCGATGATTGTATTGGAAGTGGCTTTTTTGAATCTGCGTTCAAGGTTTCGTCTTCCAAGGTCCAGCATGGAAGCAAGCTCAGCCACGGATATTTTTTCCTGGAAATTATTTTCTATAAATGCCTGGGCATTTTTGATCGGTTCATCGCTATGTTCTTTCTGTCCCTGGAACATAATGAAAGGCGACTGGCTATGACGATCAATTTCTATCGCAAATACTTTAGCTGATAAAATAGCTATTTCACGTCCCGCATATTTTTCAATCAGGTACAATATCAGGTTCATGTAAGAAAAAGCGCCACCGCTGGAATACAAGCCCTGCTCATCCGTGATGATTTGTTCTGTGACAAGTTCTACATCGGGAAACATATTTCTGAATTGATTGGCGGCCATCCAGTGTGTTGCGCATTTACGGCCATTCAATAAACCGGTTGAAGCCAGGACAAAAGCACCAATACAAAGACTGGCAACTTCTGCGCCGTTCTTATACTGTTTAATGATCCATGGTACAAAATCACGATTGGCTTCAAGAGCTTTTTCAATATCTCCATCCAAAGCAGGAATAATGATCAGATCAGTTTTTTTTACTTCGTCAATGAGCAGGTTGGCATGAGCTGTAAATGCACCCCCACTCAATGGTGTCTGTTTCGTGAGTCCCACCAATTGCACTTCGAACATTGGAGGTGCGCCCCTATATTTCATAAATTCATTGACCTGTGTAAGTAATTGGCGTGATCCTTCCAGGCTTCCCAGGATCGCCCCTTTTGGGATAAGAATAGAGATGTGTTTCATACCCCAAAAATAATATAAGCTAATGTCGCAATCAACCCCTGTGAATGGCGGATTTTCCCTATCAAAGGCTGAGGCAAAGGCAAATTTTCTGCAAAAAATTTCAATTTATTTGTGAAACCCAAAGGTTTCATATATATTTGCAACCTAAAGGTTTCATAAAACGTATGAAAAGAGACGTATTCCAGGCCATAGCCGACCCTACAAGGAGGGAGATACTCAACATGATTGCCTTCAAGCCACTTAATGTGAACGCGGTCTCCGAAAATTTTGAAGTGAGCCGCGCTGCGATTTACAAGCACCTGAAAATGCTGAGTGAATGTGGTCTCCTCACCATTAAACAACAAGGCCGTGAACGCTACTGCGAAGCCAAACTGGATCAATTAAACGAAGTTTCAGACTGGATTGAACAATACAGGAAACTATGGGCTGAAAAACTGGATTCATTGGAAAATTACCTCACTGACCTTCAATCAAAAAAGAAAAAACATGGAAAAAGAAAATAAGGAATTTTTCGGCAGGAATTTTAATCAACTTGACAATTATCTTGTTGAGGTAGGGAATCTATGTCGGAATCAGCCCTTAATATTGCCGCAATTACGCCCTTTCACTTCGTATCCTTGATTTTACTTTTGCAATGACAATAAATAACCCTTCATTTTAATAACCACTAAAACCATTCAAATCATGGCAACCCTTAATCCTTATTTAAATTTTGAAGGCAATACTGAAGAGGCATTCAATTTTTACAAATCCGTTTTTGGAGGAGAGTTCCTTACACTCCAACGATTCAAAGACACCCCTGTAGCAGACCAGGTCACCAAAGCAGAACAGAACAAAATCATGCACGTTGCATTGGCGATCGGAAATGGAAATATGCTGATGGGGACAGATGCCCTGGAATCCATTGGTCATAAATTATCCTATGGCAATAATTATTCTTTATCTCTGACAACAGAAAGCGAGGCTGAAACCGAAAAACTTTTTAATGCGCTTTCAGCAGGAGGAACCATTGAGGTGCCGCTGAAAAAAGAATTCTGGGGCGCTTACTTCGGCATGTTTAAAGACAAGTTTGGAATCCAGTGGATGGTCAATTACACCTATCCCCAAAAGTAATTACGAATTACGAATTGCGATTTTCGAGTTTCGAGTTAAGTTTACTGAATACTAATTACTGAATACCGATTACTTATAATTGATAATTTGAAAAACATTGACCTATGAAACACTTAATCTTTGCACCGGTCTTCTTCCTGGTGACCTTATCATTCGTTACAATTCCTCCTATTACTTGGGAATTGGATCAAGCGCACTCCAATCTTCGCTTTACGGTGGACCATTTAATGGTATCGGATATACAGGGTTCGATCAAAATCAAAGAGGCAACCCTGGCAACTCCTAAAGAAGATTTTACAGACGCATCTGTTTACCTCCTGGCAGATATGACCTCCATTGATACCGATAATGACGCCCGGGATGAGGATCTCAGAAAACCTGATTTTTTCGATACAAATAAATATCCTGACATGACTTTTCAAAGTAGCTCATTTAAAAAAGTGACAAACAATAAATATGAAGTCATCGGCCTGCTGACATTTCATGGTATTTCAAAACAAACAACCCTGGAGGTCGTAGCAAGTACCGCCATTCAACCATGGGACAAAAAATCAATTGTCGGTTTCAAAGTGAACGGGACGATCAAGCGGACCGATTTTGGGATTTCACCTACAACGCCGGAAGCTATCCTCAGTGATGAAGTATCCATTATTGCCAATGTCATTTTTGCCAAAAAATGAGCAGTCAGTTGTCAATAGTGAGTGGTGAATGGTGAGTGGTGACTAGTGAGTTTTTAACTGGTTGCTGAGCTGTAGTACAAGGATGAGTGAAGAAGGTCGAAGCATTAGTTTTTAGTTATTAGCTTTTAGTTTTATTACTATGATTGAAGTTTTTAAAACAAATGTTGCGCACGAAGACCAGGCTCTTATGCTTCTCGAGCAGATGCACATGACTTTCCCTGGTTACAAAATAAATTTTGACCTGGAGGACTGCGATAAAATCCTGCGCGTCGAGAGTCCGTTTGAACGGATTAATCCTTCCTCATGGATTGAGCTATTGAGATCTTATGGTTTCGAATGTGAGACACTGCCCGATAATCCTCCTAAGAATATCATGATGAGAAGGTTAACTTTGCAAACAACAGAGTAAAAATCGAAGTGCCGCCAAATCACAATAAATCATCCTCCTGAATGAGAAAGCTAAAATTACAGGTACAGGTATCTGTTGACGGATATATGGCCGGGCCCAAAAATGAAATTGACTGGATGGTTTGGGATTGGGATGACGAGATAAAGCGTTACGTCAATAAAATAACGGACCCGGTGGATTGTATTCTTCTTGGCCGCGTATTGGCTGAGGGATTTATTGATGCCTGGGCTGCAAGAGCGAATGAAGCTCAAAATGAAGAGACAGGTTTTATTCGTAAAATGAACGAGACGCCAAAAATTGTTTTCTCTGATACATTACAATACATTGACTGGAAAAATACAACACTGGTGAATGGAGAATTAGCAGAAGAAATCAACTCATTGAAAAAGCAACCCGGCAGCGATCTCATTGCATACGGAGGTACAAAATTTGTAGCATCACTTATCAAAGAGGATTTAATCGATGAATATCATCTTTTCATCAACCCGGTAGTACTGGGAAACGGAAAACCCGTCTTTCATCATTTAAATGAAAAGATAAACCTGAACCTGATCCAATCTCAATCTTTTGCCTGCGGGATCACAGTCCTTCAATACGCACCAAAAAGAAATTAAATTCAAATATGCAATGGCCTGTTTTCTGTAGCAGCCAATGCAGCTTCCCGCACCGCTTCAGTAAAAGTTGGATGAGGATGAGAAATCCTGGCCATATCTTCTGCAGCCCCTTTAAATTCCATGATCGTCACAGCCTCCATGATCATGTCTGCTGCACGGGCACTCACCATGTGGACACCTAATATTTCATCCGTCTCTTTATGGGCGATCACTTTGATGATCCCTTCCGTGTCTCCACTTGCACGTGCACGTCCCAAAGCTTTAAGCGGGAACTTTCCTGTTTTGTAAGGAATCCCTTCAGCCTTTACATTTTCTTCTGTTTTTCCAACTGCTGCAAATTCAGGCCACGTATATACCACAGATGGAATCAAATTATAATCAATGTGCGGCTGTTGTCCCGCAATCCTTTCAGTCACAAATATTCCTTCATCTTCTGCTTTGTGAGCCAACATGGCACCTTTGATCACATCGCCGATAGCATAGATATTTGGGTCATCCGTGAGCAGGTGATCATCTACATTGATCCTCCCCTTTTCATCGAGTTTCACTTTTGTATTTTCCAAACCTAATCCTTCTGTATAAGGACGACGACCGATAGCTATCAGACAATACTCCGTTTCAATCGATTTATTTTCTCCTGCTTCCATTGATTTGAAAGTGACCAGTGCCTTCTTGTCATCGCCTTGCACCGACAGAACTTCATGACTGAGATGAAACGTGATACCAAGTTTTTTCAATGACCGCATTAATTCTTTGCTACATTCCATATCCATCCCGGGAAGTATCCTGTCAAGATATTCAATGACATCCACCTTTGTTCCGAGACGTGCAAAAACAGAGCCCAGTTCGAGACCTATCACTCCTGCACCGATGATCACCATATTTTTGGGTAGCGTAGTTATCGTCAATGCTTCTGTAGACGTGATCACCCTATTCTTATCATATCCCATGGCAGCAGGAGTAATCGGTTTAGATCCTGTTGCAATGATGATCTTTTTCCCTTCGATGACGGTTTCCTTTTTATCAGCATCGACTATTTTGATGTGAGTTGCGTCATTGAATGAACCATGCCCAATGAAGACATCAACTTTATTTTTCTTCATCAGGAACATGACGCCATCACAAGTCTGCTTCACTACAGCATCTTTGCGTTTGATCATCTGAGGAAGGTCCAATGAAATTTTTTCCGCGTTTATTCCATGTTCATTAAAGCTATTTTTTAGCTTATGAAAATGTTCTGAAGAATCGAGCAGCGCTTTTGAAGGAATACATCCGACATTAAGACATGTACCTCCAAGCGAATTATATTTTTCTATTATCGCCGTTTTCAGTCCCAACTGAGCTGCCCTGATAGCAGCAATATAACCTCCAGGACCTGAGCCAATAATAATCAAATCATAAATCATGATGCTGGTGGGGTTTGAGGTGGTCTCTCACCGTCAGGACGATTCCCTCTGTTACGATTGCGGTTTCGGTTTTTATTTTTTTTCTTTCCTGGTTGTGGTTGAGAAGTAGAGTCGCCGGGTTTAGCCATTCTTGGATCCTGCTTCTGTTGTTGTTGCCCCTGGTTGGTCTTTTGTGACTGATCATCACGACGCGGTTTTGGTTGTCTTTCATCGCGATTCCTTTGATCTGGCTTTTGCTGAGTTTGAGCCTGACCTGAACCTTGAGGACTGTCCTTTTGAAATCCGGGTTTCTTCTTTTTCTTATTTCTTTTTTTCTTGTGATCCGGGAGCTCGACATCACCGCTGTCACTTGCAAAATCGAATTTCTCCTCTTCTGCAACCACATCTTTCGGATCCATTAGTTGTTCGGGCAACTGGCCACGAAGATTCATTTCTTTAATAATCTGGACACGTTCAAGTGGTAAAGCCAGCATCGTATTGCGGCCTCTTTCCATTTCAACAGAATAATAAAGTAACCGTTTGAAAATATCCATTTTGATCAACGAGGCGGATCCGCCCTGGTATTTAATGACATCGACATCCTGCGGAAACTCTTCTATCGCTTCCATGTAGGTATCTAATTCATAATTAAGGCAGCATTTCAAACGACCACATTGCCCGGAGAGTTTTGCCTGGTTGATGGATAGATTTTGATATCGTGCTGCATGTGTATTCACTGACTTGAAATCCATAAGCCATGTAGAGCAACACAACTCACGGCCGCAGGAACCGATGCCACCAATTCTCCCGGCTTCCTGTCTTGCACCGATCTGCCTCATTTCAACTTTGACCTGAAACTCTTTAGCATACAATCTCACCAGTTCCCTGAAATCTACACGTCCTTCTGCTGTATAATAAAAAGTAGCTTTCCGCCCATCGCCGCGATATTCAACATCTGACACTTTCATGTCCAGTCCAAGTGTAGCAGATATGGCACGGGCTCTGACCATCGCGCTTTTTTCCAAACGCCTGTACTCATTGAGACGCTCAATATCACGATCGTTAGCAATCCTGATGACCGGGTTCGTTACAGTTTGTTCTTTAGTACGTTTTTTCTTTAACTGCAACCGAACAAGTTCTCCGGTGAGAGAAACCTCACCCACATCGTATCCCGTACCTGTATCGACCACCACAAAATCCTTGGTCTGTGCAGGATGATGAGGATGATTTCGGAAAAATTCTTTTCGCGCACCTTTTTTGAAACTGAGTTCAATGATGTCTGTCCCGGTAGGATCTTCAAAATCATATTCTGAAAGCCAGTCGTAGGTATTCATCTTATTGCATCCACCAGTCTGGCAATGGCCGTTATTCTGGCATCCGTTGGGTGAGGAACCACTTTGGCAAGTAGCACAAGCCATAGTCTAAGTATTTATATGTTGAAGGCGATATGCCGCTAATTGATTTTTGATCGTCGTTGTGAGGAAAAGCCATAATAGTTTTGTATTGGCATTCCTGCTTATTTTTTCATATCCCGTTTGCATGACCTTTACGACATCCTGCCATACTTCCGGGTTAAAATTTTCATTCATATAAGTAAACATCTCTCTTCCTCCGGCCTGCTGATGATAAAGCGTTGAATCCGATTTTTCACGCAATATTTCACGAACGGAAGAAATCGAAAAGAGTAAAAACTGCTTCTGTTCTTCTTTGTCCTGTCCGGCCATTTTTGTCGTCCATGCCGCCATTTCATTTGCTTTACGGCCGAGCATGGTTCTGAACCATTTCGTCAATTCATCTTTGAAATTTAACATCGAGTTCTGAGCAAGTGCAAGTGCTTTGTTCATATCATTGACAGATTGGGGAGCAATGCGTTCGGCTTGTTTTTTATCTATATCGTACTCTTCTGTCAATATTCGCGTTATGTCCTGATCACCAATCGGCGGAAAAAAGATTTGCATGCATCTTGACCTGATCGTTGGTAATATTTGCTCGCGTTGATTTGTGACGATGATAAAATAGGTTCGATCCGGTGGCTCTTCGATCATCTTGAGAAGCCGGTTACCTTCTTTGGCCAAATATTGACCCATCCAGATGATCAATACCTTATTTCCTCCTTCAAAAGATTCAAGGTTCAGCGTTGAAGTAACATTTTGGATATCTTCTTTGTGAATGTCAACTTGTTTGCCTTCGACATCACAAAATTGAGTCCATTGAAAAACATTGAGCCAGGGGTTTGTGCCAACAGCTTCACGCCATGGAACATAATTGTCAATACTCAGCGATTTGGAGCCTGCAAGCGGTAAAAGAAAATGAAGATCCGGATGAATTATTTTTTGACTGCGATTGCAGGAGGGACATACTCGACATGCTTTTCCGTTACGAGGAGAAGTGCAAAGAATATCATTGGCCAGGGAAAGTGCACCGGGAAGGATTCCGGTACCAGGTTCACCGTACAAAAGGATAGCATGAGGTAATTTACCTTTCTGCAAAATTGTATCCCATTGTTGTCGGATGGCCGGTTGGCCAAAATCATCTAGTAGACTCATTCCTGACTATGTCAGGCGGATTCAATCCACATCATGATCTGATCATCGAGGGGTAAGGTTTCAGGAGAAAACACATGTTCTAATTCCCCTTCGGGGCTGATCATGAATTTTTGAAAATTCCATGTTACCTCATTATCTGAAACCCCGTTTAAGGTCTTCTCCGTCAGCCATTGATATAATGGATGAATAGGTGTTGACCTGATATTTATCTTTTTACTCAATGGAAAAGATAACTGGAACATGGTCTGACAAAAGGATAAAATTTCTTTCTCTGTACCTGGTTCCTGGCCACCAAAATCATTGCTAGGACAGCCGATAATCGTAAGTGAATCTTTATGGTGCCTGTACAATTCTTCCAGTTGCTCATATTGCGGAGTAAAATCACACGCTGAAGCCACATTGACGATTATCAGTTTCTTACCCCGGAATTGTTCTAACCTGATTTCTTTTCCATTGATGCCCTCGACGCAGATATTGTGGATCGATGCCACCAATTAAATTAAATTATGATGGGTAAAAATAGGCAAAATTTGGCAGGAAGTCTTCTTATTGAAAAGCCTGGTCTTGGGAAAAAGTAACTAAAAAAGAAATTTAGCTGAGCCTGATTTTTGACCAAAATGGCCACGAAATCGTGCCTAGAAACCTCCATAAGTAGCTGATAGTCAAAGCCCCCAGACAGTGTGGCACACTTAGGTGTGGCACACCTACCTCTTTCCCTTCAAATTGAAGAGGTGAATGAGCAAGGCAAAACATGCTTTTGGACAGAGAGAGAAGTTTTCAGTATCTACCTTTGATATCAATTAGAGCACGACCCTGATGATCTACTGTTTCGAAGACCACATTCCCGTTGTTGACCCTTCTTCATTCATTCACCCTTTGGCTGCTGTCACGGGCAATGTCATCATCGGTAAAAATGTCTACGTGGGACCCGGCGCCGCCATCCGAGGAGATTGGGGTGGTATAGTGATCGAAGATGGTTGCAATGTCCAGGAAAATTGCACGATTCATATGTTTCCTGGCATCACCGTAAGACTTGAAGAAGGATCACATATCGGACATGGAGCAGTCATTCATGGAGCCATCATCGGTAAAAACAGCCTGGTAGGCATGAATGCAGTTGTCATGGATGAAGTGGTCATTGGTGAAGAATGTATTATAGGTGCTCTAACTTTTATCAAATCACGAGAAATCATTCCGGCCCGCAGCATGGTCGCAGGTAATCCCGGCAAAATCATCAAAGAGGTCTCCGATGAAATGATCGCCTGGAAAACTGAAGGAACACTACTCTATCAACAATTGCCAGCACAATGTTTTCAATCACTTCGTCCAATCCTGCCTGATACGAACTCAAATGAAGATTCCTCTCGCAGTGAAAAAACGTACCGCATTTATAAACCGTGGAAATCATAAAGAATAAGGATGTGCATGTTAAACGTCGAATCCTGCGGAACTAAATCCTTAAATTTGCAGACCAGTTTATTCAAAAGTTCTAATTCCAGATGTATGAAAATTCATTTTCTATCTCTTATTTCAATTCTCTCCTTACTTGTTTCACATTCGATAGTTACTGCTCAACTCAACATGGTTCTGCAGGATAGCATGGACTATAATGTGGGCGTAAATGATGTGTGTGGCTGGGTTGCCCCTGATGGACGGGAGTATGCATTGGTTGGCCTCAATACCGGTGTTTCCATTGTGAATGTAGATAGCACTCCCATAAAAGAAGTTGCTTTCGTTCCAGGCGTGGATAATTTATGGCGCGATATCAACACCTTTGGACATTATGCTTATGTCACATCAGAAGCACATATCGGTCTGCTGATCATCGATCTTCAATATCTTCCTGACTCAGTACATTACCAATCATGGTTCGGACTTTGCCCGACACCGAATGGGCCCCAGGCTTTTGAAAAAGCACATTCGCTGGCTATTGATGAGAATGGAATTGCATTTCTCAACGGAAGCAATCTCAACAATGGAGGATGTGTACTCATTGATGTCAAAACCGATCCTGAGAATCCATCATTCCTGGCGTATGCACCGAATATTTATTCTCATGACTGCATAGCAAGAGATAGTATTTTATACAGCGCCGAAATATACCAGGGCAATGCTTCTATTTACGACTTCCATGATCTTCAAAATATTCAATTATTGGGAAGAGTAAAAACTCCGCACGAGTTTACCCATAACATCGCATTGTCTACTGATGGAAAATATATGTTTACTACTGATGAGAGACCCAATTCTTATGTAACTGCTTATGATATTACTGATCTTGGAAATATTAAAGAAACCGACAGGTTCCGACAAGCTGCAGTGGAAGGATCAGGAGCTATTGTTCATAATGCCTTCACCTGGAATAACTGGCTTGTTCTCGCTTATTATTCCAGCGGCACATTGATCGTCGATGCTTCACGACCTGACAACCTTATAGAAGTTGGAAATTTTGATTCATTTATTGGTGCAGATGGAGGTTATGAAGGTGTGTGGGGTGCTTATCCATGGTTGCCTTCCGGAAAAATATTAGCTTCAGATCGTACAAGTGGTTTATTTGTTTTTATTCCAAATTATGTGCATGCCGCTTTCCTTGAAGGAACTGTCATCGATTCTGTTTCAAAAGCACCAATAGCAGGTGCGCAGGTATCAATTGTAAGTAATGAAATTGTTTTACCTCAGATCACATTGATTGACGGTACATTCAAAACCGGTAAGGCTGTACCAGGTACATTTCCAATCAAAGCAGTAAAACCAGGATATTATACAAAAACAATTATGGCCAATTTTATCAATGGGGAAGTATTGACTCCTGTGATTGAATTAGTTCCTATTCCGATTCATGCCTTCTCCGGTAAGGTGGTTAATTCTCTTGGAGAAAATCTTCCTTTTGCAAGAGTTAGTCTTTCAGGAGAACAAGGAATTTTTAATGCTTTGGCCAATAGCAGTGGAATTTTTCTCATGCCATCTGTGTACCAGGGATCATATGATGTTGACGCCGGGACATGGGGAGAAACGATTCATACGAGTATTGATCTTGATGCATCAAAGGATATTACACTGATGACCGTTAAAGGATATAATGATGATTTTGATCAAAATCTTGGATGGACAATTTCAGGCCAGGTGAATGAAGGTCAATGGGCACGTGGAATTCCAACAGGTCAGAAATTGTTTGATATGTGGCAATGTGGTTCTCCAACCGATTCCCCATATGATCTGGGTGAGAATTTATATTCTACAGGTCTTTCTTCGAATGGTGACGTAAGTATTGATGAAGTCAGTGGAGGCACGACAATACTCACTTCTCCGTCCATGGATCTTGATTCAATTGCACTGCTCAATTTATCCTTTGATTATTGGTTATGCGAATATCCACCGAATGAATATCATGGATTTAATGTATGGTTATCCAATGGAATAGATAGCATTCTCATTCGATAATTTTATGAATAATAATACTATCGGTTCATGGGAAGCGATATACCAAGCAAATTGATTTTGCAGGTCCAAGGAATAATGTAAAAATTATTTTTACGGCATCCGATACTACTGCCGGAACCGGAGATTATTATTTAAAAGTCCATGTGGATAATTTTAAAGTTTCTGAAGGTGCCAGTGCTGTAAATGATCATTGGATAAATGCTAAACACTTCCTCGTCTATCCAAATCCTGTCAATGGCCCAACGATTTATTTGAAACCTGAAAATGGTATTGAAGGAAATAAAATTGTCATCTGAAATTTAGCGATGCAGAAGGACGAATCATTTCATCTCAGCAAATTTCAAAAACGGATGCAGAATCAGGCATACATCATCAAATGGCAGATGGTATTTATTTTTTACAATGGAGTACAGATAAGGGAGAATTTGGTGTGGAAAAAATTGTAGTATTGAGAGATTAATATGCCAGTTCATTTATTCATCTGTGTAATCTGATTAATCTGAGAGTCATGAATCGTATGCAATTAGAAAATTATATAGTGGTCAATGGACTCCGGGAGAAGGCAAGGAAACTCAGTTACTGCATGCCATCCATGGGCAACCTATTGCTCATTCAAGATCCGGAGGAGTAGATTTTGCTGCAGTACTGGATTATGGTCGTAAAATAGGTGGACCCACTCTTCGCAAAATGACTTTTCACGAAAGAGGCAGAATGATCAAAGCCCTTGCGCTCTATCTCCACGAACGCAAAGACAAATATTATCCGATTAGCTATCAGACCGGTGCAACTAAATCAGATAGCTGGGTGGATATCGAAGGCGGTATTGGAAATTTATTTTCCAATGCAAGTCTTCGTCGCCGTTTTCCTGATCTGCCTTATCATGTCGATGGGGAAGCTGTTCCGGGCTCAAAGAACGGACAGTTTATCGGGCATCACATCATGGTGCCGCGACAAGGAATTGCCATTCATATCAATGCATTTCAATTTTCCCGATCTGGGGCATGCTTGAAAAAATTGCAGTCAATCTGATGGCCGGTGTTCCTGCTTTAGTCAAACCTGCTACACTCACCATCTTATGTGACAGAAGCAATGTTCGTGATATCATTGCTTCAGGTATTCTTCCTGAAGGTGCTGTTCAATTATTAGTTGGTTCTGCTCATGGCATATCTGGATTATGTGCAGTCACAGGATGTGTGACTTTCACTGGTTCAGCTTCAACAGGCCAGCAACTGAAAGCTCATCCAAGAATTATTTCTGAAGCGGTTCCATTTAATCTCGAAGCAGATTCTCTCAATTGCAGTGTACTTAGGTGCAGATGCCGTTCCCGGCACAGAAGAGTTTGATCTTTTCATCAAAGAAGTCCGCAAAGAAATGACGACCAAATGCGGTCAACGCTGTACAGGCATTCGTCGTGCAATTGTTCCCGGCAAACTTTTGAGGATGTTCAAATCGCAATTGGAAAAGCACTATCGCAAACTGTCATCGGTGATCCGAATGTTGAAGGTGTACGCATGGGTGCACTGGCAGGTAAAGCACAAGTGGAGGAAGTTCGCAACCAAATAAAAAAATTATTGAAAGAAACCTCGATTGCTATGGCGATCCTGACAAAGTAGAATTAGTCGGCGCAGATGCAGCGAAAGGTGCTTTCCTTTCCCCTTGTTGCTCGTCAATGAAAAACCATTGTCATCGACACTTGTGCATGAAGTTGAGGCATTCGGACCTGTGTGCACATTGATGCCTTATCATTCGATCTGGATGAAGCGATTGAAATTTCAAAAATGGGCAAAGGATCATTTATGCTCTTCCATCGCCACCCATCAACGATGACATCGCAAAACATTTTGTGGTGGGTGCAGCTTCACATCACGGAAGAATCTTAATTCTCAATCGCGATTGTGCGAAAGAAAATACAGGCCATGGCTCACCGCTTCCAATGTTGACTCATGGAGGTCCGGGCAGAGCAGGCGGTGGTGAAGAGATGGGAGGCATGCGCGGAGTATTGCATTACCTCCAACGCTGTGCCATCCAGGGCACTCCCGACATTCACAGAAATCACTTCCATATATCAATATGGAGGCCACTTATAAAGATCCGGGAGTACATCTTTTCCGGAAATATTTTGAAGATCTTGATATTGGAGAAACTGTCATCACGCATCAGCGTACAGTGACTGAAGCCGACATTGTCAACTTTGCCAATGTCAGCTGGGATCATTTTTATGCGCACACCGATGCCACATCATTTAGAAGGAACGATTTTCACTCAACGCGTGGCACACGGATATTTTGTTTTGTCCATGGCAGCAGGATTATTTGTTGATCCCTGAAAAGGACCTGTGATTCTGAATTATGGTCTTGATGAATGTCGGTTCACAAAACCTGTTTATGCCGGGCATGACACTCGGTGTCAGATTGAGTGTAAAAGAAAAATTTCCCGTCGATCCGAAAGATGAAGACGATATTCCAAAAGGAATTGTAAAGTTCCTCGTCGATGTCTATGATGAAACAGGAGAAACAGTTGCAATTGCGACCATATTGACGATGGTAAGAAAAAAAGGCTAAGGCAAAAGGAGTATCAAATAGATATCCTCCCTTACCCCATTTTTTCGAAACGAAGAGAAGAAAAATTGGGGATGCGAAGCAGGGGTAAAGGGAGCAGAAGGCAATAGGCAAAATTAATTTGTGTGAATTAGTGTATTTATTGGCTAAAAATAACGATGAGAAAAGCGCAAAATTAATTTGCGTGAATCAGCGTAATTAGCAGCAAAAAAAGAGTCGAGAGCCGATTGTTTTTTTGGAAATGCGTTCTTTTGTTAAGAAAAGTAATTAATCATTTTCATTCTGATCATGGGATAACTTTTCTTCCAGTTTTTCACCTTCCATTATCAGAACCGCGCCGGACATTATCAAACCAAGTATAATATGTTTAATTATTTCTGCTTTTGTTTGTTCATCTTTAAAAAGAAAAAACCCAACTAACGTTGAGATGCCTATAAAAGCGAATGTATAAATCAAATACGTTTTCACAATTTTGATGATGAAATCATTTGACTTGTGCTGTAAATTCATAGATGGTCAATTTATTTCAAAATTAATACATTTATAATTCTATTCCAAAACTTAAAATGTTATTGAATCCTTGCCATCTTTATGTAATTTGCGGAGTATAACTAAATCGTAAATCGTAAATCGTAAATCGTAAATCGTAAATCGTAAATCGTAAATCGTAAATCGTAAATCGTAAATCGTAAATCTCCTCATGGAAGGATCTGTTACTACAAATTTGAATAAAGGTCTTGCTACCGTCACCTTTTCTCATCCTGCACACAATTCATTGCCGGGATATTTATTGGCTGAACTCGCAAAACAAATAAAAGAAATTGGAGAATCTCCTGATGTTCATCTCATTTTACTTCAATCCTCAGGTGATCGTACATTTTGTGCCGGGGCCAGTTTCGATGAGTTGATGACAATCAAAAATTCAGAGGATGGAAAGAAATTTTTTTTAGGCTTTGCCAATGTGATTAATTCTATACGCAAATGTCATAAACTCGTCATTGGTCGTGTACAGGGTAAGGTGATCGGAGGCGGTGTAGGTATTGCTGCTGCTGCAGATTATTGCCTGGCAACAAAATTTGCTTCAATTAAATTAAGTGAATTGGCATTAGGATTAGGTCCGTTCGTTGTTGGTCCGCCGATCGAAAGGAAAATCGGGCTCAGCTCACTTAGCCAATTAGCTATCAATGCAACAGAATGGCAAACTGCCGATTGGGCCAAACAAAAAGGATTGTTTCATGAAGTCTTTGATTCCATCCCACAACTCGATACTAACCTGGAAAACTTTTGTCGTCAGCTCTTAACTTCCAGTCCCGCTGCACTAAATGCGCTGAAACAAATGCTTTGGCACGACACTCAGCATTGGGATGAATTACTCGATGAGCGGGCCGCAATAAGCGGTCGCCTTGTCATCACCGAAGCTGCACAACAGGCTATTAAACTTGCCCGCATTGCCTAAAATCCGAAAATCGATTGAAAATCTGTCGCCACACCAAACCGAACGGCAAAATTCTGATACTTATAATCCTGCCAGTTGGTGACAAATTCAATTCTGAAAAACCGTAAAATATAATTGATTGAATAACCGACTTCAGCATACTTTTGCGATTCATCTGTCAGCAACACATTAAGCAATACATTTTCCCTGATCCCTTGTCTTCTGAAATAATCAAACTGAGTAAGTCCAAATCGCCTGAATTGATAATTGAGTAATCCGTAAAAATATTTATCATTTGTACTATACGTATAATAGTCCAGCATCCGGAATGCAGATACTGGATTCACGGGTGTCCCGATCAACCGATTACCCGGAAAGTGGATGAAATCATGAAAATATTTAGGTGTATTGTCTCCAAAAAAAGTACCCCCCGACATATTTATGCTCATCATACTACCGGCACCGATTGGAAATTTATATTCAAAATTAGCTGAAGCGAAATCAAACGGATCATAATCATCTCCCCATCCCTTCCTGTATCGAAGAGTCAGCACAGGTGATCTGCTGTAATCTTTTCTTTTCGTTCTATTTTGAATCTTGTATTTCCAAAAAGGTTTTATCCACCATGATGCATCAGTCACAATAGCTTTATTATCATCAAAAACGTCTGGTCCTCCTACAAGGTGATACGGATCATTGGAAGTGTATAAAAGATTTTTGCTATCGAAGAAAACTAAATCAGTAGTATTCTCCAACCGTTGTCGATCATTATATTCTCCGCTCACATCAATTCCCATGATTCCTGCGATGGTCTGTTCATATTGGGCCTTAAAGAACTTCTGTTCATATTCTTTGAGATAATTCCGGTTGGCCAATAATGTCCATAACGTATTTGACCATGGAGACATGGGATTATCATAATCAAATTGTTTGACCTGGTCACCTCCCATCAGTTGAACTCTCCATCCCGTACCATAAAGCTTTAATCTTCCTTCATAGTTGAAGGCTTCTCTCGAGAAGGCATATCTTATACTTGGTGTGATTTCCCAGTTAATTTTTTGTTTTGGGATATTCCCAATCCCGACTTCATATCCTAAATGAAATCCATCGACTGTATTAAAATTACCCGTTTGCAGTGGTGCCTTCAGTTGAATAAAAGTTTTATTCTCCAGGCTATATCGACCACCGGTAATTAAATTTGATATATCGAATTTCTTCCTGGCTTTCACACTCGCTCCAAATCCTTCCTGGCCCATAGTGATCGCCATCGTATCAGGTTTCTCTGTTTTATCTTCCGCCTTTGGAGGCAGCTTCGCAATGCTGTCTTGCCTTACATAGCCTTTCAGTTCGTATGAGGTGAGTGGCATGGGCCTGATCGTTTCCCAATAAGATGAATCACGTTTATACGCAGAACTATCAATGACCTGGTTGCTCACATTCATCTTTGCTAAAGTATCCGTGTCCGGCAACGACTCAATCTCCTGCTTCTCATATTCCTTCATCATTTTGCGGAGCTTTTTAGCGCTGACTTCTTCACCCGGATCAAGTCCGGTAAGACCATTCTCAAAGGACTTGTTTTCCATTTTTGCATCGGAAACTTTCGCATCTTCTGTCTCCACTTTGGCATCAAGGACTACCACTGGCACTTCGAGATCAGGATTCAACTTGATATCGTAATCACTGAGTTTTGCAAAATACCGGTACTCAAATGCAAAACCAAACACCGAACCACTGACATCATAAATCTCATGAATTGGCATCCATACATCAGGTATCACGGGTGAAAATTGTTGCTGCATTTCAAACTTGATCCCCCATACATACGTGGTAAGGTCCAGGCTGTGAATACTCCATTCATTGTCAACGATATAAATGATTCCTTCAAATACCTGATCACCTTTTCCACGCGGTGTCACTTTAATTTTATTGATCACCTGGCCATCCTCTTCGATAAAACCCAGGTATTCAAACTTATAATGATTAAATGCATCAGGCGCTAATGGAGATATAGCATTCACCACAAGCGGTTCATAAAAACTGCTGTAGATAAATTCCATTGGACTGGTATTATTATCATCCCCCGTAGTCCGTATCGAAATAACCGTATCCTGGTATTGATCCGGACGAAGGAAATGTAAATTGCTGACAGATTCCTGGGTGAAGGCAACCGTCGAATCTATCCCCTCTTCCTTGAGTGCATTTGTAATTTTCTTTCTAAATAAAAAGGGAACTTTTAACAATCTTCCACTGCCCTTGACATAAACTTTAGCGTTGTATTCATCGACCTGCATCGAATGATATTTCGCTTTGGCAATGGCTCGTCGCATGATGGTATAGGCAGGGTCTTCACTATTGCCTGATACAGTAGCTTCCTTAAGTGCAACGACCTCTACCGATAGCTTCGCATTAAAAGTGATCATGGACTGATCCACGATAAATGTTGTATCCAATGACTTAAACCCCAAATATTGAAATCTGATCTTGTGTTTTCCGGGAGTCAAATTGAGAATATATTCTCCCTCAACATTGGTCGCAATCCCCTGGCTGGTACCCATGAGGATAATACTGGCAAAGGAAAGTGGCTCTCCCTGTACATCTGTCACTTTACCTTTAATCCCCTGAGCCTCAAGTGTGCAGGCAGAGAGGAAGATGAAGACGAATAGATAATTTCGAAGACTTAAATCGTTTTTCAGGTGCCTGATCATGAATTAAAGATATTATCCTAGACTACTTTAAACGAATCTTTGTTACAGGATTATTATTCTTTTAACGCTATAGAGTAAATCGATACTCAAAATGGCAATTCGCTTATCTTGCCTGCCGGACAATGGAATCACAAAACCGCCTTTATAAAATCCTTGTGATAAGTGATTATCGCGATGTCAACTCCACAAGACCTGAGGCTGAAATTTTTGTGGCTCTGGCCAGGCAGGGCCATATCATTCACATCTTATCTTATCCCGAAGCTGATTATTATAACGAGAGATTTCGATCCAATGGGATCAAGGTGATTGAAAACCATCCTTTACGAAAAGCATCACTCGCTTATATTAAATACCTGCATCAGTTGATAAAGGATGAGGAATATGATTTTGTTCATGCTTTTAATAGTTATGGCTTGACAAATGCAGTTTGGGCTATGCGTGGCCTCAAATCAAAATTGATTGCTTACAGGGGCTATGCAGGTCAGACACATTGGTATGATCCGGTGATGTACTTTAAATATTTTCATCCGCGCGTAGACCAAATCATATGCCTTAGCGAGGATACCAGGATTCACCTCGCGAGGAATATGCTCGGGTCAAAAAATAAATTGACGATTATTTATAAAGGCCACGACCCTGAATGGTATCAATCAATTGTTCCTGCAAAGAGATCCGAACTGGGTTTCAATGAAGATGACATCCTGCTATGTTGTGTTGCAAATGCAAGGCCATTTAAAGGCATACCTTATTTAATTGAAGCAATGAATTATGTAGACCATGTCCCACCTGTTAAATTACTTCTGATAGGACGTGATTATGATAAGGAACCGATTCATTATTTAATTGATAAAAGTCTTTATTCAAAAAATATTTACAGGCTTGGATTTAGAAAGGAAAGCTTGTCGATAGTAAAAGCATGTGATGCCTTTGTTCTTGCCTCAACTCATGGAGAAGCCCTGACAAAAGCTGTTACGGAAGCAATGTGTCTTGGTATTCCACCCATCATAACGGAAATAGGAGGCAATCATGGACTCGTCATTGATGGTGATTCAGGTTGGGTAGTTCCCCCCGCAGATCCAAATTCATTATCCAGGGCGATCAAAGAAATGGCTGACAATAAAGATGAAAGAAAAAGACGAGGTCAGAATGCGAAAGAACACATTCTTCATCAATTTCACACCAACAATACAGTGAAGGATTTCCTCCGATTATATGATCGGATGACTAGCTTAAAATAAAATCGGAAACTTCCGGGATTAATGGCTTTTGGCCACTTTGTATCTCTTGTTGACTTCTTTCCAATTGACCACATTCCAAAATGCGGTGATATAATCCGGTCTCCTGTTTTGATAATTGAGATAATAAGCATGCTCCCAAACATCCAATCCCAGGATAGGAATTCCACGAATACCACTGACATTCATGATCGGGTTGTCCTGGTTAGGAGTGTTTGTTACGGCCAGTTCACCTGCGGGATCAACAATGAGCCATGCCCAGCCAGAACCAAATTGCGTAGTCCCTGCCCTGCTCAATGCTTCTTTAAACTCCGCAAAACTGCCGAATCTGGTATCAATATCCTTTGCCAGTTCACCGGTCGGTTCACCTCCACCTGATGGAGACATAATCTCCCAGAATAAATTGTGATTGTAATATCCACCGCCATTATTTCTTACCGCCGGACTGTGATTGGAGACATGTCCAAGGATTTCTTCAATTGACTTTCCTTCAAGACTTGTACCCTCAATAGCTGCATTGAGATTGTTCGTGTAAGCAGCATGGTGTTTGTCATGATGGATTTCCATAGTACGGGCATCAATGTGAGGCTCAAGAGCATTGAAGTCGTAAGGCAGCGGAGCTAAGGTAAATGACATTTTTAGAGCTATTTTAATGGTTAAATCAGGATGTAATTATACAATTTCAATATCATTGAACCCTAAAAATAACTAAAGGTTCAACCTTGACGTAAATTGCCTTTTTCCATTCGTGGAGACTATCACTTACCTTTGTAAAGCTACTCATGCTGCTAAATCATTTTTCACGCATCCTAATTTTAAATCATGAATTATCGATCAGGATTTTTTGCAATAAGCGTTCTGGCTTTGCTTTCCCTTGTTGTACTGACAGGATGTGGAGATATCATCCAGGATTTAAAGATTAATCCTGATGGATCGGGAAGGCTTGAGACTTCTTTTGATGTCGGTGACCTCATGAGCATGTCAAAAGGCTTTGAAGGATTGGGCAAGGATAGTACCGGCTTTTCGGATGATACCCTGCCGGATTCTACAACTGTCATTAAAAAAGATACGCTAAAAGATCCGATGCAGTTATTAATTGCAAAAGTGACTGACCCTTCTTACGGCAGGAATTTTGATACGACGATGTCATTTCTGAGCATTATGCCTGATAGTGTAAGAGAAAAAGAAACCCATCTCGACCTGGCTAAAAAGCTTTCTTTACATATGGTATCCCCGGCGAATAGTCCCAACCTGACGATAGGATTGGTAGCAGTTTTTGATAGCCCGCAACAACTAAAGGATATCATGCATTATATGGAAAACCTGGATAAACAACCTGAAATGCTGTCAGCAACCGGCCCGGGCGGTTTACAGACGAAATCATTTTTAATTTTCGAAGCAGATATGAAGGCAGGCTGGATTAAAATTGATTCTGTTAAGTACGGAGATGTCGCTTCTGAATTTGGAATGTCCCAGGACAGTACTTCCAGCAGCGAAAACCTCGGAATGATGCAAATGATGTTTGGCAATAGCAAAATTAAATCCATTATCCACGTCCCCGGTGAGGTTTTGTCATGCACTAACCAGGATGCTGTTTTAACGAAAGACAATAAAGTGATGTTAGAGTATAATTTCCTTGACGTTATCCAAAAAGGAAGTATACCCGGATTTACAATTCATTTTAAACCTGTTAATAAGTCTTAAGCTTTAACGGTTGGAGCCGGTGTCTTTTTTCTAAAGACGAGTTGATCCATTGAATACTTCCCGGGTCCTGTGATCAACAATACTAAATAAGGTATAAGGAATAATAAACCGGATTCTTTGTCGCCCAGCGGGTGCGTTCCATTGACGACAAACACCACCACACTCATAGAAATGATCAACGGGATGACAGCTAACCTGGTCATCAAACCCAGGATGACTAGCAACGAACATACGACTTCGGCAAAAATGATCAGGACAAAAGAGAATTTACTCCCCAGGTTCATAAAATTGTAAAATTGATCGGCTTTTTCATTGAAGTGTTGAATTTTCGTCAGTCCATGCGGTAAAGTCAACAAACCTGTTCCACACCTGAGGATAAACAATCCGATATCAATCGTGATCTTTTTCATAAGGTAATTTTTATAGGTAAAAATAAAAGAAACAATCAAATCACCATTAACGGATTAAGTAATCACTTGTTCAGGCTCTGGCACAAAATTTGATATATTAAATAAATATTTAATATGTTTGTACTCAATTATAGTGCCCATGATCCTGTTTTTGTTCTTATTGCTGATACTTTTATGTATCGGAGGTGAATATGTCTCTAAAGCCTAAAGCCTTTAACGGCTAGTCCTGAAGTATTTCCTTCAGTTCATTTAAGTGTGAGATCGTATAATCCGGCTCTTGCGCCAGGTGGCTGACTTCTGCATTTGGGTTGTACCAACAGGTCCTATACCCGAATGAAGCTGCACCATCAATATCTGCTGTAAGACTGTCTCCCACCACCAGGACTTCATTCCTTTTTGGTTCACCAATTTCCTTGTGAACAAAGTTGAAATAATCGTAATGAGGTTTGGAATAACCGATTTCACCAGCGATCACAATCAAATCAAATCGCAAATGCCACCCGATTTGTTCCAAACGTGGTCTTTGTACTGCACTCATCCCGTTGGTGATATATCCTATTCGTTTCCTCCCGTCTAGCCAATTCATCATTTCTTCTGCACCAGGCATCAGGTACGGTTTGGTTCCAAGGTGTTGCAGATATTTTTGCTGAGTAGATATAGGATCGAGATCCAACTGCATAAAATCAAAATATCTTTTAAATCGCTCATACACTAACGTGTCTCTGTTGATTTTGCCTTGTTCATGTTCCAGCCAGCATTGTACATTGATCCGTTTATAATCAGCATACATTCCTCCCTTCCAGTCAATTCCATGTTCACTTAAAACTTCAGAAAGCGCCTCCTCACTTGCTTTGTCAAAATCGAACAATGTGTGATCAGCATCAAATAGCACCCAGTGATACGTACTCATAATGATCAAAGATACCCTACTCCTATTCTTATCTTAGCGCCGTGAAGATTTATTCATGTTTATTTTTTGTGTTAAACCTGTCCATCGCATGGTCGCAACATCAAGTGAGTATTCCCTTATGCGGTACTGATATTTATTTGTCTGCTATCGGTTACAATGACTCACCTGTCATGCTATACAATATGCATGACAATGAAAACACCGCAGCAATTGCGGGCCGCCTGATGGCTTCAAAATACGGAGGTCAATATTTCGAATTAGCCCATAGTGGCGAACGTAATATTTCCTTCTTCTTTGGGGATGATTCGATTGCCATTGATCCCAACAGGATCTATACTGATGCGGGAATTTGGCAACAAATGGCCAAAAATAAATCTGGTGACTCATTACTGTTTAATGAAATAGCCATGTGGAGAGATTCCTTGCTGTCTATCCTGCATGTCAATGAAAGATCACTTGTCATTGCATTACATAACAATACAAATAAAAATTATAGTTTCTCAAGCTATTTACCCGGCGGTGAATTTGAAAACGAAGCTGATACAACCCACCAGGGACAGACCAGGGACATGGATGATTTTTATTTTGTGACCGATCGGAAAATTTTTAATGCCCTTTCTGCAGGTAGATATCATGTGGTATTGCAGAACAATGAATTGATGACAGATGATGGAAGCCTATCTGTTTATTGTGGCCAACTTGGTATTCGATATATAAATGTGGAAGCCCAACAAGCGCACTTGATACGACAGATCAAGATGCTGATTTATGCTTATCAGCGATTGGTGATCCACTAAAGTGAGAGAAGTGAGAGAAGTGAGAGAAGTGAGAGAAGTGAGAGAAGTGAGATAACTTTATAAGTTTCCTTAGCCTTAGCCTTCCTTGGATGTCTTAGCTTTTCAGCGGAGCATCAGCTTTCGTCCATGTATTCATCTTCGAAATCTCCTAAATCGGTGGTTTTTGTCGAATTCCTTCGAAATCCCTTGTTTTTTGACCAAGGCTATGATATATTTGTGATATCAATTTAATATCAAAAACTCAATTCAATGGAAAATTTATATAAACCTTTCTCAGGATACCTTATGCTGTTTGTTCTCCTGGTGCTCATTATACTGGGTTATGTAGGACTGATAGGTCTGACGTATTGGATTACCATCCTGGCGTTCTTTATTTTTTTCCTCGTCGTCACCGGTTTTTTCTACATTAATCCTAATGGATCAAGAGTATTGACCTTATTTGGAAAGTACAAAGGCACGGTGAAAGAAAATGGCTTTTACTGGACGAATCCCTTTTTTGCAAAAAGAGCGATATCACTTCGGGCCCGGAATTTCGAAAGCGATAAAGTGAAGGTCAACGATAAGAGAGGAAATCCCATCCTGATCAGCGTCATTACCGTTTGGCGCGTAAAAGATTCTTATAAAGCAGCATTTGAAGTGGATGACTACACCACATTTGTTAAGCTGCAGAGTTATTCCGCCGTCAGGAATCTTGCCGGTCAATATTGCTACGACAATTTTGATGATGAGCAAAAGGAAATCACATTGCGATCCGGCATGCAGGAAATCAATCATGCACTTGAACATGAGTTGTCTGAAAGATTGGCTATAGCAGGTATAGAAGTGATGGAAGCCAGGATTGGCCACCTTGCCTATGCTGAAGAAATAGCAGGAGCAATGCTCAAACGCCAACAAGCTGAAGCCATTGTTGCTGCCCGTTTTAAAATCGTAGAAGGCGCAGTCAGCATGGTGGAGATGGCATTAAAAGATCTCTCCGGAAAAAATATCATTGACCTCGACGAAGAACGCAAAGCCCAAATGGTCAGCAATCTTATGATTGTGCTGTGTGGAGATAAAGATATTTCTCCTGTCATCAACACAGGTTCATTGTACTAATGTTCTCTCTCTATTTAAACCTGCCGTTGTTGGAGTTTGCTCCAACAACATGTAATATTTTATGAAAAAGAAATTTGTCCTCCGCATTGATGAAGACGTCTACCAGGCCCTTGAAAGATGGGCTGCTGATGAGTTCCGCAGTGTGAACGGGCAAATAGAATGGATCCTCTTCGATCGGTTAAAAGAAAGTAAAAGGCTGAAAAAGAATTCTATCGAAGAATCAGATGATGAAAAGAATAAGGAATCATTGAAATAAAGTATGCGTGTAAAAAAAAAGGCGTCACCGGATTGATGACGCCTCTCTCATGCATAATAGACTGAAAAACCAATCCCATCTATGTCTTTACTTTAATTGTGCAACCGATGGCCTTTGTTTCTGCCGGGTCCGGATTATTTCCGGCCTTCAGTGCGGCAATCGCATTCTCAAGGTATTTCACGCTGACTTCTGAAGGATTCTGTGCATTATCATCGATCGCGCCGATATAACGAACATACCTGTTAGCATCGAGCAGAAATACATGTGGTGTACGTGTAGCGCCAAAAGCAGGAAATACTTTCTGGCCTTCATCATACAAATATTTGAAAGGAAAATTTTTCTCTTTTGCCCTGGCCTGCATGCTTGCAAAATCATCCCCCGGTTTTACAGATGGATCATTTGGATTAATGGCAACAACGGGATAACCCATCGGAGCATACTTGTTATGAAGCGCAATGATGCGGTCTTCATACATGACTGCATAAGGACATGTATTACATGTGAATACCACGATGTAACCATTTACTCCTTTGTAATCCTTTAAGGAAACCATTGTGCCATCCACATTTTTCAGTGAAAAGTCGCTGGCCTGTTCGCCGACTTTATAGCCGCCATCTACAGGTGATACCGCACTGATCAATGCTATGGTAAAAAGGGCAAGAAACGCTATGCCAATTACATGTTTCATAATTATAGGTTTAAATATGGTTTTACAATATCTTTTAACTCATCTACGTGATGAAAAGTTCTCTCATAAAAGGCCCTTTCCTTGCCTTTAAAAACCAAAGTGGCAGGTATTGAACCGCTCCATGATTTGTCAATGTCATCAATCCAGTAGTTGGAATGATTGTCTTCAAGGACGACGACATTCGATTCAAGGGCTCTTTCCTGCACAAAAGGCTGAAGTTTATGCAAATAGTCCTTTTTAAAGTCAAGGCTCACCAGCATAAGTCTAAACGCTTTATCCTTGTAGGCATTATTAAGCTCGACAAAATAAGGAAGTTCTTGCACGCAAGGGGTACACCAGGTTGCCCAGAAATTGACTACATATGTCGTGTCATTGTCTTTTTGCAACATTGGCTTTAATTCATCATAGTTGTAAACTGGTATTTTCAAAGAGTCTGGCACTATTCCCGTATATCCATCCAAAGTCATGTAAGAAGGATGAGCGAAAAGGCTTAGGAATAAGAATATCGAATAAAACATACCTTAATTATAACCAGCAACTGAGATTGATTGATTTAAAAGCGGGAGTGTATAACATTTATTTAACAGATGGAATCCGTATTCGGAGATGCCAGATGACCAGATACCAGGAATCAGACCCAAGACTTGTCCCATAATAATCTCATCAATATGAAACTAATTCACTCTTCACTCTTCACTTTTCACTCTTCACTCTTCACTACTTAATTCAACTTATACTTTACTCCCAGTGCATCCAGATCATCAATCAATCCGCTGGCTGCATTCACTTTATTTGATTTTGAAATAAGACCAAGAATAAAATCATCTTCTAAATCATAAACCTGCAATTTCAATTTGTGTCGTCCTTTATGGTGATCACAGATTTTATCGAGGCTGTCAAGAAGAAACTGATCCAATTGATCAATAGATATTTTCACAGTGATCGATTTCGTCAATTCTTCGCCAATACTCGCCAACATACGGGCTGAGGTAACTCTGAATTCATGATCCTGGCCTTTCCAGCTTAACTGGTAAAATCCTTCCACAAATAAGGCGGTACCCACTTCAAAGATGTCTTTATATTTTTTATAATCTTCATTGAATAGCCTTACTTCAAGCGAACCCCTGAAATCTTGCAAAGTAAATATTCCCCAACCTGTTCCTTTCTGAGTAACACGATGATCTGCCTGCGTCACCATACCGGCCAATTTCAAATGCTTGTCTTTATACGAAGTCACCAAATCTAGAGGACAATTAGTAAAGTGCTCAATCTCCAATCGATAATCATCGAGCGGATGGCCCGACATATAAATCCCGGTGATCTCCTTTTCTTTTGTCAATTTATCCATCAATGACCAGGGAGCAGCTTGAGGCATTATCGGTTCATGAAACATTGACATAGATTCCGCACCGAAAAGAGACATTTGTGTCTGGCTCTTTTGTGACTGAACCGACTGCCCATAACGAATGGCATGTTCGATGAGGGATTCGTATTTATCTGAAGGTGCAAAATATTGAGCCCTGTGCGTGCCTTCAAAACAATCCATCGCTCCTCCCATCACCATTGCTTCAAGCGCTTTTTTATTCACAGATTTAAGGCTCACACGCGAGGTCATATTGAATATACTGGTGTATGGTCCGTTTGTTTTACGTTCAGTGATGATATCCTCTCCTGATCCTTCGCCCATATTTTTCAACGCTGAAAGTCCAAACCGGATATCGCCTTTTGCATTTACGGTGAAGTTGATATTACTTTCATTGACATCAGGTGGCAATACCTGGATATTCATTCGCTTACATTCGCGTAAAAAGAAATTAAGTTTTGTGATATCATTTTTATTATGGGTCAGCACAGCGGCCATAAACTCAGCCGGATAATGTGTCTTAAGCCATGCTGTCTGCACGGACAAGACAGTATATGCAGCGCTGTGAGATCGGTTGAATCCATAACTGGCAAACTTGGACATGATCTCAAAGATTTCATCTGCTTTCATCGAGGGTACGCCTTTAGCTGTAGCACCCTCCACAAAAATCTGCCGGTGTTTCTCCATCTCGTCGGCTTTCTTTTTTCCCATGGCCCTGCGGAGCATATCAGCAGCACCGAGACTATAACCTGCCATGATCTGCGCTGCCTGCATGATCTGTTCCTGGTAGACCATAATGCCGTATGTGGGCTTCAGCAGATCCGTTAGCCATTCATGTGGATAGTCAATCGCTTCTTTTCCATGTTTGCGGTTGATAAATATCGGGATGTAATTCATCGGTCCCGGGCGATACAACGCATTCATCGCGATGAGATCTTCGATATTCGTAGGTATCAACTCACGCAAATATTTTTGCATGCCGGATGACTCAAACTGAAAGATCCCTATCGTTTCTCCCTTTTGAAATAACGTAAACGTCGCAGGATCATCGAGAGGAATAGTATCAGGATCAACTACAGCCATTCCTATATTTCGCTCAGCAATGATTTTAATAGTGTCCTTGACAATGGATAAAGTTTTCAGTCCAAGAAAATCCATTTTCAACATCCCTGCTGACTCGACAAGTGTTCCTTCAAATTGTGTGACTAATAAATCAGTTTCGGATGAAGTGCAAACCGGGATGTATTGCATGATATCCCCGGGAGCAATGATGACACCGGCGGCATGTATTCCTGTATTCCTTACTGTGCCTTCTACCTGCTGGGCGAGCCGGAGGATTTCTCCTTCATGTGTGTCTTGTTTTTCGAGTTCTCTCAGTTTACGAATGTTGTCAAGGTCCCTTGACTGGGCGCCTTCTTCTGCTCCTTTACCTACTTTAAAAATATTAGCCAGTGTGGTACCGGGCATGAGCGGAATCATTTTGGCTAGCCTGTCCGTATCAGGTAAAGGAAGTTCCAAAACTCTTCCTACATCCCTGATGGATGATTTCGCAGCCATGGTACCGAAAGTGACAATTTGGGCTACCTGGTTTTTTCCATATTTTTCAACCACATAATCGATCACACGTTGCCTGCCTTCATCATCAAAGTCAATATCAAAATCAGGCATCGACACTCTTTCCGGGTTAAGAAAACGTTCAAAGAGAAGATTGTATCGAAGAGGATCAATGTTGGTGATGGTGAGACAATAAGCAACAGCTGATCCGGCGCCTGAACCTCGTCCGGGACCTACACTTACATCCATACGCCGTGCAGCCCTGATAAAATCCTGAACGATGAGGAAGTAACCATTAAAGTTCATCTTATCGATGACATTTAATTCCCAATCAATTCGATCACGCACTTCTTTTGTGATCTCTTGATACCGATGTTTTGCACCTTCATACACCAGGTGACGTAAATAAGCAGCCTGGTCGCCAAAGCCTGCAGGCACCGGGAAATTTGGCAATAATACATCTCTCATCAAGTGAGGAGCTGTGATTTTGTCAAATATTTCATTCGTATGATCAATCGCTGCCGGAATATCCACAAAGAGTGAATTCATTTCCTGTTGTGTCTTAAAATAAAAATCAGTACTCGGGAATTGGAACCTGCCGGTATCTGACATTTTTTTTCCTGTATTGACACAAAGGAGAATGTCGTGAGCTCTGGCATCATTTTCATTGATGTAATGCGCATCATTCGTGGCAATAACCTTGATGTTATATTTTTTGGCAAATCCGATCAGTACCTGGTTAACTTGTTCCTGGCTCATACCGGTGTCATCGATTGAATCCATTCCGCGATGACGCTGCAGCTCGATGTAAAAATCATCACCGAAAACGTCAAGCCACCATTTTAATGATGCCTCTGCTTTTTCAAAATTTCCGGTCAATATGGTTTGAGGAATCTCTGCACCTATACAACAACTGGTAGCAATAAGTCCTTCATGATATCGCAATAGTAATTCTTTATCAATCCTGGGGAAGCCGCTGTAAACACCTTCAATAAATCCAAGAGAACATAATTTGGAAAGATTCTCGTATCCTTTTTGATCTTTTGCAAGAAGGAGCTGATGATAACGATTGTCACGCTCACCTTTTGATGTTTGGAATTGTCTTCGGTGGCGGTCTTCCACCAAATAAAATTCACAGCCTACAACTGCTTTCAGATTCCTCTTCTTTGCTTCTGACACGAATTCAAAAGCGCCAAACATGTTACCATGATCTGTGATGGCGATTCCCTTCTGTCCATCTGCAACAGCTTTATCCATCAGTGCCGGAATATGAGAGGCACCATCAAGTAAAGAGTAATGGGTGTGGTTGTGGAGATGAACGAAGTTTGGCATGAACAGGGGGTAATTAGATTACAAAATTAAGTGAAAAACGTAGAGAGAAAAGCGAAAAGTCTTGGTATACTTCACATCCATATCTAACCTCCAATATCTTAATTTAGTGCGATTACTTAGCCGTTAAAAACTAACCAGTTATGAAACAGTCACCTTTAAGGGACAAAAGCTTCGCTTTTGCCGTTCAAATCGTTAAACTATCTCAAATCTTGCAAACCGGAAGAGATTACGTTTTGAGCAATCAGATTTTAAGAAGCGGCACCTCGATCGGTGCTAACATCCATGAAGCTGAATTTGCTCAAACAAAACTTGATTTTATTTACAAATTGAGCGTGACACTTAAGGAGGCTAACGAAACAGAATACTGGCTGATGCTTCTAAAAGAAACCGGATACATTAATCAAGAAGAATTTAATGTCTTTCTCTCTGATTGTAGAGAAATCCGGGCAATGCTCATTTCTTCAATAAAAACCGCCAAAAGCAATCTTCCGAAAAAATAAGTCGGCTATTTTTCGCTTTTCACTTTTCACTTTTCACTCTACACTTTTCACTTAAATGTCGAAAAGCCCGTGCACACATTTGTGACGAGCTTTTTCGACTAAGGTCTCAAAATAAGAAAACTACATCTTTATAGCAGACAGGCTTTCCCTGCATGGTATTTTCAAAATCAATAGGATAACGGCTTTGCAGTGTTAAAAGTTTAGAATATATATAAAAAACTTTAATGGGCTGATTCGTCTTTCCGGGTGTCATAAAGGTATCAATTCCGGCCTTAAATCCAAAAAACAAGCATGTTTATTTGATTCATTTGCAGTCAATATTGGATTTCGGAAAATTGATTTTTTGTATTATAATATTTTTTAATGTGTTATGTATTATAAATAAGGATAATATTAATTTGAGATCGGAATCAATGTGCCAGGTTCCTCTTCAAAATTCCTTATTCCATGTTCCTTGCTCATTATTCCATTTCTCCTATCTTCGCTCCCCATCCGCCCGGGTGCTGAAATTGGTAGACAGGCATGTTTGAGGGGCATGTGTCCAATTGGATGTGAGGGTTCGAGTCCCTCCCCGGGCACCATTATGATTTTGGATTTTGGATTTTGGATTTTGGATTTTGGATTTTGGATTTTGGATTTTTAAATGATTATTTGATTAATCGGTTATCTGCTTTATTATTTAGTGTTTAATGTTTATTTGCCTGTTGATAATAGCCAATTGCTCAATGCCTATAGTTTTTCCTTCGCCATAGCCTTTATTATTATTCTTCCACATGAAGGTCCCTCACCTTCTGCAAGAAGGGTGAAGCAAAAACAAATCCCTGGAGGATTTCATTTTTCGAAGTAAGAACTTCCTCTTTATTACCCTCCCACGCCAATCTTCCTTCATGAATGAGCGCGATATTATCACCGATCTCCATCACCGAATTCATGTCATGTGTATTGATGATGGTCGTAATATTTTTCTCCACAGTAATGTCATGGATCAATTCATCGATCACAAGACTGGTCTTGGGATCAAGTCCTGAATTCGGTTCGTCGCAAAAAAGATATTTTGGTTCCAAAACAATCGCACGTGCGATACCTACTCTCTTCTGCATTCCTCCGCTGAGTTGTGAAGGAAATTTTTTCAGGACATCCTGAAGATTTACCCGATCAAGACAATAGTTGACTCGATCTAATTTTTCTTTAGGTGTCTTTGTGGTAAACATATCCATTGGGAATCGGATATTTTCTTCAATGGTCATCGAATCAAATAACGCCGTCCCCTGAAAGAGCATACCCACCTTCATCCTTATGTCCCTGATACTTTTCTTGTCAAGTGCTGTAAAATTGACATCATCATACCAGATAGTCCCCGAAGTTGGTTGATATAGTCCTACCAATATCTTCAGTAACACAGTTTTTCCGGCACCGCTTCGACCAATGATCAAATTTGTTTTGCCAACTTCAAATTCCAGATTAATGTCCTCAAGCACGGACTGATCACCAAAAGATTTTGATATGTTTTCTGCGCGTATCATTGTGTGAGAAGTACTGCGATAAAATAATCAGCTATTAATATGGCAATGTTGCTCATCACCACTGCGGTCGTACTTGCTTTGCCCAATTCAATGCTTCCACCACTGACAAAATATCCCTGGTAACAGGATATAGAAGAAAGTATGAAACCAAAAACCACCGCTTTGACAAACATCATAAATACGTTATAGGGTTCGAAGAAAGCTCTTATTCCTTCTACATATTCAGCTCCTGTAAATAAACCGGTGGGTACACTGGCAATAAAAGCTCCGGCAATGCTTACGAGGGCAGCAACAGCGACGAGCAGCGGAACAACACATAATGCTGCGAAAATCTTTGGCATAACAAGAAATGCGGAAGTATTGACCCCCATAATCTCCATAGCATCAATATGCTCTTTTTGCCGCATTCCCCCGATCTCAGCAGCCATGTTTGAACCCACTTTCCCGGCAAGCACCAGGCAGGTAATGGTCGGGGCTAATTCAATAATCGTAATATCCCTCACAAGATAACCGACGTAATACCTGGGTATAAGCTGGCCGCCAAGCTGATAACTGATCTGAACGGCCATCACAGCTCCCATAAACGTGGAGATGAGGATGACGATAATGAGAGAACCTATCCCTATATCATTCATCTGGCGCATCGTCTCTTTCCAGTACATGCGCATATTCTCCGGCCTGGAGAAAACCTGGAACATCCAGGTCAAATACCTTCCCAGGTGATAGATAAAATTATGCTTCATTGCTGCACTTCAAGTATTAGGTAAAAGTAGGCAAGATCGGCAAATGCCAAAGAAAACAATCCGAATCCTGATTTCTTATCCTTTGCCAATAAAAAAATAGATATGTTTATAGGATATGAATGCTATCGTCACCGGATCAACTAAAGGGATCGGTCTTGCAATTGTGCATGCTTTAATGAAAGAGGGATGGAATGTGGCCGTCACTTCAAGAAATGATTCAGATCTGGCAGCCCTCAAAAAAGAAACAATGGAATTGTTCCCCGGACGGGAATTCCTAACGCATCGGGTTGATTTTTCAAAAAAAGATGAAACAATCAATTATGGGAAGACAATGAATCAATTGTGGCCCGAAATTGATTTATTAATCAATAACGTGGGTATTTTTTATCCCGGATCAGTCCACAAGGAAGAAGATGGCGCGCTGGAAAATATGATCGAAACAAATCTTTACAGTGCCTATCATCTCACCAGGGAAATTCTTCCCGGAATGATGAAACGAAAAAAAGGCAGCATCATCAATATGTGTTCAATCGCCAGTTTCATGTCGTACCCCAATGGAGGTTCTTATACCATCAGCAAATTTGCGATGCTTGGTTTTAGTAAAGTATTGCGTGAAGAAATGAAACCTTATGGAATAAAGGTGACCGCGATTATGCCCGGTTCGACATGGTCCGGCTCATGGGAAGGTGCTGATTTTCCTGATGATCGATTGATGAAACCTGAAGATGTGGCAGAAGCAGTCATGTCCATTTTAAAGATGAGCCCTCAATCTGTTGTAGAAGAAATAATCATCAGGCCACAATTGGGAGATCTCCCTTAATCTAATTTTGGATTTTGGATGGTTGCTGAGCTGCTTGCACTGAGCTGGATGAGTAAAGGATGAGAGTGTCGAAGTGTAGCACGAGGATGAGTGAAGCAGGTCGAAGCATTGAATTTTTTATTGCATTCAATGGGATAAGATTCACATCAAAACCTTTCCTATTCTCCAAATGTTTTAATGCTAGTTCTTCTTTTCACCGATAATATAATTACCTTCATTCCTTTCAGACTCCACTAATTAAAATCATTAATTTATGAAATTTACATCCGGATTAATTCTTCTACTTCTCATAGCTTTATCTGTAACAAAATGCAAGAAGGATGATGCTGTCAATAGCAGCCTGGTGGGTGAATGGAAAATGACCGACGCTCATTGCGATGATGGCATGATCTTACTTGATCCGGGTGGCCTGAACGTTTCAGGCACATTTTCATTCCAGGGTATTACGTACAATGCAACGACAAAATTCACCGAAAATCCTGATCAATTTACCTCAACGGGTTCGTATAACGCTTTATACACTACAGTTCTCTTAGGAACAACTACAATGGATACGATTGAGGTACCTGTCGATTCAGATCCCGGCGCATGGTCGATCAAAGGTGATACACTAATACAGGATATCAATGGTGAAACTACTAAATCAATCATCCTGGAAATGACCGGGTCTAAACTCCGTTTGCGGAATGACCTTGATATTACTGTTCCAATTTCAGGAGCTCCGGCACATAATACAGCTACGGTATTTACCAGTTTCGAAAAGAAATAATTGTATAAATCTGAATGCAGGAGAAAACTCTTGCTTTGGCGTTCTGCCGTTGTTGGAGTTTGCTCCAACAACTAGTTGACTGCAGGAGCAAACTCCATACAGTGGCTATTGGAGAGTTACATGTTCCTCCGATATTGTCCTCCCACTTCGTAGAGCGCATGCGTAATTTGTCCGAGCGAACATGTCTTTGATGCTTCCATCAATGCTTCAAATGTGTTTTCATTGTGCATGGAGACCAGTTGAAGTTTCTTAAGTGATGCTGCGGATGTTGAAGCACTTGCAGCCTGCAATTCTTTTAATCTCCTGATCTGGGATTCTTTTTCATCAGGAGTAGCACGGATGACTTCACGAGGCAGGACCGTTGGAGAACCTTCTTTAGATAAAAAAGTATTGACACCTATAATCGGATATTCTCCGGAATGTTTCAATGTTTCATAATAAAGACTTTCTTCCTGGATCTTGCTTCGCTGATACATGGTCTCCATCGCGCCTAAAACTCCTCCTCGTTCCGTAATACGATCGAACTCAATTAATACTGCCGCTTCAACCAGGTCAGTTAATTCTTCAATGATAAATGCACCCTGGAGAGGATTTTCATTTTTCGCGAGGCCTAATTCATTATTGATGATCAATTGAATAGCCATCGCTCTTCTCACACTTTCTTCGGTAGGAGTTGTTATGGCTTCATCATAAGCATTTGTGTGAAGGCTGTTGCAATTATCATAAATGGCATATAAAGCCTGTAATGTGGTGCGGATATCATTAAATGAAATTTCCTGCGCGTGAAGAGAACGGCCACTCGTCTGAATATGATATTTCAATTTCTGTGATCGATCATTTCCGCCGTATTTATATTTCATGGCTTTTGACCAGATGCGACGCGCTACCCTTCCGATGACGGCATATTCAGGATCTACTCCATTTGAAAAGAAAAAAGAAAGATTCGGTGCAAAATCATCAATGGCCAGTCCTCTCGACAAATAATATTCAACAAATGTGAATCCATTTGACAGCGTAAATGCCAATTGTGTGATGGGATTGGCACCTGCCTCAGCTATATGATATCCTGAAATCGATACCGAATAAAAATTGCGAATATTTTCATCAATAAAATAGGCCTGCATATCGCCCATCAGCCTCAATGAAAATTCAGTTGAAAAAATACATGTGTTTTGGGCCTGGTCTTCTTTTAAAATATCCGCCTGAACAGTTCCGCGCACTGAATTAAGTGCTTTGGATTTAAGCTTTCCATATGTTTCCGGATCAAGCACTTCATCGCCCGTAATCCCAAGCAACATCAATCCGAGCCCACTATGCCCTTCAGGAATAGCGGCATCATATTTCGGCCTGGGCATTCCGAGATCATCATATTTCTTTTTTAAAGCTGCTTCAACTTTAGATTCAAGTTTATTTTCCCTGATATAGATTTCACATTGCTGATCGATCGCAGCATTCATGAAGAAAGCGCAAATCGTTGCAGCAGGACCATTGATCGTCATTGATACTGATGTCTTCGGATCGCAAAGATCAAACCCGGAATATAATCTCTTCGCATCATCAAGCGAGCAAATGCTGACACCCGAATTACCAATCTTTCCATATATATCAGGACGATGATCCGGATCTTCTCCATAAAGTGTCACGCTGTCAAATGCAGTAGACAACCTGATGGCAGGCATATCCAGTGATACATAATGAAACCGCTTGTTCGTCCGTTCAGGTCCGCCTTCGCCTGCAAACATTCTTGTGGGATCTTCTCCCTTTCTCTTAAATGGAAATATTCCTGCAGTGAACGGAAACCTACCTGGTAAATTTTCCTGCGTCACCCAATGTACAAGTGTACCCCAATCTTCTGCGGTTGGTAATGCTACAACCGGAATACGAGTGCCAGAGAGTGATTTTGTAGACGTTTCAACTTTGATATCTTTTCCCCGAACCTTGTAGACGTAATCGTCTTCCACGTACATTCTTTTTATGTCAGGCCACTCTTCGATCCATCGCCACACATCTCCATCTACATCCTGTTTGAGCCTATCAAATTCAGCTTTCAGTTTTGTAGCCACCTCCTTATTTTCGGATTCTTCAAAATGTTTTTCCGATTGAAGCAGGGAATATAACAATCCTGATTTGCGGGCTTCATCATTGGCCCAGGTATCATATTTTCGATTGTTTTCAGCGATCTCACTGAGATATCTTATTCGGGGCGGCGGAATGATATAAATTTTCTCACTGTCACCCGTCTTGAATTTCATTGTTGATTTGAATTCATGCTTCGTCTTCACACGAAGAATTTCAATGATCTTGAGATACAATCCATTTGTACCGGGATCATTGAATTGCGAGGCGATGGTTCCAAATACGGGAATATCCTTATCCGCCACATCAAACAGGTTGTGATTGCGCTTGTATTGTTTACGTACATCACGCAATGCATCCTGGGCTCCACGCTTATCAAATTTATTGATAGCGATCACGTCCGCAAAATCGAGCATGTCAATTTTCTCCAATTGTGAAGCGGCTCCAAATTCGGGAGTCATGATGTAGAGTGACATATCAGCATGATCCACTATTTCCGTATCAGATTGTCCGATACCTGATGTCTCAAGTATAATCAGATCAAATGATGCGGCTTTAAGAATATTGATAGCCTGCTGAATATGTTTTGATAAAGCTAAATTTGATTGACGTGTTGCAAGTGAACGCATGTACACTCTGTTAGAGACCAATGCATTCATTCTAATCCTGTCACCTAACAGTGCTCCTCCTGTTTTACGTTTACTTGGATCAACAGAGATTACTGCAAGATCTTTATCGGGGAAATCAAGAAGATACCTGCGGATGATCTCGTCGATCATACTTGATTTTCCTGCACCGCCTGTTCCGGTAATTCCTAATACAGGAACTTCAGTTTCTTTTGCTTTTGCAGAAATTATCGAAATCCAATATTGATTTTGATCAGGAAAGTTTTCAACAGCTGTGATCATTCTTGAAATCGCAAGATGATTTTTCGATGACAACTTGGCTAATTCTCCATTTAAATTTTCGCCAAGTGGAAAATCGCATTTCTGAAGAAGATCGTTGATCATCCCCTGAAGACCCATGTGACGTCCATCATCAGGAGAATAAATCCTGGCTATTCCATATTTCTGCAAAGCTTCGATTTCAGAAGGCAGGATTGTACCGCCACCTCCACCAAAAATTTTAATATGGCCTGCTCCTCTATCACGAAGCATGTCAAAGATGTATTTGAAATATTCATTGTGTCCTCCCTGGTAGGATGTCAAGGCTATGCCCTGCACATCTTCCTGGATCGCGGTATCGACGATTTCCCGGGCGCTGCGATTATGGCCAAGATGGATGATTTCCGCCCCGGATCGCTGCATGATTCGCCGCATGACATTGATGGCGGCATCGTGGCCATCAAACAAAGAAGCGGCTGTCACAATCCGGATGTGGTGCTTTGGCTGGTAGGCTATGACAGGTTGATTAGGCTCCATGAATGGATAAAATTACGGAATTGCCGGGTGACAACCTTTAATCACGTCGAATGATCTCCAATAATTCGCTCATCATCATAGCCGTTGCACCCCAGATCAGGTGGTCATTAACCACGTAACAAGGGACATGATTGAGTATAATTCCAGAGGCGAGGTTGATCCTGGTTTCCTGGATTGAAGCAGTATCCATGAAAGATGATAATGGCAGCTCAAGAACCTCTTCTATTTCACTTTCCTGTCTCAAATAAACAGGAGTTGTCCATGACCAGGCAAGGAAAGGATGAACTAAAAATTTACTGACATTGATATATAAAGGACTTAGAGCTCCGAGCACATCAATCTGCGTCAGATCAATTCCAATTTCCTCTTGAGTTTCCCTTAATGCCGTATACATCAAATCAGGATCCGATAATTCTGTTTTCCCTCCAGGAAAAGCAATTTGACCTGAGTGTTTATCAGCACTTTTTGATATGGTGCGGCGAATGAAAATCAATTGAAAATCCCCGGGCGTTTTCTCAAAAAGAATGATCATCACTGCCGCATCTCGTTTATTGGAAAGGTCTGCGAAAGGATCAGCTTTTCTTACCGGGTGAGCCATAAGTTGATGAGCTGATGACCCGGGAAGCTCTTGATAGATCACTCGCTGATGTAACGAATTGATAAATGCGGGTCTTGATAATGTAGGGATCATCAAATAATATAATTATGGGGGTTCAGTTAGGTATTATAATGCTGTGTTACCATTCAATATGTTACATAGAATTGGTTTAAATATTTTTTGGATTTCAGAATTAATCCATGAATTTAATGTTTCCAGTTCTTTCTCGTGGCGTTTACTTCATTTCTTATAAATGGTCATCAATCCATTCAAAAAGGCTCTTATTTGATCTTTATTTACCAAATTTCTCAACGTTCAAAAAGACAGATAAGTTTTTTCAGCAATCTTCTTAAGGATTTTAGAGGCAGGTATTTTTTCAAATTAGAAAAATCTAAAAAAAATTTCGTTTTCAGGGTAACATTTTACCTCTCTCGAGACATATAGTATCAGATGGAATAGTTTTCGCCGAAATCTTCACGATGCAACGGTTGAAGACTTCTATGTTATTTCTTCACCTTTTAAAACCAATATCATGGCACGTTCCAAACAATACCTATACCCCGCCAATGATCAAATCACCAGCAGCTTCGCCAAAGCACTTGGTCACACTGCCAGACTAATGATCCTCCGACAACTCCAAAGTGAAGGTCCTTTATGCGTCCAGGTCATCGCCGAAAAACATCCTATTAGTAAAGAAGCATTATCTGACCACCTTAAAATTTTGAGAGACGCACAACTAGTAGAATGGGTGGAGCGGTTTCCTTATACATTCTATTCAATTCATATAAAAAATATGGAGAAAGCATTTCAATGCATGGATTCCTTCTTCAGGTTTTTCCAGTTGAACACTTGATGACGTTGACAGACTTCGTTTCACAGCACCCGTAAGTGTATGATCCTATATTTATCTCAATGAAGAAAATAAATTTTATTTATGATTCTCCCCATTCGATTCCTGGAGATATTTATCCAGTGCCATGGACATCGAAGGAATACCAGGTGCAGGTGCAATCACGTCAATGTGTAAATGGTGATCTTCAGCAGCTTTTGCTGTGATGTTTCCAAAAACAGCGATGCGTGTATTATTCTGCTTGAAGTCAGGGAAATTTTCAAACAATGATTCTATTCCCTGCGGACTGAAGAAGATGAGCATGTCGTAAAAGATATCCCTGAGATCGGAAAGATCGCTGGACACCGAGTTGTACATGACGGCGGATTCGAAATTGACCTCTTTTGCTTTGAGGTAGTCGATCACATCTTCTTTGCCGAGGTTGGAGCACGGAACCAAAAACCTGGTGGAAGATTTATGTTTCTGAAGCGGACCGCTCAGGTCCTGGATCGATCTTTCACCTACAAAAACCTTGCGTTTACGGTATTGAATGAATTTTTGAAGGTAGTGAGCTACAGTTTCCGAGGTACAGAAGTACTTCATGTCTTGTGAGACCTTGATCCTCATTTCCTCGCAAATACGGAAAAAATGGTCAATGCTGTTCTTGCTCGTCATGACAACGGCCTGAAATTCATCGGGTCGGATCCGATGTTTCCTGAATTCTTTCTCGGAGACCGGTTCTACGTGATTGAAGGGCCTCCAGTCTATATGGAGGGCATATTTCTTCTCAATGTCGTAGTAAGGTGATCGTTCTGGTTTGGGCTGTGAGACCAATATGGTCTTCACGGTGCGTTTTGCGGTGGTTATTGGACTTGCGTTTAAACTGTTTGTACCCATTCGGCGGTTTTTAATGGATCAATCACTTACCAGAAAAACTTCGAAATAGCCCACAAGGGTAAGATTTCGACGGCGCAAAGATAAACAAAAAAGAGAAATAGACTATTGCTGATCAGGTGACGGGCAGTGAACATCCACCGGAGCTGCCGCATGACATAAGCGACACCAATAGCCAGCAGCCCTATGATAATCAGTGGTTTAGCTAAATTTTCAGGTCCAAAATTTAAAACGATGTTTACCGGTAACAGCACTAGTCCCACCATAACATTGAAGATGCTGATGTCAAACCCAAAGAGCGTCATTTCCTTATCATTGTTGAACAACCAGCGTAGATACCTGATGAAGCCATGCCTGGCAAGATAGATCATAAGGATGAGCCCTATGCAGGCCCAAATATTAACCAAAAATCGACTTTGGAGGCCGAAAATGGTCATCACATGAAACAAAAAGATCCCGGCCTGGAAGATAAAAATGGAATACCCCATGACCAGAAGGATCTGTCGCATCGTGTTCCTTTGATTCCGGAGATGGAGTGAACTATAGTTTTCATTGGAAATCACCCGCCAAAGGTCCCGGACAAAACTGCGCTCGACATTGACTATAAAAATCAGGAATAGCAAGCTCAGGAGAATGAAAAAGACCTGGATCCCTTTTCCTGTTTTTTTTATTGAAATGATCGGGGGAATAACTTTTACTTCATCTGCAGCCTTTTCTTCTGCTTTATTCACTGAACCACTGGTCGAATCCATTGCCCCTTTACCCTTTCCCATCTCAAAAGGATTATTGGTAGTTTTCGATACTGAGGAATCTTTATGGATTTTGTTGGATGAAGTGTCAATACCAGTCTTGTTCAATTGACCAGGTGAAGGAGCCTCAATTGGCTTAGTGACTGGAGTCTTATAAACGGAAGAATCTATTTCTGATTTAGGCTTTACCGGAGTGGAGGATTGAACGATGTGCCGCGGACGATACTGGAGATCAAAAGGATTCGGTTGCGTCTGTCCAAATGAGGTAATCGCGAAACCAAGCCACATTGCCATTAAAACGATCCTGATCATGAAAGCAAATTTAGACGACAGAATTGATTCACCCTATTGTCTCCAGCCTGAGCTTTCCAAAATTGATGTATCTCCGGAAACATCGAGTCCGGCGGTGGTTCCAATGGAGGACCATATTTCGTGGCTCCCATTCAATAATTTGACATCGAGTTTGGCAGACATACTTTCATTCAATTTTCCTTTCATCTGGCCCTGAATGGGTGTTTGCAATGAAGCTGTTACTCCGCGATGGGCGACGATAGAAAGTTGAATATCATTTTTCTTAAAATCTAAAAACAAGGTATCCTTAAATACAAGGCACTTCATCAATGACTGATTATAAGTGGCAAATCTGTATTCGGCATCATCCAGCCTGAACACTACAATAAATCCGGGAAAATACCTTCCCATCCAGGGAATATGTGCTATTGATGCCATCAGGGAAGCACGGTGAGTTGAACCGAAATGATTGCTATGTAACCATACCCAGCATTTCGGGAATGAAGAGCCCCAGTCTTTTTCTATGTATCCCACTCCGCTGTCCCAACTGATTTCGCCGAAATCACCTAACGTCTTGCCGGTTAATTGATGATGCAAGCTGATGACCTCATGCTTGCACTGCATAAACGGAACAAAAGAATACCAACCCATGACTCCCGGACTCGTTCTGGTTCTTTTCGGCAAAACCAAATTTGAAAAAGTGATTTCTCCTTTCATTTCCGGCAAATCCAAAGTGATCCCGTTTTTTGTAAAATGATTATTCCCAATGGTTACATCGAGCAATTTCTTATCAGCTTTAAATTCTTCAATAGGAAAGCTGTGATAATTTGTTGTATGGCTAATGCCATTGAATGTCTGAATAAAAGAGTGTTTATCCTTTCGGCCGGATATCGCTATTCCCGGAATGATAGCCGCAACATGCTTTTCATCTGATGAAACCAATTTGAAATACCATCCTTCAAAATATTTCTTCTTTGAGATGCTTCCCTGGAAGATCTCCGGATGAAATATTTTGTAAAACAAGGGCATGATGAATTTAAATTACTCGAGGATAAACGAATGGAATCGGCAACAAGGTATTGGATTATTCGGTCTTTGGTTTTTGGTCTTGGCAGCCGGTTTGGTTTTAGGTCAAGGTCATTGGTAGAGACGCGATTAATCTCGTCTCTACATTTTACATTGTCAAAATCCCCTCTCACGTCTCTCGCGATCTCACCAAAATGCTGCATATCTTTATCATTGAGATGAACATTGATGACATACGTAAATCATATCTAAAAGGTAGCCTTGATCTCGGGGACCTGGAAGCTCATCCTATAGATCAGTTTATTTCATGGTGGCATGAAGCTGTGGGAGAAGAAATAGTGGAACCCAATGCAATGACTTTAGCAACTGTGAATAAAGAAGGACAGCCGTCTGCGCGGATTGTTCTTTTAAAGGGAGTCACGCATGAAGGCTTCGAATTTTATACGAATTATCAAAGTCACAAGGCTGTTGAAATGGCTGAAAATCCAAAAGCCGCTCTTGTCTTCCTTTGGAAAGAATTAGAACGCCAGGTTCGCATTGAAGGATTGGTGGAAAAACTTTCAATGGAAAAATCTCAATCTTATTTTCAATCCAGGCCGAAGAGCAGCCAGATCGGAGCATGGGCATCACCACAAAGCCAGGTGATTCCGGATCGAAAATTTCTTGAAGACAATGTCAGTCAGATCAGTGATCGATTTAAAAACAACGATTCAATTCCTCTTCCTGAATATTGGGGTGGATATCTTGTCAAACCTCAAATGATTGAATTTTGGCAAGGACGGCCGGACAGGTTGCATGACCGGTTCAGGTTTCTTAAAAATGAAAAAGGGGAGAACTGGTCTGTCGACCGACTTGCCCCTTGATATTTTCGCCACAAAGGCACAAAGATATTTTTCCCGGAAAGGCACAAAAAAAAAGCGAACTGATTAGATAACCGGTTCGCTTTCCACAAAATCTTTTGGGGGATCAAATCACTAGTTCCTTCTCTTCGATCAACTTACGAATGTTGATCAGGGCGTAACGCATACGACCAAGAGCAGTATTAATACTCACATCAGTGAGGCATGCAATTTCTTTGAAAGACATATCGGCATAATGCCTTAGAATGACTACTTCACGTTGTTCGGATGGAAGCATGTCGACTAAAGTCCGTACGCGATCATACGTCTGATCACGCATCATGCTCATCTCCATGTTTGGATCTTCGCATTCGAGCACATCAAAGATGTCGAAGGTTTCTGTAGGAGAAACTTTTGTACGTCTTTTGGAGCGCCTGAATTGATCGACGCACATATTGTAGGAGATCCTCAGTGCCCACTGAAGAAATTTTCCTTCGTGGTTATATTTTCCTTTCCGGAGGGTATCAATGATTTTGATAAATACGTCCTGGAAAAGGTCATCGGCCAGTTCACGATCTTTGGTAAACATGTAGATCGATGAATAAATCTTTGCCTTGTGGCGATGAAGAAGTGTTGAAAATGCGGCCTCGTCTCCGGCCAGGTAGAAATCTATAAGTTGTTGGTCATTGAGCGGTTGCACTTGCATACTACACATGTTTTAGCGGTTAGAAATAATCGGATTTAAGCTTAAATCCTTGCCTTAAAAACAGTGTAGAGTAGTGTCTATAGAACTAATTTAGATTGACCAATTGATAATTTCGCTGCTAAACTAAGAGAATTCCTTTCTTTGTGCAAATTAAATTACAAAGTGGTGAATTCTTTAACATGAACTTAACGACCACCCCCGGATTAGTGCTGCCTGGCAACTTATCCAAAGAATAACCTGTTAGGACATCAACAAAAACTAAGCCAAAACATTCCAAAATGCCGGGAAAACCCAAAAGCCTTTCATCCACTGCTCCCTTACCCCGCCCTTCCATCAAGCAGATTGAGATCATTGGCGCTCGTAGCAATAACCTTAAAAATGTCAATGTCACCATTCCGAAAAACCGATTGGTCGTAGTCACGGGCCTTTCAGGATCAGGCAAATCTTCCCTCATCATGGACACCTTATATGCTGAGGGTCAGCGTAGATATGTGGAAAGTCTGAGCTCTTATGCCAGGCAGTTTCTGAACAGAATGAAAAAACCGGACGTGGACCTTATAAGAGGTATCTGTCCGGCCATTGCTATTGAGCAGCGAGTTTCAGGCGGAAATGCCAGGAGTACTGTCGGCTCCATGACCGAGATCTATGATTACCTCCGTCTGCTTTATGCACGAATCGGTCAAACCATAAGCCCTATTTCTGGCGAAAAAGTCAGAAAAGACACCGTAACGGATGTGGTCAATTATATCGCCAGCCTTGCAGAAGAAACGAGGATCATGATCATAGCACCATTATTGATCCGTGATGAAAAAAGAACCATTGAAAAAGAATCCCAACTCCTCCTTCAGAAAGGTTATAATCGAATTCAATGGCAAGGGAAGACGATCAAAATAGATGAATCTCTTGACAGATCATAAAAACATCATTAAACAAAAAGCACAGGGATTGAAAAAGGGAGAATTAAGTCTTGTCATCGACCGATTCCCTGTCACTCATGATATTGAATTTCAAAAACGAACTGCTGACAGTGTTCAAACTGCATTTTATGAAGCAGAAGGAGAATGCATCGTTGAAATTGAAGGAAGTGAAAAAAAAGAATTCAATAATCGCTTCGAACTGGATGGTCTTACCTTCATTGAACCCGAACCAAAACTTTTCAACTATAATAATCCTGTAGGTGCTTGTCCAAGATGTGAGGGATTTGGAAGGATCATCGGCATCGATGAAGATAAAGTCATTCAAAATGCGTCACTCAGTGTTTATGAAGGCGTGGTCACTGCCTGGAGTGGAGAGAAATCAAGTTTATGGCAACAGGATTTTTTAAAAAAAGCAAGCAAACAAGGATTTCCGGTTCACAGACCTTATGCTGAATTATCCGCGGCAGAACGAAAATTGCTTTGGGATGGAAGCGGTGACATTCGCGGTATTAATCATTATTTCAAAGAACTTGAACATGCCAGTTATAAAATACAAAACCGCGTAACTCTTGCCCGATATCGTGGCCGAACCACCTGCACTGAATGCGGAGGTGGAAGACTCAGGCCTGAAGCCACCTACGTAAAAGTCAGTGGCAAGTCACTTCCTGAATTGGCAAATATGTCCATCAAGGATCTTCGCAAATTTTTTGAACAATTAAAACTAACCAAGCACGAAGAGTCAACTGCTGCGAGAATATTGCTTGAAATCCGCAACCGGTTAAGAACGATGAGTGAAGTGGGGCTGGGATATCTTCACCTCGAACGAATATCTTCTACACTCAGTGGTGGTGAGACACAACGTATCCATCTGACGCGTAATCTTGGAAGTAATCTTACCAGTTCTTTGTATATTCTTGATGAACCCAGCATTGGCCTTCATCCAAAGGATACAGGACAGCTGTTGAAAGTCTTATATGAATTAAGAGACCTCGGCAATACAGTAGTTGTAGTAGAACACGAAGAAGAAATCATCAAGCAGGCTGATTATATCATTGATGTTGGTCCGATGGCAGGTATTCATGGCGGAGAAATCGTTTACCAGGGTGCTTATGATGAATTTATTGAAAAGGGTCCTCCTGGTAAAACAAGCCTGACTTATCAATACCTCACCGGACGAAAAGCAGTACCGACTCCTGCAAAAAGGCGCACCTCTTCAAATAAGATATTTCTTAATGGGGCACGGCTGCACAATCTTAAAAATGTGAGTGTGGAAATTCCACTATACTGTATGACAGTGGTAACAGGTGTGAGTGGATCAGGAAAAACAACTTTAGTCCGGCACGTTCTTGAACCGGTGTTGTCACAGGTTCTTGGATTCACTGCCGGATCAAATCTCAATTTATTAAAGTCGATCACGGGAGACTATCAACGCATCAATGGAATAGAAGTGATCGGTCAGCAAGCATTAGGCCGTAGTTCAAGATCCAATCCGATCACGTATATCAAGGCTTATGATTCTATCCGTAAACTAATGACAGATCAGCATCTGGCGAAAGTGAATGGATACAAACCCAAACATTTTTCTTTCAATGTAGAAGGCGGTCGATGTGAAACTTGTAAGGGTGATGGAGAGATCATCATTGAAATGCAATTCCTGGCTGATGTCAAACTTGTATGCGATGAATGCGGTGGCAAACGTTTTCAAAAACCGATCCTTGAAATAAAATATGAGGGGAAAAATATTTATGATATTCTTGAATTGAGTGTTGATGAAGCTATTGAATTTTTTGAAGATGAAAAAGAGATTGCTGAAAGATTAAAGCCACTGCAGGATGTTGGATTGGGTTATATAAAACTTGGACAGGCTTCCAGTACATTGTCAGGAGGTGAAGCACAACGCGTCAAACTGGCTTCATTTCTGACAAGAGACCGGGATGATCGCCATTTATTTTTCATTTTTGATGAGCCTACGACCGGTCTTCATTTTCATGATATTCATATCCTGATGAATGCCCTGAATGCTCTTGTAGAAAAAGGACATACTGTATTGATCATCGAACATAATATGGAAGTCATTAAGACTGCTGATTGGGTGATCGATTTGGGACCAGGAGGTGGTGATGAGGGAGGAAAACTTGTATGCCAGGGCACTCCTGAAAAAATAGCAGCCTGTAAGGAATCAATAACCGGGCAATATCTGAAAGGGAAATTATAACTTTAAAGTTAGCTGCAGGAGAATACTCCATCCTGGGGCTTTATGGATTTGTTGGCGTTTTCTCCGACAAACAAAATAGAACGAATGGCCAAGAGAAATCAACTACAAGAAAGACTTTATCAAATTATTTTCCTCAATGATACAAAGGCCGGCCACCGCTTTGACATAGTGGTCACCTCATTGATCATCCTCAGTGTTATTGTGGTCATGCTGGAATCCATGGTCCAGGTGCGGGGTAAAATAGGATGGTTATTAAATGACCTAGAATGGGCTTTCACAGTTGTATTTACTATTGAATATGGTCTTCGCTTTTATTCGGCGAGGAATAGCATGAAATATGCCACTTCCTTTTTTGGTATTGTGGATATCCTTTCGATTATTCCAACTTACCTGTCTTTTATTTTCATAGGAATGCATCAATTGCTTGTCATCAGGGTCCTGAGATTGCTTCGGGTATTCCGAATATTTGAAATGGGACACTTTGTGCGCGAAGGTGCTATTGTTGGCAATGCTTTACGGGCCAGCCGTGTCAAGATCACGGTCTTTCTCTCCTTTGTTGTGATTGCTTCGATATTTACCGGGGCATTAATGTACATGGCGGAGTCAAGATATAACCCAGGTATTCAAAACATACCCCAGGGAATTTTTTGGGCTATTGAGACATTGACGACTGTTGGATATGGAGATACAGTTCCGGTAACCGTGGCAGGAAGAATTCTCGCCGCAATTGTCATGGTACTTGGGTATGGCGTGATTGCAGTACCAACAGGGATTGTCACTGCAGAAATATCTTACCGTGTCTTAGCCTCACGTGAAAGAAAAAAAATTTTATGCCCAAATTGCGGCAATACTGATCATCTCGAAAATTCCGTGTTTTGTCACAATTGCGGATCTCCTTTAAATAGTAAATGATTTTCCGTAAGCAGGAATGTTTATTATAAGTAAATCAAATCTTTTTTGGTGCTGTTGCTTTATAAACAGAGACAGGCGTTACTTTGTATCCTTGTTGTTTGAGTAGGCTGAGGACCCCATGTTCGCCCGCAAGATGGCCGGCACCAACGGCAAAAAAAACAGGGCCATCTTTCATCATTTTTGACATGATCGGGATCCAGTTTTTATTTCGGTTGTTGATGAGTACATTCTCGTAATTGTTATTTTCCCCCGACTGCGATTCATCCACCATATCAATCATGGCTTCAATATTCTGTTGTTTGTATAATTCTACGGTTTGATCGTATGAATCTGTATCAGCATTTGTTCCCCTGACTGCATCGACCAGCATTTTAGCCTGATCCTTGTAAGGAATACTGTCAAACAATGAGATTTGATAAGCCATAGTCTCCAGGCCTCCGACATCTTTTTTTGATTTTTGAGCCCGGTCATACAAGTTCATTTCATATGAAACCATTTCATCTGATTGCATTTGCGCTGGATCCATATTGACTTCTGCAAGCATCGATAAAAACATAGGCTTTACTTTACCCAAGAGGAACATCGGGATTCCCATTTTATCAAAATAGGCTGTTACTTCTTTGTATTCATCGGGTGTGAGAAGTTGTTCCAGTGTGGTGCCGTCTTTCATCATCAGGTTTGATAACATTCCCATGAGTGATTCCATGCCTGACATTTCATCAAGGTCAATTTCGAAGACGACATGCTTGCTTTTATCAAATGCTTCATCGAGTCCGGATGGAAGAAAATAATCTTCTTTTGGAATCATGTGGATGGTACCAAATAAATAAGATGGTGGTTGATCTGCCATTTCTATTTTCCAAAGAAGAGCATGAGGTAAAGCTTCAGGGGCCTTAGTGGCTGCTTTTGGTCCTTTACAGGACACAAGCAATAACGCAGAAAAAAGGGTGATCGAAAAAAATGAGAAATACTTATTCATAGAAGACGTAAATCGGGAGAACAGGATGATATTAATAAAGAGTGGTAAAGGTACTCATGGTAACGTTGAATAGAGGATGAGAGTTGTGAAGGAAAGGTGAAGGCGGATGAGGTCAACCTACGCTCAACAATCTTTGACGTTGTGCTTCGTATAACATAATCCCTGCGGCAACAGAAACATTCAATGAATCCATTTCACCTGCCTGGGGAATGAAGACAATATGATCGACTAATCTCAATAGTTCAGGAGCTACACCCTGGCCTTCAGAGCCCATTATAATAGCGACCGGTTGCTGGAAATCCACATCCTGTAATGAAGTAGTTCCTCTTCCATCTGTTGCAATCACAACAACACCACTTTCTTTAAGAAATCGAACAGTCGTGATGAGATCTCTTACTCTGCACAGCGGTATTCGCAATAAAGCTCCTGAAGATCTTTTGACTGCATCAGCGTTTAGTTGTGCTGTTTCTCTTGCCGGAAAGATTAAACCATCTGCGCCAAGCACTTCGACTGAACGGCTTATGGCTCCGAAATTTCCAACATCGGTGACCCTGTCGAGCATCATCAGGAGTGGAACGATACCCTGATCAAAAAGATGAGGGATAAGATCTTCCAGTGAAGTGTATTCTACCTGCGAACGGAAAGCCGCAATCCCCTGGTGATTGGCACCAAATTTATCCAGCTTTTCTTTGGGTACTTTTTGGACCGGGATCTCCAGTTTTTGGCATCGTTCGATAACATCATTGAGATTCGCCTGCCTGTCAATGAGGACTTTATCTATCGCCTGTCCGGCGTCAATCGCTTCAACCACGGTGTGGCGACCTATGATGACCCAGCTGCCTTTTTTTGTCATTTACTATACCAATATAGGCAAGATTATTTCCGCAGGAATAAAGAGTAGACAAGATTGACTAATTTTGGGCCTGCATTTTTCTTACTTATTCCAGATTATGAAAAAACTAATAGTTGCAGAAGCAATGTGCCTTCTGTCGTTCTTCTTTATTTCATCCCTTTCCGCTCAATCGATTGATTACAAGGCAAAGGCAACTGAATACATCAGAAATGAATACGGTCTTGATCAAAAAGCTATCGGAGACCTGAAGATCAAAGACCAGTTTTCATCTTCCAATAATGGTGTAGTACATGTACACCTGGTTCAAACTTTCAATGAACTTGAAATCTTCGGAACTGAAATCAATCTTGCATTTCTTCCAAACGGAAAAGTAACATGTATTGGCCATCGTCTTACCATTACAGATGGTTTACCATTTTCTGAAAGTACGCCTGTGATTGATGCACCAAATGCAATTGGAATAGTGGCTAAATCATTTGGCATCTCATCACGTTCTGTACCTGAATTGATAAGTCACACTTCCTCAGGCCTGCCTGTTTATTCTAAATCAGATATTGCTTTAGATGATATTCCTGTGCAATTGGGATACGTCTCCACCCCTGGCGGAGAATATCGCCTCACATGGAAGATGCAATTTGAATCAACAAAAGACGGACGCTTATACTCCTCCTATGTTGATGCAGGAAATGGGTCCATCATAAAAAATGTTGACCTCTCATCACATTGTTCATTTGAAGAAGGTTATTTATCTCATGAAGTCACATGTGACGATAATGTTGCACCTGCATTTGAAATGGCTCCTCCCCCGGTAGTCGTAGCAGCTCAATACCGTGCATTACCTCCAACGATTGAAAGTCCTAATCATGGAGATTTTCAATTACAATCAGGAATTGAAGATGTCAATGCTTCCCCATTCGGATGGCATGACACCGATGGAGTCGCCGGTCCGGAATTCACCATTACACAGGGAAATAATGTTCACGCATTCCTGGACCGTGACTGGACTTATACACCGGATGCTGAACTGGATGGTGGTGCTAACCTGATCTTTGATTTTCCTTATGATACGAGTGGTGAACCGTTGATGAATAAAGATATAGCGGTGACAAATCTCTTTGTGAGAAATAATTTTATGCATGACTTTGCCTTCAACTATGGATTTGACGAAGCTGCCGGAAACTTTCAATCAAAAAATTACGGTAACCAGGGTGTAGGGGGAGATTTTGTAAATGCATTAGCCCAGTTTGGAGATAATAACCCGACTCAATGTGGTACAGATACAAATGGAGGAACTGCCTGCCAGAATAATGCAGACTTTTCAACACCTGTTGACGGATTCAATGGCAGGATGAGAATGTTCACATGGAACCAGGATAATGGCAGCAAATATCTCGATGTACTGGCACCTGTTGAATTGTCAGGAAAAGTAACGACCGGGCTTGCCAGTTTTGGTCCGCTTCTCACCACTACTCCCATTACCGGAGATGCTGTTGTGATTGATGACGGATCTTTCCAACCTACATTTGGTTGTGTTCCATTAGACAATACAACATCGCTGACCGGAAAAATAGCCATCATCGATCGTGGATTATGCGACTTTAGCGATAAAGTTTATAATGCTCAGATGGCAGGAGCGATTGGTGCCATCATATGCAATTTTGAAGATGCCATTATTACCATGGGACCAGGTGCAAATGCAACATTGGTCACCATACCCTCTGTGTTTATCAGCAAAACGGATTGTGCACGTATTCGTGCTGCCGCCGGTAATGGATTGAAAGTTTCTCTTGTTGCTCCAAGCAATTCAGGGCCTCTGAATCACGATGGTTCACTGGACTATAGTATTATATCACATGAATTTACCCACGGTATTTCAACTCGCCTTACTGGTGGTCCCGGTAACAGTGATTGCCTGACCGGTGAAGAAGCATCATCCATGGGTGAAGGATGGAGCGATTTTTTTGCACTCGTGACAACTGTTAATCCAGGCGACACAGGTGCAAAGAGAAGAGGTATAGGTACATATGCGATCAATGAAACAGTTGATGGCAGAGGCATCAGGACATATCCATACAGTACGGATATGACAGTAGATCCACATACGTTTGATGATATTTTGACTGAAGACGTGCCTCATGGAGTTGGCTCAGTTTGGTGTGTGATGTTATGGGACATGTATTGGAATTTCAGTGATGCTTACGGATGGGATCCAGATGTCATGCACGGACAAGGAGGAAATAATAAAGCCATTCAGCTTGTCATGGATGGATTAAAACTTCAGCCATGCAATCCGGGATTTATTGATGCACGAAATGCCATACTGAAAGCAGATTCGATTGATTATGATGGCGCTGATGCCTGCCTGATCTGGAAAGCATTTGCCCGACGAGGTCTTGGTGTCAATGCAGATGATGGTGATCCTGCGATAAGGTCAGATGGTAAGGAGGGATATGATCTTCCGATAGCATGTCTCGATGAGATCCGGTTTAAGAAAACAATGACACCTGAAATTGTAGCCGGTCAGCCAATTGTAGTCACCCTGACAGCGACCAATTATAAAAACTTTGATATGACTAACGTCTTTATTGAAGATCAAATCCCGGACGGTTGTACATACCTTGAAGGATCAGCAAATATTCCGCCTGCAACAGGCAACAGTTTAGTTTGGTCAATTCCTTCTATTGCAGCTGGACAGGAAATAACCATCACTTACCAGTTGCAATCGGATCAATCAAAGAATTCTATCCGCATGTATTATGATGATATGGAAGGTGATCCGCTGCAACGATGGGATGTTTATTATGATCCGACCGGGACTACGACTAATTTCTGGTTGCCGCAAGATGCACTCGTACATAGCGGAACATCAGCCTGGAATGTAGGAGATGTCGCTACCATATCAAAACATTATCTGCAAAATGTAGATCCTTATCCGATTTCCGGCACTTATCCTGTATATCGGTTCTACCATTATTACAATACGGAAGCCGGTGCTGATGGAGGATTCCTGGAAATCTCAACGGATGGTGGAAACGTATGGATTCCTTTAGATAATCAAATATTCCGCAATGGATATCCAAGACGTCTTCAATATGGGACATTTGCCATTCCTGATCTGTTCGCTTATTCAGGCCTGAGCAATACTGAACTTGCGATGAATCCGGTGTACATTGATTTGAGAGATTACATTGGACAGAATGTCAAAATCAGGTATCGTTTCGGTACTGATGCCAATACATCCGGTGATGGCTGGTATGTGGATGATGCAGAAATCATGGATGCCATCATTTATAATTCTCAAGCCTGCCTGAGTAGTGATCAGACAACTTCAATGTGTGTGGAAGCACCTGAACGCGGTACAATTGTTGACAGCCAGGTCGCGAGTGCAACACATGAGAGTCATGATCAATCGGCATTGGGCATAATGCCAAATCCTGCAGGGAACCTGGTACAGATTGTATTATCTTCTGCTCACACCGGTGATGCTTTGATCCATGTCTTTGATCTCACAGGTCATCTCCTATCTACAAAGAAATGGACTCTTACCGAGGGAATCAATCAAAATTTCATGGATGTTTCGGGATTCACATCAGGTATGTATGTGATGCAAGTAACAACCGGGAATATGATGTACAGTCAAAAGTTCGTAAAAGAATAATTTGTTGTGAGTTGTAAATTGTAAATTGTAAATAAAAAAGGGCGATATTTTATCGCCCTTTTTTATTTTACGTATTAGGTCTGGAATCTTATCACCTGGTATCCGGGGAATTTCTATGCCTCTTCTTCTTTAGCATTATCTTCTGACTTATTGAGTTTGCTCTTGACTGCTTTTACTCTTTCTTTTACATCTGCTTTAATGTTATCTGCAGTTTCGTCAAGGGTCTTTTTCAGGTTATGGGCGACTTCTTTTACGTGGATGTCTTTTACGGCGTCCTCGATTTTATCCATCATCCCGGAAGCTGCTGAACCAAGTTCTTCTCCGGCATCCTTAATCTTATCTCCAAGAGAATCAAATAGATTTTCTTTTTTCATTGAGTCCCCATCTTCTGCTTTCGCATTATCCTTCGCATCTTCCCCGTCTTCCTTTTTTGATTTATCGACACTATTAATCTTTTCTTTTATGTCTTCCAGTTTTGCTTTGGCCTGAACGTTCAAATCTTTCATTGTAGCTTCAATTTTATCCGCGACGACGGAGGCTATTGCCCCAAGGTCATCTCCTACATGTCCGAGTGATTCTCCCAGGGTATCTCCAATGGCACCCATAATAGATTCTTTCGAAGGTGATTTTGGCTTTTTCGTTTTACTTTCAGCAATAGCATCAGCTGCTTTTTCCAATGCATCAGAATCCTGTTGATCAGCCTGGGCGTGAATGTTTTCGGCTATTTTTTGCTTTACCGTCTCTTTCGCCTCATTCAATTCCACTTTCATCGTTTGTTGTTTCTTCTGCTCTTCGATAAATCGCTTTTCCCTGGCGATACGCTCTTCCAATTCTGTTTTGGTCTTGAGCATTTCAGCCAATTTTTCATTCTTTGAGTTGATGCGCTCATCGATCATCTTCAGCTTAGCCATGCGGATCTGTGCTTCCAACTGTCCTTCTGTATTCGCTATGCGATCATCCTGGAAACTCTTGTCTTTATCATCACGCTTTATGGACTTGTCCATCTTATCGATCGCTGAAAGCAATCCTTCATAACGGCGATTCAACCTATCGAGTGCAGAAGTATCTTTTGAACTTTTGTCACCGAATTTTTTCTCTTTGACTTGTTTAAAAGCAAGGTCAATGCGTTTCCAGATTTTAGCCCTGTCATTCCTTGATAAATTGGCGTCTTTAAACTCCTGTTGAAGCCGCTTTAAATCATTGAAGAGAGGTTGTAATCCTAGCCCGCTTTTAATTTTTTGTTCGACCTCGTCTAACTTGGTATTGAACTTATCAGCGATTTCATGAGAGATGCGATCGATTTCGGAGTCCATATCCCTGCGCATATTCTTCAGCTGACTGAAAATATCGTTGGTCATGTCACGCAACTGCTGGCCATGCTCACGGAGCAGTGTCTTGTCAAAAATATTTTTCTGAATTTTCTCCCACGATTCTTTCATCTCTTCCCAGAGTTGATTTTTATAGGCGTCGGAGCCTTTGATTTTATCTTTGATATCCTCAAGTTCACTGAGGAAAGAATGATATAATTTATTGGACAGCACCAAAAAGTGCCATTCAGATTGTGCCCGTTGAATGATGTCCGGACGATCCACTTTAAGATTATCGGGCAATAAACTATCTGAAGCAGTCAATGGTCTTTCTAAATGTGTGTATCCATCAGGAAATGGAACTTCGTGCGCTTCACGCCACTCATTCAGCATAAGGTTATAAAACTCTTCAGAACAACTTTCAAAAGGGAAGGTGTATAGATCTACAATATTATCTTCAGCTCTCAGTGAGATGGCGATAAGAACCTTCTGTTCTTTCTCATTATTCCCCCACATTACAATTCTCGTCTTCATACGTTATTATTTATTGGTACTTGGTATCGTGCGTAATCGTTGGACTGCGGTTTTCACCTGTCCGGTACGTGTTGGTTTTCCTGTTATTTCTAATTCAATCCGCTCAGAAAGGGGTAAGCTAGGTTATTTTATAGCAATTTTCAATCAAAAAACACCTGCTTAACATTGGGTTTAGACTTTATCTCCCTTTTAACGGAAATTTGCCTTTGTTCGTTATGATCAAACGACAAATGAACCCTGCATATTAGGAGTTAATAGTTTATGATTCACCAGGTATTCTGCGATTTGGACGGCATTTGTTGCCGCGCCTTTTCTGAGATTATCAGATACAATAAACATATTCCAGCAGCGGTCCCTGGAATCATCCTTTCGAATTCTACCCACCCATACATCATCTTTTCCTTCAGCTAATAACGGCATAGGATATTGATTAGCACTTGGATTATCATAAAGTTTTACCCCGGGAGCCTGACTTAGAACAGACCTGATTTCGTTAAGTTCTGCATCTGACGCCAATTCTATATTAACTGATTCACTGTGGCCTGCGATGACGGGAACCCTAACCGCGGTGGCCGACACAGGCATATCCGGAACGCCCATAATTTTACGGGTTTCATGCACCATTTTCATTTCCTCTTTGGTGTAATCGTTTTCCAGGAAAACATCACAATGAGGGAGACAATTACCAAAGATGGTATGCGGATAAACCTGGGCGGAAGGTTTCTGGCCACTAGCCTCTTCTTTGTATTGCTTTACAGCTTTCATCCCTGTACCTGAAACGGCCTGGTAAGTAGAAACAATAATTCGTTTAATTCCGAAACGCTTATGAAGAGGGTTCAGAGCGACAACCAGTTGGATGGTACTGCAATTTGGATTGGCGATGATCTTATCTGATGATTTCAGGATATGACCATTGACTTCAGGCACTGCAAGAGGAATTCCATCCGTCATGCGCCAGGCGGATGAATTATCAATGACGGTACATCCTACAGCTGCGAAAGCCGGGGCCCATTCTTTTGATACTGATGCACCTGCTGAAAATAAAGCGATATCGGGCATGCTGTCAATGGCATCCTGCATGGAGATAACAGCATAAGGCCGGTCATTGAAAGTGATGGTGCGACCAATTGAATTTTCTGAAGCCACAGGCAATAATGTGGTCACAGGAAATTCACGTTCTTCAAGAACTTTTAACATGGTCTGGCCTACAAGGCCTGTAGAACCTACAACAGCTATTTTCATAATCTATAAACTCGTATTGAGAGTGTAAAGTTACGCACTCTAAACAATTTCGTGACACTTCGACACGTCCGGACATGTCCGCAGACTTTGCTCAGTGCAAGGAACGTAAGAAACGAGAGGTTTAGCATTTGCCTCGCAGTTAAAAGCTGCCTGACAAGGTTGATTACATAGGGGGAACGCCTTAATATTGATTTTAAGTTTTCAAACTTAAAATAGCAAGATGGTGGTGGGCTTTTTCATTTTAGATTACCTTCGAAACATGAAATATTGGTGCATTTTATGCCTTTTTTCCTTCCTTTTCCATTTTGAGGTAAAAGGGCAATTTTCTGATGATTTCAGTGATGGAAATCTTGATGGCTGGGCCGGGAATATTGAAAACTTTATCGTGAATGGTTCAGGGCAATTGCAGCTAATGGCTCCTCCTGGTTCAACAACTTCATGGATTTATACTCCTGTGACTTTCAGGGATAGCATGGTATGGGAGCTTTATTTAAGACTGGATTTTGCACCTTCGACCAGTAATCAATTGAGAATTTACCTTGGCTTAACTTCTTCTGACTTATCTACTGCTTCAGGCTACTATCTTGAAATTGGTGCTACCGGAGACCAGGATGCCCTGGATTTGAAATACCTGGAAAATGCAAATGTCTCTACCATTGCTTCTTCAGTACCGGGATTGGTTGCTCTAGAACCTGTTGAGCTAACTCTTCGCGTCATCCGAAATAGCCTGGGTAACTGGCAAATTTTCAAATTAGGATCAGGACAACCTGAATTGCTTTTTTCAGCAAATCAAAATTTATTACCTCTTTCATCACTGACCACTTTTGGATTTTACGAGAAATACTCTGATACAAGAAGGGATAAGTTTTTATTTGATAACATTACCATTTCTCCGCTTCAGCCCGATCAAACTGCTCCATCATGGACTACGCTTACAGTCATTGATCATAATAGTTTGAATTTGCAATTTGATGAATTCCTTGACTCAACATCAGCAGTTGAACCGATTCATTACCTGCTCACTCCAGGTAATACAATGCCTGATACTATTATTTATCATGGAAATGAAATCTCTCTTTCCTGGAAGCAGCCATTTGTCAGTCAGCAGAACTATACCCTGACGGTCAATAATCTGAGTGATCCTTCTGGAAATCTTCTCGTGACCGGAAATAAAAGTTTTAATTATTTGGAAATCGGGCAAGCGGCTCTATACGATTTGTTGATCACAGAAATAATGGCTGATCCCACTCCTACTGTTGGACTTCCGGATGCAGAATATCTTGAGATTTACAATTCATCTTCTAAGGTCTTTAACCTGGGTGACTACCTGATCAGGGTTGGTACAACGGACAAAGCACTTCCTGATAGCCTGATTTCCCCGGGTGAATTTGTAATTCTTACTGATGATGCTAATGTTTCATCTCTTGCGCCATTTGGCAGGATAATTGCGCTTCAAAGCATGTCTGCGCTTACAAATAGTGGAACCTCTGTGGCTCTCATCAACAAAAGTGGAAATATAATTCATGATGTTACGTATGCCCTTTCATGGTATGGCGATGTGGTCAAATCTGGTGGAGGCTGGTCTCTTGAAATGATCAATCCTACCCATATATGTTCGGATCAGCAAAACTGGTCAGCAGCTTCCAACTTGCAGGGAGGGACGCCGGGAAAAGTAAATACTCAATGGACTACCACTCCTGACACTCAAGGACCAGGAATCATTTCTTTATTTACTGCAACACCCAGCGAACTTGTTTTGAAATTTGATGAACGATTAGAACCGGTGCTCATGCTCAATCCGGATTTATATGTTTTTGAACCTACATTAAGCATTAGCCAGGTTGTACTCACAAATCCAACAACCATTCAAATCACATTATCTCAACCCTTGCAAGAAAATATAGTCTACCGATTGATTCCATTTTCTGCTATGGATTGTCTTGGAAATCCTGCGACTACACAGGATACCATTGCATTTGGATTAGTGGCTCCGGCCCAGGTCGGTGATGTATTGATCAATGAAATTCTTTTTAATCCTGCAACCGGTGGAAGCAGGTTTATAGAGATCATCAATGCAAGTCAAAAATTTATTGACCTGAGTACGCTTGCCATTGGACGATTAAGTTCAACGCATCATGATATTTATCCTACAGGAATAAATGAGATTCTTGGTCCGAATGAAATTGCAGTTTTCACTCCTTCTACGACCGATATATTATCCCGATACACAGTACCTAATCCGGTAAGACTTTATTCTTCCCTTGTGCCGAGTTGGGATGATAAAACAGATAATGCGGCTATCATAGCCGGTGGTGTGGTGATTGATTCATTCACTTATTTTTCTACCTGGCATCATCCTGTCATCAGTGATCAAAACGGTGTGAGCCTCGAACGCATTTCAACCCTCTCCCCCACAACAATATCTTCTAATTGGCATAGTGCTTCTTCCGTGAGTGGATATGCAACTCCTACAGGTGTGAATTCACAGGCACTTGAAACGAATGGAACGGAGATGCCATTCAGCGTTACGAATAAACAGTTTTCTCCCAATGATGATGGTTATAAAGATTATCTCATCCTTGATTTCCAATTGTCATCAGGAGATTATGTCGGGTCTGTGTGGATTTATGATCTTGAAGGACGAGTGGTACAGCAGGTGCTGTCTAATGAAACATTGGGAACATTGGCGATTGTCCAATGGGATGGACGAAATAGTGATGGTTTGCTGGCTGATATGGGGATATACATCATCTTTGTACGTCTTTGGGATCCAGCCGGCAATATCAAAGAATACAAGCAATCATGTGCCCTGGTAAAAAGGTAGCGGATTGATTTCGAAAACTACAAATATGTCCACTTCATTGAAGTCGTTGACCTCGTTGAATAAAGCTATTGGATCTTACATCATTCCTGGCCTTGTGGTTTTCGTGACCTTTATTTGTGTATTCACTCCGACGTCACTCTTTTTCAGGCAGGTGTCCGATTATACTTTTTTTATCATGCTCGGATTGATGGTCATGGGTTTTGCAGCTTTCTTATTAAAGCATGACAGGATCATGTTATTCAGTTTACTCTGCTGTTGTATTCTGTGTCTTCATCTAAAAGGTTCAGCTAACCAACAAATGCGATTGTCCCCGGTGACAGCAAATCCATCTCTTAAAATATCCCATATCAGTCTTGGAAATGCGGAAAATGATTATGATCTCGTGATCGATTATTTGCTTCAGGTGGATGCCGACTTTATTAGTTTTCAGGAGTTGACACCGGACTGGAACGAGGAGCTTACAAAAAGACTCTCATCAAAATTCACATACATCACCACTATGACGCGGCTGGATCAGTATGGAATGGGTTTCTTTTCTAAAATTCCATTTCATTCGCTGGATACTTTGTATTTCGAAGGAGTGCCTAACCTGATTAGTTCCATTAATTTAGGTGATAACCATACATGTCATATTGTAAGTTGCCAGGTTGTGCCACCGGTCAACCAGGCTGCATTTAGCATGATCTCAAGGCATTTTCATTACCTGACCGGCTATATGAAAAATCTTGATGGGGATGTGATCGTGATCGGTGATCTTCATTTGCCGCAGTGGGCTGCTGAAATATTGCAATTTAAAACAGAGGCTAAACTTCTCGACAGTCGACGGGATACCAATCCGCGTAACCAGGATGGATCGATGTCTTTGCCACGGATCCCGGTTGAACATATTTTCTACGGAGATCAATTCGAGTGTACATCATTTTCAGAATTAGGAAACAATATCGTCGGTCGGATCGGAATTATTGGTACTTATCAAACACATTATAAAGATGCTGAAAATATTCGTTAGTCTTTCTCATGCCGGGAGAGGTATTTATGATTTATTGAAACATGAGTTGCATGCCCAAATTGAATTTGTGCTGGCTATAATATCTATTGGGCTCGGTTTGTTCCTGCACATTTCAGGTACTGAGTGGTGTTTTGTATTTCTGAGTATCGGTGCTGTACTGGCTGCTGAAGGATTCAACACGGCTATAGAACGGATTTGTGATTTTCAAACCACAGAATGGAGAGAAGAAATCCGGCACATAAAGGATGTGGCTGCGGGATCAGTGTTGATCACGGGTGCTATGGTAGTACTTGTGGGGATAGTGATTTTCGGACCAAAAATAATTCACTTGCTGTGACACTTCGACACGTCAGGACATGCTGTCCTTTGACTTTGCTCAGTGCAAGCAATGTGATAATGTGATAATGTGATAATTTGGCAATGTGATAATGTGGCAATGTGGCAATATTTTATTGCTTGATGTTTACGTTGCCCATAAATTTTAAATTTCCTGAGGTGACGTTGAAAACTGGAGGAGTACCATTTGCTGAAATATTGACAGCATCTGCTCCTGTCGGTCCGGCAATGGTGATGATTTTATTAATCATAATTGTTCCGGTAATCAATGCGATCGTTGAATTCCAAATTGATGCATCGAAAGTAATGGTGGCTCCGTCACCGACACATGCAATAATATCACGCAATGATCCTGCACCGCTGTCAAGTGTGTTCATGACGATGGGATTTTGTATAGTCACTGTGATTGGGTAACTGTTGCTGACGCAACCTGTTGAACTATTTGTCACCGTTAATGATGCATTATATATTCCCGGCGTTGCTGATCCCGGAACTGTAAGAGTGATTGTTGGATTTAATATGGCATTTACTACATCAGTAAATCCTTGTGCTTCAGCAGCCGGATTAAAATCAACGCTATATTGATCAGGACTTCCTGTTGTTGAACTATAGGTTAAATTCGTTGATGTAATCCCACTGCAAACAGATGGATTCGATCCTAATGTGATCGTCGGCGGAGGGTTAATCGCGATGACTCCCGTAGAAGCTTGTGCAGAGCACCCTGCCGGACTTGTAACCGTCATTGTATAATTTGTTGGTACCGTTTCTGTGACCCCGATTGGATTTTGAGATGTAGATGTAAAACCAGCCGGTGATGACGACCATGCAAAAGTCGGTGTTGGTGATCCGGTCAATAGAACATCATCCATTACCCAATAGTATCCCCAATTGGATCGATACCTGAAACGAATTTTTACATTTGGTAATCCAATATAAAGCGCCGGAACAGTCACAGTTGAAGTGATTGTAGTCTGCGCATCATCAGTGGTGACCCCCACATCTGCTCCCTGGTAATATGATAAAGTAGTCCAGGTCGTTCCTCCATTAGAAGTGATTTGAACTTCTACTCTTTCAGGAGGAGAGCTTAAATCCCAGTATCTGTATCCATGTTTAAAAGTAAGCGTGCCGCTTCCTACATAACCAATCGTGCTGAATGCAGGGCTCACTAAATTCGTTCTGGTCTGACTACCAGTGCCGCCTGCATCAGGATTAGCATAGGCGAAATTAGCACCGGAGATCGAAAAGTTGAGGAAGGTAGCCGATCCCGCTCCATCTGTATATGGTGACGGTTGTATATGAAAAATTTGCTGTGAGATTGCAATACCTGTTGAAGAAGAATCTTCAAATACCCATCCTGGTGCACCGCTTTCAAATCCTTCTGATAAGATCGTGGGTGACAAAGGAGTAAATGTGGAAGATAAATTGAAAGGCACCCCGGGACAGGCAGATCCTACACTTGCCATTGCTGTGACATTGGTTGGATTCGGATTTACATTTACTGTAGTTGTTGCTGTTGCTGTGCAGGATCCGGGACTTGTCACAGTCACAGTGTATGATGTGGTAGATGCGGGGTTAACCGAAATGGATTGAGTTGTTTGAGTTGTACTCCACAACCATGAGGTCCCTGTACCTCCGGTTTCGTTTAATGTAATGCCAGGATCATTTGCGCACTTGGCAGTGGGCCCGGAGATCAACGCAGAAGAAGGTGTGATGGTGATGGTAACCATCGTTGAATAGGCTGTTGATGATCCTGATGTACATGTTACTTTTAACCAATAGTATCTCGTGACCGTAACGATGCCGGTGGTAAGTAAGCCAGGATTATTTTGACCTACTACCGGAGTTCCTGATAATGGATAATCACCAATCACAGTAGAGGTCATCCATTGATAGCCGCTACCTGAACCAGTTGAATAACCTGTTGCGGTAATCACAGGCGTACCTGATCCGCAAAATGTAGATGGACCTGTGACAGAAGCCGTACCACCCACTGCTCCTGAACAAGGCGGAAGTAAAAATTCATCCATGCCCATGTCAGGATTCATCACATCTCTTATATCACCATCGTAATCCGTTGTAACGCCCGGTATGGGGATACCATGATCCCCTAATGCAACATTGCTGGCAGAAATAAGATGCAAATCAGTTGGTGACACAAAGACAGGTGCCAGGTTCAATGAATTCGCATCCTGTGTTGAAGCAGTTTGCCATGCGCTTAACGTAAGATAGAAAGTTGATGTCGAAAGGGTGATACTACCAATATTTGATTCAGCATTAGCAGGTAAAATGTAGAGGTCATTATAATTGCATGATCCGGTACCCCATACGAATGCAGCAGGCACATTGATGCATGCATTCTTCAGTGTCGGAGCACTGGAAGATGTCAGGTCCATATAAATAATATTATCCCTGATCAAAGGGTTTGTCACCGATGAAGAATTAATGGATATTCCAAAATTGTTGTCGGTTGGTGCTTGGGCACCAGCATTAGGATCGGTATCACCTGCCAGGTAAATTGAATTAAAAACGATCTTATCGCTGTTCGAGGCGCTCAAGCCAATACCGACGATTTGATCAGGAAAAGTACCATTAGCTTTGACATTATAAATCATGTTATTGGCCACCAGGTTATTTGTAGGATTCGTACCATCAGCAGCGCCAATGGAAATACCTACAGCAGAAAATGTTCTTTCATCTACAATATCATGAATCCGGTTTTTTATTACTAATGCATTTTTGACATATACAGAGGATGGTGTCCAAAACGCATCCGTACCAAACGTGATGCCCAAACGATCCGCTCCACTAGTTGTATTTGCGAAATCTCCGCCAACAAATCGAATTTCATTTCCGGAAATGTTTATTCCATCTTCTTCCCGGACTGTGATGCCTCCCGTACCAATCTCATCAACACCAAAAGCAGCCGGACCGATGGTATTATTTGAAATGATTGTTCCCATGTTTGGATTGGATGCGCTTCCTCCCCTGGTATAAATTCCATATCGAACTTTAGTGAATGTATTGCCCGCGATGGTATTATTGTCATTATCATCGCCTGCTGTAATGGAAGAATGCGTTGCACTAATGGTTGAACCTGCTATAATAATTCCATAAGAATTGTTTAATGAAGAATTTTGAGCAATGCCTGCTTTAATGTTGCAATTTTTAATCGTGTTGTTTGATGCACCAAGGCCTATTCCATTACTTGACATCCAGAAGACTGCTGTACCCGCTGTAACCGAGGTATTCACGATGGCCATGCTGGCGCCTCCTGTATTGATTCCATCAAATGTTACATATTTTGCTCCATTCATCCTGATTAAAGCTGAGGGAACAACACCTGAAGTGCCGGTGATCGTCACGGCGATACCTGCTGCAGGTTTAATGGTCAGGCTATTGGTCATGCTTGCATATGCATTTGCATTGATGGTGATCGGGAATGTTTCAGCGCCATAAGTTGCATCAGTTAAATTAAATACCACCGGGCCTCCAAGGCATTTGGCATTGTAATCATTTATGGCAGCTGTCAGTGTTGTATAATTTCCGCCGGCACCAACTGTGTAAGTTCCAGACAATGTTCCGGCAACTAAAAAAGTATTTGGCGTTGTTGGTGGTGTTGATGCTGCCGGTGGATTGGCAGTGTAACCTCCTGCACCAACTAACGGACTTGCAATAACGTTGGGTGTAGTCGCACCGTCCTGCGCGACGATATAATATGAAACGACATCGCCGAAATTGGCTGCGGCTGCACCGAATGTAAATGTGTACGTATTGCCACTCACAAAAACGCCCTGAACTCCTGTATAAGCGCCTGCATTAATTTTATAATAAAGCATTGGTAAACCTGTACCAGAAGTTGGAACTCCGCTTACCGGATCCGTAATTGTCGTTGTCAGTGTTTGGTTAGTTGAAGTAGTGCATCCATTTGACAAAGGTGTATAGGAAAATAACGGCGCGGTTAAATCCACTCCCATAAAAAGTCCTGCGTCTGCTCCTATATCAACGGGAGTTAATCCTGAACGGGTTTGTCCATCAAAATCGTTAGTCACGCCTACATCAAAACCATTTCCTTCTATCACTGAGACCAGGGAAGGATTGATGTGTAGATTGGGTGTGGTATTGGTTGGATCCATAAATTGCGGATTCATGGTTTCAAAACTCGCTGCGTCCTGACCGACTGCTGTTTTCCAGGCAGCCAGACTAGCTACATCTGCGGCGTTAAAAAATCCAAAGACCGTTCCTGTACCTGATATATAATATACATTGTTGTTAATCGTCAGGCCTGCCGGATTTGGGGCAGCACCACCAACACGCACAGCATAATTTTTCCCTGTTGCCCCGGAATTGCTCCTGGCATTACAGAAGATATTATCTCTGAAGATTCGTGCACTAGTCGTCACTGCGCTGTTGAATGCATAAGAAGGACCTACACCTGCCGTTGGAGATCCACCAATATAAATGCTGTTGTGTAAAAAATTATCGGTACCTGTAGCGGATGGCTCAATGATTCCATTAATTCCACCTGTACTTGAGCCTGTTCCAATAGCATTCGTTACACCTGCACCGATGGCAATCATATTATTTTTATATGTTGTTGTGCCACCGGCAATACGGATACCATTGATCTCAGCACTGGTGCTTGTGGTGGATGAGGTAAGCCCATATATATTGTTCCTTTCAATAAGATTTGCAGTACTTCCTGTGAATTGAATCCCGGTGACAGTAATTGCTCCTGAGGTATTTGTATTTGATAAATTGTAAATGGTGTTTTGTGAAATGGTATTATTGACTGATGTGCTGACAAATGTCATCCCGATGACGGAAGCTGATATTGTAGTTCCTGTCCCGCCGGCAGAAGTTAAATTTCGTATTGTATTCCCTATGATAGTGGAACCGGATGTGGATGCAAAAATACCGGATACCTGGGTTCCTGTAGCGGCAGTGGTGCTTTGTAACGAATTGGCTACTGTTCCTCCAATAATATTATTTTGAATGGTTGAAGTTACAGTTGTTGTTGTGTTATACCTGATGCCATAAAGATTTGATGCCCCAGTGCTCGAATTGGATAAAGTAATACCTCCAATATTATTATTATTTGCAGTCCAGCTGCTTGAACCGTTATTAAAAATAGCAATGATGTCGCTTGCGTTAACAGAAGAAGACGTATAAGTTATGTTGCCTGTTGCAGATTGGCTCCCAATAGTATTTCCGGTTATATCTCCGATATTAACTATTCCACCACCATCATAAATACCTCTGAATATTGCAGAGGAAGTAGTTCCGGATCCGGCGCCGGACATGACGATCCCGGCAATTGTATTGTTTTGAACGCTTGCAGGCAAAGGTGAAGCAACAGTATTGACAGATATAGAAATAGGAATCACGGCATCCGAGGTGGAAGCCGGAAATACAATTGTTGTGTTTCCTGTTTGTGTGTTGCTGGCATAACCAATTGTATTTCCTGAAACGACATAACCAAAACCAGAAGAGTTGCTGATTTTGATGGCAGAATGAATAACACTAGTTGTAGTAGTAATGGTTCGGGTCGCCGTTTGATAAAACCTGTTATTGGTGATACTGAGATTTAAAGTCCCGAAGTTTACATCAATTGCGGCGTTAGAAATTGTTGCACTAAACCAATCGAAAAAGTTATTGTTGTTCACAACATTTCCACTATTGGCTGTCCCGGGATCGGCATTAGAAGGTCCCACAAAGGTGACCAGTTTTGTAGGTAAATTGGAACCGGCAGGACCAATATCACAATTTGATATTGTATTGTTATCACATCCGGTTGTAACAGAAGCATTACCAAAAAGGATATTTCCTGTAAGAGCAGCCAAGGCTCCGGTGGAAGAACCTAATATGATGCAATTCGTAATTGTATTGTTGGTAGCATCAGCCATAATTCGGAAAGTACATGTATTCGCTGCGGTTGAAACAGTAGTGTTCGAGAATGTAAGGCTCTTGGTGGAACCTATTAATCCATTAATGGTCACATTATCCGGGCCGGGCATGTCAATAAATGGAAAACCTCCTGATGCTGCGCCACTAATCGTCCATGCACCGCCAATGGGTTGCATATTGATTGCTGTATAAAATGAAGGACCGGTTCCGCTCGGATTCAAAATCATAGTGGGTGCTGCCGGAACTGCTGCTTCAGTTGTGCTTGCAGTCACATTGATGGTGATTACTCCGGTATGTGTTCCGGCATTGATCGCATCGAAAGCAGCTTTAAGTGTAGGATAAGTGACCGGGGTGATTCCGGCAATCGTGCCTGAAACATCTATCTGTGACTTTGCATCGATGGTCATCAATACAGAAAGCATGATCACGACCAGGCCCCGCATGGTTCTGCATAATGAAAAAGAATTTTGATTGCGGGGTGAATAAATTTTCATATATAAACAACTAGCTTTTAATAAAAAATAAATGGCGAGCATGCCTTACAATTGTGATGATGATAGCAAGCATAACCTTTCCATTTATCGTGATTCATGGTGATCAGTCATTTTAATACAAAATGAATTCCAAAAGTGAATGAGGGGTACTCACTTTTAATCGTTTTAAATCGTCACAGGTTGGTGGTGAGAAAACTGACCTGACTCCAGACCTCTAACCTCAACTTAAATATTCAGCCCAGGAGTTGTGCGCTGGAGCTGTTATTTCGTCTTGCTTTTCTCCATGCTTAGCTTAAAAGCCCAGCAAAGGAGTCATCAGTTCGAAGCAAAAATAGCAACAAAACGGATATGTGGTTGCATCTGAGACCTTTCGTATAGAATTTTCTTCAGAGGTATGGGGCTCATTTTCAGGAGAATAATCCAATTTACGAATTACGATTCCTAATTTCTGGATGAAGGTGATACGTAATATTGATTTTAAGTCTGGAGACTTAAAACAAACCGGCTTAGGTAGTAAAAAAAATGGAGGCCCTTGAGTGAAGAGCCTCCGATTGTTATTAACTATTACCTTTTCAGATTACCTTATCCTATTGTTTGATGCTCACATTTCCAACGAACTGAAAATTACCGGCGACAACATTAAAGGCAGGTGGAGTTCCATTAGCTGAAATATTGATGACATCGGCTCCCGTTGGTCCCTCGATCGTGATGTTTTTATTGATGGTGATTGTTCCATTAATCAACACGATGGTCGTATTCCATATAGATGGATCAAAAGTAATGGTCCCACCAGCGTCTCCAATACAAGAAAGGATATCACGCAATGATCCTGCACCCCCGTCATTATCATTCATGACAACTGCAGGAGTGACGTTTAGGGTTTGAAAAGAAGAAACAGGGCTTCCACATCCACTATTGAAGGAGTAAGTAATATCTGTCATTCCGCTGCTGACTGCTGTAACCACGCCAGTCGATGCATCTACGGTGGCAACACCCGGATCAGTACTGGTCCATGTTCCACCTGCAGTTCCGCTGCTGGTATACATTGTGGATACACCGATACAAATAGGTGTCGTACCAGTTACAGTTCCTGCATTGACAATTGGATTAACCATTAAAGTCTTAAATGAAGAAACAGGACTTCCGCAACCGGTGCTGAGGGTGTAAGTGATATCAGTCATTCCCGCAGATAATGCTGTTACGACTCCTGTGCCCGGGACAACCGTGGCTACTGAAGGTACAGTGCTAGACCAGGTACCGCCAGGAGTACCATTACTTGTATATGTCGGAGTATCTCCGACGCAAACAGGTGATGTCCCGCTCACTGTCCCGGCAATGACGCTTGGATTGACAGTGACGGTGACATTACTTGAATTTGTACATCCACCGTTACCAGTTGCTGTAACTGTATAAGTTGCAGTACTTCCGGGTTTTGCATAAACAGTGGCAGAAGGGGCACCTGAATAAACCATAGTAGCACCAGCATCTGTAAATAATCCCGAACCACCACCATTTGGTGTCCAGGCATAAGATGCTGAACTGGAATAGCTGATCTTGATCGCCCAATTTGTAAGCGTTCCTACTCCGATGGATTCATCGTCGTAAACTCTGATTTTCCAGGTCCCGTTTGGGGTACTGTAAAGGCTGCTGTAGCTACTGGTCGTAGGGAGAGGAGTAGGTGCGAGTTGAAAACCACTGATCCCTGCATCAGCTTTATAAGTTGATGTAAATGGAGCCCCGGAAGTAGGGAAGGCTGGTTTTGCAGGATCTGAACTTACATTGGTGTTTGTGAAATTTGTCCCGGTAGTAATGATCGTTCCTTTCACAAGATTAATAATCTGACCATTAGGGGCTTCAAGATCAACAATGATATCCTCGTCAAAGCCATGTGTAATACTAAAGGTAGTGATAACGCTGTCAATCGTAGCCCCACCGGGTATGCCTGTCACTGAAAGTGGCGAACTTATACCTGTCGAACTAACATCGGGAATAGCTATTGAAATGGCACCTGAATTAGCAGTTGTTGTTCCTGTCCCAGTGGAGCCACTTGCTGTCAATAGGACTGCAGGATCACTGCTGCACATCGTCACACTGGAAGGTGTAACAATAGGAGAAGCCGGTTGAACATTAAATATTACTGAAGCCGGAATGGAAGTATTGCTACACATGGTTGAACCATCGGTCACCACAACGACATAAGATCCTGTAGCTACTGCAGAATAGGTTGGATTAACTTCACCACCTAACACAACACCGTCTTTTTTCCAGACATAAGAAGGAGAAGATGCGTTTGTGCCTGAGGTAAGTAACTGCGATGCAGTAGGCGGACACAAATTAATGGTACCAAATGGTGACAGTGTGGCGGTTGGAAGAGGAATTATAGTAACGGTTAAGATATTGGAATACATTGAATCAGGAGCTGTATTACATCTGACTTTCAGTCTGAAAGAAGTTGTAGTTGTTACAACACCAGTTGTTAAAGAACCAGGGTTTGTCTGACCCATTATATTAACAGGTGTTGCAAATCCATCCGTTGAACTTTGCCATTGGTAGGCACTTCCTGTACCTGTTGAATATCCGGAAGCGGTAATGACCGGAGTACCGGATCCGCAAAATGATGATGAACCTGTTATTGCAGCGGTACCACCTGTTGCAAGGGAACAAGCAGGAGATAAAAATTCATCAGCACCTATATCAGGGGTAGTCACATCCCTGGTATTACCATCAATGTCAGTGGTAATACCTGCAATCGGTGTAGCTAATCCATCAAGCAAAGATGTGTTTTGTAAATGCAAATCAGTAGTAGAAGTAAAGACAGGATCAATTGATAATGAATTTGCATCTTTTCCTGTGGCAGCTTGCCATGCCGCAAGGTTTAATTTATCTGATCCTAAATATCCTAAATTGGGATTAGTAGCAAAATAATAATCATTGTAATTAATATCTGCAAAAACCGTAGCTGCAGCACCGCAATATATGCTGTACCGGTTGGTCCCTACTGTTTGTGTATTTGAAAAAATGTTGTTCCGGATATTTAAAGAACCTGCAGTCGATACTGCGCTGTTAATATTAACGGTTGCCGGTAGTCCCGTAGTTAAAGTCTGATTGGTAGTCATGGAGACGGAATTATAATAAATATTATACCCTCCGCCTGCGTCAATCATTATACCATACCCATTGTCTGATGATGATACTCCAGCATATCCATATGATGCAACATCCCATATAAAGTTATTGTATACATTAATGTTGGAGGCAGTATTTGAGGAAGCAAGATCTATCCCGTTACTTCCCCAGCCAGTGGTATTTGGCTGCTTGATATCACTGATTTTATTATTAAAAATATTGCCATTCGTGGAAATTCCAAATACAGAAATTCCGGAAGAGGTTCCGGAAGAAGATGTTGAAGCAAGTACTCCGGCAATCGTATTATTGCTTATGGTAAAGTTATTTACACCCTGTACACTGAGTCCTCTGTAGCCCATCTTATTTGCCGCAACTACGGATCCAAATGAATTACCGCTGATCACCCAGTTCTGGTCAAGCGTAGTCGTTAAACCGCTTATATAAATTCCATTTTGTGCTGTAGTGAGCGTGCAGCCCATGATCGTATTATTGGAATTGGCTGCAGCAGCAGCATTACCAAGTGTCGTTCCGTCACCGGCGATGATATCGCCAATGTGCGTGGTGCCTCCACCTCCATTTATACTACAATTTTTAATAAAGTTATTTGTAGCACCATTGGTTGCGCTTGCACTTGCTATCCAAATGGTAGTGCCCGCAGCAGTATTATTTGTATTTGTAATGGTGAGCGAACTTCCACCGGTATTCAAACCATCAATGGTCACATAATCTGCACCGTTGAGTTTTAATAAAGCAACCGTCGAATTACCTGTGATGGTTGCATTTACAGCTGATACTGGCCGGATAGTTAAGGTATTTGTTGCGCTGGCATCCCCATTGGCATTTATGATAATGGGGAAAGTCTCTGAACCGCTGTAAGCTGCATCCGTCAATCCAAAAACAATCGCTCCTGCCATGCAAGAATTATTGTAAGCAGTGGCGGCGGCTGTTAATGTCGCATAATGACCCACTTCTCCACCTATAGAACCAGCCCCTACGGAATAAATACCGGAAGCCAGGGTAGACTGAATATTGTATGTATTTGGAGTTGTAGGCGGTGTGATTACTATGTTTACATTAGTGGCGACAAGACCGGCCGATGGATTTGAGCCGATATTAAAATTAGGTGAGGCAGCATCCTGAGCAATAACATAATAGTATATGGCATCTCCGGATGCAATTCCACCCATGTCCGCGGATACAATGGTGAATGTCCATGTACCGTTGAAGACAGTTCCTGTAGTTAAGCTTCCTGCTGAAGAATACCATGTACCCCCTAATCCTTTCTTATAATATACTCTTGGGCTGAAGCCGGCTGTTGCAATGCCCGAACCATCTGCTAGGGTAGCTGTAAACATCCTGTCACTAGTGGAGCAAGTACCTAATAAAGGGGTATAGACTATTGAAGGCGGGGCTGCATCTGCTCCTGCTTCATAAGCACCCATCGAAGGGGGTGTAGCCCTGGCAGTACCCAGGAAGTCAGTTGTAATTCCTGTCGTATTTGGATTTTCCCCTGCAGCAAGTGCCGGTGATCCTAAATTCAACACCAGGTTTGTAGGACCATTGAATTGCGGGTCTGATGTTAATGAGTTTGCGTTGCTTCCAAATCCAGCCTGGATGGCAGCCAAATCAAGCCTGTCTGAAACAATGAATCCCGGAATGGCAGAAGCTGCATTAAACGAATTGCTCGCAAAATAATCGTTGTTATTTATGGTCGTAAATGCTGTATTCGCGCCTGCAGAATATATTGCGTAGTTCTTCTGGGTAGTAGCTGTTGCTACCTGGGAATTCACAAAAACGTTGTCGCGAATATTTAAAGCGCTTCCGCCGGTACCGATATACAAAGCAGCAGTTATGGCAGACGTTGAACCTGATCCCATGCTGCCGGTCATATTAACACTGTTAAAGTAAAGGTTAATTCCTCCGGCAGTGGTGGATATTGTAGAAGAGTTTCCAATCATTCCAATAGCAATACCCATTGAAGAAGAATTACTAAAGCCTGACCAGTTAGACCCATTCACACCATATATCACATTATTGGCAATGGTAAGACTACTTGTTGCTGTTCCGGTACCTACTGTGATACCACGACCTCCATATCCTCCTGTATTTGATGTCAGGGCTTTGGTGATTCTATTTCTCGTCACCGTTGAAGAAACAAAACCGGTTTCAAGGGAAATGCACGTTGGTGCTTGTGAAGTTGTTGTTTCTTCGCTTACAGTATTCTGACTGATTGAACTATTCAATGCATTACCGGCCTGAATTCCAAGAGTAGCCAAAGCACCGTTATAATCGATTGTATTTCCTGTAACTGCCAGGTTATCATCACCGCCGGCAGCAACAGAGGCAGTACCATTAGCATAAATACCAATTGGTGCAACTGTAATGTTATTGTTTTGTAAGGTTGTATTGTCATTATCTGCTCCACTTGTACCCGGAGTGCTTCCTCCGACAGAAATACCATATCCAATAGTAGTAGCAATTCCAGTACTGAGATTACAATTCTTGATGGTATTATTTGTTGCCCCAACTCCTACTCCAAGACTTACCAATGAAATCACGGTTGGCGCCGTTGTCGCAGAATTAGTGATGGTAAGGCTTCTATCCGTTCCGCCACTTGTGCTTCCATCAATGATGACATAATCAGCTCCGTTTAACTTAATCAGTGCGCCACTGGCCAGAGAACCCGAGAAGGTGGTACCGGCGAATTTTGGTTTAATGGTAAGTGTGTTGACAGCACTTGCCTGCGCATTCGCATTGATGGTGATCGGTAAGGTCTCTGATGGATAAGTGGCATCGACAAGATTGAATACTACTGCTCCGCTAAGACATTTCGCATTGTAATCTGCTACTGCTGCTGTAAGAGTGGTATAGCTTCCTCCAACACCTACGGAAAAATTACCAGATAAAATACCTGTGACAGTAAACGTCATTGGAGTTGTAGGTGGTGTAGAAACTGCAGGAGGATTAGCTGTATATCCGGAGGCCCCTGCAGAAGGATTCGCATTAAGATTAGGTGTTCCTACTATATCTTGAGCTACAATATAGTATGAAACCACATCTCCTATATTGGTAGCGGCTGCACCGAATGTAAATGTATAAGTACTTCCACTTACAAAAACAGCCTGAAGACCTACGTAAGCACCCGCGTTTACTTTATAATACAACATAGGTAGTCCTATACCTGAGGTTGGGACACCAGTCGCATCCGTGATGGTGGTCGTAAGTATCTGATTAGTTGATGGAGAGCATCCATTAGAAAGTGGGGTGAATGAAATATTTGGACCGGCGAGATCTATCGCTATACCTGTGAATTCATCAGCTCCCATATCAGGTGTTGAAACATTTCTTGTATTACCATCATAGTCGTCTAAAATACCTGCAACAGTAATACCGCCGCTTTCAACCTGGGTTGCTAATCCAGCAACCATATGCAAAAAGGTTGTACTTGTGCCTGATGCAGGACCTGTAAAGCTTTGAAAGAAAACTCCAGGAGTGGATGAAACTGTTTCAGTAACCGAAGCACTTTCTCTTGGAGCTACCAAGGTTTTAAACGCGGACATGGTCTGGATGGAATTAGTTCCATCATAATAAATCAGGTTGGTTGCTGATGGAGTACCGGCATAAAAAAAGTTGTTATTTGAAGCGGAGCCATACGAAGTCAATACGGTTGAAATTCTTCTCAAAGCAGCAGTTGTCCATGTCGTCGTTCCTGTTGACAAGTTGACTAAAATATTATCTATTAAAACAGTAGTAGGTGTTGTAGACAACATATATAGTGCGGCGCTTGCAGAACCCGAAGCTGAACTTGTAGCATTCAGATATACTGTGTTGTATGAAACGTTGTAGGTCGTCCCTACACTTCCACACCATATGCCAAATAAATTCAACCCGGTGCTTGCGGGGGCAGTTAAGTTACCCACAATGTTGTTGTAAACGTTTGCTGTTGTAAAAGTGGTAACTCCAAACATGATACCTATAACAGTTGGAGTAGTTCCTGTGGAACTTAAAGTATGCACCACATTCTTGAAGATATTAGCTGTACTTGCATATTGGTCTCTGATACCTACAACTGCGGCATAACCGGCTCCTGAGCTCGTAAAAGTCAAATTATTAATATTATTTCCGCTGATTGTTTTTGCACCTGACGCTGTAAGAATATAAATCCCATAAATAATATTACTTGTTGCCGTGTTGGACCCGGTAATACTAAGATTGTTGATATTATTATTTGTATAATTCTCTATAACAGGGCTACTGCCATTATAAAAGCCATACAACGAAGATGATGTTGCCCCTGCGTTATTAGGTATGGTATTGTTGGAAATGGTATTGCCATCGTAATTTAAAGTAGATGTAGAAGCCCTTATGCAATACATAGTTGCGAAACTATTTGCTGCTATATTGCCAGCAACCGTGTTAGAGTTTGCTGTGAAATTAGTGGATGATGCCGAAGCATAAATACCCTGGAAAGTACAGGAGCTTGCGGTAGCCACCAGACCAATCGTATTGTTAATGACCTGGTTATTATTAACATTCTGATTGGTTGCACTTGCTGCCGCCAGGATACCGGTAAATGTTGCTGTAGTTGCTGTTGAATACGTACAATTCTGAATAATATTATTCGTAATTGTCACAGTGTTTGAAAGAGCAGTAGAGCCAATAACATTTTCGATACCTGTAGACGCTGTAGTTGTACCCACGCTTTTTACAGTTATTGTATTGTTACTTATGGTAACATTTCCACTAAGTCCTGCCTGGCCATAAATACCTCTTAGTGTAGTGGCATGGTTTACCCCGCCGCCGTCATTATTATTGATAATATTCCACTGGATATTCATACTCCATTCGTTATTTGCCCGTATGCCCGCAGCAGGATTGCTCACTGCACCTCCGCCAAAATTCAGGATGGTATTTCCAGTCCCCATTACTGTACCGCCAACATCGTTACCCAAATCTCCGAGAAAAGTAGTAGCTGTTGGAGTCGGGCCTACACCTGTAGTAGCAGCATAACCTCCAAACCCAATTCCGATATTACCTCCATTAATGGCATTGGTATAAAATTTATTGGCGGAGTTGGTACCGTTGGTAGCCAATGTTCCTCCATTCGTTGGGGTTAATGATGTTGTAGCGGCAGTAACAGTGGAGTTGAGTACCTCAATGGCATTAGCGCCATCAAGCATAGGAGTAGTTCCACTTGCGTTATTTATCCGCTGCATGTTAAATGTGCAATTCTGGATGGTATTATTATTACATCCATCTCCGGCAGTCCGCTTAAAAAGAGCAATTCCAAATTCCATCGCCACTGTTGAACTTGCTGAATTACCATCAGTAAATGTCAAACCATCAATGGTGACATAATCTGCACCATTCAAATATAACATGCCATCCGGAGACGCTGATGGTCCAGCAGAGGTACCTACTCCTGCATTAATGGTTACGGTACCGCTGGCTTTAATAATGGTAATGGTGTTGGTTGCACTCAACACAGGGTCAAGAGTCGCACTCCCAACTGCAAAACCTTTAACAGGTGCTGTTTCTGAACTACCGTCCGCCAATGTTAAGGTTACCGGACCGGTCATCGCTGTGACAAGATTTAAGTCTGTCAAAGCCAGGGCCAGTGAAGTATAAGTTGCAGCAAGGTTTGGTGTGGTATTTGTATTACCTGTTACTGTAACCGGTATTTGCGCATCGGCAGATTGAAATGCACAAAGCATTAAAATAAATGCCATCGCGATTACATAAAATCCATGATGCCTTTGTTGTGTATTTCTTACATTAGACAACAAGTGGTTGGTCCGCACTTGAGCGGAATGAGATTGGTTTTTCATAAGTAATTTGGGTGAGTGATGCAAATTAATCAAAGAGGGTATTTGAGATAAATGGGTTGTTGTGTCAGTGTATAAGTGTTTCATCAGGATGTTATTTTGGGGTTGATGAATGTTGTGAAATGTGAGCTGTCAGTTGTGTGTTTTCACTTATCAGTTTTATTAAATCAATTATTTGCCCGGGCATAGAAATCTTGTAAGTTTCTATGCACCGGTATACCGTGTGCAGACCAAAAAAGCCATGATAGGAATCTCCCTTCTTGTCCTTAAGCTCTTAGTCAGGTTTATGCGTAGTATTCTAAAACCTCAATCAAACTCCACCGTGGGCTATTACTTTATTTCAGAGTAAAAGTAAAGTATACATAAGCCCACTTGAAAGACCTTTTCTTTTTTTTCAAACCCTGAAAGTTACAAATTAACAAAACATTTGCATGTTTTTTAGTTAAAACGACAACATTACCGCACATTCCATTATATTATAATTTTAATAAATGTGTATCAATTTCAATTTCAAAGATGTGAGTCGTCAGCAGTGTGCTTCACCCTGCTACACTCAACCTCGTGCTGCACTTCGACATGCTCTTCCTCACGCACAACCAGCTCAGTAGAAGCAGCTCAGCAACCACCTTGAGCCGTGTGCTTCGACTTGCTACTCTCAACCTCGTTCCGCTGCTTAGCAACCACATTGAGGGGTGAACCGTCAGTAAAGCATTGATTGGATTTTTTGGGGAATCGGATAGTTATGTCCTGAAATGGCAAAAAAAAGGAGGTCAACCATGCTGACCTCCCTGAATGAAATCCTGGTGGCCTGTTTACTGTTTAATCTGCACATTCGACCCGATGACATTGATCAATCCACCCGGACTGTTGATCGTAATGCCTTTTGGTGTGGTCACATCTTCATGATTGTTCTGCAACAACATATCCTGCAGTGTCAGGTTTCCCTGCACATAAAGAGCACCTCCGTTGGGAGAAGCAGCATTTGCATTGATTAATGAAAGATTTTTTAATGTCAAGGTCTTGCCACTCGCTACATGGAATATCCTCGATGCATTGTTACCGGATATTGCCAGGTCTGTCATTAACCCCGGGCCTACGAGTGTGATATTTTTGTCAATCAATATTTCACCCGATGTCAAAGTAATCGTCGAACCTATAAGTGAAGGACCAAAGGTGATCGTCGAACCATCCGGCACACATGCGATCACATCACGAAGTGAATTGTCTCCATCATTAAGTGTATTAAATACTTCCGTCACACATCCAAGGTCAATCATTTCACTGCGGAATTTTTTGTGATTGGCATTCGGCAGATCTTTTGCGCCTATGCCATCACCATAATATTGTGTATCACCATTATCCGCCAGTACTTGAAGTGTACTTGTGCTCAACAACGGATCCGGAACTGTCACAATCGATTCAATACTACCTCCTGTCTGTAATGCGGTGAGATCAGCAGATCGCGGTTCAGGAACATCGACTGCATTTCCTGTCCATGTATAAATTTTGAAATCATTGCCATCACTTGCCGGGCCGGCTATAATGACATATTGACCACTCGCATTCCGTTTAACTTCACGAATACCACGTCCTCCTAAATCAAGAAGTATCGGAGCACCAAATGTCGCAGGACCTGTTGATGGATTACCTGAAACAAGTGCAGTTAAATTGGTCACCGGAACAATCAATGCTTTCGTGCGATTATTGGCAGGAGAAATCGGTGCACGGAAACATATATAAGCAGTTGTGTTGTCAGGCGCCATCGTCATTCCTTCAATGTTAAATCCTGAGCCATCAGGAGCTTCAGGTATCACACCAACAGCAGCGCTTGCTACCAATCCAAAATAATTCGCACCAAGGCCATGTCCATTACTTGCATCCCATGCGAGCAGATCCGTTCTGAGTCCATCATATCTTCCTACATAACTCAATGTTGTTCCTGAACCACTGCCTGTAACATCAGTTGCAAATAATCGATATCGGTTTGGCCGCGCTGCACCAACATTTGCGGAATTGCTATGTGAGCCCAGCCAATAAATACGATTACCGACTTGTACGGATCCCTCAATGTCCACTTCAGGATTTGTGGGCGTGACTCCTAATTGCGTGGAATAATCAGTTGAGTTAACTGGCAGGCCTGAATTCTGACGATTGTACAGACGTAAGCCCTGGTTTTCATCATCGCCTACCAACATATAATTAGCATCCACAGTTTGTGTTGTTGAAGCATCGCTTGTGCCAGTGAGGAAACGTGTAGTACTAGGGTTAACCGATGCTGCAGATGCTGCATAATTGATGATGTAATTTGTAGTGAGGGCACCATCGCTCACCGATACAGTGATATTGGAATATCCGACTGCTGCGGGATTAACTTTGATATTTCGTGATGCACCAGTGCCGGAGAGTGTAATATTTGCATTTGGGACAACGGATGTACTGCTGCTGACAACTGTGACGATCAGACTCCCCGCTGCAGTTTCAAGATCTCCGACTGTAAAATCAATTCCCAAAGTATTGAAAGGATCTGTCGGATCACCGATGACACCGCTCACCGCATAAGGACTTACCGGAGATACCCCCACTCCTCCGTCAAGATAATCGGTGGTCGTAGCAACATTCATCACGATGGTTGGAGGATTATTTGCAGTGATAGTCGTGGAGGATACAACCTCACCGGTAGAAAGGATCTGTGCAGGATAGTTTGTTCCGGGAATAATGACTGAACCGTTGTTAAATTGTATTTGGGCTAATTGTCCAGCGGACAAACCGGCAGCAGAATTACTGAAAAATATTTTTCCTTTTGTTCCGGATCCCCCTCCTGTACCTTGCCATCCATAAATGGTCAATGTCTTGCCACTGGTGAATGTGCCCGCTACAGTGAATTTGATCGAATGATCATTGGTCGGACTTAAATCGATATTCGAATTATCGGATAAATCACATGAAGCAAAAGTAACGATGACGGCAGGCAGGATATTTGCAGTACCAAGCGTTCCGCCGTTCATGACAATACTGCCTGGCAAACTGTTACTGACGTTAGGAATAATTCTTAGCACGCCATTATTGATCGTTGTAGTGCCGGTGTATGTATTTATATCTCCCAATATTTGTATACCCGTACCGTTTTTGACAAGCGATACGGCACCTGTGATCACACCGGAATTTGAAGGAGTACCGTCACCATAGCTATAAGTTCCGCTGCCACTGAACGTGAGTGATGCTGATGTAGAAGAGGTAAGCGTGTTGTTGCTGGCTGTTGCATTGGTTCCTGCGGTGGAAACCAATCCAGCCACCTGTTGATTAAAACCATTCATATTGAATGTACCCAGGTTAGTACTTGCAGCCTGGCCAATATTTAAAGTTGTTCCTGTAGGAAGACGATCATTACCATTGATCAATTGCATTGTGCCATTGTTGATTGAAGTCGAACCTGTGTACGTACTTACGCCACCAAGTTGCATAGTGTTTCCACCTTGTTTTGACCAACTGCCTGTGGATGCCGGTTTATCTGCGATGACACCATTATAGACTAAAATCGTGGAACCTGTTTTGACACTGATGGCAGTGCCTGCAGCAGCTCCGATCTGGATACCTCTGTTTGAATTTATTGTCGTAGTTAAATTTGTATTGACAGTTAATCTTCCGCCATCAATGATGATGCTGTTTGGTGTCAATACACCCGGAATGGCACCGAATGCTCCATCGCCTCCACTAAATTCAACTTCTTCTCCACCGGTGATCGATGTTGTTCCTGTATATGTATTAGCTGAATTTGAAATGGTAAAGACACCGGTTGTAGAATTGGAGTTAGCTGTATAGGTGATACCATTTGTTCCGGAAATAATTCCGCTAAAAATTATATTTCCGTTAGCTCCTCTTGTCAGGATACGGGTTGCGTTTCCAAGTGCGACATTATTTGAAAATGTCAGATTTGAAGTTGCATTTAATCCTCCGACGTCTCCGAATTGAACATTGCCATTGATAAAAATACCTCCACCGTATTTCGCAGTAAAGTCGCGTGTAGCCGTAGAAGAAACTATTCCGCCATTTAAGGTCAGGGTATTTGCGAGTCCACCGCCCATGGCATTGACTCCGCGTGCTATGATGGTTCCGGCATTTAAAGTGAAACCACCCTGGAAGGAGTTTCCGGCGGTAGCAAATACTCCGGCATTATTCTTTATGTATCCTGCAGTTGAAGAACTTGTTAAACCTTGTGTACTCAGGTCAAGTGTTTTTCCAGATGCGACATCAACGATGACAACGCCGCTATTCACATTGGAGATCGTTCCGCTTACAGAAGTTAAAGTGAAATTTTCTGTAGCCGTCAATCCGGCAACAGTGATGCTGGCCCCGGTCCCTGTTCCTGCCGGAGTACAAAAATATGCTATGCTGCCGGCTGTGAAGGCATTGGACTGGCCTGAAACATCACAAGGTGTTCCTGAGATTCCAGACCATTTGCTTGCACTTAAAGCAGAACCATCGGATGCAAATGTCTGGCTTGCGAATTGTGTTGTGGCATTTGCTGTTGCAGCACCAGGCAGATAATAATTGTAGGTAGCGTTATTGACACCATCCCATGTGAATGGAACGATCAGGTAATTGTATTGAGTACCTGCAGCAAGGCCGGTATTGGAATAACTTGTAGTTGCACCTGATGCAACAGCTGTAACCAAAGATGTGCCAACGGGCAGAACAAATGAAAATGGCGATGTACCGTTTATAATTCCGGCAGTGGTCGGATTGGTTGAATCTTGTCTTCGCACGAGGACATATCCATTTGCAGTAGCACCGCTTACCGGGAAGATTGCCACGGTCCATGCCAAATCAATCTGTGAAATCGAAAATGGTGTTGCTGTGAAATTTGTAGCAGCAGATGTGGGTGGATTGGAGAGTGTGCGGAAATTACCTTCGCCACTTAGTCCTATACCACCTGAATTCGTTGCATATCCAGCATAGAAATATTGCGTTTGTGCAGCAAACCCGGTACGCAGATGACTGAATGTACCGACTGCAGTCAATCCTTCTGCGAGTGGATTGTCTGTTGCTGCAACGGGGCTGGATAATTTGTAAACTGTTCCTCTTTCGGTTATTGTGCCACCATTATTACTCGTGATTGTGGCTCCTAATACTGCAGTGCTTTCAGTGATTGCACTAGCTGTCGGAGTAGTCAATGAAGGTGCGCCAGGCAGCGTGGTCGCATTTGTCGTAGCAGGATTGATCAGATAATAATTGTATGTAGCTGCGTGACTATTGTCCCATGTAAATGGAACGATGAGATAATTGTATTGTGTCAACGCGACAAGGCCTGTGTTGTTATAGGTAGTGGTTGCACCGGAAGTAACAGTGGTGACAAGTGTAGTTCCACCCGGCAGGGTCAAAGATGCAGGATCCATTCCGTTGACAATACCTGTCGTCGAAGGATTAGTTAAATCTGAACGTCGCAAAATAATGTAACCTGTTGCTGTAGCTCCCGATCCGGGATATGTAGCTGCTGTCCAGCCAAGATTGATTTGCATTGATGAAACAGGTGTCCCGGAAAATCCTGTCACTTCAGAGGTGGGTGCTGCAGAATAAGTATAGAAACTACTTTCAGTGCTTAGTCCCGATCCATTTGCATTGGTTGCATAGCCTTTAAAGAAATATTGTGTTTCAGGATTTAATGGACTCCTCGTGTGGCTGTAAACACCTGTTGATGTTCCGCCTTCTGCAAGTGGATTATCCGTGATGGTGACGCCAGTAGTGGTTTTGTAAACTGTACCTCTTGCAGTCAGTGCTGTTCCTCCGTCAGAAGTTACATTCGCTCCGAGAACAGCACTAGTGGTACTTATGCTTGCAACAGTTGGCGTGATGACGATTGGAATGCCTGCTAACGTTGTTGCATTTGCAGCAGGTGCGCCCGGGAGATAATAATTATAAGTTGCATCATTGGTACCATCCCATGTAAATGGAACGACCAGGTAATTATATTGAGTAGTTGGAACGAGGCCCGTATTCGAGTAACTGTTTGTGCTTCCCGATGTAATGGTAGAAGCCAATGTTGTACCGACTGGAAGTGCAAGAGATCCCGGAGCTGTTGCATTGACAATTCCAGCAGTTGTTGGATTGGTTGAATCCTGTCTGCGCAGGAGTATGTACCCACTTGCTGTAGCGCCTGATCCGGGGAATGCGGCTATAGTCCAGGCTAAATCAATCTGCGTCCCTGAAAAAGCAGTTGCAGTAAAAGTTGTTGCAGCAGCAATTGGAGGATTGGATAATGTTCTGAAATTTGATTCAGGACTTAAAGCAGTGCCAGAATTGTTAGTAGCATAACCTGCATAATAATATTGCGTTTGAGGATTCAATCCATTCCTTGTATGGCTGAAGATTCCTGTCGATGTGCCGCCTTCTGCGAGTGGGTTATCCGTGATGGTGACCCCTGCACTCGTTTTATAAACAGTACCCCTGGCTGTAAGCGAACTGCCACCATCGCTTATAATATTCGCTCCAAGAACTGCATCAACATTTGTGATACTTGCAGCAGTAGGTGATATAAGTACAGGAGGAACAAGAGGAGTAAAGACCAGGACTAAATTATTTCCAACTTGTGTGACGCTGAATGTTCCGCCTGCTAACGGAGGAGCAAAATTTGTTGTAATAACATTGAAATTAGCGGTATTGAATCCAACGATGCTGGTTCCGCTGGCGATGAGCCATGTGTAAGAAGATGAATTATTGAAGTTGACAATGCTGATAGATGTCAGATCAATGTTAATCGGTGATGCTGTCACATCAATGGCTCCGGATGATACCAATTTATCCCAGTCAGTACCGGCTACACCTGTTGCATTGCTTATTTCAAATTTATATGTAGAATTCGCATTAAACGTGAATGCACCTGTATTGATGGTGCCCGGTGAAGCACCCGGAGAAATTTTTCCTGACAATGAAACGGTTCCGGGAATCGTACCGGTTCCGCTCAATGTACCATTGCTAGCAACAGTCACTGCGCCGGTACCGGTTTGTATGCCATTGATGTTTAGTATGCCTGCATTTACATCTGTGGTGCCTGTATAAGTATTGGCATCTCCGAAAGTTTGTGTACCTGTTCCACTCTTAATAACGGAAATAGCACCGGTGATAACTCCTGAATTAGTATTTGTTCCATCACCATAAGCATAAGTTCCGCTTCCACCTAATGTAAGTATTGCAGCCGGTGTAGAAGTGACTGTATTATTGCCTGTAGTGGCATTCGTTCCTACGATGGATGAAAGACCTGCTATTTGTTGGTTCAATCCATTGAGATTGAATATCCCAAGATTTGCGCTAGCAGCCTGGCCAAGAATGATGGTGGTACCTGTTGGAAGCCGGTCATTGCCATTGATCAGTTGCAATGTTCCGCTATTGACAGAAGTAGAACCAGTGTAGGTACTCACACCTCCTAGCTGCATTGTATTACTACCTTGTTTCGCCCATGAACCTGTAGTAGCAGGCTTATCTGCGATCACACCATTATATACTAAAATGGTTGAGGCTGTTTTGACACTGATAGCAGTGCCTGCAGTGGCTCCGATCTGGATGCCCCGATTCGAATTTAATGTAGTAGTTGCACTTGTGTTGACAGTTAATCTTCCACCATCTATGATGATGCTGTTAGGCGTCAATACACCCGGAACTGCTCCGAATGCTCCGTCTCCTCCAAGAAATTCAACTTCACCACCTGTAACGCTGGTAGTACCAGTGTATAAATTCGCCGTATTTGAAATCGTAAATACGCCGCTGGATGAATTTGCATTTGCAGCGTAGGTGATGCCGTTAGTTCCGGAAATAACTCCACTAAAAATAACATTACCTGTGCTTCCTTTCGTGAGTGTACGGGTCAAACTTCCAAGTGACATGTCATTTGAAAATGTCAGGTTAAAATTTCCTGCCAAACCCACAACATCTCCGAATTGAATATTACCACCGATCGTAATACCACCGGGATATTTGCCGGTCAGGTCACGATTAGCATTGGAAGCAACAATACCTCCATTAAGCGTTAAAGAGTTTGATGTGCCTCCGCCCATGGCATTTGTACCGCGGACAATGATGGTTCCGGCATTCAGTGTGAAGCCACCGGAATATGAATTTCCGGTTGTAGCCAGAACTCCACTATTATTTTTAATGTAACCTCCACCTGTAGCACCTGATAAATTTTGCGTGCTTAAGTCAAGTGTTTTTGTCGGGGCTACATCTATGGTGACTATTCCATTACTTTGATTGGAGATCGTTCCACTCGTGCCGGTCAACGTAAAATTTTCTGTTGCGACGATTCCGCCTACTGTGATACTTGCCCCGGTACCTGTTCCTGCAGGAGTACAGAAATAGGCAGTGCTTCCATTTGTGAATGCATTTGTCTGTCCTGTGTTATCACAGGATGTTCCGGTCTGTGCGGACCATTTACTTGTAGAAAATGCAGATCCATCAGCAGCGAATGTTTGTTTCAGAAAAGATGTTGTCGCATTGGCAGTAGCCCCATTGATCAGGTAATAATTATAGGTAGACGCATTTGTACCATCCCATGTAAAAGGAATGATGAGATAATTATATTGAGTGCCTGAAAGAAGACCTGTGTTTGAAAAAGCGCTTGTGGCGCCTGAAGTAATGGTCGTTGCCAATGTCGTGCCGCCGGGCAATGTCAATGCACCGGGTGCAGTAGCATTGACGATTCCGGTAGTCGTAGGATTTGTTGCATCTAATCTTCTCAGAATAATATAACCTGCTGCAGAAGCACCGCTCCCAGGAAAAGTTGCAACTGTCCAGGCCAAATCAATCTGAGAAGCAGAAAATGTAGTTGCAGTGAAATTTGTCGCAGCAGACGTCGGTGGATTGGATAATGTGCGGAAATTTCCTTCATTACTCAGTCCTGTTCCACCCGCGTTTGTGGCATAACCGGCATAGAAATATTGAGTTTGAGGTGATAGCGAACTTCGGGTATGACTGAATGTACCTACTGCTGTTCCTCCCTCTGCTAATGGATTGTCAGTTGAAGTTACCGGACTCGATGTTTTATAAACTGTACCTCTCGCAGTTAACGTACTACCGCTATTACTGAGTACTGTTGCGCCTAATACAGCAGTGCTTTCAGAGATCGTCGTTGCTGTTGGAGCATTCAGTGTAGGAAGATTTGGCAGGGTTGAAGCGAAGGTAGTAGCAGCATTCGTGAGATAATAATTGTAAGTAACTGCATGCGTGTTGTCCCAGGTAAATGGAACAATGAGATAATTGTATTGACTGTTGGGTGAGCCAAGACCAGTATCATTAAAACTGATCGTGGCACCTGATGTTACTGTAGTGACAAGCGTTGTACCAACAGGAAATGTCAATGATGCCGGATCTGATCCATTGAGGAAACCTGTAGTTGTAGGATTTGTCGAATCTGCTCTTCTCAGGATAACATAACCTGTTGCTGTTGCACCTGCTCCCGGAAATGTAGCTGCAGTCCAGTTGAGATTAATTTGTGATGTAGAAACTGGAGTACCGGAAAAACCTGTCACTTCAGTTGTCGGTGGAGCAGAAAATGTATAGAAACTACTTTCACTACTTAGTCCTGATCCATTTGAATTAGTCGCATATCCTTTAAAGAAATATTGGGTTTCGGGGTTCAACGGACTCCTGGTGTGACTGTATACACCAGTAGATGTTCCACCTTCGGCGAGCGGATTATCTGTGATCGTGACACCTGTACTGATCTTGTACACTGTGCCTCTTGCAGTCAATCCACTTCCACCATCGGCAGTTACGTTCGCTCCCAGTATAGCACTTGTGCTCGTAATGCCTGCAATTGTGGGAGAAGTAATTACAGGTGTTCCGAGCAATGTTGTTGCATTAGCAGCAGGTGCACCTGGCAGATAATAATTGTATGTCGTTGTATTTGTGCCATCCCATGTGAATGGAATGACCAGGTAATTATATTGTGTAGATGGAGTTAGACCCGTATTAAAATAACTGTTGGAACTTCCTGATGAAATGGTTGCAGTCAACGTTGTACCTGCAGGAAGTGCAAGAGATCCGGGAGCCGTTGCATTGATAACACCAGTAGAGGAAGGATCAGTTGAATCCTGTCTTCGCAAGATGATGTATCCATTTGCGGTGGCACCTGATCCCGGAAATGTTGCTACTGTCCAGCCTAAGTTTATCTGCGTGGATGAAATGGCAGTTGCACTGAATACTGTTGCTGCAGAAGTTGGAGGATTGGATAATGTTCTGAAATTTGCTTCGGGGCTTAAATTTGTGATTGCATTACTCGTGGCATACCCTGCATAGTAATAAAATGTTTCAGGGCTTAATCCGCTTCTTGTGTGACTGAAAATTCCTGTACTTGTTCCCCCTTCTGCCAATGGATTGTCCGTACTTGTAACGCCGGGGCTTAGTTTATAAACAGTTCCCCTGGCCGTGATTGGATTTCCTCCATCGCTTGTAATATTTGCTCCGAGATCTGCGGTAGTATTGGTGATATTGACTGATGTAGGTGAAATCAATATCGGGCCGGCAACAGGAGTGAAAACGATATTAATATCATTCCCTGTTTGCGTAACACTAAATGTTCCTCCTGCCAATGCGGGAGCAAAATTGGCAGTGCTAATCACAAAATTGGCGGGATTAAATCCAACAATGCTTGTCCCTGATGCTATCAACCAGGTATAAGAATTTGAATTAACAAAATTGGAAATACTGATAGAAGTCAGATCAACGTTAATAGGCGACGCTGTCACATCTATAGCACCGGTTGAAACAATTTTATCCCAATCAGTTCCGGCTACACCGGTTGCATTACTGATTTCAAATTTATAAGTTGAGTTTGCATTGCAGGTTAATGCTCCCGTATTGATCGTTCCGGGAGAAGCGCCAGGTGAAATGGTTCCCGTCAGTGATACAGCTCCGACAATGGTGCCACTTCCTTTCAATGTACCTCCTGATGCTACAGCTACTGCATTTATCCCATTGACTGTAACCGTATTGCTACCTATGTTAAGAGTTCCGTTTGTAACATTTAATGTTCTGGAAGATGCAATGCTGATATTATTTGCCAAGACTGCGCTTCCTGATGATTTGTTTATCGTAAGATTCTCAAATGCTTCACCTGCTGGTACAGCGGATGTGATCGTCTGAGTACCTGTTCCATTAAATTCAAATGTTATACCGGCCTGCTTGGATGAGGCTGTGGTTTTGCTGTAGGTATAATTCCCCCCAAATTTAAATGTAGGAGTTGTGGCCACAGTTCCAAATATGACAAGTCCTGCCGCACTGCCAATCGTAAAATTACCCTTGATGATAATATTGGTCGAGCTTGTTGCGCCGGTGCTTTGAAAAACAATATTACCTGCTCCGGTATGAGATAAATTATTTAATGAAGCAACTATTGCTCCCTGGGCAGTACTATTATTTCTAAAATTAGTAGTCAGTAAAGCATGAGTTGTAGAAATAGTACCTGTAAAATTATACCCTGCATTATTGCCATCTAAATTGACATTACCGGTTGTTGACACTGTGCCTGCTAAGGTGATTGTATTTCCACCATCCGAAAATTGATTTGATGCTCCTGAACAATTCAAGGTCAGGTTGTTGGCGAGTGTGATATTTGTATTCGGAGTAAGTGTTATCAACCCGGTTTTGGCAATTGGACTATTTGCTTCAAAATTAAGCAGACTGATAACAGATGAATTACCTGAAATAGTTTGGTCTGCTGATCCTACCGGGACTAAAATAAAACCAGGGATATTCATCGCAGAACTACTGACCAAAGTTAAATTCCCTTTGAAATAAATAGAAGGCTTTCCGCTATTACCAGCATCTGCTAATGTTGTTCCTGAGAGCGTTAAATTTCCGTAAGTTACATTCGCTGAATTAGGAATGTAAAAAGCCGATAATCCGGAAAATGCAATAGTACCAGCAGTGTTCATTGAATTCCAGAAAGACGGCATAGTGGTATTTGAAATGGTCAGCGTTCCATTGGCGATCGCATCTATAGTTCCACTTAAAGCAAATCCACTGGGTATCGTAAAGTTTACTGCATTGGTTCCATCGCCTACGACTACTTTCGTTATTCCGCTTAAAGTCCATGCTGCTCCGATGGTCGCAGTGGTCCTGTTTTGAATATTGAAAACAGATCCATCTGTTGAAAAATTTGGAGGGTTAGTACCTGATATACCATCACTTCCTGTCACCCAATTCGTAAGTATTTCTAAATTGCCTGTTGGTGCCGAATAATAGTTTGTAACAGAGCCGGTATAATTTCCAATTACTCTGAAATTATCAATTCGGTTTGTACCAGCCGCAGCAACAGTACCTGCATTAATGGATGTGGTAGTTGTTACTACTAATCTAATATAAACTGAAGCAACATTGTTAAGCGCAGTGACTCCACTCAAATCTAAAATTCTGGTGGATGCCTGAACATAATTCGCAGCAGTAGCAGTCCAGGCATCAAGTGTTAACTGGTACGCACTATTCGGGCCCGTTGCATCTGTAAAAGTTGACCCATTGGTACTGTACTGAACTTTAAAATCTCTCGGTCCGGTAGCACTTCCTGTTTGATCCCAGGTGATGGATAAATTATTAAAATTGGTGGTGTTAAATTGGAATTGATAATAGTCATTCACAGCCCAGTTATTCGAAGAAATAGCTTTGGCTGTGCCATCACCTGAAGGATTCGACCATACCGTTGAGCTGGAAGCATGCAACCCGGTCATGGATGAGCCCGATGTTTGAACACCTAAATCCGCTACCGCACTTCCCACCGAAAAAATCGGGGCAGTGCCTGTGTTTGTGGTGGTCACACCTTCAAATGTCCATTTGGCCATGGTAAATTGTCCCCAACTCGAAGTCACACCTGAGATAAAAAATAAAAAGACCAGCATGCTCAATGCAGGTCTGTTCATTTTCTTTATATATGTTCTGAAATAATAATTTGAAGAAAATTTTAATTCTGACGGTTGACTGGTGGAGCCAAGGGGGGTCCGTATTTCTTTTTTCATAGGGTTGGCCTTAAGAATAAATAGTTTCAATGCTAATGAATATTTCTATTCATTAAATACCGCGTAGTCTAAAAAGACAGGAACTGTTGCCCAATCACCTGACTTTGAGGTTGTTGTTTTTCAAAAATTTTGCTTCATTCAATCAAAAAAATCATGCATTCAATGCAAAAGAGGCTCTGCACGAGATGATTGCCCCTGATCAAATCAGGAAAAAATGAAATGTCGGAATTATGGCTACAGTTACGGTTATTCGTTATTATATAAAGGACTGCGAATCAATAAGAACTTCTATTATTATCTCCCCAGCACTCTGATCGCAAATGTAACCCCGCAGACCTGACGAATGGTGATTTGAACATTACTTATTTGTAAACTTATCACCCGTGTGCTTCGACCTGCTTTACTCAACCTCGTGCTACAGCTCAGCAACCATCGCGAGAATTAAATAAAAATCGCAGGTCTTTTATCTCAACAGCGTCAGATCACCTGAAAATACTTGCTTGTTTCCGTTGGGAAATACGACTTCTGCCAACCAGACGTAAACGCCGGGTTGCATTTTATCACCTTTGAAAGAACCATCCCAGCCTTTTGATTCATCATTCGGCAGAATGTTATTGATTTCGAAAACCTGGTTGCCCCAGCGGTCAAATATCCGGAAGAAACTAATACCGGAAACTTGGGCACCACCAAAAATGGTAAGCACATCATTGATGCCGTCACCATTCGGACTAAAAGTTGTCGGAACATAAATTTCTTGCTCACTGCTAACAAATATTTTAATGTAATCTGTTGCTGTACATCCTACAGAGTCATTTGTTACCAGGGTATAAGTGATATCGTGAGTTGGTTCAACGACATTAGGTTGTGCACAGTCAGTGCAATCGAGAAAATCAGGAGGAGACCATAACCATGTTGTCACTTGGAAATTGGTTTGACCTGAAAGCATCGCACTTTGACCAAATGGAATAGTTTGATCGCTTCCGAGATCCAGTGTCAAATTAACAGGATCAGGTATAAATACAATCTGCATCACCTTTGTGCCTTTTGAATCCACTACTGTCAGAAGATGAAAACCAGGACTCAAATCGTTAAAAGAAAATGACAAACTATCACTGGGTGGAGAAATATAATCATCCAATTTAAAGATATATGGCGGGACCCCTCCAATTGGAGGATCCACGTCAATAGTACCTTGCCTTCCATCACTACACGGTGGCTTGACTGTTACATTTAATATAATCGTTGATCCAAAATTTAGGTTAATAATGATAGTAGAATCACATCCATTGTAATTTCCTCCGACGATGACCTCTACCCCTGTTGGATTAGTTTCACTGTAAACAGTTCCATTGACAGTTATGGTTTGTCCCTGCTGCAAAGTTGAATCAAGATTAAATATCGAAGGCTGATAAAATGTAAGATTGACATTGACGACCGAGTCGCATCCCAAATAACTTCCACCAATAAATGTTTCCGATCCGGATGGATTGGCTTCATTATATGTTGTTCCGTTGACAATAATACTGTCACCTGGGCAAAGTGTTTGAGTCAGGTCAAAGGTGATAACATTGTTGAAAGTGAGATTGACATTGATCGTCGAATCGCAACCATGCACACTTGCATTCGGAATAATTTCTGTACCCGTCGGGTTGTTCTGATCGTATATAGTTCCATTGATGGTGAGGCTTCCACCGACGCAAAGCGTTTGTGTCAAATTATAAATAGCCGCAGGGTAAAATGTCAAACTAACATTTACGGTCGAATCACAACCATGGGAACTCGCATTCGGCAACAATTCTGTACCCATGGGATGAGCCTGATTGTAAACAGTGCCATTGACAGTGATGCTTGTTCCCGGACATAGTGTTTGGGATAAATTTTTGACTGAAAGTGGATAAAAAGATAAGTTTACATTAATGATGGAATCACATCCAAAATGATTTCCTCCATTAATCGTTTCGACTCCCATTGGATGACCTGCATTATAAATCGTTCCGTTGACGGTGATGCTTTTTCCGGGACAAAGTGTTTGATTCAAATTATTAATTGAAACCGGATGAAATGTCAAACTAACATTTACAATTGAATCACATCCGTTGATGTCAGTGTTTTGAATAACTTCCATTCCGTTTGGGTGGCCCTGATCGTACACCGTCCCATTGACGGTTATAAATTCACCGGAACAAAGTGTTTGTGTTAAATTAAACACATTTTGAGGATAGAATGAAAGATTGATATTCACCACCGAATCACAGCCTAAATAACTGCCACCAATAAATGTTTCAGAACCTGATGGATTGGCTGAATTATAGGTGGTTCCATTGACGACAATACTATCCCCAGTACAAAGTGTAGCATTAAGATTAAAGGTGACAACATTATTGAATGTCAGGTTCACATTGACCGTGGAATCACATCCATGAATGTCCGCATTAACTAAAACTTCTGTTCCGCTTGGATGAGCGGCGTCATAAACTGTTCCATTGACAATGATACTTCCACCCGTACAAAGTGTTTGATTTAAATTATATACCGATATAGGATAAAATGACAAATTAATATTCACCACTGAATCACAACCCAGGTAGCTGCCACCGACAAATGTCTGGGAACCGGATGGATGAGCGGAATTGTAAGTTGTTCCATTGACGACAATGCTATCGCCGGGACAAAGTGTTTGATTAATATTGTTGATCACGACACTGTTGAATGTCAGGCTGACATTAATGGTAGAATCACATCCATCAACGCTTCCATTGATCAAAATCTCTGTTCCGCTCGGATGGCTGGCATCATAAACAGTGCCATTAATGATGACACTCCCTCCTGTGCAAAGTGTCTGATTTAAATTAAAAACAGCCGGCGGATAAAATGATAAATTCACATTTACCGTCGAGTCGCAGCCATTGGAACCAGCGTTTTGCAAAAGTTCGGTGCCAGTTGGATTGACCTGATCGTAGACTGTACCATTAACGATAATACCCTGGCCAGGACATAATGTCTGTGTTATATTATTGACAGCATTCGGATGAACTGTAAGGATTTGCGTTGCCGGTGCAGAAAAATCATAAATGCAATTCGCATCGGTCAATACGTTTGGATAAAGCTGGATCTGTCCATTACTAATTCCATAATCAGCCGGACAAATACTTATGGTAATGGAGTTTACAGCACTTGTGATTGAATTCATAAAAACATTTCCACCCGCGAGGACAGTATAATTGAGATTGAACGGCGGGAACCCGTTGAATTGGATTTGAAAATCGAAGCAATCACCTTGGCAAATGGTTCCTCCCCCGCTGATGCTTAGTGTTGGCACATAGAATATCACCGGAATTCCCTGTGACACGGACAAGCATGGATCGTTGAGATTCACTCCGCCTGATCCGTTGTTATTGCCAGCCACTGCAGATGCATAATACACCTGGCCCGGAATAATATTCGGAGGATAAGGAAATGTTGACGAGCTGCTTATGGAAATAATTGTTCCTAATTGTGCACCGGGATTGGTGTGTAAAACAAACTCCAGCACATCATTAAAATCAAGCAACTCATTACCATTATGAATCACTACAAAACCTGAACTGTCGCAGACTTGCAATGGAGAATTTGTAAAATCCATTGTACCGGCTGATGTTGCACAACTACAATCTACTAAACCACTGATGATAACAGGACCACATCCATTACCATCATCAAGATTAAATGTGTACCCGGTACCACTTGTAATAGGTCCGGAAGTAAATACCGATCCGCCTACAGGCAAACCATTGACGGTATAAGTACCCGGGGTTCCACCACTAATGTCAAACGTAATCGTGTATGTTCCGTTAGCGAGGTTACAAACATGATTCAGGTTAGTGAATGTCGGAGTAGTATTGACCATGATGATCGTTGTCGCTACTATCGCGCACAGGGGAGCATTTGGAGTGAAAGTCAATGTTATGTTTCCACTTAAGCCTGTTGGATCAAAATTATTGGCCATGACTCCCTGGCCTGACCAGTCGCCGGTGATACCACTTTGCGTGGTGGGCAATGGAATGGATGCATCATTTTCGCACAAACTTGAAGGTATGCCTGTGATGACTGGTGACACAGGCGTATTGACGATGATGGTCGTTGTGTTTGAAAGCGCGCATTGAGGAGGAGTGGGTGAAAAAGTAAGGATGATCGTTCCACTCAAACCAGTTGGATCAAAATTATTTGCAGATACTCCCTGCCCGGACCAGCTGCCTGGCACACCACTTAAAATTGTGGGCAAAGAGATTGGAGGAGCAGTTTGGCATATGCTTGCAGGAACACCGGTGATGACAGGGACCACAGGAACATTGACATTAATAATTCCGGTAGCTGTGGTGGCACATTGTCCTGCATTAGGTGTGAAAGTAAGTGTAATAGGTCCGCTGAGTCCTGCAGGATTGAAGGTATTTGCGACAACTCCGGGGCCTGACCAGTTGCCGGTTATTCCACCTTGTGTAGTCACCAAAATAGCCGGGAAATTCAATTGACATATTATAGACAGGAGAGTGGTAATCGTAGTGACTACAGGAATATTTACTGTGACAGATGTTGTTACTGCGTTAGCACATTGTCCTACGCCAGGCGTAAATGTCAGGGTTATATTTCCGCTTAAACCTGCAGGATTAAAATTATTTCCTGCAACGCCCATACCTGACCAGGTTCCTGTGATACCACTTTGTGTAGTGGGTAATGAAACAGGACTATCCAATTGACAAAGTGATGCAGGAATTCCGGAAATGACAGGAGTAACTGCAACAGTGACATTAACGGTTGTTGTTGCATTATTGGCGCATTGACCTGCAGAGGGAATAAACGTCAATGTGATATTTCCACTCAAGCCGGATGGATCAAAATTATTTCCTGCAACACCTGATCCTGACCAGTTACCGGTAATTCCACTTTGTGTAGTGGGTAATGAAAATGTATTATCGTTTTGACAAAATGATCCGGGTATTCCGGAAATGAGCGGAGTAACAGGGAGATTGACATCGATGGATGTCGTATTTGAATTTGCACATTGTCCGATGCCCGGTGTAAATGTCAGGGTTATATTTCCGCTTAAACCTGCAGGATTAAAATTATTTCCTGCCACACCCATGCCGGACCAATTTCCCATGATACCGCTTTGAGTGGTGGGCAATGCAATGGAAGATGCTGATTGACAAATTGTAGCGGGTATCCCTGAAATCACCGGCGTCATAGGGATATTGACATTGATATTTGTTGTGGCGGGAATAGCACATTGTCCCGCTGTAGGTGTAAATGTCAATGTGATATTTCCATTCAGTCCGGATGGATTAAAATTATTTCCTGATACACCTGTGCCGGACCAATTACCTGTAACACCACTTTGTGTTGTGGGCAATGAAACAGGACTATCGGTTTGACACAATGATGATGGTATTCCTGAGATAGCCGGTGAGATAGCAGGAGTGACATCAATGCTTGCGGTGTTGACATTTGCGCACTGACCTGCAGTGGGAGTAAATGTCAATGTAATATTTCCGCTCAAACCTGAAGGGTCGAAGTTATTTCCTGATACACCTGTGCCGGACCAGTTGCCTGTGATGCCACTTTGAGTGGTAGGCAATGCAATAGAAGATGCAAGCTGACATATTGTAGCGGGGATTCCGGAGATGGCCGGCGTTACGGCAGCAGTGACATTAATGCTTGTTGTATTGACATTCGCACATTGACCTGCAGTGGGAGTAAATGTCAGCGTGATATTTCCGCTTAAGCCTATTGGATTAAAATTATTTCCCGATACGCCCGTACCGGACCAATTACCTGTGATACCACTTTGAGTGGTGGGCAATGCAATGGAAGATGCAAGCTGACATATCGTTGCGGGGATTCCGGAGATGGCCGGCGTTACAGCAGGAGTGACATTAATAGTTGTTGTATTAAGGTTTGCACATTGACCTGCAGTGGGCGTAAATGTCAAAGTGATATTTCCGCTCAAGCCAATTGGATTGAAATTATTTCCCGATACGCCTGTACCAGACCAATTACCTGTGATACCACTCTGAGTGGTGGGCAATGCAATTGGAGATGTCAACTCACATATTGTCGCAGGAATTCCGGAGATAGCTGGAGTGACAGGAACATTTACATTAATACTCGTTGTATTGCTATTCGCACATAGTCCTGCAGTAGGTGTAAATGTCAATGTGATGCTTCCACTCAGGCCTGAAGGGTTAAAATTATTTCCTGACACACCTGTGCCGGACCAGTTGCCTGTGATACCACTTTGAGTTGTTGGTAATGCAATGGATGATGCCGATTGACAAATTGTGGCAGGTATCCCGGTGATGACAGGAGTCGCAGGCAGAGTGACATTGATGGTAGTTGATGCAACAGTAGCACACTGTCCTGCAGCCGGAGTGAATGTCAGTGTGATATTTCCGCTCAGTCCTGAGGGATTGAAATTATTTGCAGAGACTCCGGATCCTGACCAATTGCCACTGATGCCCATTTGAGTTGTAGGTAATGCAATAGCGGCTGCGAGCTGACAAATGCTTGCAGGGATTCCTGAAATCGTTGGTGTGAGAGGAAGCGTACCAAAAGAAACTGGTGGAGCAACACATCCTCCTGAACCATAAGTTGCTGGTGGAATAAAATATGCGCCGTTAGCATTTGGTATTAATGAAATGTTATACGTATATGAACTAGAGCATCCGGATATCAACTTTAAAATTTGTGTCCGAGTACCCGCGCCGGTATCGGTAAATGCACCCAATGTCCTTGCACATGAGCTTTGAATTACATATACACATTGTTGAGTTCCACATACCGCTGTGAAATCATAAACTGTATTTGTGGCACTACTCGTTTCTAATATGACATATGAATTAGCAGGAATAAAAAACCCGGGACCCACCGGGAGGACATTGTTGCAGCCCATGATCATCGAAGGGTTTCCGACCTGCAGTCCACAAGGCGTGGCGCCGATATTAATATCAGAGTTGGCTGCACCACCAGCGTTATTGCTGGCATCATAGTCAAACTGGAGGTCGCTGACAAAAAACCCGCCTCCTGAATTGATGACGACGTATTCATTGTTTTGTTCTGTTCCACAAGCGTTAACGGCTATGGCCGCTATCGTAGGGCACTGAGCCACAGTGGTATATGGAATTGCAAACAGGGATCCCAGGATAGCCAGGAAAGGATAAAAAATATACGCCGCAAATGAATTTACCGTGGCACGGTCACTCTGGAAATTAAAAGGCATTAATTAGTTCTTTGGGAGGTTGGATTGACGGGCGAAGATACTAAGCGCTTTCTGGAGACAGTGCAAAATGATGGTAAAGGTTTAGCCCCGGAGAATCCTGGGAAGTTTTGCCCCAGAGAATCCTGCGGATTCTTTCCCCTAATGCTTCGACCTGCCCTACTCATCCTTGGGCTACACTTCGACACCCTCATCCTCTCACTCATCCAGCTCAGTGCGAGCAGCTCAGCAACCGGGGGTTTTCAAAACGAAGTTTTGCAGACACCATACTTCGACACCTCTTACACATCCTTGTACAGCTCAGTAACCAGGTCGGTCAACCGACGCCGAACATGATTAATGTGCAATGATGACCTTCTCGGCATATTTATCCATGTCGGTTTCGACCACAAGAGTATACGTACCTGGATTTATCTTTTTGACATCCAGCTTTACAGTTAAAAGCTTATTGTCATTTTTTTCTTCCACCACCACACGACCAGTGGCATCGATGAGCTTGATATGACTCTTTGAAGTCGGGCTTTGAATAGCAACTTCGAGATAGTCATCGGCTGGATTTGGAGATAGATGAACTGTCAAAACTTCTGCTGCAAAATCTACTGTTCTCACCGGAGAGTATTGATCTTTTCCATCGATATCAACCTGCTGAAGCCTGTAATAATTTTTACCGGGACGGGCAGCCTTATCAAAAAACTGGTATGAATTGACAGGACCCGGCTTTTCTGTCGCGTTCAACTGGCCGATCTGCTCAAATTCATTTCCATCAAAAGAACGCTCGATGTTAAAATAAGAATTATTTTTTTCTAATGATGTAGACCAGTCTAACTGTGCAACATAATCACCTGCAGGAATTCCTTTGAAATCAAGTAGCATTGGTTTTGATTCATCATACCGATCTCTCCTGATCGTAATCTCCTCATACGACGGGAACTCTGTCTTTGGTGTTTCATTTAGCTGATCAATGCTCGTCGTCAGGTCAGTGATCGGATCTTCTTTAATCGTAATGGATTCTCCATACGGAATATCAAAACATACTTCATGAAGAATCACAGGCACACCACTTTCGACTTTGGTATTGGTGCCTGAATTTCCGGAACTATTCATCAGCACGATCTTCGAAGCGTCACAACCGTTGGTGATGTGCACATTGTTGATCATCGTACATGACTGGTTTTTGGATATGGGTGATCCCATCGAAGTGCAGGATACATAAAAACCAGTTGTGTAACTTGTCAATGTGCCTGATGCTGCGGGCGTGTATTGCAGTGCATAGCAAAGCTGTTGTTGCTTATGACTGTTATCGACAGCACATGGCCCGGAGGCCATGCCTGCTTCCATGGGAATCCATTTCATCGTCTGAGCCCTGCCCGTTATTATTGCCAGGGAGATTATGATTATGGTGATTTTATTTTTCATCGTTTTTATTTAAAATATTATTGAATTAATAGAAGATGATGCCCGATGTTTTATTCTGATTGACTTTCCAGACCGTTTCGTCTGCCGAATTGACCGACACATTCAAATTAAAATCACCGATTTTATAGCCTAGCGTATTTTGCTGTGACCTCCATATCGTGTAGTCCGAAGAATTGATGACCGGAACATGGGATATCGGGTTCTGATCGCCATTGGCTGCAAGCATCGCCCATATACCATCCATAAATTTCTCACCCGTTCTGAATGGCGGCTTGTACGAATCTGCCGTTGTGAAGTCCCAATGCAACACTAACCCTCCACACGTAATCTCTGCACCTGACAATGGGAAACCAGGTGTCATCACTCCAAGATGATTCCTGTGTTCGACCATGATGTAATAGAAACTTGTGTTGTCAATCACAGGGAATGGACAATTTTCAGGGAAGGTCACCTCTCCGTTTTTATGCACCCATCCTGCACATCTCCAGATATTGGCTGTTGGTTTGATGCTGTCTTTTCTTACTGTCACCAACACCCAATCCACTACATCTTTCGGATAAGGAACGGTCCCGTACGGAGGATCACCAAACATCAAACCTGTAGTGCCATTGTAATTCCACGGAGCTCCACTATAGGGCTGACCCGATGGCGTATCGGGCACGAAAGGTAATGTCGTATTCTGTCCAGGAAGAATGTGACTCGTATTGAGTTTTGTAAACATCGAGTCTCCTACCGTATCATAAGGTCCTTCGAGGTATACCTTCAATGTCACGGACTGGCAATTGATAGTATACACATAATTCCATGCGTGCATGTTTCCTTCACAATCCGTGTATGTCCATGTGTATGTCATGGTACCACCGCATGTCAAAGGATTCGGACTGTTGACCGGGCCCGTTGGTCCGCTCGGTGTGAGTGTATTTCCGCAATTGTCAGTTACTGATGGCGGTGTAACCAGGTTGATATTAATATCAGTTGGACATGATACGGTCGTTGCTCCCGGAGGTGGTATGGTGAAATCTTCACGTTCAATGGTATAAGTGTATGTCCATGAAAATGGCAACCCTGAGCAATCCGTATAATTGTAAGTGTAGGTGTATGTTCCTTCACATCCAGTATATGTTCCGCCAATCACCGGTGAGGTTATTGTAGGAGTCAGTGTATTTCCACACACATCTTTTATAACCGGTAATATCACAGGAGCAGTTGCTGCATTGGCACATGCTACAGTTCCACCTGATGTTGATACCGGGCCTCCGATTTCAGTTGGATTGGTTGTGTGATCAATAGTATATGTGAATGTCCATGAAAATGGAAGACCAGAACAATCACTGTAATTGTAAGTGTAAGTGTATGTGCCTTCACAACCCGTATAAGTACCGCCAATCAACGGTGAGGCTATTGTCGGAGAAAGCGTATTTCCACACACATCTTTCACAACAGGAAGTGTCAATGGTGCTGTTGCAGCACTTATACATTCAACCGTTCCTCCGGATGTTGATACCGGGCCACCCACTTCAGCCGGATTAGTGGTGTGATCAATGGTGTATGTATATGTCCATGAAAATGGAAGACCTGAACAATCACTGTAGTTATATGTGTAAGTGTAAGTTCCTTCACAACCCGTATAAGTACCGCCAATCAGCGGTGAGGCTATTGTCGGAGAAAGTGTATTTCCACACACGTCTTTCACTACAGGAAGAGTCGCCGGTGCTGTTGCAGCACTTGCACATTCGATAGTTCCTCCATTAGTAGACACAGGGCCACCAAATTCAGCGGGATTAGTTGTATGGTCAATGGTGTAGGTGTATGTCCATGAAAATGGAAGACCTGAACAATCACTGTAATTATATGTGTAGGTGTAAGTGCCTTCACAACCTGAATACGTTCCGCCAATCAAGGGTGAACCTGGTAATGGAGAAAGTGTATTTCCGCATACATCTTTCACCACGGGAAGTGTCGCCGGTGCTGTTGCAGCACTCACACATTCAATAATACCTCCTGATGATGACACAGGGCCACCAACTTCAGCCGGATTAGTTGTGTGATCAATGGTGTAAGTGTATGTCCATGAAAATGGAAGACCTGAACAATCACTGTAATTATATGTGTAAGTGTATGTTCCTTCACAACCCGTATAAGTACCGCCAATGACCGGTGAGGCTATTGTCGGAGAAAGTGTATTTCCACAAACATCTTTCACTACAGGAAGTATCGCCGGTGCTGTTGCAGCACTTATGCATTCAACAGTTCCTCCAGTGGTCGACACAGGTCCACCAACTTCTGATGGATTTGTAGTGTGATCAATGGTATAAGTGTATGTCCATGAAAATGGAAGACCCGAACAATCACTATAAGTGTACGTGTAAGTGTAGGTTCCTTCACAACCGCTATAAGATCCGCCAGAGACAGGCGAATCGATGTCAGGTGAAAGTGTATTTCCACAAACATCCTTTACAACCGGAAGTATCGCAGGTGGTGTTGCAGCACTTATGCATTCAACAGTTCCTCCACTTGTCGACACAGGGCCACCAACTTCTGATGGATTTGTTGTGTGGTCAATTGTATAAGTGTAAGTCCATGAAAACGGAAGACCTGAACAATCATTGTAATTGTAAGTGTAGGTGTATGTTCCCTCACAACCCGTATAAGTACCGCCAATCAACGGTGAGGCTATGGTCGGAGAAAGTGTATTTCCACACACATCCTTCACTAAAGGAAGTATCGCAGGTGGTGTTGCAGCACTAATGCATTCAACCGTTCCGCCTGATGTCGACACAGGGCCACCAACTTCTGTTGGGCTGGTAGTGTGATCAATATTGTAAGTGTATGTCCACGAAAATGGAAGACCTGCACAATCAAAGTAGTGGTACGTAAATGTGAATGTTCCTTCACAGCCCGTGTACGTTCCGCCAATCTCAGGTGAAGCCACTGTAGGTGTAAGTGTGTTTCCACATACATCCTTTATCACCGGAAGCGTCACTGGTGGTGATACTGCACTGACACATTCAACCGTACCTCCTGAAGTAGATACAGTACCTCCTATTTCTGAAGGTGATGTACTATGCTCAATGGTATACACGTAATGCCAATCCGAAATTTGTCCTGAGCAATCGGTGAAAGAATAAGTGTATGTTCTTGTTCCTTCACAGATCAAAGGATCCGGAGAATCAACAGTACTTGTCAATACGCCTGTCAACTGATTTCCGCATTGGTCTATGATACCTGTCGGTGCACCCGGATCGACTACTGAAGAAAGACACTGAACCGTACTCAATCCATCAGCAGGAAGTACAGGAGGATTCCTGGTAATCGTGACATCGCTGTACTCAGGAAATTCTGTTGCAAATCCACCTCCGGCTAGGTCGATGCTTGTGGCAAGATCGGTTGCTTCATCTTCAGACACTGTGAGCGTAGAACCTACAGGAACAGAAAAACAAACCTGGTGAATGATCAACGGAACTCCTGCTGTCACCGGAACATCTCCTGAATTTCCCGAACTGTTGAATAAAACAAGATCGAACAGGTTACATTCACCGATTTCAAAACTATTGTTATTCATCACACACGATGTATTGCTCAATACAGGTGACATGCCTGTAAGACAATTTGCAAAAAATCCCGTCGTGTAACTTGTAAGAGCTCCTGTATATCCGGGCGTGTATTGCAATCCATAACAAAGAATATCACTGCAGCAATCGGTATTGCTTGTACAAGAACCGTTTTGTCCGGGAGGAAGGAATACCCAGGTCATGGATGAGGTAACATTACATCCGGATTCCGGGTTGACGGTGATGTTGAAAGTGCAGATGTCTGTGCAATTGTATGTATTGGTATACGTGTAAGTAATAAGATGTATACCTGCACCTGCTGTAGCAGGATCAAACATAAATCCGGTCATCACATCTCCACTGACTCCGGTGCCACTATATGTACCTCCTGCAGGACTTTCACCCGTAAGAGCAAAAGAAGGATCAGTAATACAAGCTATGATCGGTTCGGGACAGGTCAATACTGTATGATTATTTATAGTATAGGTGAATACCCAATCATAATTAAGACCGGAGCAATCTGCAAACCTGTAGGTATACACTCTCGTTCCGGCACATATGATCGGATCAGGCGTATCTACCATAGATAACAATGAACCAGTCAATGTAACTCCGCAAACATCCTTGACAACAGGTAGTGTGGGAGGCACTGCATTGACCGTACCGGAAACAGTCGTGCTTGTCGGAACGGGTCCGCCGAATTCAGACGGGTTTGTAATATGATCAATGTAGTAGGTGTATTTCCAGATCGAAGACTGACCTGCACAATCTGTGTATGTGTATGTAAACACATGAGTGCCTTCGCAACCGGCATACGTTCCGCTGATCACTGGACCTGTAGGAGTGATATTATTACCACACATATCAGACACAACAGGAGGTGTTGGTGCCACCGCACTTGCATCGCATTCAACATAACTTGAATCAAACGGAGGCAATACGGGTGGTGTCCTGGAAATAATTAATGTGTCATCGTACTGCGGATAATCTGTGACAAATCCTCCACCTGCAAGATTGATTCCTGTAGAAAGATCGGTGACGGTGTCTTCAAGTACCGTGATGGTAGCACCTACCGGAGCGAGAAAACAAACCTGGTGAATGATCAGCGGCACACCTGCAGTCACAGGCACTAAACCATCAAATCCGGAATCATCGAATAAGACCATACCGGAACCAGCGCAATCATCGCTCTCAAAACTATTGTCGGTCATGATGCATGACGTATTCGAAAGGACCGGAGAACTTCCTGCTACACAATTAGTAATGAATCCGGAGGTATAATTCGTCAGGTCACCTGTAAATTCAGGTGTATATTCCAATCCATAACAAAAGACATTTGTACAGCAATCGGTGTTGCTGACACATGTTCCGTTTGTGCCCGGGGGCAGGAAGACCCAATGCATCGTGGATGTGTCCGCATTGGCAGCGGCTGGAGTTACGGTGAGTTCAAATGAACAAGAATTCGTGCATCCATTTCCATCCGTATAGATATGGCTTATTAAATGCATTCCTAAGCCCGCATCAGCAGGGCTGAATAAATTAGCAGAAATACCATCTCCACTATAATTACCATTGCTGAATAATCCTGTTAACAAAGTAAACGGTATGTCCGCCAGGTTAACTGAGAAATCATCGGGACACAGAATGTCAGGAATTGGATTGACGATGATAGTTGTTTGTGCACTATTCGAACATCCGTTGCCATCCTGTGCCGTATAAGTTAATAGCTGTGTTCCAGCAGAAGGATCAAAAACATATCCGGTCATTTGATTTCCTGAAACACCGGTGCCACTCCACATCCCGTTTAAATAATTTCCACCGTTCAATGGGATATTTGCACCATCACTGCATGCAGGTCCGTACGAACCGGTCATCACTGTAGGAAGACCATCAACCTGCATCACAAAATTGCATGTGGATGAACAACCCGTTTCCGGATCATTATAAGTATATGAGACAGGGACATTGCCAGGACCGCCAACAGTAGGATCAAATGAATTGCCGGTCACACCTGTACCGCTAAATATTCCACCGGTTGGCATAATGCCAAGGCCAAGTAAATTATAGGGGCCAAAATTGAGACAAACTTCAACCACTCCGAATGGAGGACAACCAGTAATGACTGGTAATGGATTGACCACGATTGTAGTCATGTCAGTACCTGTGCAACCATTCATATCTGTGTAAGAGTATGTCAGTGTTTGTGTACTGGCAGATGGATTAAATTCATCACCTGTAACGCCTGTTCCGCTCCATGTTCCTCCGAATGGTGTTCCAGATAATGTTACATCAGGGGCATTGATACACACAGGTCCGTAATCGCCTGCATCTACTGTAGGCAAGGCAAGAACATTGATATTGAATGTGCAGGAGTTGGAGCACATCGTCATGGGGTTGTAGTAAGTGTAAGTGATGGTGGTCATCCCTACATCTGCAACAGAAGGGTCAAACTGATTCATCATGTCAACACCCGTGCCGCTGAAAGTTCCTCCGGCAGGCAAGGCGCCTGCATTATTTAAATCGTATAAACCGGAATTAACGCAAAGAGAAAAATCAAAAGGACATGTCACTGCGGGAACATCATAAAAGTTCACTGTCACTTCATTAAAATTCGAACATGATCCATTGATTTCCGTCCAGCGAAATACATAAGTACCGAATATATCGACATTGACTTGTGTATCATGATTGGAGGCATCTGCAAATATCGCATTGCTTCCCATTGGGCCTGAGGTCATCGACCACATACCGGAATAAACAGGAAAAGAGTGAAGATTAAATCCGAGACCGCATGCATCTCCACCTGAACCTGCATTGGCATTCGGTACAGCATCAACAATGATTTGCCACGTGCAGGTTTGGAAACAATTAGGTGCGTGGTATACAACTACATATGCAGGCAGGCCGACATGGGCAGTACCAGGATTAAATCCAGTTGCCGGCACGCCATTTACTTGATATACACCACCACCTGGTGTGGCCATTCCCGCAAATGTGATTGGCGCATCATTTTGGCAGATGTGCTGATCTGGAGGACATTGTGGAGAAATGGTTGTAATCGGAGTTACATCATAGCTAAAACATCCAAATTCATTGAAATATCCATATGATAATGTGCCTGAACCACTCGCGGATAAAGTCCAATTCCCAAATTCGTCCTCATACACACCGGGATATCCGAAAAAGACTCCTCCTGCTGGAGTTCCGGCAATACTGATCGTCTCAGCCTGGCAAAGAGGACCATAAGTACCGGCATCAACTACTGTAGAATCACCAACAGTAATGACAAACTGGCAACTTGATTCTCCACTTCCATCGTTATAGGTGTAGGTTATCGAATGGGGACCCAATCCGGCTGCAACAGGATCAAATATGTTCATGTTTACACCAGGGCCGCTAAAAACTCCACCATCGGGCGTTCCGCCATTTAATGGAACCGGGCTTCTTGTGATGCAAACACCGAAATCTTCAGGACATATTGCCTGGTATGACGTAACAGAAACATCAAATGTACATTGCTGTGTAGGGCAACCTGGATTTACATATGCATATGAAATAGTATATACGCCCGGTGTCAAACCTTCAGGATCAAATGTATTGCCAACTATACCCGAACCTGTATATGTCCCACCTGCAGGAGTGGAAGTTAAGGTAACCGGATCAGCACCAACATAAATTGCGAAGTCGTCCTGGCAAACCGGGTATTGTTGCTCGATAAAGTTAATCGTCACTTGTGAAGAAACTGGTGAGCAAACTCCATTTGTTACAGTAATTGTGAAGGTATATTCACCATACGTATCCACCGTGACCAGAGTCGATTGGCTATTTGCATTAATAAATTCTGCCATTCCCGGACCTGTGGCTGTCCATTGCACATTTCCAGGTGTTGCTACACCAAGCAATGTATACTCGAACCCACATGCACTTCCATTTGTTCCTGCACTCACTGTTGGATATTGATCGACATAGATCTGCCATGAACATGAGCTGACACAATTGTCTTGTGTGGTATAGGTATAGGTCAGAAGATGTGGTGGTAATCCTGTTGATTCTGTAGCCGGATTAAACACAGTCGCAGTGATTCCATCAACCTTATATGTGCCACCTAAAGGAGTTACTAAACCTGCAAGAGTCAGTGGAGGTTCAGAGCTGCACATATTATCGTCTCCAGGACATGTCAATGGCACTGTTTGATTGAACGTCACCGTGATAAAATCTTCATCGAAACAAGCACCTATCTGTACCCTGAACTTGAATTGATAAGTACCATAAGTTGAAACTGTCACTATTGGTTTAAGTGCATGCACGTTGGAGAAGCTGGATGTACCGGGGCCTGATACTTGTGACCAGGTGACGGGGCCGAAATTGACACTTCCATCTAAATGGTAAGTGAGATCACACGAGGCCCCATCAGGACCAGCATTACATAAAGGTTGTGACTGGAAATTAATTGAAGTGAAAGATTCTGCTGAACATATACCATCTGTCACTGTCCAAAGGAAAGAATGAAAACCATGGGCATCTGCAGTCACGGTCACATTAGGATCCGTGTCATTTGGGGAAAATGTTACTGTCCCTGATCCGGAAACAAAAGACCATTGGCCTGTTGTACCCATAGGAAGAATTGCATTCAGATTTCCCGTCAAACCACCGCACACAGTACTTCCAGGTCCCCCATCTGCCAATGGATTTTCGTTGACATGAATAGTGAATGTACACGATTGGAAACATCCATTCTCTGTAGTGTTAGTCATAGTAATCTCTGCATCACCTGGTCCAAAAGCAGATGGGAAGAAGATATTATCCTCTACGGTTGGCCCTGAGAAAGATGCGCCTGCCGGGGAATAGGTTAATTCTGTCAGGTTGAATGCTTCTGTATTCGCACATAATGTGAGATCTTCAGGACAGGTGAATGCCGGTGCTTCCGAATCAAATGTCCAGGCATAGGTGATCTGGCATGATCCGAGATTATTGCAAGGATCTGTGTAAAAGAATTTTCGAGTCAAGGTGCGATTAAACCCATCCAGAAAAGATTCAATGTCGAGAAATGTTGTTGAGGTTCCACTTGATGGCGTACAGTTGTCTGTCCAATCTGCACTCGTCGCTACCGCATCAGGAATTCCATCATTATTGGAGTCGGTTGGCTGACATCCAAGATCGATAGTTGCTACCGGACAATTAACAAATGTAGGTGGTGTAACATCATTGACAGCTACTCCCTGACCGCAAACACTGCTACATCCATTAGCGTCGGTGACAGTTACGAAAACAGTAAATATTCCGGTGCAGCCTGCTCCCGTATGAATGGTGACAGATGATTGAGTATTTGAACCTACAATAGCGCCATTGCTTCCGGCGCCAAGTGCCCAGACATATCCGGCGAGTCCCATTGGCGCAGAGTACATCACGTCTGATTCCGGACATGCTGGTCCCGGACCTGTAATGGAACAAGATGGGTTTGCTGGAACTGTAATCGTCACCACATTGGAGTAATCAGTAGAATTATCCGGACACTGTACGCGTAATCTGTAATAAGTGGTTGTAAACAATGTTCCTGTTGTGTAAGTCGTTGGATCAAATCCATTTGTATTCGTCCACATCATATTATCGGTACTCTTTTCCCATTCGTACGATTGACCGAAACCGCTGGAATAACCAGAAGCCGAAAGTGTAGTTCCAGTGCCAATGCAAACAGTTTCATCTTCAGCAACAGCAACACCACCATGTGCTACACAAGCAACCTGCAGGAATAAGTTGAAGGTGCAATAACCGGTACATGCATCAACCGTGTAGCCGTAAGTAATCACATGATTACCTCCTTCTTCTGTATTAAAAATATTATTATCTACACCACCACCGGAGAATGTACCTCCGGTCGGACTATACGTGAGTTGTGTCAAATCAAATGGAAGATCTTCTAAATTCAAAGTAAAATCAATGGGACACATCGCTACTGGAGGTGTTACTGTCCAATTGTAGTCTATGCTACACACACCTGTATTACCGCATGCATCTGTAGCCGTAACCGTCCATGTTTGCATTTTGGTACAAGTACCGGTGATCGGTCCACCAACTGCAGAAACTGTTGTGCTCGTGCAGTCATCCGTCACTGTTCCTGCAGCGAGAATAGCTTGTGTAGATGTGATAGCCGGTGGATCCTGCCCCAGTGACAACGTACCCGGGCATGTCAAAAACTGAGGACCGGTAACATCAAAGGTCCAGGTAAAGGTTTTCAAACAATGACCTGTATTATTACATGCATCAGTAAAATAATAATCAATCGTAACGGATCGTTGGCATCCAACGTTATCACTTGCCGTCACATTGTACAATGTCGTATTTCCATTACCGCTGCAATTGTCAGTATATGCTAAAGACAATGGAATGGCATCGGGCAATAAATCAGCATTTGCATCAAGAGGATTACAACCCAGATCCGTATTTATCGGGCAAGTAATCACAGGTAATTGTGTATCGACATTCCATGTAAAAGTTGACTCGCAAGTGCCTTGATTTCCACATGCATCAGTGAAAAAGAATCTCCTGGTGAGAGATCGTTGGCAGCCATCTAAATCGATGGCCAAATCGATATAATTACCGCTAACACCTGGTCCTGAACATGCATCATCGTATGTGGCGGTTGTTGGTAATGCATCCGGATAATTATCCATATCTGTATCTGTCGGATTGCAACCGAGATCTCCTCCCGGTGCGCAACTTATTACCGGCGCGACATTATCTGATGACCAGGTATAGGTCGGTTCACATACACTGGAATTTCCACAACCATCAGTTGCTGTAATGGTCCATGTTTGTGTCTTTAAGCAATCACCGGTGATATCTCCACCAACAGCCGATACTGATGCGATGCTGCAATTGTCGGTGATCTCACCTGCACCTGCGATGGCTTGCGCTTCCGTCATGTGATCCGGATCAGGACCAGAGACAAAAGCACTATTCAACCTGCTGCCATTATTAAGAAAGGCTATGGCTGGGTAAACATTTCCAGTATAACCAATTTCTATAGCCCCGGATAGATTAGAGCCGAATAACCCGGTAATGGAATAAAAAATAACCGGTCCATTCCGTGAAATGGTGACAGTATAAATAGTTCCCGGATTTATGTTTGCGTTTGGTGATGAAATCCAGAAACTGCTTGCTGTATACTTATGAAGTGAAAAACCATTTTGTGCATAGAGTAATTTACCGTTAGGATCGTTACCCAGTGATAATATAGCAGTCGGACTAGGATCCACTTTACCATATCCAAACATGATTTCACCAAAAGGACCCGGGATCATTAATTCAATGACATAGGTCAGCGTAAAATTACCGGTGAGCGGAGTTGATTTTGCACCACACATCCAATCGGGAAATCCCGCACTTTGCAATCCACCCTGGGTGCCATAATCCTGCAGATTAAATGGTGGTGAAGCTTTGGTCCAGACAATTGGTACATTCTGAACACCAGGATTACATCCAAGATATATAGGTTCAGTCGGGCACGATGTGAAAGCAGGAGCTATTGTATCTGTAGTCCAGCTATAGTTCACCTCGCATGTACTTGAATTTCCGCAATTATCATAAGCAGTGACAGTCCAAGTTTGCGTACTGGCGGAGCATCCTTCACCGCTTTCAATCATTCCACCTGACGCCATAACGGAATTAAGATGGCAATTATCGGTAGCAATACCTGCATCCTGAATAGCTTGCTGCATAGTGATCGGGTCTGGATTACAACCTAATGAAATCGTTGCCGCAGGACAAGCTGTAAAGTGTGGTGCTTCATTATCATTGAGGGTTCCATTCAGTTGACAAGCTTGAGAACATCCTGAAGCATCAGTTACGGTAAGGAAAATTGTAAAGTTTGAACCGCAAATATTATATGTGGTTACCGTTATGGATTGCGCTGACGGGTCACTTTCGATAAAACAATCGTTTGCAAAATTCCAGGAGTATGAGGCCATTCCTGCAGGAGCAGAAAAAACAACGCCTGTGTCACCAGGGCATACATTAGTCGGACCTGTTATCAAACAAGCAGGCTGAGGGTTAAGAGTCAGCAATGCATCAGCACTATAGTCAGTACCGCAACCATTCATCGCTTTCAATCGATATCGATTTCCATCTAATGAAAGTGGAGCAGGATTTATAGTCAGTATATTAGATTGTACATTATTATAAGGACTACCTTCTGTAAGATCTGTCCATGTGCCCATTCCATCAACTTGTTCCTGCCATGTATAGATAGTAGATGGACCAGCGCCATTGAAGTTGGATGTAAATGTTATGCTTCCATTTTCACAACCTGTTTGATTTGTTGGGCTGTTGGTCACCACAGGTATTTTATTGACATTGATGACAAACGTGCAACTGTTCTCGCCTAATGTATAGGTGATCGTCTGTGAACCGACGCCGGCAGCGAGCGGATCAAAAATATTATCTGTCACACCAGTTCCCATAAATGTTCCACTCATCTCTACCAATGTATTCAAATCAATAGGGTCATCTCCAAGACATACATCAAGATCAGGCGGACAGGTAAGCGCCGATTCAACCATAATTTGAAATTCACATGATGCTACACAGGCTACATTTCCGATTGTGTAATTGTAAACGATGGTATGCGTTCCAACACCTGCGACAGCCGGATCGAAATAATTAAATGTAACTCCGGTACCACTATATGTACCGCCATAAGGAGTACTCACCTGCAATAAAAATGCAGGATCATTTTCACTCACCATAATCGGACTAGTTGGACAAGTTGTAACTGGTGAATCAAAAATAGACACCAGGAAACTTCCCAGTGAAGTACACCCATGGTTATCCGTCACTGTATAGGTAGGAAACCAATCTCCGGGACCTAGCAATGCAGGATCAAACAATCCTTGCGGAGTGGTCACACCCGGCCCGAAGTAGGTTCCGTTAGATGGAGGACCTGCTGTGTATAATAAAAATGGTGCTGCTCCAAGGCAGGTATCAATGTCTGTAAGCTGAAGTTGCGGAAGCGGATTCACAGGCATGTAGACATCAACACTCACGGCACAACTATTAGCACCAGTGACTGTGTACGTCAAAGTTTGCGATCCACTGTATGTATAAAATACATAACCATCCATTTGACTACCGAAAACAGAATTGCCTGTCCACACACCCCCTGAAGGTGTTCCCCCCAGGTTGACCGCACCATAATCCTCGCATCGTGTCAGATATGCACCACCATCTACTGTCCCAACAAGATTTGCAAGAACGGTAATGGTGAATGTGCATAAGCCTGAGCATCCATCACCATAATTGTACGAGTAAGTAATTTCTGTTGCACCCACTCCTGCAACTTCAGGATCAAAAAAGGTTCCGGTCACACCGGCACCACTAAAACTTCCACCAGCCGGTAAAATATTCAGTGAGGACAAATCGTAAAGCCCTCCGCTCAGACACCATGTGAAATCTTCCGGACAGGTAATCGTTAAATTTTCTGTTGCAACAATCGTGACTGTACCCACACTGGTACAATTTGAATCATTGATATAGGTGTAGGTTAATGTTTGTGTTCCGACTGTTGGATCAAAGATGAATCCGTCATCGACATTTCCACTTACACCTGTACCTGTCCATGTACCACCTGAAGGACTTCCTCCCAATGTGATATCAGGAGACGCCACGCAAACGGGAGGATAAATGCCGAGATCGAGCGCGGCCGTATCCAGCACCGTAATAAAAGTGTTGTCGCTATTCGTACAACCACTGACAGGATCGGTATAACTATATGTAATTGTATTGGATCCAACTGATGGATTAAATACAAAACCACTCATCACATTACCACTTACTCCCGTTCCTGAATATGCTCCTCCGGCAGGAGTTCCATTCGTCAACATCACATCCGGTGCTGTCATGCAAACCGGATCATATGTACCTGCAGCTACTGAAGGTGGATCAAAGACTGTAATGGTGAACGTGCATGAAGCAGAACAATTACTCATTGGGTCAGTATATGTGTATGTTACCTCCCAATCACCAGGGAATGCAGCATCGGCCAAGAAATTTCCACCAGCTACATATAGTCCAGTATATTCTCCTCCGGCAGGTGTTCCACCTGTGAGTAAATATATTGGATTAGTATTGGAGCATATCGAAACATTAGCAGGACACATCACCATAGGTGGTTCATTCACTATTATAGTTGTTTGTGCAGTGTCAGAACAACCAAATTCATTCGATACAGTATAAATTAATGTTTGCGTTCCTGCACCCGGATCAAAAACATATCCATTATCCTGATTTCCACTGACACCGGTTCCTGTCCATACACCGGAAGATGGAGTTCCTCCATCGAGGGCAATGTCAGGATCACTACTGCAGGCAGGTCCATAAGAACCCGTGGACGCGGTCGGGATTGGGTTGACAATATCTGCATCAGTTGCAATCTTGGTACAACCATTCGCATCAGTATAAGAGTAATAGAAAAGATGAAAGCCTACACCGGCTGCAACAGGATCAAAGGTTGCTGTGCCATCACCGTGATCGGTAATGCCATCTCCGGACCAGGTACCTGAATCATACACAGAAGTCAATGGCCAGGTAGGTCCGTTCAAACAATGAACTAAAGGCATACCAGAATAAGATATGTTTGGTAGATTGTTTACTGTGATGACAAACGTGCAGGTGCTGTAGCATCCATTTGGATTTAGTACAGAATAAGTGATTGTGTGATCACCGGGACCTGCAACTGAAGGATGGAAAATATTTTCTGTCACTCCATCACCTGAATAAGAACCGCCTTCAGGCATGCCACCGGAAAGAGCAACCGGATCATCATTCAAGCACACGGTAAAACCGTCAGGACAAGACACAGATAATATGTTTTGGAAAGTGAGCGTGTCATAATCGAAACTAAAACATCCACTGTTGTATTCCGTCCACCAAAAAACATAGGTACCCGCCACGTTTACACTAACAGTGGCATAAGGACTATATTGATCCGGGGAAAAGTTTGCACTTCCCGGCCCCGAAATAAATCCCCATTGACCGAGTCCGATCGTCGGCATAGGATTCAAATTATAACTGAGGCCACAGACCAAAGCATCCGGGCCGGCATTGGCCACCGGAGCTGGAGTTACACTAATGGTAAAAGTGCAGGATGAAATACATCCGTTGTCACCAGTCAAAGTATAAGTAATGTCATAATCTCCAAGACCTACAGAAGGATCAAACATCCCATCTTCATCAACACCTGTGCCGGTATAAACACCACCGCCGGGATAAGCATTATTTATTGCAAATGGGGCTGCTTCAACACAGATATTCATTGGTCCAAAACAGGATGAAAAAAGCGGTTGAAGGAATGAAATATTTATAGTGTCCACATCTGCACATGTACTGTCATAAACCGTCCATGTATACTTATAATTTCCATAATTAAAAGCCGTAACGATTGCATCAGGTGTATTTGGATCAGGCATAAAATAGGAATAATCGGGCCCATCAATTTGCGTCCAAAAACCTACCAGTGGTGGAGTCGAACCATTAAGCTGATAAGAATTTCCGCAAACTGTTGCATCCATTCCGGCTGTGGCAACCGGTCCTTCAATGACATAAAATTCCTGTGTCGTAGATGCAGTACAACCATGCTCATCATTGATTGTATACGTGATGATGTTCGATCCCAGGGTGACATCTGCAGGATGGAAGTTTCCATCGACATCTACTCCCGGACCTGTAAATGTACCACCTGATGGAAATGGATAAAAATAATCCGTTACAGGGAATACAGGCTGAGAAGTGCAAATATTGTTACTGGCAGGGAACCAACCCAGGTATGGAGTCTGATAAACAAAAATAGTGGTTGTATCTGTGCTGATACATCCGGCTGCATTGGTATAATAATACGTAAGCGGATTAGCTCCAATATAGGGATACAAGTACCATTGATCTCCAATTGGGGCTGCGCCACCTACACTCCCAACCCAAAATCCTCCTGCAGGTGTCCCATTAATAGGAATAGATAGAGCGTCGCCAGAAGCACAATACGTCGGATAAGTTCCGGCATCTGCCGGAGTAGGTCCTGTGGTGGTCACTGAAAATGTACAGGTATCTGCACATCCTACATTTGTAGTATAGATATAAGTGATTGTGTAAGTTCCTATTGACAGGCTTGAAGGATGAAATGCATTGTCAGTGACACCCTCACCTGAATATTCTCCATTAGTTGGATTTGCACCCATGAAGTAATATGTATCCAAAGTGCTGCACACGGTAACATCAAGTGGACATGTGATGACAGGTGACTGATAAATTTGAATATAAATATCCTCAAACGCCGCATTGCAAGGCCCGGCAGGATCATTAGTGGTCAACCTGAGGATAACGTTACCGGCATTTATATCTGAAGCTCCCAGTGTATATTTAGCATCAGGATCATTAGGATTACTAAAGCTGCCATCGCCCGTAGACGTCCACGTCACTGATGTTGCACTACCCCCGAATTCCCCATTCAATTGATAAGGCCATCCGGAACATGCAATCTGATTCACAGGTCCTGCATCAACTGTGGCTTGCTCATGTACTGTTAGCGTTGCAGGGTTTGTCATGGCTGATCCACAACTATTGGTCGCTACCTTTCGATATTGATATCCATTGAAAGATAATGGAATGGGATATATGGCCAGGTAATACAAAGTAGGATCTCCATAAGGAGCGGCATTTGGTACGTCATTCCAACTCATTCCTCCGTCAGTTGATACCTGCCATTGAAAAGCAAGATCACTTCCGTTAAAATATCCAATCATACTTACACCGGAATTTTCACATATATTCTCGTCTAACGGATAATCTTCAGATGCCAATACGGGCGGATCACACGGTGCGATAAATCCAGTTGCCGTACCCACACCAAATGGTGAGAATGAATTGACTGTTGCTGTATAATTACCAATATCAAATGAAGCAGGAAGTTCTTCCCAGGCTCCACTTGTATAATGACCAATCACTGGGCTGCCTGGCGCAGGACTATCATAGAAAAGAACCATGCCGGTCGAGCCTGGTGTACCGACCGGTTCAATGTCCCACTCGACAGGTTTGACCAAACTGAAATTATTGACAGGATGTGAAAAATCACCTGGTACGCTGATGGGTTTCACATGGAAATCAAAAAGTGAAGTTGATGTCGGATCGAGTCCAACTACATTCATACTACTTGCAGATGGTCCTATGAAAACGTACGTTCCTCCAACACCATTAGGAATGTTTACACGAAGCTTTCCAACTCCATCAGTGATGACATAGTTACCGGTACCTCCAGAGTATGTCTCTGTAGTGCAGTTGAATGCATCTAATGTCAAATGTCCCTGGTTGATGATCAGATTGTTGATCGTCGGTGAACCGGTGAGTAAAAAACCTGCTGCATTATTTAATTCAAGATTTCCAAGTGTAGCTCCTGAAATTGTTTTGTTGGTTCCGGTCATTTTTATTTCACCAAAACCTGTAAAGGTATGTGTACCATTTCCTAGAAGATTCCCAAGTAAAGTGATCGTATGTCCTCCGTCCGATAACGAACCGGTAGTGAGCGTCAGATCACCATTGACAGTGATATCTTCGATAGTCGTGATTGTTCCATCAATTCTGAGATTGCCGACATTAGCGACACTTAATTGTACCGCTGTTCCTGTCATGGATATTTGGCCTCCACCGGTATGGGAGCCTGCACCGGTGACATTCCCTGTCACCTGGATTATATTACCACCATCATTAAAGGTTCCCTGCGTGATAATGAGATCACCAGTGATCGTCGCCGTATGTAAGATTGTAAAACCATCCACATTATCCAATTCAAGAGTGCAAAGTGTTCTCAAGCTAATGGTTCTTCCGCCGCCTCCCGACATCTTCACTTTACCAGTTCCGTACAGGATACCTCCATCGGAGTCTAAATTGCCTTGTACGGTCATGACGTATGGGCTGCTAACCATGACTCCTGCGAAGTTGAACAGATTTAATCTTTGGGTGGTGATATTGGCTATAACATTGACAAGACCATCGACTTCAAGATCTCCCAGGGTGACATTTCCATCAATGTTCCTCGTGAAACCGGTCATTTTGAGCGTACCGGTTGTAGTGCTGGCCTGTGCAGTACCATGAAGATTTCCGCCGATGGCCAATATAAAAGAGCTAATATTCAATATGCCGGAGGATAAAGTCAGGCTTCCCGTAATTGTCCGATTGGCGGATAGGTTGACAGAAACGCTATTATTGCTCACCACGTTAAAAGGGCCATTGGTCAAAGGCCATTCAAGATTAGTAACCGTTTGAGTTGAGGTCCCTGCATACACTAAAGTACCGGTACTCCCATATGCAAGAGCAAAGGCACTAATAGATGATCCTTGATTCATTTGAAATGTTCCATTGATGGTGACCGTGCCAATATTGGCCAGTATACCGTTCATGATCAGTGTCCCATTGACCACCATTTGGAAAGCCTGAAGGTCTGTTCCAGGGCCATCTAATATCGTCAGTGTTTGACTGGCATTAACAGTAAGAGAACCGCCGGGATTTACACTTAGCTGGTCAGCAATGACGGAAGAGGATATAGTCACATTATTCGGGTTCCGAATCGTAATGGCATTGGCATTAGCATCGGGTGCTAGGGTTGCGTTGCACCACACGGAATTGTCATGAGAACTTTCCCATGTCGATGCATCACTCCAATTGCCTGATTGTTTTGATCTGAAATAATCGGTATTCAACGAAGTGAAACCAGCGCATGGATCTACGAATGCTCCAGCTTTTCCAACTCCAAATGGAGAGAATGTTGAAGTAAATCCAGTCCACACATTTGTATTATAGGTTGCAGGAATTTCTGTCCATGAGCCGCTGTAATGACCAACAACTGCAGTTCCTCCTGGATCGAGTCCGCTATTTCCATTCAGGAAAGTCACTTGTGTGGATCCGGGAGTGCCGGAGACAGCAATGTCCCAAACACGTGGTGCAACATTTCCATAACTAACAATAGTGCCCGGAAAATCTCCTGCACCTGTAGTAGGTTTTACTTTAACCGAAAAAACAGAAGTGGTGGTCGGTTTTAAAGTGACTTCATCATAACTAGTAGTAGATGATCCTACCGGAAAAGTGGTTACAACTGTTGCAGGTGAAGACATTTTCAAAACTCCGGCACCGTCAGTCACCACATATCTCGCAGATGTTGCGCCTGTGATTGTGGATGTAGTGAGATCGAATGCACCGAGAGAAATTTTTCCGGAGGTGAAAGTGAGTGTTCCATTTATTATGGGACTGCCTGTCAGGCTGAAACCACTTCCATTTAATTCAAGATTTCCTAAAGTTGCACCTGAAATTGTCTTGCTGGTTCCTGTCATTAAAATTTTACCGGTAGTATTTGTTTGCGTACCTGTACCGGTAATATTTCCACCAACGGTTAATATCAATCCGGCTCCTGCAAGTGAACCACCAAGATTGAAATCACCATTCACGGTTGCATTGACAGCGAGATTTATACTGGCTCCGCTTTGAATATAAAGATTACCTAAGCTGACACCACCAATAAATTTTCCGCTTCCTGTCATTAGTATTTTTCCGGAGCCTGTGCTGGTATGACTGCCAGTACCTGCGATACCTCCGGCAAGAGTAATAACATTACCGCCATCGGCTAAAGAACCGGATGTCAGCGTAAGATCTCCGGCAATTGAAAAAGGTGCTGCAGCTGAAATCGTTCCGGCGATTTCGAGATTTCCCAGTGTGCAACCTGAAATTGTTTTTCCACCACCGGTCATTGTAATTTTTCCTGCACCTGAATGAGTAGAGGTGCCTGATATATTTCCTCCGACAGAGAATTGAAATCCGCCATCATTTAGATTGCCGGCAATAAGATTTAAATTACCCAGAATGGTTTTGGGTAAGTCCAGTGTTACACCAGTGCCGCCAAATGTATTATTGATTGAAATATTTGGAGGTCCACCTGTAACAGGAAATTCTGCATTCGTTGTTGTTTGATTTGATGTTGAGGATGCATATTCCAATGTTGCAGAACCTCCGTAAGAAAGCAATGCTGATGTACCTAATGCCAAGGATGCTGTTCCTTGTATTGAGAGTGTACCACTAATACTTGTGGTTAATGATGCTAATGTTGTTTTTGCACTACTTCCTGCTAATGTCACATTAGTGTATGTATTTGGATCTGAGCCTCCTGAGTTACCGCCTTTAGCAGCTAATGTTTGAGTTCCTGATCCACTATAACTAACTATTCCAGAGAAAACGAATGTTGATGCTCCAATTGTCGGACTACTTGTGCCAGAGAAATCCAATGTAGCTCCTGATTCTACTGTAAGGGTTGAAAAATGCGAAGTTGAACCTGCTGTTCCAACACGCTTAATATTTATTGTATTACCGGTGAAACGAAGTACGGTTCCACTTTTTACTGTTAAGGTCCCTGTACCCGATGCACCGCCATCAGGCCTAAAATCTGCGGCAGATGAAACTATTGTTCCTGATGAAATAGTAACATTTCTTGATTTAAATCCAGTTTGAATGGTGAGAATTTGACCTGATGTTGGGGCAAATTCTGAATCCCATGCTTGAGGATCATTCCCCCACTCACCTGTATTACAAAGTGTTCTGGTTGACCCAATAAATTTCAATTTTCCTGCTCCCGAAGTTGAGCTAATACAAGAAGGGCCAACAGTTGAAGTGCTAAGTTGGCCTGAATAAAAAGTGCCATCTGCTCCAGCTGTGAAAACAGCAGTACCAGTATATGCACGTATTTTCCCACTTACTTGAAGAGTATTTGATCCAAGAGCCACTACACTTCCTGCTGCACTATTAATGTGAAGATCTTTGCAATCAGCAGTTGCTACATCAACAGTAACAGTACTTCCTGCTTGTATATAAACATTTGCAGCCGATGTAGGGGTATTTGTTGTATTTGACCAGGAAAATCCTGCTCTAACTTGCCAGGTTGTTGTTCCACTCCAAGTCAGTGCTCCGGTTGATCTTGTCCTATAATCACCATCTGTTGGAGTCTGTCCCCATACTTTCCCCACTCCTCCCATCAAAAACAAAACCACCAGCAATCCCAGCGCAGGCCTTTGTATTTTTTGGAAAATAAAATTTATTGGATTTCCGGTCAGTGAAGATTCCAGAGAAAGTGGTGCGCCCGGTGCTGTAAAGAAGGGTAAGAGTTTTTTCATAAAGTAGATTCTAGACAAGAAGTAATCGGTACCGCCTTCGCGAAAAGTGCTACGGCAGTCAAAGTCAGTATTTTGGATTTACGAATTACGATTTTCGAATAACGATTTAATTCGCCACCCGTGATCCGTGATCCGTCAACCGTATTTTGGATTTACGAATTACGAATTACGAATCATTTAGTCATTCGTGATCCATTAATTGCAAATCGTTATTCGTTATTCGTTATTCGAAATTGCCTTTGACTCAGCCTTTTAATTTAGCATTTGCCTAAGTGGTGAAGTTGTCATTAGTGTGCAATTAGTTATTCGTTTTTAGTTTTAAGTTTTCCTTCGCCTTAGCCTCAGCCTTAGCCTGAAGCCTCAAGATACTAAGGCCTTTCCAGAGATAATGAAAAATGATGGTAAAGGAATCCTCTCTTTTGGACCCCTCAAATCCCGTGGATTTTCACCACTATGCCTCGACCTGCTTTACCCATCCCCGGGCTACAATTCAACACCCTCATCCTTTCTCTCCTCCTTCACAGTGCAGGCAGCTATGCCACCGGGGGATGCAAAATTGAATTAATAGAAGATGATGCCCGATGTTTTATTCTGATTGACTTTCCAGGCCGTTTCGTCTGCCGAATTGACCGATCCATTCAAATTAAAATCACCGATTTTATAGCCCAGCGTATTTTGCTGTGACCTCCATATCGTGTAGTCCGAAGAATTGATTACAGGAACATGGGATATCGGGTTCTGATCACCATTGGCTGCAAGCATCGCCCAAATACCATCCATAAATTTCTCACCCGTCCTGAATGGCGGCTTGTATGAATCTGCTGTGGTGAAATCCCAATGCAGCACTAACCCTCCACATGTAATTTCTGCACCTGACAACGGGAAACCAGGAGTCAGTACCCCAAGATGATTCCTGTGTTCGACCATGATGTAATAGAAACTTGTATTGTCAATCACAGGGAATGGACAATTTTCGGGGAAGGTCACCTCTCCGTTTTTATGCACCCATCCTGCACATCTCCAGATATTGGCTGTTGGTTTAATGCTGTCTTTTCTTACTGTGACTAAAACCCAGTCCACCACATCTTTCGGATAAGGAACTGTTCCGTACGGAGGATCACCAAACATTAAACCTGTAGTGCCATTGTAATTCCACGGAGCTCCACTATAGGGCTGGCCCGATGGTGTATCGGGCACGAAAGGTAATGTCGTATTCTGTCCAGGAAGAATGTGACTCGTATTGAGTTTTGTAAACATCGAGTCTCCTACCGTATCATAAGGTCCTTCGAGGTATACCTTCAATGTCACGGACTGGCAATTGATGGTATACACATAATTCCATGCGTGCGTGTTTCCTTCACAATCCGTGTACGTCCATGTGTATGTCATGGTACCACCGCATGTCAAAGGATTCGGAGTGTTGACTGGGCCCGTTGGTCCGCTCGGCGTCAGTGTATTTCCACAATTATCAGTCACTGATGGCGGTGTGACCAGGTTGATATTAATATCGGTTGGACATGTTACGGTCGCCGCTCCCGGAGGTGGTATCGTGAAATCTTCACGTTCAATGGTATAAGTGTATGTCCATGAAAATGGAAGACCTGAACAATCACTATAATTGTATGTGTAGGTGTAAGTTCCTTCACATCCCGTATACGTTCCGCCAATCACCGGTGAGGTTATTGTTGGAGTCAGTGTATTTCCACACACATCTTTTATGACCGGTAATATCACAGGAGCAGTTGCTGCAGTGGCACATGCTACAGTTCCACCTGATGTCGATACCGGTCCTCCGATTTCAGTCGGGTTAGTAGTATGATCAATATTGTACGTGTATGTCCATGAAAATGGAAGACCTGAACAATCACTGTAATTATATGTGTACGTGTACGTGCCCTCACAACCCGTATAAGTACCGCCAATCAACGGTGAGGCTATTGTGGGTGTGAGTGTATTTCCACACACATCTTTCACTACAGGAAGAGTCAGTGGTGCTGTTGCAGCACTTACACATTCAACGGTTCCTCCGGTAGTTGATACCGGGCCACCAACTTCAACCGGATTAGTGGTGTGATCTATGGTGTATGTATATGTCCATGAAAATGGAAGACCTGAACAATCACTGTAATTATATGTGTAAGTGTACGTTCCCTCACAACCCGTATAAGTACCGCCAATCAACGGTGAGGCTATTGTCGGAGAAAGTGTATTTCCACACACGTCTTTCACAACAGGAAGTATAGCCGGTACTGTTGCAGCACTTGCACATTCGATAGTTCCTCCGTTAGTAGACACAGGGCCACCAAATTCAGCGGGATTAGTTGTATGGTCAATGGTGTAAGTGTATGTCCATGAAAATGGAAGACCTGAACAATCACTATAATTATACGTGTAAGTGTACGTTCCTTCGCAACCTGAATACGTTCCGCCAATCAAGGGTGAACCTGGTAATGGAGAAAGTGTATTTCCGCAAACATCTTTCACCACAGGAAGTGTCAATGGTGCTGTTGCAGCACTTGCACATTCAACCGTTCCTCCGGTAGTTGATACCGGGCCACCAAATTCAGCCGGATTAGTTGTGTGATCAATGGTGTAAGTGTATGTCCACGAAAATGGAAGACCAGAACAATCACTATAGTTATACGTGTAAGTGTAAGTTCCTTCACAACCCATGTAAGTACCGCCAATCACCGGTGAGGCTATGGTCGGAGAAAGTGTATTTCCACAAACATCTTTCACTACAGGAAGTATCGCCGGTGCTGTTGCAGCACTAATACATTCAACAGTTCCTCCTGTTGTCGACACAGGTCCACCAACTTCTGATGGATTTGTAGTGTGATCAATTGTATAAGTGTATGTCCATGAAAATGGAAGACCTGAACAATCACTATAAGTGTACGTGTAAGTGTAGGTTCCTTCACAACCGCTATAAGATCCCCCGGTAACCGGAGAATCGATGTCAGGTGAAAGTGTATTTCCACATACATCCTTTACAAACGGAAGCGTCGCAGGTGGTGTTGCAGCACTTATGCATTCAACAGTTCCGCCGGATGTCGAAACAGGTCCACCAACTTCTGCTGGATTTGTAGTGTGATCAATGGTATAAGTGTACGTCCATGAAAATGGAAGACCTGAACAATCATTGTAATTGTAAGTGTAAGTGTATGTTCCTTCACAACCCGTATAAGTACCGCCAATCACCGGTGAGGCTATGGTCGGAGAAAGTGTATTTCCACACACATCCTTCACTAAAGGAAGTATCGCAGGTGGTGTTGCAGCACTAATGCATTCAACCGTTCCGCCTGATGTCGACACAGGGCCACCAACTTCTGTTGGGCTGGTAGTGTGATCAATATTGTAAGTGTATGTCCACGAAAATGGAAGACCTGCACAATCAAAGTAGTGGTACGTAAATGTGAATGTTCCTTCACAGCCCGTGTACGTTCCGCCAATCTCAGGTGAAGCCACTGTAGGTGTAAGTGTGTTTCCACATACATCCTTTATCACCGGAAGCGTCACTGGTGGTGATACTGCACTGACACATTCAACCGTACCTCCTGAAGTAGATACAGTACCTCCTATTTCTGAAGGTGATGTACTATGCTCAATGGTATACACGTAATGCCAATCCGAAATTTGTCCTGAGCAATCGGTGAAAGAATAAGTGTATGTTCTTGTTCCTTCACAGATCAAAGGATCCGGAGAATCAACAGTACTTGTCAATACGCCTGTCAACTGATTTCCGCATTGGTCTATGATACCTGTCGGTGCACCCGGATCGACTACTGAAGAAAGACACTGAACCGTACTCAATCCATCAGCAGGAAGTACAGGAGGATTCCTGGTAATCGTGACATCGCTGTACTCAGGAAATTCTGTTGCAAATCCACCTCCGGCTAGGTCGATGCTTGTGGCAAGATCGGTTGCTTCATCTTCAGACACTGTGAGCGTAGAACCTACAGGAACAGAAAAACAAACCTGGTGAATGATCAACGGAACTCCTGCTGTCACCGGAACATCTCCTGAATTTCCCGAACTGTTGAATAAAACAAGATCGAACAGGTTACATTCACCGATTTCAAAACTATTGTTATTCATCACACACGATGTATTGCTCAATACAGGTGACATGCCTGTAAGACAATTTGCAAAAAATCCCGTCGTGTAACTTGTAAGAGCTCCTGTATATCCGGGCGTGTATTGCAATCCATAACAAAGAATATCACTGCAGCAATTGGTATTGCTTGTACAAGAACCGTTTTGTCCGGGAGGAAGGAATACCCAGGTCATGGATGAGGTGACATTACATCCGGATTCCGGATTGACGGTGATGTTGAAAGTGCAGATGTCTGTGCAATTGTATGTATTGGTATACGTATATGTGATCGGATGCACACCTGCTCCTGCAGTAGCAGGGTCAAACATAAATCCGGTCATCACATCTCCACTGACTCCGGTGCCACTGTACGTTCCTCCTGCAGGACTTTCACCCGTAAGCGCAAAAGCAGGATCGGTAATACAAGCTATGATCGGTTCAGGACAGGTCAATGTGGTATGATTATTTACCGTATATGTGAATACCCAATCATAATTAAGACCTGAGCAATCTGTAAACCTGTACGTATATACTCGGGTACCGGCACATATGATCGGATCAGGAGTATCAACCATAGAAAGTAAAGAACCTGTCAATGTAACTCCGCACACATCCTTGACTACAGGAAGTGTGGGAGGCACTGCATTGACCGTACCGGAAACACTCGCACTTGTCGGAACGGGTCCACCGAATTCAGACGGATCAGTAATGTGATCAATGATGTAAGTGTATTTCCAGACTGAAGACTGGCCTGCACAATCTGTGTATGTATATGTAAATACATGAGTGCCTTCGCAACCGGCATAGGTTCCGCTGATAACTGGACCTGTAGGTGTGATATTATTACCACACATATCAGATACAACCGGAGGTGTTGGTGCAATTGCACTTGCATCACATTCAACATAACTTGAATCAAACGGAGGTAATACAGGTGGTGTCCTGGAAATGATTAATGTATCATCGTATTGTGGATAATCTGTGACAAATCCTCCACCAGCAAGATTGATTCCTGCAGACAGATCGGTGACGGTGTCTTCAAGTACCGTGATGGTAGCACCTACCGGAGCGAGAAAACAAACCTGGTGAATGATCAGCGGCACACCTGCAGTCACAGGCACTAAACCATCAAATCCGGAATCATCGAATAAGACCATACCGGAACCAGCGCAATCATCGCTCTCAAAACTATTGTCGGTCATGATGCATGACGTATTCGAAAGGACCGGAGAACTTCCTGCTACACAATTGGCAAGGAACCCCGTAGTATAATTCGTCAGGTCACCTGTAAATTCGGGTGTATATTCCAATCCATAACAAAAGACATTTGTGCAACAATCGGTGTTGCTGACACATGTTCCATTTGTGCCGGGAGGCAGGTAGACCCAATGCATTGTGGATGTGTCTTCTTCGTTAGAGAACGGAATGACTGTTAGGTTAAATGCGCATGAATTCGTGCATCCATTTCCATCCGTATAAGTATGGTTAATTAAATGCGTTCCTAAACCCGCATTAGAAGGGCTAAAAACATTAGCTGAAATACCATCTCCGCTATAATTACCATTGCTGAATAATCCAGTTAACAACGTAAACGGGATATCCTGCAAGTTGACAGTGAAAGGATCAGGACAAAAGATTTCAGGAGGTGTATTGACAACAATTGTGGTCATGTCCATACTTGTACACCCATTGATAGTCGTGTACGAATAGGTCAGCGTTTGCGTTCCTGCAGAAATATGAAATACATAACCGATCATCTGGTTTCCACTGACACCGGTGCCCGTCCATGTACCACCTGTAGGAGAACCCAACAGTGAAATATCAGGTCCATTAGTGCATGCTGATCCGTAATCTCCTGCATCTACAGTAGGTAACGGGGCAACGTTGACATTGAATGTGCAGGAATTCGTGCAGCCTCCATTTGCGGTGACCGTATAGGTAATCGTATAAGAGCCTGCAGCAAGGGAAGAAGGATGAAATAAATTTCCTGACACGCCGGGACCTGAAAAGTCACCATCAATCGGATCAGCTCCGATGAATGTGTATTCATCAATGTCATGACAAACGGTAACATCCGGCGGACAAATGACTTCCGGTGGAGTGACCGTCCATATATAAACCACGACACACGTTGCTGAATTTCCACAATGATCTTCAGCCGTCACGGTCCATGTTTGAGATTTAGCACATCCGCTAGAAATGATTCCTCCCGTAGCAGAAGTATTGAGTTCGCATGATTCAATGATAGTTCCGGCATCAGTGATAGCCTGCGTGGAAGTAATGGGTGCAGGATCCAAACCTAAATCAATGGCAGCTGATGGACAATTGGTGAATTCGGGTGCCTGTGTATCCATTGTCCATGTATAAGTAACTGAACACACTCCTTCATTGCCGCAAACGTCTACTGCTGTCACCGTCCAAGTTTGTGAACTTGAACATGTTCCGGCTGAGGTAATTTCTCCACCTTCAGCGGTAAGAGATGCTATATGACAATTGTCAGTGACAACTCCTGCATCGCTAATGGCCAGGTCGGCATCAGGAGAAATATTACACAGATCAATTGGTGCTGCAGGACAATTTCCAAAAACGGGTGCAAGCGTATCAATCGTATACGTTATGGTGACATCGCGCATGGTGACGTTCATGCAGTGATCTGTGGCCGTGTAAGTCCATACCTCGGTCACACTACAATTGACATCAGTGGAAGAAGTCAATGCGCTACCTGTCGACGATAAACCGCAATTATCTGATGCACCGATGAAGTCTCCGAAGAATCCTGCAAATGGTGCAGAAATACAACCAAAGTGTATTGTATCAGTCGGACTATACAAATTGGGGGGTATTGTATCATTGATGCCGACGGTTGCTGTACAAGTATTACTGCAACCGTTGGGCGCCACAAAAGTCAATGTCAAAATAAATTGTCCCCCGCAAATATTATGCTGTTGGATGACAACACTTTCCTGATCTGCACCATCCAGGATGTTGGCATCACCGGAAATTTCCCATGTATAGGAGCTCATGCCGGATGGAGCTGTGTAGACTGAAATTCCTCCCGGGCAAACGGTTGTAGGTCCATCGATGGAACAGGCAGGAAGTTCGTTGAAAGTTATTTCAGTAGCATCAGCAGAAGAACACAATCCATTGACGATCGACCAGGTAAATTCTTTTACACCATAATCTGAGACGGTTACGTTAGTCCCAGCCATATGTTCATCATCAAAAGTTGCAGTGCCCTCACCGGCGGTCATGGTCCATGTACCGGTAGCAAAGCCCTGATCACTACCCTGTAAAAAGTATGTATTGGTACATACAACATTATCGTCTCCTGCCCATGCCTGGAAAAATTGATCGAGTGTGAGAGTAGCAGCAGTTGTGAAATCATCACCGCAATCATTTGATGCATGCAATCGATATTGATATCCGTTGTAAGTCATTGTGGGAAAAGAAACAGTCAGGGTAGTCGTTGCTTCTCCGCTGTAAGGATCACCGGCTGGTACATCCTGCCAGTTCATGCCGCCATCATCTGAATATTCCCATTGATATACCAGAAACTCTGTGCCGGTGAAGGCGCCAGTGAAGGAAGTCACATCTTGCTGACAAATATGTTGGTCTTCCGGATTTACGCTTACAGTCGCAGGAATACATGGGGCAAAACCTTCCGCAGTACCAACTCCAAAAGGTGAAAAAGATGAGGTGGAGGCTGTCCAGGTATTCGATGCATAGGTCGCATTTAATTCTGTCCACGTAGACAAATCAGAATGGCCTATGACATATGGAGTAGTAGGCGTAAACGTACCACTGCCATCGGTCAACTGGACAGTCGTATTTCCAGGTGTAAAAACACCGGGAGAAATAATCCATTTTCTCGGGGCGACTTTGGAATAATCATTAACTGCCGGTGTAAAGTCTCCTGCACCTGCGGTTGCTTTTACGTTCACTTTAAAGTCAACTAAAAATTCCGGAGTCAAAGTGATAGGATCGAAGCTAGATGCTGATATACCTATTGGGAAAAGTTTTGGAACTCCGCCAGTGGCCTGGGATTCCAAAAAACCCGTTCCATCCATTACGAAGTGATTTGTGGCGTTCCCACCAATTATGTTGTAGATAAAAACATACGAATCACCCTGAAATAAACAACCTGCAGTGAACTTCAGTGTTGTAACGTTCAAACCTGAACCACTGATACTAAAACCAGTTGCATTATTTAATTCAAGATATTCGCAATAAAGAGGAGATGGACAGCCAATTGTTTTAAATGCTCCGGTCATTATGATATTTTCAGCGAAAGCAATGCCTGTAGAATTCGCGTACAAATTTCCCGTGAGAGTAATTGCAGCTCCATGCAAATTACCAGCATTGTCTTCAAAAACGAGATCACCATTGATCGTTAATGGATTAGTAATGTTGTAACTACCACCAGGAATATCAAGATTACCCAACGCCGGAATAGAAATGGTACCATTGCCAAATAAAGAAATTATACCTGTTCCTGTAGTGGAAATAGTACCTGTTCCAAGAATATTTCCGTTAAGCACCATGAGGGAGGAAGAGATCACATTTAAGTTTCCGGATTGAACTGTGAGACTACCGGATATAGTTCGCAAACCAAGGGCAAAGTCAACACCTGCGGAATTATTTATGATCAGGTTGGGCAGCGTGGAGGGAAATTCAGGTCCTGCGGTTTGTGCCGCAATACCATTGTATATTAATGTCCCACCTGGGCCATAAGTAACACTGAGATTAGTACAGGATCCTCGCATTTCTACATTTCCGTTGATGGCGACAGATCCGGTTCCCGCTAAAGTAGCTCCAGCTTCAACGATTAATGTTTGATTTATGGTTAGAGGTGCACCTCCTGTTAAAGTACCTCCTGCTTTAATGGTTAATGTTTGATTTAAGGTGACACTTGAATTTCGAGTCACGATATGCCCATTTCGAATGGTCACTTTATTTGCAGAGCTTCCAGGTGAGATTGTTGCCGGGCTTATAACTCCAGAGGAGAAATCTGCAACCGGTGAGCTTTCCCAGGTGGCAGGAGTGTTCCAGTTACCTGTCGCGATGGATCTAAAATAATCAGTCGTATTTGATCCTATCATTGCAGGAACCGCATTATACACTTTTACGTCATCTACAAAAATATTAGCAACATTACCAACACTACTAATTCCAATAAAAGTCCCCGCATCTATGGCTGTATTCGCCGGCAACAGAGCTTCAGCTAAATCATCACCTATTTTAGTTCCATTAATGTATAAATCGAATTTCTGGACAGCTACAGTTTGTGAGACTCCATTATATATATAATTAATCGTTCCACTGGTTTTATTATTTCCTATTAATTCAATAGTAAAAATTGTCCCCTGGCTAAATGTAGTTTGAGTTAATCCAGTATTAATAAAAGCTGCACCGCCTCTATATGTTAATACAACAGTACCACTCGCTCCAAAAATGAATCTTAATCCTGTAAACACCTGGGCACCTGTAAAATTGTTAGCATCGGAATACATAGCACCAGCTCCCTGGTAAATTGTCCAGATACCGTTACTCCCTGTGTTACCTGCTGATGCATCTCCAAATAGCACCTTCATTGAAGTATAGAATTCTGTACTTCCAGTGTATCCCACCCATGGGGAAAATTTACATACAGATGTTGAACTCGAAGCAACAGCTCTTACATAAGTGTCGGTGGTTCCTAATGGATTTGAAGTAATGACACCTAATACCGGAGCATTAGGTACAACAACGCCTGCCCTTGCCCATGTTGTGCCGGAAGTGGGATTTGGAATTATTGCAGTTGAACCGGTTTGACTTGTTTGACTAAACGTAGCAGTTCCAAAATTTTGAACCGAAGTTTGTCCCAAACTCTTCCCAACTCCACCCATCAAAATCAAAATCACCAGCAATCCCACCGCAGGCTTGTTTATTTTTTTTGCAAAAAAAATTTTTGCACCGCCGAAAATGGAATCAATTGTTCTTTGGGAAGCAAACTGTGCTGATGGAATTCGTAGAGATCTTTTCATAAGATTGATTCTAGATTGGTATTCAGTAATCGGTAATCAGTAATCAGTAATCAGTATTCGGTACCGCCTTCGCGAAAAATGCTTCGGCGTTCAAAGTCAGTGCTCCAATTTTGGATGGTTGCTGAGCTGTAGCACGAGGCTGAGTTTAGCAAGTCGATCCTTCGACACCATTAGTCATCCTTGTTCCCAGCTCAGGAACAGCATTGGATTTTGGATTTTTTTGCAAATCGCGATCCGTCAATCGAAAATCGAAAATATTTTTTCCTTAGCCTCTGCTCTGAGTTGTGCGTTATCTGTTTCCAGATTATTTTTTATTGCCTATTGTTTATTGCCTATTGCATTTTTTCGCCACGAATTACACTAATTATCACTAATTATTTGTCACTCTTCACTTTACGTTTTACACTTTACGTTTTTAGTTTTTAGTTTTCCTTCGCCTCAGCCTTCATTGGATGCCGAAGCATTTTTGCGAAGGCATCAGCCTTATTTCTAATTAATGTGCAATGATGACCTTTTCGGCATATTTATCCATGTCGGTTTCGACCACAAGGGTATATGTGCCGGGATTTATCTTTTTGACATCCAGCTTTACAGTTAAAAGTTTGTTGTCATTTTTTTGTTCCATCACCACACGGCCGGTGGCATCGATGAGCTTGATATGACTCTTCGATGTCGGGCTTTGAATAGCGACTTGGAGATAATCATCTGCAGGATTCGGTGATATGTGCACTGTCAAAACCTCTGCTGCAAAATCAACTGTTCTCACGGGAGAGTATTGCCCTTTTCCATCAACATCCACCTGCTGAAGCCTGTAATAATTCTTACCGGGATGAGCTGCCTTATCAAAAAACTGGTATGAATTGACAGGACCTGATTTTGGCACTGCATTCACCTGGCCGATTTGCTCAAATTCATTTCCATCAAAAGAACGCTCGATGATAAAATGAGAATTATTTTTTTCCAGTGATGTAGACCAATCTAACTGAGTCACATAATCACCTGCAGGAATGCCTTTAAAATCAAGAAGCATTGGTTTTGAATCATCATAGCGATCTCTCCTTATGGTGATCTCCTCATAAGAAGGGAACTCTGTTTTTGGTGTTTCATTCAGCTGATCAATGCTTGTCGTCAGGTCAGTGATCGGGTCTTCTTTGATCGTAATGGATTCTCCATAAGGAATATCAAAACAAACTTCATGAAGAATCACCGGTACACCGGTTTCAACTTTGATATTCGTTCCTGAATTTCCGGAACTATTCATCAGCACGATCTTCGATGTTTCACATCCATTGGTGATGTGCACATTGTTGATCATGGTACATGACTGGTTTTTAGATATGGGTGATCCCATTGATGTGCAGGATACATAAAAACCTGTTGTGTAACTTGTCAGTGTACCTGATGCTGCAGGCGTGTATTGCAGTGCATAGCAAAGCTGTTGTTGCTTATGGTTGTTATCGACAGCACATGGCCCGGAGGCCATACCAGCTTCCATTGGAATCCATTTCATGGTCTGAGCCTGGCTCATCATAGTGGCCATGGTGAATACGAGAATGGAGATTATGTTTTTCATAGCTTATATATTAATATCAATGAATTAATAGAAGATAATACCTGATGTTTTATTCTGATTTATTTTCCAGATGGTTTCGTCTGCTGAATTGGTTGACACATTCATATTAAAATCACCGAGTTTATAGCCCAGCGTATTTTGCTGCGTTCTCCATAATGTGAGGTCCGGAGAATTGATGGCAGAGGGGGAATTGGGGGCTTGCGATTGATCGCCATTGGCTGCAAACATAGCCCATATGCCATCCATAAATTTTTCACCGACCCTGGGGAAAGGTTTATACGAATCCATAGCTGTGAAGTCCCATCGCAGCACTAACCCTGCGCATGTAATGTCTGCACCTGTTGCCGGGAAACCGGGCGTCATCACGCCAAGATGATTCCTGTGCTCGACCATGATGTAATAATCAAACAGCGGGTCTATCGGAGGGAAAGGACAATTTTCGGGGAAAGTTACTTCACCATCTTTATGCACCCATCCTGCACATCTCCAGATATTGTTGCTTGGTTTTATACTGTCTTTTCTTACCGTCACTAAAACCCAATCCACCACATCTTTTGGATATGGAACAGTCCCGAAAGGAGGATCACCGTACACTAAACCGGTCGTGCCATTGTAATTCCATGGAGCTCCACTATATGGCTGGCCCGAAGGCGTATCTGGGACGAAGGGTAAAGTAGTATTCTGTCCGGGAAGAACATGAGCTGTATTAAGTTTTGTAAACATCGTATCTCCTACAGTATCATAAGAGCCCTCGAGATAAACTTTCAATGAAACGGATTGACAATTTATAGTATACACATAATCCCATGCGTGACTGTTTCCTGCACAATCCAAATAAGTCCATGTGTATGTCACCGTACCTCCGCATGTCAAAGGATTCGGGCTATTGACAGGACCTGTTGGGCCGCTTGGCGTAAGTGTATTTCCGCAATTGTCAGTGACGGATGGTGGAGTGACCAGGAGGACATTGATATCCATTGGACACGTTACCGTTTCTGCTCCGGGAGGCGGTATCATGAAATCTACAATTTCAATGTCATACGTATATGTCCATGAAAATGGCAACCCGGCACAATCCAAATAATTGTAAGTGTAGATATATGTCCCTCCGCAACCCGTATAAGTTCCGCTGATCATCGGTGAGTCCATTGTTGGAGAAAGTGTATTTCCACAAACATCTTTTATGACAGGTAAACTCACAGGAGGAGTTGCTGCACTGACACATGCTACAGTTCCGCCGGATGTAGATACAGGGCCTCCGATTTCAGTCGGGGTTGTATTGTGTTGAACATTATAGGTGTATGTCCATGAAAATGGAAGACCTGCACAATCAGCATAATTATAGGTAAATGTGGCAGTGCCTTCACAGCCATCGTATGTGCCACCAGGCACAGGTGATGTCACTGTGGGAGTAAGTGTATTTCCACACACATCTTTTACTACAGGAAGTGTGACAGGTGGTGATATAGCATTTATACATTCCACTGTTCCCCCTGATGTCGCGACCGGACCTCCGAATTCAGAAGGATTAGTTACGTGAGTAATATCGTAGGAGTACGTCCATGAAAACGGCAGGCCTGCACAATCATTATAATTGTAAGTATAGGTGTAAGTTCCTTCACAATCAACATAAGTTCCGCCAATCACCGGTGAGTCGATATCCGGTGTAAGTGTATTTCCACAAACATCTTTTATGACAGGAAGAATCGCTGGTGCCGTTGCAGCGCTGACACATTCAACAGTTCCGCCGGAAGATGACACAGGGCCACCTGATTCACCTGGATTGGTAATGTGAACAATCGTATAAGTGTATGTCCATGAAAACGGAAGGCCTGAACAATCACTATAATTGTAAGTGTAAGTATAAGTGCCTTCGCAATCTGTGTACGTTCCACCAATCAATGGTGAATCTAATGACGGGGAAAGAATATTTCCACACACATCATGCACAACAGGAAGCGTCAAAGGTGGAGTCGCCGAGCTGACACATTCAACAGTTCCGCCGGAAGTTGATACTGGTCCTTCGAATTCAGATGGATCAGTAATATGATCAATATTGTACGTGTAGGTCCAGTTGAATGTTAAACCTGAACAATCCACATAATGGTAAACATATGTGTATGTTCCCTCACAGCCTTCATAGGATCCACCATTGGTCGGAGAGCTTAAGGTTGGAACAAGCGTATTCCCGCAAACATCTTTTACCACGGGAAGGATTGCAGGTGGTGTTGCAGCACTAGCACATTCTACTGTTCCCCCGGTTGTAGATACAGGGCCTCCAATTTCAGCAGGATCCGTTGAGTGATCAATCGTATAAGTATATGTCCATGAAAACGGAAGACCTGCGCAATCAGTATAATTATACGTATAGGTGTAGGTTCCTTCACAATCAACATAAGTTCCGCCAATCACGGGTGAGTCGATATCAGGTGTAAGTGTATTTCCACAAACATCTTTCACTACAGGTAATGTCGATGGCGGAATTGCAGCACTGACACATTCTATTGTACCTCCTGAAGCTGATACAGGACCTCCGACTTCAGCCGGGTTAGTGACATGATCAATGTTGTATGTGTAAGTCCAGGAAAATGGAAGGCCTGAGCAATCATTATAATGGTAAGTGTAAGTGTACGTTCCTTCGCAACCCGCATAAGTACCGCCGATCACCGGTGAGGCTATGGTCGGAGTGAGTGTATTTCCACACACATCTTTCACTACAGGAAGCGTCAATGGTGCTGTTGCAGCGCTGACACATTCTACTGTTCCTCCTGATATGGATACGGGGCCGCCTGATTCAGCAGGGTTTGTAGTGTGATCAATATTGTAGGAGTATGTCCAGGTGAATGGAAGACCTGAACAATCCAGGTAGTGATACGTATAGGTGTATGTTCCTTCACATCCTGTATAAGTTCCCCCGATCACAGGTGAAGCTGCTGTAGGCGTAAGTGTATTTCCGCACCCGTCTTTCACTACAGGAAGAGTCGCCGGTGGAGTTGCATTGCTGACACATTCAACGGTGCCGCCTGATATCGATACAGGGCCTCCAATTTCTGTAGGCAGTATCGTGTGATCAATCGTATAAACGTAATGCCAATCTGAAATTTGTCCTGAGCAATCCGTGAAACGATAAGTGAAGGTTCTTGTTCCTTCGCATGTCAGTGGATCCGGTACATCAGGTGTAGCCACAAATACTCCTGTCAATGGATTTCCGCATTGGTCTATGATACCTGTCGGAGCACCCGGATCAACTACTGAAGAAAGACATTCAACAGTACTGAATCCATCAGCAGGGAGAACAGGAGGATCGCGGGTAACGGTGTAATCATTGTACACAGGATATTCTGTTACAAATCCACCTCCGACGAGATCGAGACTCATGGCTATTTCTGTCACTTCATCTTCAGTCACTGTGAGTGCAGCACCTACAGGAACAGAAAAACAAACCTGGTGAATAATCAGCGGTACTCCCGCTGTCACATCCACATCACCTGTATTTGCCGAACTGTTGAACAACACAAGATCGAAGAGGTTACATTCACCGATTTCAAAACTATTGTTATTCATCACGCAGGATGTATTGCTCAATACAGGTGACATGCCGGTAACGCAATTGGCAAAGAATCCTGTCGTATAAGTAGTAAGGGTTCCTGTATATCCCGGTGTGTATTGCATTCCATAACAAAGAATATCACTGCAACAATTGGTATTACTTGTACAAGTTCCGTTTTGACCCGGAGGAAGGAATACCCAGGTCACAGATGAAGTGACATTACATTCTGTTGCTGAATTGACAGTGATATTGAAAGTACAGATGTCCGTGCAATTGTAAGTATTGGTATACGTGTAAGAGATCGGGTGTACACCTGGTCCGGCAACAGCAGGGTCAAACATAAATCCGGTCATCACATCTCCACTCACTCCTGTGCCACTATATGTTCCGCCTGCAGGACTTTCACCCGTAAGAGCAAAAGCAGGATCGGAAACACAAGCTATCATCGGTTCCGGACAGGTCAATGTGGTATGATTATTTATCGTATACGTGAATACCCAATCATAATTAAGGCCGGAGCAATCTGTAAACCTGTACGTATATACACGCGTACCGGCACATATGATCGGATCGGGTGTGTCCACAGTTGAAAGCAAGGAACCTGTCAATGTAACACCGCACACATCTTTTACTACAGGCAGTGTGGGAGGCACAGCATTTTCAGTACCTGAAACAGTCACACTAGTAGGAACAGGTCCGCCGAATTCAGACGGATTTGTAATGTGATCAATGTAATAAGTGTATTTCCAGATTGAAGACTGGCCTGAGCAATCCGTGTAGGTGTAAGTAAATATATGGGTGCCTTCGCAACCTGCATAAGTTCCGCTGATCACGGGGCCTGTTGGCGTGATGATATTACCACACATGTCAGACACAACAGGAGGTGTAGGTGCTATCGCATTCGCATTGCATTCAATATAGCTTGAATCAAACGGAGGCACAGCGGGTGGTGGCCTGGAAATGATTAATGTATCATCATACTGTGGATAATCTGTGACAAATCCTCCACCTGCAAGATTGATTCCGGTAGTCAGATCGGTGATGGTATCATTCACTACAGTGATAGTGGCTCCTACAGGAGCAAGAAAACAAACCTGGTGAATGATCAGCGGCACACCTGCAGTCACAGGCACTAAGCCATCAAATCCTGAATCATCGATTAAGACCAAACCTGAACCCGTGCAATCATCGATCTCAAAACTATTGTCTGTCATGATGCATGAAGTATTCGAAAGCACAGGTGTATTTCCTGCTACGCAATCAGCAATGAATCCGGTGGTATAATTCGTCAGGTCACCTGTAAATTCAGGTGTATATTCCAGTCCGTAACAGAAGACATCTGTACAACAGTCGGAGTTGCTGACACATGTTCCATTTGTACCCGGAGGCAGGAAGACCCAATGCATTGTGGATGTGTCTTCTTCGGTAGAGGTCGGAACTACGGTTAAGTTAAATGAGCATGAATTCGTGCATCCGTTTCCATCCGTATAGGTATGGTTAATTAAATGCACACCTAAACCCGCATTAGCAGGACTAAAAACATTAGCTGAAATACCATCTCCGCTATAATTACCATTGCTAAATAATCCTGTTAACAACGTAAACGGGATGTCCTGCAAGCTAACTTCAAAAGGATCAGGACAAAGAATTTCCGGAATTGGATTGACTGTAATAACGAAAGGGCAACTATTGCTGCATCCATTCGGGTCCGTGTAGGAATATGTAATGGTGTACATCCCTGCACCTGTAGTCGATGGACTAAAAGTATTTCCGGTTACTCCTGTGCCGGTAAATGTTCCGCCAACAGGACTATAGGTTAGCGTCAATAAATTAAAATCAGAACCTCCTGCACACAAACTAAAATCAGTAGGACACATGACGACGGGTAATGCATTCACAGTGGCACTTTTTGTCTGGCTGCTGCTGCAACCATTTCCATCTGTGTAAGAATATTTGATGTTGGTATGTGTTCCTGTTCCGGCTCCTGATGGGTTGAATGTGGCTGTACCATTTAGATTGTCTGTGACACCATCGCCGCTGAACGTTCCGGAAGGTGCGTGATTACCGGTGAGGGTTACTGCAGATGCATTGATACAATACATTGGTGCCAGTCCTGTGAAGGTTACAGTCGGTAAAGGATAGATCGTGACTGTGATCGGGTAGCTTATGCTTGAGCAGGTTGTTGTTGTATTTTTTACATTTAATGTTGCATTGTATGTTCCCGCAACTGCACCGCCTGGTACAGTGATGGATATTTGAAGAGGCGGGAGTGAAGTCGTGATGGGTACGTCAACGAAACCTTGTCCTTCAGCGGTGACATCGAAGTCGATGCTGTAATTGGATGGTGTGCCTGTTGTAGCTGTATAAGTCAGAATCGCAGGAGAAGTGGCTTGACATACGGAGGGATTTGGGCCGAGGGTGATGGTGGGTGTTTGATTGATTACAAAATTCGCACCTGCCCGACAATCCGGAGCTGAGGGACAAGCTGCGTAGAATGTAGTGGTACCTGGTGTATTCGTATCAGTTAATGGAGAGCCTCCAACACCAACAGGGTTAAACGATGTACCCGAACCAATAGGCATACCTCCACTTGACATGGTATACCAATCCGGTGGAACAGTTCCTGATAACATCAATGCTCCTCCACCTGGAGGCGTTACTGTCCAACTGTATCCGGCACTGGAAGTACCCGATGTTGAAGACCATGTCGTTGAAATCAATGTATATGTAACTCCGGCAGTAAACGTAGCTATTAATTCGGGATCATTACCCGGGCCACTATCGTCATCCCCTACGATCCATGTACCACATGTTCCGGGTGTGAATGCACCGGTATATGTGTAAGCCATGCCATCATCAGTAGATGTCATGTCGAATGTATAGGTTCCTGTAAGGCTTACCTGAAACTGAATTGCCTGGTAATTCCTTGTGATTGAAGCATCGAATGAACAGGTAGGCGTATTAACAATTGATGTTGAAGGTCTTTTTGCAATAGGATCTGTACCGGGGACGAATGCACCGGTGAACGTATTTCCAGATGCAGTAAATCCGGTGCAGGATGAACTTGTCAGAGAACCACTGCCACCTGAACAAATGGTAACACCCGTAGTAGACGGAGCTGTAACAAATGTAACTGTTGCACTTCCCTCGATACCCCAACATCCTGCAGCAGATAGTGCTCTGAAATAATAAGTTCCGGGGGAACTGATCATCTGCGACGTAGATGGTGTAGCCGTAGACATTCCACCTGATGTTATACCCTGGTAGTAAATAATACCATCACCACCATTTGAAGCAAGCAATGTTGTAGAACTTCCGCAAATAAAACCGCCACCGGTTACAACCACTGTTGCGGGAAGTGGATTGACCGTCACTGTTACCGGAACTGCAGTATAATCTTCCGCTGTTCCTGTCGGGCAAGTTACTTTTAGTCTGTATTGAGTTGTTGTGGTGATTGAACCTGTACTTAGATTAGAATATGAAGCTGAAGCAATTCCAATATCTGTCCACGTTGTAAAGGGAGAAATTGATTTTTGCCACAGGTATGTACTACCCGCACCTGTTGAAAAACCAACGGCTGTAATCGTTGATGATCCACTGCCGCAGAAAGGACCTGCAGGAGATGCATTGGCAGTGCCTGCTACTGCGCCGGTGCAGCCAGTAGCCATAAATTCATCAGCGCCTATATCTGTTGCTCTTGACTGACAGTCAATATCGTCTGTCACTGACACAGAAGTGCCTCCGTTATCAAGCGGGGCATTTATAGGATTGGCGGGATCAATGTGAAGTGCCGGAGCAATAAATGCAGGATTTACATTTTGTGCATTTCCATCTTTACCGGTTGCCGTTTGAAGATTACTGATTAATAACTGTGTCGTAGGTGATGAGATGCTTCCTGTGCCTCCAATAAAAAAAGTACTTCCCGGGGTAGTCACGAAATAATCGTTGTGATCCGAAGTCAGGTTAGTGAATGTACTGTAACCATAACCGATCGCATAGTTATTTCCGGTGCCGTTATTCTGTGTATTGACTAAAATATTATTTCGGATATCTACTATTGGGTTGGCACCACCAATTGCAAGTGCAAAGCTTTTATCGCTGCCACTGATTTGTGTACCAACCATTGTGATGCTATTGTAGTAGACCTGGGTTGAACCGGCACCTCCTCCAATCAGGACACCAACTGAGAAATCACCACTGGTTCCATTAGCAGATACTCCACTGATCATGTTATTTGAGATCTGGTTAATACCTGTTGCAGCCGGTACTATACAAATTCCGCAGGCTGAAAAAGTTCCTGTATTGCGAATACTACCAATGATGTTCTTAGAAACTACTGCATTTGTAACTTCATTACCCGTAAAAGTGGATGTACTTATTGCCAGAGTTCCCAAGGTAATTCCGAAAACATCAGGGGAACTTGACTGCGCAATTTCAGAAATGTTATTTCCGGATATTAAAATATTGTTTTCAAATCCAACAACGATTCCTCCTTTAGAAACATTATTTGGCGAAATAGCATTAACGAGGTTTTGATTAATGATGTTGCCGGTGTTTTTATTAGCAGCACTTGCGCCCTGCGAATAAATACCATATTGTGTTTTACTGATATTATTATTTACAAAAGAGTTGTTGTTATTACCCGTTCCCAGTGAAGATGTGCTGATGGTTGAACTTCCACTTCCAACTCCAAATAATGTAGTGGTGTTGGAATTTCCCACCAGGTTGCAATTCATGATTTTATTATTCGTTGCACCGTCGGCTGTAGCCGTTTGAAGCCAAATCACTGCACTGGATGTTCCGGCATTTGTATTTGTTATGGTTAGATCACGACTGGCCACTGATACCGGGCACACTGTATTTGGGGTAGAAACAAAGGATCCGTCAATGATCACATAATCCGCTCCATTTAAAATAAATATTGCGGACGCACTACCACCCGTCACTGCAATTGTCGTATTGGGGGCTGTAGGTTTTATAGTCAGGGTATTTGTAGCACTTGCATCGGGGTTGGCATTGATGGTCATTGCGGCTGCTTCTGTATAAGCAGCATTAATCAACAGGAAAGTAACCGGACCTGCAAGACATGAAGTATTGTAGGCAGCAATGGCGGCAGTTATGGTCGGATATGTCTGCAATATACCTACAGTATAGGAACCGCTTAAAGAATTTTGAATAGTGTAAGTTAATGGCGTAGTAGGTGGCGTAGACACTGTATTCACATCAGTCAGGACAAGGCCTGCGGATGGATTCCCTCCCACATTGGGTGTGCCTGCAACATCCTGTGCTACTAAAAAATAATCAATAGTATTCGTGGCGACTACACCTCCTACTGTTGCGTAAGTGATGGTAAACGTCCACGTGCCACTCATGACAGTACCGGATGTTAATGTTCCGGCAGCCGAAAAATATGAACCTCCGTTTTTACGGAAATAAATTCTTGGTTGAAAACCGGCGTTATCAACTCCGGTAGCATCAGAAATAGTAGCCGTTACATTCCGGCTGGTAAGATCACATGCATTACCGACTAAGGTTATCGCAGAAATAACAGGAGGACTAAGGTCTATTCCAATACCGGCAAATTCATCGGCGCCAATATCCGGAATGGAGACATTCCTGACATCACCATCGAAATCATCGGTAAAGGTTGGAATGTTCGACCCACCGCTTTCTATCTGTGTAGGTACTGATGCATTGATGTGAAGGAAGTTTGAACTTGAACCTGTTGTGCTTATAAAAGTAGGATTCTCGGTAAATGAAGTTGCATCCCTTGGTGAAATGGTACCGGCTGTAAATGCACCTGATTTATAAGCGGCCATGGTTTGGGCAATACTTGTGCCATCCGAATAAATAAGCTGATTAGCACTACCTCCCAATGTTCCGGTAAAGAAAAGATTATTGTTCGATGTAATCGCATAGTTAGCCAGCGTTCCTGCTGCACCTGAACTTCTGCGATATGCAACAGCCAATCCAGTACCATTTGGTGTGGTATTATTGACAATAATATTGTTCCTTAAATTTAGAGTTGCCGTAGTGGCTGTAGAGCTTGCGGCATGGAAAATACCTGTTGCACCAAAATTTGTTCCACCTCCTCCTGAAAGGTAAACGGTGTTGTAATAAACATTATTGGTAGTAGTCGTCGTCGTCGAAGTAATATTAATGCCTCGAATGGCGTCCGTAGAAGTAGCTGCACTTGCCGTCAAATTTCCAATTAAATTGTTAGAAATATTATTGGGGTTGGTTGCTCCCCCACCAGAAATTCTAATCCCGCTTATAATGGTTGATGCACCAGTCGATGCAGTAGAAATATCATAAATTTTATTTTTAAATGCATTGACCCCCGTTCCTCCTGATATTAACAATCCATCAATAACAGGTGAAGCTGAACTTGTAGCAGCGCCAACAGATATATTATTGATGGTATTATTGTTAACGTTAGCTATTGTACCAGAAGAAATAGTTATGCCGGTTATCGTAGGTGACCCGGTGACTACCCCGGTACAATTCACAGTTGATAAAATATTATTCGAAATAGAATGTGCACCGGTTCCGGTTTCAACAATACTCTGAATGGATGTTAGAGAGGTACCGGATGTTGTTAAGCTAATTGTATTGCCTGTGAAAGTCATCACCGTTCCCGTGGTAGTAATACCTGTTACAGTAGTTGCTGCACAATTGATGGTAACTGAGTTACCCTTTAATTGCCCGGTATTTGTAAATGCACATGTAATACCAATTGTAGTACCGGTATTTGTTCCCGAGATATTTATGGTGTTATTGCAAATCTTTTTATTATTCACTACCGGCGAACTTGGCCCGCCTAAAGAGCTAATCGCTGTAGCAGAAGTTGTCCCGGCAAGATTTGTAAATGTTATTGTATTATTTGAAACGGTATCCAAAACTTCTGATGGCGTACCACTCGTCGCTTGAAAAATAATTGAACCAGATGCCGCAACACGGTCAACATTCATCGTGTTATTTTTGATATTCACCAAAACTGTAACCGTAGCATCCTGAAATACTCCAATCAAAGCTCCTGTACTTCTTATCGTTGAACCGGTTGTATTTAAATTATTTCCGGTGACATTGATCGTCCCGGATGCAGCACTGACATTAATGTAGGTTACTGTACCAGTGCCATATGTTCCGGCACCGGTCACAGCTTGTTTGACGGTGATGGCATTGTTTGTGGTCACATTGACAGTGGTGCCAATGGCATTAGCTAAGATTCCAGATATAGCTGAGGAGATTCCAGTGGCCACTGAGGTTGTTTGGTTAATTAAGATGGTGTTTGTCAAAGCATTGATGGTAGTCGCAGCACCAGCCACACTTAATGCATTTATACCACCTGTGATTGTTCCTGTTCCGGAACCTGTTTGATTGATCGTGATATTGTTTGAATTAGCTGTGTTAGTTGTTGAAGTTCCTGCAATCGTTATTCCTGTTGCAGTACCTGATAATGCCCCGGTTGTTTCTGATAAATTAAGGACAACGGTGTTTGAATTGCATGTATTTGTGGCAGATGCATAATTAGCTTTAATACCAATTGCTACTGCAGAATTTGCAGCGGTTGAAGTTTGGTTTACCGTCACATTATTATTACTGCCTACAATTGTCCCGGTAGAAATTCCATGTCCAAAATCAATGCCGGTAATCAGCGCAACACCTGTTGTTGTAACATTAACAGTGTTATCGCTGATCGTTGATGTGTAGGTTACCCCTGTTGGTGCTGTCCCGCTGCTGATCATTATTCCATTGAGACCCCCGCTTCCAACGTAGGCAGCGCTATTAGATGTTACAGCATTGAATCTTATACTATTTCCGGCGCCATTACGGTAATAAATTCCGGCTTGTACAGTTGATTGTGATCGATTCCACGGACCAGAAGAAGCTGTAGCATTCCCAAATGTAATGGTGTTTGCTGTAGCACCGGAAGTACCTCCTATATCATTACCGGTTTCAAAAACAGTCGCCGTTATTGGAGGGCATATTATTTCAATACCATATGCTACATTAGAAATGGTATTTCCATATATTTTATTATTTGAATTCGTGCCTCCTGTGGATGTAGCATCTAAAGCTGCATTGACCGAAGAAGATGAAGAAGTGGAAAAAATACCGACACTATTGGTATACGTCGAATTTAGCGTTATTGAATTGTTCTGAATCGTATTATTCTGAGCCCCATCCGTAGCGGATGCGTGAACAAGCAACACTCCGAACTCAGTCATGGTATTTGTTGTACCAGGTGTGATGACGGTATTTCCTGCGTTTTCGTTCATGGCAAAACCCTGAATCGTAATGTAGTCACCTCCTATGATTTTAAAAACTGCATCAAAACTCGAGGCAGCACTTCCTGTTACCTGGGGAGTGAACGCAGTGATTACACTATTAGCTGCACCATTGCCAATAATTGTAATTGTATTTGAAATAGTACCGGTTGCAGTAATACCATAACCACCAGCCGGTGCTGTTTCCGTACCCGTCGGACAGGTAATGACAACCGGGCTTGTAATTGTGGCTGCATTCAATGCTGTAATGGCAGCGGCCAAACTTGCATAAGTTGGCGCAAGGCCAGAGCCCCCATTTGTCGTAACGGCAAACTGACCATTTACAATTCCCACATAACCGACAGCCAGGATCAAAACAAATACACACCGGGTCAAAATGCGGAGATACCTCTTTCCGAATCCCGTCAGATCAGTATCCATAAATTTATCCGGATGGGAATGATCGTTAATTTGTATAGACTCAGTTGGTAAATGTCTCTTCATAAAAATGATTCTAATATGTATTTTCGATTTACGATTTACGATTTACGATTTTTTGTATATAGTAATTCGTAAATGTTTTTTCCTTTGCTCTCCGCTTTTTTAGCCACGAATTACACGAATTACGAATTATTTCATCAATTGTGATCCGTCAATTGCAAATCGTTCGTTATTCGTTATTCGTTATTCGTTATTCGTTATTCGTTATTCGTTACTCGTAAATGTCTTTCCTTCGCCTCAGCCTTCTTTGGATGCCGAAGCATTTTTGCGAAGGCATTAGCCTTCTGTTCAATGCATCACCACTATCTTCTCTACATACCGGTTGTCTCCTGAAGTCACCAGCAACGTATACATTCCCGGCTGGAGATGATCTACGGTCAATGCATGATCAGAAGTGCCGCGATCAAAATCCTGGTTAAACACAGGCTTACCGGTAAGGTCGATCAGTGTGATCTGACCGGACTCATCGGCATGATTGATGGAGATCGTCACATCGGATGATGCGGGATTCGGCCAGGCTGTTACATTAAATACGCCTGATGTAAATGTCACTGTCCTCGCAGGAGAAAATTCATATTTCCCGTCAAAGTCTACTTGCTTGATCCTGTAATAATTTTTCCCAACCATGGCCTTGCGATCAATGAACTGGTATGTATTGACAGGCTCACTGATAGAGGCCGCATTGACTGTACCGATGGTCACGAAATTGCGCGTATTGTCATTCGAACGTTGAATTTCAAAATACGATGTGTTGATTTCATCCGTCGTGGTCCAGTCAATTTGTGACATGAGTTCTGCATAACGTAAGGCACTGAATTCAAGCCAATGCAATGGCAGTGTCACACAATTCTGGTCCCAACTGGCAGCATACGTAGAATATGTTGGGAATTCACTGACAAATCCTCCACCTGTCAGGTCAATGCTTGTTGTGTAGCCCGTCGTCATATCCTCTCCTAAGTTGATCGATAGAGGTGATGGAATCGCCAGGCAAACCTGGTGAATGATGATCGGTACATTCACATTTACCGGTACAGATAATGTATTAGCTGAACAGTTCATCAATACCAATCCAAATTGCGAACATCCATCATCCATCTGGCTGTTGTCATTTCCAGGAGGTGTCGGAGAGCAGGTATGATTGGAGATAATTGGATTATTACCATTAGCACAATCCACAAAGAATCCTGTCGTATAACTTGTCATATTTCCATTGTGATTAGGCGTATATTGAAGTCCGTAACAAATGACATTACCTGATGAAGGTGTGCAATTGGTTGTACTGACACATGAACCATGCGACTCGCCAGGCTGCAACGGAACCCATGTCATATATGGCGCAGCACAAGAGATGACATGGACGATGATATTGTAGGGTACGCTTACACATCCACCTGCACTATTTTTGACTGTCAATACCCCGGCATAATCTCCAACATTTGCAGCTGCAGGAACAACCAGTCCAATATTCGTTGGAAGGAGAGGAGCATTCACCACATCTACAAATCCGGCCGAGTTAGCAGCGGTATTATAATCAATACTGTACTGATTAGGAGACCCCAAAGGATTTGTATAAGCAAGGTTTACGCTTGTGGTCCCTTTGCAAACATTTGGATTTGCTCCAAGTACTATAGTGGGAGAAATATTGCAGATGGCAATGCTGAAATTATCTAACGATACACCATTGTCATTACCGGCAGGATCGGTCGTCACCCATGTGATTCCGAATGCAGCTCCATTCGCTATCGAAAGACCGGTGAGTGTAAATACAGGAACCGTGGTGGTCACACCTGTTCCATTAGTTCCTGTAGCTGTCCCGGTAAAATCCTTCGCATTTAAAGTTGCATTTCCTGCTAATCCACCTGTACCCGAACAATCCAAACCTGATGTATTGGCAAATCTCCATTGCTCATAATCCCAACCCAATGTCATCGATGTGATTGTAGTACCGGAATTATTGACGAATGATAGTGTATACGTAATATTTCCGGCTGTAGCATCATGTAATGCACCTAATGAAAAATCAGCGGCAGCTCCATAGCCCCAGTATCCGCCTGTCGCACTAGAGCCATTGCCCTGGCCATTGTATACAGGAGTTCCACTGCTTGCTGCTGTCCAGCCCGCCGGTATTGTGGCGGTTAGATTTCCAGCAGAATTCGGATTGTAGGCATTGAAATTGGTAACTCCCGGGTTGAACGGCAAGGCTGCAATTGATATCTGCCCGATACTCAAACGGACAAATAATGTCGCAAACAGCAGGAGTAATATCCTGGAGGATGATGCCGTGCTTTTTAATTTATATTTCATAATAACAAACTTGTTATACTGAGATTAAATACTCAGATGAATTAATAGAATATGACACCTGTTGTCTTATTCTGATTTAACTTCCAAAGCGTTTCATCGGCAGAGTTGACAGATATATTTAAATCATGGTCTGCTTTCTTGTATCCGCTGCTGGACTGTTGCTGACTCCAAATCGTGCGATCGGGCGAACTGATAACCTTGATCGAACTAACCTGGTCGCCATTGGCTGCGAGCATGGCCCAAATGCCGTCCATAAATTTCTCACCCACCCTGAATGGAGGTTTGTAAGAATCCTGGATGGTGAAATCCCAACTGAGGAATGCACCACTGCAATCGATATCCACAAAACTTGGAGACAGTATACCGAGGTGATTGCGATGTTGTACCATGATGTAATAATCCTTTGTGATGTCGATGACAGGGCCCGGGCAATTATCCGGGAATGTCACTGTACCATCTTTATGCAACCAACCGGCGCATGTCCAGATAGTGCTGTCAGGATTATTCAGACTTGTGCGTCTCACCGATACAAGTATCCAGTCTACCACATCAGGCGGATAAGGCGTGTCACCACTGAAATCACCGTATTGCATACCTGTATTGCCGTTGTAATTGTAAGGCGGCGTATTGTACGGTTGCCCGTGAGGTGTGTCGGTGATAAATGGCAGTGTGCAATCCTGTCCCGGAAGCAGGTGGTTGTTGTTGATGGTTGTATTCATATTATCATTGACAGTATTGTACGGTCCTTCGAGGAATACCTTGAGACGTACAGTCTGACATCCAATCCTTGTGAGATAAGTTGTCTGGCTTGTGTTGCCACAAATGTCAGTGACAGTAACTGTAATCAACGAATCACAACTTGCATCCACGGTCTGCGAAATATCTGCTGTCTTGGTGACCGAAGTAGCGCAGTTGTCAACAGCCGTTGTCGCTGCGATTGCAGCGGACTCAGCCAGGGCAACTGACTCGTAGCAGGCATTGATGGTACCGGTAGTCACCACAGGACCTGTGACATCATGAACCGTAATCACCTGCGTGCAGGTGCTCATGTTGTTGCACGCATCCGTGGCTTTGAATGTACGTGTGATCGTATAGTTATAATAACTGCAATTAGCAGGATCACCACCCTGTGTGCTGACATCGGTGTGTGTAATCACAGGAGAAGCATCACAATTATCTGTTGCTGCTGCGTTGCCTGTTCCTGCGACACTCAGATCATCCTGGCAATTCTTTGTCACATCACCGGGGCATGAATTGATCATTGGAACGGTTGTGTCAATGATCGTGAAGGTCGCCGTTGTGTAACCTGTATTTCCGCATCCGTCTGTAGCTGCAAAAGTTACAATAGCGGTTCCTGAAGCTCCGCATCCATCACTCAATGAAGTGAAATTGTTGGACCACGTTACTCCACTGCAAGCATCGATGGCAGTGGCTCCTCCGTTACCGGACAACCATGCTGCAAGGTCAGATGCATTTCCTGCACCGTCACACTGAACCGTCTGATTACTTGCTGCCGGACTGAAGGTCGGTGCTGTGGTATCTGCTATCGTAAAGGTTGCTGTAGTTGTACTTGCATTACCGCATCCATCGGTGGCCGTAAAATGTACAGTGGCAGTTCCTGTTGATCCGCATAAATCACTTAATGAAGTAAAGTCATTCGTCCATGTCACTCCACTGCAGATATCCGTTGCATCTGCTCCTCCATTTGAGGATAACCACGCTGAAAGGTCAGATGTATTTCCTGCTCCGTCACATTCCACAGTTTGATTTCCTGCTGCCACGGTAATGCCCGGTGCAGTGGTATCTACTATGGTAAATGTCGCTGTGGTTGTACTTGCATTGCCACATCCATCTGTTGCCGTAAAATGTACCATTGCAGTTCCTGTACTTCCGCATCCATCACTCAATGTAGTAAAGTCATTGGTCCAGGTCACCCCGCTACATAAATCACTTGCAGAGGCTCCACCTTGAGAAGATAACCAAGCTGTGAGTGCAGCTGTATTTCCTGCCCCGTCACATTCTGCTCCTGAGTTACTTGCACCCACAGTAATACTCGGTGCCGTTGTATCGACTATTGTAAATGTCGCTGTAGTTGTACTTGCATTTCCACAAGCATCTGTTGCCGTAAAATGAACGGTGGCGCTTCCTGTACTTCCGCATCCATCACTCAATGTGGTAAAGTCATTGCTCCAGGTAACGCCGCTGCATATATCACTTGCCGATGCTCCACCCTGAGAAGATAACCATGCTGTCAGTGCAGCTGTATTTCCTGCTCCATCACATTCTGCACCTGAATTGCTTGCTTCCTGAGTGATGTCCGGTGCTGTTGTATCCACTATTGTAAATGTGGCAGTGGTTGTACTTGCATTGCCGCATCCGTCTGTAGCCGTAAAATGAACAATTGCACTACCTGTTGATCCACATCCGTCACTTACACCTGTGAAATCATTTGTCCACGTCACTCCGCTGCAACCATCCGTAGCAGCTGCTCCTGCATGTGCTGTTAACCATGCTGTGATATCAGCTGAATTTCCAGCTCCATCACATTCGGCCATTTGATCACCGGCAGGTGTGTTAATTACAGGCGGCGTCGTATCCGTTACACTGATGGACTGAGTACATGTTGTGCTGTTTCCACAATCATCTGTCGCAGTCCAGGTACGTGTGAAGGAATAATTTCCTGCACATGTCGGAGCACCAGGCGTGGATACACCATCATTATAGGTCATAGTTGCATTGCTGCATGCATCTGTTGCTGTCGCCAAACCTGTATTAGCAGGAAGTTGGGAATCAGTACAACTGATATTGGCTGTCGGCGGACAGAACGTAAATGTTGGTCCTTGTGTATCGGTCACATTAATGATTTGCATACACGAAGCACTATTACCGGTAACGTCTGTTGCAGTCCATGTCCGTATGAAGGAGTAATTGCCCCCACATGCAGGTACACCCGGAGTCGATGCTCCATCAACATAAGTTATGGAAGTCATGCTGCAATTATCTGTAGCAGCAGCTTGTCCTGTAAAGGCAGGTAATTGTGAATCTGTACAACTGATATTAGCAGTAGCCGGGCAAGTAGTGAATGAAGGATCTTCAACATCATTAACTGTCACCGTAAAGCTGCATGTTGCCGTATTGCCTGCGCCGTCAACCGTAATAAATGTATTCTCGGTTACACCACCGGGGAAAGTAGATCCTGATGGAAGTCCAGAGATAAGTACTGGTCCATCGCAATCAAATTCGACGATATAGTTCAGGTGATCGTTACCGGAATCATCATTCCATCCTCCTGAGAAATTCAGTTGGACGTAATCTTCACCTTCAGTGGAGTTATCGGGCTGATCAACGGCCCAGTCAGTGTAACTGAATGGTTCACCAGTTATCCACTGGAAGGTACCTTCTGTAGCCTCATCTGTCAGTCCAATCCATGCAGGCAATGAAGTTGCTGTAGTGATGAAACTTTCCTCTCCTGCACTTGTCACTGTTGCGAGATGGCCACCTAGTAAATAGGCATTTAATTTTGCTTCCGCAAATGTGGATACAATAGTGGATACAAAATATTCATGACCACTTAAGTTGCCGAGATATACATATCCGGGGAGTGATATCGGGCATGAGCCACTGCATTCTTCTAATACAGTTGGTGTGGTGTAAGTCACAACAGCTCCGCAAGTTCCGGGATCATTATCGTGAGTTATACTTGATGGACATGTGATCACCGGAGGCGCTGTGTCCACTTTCCAGGTATAAGTCACCTGGCATGTTCCTGTATTACCACATGGATCCGTGGCGCTAAACTGGCGCGTAACACTCCTGTCACATCCCGTCAATTGTGATTCAATGTCTGTGAAATCTTGTGTTGTTCCTCCGGATGCACTGCATCCATCCGACCAGTTTACACTTGTAGCTACTCCATCAGGAATTAAATCACTATCAGTGTCTGTAGGATTCACACCAAGGTAAAGTCCTGTTGAAGGACATTCCACCACAGGTGGTGTCACATCAATTCTCCATATATAAGATATCTGGCATGAAGATGAATTACCGCAACCATCTTGTGCGACGACAGTCCATGTCTGTGTGTAATCACAGTTCGATTGAGTCGGAATAGTACCGGTAGCACTTTCAGTCACTGCACCACAGGCATCTGACACAGGGCCTATGTCTGCAATTGCTTTAGCAGCATCCGGCAATGTTGGGTTACAACCCAGGCTTAACACAGCACCTGTGCTTACCAACAAGCTTACATTATCCAATGCATACCATCCTGGTCCGGCAACAGCTTCAGGAACTGTTATCCTGAATGACAGCATTACATTTTGTCCGGCATAAGGCTGAAGTGCAGTGGTAATATCCAGGGTCCTGGCAGTCCATGACTGGCAATAATTGGCACCACGTGGGAAAGTGCGATTGTATACATTGGCCAATACTGTTGTTCCCGTGGCGTCAAGGATATTGACATCAAGCAATTTTGTTCCGGTACATGTCGGGCAGAAGTTTAATTGATTGACAAAATATTGATCACTAAAGCCCAAAGCAGCGAGAGTGATTGTACCTGGCAATGAAACAGTTTGCCTGAGCTCCCGAGTCAATGGTGCGTCTGCGTCAAATGCAGTTGCAACGCCCCAGAGTCCCACCGGAGGTGTATAGTTCTGTGATCCGCAGGTAAAGTTTGCAAATGGGCAACCTACAAAAGTGCCTACATAAGTAGCATAACCCTGTGTACATCCGGATCCAACATTGTTGTCGGCTAGTACCGTCCAGCCTGTCAAATCAGTTGTTTCAAATCCGCCATTGCTGATCAGGTCAACTGCCGGTGAGGTGACACAATTCTCAAAAACAGGTGGTGTGTCATCGATGACAGTGATGACCTGGGAGCATGTATTTGATGTATTTCCGCATGCATCTGTGGCTACCCATGTTCTTGTCATGCTATATGCCTGTGCACATGTTTCACTAGGTGTCGTAATTGTTGATACGATGCTGACTACCGGTGATGCATCACATGCATTGTTTGCCATTGGTGTACCGAATGAAGGTACGGATGGGCAATCGATGGTTATGTTTGGCGGGCATGAAGTGAGCACAGGTGGGGTTGTATCATGAATTGTGAAAGTTGCTGTTGTCGTACTTGCATTTCCACATTGATCTGTGGCTGTAAAATGTACAGTCGCTGTTCCTGTCTCACCGCATCCATCACTCAATCCTGAGAAGTCATCACTCCACGTGGCTATGCTGCATGTTTCATGTGCTGTAGCTCCTCCATGTGACGATAACCATGTAGTCAGTTGTGATGTATTTCCTGCTCCGTCACATTCTACTGTAAGATTAGTTGCTCCCGGAACGATGGCCGGAGCCATTGTATCATGTATGGTAAATGTTGCCGTGGTTGTGCTTGCATTACCACATTGATCAGTTGCTGTAAAATGTACAGTTGCACTTCCTGTCATACCGCAACCGTCACTTAATCCTGTAAAGTCATTACTCCACGTGGCTATGCTGCATGTTTCATGAGCTACTGCTCCTCCATTTGTAGATAACCATGTGGTCAGTGAAGTTATATTACCTGCTCCGTCACATTCTACTGTCATATTCGTTGCTCCCGGTACTATGGCCGGAGCCATTGTATCATGTATGGTGAATGTTGCGGTGGTTGTACTTGCATTGCCACAAGCATCAGTGGCTGTAAAATGTACTGTTGCACTTCCCGTCATACCGCAATCGTCACTCAATCCTGAATAATCATCAGACCAGGTAACATTGCTGCAGGCATCACTTGCCATGGCTCCTCCGTGTGATGATAACCACGAGAACAGTGCTGTTGTATTTCCTGCTCCATCACATTCTACAGTCATATTCGTGGCTCCCGGTACGATGGCCGGAGGTGTAGTATCCTGTATAGTGAATGTTGCCGTGGTTGTACTTGCATTGCCACAGCCATCTGTGGCTGTAAAATGCACAGTTGTGGTTCCTGTCTGTCCACATCCATCACTCAATGTTGTAAAGTCATTACTCCATGTCACATTGCTGCATGCATCACTTGCCATGGCTCCTCCGTGTGTGGATAACCAATTTGTCAGCGCTGTGTTATTTCCTGCTCCATCACATTCTACTGTTTGATCACTTGCCTCTGTATCCATTAAAGGTGGTGTGATATCATGCACGACTATAGTTTGCATACATGCAGTTGAATTTCCACAAGCGTCTGTTGAGGTCCATGTACGATGGATGGTGTAATTCGATGCACAATTACCACTCATGGTCACGTCTGCGTAAGTTACTGTCGGTTCCGTATCGCAAGCATCTACAGCGGTAGCCGTTCCGACTCCTGCACCTCCATCTGATGTGACCACCACATCATCAATCAAAATACTAAACTGATCTTCTGAGAAATCCCTGAAGGCTATCCTGATCGTCTTGCCCGCAAATAATGACAGATCTACGCTTCTCGGGGTCCATGTTGGATTCTCTGCATTTGTACCGAAAACCTGGAAAGATTGGAGGATCATATTTCCAATAAAACCCGTTGTGCCGGTAGGTACATTAGGATCTACCATGACACGGACTGAATAGGCTTCCGGGAAATTATCTGAATAAGATTTTGCATTCCAGGTTAACAAGCCGTTTTCTCCCATAGGGATAGGCGGAGTCCACATCCAGTCATCTGCGGTACCGGGAGGATCGTAATAGGAAGTAGCAAATGCTACAGAGTCAAGATTATTTAATGGGAAATCTTCTCTTCGATCCCATGCTTCATGTATCCATGATACTGATGGATTAGCGGCCGGGGTATTGTTATCTACATTTACTCTCAGCCAACCAGCAGGGAAAGAATATGTGCCTGGCCCACCATCGGTCGGTCCTGCAATTCCATCAAAATCTTCCTGGAAATTAGCACTACCCGCAACACCTGGTAATGTACTTGCGGAGCAATCGATGGTTACGTCGGCTGGGCAAGTAAGTGTGGGTGGGGTGATGTCTTCTATGGTGAACGTTGCCGTCGTTGTACTTGCATTTCCACATCCATCTGTGGCTGTAAAATGTACAGTCGCTGTTCCTGTTGCACCGCATCCATCACTCAATGCTGTAAAGTCATTACTCCAAGTTACGGTGCTGCATGCATCATTTGCAACAGCTCCTCCGTTTGTGGATAACCAATTTGTCAGTGCTGTTGTATTTCCTGCTCCGTCACATTCTACTGTCTGATTACTTGCCTCAGTTGTAATATCTGGTGCCGTGGTATCATGAATAGTGAAGACTGCTGTTGTGTTACTTGAATTACCGCATGTATCTGATGCCGTAAATGTGATCGAGATCGTTCTCACGCATGCATTCGTACTCCATACTGCTGTCCCCGTATTATCAGTCCAGTTGACCGCATTGCTGCACAAATCACTCGCTGCTGCGCCTCCGTGAGAAGCTAACCATAGAATGTAGTCAGTATTTGCATTCGGATCTGCTCCCTGGCATTCACTATTCGCTGCAGCTGCTGGTGTGGTGATATCCGGTCCTGTCGTATCATGAATCGTGAAGACCGCTATTGTATTACTTGAATTGCCGCATGTATCTGATGCTGTAAATGTGATCGAGATGGTTCTCACGCATGCATTCGTACTCCATGCCGCTGTTCCTGTATTATCGCTCCAGTTGACTTCATTGCTGCACAAATCACTCGCTGCTGCACCTCCATGGCTTGCCAGCCATGCAATGTAATCCGTGTTTGCATTCGGATCTGTTCCTTGGCACTCACTATTCGCTGCAGCTGCCGGTGTAGAAATATCCGGTCCTGTCGTATCATGGATCGTAAATACTGCTGTTGTGTTGCTAGAATTGCCGCATGTATCTGATGCTGTAAATGTGATCGAGATCGTTCTCACGCATGCATTCGTACTCCATACTGCTGTTCCCGTATTTTCAGTCCAGTTTACTTCATTGCTGCACAAATCACTCGCTGCTGCGCCTCCATGGCTTGCCAGCCATGCAATGTAATCCGTGTTTGCATTCGGATCTGTTCCCTGGCACTCACTATTCGCTGCAGCTGCCGGTGTAGAAATATCCGGTCCTGTCGTATCGTGGATCGTAAAGACTGCTGTTGTGTTGCTTGAATTGCCGCATGTATCTGCTGCTGTAAATGTGATCGAAATTGTTCTCACGCATGCATTCGTACTCCATACTGCTGTTCCTGTATTATCACTCCAGTTGACTTCATTGCTGCACAAATCACTCGCTGCTGCCCCTCCGTGAGAAGCTAACCATGCAATGTAATCTGTGTTTGCATCAGGGTTCGCTCCCTGGCACTCACTATTCGCTGCAGCTGCCGGTGTGGTAATATCCGGAGGCGTCGTATCATGTATTGTAAAGATGGCTGTTGTGTTACTTGCATTACCGCATGTATCTGATGCTGTAAATGTGATCGAGATCGTTCTCACGCATGCATTCGTACTCCATACCGCTGTTCCTGTATTATCAGTCCAGTTGACCGCATTGCTGCACAGATCACTAGCTGCTGCCCCTCCGTGAGAATCTAACCATGCAATGTATTCTGTGTTTGCATCCGGGTTCGCTCCCTGGCACTCACTCATCGCTGCAGCTGCCGGTGTGGTGATATCCGGTCCTGTCGTATCATGAATCGTGAAGACCGCTATTGTATTACTTGAATTGCCGCATGTATCTGATGCCGTAAATGTGATAGAGATCGTTCTCACGCATGCATTCGTACTCCATACCGCTGTTCCTGTATTATCACTCCAGTTTATTTCATTACTACATGCATCACTAGCAACCGCACCTCCGTGTGAAGCTAACCATGCAATGTAATCTGTGTTTGCATCCGGATCACCTCCCTGGCACTCACTGTTTGATGCTGTTGCCGGTGTAGAAATATCCGGTCCCGTTGTATCGTGGATTGTGAAGACTGCTGTTGTATTACTTGAATTACCGCATGTATCCGATGCCGTAAATGTGATCGAAATTGTTCTCACGCATGCATTCGTACTCCATACCGCTGTTCCTGTGTTATCACTCCAGTTGACCGCATTGCTGCATAGATCACTCGCTGCTGCTTCTCCGTGGCTTGCTAACCATGCAATGTAATCCGTGTTTGCATCAGGGTTCGCTCCCTGGCATTCACTATTTGCTGCTGCTGCCGATGTGGTAATATCCGGTGGTGTAGTATCATGGATCGTAAAGACCGCTGTTGTGTTACTTGAATTGCCACATGTATCTGATGCTGTAAAGGTCACTGAGATCGTTCTCACGCATGCATTCGTACTCCATACCGCTGTTCCTGTGTTATCACTCCAGTTGACCGCATTGCTGCACAGATCACTCGCTGCTGCTCCTCCATGAGAAGCTAACCATGAAATGTAATCCGTGTTTGCATCAGGGTTCGCTCCCTGGCATTCACTATTTGCTGGTGCTGCCGATGTGGTAATATCCGGTGGTGTAGTATCATGGATCGTAAAGACCGCTGTTGTGTTACTTGAATTGCCACATGTATCTGATGCTGTAAATGTGATCGAGATTGTTCTCACGCATGCATTCGTACTCCATGCCGCTGTTCCTGTATTATCGCTCCAGTTGACTTCATTGCTGCACAAATCACTTGCTACTGCTCCTCCGTGTGAAGCTAACCATGCAATGTAATCTGTATTTGCATCCGGATCCGTTCCCTGGCATTCACTGCTTGAGGCAGCTGCCGGTGTAGAAATATCCGGTCCCGTTGTATCGTGGATTGTGAAGACTGCTGTTGTATTACTTGAATTACCGCATGTATCCGAAGCCGTAAATGTGATCGAAATTGTTCTCACACATGCATTTGTACTCCATACTGCCGTTCCCGTATTATTAGTCCAGTTGACCGCATTGCTGCACAAATCACTAGCCACTGCTCCTCCATGAGAAGCTAACCATGAAATGTAATCTGTGTTTGCATCCGGATTTGTTCCCTGGCATTCACTGCTTGAGGCAGCTGCCGGTGTAGAAATATCCGGTCCCGTTGTATCGTGGATTGTGAAGACTGCTGTTGTATTACTTGAATTACCGCATGTATCTGATGCCGTAAATGTGATCGAAATTGTTCTCACGCATGCATTCGTACTCCATACCGCTGTTCCTGTGTTATCACTCCAGTTGACCGCATTGCTGCATAGATCACTCGCTGCTGCTTCTCCGTGGCTTGCTAACCATGCAATGTAATCCGTGTTTGCATCAGGGTTCGCTCCCTGGCATTCACTATTTGCTGGTGCTGCCGATGTGGTAATATCCGGTGGTGTAGTATCATGGATCGTAAAGACCGCTGTTGTGTTACTGGAATTGCCACATGTATCTGATGCTGTAAAGGTCACTGAGATCGTTCTCACGCATGCATTCGTACTCCATACCGCTGTTCCTGTGTTATCACTCCAGTTGACCGCATTGCTGCACAGATCACTCGCTGCTGCTCCTCCATGAGAAGCTAACCATGAAATGTAATCCGTGTTTGCATCAGGGTTCGCTCCCTGGCATTCACTATTTGCTGGTGCTGCCGATGTGGTAATATCCGGTGGTGTAGTATCATGGATCGTAAAGACCGCTGTTGTGTTACTTGAATTGCCGCATGTATCTGATGCTGTAAATGTGATAGAGATCGTTCTCACGCATGCATTCGTACTCCATACCGCTGTTCCTGTATTATCACTCCAGCTTACTTCATTGCTGCACAAATCACTAGCTGTTGCCCCTCCGTGGCTTGCTAACCATGATATGTAGTCTGTGTTTGCATCCGGATCCGTTCCTTGGCATTCACTGCTTGAGGCAGCTGCCGGTGTAGAAATATCCGGTCCCGTTGTATCGTGGATTGTGAAGACTGCTGTTGTATTACTTGAATTGCCGCATGTATCTGATGCCGTAAATGTGATAGAGATCGTTCTCACGCATGCATTCGTACTCCATACCGCTGTTCCTGTATTATCACTCCAGTTTATTTCATTACTACATGCATCACTAGCAACCGCACCTCCGTGTGAAGCTAACCATGCAATGTAATCTGTGTTTGCATCCGGATCACCTCCCTGGCACTCACTGTTTGATGCTGTTGCCGGTGTAGAAATATCCGGTCCCGTTGTATCGTGGATTGTGAAGACTGCTGTTGTATTACTTGAATTACCGCATGTATCCGATGCCGTAAATGTGATCGAAATTGTTCTCACGCATGCATTCGTACTCCATACCGCTGTTCCTGTGTTATCACTCCAGTTGACCGCATTGCTGCATAGATCACTCGCTGCTGCTTCTCCGTGGCTTGCTAACCATGCAATGTAATCCGTGTTTGCATCAGGGTTCGCTCCCTGGCATTCACTATTTGCTGCTGCTGCCGATGTGGTAATATCCGGTGGTGTAGTATCATGGATCGTAAAGACCGCTGTTGTGTTACTTGAATTGCCACATGTATCTGATGCTGTAAAGGTCACTGAGATCGTTCTCACGCATGCATTCGTACTCCATACCGCTGTTCCTGTGTTATCACTCCAGTTGACCGCATTGCTGCACAGATCACTCGCTGCTGCTCCTCCATGAGAAGCTAACCATGAAATGTAATCCGTGTTTGCATCAGGGTTCGCTCCCTGGCATTCACTATTTGCTGGTGCTGCCGATGTGGTAATATCCGGTGGTGTAGTATCATGGATCGTAAAGACCGCTGTTGTGTTACTTGAATTGCCACATGTATCTGATGCTGTAAATGTGATCGAGATTGTTCTCACGCATGCATTCGTACTCCATGCCGCTGTTCCTGTATTATCGCTCCAGTTGACTTCATTGCTGCACAAATCACTTGCTACTGCTCCTCCGTGTGAAGCTAACCATGCAATGTAATCTGTATTTGCATCCGGATCCGTTCCCTGGCATTCACTGCTTGAGGCAGCTGCCGGTGTAGAAATATCCGGTCCCGTTGTATCGTGGATTGTGAAGACTGCTGTTGTATTACTTGAATTACCGCATGTATCCGAAGCCGTAAATGTGATCGAAATTGTTCTCACACATGCATTTGTACTCCATACTGCTGTTCCCGTATTATTAGTCCAGTTGACCGCATTGCTGCACAAATCACTAGCCACTGCTCCTCCATGAGAAGCTAACCATGAAATGTAATCTGTGTTTGCATCCGGATTTGTTCCCTGGCATTCACTGCTTGAGGCAGCTGCCGGTGTAGAAATATCCGGTCCCGTTGTATCGTGGATTGTGAAGACTGCTGTTGTATTACTTGAATTACCGCATGTATCTGATGCCGTAAATGTGATCGAAATTGTTCTCACGCATGCATTCGTACTCCATACCGCTGTTCCTGTGTTATCACTCCAGTTGACCGCATTGCTGCATAGATCACTCGCTGCTGCTTCTCCGTGGCTTGCTAACCATGCAATGTAATCCGTGTTTGCATCAGGGTTCGCTCCCTGGCATTCACTATTTGCTGGTGCTGCCGATGTGGTAATATCCGGTGGTGTAGTATCATGGATCGTAAAGACCGCTGTTGTGTTACTGGAATTGCCACATGTATCTGATGCCGTAAATGTGATCGAGATCGTTCTCACACATGCATTCGTACTCCATACCGCTGTTCCTGTATTATCACTCCAGTTGACCGCATTGCTGCACAGATCACTCGCTACTGCTCCTCCGTGTGAAGCTAACCATGCAATGTAGTCTGTGTTTGCATCCGGATCCGTTCCCTGGCATTCACTGCTTAAGGCAGCTGCCGGTGTAGAAATATCCGGTCCCGTTGTATCGTGGATTGTGAAGACTGCTGTTGTATTGCTGGAATTGCCGCATGTATCCGATGCTGTAAATGTGATCGAAATCGTTCTCACACATGCATTCGTACTCCATACCGCTGTTCCTGTATTATCACTCCAGTTTATTTCATTACTACATGCATCACTAGCAACCGCACCTCCGTGTGAAGCTAACCATGCAATGTAATCTGTGTTTGCATCCGGATCACCTCCCTGGCACTCACTGTTTGATGCTGTTGCCGGTGTAGAAATATCCGGTCCCGTTGTATCGTGGATTGTGAAGACTGCTGTTGTATTACTTGAATTACCACATGTATCCGATGCCGTAAATGTGATCGAAATTGTTCTCACGCATGCATTCGTACTCCATACTGCTGTTCCTCTATTATCACTCCAGTTGACTTCATTGCTGCACAAATCACTCGCTGCTGCTCCTCCATGTGAAGCTAACCATGCAATGTAATCCGTGTTTGCATCAGGGTTCGCTCCCTGGCACTCGCTGTTTTCTGGTGCTGCAGATGTGGTAATATCCGGTGGTGTAGTATCATGGATCGTAAAGATGGCTGTTGTGTTACTTGAATTGCCACATGTATCTGATGCTGTAAATGTGATCGAGATCGTTCTCACGCATGCATTCGTACTCCATGCCGCTGTTCCCGTATTATCAGTCCAGCTTACTTCATTGCTGCACAAATCACTCGCTGCTGCTCCTCCATGAGAAGCTAACCATGCAATGTAATCCGTGTTTGCATCAGGGTTCGCTCCCTGGCATTCACTATTTGCTGGTGCTGCCGATGTGGTAATATCCGGTGGTGTAGTATCATGGATCGTAAAGACCGCTGTTGTGTTACTTGAATTGCCACATGTATCTGATGCCGTAAATGTGATCGAGATTGTTCTCACGCATGCATTTGTACTCCATGCCGCTGTTCCTGTATTATCGCTCCAGTTGACTTCATTGCTGCACAAATCACTTGCTACTGCTCCTCCGTGTGAAGCTAACCATGCAATGTAATCTGTATTTGCATCCGGATCCGTTCCCTGGCATTCACTGCTTGAGGCAGCTGCCGGTGTAGAAATATCCGGTCCCGTTGTATCGTGGATTGTGAAGACTGCTGTTGTATTACTTGAATTACCGCATGTATCCGAAGCCGTAAATGTGATCGAAATTGTTCTCACACATGCATTCGTACTCCATACTGCTGTTCCCGTATTATTAGTCCAGTTGACCGCATTGCTGCACAAATCACTAGCCACTGCTCCTCCATGAGAAGCTAACCATGAAATGTAATCTGTGTTTGCATCCGGATTTGTTCCCTGGCATTCACTGCTTGAGGCAGCTGCCGGTGTAGAAATATCCGGTCCTGTCGTATCATGGATCGTAAAGACCGCTGTTGTATTACTTGAATTGCCGCATGCATCCGATGCCGTAAATGTGATCGAAATTGTTCTCACGCATGCATTCGCACTCCACACTGCTGTTCCGGAATTATCACTCCATTCCACCTCACCGCTGCACAAATCGCTCGCTACTGCTCCACCATGAGAAACTAACCAAGCAATGTAATCTGTGTTTGCATCAGGATCACTTCCCTGGCACTCACTGTTCGCTGCCGATGCCTGTGTTGAAATATCTGGCGCCGTCGTATCCTCCACATTTATCACCTGAACCTTACCCAAACTTGTATTCCCACATGCATCCGTCACATAATATGTCCGCGTGATCACGATCGGACACGTGCCCAATGGTGAATCTGTATGACTTACAGAAAGACTTGCATGAGCAGTACAATTGTCTGCAGCTACAACACCTCCTGCCAATGCTTCTAATTCAGCAACTGTCGTTGCAGGCGCAGGTGCATCTGCAGCAGTACATCCTTCAACAGTAGTTGGAGTGAGTGTACCGGTTATAGTCGGCGGAGTTGTATCATTTACATTGATGATTTGGACTTTACCCAAACTTGTATTTCCACATAAATCAGTAACATAATATGTCCTGGTGACCACTACCGGACAAGATCCTGATGGAGAATCAGTGTGGCTTACCACCAGAGATTCATGAGCTGTACAATTATCCGCAGCTATTCCACCTGTTAATGTTTCCAACGCGGCTATTGTAGTTGCTGCAGCAGGTGCATCTCCTGCAGTACATCCTTCAACAGTAGCAGTCGCTATACTTCCTGAAAGAGTAGGAAGGCCTGTGTCTCCTCCCGTCACCGTGATATCACAAAACTCTCCATTGAAACAATTGTCTGATATTGAAAAATGATACGTGTAACTCCAGTTACAGTCAGTATTGCCAACTCCGGGTGTTGTGTCAAAAATTAAAACCTGGAGATCAGCATTAGCTGTACAATTGTCAGTGTATTTGGATTTCACTAAGGCTATTAATGGAGTCGGATTATAAGCGCCATCACACATATTCTGAATTGATGGAGTCAAACTGGCACAATCCATAAGTGGATTGATCAACGTCGGCGCGGAGACATCTCCCCCACTGACATTGACCGTACATAATGTACTGTTACCACAATCATCTGCTATTTCGAACTCGTAATCATAACTCCAACCACAATTCGAATTATCCACACCAGGAGTGGTGCTAAATAAAGTAACCGTCAGATTGGAAGTACAATTGTCGATGTATTTGGCTTTCACGGATGCAATTAAAGAAGCCGGATTAAAGACTCCATCACAAAGGTCAAGTCCTGATTGATTCAAGGCACTGCAACCCATCACCGGATTAACCAGTGTTGGTGCTGTGACATCCACTACCCTCGTTGTCGCTGGAGACATATCACAACCCGAAACAGGACTGGCAGATCCTGCTAAGGTAGAACCGCAAGTAGAAGCTAATACATATCTCGTCCTGATCAGATAACCACAATTCTCTGCTGTCGGAGGTGTGTTGGCTCCCCAGGTACTTCCATTGTTAAAACTGTATTCAGTATTGAATCCCGAAACAGGAGAAGGCGGAGTCACTGATATATCAGCAGCACAGCCTGTATTAACCGTTGGTGCAGGTGGTGCAGGTGGGAATACTACTGCATGAATTGTACTTTCCTGGCACACCGGATCAGCGCTTACGGAATTAGCAGGTGTATCGCCACAATCAGATGTAAGTTTATACCTGGCATTTATCGTCCAACATCCCGGAATATTACTTAAAAATGCATTTGCTGTTGTTAAATCAACATAGCCTGTCGTAGTTGCATCCGGAGCTGTGACTGAATATTCTGCAGTAAATCCTGATGCTGTAAGATCTGCTACAACTGAAATGTTAGCGAGTTGAGCATTGCATGTATTTGACAACGCTGTGATGGTTGGAGCGGCCGGGAAAATAACAACACTCTCTGTATTACTTGCTCCACATGAACCCGGACCCGGAGTTAATGTTGTCGTGCTGCCACAGTCTGATGTCAGAAAATATTCGGCGGCTATCGTATGACATCCTGGTGTGGTTGTGCTTGGAGAGGATGCATAGGCTCCTCCATCAAGACTATATTTAACAGTAAATCCTGTTACAGCACTCACAGTTGGAAGTGTAAACATTGATGCACAAGAATTGTCAGGTGCAGTGATGCCCGGAGCAGTTGGATAAATAACAGCATTTCCAGATGCACTTGCACAATTAGGTGTATTTGCTGCTGTACCTCCGCAATCGGAATCATTTAACCAGCGCATTTGCATTGTATAGCATCCGGGTGTTGTGGGAGATGTATTAGTTGACGACCAGCTTGAACCGCCATCAAAACTATACTCTAAAGTGAAGCCAGTCACTGCTGAAGGGCTATTGTTAATAGAAAGAGCAGATGCACATGTGTTATCTGCAGTTGGTGCAGAAGGCGTTGAAGGGTAAACAATTGCATTACCTGATGCACTTGTGCAACTAGGTGTATTGGCTGCCGTCCCTCCGCAAGCGGAATCATTTAACCATCGCATTTGCATGTCATAGCATCCAGGTGTTGTCGGTGAGGCATTAGTTGTTGTCCAACTTGTGCCGCCATCAAAACTATATTCTAATGTAAAACCTGTTGCAGGCGGAGGAGTATTGTTAATGACTAATCCTGTTTCACAAGTATTTGTTGCTGTCGGTGCAGGAGGTGTGGCCGGGTAGACAATGCCTGTTGCCGATGTACTTGTGCAGTTAGGTGTATTAGCTGCTGTCGCTCCACAAGCAGAAATATTTATCCAGCGCATTGATACTGTATAACAACCGGGAGTTGTTCCTGATGAATTTGTTGTGCCCCAGCTACTTCCACCATCAAAACTATATTGCAAGGTAAATCCTGGAGCTGCAGATGGAGAATTGGTAACCGTGATCGCAGAACCGCATGTACTTGTTGATGATAAAATTGGAGCGGGTGGCGTTGCAGGATAAACAATTGCATTTCCTGACGCGCTCACACAATTAGGCGTATTTGCCGCTGTCCCTCCGCAATCGGAATCATTTAACCATCGCATTTGCATCGTATAGCATCCCGGTGTTGTTAGTGATGCATTAGTTGTTGACCAGCTTGAGCCGCCATCAAAACTATACTCTAAAGTGAAGCCAGTTGCTGCTGAAGGACTATTGGTGATTGTTAAAGCAGTGCCACAAGTATTTGTAGCTGTTGGTGCAGGCGGTGTTGCAGGATAAACCAATGCATTTCCTGATGCACTCACACAATTTGGTGTATTGGCTGCGGTCACTCCACAAATTGAATTATTCAACCATCGCATTTGCATATCATAGCATCCAGGTGTTGTCGAAGAAGCATTAGTTGTCGTCCAGCTTGTGCCGCCATCAAAACTATATTCTAATGTAAAACCTGTTGCAGGCGGAGGAGTATTGTTTATGCTTAAAGCTGTTCCGCAAGTATTTGTTGCTGTTGGTGCAGGAGGAGTGGCAGGATAGACGATGCCTGTTGCCGATGTACTTGTGCAGTTAGGTGTATTAGCTGCTGTTGCTCCACACGCAGAAATATTTATCCAGCGCATTGAGACTGTATAACAACCAGGAGTTGTTCCTGATGAATTTGTGGTGCTCCAGCTACCTCCGCCATCAAAACTGTATTGCAAAGTAAACCCGGGAGCTGCAGCTGGAGAATTGGTGACAGTGATCGCAGAGCCGCAAGTACTTGTTGAGGATAAAATTGGTGAAGGTGGCGTTGAAGGATAAACAATTGCATTTCCTGATGCACTCACACAATTAGGTGTATTGGCTGCTGTCCCTCCGCAAATTGAATTATTCAACCATCGCATTTGCATTGTATAGCATCCCGGAATTGTCGGAGATGCATTTGTTGATGACCAGTTTGTACCCCCATCGAAACTATATTGTAATGTGAAGCCTCCTACTGCTGAAGGGCTATTGCTAATCGTCAGTGCTGCACCACATGTATTCGTAGCTGTTGGGGCAGGCGGTGTTGCAGGATAAATTAAAGCGCTTACAGTATTACTTGCATCACATGCTGTATTTGTGCTTGCTGTGAGAGCAGGTGTATCGCCGCAAATGGAAGTATTAACGTATCTCGCTATGAATGTATGACAGCCCGGTGAAGATGGGGCAGTTGGTGTGCTTGTAAATCCTGTACCATCAATATTGTACTGGACCGTAAATCCTGACACTGCAGCTACCGATGGAATGGATAAGGCCGTATTGCAGGTATTTGTAGGAGCAGCAATAGAGGGTTCAGCAGGATAAACCAAAAAATCTTTAGAAGTAGGGCATACGCTGAATGGATTATATGTAGCTGTAAAACAACCGGCAGTTGAAGGAGTGAAAACACCAGTTCCTGATATTATAGAACCGCCACCATTGACTGACCAATTACCGGGTCCACCGGCGGTTTGAGTAAACGTAACAGTGCCACCTCCTATGCATGAATTTGGTACAGACAGCACAGGAAGAGCATTGATCGTGAGTGTAGTACTCTGAATTCCTGTCACTGCAGGCACGGTACTATTCACCCGGACCCTATAAACACTCCCAGTCGCTAAACCTGAAGGCAGCGTTGAAGTTATACTACCTGAAGAAGCTGTGGAAGTGAGTGTAGGCGTTAGTGTATTACCAGAGAAAACTCCTGAAGCATTTGAAAGTTCAATACTGAAAACATTCGCGCCGCTCCAACTACCACCGAAACCAAAATAATTAACTGTAATATTATCACCTGCACAAAAAGTGGTAGTTTGCGGTGCAGCAAGGATGAATTGTGCTAAAACTGCAAAAGGAGAAAACGCGGTGATGCCGCTTCTTGTCTGGGTATATGGATTTCCACCACCTGCTGCCGAATTTGCCGCATAATTCCAAGAACCGCTTTCGAAGTGTGCAACGTTACAGGAAGACCTTGTAAAATCGGATGCTTCATCAGTTCCATTCCATTGAGTCGTAACAGTGGCAACTGATCCTCCTGCTACATTTTCTTTTAGCGACCATACCGCATTGACAACATTGTTCGTCAATGGTGTTCCTGTGGGATTATCGTTTGCATCGAAATTAGAGCTTACAACGCTGGCTACTCTTGCTTTGATGTCATCAGCAGTAGATCCTGCAGTTAATTGAACACTTACGGGTAGATAGCTGGTTGATGTTCCGATGGGAAAAACAACATTTGTGGCATTATTGACTACCCTTTCTTGCAAGGTGCCGCTTCCATTTGTGACAATATATTTTGACGATAAAGGAGTTGAGATAGCTGTAGCACCGGATGGGAGTATTAAATTATTATTCCCCAGGGTAATTTTTCCATTGGACGCTGAACTCAATGAAAGGGTATGATTGACGGTTACATCTTTTCCTAAAGAAAGTCCGGTCGCATTCGTATTTGTATTTGTCAGATCATAAAAGGTAGTACCAAAACTTCCACCGATGGATTGAGCAGCAGAAGTGCTGTTAAAACTTACAACTCCAAATCCGGAGATGGATGGAGAATAAGCAGTTGCTGATGCATTATTTGTCCAGTCACCAAAAATATTTGTTGTGCCCGAAGAACCAAAAAAAGTTCCTCCGCTTGCATTGATGGTCAGGTTATTTAGAGTAATAGTTTGGCTGCCAAAGGCAAATGAGCCTGCACCAGCTTTGGTTAGATTCAATGTGCTTTGGTTAATAACTCCAAGAATGACAAGGGAACCTGCATTTACAGTTATCTGTCTATTGGCATTCATGGTTACCGCTCCGGATCCAAGATTTAGCGTACGTGGTACGGATCCTAAATAAGTAAAGTCTCCATTTAAGGCTAATGGATAACTTACGGTGGTAATGTTTCCTGCTGAAGTATTATCAATGTTGCCTCCAGTGATGGTGAATGTTCCTGCTGCAGTACCAAGGGCTTGAGTATTATTAATATTTAATGTACCTGCACTGAGGTTTGCTCCACCAGTAAAGGTATTAGTCCCTGAAAGTGTCCATGCACCTGCACCGATTTTTGTAACTGCACCAGTACCGCTTATTATACCACTATATGAAGTGGTTGAATTGTCACCTCCAGTTGTAAGGGTAGCTGCGCCTAAGGCAACATTACCACCAGTTACTCCTCCACCGCTAAGAGACCCAATTGTGTTGTTGAAACCTGACAAATCAAGGATAGCCGTTGCAACATTAGCCATAGTGACAGCAGAAAGATTTCCAAATGCCCCGTTGGCACCTGTTGTAGCAACTCCTGCCTTGAGTGTTCCGGCGTTTACTGTTGTTGTACCACTGTAAGTGTTAAGTCCTGAGAGACTCCATGTACCTGTTCCATTTTTAATAAGTGAAGTTGGTGTTGATATAATTCCGGACATTGTTCCAGTACCTGCACCATCTAAAGTTAAAGCAAAAGCACCTGTTCCAACTGTTCCACTTGCAGTTAGCGAGCCTGATGCTGTTGCTGTTATTGTGCTCGCAGATCCTAATGTGATGTTTCCACTATATGAAGCAGCTCCTCCTGTATTTGTCAATGCTCCTGCCGGTGATGCTGTTAATCCGGCTCCATTCAATGTAAGGGCTTCAAAAGTTGTAGTATTGGCCAGAGTAAATCCAGCTAAATCTAAGGCCGCTCCTGTTGAAACAGAAGTGCCAGCAGCTGTTGTCCCAAGTGGTGTATTAGTTGCACCTCCTGTAGCTCCCAATTTTAATGTCCCAGCACTGACAGTAGTTAATCCACTATATGAATTTGAACCAGAAACTGTCCATGCCCCTGTACCGCTTTTTGTAACTGCACCAGTACCACTTATGATACCACTATATGAAGTGGCTGAATTGTCACCTCCAGTTGTAAGAGTAGCTGCGCCTAAGGTAACATTACCACCAGTTGCTCCTCCACCGCTAAGAGACCCAATTGTGTTGTTGAAACCTGACAAATCAAGGATAGCCGTTGCAACATTAGCCATAGTAACAGCAGAAAGATTACCAAATGCCCCGTTGGCACCTGTTGTAGCAATTCCTGCCTTGAGTGTACCTGCGTTAACTGTTGTAGCACCCGTGTAAGTGTTAAGTCCAGAAACTGTCCATGCCCCTGTACCGCTTTTTGTAACTGCACCAGTACCACTTATGATACCACTATATGAAGTGGTTGAATTGTCACCTCCAGTTGTAAGGGTAGCTGCGCCTAAGGTAACATTACCTCCAGTTGCTCCTCCACCGTTAAGGGACCCAATTGTGTTGTTGAACCCTGACAAATCAAGGATAGCCGTTGCAACATTAGCCATAGTGACAGCAGAAAGATTTCCAAATGCCCCGTTGGCACCTGTTGTAGCAATTCCTGCCTTGAGTGTACCGGCGTTAACTGTTGTAGCACCAGTGTAAGTGTTAAGTCCAGATACTGTCCATGCCCCTGTACCGCTTTTTGTAACTGCACCAGTACCACTTATGATACCACTATATGAAGTGGTTGAATTGTCACCTCCAGTTGTAAAGGTAGCTGCGCCTAAGGTAACATTACCACCAGTTGCTCCTCCACCGCTAAGAGACCCAATTGTGTTGTTGAAACCTGACAAATCCAAGATAGCCGTTGCAACATTAGCCATAGTAACAGCAGAAAGATTTCCAAATGCCCCGTTGGCACCTGTTGTAGCAATTCCTGCCTTGAGTGTACCGGCGTTAACTGCTGTAGCACCCGTGTAAGTGTTAAGTCCAGAAAGTGTCCATGTACCCACTCCATTTTTTGTCAGATTTCCCGCACCACTTCCGATCACTCCGGAATAAACTCCCGTGCCTGTTCCGGTTAACACTAAACCATTAGTAGCATTGGTCAAATTACCACTTAATGTTAGCGTCCCACTTCCCGACATATCGATTGTAGCGCCATTTCCAATCAATGTAAATGTGCGATCTGAACTGTTTCCGGATCCTGTGTATTTAAGGATACCTGTCGCATCTATAGTAATTGCTCCACCGGCTGGATTCCCTAAAGAACTACTGCCCCCGCTAAAACTCTGAATAGTATTAATGCTCAAAGTGCCTGCATTAATAGAAGTCGCTCCAGTGAAAGTATTTGCATTTGTGAGAGTCCATGTACCTACCCCATTTTTTGTAAGTGAGCCACTTCCATTTCCGATTATTCCGCTATAAGCTCCAAGGCCAGTTCCGGTCAGCACCAATCCAAGCCCACCGCCGGTAACTGCGCCACTAAATGTCACAGCTGATCCGGATCCTGATGCATCAATCGTAGCACCACTTCCACTTAAGGTAATTGGGCGATTTGTTGTATGGCCACCACTACCATTATATTGAAGTGTTCCAGCAGCAGCAATAGTAATTGTTGGAGCAATGGCGCCGGTTCCAAGTGAACTACTGGTGCCTGAGTTATTAAGAGTATTAGCACTCAAAATTCCAGCGCTAATTGTTACAGCACCAGTATAAGTATTTGCTGTTGTTAAGGCCATTGTTCCCAGTCCAGTCTTTGTTACACCAAAACCTGCACCACTAATAACGCCACTAATAGTCAGGTCAGCGGCAGTTGTACCATCATCTGCAACGTTAAAAATTCGGGTTGCACCCAATGCAAGAAGGCAAGAAATATCTGCACCATCATTTCCAGTGGTAGCATCATTAACACTTACATTACCTCCAAGTGTCAATGTACCTGTTGTTCCAGTGATTGAAGAACCTGTTGTGGCCCCTCCTTGCAAAACAACACTTGTGGGGGTACCTAATCCTACTGTGTTAACATCCAGTACCGAACCTGCATTTACAGTTAATACCCCAGTTAAAGATGTTCCAGTTACAACCGTTTTGGTACCACCTCCTGAAGTTTTTAAATTAACATAAGGAAAATCTCCTATAGTTTGTGCCCCTGCACCATTATATTCAACAGTACTACCTGCGAAAGATGTAAATGTACAAGTAGCAGCTGTTAAAAAAGTGCCACCTAATTGAAGAAGTCCAGCACCTGTAAAAGTTATAGTGGCACTACCAGTACTACCTGTTTGAGTAATGTTTCCAGAAACTGTGACTGTGCCAGTAGAAATTGTCAAAAAATGCCTTTGCCCACCACCACCGTTTGTAAACGCAATACTTCCGGCATTTAATATTCCAGCACCTACAGCAAGTGTATTTGAAGCACTTGCCGGTCTAGGTATTGTCACTGCTCCTGATACATTAAGAGTTATTCCAGAATTGATATTCAATGTAACATTGTTGGCACCCTGAGGAAAAGTTATGGATGCTGCATTTCCAGTAACATTAACATTCACCGTTGTATTATTTAAGAGGGTAACAGCATCTGTAATGGCTGGTACACCATTTGGATTCCAGTTGTTTGCATCACCCCAGTTGTTGGTAGCAGCACCGCCATCCCAGGTTTTTTGACCAAATGAGGAGCTTATAAATAGTATATTCCCCACCACCACCAACGCGGCGTACATGAGGATCTTCATCCGGCTACTTTTAAAATTTGAAATGAACTGTCCGGCGGCGTATGTAATATTTCTCATATGAGGTGAGTTGTCAGGTGTGAGTTGTTTTTTAATATCTATTTATTTTTTCTGTGGTGTTGTGTGCCGCCTTCGCGAAATGTGCTACGGCGGTCAAAGTCGGTATTCGGTCCCGCCTTCGCGAAAAGTGCTACGGCGGTCAAAGTCGGTATTCGGTCCCGCCTTCGCGAAAAGTGCTACGGCGGTCAAAGTCAGTAATCAGTAATCAGTATTCGGTAATCGGTAATCGGTATTAGTTGTTTGTTTTTATGATGGTGTTTTGTTAGTGTGTTTCGAAAAAATGTTTAGATGTTTAGTTGTTGAGATGTTTAGATGAACTTTTGCTTTTTTGCTTATTGCTTATTGCCTATTGCTTATTGCTTATTGCTTATTGCTTATTGCCTATTGTTTATTGCTTATTGCTTATTGCTTATTGCTTATTGATTTAGCAAGTTGTTAACTTTTAGTTGTTAGTTTTTAGTTGTTAGTTTTTCCAAACACGTAATTCGTATGCTTCGACCTGCTTCACTCATCCTTTTGCTACAGCTCAGCAACCATCGTAATTCGTAAATAAACTTTTTCCGAGCAATAAGCACCCTGCAAACAGGAAATATCTGTTGTCAAAAAAATTGACGTCCATGTAGTGTTGTTTAATAATATTGAATCAGTGATTCATAAGATTCAATAGTCCATCCCCGGGGAGAATCCGGATGGTATGATTGTGTTCTTATCATTTCAATATTTCAAAAATAGTTGCTCTTCCGGCCCGATCCGGGGGTATCCGCCTTGAGGGATAAAAAATCCGGTCGGAAGACGTAATAGGACTGTTAATCAATGCAAAGTAACCAAATTCCTATTTAAAATAACCCAAAATTTCAGGGCGAATTTAACGCAAATAGCCGTCTTTACACATGGAGCCGGGAAAGAATTTGTAAAGGTTTGGTGAATAGCACATTATATATGGCTATCTGTTGCTTCGCACAGATAGGGCGCCCCAAAAGGGGCTGTGGGAATTCAGAATAACGAATATCGAATTGAGAAGTTAGAAGTTACATAACTCACCCCCATCCCCCTCTCTTGTCAATATAAGTCTTACCTATGATCACAACAGTTATCACAAAGAGAGGGGGCATAAAAAATTAAAAATCTCATCACCCCCTCTCTTAAAAAATCTGATGTGTCAAAAAGTAAAAATCAATTCATGAAGAGAGGGGGCCGGGGGGTGAGTTCTCGCAGATATTTATGGGTTTTATTAGTTTTAGTCTGCTTTCGCGGGCTAAATCACCAGCAATTATTAAAAAAGTTTAGCTCTAACTAAACTTTATGCCTAATTTTGATCTTATAAGACTTGATTTAGAGTGCAAATGGTATCCTTTTTATAAATTAGTTAGGAATGGATATTGTGAACTTGATGCTTTTGAGGCAAACCTGGAAGCGAAGGACCAAAATGATCTGAACAGAATTTATTCGATCATGGAAGAGATTGGGAGTGGGGTCAATTTGCCTAAAACAATGTTTAGACCTTTAAAAAACAAGCATCCGGATGCTTTTGAAGTCAAAACTGGCGATTTACGAATCTATGGATTGCACTTAAAGAAAACAGGCAAAATTATTGTACTATGTGGCAATAAGGATTCTCAGCATGAAGATCTGGATGCACTTCCTGACAAGATAAAGGAGTTTTTAAATCATATTAAAACCCAGGACAATGGAAAGAAAAAATCTAATAAAAAGTAGAGCATATCTGCTTACTAAGTTCCAAATACAGCTCTTTAATCAAATAACTGAGTATATAAAGAGAAAAAAAATTAATAGAACTCAGTTTGCTAATGAAATTGGTGTTTCAAAAGGTTATGTAAGTCAAATTCTTAAAGGTGAATACGATCACAAGCTTTCAAAATTGATCGACTTATATTTAAGTATAGATCTTGTTCCGCAAATAACTACTATTCCTATGGAAGAGTATTTAGAATCTAATAAAACAAAAGAGCATCAGGCAAAAATCATTCCATTAAATTCTAATTCTCTCGTTGAATTGAATATTGAGCCTAAGATTTCTGTAACTTATTCATAGCACATGGATCAATCAAATGCTAATGAAGGTAAACTTCATTTCAGGCTTGAAGAGATAATGGTTTCACATTTCACTATGATTGACCATCCTGTTATATCGATGGATTCAGGTCTTGTAAAACTTGAATTTGGTTTTAATTTTCTATTTAACCCAAAGGATGATACTGTTATATGCAAAATGAACCTTAAATTCCTGCTTGCTGATGATCTAAAAAATTATGACAATGGTGCAAGTGCAGTATTAAATGCTGATATACAATATTTATTTAAGGTAAAAAATCTTGAACAATTTATTCAAACATCTGATGGATCGCAACAACTTCATTTAGGCGTTTTGGCACATATCATTAGTGTTGCATATTCAACTTCAAGAGGAATTGTACATGAAAAAACACGTGGATACGGTATAAATGGGTTGCCGATGCCAATTCTGGATGTTGAAGATTATATTCAGGAAGTATTTGTAAAACCTCGACAAACTACATCTGAACCCATCTCTTCTTCGCAGCGCCTTTAGCTATTGGAGTGTATACAGTGAATCATTGCTTAAATTTTAGAATTATGAAAACAAAAGAAAAAAAAGAAAAACCGGTCACGCAACAGCTTCGTGATATCAGGGAAAACATAAGCGAACACATAAAAGATATGACGCGAGAGCAGATAAAAGAATACCTGGTTCAACAAAAAACACTCCATCCTGCAAAAACCTGGCAAAAGAAAGTGGCCGGTGCAAAATAGCTTGCAATAGGCAATAGGCAATCTAAAATCTAAAATCTAAAATCTAAAACCCCATGCAACTCCCCCGGTTGCTGAGCTGCTCACACTGAGCTGGATGAGTGAGAGGATGAGGGTGTCGAAGTGTAGAACGAGGTTGTATTTAGCAGGTCGAAGCATCAGGGGGCGGGGGTCAAAACGCAACCCCCTCTACGTTCTGTGCTCACTGAACTGAACAGTTCACTAGCCATCGAAACTGATTCTCAACATTCAACATTCCGCTCCTCTGGAGCTTGAAAATTTTCCTCTTCTTATTTGCTACAAACATTTCGCTCCTCTGGAGCTGATGAATAAGGAATAACGATTATGGAATTGAGAATTTAGAAGTTTTTTGCTTCCTACTCGCAAATTAAAAATTTGCTGACGCTCAGACGTAGGTCAACCTATGCTCAACAAATCATCTACGCTCAACAAAGGCAAAAAATAATCTAACCATCTAAACACTTAACCACCTAAACTTTTTTGAACCACATAGTCACATAGTCCACATAGAAAACCACATAGAAAAATAAACTAACCATCTAACCACCTAAACTTTTTTTTAGCGCATAGAATCATATACACATAGATAAATCATCGACATGCGCATTGACAACTGACAACTCACAACTCACAACTGACTTTGACCGCCGAAGCACTTTTCGCGAAGGCGGCACTGATTACCTAATTCATCAACTCTACATTGTGCCTGATGATGACCAGGGCCGGTGGTATAACGGACAACGCCTTCGGTACTCCATTTTCAAAATTATGCTGGAGGATCATGTTGTCAAATGTCAGCGTTCCTTCTACACATATCGCACCACCCTGCACAGGCTTCACGCAATCTTTCAGCATCATATTGTCGATTTCCATCGTGTATCCCGGCAGAAGATGGAATGCCCTCGAAGACATATTTCCCGAAATAGCTAAATGTGTTTTTCCAAGACCTGCAAGCGTAATGTTTTTATCAATCGTGATCTCACCCGATGTCAGCGTGATCGTCTTATCCATCAGCGCAGGCCCAAACGTAATCGTACTGCCCGAAGGAACACATGCAATGACACTCCTCAGGGAACCCGGACCACTGTCATTGAGATTCTCCACGATATTGGAAAAAACGGAGATTGTCTGAACCTGGTTAGCCGCAGCATTTCCGCACGCATCGATCAGGCTCCATGTTCGCGTGATGAGGTGACTGCATTCACACGGCCCATCCACCGTAACATCCGTAAATGTCGCATTCGGAGCCGCCATACAATTGTCAGCTTCATTCGTCACATCCCCTGTCACGGTAACACTTGCATCGTACGTACAAACTCCATTGGTGAATATCGTGATGTCAGCCGGCTTTGTAAATGTCGGTGCAGACTGATCACTACCGGTGAATACCATTTGCTGTCCGGACAATGTATTGCCACATGGATCCATCACTTTGAATGTATACACCAGCGCCCAGCTACAATCACTTGCTCCTGCCACACTTGTATTCGTCACCGTTGCTGTCAACTGGCTACCACAATTATCCGAGTATCCTGCTAATGCAACAACCGGATTGAATGGGAAATTAGTTGCCGCACTTGCTTTGCATCCGTTATTTCCAATAGATGGTGCAGGCGGTGTACCCGTAGGAGCAGTCTGATCACTTCCTGTATGCGTAATCGTCCTTCCTGTCAGCATATTGCCGCATGGATCCGAAACTTTAAACGTATAGGTCAACACCCAGAGACAATTATCACCGATGAGAGACGTATTCGTCAGCGTCGCCGTCAATGCGCCTCCACAATTATCAGCATAGAATGTAGCCGCATTGGCAGCATTAAATGGAAATGAAGAGATGGCATTACTATAACAAATATTATTATCGAACGTACCCGGTACCGATGCAGGACCAGTCGGAGGCGTTGTATCAATGATGTTGATGATGGCATTTACAGTGCCTGAATTTCCACAAGCATCCATCACCTTGTAAGTCCTCGTCACAATGATCGGACATGTGCCCGATATGACATCAACATTGGTCACTGTCATTGATGGATCAGCAGAACATGCATCTGCAATGGAAAGACCAAGTCCTTCAAGAGCAGCCACAGATGTCGCCGGCGCAGGAGCTGATGATGCATTACATCCTTCAATGGATGCAGGTGCAATCGTTCCTGTGATCACCGGTGCTGCATTGTCGATGACATTGATGGTCTGCACTGCAGTGGATGAATTGGCACATCCGTCAGTAGCTGTCCATGTCCTCTTCGTCGTATAAGTTCCGGGACATGAACCAGGTATCGTCGTATCAACGAAGTTCAGTGTGAATGAACTTCCGCAGGCATCAATAGCAGTGGCTGTGGCAAATGCAGGTACAGCAGGACAATTGATGGTACTGGGTGCGGGCAGGGTTGCAATGACCGGGGGTATGTTGTCCAGTACGGTGAACATTTGTATTGCTGTAGATGAATTGCCACAACCATCCACTGCTGTCCATTTTCTTTTGATCACGAATGATCCGGCGCAAGCACCAGGTGTCGTGATATCGATGAATGTCAGGGTGACTCCACTACCGCAATTATCAGTGGCAGTGGCTACGGCAAATACCGGTGTAGCAGGACAGAAGATGGTGCTCGGTGCAGGCAATGCTGCAATCACCGGCGAAGAAAAGTCCTGCACATTGATGGTCTGTGATGCCGATGATGAATTGCCGCATCCATCGGTGGCGGTCCATGTACGTTTAACACTGTATGCTCCAGCACATGCTCCCGGTGTCATCACATCAATCGATGTCAATGTGTATGCACTGCCGCAGGCATCTGTGACAGTAGGCGTCGTGAATACAGGTGGATTCGGACAATTGATAGTCGTCGTTCCCGGTAGTCCTGTAAGTGATGGTGCGGTGATGTCTTGTACATTGATGGTCTGTGATGCTGTTGCACTATTTCCACAACCGTCGGTGGCGGTCCATGTGCGCTTGACACTGTAGGATCCAGCACAGGCTCCGTTTGTAGTCACGTCATTAAAGGTCAGATTGGTTGCACTGCCGCATGCGTCAGTAACAGTCGGTGTCGTGAATGAAGGAGTTGCAGGACAATTGATCGTGGTAGGTGCAGGAAGTGATCCAATCACAGGTGCGCTGATATCCTGTACATTGATCGTCTGCGAGGCTGTTGCACTATTACCGCATCCATCGGTAGCAGTCCAGGTTCGCTTGACACTGTATGATCCTGCACATGCTCCGGGTGTTGTGACATCATTAGATGTAAGTGCGAATCCACTCATACAGCCATCTGCGACAGATGGCGTCATGAATATAGGAGTTGCAGGACAATTAATCGTTGTGGGTGCGGGTAAAGATCCAATGACAGGAGCCGTGATGTCCTGTACATTGATGGTCTGTGATGCTGTTGCAGAATTTCCGCATACATCTGTTGCTGTCCAGGTTCGTTTTACGCTGTATGATCCTGAGCATGCTCCGGGCGTCGTGACATCTGCTGATGTCAATGTAAATGTATTGCAGGCATCAGTGGCTGTTGCTACGGCAAATACAGGAGTTGCAGGACAATTGATTGTTGTCGGCGCAGGTAGTGATGAGATCACAGGAGGGGTGATGTCCTGAACTGTGATGAGTTGAATTGCTGTTGAAGAATTACCACATCCGTCGGTGGCGGTCCACGTTCGTTTCTTCGTATAGGTACCTGCACAGGATCCATTTATGGTAATGTCTGCAGAAGTCAATGTGAATGCGCTACCGCAGACATCAGTAGCTGTGGCCACTGCAAAAACCGGTGTTGCCGGACAATTGATGGTGCTTGGTGCAGGCAATGCTGCTATCACTGGAGCCGTGATGTCCTGAACGGTGATGGTTTGTGATGCAGAAGAAGAATTTCCGCATCCGTCAGTGGCGGTCCATGTGCGTTTGACAATGTATGATCCTGCACATGCTCCGGGTGTGGTGACATCAACAGAAGTCAATGTGAATGAACTGCCGCACGCATCGGTTGCTGTGGCAATTGCAAATACGGGTGTTGCCGGGCAGTTGATCGTGCTTGGAGCAGGAAGTGAAGCAATGACAGGTGCTGTGACATCCTGGACATTGATGATCTGTGATGCTGTTGCAGAATTTCCGCAACCGTCTGTGGCGGTCCATATTCGTTTGACACTATAAGATCCTGCACACGCTCCCGGTGTGGTAACATCAAGAGAAGTTAATGTGGCTCCACTACCGCAATTATCTGTAGCCGTAGGTGTTGCAAATACCGGTACAGAAGGACAATTGATTGTCGTGGCCGAAGGAAGTGTAGAGATCACCGGCGCAGCAATATCCTGTACGTTGATGATCTGTGATGCACTTGATGAATTTCCGCAACCGTCGGTGGCCGTCCAAGTACGTTTTCTACTGTATGATCCAGCACATGCTCCGGGTGTTGTCACATCTGCAAAAGTTAAGGTGAATGAACTGCCGCATGCATCCGTTGCAGTCGCAGTTGCAAATACTGGAGTTGAAGGGCAATTGATTGTCGTTGGTGTAGGAAGTGCTGCGATCACAGGAGCAGTGATATCCTGTACGTTGATGGTCTGAGATGCTGTTGAAGAATTTCCACAACCATCGCTTGCTGTCCATGTTCGTTTTACGCTGTAGGATCCAGCGCAGGCTCCGTTTGTGGTCACATCATTTGAAGTTAATGTGAATGCACTTCCGCACGCATCAGTAGCGGTGGCAACTGCAAAGACTGGTGTTGCAGGACAGTTGATTGTCGTGGGTGCCGGTAAAGAGGCGATGACAGGTGCTGTGACATCCTGTACATTAATGGTCTGTGATGCTGTTGCAGAATTTCCGCAAGCATCTGTGGCGGTCCATGTTCGTTTGACGGAATATGTTCCTGCACATGCTCCGGATGTAGTGACATCAGAAGATGTCAGTGTGAATGCACTTCCACATGCATCTGTAGCTGTGGCTACTGCAAAGACAGGTGTGGCAGGACAATTAATTGTACTTGGTGCAGGAAGTGATGCGATGACAGGAGGCGTGACATCCTGCACATGAATGGTCTGTGATGCCGTAGAAGAATTACCGCATGCATCTGTGGCCGTCCATGTTCGTTTCACGGTATATGATCCTGCACATGCACCCGTTGTGGTGACATCTGCAGATGTAAGTGTGAATGCACTTCCGCAAGCATCAGTAGCCGTCGCTATTGCAAATACTGGTGTCGCAGGACAATTGATTGTTGTGGGTGCAGGTAATGCTGCGATAACAGGTGCTGTGACATCCTGCACATTGATGGTTTGTGATGCTGTAGATGAATTTCCGCATCCATCGGTAGCGGTCCATGTTCGTTTGACGCTGTATGATCCGGCGCATGCACCGGCAGTTGTCAAATCCGATGAAGTCAAAGTAAATGAGCTGCCACAACCATCTGAGGCCGTAGCAACTGCGAATACAGGAGTTGCAGGACAATTAATGGTCGAAGGTGCGGGTAAAGTTGCAATCACAGGAGGTGTAATATCCAGTTCATTGATGGTCTGAGAAGCTGTTGAAAAATTGCCACAGCCATCAGTAGCAGTCCATGTCCTGGTCACACTGTAAGTTCCTGCACACAAAATGTTGTTGACGACATCAGCAAAAGTTAATGTGAATAAACTTCCACATCCATCCGTTGCAGTTGCAGTTGCGAACACAGGTGTTGCCGGGCAGTTGATTGTTGTTGGCGTCGGTAAGGCAGCAATGACAGGAGGAGTTATATCCAGGACATTGATCGTCTGTGATGCAGTGGCTGAATTTCCGCAACCGTCAGTGGCAGTCCATGTTCGTTTGACACTGTATGTTCCGGTACATGCACCATTCGTGGTAACATCTGCAAAAGTCAAGGTGAATGTGCTTCCACATCCATCCGTTGCTGTCGCTGTTGCAAATACAGGTGTCGCAGGACAATTGATGGTAGTGGGCGCCGGCAAGGATGAAATGACCGGAGGTGTGATATCCTGTACATTGATGGTTTGTGATTTTGTAGAAATATTTCCACACGCATCTGTTGCGGTCCATGTCCTGGTGACGCTGTACGATCCAGCACAGGCTCCGTTAGTAGTCACATCATTTGATGTTAATGTAAAAGCACTTCCGCAATTATCTGTTGCTGTTGCTACCGCAAATACAGGCGTTGCGGGACAATTGATCGTGGTCGGTGCAGGTAGCGCAGAGATGACCGGAGCTGTAACATCCTGGACATTGATTATCTGAGATGCTGTGGAAGAATTTCCGCAGCCATCGGTTGCTGTCCATGTTCTCTTGACGGAATATGAACCTGCACATGCACCTGGTGTGGTGACATCAACATTCGTTAAAGTGAATGCGCTTCCGCATGCATCCGTCACTGAAGGAGATGCGAAAATAGGTGTCGAAGGACAATTGATCGTCGAAGGTGCAGGCAATGTTGCAAAGACAGGCGCTGTGATGTCCTGAACATTTATCGTTTGTGATTTTGTAGAGGAATTTCCACAGCCGTCAGTTGCTGTCCATGTTCGTGTAACACTATAATTACCTGCACAAGCCCCGGGTGTGGTGACGTCGACAGGAACTAAAGTGATAGCACTGTTGCAGGCATCTGATGCTGTTGCCACTGCAAATACGGGTGTTGCAGGGCAATTAATTAAAGTAGGTGCTGGCAGTGCAGCTATGACCGGAGCAGTGATATCCTGTACGTTTATAGTCTGGTTAAATGTTGCTGCATTACCACATACATCCGTTGCAGTCCATGTCCTGGTCACACTGTATTGGCCTGCACAAGCTCCGGGAGTAGTGACATCCGTTGAACCCAGCGAAAATGAAAATCCGCAGGCATCTGATACTGAAACAGAAAATGATGGAATAGCAGGACAATTAATAGTTGCAGCAGGTGTTCCGGTTATCGTCGGCGGAGTGACATCCTGCACATGAATTGATTGAGATGCTGTTGATGAATTACCGCAACCGTCGGTGGCAGTCCACGTTCTTGTCGTGGTATATGTTCCGGGACATGATCCGGGTATTGTTGTATCATTAAATAACAATGTGAATGCGCTGCCACAATTATCCGTCGCAGTGGCAACTGCAAATACCGGGGTTGCAGGGCAATTAATGGTTGTTGGTGCAGGTAATGATGCGATGACCGGTGCAGTGATATCCTGAACATTGATTGTCTGTGATGCAGTGGAAGAATTTCCGCAGGCATCCATTGCTGTCCAGGTTCTCTTGACGCTGTAAGATCCAGCACAGGCTCCGTTTGTAGTCGCATCTGCAAATGTCAATGTGAATGCGCTGCCACAATTGTCAGTAGCGGTAGCCACTGCAAAAACTGGAGTCGCAGGGCAATTAATTGTCGTCGGTGCAGGTAGTGATGAGATAATTGGTGCTGTGATATCCTGGACATTTATGGTTTGCGATGCTGTCGATGAATTACCACAAGCATCTGTTGCTGTCCACGTTCTCTTGACAGAATATGATCCTGCACAGGCTCCGGGTGTGGTCACATCAGCAGAAGTCAACGTAAATGCACTTCCGCAATTATCTGTTGCAGTGGCGACCGCAAATACAGGTGTCGCAGGACAATTAATTGTTGACGTTGCAGGTAATGAAGAAATAGCAGGAGCAGTGATATCCTGGACATTTATGGTTTGGGATGCGCTTGAGGAATTTCCACATCCATCCGTTGCGGTCCATGTTCTCTTTACAGAATATGATCCCGCGCAGGCACCAGTTGTGGTAACATCCGCGGATGTCAAAGTAAATGCACTTCCGCATGCATCTACGGCTGTGGCAACTGCAAAGACTGGTGTTGCAGGACAATTGATCGTGCTTGGTGCAGGCAATGAAGCAATGACAGGAGCTGTGATATCCTGAACATTTATCGTTTGCGATGCTGTTGATGAATTTCCGCAGCCATCAGTTGCTGTCCATGTTCTCTTGACGGAATATGTTCCTGCACAAGCTCCGGGAGTAGTCACATCGGCAGAAGTTAGGGTAAATGCGCTTCCACAATTATCGGTTGCAGTGGCAACTGCAAAAACCGGGGACGCAGGGCAATTTATTGTAGTCGGTGCTGGTAATGAAGCTATGACAGGAGCAGTGATATCCTGCACATTGATTGTTTGCGATGCACTTGAAGAATTTCCACAGGCATCGGCTGCAGTCCATGTTCTCTTGACGCTGTAGGATCCGGCACAAGCTCCGTTTGTAGTCACATCAACAAATGTCAAAGTAAATGCGCTGCCGCAATTGTCTGTTGCAGTCGCAACTGCAAAAACTGGTGTTGCAGGACAATTAATGGTTGTTGGTGCAGGTAATGAAGCGATGACTGGAGCTGTGATATCCTGAACATTGATGGTCTGCGATGCTGTCGAGCTATTTCCACACGCATCTGTTGCTGTCCATTTTCTTGTCACGCTGTATGATCCTGTGCAGGCTCCGTTTGTGGTCACATCGGCAGAAGTTAATGTGAAAGTGCTTCCACAATTATCGGTTGCTGTGGCAACTGCAAAAACTGGTGTTGAAGGACAATTGATTGTAGTCGGTGCGGGTAAAGTAGCAATGACAGGTGCTGTGATGTCCTGGACATTGATCGTTTGAGATTTTGTAGAACTATTTCCGCAAGCATCAGTTGCTGTCCATGTCCTTGTCACACTGTATGATCCGGCGCATGCACCATTTGTAGTCACATCATTTGATGTTAATGTGAATGTACTTCCACATGCATCCGTTGCAGTTGCTGTCGCAAATGAAGGAGTGGCCGGGCAATTAATTGTTGTCGGTGCAGGTAATGCTGCTATGACAGGAGCCGTGATATCCTGAACATTTATCGTTTGCGATGCCGTCGATGAATTTCCGCAGCCATCGGTTGCTGTCCATGTTCGGGTGACGCTGTAGGATCCAGCACAGATTCCGTTTGTAGTCACATCATTTGATGTTAATGTGAAAGAACTTCCACAGGCATCCGTTGCGGTAGCAAATGCAAAAACAGGCGTTGCAGGACAATTGATAGTTGATGTCGCAGGTAATGAAGCGATGACAGGCGCAGTAATATCTTGTACATTGATCGTCTGTGATTTCGTTGAACTATTTCCGCATGCATCCGTGGCTGTCCAGGTTCTGGTCACACTGTATGATCCAGCACAGGCTCCGTTTGTAGTCACATCAGCAAATGTCAAAGTAAATGCGCTGCCGCAATTGTCTGTAGCAGTCGCAACTGCAAAAACAGGTGTTGCAGGACAATTAATTGTTGTTGGCGCGGGTAATGAAGCAATGACAGGCGCTGTAATATCCTGAACATTGATTATTTGAGATGCAGTGGATGAATTTCCACATGCGTCTGTTGCTGTCCAGGTTCGTTTTACAGAATACGATCCTGCGCAGGCTCCGTTGGAGGTGACATCAGCAGAAGTTAATGTGAATGCGCTTCCACAATTATCCGTGGCTGTCGCTGTCGTAAATACGGGCGTTGCGGGGCAATTAATTGTAGATGGTGCGGGTAAAGATGCGATGACAGGAGCAGTAATGTCCTGTACATTGATTGTCTGTGATTTTGTAGAACTATTTCCGCACGCATCCGTCGCGGTCCATGTTCTTGTCACACTATATGATCCAGCACAGGCTCCGTTTGTAGTCACATCATTTGATGTTAATGTGAATGTACTTCCACATGCATCCGTTGCAGTTGCTGTCGCAAATGAAGGAGTGGCCGGGCAATTAATTGTTGATGGCGCAGGCAACGCTGCAATGACAGGAGCCGTGATATCCTGGACATTTATTGTCTGATTGGCGGTAGAAGAATTTCCACATGCATCTGTAGCAGTCCATGTTCTTGTAACGCTGTAAGAACCAGCGCAGATTCCGTTAGTAGTCACATCATTTGAAGTTAATGTGAATGCGCTTCCACAAGCATCCGTTGCTGTTGCGACTGCAAAAACTGGTGTAGAGGGACAATTGATTGTTGAAGGTGCAGGTAAAGATGCTATGACAGGTGCGGTGACATCTTGTACATTGATCGTCTGTGATTTCGTTGAACTATTTCCGCATGCATCCGTGGCTGTCCAGGTTCTGGTCACACTGTATGATCCAGCACATGCTCCGTTTGTAGTCACATCAGCAAATGTCAAAGTAAATGCGCTGCCGCAATTATCCGAAGCAGTGGCAACTGCAAAAACTGGTGTTGCGGGACAATTGATTGTTGATAGCCCGGGAAGCGTTGCAATAACAGGAGCAGTAATATCCTGGACATTGATCGTTTGCGAAGCCGTTGAAGAATTTCCGCAGGCATCTGTTGCAGTCCATGTTCTTTTTACGCTGTAGGATCCAGAACATGCTCCGTTTGTAGCCACATCAGCAAATGTCAAAGTAAATGCACTTCCACAATTATCAGTCGCAGTGGCGACTGCAAAAACTGGTGTTGCAGGACAATTAATAGTAGATGTCGCAGGCAATGAAGCGATGACAGGCGCAGTGATGTCCTGAACATTGATTGTCTGTGATTTTGTAGAACTATTTCCGCACGCATCCGTCGCTGTCCATGTTCTGGTCACACTGTAGGATCCTGCACAAGCTCCGTTTGTAGTTACGTCTGTAAAATTTAAAGTAAATGTGCTTCCACAATTATCCGTGGCTGTTGCTGTCGCAAATGAAGGAGTGGCCGGACAATTAATTGTTGATGGCGCAGGTAATGCTGCAACGACAGGAGCAGTGATATCCTGAACATTTATAGTTTGAGATGATGTTGATGAATTTCCACATGCATCTGTCGCAGTCCATGTTCTGGTCACGCTGTATGAACCAGCACAGAATCCGTTAGTAGTAATATCATTTGATGTTAATGTGAATGCACTTCCGCATGCATCTGTTGCTGTTGCGACTGCAAATACTGGTGTTGAAGGACAATTGATGGTTGAAGCTGCAGGCAATGAAGCAATGACTGGAGCTGTGATGTCCTGAACATTAATCGTTTGTGATTTTGTAGAACTATTTCCACACGCATCAATCGCCGTCCATGTTCTTGTAACGCTGTAGGAACCAGCACAGACTCCGTTTGTAGTAATATCATTTGATGTTAATGTAAATGCACTTCCACAATTATCAGTAGCAGTAGCGACTGCGAATACAGGTGTTGCAGGACAATTAATTGTCGTTGGTGCCGGTAAAGAAGCTATGACAGGAGCTGTGATGTCCTGCACATTGATTGTTTGAGATGCTGTCGATGAATTACCGCAGCCATCAGTTGCCGTCCAGGTTCTCTTCACACTGTATGAACCTGCACAGGCTCCGTTTGTGGTCACATCTGTAAAATTCAAGGTGAATGCACTTCCACAATTGTCAGTCGCCGTTGCAACTGCAAAAATAGGTGTTGTCGGACAATTGATAGTTGATGTCGCAGGTAATGAAACGATGACAGGCGCAGTGATGTCCTGAACATTGATCGTCTGTGATTTTGTAGAACTATTTCCACACGCATCAGTAGCAGTCCATGTTCTGGTCACACTGTATGATCCAGCACAGGCTCCGTTTGTAGTTACGTCTGTAAAATTTAAAGTAAATGTGCTACCACAATTATCCGCGGCTGTTGCTGTCGCAAATGAAGGAGTGGCCGGGCAATTAATTGTTGTTGGCGCAGGTAATGCTGCAATGACAGGAGCAGTGATGTCCTGAACATTTATTGTCTGATTGGCAGTAGAAGAATTACCACACGCATCTGTTGCAGTCCATGTTCTTGTCACACTGTATGATCCTGCGCAGGCTCCGTTCGTGGTCACATCATTTGAAGTTAATGTGAAAGCACTTCCACAGGCATCAGTTGCTGTTGCAACTGCGAAAACAGGCGTGGCAGGACAATTAATGGTTGAAGGTGCAGGTAATGAAGCAATGACAGGAGCTGTGATGTCCTGCACATTGATTGTTTGGGAAGAAGTGGATGAATTTCCGCAGCCATCGGTTGCAGTCCATGTTCTCGTAACGCTGTAGGAACCAGCACAGATTCCGTTTGTAGTAATATCGTTTGATGTTAATGTAACTGCACTTCCACAATTATCAGTAGCTGTAGCGACTGCAAAAACAGGCGTCGAAGGACAATTGATGGTAGTTGGTGAAGGTAATGAAGCAATGACAGGAGCCGTGATATCCTGAACATTGATTGTTTGCGATGCTGTCGACGAATTACCGCAGCCATCAGTTGCCGTCCAGGTTCTTTTCACAGAATAAGATCCCGCACATGTTCCGGATGTAGTGACGTCAGCAGATGTCAAAGTAAACGCACTTCCACAATTGTCAGTCGCTGTTGCAACTGCAAAAACAGGAGTTGCCGGACAATTGATAGTTGATGTCGATGGCAATGAAGCGATAACAGGTGCTGTGATATCCTGAACATTGATCGTTTGAGATTTAGTTGAACTATTTCCGCACGCATCCGTCGCTGTCCATGTTCTGGTCATACTGTAGGATCCTGCACAGGCTCCGTTCGTAGTCACATCTGCAAAATTTAAAGTAAATGTGCTTCCACAACCATCCGTTGCTGTTGCTGTCGCAAACGAAGGAGTGGCCGGGCAATTAATAGTTGTTGGTGCAGGCAATGCTGCGATCACAGGAGCTGTGATGTCCTGGACATTTATCGTCTGACTAGCGGTAGAAGAATTTCCACACGCATCTGTCGCAGTCCATGTTCGCGTCACACTGTACGAACCAGCACATGCTCCGTTTGTGGTCACATCATTTGAATTTAATGTGAATGTGCTTCCGCATGCATCCGTTGCTGTCGCTACTGCAAACACAGGTGTTGAAGGACAATTGATGGTTGAAGGTGCAGGTAATGAAGCAATGACAGGAGCTGTGATATCCTGCACATTGATTGTTTGGGAAGAAGTGGATGAATTTCCACATGCATCTGTTGCTGTCCAGGTTCTGGTCACACTGTAGGAACCAGCACAGATTCCGTTTGTAGTAATATCGTTTGATGTTAAGGTAAATGCACTTCCACAATTGTCAGTAGCTGTAGCGACTGCAAAAACAGGCGTTGAAGGACAATTGATGGTAGTTGGTGAAGGTAATGAAGCAATGACAGGAGCTGTGATATCCTGCACATTGATAGTTTGAGATGCTGTTGATGAATTACCGCAGCCATCAGTTGCTGTCCAGGTTCTTTTCACACTGTAAGATCCTGCACATGCTCCGGGTGTAGTCACATCTGCAGAAGTCAATGTAAATGCACTTCCGCAATTATCGGTGGCCGCTGCAACAGCAAAAACAGGTGTTGCAGGACAATTGATAGTTGATGTCGCAGGTAAGGAAGCGATGACAGGAGCAGTAATGTCTTGTACATTGATCGTCTGTGTTTTTGTAGAACTATTTCCGCACGCATCCGTCGCTGTCCATGTTCTGGTCACACTGTAGGATCCCGCACAGGCTCCGTTCGTGGTCACATCATTAAAATTCAAGGTGAATGAGCTTCCACAATTATCCGTGACTGTTGCTGTCGCAAATGAAGGAGTGGCCGGGCAATTAATTGTTGATGGTGCAGGTAATGCTGCAATGACAGGAGCAGTGATATCCTGGACATTTATTGTCTGAATAGCAGTAGAAGAATTACCACACGCATCAGTTGCCGTCCATGTTCTTGTCACACTGTATGATCCTGCGCAGGCTCCGTTCGTGGTCACATCATTTGAAGTTAATGTGAAAGCACTTCCACAGGCATCAGTTGCAGTCGCAACAGCGAATACTGGTGTTGAAGGACAATTAATCGTTGTTGGTGCAGGTAATGCTGTGATTACCGGAGCAGTGATATCCTGCACATTAATCGTCTGTGATTTTGTAGAACTATTTCCACACGCATCTGTCGCCGTCCATGTTCTTGTAACGCTGTAGGAACCAGCACAGATTCCGTTTGTAGTAATATCGTTTGAAGTTAAAGTAAATGCACTACCACAATTATCCGTTGCAGTTGCAACTGCAAAAACAGGAGTTGCAGGACAATTAATAGTGGTCGGTACAGGAAGAGCAGCAATCACAGGCGCGGTGATGTCCTGAATATTGATCGTCTGAGATTTAGTCGAAATATTTCCACATGCATCTGTCGCCGTCCATGTTCGTGTCACACTATACGAACCTGCACATGCTCCATTTGAAGTCACATCATTTGATGTTAATGTAAATGCACTTCCACATGCATCTGTCGCAGTTGCTACTGCAAACACCGGAGTTGCAGGACAATTAATCGTAGAAGATGCTGGCAATGCAGCGATCACAGGAGCAGTAATATCCTGAACGTTTATGATTTGCGAAGCAGTCGAAAAATTTCCACATGCATCCGTAGCCGTCCATGTTCGTTTTACACTGTAAGTACCTGCACATGCACCATTGGTTGTCACATCCGCAAATGTTAAGTTGAAAGTACTTCCGCAATTATCCGTAGCTGTTGCTGTTGCAAACACAGGTGTTGCAGGACAATTAATCGTAGAAGGCGCTGGCAATGCAGCGATCACAGGAGCAGTGATATCCTGAACATGGATAACTTGCGACGCAGTTGAAGAATTACCGCAACCATCAGTTGCAGTCCAGGTCCTTTTGACAGTATAAGATCCCGCACATGCGCCCGAAGTGGTGAGGTCGACAAATGTCAGATTGATTGCACTACCACATGGATCAGTGACCACCGGTACGGCGAAAACAGGCGTCGCAGGACAATTAATCGTACTCGGTGCTGGCAATGGAGCAATCACTGGTGCTGTATTGTCCTGAACATCGATAGTCTGAGAAGAGCTGGATGAATTTCCGCATGCATCAGTGGCAGTCCAAATCCTGGTCACGCTGTATTGGCCGGCACATGCTCCCGGTATTGTCACATCTTGTGATGTCAGTGAAAAATCACTTCCGCAAGCATCTATAGCTGTCGCTATTTCAAATTCCGGCGCAGCAGGGCAATCAATAATCGTCACTTCAGGTAATTCATCAATCAAGGGCGCTGTCACATCTTCGACATTTATTGTCTGGCTTGCGGTTGATGTATTGTTACAAGCATCAATGGCAGTCCATGTCCGTGTGACACTATAGGATCCGGCGCAAATACCGGCAGTTGTCACATCATTAAATGATAAATTATAAGCGCTTCCACACAAATCAATTGCTGAAGCGTCATAAAATTCAGGTATTGAGGGGCAATCAATTGTTGAAGGCAATGGAAGCACTGAAATTTCAGGTGGTGTAACATCCAGAACATTGATGGTCTGAGATGCTGTAGATACATTACCACATTGATCAAAGGCAGTCCATGTCCTGGTGACACTGTACGAGCCCACACATGCACCGGGAGTGGTGACATCATCAAATATTAAGCTGAAAGCACTTCCGCATGCATCGGTAGCTGTTGCATCTGCAAAGAGAGGTACATCCGGACAATGAATTGTTGTTGGCCCGGGCAGAGTCGATATTACCGGTGCAGTTACATCCTGAACATTTATGGTCTGAGAAGCGTGAGAAATATTTCCGCATGCATCCGTCGCTGTCCATGTCCTGGTCACGCTATACGATCCCGCACATGCACCGAGCGTAAGCGCATCAGTATGTGTCAATGTGAATGCACTACCACATCCATCTGTCACTAACGGAACAGCAAAATCGGGGGTAGCAGGACAATTGATTGTACTTGGAGCTGGTAATGTTGCAAATACAGGCGCTGTGATGTCCTGAACATTGATGGTTTGAGATTTTGTAGAACTATTTCCACATGCATCTGTCGCTGTCCATGTCCTGGTGATACTATATGATCCGGCACATGCACCTGGCGTTGTCACATCCGTAGAAGTCAAAGTGAATGTGCTTCCACAATTATCTGTTGCAGTCGCTTGTGCAAAAACCGGGGTAGCAGGACAATTAATGGTACTTGGTGCAGGTAATGCTGCAATAACAGGTGCTGTGATATCCTGAACATTTATGGTTTGTGATTTTGTAGAACTATTTCCGCATGCATCTGTCGCTGTCCATGTTCTTGTGATACTGTATGAACCGGCACACGCTCCTGGAATGGTCAAATCATTAAATGTCAATGTAAATGCACTTCCACAATTGTCCGTTGCAGTAGCTACTGCAAATACCGGAGTTGAGGGACAATTTATTGTACCTGGAGCAGGTAACGCTGCAATAACCGGGGCAGTGATATCCTGCACATTGATGGTCTGCGATGCAGTGGATGAATCGCCACATGCGTCTGTTGCGGTCCATGTCCTCGTCACACTATATGAACCGGCACATGCACCATTGGTGGTAACATCATTTGAAGTTAATGTAAATCCACTTCCGCATGCATCGGTGGCAGTCGCAATGGCGAACGCGGGCGTTGCGGGACAATTTATTGTCGTTGGTGCAGGTAAAGCCGCGATGACAGGGGCTGTGACATCCTGAACATTAATCGTTTGTGATTTTGTAGAACTATTTCCACACGCATCCGTTGCGGTCCATGTTCTTGTCACACTGTATGATCCTGCACAGGCTCCGTTTGTGGTCACATCAGCAAAATTTAAAGTAAATGAGCTTCCACAATTATCCGTAGCTGTTGCTGCAGTAAATACAGGAGTGGCCGGGCAATTAATTGTTGATGGCGCAGGCAATGCTGCAATGACAGGAGCAGTGATATCCTGAACATTAATCGTCTGACTGGCAGTAGAAGAATTTCCACACGCATCTGTCGCCGTCCATGTTCGCATCACACTATACGAACCTGTACAAGCTCCATTTAAAGTCACATCATTTGAAGTTAATGTAAATGCACTTCCACATGCATCTGTTGCGGTAGCCACAGCAAATGCTGGGGTAGCAGGACAATTAATCGTTGTTGGTGCAGGTAATGTTGCGATAACAGGAGCAGTGATATCCTGAACATTAATCGTCTGTGATTTTGTTGAACTATTTCCACACGCATCTGTCGCCGTCCATGTCCTGGTAACGCTGTAGGAACCAGCACAGATTCCGTTTGTAGTAATATCGTTTGATGTTAATGTAAATGCACTTCCACAATTATCTGTTGCTGTTGCTATTGCAAACACTGGTGTTGCCGGACAGTTAATTGTTGTTGGTGCCGGTAAAGCAGCGATGACGGGTGGCGTCATGTCCTGCACATTTATTGTTTGAGATGCAGTTGAAGAATTTCCGCAGCCGTCCGTTGCTGTCCAGGTTCTCTTCACGCTGTATGATCCTGCACAGGCTCCGTTTGTGGTCACATCTGTAAAATTCAACGTGAATGCACTTCCACAATTGTCTGTTGCAGTTGCGACTGCAAAAACAGGAGTTGCAGGACAATTGATAGTTGATGTCGCAGGTAATGAAGCGATGACAGGCGCAGTAATATCTTGTACATTGATCGTCTGTGATTTTGTTGAACTATTTCCGCAAGCATCCGTGGCGGTCCAGGTTCTGGTCACACTGTATGATCCTGCACAGGCTCCGTTTGTAGCGACATCTGCAAAATTTAAAGTAAATGAGCTTCCACAATTATCCGTGGCAGTTGCTGTCGTAAATGAAGGGGTGGCCGGGCAATTAATTGTTGTTGGCGCAGGCAACGCTGCAATGACAGGAGCCGTGATATCCTGGACATTTATTGTCTGACTGGCAGTAGAAGAATTTCCACACGCATCTGTCGCCGTCCATGTTCTGGTGACACTGTATGATCCTGCGCAGGCTCCGTTCGTGGTCACATCATTTGAAGTTAATGTGAAAGCACTACCGCAATTATCTGTTGCCGATGCAATTTCAAATACCGGTGTTGCAGGACAATTGATGGTTGTAGGAGCAGGTAATGCTGCAATCACAGGAGCTGTGATGTCCTGCACATTTATAGTCTGTGAGGAAGTCGAAATATTTCCACATGCATCTGTCGCCGTCCATGTTCTGGTGACACTATAAGAACCAGCGCAAATACCAGGAGTTGTGTTATCACTAGATGTTAACGTGAATGCACTTCCGCAGTTATCAGTAGCCGTAGCAACAACAAAAACAGGTGTAGCAGGACAATTTATCGTTGTTGGTGCAGGCAATGCTGCAATCACTGGAGCTGTAATATCCTGAACATTTATGGTCTGAGATTTAGTTGAACTATTTCCACAATCGTCCGTTGCTGTCCATGTTCTTGTAACGCTGTAGGAACCAGCACAGATCCCGTTTGTAGTAATATCGTTTGATGTTAATGTAAATGCGCTTCCACAATTATCGGTTGCTGTTGCAATTGCAAATACGGGTGTTGAAGGACAATTAATCGTAGTCGGCGAAGGCAATGCATCAATCACCGGAGCCGTAATATCCTGCACATTGATCGTTTGTGCTTTTGTAGAAATATTCCCACACGCATCGGTTGCCATCCATGTTCTGGTGACGCTGTATGAACCAGCACATGCTCCCGTTGTTGTCACATCGTTTGATGTCAACGTAAATGCACTTCCACAATTATCTGTTGCTGTTGCAACTGCAAATACGGGTGTTGCAGGACAATTAATTGTGGAAGGTAGAGGTAAAGAGACAATGACAGGAGCTGTCACGTCCTGAACATTTATAGTCTGAGATGAAGTGGATGAATTTCCACAGGCATCGATAGCCGTCCAGGTTCTGGTTACACTATATGAACCTGCACAGGCTCCGTTTGTAGTCACATCAGCAAAATTCAAAGTGAATGTACTTCCACAATTATCAGTAGCTGTTGCTGTCGTAAATACGGGAGTTGCCGGGCAATTAATAGTTGTCGGTGCAGGTAATGCAGCAATGACAGGAGCACTGATATCCTGCACATTTATAGTCTGTGATGCAGTCGAAGAATTTCCGCATGCATCTGCTGCCGTCCAGGTTCGGGTGACGCTGTACGAACCGGCACATGCACCATTTATTGTTACATCACTTGACGTCAATGTGAATGTACTTCCGCAATTATCCGTTGCCGTCGCTACTGCAAATACAGGAGTTGGGGGACAATTAATTGTGCTTGGTGCGGGTAACGCCGCTATAACAGGAGCTGTAATGTCCTGAACATTTATGGTTTGTGATGCAGTAGAGGAATTTCCGCAGCCATCTGTTGCTGTCCATGTTCTTGTTACGCTGAATGAACCGGCACACGGACCGTTTATTGTGACATCATTAAATGTCAATGTAAAAGCGCTTCCACAATTATCGATTGCTGTTGCTTCAGCAAAAACGGGTGTTGAAGGACAATTAATGGTTGAAGGGGAAGGCAATGCATCAATAACCGGGGCGCTGATATCCTGTACATTGATGGTTTGAGAAGCAGTAGATGAATTTCCACAACCGTCAGTTGCTGTCCATGTCCTTGTAATACTATATGATCCTGTACATGCACCGTTTGTGGTGACATCATTTGAAGTCAAAGTGAATGTGCTTCCACAATTATCTGTAGCTGTTGCTACTGCAAATAGTGGGGTTGAAGGACAATTAATTGTAGTCGGTGCAGGCAATGCATCAATCACCGGAGCCGTAATATCATGCACATTGATCGTTTGTGCTTTTATAGAAATATTTCCACACGCATCGGTTGCAGTCCACGTTCTGGTGACGCTATATGAACCGGCACATGCACCTGGCGTAGTGACATCTGATGATGTTAATGTAAATGCGCTTCCGCAATTATCTGTAGCAGTAGCAACTGCAAAGACCGGTGTTGAAGGACAATTAATTGTAGATGGTGCAGGCAATGGATCAATGACTGGAGCTGTAATATCCTCAACATTGATCGTTTGAGATTTTGTTGAAGAATTACCACACGCATCTGTTGCAGTCCACGTTCTGGTGACGCTATATGAACCGGCACATGCACCATTTGTAGTGACATCATTTGAAATCAATGTGAAAGCACTACCACAATTATCCGTTGCGGTTGCAACTTCAAAAACCGGTGTCCCGGGACAATCAATTGTGCTTGGTGCGGGTAACGCCGCTATAACAGGAGCTGTAATGTCCTGAACATTTATCGTTTGAGCGGCAGTAGAAGAATTTCCGCATGCATCAGTAGCAGTCCAGGTTCTTGTTACGCTGTAGGATCCTGCACATGTACCATTTGTAGTAACGTCATTTGAAATCAGTGTGAAACCACTACCACAATTATCTATTGCGGTTGCAACTGCAAAAACTGGTGTCGCAGGACAATTAATCGTTGTTGGTGCAGGTAATGCTGCGATCACAGGAGGAGTGATGTCCTGCACATTAATCGTCTGTGATTTTGTAGAACTATTTCCACACGCATCTGTCGCCGTCCATGTTCTTGTCACACTGTAAGAACCAGCACAGATTCCGTTTGTAGTAATATCGTTTGATGTTAATGTAAATGCGCTTCCACAATTATCCGTTGCAGTTGCTTCTGCGAATACCGGAATAGCCGGACAATTGATCGTAGTCGGTGCAGGCAAAGAAACAATGACAGGCGCAGTGACATCCTGAACATTAATCGTTTGCGAATTTGAGCTACTATTTCCACACGCGTCTGTAGCAGTCCATATTCGTGTTATGCTGTATGATCCTGCACACGCACCGTTTGTGGTGATGTCATTCGAAGTCAAAGTGAATGCACTTCCACAATTATCTGTAGCAGTAGCCACTGCAAAAGTTGGCGTTTCCGGACAGTTAATTGTGGTTGGAGCAGGTAATGCTGCAATCACCGGAGCAGTGATGTCCTGAATATTTATCGTTTGCGAGGCTGTGGATGAATTTCCACAAGCATCGGTGGCTGTCCAGGTCCTGGTTACACTATACGATCCGGCACATGCGCCATTTGTAGTCAAATCATTTGCTGTTAATGTAAATGAACTTCCACATGCATCGGTTGCAGTCGCTACTGCGAAAACCGGTGTTGAAGGACAATTTATGGTTGAAGGTGCAGGTAATGAAGCAATGACAGGAGCCGTGATATCCTGGACATTAATGGTTTGTGATTTAGTTGAAATATTTCCACAAGCATCTGTCGCCGTCCATGTTCTTGTAACGCTGTATGAACCTGTGCACGCTCCATTTGTTGTGACATCATTTGAAGTCAATGTAAATGCACTTCCACATTCATCTGTTCCAGTCGCAACTGCAAAGACAGGTGTCGAAGGACAATTGATCGTTGTCAGTGCAGGTAAGGCATCAATCACCGGAGCTGTAATGTCCTGAAAATTGATCGTCTGTGATGCAGTTGAAGAATTACCACAGCCATCGGTTGCTGTCCAGGTTCTCGTGACACTATAAGATCCGGCACACATCCCTGCTGAAGTCACATCATTGAAATTTAAAGTGAATGCACTTCCACAATTATCCGTTGCAGTTGCCAATGCAAATACAGGAGTAGCAGGACAATTGATTGTATTTGGAGCCGGTAAGGCTGCAAAAACAGGTGCAGTGATATCCTGAACATTTATCGTTTGAGATGCCGTAGATGAATTTCCGCATGCATCAATTGCAGTCCATGTTCTGGTTATACTATATGAACCTTCGCAAGCACCCGGAGTTGTCACATCAGCAAAATTCAAAGTGAAATCACTTCCACAATTATCTGTTGCTGTAGCAACAGCAAATGACGGTGTTGCCGGACAATTAATGGTTGTCGGTGCAGGTAAAGCTGCGATCACCGGCGCAGTAATATCCTGAACATTGATGATTTGAAATGCAGTAGAAGAATTTCCACATGCATCAGTCGCTGTCCACATTCTGGTCAAACTGTATGATCCTGCACAGGCTCCGTTTGTGGTAACATCTGCAAAATTTAAAGTAAATGTGCTTCCACAATTGTCCGTTGCAGTAGCAATTGCAAATACAGGTGTCGAAGGGCAATTAATAGTAGATGGTGCAGGTAATGCTGCAATAACAGGTGCTGTGACATCCTGAACATTTATCGTTTGAAATGAAGTAGATGAATTTCCGCATGCATCAATTGCTGTCCAGGTCCTGGTTACACTATATGATCCTGCACATGCTCCGTTAGTAGTCACATCATTTGATGTTAATGTAAAAGCACTTCCACATGCATCGGTTGCAGTCGCTACTGCGAAAACAGGTGTTGAAGGACAATTTATGGTTGAAGGTGCAGGTAATGAAGCAATGACAGGTGCAGTAAAATCCTGAACATTGATGATTTGGAATGCAGTAGAAGAATTTCCACATGCATCTGTTGCTGTCCATGTTCTTGTAATGCTGAATGAACCAGCACAGATTCCGTTTGTGGTAATATCATTTGATGTTAATGTAAATGCACTTCCACATTCATCATTAGCAGTAGCAACTGCAAAGACCGGTGTTGCCGGACAATTGATAGTTGATAGTGCAGGTAATGGATCAATGACAGGAGCCGTAATATCCTGCATATTTATGGTTTGCGAAGCTGTAGATGAATTCCCGCAGGCATCTGTTGCCGTCCAGGTTCTTGTCACACTATATGATCCTGCACATGCACCATTCGTAGTAATATCATTTGAAGTTAAAGTAAATACACTTCCACATACATCTGAAGCAGTTGCCACAGCAAATACAGGAATGGAAGGACAATTGATTGTGGTTGGGGCAGGTAACGTCGCAATGACAGGAGCAGTAATGTCCTGAACATTTATTGTCTGCGAACGAGTTGATGAATTTCCGCAATCATCTGTTGCTGTCCATGTCCTGGTAATGCTATACGATCCCGCACATGCACCATTTGTGGTCATATCACTTGAAGTTAATGTAAATGCACTTCCACAATTATCCGTTGCAGTGGCTATCGCAAAAACAGGGCTCGAAGGACAATTAATTGTTGTTGGACCTGGTAATGCCGCAATAACCGGTGCAGTAATATCCTGGACGTTTATAATTTGAAATGCAGTGGATGAATTTCCGCATTCGTCAGTAGCTGTCCATGTCCTTGTAACGCTGTACGATCCGGCACATGCACCATTTGTGGTCACATCATTTGAACTCAAGGTGAATGCACTTCCACAATTATCCGTTGCTGTTGCTACCGCAAACGAAGGTGTTGCCGGGCAATTGATAGTAATTGGTGCGGGTAACGAAGCTATTACAGGAGCAGTGATGTCCTGAACATTTATTCTTTGAAATGCAGTTGAAGAATTTCCGCATTCGTCAATGGCTGTCCATATTCTTGTAACACTGTACGAACCAGCACAGATTCCGTTTGTGGTCACATCATTTGAAGTCAATGTGAATGCACTTCCACAATTATCCGTGGCAGTGGCCACCGCAAATACGGGTGTAGCAGGACAATTAATGGTGGTCGGAGCAGGTAATGCCGCAATAACTGGAGAAGTGATATCCTGAACATTTATGGTTTGTGATGCTGTAGATGAATTTCCGCATGCATCAGTAGCCGTCCATGTTCTCGTAACACTATAAAATCCGGCACAAGCTCCCGAAGTTGTCACATCATTAAATATCAATGTGAATGTACTTCCGCAATTATCCGTTGCAGTGGCGACCGCAAATACAGGTGTATCAGGACAATTAATCGTTGTCGGTGCCGGCAATGCAGCTATAACAGGAGCTGTAACGTCCTGAACATTTATGGTCTGTGAACGAGTGGATGAATTTCCACAATCATCAATGGCAGTCCATGTTCTTGTAACACTGTACGAACCCGCACAGATTCCGTTTGTAGTCACATCATTGGAAGTTAATGTGAATGCACTTCCACAATTATCAGTGGCAGTGGCCACCGCAAATACGGGTGTAGCAGGACAATTAATTGTTGTCGGTGACGGCAATGCAGCTATAACAGGAGCTGTTATATCCTGAACATTTATGGTTTGAGATGCTGTCGAGGAGTTTCCACATGCATCTGTTGCTGTCCAAATCCTCCTAACACTATACGATCCGGCACACGCTCCTGCCGTAGTCACATCATTGAAATTTAAGGTAAATGCACTTTCGCAATTATCTGTAGCAGTTGCCACAGCAAATACAGGAGTCGCAGGACAATTTATCGTTGTTGGTGCAGGTAATGCTGCAATGACAGGAGCTGAAAAATCCTGAACATTTATGGTTTGAGATGCCGTTGATGAATTACCACAAGCATCGGTTGCTGTCCATGTTTTTGTCACGCTATATGATCCGGCGCATGCACCAGAAATAGTGATATCCGCAGAAGTCAAAGTGAATGCACTCCCGCATGCATCAGTTGCAGTGGCCGTTTCAAAAACAGGAGTAGCAGGACAATTAATTGTTGAGGGTGCAGGTAATGCAGCAATGATTGGAGCCGTAATATCCTGAACGTTTATCGTTTGAGATTTTGTTGAAGAATTACCACAAGCATCCGTTGCAATCCATGTTCTTGTAACACTGTATGAACCGGCACAGATTCCGTCAGTAGTCACATCATTTGAGGTTAATGTAAATGCGCTTCCACAAGCATCGGTTGCAGTAGCTGTCGCAAATACCGGCGTCGCAGGACAATTTATCGTACTTGGTGCGGGTAGGGTCGCAATGACAGGAGCTGTAACATCCTGAACATTTATTGTCTGTGAACGAGTGGATGAATTTCCACAATCATCTGTTGCAGTCCATGTTCTTGTGACACTAAAGGAACCCGCGCACAACCCTGGGGTAGTCACCTCACTGAAGTTCAACGTGAATGCACTTCCACAAGCATCAGTTGCAGTAGCCGATGCAAAAACAGGAGTTGCAGGGCAATTGATCGTTGATGGTGCAGGCAATGCTGCTATAACGGGAGCCGTAATATCCTGAACAATGATCGTCTGAGATGCATTCGAAACATTTCCACAATCATCTGTAGCCGTCCAGATCCTGGTCACACTGTAAGAACCTGCACAACCTCCGGATGTAGTGACATCAACTGAATTTAAACTAAATGCACTACCACATGCATCAGTAGCAGTCGCTACAGCAAAGACAGGTGTTGCAGGACAAAAGATCGTTGATGGTGCCGGTAATGCTGCAATGACAGGAGGAGTGTTATCCTGAACATTGATCGCCTGAGATGCCGTTGAAGAATTTCCACAGCCATCAATTGCAGTCCAAATTCTAGTAACACTATAAGAACCTGCACAGATACCAGGAGTGGTCACATCATTTGATGTTAATGTAAATGCACTTCCACAATTATCTGTCGCAGTAGCTATTGCAAAGACAGGACTTGAAGGACAATCAATAGTCGTTGGCGCAGGCAACGCAGAAATGACCGGAGCTGTAATATCCTGGACATTGATCGTTTGAGATGAAGTGGATGAATTACCACACGCATCAGTTGCCGTCCAAATTCTTGTGACACTATACGAACCTGTACATATACCCGGAGTTACTACATCATTTGAGGTTAATGTGAATGCACTTCCACAAGCATCTGTTGCAGTCGCTGTTGTAAATACCGGTGTTGCCGGACAATTTATAGTTGATGGTGAAGGCAAAGCTGCAATGACAGGAGCTGAAATATCCTGAACGTTTATTGTTTGAGAAGCTGTGCTTGAATTTCCACAAGCATCGGTTGCCGTCCATGTTCTCGTGACACTGTATGAACCTGCACATGCACCCGATGTCGTCACGTCATTGAATGTCAATGTGAATGTACTTCCGCAAGCATCAGTTGCAGTCGCTGTTGCAAATACGGGTGTAGATGGGCAATTTATTGTTGAAGGAGCAGGTAGCACTGCAATAACCGGAGCAGTTATATCCTGAACATTAATTGTCTGAGACTTTGTAGAAGAATTTCCGCAAACATCTGTAGCAGTCCAAGTCCTGGTAACACTATAAGAACCTGCACAAGCACCAGGAGTCGTAACATCATTAAATGTGAGCGTGAATGAATTTCCGCAAGCATCGATAGCACTCGCTACTGCAAATGATGGTGTTGCAGGGCAATTGATTGTACTCGGTACCGGCAAAGATGCAATGACAGGAGCGGTCACATCCTGCACATGTATGACGTGTATGATGTCCGCACTTGTATTTCCACATGCATCAGTCACTTTATAAATTCTTGTGACGACAACAGGACAATTTCCGGTTGACGTCTCACTGCTTGAAACTGTAAGGTTTGCATGAGGAGTACAAAGATCAGTTACCACCAATGTGCCCGTGAGTGCTTCAAGAGCTTCTATTGTTGTTACAGCTGCAGGTGCATCTTCTGCATGACATCCCGACACTGTGGTTGACGTTATGCTTCCTGTTACAATCGGAGCAGTATTGTCCAGGACTGTCACTGTCTTTGAACATACCGAACTACATCCATTACCATCCGTTACTGTTAGTCCGAGGACAAATGAACTGTTGCATCCCGATCCTGTAACGACAGATACAGACTGACTTGTTGTACTTCCTGGTATCGTACCGCTTCCCGATACAGCCCATGCATAGGTTAAGCCAACGGGCGCAGTATATGTATTTCCGGTTGATGAAGGACATACCACAGAAGATCCTGAGATCGAACATACAGGTAATTCATTGACTGTGACAATTACACAATTTGAAATAGCCTCGCATGCCACTCCATTTAAAGTCGAAATGGTTACACGTCTGAAATAGGTTGTTTGTGTAAGTCCGGACGGTGGATCGAAGGTTGTTGAATTTGCACCGGAGATAATTCCAAAACCGATACTGCAATTAGTTGTGCTTGATTCCCATCTGTAAGTTAGCGAGCCTGTTCCTGTTGAAGCTGATGCTTGTGAGAATGCCGGAGGATCATCTCCGGAGCAAATAGTTTGATTTGTGGATATTGCTCCTGGTGTGACACTATTCACTGCCCAGCTTGTGATCGTTGCGAAGTTGGTACCATTGCAGCCAGAGCCGCTTGTACAATTATCACGTTTACCCTGGATTAAAACGATTGTTCCACCGGTTGTACTGATACTATTTCCAGGTGTGTACGGATTCCATGTTGAACCATTATCTATACTAAATTGATAACTATCTGAACAACCGGATCCACCTGAACCTGTATTGAATGTTGCACTGACATTTGCTCCTTCACAAACTGTTGAAACATTAGGTGTCTTCACTGCTAATGTAGGACCAGATGGCTGAGGCACTACTGACCAACTTGCCAAAGTAACATAACTCGTACCATTGCAACCTGATCCGGCAGCACAATTCGCCCTTCTGCCCTGGATTATAATACTGCTTGTTGCAGATCCTCCCACATTATTTCCGGGTGTGTAAGCTGATGGCGCGCCTCCATCAATGATCACGACATAATCATCACTGCACCCATCTCCACCACTGCCCGCATTAAAAGTTGCACTAACGACCTGACCGGAACAAATAGTTGCATTGGTAGGTATTCTATTATTTAAAGTAGGACCTGTAGGTTGTGCAACAACTGTGATCAACTGCGACGATGATCCCGTTGCACCATTAGCGTCCGTAACCGTTACAGTATATGTTTGACTGGAAGTTAATGTTGCAATTACAACAGCCCCGGTAGTCACATTCAGGCCTGTAGCAGGTGACCAGCTGTATGTATAACCGGGTGCACCATCAGCACCAGTAGCTGTGAGCGTTGCAGATGCGCCTGAGCAGATGATTGAAGAAGCAGGATTGACGCTGACAGTTACTGTCGGGTCGCTGCCATTGACCCCGGTGAAATCTCCAAATGCACTTAACCCGTTAGCCACAATGAGATTTGAAGCATCTGATACGAAAGAAAATTTCTGCCAGGGAGCAGATCCATTCCATTTGCCTGTGATAATGCTTGTCTCTGTACCGTTGATGTCAGCATCAACATATTGTCCTGTAATATCACAGCTAAAAGAACTGATACCTGACTGAGTTACCTTCCAGTAACGTGAGAGATAATTAGTCGCACTCGCATCATTAGGATGTTTCGCATCTGTCAGGCGAACGGCTACATATGCACCAGAAAATGTACCTGCCGTGAAATTCGTTGTCAATGGTGAATACTCAGGAGTACCTGTAACATCACCAACAGGAAATAGAAATGAACCTGTTGTTGAATAATTTTTTCGCAATTCACCTGTCCCGTCAGCCACAATCATATTCGAAGCATTAAGCGTTCCCGCAACCGTGGGAGATGAAGCACCGAGTGTAAGATTATAAGATCCAAGGGCAAGTTTTCCACTTGTTAAAGTCAACTGGTTATTGACCGTTTGACTGATTCCTAAAATAACTCCATTTGAATTATTTATTTCAAGATCATTGAATGTTGTGGGCAAGCTACCATCGATGGTTTGGGATGCGCTTCCGTTGAAATTTACTTTTCCACCATTATCAATAAATGAACTGTTATTTAATAAATCTCCAGCCAGGTTTAGAATGCCGGAGGTAGAAATTAACGTTCCCGCACTGATGGCTAAATTTTTTAAAGACTTATTATTTCCTTCAAAGCTGAGTGAACCATTTCCTGTTTTCACAAGAGCTTTTGCATTTTCATTTATAGTACCTCCTAAAGTGAGAGTGCCTGCAGCAACACTAATTACCCTGTCAGAACTTAGGGAAATGTTGCCCATGCCCAAATTAAGGTTTCTGGGAATTGATCCTGAATAACCAAAATCTGCATTTAATGCTAAAGGATAATTGACAGTAGTGATGTCACCGCCGGAAGTATTATCGATTACACCCCCATTGATTGTGAAAGTCCCGGTATTATCACCAAGAGCATTTGCATTATTTATTTGAAGCGTACCTGCATTCAGGGTCGTTCCACCCGAAAAGGTATTTGCTCCTGAAAGGGCAAGAGTACCGCCTCCCGCTTTCGTTAAACTCTTACCAGATCCACTAATGACTCCACCTATTGTAAGTTTGTTTGCACTTACTGTCAATTGTCGGTTGCTTACCATGATAACATTTCCCGTACCAAGATTTAGCTCCCTGGTTCCTATGAAGGTGAAATCACCATTCCAGTTCATTGGATAATTTAAAGTTGTTATCGGTGAGGCGGAAGTATTATCAATATTTCCTCCATTGATTGTAAAAGTTCCGGTTACGGCTCCAAGTGCACTTGCATTATTAATATTGAGTGTGCCGCCATCAAGTATTGTTCCGCCGCTGAAAGTATTTGCTCCGGAAAGTGTAAGAGCACCTGTCCCTGTTTTTGCCAAATTGTAACCTGAACCACTGATCACACCACCAACTGATAACTCACTTGCACTTATTGTTATTTGTCGATTTCCCTGCAATGATGTTGCACCAGTCCCCAGGTTCAGTGCATTTGTTCCAGTAAACGTGAAATCATCATTCCATGCCATCGGATAATTCAGCGTTGTCAGTGAACTGCCGGATGAATTGTCAATTGTAACCGGATTTCCTGCGCCTCCTATTGTAAAAGTTCCGGCAATAGTTCCTAGGGCGCTTGTATTTCCAATATTCAATCTACCATTAGATAAATTAACTCCACCAGTAAAATTATTTGCACCAGATAATGCCCATGTACCTGTTCCATCCTTAGTAATACTTCCTGTTCCAGAAATAATACCACTGATAATATTTGCACCGGTTGATGTACCCTGGATAATTAAGTTGTTGCCTGAAAGATTTATTGAACCTGAAATAGCTAATGTACCCGCATCACTATTTATTTTTGTTGTCGTTCCTCCGATAGTCACTGCACCACCCCATGAATTATTTCCGCTCAAATTATTCAATACCCCAATGCCGGATCCGCCACCATCACCTGCAAGTGTTAAAGATTCTGCTCCAACAGAGATATTATTTTCCAATTCCAATCGAGCGCCATTAGAAACTGTAACGCCTCCAGTAGTGGATCCTGTAGCATTACTATTTTGAATATTGAGTACCCCAGTATTTATTACAATAGCCCCCGTATAATTATTATTCCCTGAAATCATTATTGTACCTAATCCACTTTTTGTAACTCCTGCAGAACCACTAATAATTCCGCTCAGTGTAAGATCTATAGCCGCGGATCCATCATTGTCCACTGTAAAAATTCGGTCTGCACCTAAAGCAATTGGACAAGAAATTGTCGCACCATTTGAACCAGTTCCTGCATTAGCAATTGTAACGTCTCCTCCAAGAGTAAGCTTTCCACTTCCAGAAATAGTAGATACAGTTGAAGAACCACATTTAAGTAAAACACTTGTTGGTGACTTATTTGTCAATGTTGACCCTATCTTAAACGAGGATAAGGAAAGTGATGATCCTTCAGTTAAGGATAAAGATCCATTTAACATTAAACTATCCTGGAGGGTAACAGTATTTCCAGGGTTATTAATTGTGATATTTGCTTTTGTTGTAGTGCCAAGTCCTGTACCTGAGAATTGATTTGCATTTCCATTATAAATAATATTTGAACCTCCACTGAAATTGCGCGTTCCGCCAACTTGAATATTTCCAGTAGTTCCGGATGTCGAAATACCATCGTTTGAAGTAACTCCTAATGTTGCTCCAGTTGATAATGTAAACGTCCCTGCCCCCTGAATTTTTGCGCTTTCGGCAGCCATTTGTAAAGTCGTCCCACTATTAACAGTGAAATTGAGTACACTTGATGATGGCATTATACCCCCTGAAGTAAATGTTTGTAACCCATTTTTATTAAAAATAATTGCTCCACTTCCAGTACCAGTTTCAGTTATTGCACCTCCAATCAATGCAAAATTCCCAGTCACATTTATTGTACCAATTCCTCCTGCGCCTGTAGCTGCTGACATATCAAGGGTACCACTATTAACAGTCATATCTCCATTTATATTAAGTGTTTTTGCAACGCCGTTGCCAATAGTAATGCGAAAAGAATCGCTTACAATAAAATTTCCTGAAACAGTTAAAGGGGATTGACTCATCTGAAGTACACCAGCTCCGGTATTAATAATTTGAAAATTACCCGTAATGGATTGACCACTGACAGCCAAACTCTTGATTCCTGTCATTCCAGAACAATTATAAGTTAGATTTCCAAAAGATTGATTGAGTCCACCTATATCCGTAGAAATTATCCCGGTTATGCTGCAAGTCGAAGCAGTATTCCATGATGCAGTTGGAATAGATCCCCCATCTCTTGCATGAACATATAAAGACCCACTGTTAAAAACAAGCCTAGTATTATTTGAACATGTTAATGTCCCATAATTCACAATAGAACCAGTGCTTGAGACGGTAGAAATAACTGAAGAGTTATCTGTGTTAAATGTTCGCCCACTATTAATTGTAAGTATACCGCTGATATCAGATGTAGAACTTGTGGCAAAGTTGATGCTTACATTAGTGCTGATTGTGAGCGAGGAGCCATTCAGGATTTCCAAATCAACTCCAGTTCCATTTCCGAATGTGAGTGTTGATGTTGCAGCATCAGCCTCTAACGTTATGCTTGTATTATTCGATAAAAGGAAACGTGAAACAGCTTGTGATGGAACCGATGTTATGGTTAAGGTTGTACCTGAATTGAATTGCAGTATATCTGATGGAGAAAGTGTTGTTCTAGTTGGAGTCCAATTTGTAGATATTGCCCATGAAGCATTATTTGTTCCCTGCCATGTGTATGTGGCACCACTAACTCCTCCCACAAATATCATATTCCCCACCACTATCAGCAGTGCATACAAAAGTCTTCGGCGACAAGAGGGACTTAATATGTAAAAAGGTAAGACGTAATCAGTATTCATTCGATCGGCTATCTGCTAATGGTTTTTCATCATTACTTATGATTCAAAAGGGCAAGTCCCTCCAACACAAAGACCGGATAACCCACATGACATGGTCCATCCGGCAGCGCCGTCAGGCCTACCTATTTTCTTTCATTAGTTTCTTTGCCAGGTGTGATGGCTAAGGTTCAGTCGTCTGTTTCTTTCATTTTTTCCGGGCCCAGGCATACCTGTTCCCGTTTCGGGCAAAGGATGTGACAGTGCATTGCAAGCACCATGCCGCATTTCATCAACTCAACAGTTGTGAAATACAAGCTCAGGAATAGCCCCGTACTGAATTAAACATTGGAAAAATCCCTCTCAACAGACAGAAGGGACGCAGGATTGGTGTTCTGATCATATAAGCTCTGAATTATTAGGTTAATTCATCAGCTCCCTATGGGTAAATGCAATCATCAGGAACACCCAAAATTTTCGAAAAGACATCTTATTCCGATCCCCTTTCTTTCAAATCATCAGTGATTCCGCGTTAAATATAACCCTTAAAAACGAATAAATATATTCAATAAAAACACCATATATAAATGAAAATATCACAGTGCATTAAATATAATTTTTGTTCGTTCGGCGTCGGTTGACCGACTTGGTTACTGAGCTGGGCAAGGATGTGTGGGTGGTGTCGAAGTATGGTGTCATCAAAGCTTCGCTTTGTGTAACTTTTAATCCCTTGTTCTTTGTTCGACTCCTCTCAGGCTTTTTAGCCACGAATTACACGAATTCACACTAATTAATTTTCAACCTTCCCATCCTTGAATGCCGAAGCCTTGGCGTAGGCATTTGCCCTTACTCTCTGCCCTTCGCCCTCTGCTCTTTTCTTATCTTTCCCGCCATGTCGTCCAACGGAATCTCCCCCCTGCTGATCCTGTCCATCGTCACCGGTTACTTCCTCATGCTCATCACTGTCGCCTGGATCACCAGCCGCAATTCCACCAACGATGATTTTTTTATCAATCGCCACAAGTCACATTGGTGGCTCGTCGCAATAGGCATGCTCGGAAGCAGCCTCTCCGGTGTCACCTTCATTTCCATACCCGGAGTGGTCGGAGCAGGAGGCCAGAACCAGGCCTTCTCCTATCTGCAGGTGGTGCTTGGTTATTTACTCGGATACATGGTCATCGCCAATGTCCTCATGCCGCTGTATTACAGACTTAATCTGGTCTCCATTTACGGCTATCTCGGGATGCGTTTTGGAAAAGTATCCTATAAGACCGGATCAGCATTTTTTATGCTGTCGCGTCTCATCGGCGCATCTTTCAGAATGTACCTGGCGATCATGGTGCTGCATACTATTTTGTGTGCACCATTCGGCATTCCCTTTCCTGTCACGGTTATTATAGGCATTGGCCTTGTGTGGGTGTACACCTTTAAAGGAGGCATCCGCACCATTGTTTTTACAGACGCCCTCCAGACTTGTTGCATGCTGGCCGCTTTAATTCTCACCATCCTGGCCATCATGCATTCTTTAGACATCTCTGTCTCCGGGCTGGCACAGACATTAAGAGATTCAGGTTATGCAAAAGTTTTTTTCTTCAAAGGCGGTTGGGCGGATGAAAATAATTTCTTCAAACAATTCCTGAGCGGTGCATTGATCACGATCGTGATGACTGGACTTGACCAGGACATGATGCAGAAAAATCTTTCATGCCGCAATATCAGGGAAGCACAGAAAAATATGTTTTTGTTTTCCGTCACGCTCGTCGTCACTAATTTCCTTGTGCTGACATTGGGAGCATTGTTATGGATGTACCTGCATCAATTGCATTTGCCCACACCTGAAAAGTCTGATCAACTCTATCCTTTATTAGCCATGTCCCATTTACCGTTTTATATCGCCATCGCTTTTATTCTCGGTCTTGTGGCATCTGCATACAATAGCGCCGATGGTGCTCTCACATCTTTAACCACTATTGTGTGCGTTGATTTCCTTGGCTTCAATGCTTCTCCTCCAATCGATAAACAAGCTGAAGTTGACCGGACTAAATTGCGGAAGAAGATTCATATCCTTATGGCCATGGTATTTGCAGGTGTGATCCTGTTATTCCAGTTGCTCAACAAAGGATCCGTCATCAATGAATTATTTAAGGCTGCAGGATATACCTATGGACCATTACTTGGATTGTTTTCTTTTGGCTTGCTGACGAAACGAAAGATCCTCGACAAGTATGTCGTTTTTGTCTGTATTGCAGCACCCGTTATCTCTTATCTCCTCAATACTTATTCCCAACAATTATTTAATGGACTTACCCTGGGATTCCTGATCCTGGCTGTCAATGGCCTGTTGACATTTCTGGGGCTTTGGCTAATCTCGAAAAAGAGTGAAAAGTGAAGAGTGAAGAACGAAAAGTTTTAAGCCGTAAGATGTGATCTGTGCGATTTTAGTTCTAGTTTGTAATTATCGAAAGATTTCGAATTGCTATGCTAGGTGAAGCCGAAGCATAAGTTTTTCACTTTTCATTTTTCACTTTACGCTTTTCACTTACTTTTCGATTCTGATCTCCGAAATTTTCTGCTTCCCGTCAAAATAAAGATAGACCCTGTAAGAGCCTGTTGACGTCGAAAGGTCACCGAGAGAGTAACCCGATCTTCCATTGCTGGCAGCAGTGACATGAGCCCGTTTATAACTTTTGACCGCATTCCGGGTAAAGAAATCATCGATTTGAGATGTAGCTGCAGAAGAAGGCACTGTTGCATCTTTTTCTAAAATAGAAACATCAACTTTTTCTGCAAAATAATTTCCCAATTGAGTGGCATTTCCTTTATCAAGAGCAGCATCAATGCCGGAACTTTGACTTATCCCCAAAAATGGAGAAATAAACAAAACGGCAGTTATTAAATGTCCAATGGATTTCATAATGAATGTTATAACCGTCAGAAAGGTAATATAGTTGTACAAATCCCAAAACTTAACAATTGATAATTGATTCCAAAATCACAAATTCTCACTCTCTCACTCCTCTCACTCCTCTCACTAAAAAACGTGAAAAAGTTTCAATACAGATAATATAACTGCAACAACCAATACTCCATATGCAAATTTAGCTGCACCCGGAATCCTGCTTGCATAATGAGATGATAACCACCCTCCAAGAAATTGCGCTACACCCATGACCAAACCGATGGACCACACCACCTGGCCATTAAACGAAAAAATGATCACAGCAAGTAACGTGAATATCCCAACTGCCAATGCTTTGATTGCATTTGACTCAATCATCGGTTGCCTCGAAATCAATACTAATACCGCCAGAAAAAATACACCCATCCCCATCTGGATAAACCCTCCATAAAATCCAAGCACCAGGAAAACAGGCCATTCCAACCATTTTGGAATCAAACTTTTTTCAGGATGGACAATAAGCCATCGCTCCGGGTTGACAAGAATGACAATCAACATCAAGAGCATGAGAAACCTGAACACACCCATGAACTGATCATTCGTTACAATGGTAGCGACGTAAATTCCACCCAATGCACCAATCACTACAGGTAAAATGTATTTTAAATAAAGCTGATACCTGACTTTTTTGTGATGAAAACCAGTCATGGCTCCGGCAGCATTAAAAAGAACGCCTACCCTGTTCGTTCCATTCGCAACATTTCCCGGGAGTCCCAACACAGTAGTCAATATCGTAAGTGTGATCACAGATCCATTGCCCGCTAATGCATTGATGAAACCGGTAAAAAAAGCACCGATAAATGCAATAATTAATTGCTCAGGACTCCAATGTATCATTGAGGGTCAGCGTGAAGGGGAATCGTCTGGCAAATCTCAACAAGCACGCCATTGGCCGATCGCGGATGAATGAAACAAACCCATTTATTGTCAGCACCCACATGAGGTTCTTCGCGAAGCAATTCAAAACCTTCAGCTTTCAAACGTTTCATTTCCGCTTTTATATCCTCCACTTCAAATGCGATATGATGCATTCCTTCACCTCTTTTGTCAATAAAATGTTGAATAGCGCTATCCGGATGTGTAGCCTGGAGCAATTCAATTTTTGAATTATTCGTTTTGAAAAATGATGTGGTCACCTTTTCCAGGGGAACATCCTCATGTTTGTATGGAGCAGTGCCCAGAAGTCTTTGAAACAGTGGATCACTCTCCGCCAGGGATTTCACCGCTATTCCGATGTGCTCTATACTATACATGGGCAAGATTGCAGCAGATTATATATTCGCCAAATTAATTATATTTTTGACCTGACATATCAATTGAATTCACTTCATACCATAAATATCTAATTCATATCATGAATAAATACCCCCATAAGCTGACCCTCATCCTTTTCATACTCATTTTTGGAAAATCCATATCCGCCCAGGACTACCTGGTCAAATCTACTTTCCTCGGAAGCCGCAGCCAGTTTGACTTACTGCTTCTTTTTGGCCAACCCGTGGATTATGGTGTAGACCTGTATAAAATAACTTATAAAACTCCGGGCATAGACATGTTGCCTGACACTGCTTCGGGTCTGCTGGTGGTTCCACAGGTTCCGGATAGTGCGCGGCTTCCGATCGTTGTGTACGAGCACGGTACAACTGACGGACCAACTGATGTTCCATCCCAATTAAGAGGTGGATTTGAAGTTGCATTAGGCTATGGAGGATATGGATTTATCACGATTGCACCTGATTACCTCGGGCTGGGTGATTCAAGAGGTTTTCATACATATGTACATGCCGGAAATGAAGCTTCAGCATCACTTGATGCACTAAATGCCGGGCTTGAATGGCTGGATTTCAATAACCCTGATTGGGATCCTTATTTTCTTTTCCTTGCTGGTTATTCACAGGGAGGTCATGCATCCATGGCACTGCATAAAGAGATTGAGGACTTTTGGTCTTTCGTGTATCCGGTTACGGCAGCAACACATATGTCTGGGCCTTACAGCATGTCTGGTGTGATGAGAGATTTATTTCTCGGTGATGTTTCTTATGGATCACCTGCTTACTTCGCGTACACCATTTTGGGATACAACCAGGTTTATAATCTTTATACTGATCTGAATGAAGTTTTTAAACCACCTTATGCCACCAGTATTCAAAATTTCTATAACGGTTCGATCAATCTGACCACACTAAATCAACAATTAATTGCGCAACTTGCCGCAGGTGGTGATACAATCGTCAAACGAATGATTCAGGATACCATTCTTGCCGGCATGATTGCTGATCCGAACAACCGGTTCAATCTCGCACTCAAGGACAACGATGTATATGAATGGGCGCCATCGGCTCCGACAAGATTATATTATTGCGGTGCTGACGAACAGGTACCTATTGCAAATACTACTTTAGCCGCAACCACCATGCAGGGACTGGGAGCAACTGATGTTCAAGCTATCGACCTCAATCCGAATTATGGACATAGTCAGTGTGTATTTCCTGCAATATTAAATTCCATTGAGTTCTTCCTTTCTTTTGTCCATGCATCTGCGGTTCAAAACGTGGATTTAGCTTCTGATGAATTGCATCCGTTTCCAAATCCAACATCTGATTTTATCTCTTTTGACTGGACTCCGGCACGAGGTGGATTCGATTACCAGGTTTTCAATTCAAATGGAATGTCCGTTGAAAAAGGAACTACATCATCAAGTCATCTTTCTCTTTCAAAACTTCCGGGAGGACTATATATGATTTTGTGCACGGCAGGAGGTCAGACCAAAATGGGAAGAGTCCTTAAGCAATGAGCATCAATGTAGATACCTTCGAAGATGATGTTCACTTTCTGATCGTTGAGCGTGGCAAAGAATATTTTGACGCCCACCAGGTTTTGATGCTGAAGCAGACCGATGAAGGTTGGACTGCAGTTATTGAAGGACATGAAACTTACCAGGTGCTGTTAGAAGGTCATGATGTGATCACCACCTGGAATTGCACATGTCCCTTTGAACATGGCCCTGTCTGCAAGCATGTTGCCGCTGTTTTATTTGCAGTACGCGAACATATCCGGGTCAACAGGGCAGCATCGAGCGGTGATATCGACCGTTGGATCGATGAAGCCGACAAAGAGGTATTAAAAAGAATACTGAAAATAGAAGTCCGAAAAAATGAAGACGTAAAGACTTCCGTATATCAAGAAATGACGAAGATTGACACTTGATAATGTGGCAATGTGATAATGTGATAATGTGGAAATGTGATAATGTGGAAATGTGATAATGTGATAATGTGATAATGTGGAAATGTGATAATGTGATAATGTGGAAATGTGATAATGTGGAAATGTGATAATGTGATAATGTGATAATGTGATAATGTGGTAACGTGATAATGTGGTAACGTGATAATGTGGAAATGTGATAATGTGATAATGTGGTAACGTGATAATGTGGTAACGTGATAATGTGGCAATCTGATAATGTGAGATCGTGAGTTATCAGATGTGAGTTGTGAGTTGTCAGATGTGAGTTGTCAGATGTGAGTTGTCAGATGTGAGTTGTGAGTTGTGAGTTGTCAGATGTCAATTGTGAGTTGTGAGTTGTGAGATGTCAATTGTGAGTTGTGAGTTCTCAGCTATAAGATGACAGTTGTGAGTTGTGAGTGGTCTATTGTAAGCTGTTAGTTGTAAGTCGTGAGTTGTGAGTTGTGGCATTCAAGTAATTATCAACATTGCCCCGTAGGGGCTAAAGGTTGGTAACTAAAAAAACAAAAATAGCTTCTACTTGCCCTGTAGGGGCAAAACAAGAGTGGGTAATAACAATTATTAATGAAGTAAAGCATCATAAATCGAAAATCCAAAATCTAATGCTTCGACCTGCTCCACACATCCTTGTGCTACAGCTCAGCAACCATCGAAAATCGAAAATTCATAGGTGAAAACTAAATCAGATATCGTCAACAATTGGTTACCCAGGTACACCGGGATGTCATTGGATAAATTTCAACGATATATCCTGCTGGTCAATTTTTCACATTATGTTGATGTATTTGCAGAAAAATTCGGTGTTGAAATTTATGGAAAAGGGTTGTCCATGCAGTGTGCCAGTACCGAAGAAATCACGATCATCAATTTCGGAATGGGAAGCTCCAATGCAGCGACAATCATGGACCTTCTCACAGCCATCAAACCAAAAGCCTGTTTGTTCCTGGGGAAATGTGGTGGCTTGAAAATGAAAAAGAACCAGGTCGGCGACATGATCTTACCGATTGCAGCGATCAGGGGAGAAGGAACCTCTAATGATTATTTCCCTGTTGAAGTTCCTGCACTTCCATCTTTCGCACTGCAAAAAGCCATTTCCACCACCATAAGAGACTACGCCAAAGATTACTGGACCGGGACCGTTTACACCACCAATAGAAGAGTTTGGGAATTTGATTTAAAATTTAAAAAATATCTCAACCGGATCAGAGCTATCGCCGTGGATATGGAAACAGCCACATTATTTAGCGTCGGCTTTCATAATGGAATTCCCACAGGCGCTTTACTCCTGGTATCAGATATGCCTATGGTCCCGGAAGGAGTAAAAACTTCACACAGCGATCTTGCTGTGACAGGAAATTTTGCTGCCACTCATCTCGATATCGGAATCGATTCTCTGCGCCAGCTCATCCATGATAAATTGACCGTAAAGCATTTGAAGTTTTGATCCCTAAGTTGAACGGAGCCGAAACTACTTTTGGTAAAATTTAGACGGTCACTGAGTGGAGTCGAAGTGACAAGTCTGGCGAAACTACTTCTTCTTCGACTCAATCACCTTCACCTCCTCCACATCATTAGTATGAGAAGTATTCGCATCGTTCTCCTGTTTCTCTTTCCCCAGGAATGAAGGAAGATCCATTCCGGCCATATTGAAAAGTTCATTCAACGGCGGAATAGATTTATACATTCCTGCGATAAAATTCGAAGTGTTATTCATCGCTCCGTCCTGTCCTCCATTTTCCCAAACAGTGACTTTATCAATCTTAATATTTTTGATGGCTTCAACCTGTATCCTGAGTAATTCAGGAAGTTTGTCAGCAATCAACATCATGACAGCATCTTTTGGATTTCCTCCTGCGGCCTTAACCACTTCATCAAATCCATCTGCCTGTTTTTGTAAAATTTCATAAAGACCTTTGGCTTCAGCTTCCTTTCGCATAAATACAGCGTCTGCTTCTCCTCTTGCAATTCTTCTTGTCCGTTCTGCTTCTGCTTCTGCATCGATTTCGACCCGACGTTTCGCGATTTCAGATTGCACGATGATATCTGCTTCTCTTGTAGCGCGTTCGCGATCTGCTCGCGCCATTTCTGCTTCTTTCTCCGCAGCATAAGAGGATTTTAATGAACGTGCAGCCTGTACTTTTTCTGAGGCTGTTGCGAGGCTCAATGCTTCTGCTTCTTTCTGTCTGCGTTCTGCATTTGAATTTGCTATTCTGACTAAAGCTTCATTTTCACCGAAAATAGAATTCGCCCCTGCAGTAGCTTCACCAACTTTAGCTTGCGCATCAGCTGCACTTACAGAAATTCTTTTTTCTTTATTGGCATTTGCTTCACCGATACTCCCATCCCTGTTTTTTTCGGCAACGCTTTGTTTAGCATCATTGATCGCTTTGGCCGCAGCTTCTTTTCCAAGAGCTTCGATATATCCGCTCTCATCTTGTATATCAGTGACATTGACATTGATGAGCATGAGCCCGATTTTCCGGAGTTCATTTCCTACATTCGAGCTGACATTGATCAGGAATTTATCACGATCCGAATTGATCTCTTCAATATCCATGGTGGCGACCACAAGACGAAGTTGCCCAAAGATGATATCCTTTGCCGTTTCCCTGATCTCATCTGTGCTTTTACGAAGTAATCTTTCTGATGCAATTTCCATCACACCGGGTTCATTACTCACTGCGACGGTAAAACGTGACGGCACACTGACCCTGATATTTTGCCTTGAAAGAGCTCCCCTGAGATCTACATCGATACTGATCGGCGTCAAATCCAGGAAATCAAAATCCTGAATGACCGGCCACACAAATGCAGCCCCGCCCGCTAAACATTTTGATGAACTTCCGGTCCCTGTTTTTCCATAGATGACCAGAATTTTATCTGATGGACATCGCTTATATCTTGAAATAAACCATAGTCCCATGATAAATACAAGGCCGATAAGCCCTGCTACGATGACAACAACTGAGCCGGTAAGATCCATATAAGGTTGATTGAAGAAGTTGGTTAAATAGGATTATTTGTCTTAACTGATGATGTACGGATAAAATTCCAATAGCCTGAAGTTATTCCGATTTCTCTTACGAAGATTTGTTTTCATAGGGCGAGGGATTAGATTCGACCATGAGCACATTACCATCCATGATTTCGATCACTTTAATGGATGCTCCTGTTTTCAAAGTTTCGCCTTCAGTGATCGCATCAATTTCACGAATGGTTCCATCAACTTTTAGATGGACTTTACCTACACCTTTGCCCTGGCCCGGAATGGAAAGATATACTTCACCTTCCTGGTCAAGTGCATTATAAAGATTGAGGGTTCCCGATTGTTCAAGTTGTGAAAATTTAAAAACCATAAATGCCACAATAAACATAGCTGCCAGCCCCGCAATGGAAGCAAACATTACGGCCATCCAGACACTTAAATGATTATTGAGAGTCAATACTCCGGTCCAGCCAAAAAATGTAAAAAAAGCAATGATACTTCTGACGGATAAAGCAGAAAATTCATGTTCATACACAGCGACATCACCAGGATGATCCAGACTTCCGCTATCCATATCAAAACCAATCACCAGGATAATAAATTGGATCAGAAACAATACCGAAAATATGATGGCAATAAACCAAAATACCTGGTGAGCCGAAGTGAGTGTCTCCCACCATTGATTGATGTCAATTATCCCTGCCACAGTTTTAATTCCGGTTAATGCATAAGATAACATCGATCCCCGAGATATGGTGCCATGATTTAGACCAACTCCACTTTGCTATCTACCTTGAAAGGTAAGAAAGGACCTATAATCATTTGGATAAAAATGAATTAATTTGCCCTTTCAACCATAACCTGATTCAGTGGAAGTAAAACTCTTCAGCGGGCAGTACTCAAAGTACCTGGCCGAAAAAATATCCGACTTTTATGGTTCTTCTTTAGGTAAATGGAACCTGTCCCGCTTCAGTGACGGAGAAATGCATCCTGTCATTGAAGAATCTGTTCGCGGTGCCTATGTTTTCTTTATCCAATCAACAGCCTCACCTGCCGACAACCTGCTCGAATTATTGTTGCTGATTGATACAGCCAGAAGAGCTTCAGCTGATTATATCACAGCGGTCATCCCGTATTTTGGATATTCAAGACAGGACAGGAAAGATCAGCCAAGAGTACCTATCTCAGCAAAACTGATCGCGAATCTGCTTCAAACTGCAGGCGCAAACAGGATCATGACCATGGAACTCCATGCCGATCAGATCCAGGGATTTTTTGATATACCGGTTGATCACCTGCAGAGTAATGCCATATTCTTTCCATACCTGGAGCAACAAAAAGATATGGATAAAGAAACTGTTGTTTTCGCAGCGCCTGATGTCGGAGGAGTAAAGCGTGCACGTGATTATGCTAATCACTTCCAGTGTGACCTCGTCATCTGCGATAAATATCGACGGAGAGCTAACGAGGTTTCGGGTATGACGGTGATTGGTGAAGTACAGGGCCGGGACGTAATTCTTGTCGATGACCTGGCTGATACAGCCGGTACTCTTTGCAAAGCTGCTGAAGCTTTAATTGCAAAAGGCGCAAAAAGTGTAAGAGCTATATGCACCCATCCGGTTCTTTCAGGCAAAGCTTATGAAAACATAGAATCATCCCTATTGACTGAAGTCCTTGTGACGGATACTCTTCCCCTGAGACAAACTTCTCCTAAAATCAAGGTCCTTTCTTCCGCCAAGCTCTTTGCCCATGCTATCCGGAATACCCATGAACAGAGGTCAATTTCAGCATTATTCGTGCGTCATTAGGACGAAAAAAATGTCCTGTGGATAACTATCCGGAGCCATTCACAATCAATGAGTTAGGACCTCGTGGCACGACTAGTGGTGGCACCACTAGTCGTGCCACGAGGTTTTAAGGATCAGGTTTTTAGGTTCTCCAGATTATCTTTTAAAAACTTACCGTAGTTTTCCCTGAAAGCCATACCTTTGCGTGCTCTAAAAATTAACCGGGTAATAAAATCGACGGAAATGGAAGTAATGACACTACAGGCCAAAGGCAGGAAGAATCTTGGAAAAGTGGCTACAAAGGCTGTAAGGAAAGAAAACCTCATCCCATGCGTACTGTATGGAGGTGAAGAAATTCAACACTTTACCCTGGCCCCGTTGGATCTAAGGACCCTGGTCTATTCACCTGAATTTAAAATTGTTGAAATCAACCTGGATGGCAAGGTGCACAAGTGTATCCTGAAGCACGTTCAATATCACCCGGTGGATGAGAGGATCATGCATATCGACTTTCTGAGACTTATTGATGAGCATCCGATTAAGATTGAGGTGCCCATCAGTTTCGAGGGTATTGCAGTGGGACTAAAATCAGGTGGCAAACTCATTAAAAAAATGAGAAGCGTGAAAGTCAAGCTGACACCAGAGCTTCTGATTGACAAGATTGTTTTAGATACCACACCAATGGAATTGGGACAATCACACAGGATCAAAGACCTGATTGTTGCTGAAGGAATTGAAATCCTCAATAATGAAAATATTCCTGTGGCTACTGTAGGTATTCCAAGAGCACTTCGTTCAGGACCGGAAGAAACTCCGGGGGCAACAGCGATTGCTACTGCAGTTACTCCTGTTGCAGGTGCACCTGGAGCTCCAGCCGCAACTCCTGCAAAACCTGGCGTTCCTGAAAAGAAAGCTCCTGAAAAGAAGGCCAAAGGAGGAAAGAGTGAAAAGGCGAATAAGAAATAATTCTTCCCCGGTTATTTCAAATCATATAAATTAATAAATGATAAAGAGCATCCTTCGGGATGCTTTTTTACTTTTGGATGATGTCTGCATCTTTATTACGAATTGGGCTTGCTCAATTTGATATCGCCTGGGAAAAACCTGAGACCAATATGCTGCATTTGCAAGAACGAATGCAGTGGGGTGACCACGCTGATTTTATATTATTACCGGAGATGTGGTCGACAGGTTTCACAATGAACCCGTCAAAATATGCAGAACATCATCCCGGTCCTGCATTGCAATGGATGATAGAGCAGGCTCAAAATCTAAATGTTGTTCTTGGAGGAAGTATAGCTGTTGAGGAGAATGGATCTTTTTTCAATCGTTGGTATGGTGTTTATCCGGATGGTCATTTTGTCACCTACGATAAGAGGCATCTTTTTTCTTATGGAAAAGAAGACCATCATTATACAAGTGGTCATTTGCGCATTGTCATGGATATCAAAGGCTGGAAAATTATGCCAATCATATGTTATGATCTTCGGTTTCCGGTCTGGTGTCGAAACAATAATGGATATGATCTGATGGTTGTAGTAGCTAATTGGCCTACTCCGCGAATCCACCATTGGGATGCATTGTTGAAAGCACGTGCGATTGAGAACCAATCTTATGTGGCGGCGGTCAATCGTATAGGCACTGATGGAAATGGCCTGCATTACCCGGGTCATAGCAGTATTTATGATATGAATGGAAGCACCTTGCTGGAGTTGAAGGATAATGAGGGAATTGGTGTATTCGAACTCGACAAAACCGTTTTGACCAATTACCGGGAGCACTTCAGGTTTTTACCTGACCAGGATAATTTCAAACTGTAGAAATGGTATAATTTTTGCATAACTATTTTTTATAATATATTAAAAGTGAATAGGTTCAGGATTGTGCTTTTTTCAGGGATCTCCTTACTGCTCGGAAGTTGTTCTTCCGTGAGGTTAGCAGTTTATGATCCCCAGGCCCGGCATGATTATGCCCTGGAAAGCAAGGTGGCCTATGAAAAGTCACCTGGTGTTAAAGAAAAAGTCGCAAAAATTGCGTTCGCACAGGAAGCCAATAAATATATCGGCACGCCTTACAAATACGGAAGTTGTGATGCGAGTCATGGATTCGATTGTTCAGGATTGGTGTACACGGTTGCTAAATCACAAGATTTAGAATTGCCTCGATCATCAGGTTTGATGGCTTCTTCAGGTACGCATATTCCATGGAAAAAAGCTGAAGAAGGAGATCTTGTTTTTTTTGGTGATCACCACAAGATCCATCATGTAGGAATAGTTGAAAAAAATAATGGCACACAGATGTGGGTCACTCATGCCACCACTTCCGATGGTGTAGTCAAGCAAAATGTCCTCGCCAGTGTCTACTGGAAAAAACGAATTTTATTCGCTGTAGATATTGTCTCTAATTCCACTGATTAAATTATAACCGTTCGGCGTCGGTTGACCGACCTGGTTGCTGAGCTGCACAAGGATTTGTGAGAGGTGTCGAAGTATGGTGTCCTCAAAGCTTCGCTTTGTGAAATAGAGCTACTTTATCTCAAACCATACTTTTTCATCCGGATTTCCCGCGTGATAATCAACGAGAATTTCTGTTCCGGCAGGAATCAAAGCCAAAGCTTTAAAAATGATATATTGATTTGGATAGTCGGCATCAAACGCAGCATTCGGTTGCGGTGCATGATTGTACAAAGAGCCATATCCCAGGGCTAATGCAATGGTTTCTTTTTTCCATTCAAAATAATATCCATATAGGACATGACTCCTGACGATCTCCCTGGCTTGATCTGCCGGAATAACGATGATCGGGCATATTTCAATAATACTGTCCTTTTGTATTTCTTCTGTGCAATACATCCCATAGCGATGTTTTCCACTCGGTGCAAAATAAAGTCCGGGATGTTGTTGAAGCATAATCAATAAGCAATTAGCAATAGGCAATTAGCAATAGGCAATAAGCAATAAGCAAAGAAACATTAAACTTATAAACTTATAGCGTAAAGCGAAAAACTAAAAACGTAGTTTTAGTTCTTAATTATCGCGTTGATTTTACCGGATGCCATCCGATTTTTTTTGATTCGGTGTGGGTGGATATAAGATTAGAGTTTTAAAAGAAATAAATTCATATTAGTATTTTTTATATGTACTGTGTTCCAATGAGGACAGGCTGATTGGGCATTTGATTTCGGCGAAATCAATTTCATTTTCATAGCTTGACTTGAAGCCTAACGTCAGATATTTTTTCCCTTCAACCCGTCACCTCCTCCTCAGCGAATACACCGCCGCAATAATAAATCCAAAACCTGCAAACTGATACCACGAAATCATTTCCCCGTCAAGACTCCCCCACACCAACGCCATGCAGGGAATCGCATAAGCAATGGCAGATCCGAAAATAGCACTGGTCCGCTGAATCAAATGATAAAATAGAATATTGGCCATCACGGTACACACAACAGAAAGAATAATCAACGAAGGCATTGAAGCCCGCCATGTTTCCGCCTGAACAATCACATCTCCCGCCCCGGTCAACCATAATATGATCACAGAAATACATCCCAGGGAGAAAAATCCCACAGCCGTCAGTGCAATCGGATGTATATCCTGGCAATAACGCTTGACAAGATTTGCACTGGTGCCATAACACATCGTGCCGAATACAACAAACAACACATAAGAGCTCACCCGCCAATCTTTCTCACTGACCATAAGTACTGTTATACCAAGACATCCGAGGAATAGTCCCACCAGGTGATGACGTTTCAATTTAGTTCCAAAGAAAATAATACCCATCAGCAAAGTGAAAATGGGAGTCAGGCTATTGAGCACACCTGTCACCGCACTTCCAAGCCTCGTTTCAGCAAGCGCAAACATAAATGCAGGAATACCATTTCCCGTAAGAACAACCGCAGTCACTAGCAACACCTTCCCTTTTGGAAATGGAACTTTTGAAATCAGGAATATTGGAATGAACGCAATAGCACTCAACGCAATCCTCATCGCTCCCACCTGGACAGGAGAAAAATGGATAAGACCTTTTTTAATCAGTATGAATGATCCACCCCAAACAAAAGCAAGCAGGACAAATACGGTCCAGTTTTGCAACTCATTTTTGGAGGAAGGAGGATGAGTTTCTGCAATCATTTTGCCTGTGCTATCTCAATCACTTTATTCCAGACGCGCCAGACATTTTTATAACATATTTTTTCGATATCCGCATCCGTGTAGCCTCGCTTGAGAAGTTCTTCAATAAGATTAGGATACGTGCTGACATCTTTCAATCCTGTGGGGAGGCTATCCCCTAATCCATCAAAATCAGAACCAATACCAATGTGATCTATGCCGGCAATTTGCCTGACATGATCGAAGTGATCCGCTACGCGTTGCACTGTTGAATAAACAGGTGGATGTTCTTTATTAAATGCATCAATGAGAGGCTTAGCCGCCGGATCATCAGCTTTGAGATTCGCAGCAGTGAGTCGACGATCCAATTCTTCCTTATCAGCTTTGCGTTTTTTGGCAACATCCGCATCAAGAAAACTCGAACCAAAATTGATCTGGATCACACCGCCTTTCTGTGCCAATAATTTAATCATATCATCATCCATATTCCGCTCAAATCCCGGTGTGAAATATCTACAGGAAGAATGAGAAGCAATGACTGGTGCAGTGGATATTTCCATCACCTTATAAAAAGCCTGGTCTGATATATGTGATACATCCACCATGATCCCGACTTTGTTTAGCTCTTTGACAAGCTCAACACCGTATGGACTTAATCCTCCCCAGGTGTGAGTGGTATCATAAGAACTATCTGAAATGTGGTTATCCTTTCCATGTGTGAGTGTGACGTACCGGATCCCTCGGTCATAAAAATATTTTACATCTTCTAGCTTCGCCATCGGGGCTCCGTTTTCCAAGCCCATCGGAAGTGAAATTTTCCCTTTTTTAAAATTAGCTTCGATCATTTGGGGATTTTCTCCTTTGCCAAATTTATCAGGGTGAGAAGCGATCATCCAATCAACAATATCCATCAGTGAATCAGCTTTAGCTTTTGCCGCTGTCAAATCACTCTGGTATGACGATGGAATATAAATGGACATGAATGGTGCATCCAGTCCTCCTTGTTTCGCCCGTACAAAGTCAAAATCTCCTTCTTTTGATTGAATCAGAAGGGCCGAATTTTCTTTATTCAATAATAACTTTTTATCCCCAAGCTTCTCAGGAAGATCAATATGTCCATCAGTGATGATTGTCCGATAAGCAAGTTCTACTGCTTTTTGGTGATAATCCACTCCTGGTGTAATCATAGGTTTTTTGGTTGTCGTACAAGCAAAGGTAAACAGCAGGCAAAGGAGTATATAGATGTCTTTCATCATTGAGGAATAAAATATTAGATGAATAAGACTCTAAGTTAGAATTAAAGGCGAAGGCAATGAGGATCATTGCACTTTCTCCAGGATGCTTTCCAATTTTTTGATCGCAGATTTCATATCAATTCCCTTCCCAAGAACACCTTTGAACAGATCACCTCTTTCTTTGAGCAAAGGAATTACATTTTTCATGTGGTAGTCTTTCATCTTAAGTCCCTTCTTCACCTCATCCCAAAGTAACGGCATTGAAACTGTTGCTCCGGGCTTCGGCCGCACAGAATAAGGAGCTGCGATAGTGGCCTGGGGCCGGTTTTGCAAAAAATCAAGATAAATTTTACCCTTTCTTTTAGGCACCAGTCGCTCGATCGAACTTAACGACGGTATTTCCTTTTGAGCCAGGGTTACAATGATCCTGGCAAATTCCTTTGATTGATCATATTCATATTTTTCATGGAGAGGTATATAAATATGCAAACCAGTTGAACCGGAAGTTTTACAATAAGAATCTACATCAGCAGCATTTAAAATCTCATGCACTACTTGCGCCACTTTGATGACGGAATCAAATTCATTTTGATCAGGATCAAGATCAATGATACACCATGAAGGATGATCCGGTTTTGTGATTGTACTACTCCAGGGATTAATTTCGATGCAACCCAAATTCACCATGTACAATAAGCTCGCTTCATTCTCGGCCACCATGAAATTTTTGTCGGTGCTCTCGTCTGCACTCCGGTATGGAAACAATTTAATCCACCCGGGCACCTTACCCGTGACATCTTTTTGATAGAAACTTTTTCCCGCATATCCATTTGGATGCCGGTTCAATGATTGTGGTCTTTGTTTTATGTAAGGTAAAATAAACGGAGCTACCTGCGCATAATAATTAAGGAGATCTCGTTTCTCGATTTTTTCTTTTGGCCAGAAAAGCTTGTCAAGATGTGTCAGTGTCAACTCATGTCCATTTAGTTTTAATAGCTGGCTTTCTTGCATGGAAGAAATATTACCGGGTTCTTTTGTATAAACCAATCAATTCACCAAACGCAATGATGTGGTTGGCCATTGTCATTTCCAATTCTTCCTTTTTTGTATCTGAAGGCAATACCAGCAATTTATCGAGAGCATAAATCTTAAAGAAGTAACGATGTGTTCCGGATGGCGGACAAGGACCTCCATAGCGATGTTGCTGAAAATCATTCAACCCCTCAATGCCATGAACTTCATTTTCCTTCAAATGAGGTGTAACAGGAATATTCCAGGCCACCCAATGCACCCAGGTGCCTTTCGGAGCATCGGGATCATCCATGATCACTGCGAGACATTTTGCCTCCGTCGGGATATTTTCAATGTCTAATGATGGGCTTATATTTGTGCCTTCACAAGTATACCTCACCGGTATCAATTCCTTGTTCTGAAATGCAGCACTGCTAATCGTGAGCGGTTTGAAATGAATATTTTTTTTAGATGGATCGGGGAAAATAGAACTACTCATTTTAATTCAGTTGGTGACTTTCAATGAATGGCGGGACTTCGATCGGCGGCCGGATAAAAGGGTTTTCATCCGGATTTTCATCGGGATCTTCTTCAGGAACTTGAGGGTCTTCAGGATCAATCTGAGGGATGACTTCAGGTTGATTGCGCGGGTTTGGTCTTTGAAAGTGTTTTCCTGTTTTCATTTTCTTTTCCATAGACAGTGTGGGGTATTAAATTGATAAATGGAAATGTCAGATCATTCTGAATTTACTTAGCCTTTTCCTTTTGATGCTTTTCCTGCTTATTATAATAACCACTGAAAAGGAAATTATGTTTAAGGGCTTCCATATTCTGATTGAAGCGATCAGTCCCCTGTTCCAGATTGTCCAGGCTTGCATTTAATTTTATGGCCATCGATGAGTCTTTCAGCAAAGCATTCACCATTCCATTTCCATCATTGACATCATGCCGTATTCCCTTCGTCAATCGATTTAATTCTTCGATTAGTGAATCCGCTTCATTGCCCACATGATTGATATTAAGAACTGCATTATTGAGACTCCCTGCAAATGAAGTATCTGTCAGGAGAGTGCCAACCGAACCTTTTCCATTTTTTACATCCAAAACAATTTTATAAAGCTCATCAGCAGTCAGGGCAGCTTTCCCGGTGGCTGTGCGTAGATTGACAAGAGAAGATTTTATATCACGGGGCAATGTCGGGTCATCTAATAAAGTCCATAATCCATTGCTATTATTAAGATTTTGCACCGTTGTTTTTAATCCAAGGACAATCACCCCGATATCCTGATTGGTTTGATTAAGTTTCTCCAGGATTTCATCTGTATTTATCGATGGTTTGGTGGTCAACAAATCTCCTTCGACTGCCATCGGCCCCTCCTTCCGGGAAGGAATAATGTTCACCACCTTATTCCCTACCAATCCTTCAGTTCCAATGCTGACTATGGCATTCTTTTGAATGATCATCATCATCTTTTTTTCAATATTCATCGAAACTTCAATCATCGTGTCCCTCAGGATATTAATATTTTTTACAGTACCGATCTCAATGCCTGAGAACCTGACTTTATTGCCTCGTACGAGTCCCTGTATATTTTCAAACCTGGCTTTTAGTAAATAAGTATTTCCGAATAAACTCCTGTTTTTACCGATCATAAAAAGTAATAACACGAAGAAGAAAATCGCACTCAATACAAATACGCCCAGTTTAATATTATTTATGCCCTGTTTTTCCATTTGTGATTTATTCAAAATATTTTTGCACTTTAGGATCTGTACTTTGTTTCAACGCCTCAAAGGTATCGACAACATAGCATCTGCCCTCAATCAACATCGCCACTCTGTCGCTTGCCGTTTTGATGCAATTCATATCATGTGAAATAATAAGGGAAGTCGTTTGATATTTGCCTTGTATCTCCCTCATCAAATCAATAATTTCTCTGCCGGTGATAGGATCAAGACCCGTGGTGGGTTCATCATATAATATTATTTCAGGCCTTAAGATCAGGGTTCGTGCCAGGGCAATTCTTTTTCTCATGCCACCGGATAACTCTTCGGGCATCATGTCCACGGTATGTCCCAGCCCGACGTCTTCAAGTGCATCCATCACCATCTTATCTGCTTCATCCTGGGTGACCTTAATCCAATGCCGCCGCAATGGGAATTCGAGATTGTCCCTTACCGTCATGGAATCATAGAGGGCATTACTTTGAAACAGGAATCCCACTTTTGCCCTGATCTGATCCAATTCATCATGTTTGATGTCAGGTATATTTTTCCCAAACATTTCAATTGTACCCTGGTCGGGCACCATCAGACCGATAATGCATTTGATCAGCACAGATTTGCCTGTACCGGATTTTCCAAGCACAACGACACTTTCGCCTTTATTTAATTCAAGATTAAAATCGGTTAATACTTTATTTTTTCCAAACGATTTATATAAATGGCGGATGATGAGGACAGGTCCATCCTCCATATCCTGATCTTTATCCTTCGTCTTTATTTTTTCTTCAATCATATGGATCAATTAAAACCAAGCACATCTGTCAATTGGACGGCGACCAGGTCAATGAAAAAAATGAGGATTGATGACAACACAACTGCTGAATTGGCAGAACTGCCAACTCCCTCTGTTCCTTTGTTACTATTGTATCCCTTATAGCAGCCGACCAGGCCTACAGCAAAACCAAAAAAATAACTTTTAATAAAAGACGGGAATACATCGTCGAAAGTAATACTATTGAATACCTGCGACCAGAATAATGTAAAACTAGTTGATCCGCGTATATTGACACCAACGAACGATCCATACAATGCAATCGCATCACTCAACACCAATAAGACAGGCAGCATAACTGTGGTGGCCAGCACTCTTGTGACAACAAGGAATTTGAGTGGATTCGTCCCGCTCACTTCCATCGCATCGATCTGTTCGGTGACTCTCATCGAACCGAGCTCTGCCCCGATGCTGCTGCCAATTTTTCCTGCAAAGATCAGGGCTGTGATCACAGGACCTATTTCTCTCACGATGGCAATACTCACGATGGCCGGAAGCTCAAACTCCACTCCATAATGTACCATGGAAGGATGTAACTGCATCGTCAGCACCAATCCCATGATAAAGGCAGTCAACCCCACGAGCGGAAGAGACTTATATCCCACAACATAACATTGCCTGATAAATTCAGCAAGTTCAAAACGGGGTTTAAAACACTCGTGAAAAAAGCGGCCCGTAAACCGCGAAAGATCACCGGTTTCTTCTAAAAATTTATTGATGGCCAGGTTGCGATTCATTTAATAATAATTACCTCAAATATTTAAAAAAGGGTGATCATTGATGCTGATACCAGTCACCAATATAAGTGATCACAGTCAACGTGTGATGATTGAAAATAAATCGTCTGCATCTTTCTTGTGAAATAATTCAGTCCCCGGATTCATTGTAGCAGCAGTTCCGCATGCCACTCCATACTGCAATGCCTGCTCCAACTTCCAACCCATGGAAACACTATATACGATTCCTGCCACCATACTATCTCCCGCACCGACCGAACTCTTATGCGGAACATCAGGAGCCTTAGCCCTAAAAGCCTCAGTTGAAGTCACGAGCATCGCACCTGCCTCGCCCAGGGATATCACGATGATTTCGCATCCGTCCTTTTGAATAATTTCCCTGGCAATGGATTCCACATTTTCGATTTCAATTCTGTCCTTTCCAATTAAAGAAGCTAATTCTCCCAAATTCGGCTTTATCAAATACACACCTTCGCTGACTGCATGTTTTAATGCTTCGCCGGATGTATCCACAATCAGCTTTGCATTTTTATTTTTCGCGATTTTGGCAAGACGTCCGTAAATATCCAAAGGTACACCCGGAGGAAGGCTTCCACTCGCCACAATAAATTCAACACCTTTACTTTCTTCCACGGCTTTAAGACATCGTCCCCATTCATTTTCACTCAAACCATGATCAGGCAATCCAAACCTGAATTGATTATTCGTTGATTGATCAAGCACGGTGAAGCTTTCTCTTGTTTCGTGATCCGTTTCAATGATCGTTGAAGGGACATTTTCCAATTCAAGCAAATGATTAAAAAATTTCCCCGTATATCCACCGGAAGGAAAGATTGCCGTCGCATCACCGCCAAGTTTGATGATGGCTCTTGCTACGTTGATTCCACCACCACCCGGTTCCATTTTGGTCGTCCCGCATCTTAATTTTTTTTCGGGCACTAATTCAGGCACAGTCGTGCTCTTATCGATGCACGGGCTGAAGGTGATGGTGAGGATATGAGGCATTGCGAAAGTTACTCATTTTCGTACCGCCCTGATTTTTCTGTAATCATTATCCGGTAAATGACGGGCCTGAGATGGCCATGCACATCCGGATGAACTTTTTTCGCGACGATTTCGGGTGGAATAGCTGTTTTGCTAATTTTTTGATGCATCATTTTTGACACACCTCATGGAAAAGGATGATTGATATCATTTGATGACGGCGTGTTTGCAAAGCTTTGCTTTGAGGTGAAAGAACCTATTTTGCAAATCAAAGATTTGACGACAACAGAACATCGGTTACACGACGCTCAACGCTCAACAAAATTTTTAGATGAGGCCGGTCCTAAATAAAAAAAGAGGCTGTTATTGAGACAGCCTCTTCATTTTGCGGACCGGACGGGACTCGAACCCGCGACCTCCGCCGTGACAGGGCGGCATTCTAACCAACTGAACTACCGATCCGGAAGTCTTTGAAAAGAGAGTGCAAAGCTAAAAAAACTTTCAGAAGCAGGAAATATTCGATTTGAAGCCTGATTACGAGTCAATTAGCCCTGTTTTTTCTCTTATTTCCGTCATAATGGAGTACCTGAGTTCATATTGAAATCAAATCCTTTGATTTAAGGTACATTTACTTATAACGCTTTTTAGTTTTTGAAATTAAAAATCTGAAATGAAAAATATTTTACTGAGCCTGGTACTTTTCTCTTCCTGCACTTCACAACAAACTGATCTCAGCAAACAAGCCGCCCAGGAAATCATCATTGCAGATAAAGCGATGAGCGACATGGCCATCAAAGACGGATTTCATCATACATTATTAGCGTTTGCAGATGATAGTCTTGTTAAACCCCAGGATGGAGAATATCCTGTCATCGGTAAACCAGCATTGGAAAAATACTGGTCTGAAAAAAAAGAAACAACCGCCATTTCCTGGAAGCCATTTAAAGCCGAAGCAGCTAAATCAGGTGATATGGGTTACACATTAGGCAACTGGAAATACGTCGGCAAGGACACAACGCTTTATGGCAACTATTATACAATATGGAAAAAACAGGCAGATGGCAAATGGAGGTTTGTGGTCGATGGGGGAAACAATACACCGGCACCAATGAAATAAAAAGTGTTGTTGTTTTAATTAAAAAGCTTTCAGTTAATACACTACATATCAATTCTACCTGCCATATTTTGCTATTTATTATATGGATAATCTGTCGTCTCTAACTTATAAGTTTGTAAAAGATCAATAGCTAACCCCCATTTCCTATTCCTTTTTTACCCATAACAATGAACCAGTCTAAGACTTTCGTGTTCATTTCCATATATTTAGTTGAGGTATGCGATTTATTTGAGGTTTTGAACACTTTTAAACCAACACTGCTATGAAACTTATTATCCCATGTTTCTGCCTCTTGCTCCTTTCTCAATTCTCTTATTCCCAGCAATGGGTTCGTCAAAATCCTTTTCCTTTTCTGTCCCAGATGCATGACATTGACTTTGATGGTCAGTATGGACTTGCCGTCGGAGCTGATGGTGCAATTTTTACCACAATAAATGGTGGTAGAACCTGGAAACTGGAAAAAGCCCCGCCCCAGGCAAAAACACTAACCACAGCCTATGTCCTTCCGGGAACATCGGGACAAATAATGATGGCCGGAGGTGATGACCTACTATTGATCACAAAAGACGGAGGAAAATACTGGTATATCACTCATGATTATATTCCGAACTTATATAAGATTCAATCTTTTTCGGATGATCAATATGTTGCGCTTGGGAGCAATTTTGGCCTCAGATCTTCAGATGGCGGCTTGATTTGGTTTGCATTCAATATGCCACAAACCAGCATGGGAGTAACCGCCGGTCACTTCACAAGTTTCATGAATGGATGGGTTTCTTACGGCGACCTCAACAATCAACAAGTCTGGGTCACAACAGATGGAGGCATGTCATGGAACGTGCGCGATACGTTGAAACATTCCCTGATTGTCACTATTGATATGCTTGATGACGAGAATGGTTTTTTAGCATCCAGGGATTTCGTTTACCAAACGAGTGATGGTGGAAACCACTGGTTGCAACTTCATCCCATTGCCCCTGAAGCCGGGATCAGTGACATGCACGTGGCCGGACAATTTGATCTGTGGGCATCATTGAATGATGGAAATGTTTATTACTCAAAAGATGGCGGCCAGATATGGCATGAAGTCAATCCTAACCTGATCAATAGCAACAAAACACTTGGCATCTGGGCCAACACTCAAGGTGAAGCATGGACTGTAGGAAAATATATTTCCATCTTACATACTACTGATTATGGTGCAACATGGACAGACCAGATCCCCGCCGAAAAAGAAACAATGTTTGAGCCTAACTTTTTTGATGAATTTATCGGCATGGTCGGTGGTTCAGATGGCACAATTCTTCGCACAAAAAATAGTGGTGCCAAATGGGAAGCTGTAAAATTTCCACGTGTTGAAAATTTTTACGGCATGAAAATGATCGATGATAAAGTTGTTATCGCCGGTTCGGTATCAGGCAAAGTATTTTTATCCGAAGACCAGGGTGATCACTGGACGACGATCGGACAAAACCTTGGAGAGATCACTGACCTCGAAGCATTCAATCGACAGGAAATCATCATCACTTCAAAACCCGGAAAAATATATAAGACCACTGACGGCGGTGGACAATGGAGTAAAGTTTATAACAATCCGAATGACACGCTATTTGCTTTGGATTTCTTAGATAATCAACATGGATGGGCTGCCGGCTGGAACGGCAAAATAGCAATGACTACTGATGGTGGTGATACATGGAATCAAATATATGACGAAGGCCGGAATCATTTTTCAGATATCCATTTTACGACTGAGACAGAAGGTTGGGTTGTTTCTTCCAGCAATACTGATACTATCTGGCATACTACCGATGGTGGGCTATCATGGTTGAAATCTCCATTGCCTGTAAAAACGAATTGGAGGGCTATTTCATTTAAGGATGCCACCACTGGATGGATCGACGGGGGCAGTGACGGATATGGTGTTGTACTGCGGACAGATAATGGAGGCGATGGTTGGTACATCACGCATGAATCACCGGATGCATTGTTGGGTATTTATGCAGTCCCCGGACAGGAGACTGTGTGGGCCACAGGATTTGGTGGAAATATCGTGAAATATGACAACTGCACTTTATCGCCGAGAGTGACTGAAATCAGAGGCAATCTTGAACCATGTGCAAATGACACAGTCAATTTTGTCGTAGACTTTTCGGGTGTTGATATATTTGACTGGTCATTCCCGGCTGATTGGTTTGTAGAAGGAAATTCAAATACATCTTCTGTTCATTTCGTTGTCGGAGATTCCACCGGGGTCGTTTCTGTTCGGGGAAGAGATGCGTGCGGTGACTCTACAGAGTTAATATCAGTGAATGTTATACCCGTAATTCCTCCTGAGGTCACCCTCACATTAGATAATGGCAACCTCGTTTCAAATATAACTTCCGGAATTTTTGAATGGCTGTTAAATGGTGTTCCAGTTCCCGGTGCTGAAAATTTTATTTTTCATCCGCTGGTCAACGGAACTTATCAATTACATCTTACAACATTCACAGCGGGATGTGAGGCCTATTCAAATCCAATCACCGTATTCGTCACCGGGATTAAACCTTATGTAGGGAATGATTTTTTCGAAGTCTATCCGAATCCTGCGAAAGATTTCGTGTATGTAAAATTTAAAGATGGAAATTCTCCTCCGGCGGATACAAAAATTACATTGATCAATGTAGATGGCAAATCAATTCAAACCCATACTGCAGGACGCGATCAAATATCTCTTGAAGGCATTCCTCCGGGAATATATATTATCCAGGTCCAAAGCGGAGGTCAATTGTTTTTAAAGAAAATAATGATTGAGTAAAAAACGTAAAGTGAAAAACCTAAAGTGAAAAGCTTGAGTTTGTTTTTTTCTATGTGTTTTTCTTTGTGAACTATGTGACTATGTGGTTCAATATGGAAAATTTTCCTAACCTCTTTTTACCATTTAGGAACTTAGGTAGCCACTTAAGAAATTCACATCGTAACTCGTAATTCGTAACTCGTAACTCGTAACTCGTAATTCGTAATTCGTAATTCGTAATTCATTCACGCCAGGTTGTGGAATACGCGTTGCACATCCTCGTCCTGTTCCAGTTTGGCTACTAATTTGAGAACATCCTCAGCCTGTTCTTCAGAAAGCTGAACAGTTGTTGTAGGGATCCACTCGAGATGAGAGGTTAAAACTTTGATGCCTTTTTCTTCAAGAGCTTTTTGCATGTTTCCGAAATCGGAGAATGCACAACGGACTACGAGTATTTCTTTTCCATCGTCGTCAACACTTTCACCCAATTCCTCAAGTCCAAAATCGATCAGCTCAAGTTCGAGTGTTTCTGTATCCAATCCTTCGGGATCAAGATTGAAGACACCCATTTTATTGAATTGAAAACTCACACTTCCGCTTGTGCCCATTGTGCCCGCTCCTTTATTAAAAATGGACCGCACATTGGCGACGGTCCTGACGATATTATCTGTGGCGGCTTCGACGATGATAGCTATACCATGAGGGCCGTAACCTTCATACATGATCTCCTCATAGTTTTCCATATCCTTGCCCATAGCACGCTTGATGGCAGCTTCCACTTTGTCTTTGGGCATGTTGACGCTCTTGGCATTTTGCATTGCGCGCCGAAGGGATGAATTTGTATTGGGGTCAGGCCCGCTGGCTTTAACGGCTATGGCTATATCTTTCCCGATGCGGGTAAATTGCTTGGCCATGCGGTCATACCGGGCAAACATGGTTGACTTCCTGACTTCGAATATCCGTCCCATCTGTTATCGTTTTAGGGGTGCAAAAGTAAGGACAAAAGGGCTATTAACCCAGCCCGAGGGCAATATCATGGTAGAAATGAAAAGAGGTCTAATGTTGATGGTCTGGGCTCTCCTTCGATCCTTGTTAGCACGTGCGGAACTACGGCGAGTAAAAGCAGCCGGTTTGGTCAGGGTCTTAGGTTGTAGGTTTTTAGAAAATAGACAGGTTATTGGTTTCTGGTTATTGGGAAATCAAATCAGCGATATCTGATTAATCAATGGCGTATTGATGAAATTCGATCCTGAAAGAATCAAACATTATTAGCCCCGGGTGCAACCCCCGGCTAATAATGTTGAAGTCTTTCAGACTTAATATTAATCCTACATTAACACGATAACTATTGCGGGGAAACTATATTTTAAAAAATCTAAAATCTAATGTTTCGACCTGCACAACTCATCTTCGTCCTACAGCGCAGCAACCATTGTAAATCGTAAATCGTAAATCGAAAATATTATATTCGCTTTTATACAAATGGCTAAAAAGAAAATAAAAGCAAAAGCAACAGAGCCAGGCTGGATGAAACACACCTGGTGGGCTATTTCTCTGCTAGCCATCCTGGTCTACATACCATCGTTCACCGGAACATTTACGCTCGACGATAATCCGATCATTGAAGAAAATACGATGATCCGGTCACTGGATAACCTGCCAAAGATCTGGACATCACATTATTGGGCCGGGAAGATTGATGCGAATGATAAGAGTTTATACAGGCCGCTGACGATCACCACATACGCTCTTCAATATTCAATGAATAAGTATAACCCTGTCCCCTATCATATACTTAATATCCTTCTTCATGCCCTTGTATGCTTTTCTTTGATGAAGCTTGTCCAATTGCTTTTCAAAGATTTTCGATTGACTGCACTTTCCGGATTACTTTTTGCCATTCATCCGATTCATACCGAAGCTGTATCAAGTGTAGTGGGCAGAGCAGAGTTGATGTCAGCTCTTTTTATTCTCACTGCAAGTATCAGTTATCACCATTGGCGTGAAAATGGCAAGATGACGTGGTTGATCGCGTTACTCATATCAACTTTTGCAGCCATTACTTCAAAGGAACATGGCTTTATGATCCCGGTCATCCTGGTTTTGCAGGAGATCGTTTATTTTTTTAATTCCAAAAAATACACTGGGATTTCACGTCTGACATGGGTGGGGATTGGCAGTTGTATTCTCGTTTCCATTTGCTTGTGGATGATCAGAAGCAAGTTTACCGGCCCTCCTACACCACATGAACAATGGTTAGTTGTAGGTGCTGCAGATCGTATGGCCACATCGATGCGTACAACGGCAGAATATATAGGGTTACACATCTTTCCTTTGCATTTATCAGCGGATTACTGGACGGATGAAGTTCCTATAGTTGGTTTTGCAGATATAAAAGTTATTCTTTCATTTTTCTTACTTCTCGCTTTGATCGTCGTGGCGATTTGGCAACGCCGGAAGATGGTATCATTTTCCTGGGGAATTATTTTCTTCTTTCTCACACTATTGCCTGTATCCAATTTTCTATTTGCCGCCGGGTTTCTTAAAGCTGAACGGATCCTTTATATCCCGTCGATAGGATTAATTATTGCGATAGCCGCTCTCCTGGTTAAGCTACTGGATTCCGTGAGAGGAAAAATGGCAGCTTATGTTCTCACCGGTGCATTTACTTTATTTTTCATACCAAGAACATGGTTAAGGGCCGGAGATTGGCAGAGCAATTATACGCTGGCCCAGGCCACACTGAAGACTTCCCCTAATTCACCGCGATTCAATAATATGATGGGCCTTGAATTGGTGCGTCTAAACCGAAGTGCCGAAGCCATTACTTATTATCAAAAAGCCGTAAAAGCCAATCCCAATCATGTTCCTGCTCTGATCAACCTCGGCACTGAACTCAAGAATGCAGGTCGGAATGATGAAGCTATCGCCACTTTGGAAAATGCGATCAGGATAGATCCCAATGCAATGCTGGCTTATGTCAACCTGATGTCCGTATATCGATCACTTGGCAATTATGATAAGAACCTGGAAGTCGCGAACCGGGCTTTGACTATATTTCCAAACTCAGCACCTGTGCTTTGGAATGCTGCGAATGCTTACCAATTGAAGCATGACATGACCAAGGCAGATGAGTTGAGAGCCAAAGCCAGGGAGATCCAGCCCGGAATAGGCGGAAATAAATAATAAAATACATATTATTATTTCCCATTATATTTGTTATGTAATGATTTTGAAAAATATATAACTAATCATCAACATTAGTGCTTTTCAGATCGTTATCATATCAAATCATTCCCATGATGCGTATTGTCAATCGAATTATTAATCTCTTCCGCGGACGTAAGTCCAGGAAACCCGAGCCGGTAGTTCCGGTCCGGAAAGAAGAGTATGAACGCTGGTTAGGAATCTAAATTCCGCTTCGCGTTCCTGAGCATATCAATCGGTAATCTTGTTTGTCATGAACAATTACTGAGATAGTACGTCCTGCATCAATTCATTTCATAAGCCTTTATTTCCATCATTAACCCATTGATTTACTGTGTTTTAAGCTATATCCTGTGTAAGCTTAGCTCTTTGGCTTCATTCAACATCTAGTTTAGGATAAGTTCTATGGAAATGGTCAAAAAATATAGTCCACGAGCCTTGTATTTTGATTTGATGAATGGTATTATATTTGTTCCTCATTGAAATATCTCTCTTCTTTATCTAGCGGTGAATTGCCTTTCAATTCTTACCCTCCGACACTTAAAGATGGATGAGGGAAAATGTCTTCAATATTCATTCATCCATTTTCATGAAAAAGGCTATATTTTTTTTATTTCTTATTTCTTCGTTCGTTTACGTCCTCTCTTGTACCCATGATCCGGAATTCGATCTGGACTCACAGTTATTGAGATCATTGAACGAGCATAGCAGCAGTGAAAGTTATCAATCCTACATCCTTCCATCAAGCGATGATTACGCTAATCTTCCCAACCAGGATGTCAAGAATCCTGTTACCGCTGAAAAAGTCGCATTAGGTAAATTACTTTTCTTCGAGACCGGCTTAGCATTACAGCCAAAGTACCCTGTATCAAAGGAAGCCTATTCCTGCAGCAGTTGTCATATACCTGCACGAAGTTTTACTGCAGGTCGATTCCAGGGAATTGCAGATGGGGCAATTGGATTTGGGATCAGCGGCGAAGGAAGGAAGAAGAATCCTTTGTATAAAGGATCCGAAGTGGATGCACAAGGTGCGCGTCCTCTCGCAACAATTAATACAGCTTATATCACTAATGCACTCTGGGCCGGTTCGTTTGGTTCATTTAATGTCAATCAAGGAACTGAATCAGTATGGCACCAGGATACACTTGTCGAAATCAATTTTATGGGACTCATGGGTCTTGAAGCCAACAATGCAAGAGCGCTAACTGTCCATCGCCAGGTAATCAATAAAAATGTGACAGATTCACTAGGTTACACCGCAATGTTTGACGCAGCTTTTCCCGATATCCCGGAAAGTGAAAGATACACGAGGCTTACAGGCTCTTTTGCTATTGCTGCTTACTTCCGGACGATTCTGACTAACCAGGCTCCATTTCAAAAATGGTTGAAAGGCAATCTTAATGCAATGACTGATATGCAAAAAAGAGGTGCTGTGCTTTTCTTTGGTAAAGCGGGTTGTGCGAACTGCCATAACAGTCCATCATTGAATAGCATGCCTCATCAGTTTTTTGCACTTGGTACCCGTAACCAATTTCAGACCGGTCTTGGTGTCTTCCGCACAGATAGTCATGACAGGCGCAATCTTGGCAGAGGCGGATTTACTTATCGTGAAGAGGATATGAACAAGTTTAAAGTACCACAACTTTATAATCTTAAAGATTTTGGTTTCTATTTTCACGGCTCCAGTAAAACTTCCATCAGCCAGGTTGTGGAATATTTCAATGACGCTGTGCCAGAGAATGTGGAAATTCCATTAACTCAAATTACTCCTTTATTCAAACCTCTACATCTTACGAATGCCGAAATGGATGATTTAACTGAGTTTTTGGAAAATGGATTATATGATCCTAACCTCACCCGTTACGCACCTGACCATACCCTGTCAGGCAATTGTTTTCCGGATAATGACCCTCAGGCCCGGATTGATATGGGTTGTAATTGATCATTTCCTGGGCCCTGTTTGGTTATTCTAAGCATATTCTAAGGACTGTAATCCCTGCCTCTCCATAAAATAATTATAGGTTTGGGCCTATTAATGGATTGACACCTCATTTCTGGCACAACATGTGCAGTTTATTCACTCGATTATTCAGGTTAATGTATTTCTTCAATTTTTAATGAATTGAAATGATCAATCTTCTTGTCGCTCATCGTAACAGAATGCTCGTCATCAGTCTGGGTATAGTTTATCTATGGTTTGGCGCACTTAAATTCTTCCCGGGTGCAAGTCCGGCTGAGGAATTGGCTAAATCCACATTAAACTTGCTTACGCTGGGCATGGTGCCTTCAAGCGTAAGCTATTTTTTCCTCGCCTTGTGGGAAGTATCCATTGGCATTCTCCTATTGCTCAACATTCGAAAAAAAGAAGTCATCTACCTGGCAATGCTTCACATTGTGTTCACGTTTGCTCCACTTTTCCTGCTTCCATCGATGTCTTTTAATGAAAGAATTTATTCGTTGACTTTGGTGGGACAATACATCATTAAAAACCTGATCATCTTCAGTGCATTGTTGTTTATTTATCCTGAAACACAAACTGTCGTGAAAACCAAAAAATCAGGGACAAGGGAGCATGCTATTCTTGAAGCCGCAAGCAGTGTGGAATTGTCATAAAATAAATAGTCTTGCTTCCCTTCTTCAGATTATTCTATTAGAATAAAAATCCAAAGTTCCATTCGCTTACAACCGACGCGATAAATGGTGTAAATTCGTAAAAGCATCTCTGCGACATAAGCACTGTCCAAAAATGGAAAATGATCCTAATGCAAAGCTCCTTCGCATCTTCATCGGCGAATCCGATAAAGTAGGTCATAAACCACTTTATGAAACTATTGTCTTTGAGGCAAAAAAACAAGGATTATCAGGTGCAACGGTTACGAGGGGGATCATGGGCTTCGGGGCTAATAGTAAAATTCACACCACAAAACTTCTTGAACTTTCATCCGATCTTCCTTTAGTCATAGAAATCGTGGACACTGAAGAAAAAATCAGATCATTTACTCAGATTGTCGAACAATTATTTGAAGAATCCAAATCAGGTGGACTGATTACCATTGAGAAAGCGGAAGTAATAAGGTATAAAGCGGGGAAGTGAGATAATATTATAGACTAAAATTGGTCTACAATAGGTTCTAAACCTTGAAAATGAATCCAAATTAATGCGCCAAAAAGGTGGTACAAAAGTGGTATGTGGATAACCACCTGGCGGAGTTGATTGTCAGTACGTTAGGACCTTGTGGCACGACTAGTGGTGCCACCATGTTTTTAAATGATTAAATATCAGCTTTTGCCTTCGCCTTATTTCCTTTCCTTTTCGACTTATCCTCAGCCTTAGCCTTAGCCTAATTGTTAAACACTTGTGAAGCGTCCTTTCATTCGTTTGGATAATACCTATATTTGGCCAGTGTTAAAACTGAAAAACATATTAGCTGTTTTTTGTTTATTCGCTTTTCTCTTCCCGCAGGTCGAAAGTGTGTTGCATAGCTATGCGCACATGGATGATTTTCATTGTACGGACAATTCGTCCATGCATTTTCACAAAGCAGACCATCATTGCGTCCTTTGTGATTTCACCAATCAAATCTCTGAATCACCTTCTTTACCTGATTATACATTAGCTACACAGGCTCCATCGGTAGTTCATTTCTATTTTTCACAACATCTTTATTCCCTTCAGCCGAAAGACTTCCAGTCTCTTCGCGCACCCCCTTCCCTGGCTTAATTTTTTTTTACTCTGTCCTCGAAGACCGGGTATGCTCATTGTATTCCAATGATCCATAAAAATTATTATGCTATGGAATTTAACTATTTATTTCCTGCGATATTACTGTTAACTGTTTTTGATCTGCACGCCCAGGTGGACAGCACTAAAACGGATTCTATGTTGCTGCTGCAGATCCAAAATCAATTGCAACAGCAGGCACCGCCTCCACAGCAACGGGTTGCTGCATCTGCAAATCCTAACCTGAGTGTCATCGGTGATTTCAGAGGGCTTTACCGAAGTTACGGACCGCACAATTTTGATGCTGTGTTGGGTGAGGTGGAATTTTCATTTGAATCTGTGATTGATCCTTATGCACGCGCCAACTTTTATTACGCAGTGAATGAAGATCCGAACACCGGGGAATTCTCCAGCGAAATTGAAGAAGGTTATTTAACCACGCTTACGCTTCCCGCACATCTTCAACTCAAAGTAGGCCGGTTTAAGGAAGATTTAGGTCGGATAAATCTTGTACACGCCCATGCTTTACCTTTCATTGACCAACCGGATGCGTATGTCAATTTTTTCGGTGAAGAAGGATTAAAAGGTGATGGCCTTTCACTCAGCTGGCTGCTCCCCAATCATTCTTTCTTTCAGGAATTGACGGTTGAAGCAACGAGTGTTTCTCAAGGTCCAAGTTTTGAACGAAGCCAGACGAATCACTATCACTATCTCGGTCACCTAAAAAATTTCTGGGACTTATCTGATAATGCAACACTGGAATTAGGCCTGACGGGAATAAATGGCGAAAATACCCTCGGCCATATTTCAAACATGTTTGCCGTAGATCTTACTTATAAATGGAAACCTGTTCAATTCAATACCTACAAATCTGTAACATTTCAAAATGAATTTTATTACAGCCATGCCAATATTGATACCGGTTCGGTGAATGCATTGGGATTTTATTCGATGCTGAGTGACCAGATTGCAAAAAGACTTTTTCTCGTAGGAAGATATGATTACTCCAATACACCATACTCCAATCAATATGTCCAGCAATCCGGTTCACTCACCCTGGGATGGTATGCTACAGAATTTCAGAAAATAGAAGTTGAAACAAAATACACATCTGTCAATGAAGAGCTTCCCATCTATGGAAATGAGAAAAATTTCGTGCAGGCTTACTTGCGATGGATTTTTGTCATCGGGTCGCATGGAGCACATATGTACTAATCAAACGTAAAACGTAAAACGTAAAGCGAAAAACTAACAACTAACAACTAACAACTAACAACTAACAACTAACAACTAACAACTAAAAGTTAAAATCTAAAATTCAAAATATGAAAATAATAATCTCAATCATCGCAGTCATAGTAACAATGAATTTCTCTTTTGCGGAGACCATACATGTTGTCACGACGACGCAGGATACAAAGAGCATAGCGGAAATGATCGGTGGAAATAAAGTGGATGTGTTCGCCATCGCTACAGGGTATCAGAATCCTCACTTCGTAGATCCCAAGCCGAGTTATATCATCAAGCTTTCATCTGCTAATCTTTATGTTACACTTGGTCTTGATCTTGAGGCAGGTTGGTCACCTTCCCTGCTCACGAGCTCAAGAAATCCGAAAATTCAAAAAGGGAGTGATGGTTATGTTGATGCTTCTGTGGGTGTCAACCTGATGCAGGTACCTTCGTCCATCAATCGTGCGGAAGGGGACATTCACATCTTTGGAAATCCACACTATTGGCTCGATCCGCTCAATGGCAAAATTATCGCCAGGAATATTTGTAACGGGCTGGAGAAAATATCTCCGGAGAACACAGCTTTCTTTGAAGGGAACCTTAAAACATTTGATGATCAGCTTGATTCGAAATTAAAAACCTGGAGTTCTGCCATGGCGGGATATAAAGGGTCAAAGGTTATAGCCTATCATAATGAATGGTGTTATTTTGAAAACCGTTTTGGCTTGCAGATTGTCGATTTTCTAGAGCCCAAACCAGGTATTCCGCCTACACCTTCCCAACTGATCAAAATCATCAAAGAAGTGAAAGAGAATAATATAAAAGTGATCATCACTTCTCCTTATTTTACTACATCGTCGTCCGATGTCGTCTCCGAACAGACAGGTGCCAAAACATTGGTGCTTGCTACTTCGGTTGGTGCGTTTGATACTGTGAAAAATTATTTTGACCTGTTTGATTACAACATCAGGTTATTGACGGGGAGCTTGAAGTGAGCAATAGGCAATAGGCAATAAGCAATAAACAATAGGCAAAAGGCAAAAAAAAAGGCAATAAGCAATAGGCAATAAATAATAAACAATAAGCAATAGGCAAACAAAAATCGTAAATCGTAAATCTCACTATCATGTTTGAAATGTTTCAATTAGACTTCATCGTGCAGGCGTTTGTCGTCAGCATTATCATTGGCGTGGTGTTATCCTACCTGGGTGTGCATGTCGTCGGAAGAGGAATTGTATTTGTCGACCTGGCGCTCGGACAGATATCTTCCCTGGGGGTTGCGGTTTCGGATTACGCCGGATTTGGGAAAACGATTATTCCGATCGTATTTGCGCTCACCGGGGCATTGCTGATGTCATTCATCAATATTCGGGACAAGCGATTGAAGGTCGAGGCGATCATCGGGATTATTTATGCAGTGGCGTCTGCAGCTACAGTGATGCTGATTTCAAAGACGCCTCATGGAGATTCCGACATCCAGGAAGTATTATTTGGCAACATACTTTCGATCAATTGGGGTCAGATCAAACTCGTTGGGATCATCTTCGGAGCAATTGGCCTTGTCCATTTTATTTTTTATAAAAAATTTTACTTATTGACTGAAAGTTTTGAAGGGGATGAGACCAATGTGGAAGCCATGGCATTTCAAAAAAACAAGTCGTTCAAGCTGTGGAATTTCATTTTTTATATTTCTATCGGGCTTGCTATCGTATTTGCCGTTAGGACCAGTGGTGTTATCCCGGTATTTTCATTTCTCATCATTCCGGCTGTAGGTGCGATCATGCTAGCCAAGAAAAATCTCCAGGTGACCATAGCTGCGATGATCATAAGCCTGCTTGGCGCTTATTTCGGACTGTTCGTTTCCTATCATTATGATTTCCCGGCAGGTTCATCATTAGTGGCTGTGTTAGGCGGACTATTCCTGTTAATATCCATTTTCTATTTTATCAAAATAAGGACGAGCGCGAAATCCTGATTCATAACTATGTCAATTTGAAAAAAAAGTTGTAAATTTTGCTGTTGAAATTCATATTGTTATTTTTTAACACCCGGTTTTAAAGATTCTAATGAGTGGTGGTATGTTATGACCACGTTTGTTTTATTAATACGAATGGCCCTGCATCATTTTAGCAGGAAACCTGAATTATTATAATCCTGAGTTGGGCAGTCTATTCAACTGATACTATTTTTATACACACTTTTTTAATTTTATGAACTCGCCTGTTCTTTTTTTTACGTTTGCCAATTCATCTGATAACCCTCTTCCTGATCTGACGGAAGAGGACAGGCTCATATACGAAGTCGTTTCACCTGTTGCTCTAAAAGAAAAACTTTATTTACACCGGGATCAGTATACTACAGGATCGGGCATCATCAATTCACTTCGCGAATTTCAGAATAGAGTCTCCATATTTCATTTTGGAGGGCATGCCAATAGTTCACATCTTTACCTTGCAGATCAATCTGCCACCGGTGTTGGCTTGTCACAATTGCTAAGCCAGCAAAAACCTCTTCATCTCGTTTTCCTCAACGGCTGCGATACAAGCGGATTTGTTCAGTTATTACTTGATAAAGGCGTTCCTGCAGTGATCGCCACTACACGTGAAATCAACGATACTGTTGCATTAAAACTGGCGGAGCAGTTTTATAAATCTCTTAGCTCCGGATCTTCTATAAAAGAATCTTTTGATTTTGCCAAGGGTACTTTAGAAACGGATGATACCATCACGAGGAAAGTCAACAGGGGTATTAAACTGCCTTCGGCTCCCGTGACTGAATTTCCCTGGGGATTGTATTATAATGATGAAAAAGCTCTCGACTGGAAACTGGAAGATGCAAAAAATGATGTGAATCCTGCACCGAAATATTTCAGCCTTCGTTTTGCATTGATCGTGTTACCGATTATCGTTTTGTATCTCTGGTCCATTTTTCATTTTGGTTTCGAAAGCCTCACCCGGTATCTCACTATTCTCGGGGCTATCGGAGGGGTTGTCTTTTTTTTAATGAAATTTTACAAACATAAATTTCCGGGAATACATACAGGATTTAAAAGCTTCCAGGCGATCACTTTAAAACCACTCTTTATAGCTATCCTGATCCTATTCGTGATCGGAATGATGTCTGCCATTTCTTCAGTGAGAATCGATCATCCCGGCGAATCTGCACTCACAGCAAAGCTTGAGACATTCCGAGGTGATTCCGCTTTATACTTCAACATCGATCCGGGTAATCCGGATCGAACATTATTAATGGCTTTTATCAATCCTTTTTCCCGAAATCATCGGTTAGAGATAAAAGGATATGAGCCCAGGGATATTCATTACAGTTGGTTAAGCGGTGTCAGGTTGAACATTGAAAACCTTGTCAACAATCCATCGGTGTTAGTTCGTTTGCCTGCCAGGCAATTCCAACTTCGATATCGTCGGCGGTTAAAAGTTTTTTGTAACGATCAATTGTATTATTTCAAATCAGACAGTATTTCACCTTCTTCATTGCTGGGTAATCAGAAAATAAATATCTCTGAAAAACTCATTGCATCATGGGAACATGATCTTGAAAACAATCATGTTCCTCAGAATCTTCAGGGCCAGGTCATTGAAATTTGGAAAAAAATACCTGCCAACGATACGCTGAAGCTCCTGCACCTGGGAGATCGTATTCGGGTCGAACTTTTGACAAAAGAAGACTCTCTTATTTCCGGCATGGATACCATCATCACTAAAAGCCTTACGGATGTACTACTTAAATAAATTAACGCACAAATCAAAGTTGAAATTGATTTCGCTTTTCAACACCTTATTTCTCCTGTTACTATCAGGTACAGTTTTGGCTCAAATAAAACCTAAAGTAAATGTGCAATTCAGGTTGATGTATTCTGAATATGCAGATTACTATCAAAATGATGTTGCTTCCATTAATAAATCAGTTTCTGACACACTGAGTAACCTGTTGACCCAGTCTTTTCCTTTCATTCAATTTGGTTCTGAAGTGGCAGGCGACACATTACAGGTCACGCTAGACAGGGAAATTCATTCGGACCCACAGAGCATAACTGTTCCTACCGAATTCCGAATGATCTATAGGAGAAAAGACAAATTCAAAAAAGAATTTAAGCAGGCTGAGGTATTTAGGGAAGCGGGGCAGGCGCTGGAAGGACTACCGGATGACAAAAATGTTTTTGTGAGTGAAATCCGCTCTGCTTTGGTCCGGTGGCTTGACAGGAATGATACAGAAATGCTGACAGATGTTTTTAGTAATGTCCGCATATGTAATAATCCATACCTGGTGGCTTCTGAAAAAAAGTGGGTGATGCCATTTAGCATGAAAGAAATGCAGATTGGTTTACAAAGTGAATTGCAGGTGGATACCCAGGTACAAGGTCCATTGGGAAAGGAGTCGTGTCCATTTGCCAGTACGGTGACCGGTGAAGCTACACAGGGTGTTCCTCAAAAATACAAGGGGAAAATATTTTGCTCGATCATGCAGCCGGATAATGTAAATGAATGTCTTCAAAAGGTGACCAGCGAAAGTATCAAAGGGGTATACCTTAAAAAATTTGAAAGGTTATTCCTGACGGAGACCGATCCTTCAACTTTTTCATTTACACATTAATCATAAAATGAAGAAGGAAATGAGAATTCGAAAATTGCAAATAAATAATACCAGGTTTGTGATATTGTCTATCCTGATGATCATGGTGTGTTCAATCGGTTTCACCCAGGGCGAGTTGAGCACTGAACAGGTTAAGGCAAATACACTGACAGCATCAACGAATGCTTTGAGCATGGCATCATCCGGAGAAGTAAAAGTTGGAATCAGCATGTTGACTAGTGAAATTTCTAAAATTCCGGAAAACAATAAATACGATACTTACCGATCATTCCTTCATTTTAATCTTGGATATATCTATAATAATTACGGTTACAAGGAAAGTGATGATTATCTATCGATAGCTGCATCTCACTATAAGACAGCGCTTGAATATCAACCCAAGGATGAGAAAATATTAAATAACCTGGTACTTCTCTATCAACAAATGGGAGAATATGATTCCACCATTGCCATCTTAAATAAGCTTATTAAAAAAGTTCCTGACAAAGCAGGCATTTATTACATGGCTCTCGGAGACGCATATAAATGGCAGGGAAATGTGGAGGAAGCTGCAAAATCATATCAAGAAGCCCTAAAATTCAGAGACCAAGCGGTTTCGGCAGGTCAAAAAATAATTGATCTATACGATCAGTTTCCTTATTCCTCCTTTGAAGTATTATATCAGCAATGCCTTGAATTTGAAAATGATGGTTACCTGCAATTAGCTAAACCGGGTTATGAAGATCTTCTATCCCTTTTTGCAAAGGGAGTGATCACAGATCAAACGGATGTCGTGGAAAAAGCATTGTTGAGATGGTTGGCTACAACAATACAGCTCAATTATGTGACACCCAATTTATTCATTGATGCGGGATTAGATACGGTATCTTATGAACCGATAAAGGAATTGCGAAGTCAAATTAATTTATGGGTCTCAGGAACGGATCCTGAATCGGCAACGAATAATTTGAAATGGTGGGCATCAACTCCCGAAAAATATTTTTATTTCCTTGCTTTTGAGAAATCATATGCTGACTATCAACTGAACTATGGTGATCCTAAATATGCTATCCTCACCTATGAATACATTCTTAATATATTATGGAGTAAACAGGATTACAGCAAATCCATTTATGGCCGTGAAGACGTGCTGATGACGGATTTAATTATTGCTTTAGCCCGCATCTATAATAATCCCAAATATAAATCCGAGGATAAATGGAAGCGACTCGAGAGCCATATTATCGAGTCAAAAGGTAGAGCTTACGAAACAAACGACCTGGTCAACCAGCAAAAATTTCATACCATCCTTGGACAAATTTATTTTGAGCGTGGTGAATTTGAAGGTGGTATTTTTAAAAATGCAAAATTTCAACTCTACAATGCTATTGAAGTATCCGAACAACGCGCTGAAAATAATCCACAAACGTATCATCCCATTCCTAATCTTCACCAACTCCTGGCCATGGTCTATGATACGCTGAAGGAAAAAGAAAATGCATACAACTCTTATGTCAATGCATCACTTGGTTACCTGGAATCTGATAACCTGCGCAAGTCCGGTGAAATGATCCAGGCCGCTTCTGTCCGGAACCAGCAAAAAACATTTAATGAGAGCAAATTTTCGGCAGTCAATACGATCTATAAAGCCCGCGTACAAATTCCACAACTTAATAAAGCCAATTTTGATGAGACTCAAAACAGCGACATTAAAAAAGACGCACAATATCAATGGCTCTCCGATAAATCCATTGAAGATGTCATTGCTAAAGATGTAGTTGAACGACAGCGCTTCAAAGTGCTATCTGATCTGAGTGTGCGCGCTGCTGAAGTGGAGGCTACTGATGCTTCAGCTAAACTCTCGGAAGAGGCCCGTCACCAATCTAAGAATATTGATGTGATGACCTCCCGGCAGGACGAATACAGGTTAAAAGAAATTCATGCTACTGATAAACCTTCTTCGGAAAATAAAACAAAAACGTACCAGTTCTCTAATTATAATTCGAAAGGAAGCGAAGAGGTGATTATAGAAAAGAATCAGGCTCCTGTGAACAAGAAAACTGTACACCATGCGAATACAAAGAACCAGATGCAACAACATTAGGCAGTATTCGGTATTCGGTATTCGGTATTCAGTATTCAATTGTGAACCGCATGTAATTACGGTTTATGACTTATTTAACGACCGTAATATCTCCAGTATATTTTATCACAACGCCATCAATGAATTTAATTTCTGCGAAATAAACATAGACACCCGGATTTATGCTGCCATCCTTAGCTCCGCCATCCCAACCAAAAGTCATATCATCCGGCATAAAATCCGTGGCCTGGTGCACAATAGCGCCCCATCGGTTGAAAATCACAAATGATTTAATCATGGTGATCTGACGTTGATCCGCTGAGATCTGAAAAATATCATTGATGCCATCATGATTGGGAGAGAATGCAGTAGGAAAGTACACCCTTCGATCCTTATTCACTTTGATGAACATATCATCTCTCCCTGAACATCCATTGACATCAAAGACAGTCGCGGTCACTGTAACATCATTGATGGGGTGCAGCAAAACTTTAAGACATTTAGCGTCAAGGCAGGTCACAACATCAGCGGGTGACCATATAATCGTATCGATCTGGTCCGGAGTAAAATTAGTATTGGCTTCCGTCATGGTCGTTTCACCAAGCGACAACGATATATCCTGACCTAAACCAATCGTAATACCGGAATCCATGAATACATCAATATTGATTGAATCTGTATTCATGCAATTGTTGGTATCCCTGGCTGAATAAGTGATGGTGTGTGTTCCGGGTCCAAGTAATAAAGGATTGAAAATATTTCCGGTGACATCACCTCCCCATGTTCCATTGGCTGGTGATGCTGAAAGTAATTGCGCAGGAGCAGTTTCACAGAAAGGACCAACTTTATCGATACTGACATCTGGCAGCGAAACGATTACTTTAAGAAAATCTGAGCTCTTGCAGCTATCTTCTTCTGCAGTAAGTGTATAGATAATCGTCCCGGTAAAATCTACAGGCAAGTGAATATCAGGATTGGGGATATTCGGATTACTGAGAAAGCTTGTTCCTCCATTTGTACCTGACCAGGTGTACGTTTCGTGACCGTGATTATTTTTACTTGATCCATTGAGGGGAATAATAAGCTGGTTCTCTCCACACCTGAGGATGTCGGGGCCTGCCAACGCAGATATTCCACATGGCACATTTACATCACAGTCGAGATATGGTGCTGCAGTTCCCGTCCATGTCAATTCAAATCCCTTTTGAGAGCCCTTCCAGTTATCGACTAATAGAAAAAATCCCTGGCCTGCTTTTACTGCTAAAGTCTTGACAAAGCCATCTCCTGTACCCGGACCTTCTGAAACATCGACGGTATTATTACCCATGCCGGTATCCGGGCAGAAATCACAGAAAGCGCTTGAAGAGGAACACCTGACAGGCGAGCCAAGATCATTACAGGTAACATCCGGACCGAATAAAGCCCAGTCATAATCTTCTCCGAAACCGACATTGGGATGAAGGACAAAACCAAGTATCACACCGGCCGGAGCATTTGCATTAATTTGAAGATAAAACCAGGACGAATTTTGTTCAAGATCGACGATGCAGCCCGGATCATTATACGGATTAGCAAAATCATTTATACCCGGGCCTATAGGGTTGAGTGTAATATTATTATTGCTGCAGACGATGATAGCTCCTTTGCAATTGTTGACTTGAGCCTGGGTGACAATCGGCAATAGGCAATAGGCAAAGGACAGTATTAAATAGAAGAATTTCATTGTTGTCAGAAAAACGATGAAAGTGTGTGTTATGTGTTTCACGTTCGCCGATATAAAAGTAAGGAAAGGGATTTTGGCATGTATGAAGAAGTGAAAGTGTGACAGAGAGATGTCAGTATTCGGTATTCAGTATTCGGTATTCGGTATTCAGTATTCAGTATTCAGTATTCAGTATTCGGAAGTAAGTAGCGAGTTGTGTTAGATCTCCGTGGCTTCCGTGTACTCCTTGCGAGAATATTTTAAGTGAGTAGTCAGCTGTGAGTTGTAAGATGTAGGTGTGTTCTCCGTGGCCTCAGTGTACTCCGTGCGAGATTATTTTAAGTGAGTAGTCAGCTGTGAGTTGTAAGATGTAGGTATGTTCTCCGTGGGCTACGTGTACTCAGTGCGAGATTTTATGTGAGGAGTTAATGGTCAGTATTCGGTATTCAAAAGTCAGTTGTACCTTATTGCCAATGAAAGCAAAAGTTGTGCTATTACATGGTGCCTTGGGAAGCATGCAACAATGGGTGGCATTGAAGGAAAAATTAATGCCGCAAATGGAAGTTTATGCATTTAATTTTTCTGGACATGGAACGAATACAGCTGAGCATGATTTTTCAATTGATCGTTTTGTTGGTGATACATTAGATTTTCTTGACCGACATGAACTTGGCAGCGTAAATTTTTTTGGTTACAGTATGGGTGGTTATGTGGCATTAGCTTTTGCAAAGAAATATCCAGAGAGGGTAGAAAAGATAATGACCCTTGGTACAAAATTTAATTGGACTCCGGAAAGTGCGGTGCATGAAGTCAGCAGGATGATCCCGGAAATCATTGAAACAAAAATCCCGCAATTCGCCAAAGAGCTACAGGAAAGGCATCATCCGAATGACTGGAAGATAAACATGAAAAAAACCGCAGCGATGATGACAGAATTGGGAGATGGAAAAGCTATGAAACCAGGAGATTTTGAAATTATTCAACAACAGGTCTTAATATGTGTCGGAGCAGAAGATAAAATGGTGACGATCGAAGAATCAAAGCTTGTGGCTGACAGATTGAAAAATGGAGAATTGAAGATTATCCCTGGGTTTAAGCATCCGATTGAAACAAATGATACAGATGTGCTGGCAGAGTTGATTTTCAAAATTTTTGGTAAGTGACTTTGACAAATTTCTAATCCGCCAAAAACGCAATCGCACTCTCATCAACAGCAACCGAAGCCAACACTCTCCTCATTCTGATCACATGAATTTTTGCCAACAACCTGATCACAGGATATACCGGATCAAATTCAAATTTCTTCCATGCAAAGTTGGCTCGACCTCCATGCTTGTGATGATTATTGTGCAATCCTTCACCCAGCATCAGCAGATCGACCGGAAAAAGATTGTGTGAAGTATCTTTCATTTTGAAGTTGATATAGCCAAAGCTGTGAGCAAACCAGTTGATGATGACGCCATGGAAAGGTCCCATCACCGCATGAAGCGCAATCACCGGGAATAACCACCAGGGAGCACCAAACGCCAAATAGATCAGGATATAAATCGCGACCCAAACAATACGACTCACCGCACTGCTGGCAAATCGGTCAAATGATTTCCAATCCGGCAGGTCTTTTGTAAAGATGGGATCTACCTGTTGGCCATGATTATAGATCTGTCGATAGACATGCCGTGTCCTCCACATCATCGCAAATAAATTGTGATCATATGCCGGCGAATGGGGATCCTGCTCTGTATCGGCAAACGCATGATGCATTCTGTGCATAATCCCATAAGCACGAGGGCTTATATAGGATGCCCCCTGGAAGAAAAAAGAAAGAAAATAAAAGAACTTTTCCCACCGCCTGTGCATGGTAAACATCCGGTGAGCAGCATATCGATGATGAAAGAATGTCTGCGTAAAGAGGGACAGGTACCAATGAGCACCTATAAAAGCCAATACCCACATAACTGAAGATTTAATGGTAAGAGGAAAGGAGAGCTCCTAAAGCTATCCTACACAACAGTAATCGCCCTGATTCGTTCCATTTGCATTCAAATAAGATCAGGATACCATGGATGGTCATGGCCATTTTGGTCAATTATTTGACAATTGATGGATCGCCAGATCATTTTTTACCCCCTTTTCATATCGAATTTTCTCATATACTTCTTTTTGTTATTTTTGAAGGACAGCGAACCGGCTTGCTCCAGTATCCTGTTCATTAGAACCTGACTCAATACAAAACCAATCTCTATGCGTTTTTCCCCCGTTTTCATCTTATTTCAATTTTTATGTATCGCCAGGATTTTTGCTGAAGGCACCCATGAAATGGCACCCAACGCTGCGATTGTGGTCAATGGCAACAATACAACTGATATTGCAGCCCTTCACATCAATCATCCGGCCTATAACAGCTTTGCTTCCTACACGAATCCGGATCCGCATAGCCGCCTTTATATCCATATTATCAATCCGGCTGCCGAATGCATTTATCTCGGATTTAGTTTTGGCCACCCCAATGTGACCTCACCCAACCCGACTCATATCAGCTATGAATACAGGATAAAAGATCCAAATGGAAATGTTGTCTTTGGCCCTGTCATGATCGTGCCCGGTGGAGAAAACATCCAGAACTGGTCGCAAGCTTATACAGGTCCAATGCAACTTAACGGCGCCGGCGGATATAACGCGATCCAGGTCAATTCAACCAATCTCGGTTCGCAGGGATGGACGGGTGCGGGTGATTATTACATTGAATTCATGGACGCTACAAGCAGTGATTTCCTGATCGATTTTTGGGATGTCACCGTCATTGATTGTTCGCTGATGCCTGCGGTCGAGAAAAAAGGCAGGATATGGTCTTACAACTGGTCATTTTTCGCTATCAATGATTTTGGATTTCCAAATCGTCCATTTGATGGTGCGTTTTATGTATGTGCTCCTGATCCTGATGAACCAGATGCAGCATTTGTAACTAAAATTGATTTTAACGGAGCAGGTTTTCAACCGGCTGCTTTCAATGTGGCCTTTAATAGTTTTGGAAGTAAACACACAGGTGATATTGCAGAAGATCGCAGAAGCGTCCCCGATACCAATGCCACGCAATCCGAATACGCTATTTTTCTCAACGACCCGATCGAAATCTGCAAAACAGCCAAGTTAGGTGAGATCAACCTGATCGGTGTGAGCCGATGCAATGCAAATGATTATTGTGTCCAGTTTACCACGACGAAAGCAGGACAAATTGATCTGCTTCTGGATTTTGACGGTCCTGACAGCATCTATACTCCTGGAACAAAGGATGTCATCATCACGCATACAGTGACTGAAGCAGAAGTGGGTGTTCCCACCTGCATTCCCTGGAATGGTCTTGATGGACTTGGAAATTCTGTGCTTGAAAGTTCCGGTCTGCAAATACCTGTTCTCATTTCCTATTCTCAGGGTATTTATCATTTTCCGATTTATGATGCTGAATACATGACGCAGGGATTTATGATCCAGGCCATTCGCCCGGCAGCCAGTATTCCGTTGTTACATTATGATGATTCCAAAATCACTACTCCTTCCGGAAGCGGAGAACCGCAGGTGCAAATATCAGGATGTGTCAATCCGTGTCATCGATGGACGAATTATGATGCAGCTGCCAATGTTGGTTTTGGAAATTTAAATACGATCAACTCCTGGTGGTTTTCTCAGCGTGTTGAGAGAGAAGAAATATTTATTCTTCCTGCATATTATGAATGTGCCATTGAAGGACCTGATCATTTGTGCCAGGGCGGAACAGCAACACTTACATCCAATCCAAAAGTTATTCCTACCGGTGCGACAGGAGGCGATATCGTCAGTACCATTTGGAGCGGACCCGGAATTGTCGGATCAAATACAGGAAGTTCAATTGTCATCGGAAGCGATGGAACATACAGTGCAGTCGTGAATTGGTTGACAAGGCTTGGAGATACATGTCAGACTTCATGTGACTTTACAGTGACGCTTGACCCACCATTGACATCATCTATTGATACATTGATTTTGTACGGACAAACACTTGTCATCAATGGAGAAGCTTATACTGAAGCAGGGCAATATGAGCAGACATTGTCTTCGGTCAAGGGTTGCGATAGTATTCTCACGATTACTGTGAAAGTTTTGCAAACTGCAATTCTTTACAATCTAAATGATTGTGTATCGCACAATAACGGTGACGGTACCGACATGAATTATGATGAATTTACACCTGTATATCCCCAGCCATTGTCATGTGCAGAAGTGACAGGCACCATTCTCTTCAGGGATCCGCCGCAGGGCAACAAACATTCCTGTACCAATGGAGTAAATAATTCGATCGCCATGTGTATCAGTTCACTGGACGGATGCACCTATGATCCCGGGAATCAAAAATCGGTCGTATTCGAAATCACCGTAACTCCCGCACCTGATACTGCGGCACAGTTGACAGGTCTGACATTTTTCGAACAGGCACCGGTCATGTTCAACTGGCTCAGCGGAAACTCAGGTCCAAATAATTTTCCGACATTATTTGGTATTCGTGTTTTGAAAAACGGCACTGAAATATTCAGTCAGAAAGATATTCCGACATCGAATTCATGGACTCCAACCTCATTCGATTTTGTCAATGATATCAATTTCATTGTGAAAGTACCGACCGTATTCAGGTTTGAATTACTGCCTTATTGCCTTACAGGGAATGGTGCCGCGGTTGCTGCATGGGATATCGATGAAATCAAAGTATCGGCAAGTTGTATCCCGTTTGTATTTACCCCGATCATTGATGGAGTTATTGCTACTGAAGCCGGTCGCAAAGTGAAAGATGTAGATATGCAGATATCAGGCGATCCTGATTTCCAAAATAATAATGTGGCGGTGACAAATCAATTCGGACAATTTGTATTTAATCAAAATGAACCCGGTAAAAATTATTTTATCAGGGGTCTTAAAAACACCGATTTTCTGAATGGTGTCAGCACACTCGACCTGATCCATATTCAAAAACATCTTTTAGGAATCAAACGTTTTGAGTCAGCTTATCAATATGTTGCCGCCGATGCGAATCACAGCAATAGTATCAGTGTATTGGATCTGCTTGAACTGAGAAAACTGATTTTGGGTATTTATACAGAATTGCCTCATAATACAAGCTGGCGTTTCGGCATCGCTGAACCAAATCTGATTGGTTCTTATCCATGGGGATTTAAAGAGACCATTGAAATTGAAGCACTGGGAAATGATGTACACAATGCTAATTTGACTGCTGTAAAGATTGGAGACGTCAATGGCGACGCGAAAACCAATCTTCTTGATGCTGAAGTGAAAACAAGAAGTAGCTCTACCCTCTTGCTTCAAACTGATGACAAATATGTAAGAAGTGGTCAGTCCGTTAAACTCGATTTTACTTCACGAAATTTTTCAGACATCGTAGGCCTTCAATTGGCTTTGCAAATGAGTGATTTCAATTTAGAAGATGTGCTAAGTGGTGTTCTGAACCTGACGAATGATAACTTCAGTGTTTCTGCTGATGGAAATCTTTACCTCAGTTGGAATCAAACAAATACGCTCAATATTGATCCTGATGAAGTTCTATTTAGCCTTGTGGTCACACCACTAAAATCGGGGCAATTATCAAACATGCTGAGTATAAATACATCGGTGCTTCAAGCTGAAGCCTATGCCGGAGAAGAATTGGAAAAAATCAACCTGGGATTGGAAGTTAAGAAAGTTGAGAATGCGTCGAATGCAAACGTATTATTTCAAAACGAACCGAATCCGTTTTCAACCACGACGACAATTCGCTTTCAGTTGGAAAATCCTGGTAAGGCTTACATCCGGATTTATGATTTGTCAGGGCATCTTCTGCATGAAGTCAATGGTCAGTATGAAAGCGGCATGAATGCAATACAGATTTCAAATGCAGAACTTGGAGTAAACGACGGTGTGCTGCTTTGCCAGTTGCAGAGTAATGGATTTGTTGCAATGCAAAGGATGGTCGTTTTTCGTGAACCGTGAACCGTGAGTTGTAAATCGTAAATCGTAAATTATTTTTTTTCTCCGAGTTCTCCGTGCACTCTGCGAGATTATTTGTGATCCTTCATTATCCCCCCATTCCTTATCTTTGCAGTCCAGATATATTGATACGTGTTTATACGACCTGAATTTCGGAAGAATCGAAATTTATTTCTTCTTTCTGCTGCATTGTTGTTTCATTTCATTTTATTGCTGACATCAACGTCATCATCTGCACAGAATATCATGATCAGCAATGAAGATTTCCCGAATGAACCTTCCATCATGATCGATCCGAAGAATCCAAATGTATTGATCGGCGGTTCGAACCTGAACAATTGTTATATCAGCGCCGATACAGGATCCACCTGGACGAAACTGGATATAACTTCTACCTACGGTGTCTGGGGAGATCCTGCGATAGGTGTTGATACGTCAGGTCATTTCTTTTTTTTCCACCTGTCAAATCCAAGTGACGGAAACTGGATTGACAGGATCGTTGCTCAAAAAACTGTAGACCGCGGATTGACATGGTCTGATGGTTCATACACCGGATTGAATGGAACAAAAGCACAGGATAAGGCATGGTGTGCCGTCGACAGGACGAATAATAATATTTATCTCACCTGGACCCAGTTTGATCAATATGGTACATCCGATCCGCAGGATAGCAGTATTATTTTCTTTTCAAAATCTATTGATGATGGTGAGACATGGAGTACTCCGTTGCGAATAAATCACCTGGCAGGTGATTGCAACGATAGCGATAACACAGTGGAAGGAGCCGTACCTGCTGTAGGTCCGAATGGAGAGATTTATGTGGGATGGGCCGGGCCGGAAGGAATTGCATTTAACAAATCAACTGACCAGGGAGCTACATGGCTGAACAAGGAAATAAATGTAGATCCGATGCCGGGCGGTTGGGATTATGATATCAGCGGTTTGATACGTTGCAATGGATTGCCCGTTACGGTTTGTGATCTGAGTAACGGTCCAAATCGTGGTAATATTTATATCAATTGGTCTGACCAGCGAAATGGAAAAGGAAATACCGATGTCTTCTTATCCCGGTCAACAGACGGTGGCAATACATGGAGTCCTGCTGTCAGAGTTAATGATGATGAAAGTCATCACCAACAGTTTTTGACATGGATGGCAGTAGATCAAACCACCGGGTTTTTATATTTCGTTTTTTATGACAGGAGAAACTATGATGATGATTCTACAGATGTTTACCTGGCAGTGTCGATGGATGGCGGGAATACATTCATCAACCGGAAAATAAGTGAATCTCCTTTCATGCCGGTCAACCAGGTTTTCTTCGGCGATTACAATAATATTGTTGCCTATAACGGAATCATCAGGGCTATCTGGACCAGGCTCAATAATGGAAACCTGAGCATCTGGACAGATTTAACCACATTGCCGGACATTGTCACTTCTACGCATGAGCCAATCGTCTCACATCAAAATCTGGATTTCGAATATTATCCAAATCCTTCTGCAGATTATACTTATGTTTCTTTCAAATTACATGAAAAATCAATTGTTGATCTTGACATATATGATGCTTCGGGGAAATTATTGCAAAAAGTCATCGATGGAAAATCGATGAGTTATGGCAAGTATGTGGAGAAAATAAACTTAAGTGCGCTGAATATTCCGAATGGGGCTTATTTACTCAAGCTCGAAGTCAATCACAAGGTGAAAGTATCGAGGCTGGTTGTAGTGAATAGTCAGTAGTGAGTTGTGAGTTGTAAGTTGTCAGTTGTCAGTTGTGAGTAGTGAGTAGTGAGTAGTGAGTAGTGAGTAGTGAGTAGTGAGTAGTGAGATTATTTGTACGTGTCATGAGTCTGGCATCTGGTATCTGGTACCTTTGCAATTAATAAAATGCAATATCTTTCAAATAAGGAATTGTAACCATAATAAATCTGCGTTTTAATTTTCTTAGTATGGAAGAACAAATAAAGGAAAAGAAATTATTAATCGAAACAGACAGGTTATCTCTAAGGCCTTTCGAACTTTCGGATGCAGGTTTTATTTTAAAATTGCTCAATTCACAAGGCTGGCTTGAATACATCGGTGACCGGCAGGTAAGAACGGAAGAGGATGCTAAAATGTATTTATTGAATGGCCCAATAAAAAGTTGCCAGGTCAATGGATATGGATTATCATTGGTGTCTTTAAAAGATGAAAATATTCCTATTGGTGCTTGTGGCTTGCTCAAAAGAGATTATCTCGATGATGCAGATATCGGGTTTGCTTTTCTTCCTGAATATATCGGTAAAGGCTATGGCTTTGAAAGCGCTTCTGCAGTGATGACGTTTGCAAAAAAAGAGCTGAACATTACCCATATCCTTGCCTTTACAGTGCCTCATAATATTGCTTCCATAAAGCTTCTTGAAAAATTAGGTCTTCATTTTGAGAAAAACTTTTGCATGCCCGGGGAAGAGGAAGAGCTCTCGCTCTTCAGTAACCAGTGATCGGTATTCAGTATTCAGTATTCGGTATTCAGTATTCGGTATTTTCTAAATAATTTTTAACTTAAATCTGAAAGACTTCAACATTATTAGCCGGGGGTGCGCAGCACTAGTGGACAACATTTCGAAGAAATGGAGGAGCATATAATTGGCGAAACCTAAGTCTGAAAGACTTTAACATTATTAGCCGTGGGTGAAACCCACGGAAAAGGGAATCACAACATTTTTCAACCCTGAAGGGGTTGAATAAAAAACTGTCCTCTAAACTTAATTAAACAGTCTTTAAAAACGAAAACAGAAATTTATTCAACCCCTTCAGGGTTGGAAATTAATCTATTTCATTACTCCGGGGGTTTCACCCCCGGCTAATAATGTAGGATCCTTTCAGGATCGATTTAAACGAATTCACAATTATTTTTCCCCCGGGTGCGCAGTGCACAGGGGACAAAATTTTCAAGAAATGGAAGAGCTTATAATTGGCGAAACTTAAGCCTGAAAGACTTCAACATTATTAGAGGGGTATGTGCACCAAAAAAAAGGACAACATTTCGAAGAAATGGAGGAGCATATAATTGGCGAAACCTAAGTCTGAAAGACTTCAACATTATTAGAGGGGTATGTGCACCAAAAAAAAGGACAACATCTCGAAGAAATGGAGGAGCATATAATTGGCGAAACTTAAGCCTGAAAGACTTTAACATTATTAGCCGGGGGTGAAACCCACGGAAAAGGGAATCACAACAATTTTCAACCCTGAAGGGGTTGAATAAAAAACTGTCCTCTAAATTTAATTAAACAGTCTTTAAAAACGAAAACAGAAATTTATTCAACCCCTTCAGGGTTGGAAATTAATCTATTTCATTACTCCGGGGGTTTCACCCCCGGCTAATAATGTAGGATCCTTTCAGGATCGATTTAAACGAATACACAATTATTTTTCCCCCGGGTGCGCAGTGCACAGGGGACAAAATTTTGAAGAAATGGAAGAGCTTATAATTGGCGAAACTTAAGCCTGAAAGACTTCAACATTATTAGAGGGGTATGTGCACCAAAAAAAAGGACAACATTTTGAAGAAATGGAAGAGCTTATAATTGGCGAAACTTAAGCCTGAAAGACTTCAACATTATTAGAGGGGTATGTGCACCAAAAAAAAGGACAACATTTTGAAGAAATGGAGGAGCTTATAATTGGCGAAACCTAAGTCTGAAAGACTTTAACATTATTAGAGGGGTATGTGCACCAAAAAAAAGGACAACATTTTGAAGAAATTGAAGAGCTTATAATTGGCGAAACCTAAGTCTGAAAGACTTTAACATTATTAGCCGTGGGTGAAACCCACGGAAAAGGGAATCACAACATTTTTCAACCCTGAAGGGGTTGAATAAAAAACTGTCCTCTAAATTTAATTAAACAGTCTTTAAAAACGAAAACAGAAATTTATTCAACCCCTTCAGGGTTGGAAATTAATCTATTTCATTTCTCCGGGGGTTTCACCCCCGGCTAATAATGCAGGATCCTTTCAGGATCGAATTTCCAAAGCATTTTTCCGAATAGGTAAAAAATATAAAAGCAATTTCTTCATGTGCTTAAATCACTAATCATTTCCAGAGGGGATTCCATGGTTCATGTCAAAGAAATTTTATCTGCACAGAATAAGCCCTATTTTTGTCTAAACCTCCTCTAAAATGCAACGTACTTTATGGGTTGAACGGAATTTCAATTTTGATTTTCCCACCGGATTGTTCCCAACTGTTTTAGAACGACTCCGGGGAACATCTGTCCGATTGAAAGAAATAACCTCTCACATTTCGGAACATGAAGCAGAAATCAAACCGAATGGAAAATGGAGTATCAAGGAGCATATTGGCCACCTGGGCGACCTGGAAATACTTCATGAGGGCCGGATCGATGATTTTCTTGACCGAAAAGAAACGTTGCGTCCCTGGGATAAAACAAATGCCGAGACTCAAAACGCCAATCATAACGATTCCACCCTCCAGGCACTCCTTGATCTTTTTACCGCCAGACGATCCGTGCTCATTTCCCGTCTATCACAATTGGATGATGAGACTCATGAAGTAAAATCGATTCATCCCCGACTCCAGGTATTGATGCGTCCCGTGGATATGGCTTACTTTACCGCAGAGCATGATGACCATCACCTTACAAGCATCCGTGAATTGATGCATTGATTGAAAATAATTCTTCAAAATTTTTTACAGAAATTAAGAACATGAAACCCGATCGACCGGAATGCGATATTGAAAAAACACAGATCATGGCTCAACTTCTTACCGTTGAGCAAAATCTCCGTGATCAAAACTGGAATCAAAACTTTCTCTCGACTGTGCAAACTGCAAGTTTTTCTGCTATTGATGCTCAATCCATGAAAGGTCCGGATGGTTTCCCTTATTTCGGATTAAGAATACCGGAGGCAGGAAAACCCTTTACATCTTATTGTATCCGGAACATGAAAGAAGATTTTCTCCTCGATAATGGATACGGTGTAACCATTAATCCAACTGACAATGCTGCAGATTGGGTTTTTTCGTACGGGGATATTGTCAACTTACATTTAAATGGTGTATTTTATTCCCAAATTGAACCTGTCGCAGTTGAACGCGAAATCACCTTAAAAAAAAATGAGGAAATATTAGTTGCCCAACCATCAGAATCTTATTTACCTGTGAAAGCAAGAGCCATCATTAAAAAATATTTGCAATTCTATGGCGTCAAAGAACCCAAAACAATGCTCATAGCAAGAAAAGCAAATGGAAAAATGATACAGGAATTAGCCTTCAATATCTTCAAAGAAGAAGTCGCTCATCCGGAAAACCTTGATTCGTTTATGCGGCAATTGAGTTGGTTTTTACCCAGACATTATATTCTTGTCCTGGTATCAAAAAATTCAGACCTCGTCAATCATTTTGAAAATTTATAGTAGCCTTTTAAATTAACAAAGCATCCATGTCCTCCATTAAAACTCCGGATCAGAAACTCAGGGTTTTTATAAGTTCGACCATCAATGAACTGGCCGAAGAGCGAAGGATTGCACGTGAAACCATTTTAAGATTAAACCTGACTCCAGTTCTTTTTGAGATGGGGGCACGTCCTTATCCACCCAGAGAATTGTACCAGGCTTACCTGGATCAGAGCCAGGTCTTCGTAGGTATTTATTGGAAAAGCTATGGATGGATAGCACCCGAAATGAAAATTTCCGGACTGGAAGATGAATACCGTCTGTCGAGAAGCAAACCAAGCCTGATCTATATTAAACAAACATCGGAACAACGGGATCAACCACTGGACAAACTGATCAGTGAAATGGAATCAACAGGCTCTATCAGTTATCAGAAGTTTTCTACCGCAGAGCAACTTGGTGATTTTTTATTAAATGATCTCTCTGTACTTCTTTCAGAACAATTTGAAAAAAATATTTCAGGAAAGGAGATTACCAATAGCATGCCAAGTCATTTTCCGGTCATGCGAAATCCTTTAATCGGGAGAGAAAAAGAATTAAAAGTTTTAACTGAGCTTCTATTAAAGCATACCGGTTTACTGACCATTATAGGGCCAGGGGGAACAGGTAAAACAAGTATTGCACTCCAACTATGCAAGGATCTTGAAAAAGAATTTCGTGATGGTGTTCACTTTATCGAATTAGCTTCTGTGACAGATACAGCGTTGATTCCGGCTACAATCGCAGCCACTATCGGATTATCAGATAGTGGGAAACAAGCCATTGAGGAAACACTGATCGAAAATCTCAGGGACAAAAAGGCATTGATCGTACTTGATAATTTTGAGCAAATACTTTCAGGCACTAAAATTATCGTTAGCATCCTGGAAAAATGTCCCTCTATTTCTATTCTTGTGACGAGCAGGTCGCCGTTGCATGTTCGCTATGAACAGATATTCCCGCTCATGCCTCTTCAAAATCCTGATCCGGGAATTCCAATCCCTTTGAGCCAGGCTATTGAATATCCTTCAGTACAGTTGTTCGTAGATCGGGCCAGGAAAATAAATCCTGACCTGCTCCTCAATGAAGAAAATGTAAATGCTATTCGTTCCATTGTTGAAAAACTGGATGGACTTCCACTTGCTATTGAAATTGCAGCTGCACGCACCCGAATATTTACGCCGGTACAACTCCGTGAACGAATGGCCACAACAACAGCTATGCTCAGCATGGGAGGGCATGATCTTCCGGAGCGGCAGCAAACTTTATATGCAGCTATCGAATGGAGTTATCATTTGATCCAATCAGAAGACCAGGTTTTTTTCAAAAGACTTTCGGTTTTCAGCAATGGATGGTCTTTATCTGCCGCAGAAGCCATTTGTAAAACGGATGGAAAAGATGTCCTGGACATTATGGATCAACTGATGGACTTTGGATTGATCCGCCTTCAGACAAAAATCGGAATAACATTGGCAGAGCCCCGGTTTGAGATGCTTGAAACTGTAAGAGAATTTGCAACACTTAAATTGAGTGAAAGCAACGAGTCAGATCAAATAGCCATTCGTCATAGCGAATATTTCCTTCAATATGTAGCCGGCAGTGTGCCAAAAGGATGGACCCATGATGCTTCATCGATGATGGAAAAGATTGAAATTGATTTTCAAAATATTACTAAGGCATTTAATTATTCCATCCAGGTCCGGGATTACAAAACCACCTGGACATTTATCGGTGTACTAATGCCTCTTTGGTTTTATCGCGGACATATCAATGAATCTTTAAGTTGGATAGAGAGTGCAGGGATGACGATTCCATTGGTTATGGACAAAGCTGATTCCGGCGAGGTGAATTTAAATCTCTGCGGAACTGCGTTATTATCTACAGGGGTACTTTATTATTATGCAGGAAAATATATTGTATCTCACGAGTTTCTTACCGCAAGCCGGAAATTGCTTGAGCGCACAGAAGATAAAGAGAACCTTGCATGGTCCCTGATGTATATAAGTTTGAATGGCCTTAGCCTGGAAGACCTGGGATCCGCTTCTAATTTTCAGCATGCTATCGAGATTGGAAAAGAATGCGAGGATAAGATGCCTGCCATGATCAGCCAGGCGTTTTATACCGAAGTATTATTAGCCCAGGGGATGACAGATGAGGCTCTTCAACTCATCAATGAAGTGGAGCAATTGGCCAACACGACCGGCTACGAATTAGTACAAGCAATAGTCTGTTTTCAAAAATCAAATCTCCTTTACTTTATAGGTGACTTTACCCGGGCAGGAGACGGTTATCACCAGGCTATCCATATATTTAATAAAGTGAATTTTCTCGCTACCATGGGTTGGGCGTGTGGTTTATATGGAAGTTGCCTGACGATACAAAAGCAATATGAAGAAGCTCATCAGCAATTATTGACGTCGTTGACAAAAGGACGTGAGGCAGGAGATAAAGAGATGATTCTATTCGCACTTAGCCTGATCGCCGCCAATCACGCAGCTACTGGCGAAAATGCAAAAGCGGTTCAGATCATGAGATCGGTCAGTCAGATTATTAATATACATTATAATGCCTGGAGCACCAGTAAAAGGTCGATGCAAGTGATCAGTCAAATATTTGAACAGGCTGGCCTTATGCCTGAATTAACAGATCAGGCCGCGAAAGTAATCTCATTGGAAGAAGCCATTACCCTTGCCTTTGCATGAATGAAATAAAAGAATGATGAATTATTGTAAAAATTGCGGACAACCGGTTCAGGATCTTTATTGCAGTCATTGCGGGCAAAAGATCGTTGTCGAAAGAATCACTTTTTCATTTCTTTGGAGCGAGATATTTCATTTCTTCACGCATATTGAGCATGGATTTCTCTACACATCTTTCAGAATGCTTGTTGCCCCCGGAAAGACCGTCACGTCTTTTATCGACGGGAAAAGAAAAAAATATCAATCACCTGTTTCCTATTATTTAATCTGGGTGACCATTTTCATCCTGTTTCTCTATTGGATGGAGGTAACTTTCGGAGAAAATACCGTCATCAATTATGCTGATTATTGGGGTCCATCAGGAGCTACCAAACTGGCGATAAGTCACCTCAGTTTTATCCTGACGATTATCATCCCATTCCAGGCACTCTATCTTTATTTGCTTGTGACACGTCATCAGTACAATTACTTTGAATCTCTCGTCGCTGCTATTTACCTTGTCGGATCAGTGATTATGTTACAATTTGCATTTGCCTTAGGTGCGCTGGTGATTCATGCTTTATCTGGTCTTTCCATAAATCTTAAGTATTCGGATTTGATGAAACTCGGATATTTCATTTGGTTTATTATTGATTTTATTAAATTATTTTCAATTAGAAATAAATGGATAAGAGGTCTGACCTTTGTATTGCTGGCGGGTGCAACTTTTACGCTGTGGAGATTGTATGGAGTTCCGCAACTGGTAAGGTTTTTTTTCCATCATTAGGATAATATCCGGAATGGATCATGAAGAATAAAGATGAGTATCCGAAAATATATTTATACCGTCAAATCGTAAGCGCCAAACTATTTATTGACTCCCATTTTCATGAGGACATCAACCTTGAAGTCATCGCAGACGAAGCACTTTTTTCGAAATTCCATTTTATCCGTTTATTCAGGACGATTTACGGAAAAACACCGCATCAATATTTGACTTATGTCAGGATTGAACATGCAAAACTTCTTCTTCAGACCAGCATGTCCGTCACAGATGTTTGTTATGAGGTGGGCTTCGAAAGCCTGAGCTCATTTACCGGTCTCTTCCGGAGAATCGTGGGTCAAAATCCTTCTTCTTACCAGGCGCGCCAACATAAATTACTCAGGGAAATCGCAGAAACGCCACTGAATTTTATTCCGGGTTGTTTTGCAGAAAAAAAAGGTTATTCAAAAATTCGCAATTTTCAAGAAATGAAATAGTGAATCGTCTCTGAATTTTACATCAACATTTAATCCAAAAAAATAAGAGAATGATTACTAAACTGAATCACGTCAGCATCTTCGTCCTCAACCAGGACAGTGCGCATGACTTCTACGTCAATAAACTAGGATTTAAAGTTCATACGGATGCGCCTATGGGTCCGGGTATGCGGTGGCTCACCGTTTGTCCTCCTGATCAACCTGATCTTGAGATAACATTGATGTCCATTGATGAAGGAATGATGTTTAAAAAAGAGTCGGCTGAACGGATGAGAGAATTAGTCCGGCAGGGCACATTTGGATTTGGTGTCTTCGAATGCAATGATCTGCTCGCTACTTATGAAGAACTTAAAGCCAAAGGGGTCGAATTTACAAAAGCACCAAAAAAAGAATTCTATGGATTCGAGGCTTTATTCAAGGATGATTCAGGCAATTGGTTTTCACTTGGTGAGAAAGAGAAAAAGTAAACGGTGTTCGGTATTCGGTATTCGGTATTCGGTATTCGGTGATCGGTGATCGGTGATCGGTATTCGGTATTCGGCATTCGGTAATCAGTTATAAACAAAAACTTAATACTTATCGATATTTATTATTCCCAGGGGTTGCGAAGCACACAGAGGACAACATTTCGAAGAAATGCAGGGGCATAAAAAGAGGAGAATCTTAAGTCTGAAAGACTTTAACATTATTAGCCGGGGGTGCAACCCCCGGAATAAGGAATTGCAGTAATTCTCAACCCCGGAGGGGTTGAATAAAAAACTGTTGCCTAAGCATCGCCAGACAGTTTCTAAAATTGAAAGCAGAAATTTATTCAACCCCTAAGGGGTTGGAATTTATACCATGCATTTTCCGTGGGTTGCACCCACGGCCAATGACATTTGATCCTTTCAGGATCGAATTATTTCAAAGATCCATTTATCATTTCCCCAGGGTTGAGCAGCACACATGCGACAAAATTTTACGAACAAACGAGGGCAAAATACGAGTACAAACAGGACATCGAAATATAATTCCGCTGGCTAACAACAATTAACCAACAACCAGTCTATTTTCCAACAACCAACAACCTAAGACCCATTTTATAAGCGGGGCGATCATAATCGACTGACACTGAAAACTTAATTCGCTATTTATATATCATTAACATCACGGGTTATATCCCTGTCGTATTGTTGTGCGTTAATTTGCCGTACAATCGTTCCACATAACGTAGCAGACCATCTTGGACAAAATCTTAAGCATATTTCTCTTTATCTATTATGCCGTCGGTACAGTCTGTTTGCCGATGGGGGATTTTTCAAGCCTTCAGGATATTCCTGAGATGTACCGTTATTGCAAATCAACCGAACAAACCGATTTTACTGTTTTTGGTTTCGTTGCCGGACATCTTCTCAATATCGACGGGATGTCTGACAAGCGTGATCATCACGATACCCAGAAATCTCATAGTTCTCCGCCAAAGCACCACCAACATACGAAGATGATCGGCCTTTTAGCCTTTCCGAAAAACCAATCCGGAATCAAATCAATGATCCAGGTGACCAGGGCTGATCATTTCCCCCACGAATGTTACCTGTCGGACTATGTGCCCGACATTTTCCACCCACCCACTGTCTGAAGTTATCTCCCCCTTTGTCCAAATACAGTGTTATTTGGAATTGACTTTCTTTTTTAACCATTTAATTCTATTATCATGAAAAACAAAATTATCATGCTTATGTGTGCTGCATTCTTAGTATGTGGCTCAATAGGCGCTCAAAAAATAACGATTGACAAAGTACCAGCACCAGTAGCTTCTGCCTTCAAATCAAAATATCCAACTGTCACAACAGCAAGCTGGAAAATGGAAGATGGCAAAAACTACGCAGCAGATTTCAAAATGAACAATATGTCTCAATGTGCTAAATTCAACCCTTCAGGGGGATGGATGAGAACTACTACAGCCATTAAGACTACTGAATTGCCTGCAGAAGTTAAAACGACCTTGACAAAACAATTTGCCGGGTATACAACTACTGCTGCCAATAAATTGGAAAATGCTGACCATTCAAATGGTTACCTGGTAACAGTTACAAAAGGCACTGAAAAGAAGGATGTAACGCTATCAGCAAAAGGTGTTGTCATGGGCCAGGAACCACAAGCTGCTCCAACAACTACAACTGCTCCGGCTGCTCCTAAGCCAGCAAATTAATCGGTCTTTCAGGTTTCAAAATTTGAGTTATATCAGTGGAGGAGTTTCGTACTTCTCCACTGTTTTTTTTTATAACAACGGATAAATCTTTTGACCTATTCATAATGTTTCAAAAGACCATACTTTGAAAAGATTTAACTTCGGATATTTATCAGAATGAACTTTTAATCGACATGAGAGATTGATACAAATCCAAATGATGGCCGCATATGGAATTTATTGACTACTACAAAGTACTTGGACTTGACAAGAGCGCAACAGAAGCCGATGTCAAAAAAGCTTACCGAAAACTGGCCAGGAAACTTCACCCTGACCTCAATCCAAAAGACCCGAATGCCAAACAGAAATTCCAGCAAGTCAATGAAGCTAACGAAGTGCTGAGCGACCCTGCCAAGCGAGCTAAATATGATAAGTACGGTAAAGACTGGATGCATGCTGAAGAATATGAAAAACAGCGGCAACAACAAGCCCAATATCAACAACAGTTCGGCGGAAGTACTTCAAGAAGACAAGGAACAACCGGTTCATTTGGAGACAGCGATTTCTCCGAATTTTTTGAATCCATGTTTGGCGGCGGTGGTTTCGGTAGCGATGAACCATTTGGCAGAACTTCAGATACATTTGGCAGAAGAGGAAGCCAGTCCAGGAACCGCGGCCAGGATTTCAAAGCAGAATTGCATCTTTCATTGACGGATGTATTTAAAACGCAAAAGCAAACATTAACTGTAAATGGAAAAAACATCCGTATCACCATTCCTGCAGGAATCGAAAACGGGCAAACAATAAAAATCAAGGGACACGGAGGGCCGGGAGTGAATAGCGGTCCTAACGGAGATCTCTTCATTACTTTTTCAATCAGCAATAACACCCCTTTTCAACTCGAAGGGATTGACCTTTATAAAGATGTTGACCTTGATGTGATTACTGCAGTCTTAGGTGGCGAACTTACTGTCGATACCTTTGACAGTAAGGTGAAACTCAAGATCAAACCTGAAACTCAAAATGAAACCAAGGTGAAACTTAAAGGAAAAGGATTCCCTGTCTACAAGAAAGAAGGTGAGTTTGGAGATTTATTTTTGACTTATAAAATAAAAATCCCTACGCATCTTACGTCGAAAGAGAAAGAATTATTTCATGAATTATCCAAATTGAGGAAAGAAGATAAGTAACCTAATTGTTCCTTTGCCTCAGCCTTCGCCTTTACCTTCTTATCCCTCTTTACTGCATGTTCGACCGGATAAACTCAATTAACCGAACTTTCCAATTGAATTTCTGTATACTTTGTAGTGAAACAACGAGTAATGGATCAGTTTGATGTGGTTGTTATTGGATCCGGTCCTGCAGGTGCTACGACGGCGAGGTATGCTTCTGCACAAGGGCTCAATGTTCTATTGCTTGACAAACACCAGGAATTAGGCGCTCCTGTGCAGTGTTCTGGTGCCGTCAGCAGCCATGCGCTTACAGACAATGATGTTCCCATCAGCGATGAATTTATTGAGCAGGCCATCTACGGTTTCAATATATATGATCAGGAAGGAAAGAATGCACTGATCGATTATCGTCAGCTGAAACCGGATATTTATGGTGAAGAGGCAAATAAGAAACCGCTGGGATATATTGTATTTCGCCGCAGATTTGATCGTTATCTCATGACGCTTGCCGAAAAAGCAGGATCACACATCATGCTTAAAGCCGAGGCGAAAGGTTATGAAAAAATAAATGGCCAGGTCATTGTCCACATCAAACATTTCAATGAAGACATCAAAGTCCTTACTAAAGTTATTGTCGGTGCAGATGGATTGCAATCGCAAGTCGGTAAATGGGCAGGATTAAAAACACATTTAAATTTTAATGAACTCGCAAGTTGTCTTCAGTTTGTTGTGGATGGAGTCAGTGTTGATGGTTTATTGGAAATCATCACCGGGCATGAATGGGCACCGGGTGGTTATGCCTGGGTTTTCCCGAAAGGTCATGGTTATGCTGAAATCGGTTTGGGGATTACTTGCCCGATGTCGGATCACAATGCGCAATGGCACCTGGATCATTTCATTAAAAATTCATTTTTCAAAAAACGATTTCGCGATGCTCGGATTTTGGAAATACAAGGCGGAGGGGTTCCACTCTCCCATCCGCTTAAAACTCAGTATGCAGATAACCTGATCCTGGTGGGTGATGCAGCGCGACATGTGAATCCGATCACAGGTGGTGGTATTCACACTGCACTGAGTGGCGGCAGAATTGCTGGTGAATTTTTAGGTGAGTTTATTAAATCAGGTCTTCCTGCAAATGCAAAAAACTTAAGTGCCCAACAAGACAAATGGATGAACGCCATGGGCAAGAAAATGTGGGAGCTCTATGAAATCAAATCCCGCATATTTAAAACAGAAAATATCCCGGAAAGAAATAATGCGTTATTCCTTACGATGGCTGGATATTTCAGTCCTGATTCACCTTTCAAAAAAATATAATCATGGGAAAGAATGAAGCTGTCATCTTTTCCATTTCCTGGAATGCCTGCATTAATTGTGGTGTTTGCGTTGCTATTTGTCCGCAGGAGGTAAGTTTTATCAGTGATTTTGATACAATTGCAGTTCAGACTCCCTGTGATATTGCGTGTATGATTTGTGAAGCCATTTGTCCGGTTTCAGCGATCACCCATGTGAGAGGAGTGAGAGACGTGAGAGAGGTGAGAGACGCATAGTCAATAATCTGCATGTCAGTAAAATTATTGCGTTATCTTCCAAATAAGTAATATTAATCTTAATAAATCCATATTTTCTTCATAAATCTGCGTCCTAAAAAGCGTGAATTGTCAGTCGTGAATCGTGAGTCTTTGAATTTTTCACTTCGACTCCACTCAATCATAAAACATCTCATCATTGAGTGAAGCTGAACTAATTGCAGCACTAAAATCGTTTTTCGTGAATCGTAATTTGTCAATGCGTTTTGTCCAACATAAAAAAGAAGCTTACTGGTTTTACAGGTTCTTGTCTATCTTTTATGATAAGCTCGTCAATCCTTTGTTCTGGACGAAGAAGATGAGAGATGAATGCCAGGAATTAGCTGTGTTTAATTCACGTGATCTTTCGGTAGCGGATGTTGGTTCAGGAACCGGTTTTAATACAGAGGGCATCATTCGATATGTGGATCCAAAAAATATAACCTGCATTGATCAAAGCCCACATCAAATAGCAAGAGCTCGCACTAAATCGGTATTGGAAGGGTGCACATTTATCATTGGCGATGCCGAAAACCTACCTGTGAAGAGCAATAGTTTTGACCGGTATATTTCTGCAGGAAGCATTGAATACTGGCCTGATCCTTTGCAGGGATTAAAAGAAGCATTTCGTGTCATCAAACCCGGAGGGATTGCATTGATGATCGGTCCGTTGGAACCACAAGGATGGCTCACGCGCTTATTGGCTACAACCTGGATGTTATTTCCCAAAGATGAGGAATATCGTCAATGGATGAAAGAAGCCGGATTTATTGATCTGCAAATCCGATATACTTCTCCGCATTGGGTATCGGCAAAAACGAAATACGGGATCGCCATCGCCGGTAAAAAACCTATTGATATTCTTTCTCCCATGTTGACTGCTTCTGCACCAACAAATGCTGAAGCAAAAGAAAAGACGGGTTTTTTCAGAGCACTTCAATTGATCTGGCGGGTTACGATCGGTTCGATTGCGGGATTTCTTTTTATTCCCATTGCCTTGCTTGGTTATTTATTCAGTATGGGCAAACAAAAGAATATTCCTGCTGAATATCGGGAACATCTCAATGGATACCAGATCTTTGCATTGATCATTATTTTGGGAATCATTGCAATTAAAGTTTGGTGGATTATAACATAAGTTGATGAGTACGATCAGGAATTTTCTTTTATTCTCAAGATTGCACACTGTCATTGGTACGGTCGTGAGCATTACTTCGTTGTATTTAATTGCACTATCCGGTAACCATGATGGTCAATGGCACATCCAACATCTTATTCTCACCTGGATAGCTTGTCTTGGAGCAAATATTTATATCGTGGGCCTGAACCAGTTGACCGATATTGAAATTGACAAACTGAATAAACCATATCTGCCACTTGCTTCTGGTGCTTATACGGTTTCGGTGGCCCGCAGTATTATTTTTGTTGCATTACTGATCTCGGTTGTCATTGGTATTTATTATGGTGGTTTTTTATTGGCTACAATATTGATCAGTTTGTTTTTAGGAACGATTTATTCTTTGCCACCTTTCCGGTTAAAACGATTTTATTTCTGGGCTGCTTTTTGCATCATTGCGATTCGCGGACTTGTGGTCAATTTTGGATTATTTCTCCATTTTAATTCTGTTATCAATCATAGTCGGATCATTCCACCGATCATTTGGTTGCTCGCCAGTGCCATTTTCGTTTTTAGTTTAGTGATCGCTTGGTTTAAGGATATTCCTGACATGGAAGGTGACCGTAGTCACAAGATCAGCACTCTTTCAATTCAACTTGGCGCAAAACAGGTTTTCCTATTGGGCAACCTGATTTTGCTTTTTATGTATGGGATCATTCTTGTTATCGTCAAACAATTTCCACAATATTGGAATGTCAAAGTGATGATGATTTCACATATCATTTTTATCCTCGCTTTATTATTTGTTGCTTCAAAAATCAGGCCTGCTGAAAAAAAATCAATGGCTCCTTATTACCAGTTTATCTGGTTGCTGTTTTTCCTGGAATATATAGTCTTTGCCATCAGTGCGAGAACGTGAGAGAAGTGAGAGACGTGAGAGAGTGAGAGCTCACTAACAAAGTAATGTGAAAATGTGGCAATGTGATAATGTGGAAATCTGATAATGTGGCAATGCGATAATGTGGCAATGTGATAATGTGGCAATGTGATAATGTGGCAATGTGATAATGTGACAATGTGGCAATGTGGCAATGTGATAATGTGATAATGTGGAAATGTGTTAATGTGACAATATGTTAATGTGGAAATGTGATAATGTGGCAATGTGTTAATGTGGAAATGTGATAATGTGGCAATGTGATAATTTGACAATGCGATAATGTGGAAATGTGGTAATGTGACAATGTGGCAATGTGATAATGTGGAAATGTGTTAATGTGACAATATGATAATGTGACAATGTGTTAATGTGACAATATGATAATGTGACAATGTGGCAATGTGACAATGTGTTAATGTGACAATATGATAATGTGACAATGTGACAATGCGATAATGTGGAAATGTGTTAATGTGACAATATGATAATGTGACAATGTGATTATGTGACAATGCGATATTAAATCTACATTGCCCCAGAGGGGCTAAAGGTTGGTAACAAATGACATACAAAAAAACTACTTGCCCTGTAGGGGCAAAACATGCATGGGCAATAAACTGATTCATACCGCCAATTACTGACTTAGTTGTTGTTTTAAAATATTTCTATTTTTGCGAGACAAGAGGGATCCGTAAATCTTCACCTGGAAAAAAATAACTCTAATGAAATATTTTATCTGCATACTTTTTCCCGCTATTTTATTAGTATTTATGGGATGTTCCGGCAAAAGCGATCCAAAATTCTCCCTATCTGCAGCCCAGTTTTCAGAGAAAATAAGTCAGACGCCCGGAGCTCAAATCATTGATGTTCGAACCCCGGATGAATATGTTGAAGCTCACATGATCAATGCGAAGAATTTCGACTGGGAAGGACATGATTTTAACGATCAGATCAAAACTCTAGATAAATCCAAACCTGTTTTCGTTTACTGCAAGATTGGTGAAAGAAGTGAGGCAGCCGCTAAAAAATTACGCTCCAAGGGTTTTAAAGAAGTGTATCAATTATCCGGTGGAATAAAAAGCTGGGAAGCATCCAGGCTTCCGGAAACAACAAATACGACAATACATTAAAAAAAGTCAATGGTTAAAGGTCAGGGCTGCCGGGTTTGGTCATTGGTCATGGCTTTAAGTAATATTAAATGGTAATTATTTTAATTGACCCCTAAGCCTAAAGACTACAAACTAAACTGGCTGCTGAGGCTATAAACCATAGACTAAAATAAAAAAGGGAAGGAGTTGAATTCTGCTCAGAATGATTAATTCCAAACTTTTCTTTACTCCATCCCCTTGCTCACACCTCTTAGTGTTTCTTCCCGTTTTTAAAAACTTCTAAATTCTCAATCGTTATTCGTTATTCGACTGCTCTAACCTGTTTAGCCACGAATTACACGAATTCACACTAATTAATTTCTTTCGTTCGGCATTGGTTGAACGACGTCGTGGTGTCGGCAAAGTTTTACTTTGCTGGTAGAAATCTGCCTCTACTGTCTCAGCACAGAAAACGTCCCGGTAAACGGATATTCCACATTTCCATTATTTGCACCGGTATTGACTGTACCGCTGAGGTTTCCTTGTATGTAATCACCCGGTCCTCCATAATATGTTACAACTATGGTCACAGAAGTCGCCTTGACAAAATCTCCGGCAGGCAATTGAAATCCTATTTCATAACCAGCAGGCGTATACGTTCCTGGTGCGGATCCGTCAAACCTGGTATAGAAATACCTGTAGGTAGAACCAATGCTGTCTGTTGCAGAAATATAATTAGTCATTCCCTGTATGCTTACAATTGGCAAAGGCCAAACGGTATGTTCAGCAAATCCGGTAACCTGGACATCAATGTACTCTGTCAATGCTTCACAAACTGTGATGGTTCCTGCATCGATGACGGGTGCGTAACTATATGTTTGTGGAAGACTTTGTTTTAATGCAAGTTCATCTACAACAGTAATGGCAACATCACTTTGGTCGCAATTGATCACAGAAAGTGAAAATGCACCTGTGACGGAATCGAGGACTGCATAATAATTTTGTCCACTGATTTTGATTTTTGCATACCCATTCGTTACCGGGGCACCATTGCAATCTATTGCGCTTCCTGATACCGCGGTTAATGTCACATTGGTGGATGGAATCGTAAACGGGCCCATCATCGTCGTATCTGAGAATGGTCCAATTTGTTGTGAAAGTAATACATCACCGCATGGACTCTTGACTTCCATCAATAATACCTGGTTGGCGGCAACCAATCCACATACAGCACCTTCTTCATTTGTGTATGCACATCTCGTGGTTTCTAAATCAACAATCGTGATGCAAACTTCAACCTGGCTGGCAGGCGATCCATCGTCATATGCAAATGATGCTCCCCATTTAACCGTTGGGAAAAAAGCATCGCAATTCCAATAACTGAAATGCCCGACATGAGCGACATAAGTATTTCCTTCAAGTGATGCTTCACCTTCTTGTTTCCAGTATCCGGAGGTCTCATCAAAATACCACATCGGAATAGTGGATGGCGCATTTCCAATCAATGATGCAGGAACATCTACGCGTAATTCAACTGTTGATCCGTGTTTTACCTGGAGCAGATCGCCAGATGCAGATCTTAATTCAACGACGACCATGCCCATGCTGGCAAGAGCTTGTTGTTCATTATTTTCTGATTTTCCAACAAGGTCACCCGGCATTTTATAAGACAGGTTTGGATCACCACCGGCAATTGGTTGTGCTGATACAGAAACAGATCCATCATAATTATTCCCGCTTTGATCCACAAAAACATCAGCAGGAAAATTCAGTGTCATACCTCCTTCAACTGCCACTAATCCTCCATGTCCTGAATGAATCGTTTGAGTTGTTGCATTAGAAAGCAAAATGATTTTAAGATATTGCGTCTGTTTTTTTAATGGATAAAAACGTCTTGATCCATGGAAAAATCCTGCTTTGGTGGCAGTGACATAAGTCGTTTTTCCCATTTCAACATTCCTGAGGTATGCCACTCCATCTTCATCCGTAAATATCTGTTTAGTACCTAAATTAACTTCTACACCTTCCAACGGTAGTCCATTCACATCCTTCACTTCCACGAATGCCGATGAATTGAAAACCTCCGGAACAGGATCCGGAATAAATGTCTCGGAGTCCTTGCACCTTGCCATAGCCAGGACTACCATCATAAAAATCAAAATTCTAGTCATTTTCATAGTATCTCTTGTTTGCAGTATAGAGATGCAGTTTAGGATCAAAACGCTGTCTGGAGATTGATATTTGTTTAATTTTATCCTTCGCCTCAGCCTTTGCCTTAACCTTTTCAAAAAATGTCTGCCTTCACTGATAAAATAAATGCCAGCAAACCAACCTTGGTCGATTTTCACGCAGTTTGGTGTGGTCCATGCAAGACGCAGGAACCGATTCTCAAATCCGTGCATGGTAAGTTTGGGGAAAAGGTTTCTTTCTTAAAAGTGGACATCGATAAAAATCAAAATGCTGCTTCTGCGTATCAGATCCGCAGCGTACCCACTTTATTGTTATTTAAAAATGGAGAAATCAAATGGCGGCATTCGGGCGTCGTGAGTGCGCATGAACTTGAACAAGTCCTGGTTCAGCATATATGACGGATACATTGCAAAATATATATTTATTTTGCCCTGGTTTAACTTTAAATATTTATAAATATTACTATGAAACTCAACCTGCTCTTTCTCCTGATCACCGGTACATTCTTCATCTCCTGCACCAACAAATCATCTGATCAATCCAACGACGGATCTAAATCATCGACTAAAGAACAATCATATAAGAATAACACAGCTGATGCAAAGCCAACACCTGATTGTTATAGATATATAGGCGCCAAGGATTCCATTTACCTGCAGTTGAGTGACCTGTATGGGACTACGACCGGTCTGTTACTTTTCAAGTATTATCAAAAAGATGAAATCCTGGGATCATTGAAAGGAAAAATGAATGGCGACCTTCTGATTGCGGATTATTCATTCAGATCCAATGACAGGATGGAGTCAAGGCAGGTAGCCTTTAAGAAACAGGGAAACGATATCATCGAAGGCTATGGAGATGAAGCCGAAGTGAATGGCGTAACGGTATTTAAGGATGTCAAAATGTTGAAGTTTGATGATACCCGGGTGCTAAGAAAAGTGCCTTGCAGCCGTTAGGAATGGGCAATGGGCAATAGGCAATAAGTATCTTATAAAATGTTCAATATTACAAGTGCTAACACAGCAGCCAGAAATATAGCACCATATCCGATGTAAATGTATCTGCGAATTTCTTTACTTCCGGTCCAGAGCGCAATGCCAAATTTCAGTAGTGTATTGCTGATCGTCGCAATTAAAATCGCGTTTTGGGCTGAAAATAAAGTAATGTTATCATTCGCCAGTTTGGATACTGAAATGGTAATGGCATCAACATCAGTCAATCCTGCAACACCGCTTGTAAAATAAATTCCCTGTTTTCCAAAATAATCATTTGTAAAAGCCACAAGAAAAAGGATCGCTGTAAATATCACTCCAAACAAAAGTGCTCCTGATAAATTCAATGGTTTGCCGAGTGGAATGGCGGCTTCGATATCTGGCTGGCGCCTGTTCTTTTTATAAAAATACAATGTGATACCGGCTGCCGCTACGAATACAATGGAAAATGAGAGATATAAATCAGGCAGCAAATTTTTATTGAATATAAAAATCAGGATCAGTACACGAATCACCATGATGGATGAGGCAGCGAAAATAGCAGTTGCACATTCAGCAGATAAAAGCGGCTGCTCTTTACTTTTTTTTGAAAAAACATAAGTCGCCATGGTGCTGGATAAAAGCCCTCCAAGAATACCGGTAAGCAAAATTCCTTTTCCCGATCCAAACACACGAATTAATACATAGCTGACAAAGCCCAGGCCTGAAATAAGAATGATGACCCACCCGATTTCGTGAGGATTAATCACCTGGTAAGGTCCGTAAGTTTTATCAGGCAAAAACGGAAATATCAGGAGAGCGACAACAATAAACCGGATGAAGGAATACAACTCTTCATTCGTTATTTTTCCAATGACCGTTTGAAATTTCAACTTTGAAGACAAGAGTACCATGATGATCACGGTTATCATCAGGCTGATTTCTATATGACCTAAAAAGGTCATGCCACCCAATAAAACGGCAATGATGGCTGTTATTTCTGAAGTACCTCCTACATCACCTTTGTGCGCAGTGATCCAATAAGAAAGACTGATCAGGATAATTGCTCCTGAAAGAGCGATGATAAAAACCAGGGGAGATAAAATAAAATTCATCGCCGCGCCGATAAAACCAACCATGGTCAGTAAAACAAAAGTCCGTATGCCGGCGAAAATAGATTCATTCTTTGTCAATGCATCATGCTCTCTCTCCAGCCCAATAAGCAATCCAATGCCACAAGCCACTAACAGCCTGGTCAAAAACTCCATTTGCGTCAGGTGGAAATCAGGAGTATCAATGATATAAGAATCCATGCTTGATCAGTATAACTAAGACAACCCTTAAGATAAGAATACAATATCATTCGAATTGAAAATGAAATCCGGCCATTATTTTATCCGGAATACCCTTCACCCATTAGGATGTTACTAACACTTACAATTCTTCCAAGTTTGTTACCTTTCCCTCTCCTCTTATCGGCAAGAAAAGATAATAGCCCGGATAAAATTGCGCATTATGAAATCTATCCCCCCCTTTTTATGCTTCCTGCTCATTTTGTTAATTGCATGCAAGAAAAATGAAGCTGATATAGCAAAAAATTACCTGTCACCGGGTATTATATACGGCACTGTCCAGTTTGCAAATGGTTGCAATCCGAAAACAGATTCATTGATTCGTTTCGGCATTGCCCTGGTACATCACATGACTTATGAAGATGCTGCATACACTTTCGACAAGATCATCCGGAAAGATCCTGGTTGCTTTTGGGGATACTGGGGAAAAGCGATGACTTACATTCATCCTTTGTGGCCTGATATTCCCTCGCAGAAAGACATCGAAGCCGGTTACATACTCACTAAACAAGCATTGACCCTGGCCAAAACAAATAAAGAAAAAATTTACTTAGCCACAGTCTCCGCTTATTTTCAACAAGGCACAAAAACTAAAATTGAACGACTTGCGGATACTGAGAAAGCATGGGCCACAGCCCATGAACAATTACCGGATGATCCTGAAGCGGAATTATTTTATGGATTATTCAGATTAGCTACGGTTTCGCCATCAGATAAAAGTTACACAGTTCAAAATGAAGTTGGAACCATGGCTGAAAGAATATTGCAGAAATATCCTGATCATCCCGGTGCATTTAATTACGGCATCAATGCATATAATGTTCCGCCACTTGCCTCGAAAGCACTTGACATGGCATGGAATTACGGAAAGATCGCTCCTGAAATTCCGTATGCATTGCATATGCCAACCCATATTTTTTCGCAACTCGGACTATGGCAGGAATCCATTGATTGGAATACACGATCTATAAATGCTGCACTTAAGCATCCCGTTGAGGGCAAGATTTCCCCTATTGCTTTTCAGGCTATGGATTATTTAGTATATGCTTATTTACAACTGGGGCAAGATGAAAAGGCAAAAGAAGTGGTTAAGCAATTGGATACGTTGAAAGAACCACTCTTTGAAAATGCAGCTACGGTATATGGCCTTGCTGCCACTCATGCAAGGATTCTGCTTGAGGAACACAATTGGGCTGAAGCCGCAAAAATAGCACGTCCGGATACCAATCAATTGATGTGGAAAAATTTCCCACAGTATGAAGCTCTCATTTGGTACGCCAGGGGTATCGGCGGTGCCCGCAATGGTCAGCTTGTTGTAGCGACAGAAGCCATACAACAACTTCAAAAGTTAGAAGAAAGCATGGGAGATTCACCTGACAATAAATATTGGCGGCAACAGATTGCTAATCAAAAGCATGCCGTTAAATCGTGGTATTATTACTTAAGAGAATCTTTTGACAATGCATTAGACCTGATGCAGAACACAACGGAGCTTGAAGAATCCTCTGTCAAAACCCCTAATACACCGGGAGCGCTACTTCCTGCAAGTGAATTATATGGCGATTTGTTGATGGTCACCAATCAACCTTCAGAGGCATTAACTGCTTATGAGACTTCGCTTTCTTCAAATCCTAACCGATTAAATGCGTTATACGGTGCAGCACAAGCCGCCGAAAAAATGGGTGATGCTGCAAAAGCAAAAGAATATTATTCAAAACTTCTCGCCTTAAAGGGAAATGCATCTTCGACAAGAAAAGAATTTGATGAAGCGCAGAAAAAAGTGAATGGAAAATAATAGATTTCAAATGAATGCCTGCAGATACTTATAAAGGACTGACATCATCGCAAGTCATTTCGAATCGATCGAAATTCGGTGCGAATACGGCCTTGGTCGCAAAACCCAATCTCTTTCTTAAAACGATCAAAGAAATCGTTATTCAGCCAATGATCATCCTGCTGACCTGTGCAGCATTACTTTATTTTATTTTAGGACAACCCAACGAAGCCACCATCATGCTCATTGCGATTGGTTTCGTCACCGGTATATCCATTTACCAGGAAAATAAAAGTCGCAATGCGATCAACGCATTGAAAAAGCTTTCGATTCCAGGGGCGAAGGTGATCCGAGATGGTCTTACGATCAATATTTCATCAGCGGATATCGTCATCGATGATCTGATCGTGGTTGAAGATGGAGACCTTGTGCCTGCAGATGCTGAAATCATCGAAATGCATGATTTCACTGTCAATGAAAGTGTTCTTACCGGTGAATCTTTGCCGGTATCAAAAAATTCGGAAACTCCTGATCATATCATTTTCCAGGGATCCATGATCATGACCGGGTTTTGTATAGCAAGGGTGACGGCCATCGGTGCGCATACATCCTTTGGAAAAATAAGTCAGTCGCTGCAGGAAATAGAAATCACAAATACTCCGCTTCAGCTCCAGATTAAAAATTTTGTCACCGGGATGGCATGGACCGGTGTCGGTGCATTCCTGGTCGTATGGGGTGTCAATTATTATTTATCGAAAAGCATACTCAATGGATTATTGCATGGCCTTACCATGGCGATGTCCGTTTTGCCTGAAGAAATTCCGGTAGCCTTCAGCACATTTATGGCCCTGGGTGCATTTCAATTGTACAAAAGTAAAGTCATCACGAGAAGCCCGCATACTGTAGAATCCCTGGGTGCTGCTACTGTCATCTGCGTCGACAAAACAGGTACGATTACAGAAAACAAGATGGCTCTTTCAACGATTTATGACTTTACCCGGGACCTTACATTTGATTACACAAAAGAGCCCTTCCAATTCAATACTGTCTTGGAATATGCCATGTGGAGTTCAGAAATTATTCCATTTGATAGCATGGAGAAAGCCATTCATGACATGTATACAGCTTTAACTCCTTTAGATCTTCGCCCAATATTTTCCATGATTCATGAGTATCCCTTGAGTGGTCATCCACCTTTCATGACGCATGTCTTCAGTGATACGTCCGGGAATTCGATTATAGCTGTGAAAGGAAGCGTGGAAGGCGTATTGAAACAATGCAAATTGAGTTCGGATCAAAAGAAAATTATCCTGGACAAAACAAAAGTATTTGCATCTTCAGGTTACAGGGTGTTAGGTGTTGGCAAGTCGCAAATGGATGTTCAAAATTTACCACAAACTCAGCAGGAATTTGAATTTGATTTTTTAGGCCTGATCGCTTTTTATGATCCTCCAAAGAAAAACATTGCTGATGTGCTCCGTCAATTTTATAAAGCAGGGATAAAAGTCAAATTGATCACAGGCGATTACCTGGATACTGTTTTGGCCATCGCACACCAGGTCCATTTTAATATTGGCTCAGCTTTTCTTGTCGGAAATGATATCATGACCATGGATGCGCAAGTGCTTCGCGAAAAAGTAAACAGCGTGAATATTTTCGCGCGGATGTTTCCTGAAGCCAAATTAAAAGTCATCGAAGCATTAAAAGCCAATGGAGAAGTGGTCGCCATGACTGGTGATGGAGTGAATGACGGGCCTGCACTCAAAGCCGCTCATATAGGGGTGGCTATGGGTTTGAGAGGCAGTGAAATTGCGAGACAGGCTTCATCCCTCGTACTGATGGATGATGACCTGATTCATATGACAGAAGCCATTGCACTGGGCAGACGTATTTATGAAAATTTGAAAAAAGCGATTCAATACATTATATCCATCCATATTCCGATTATTTTAATCATTACGATACCTCTTTTATTTTTGTGGAAGTTCAGCGATTTCTTCTTACCGGTCCATGTGATTTTTCTCGAGCTGATCATGGGGCCGACATGTTCCATTGCCTTCGCTCGCGAACCGATGGAATCCAATTCGATGGAGAAAGCTCCAAGGAAACTTACCTCCTCATTTTTCACTCTACCGGAACTCACGCTTAGTCTTATCCAGGGATCAATCATCACAATCGCTTGCCTGGGCCTCGGTTATTATTACATGGATACACTTCATGATGAAGCGACCATCCGTACGGTGATCTATACGACGTTGATATTTTCCAATATCTTTCTGACACTCGTCAACCGATCCTTCCATCAATCGATATTCACTACCATCAGGTACAAAAACAACCTGATCCTGGTCATCATTTTAGCTTCCCTGGCTATATTTTTTATGTCCATCTATTTTCCACCGGTACGGAATTTATTTCTGTTTGTAAAGCCGACCTCCAGGGACCTGGCGCTTTGCATTTCATTTGCATTTGCAGGAGTGATGTGGGTAGAGATTTTCAAATGGGTGAGACGAACTAAAAAGAAATAAAAGTTCGTTAGAATAATAATATTTCTGGCCCTATCTCCCCCAGGGGCTTTTGATTTTTTGACTTTATATCATTTAGGTATATGATGATGATCACCCCGTTTCTGATTTCACTTTATTAATATTGTCCTGAACATTCAAGTCATGACTGCAAATCGACTTAATGCAATCGTGTTCCTTTCCGTGCCGTTGGCATTAACATGCATTTATACCAGTTACACCGGGCTTTTTACAGTTAATTTCTATATTAAAGAAGCCTTTAATTGGCAGGTTCAATCCGTCGGCCAGGACATGATCGATTTATTCCTCGTGGTCCCTGTTCTTCTGATCACTGCCCTGCTTGCCCGGAATGGAAATAAAATTTCATTGTTGCTCTGGGCGGGGACAAACCTTTACCTGGTGTACACCTTTACTATATTTTGTTTTGATGTTCACTTCAATTCGCTTTTTATCTTTTATTGTATTAATCTCGGTTTGTCTTTTTATTCTTTGATGTATTTTATTTATTTGCAGGCCAGGGAACCTAACCTCGTTAAACCTGAGAACAATTCCTGGATCAGGGTTACGGGTTTGTTTTTTATAATTATCTCAGCCCTCTTTTATTTTCTTTGGCTTTCTGAGATTATTCCGGCCATCATTCATCACAGGATTCCCCAAAATATTATTGATGCAGGTTTATTTACCAATGCGGTCCATGTGATCGACCTGGCTGTATTTCTCCCCGGCCTGATGATTACCGGCATAACATTATTGAAGAAAAAATCCATCGGCTTTACACTGGCACCGATATGTCTTTTGTTTTTTATCCTGATGGATATTACGATCGGGGGCCTGATTGTATTTATGTATCAAAAGGGTTTGGAAACCGATCTTATAGTTGCATTAGTCATGGCCGGGTTGGCTGTCGCTAGTGCTGCATTACTGATTTGGTATTTTTTGATCATGAACCAGGATGAATATCCTGAATGACCACCTAAAACATCTTCTCCATTCTGACCTGCTTTCATGCAGATGAATATTAAATACACTCAGCACAGTTATTTTTTGCGACTTTAGCTATTCATTATGGCCTTAAGTAAAAGAAGAATAAAATTTTACATCGGATCATTTATCCGGCATGACTTCAAAGCCAGTGTTACGGTCTTCTTTGTTGCTCTGCCTCTTTGCCTGGGGATTTCACTTGCATCTGGTGCACCGGTTTACTCGGGTTTGCTGGCAGGAATTATCGGGGGAATCGTTATTACCCTGATCAGCAAATCGCAATTGAGTGTCAGCGGTCCGGCTGCCGGACTAACTGCCATCTGTGCGGCTGCCATCACACAGATGGGAGCTATTGAGATTTTCTTCCTTTCTGTGGCCATTGCCGGTCTATTACAGATGTTGTTGGGCTTTTTTAAACTTGGCGGGTTTACTCATTTTATTCCTTCAGCTGTCATCAAAGGAATGCTGACCGCCATCGGGATTATTCTTATTTCAAAACAAATCCCATTGATCATCGGATATGACAAACCTGATTTCTGGACCAATGAATTGTTCAACATTTTCACTTTTCATCATAGTTATAGTCACATTGGAGATCTTTATCACCATACATCTGCCGGTCCTATCATCATTTCCTTCCTGGCATTATTATTCCTTTACTCGTGGAAAAAAACATTGGCCAGGAAGATTACTTTTCTTCCCACATCCTTCATCACAGTTGTTGCAGGTGTATTGCTGGCTATTGTTTTTAATCAATTATTTCAATCGCATGCATTAAAGCCATCTCAATTTGTTTCCATTCCACAGGATATATTTTCAGAAATAAAACTTCCAGACTTTAGTGCGCTGTTCAGCAGGACAGAAATCTGGAGCAATGCCATTGTGATCTGCTTCGTGGCATCACTCGAAACTTTATTGAGTGTAACGGCCGTCGATAAGCTTGATCCATACAATCGGATCACGCCTCAGAATACGGAATTAGTAGCGCAGGGTGCCGGCAATTTTTTAAGTGGTCTTTTAGGAGGACTCCCTATCACTGCAGTCATTGTGCGAAGTTCCGCCAATGCCCAGGCAGGAGCTAAAACGAAATTGTCATCATTTGCACACGGGATTTGGCTAATCCTTGCTGTTTTATTTGCAGTCAGGTGGATCAACCAGATTCCCTATTGTATTCTTGCTGTGATCCTGATCCGTACCGGCTATAACCTGGCCAAACCTAAAATGATCGTGGCTATTTATAAACAGGGACGCGAGCAGTTCCTCCCTTTCATCATCACTGTCATCGCAATACTCTTTTCAGATCTGCTGATCGGTGTAGTCATCGGTTGTACTTATGCCATTTATTTTCTCATCAAGCATACGTATCGTGCAGGCTTTTCCATTAAAGAAAAAACAGTAGGCCACATCAAATATTTCAACATCGATCTTGCTTTAAATGTCAGTTTTCTTAACAAGAAAAGATTTATGGACATGCTCGACAACCTGCCGGAATATGCTGAAGTCGAAATCAACGGATCAGACAGTGTCTACATCGATCGCGATATCCTTGAAATCCTGCATGATTATAAATCAAAGGCCCATCAAAAACATATCGAATTAAAGACGATCAATATTCCGGACGTTGAGACTATTGAATTGCACTGAGTCGTGAATCGTGAGGCGTGAATCGTGAGGTTATTGTTCATATTGACTTAAACTATTCACTGGGAAAGGAATAAGCTTACGCTTGCGAAAGATGAATAGCCTTATGCGGGGGCAACATTAATAGACTTAGGCGGGGGCAACATTAATAGACTTAGGCGGGGGCAACATTAATAGACTTAGGCGGGGGCAACATTAATAGACTTAGGCGGGGGCAACATTAATAGACTTAGGCGGGGGCAACATTAATAGACTTAGGCGGGGGCAACATTAATAGACTTAGGCGGAGGCAACATTAATAGACTTAGGCGGAGGCAACATTAATAGACTTAGGCGGGGGCAACATTAATAGACTTAGGCGGGGGCAAGCCCCGCCAGTACAAATACCTTCTCTTTCTTTTATAGTATTGGCGGGGCTTGCCCCCGCCTCAGTTTTTCTAAACTCTCGCCAATACCTAGAAATTAATGAAATACAATTGTACTGGCGGGGCTTGCCTCCGCCTAAGTTGATACCCTAAGTAAATCCAAATTCGTAACTCGTAATTCGTAATTCGTAATTCGTAATTCCTTAATGTGTTGTCCAGTGATGTCTTTGGTGCCAAAGATTGTACCTGAATAAAGGAATGTGCTCATGTTTGAACGGGACAGGGGCTGTTTTATCTTTTGAAACCATTTTAAACTGGAGTCCGACGATACTACAGATAAAGAGAATCATCCCAACAACAAGTCCGATGTAAAGAAAACCGGCAAATCCTGCAATCACGATAAATGCTGCAAAAATTTCAAACCGGAGGATGAGACTTCCGATACCTACATTATAGAGCTTCATACTATAGAAGATTTAGTGGTTACTACTCCTTTTTGTCCGCTCTTCATCACGAATGTCCACTTTCCATGCAAGGGCAATGTCTATCTATCACCTTTACCCGGAGAGGGATGTGATATAATACGGGACAATGCTTTTATAACATTCAACCCTGGTTTTTAGTTGAACGGAATACCCTAAAAAATCATTGATGGTGAACTGGAAGGAAAATGCGTTGATTATCAGTTCATTGAAGGTGCTTATCCGACTTGCTCCTTTTTGATGAAATCCATAGCCTCGCGGATCATGGCATCGATGTCGTGATCTGCAGGACGCACGATGATTTTATTGCCAATCTTCAATGCAGGCACTGAAGACAATCCGGCTTCAATAAACTGATCCACATGATTGAATAAACTCACCTCGCCGGAGAGTTTATTTTTTTCAAGGGCTTCTTCCAGTTTTATCTTCAGCAGATTACCCGAAAATCCTTTTACACTATACACCTCTATATTCATGCGCTTCAGGCAGATTAATTTGACAACATACGGACACGGTCTTCTTCCATTAATACCTTGATGATATCAAGGGTCGTAAGCATGCCAACTAACTCACCGCTGTCGATAACAGGAATGGCATGGAATAAATTTTCTGAGAAAACTTCAAGGGCTACATTGACACGGTTGGTGGATTCAAGAGAAGCAATACCTTTCGTCATCACATCTTCGGCTGTATAGCTGTGCAACCGACTGTTGTCAATCAGCTTTTCATATTCGTTGATGTTTTTCCCGCGAAGGAAGTGTAGATAATCTGTCTTGCTGATGATCCCCACCAGGACAGCATCTTTTACGACCGGAATATGATGAATCCTGTGCGTATCAAATATTTCCTTAACGGCTGACATCCGATCACGCGGATGAACCGTGATCAGTTTTTTGGTCATAAATTTTGAAACGGGCGCTGTAAAATCCATATGCTTTTTTTTAAAAGGATTTTTTGAAAATCATTTCTTTCTGCTCTGAAGCAGCATGGCGCATTTCCCGCACTGCTGAAACCTTACTTTGACTCTTCCTTTGCGGTTTAGTAAACTTCATACCCATCAGGGCGCTGAAGAAGACGGGCAATGCCAAAATCGCCAGCCACCATTGACCGATAAAACCCGCTCCAATCACAATAGCCATCAGCAGGTAGAAGCGCAGCATGAGTGTTGTTAAATTTAATTCCAGAAGTTTCATGATCTTTAGATTTCAATGGCTTAAAGGTATTGGCCATCACCGGCCTTTAAAATGACCTCCGTCATACTTGAAATTGATTGTAGTCATTAGCCCAAAAAGCTATACATGTAAATAAATATATTATGTCCATATATTCTGTTTTTGAAATTGAGCATTCCTTCATTATAATGAAGTCAATTGTGGAAACAGCTATTGATGGCATTTTTCTAATTGATACGGAAGGGACGATCCTGATGGTCAATTCTGCTGCTTTAAAGCTTTTCGGATATGATCATGACGAAATCATCGGAAAAAATATTACGATTTTAATGCCTTCTCCTCACCGTGAGCTTCATTCCGGTTATGTGCACAATTACCTGAGTACAGGAATTAAAAAAATTATTGGCATAGGCAGGGAAATTGAAGGGCTTCATAAGACCGGCAAACTGTTTCCTGCAAGACTGGCCGTAAGTGAAATTATTCTCAATCAGAAGCATTTTTTTACCGGGATCATTCATGACCTCAGTGATGTTAAAACTATAGAGAACCAACTTATCCAGCTTAACCAGGAGCTTGAAGGACTTGTGAATGATCGTACAGTAGATCTGCAGTATGCTATCAATCGACTGCTTGATACCAACCAACTTTTAAACCAGGCCATTGATAAACATAAGGCATCGGAGGCAGCCCTGATGATCATACAGGAAGAATTGAAAAAATCATTGGAGAAAGAACAGGAGCTCGGATTATTAAAGTCCCGTTTCATGTCCATGGCTTCTCACGAATTCAAAACTCCACTGAGTAGTATCCTTTCTTCTGCAGGGCTTATCACCCGGTATGAAGAGCCTGATCAGGCTGCTGACAGGAATCGTCATGTGGAAAAAATTAAATCAAGTGTCAATCATCTTAATAATATCCTGAGTGATTTCTTATCCGTCAATCGTCTTGAAGAAGGTAAGTTTCAGCCATTGATCAGTCAATTCCCTCTTGATTCACTTTTATCTGAGCTCAAAAGTGAAATGGAAGGGTTGCTAAAGAAAGGACAAAAATTATTTTGGCAGTTGGACTCCGGTGATATTGTACTGACCACTGACAAGAGTATGTTGCGTAACATTCTTTATAATCTTTTGTCAAATGCTATCAAATATTCAGGAGAAAATAAAACCATCAATTGTTATGTTGTTCAGAAAGGTGACAATCTCTATTTAGAAATCAAGGATGAAGGCATGGGGATACCTCCGGAAGATCAGAAATATATTGGGACAAGGTTTTTCAGGGCCTCCAATGCCATGAACATTAAAGGAACCGGCCTCGGCCTGGCCATCGTACATTCTTATTTACACTTTTTGAATGGATCACTTTCTTTTACCAGTCATGCCGGACTAGGCACTACATTTACAGTCACGATCCCTATGCTATATGAAAAATAAAATCCTGATTATAGAAGACAATCAAGATGTAAGAGAAAACCTCGGCGAATTACTCGTCCTTTCCGGATACGACACCGTGACGGCTGCCAATGGAAAGGAAGGCGTCACGGCAGCTCTAAGGGATACTCCGGATCTCATTCTTTGCGATGTGATGATGCCCGAGTTAGATGGTTATGGGGTATTGCGCATCCTTTCAAAAAACCCGGCCTCGCTTCATATTCCATTTATCTTCCTGACGGCTAAAACTGAACTGGCTGATGTGCGTCGCGGCATGACGCTCGGGGCAGATGATTATATTACAAAACCCTATGATGATGTAGCGTTGCTCGATACCATTGAGATGAGGTTAAGTAAAAGAAAAACTGCATCCGATCCGGCTGTTCATGGAGGTGCATTGATCAATCTCCTTACTGACAAGCAACTCTTCGAAGCACTCCCGAATCATTTCAAAGAAGGAGAATCGAGATTAATCCGGAAAAAAGATCTTTTATATGCTGAAGGCCAGACCTGCAGAAATATTTTTCTATTGAAATCCGGGAGAGCCATCGCATCAAAGATTGATGATTTTTCAAAAGAAGTCATCACACATCTTTACAAACCGCCAATGATTATAGGCGTATCATCTGCTTTTTCAGGCCAGCGTTACAGGGAGACCGTTAAAGTATTTGAGGACCTTGAAGTTATTCCTGTGAAGACAGATGAATTTATCCATTTCACATTGACACATCCGGGAGTTGCTTATTATTTTCTCCATCAAATCTCCAATGATCAATTGAAAGCTGATGAAAAATTATTGTTGCAGGCTTTTGGATCGGTCCGGATGAAATTAGCATCAACACTTATTGATCTATATACTTCCTATGAAAAAAATAATAAGGCAACGTTGACCATCTCCAGGGAAGACCTTGCGAATATGGCAGGAACGGCAAAAGAAACAATTATCCGTTGCCTGTCAGAATTTAAAGAAGAAGGACTGATTGGAATCCATGGATCAGATATTATTATCGATTCCGTTCAAAAACTTAATGATCTTCGGTATTAAATCAATTTGACTGGATCATAGGCATACCTGATCAGATCCACAGGAGTGATCATGCCTACCAGGTGACCCGAAGCATCGACCACCGGTAAAGCATGAAATAAATTCTCCCTGAAATAATTTAGGGCGACACTCAAGGGCTCATCCTCTCTTACTTTCACCATTTTTTTGGTCATGATTTCAGATGCCAGTATCGTTGAGAATATTTTTTTGTTGACTTCCTCCGCCACTTTGGCGTTGAAGAGTGTAAGGTGATGCTCCATCATATGGATATCACTTAAACTGATGATGCCCAGAAATTTACTACCGGAGACTATCGGAATGTGATGGATATGATTGAGGATTAACCTGTTTTTTATAGATTCAAGAGTCTCATGAGGTGCGGCGGTCAGAAGATCTGTGGTCATGATCTCCTTTATCTGAATATCGGATGGAGTGATCGTTTTCATATTCATGAATTATTGAAATTTAACTACATGTTCAGACCCATTGTTGACAGGCATAAGCAAGTACATCATGTGATGTTACTATGCCTACCAATTCACCATCATCTACGACCGGAAGTGCATGCAATGCATTAGCCAGGAAAATATCTGCAGCCAGGCCTATTGTATCTGATGATTCTATTTTCAAAGGCTCACCGGTCATAATATCAGCTGCACTCATTTTCCTGTATAAATCCCGGATGATGATTTCCCCGTTCCATGTATAAGCCAACACGTGCCTTATCTTCAGATAATCTGACCTGGAAATGATTCCTTTCAGCACTCCCTTATCAAGTACCGGCAAATGATGAAAGGAATGCCTCTCGAAAAGGATGTGAATTTCATCAATGGGGGTATCTGGCCTGACCACAATAGGATGCGGCGTCATGATGTCGGAAATTGTTTTATTACTACTCATGTTCTTGAATTTTTAACTACATAAGGGGCCCGGTGACGAGCCCCTTTTCCAATTACACTACAGGGATAACTTTCGTATACCCCAGGGAGGAGGAATTACCTTTTGGTAGCCTTAGCATCAACAATCCTTCTTTATACTTCGCTGCTATTTTATTTGGATTAACTGATGATGGCAACCAAAAAGATCTTCTGAAATTGCTGTAGCTGGCTACACAGCCATCGGGATTTTCATCTTTCATCAATGCATTGATGACCAGGATTCCGTGATCCACCACCACGGTGATATCTTCATTCTTCATTCCCGGAGCTACAATATCGAGAAATAAAAAATCCTCATTCTCATGAATGGTAAAAGGGGGAACTTCATTTTTTTGATCCCACTCCCGCATTTTCAAAAAATCATCCGCCTCACTCAGAAAATGATGTATCCAATTTTTGCTGCTTGCCAGATTGGAGAATTGATTCCACTTCGTTGTTGCCATATACCTGGTTTGCTTTTAAAATCAAATAAATAATCATCAACTCAAAGTTGAAGAATCAGATGCAAAACGTAAATGACCTGGGTCAGCCATGAATATGATTTTGCGCACATTGCATTAATTAAAAAACCGGATCCTTTTTACAGATCCGGCCAATACTATCAAGCTACATGAGTGACACCCCAACTTCACTTGATTAAAATCCCCTAATAGAAATTTTAAAGCATTTGACTCAAAGTCCAAAGATGTGATTAAATAATCCTGATGCAAATGATCCCGGACAGCAGATCAGATGATCCTGCGCAGCATAAAATCCTGATAGAAAAATCAAGGATATTTTGGCATCAATGCATAACTTACAGTATTATAAAGGCTGGGGCCCAACAGGAAAAATCATATGAAACTCGACTTTTTTACATTCATCGTTATTTTTTTTCCTGCTTTGAACTGCCTGGTATCCTTACCTTCTGCAGCACAGAACATTCTAATTTTTGAAGATTTCGAAACAGGTGATTTTGAGGCCAAGGGTTGGTATGACGGATTCAAGGACCAGCGAACGACGAATGAGTATAAAAACGGCACGCATTCCTATGAAGGTCACTTTACGCAGGGGGCTACAACATCAGGCGCAGGACGCCATTTATTCACTCCAACCGATAAGGTCTATATTAGTTATTGGGTCAAATACAGTAGCAATTGGGTAGGCTCAGGTGTGCCCTATCATCCACACGAATGGAGCGTACTGACTAACGAAGATTGGATTTACCAGGGACCTGCTGATACTTATCTCACTACATATATCGAACAAAATGCCGGCAAGCCTCTTTTAGCTTTGCAAGACAGCAAGAATGTGGATCCCAATTGTATTTTATTAAATAATAACTCTTTTGTAGGCTGCAATGGTGACTTCAATTCTTATCCATTTACAGAAGACCGGTCTGCGTGTTCATGCAATGGTGTTGTAGGACACCTGGATAAAAAAGATTGTTTTGCGAGTCCCGGAAGTAGCCATGGTTATTATAGTTCAAGAAGCTGGCATGCAGATTCCATTTATTTCCGGGACACACCTGGCCCCTATTATAAAAATGACTGGCATTTCATCGAAGCTTATTTCGAATTGAATAGCATCGTCGGGGGTATAGGTATTCCGGATGGAAAAATCAGGTATTGGTATGACGGCCAGCTGCTGATCAGCTCTGACAGCATTTTGTTGCGAACAGGATCGCATCCAGATATGATGTTCAATCAATTATTCTATGGCCCATACATCGGCGTCGGTTCACCAATAGACCAAACCTGGTGGGTGGATGATCTTACGGTGTCAGATGGTCTGCCCCAGACAGGAATCGAACAACTAAAGAATCCAAAAACAGGATTCAATATTTTCCCGAATCCAAATAATGGAACATTCACTATCAAGTTTGAAGATCTTCAGCCTAAGGATAATTTCGAATTAGAAATCCATGATCTCTTTGGAATAAATGTATGGCATCACAAATTTTTCAGTGATTCAGAAACATTGCACTTGAATCTTCCTGCCGGATTATATGTTTGCCGGGCAAAAACCAATCAACGGGAAATTGGAATGCGAAAAATTATTATTCAGTAATGAGAAATTAAGTCAGCGAATGTCACACTTTATCAATCTCAGTTTGAAATATTTTTTACCAATGCAATTATCTTAATCAAAATCGAAAATTGAAAATCGAATGCTTCGACTTGCTCTACACAACCTCGTGCTACAGCTCAGCAACCATCGTAAATCGTAAATCGTAAATCGTAAATCGTAAATCGTAAATCGAATGCTTCGACCTGCTCTACACAACCTCGTGCTACAGCTCAGCAACCATCGTAAATCGTAAATCGTAAATTAATTCACAATGTTCACCGCTCCGATAACCGTAGCCTGGTGCAAATTCAATAAAGGTGGTCCACTGAGGCCTGCCTTATGCAGAGTGACATTCTGTAATTTTAAAGTCCCTTCATTTTTAATGATATTCGTTCCAATACCCCTGAATGAAATATTATTGAGCGTTATATTAATATTTGGAGCAATAGTGAAACCTATTCCGGGATACCCACAATATATTTTAACCAAACCAGGCTGCAAATCGATAAAAGTGATCTGTTTACTGATGACCAACGGTCCTGAAGTTAATTTGATGCTATCAATCACCGGGATTTGTAACCTGATGGTATCACCTGAAGTAGCACAACCCAGGGCATTACGTAAAGTGCCGGGACCCTGATCGCCGTCATTTGTCACCAGTTCATTGCAAGGATCAAGATTCGGAAGAAACTTTGAAAGCAATTTTATGTAAGATCCCTGGTTAGAGATGGATGGCTCTGTGATCTCCCATGAATCTTCAGGCCAGCTTGTATTCCAGTCTTTATACGATTTTAAAGAAGGTTGATTTTGTGGCGGCACGATGCTACCCTGGTAAGATGGATCCGGTTGATACGTCGGGTTGAAACCTCCGGGTTGATACCCTGGTGCAGGCCCATACTGCGAAGTCAGCGCATCATCATACACAGTCCCATCCCCAAACCAGGAATGATACATTTCATTTGCAGATTTTTCTGCACCAAAATCATACATATTGGTGAGCATCACCCTGCTGATAGGATTCACACCATGAAGAAAATTAACATAGCCTGCCGCAGCATTTCGCTTTGGCATAGTGTCTGTGCCCAGGTCATATTGAATCCAATCATAAAATGTCGTACCGTTATGTCCCCGTGGCCGATTGCTTCCCCAAACATTATCTCCATCCTCCAGGAATCCTCTGTATGCGCAAGATGTATTGGTGTAAGCAGGAAGCAAATGACTATTGTTAGTCATTGCCGAATTAAAAGAATTACGAATTGCATTTTTTACTGCCGTCGTTGCTCCGGGCAATGAAGAATAATACAACAATAAATCCTGTATAATACTTTCCCATGGATACCAATACGTCCATTGTATCGGTTGTATCTGCGTATAATTATTATCCACATAACTACGATAAGTTGCCTGGCCGGTAATGGCAAATAAAAGTACTGCCGCTCCGACTTGTGATGAGGTCTGCTGATAAGAACTTATCTCCGGATTAGCACTTAAGAATCCTGCATTATCATAATTTGAAAAACCGGGATTGGCCACTAACCAGTTCCATGCATTTATGGCTGCTGTTTTTAAAGTATCCGAATAAGATTGCAGAGCAGGAATTCCTGATTGTTGAAACGCTAATGACCCCATAGCATACATGCTCGCAGCCATTCTTGTAGAAGATGCTTGTGCAGGACCATATCTCCTGAATCCGACGTCAGCACTCGGAGGACTTGTACTTTCATAATCGGTCACTGATACTTTCATCAGGACTGATCCATTTGATTCCTGCATTCGCCGCAGCCAGTCAAGTTCCCATTTCACTTCATCAAGGATATCCGGAATTCCATTTCCTGATTCAGGAATATTGTAATTGTCAGCCCAGGCATCGGGCCGTTCGATGTAAGCAAATAAAAGATCATGAATCGGTTCGTAGGCGAAGTTGACATACTTATTATAATCACCTGCATCAAACCATCCGCCCCTGAGATTTTTTGAAGTTGATGCAATAGGATTGGTCACCAATCTACAATCCAGATCTTGTTGTGTTCCAAGAAAACTTGCGCCATCAGACCAATCGCCGGCATAAGTAGCGGTTTTGGAAAATCCTGATCGTTGATAAAAAAACATTCTCATTGCCTGTTTCATGACATCAACGTATACATCAGGCTTGATATCAAAATAAAAAGAATGTTTATTGTTGGTTGGATCGTAAACATAATAAGAACCTACAGTGGTCACTGATGAAAAATCAAACCACCAGATTTTGTCTCCGCTTTGAGCATAAACTGCTCCACTATGCCAGGCGGTGGCAGGCCCTGAAAAAACCAATGCATTCGTCGATGCATTTCTTACCTGCAATGTGGCGCCGGGTGTGTAAAAATCACCGGCATTAAAATCAAATCCTGATTGCGGATTATTGATGACACAAATCTTCTGTACATCCGGAGGATATCCAAACTGGTCCACTTTAAGATGCTCGCTGACCGTCCCCGGTTGAGCCAGAATTAATGTAGATGAAAACAAGAAGAAGGATAAAATCGACTTTTTCATGGCTATCATAAATTTTTCAGTCCATGCTATGCAATAAGTCGGGGAGAGGGTAGAAAGATAAGAAAATTCGTATATAAAAATTGACAAAACAGAAAATCCTCGTTCGGGCGATCTCCTTTTCATGATAACTATCATAATCTCCAGTGACTTAAATCACTTCCCTGTCATGAACCAGTATCTAGTTTTGACTTAAAGAGTGAAAAAACAATTCATTAACTTCTAAAAATTAATATCAATGAACTGGCAACTTAGCAAATTCAAAACAACCCTCCTCATTCTGATCCCAGTGATGATGGTGACACTATATTTTGGAAGCTGCACCAATGATGATCATTTTGTTGCGGTTCCTGGTGTGGACGGAAAAGATCTTGTATCCATTAAAGTGACGACTCCACCAACGATCGATGGCACCGTAGAAGGAATTTGGGATCAGGCTCCCGCATTAAATATTACCCCCACTGTGCCAGAACCCGGTAACAATCTGTTCACAGGATACATCGGGGAGCAATATCCTGCCACGTTGCGGTCACTTTATGATGATCAATACATTTATTTTCTTGCCGAATGGCCCGATAACACACAGAGTGTTCAGGTCGCACCCTGGTATTTTGATCCAAGTGCCAAGAGATGGGTCCAGGAACCAACAGCAAGGACATTTGATAAAAACGGGATTCTATCAAGAGAAGGTTGGGGTGAAGATAAAATAGCTATGCTTTGGAATATTGATAATTCCACAGTTAAGTTCCCTTCGCAGACTTGTTATGCAAGTTGCCATGTGTTTACTCCTTACACGGATTACTCCGTGACACCTGCTGAATATAAATCCAATGCAAGCAGTGGCAACCATTACACCACAGGTGCCAATGAGAAGATAGATATGTGGTGGGGATATTTGAGCAGAGGAATTCCATTGTATGGGATGTTTGATGACAATTACCAGGATTGGGCGGGCGGACCTGCCATCACCAACCTAACAGGTGGAAGTGCCAATGGTCGCCACATGGATGATGTAGTTATAAGTGGTACGAACACGACATGGCCTTTTGCACCAAAATATAGTACTGCAAAAGGTGGTCCATTCAACAACAGGGTGAGCCTTAAATTAAGCGGTACTGGAGGATCTGTGAATGTTCCGGCCTGGATTATTCCGGGAGCTACAAATTATAACCACATTCTTTCTACAGACACCTTACAGGGTGGCGTTGCTAAAAAAGTTACAGGAATTGATTCATCAGGTGTGCTGACATATGACGGTGGTACAATAGATCCAAGGACAGATCCTGATTATCAAAGAGCCGGAGATCCGGTTTATGGTGGTGTAGGTGCAAAATGTGTCCCGAGTTACATTGGATCTCCTTATACAAATGGAAGAGCGGACATCTCTGCAGCATCTACTTACACAGGAACCGGATGGATCGTGGAATACAAACGGTTATTGAAAACTCCTGATGTGCTGAAACAGGATATTGATTTTACAAGTCTTGACGACCAGCCATTTGGTCTTGCCATATGGAATGCATCCAACTATCAACATGGTATCAAGCCAAACCTGCTTTTGAAATTCAGGAAATAGCAACATGGTCAACCCTCCATTATCAGGGATGCCTTTTTGTAACAACAAATATTCAATCATCTATTAATGATTATATGTGATGAAAATTTCGAGAATTCAAATCATAACGGTCCTGTTCGCCTTTATAACAATTCTGGGAGGGTGTTATTATGATAATGTCATCTTTCCGGAAGGAGCAACTCCACAAGGGCCGGTGTCATTTTCAGCTGATGTGATTCCTATTTTCCAAAAGAATTGCGCAGTATCAGGATGCCACATTACCGGCGGTCAGCTTCCCGACCTCACAACGGCTAATGCATACAATTCCTTGACGATTGGAAATTTTGTAAACACATCAGAGCCAAAATCAAGTCCGCTTTACAGGTGGATGGCAGGGCTGGAAGCATTGCCTATGCCGCCATCCGGATCAAATCTCACAAACACAGCAATAGTGCTGGCCTGGATACAACAAGGTGCCCAAAACAATTAATAAACTGGATAAATCAGCATAAAATGAAAAAGATTCTAAAATCAATGCAATGTTTCTTCACAGCTCTTCTCTTATGCGCTGTCATCATACCGGCCGTGGCACAAACAGATACGCTGATGAATGTAACAGTTGAAGCAAAAGATTCTGTGACAGGAAAAGATCTTCGGCCAGTAAAAAATACATTTGAAGGCATGTGGGTGATCGACAATCAATCCGTCATGGTCCCCGTAAAAGGATCCTTCGAATTTGTCATCCAACACAGGTTCGGAACCGTAGAAAATGGTTATGATGATCTGTGGGGACTGTATGCTCCATCCAACATACGATTAGGATTTAGCTATACCCCTGCAAATAAGTTAATGTTGGGATTTGGTTTTACCAAAGAAAACATCACCTGGGACTTTAATGCTAAATATGCCATTTTCAAACAAGCGCGCAAAGGCGGATCACCTGTCAGCCTGACTCTTTTTGGAAATGCAGCGATCGATACAAGGGATGCTGAAAATTTTGTGAATAGTTCAGATCGATACTCCTATTTCGGCCAGGTGATACTGGCACGAAAATTCTCTGAAAAATTTTCTGTCCAGGTTGCTCCAAGCATTTCACACTTCAATGCAGTACCATCCTATGTGGATGAGGATGATAATATTTTACCTGCCATGGAGAATGATCATTTCGCCATCTCAGTGGCTGGCAGATATAAAGTCTCTTCACACATGTCTCTTTTGGCTGATTACGATCAACCCATCACGAAACATTATACCAACAATCCTAATCCAAATCTTTCATTTGGGATCGAAATCGGTACAAGCTCGCATACATTCCAAATTTTCTTTACCAATTATAAGAGCATCGTGCCGCAGCGGAATAATGTATTCAACTCCAATGATTACAAGAATGGACAATACCTGATCGGATTTAATATCACACATGTCTGGAATTAATGTCTCATGAAGTAATTAAAAAGCAAGGTTTTTACATTTATTAATAAATGCAATAAAATACAGATCATGGATGATGCAAATAATAAAAACCCTTCGCGCCGAAAATTTCTCTCCTTTGGCCTGTTAGCCGGAGCCGGATTGATCACAGGTGAAGTATCCGCTCAGCAACCAGTGATCGAAAGCGGTGAAAAAGTAAAGATGCTGACCAAGGATGGAAAATTGGTCGAAGTGGATAAAGCATTCATCACCAAAAATTCATCCAAAAAAGAAGCGACAAAAAAAGATGTACTGGGATGGATTCATCCGCCAAAATAGCTCTGAACACTAATTGTATTCTCATATCAAAGTGATTTTCCATGCAAGAAAATAATTCAATAGAAGACAATGCCAGGCGGGACTTCCTGAAAATGGGAACACTTGCAGCAGCAGCCACGGCTTGTGGAAGCCTGGTCTGTTCATGCGGCAAGAATGATGTAGCGGAGGAAAGCAGTAAAAAAGTGAAACTGCTTTCACCCGATGGTGAAATCGTCGAGGTAGATGAAAAACACCTCAGGGAACCTTCTGATATAGATTGTATCACTGCTAAAGAAGCCCGTAAAGGAATACCAGGCCGGAAATTCGTGATGGTGGTTGACCTTGCACGATGCAAGAATGCAAGGAAATGTAAAGCAGCTTGTGATAAGAATCATCATACAGGTCATCAAAAGGAATATCTCAAAGTGTTGAAGATGCAGGACAATCCTTCCTCATCTCCTTACTGGCAACCCACGATGTGTTTTCACTGCGATGATCCTCCATGTGTCAAAGTATGTCCTGTCGATGCCACGTTCAAAAGAGATGACGGCCTGGTATTGATTGATAACGATCGGTGCATTGGGTGTCGTTTTTGCATGGCCGCATGTCCTTATTCACAACGTGTGTTCAACTGGGGCGAACCTGAGACATGGGATCAATCCGTTTCTTCATGTTCTTCTCCGGAGATTGGTGGTGTCAATGCCAAAAAAGGTACTGTCGAGAAATGTGATTTCTGTCCGGACCAGGTAAGAAAAGGTGAATTACCACATTGCGTGACGGCTTGTCCTAATGGTGTGTTTTATTTCGGTGATGAAAATGAAGACGCTGTGACGAATGGAGAAGATACCGTAAAACTAAGTGAGTTATTGGCCACACGCGCAGGTTATAGAGCGCTTGAAGATCTGGGCACTAAACCAAGAGTGTATTATTTACCTCCGGTCAATCGCTTATTCCCGTTTAAAGACATGGAAGAACCTAAAGAAGAAGTGAAATCTGTAAATTAATCTGATCATGGAATCTCCATTTACACATACCGATCCTCTGCTTCAACAAAGCCATGACCAGGTCATAAAAGAATTAATGCCAAGAAAATTTGGGCCAATCGGAATGATGTGGGTCACGGTTCTTGTCATCACAGTCTCTATCGGATTCTACTTTTATATTCAACAACTTCGAAATGGATTGATCATAACAGGACTGAGAGATTATACAATCTGGGGCATTTATATCGCCAATTTTGTATTCTTTGTTGCGATCAGTCTTGTGGGATCACTCGTCAGTGCTATTCTGAAACTTTCAAATGTGAAATGGCGCACTCCGTTGACCAGGATTTCCGAAATGATTGCTGTGGCTTCGATCATGTTTGCCGGATTGATCATCATCATTGATATGGGGCGACCCGATCGTTTTCTCAATGTCATTTTTCATGCAAGAATTCAATCTCCGATCACCTGGGATGTCATTGTCATTACTACTTATTTGTTCATCAGTATTTTGCTTTTGTATTTGCCACTTTTGCCTGACCTGGCATTAATGCGTGACCGGCTGAAGAATATTCCGAAGTGGCAACAAAGGATGTATGCTTTTATGGCCAACAATTGGAAAGATACACCAGAGCAAAAGAAAATATTAAATAAAGCGATCACTATACTGTCTGTCCTGATTATTCCTGTTGCTTTTGGAATACATACAGTTACATCGTGGTTGTTTGCAACGACGCTGAGGGCGGGTTGGGACAGTACTAATTTTGGTCCCTATTTTATTTCAGGTGCGTTTATGGTTGGAGCCGGTGCTGTCATAGCAGCCATGTATATTTTTCGAAAATATTATCATTTCGAAAATTATATCACGCTGGACCATTTCGACAAAATGGGAAGACTGCTTGTACTGCTTTCTCTTGTCTATTTATATTTTAATGTGAATGAATATTTTATTCCCGCCTATAAAATGAAAGGATCCGAAAGCGCACATCTCAATGAACTATTTACCGGTGTGTATGCTCCATTGTTTTGGTCCGTACAAATCGGTGGCATGGTGATTCCCATTATTGTTCTTTTATTTAATAAAGGGAGGAAACCATTGCCAATGTTCGTCATCTCCGTCATGGTGATTGTAGGCGCCTGGTTCAAACGATTCTTAATTGTCATTCCGACGCTGAATCATCCTTTCTTTCCAAAAGACCAGGCTCCTGCTGCATGGACTCATTATACACCCACAATTGCGGAATGGTTTATTACCGCAGGTACGCTTGCAGGGGCATTATTGATCGTCACTTTGCTTGTACGATTCTTTCCCATTATCCCGGTGATCGAAACTATTGATGAAAAAGACGATAAAGTCACTGAGGAAACTGTCATGCAAACAACGCTTAACAAGCAAATCATTTGAAGGCCATGAAAAACATCTGTCATACTATACTCTCTTCTTCGTTGATGAGAAACTACGTGGTAACTGTTTTATTCGCAGGCTTATGCTCGCAAGTATATTCCCAGGCAGGAGAATCAACATCAAAAGAAGGAGCAAAAAGTGACAGCCTTACTACGGCGAAGAACGAAAAGAAGGAATTGCGGATGAGTTTTGAAGCTTTTAAAATCAACCATGAAATAAAACTCGTAGCGAGGGTAAGATCAAAAGTAGAAGCCAAGTTTCAAAATACGGAAGGAGTAGAAATTAGTTTTTACAAAAATGAAATAAGCCCCGGAAATCTCATTGGAAAAGATACTTCAAACCATAAAGGAGAAGGATATTGGATGATACCTATTACTTCAAGTGTGGATACCACTGTTGAATTGGTTTATTATGCCAATGTCAAAAATCATCCGGACTATGAAGATGTGGAAGAAACAGTCTCTGTCAAGCCTTCAACCATGACCATCAATTTGGAAGCGGAAGATACATCCCGCATTGTTAAAATCTTTATTGGTCATCCTGACGGATCAGGCAAAATTGTACCTCTCGCGGATGCAGAGTGTAAAGTATTTGTCCAGCGTGAATTTGGATTGCTCCCTGTGACGGATTCAGAAACTTCCGATGCAGATGGCAACATCAGTATTGAATTTCCTTCAGATATACATGGTGATGCATCAGGCAATGTGACTGTAGTAGCAAAGATCTCCGACAACGAAACGATCGGCAATGTGGAAGTGAGTAAATCAATTGCCTGGGGCATCCCCACCAAGACTAACGATTTCTATACGCAACGGGAATTATGGTCTGCCCGGTCTAATTCACCATTAGCGCTCATTTTCGTTGTCAATGGAGCCCTGTTGTTTATTTGGGGGTTTATTGCATTCATCTTTTTGGAAATCATAAGAATTAACAGGCTCGGAAAAACGAATTAAGTGTTAATAAAAAGAAGTAATGGATTTATTATCCGAAATTACAGCTGAATCCATACTAAGATTGTTGTATTGGAGTTTAATTTATAGGACATAAAAAATCACAAAATCATCATGAAAAAACTGATCTTTTTATTCGCAATAACAGTCTCTGTTGCTTTCTTATATTCCTTCACCGCTATATCAAAGGGGGATCCGTGGGTTGTACCTGACAAGTATCTTAAAATGAAAAATCCCGTCAAGGCTGATGCCACATCCATTAAGGAAGGCAAAGCATTGTTTGAAAAACACTGTCAGTCATGTCATGGCAAAACCGGAAAAGGAGATGGAACCAAAGCCGCAACCCTTGATACCGAACCCGGTGACTTCACTTCGAAAACATTCAAAGCTGAGGTTGATGGTGCTTTATTTTATAAAACGCAGACCGGAAGAAAAGACATGCCTTCTTTCAAAAATAAAATACCTGAAGAAGAAGACATCTGGAATGTGGTCAACTATGTTAGAAGCTTAGGTGCGCAGTGAGAACGTAAAACGTAAAACGTAAAACGTAATTTTTATATATTTAATTTATAAAAAAGCTCATTTGGTTAATCTGAATGAGCTTTTTCTATTTGCTTTTATACCTTGTAGAAAACATCAAGCCTAATTGTCGACTCACAACTGACAACTCACAACTGACTATTGTTTACCGAATACCGAATACTGACTTTGACCGCCGAAGCACTTTTCGCGAAGGCGGAACTGAATACCGAATACTGATTATCGTACATCAAATTCCAGGAAATAACCATCCTTATATATAATCTCTCCATCAGCTATAATCTCTCCCCCATTTCTCATATCTGAAATCATATCCCAATGCACTGTGGATTGATTTTTTCCACCGGTTTGAATATAAGACTGACCGACGGCCATGTGTATACTTCCTCCGATTTTTTCATCGAAGAGAATATTTTTTGTTGGACGTTGAATTCTGTAATTCGTTCCAACAGCAACTTCACCAAAATAGCGTGAGCCTTCTATGGAAAAGACCTGGTCTAGCACCGACTGTCCTTCTTCGGCCTCCCAGTTAATGACCTGGCCATCTTTTACTGTAAGCGTAATACCTTGTACGTCGTGTCCTCCAAATACAGAGGGATAATCAAAATGTACAATCCCCTGCACACTATCTTCTATAGGCCCTGTGAAGACTTCACCTGACGGCATATTCGCTCTTCCATCGCTATTGATCCATGTGCGTCCTTTGACGGAAAACCGAATGTCAGTCTTTTCATTTTTATACCTGATCTCATCACAGGTATTGAGCTTATCAACGATTCCTTGTTGAGCTTTTCTGACATTCAACCATGCCTGCACAGGATCATTTTCATTTAACCGGCATGCATTAAAAACAAAATCAGCATATTCATTTAATGTCATTCCAGCAATCTCTGCAGAAGCATTAGTTGGATATTGACAAAGATTTCTCGCAAGACTTCCATCCGCCGTTCTTTTAAAATAAGCCTGGTTTGCTTTTGCACCTGCAGCAGCTTTTCTTTTCTTTTGTTCTGCTGTAGCATGCATGTCTTCATGCATGTTATAAGGTGCTCTTATCGCCAGGTAAGCATCAAAATTTTCCATCGCATATTGATGGAAAAATGGCTCCATATCAAGAACATCACTTTTCGCCTCTTCCCAGTAAACAGACATTTTATCCTTGAAAGCGAGATCATATTCCACAGCTACTCCCGATTTCGTTGCTTCACGGTGTATAGCTAGCAATAAAGGTTCTGCAAGAAAAGAAGTGGACACAAACAATCGCTGACCTTCCTTTACCTGCAGGCAATAATGCAATAATAGATCTGCATACTTCCTGAGTATCGCCTCGTCGGGCGTATATATTTCCATCATGTTTCGGGGATTACCACTCTTTGACTCTGTAAGGATACCGCACAGCATAAGCATCAGTGATAAACGTTTTCAACATCTCTCTGAGCTTGTCAATATTTTCACCGGTTGTCGCTGAGATCAGGACAACTTCATGGCTGTATTCATGTCGCAACCTCTCCTGCATTTCCTCCTCAATTTGCTCTTTAATATTCGGTTCAAGGAAAGCATCATAGTTTCTCTTTCGATACAAGTCAATTTTATTCAGCACCATGATGGTCGGCTTCTGATCAATTTTGATTTCAAGCAATGTCTGGTTGACTGCATTGATATGATCTTCATACTGAGGATGAGCAATATCGACGACATGAAGCAATATATCTGCTTCACGCACTTCATCCAAAGTTGATTTGAAACTCTCAACAAGATGATGCGGTAGTTTGCGAATGAATCCGACAGTATCACTTAGCAAGAATGGCATTGTACCTAAAACAACTTTTCTTACCGTTGTATCAAGCGTTGCAAATAATTTATTCTCTGCAAAGACATCGCTCTTGCTCAGGATATTCATCAATGTGGATTTCCCGACATTGGTGTACCCGATCAATGACACTCGAATAAGTTCTCCCCTGTTCTTTCGTTGTGTCACATTCTGCTGATTGATCTTTTCAAGTTTCTTTTTTAGAAAAGCAATCTTTTCACGTACAATACGACGGTCAGTTTCGATTTCCTGTTCACCGGGTCCTCTCATCCCAATACCTCCTCGTTGTCGCTCAAGGTGTTCCCACAATCCTCGTAGTCTCGGAAGTAAATATTGCAACTGAGCTAATTCAACTTGCGTGCGCGCCTGAGCTGTTTGTGCTCTTCCCGCGAAAATATCAAGGATTAAGCTCGTCCTGTCGACAATTTTTACCTTCCACTCTTCTTCCAGGATATTCGTTTGCTTTCCTGTAAGGTCATCATCAAAAATCGCAAGGTTGATATTGTGTGATTCGATATACTCTCCGATCTCCTTCACCTTTCCACTGCCAATAAATGTTTTCGAATCGGGATGCGCCAGTTTTTGAATAAATCGTTTGGCCGTCATAGCACCTGCTGTTTGAGCTAAGAACTCCAGTTCATCAAGGTATTCAGTGATTTTTTCTTCAGTTTGAGGTGGTTGAATTAAGCCAATCAGGACCGCTCGTTCTATGCCGGGAGCACCGACGGATTTTCCATTTTCACCTAGATTCCATTTGTTTTTGGGTATTGCCATGAAGTACTAACAGTTTATTGGGGGCTAAGTTATGATAATCCTGCGCTCATTCTTTTAGTGAGTGGTCAGTTGTAAATTGTGAGTTGTTACCCCTACATTTTTTCTATAAGGGTAGGATATCATTGGCCGTGAGTCATTACTTTGATTTCCCCCGGCACTTTTGCAAAGTGTCGTCCCCAGTTTGCCGGGCAAACCGGGGTAACAGATTGGTTTAAGGGTGTTGGTCATGGCAGCCGGCTTAGTCTCAAGGTTAAAGTCATGAGTAAAAATTTACAATGCCCCATCGAGGCTCAAGATTGGTAACATCAGGAACCGTAAATCATATCTCGTGCCGTAGGTACGAAAGAAAAATCTGTATGGAATTTATGATCTGATTCTGTAAGAGTAAGATATCATTGGTAGTGGGTCATTACCTTGATTTCCCCCGGCACTTTTGCATAAGTGCCGTCCCCAGTTTGCCGGGCAAACCGGGGTAACAGATTGGCTTTGGGTGTTGGTCTTAGCAACCGGTTTAGTTTTAGGTCATGGTTTAAGGGAAAATCTGATCCTGAAAGGATCGAATGTCATTAGCCGTGGGTGAAACCCACGGAAGAATGTGACGCGCGATTTTCCAACCCTGAAGGGGTTGAATAAAAATCTGTGTCAATAAAAAAATCATGATGATGTTGTTTACATGCAGCCCGAAGGCTGCTTTCCGTTGATTTCTGCTCTGATTCAGACTTGTAATATTGATTCGAAGTTGAAAACTTCGAATAGCGAGTGCATTGTGTATGGATTTTTGCCTGCAGCCAGATGGCTGCTTATGTGGTTCTTTAAGTTGCCCTCACGCATCTCACGTTTCTCACGCTCCTGCTATCTCACCAGTGTCACATCTCCAACCCTGATCTGCTCTTTCCCATCTTTAAAGACAGCAACCAGTTTAAAAGCAAACACTCCTGAATTCAATTTGCTTCCTTTTAATGTCCCATCCCATCCATAATTTGGATCATTTGCCTGGAAATGTTCCGCGGCAAAAACATTATTTCCCCATCGATCGAAGATGACGAAGGAAGATATTTCCTCCACATCCGATCCGGCACTGATGATCAATCGATCATTGATGTCATCTCCATTCGGAGAAAAAATATTCGGAATAAATACTTCCGTATGCTTTTCTAAAAATAATGTCAATGCATCTTCATCCGAGCAACCATCAACGGTGGAGACAGTAACAGAATAGGTTGATGTATTGATTGGAACAACCGTTTGAGTTAGACACGTCGGGCAATTCGGATTTGAAATTCCGGACCACACAATTGATGCAAGTGAATCAAAAGGAACATTGACGATCGCATGGATAATCGCAGTATCACCAGATTCGATGACCTGGTCATCACCAAGCTCTACATTGACCTGCAGAGGTACATTAATTCCGATGATTTCTTTTTGTTCACAACCGTTGGCATCGAGAGCTGTGATTTGATAGGTGCCTCCGCCAAGATTTGTGAAGGATGGTGAAGGCTGATAATTTATTCCATCAATTGAATACCGGATCGGAGCCACTCCTCCGGTTTGTTCAACCGTAATATTTCCGTTTTTCTGATCGAAGCAACCTGGTTGTGAAACCACGAAACTGACCATAAAGGGACCCGGTTCATTTAACGTCACTTCACTATTTGTTTTGCATCCATTCGCATCAGTAATCGTGACTGCATATGAACCGGCAATCAAATTTGTTATGCTTTGATTAGTATCGCCGGTTGACCAGCTATAAGAAAAGGGCGGAATACCTGAAACATTTGCGGTTACACTACCATCAGCTTCTCCGGAACAACTAATGTCAAAGCCGTTGAAATCAGATGTTGCCTCAGCATTTAATAGAGGTAAAGGATACAAGCTCGTCTGCTCGATCACAAGACTGTCACATCCATCCTGATTTATATAATAATTTTGAATACTTCCTACTTGTGAAGGATCACACGTCTTGAACGATAAGATCGTGGTGTCTGCCGCTACCAGCGAAACAATAAGTGTCACAATACTGTCACAACCATTTTGATTCGTCAATGAATCCACGAATACACCTGTTGATGAAGAATGGCAGGTTGTTGAGAAAATATTTAAGTGGTCGCTCATTGCATAAGCGATCGTTGAAGTCACAATGCTGTCACAGCCGTTTTTATTGATAAGTGAATCCACAAAGACACCAGCCATTGCAGGATCACATGTTGTAGAATTAATCGCAGTGAAGTCGCTCATCACTAATTCGATAGTCTGTGTGACGATACTATCACACCCAAACCGATTGATGAAAGCATGAACGAAAACTCCCGCATCTGCCGGATCACAGGAAGAACCTGCAACGAATGTTGAATCCTGTGCAGAATACGTAATCGTTTGGATGACCGTACTATCACAATGATTAGAAGTTGAGAAGTGTGTTTCAAAAACACCAAGACTTGAAGAATCACATGACGTCGAAAATAACAGAGTTGTATCCGGCACTCCTGCTGAAATGGTCGTAATCACTAGACTATCACATCCAGTCATATTTGACAATAAAGTTTGAAATACACCGATGCTGGCAGAATCACAAGAAATACCCGATCTATACGTCGTATCACCAGGGGCTATTGTCACCGAAGTAATAATAAGACTGTCACACCCATCCTGGGCAAGCAGGAATTGCTGGAAAACGCCCAATAAAGTTGAATCACATGTGGTTTGATAAACATGAGTTGTATCAGCGGGAGGAATCCAATTCGTATCAGTGATCACCAAACTGTCACATCCTGTTTGATTCACGAAGGTCTGTGTTGTTGTACCTGCATTTGAGATATTGCAGGAAACCAAATTGATAATTGTTGTATCAGCAGCAATGAAAGTGACGGTAGTGGTCACAGAAGTATCACATCCATTTGGATTGTTGAGATAAGTAATAAAAACACCTGCAGCTGCCGAATCACAAGTGGTCGACTGTACTGAAATATTTATTGCCGGTGAAACACTGATTGTAAAATTGACAGTACTATCGCAACCATGAGCAGAATAAAACAGGATATTATATTGTCCTGCCTGGTTTTCCCAATAATAACCCAAATAAATGCTGTCACCGCTGCAAATGCTCGTATCCACACTGGTGGTATAGGTCTGAAATACATCAATCAATTGTGTCGAATCAACAAGTTCAATACATGCAGGTTGTGAAGGAATGACATTTGTAATCGTGTATTCTGTCAATCCAAGGATAAGATCAAAAAAAGTGTAATTGTTTTCAACGCCCGTCAAGGTGAAAGGTGATCCGGGATTTGGCGTAATCTCGACATCGAGTGGAAAAGGTGTATCGGTGATGATGGTCATGTTTGCATGCTGATTATCACAGATAGCCGAATCTCCTATTAGGGATACATGAATAACTGGAATAATATCAAGTACAACAGTATCATTGTTTGGGCAAAGGATGCCGTTAGCTACATGAACAATATACTCTCCGGAATTTCCAACCGTAATTGCCTGGCTGGTCTGACCTGTGTTCCAGTGATAGATTGCTCCGGGATTTCCTGCATTGAAAGTTGCAGTTTCTCCGTCACATCTTTCTTGGTCAGGACCGAGGTCAACTACGAGTTGTGGTAATTCAGTAACATGTATAAATGCAATCGCGATATTGCTCATGGTGCCGGATTCAGTCGTAAACTGGACATGAATAGTGCGTATACCAGCAGTAGGATTAAGGGCCGTGTTTCTATAAACGATGAGACGAAGTGCAGTTTTAAAGTCTGTAGATCTTGCTCCACCACCATTTGATAGCGTAATCATAGTTGTGCCTGAACCCGAAACATTGATACCCGGCACTGTTCCTGTCATGAAAACTAATTCATATGGAGCATCAGGCATGCTACCGGTTACCTCGATGGTCATTTGACTTATGACATCATCATACAGCATTTTGATGTCTTCATCCGCGATGCCGGATCCCGGAGAGAGACAATTAAAATCAGGACCATTATAATTTGCACCTGTTGCACCCGAACTATTATTGCAATCAAGATCAAGAGTACTTCCACAAGGTGGCTCGGGGGCGAATTCCTGCATTGAAGTAACACGTCCATAGCCAATGGTCTCAGGAATTTCACACAAAACTGTGATAGCTCCGTCGATAAGACTGATTAAAACCAACTGACCGGTTTGCGTAAATGTTCCTACCAAACTGTTGCAATATGGAGAAGCAGAAAGTCCTTGTATCACATAATACTGGCTGTAATTATAAGAGGCTACAATTTGACTGTTGGAAGGAATCAAAGTGTCCACCTGAATAATGTGCCAGAGATTATTAGAAAGATCTGCCGCTATATAGTAAATCACACCATTCGAAATGCACATTTCAATGGCATCCCCCCACCCTGTTGCCCCAAGTCCTGCCACTGTATGATCGTTGGTATCCCATCTATACAATGTATCCTGCGGGGGTAAACCTATAGTGAAAACTGGGGGACTTGAGTAAAAAATACCGTTTCCAACTCCGACAATTCCACCTAATTCTCTCAAATAATTAGGTCCTGACATCAGGGTATTGATTGTATAACTAGTTAAAGTGTCAACGTGCTGAATTGTTTGTGCGTCTATCAGGCTATCCTGGAGATAATACAATTCTCCTTCAGGACTAAAGGTCATACCGCCAAAACCATTTGGATGTGGCCCGATAGTCGTGACATCACAAGTGCAGATATCCTCATTCAATTGAACCTTTAATAAATGCTGGAAACTTGTTACATAATAAATCTGGCCGGACGAGGTGATATATGCAAAACATATAAAAATCGCGGTCAGAGTTAAGTCTCGTATGAAACGGACACGTGTCATAATCGGTATTAAATGATTGAAAAGATAATCACAAATGGTGAAAAATCGGGCTTTGGGTGTTGGTCTTGGCAGCCGGTTTAGTTTTAGGTCATGGTTTAAGGGAAAATTTGATCCTGAAAGGATCAAATGTCATTGGCCGTGGGTGAAACCCACGGATGAATGATCAAAATAATTTCCAACCACAAAGTGGTTGAATAAAAATCTGTTAAAACCGATTGACTGTTTTCAACCTTTTTTTGTTGTCCAGCTTTTTTCTCACTCTCTCACACCTCTCACTTATCTTACTAGTGTAATGTCTCCCACCCTGATCTGCTCTTTCCCATCTTTAAAGACTGCAACTAGTTTAAAGGCAAACACCCCTGAATTCAAAGGTTTTCCTTTCGATGTTCCATCCCATGCACTATTTAGATCGTTTGGATAAAAATGGTCAGCAGCGAAAACATTATTTCCCCATCGATCGAAAATGACTAATGATGAAATCTCTTCCACATCCGATCCGGCACTGATGATCAATCGATCATTGATATTATCTCCGTTCGGAGAAAAAATATTCGGTATAAATACTTCTGTATTTTTTTCTAAAAATAACGTCAATGCATCTTCATCTGAGCAACCATCAACGCTTGTAACAGACACAGAATATGTCGAAGTAATGATTGGAATAACAGTTTGTGTAAGACACGTCGGGCAATTCGGATTTGAAATTCCGGACCATACAATTGATTCAAGTGAATCAAAAGGAACATTTACAATCGCATGGATAATCGCAGTATCGCCTGATTCGATGACCTGGTCATCACCAAGCTCTACATTGACCTGCAGAGGTACATTAATTCCGATGATTTCTTTTTGTTCACAACCGTTGGCATCGAGAGCTGTGATTTGATAGGTGCCTCCGCCAAGATTTGTGAAGGATGGTGAAGGCTGATAATTTATTCCATCAATTGAATACCGGATCGGAGCCACTCCTCCGGTTTGTTCAACCGTAATATTTCCGTTTTTCTGATCGAAGCAACCTGGTTGTGAAACCACGAAACTGACCATAAATGGCCCCGGCTCAGTTAAAGTCACTTCTCCATCTATCCTGCATCCATTAGCATCAGTAATCGTGACTGCATATGAACCGGCAATCAAATTTGTTATGCTTTGATTAGTATCGCCGGTTGACCAGCTATAAGAAAAGGGCGGAATACCTGAAACATTTGCGGTTACACTACCATCAGCTTCTCCGGAACAACTAATGTCAAAGCCGTTGAAATCAGATGTTGCCTCAGCATTTAATAGAGGTAAAGGATACAAGCTCGTCTGCTCGATCACAAGACTGTCACATCCATCCTGATTTATATAATAATTTTGAATACTTCCTACTTGTGAAGGATCACACGTCTTGAACGATAAGATCGTGGTGTCTGCCGCTACCAGCGAAACTGTGAGTGTCACTATACTGTCACAACCGTATTGATTGGAATAATTATTAATAAATATTCCGGCCTGTAAAGGCTTGCATGTCGAGGAGAAAAGAAATGTCTGATCACTTTGCAAAAGATCAACTGTTTTCGTCACAATGCTGTCACAGCCGTTTTTATTGATAAGTGAATCCACAAAGACACCAGCCGATAAAGGATCGCATGTTTTAGAATTTAAAAATGTCTGACTGGATGAAAGAAATGAAACTGTCTTCGTGATGATGCTATCGCATCCAAACCGATTCACTAAAGTCTGAACAAAAGTTCCCACATCAGCAGGATCACACGATGAATCAGCGATGAAAGTAGAGTCATGAGCAGAATAACTGACATTGGTAAATACCGTACTGTCACATCCAGACTGCGAATTAAAATGCATTTCAAATACACCAAGGCTGGATGAATCACATGAAGTATAAAATAAATAAGTAGTGTCCGGAATACCGGCATTGACAGTCGAAATCACAAGACTATCACACCCGGATTGATTAGAATAAAGCATTTGAAATATACCAATTGAAGCCGGATCGCAAGAAGTAGAACTCAAATAACTCGTATCAGACTTCGCCATCGTCACATTTGTGATGACAAGACTGTCACATCCGGTCTGGTCAGCAAGCAATTGTTGAAATACACCTAACTGAGACGAATCACATGTTGTCAGGAAAAGTGTAGTCGTATCAACAGGCAGAATCAATGTGATCGTTGTGATGACAAGACTGTCACATCCATGTTGATTGGTCAGCATTTGCGTAAATACACCTGTATTCGATGATTTGCATGATGTGAGTGAAATCAAAGTTGTGTCGGAAGGCAAGAGTGAGATAGTGGTCTGAACCATCGTATCACAACCGTTAGGATTATTGAGGAACGTGACGAATACACCTGCTGCAGAAGAATCACAGGTTGTGGAGTGAGTTGAAATATGGATGGTGGGCCAAACAAATACGAAAGTAGTGACCAGACTGTCACAGCCAGCTACGGTGGAATAAGTGTAATCATAATTGCCCTCTTTGGTCACCCAGATATTTCCAATAAAAAGACTATCTCCCTCACACATACTGGTATCTTTAAATGTTGCGTATGTTGGAAATACCTCAACGAATTGAAGGGAGTCCGGGAATTCAACACATGCGGGTAAGGATGGGGTTACATGCAGAATAGTGTATAAAGTTCCTATAGTTGGGAAATCTATAAAGTTGAAATTGTCAATGACATTATCCAAAACGAAAGATGGTCCTGTGGAGGATCCAATTTCAATCGTGAGAGGAAAAGGACTGTTCGTATTAATAATCAGCGTTGCGGGATTGTCAATGCAAATTCCCTGGGGGCCATCCAGTGAAACGTTTATTACCGGGACAAATTCAAGATTTACAGTATCTGCACCGGGGCAATATCCACCAGCACTTACAGTAACTGCCAATTGACCCTGCTGATTGGTGGAAATGGTTTCGGTACTTAATCCATTTGACCAATGATAGGTGGCACCCGGATTCCCTGCATCAAGAATGTCAGTCTCTCCTTCACATAATACCTGATCGGGACCCAAGTCCACTTGTATATTAGGCAGTTCCACTACGGATATAAATGCCGTCGCCAGGTTACTGATAACACCGGATCCCAGAGTGTATTGTACTTCGACTGATCGAGGTCCGGGAGTGATTGGGATGGCCAAATTCCTATAGCGGATGGCATGAAGTGCATTTTTAAAATTGGTAGAAGTGGCTGATCCTGCATTTGTCAGTGTAATCATGTCGGTATTAGAACCCGTGACATTAATGCCTTGTATTATCCCGGTAAATTTCAAAAACTCATTGGGGGCATCTGGAAGAGGTCCGATAAGTTGTACAGTGATCGTTGATATGGAGTCATCATAGATCATCACCAAATCATTATCCGCAATCACACATTGATTACTCAAACAATTAACTTCCGGAGCATTGAAATCAGCATCTGTTGCACCGGAGCTATCATTACAATCCAGGTCCAATGTATTACAACCTACCGGCGACGAGAATTCCTCCATAGAGGTAAAGGAAAGGGTGCCATCCGGCAGATCACAAATTTCGGTAATGGCTCCATCAACGAGACTGATGGTGATTAATTTATCCACATTCAACACTTGTGATGAAAACAGAGTTTGGCATTGATTGGTGGCGGTGAGGCCACTAAAACAACATGGGTTTTCACATGTAACCACCTCTGTACTGCTCGCCGGGTCATTTAAATTAAGTTTGGTTATGCCCCAGTCTTGAATATTCCAGTTGTTTGGAAAAACCCAGTGATAATATATTTCCCCATTATACACGGTCAGTTCTGCAATAGCCTTGTCCGGAACAATACCAAGTTTCGTAATTATGCCGGTATTGACATCGATTGCCTCCAAAGTATCCGCAAGGTCGTCTGATATTTCAAGAAAGGAATAAAAGATCCCTCCGCCAAGCGTTACAAGACCTATCACTTTAGGCTGGATGGGTAAAGTGAAAATTAAAGTCGATGTGCCGTTTAAAGTGTCGACCTGGTAAATATGATTGTACCAATCGCAACCATACAATTTTCCATCGGGGCTCATGGTCATCCCTCTCGCGAAATCTCCTGTAGGACCTATCAAATGGAGATCGGTGCAATCAGCACAAAGACAACTAAGTTTAAGCTTGTAGAGATAATCCTGAAAACCGACTCGCTGACAGACAAAATAGGTTTGGCCAATACTCAGGTCGGATGCCAACCCAACAATAAAAATGATTAAAGCGTAAACTTTAAATTTCATTAATGATTAAATTATATTCCGTGTTCGAACAGTGACACCATGGTCTTACACACTTAGAGAAATGCTTAAAGCCTCAGTAAATTAAGGAATTTTACTTGTTTGGCATTTTACATACTATTGTTCGATTCGGGATTGGTTATTAGCGTTCGTGGAAGAGGGGGACCCTTTTCGTTTGCTTCGCTATAATTTCCTTTTTCGATCCTGAAAGGATCGAATGTCATTAGCTGTGGGTGCAACTCCTCTGCCCCTAAATCCCCTAATGCTTCGACTCGCCTATCTCAATCTCATGCTACAGCTCAGCAACCGGGGACCCTTTTGTTAGGCTTTGATATATTATCCTTTTTCGATCCCGAAAGGATCAAATGTTATTGGCCGTGGGTGCAACCCACGGAAGAATGTTATGCATGAATTCACAACCCTGAAGGGGTTGAATAAAATCTGTGTCAATTGAAAATCCTGATGATGTCGCTTACCTGCAGTCCGGAGACTGCTTTCCGTTGATTTCTACTCTGATTCAGACTTGTGATATGGATTCGAAGTTGAAAACTTCGAATAGCGATTACATTGTGGATTGATTTTTACTTGCAGCCAGATGGCTGCTTGTGAAGTTTATTATTTGAATCTGATTTTTGTTTCGAACCTACGGCCCGAGAGATGTTTCCTGATTCCTGATGTTACCAACCTCTAGCCCCGATGGGGCATTAATGAATACTCAACTTATGGCGTCGGGGTTAACACTCTATGCAATATTCAATATATATTACGATATGCTCTTCGCCTCAGCCTTCGCCTTCGCCTTAGCCTATTTTTTCGCTATCCAGCTCTCCGGATCAAGCTTATTCTTATCCTGCCATATTTCAAGATGAAGCTCTGGATCTTCAGCACTTAGATAACCGAGCAACTGACCCGTTGTCACAACATCTCCTTTTTTCACAGACACATTTACAATCTTACTATAAACAGTATAATAAAGTCCATGCCTGATCATCACCATATAATCATATCCCGGAATTCTTGCTACCGATGCAACAGTTCCGTTAAATAAACTTTTCACTCCTGCACTGGATTCTGCCTGGATATCGATTCCATTATTCTGTACCATAATTCCTTTCAACAACGGATGTGGATGATTACCAAATCTGCCGGTAATCATTCCTTTGTTGACAGGCCATGGGAGAGTTCCTTTATTCGAAGCGAATTTATCATTGAGAGCTTTTGTCTCTGGCGCTGTTGCAAGCCCCGATGTATTCATTTTTTTCCCTTCTTCACTGATGAGTCGTGCAATTTCATCATCAAGTTTTTTCTTTTTCGCCTGCGTGGCCGATAATTGGTTTTTTAATTTTTTCTCTTCACGCTTTAAATCATTGACCAGAGCTTCCTGTGATTTTTGTTCGGCCTGAACTTGCTGACGCTGTTGCTCCTGTTCGTTGAAGAGTTGTGTTTTTTCTTTTTTATTTTCTTCAAGCTGAACGATGAGTTCCTGGTGCTTCTCTTTTTTGAGTGCGAGTTCTTTCATCTGCTGAGAAATATAATTTTTGTATTGTCTTAGGTAAACCCATCGCGCCAAAGCCTGGCTGATCGATGATGCACTCAATAAATAAATCCAATCCGGTTGAAGCTGGCTTCGCACATAGGACATGCGTAATGCATTGTTGAGTCTGTTTTCAAGTTGAGTGATCCCTTTTGCAGCTTCATTTTTATTTTGCTCCTGGATGACAGCTTCAGCTTTTAACTTATCGAGTTCGTTGTTGATGGAGGCCAGTAATTCCTGGCGTTGACTGATCTGTACGTTGAGTGCTTTTAATTGATTGAGGGATTTGGTCTTACTCTGTTGAGTCTTTTCCAGGACTTCCGATGTCGATTTGATCTGGCTCTCCAATGCCTTGCGCTGAGCCTCAAGCGTTTCCTTGTTCTTTTGTCCGAATGAAAGAAATGTCAAAAAAAGAAAAAAGGCTGTAATCCATACTCTTATTGACACATTATATTTTTTCATAATGTGAAGGTATGGAAAAAGGGAATTGCTGCGGAACATTGATTTCAACAGAATTATAATCCAGGTCAAAAAGATTGGTTGTCCCGTCAATGACAAGGGTATTTGTCCGCCGAAAAGGGAATTTCTCCCCGGTATTGATTGGCCTGTAATCACTGAATCCCGATGCCCATTCATGATTGAAAGGATCTGTCACGATCGATCGGGACAGGCTTAAGGAATCATCCAGCCAATGTCTCGCATTTACCCCATTTTCCGATTCGAGGTACAACGAACGATCACTTTCCACAACAGACTTTGAAATCGTGGGTGGAATATAGGCTCCCCCGGTGAAGACCTTTGAAAACATATTGAAATCAGCAGGTAAATTGTATTTTTTAAAAAATTCTGTCGTAGAATAAATCGAATAAGTTCGCTCAAGCCTGTTGATGAAAAATGCAGAATCCGGAGTGATGTACATCCTGCCAAGTTCAATACCGAATTTTTGAATTTGTACCCAAATAACACTATCACGTGCGATCCTGACTCTCATTCTCGCATTATACCGCTGCCCATCCCAATCGATCGTACCGGCACCATCTCCGCTGAACCATGTATAAGGTATATCGGTAGCTTCCACCAATTGAAGCATGGATGAAGCTTCAACAGAATTATCAAGTATGACCGGACCTGAGTTGTTGACAATTTTTTTAGAGGTTGTACAAGAAGACACAACACCTATTGAAATCAGTAGTAAATAAAAAAGAATTTTTTTCATAATGACTTGCTGCTCACCCAAAGCCGGAAAGGAAAGATGTTTCAGATTTAAAAACATTATTGTCCTTTATGTTCAGCTATTTTCTTTTTCAAATCTGGGTCAGGGAATCCGAGATCCACTGCTTTTTGCCAATATTCAATTGCCGGGTTGGTTTCTCCAAGCATGACATATATGTCACCCGCAAGATTATATCCATAGGCATCTGTGCCTTTCGTTATCGCTACATCAATCGATTGTTTAGCCCTGTCATATTTTTTCTGATTATAAAATACTTCAGCAATCCATTGCATGACAGTAGCAGATTGATCTCCGGAGGCGATGACCTTTTCCGCCATCTCGATAGCCCTGTCACTTTGTTCAATCCGACGGCTCAATACAAGACTATATTGTGAAAGAGTTTCTACATTTTTCGGATTGATGCTCAATGCCGTTTCAAATGCCTGCACCGATTTATCAGCCTGTCCCAATTCATCATACACCATACCGAGCACATTATAAACACTGATCTTTTGATTAATGTTTTTGCCAGTCATGATCAATGCCTGGTTGAGCATGTCAAGCGCATCATCATATTTTCTTTTTTTATAATCACCAAATCCCGCGGCGTAAAAAAGATATCCCTGGTTAGGAAAAACTTCAATCGCCTTTCCTGACTGCGTGATGACTTCATCATAAGCATAAGTGTCAATCAACAAGCGAATCAATTGTTCCCATACGGAATACACATTTCCATTCAGTCCTGTGGAAGTTGTATAAGCTTTGATGGCGGATTCTTTCTGACCCATGATGGCCAATACATCTCCCTTGATAGCGTAAGTTTTAGCTTCTTTCGGATGTGCAGTCATGAGTTGATCGATCACATCAAGCAGCGCCTGGCCCAATGCATTATCTTTTTTTTCTGACAATTCCATGACGTAAGGAATCAGTTCCTGTATCTTGACGTCGATACCTAGCCCTGGGTTACTCATGATCGGAGAAATCGACTGCAGATAAGCCACTTTGTCTCCATTTTGCTTTTCAGTTCCGGCTAGCGCAAGGCGCGCACGCGAATCTGAAGGATCAATTTCCAGGATTTGTTTGTAATAAACATTGGCTTTATCATCCATCCCTTTTGTCTTACAATAAGAAGCAGCCAGGTATTTATATTCGATATTCATCGGGTAGGCTACAACTAATTTGTCAATGGCTGCTAAAGCTTCATCCGTATGGCCCATCCCATCAAGTGTTTCAAAACGATTTCTGGTGATCGCCTCCGTCACTCCAACTAATTTTTCGTATTTATCAAGTACGGCCAATAGTCGCTCATGTTCCTGTGTTTTTTTGCAAAGACTGATCAGCATAGCATAGTAATGTGGAGAATCCGGCTTTAACTGGATCAGGCGATCATATACATCCATAGCGGAATATGGATCCGAATTCATCTCATCGATATCCGCTTCCATGAGGAGATACCATTCATTGTCGGGTTCCAATCGGACAGCTTTGCGCACGTAGGTCAGCGCATCCGTTAATTTCCCTGTAGCGGCAAGTGACCGGGATAATTCATAGTCTGCGATGGTGTTTTGGGGATCATCATCGAGGATAGACTTATACGTTGTCTCTGCTTTGTCCCAATCTTCCAGGAGTGCATATTTTTTTCCCTCAATGAGCTTTTTTTCAATGCCGACTTCTTCTGATGAAGGCCTGATTTTTTGACCCGATGCCAAAAAATGCATTGTAGATGCAAGTAGCATTGATAAAATGACAGAAAATGCTCTATTCGGCCGGATCACAATATTCATCATTAAAAAGGAATGCTGATTTGGTGGTAAAAACGTAAAAACGGTGATTTAGGTATAAGTGGTTCAATGAGAGCCAAAAATAAGGCTTTCTCAATCGACCAGCGTCAGCTTCAGCATATTCGTCCTATACCGCTTGTGCATCGGCATGCTTCCGGTATTCACGACAATATCTCCTTTCTTCACCTTGCCGGCCTTCAATAAAATATCGACGACATCATAGATCGTCTCATCGGTAGAAGAAAATTTATCGTAAAAAAAGGTTTGCACTCCCCACACCAGATTTAATGTATTCAGAATATTGATCTGGTCAGAAAACACAAATATTTTACTGTCGATCGGACGATAGGATGATATTTTAAATGCCGTAAATCCCGAGACGGTCATCCCGATGATCGCTTTTGCATTCACATCCTGCGCCATTCGTGCAGCGTGATAACATACCGTATCCGACCAAAAGGTTTTTGATTTTGGAGAAGGATTTGCATGTTGGATGCTGGGTGAATAATGTTTTTCAGCTTCGGAGATGATCTTGTTCATGGCATGAACCACTTTGACCGGATGAGCGCCTACAGATGTTTCCGCACTCAACATGACAGCATCGGCGCCATCGAGCACGGCATTCGCCACATCAGTGATTTCAGCTCTTGTAGGACTTGGATTGATGATCATCGAGTCCATCAATTGTGTAGCTACGATCACCGGCCTCGCCCTGGCAATGCAAAGTCTGATGATTTCTTTTTGAAGCGTTGGCAATTTTTCCATCGCCATTTCCACAGCGAGATCTCCTCTCGCAATCATGACGCCATTAGCCTGCTTCAATGATCTCTTTTATATTTTTAACCGCTTCAGGTTTTTCAATTTTTGCAATTGTCTTTGCCGGATGTTTAGCTAATGCAATCAGCATCATGCGAGCTCTTTCACATCTGCTGCCTTTCTGACAAATGAAATGCAATCCAGTTGACAGGCTGAGTCAGAATAAATTTCAGATCTGCTTGATCCTTTGGTGTAATGGATGGAATGGACAATTTCGTATCCGGCAGATTGACCCCTTTTCTTGAGATAATACACCACCGAAAATGACTTTCAGTTTGACTTCGCGTTGACCGATCGGTGGAGACAACTTCGAGTACCAATTTTCCATCATCCAGTAATATCGCGTTCACCAGGCTTTACTTCTTTGGGAAAATTTTCATAAGTGATGTATACTCTTTCTGCAGTGCCCAGGCTTTTTTCAGTGCGTGAAAATGATCTCTGCCCGTTGTTCCAGTAAGACTCCTTTCGCTCCATATCACCTATCCGGATCTTTGGTCCCTGGAGGTCGGCGAGGATGCCGAGATGGAATTCGTATTTTTCATTGATCGTAGTAATGTGCTGTGATGACTTCGAGATGTTCCTCATGGGTACCATGGGAAAAGTTGAGCCGGAAAACATCGACACCTTCTTTGGCCAGGTCGAGGAGTTGACATTGAATGCGGAACAGGCAGGGCCTACGGTGGCGACTATTTTTGTATTTTGATTTGCTGATTTTGGCATAATTTGGATCAAAGATTCACATAATTTCAAGTGCGAAGCTAAAACCTCAGTTTTATTCGTGCAAACAGGGTTCTATGCATAATAAAATTTTGTGTTCTGCTCTCCGTGAAAAAAGAGTTTAATGACTGAATAACTAAACCCGTAACTTTAACTAAAAGAGCACAGAATTAAGATCATGACTCTTTTGGGTTATAAGTCAATACTTTATTTACTTTTGCAACCTTAATCAAACATCAACCTATTATGTCAGACATTGCTGAAAGAGTGAAGAAAATCATCGTTGACAAATTAGGAGTTGACGAATCTGAAGTAACTTCAGAAGCAAGCTTCACCAATGATCTTGGAGCAGATTCACTGGATACTGTGGAGCTTATCATGGAATTCGAAAAAGAATTTGATATCTCGATCCCGGACGAGCAAGCCGAAAACATCCAGACCGTAGGTCATGCTATAGAATATCTGGAATCCCAGGTATCTGCTTAAACCGGTACCTGCTGATGAAAGCCTAAAATCCACAGGGGAAGTCAACCGCCTCTGTGGATGTTTTATTTAAGGCCGGCAATCGTAAGCGCGATAAGCGGTAGACATACTCTTTGAAGTATCATCCCGATTACTGATCAACAAGCACAAAGACCATTATGTCCAAACGAATAGTCATCACCGGTATGGGAGCATTGACTCCCATTGGGAATAATCTTTCGGCTTATCTGGACGGATTAAAGTCGGAACCAATGGAGCCGGCCCTATTACCAGGTTTGATGCCACAGGTTCCGCACCACTTTTGCCTGTGAGGTCAAAAACTTTAACCCCGAAGATTTTCTCGAGAAAAAAGAATCTCGTCGTATCGATCCCTTTTGCCAGTTTGCCATGGTAGTAGCTGATGAGGCCATTGCGGACAGCGGACTGGATCTCGGATAAAATGGATAAGAGCCGGGTAGGTGTCATCTGGGGCAGCGGGATCGGAGGTTTCATGACATTCCAGGAAGAAATTGAAGAAGCCGGAAGAGCAGTAGGTGTGCCGACGATATAGTCCTTTCCTGATTCCAAAACTGATTTCCAACATTGCGCCTGGCCATATCAGTATTAAATATGGGTTTTCTGGAGTCAATTTTGCCACCGTATCCGCCTGTGCTTCAGCCAATCATGCCCTGATCCTCGCTGCAGATAATATCAGGCTTGGAAGAATCGATTATGCTGTTGCCGGTGGATCTGAAGCAGCTATTACGAGGGCAGGAATCGGTGGTTTTTCCAGCATGAAAGCCCTATCTACCCGAAATGATGATCCTGAGACCGCTTCAAGGCCTTTTGACTTGACAGGGATGGATTTGTCCTTGGCGAAGGCGGCGGAGCACTTGATGCTGGAATCTTATGAATACGCAAAAGCCCGGGGAGCCAGGATCTATGCCGAATTAATTGGCTCCGGAATGAATGCTGATGCCTTCATATCACCGCTCCTGAACCATCAGGCAAGGGTGTGATCAAATGCATGGAATATGCCCTGCAGGAAGCCGGTATGTGCTACGGATCAGATCGATTATATCAATGTCCATGGCACTTCAACTGCCTTTAGGAGATGTGGCTGAACCTAGGGCTATACAGGCTGTATTTGGTGAGGATGCTTATAAAATCAATATCAGTAGCACGAAATCCATGATCGGGCCATTTACTTGGAGCGGCCGGTGCTGTTGAAGCCATTGCTTCCATCCTGGCGATCAATCATCATTTCGTTCCACCTACGATCAATCACTTTACGGACGATCCTGAAATTGACTCAAATTGAATTTCACCTTCAATGAGGCACAGTCAACGGGATGTTAAAACGGTCATGAGTAATGGTTTTGGGTTTGGAGGCCACAATACATCGATTATCTTTGGACGTGTTTGAAAGTGTAATAGCCGTTTAATTTTGTGATCAGGACTTTTTATAATCACTATTTATCTGCCGATAAGCATTTTGCCCGAAGTGTCGCCAACATCATAGGCTTCACCCCAAGAAATCTTCAGATATTCAAACAGGCCTTCGCCATAAGTCTGCTGTAGAACCAAAATTACATACCGTCACCAGTAACGAAAGGCTTGAATATCTGGGCGATTCTATTCTCAGTACCATTGTAGCAGAATATCTTTTTAAAAAATATCCTAACAGTGATGAAGGCTTCCTCACCAAAATGAGATCTAAAATTGTCAAGCGCAAAACGCTCAACCGGATAGCGGATGACATGGGCATTGATGTGGTGCTGCAAGAAAATAATGACACACGACTGAGTGAATCGATGAAAGGCAATGCATTGGAAGCACTGGTGGGTGCCATTTATCTTGAAAAAGGATTTGATACGACAAAGAGAATTGTCATCAGTAAAATTCTTCGCCGCCATCTCAATATCCACGATCTCGAAGACACAGACGACAACTATAAAAGCCAGCTCCTGGAATTTTGCCAGAAGAATGGAAGTGAAATCGATTATCGCGTCATGGAGCGATTTAAATTGGACAACCGGGATCGATTTAAAATCGCTGTTTTTGTCGATGGCAAAGAAATCGCTACAGGAGAAGATTTCAATAAAAAGAGCTGCGGAGCAGAATGCTTCTTACAAAGCATTGAAAAGTCTGGGGATTGAAAATGGGGAAGTGTAGAGATGTCGAGTATGTATTTGCAATGGCACAGTTTCATTCAACCCTTTCAGGGTTGGGTTTTCGATGAATTTCTATCCGTGGGTTACACCCACGGCCAATGAAATTCAAGTCCTTTGGACTTAAATGGGACAATATTGATTTTGTTAGTGTCCTGGGTTGCACCCAAGGATAAAGAATCTTGTTGAACCTTGATCCTGAAAGGATCAAATGTCATTGGCCGTTAGAGCAACTTACCGAGATATATTGCAATTGGATTCTGATCCTGAAAGGATCAAATGTCATTGGTCGTTAGAGCAACTTACCGAGATATAATGCAGTTGAATCCTGATCCTGAAAGGATCAAATGTCATTGGCTGTTAGAGCAACTTACCGAGATATATTGCAATTGGATTCTGATCCTGAAAGGATCAAACGTCATTGGCCGGTTAGAGCACCTACGGCCAATAATGCAGTTGACTCCGGACTAAAAGGATCAAATGTATATTGCTTTTATAAACTACGAATACATTGTAAAGTTCAATCTGATCCTGAAAGGATCAAACGTCATTGGCCATGGGTTGCAACCACGGAATCAAATTCAAGTACTTCGGACTAAATAGCTGTATATTCTTTTATAATAGAATACATTATAAGTTCGATTCAGATCCTGAAAGGATCAAATGTCATTGGCCGTGGGTGCAACCCACGGAAAGCATACAATAAAAATTTCAACTCCAACGGAGTTGAATAAAATCTGTAGTCATCCTTAATCTTCTTCTCCAATATGATCGCTACAAAGCTCTAAATATATTTTTCTTCAAATTCAACTCCGAATTCATTAAATATAGCTTTGATCTCTTCCAAATAGGATATTTTCCTATGATGTTCTTCCTGATTTTGTATATATTTTATTAAGTCAGGAACTGCACTATAGGAATAAGTAAAAGCATTATATCCATCCTGCCAGCCTACAAACTGAGGAAATAATCTATGATCTTTAATAAATCCATTGCTGCTTATTTTAATATCCTTGATGAATGAGGCAAGAGAAATAGAAGGATGTAGATGAGTTAGTATATGAAGATGATCTTCTACTCCATTGATCTGATACAAATGACAATTTTTATTTTTGATAACTCCAGATATGTATTGGAATACTTGATGACGTGTGCTTTTGAGCATGCAGGGTGTCCTGAACTTAGGAGTGAATATAATTTGGTAGACGATTTGAGTATATGCCATGACACAGTAATCATTCAACCCTTTCAGGGTTGGAATTTAGCTCATTCCATATCCGTGGGTTGCACCCACGGCCAATGAAATTCAAGTCCTTCGGACTTAAAATGCACAGTATGAACTTCATTTCCACTCATGAGGAACACCCATTGCAATGAAATTCAAGTCCTTCGGACTTAAATAGGAAAATATTGATTTCGTTAGTGTCCTGGGTTGCACCCACGGCCAATAACATTCAAGTCCTTCGGACTTATGCTTTACAATGTTCGAAATATTTTCAACTTATCTTAATGTCCTGAGGCAGGGTATTTGTTACCCGTATTCTTAATTTTTCTGAAATATTTAACACTTAAGGTTCCTGTTGGAAGTGAAGCTTATATACATTTGGATTAATATTGAACACACTTTCTGGCGTCTCCGTATCAACAGAATATAAAGTTCATCTTTTATTTTTTACTGAATACCGATCACCGAATACTGCTTACCGATCACCCCATTCCCTTCAACACATCCATTCCCTCGTGCAATTTCTTCCTGTTAGCTTCACTCATCTCCACAAGAGGAAGTCGCAACTCAGGCCGGCACCAGCCCTTATAAGCTAAAGCTTCTTTTATCCCGACAGGATTTCCTTCGACATAAAGCCAATGATGAAGATCCAGAAGCCTGTAATGAAGATGTCGTGCTTTACCCCATTCACCTGAGAGTGCAAAGCGGATCATGGATGAAAAAGATTCCGGATATGCATTTGCCATAACACTTATAACTCCCTTTCCTCCATTTGCAATAAAAGATAATGCCGTCGGATCATCACCTGATATCAATGTGAAATGTGATGGTGCATTTCGGGCCACAGATGCCGCCTGGTGTAAATCAGCTGATGCATCTTTCACCCCGATGATTTTATCCGATGCATTTGCTAAACGCAATAATGTCGTTGCAGAAATATTTGATGCTGTTCGACTCGGGACGTTGTAAACAATAATGGGTAACGGTGATACTGCTTCCATGGCCATGTAATGCCTGTAGATTCCCTCCTGTGAAGGTTTGACATAAGCAGGACTGCTGGAGAGAATAGCAGAAATTCCAGTGGTATCAAATGAAGCCAGCTTCTCACACAATAATGCAGTATTATTTCCTCCGAAATGACCGGCGACAATCGGAACCCGTCCTGCAACAACTTCAACTGTATGTTTGATTATAGTTTTCTGTTCTTCATCTGTCAGGCTTGTTGCTTCTCCTGTTGTCCCCAGGCTGACGATGTATTCTACTCCGCCTTTAATGACCCGGTTGATGAGTTCAGTGAGTGTACCGAAATCAATCGCTCCATTCTTGAATGGAGTCACTATCGCAACGCCTGTACCGGATAGATTAAGTGCTGACATTCGGAGATTAATATATCTTTTGCAATGTATGCATTAGTTCACTGATCCACTCTTTCAAGGTAGCACTATGACCTGCATCCACGCAGAGGTCGTAAGGATTGGATTGCTGTTGCACATACCATGGTCCGATCCTGAAAGAAGCTTTTGATACAGCACTGATGTATTCGAGTGCTTTATGATTTTCCTTAATAGAAAGATTAATCAAGACATCAAAGCCCTGGTTCATGAATGCATCAGCAACGGGACCCTTTGGTACCTGGGATAATTTAGCGAGATCTGCAGTTGTAACAATGTCAAATGGCGTTGTCAGGTTATCCATTTTACCATTGACAAATCCAAGGATTTTCACTCTATTCCCGCTTTTCCTCAACTCATCTGCAAACGAAGTCACGACTGATCGATCATCCTGAATGGTAGCGTCAGTGAGAAGGCCATAGTGATTTTTTCGATGGAGATGAAAGCTAAGCGGGCCTTTGGGATTTTCCCTGAGCCTCCTCTTTTTTTCCCTTTCAAAAAAATATGTCCTGATGAATTTTAGCATAGATCCCTTCTCTATTTCTTATGACAGACTAAAACTAACGAGATTCATCTGTCTCAGATTTTGTTTCAAATCGACCCATAGCCGAATATTTTTCAATTCGTTGGTTGATTCGTTTTGTCGGAGTTAATTTTTGCAATGCTTTTAATTCTATGGCAATATGCTTTGCCAGTGTGGTGGCCATTGCTTCCGGGTCATTGTGAGCACCACCGAGAGGTTCTTTGACGATGCCATCTATCAGCCCGAATGATGCCATGTGATCTGCTGTCAGTTTTAATGCTTCAGCTGCAGTTTCTTTAAAATCCCAACTACGCCAAAGTATCGAAGAGCATGACTCAGGCGAAATCACCGAGTACCAGGTATTTTCAAGCATGAAAACTTTATCACCAAGCCCGATACCCAATGCTCCTCCTGATGCGCCTTCACCGATGATGTAGCAGATGATAGGAACTTTGAGCTGAGTCATCTCGATGAGATTGCGTGCGATCGCTTCTGCTTGTCCCCTTTCTTCAGCTTCCAGTCCGGGATAAGCTCCGGGTGTATCGATAAATGTCACGACAGGGATATCAAATTTCTCGGCGAGCTTCATCAGTCGCAACGCTTTTCGATAACCTTCAGGATTGGCCATACCGAAATTCCTGTATTGACGCATTTTGGTATTGGCTCCCTTTTGATGCCCGATAATCATGATCGTCTTTTCCTCCAACTGCACAAAACCGCCAATGATAGCTTTATCATCATGCACAAAACGGTCACCATGGAGTTCAATGAAATTGGTGAAGATCTGCTGGATATAAAATAGCGTGTACGGCCTTTCCGGGTGGCGGGATAATTGTACTTTTTGCCAACCGCTGAGGTTGCCATAGATCTCCGTTTTTAGCTGGATGATCTTCGATTCAAGGTCACGGATGGCAGCTGAAACATCAACATCTCCCTGGGCCTCGATTTGTTTGATCTGCGCGAGCTGATCATAGAGACTTTCAAGGGGCTGCTCAAACTCAAGAAATACCATAAGCTGTTGATTGACAGACCTTAAAATGCAGGTTGATTACGGGGGTGACGTAAAGGTAGAAAATTCCTCGTGGCTTCGACCGCTTGCTTAACCTCCAGTTAAGCAAGAACTTGCTCAGCCACCCGGAATTCTTCTAAAAGAGTAATGTTTAAAACATATATTAAATCCTCATAGTAAAATCTTTCTCCATGTATTAGCAGAGGTGGCTGAGCAGTTGAAATCTTATAAAAAAGTTGAAACCAACCTCTTGTTACATGGCATTGAACTTTATTAAGATGCTCTCACACATTCTAGAGTCTTTCTCTAGGTAATAACTGAGGTGGCTGAGCAGTTGAAATCTTATAAAAAAGTTGAAACCAACCTCTTGTTACATGGCATTGAACTTTATTAAGTTGCTCTCACACATTCTAGAGTCTTTCTCTAGGTAATAACTGAGGTGGCTGAGCAGTTGAAATCTTATAAAAAAGTTGAAACCAACCTCTTGTTACATGGCATTGAACTTTATTAAGTTGCTCTCACACATTCTAGAGTCTTTCTCTAGGTAATAACTGAGGTGGCTGAGCAGTTGAAATCTTATAAAAAAGTTGAAACCAACCTCTTGTTAAATGGCATTGAACTTTATTAAGTTGCTCTCACACATTCTAGAGTCTTTCTCTAGGTAATAACTGAGGTGGCTGAGCAGTTGAAATCTTATAAAAAAGTTGAAGCCAATCTCTTGTTACATGGCATTGAACTTTATTAAGTTGCTCTCACACATTCTAGAGTCTTTCTCTAGGTAATAACTGAGGTGGCTGAGCAGTTGAAATCTTATAAAAAAGTTGAAACCAATCTCTTGTTACATGGCATTGAACTTTATTAAGTTGCTCTCACACATTCTAGAGTCTTTCTCTAGGTAATAACTGAGGTGGCTCAGCAGTTGAAATCTTATAAAAAAGTTGAAACCAATCTCTTGTTACATGGCATTGAGCTTTATTAAGTTGCTCTCACACATTCTAGAGTCTTTCTCTAGGTAATAACTGAGGTGGCTGAGCAGTTGAAATCTTATAAAAAAGTTGAAACCAATCTCTTGTTACATGGCATTGAACTTTATTAAGTTGCTCTCACACATTCTAGAGTCTTTCTCTAGGTAATAACTGAGGTGGCTGAGCAGTTGAAATCTTATAAAAAAGTTGAAACCAATTTCTTGTTACATGGCATTGAGCTTCTAAAATCTCCTATGTCGAAGCCACCTCATGAAAATAATCCTCTATCCCGCACATCTGATTACTCAACTCCCACAATCGGCCACCTAATACGGGATCTTTAGCTGAAACGTAAACTTCCTTGACTGCACATTCGTGCCAATACTTTCCGCTGATATCTTTTACGGAGTCATCTGTGGCGCAAAAGACAGAGGTGCGCGCACCTTCAGATGGTGTCTGACCTTTTCGTCGCCTGAATTTCCAGGCCAGAGTATGTAACCAGTTAGTGTGTTTTAAACCGATATCTGTTTTGACTAATCCGGGAGATACGGCGTACACGCTGATATTTGCATCTGGCTTAAGCGCATCAAGTTCAAATGTAAAATAAATGTTCGCCAGTTTCGATTGTCCATTTGATTTAAGGCCGTGATAATTTTTAGAATATCCGGGATCAGGTAGATTTATTTTTCCATAAGAATGTGCTTTGCTTGCTACGTTCACAATTCTTCCATGTTCTGATCGACGTAATGCGGGATAAAGGAGATGCGTCATCAGTACATAACTTAAATGATTGGTGGCAAAGACAGTTTCAATTCCTTCTTTCGTCAAGGTGTGTTTGGACATCCATGTGCCAACATTATTGATGAGGCCATCAATGACCGGATATTCTGAAATAATTTCTGCAGCTGTTTTGCGGATATCTTGTTGAAGGCTCATGTCCGTCACATATCCTTTGATATCAGCTTTCGGATGAGTGGATAATATATTGTCTAAAGCATTCTTGAGTTTCTCAGGAGTACGCACTGTAATTAATACACGATGCCCCATGGCTGCAAGGCTGCGCGCAGTCTCCAGCCCGATTCCCTGCCCGGCACCGGTGACAACAAACGTTTTTTGATCTTTCATTTAAGATATTTAGAAGGCCACAAATGTAAGATCTTGATCCCGAATCTATTCTCTGGCATGCTTTTTATGCAGCACTTCTATTCTATGTGGCTTTCTATGTGAACTATACGTCTATGTGGTAAAAATGAATCGTAATAGCAAATTCAAAAATAATGAACCACATAGGCACATAGAAAACATAGAATAACACATAGTTAATTTATTCTTTTAAGAATTTTTCTAAGTGAATTCTTATGTTTCTTAAGTTCCTAAGTGGTAAAAAAAGAAAAAAATGAACCACATAGGCACATAGAAATCAAAGAAAGTCACATAGATGATAAATTTATTTGAAGAGATTTCTAAGTGATTCTTCACTTTTCACTTTTAGTTTTTCACTATTAAAGAACCCCTGTCCTCCCTCCATCCACTGTAATCTGTGTTCCGGTGATATACGCAGCTGCAGGCGACGCAAGAAACGCAACCGCATTTGCTATTTCTTCAGGTTTTCCAAATCGTCCCATCGGAATTTCTGCCATCATCATTTTACGAATGTCTTCTACACTAGTTCCTGTTTTTTCGGCCCTGGTTTCGGCGATTGTTTTCAATCTGTCAGTTTCTGTTGCGCCAGGTAAAACATTATTGACTGTGATTCCAAAAGGTGCTAATTCAGTTGCAAGCGTCTTCGACCAATTCCCTACTGCTGCCCTGATCGTGTTGGATACTCCCAAATTGTGCAAAGGTTGTTTTACAGAAGTCGAAATAATATTGATGATGCGGCCATAACCCGCTTTCTTCATGCCCGGTACAAGAAGTTTCGCAGCGACATGATTAGCAATCAGATGCTGAGAGAAAGCTTTATTAAAATCTGATGTTTCTGCTTCAAGGATTTTTCCGGAAGGAGGGCCTCCTGAATTATTCACCAGGATGTGAATTGTTTTTTGAATACACAACATTGAAATTTTTTGGTGAAATTCAGTTTCATTCAATGTGTCGGCGATGATAAAATCGTGATGCTGTCCTTTCGAATGATCAAGTTCTTTCAATGCCTCTGCTAATTTCTCCGCATTCCTTGACAGAAGGGTAACATTAGCGCCAAGAATGGACAATGCGATTGCACTTGCTTTACCAAGACCGCTGCTGCTGCCACAAACAAGGGCGTTTTTCCCTGTCAAATTCATGTCCATTCAATCACAATTTTACGATTCGTTTTCTGCCTTCCTGACCCTCAGCCGGAGGATTAATTACCTTAGCGGGCCTAATATAAAGACTTATGTCGCAAGATATGATCATCGCTCCGGATCGTGCCCAGCCACTGGGCCGATATCCACATACAAAGCGCATTGGTCCATGGGTTTTTGTTTCCGGTACAAGTTCAAGACGGCCCGATAATTCATACGCAGGGGCTGAACTTCAGGAGGATGGCCAGTGGGCACTTGATATCAAAATTCAGACAAAATCAGTCCTCGAAAACATGCAGCATTACCTGCACCTCAATGGAGGAGATCTTGAACACCTGGTGGATGTCACTGTTTTTCTCAAAGACATGAAGGACTTTGATGCTTATAATGAAGTTTATAATTCATTTTTTACTTCTGCAGGCCCCTGCAGGACAACAGTAGCTGTCGCCGACCTTCCCAGGCCTCAAATCCTGATCGAAATAAAAGGAACCGCTTATATTGCCGTCGAATAAATATGGCTGAAAAATATACTTCTGTTCATTATCACTCCTATCTGCAACTGGATAAGATCCTCGATGCCCAGCATCCCCGTTCGGCCCTGGTAGAAGAATCAGTTGCTCATGATGAGATGCTGTTTATAATCATGCACCAGGTCTACGAGCTTTGGTTCAAACAGATCATCCATGAATTGCAATCGATCTCTCTCATGTTCGAGGACAACCTGATGGATGAGAAAGAGATTCTCAAAGCAGTGACAAGACTTGAACGGATCATTGAAATCCAAAAATTATTAATTGAGCAAATCAATGTGATGGAAACATTGACGGCGATGGATTTTCTTGATTTCCGGCAGTATTTATTTCCGGCAAGCGGCTTTCAAAGCCTTCAGTTCAGAATCGTTGAAAATTTACTGGGATTAAAACAGGAACAACGTCTGCAGTATAATAACATGTCTTATGACGTGGTTTTTTCTGATGAACAAAAAGAAACACTGAGGCAAAGCATTGAAAATAAATCATTGCTTACTCATGTGATTGAATGGCTTGATCGAACTCCATTCCTTGAATTTAGCAAATTCAGTTTCCTGGAAGCGTATAAAAAAGCGGTCGAGCGAATGATCCAGAAAGAAAAGGATGCTATCAATGCTTCGGATATCCTGTCAGAGGAAACCAAAAAATTAAGGCTGACAATGATAGGTGATACGAACACTTATTTCACTGCGGTGTTTGATCCGAATCAATTTGAAGAAATGCGAAAACGCGGAGAAGTAAAATTCTCTTACAAAGCAATGCTCGCTGCACTTTTTATTTTTCTTTATCGTGATGAACCTATTCTTCAACAACCTTACCGGTTATTATCAAGGTTGATGGACATAGAAGAGATGCTGACCAATTGGCGCAACAGGCATGCGCAGATGGTACTTCGTATGATTGGCAAAAAAACCGGAACAGGAGGTTCATCAGGACATCAATATCTTAAATCCACTGCTCAGCAACACCAGATATTTACGGATCTCTACCAGGTAGCAACTTTATTGATACCGAGATCTGAATTACCTGCATTACCAGAAGAATTAAAACGACATCTTGGATTTTATTTTTCCACGCAATGAAGAGATTTGATCATTTTATCAACGGTGAGTACAAGCCCTCAGTCAATGGGCAGACGATGGATGTCATCAATCCGGCAACCGGTAAAAAATATGCTGATCTGTCAGCAGGAGATGCACAGGATGTTCAACTTGCGGTCAATGCAGCACAAGCTGCTGCTCCGGGTTGGGCACTGACATCACTTTCCAAACGGCAATCGATTTTGCAAAAAATCGCAGACCTGATTACCGAAAGAATGGATGAGTTTGCCGAAGCAGAATGTCTTGATACAGGAAAACCAATTTCACTTGCACGTGAATTGGATATACCCAGGGCGGCTTCGAATTTTTCTTTTTTTGCATCTGCAGCTACACAGTGGGCATCGGAATCTCATGAAATGCCGGGGCAGGCATTGAATTATACGCTGAGGCAACCTTTAGGAGTTGTGGGTTGTATTTCACCATGGAATCTTCCGCTCTATTTATTCACATGGAAAATTGTTCCTGCCCTTGCTGCCGGAAATACGGTAGTTGGAAAACCATCTGAGTTATCTCCTGCCACGGCGACCATGCTGGGAAAATTGTGTAACGAAGCAGGATTACCTCCGGGTGTTCTCAATATTGTTCACGGAACCGGCCCTGCTGTTGGTGAAGCCATTGTCACACATGCCGATGTGAAAGCTATTTCTTTCACGGGAAGTACAGCAGTAGGTAAACGAATTGCAAGCCTTTGTGCTGATCAACTAAAAAAAGTTTCGCTTGAGCTCGGTGGAAAAAACCCGGTCATCATTTTTGGTGATTGTGATTACCAGAATATGCTCAACACAACGCTTCGATCTTCTTTCAATAACCAGGGACAAATTTGTTTATGCGGTTCAAGGATATTGGTTGAAGAAAGTTTGTACGATAAATTTCTTTCCGATTTTATTTTCAGGACCAAGCGATTGAAGATCGGCGATCCAATGGATCCTGATACCGATATCGGTGCTCTTATTTCGGAAACACATTTAAAAAAAGTGCTCACTTACCTGGCTCTGGCGCGTGAGGAAGGAGGCAAGTTTATGGCCGGTGGAAACCAGGTGAAGTTGAACGGGTCCATGGGTGATGGTTATTTTGTCGAGCCAACGATCATCACTGATCTCGATCAAAATTGCCGCACCAATAAAGAAGAAATCTTTGGGCCAGTCGTGACCATCATTCCATTTTCAACTGAGGAGGAAGCTATCACACTTGCCAATGACACCGATTATGGTCTTGCTTCTGTAGTATGGACAAATCATCTTGCACGTGCTCACCGTGTTTCATCAGCATTGCAATCAGGAATTGTGTGGGTGAATTGTTGGATGCTCCGTGATTTGCGTACACCATTCGGAGGAGTAAAGCAATCAGGTCTCGGCAGAGAAGGAGGATGGGAAGCGATGAGATTTTTTACGGAAGCTAAGAATGTGACGATAGCTTACCCCCATTAGTTTGTTGGCAAATTGATTCAGTCTTTAATTTGAAGATGTTGTTATATAGATGATGAGTGATTCCAGATTCCAGATTCCAGATTCCAGACTCGTGATGTTTATCTCACTTCTCTCACTCTCTCACTCCTCTCACTTCTCTCACTTCTCGCGATGAAGATTGATATCCACACTCATATCATCCCAAAAGATATTCCAAAGTGGATTGAAAAATTCGGCTACGGTCGTTTTGTTCATCTTGAGGATTGTGGAGACTGCAGGGCACGGATGATGATCGGGGATAAATTTTTTCGGGAAATCGAATCGAATTGTTGGGATCCACCGACACGAATAAAAGAATGTGATGAACACGGAGTGAATAAACAGGTGTTATCGATCATTCCTGTATTGTTTTATTATTGGGCGAATGCTGAAAATGGTTTGGAGACCAGCCGTTTTTTTAATGATTTTATTGCAGAAGTGATCAGCAGGCATCCGGATCGTTTTATTGGCATTGGCACAATACCTTTACAGGACCCGGATCTGGCTATAAGTGAGATGCAACGATGTGTCACCGAACTCGGAATGGTAGGTGTTGAAATCGGATCACATGTCAATGGTTGGAATCTGAGTGATCCCGCACTGATGCCATTCTTTGAAGCTGCTGAAAAAATGAATGCCTGTATTTTTGTTCATCCGTGGGAGATGATGGGTGGAACAGAGATGGAAAAATATTGGCTTCCTTGGCTTGTGGGTATGCCTGCGGAAACCAGCCGTGCGATCTGCTCGATGATTTTTGGTGGCGTCTTTGAAAAATATCCAAAACTCAGGGTTGCTTTTGCTCATGGAGGCGGTTCATTTCCCGGAACCATTGCAAGGATAGAGCATGGCTTTAATGTCAGACCTGATTTAGTCGCCGTTGATAATAGTAAATCACCAAGATCTTATTTAGGTAAATTCTGGATTGATTCATTGGTGCATGACGAACGTATTCTCGATTACCTGATTGATCTTGTTGGTGCTGAAAAAATTGCTTTAGGCAGTGACTACCCTTTCCCTCTTGGAGAAAATATTCCGGGAAAATTAATTGAACATATGCCCTATAGCGATCCGACGAAAGAATGGTTGTTGTACAAATCGGCGATGGCATGGATGGGACGTGAGAATGTGAGAGAAGCAAGAGAAGTGTGAACGTGAGAGATTTATTCAATAGGCAGGCGGGGGCAAGCCCCGCCAGTACATAAATTTTAATATAAATAGGTTGTAGTGGCGGGGCTTGCCCCCGCCTTTGCTTATCTAAATAAATTTGCATCTAATGATCTAACTACCAAATCAGAAATAACAATCTTAATAAATCATAACCATCTTAATAAATCGGCGTCCTAAAAGTCTAATCCTCACAATCGAAAATCGTAATTCGTAAATCGTAAATCGTAATTAGAATGCCTCACGGTAAATACAGAGATCAATTCCACATCCCATTAGTTAATGGAAAAGAATCCATTTACCTGTGTGGAAATTCTTTGGGTTTGCAGCCGAAAAAAGTAAAAGACTATGTCAATGAAGAATTAGAAGATTGGGCCTCGCTAGGTGTGGAAGGGCATCTTCATGCACGACATCCCTGGCTTCCTTATCATGAATTTCTGACGAAGTCGATGGCCGAACTGGTGGGTGGACATCAAAGTGAAGTTGTAGTCATGAATTCACTCACGGTGAATCTTCACTTACTCATGGCTTCATTTTATCGGCCGGATAAGAAGCGATTTAAAATTTTGATAGAAAGTGATGCATTTCCTTCGGACCGTTATGCAGTAGCATCACAGGCACGCTGGCATGGATTTGATCCGCATGAATCCATCATTCAATGGCGTCCTGAACCCGGAGAATATTGTCTTCAGATCGAGAGTTTAAAAAAAATATTAAATCAGCAAGGTGACGAAATCGCTTTAATTCTTTTAGGCGGTGTGAATTATTATACCGGTCAATATTTTGAGATAAATGAAATTACGAAACTTGGCCACGACCATGGCATCCTTGTTGGTTGGGATTTAGCACATGCTGTGGGCAATGTCGATTTAAATCTTCATGAATGGAATGTTGATTTCGCTGCATGGTGCAGTTATAAATATCTCAATTCAGGTCCCGGGAGTTTGGGTGCAGTTTTTATTCATGAGCGGCATGGAAATGATCTTTCTGTTCCAAGACTTTCAGGTTGGTGGGGCCATAATAAAGAAACGCGATTCGGGATGCGGGATGAATTTGATCCATTGCCTGGTGCTGAAGGATGGCAATTAAGTAATCCACCCATACTACCGCTTGCATCGATGAGAGCATCATTGGAAATTTTCGATAAAGCCGGGATTAAAAATCTCAGGTCATCTTCCAAGAGACTGATGGATGATTTTTATCGCGTAATGGTCCAGAAGAAAGGAATTAAAATTATCACACCTTCAAGCCCTGATGAAAGAGGATGTCAATTGTCCATGTTGGTTGAGAAAAATGGAAGAGAATTGTTTGATCACTTATCTAAAAATGGCGTAATCGCAGATTGGCGCGAACCTGATGTGATCAGGATTGCACTGGTTCCATTGTACAATACAAATGAAGATGTCAGCCGGTTTTTGGAAATATTACATGATTTCCGGGTTTGAAACTGGTAGAATTTTCCTGCCATGTTTTGTGCCAAAATCGGTGCCAAGCTCCACACTCTAAAATAGTGTATTATCAAGGAGTTATGACAGTGTGGCACACCTAGGTGTGGCACACCTAAGTGTGGCACCAGTTCTGGAGAGGCTGAACTATACGTCTTCTGATCTGTATCCGGGCGTGAATTGTATATTCGTCATCAGTATTTCATATGTTCAGTGTGTCAATGACAATTCAAAAAAAATATACTTTCTCTCTTTCACTTATTCTATCTATAGTTGTTGTTATTTCTTGTCTAACGAAAATCAAAAAAGAAGCACCTGAACCCATGATTGTATACGAGGTTTTCATACAATCTTACTGCGATTCCAACAAGGATGGCATCGGGGATATCCCCGGATTGATTTCGAAACTTGATTATATCCGGGACCTTGGTGTCACGGCAATATGGGTTATGCCGGTTCACCCTTCTCCCTCCTATCATAAATATGATGTCACCGATTATTATGGCATTCATCCGGACTATGGAACCATGGCTGATATGGATCATCTTATCGCTGAAGTGCATAAAAGAGGCATGAAACTTATCCTTGATCTTGTCATCAATCACACTTCAGCAGAGCATCCCTGGTTCAAAGCATCTGCTTCTTCCCCTGATAATCCTTATCGTGATTATTATGTTTGGAAAGATTTCAACACCGTTCAGGAAGAGATTAATAAAAAGACCACAACATTTGATTCAGACAACATCACCCAATGGCATCAATGGAAAGATGAAACAGACCGTTATTATGCTTTCTTCTGGAAAGGAATGCCGGATCTCAACTTTGATAATCCCAAGGTGAGGGAAGAAGTTTATAAAATCGGAAAATTCTGGCTACAGAAAGGGATCGACGGGTTCAGGCTTGATGCGGCAAGGCATATTTTCCCGGATGATCGTCTCGATGATACCCGGAAATTTTGGGAGGAATTCAGATCTCAAATGGAATCAGTAAAACATGATGTCATGTTAGTCGGGGAAGTATGGATTGATCCGGCCTCCCTGGTCACTCTATTTAATGGGCTTCCTTCATTATTTAATTTTGAATTGACAAAATCAATTCCTGATTGCATTATCACCGGCAATGCAAATAAATTAATCTCCTCTTATTCGTTGATTGATTCTGTATATCGTTCTGCTCACGTTCCTTTCACTGATGCAGTGTTGTTGTCCAATCATGATATTAACCGCATCAGGTCAACACTGGGAGGAGAAATTTCAAAAGCAAAACTTGCTGCTTCCATATTACTGACTCTTCCCGGGACTCCCTACATTTATTATGGTGAAGAAATCGGAATGCTAGGCATGAAGCCGGACGAGCATAACAGGGAGCCATTTCTTTGGAGTAATGATGCATCCGGTAATACACTTTGGATGAAGCCCACTTATTCTGTCACTCCTGCAGTGACGCCTCTTGAATCACAAAAACAAGATGCCAATTCTATTTACAATTATTATAAAAAATGGATTAAGATCAGGAACGACCACCCGGAAATTTCTAAAAGTAAATTGACATTTATTCCCCAGGATTCTGCATTTATACTTGTCTATACTTTGACCAGTGATAAAGCAAAATTATTGGTGATCCATAATTTATCTGCCAAGCCGGCAGATTTCCCTTTGCCTGAAGGTTCAAAAATACTTTCAGATGAAAATAAGAAGATAAAGGAAGATAAAATAAATATTGATGCCTATTCTTCAGTGCTGATTCATCTACCCACTAAAGAAGGACACTGATCTAATTCTCAATACCATTCACGTTTTACCCCCAACCATCGTTCCGTGTCTTGACGTCTTATTGGCATGCGCGAGGGAAGCTCTTGTAGAATCGATTTCTTCCAATAATTTTTTAGCTTCTTTATCCTTGCTATCAAATTTTTGAAGTTCCTTGACGAATGCTGTAGCCTGGTCAAAATCTTCAAGCCAGTACCAGGCGAGAGCCTGGTTATAGAAATTGATGTGTCTTAATTTCATGGCATCCTTGGATTTACCGCGAACGGAACTTCCTTCAGCATTGAAAAAATCCAAAGACGGTTTAACACTGGTTTTGATATCCTCCAATCCTTTGTTGGCATCCATCAATCGAAATGCAGATTTAATCGTTTCTACAGCTTCGGCATATTTAGCATAGTCCGGATGTTTTTTCTTTCCAAGCATCTCAAAGTGCGCATTTTCCTTCATCAGCCTGTAGCCGTATTTATTATTGATGATTTCAGAAATTTTTGTAAACCCATCTTTTACCATTTCTCGTTGTAATTCTGACAATTTGGATATTCGTTCAGACCTCCAGTAAGAATCAAGCTCTGAAGTGGTGCTATAATAACTTGTGGTATAAGTGCGCTCATCCGACCAGGAAAATATGCTTTCATCGTCCAGTGTTTTTAATTTCTTATCAGACACTTTCATGGAAATGGGAAGCGAATACCTAACCTCTTCAGCATAGGTATATGTCTGCACCTCTTTACCATTCTTGTCTTTGTGTTTTGTGCTCCTTGTCACTGTTCTTTCTCCATATACATTGAAGTCACCAATGGACGCTACGATTAGCACATCTCCGTCCTTGTTCACTCTTTTATATCCCGACAAAGTCAAATATTGATCGGTAAGGCTCGATACTGAAAAACCGGTTGAGGATAACCCACCATACCGGGTTTCTATATCCGGTGAGTAAGTTGTGTAACTCGGATCCAGCGGTTCATCAGGTATTCTGTAATACGTCACCGGAACCGATTCACGATCAATCGTAACGCTTTTTTGAGCAATGCATAAAGTGGAGTACAATAAAATACTTATAGTGGCGGCTAAATTTTTCATAAAAATCCTGATAAAATTTTTAAACATTAAAGGAAATCTATTCCATAACAATAATAAGATATTAAGATGAATATTCGAAGAAATGAAAATCGTAATTCGTAATTCGTAAATTGAATTTCCTATCTTAACCGGATGTCGTCAAAAGTCATTATTTGCGGTGCTGGTCTTTGCGGGACTTTACTTGCCCTCAGGCTGGCTGGCAGAGGTCACAGGATCACGCTACTGGAGAAAAGAAATGATCCAAGGGGAGAAAATGTTGTAGCAGGAAGGTCCATTAATCTTGCTTTATCCGATCGAGGTTTAGCCTCCCTTGATCTCGTCGGCCTTAAAGAAAAATCACTTGAAATATCTATTCCAATGCTTGGAAGGATGATCCACACCAAAGATGGATCCACAACAAGATTGCTACCATACAGTGGCAGACCCGGGGAATTTATCCAGTCCATTTCACGGCATGGCCTGAATAAACTCTTATTAAATGCTGCAGCAAATCATCAGGGAATTGATATTTATTTTGACTATCATGTTGAAAGCGCATACGTCTTGCATGCCCAGGTACAAGGTTCAATTCATCATAGTCATGATTCCTTCGATTTGTCCGGTGACATTCTCATTGGAACCGATGGTGCAGGTTCGGATATCAGACAAGGTTTCATAAATGTTGGTTCAACTATTCGTTTCAACTATAGCCAGGAATTTCTTGATCATGGTTATAAAGAATTAGAAATTCCTGCGGGTCCCGGTGGATCATGGCTCATCGAAAAAAATGCACTGCACATTTGGCCAAGACGGAATTATATGCTGATCGCGCTTCCAAATCTGGATGGGAGTTTCACCGTAACATTATTTCTTCCCTTTGATGGAAACCCGGGATTCAATCAACTCAATAACAAAGAAGCTATTCTTGATTTTTTCTCTTCACAATTTCCGGATGTGTTGTCTTTGATGCCAAATCTTGTTCATGATTTTCTTGCTCATCCCACCGGCGCATTAGGCACTATACGATGTAGTCCGTGGTATACATCCCGTGCCTTGTTGATGGGAGATGCTGCACATGCTATTGTTCCGTTTTATGGACAGGGAATGAATTGTTCTATGGAAGATGTCCGGATACTTGATCAATGTTTGGATAAAAACAATGAAAACTGGACTGCGGCATTTGATTCATATCAAACATTGCGAAAAAAAGATACAGATGCCATTGCTGACCTGGCCCTGGAAAATTATTTTGAAATGCGTGACCAGGTTGATCAGCCTGAATTCATTGCCAAAAGGCAAATTGAAATGCAACTCGAGAAAAAATATCCGGGTTATGCATCAAAATATAACCTCGTCACTTTTTGTGAGCACCTCGGTTACGCTGAGGCAAAAGATCGCGGCCACATGCAGGATGACTGGCTGTTGAATTATTGCAGACTACATGATACAAATAATTTATCTAAAGAAGAGCTTGAATCAATTTACAATCAATTGATGAAAGAATGAATAGCAGTTAATATTAATTTGAAATATTTCCAGGAAACAATTCATGATGAAATACTTAATATTATTTATTGCTCTACACTATCAATTGCTCTCAAATGCGCAATGCAACAAGGTTTCTGATTCTTTGGCTCTTGTGGCACTATACAATGCAACCAATGGGTCAAATTGGCTCAACGGATGGAATCTTGATCAACCTATGTCGACATGGTACGGCATCACTCTTACAATTGAAGGTTGTGTTCAATGCATTGATCTTGATGGCAGGTTAGATTGTGATGGTTACCTTTTTAACAACTTAGGTAATAATCTTGTTGGACAAATCCCTGATTCCCTGAGTAATCTTAGCCAGGTAGAATCTATTTCCTTTGGAAATAATTTCCTCGCTGGATCCATTCCTTCTTCGTTAGGTCAACTTCAAAAATTAAATCAGTTAATTCTTCGATATAATAGCCTTACGGGCAGCATTCCATCAGAATTAGGCAATTTGATGAACTTGAGTGTATTAAATCTATCCTACAATAACCTTAGCGGTGAAATACCAGAAGAATTAGGCCTTATAAATCGGCTCAACTATTTATTTCTTTTTGACAATGATCTTTCTGGCCCGATACCTTCCACATTCTCCGGCCTTAATCAACTGATTGCCTTTGGTGCAGCAGGCAATCAGTTGACAGGTGAAATTCCGGCATTTCTAGGTGAATTAGATATATTGCACAGACTTGATTTACACAATAATGAATTCGTTGGTTGCTTTCCCGAAGAACTTCGTTCTCTATGCGATGATGATGTTAATTTCTCGGGAAACATCGCTTTACCTTGGCAAGGAGACTTCAATCAGTTTTGTAATTCATCAATTCAGGTTGGTGCACCTTGTGAAGATGGTTTTCCAAACACCATCAATACCATAGATGCCAATTGTGACTGCATTGCCATACTCTCCTCTCTTCCAGAAATGAAGGACACACCTATCAAAGTCTTCCCTAATCCTGTAAATGAAGAATTATTTGTCGGTGAAATAGGAAATTTGGATGAATTAGTTTGCACCCTCTCTACAATTGAAGGCCAAAAAATAAATGTATTTGAAACAAATCATTGTGATGTATCAAGTTTATCTCCCGGAATTTACATATTGGAAGTATTAAACAAAACTATAGGTCAGCGAAGTATTATTAAATTTATTAAACAGTAACGTGTTTGAACAATATTTTAGAATTTGAAAATTTAATCGTAAATCCAAAATCCAAAATCGTAAATTTGAATTATGATACAGAGACCTTTTAACCTGCAAGCCTGGATCGATGAACATCGAAATGAGCTTAAGCCTCCAGTTGGTAATCGAAATTTATATCATGATGCAGGCGATTACATTGTCATGGTCGTCGCCGGTCCTAATATGCGGAAGGATTACCATTATAATGAGACCGAAGAACTTTATTATCAACTGGAAGGCGATATCAATGTCCGTGTCCAGGAAGATGGAAAAGCTGTGGATATTCCGATAAAGCAAGGTGAAATGTTTTTATTACCAGCTCGCACTCCGCATAGTCCTTCAAGGTCACCCGGTTCGATAGGTCTTGTCATTGAATTGAAAAGACAGAATAATGAAGATGATGGCCTCATGTGGTTTTGCGATAATTGCAATACGTTGCTCCATGAATCCTTTTTTCACCTGACCAATATTGAAAAGGACTTTTTGCCTCGCTTCAAAGAATTCTACAGTTCAGATAAAATGCGGACATGTCCGAATTGCGGACATGTCATGGAAGCGGATCCAAGATTTGTAGGTTGATGATAAATTAATGAAGAAAACTTTTTTCGCTTCAGATTTTCATCTCGGCACTGATGGTATCACCAAAAGTGCAGATCGCGAACGTCTCATCGTCAAATGGCTGGAGGACTCAGCCCCGGATATGAAAAATCTTTATCTCGTCGGAGATATCTGGGACTATTGGTTTGAGTATAGGCAGGTCATTCCAAAAGGGTATTCAAGATTATTGGGTTGCCTCGGCCGACTCCGGGATGCCGGTATTGCCATTTATTATTTTACAGGAAATCACGATATGTGGATGTTCCGTTATCTCACCGATGAATTCGATATTCCGATCTACAGGCACCCTGTGCTACATGAAATTGATGGGAAAAAATTTTATATCGGGCATGGAGATGGATTGGGACCAGGAGATCATGGATACAAATTCATCAAAAAAGTTTTCGCTCATCCTGCAAGCCGATGGTTGTTTTCACGAATTCATCCGAATACCGGAATTCGAATCATGAAATACTGGTCGGGGAAAAGCCGGTTACATACAGAATCAGAAGAAATTTTTCTTGGACCTGAAGGGGAATGGCTGGTCCAACATGCACTTGATATCCTTGCTCATGAGGACATTGATTATTTTATTTTCGGGCATCGTCATCTTCCGATTGATTTTGATCTTGGTGTAAAAGGAGCCAGGTATATTAATCTCGGTGACTGGTTGAAGTTTAATTCGTATGCAGTTTTTGATGGAAATGAGCTCAAATTGGAATTTTATTGAGTTAATAAGATCTTATTAAGCCTCCAGGACAAACTCATATTAATATTTGCTTTCATGGAATTTTTACCTTTGCATCTTCGTTTTTAGACGACTTATTTGAACTTTAATCAATATCCACATGACATTTTCAAAACATTATACCCTCGTACTGGCCTTCATTTCATGCATTGGGCAAGTATCCATTTCAGCACAAACTCCAATAGATCAGGCATTGAAGTCTGCTGACACCCGGCCGAATTTACCCGGTTGCGACCCAAAGATGCTGGACGATTGTACTAAAACGAAACTGACAGCATTTATCAATGCGAATCTGAAAACTCCGGCCGAAGCTGCTGCCCAGGGAGCTGGTGGCGTGGTCATGGTCGAATTTGTAGTGGAGAAAAATGGAAAAATAGGTGAAGCAAAAACGCTTCATGATCCCGGTTTCGGTTTAGGAAATGAAGCCATCAGGGTCGTTAAACTGATGAATGAGAAAAAGATTGTGTGGATACCTGCAACAGATAAAGGAAAGAAGGTCCCATTCCGTTTTATCACACCGGTATCATTTAATATGTCTGCTGCTCCAAAAGAAAAGACAATGCAACCTGTGGAAGTAACATCTGTACCTAAAGTCTATGAAGTAGTCGATGAGATGCCCCGGTTTGCAGGTTGTAATCAAACAGGTGTTGACACTTTAGATTGCACATTTAAGCTCATGCTCAAACACATTCAAACCAATCTTAAATATCCAAAAGAAGCCCTGGCTAATAAAATCCAGGGACCGGTGGAGGTTGACTTTGTCATCGATTCATCAGGACATATTACGGATCCTGTTGTCACGAAAGGATTGGGATCCGGTTGTGATGAGGAAGCTCTCCGCGTTATCAATATGATGCCTGCATGGACTCCGGGAAAGCAAGGCGGCAAACCTGTTGCTGTAAAAATGACAGTCCCGATTTTATTCCAGCTTCCCAAGGAAAAGAATTAACGCCGCAGGTTAACCAGATTTCGCTGATTTATTTCTAGTTCTAAAGAGCTGCATTTTGCCTCTTTAGAAACTCACATAACCTTAAAGATTTTCAACAGGTTAGGACCTCGTGGCACGAGTACTGGTGGCACCAGTACTCGTGCCACGACTTTCTTTGCCATTCTGTCATTGATTTTTGGTCTTTAATGCCATTCTGGCAACAAAAATCTGGTGGAATACAATTTGATTTCATGTACTTATTCATTCATTAAAAAATAAATAAGAATATGAGACAATACGCATGTTATCCAGGAAGCAGGGCCGGGTTCCGACCCATGAGATCAGCCTTCCATGCACCCAATGCATCCTTCACTACGAATACAGAGATGAAGGACACTCGTCCTTCTGCCAACATCATTCGCAAGAGTGATTCTTATGAAATCCAATTAGCCGTTCCGGGATTAAACAAAGACCAGGTAAAGATTGAAGTGATCGATGATCAACTGATCGTGAGTGCAGTCAATGTTGCGAAAGAAACAACTGAGCCAAAATTCCTTCGTCATGATTATGACTATACGGGATTTAAAAGAATTTTCAGGATGCATAAAAATGCAAATTCAGCAGCACTGAAAGCAAGTTTCGAACAGGGAATTCTGACCATTGTCATCCCTGACCGGGAACCTGAGACCATCAAAATTGATATTCAATAACCTAATAAAACCATTCAACAATGAACCATACAAAATTTAATCAGGCACAACCATCCGAAGCTATCGGCAAATGGATTGATACCTTGTTCAATACAACTCTGAGTGATGTGATCGGCGTGGATTATTCCTCCTCATCTCCTTCGGTCAATATCACTGAAGTAGATTCAGGATATATGCTCCACCTTGCTGCTCCGGGTTTGACAAAACAGGATTTTAATATCCGTGTCGAAAATGACAACCTGGTCATTTCTGTGGAGAAGAAAGAAGAGAAGGATGAAAATGTACCGGGGCGATTTACCAGGCGCGAATTCAATTACAGTGCTTTCAGGAAATCTTTCAGCCTGGATGACAAAATCGACCGGCAAGGAATTTCTGCTGCATATGAAAATGGAGTACTCAAAATAAATCTCCCCAAGAAAAATGTGTCCCCGGATAAACCGGATTCACAGGTGATTGAGATCAGTTAATTAGGTTGAGATTCAGTTTTGTCTAAGCCACCCGGATGGGTGGCTTTTTTATTTCAACCAGGCCCGAATGTAATGATCACTCTTCTCTTTTCCTGATGCTGAATTTCTTTCTGTCAAGTCTTGGCTCTTCAGCTGGATCATAACCATAGGCTCTAAGGGATAGGTGATAAGCAGCCCTAAGTTTAAATGCGTCAGTCTGTTTCCTCCAATAAGAAACATTGTTTTCAGCTTCTGAAAGCGTTTGGTGCTTAAATGATGAGCGATCTAACTTTTCCTCCGACATAATTCAAGAATTTATTTTCCCGAATCTAATTTCTCAAAATCATCAAGGTCCTTATTTCTTCCAGAGGCCTTTTTAGCCTTCAGCAATTCTGTAAGAGAGATCAGTTTAACTTCAAGTCCTTCCACAATTCTTTTTTCAGCACGATGAAATACGTTTTCAAAATTAAGCCCTTTCACCGCCAACATAATATCAATACTTACGGGTGGTTTTCCAAAAGTAAAAACATCAAGTTCATCATTTACAAGAAAATTTTTCTCCGTCATATCAAAAACCGGCATTCCAAACCGTTTGAATGCAGTTTGCAATTTGTGATAATTCTCAGCCGTTCGCTCAACCCAAATATCCAGATCACCCGTAGATCAATTGTAGCCATGCAAAATGACCGCATATCCCCCTACTAGGACATATTTCACGTCGGCTTCATTTAGACATTGGATAAAGTCCTGAAAGTCAGGATTGAAAATATTTTTCATGTACTATAGCTGCTCTGCTATAGTAAATATACTTTCATTTTATCCAGCCATTCTCTGACTGTATGTGGCGTAGTCAGTCTTTGCAGGAACAGTAAAGACAAAAACATCCAGCTTTTCTTCGGCATGAGGCTGAAGTATAAGGTCTGCACCATCATCGACGATAATAAAGTCGTCCTGTTCAACAGTCTTTCCATTGATGGTTCCTGATCCCCTGACGATGTATAAGGAACGGATCTCTTCTTTATTACCGGACCATTCAAAAGGCTTTTCGTCTGCCAGGATTCTTCGGATATCAACTTTAGGTGTGTCTAATTTCATCAGTCCACGATCACCAGCATAATGAATGATCGTTGTACTGTCAATGTTTTCTTTTTGAAAATCAGACTCTTTGTAGTCATCGTAGGTGGCTTCCTTTTCAAGTGTCTTGGATAAATCCGGATCAACCCAGATTTGAAAAATAACTCCTCCCTTCTCCAGGTGCTCGGCATGAGAAATGCCATTGCCTGCACGGATGATCTGCACGTCTCCTGCTTCAAGCGGTTTCCATGCATTCATCTTGGTGTCGAAGTGACGAATCTTTCCTTCCAATACAAAAGACATGATCTCAAATCCCTGGTGAGGATGTAGACCTATCGTGCTGTCGACCATTCCTTCTGCCCTGGCCCAGTAAAATAATGCGGAATAAGGCCTTACAAATCCATGGTCCTGTGGAAATCCAATGGGTTTATTTTCGATGATCTGGCCATGATTAAAGGCCCCTCTTGCTTGCTGTGATTTAGATATAATTCGCATAATGTCGTTGTAAACAGACTGTTGATTTATAAGTTCATTTAATAATTCTAAAAATGGTGCAGTTTGTATTTTGTTGGAAAATGGACAAGTTTATATTCACAAAGTCAACAGCAAGGGTGCCGATACATTCCCTTTGAGTTTAAAACATAGGCAACCGCAAGGGTCGCCAATACATTTCATTTTAGTTTAAAAAAAAGGTAACCGCAAGAGTCGCCAGTACATTTCCTTTAGTTGAAAATATAGGCAACCGCAAGGGTCGCCAGTACAGTTCTTCTTTTTATTTGTATTGGCAGGGCTTGCTCCTGTCTTACCTATATTCCCAAAACCCAACAACCCATAACTAGTCCTACTTCTAATCACCAACAACTAATAACCATTACATATATTTACGTTCCAATTAACAATCTCATCAAATTCAAGTCTATGAATAAGGTTATCATCTCAATTTTCTTCGCGGCTTTAATAGTGGCTTGTGCCGGTAAAGAAAAAAACGCATCTGGCACCGTCAGCGTTGCTGAAGGCGAACAGATCTTTAAGAAGAATTGCATCATCTGTCATGGAGTGGATGGCAAACTCGGAGTGAATGGAGCAAAGGATATCACGGTTTCGAAACTGACACTTGAAGAAAGAGAGACCCAGATCAAAAAAGGAAAAAACACGATGACTCCTTTTGAAGGGATTCTCAATGAAACACAGATTAAATCTGTGGCAGCTTATTCCATGACACTAAAATAAGAGTCAATGCCGGAAGCCATTATAGGGATTATGTCCGGCAGTTCACTGGATGGACTTGATATTGCACTTTGTCATTTTGATGAAACTAATGAATCATTAAAGTGGCAAATTCAGGATGCACTGACCATTCCCTATTCTGATCAATGGTTTGAATTGCTTCAATCGGCGCCATCACTTAGTGGATTTGATTTAATGCAATTGGATGCCCTTTTCGGAGATTACATTGGATTACAATTAAAGGAGTTAATAATTGCACGGGGCTGGAAAGCAGATTATGTAGCTTCTCATGGCCACACTGTCTTTCATGAACCCACTCTTGGATTTACCACACAGATTGGAAGTGGTGCGCATATTTCCTTTCAGAGCAATCTTGATACGATTACATCATTTCGCAATGCTGATGTTGCTGCAGGTGGGCAGGGAGCTCCGTTTGCTCCTGTCGCTGACCGGGCATTATTCCAAGGTTATGAAGGTTATCTCAACCTGGGAGGCATTGCCAACATAAACCTCATCGATAATGATGGTCGTTGGTCAGCCTGGGATATTTGCCCATGCAACCAGGCTTTGAATTTCCTGGCAAGGCAATCAAATCAATCTTATGATCAAGGCGGATTAATAGCATCTAAAGGTGCTATCCTTGATGCGATTCGTGAGGACCTGATGACAATGTATCCTTACCGGGGTGGGTTGCCACATGGATTATCAAATGCTTACGTTGAATCGACATGGATTAATTTTCTTACATCAAGGAAGGAAAATAATTCGGATCTGCTTGCTACTACTACATTGGCCATTGCAGATATCATCTCCCAGCATATTTCATCTTTGATCAAACGACCTGCAAAGGTTTTAGTCACTGGTGGGGGTGTGTACAATGATCACCTGGTTAAATTACTTCGAAAAAATGGAAATGACTTTGGCATTACATATGATATTCCTGATCCGTTACTGATTGATTTCAAAGAAAGCCTGCTTATTGCCTACTTAGGTTACTTAACGATGAATGGCAAACCTTATCATATTAATTCACTTACAGGTGCCTCCCGGGATAGCATCGGTGGCGCATTGTACAAGGCTATATGAATAATCCCCGAATTCTTGTCACTGGTGGTTCAGGTTTACTTGGATCATATCTTCTCAGATGGTTTAAGAAGCAAGGATACAATCAACTTACTGCTACATATCAACGTCAAAATGCCATTCCTGCAGATCTCAAAGAAGGAATAGAGTGGAAATATCTAAAGCTTCCGGATATTCCTGATGCATTTGATGTGGTGAAAGATAAAGACTGGGTGATACATACAGCAGCACTTGTTTCTTATGCGCCGAATGACAAATACAAATTACTGGACATCAATAAAACCGGAACGGAGGTTTTGGTTAATGCCTGCCTCGCCAATGAAATAAAACATTTTATTTATGTGGGTTCTATCGGTGCACTGGGTAAAGAAACCAATCATGTGACGATGGATGAATCGAATGTGTGGCTTCAAAATTCGTACAGCACACCCTATGGTCTTTCCAAATACCTTGGTGAATTGGAAGCATGGCGTGGAGCAGGTGAAGGATTAAATGTTTCTGTGGTTTTACCTTCAGTTATTTTGGGTTCGGGAAACTGGCAGCAATCAAGTTTGCAATTAATAGATCGTGTCGCAAATCATTCACCATGGTATCCGGGTGGTCAGACTGGATATGTTGATGTGAGAGATGTTGCCACATTTATTGGTCTTCTTTTAGAAAAAGAAAATACGGGTGAGCGATGGATTGTGAATGCTGCAAATTTATCTTTCAAAGAAATTTACCGGAAGATCGCGGATGCACTTGGATTGAAAAGGAAATTTCGTGAGGCACCTAAATGGCTTGCAAGGACGATTTTGTTTGGATCATCACTTAAGTCCGGACGACTGGCGACACCGGATATTCTCAACCAGGTTTATGGAACATTTAGTTATGATTCCTCAAAAAGTAAGAGGCTTGATGGTTTTGAATATAGACCTGTTGAAAAAACGATAAAGGAAGTTGTTGGTGCTTTTAGAGAGGGGGTGGTATCTAAACCGCTTTCGTATGAGGAAAAGGACTTTTAGGGTGAATGAAGTTTCTAAAAGGTCTTATGTTGCAAACATACGTCATTATTAATTTTTTATTTAATATGTAATATAGTGTAAATCAATACAATGATTAAAAAACATGCTAATTGGCCTATTTCTTATGTTGCAAACATACGTCATTATTAATTTTTTATTTAATATGTAATATTATGATATTCAATATAATAATTAAAAATACCACCCTGAAACATCTCATGTCTTATGTTGCAAACATACGTCAATTTTAAATATTTATATAATATATAAGTCATTATTATTAAGCATTTTATTCAAAAAACAAGCCTTCTATTCCCTTTTGAATTGCCCCAAATCTTTAAAGTCCAGGCTCACTTAAATATGGACCTCTTTTTGCCCTCTTAATTTTACCTTCCCTCCTTTATTCTTTGCCTCGCCACTGATACAATAATCTTATCCCTACACTGTTCTCTTTCAATGAGATGAATGATTCATCCGGCAAAGTGGGTTTTATGGATGAGAAATGAACGATTAACAAACTATTTAATCCCCGATGACTATGTATAATTATTTATAAAACAAATATTTACATATAACATATATATTACTATCGTTAATGTTCACCTTATCAGGATAAAACCTTTTGATTTATTCCTGACCTTTGCGATCTTACACTTCCAGAAGACAACAAGGGCCCCTTTATTTGATTAATGCCTATGAACGTAAAATTCTTGTGCCGTCTCTTTGTCTCCTCTTTAGGACTTCTAAGCGTACTCGCCTGGACCAACCCGTTCAACCCCAGTTTTACCATCAACTCAGATCTCGATGAACAAGAAGAAATCATCAGGGAAAGAATTCCAACCGTAGTCACCATTGTCAATCCTATTTATAACACCGCTGTCAGATCATATCTCAATACTTATATCTATAGGCGTCCTGATCAGACTGCAGAAATGCTGGGATGGGCTGCATATTATTTTCCGAAATTAGAAAAAGCCCTCACCGATGAAGGCCTGCCTACTGATCTGAAATACCTGGCCATCGTTGAGTCCGCTTTAAATCCGAATGCCATTTCGAGGTCAGGAGCTGGAGGTCTTTGGCAATTTATGAAACCAACAGCGAGAGAATGTGGTCTGAAATGCGGAACATACATTGACGAACGCATGGATCCTGAAAAATCTTCAAGAGCCGCTGCTGCATATCTGCATCAACTCTATATTGCTTTTGGCAATTGGGAACTTGTGATGGCAGCCTATAATGCAGGACCTGGCAAGATCCGCTCTGCCATTAAGAGAGCAGGGACCAATGATTATTGGGCTATGTCACGTTATTTGCCGGTGGAAACACAGAATTATGTTCCCGGATTTATTGCAGCCAGCTACATCATGAATTTTCATTACGAACATAATCTTTGTCCTGAAGTTCCTGAACATGCAATGGGTGAAATGACTAGCGTGATGCTTTATGAAGGAATGTCCATCTCCGAAATTGCGAGCAGATCCGGTTTGACTGATGAAATGGTAAAAGGACTCAACCCATCTTTTGTACGCAATTTTATTCCTGCATCTCAGCTTGGCTATATTATATGGCTTCCCGCTACCGCTGCAGAATTGTTCAATGCCGGCAGATCCATGGCGCCACCGCCGATGAAAATCGATGAAAATGCAAATGCTGAAGTACGCACGGTAGACATTCGCGGAAGACTCTATACCATCACCATCACCAGAAAAAATTATTCCGTTAGGTCAGGAGATAATCTTTCATCCATCGCAGACCGAAATGATTGTACAGTCACAGAGATCATGACGTGGAACAAATTACATACCACTCATCTTAAGATCGGCCAACGCCTGGAAATCAAATACGAAGAAAAAGAACTGGCTCCTGTGGTTGTAGAACAAGCTCCTCCTCCTGTTACTGCACATAATGCACAGATGGCAAACTCTCTTCCTGCATTGCCATTATCAACTTTTCCAGTAGAGAAATCTTCAAATAGCCTAAGCTTCAATATTTCGCCTATCATTCCCGAACAAGCCTCTGATATGATTGTGCTGAAAAGACGTCAGAGTTTAAGACAGGCTCTGGATGCTTCATTTTTAAATTCCAACATTCCTACCTCCCAGGTGATCATGTCAGGAAATGAAGTTACCGGAGATGTTGTCAGAGTGAAACTCAAAACGTAAATCGTCAGTCGTCAGTTGTGATTTTTCAATCTTCGATCTTCAAAACAACTCTGTTTAATTTAATGTGATAGATTTTTCTATCTCAAACCTTTTATTCCAAAAAGAAAACATTTTTACTCCCTTAGCCCCTAAATCCATGAAGGGGACTTTCAATAACTTTAAAACTTTATTAATCATTTTCACCGGATGAATCAAGACTCGGATATGAGGTACTTCTATCACAACTGAATTATCTTCGCACGATGATAAAAATTACATTACCTGATGGTTCAGTGAGGGAATACGAGGCTGGAGCAACTTCAATGGACGTAGCCAGATCCATAAGCGAAGGATTGGCACGCAACGTACTGGCAGCCAAAGTGAATGGCGAAATATGGGACGCTTCCCGTCCTATCTACACAAACTCAACTCTCCAATTACTTACCTGGAATGACACTGGTGGCAAAGCTGCCTTTTGGCACAGCTCTGCACATTTAATGGCAGAAGCACTTGAAAGTATTTATCCCGGCATCAAATTCGGAATCGGGCCCGCCATCGAAAGTGGGTTTTATTATGATGTCGATCTCGGCGATCGCACATTGTCACCAGAAGACCTGCCCAAGATCGAGGAAAAAATGCTTGAACTGGCCCGTCAGAAAAATGAGTACAAAAGAAGTAACGTCAGTAAAAGTGATGCCATAAAATATTTCACCGAGAAAGGGGATGAATATAAACTGGAATTGATCCAGGATCTTACAGACGGTGATATCACTTTTTATCAGCAGGGAAATTTTGTAGACCTATGCAAAGGGCCACACATCCTGAACACGGAAAAAATAAAAGCTGTCAAGCTTACGAATATCGCGGGTGCGTATTGGAGAGGCGATGAAAAACGGAAACAACTTACCAGGATTTACGGAATCACATTTCCACAACAAAAAGAATTGACAGAATATCTCATCCTGATCGAAGAAGCAAAAAAACGTGATCATCGAAAACTAGGTGCAGAGTTAGAATTATTTGCTTTTTCCGAAAGAGTGGGCGCGGGGTTGCCTCTTTGGTTACCTCGCGGAACGATTGTCAGAAATCGTCTCCAGGCATTTCTTCGTCGCGAACAAAATAAAAGAGGATATACGGAAGTGATGACTCCTCACATCGGAAAAAAAGAATTGTACGTGACTTCAGGTCATTATGAAAAATATGGCGCTGATAGCTTTCAACCCATCCACACCCCAAAGGAAGGAGAGGAATTTTTATTAAAACCAATGAACTGTCCGCATCACTGCGAAATATTCAGTGTGAAACCACATTCATATCGTGATTTGCCTATTCGCCTTGCTGAATTTGGAACTGTGTATAGATATGAGCAAAGTGGTGAGTTGCATGGGTTATCCCGCGTGAGAGGATTTACGCAGGATGATGCTCATATTTTTTGTACACCAGACCAGTTGAAAGCAGAATTTCTGAATGTATTGGATCTGACAAAACTTGTTTTAGCCAAAGCTGGTTTTGATAAATTCACTGCACAAATTTCCTTGCGCGATCCTGCAAAACCGGAAAAATATATTGGCAACCCGGAGAATTGGGATAAAGCTCAAAAGGCCATCATTGATGCTGCTGCAGAAGCAGGACTTGAAGCCCAACAGGTGGAAGGAGAAGCAGCTTTCTATGGCCCAAAACTTGATTTTATGATCCGTGACGCGATTGGCAGATCATGGCAATTGGGCACTATACAAGTGGATTACAACCTGCCGGAAAGATTTGAACTTGAATATATCGGCGCCGACAATCAACCTCACCGTCCGGTGATGATCCACCGTGCTCCTTTCGGTAGCATGGAACGATTCATCAGCATTCTCATCGAACATACAACAGGAAAACTTCCGCTTTGGTTGTCCCCGGATCAGTTTGCCATATTGCCGATAGGTGAAGGTCATATTGATTATTGTAAAAAAATATTGACACAACTTGAAGATGCCGGCTTATCCGGATATGTCGACGATCGCAATGAGACTATTGGAAGAAAAATCAGGGATACGGAGATGAAGAAAGTTCCTTACATGTTGATTGCAGGTGACAAAGAAGTTGCTGATGGTACAGTGGCTATTCGGAAACAAGGAGAAGGAGATAAAGGGGCGATTAAAGTTGAAGAATTTGCTCAACAATTGTTGAAGGAGATTGAACAATGAGCAATTGGCAATAAGGAATAAGCAATTGGCAATAGGCAATAGGCAATAGGTAAAAGGCAGAGAGAAGAGGGCAAAGGGCAAAGGGCAAAGGGCAAAGGGCAAAGGGCAAATAAATTTTAATTTGTGTTAATTCGTGTAATTAGTGGCAAAAAGAAATAAACCATCGATGTGGTGAATTTTAATTAGCGAAAATCAGCGTCATTAGCGGCTATTCAATTATATTTTAATAAATCTGCGTCCTTAAAATTTGGTTATGAAACCAACCACTACTATCATCACTATCCTTCTCTTAAGTTTCATTTTTGCCTGTACAAAAACACCGCCTGCTTTTCGTGATCTTAACAAGAATGGCAAAAAAGATATCTACGAAGATCCGACTGCACCAATTAACAAACGAGTGGAGGACTTATTGTCTCAAATGACATTGGAGGAAAAAGCGGGCATGATGTTCATCGCAGGAGCTCCGGTAAACATTGATGCAAGTCTGGAACGTGATACCTCGAAGGCTCCTGGAATTGCTAAAGGAATGCCTGCTGTGGTGGATGTCATGAAGGACCTGAAAATAAATCATTTCAATATCTGGCAGATTCCTGACACGCCTAAAATCATGGCGATATGGTATAATAAAATTCAAAAAGTTGCGGAGGCCTCTCGTCTTGGAATTCCCGTCACGATCGCAAGCGATCCAAGAAATCATTTTAGCAAAGCTATCTATGCGATTCCTGCAGTTGGGTTTTCGAAATGGCCGGATATGCCTGGATTTGCTGCGATCAATGATCCGTCTTTAGTGGAAGAATTTGCAAGTATTGTGAAACAGGAATATATGGCAGTAGGTATTCGAATGGCTCTTCATCCACAGGTTGATTTAGTCACCGAACCAAGATGGCCTCGAATCGGAGGAAATTTCAGTGAGGACGCACAAATGACTGCCTATTTAGCAAAAGCCTACATCAAAGGAATGCAGGGAGACAACCTGATCAATGGGGTTGCATGTATGACAAAACATTTTCCCGGTGGTGGTCCGCAGAAAGAAGGACTTGATCCTCACTTTCCTTTTCAAAAAGGCCAGGTCTATCCCGGAAATAATTTCAATTATCATCTTATTCCATTCGAGTCTGCTATCGAAGCGGGGACTGCAGCGATCATGCCTTATTATGGTGTACCAATGGGGCAGACTCCAGAAGATGTCGGAATGTCTTTCAATAAAACAATCATCACCACATTGCTTCGGGAGAAATATAAATACGATGGTATAGTATGTACCGATTGGGGACTGATCACAGATGTAGTGACACCTACATGGACATGGCCGGCCCGTGCATGGGGAGTTGAAAATCTCAGCCCAAAAGAACGTGTGGAAAAAATCCTTAATGCCGGTGTGGATATGTTTGGCGGTGAAAGTTGTCCAAATTTTGTCATTGAATTAGTGAAAGAAGGAAAGATCCCGGAGGAGAGAATTAATCAATCTATTCGCCGCATTTTGCGTCTAAAATTTCAATTGGGTTTATTTGACAATCCGTATGTGAAACCGGAAGATGTACAGCAAATAGTAGGAAACGCTGATTTTCAAAAAGAAGCGGATGTCGCACAACGTCGTTCATTTACTTTGTTGAAAAATGAAGCCGGTCTTCCTCTCACCAAAAAAGATTTGAAAATTTATATCCGTGATTGTGACTCTTCAGTCGTGGCACAATACGGACATGTAGTGCGGGACGCCAAACAAGCTGATATCGCGATCATAAGGCTTCGCACTCCATGGGTTCCGGCGAATACAGATATTCCTTTTGCCCGCGGCTTTCATCATGGTGATCTTGATTTCAAAGAGCCTGAAAAATCAGAAATACTAAAACTCCTGGAAACGGTTCCAACAATCGTGGATATCTATCTTGACCGGCCAGCTGTGATTCCTGAAATAAGTGAAAAAGCCAAAGCTTTATTTGCCGATTACGGTGCAAGCGATGCTGCATTGCTTGATGTCATTTTCGGAAAGGCCAAACCGGAAGGAAAACTACCATTTGAACTTCCGAGAAGTATGCAGGCGGTGAGGGACCAAAAGGAAGATGTTCCTTACGACAGCAAAGACCCTTTGTATAAGTTTAAGTTTGGATTGAAGTATCCATAATGAAAGAGCAGGGGGCAGGGAGAAACTTAATTAGCGTAAATTTGAGGCTTCACTTAATTGCTCACTTTTTTTCAGAACGCAGATTTATCATGATTGTTTATGATCAATTTCTCTACACTATTGATGAGATGGTTGACAAGACATTTCAATCTTAATAAATCATATATCATCTTATTTTATCCGCGTCCTTTTTTATTTACATCAAGATCATTCTTCACATGAAAAAATTCTACTCCCTCCTTTTATTTATTTTTTTGTACTCTCTGGTCAATGGCCAGGCATGGACAAAAAATCTGCCGTCTCAAAAATCAAAAGGTGAATTAACCTTATTTGATTATCAAAATGCATTCCAGCAATATTGGGCTCCTTTTCATTTAGATAAAGGATATTATATTGAAAACGGCATAAAGAAAAAAGCAAGAGGCTGGAAACAATTTAAACGTTGGGAATATGATATGCAGAGGCAAGTCAATCCGCGCACGGGTGAATTTCCAAAGCAAACAGCTGAGGAGATTTATGAACAATATTTATTAAACCATCCGCAACAACGTTCTTCTGAACAAGCCGATTGGAAATCATTAGGACCAAATAATTCCAATGGAGGATATTCCGGGGTCGGTCGTATCAACTGCATTGCTTTTCATCCTGATGACAGTAATATTTACTGGGTAGGCGCCGCTGCCGGAGGATTGTGGGAGACTACTGATAACGGTTCAAACTGGACTTGCCTGACTGATCAAAATGGTGTGCTTGCAGTAAGCAACATTATTATTCCTCCTGATTACGCAATATCAAATACCATTTACATCGCGACCGGAGACAGGGATGGATGGGACAACCGTAGCGTCGGTGTTTTGAAATCCACTGACGGAGGTTTAACCTGGAACAACACAGGTTTAAGTTTTTCCATTTATGATGCTCAAATGGTCAACAGACTTTTGATGGATCCCAACAATAATCAAATATTAATCGCGGCTACAACGAGAGGTGTATATAAAACGATAGACGGTGGTACAAACTGGAGCCAGCAATTAACGCCAACGGAATTCATTGATATGGAATCCCAACCAGGTAATTTTAATACGCTCTACGGTTCTACCAAGTATGGTGAAATATATGTTTCTACAGATGGAAACACATTTGGTGCACCTTCATACCAGGATTTCAATTCTACCAGGATAGAACTTGCTGTATCTCCAAATCAACCAACATGGGTATATGCTGTTGCAGCCAATCAAGACAACGGGCTTTATGGTATTTATAAATCTGAAAACAGCGGAGCAACATTCACACAAGTATTTGATGGTAATACTGCCAACTTATTAACATGGGCTGTCGATGGAAGTGAAGCCGGAGGACAGGGCTGGTATGATTTAAGTCTTGCTACTTCTCCCACAGATGCAAATACATTGCTCGTGGGTGGTGTCAATACATGGCGCTCAACTGATGGCGGCCTCAATTGGTCAATCGTCAATCATTGGTCAGGAGACCAGGTACAGGATGTGCATGCGGACAAACACTATTTATCTTATCGCAATAACGGTGACATTTTCGAATGCAATGATGGTGGAGTTTATGTATCACACAATAATGGAACTAACTGGGTTGACCGGACAAATGGAATCGTCAACAGCCAGATGTACAGATTGAGTGTTTCACAAACTGATGCAGATGATATCATTACCGGCCTCCAGGATAACGGAACGAAAGTTCATTCCGGGAGCAATTGGTTTGACCAGATCGGAGGAGATGGTATGGAATGTCTGATCGATTATACCGATGTCAATATTCAATATGGCACTTTATATTATGGTTCAATTTACAGGACAAATGATCACTGGCAAAACAACGTAGAAGTCACTGCATTTAATGCTGGCGGCGGCGCATGGGTCACACCTTATATTATTGATCCCGTTAATCCTGAAATATTGTATGCAGGATATGGTGATGTATGGCAATCCATTGACAGAGGGGATTCGTGGTTTCAAATTTCTTTTTTCAATTTGAGTGATAAATTACAATCGATGGCGGTTGCACCATCTGATACGAGGGTGCTTTATGTTGCCAATTATAATCAAATGTGGAAAACAGTCGATGCAGGAGGTAATTGGGTGAGCATTACAAACAACCTGCCGGTCAATGATGGAAGTATCGATTATATCACAGTTAAAAATGATGACCCCAATACGATCTGGGTGGCGATTGGCGGATATTCAAATGCAGGAGTGTATGAATCAACTGATGGCGGTTCAACCTGGAATAATATTTCCAATGGATTGCCGCTTATTCCGGCTTATAGCGTCGTGCAGAATATTCAAACTACTGACGTGCAGTTATATGTTGGCACTGAGTTAGGTGTTTATTTTAAAAAAGGTAGTGATGACTGGATCCCATACAATACCGGCCTGCCAAATGTAAAGACCGGTGAAATTGAAATTTACTATGCTCCTGATCCTACAGATAGCAAATTGAGAGTTGCTACTTTTGGAAGAGGCCTTTGGGAGACACCTGTTTATTTTTTATCATTTCCGATGGCTTTTATTTCAGGGACTACTGCTCAAAAGAACACTACAACAATTGCTCCGGGTTCAAACGATCAGGAAATTATTAGAATTGAACTTGACACAAAAGGTGATCTTACTCCGTTAAGTGCTACATCATTTACTTTCAATACTTCAGGAACCACAGATCCTTCCATTGATATCACAAATGCAAAAATTTATTTCACAGGATTAAATAATTCCTTTTCGGAAGCTTCCCAATTCGGAGCAACTTTAAATTCTCCGAATGGGATTTTTACTATTGATGGTTCTCAGACATTAAAAAGTGGAAAGAATTATTTCTGGCTGACGTATGATGTTCCTTCTACTGCTAATTTGGGAAATACTTTAGATGCACAATGCACATCAGTGACAATAGGAAATCCACAAATACCTATTGTGACTGATCCTGCAGGAAACAGGATTATCCGCTTTGATTATTGTGCAGCCGGTGCAGATGAAACTACCGGCGAATATATTTCTAATGTGACTATGGGAGCTGTCAATCAAAATTCAGACAGGGGCGTTGGAGATTATGAAGATTATACCTCACAAATCATTGATATCGCGTTAGGATTAAATTCAACCATATCGGTCACCAACGGATCACCTTACTCTGAAGACCAGGTCCTCATCTGGGTAGACTGGAATTTTGACGGAGATTTTAATGATGCCGATGAACTAGTTTATGATTCCGGACTGAGTGGTGTGCAAACCTATATCACGTCTTTCGCACCACCTGCATCTGCAGTAGAAGGAATAACGAGAATGCGCATCAGGTTGCATGATACTTTGCATGGTCCGAATGATACGCCTTGCGGAAATTCTACATGGGGTGAAGTGGAAGATTATTCCCTGCGTATAGTTAGTCCTGATCCCTGCTCTTCTTTAAATTACCTTGCATTCAAAGCTCAAAGTATTCCGGGTGATTATGTCGACCTGGGATCAAATGGAACGGTCATCACCACATCTCAATTTGACGACGCCAATTCAGATGCACAGGAGATCGGGTTTTCGTTTCAATATGGCTGCCAGTCTTTTTCACAATTCGTGCTCAATACAAATGGCTTCATCAAATTGGGGAACAGGCCTCCATCAAAAGCCAATTTATTTTTTGCAAATGAACAATCAACATCTGGCGGAATTTTCAACAGTACCGATCCGGCAGATGTTAACCTGATCATTCCATTCAATATGGACCTTGATGCTGGTGCAAGCTCTGCCGAATACAGAGTCAATACTACAGGAGCAGCTCCAAACAGAATTTGCACGATCCAATACACGGATATCAGGGAATGGGCGACCGATCCTCCTCCGCAATATGAAAAAATGCAATTTCAAATTAAGTTGTATGAAACCACTAATGTCATTGAATTTGTCTATGGTGATTGGACGCCTTCCGGCAATAGTTCTGTTTTCAAAACTGCGGCATGCGGATTAAAAGGCGCTGATATTTCAGATAAACAATTGCTTACAGTCAGTAAGTCTGAAGGACAAACCTGGGATCATGTGCATTTTGCAAATGCAAATTACCCACCAGGAAATGCATTCTTTTTTGGACAGCCCGATGAACGTCCGAAACCGGACCTGGGAAGGACGTTTAGATTTATTCCGATGAAACAAAATGATTTAAGTGTCAGAACCATTTATTCATTGGGCGATGCTTCTTACTATTTTTCAAGTCCGCAATTTCTCGCTGTTAATGTCATGAATGCAGGAAGTGATTCACATTCGGACATACCTGTGACTTTAAATATTACAGGTTCAAATAATTTTACAGAAACAAAGAATATTTTTCATTTGGGTTTTTCGGAAAATGCAACATTGACTTTTTCAGATTTTGCTCCTGCTAATCCAGGCAATTCAACCATTGCTATTTCAGTGGGTGATGATGATGACAATGCTGATAATTCGACTTCATGGATTCAAAACACAAATAATTTTTACTGCAATTATTCCTCATCTGAAGGTCCAGCGTCCTCACAGGGTGTAGATGCAAACCAGGATCAGATTGTTTATGCAAGGTATCATGTTACCGGGCTTGCAAAGGTCGTAGCCGTAACAGCTTACATTGCGAATGATGCTGCCAGTGTTGGGCAAATTGTTTATGGAGTGATATTGAAAAATGTGGGGATCATTGCAGCGGAATCAGATCACGATACGATTCAGGTAGGTGACCTGGGAAGCTGGCACACTTTCACGATCACACTGCCTCCTTCACTGACGGATGCTGATTTTTATGCGGGTCTGGCGATGACAGCTGCACCAAATTCCTATTCACCATTAGGTGTTCAGGATGAAAGTCCTTCAAGAGACAGCACTTATTTTTATTCCAATATTGATGGTACGAGATTAAAAATGCAGAATACTTTTCTTTTTCCGTACAGGTATATGATTGGTGCTTTGCTTGAAGCTATTCCGCCTGTTCCGGGTTTCGCATCATCTAATTCGCCGGTTTGCGATGGCAGTCCTGCTACTTTAAACCTGATTGGGTTTACAGGAAATATTCAATGGCAGGATTCTCCGGATGGTAACACGAATTGGAATAATGTAATTGGCGGAACAGGAGCAAACACTTCGCATTATATTTCAGAAAATTTATCGGCTACTACTTATTATCGTGCGGAAGTCGTGACGTCAACTTTTTCTCCCGTTTATTCTAATATTACATCAGTTGAAGTTGAGCTCGTTCCTGCAGAGGCAGGTGAGATCACTGGTGAAAGTGGTTTTTGTCAGAATCATGATGCTGTTTATTCTGTACCTGATATTGACAACGCCGTATCTTATATCTGGACATTACCATTTGGTGCCAGCGGTTCAAGCACAACGAATAGCATCGAGGTACACTTTGGCATGTCTTCAGTTTCAGGAAATATTACGGTCAAAGGAAAAAATACTTTATGCACCGGTGTAGCTTCTTCATTTCCTGTCATTGTCAATCCTCAGCCAACCACTCCGTTGATCGGTACAATTTCGCATCCTAACTGTACAATTCCAACCGGAAGTGTTGTAGTGAATGGATTACCTCCGAGTGGGATGTGGACGATCACCATAATTCCTGATGGAACGCAAGTGATGGGTACAGGAACCAGTAAAACGGTTACTGGATTGGCACCGGGAACATATTCGTTTTACGTGACGCACGAAGGTGGATGTGTCTCTGATACATCTGCAGATGCTGTGATACATCAACAACCTCCTACTCCTCCTACACCGGTGATCACGGAAACTGATAGTGTTTTGCATTCTGATGCTGCGACAGGAAATCAATGGTATGATCAGGATGGTATCATCCCTGGTGCGACAAGCCAGGATTTCACGGCTACGATTGATGGAGAATATTATGTCATCGTGACATTGAATGGATGCAAGTCCGATACGTCAAATATCATCACGATTAATACAACCGCCACAATTCCAATTGAAAATAATAGTATAAAAGTGTATCCTAACCCGGTGTCGAATGAATTGATTATTGAACTAACGGGTAATACTAAGTTTGTTCCGTTTGAGATATTGAATTCGCTTGGACAGATGGTGTTCCATGGTGATGTGCTGGAGAAGACAATTGTCAGGACAAATAATCTTTCGAATGGGGTTTATATGGTGAAGATCAGGAATGCAGGAATTTGGGAAGTGAGGAAAGTAGTAAAAGAGTAGAGTACTTTTTTGAACCACTTAAGGACATAAGAAAACTTAAGAAGCCACATAAGAAAAATGGTCTAAGGTTTTTAGGCTTAGCTGCCGGTTTGGTCTAAGGGGAAAAGTCATTGGTGGTCTTTTTAATAACACTATCTAAGAAAGCAAGTCTTAACCCCCCTTTATGTCTCCTTTGCCCATATTTATTGATGGATACCTTCACCAAAATAATTAAAGATATTTTTGTCTTTAATTAAAATCTTCCTTATCTTTACCGGGAATTACTGACAGATCATGGGTTAATTCCCTGGACCTGACCATATTTTTTCAAATTAACCCAACTCAACGATCATCATGGAGATTTCATATCAAAAATCAGTAGGAGAAGTCGTAGCGCTCGACTACCGGGCTGCAGCCATCTTTGAAAAATACGGCATAGACTTCTGCTGCAAAGGCCATACGTCCATTGACGAAGCCTGTGAAAACAAAAACATCATGACCGAAGATGTGATGCGCGACCTTATAAAACTCAACTCATCAGAAGGATGCGTAGTCACAGATTACAAGTCATGGTCCCCTTCACTCCTCGCCGATTATATCGAGGAAAAACACCACCGGTATATTGAAGAGAAAACGCCCGTGATCCTCCGCTATCTGAATAAACTTTGCAGTGTCCATGGCGACCTCCATCCTGAACTCCATGAAATCAAAAGTATATTCAAAGACTCTGCGGATGATCTGGCCCGGCACATGAAAAAAGAAGAAATTATCCTCTTTCCCCGCATCCGGAAATTGGCCGGAAAAAGTCCTGATATCAATGACCAGGTAGTATTTGGAATGGTACAACATCCGATAACCGTGATGATGCAGGAACATGAAACCGAAGGCGATCGATTTACAATGATTGAATCACTCTCCAATCATTATCAACCTCCTGCTGATGCATGCAATACGTATAAGGTTACCTATGCCATGCTCCGGGAATTTGAAAACGACCTTCATATGCACATTCACCTGGAGAATAATATCCTTTTCCCAAAAGCTATTGAAATGGAGAAAGAATTTTTGAATTGATCATATAAATTCCCTTTCACACTAATTCTTTTCCGGCGACCTGCGATTTACAAAGTTGATGTAGTTTAGACGATCGAATCAATTTTATGAACCGACTTCGTCTGACCTCGTATGTACTTTTCATTTTGCTTCCCATCGCCGTGGTCTTTTCGGCATATTTATTTTTAAAACTCAAAGACACGATTGGGATCATCATTCCGGTCTTTATGATCGGGATTTGTTTCCTGATGGCGATTCCGCCTTTGATCTCATTTTTTTCCTCTGCCCAGTGGAGTCCTTCTTCCATCCGGGTGCTGACATTAATTAATAGCCTTGAGATCGCATTGATCTCTATGATCGGTTTATGGCTGATCATTACAAGCATCATGTCAACCAGTGATCATCCACAACAAAAAGAAGCTAACAGGATCCTTTTACAACAATATACACCAACGCCGGCAATGCAGGGTATCATTGACAAATCCGATAAAATGTTTTCAACACCTCCCTATTTTATTTTATGTGATGAATCGAATAGTAAATGTTTTGCTTTATTACTTGCTGCACCCGATTCCCCGGTCTATAATGATTTTGGAAGTTCGGCCATCATGAAACGCCCTGCATCAGAAAGCAATCCAAAACCCAATCAGATCAAATACAAAGCTGTAACCGCCGGTTTCCTCATTAAGGGATCTTTTATCCAACCTACTTACCAGGAGTACACAGAAGTTTATTCGGATTCCGAATCATCGGCTCAGCTACAATTACTCAATGAGTTCACTCAGAACCATCAGTTTTACAACGAATACAGTACGAAGAGAAGAGCTAAGTTTTGGGATCAGTGGATGTTTAGACAATAAACCAAAGTCAGATTTAAAGCCGCAAGTTTACCGAACTGAATTTGAAATTATATCTTCGAATCGTCAATTCAAAATAAAATACAATGAGATATTATCTTTTTATGACGATTTCAGTTTTAATCGTCATTTATGGCAGCATGTCTGCACAAAATGGGAAGCCAATTATTACTTCTTTATCAAATATTAAACTTGATTTCAGCCTCACCGAAAAGGGAAGTCCCCAGTACAGTGTTAATTACAAACAACTACCCGTGATCAAGCCGTCGAAGCTTGGTTTTACACTTAACGACTCCTTACACCTGGACAGGAATCTTAAAATCATCTCTATTGATTCACTGACATCCGATGAAACATGGAAACCCGTTTGGGGCGAAGTCAGTCAAATCAGGAATCATTATAAGCAACTCACCGTTCATCTCCAACAGAATAAGGCCCCGAATCTTCAACTGAATATCGTTTTCCGGGTCTTTGAAGACGGCGTCGGATTTCGATATGAATTTCCGATGCAATCCAATCTCAAATATTTTACTGTAAAAGATGAACTGACCGAATTCAATATGACAGGAGACCACAAGACATTTTGGATTCCGGGGGATTACGATTCCAATGAATATAAATACACCACTTCTCCTCTAAGCCAGGTCGATGATTGGAATATTCCATTAATCTCATTTGGAACTGTGAGCAGAAGTGAACCCGATCAATATGCTGTGCAGACTCCATTGATGATGAAGACGGCGACGGGATTATACATCAACATTCATGAAGCAGCCCTGGTCAATTATTCATCAATGCAATTACATGTGGATCGAAAAACTTTCAGCTTATCCTGCAGACTTGTTCCTGATGCGATCGGTAACAAAGCTTACCTGAGGTCTCCGGCAAAAACACCATGGCGTACAATTATCGTCAGTGATAAGGCTACTGATATCCTCGCATCAAAAATGATATTGAATCTGAATGATCCATCGAAAATCGAAAACACTTCCTGGATACAACCGATGAAATTTATGGGCGTGTGGTGGGAATTGCAAACCGGTGTCAGCAAGTGGAGTTATTCAGATCACCTGGATTCTCTCTCGTCCAATGGACAATTGATTCCTCACGGTCATCATGGTGCAAACACGGATAATGTCAAACATTATATAGACTTCGCATCACAAAATGGAATTAAGGGTTTATTAGTAGAAGGTTGGAATACCGGTTGGGAAGAATGGATCGGAAATTGGAATGGCGGCCACTATGATTTTGTAACTCCCTACCCTGACTTTGACGTAAAAGAAATAGAACGCTATTCAAGACAGAAAGGAGTGCAGATGATCATGCACAACGAAACTGCAGCAGATGCAAGCACATACGATGTACAACTTGATACCGCTTTTCAATTTATGAACGCTAATGATTATACAGCTGTGAAAACCGGTTATGTCGGAAATATTATTCCACGCGGAGAACATCATGACGGTCAATGGATGATCAACCATTATATCCGCACGATTGAAAAAGCAGCGCAACATAATATCATGATTGACATCCATGAGCCGGTTCGACCGACGGGACTGAATCGCACCTATCCAAACTTTATCGCATGTGAAGCCGGCAGGGGTAATGAGTTCCATGCCTTCAGTGACGGAAATCCTCCCGAACACGAAACGATCATGCCATTTACACGTCTTATGGGCGGCCCGATGGATTACACACCCGGTATTTTCAAGCTACGGAATTATAATCCAGAATTTCCACAAAGACAATTTCATTCAACGCTTGCAAAACAACTGGCTTTGTATGTCACGATGTACTCCCCTTTGCAAATGGCGGCAGACATGCCAGAAAATTATGCGTCACACATGGATGCATTTCAGTTTATCAAAGATGTTGCGGTAGATTGGGATGACACAAAAATATTGGAGGCAGAACCGGGTGATTACATTACGATTGCCAGAAAGGCGAAAGGCACGGACAACTGGTTCCTGGGCGCTATCACAGATGAAAAAAGCCGCACTACTTATGTTGATCTCAGCTTTTTAGATGAAGGCGCTCATTACGTAGCAAGGATTTATGAGGACGCGGAGAATGCTGATTGGAAAAATAATCCTGAGGCGTATAAAATAGAACAATATGTGGTCACGAATAAATCTTCATTGCAATTAAATTTGGCTCCGGGAGGTGGAGCAGCAGTAAGTTTTACAGCGACAACTAAAAATCCTTAATTCATTCAATCGGAATAATTTGAATTTTTATTTAAAATAAAATGAAACTAAAAATATTTATTTCCCTTTTGATCTTATGCCTGTACAGCGGCATTGATATTGCACAGACCCTAAACAAAGCCAAACTTGACAGTTTATTTAACACACTGGTCGAGAATAAGAAAGCTATGGGCAGTGTAGCCATTTCAAAAAATGGTAAAATAGTATACACTAATGCATTCGGTTATAGCCAATTTACAGACAGGATAACCAAACCGGCAACAACGCTGACCAAATACAGGATCGGTTCAATTACTAAAATGTTCACCGCCACGATGATCTTCCAATTGATCGATGAAGGTAAATTGAAGCTTACCACAACTTTGGATACCTATTTTCCGGATATTCCTGATGCGCACCTGATCACCATCAGCCATTTATTAAATCATCGGAGTGGCTTGCACAATTTTACGGATGACCAGGCTTATATGGGTTGGATGACCCTGCCTAAAACGCATGATGAAATGTTGGCCATCTTTGCTAAAAATAAATCTGACTTTGCGCCAAATGAAAAAGCGTCGTATAGCAACACAAATTATGTTTTACTGGGTTATATCATTGAGAAAATAACTAATAAAACTTATGCCGTAAATCTCACGGAGCGAATTACCTCTAAAATCGGCTTGACGGATACTTATGTGGGAGGAAAAACCAATCCAAATAACAATGAAAGTTATTCATTCGAATTTACAAATACATGGGAACAGGGACTTGAAACGGATATGAGTATTCCCGGTGGTGCAGGGTCCATCATTTCCACACCAACAGATCTTACCAAATTCATTGAGGCTTTATTTTCCAATAAAATCATTTCAAAAGAAAATCTGAAGCTTATGAAGACCATGACAGATCACTATGGCATGGGGATGTTTCAAATGCCTTTCTATGATAAAACCGGGTTTGGGCACAATGGTGGAATAGATAATTTCGCGTCTGATCTCGGTTATTTTCCGGAAGATAGTTTGGCTGTAGCTTATTGTTCCAATGGCCAGGTTTATTCTGTCAATGATATCATGATCGGAATCCTGAGTATTTATTTCAACCGTGATTATACTATTCCAAAATTCAATACCATTACCCTTAAACCGGAAGAATTGGATAAGTACCTGGGACTTTATTCAAGTGCACAACTTCCTTTGAAAATAACAATTTCAAAACGCGGCTCGACGCTGATGGGCCAGGCAACCGGTCAACCAGCTTTTGCCCTTGATGCCACTGAAAAAGACAAGTTCAAATTTGACCAGGCCGGAATTGTCATGGAATTTCATCCCGAGACACACGAATTGATGTTAAAACAGGGAGGCGGCACTTATTTATTTACATTAGAAAAATAATCTTTCCTGTTTTATTTCCATAATTCTAAAGATTTCATCCTCATTCATTCAAAAAATATTTAGCCATGAAAGTATTTCTATTGATCTGTCTCCAATGTTTGGCATTAGGAGTTTTGCATGCACAGAATAATGGGAATGAAACTTCAACTTATAATCCACAGGATTTTTATTTGCCTGAATTTCATCCACCAGCCGGAAATGAATTTCGTTCTGCCAGTGGAAAGCCCGGCCCGATGTATTGGCAAAATAGCGCCGACTATATTATTCATGCAACTTTAAGTGAAAAAGATACCTCCATCACAGGTGATGTAAGTATCCGATATACAAATAACAGCCCTGACCATTTAGATTATTTGTGGTTGCAGCTTGATCAGAATTTGTTTGATCCTTCATCAAGAGGTTCCGCTACTACACCGGTTACAGGAGATCGATTTGATGTCCAGGGATACAAGCAGGGAGGGATTCACCTGTCAGATGTCACTATCACTTATCATGGAAAATCTTATAAAGCACTTCCCATCATTACAGACACAAGAATGCAGCTTCGATTGAATAAACCAATGCTAGCCAAAGGAGATTCAATAAGCATTAAGATGAATTATCATTTCGGAATTCCTGCTCATGGTTCTGACAGGATGGGACGAATGTATACTCCAAAGGGTGTTATTTATGAAATTGCACAATGGTATCCTCGTATGTGTGTCTATGATGATGTAGAGGGCTGGAACACGCTGCCATACATGGGACTTGGCGAATTCTATTGCGAATATGGTCATTACGATTACTATATCACGGCGCCTGCTGAGATGATCGTTTACGGTTCGGGTGATTTAAAAAATGCGGCACAGGTATTAACAACAAAGGAAATAGACCGGCTCAAAATGGCCGCTTCAAGTGATAAGACAGTTACAATCATCAGTGCAGATGAAGTGGGTAAACCTGAAATGCGACCTTCATCGAAAGGAGATTTTACATGGCATTACACGATGAAAAATACAAGAGATGTAGCCTGGGCAGCATCGAAGGCATTAGTATGGGATGCAGCAAAAATAAACCTTCCTTCAGGTCGGCCGGCTCTTGCCATGGCGGCCTATCCTGCCGAAAATATGGGAGATACTGCATGGACTCGTGCAACTGAATATTTAAAAGGAAGTATAGAAATTTATTCAAAAGAATTTTTTGAATATCCCTGGAACAATGCGGTTAGTATTGGCGGAGATGTGAGCGGTATGGAATATCCCGGCATGATCTTTTGTGATCATAAAGAAAAAAAAGCACGTTTATGGTTGCTGATCGCGCATGAAATAGGTCATAACTGGTATCCGATGATCGTCGGATCAAATGAAAGAAAATACATGTGGCAGGATGAAGGGATCAATACGTATATCAATCATTATGCGATTGACCTTTTCAATCATGGAGAATATGCAAAAGATACCTCTCTGCGAGGAGTTGGATTTTATAACCTGGACATCAATCACCTGCCCGATCACCATTTTGCGTTGATGACACCTCCTGAAGCCATGGATTTCGATCAGTTTTTCGATTATTATCGTAAAACATCATTCGGTCTGCATTTGCTCAGAAATATAGTCGTCGGAAGAGAAAGATATGATTATGCGTTTAGGGAATATACAGCTGCGTGGGCATTTAAACATCCTACTCCATATGATTTCTTTCATTGTATCAACAGCGCTGCAGGTGAAGATTTAAATTGGTTTTGGAAAGAATGGTTCTACACGACATGGACTTTAGACCAGGCCGTCACCGATGTGAAATATGTGGATAACGATCCCTCCAAAGGCTCATTGATCACGATCACCAACAATGGTAAATTAATATTACCGGTCATTGTAAAAGTGATTCAAAGCAATGGGGAAACGGGAAATGTTCAATTACCTGTTGAAATATGGCAAAGGGGCGGAGCCTGGACATTTAAATATGCATCTACACAAAAGATCAAATCAGTTATGCTTGATCCTGAAATGGTATTACCTGATGTTGATAGAAAAAATAATGAGTGGAGTAGTAAGTAAACTGAAAATTTTTTAAAGAATATTTCTAAGTGGCTTCTTAAGTTTCTTATGTTCCTAAGTGGTAAAAAAGATGAGAACTCTTCCTCCTGAACCACTTAAGGGCTTAAGGGCACTTAAAGAATCACTAAAAATAGATTGTCTTAATTGACAAAATAAATAAATGAATAAAACCCGTTTAGAGGCATTCAGTGATGGTGTATTGGCCATATTGATCACGATCATGGTGCTTGAATTCAGGGCGCCGCATGGTAGTGATATTGATGTGCTTATACCTATCATTCCAGAGGTGCTGAGTTATGTGTTGAGTTTTATTTACCTGGGAATTTATTGGAGCAACCACCATCATTTGATGCACACCGTACAGCAAGTCACGGGCGGAATCCTTTGGGCTAATCTTCATCTTTTATTTTGGTTATCTCTTGTCCCCTTTGTCACAGGCTGGATCGGAGAAAATCATTTTGCTCCATTGCCCATGGCATTGTACGGAATGATACTCCTGATGGCAGCTATCGCTTATTATATTTTGACTTTGGTGATTATCAAAACTCACGGAGCAGATTCCATCCTGGCAAGGGCCATAGGAAAAGATTTCAAAGGAAAAATATCTCCGGTCCTTTATGTCATCGCGATTGGCTGCAGTTGGATCAGCCCATGGATTGCGGGTGGACTATATATTGTGGTTGCCCTCATCTGGCTTGTGCCGGACAAACGAATTGAAATTATTTTTAAAGATGAATTAAAACAAAAATAAAATTCAATTTTTTTATGGACCAGGAATTGAACTTGAGAGTTATTTTGGAAAATCCACCAGCCGGTGTAGTTTATGGAATTCAAAAAGGCAGTGGAAATGTTTATGAAACCATCTTAAAACAAAATCCAAAATCAGGGAACTTAATTTTTGAATTTCCTATACGCGTAAAACTCATTAAAGAATCTACGCCTAATTTCCTTGGTCCGATTGCACAGGGAACACCGCAGGATCGCTTCATTTACATCGATATCGGGACTGCTGCTGGTCAGCATGGTTCAATTTGGAGCAGGCGCTTAAAGATCCCATTGAAAGGTATTACGCTAACAATGGTTGAACAGTTGATGGCGGATTCAACTTTGATCCTGGAAACAAAAGTCGCGGGAAAGGCGAAAGATGGCGGACCGAATTGCGCAACAGTGAAACCTTTTGCCGGTTGGCATTTAATAAAAAGAAATACAGTTAAATAGAAAAATTAGTGGATCATTTCCTGACGAAGCATCCGGAATAGAAAACACTTCCATTCTCCGGATTTATTGTCAATAAATATAGCCCGGGTATAAGATTACTTACGTTCATTTCCACAATCGTGGAATTATTCATCCCTAATTGGCCCGATGCAACGCGCTGCCCCGTATAATTAATGATTTCGAAATGAGTATAGTCTAAATTTCCAACAGGCATTTGAATTGAAAGATATTCATGTGAACTTACAGGGTTTGGAAATAATGCAATATCGCATTTGGGCTCACCAATAGGCTTAACCGAACTGGCATCGCAACTCGAAGGTAAAATTCCCAGTTGCTGAAAATTCACATCGAAATTTTCCAGTGTCGGAGGATAAATGTCCCTGACAATGGTCTTTGTAGAATCGATCACATAAAAGGTGGGATAACTTTGAATATTATACAATGCTGCAACCTCATTACCTCCACCTTCGAGACCACTCATCGAAGGATAAGGGATCTGGTACTGCTGATCATAATCAAGAACTTCCAGGTTATTATCGTCATGATCAATGCCCATAAAAATAACGTTAGCACTGTTGCAGCCGTACTTTGCAAAAACCGAATCGACTTCCGGGCTGTAAAATTGACATGCCCGGCAATCCGTGTAGAAAAAATCAAGTACAACCACTTTTCCTGCTGACAGATAATCATAGAGATGATGTGTCTCCCCGTGCGTATCTGTTACCGTAAAATCCGGTGCAGGAGCACCCACTTGTGCTTTGGAAATATCAAAAAAAGTAAGGCTCAGAATGACTGTCAGAATAGTAGATGCTGATTTTATTTGAATCGAGCTGTTCATTTTATATTGAATAACCCCGAAAACGCAAACTTCATTAAAGTTCTTTTCACCAGGCAAACATTTTGTATAGATGATAGTGAAGATAAGGAATAAAAAGTCTTTGAGGGTCGGTCAACCGATGCTCAACAGTTTTGTTTATTTATTAATTACTGATGACCACTTATATAGACGAACTATCCTCATTTTTTTTTGTTAGTGTAACAATCTAAAACCTGTAATAAAATGAAAAGGAATCTCCTGCAGGGTTTAATTCTTTTCATCTTCCTACATCATGGCATTGCACAGGAAGTGAATAATAAATCCTTCAATTCCGTCATGGCTTCGTACATGAATCTGAAGAATGACCTGGTATCAGATCGCAGTGACAGTGCAAGGGAAGCGGCAAAGGCATTGTACAATGCAATTGATAACGTATCAAAGCAAATTCTTTCAGATGAAAAACGTAAGGCATGGGTGCTTTATGCTGAAAAAATGAGCCTGGATGCAGCATATATCAAAGGAACCAGTGACCTTGAGCTTCAGCGCAAATATTTTATTCCACTTTCAGCTAATATGTACATCGAAGCGAAAGCTTTTCATACAAATAACGCTGATATTTATTACCAGTTTTGTCCTATGGCCGATGATGGTAAAGGTGCTTATTGGTTAAGCGAAACCAATGAAATCCGCAACCCGTACTTCGGAAGTAAAATGCTTTCCTGCGGATCTACAAAAGAAATTATTACTGCCGTCAAATGAAATAAATATATTTTGGTAATATCGTCGGTTTAATGAACAACCGGTAAAAGTCACTTTATTTTCCTATTTATTTTTCGCAATCTGCCCCTCTATTGTCGTTGTTACCTATCTGTATTTTCAATTTCTTAAAGTAGGTTTGCACTAATAATTTTCTGAACCACATGGACACATAGTTCTCAAAGAAAGCCACATAAGATTTAATATTCTAAACATTTAAACACCTAAACCTTTAAACAATCATGACTATCAAACAAAGTAACAAACATAAAATCACTCCTTTCCTTTGGTTTGACACTCAAGCCGAAGAAGCCATGAATTTTTATATCTCCATTTTCAAAAATTCGAAAATCAATGCGGTATCACGTTATACCGAAGCTGGTCCCGGTCCGGCAGGTTCAGTGTTGACTGCAGTATTCACTCTTGATGGACTTCAATTTATGGCCCTCAATGCCGGCCCGATGTTCAAGTTCACAGAAGCCGTATCCTTTTTGGTCAATTGTGAATCCCAGGAAGAAGTGGACTATTACTGGAATAAATTGACTGAAGGTGGTGAAGAAAGTCAATGTGGATGGCTTAAAGATAAATTTGGTTTGTCCTGGCAGATTGTTCCCACTATTTTAGGGCAATTGATGCAGGACAAAGACACGGTGAAAGCAGGCAGAGTGATGCAGGCCATGCTCAAGATGCGTAAGATGGATATTGCAAAGTTGAAGGAAGCTTATGACGGATGAGTTGTCAGTAACGAGTATTCAGTATTCTGTAATCAGTATTCAGTAATTGGTATTCAGTTATCTTTTGTCAGAGGTGATTAAATCTATTGCAATATCTGTAAAGTATGTATTGATAATCTTAATGCTTCGACACGCTCATCCTTTTGCATATCCAGCTCAGCACAAGTAAATCTTATTTTTCCCAAAAGATCTGCGTCCTAAAATAATCGTAAATCGTAAAACGAATCTATTATTAATACAAAATTTATCCAGAAATTCCTGATGAAGCATGAGAAAACCCTTGCCTATGCAGGATGGGGAATCTTTGCTTTATTGGGACTTTTACAAATGTTTAAAGTCAGGGGCGGTGTCATTACCAATTATGGCGCGGATGTCATAGCACCGATCATGTTGTATTATGCAACACGGACCAACAAGTCCCTTTTTTCAAAAATATGGAAACAAGGCTTCAATGAAAAGCAAACTTTTTTATTGATTTGGTCACTTTGCCTGGCTTGGGAAATATCCCAGAAATTCGATTTTTCCGGAACCATCCTTGCCATTACCCGGGGACGATTTGATCCTATGGATATCATGGCCTATACACTGACGTTACTGATTTGTTATTACCTTGATAAAACAAGAATCAGAGTGCAATAAAACTAAATCGTAATTCGTAAATCGTAATTCGTAATTTGAATAATGGGGCAGAATTACATCACCATCAAAACTTCAATTTTTATTGCTCGCCCCAGGGAAGATGTTTGGGATTATTCTCAGAATTATAACAATAGGACGAAATGGGATAACGCTGTATTGGAAGCAACTGTACTACAAACAAATCCCAACAGGATTGTTAAACTGAAGATGAGGGGAAAGACCAGCATGACCCTCGTATACAAGTTGGATGATCGGCCCAATAAAACTACCTTAGTGGCAAAGGATATTTCGTCTCTGTTGATTGCAGAAGCAGGTGGCTCCTGGAGTTATGAAGAACAAAATGGCGGTACTTTGTGGAAACAGACCAATACCATTATTTTTAAGAAAAACCTTTTCGTCTATTTTTTATTGCCTGTTTATCTGAGGTTATTCCGGTACCAGGCGAATAAATCAATGAAAAAAGCAAAACAAGAAATCGAAAAACTGAAGTGAGCAAGAAAAAGGAAATCAAACCTTCGAAGGCCGGCAAAAAGAAGGTACAACCTGATTCAAAATCAAACCTCCGGGTGGATGGGAAAATCCTTCTTGCCCTCGGGGCCATTGTATTGATTTCATGCATTATCTATTGGCCTGTACTTCACAACGAATTTTTGTTTTGGGACGACGATTATTATATCCGCGATAATCCTTTGATCTATTCTTTCAATCTGAAAGAAATATTTTCGCACAATGTGATGGGAAATTACCACCCTTTCACGATTCTGACACTGGCTACCGAATATCATCTCTTTGGTTTGAATCCGGCAGGATACCACGCTTTTAATCTTGGCCTGCATCTACTGAATGTTATTCTCGTCTTCTATGCCGTTTTTCTTTTATGTGATAAAACAGTTGTTGCCTTAGTAGCTTCTCTTCTATTTGGAATTCATCCGCTACATGTTGAATCGGTAGCCTGGGCCGCAGAATTAAAGGATTTGCTTTATACCTTTTTCTTTCTTGCAGCCTATATCAGTTATCTCAAATACCTAAAAAATCCGAAGTATATTTTTTATTTCGCTGCATTATTCCTGTTTTTGTTTTCACTTCTTTCCAAAGCCATGGCAGCTTCCCTGCCGGTCATCCTGATGTTGACTGATTATTATAAGGGAAGAAAAATAAATACAAAAACAATTTTTGAAAAAGTACCTTTTTTCGTATTGGCCATTATTCTCGGAATTGTAGCCGTCGCCGCTCAAAAATCAGAGGAAATCTTACAGGACGCCACTTATTTCACATTTCCACAACGGATCGTATTCGCCTGTTATGGATTCACCACTTATCTAAGTAAATTTATTATACCTCTGCATCTCAGTGCTTATTATCCTTATCCGGCAAAAAAAGGTACAGGTATTCCCCTGAAATATTATGGATATATATTGTTAATACTGGCACTTGTCGCCTATTGTATTTATTCCATTCGTTCTACAAAAAAAATCATTTTTGGCATTGGTTTTTTTGCAGTTACTGTATTCCTGGTCCTCCAATTATTGCCCATAGGAGATGCTATCATGGCTGATCGTTATAGCTATGTACCGACGATAGGTTTATGTTATTTATCCGGCGAAGGAATTTATTTCCTGTGGGATAAAAATTTGAAATGGCCGGCCCTGGCGATCCTTGGGGCTTTTACCATTTTCTTTTCTATGACAACTTACGCAAGGAGCCAGGTTTGGAAAAACAATATGAGCTTATGGGAAGATACAGTTCAAAAATTCCAGACAATACCGTTGGCCTATTACAATCGTGGCCTTTCCTACATGAATGAAAATAAATTAAATGAAGCGATACAGGACTACAACAAAGCCATTGAACTAAAACCCGGATATAATGAGGCGTATGTCAACAGGGGAAATATTGAAAGGGGGAATGGAAAATTGGAAGAGGCACTGAATGATTACAACAAAGCCATTGAAGTAAGACCTGGTTTCGCCATCGCTTATTTTAATCGTGGAATATTGTACATGAATCAACAAAAAAATGAAGAGGCCCTAAGCGATTTTTCGAAAGCCATTGAATTGAACCCAACTTATTACAAAGCCTATAGTAATCGCGGTGTGATTTACAATAATGCAAAAAGATACGAGGACGCTATAAGAGAATATTCACAAGCGATAGCAATAAAACCTGATTATTTCGAAGCTTATTACAATCGAGGCATGGCTAAATATTATTCAGGCGATAAAAATGGTGGTTGCGCAGATCTGAAACATTCAGCTGATTTAGGTTTTATGCTGGCAAAAGATGTGTTACCAAAGATGTGTAATTGATATATTATTAAATTATATTCGTGTTAATGGGTGTAATTAGTGGCTAAAGGTTGTAAGCAAATATTTTTGAATTGCGAAGCATATGTTATTGAATTGTCGCAATCAATTCTTTTGCTTTTTCCAATTGAAGCGAAACCATATCATAAAACACCTGGTCTAATTTCTTTTGATTGGCTCCATCCGTAAATTTCTTTCTGAGCGCATAGATTTGAGCCACTAATTCAAGATCTGATTTGGTAAAAGATACGCCCAGCTTACTTTGAAGTGTCGTCAGGAAATCATATTGAAATTCAACTGAAGGTTCGATCATTGTTCCCTCTCCATAATCATTCCAGGTGACGAGCTGAAGATAAAGCGCGTTATGACTGATGGCTTTGTTCAATGTAGTTGTAAATGTTTCAGTTCCGTTGTGATCAATGATGAAGTAACCATTACCCCACCCTCCTTCTTTGTAAAAATCTTTAAACCCCGGGTATGCTGACACCATTTTCATACCATTGATGTTCCTGTCATAAAACCGGTCAAGATGAGTTAAGTGAGAATCATTATCCTGGTATACCCATCCAAATTCACCAGAAGCATTATCGCCTGCTTCGCCTGATTGATACCAAAGCGTTAAAAATTTTGGTTTGGTCGTGAATACGGAGAAAATGCTGGTCCATTCCGAAGGTGTCATAAATGTTTGCGGACCGAAGGTCAGCAGCAATGGCTGACTGCCGATACTGATATAATTTTTCTGTGAAAAATATTTAGCAGCCATATAACTCATATCACTTTTGGCTGCAGCAATCTTGTCTCCCGGGACATTTTTATTTACCTGGTCTTCGTAGACAATTGCATAATCAAGCCCGGTTTTATCTATTAAGGAAATAAAACGTTCGGCATTATACAGGTTTGCAGGATAATCATAAATGTTTTGGGTACCATACCAGTCAATGAGCACACCGTCAATTCCTGAAAGTTTCATCAACAATAGCTGATATTCTATAACATCTTTATCACTCGAGGCATACGGACCGATGAGGGGATAAAAGTAAGAGGCAATTTCCCGCCTTCCTGTGGAAGTATCAATGACTATGTCCGGATTCTTTGTAGCCATCGTCCAATGCTGGCCCCATTGACCGTTATTTGTTTCCTTTGTTTCAAACCAGGGCAACAAATGAACGAAGACCTTCATGGTTTGTGTCTTTGGGACCTTTACAGGGGCATACTGTATCACTATAGCAGGGTCAGGATTAGATGTGGCTTTATCGCATCCGGTGAGGATAAATAAAAAGGAAAGACTTAGAAAAAATATTTTTACCATTCCGCTTCACTTATCGTGAAAAAGTAAATATACTGAAGTTGAAAAGAATAGATGACAATGGTCGATAATCTGTATTTTGTCGAACCTATATATTCAGGCACATTAAAATGAAAGTCATGAAATATCTCTTATCCATTTTCCCTGCATTCCTGGCATTTCTCCTGATCATGTCCTGTAACAGCACTGAAAAGAACAAATTACTTTTCGGTCATTGGACCGGTGTTGAATGGTTAGTAGGAGACCAACCTTCAACTCATACTCCCGGAGATGTTACTTTCACATTTGATGAAGCCGGCCGATATACATTTTCTTACCAGGGTACGACCGAAAATGGAACATACTATACCAACAATAACCAACTCTTTACCACACCTGATGGCGGGATAAAAATAATGGTGAAGATTCCCAAACTGACACAGGATACTTTAGTCTTTGATATGAATCGCGGAGGACAGGCGGAGAGAATGACGTTGATTAGAAAATAATCCTATGTTTACTCCAAACCATTGAATAACGAGTAACGAATAACGAATAACGAATAACGAATAACGAATAACGAATAACGAATAACGAATAACGAATAACGAATAACGAATAATTTTTGTGAGAAAATTTTTGCATAATGATTTTGATCTGGATCAAAATGAAATGAAATAATCCAATCGAGGCTAAAACGCTTAAATTTGAATACCTCGTTTGATGTCATGAGTGCAGACGGTGCATACTTCGTAGATAACATTATAAATCTCCAGATTGTAGCAGAAGGAGATCAATTTCGATAAATTGGATTTCAAAAAAAGCATCACTTAAGACTGGCTGGGCAGTGTGCTATAACTCAAAACGAAAAGTTAAAGTTTTCAGATATTCTTAAAATAAGTATAAATTTTATTCTAAAATTGTTCCCCCTATTGTTTCCTAAAATTCATTCAGATAACTTAGTTAACATTATTCTTAATCTTAAATACTATTCAAAATGAAAACTTCGCTACTTCTTCTTTCTATTATTATCGTACTAAATATCGGCTGCCAAAAAGATCCAAACTGCGGCCCGGATGTCGTCATAGATTCTCTTCAACTATCTCCTGGCTCTGAAGATGGGCTATTATTAAGGGGTACTGAACGTATCGTGTTTAATGATGGTAATGGAAATAAAATCATTTTCAAATCTCCCACCGAAAGAGAATACTCAACGAAGAAGGAATTACTTTATGTCTTATGTGGAAATGATGATTATCGAAATAATCAATACGAAGTCGTGGAAACAGAAAATTATACTATCAGATACACGGATTCACTGGATTTAAGGAAAGTAATGGTTGTCAATGCAAACATCATACGAAATGACAGCCTTCTTGAAGAGGAACTTAGTATTAGCATAATGTTTGATGGACAGCGTCAATCCATAGCTCCGTATGGCAGAAGTGAAAGATTCAATATCCCGAAAAGAATTAAATATGATGTTACCACAACTTTAGACGAAAAAAACCCTTTCGGTAACATTATTTTTGATACCACATTCAATAATCAACCTTACCATGGAGTTATTAAATTTTATTCAGATTGGGGTTACGAATTCTGTAACATGTTCGGGATCCTGCAATTTAAGCAATTAGGCGATAGGGTCTGGACAATTGAAAGCATTAACTAAATTAAAAGTACTAGTTATACTATAAGCTTATAAACCAATAAGCCTTTCATTAACCAAGTAATTCCTTCCTCACTGCATCTAACGTCGTCCTGGAAATAGTCCTGTCCTGCGCTTCACAATAAACTCTCAATACAGGTTCAGTCCCTGAAGGCCTGATCATGATCCACGTATTATTGTTGAGATAATATTTAAACCCATCCAGTTTTTCCGTGCGGATAATTTTGCAAGAGCCAAACGAGGTATATTGATCACTTTCGCATTTCGCGAGTACTGCCTGTTTTATTTCTTCAGTGATATGCAGATCATCCCGATCAAATGCAAATGTTCCAACCTCATCATAGACCAATTGAATTAATTGACGAAGCGTCTTTCCGGTCTTTGCCATGAATTCAAGAATCATCAATCCAATCCAAACCCCATCTCTTTCGGGGATATGACCTTTCACTGCAAGACCACCGGATTCTTCACCTCCAACCAACACATCTTCCTTGGTCATGATCTCGGCGATATATTTGAAACCGATTTTGGTAACCTCTACTTCAAGGCCAAATTTTTTCGCCATCTGTACCATCTTATCGGTCACCGAAAAGGTGACGACCACTTTTCCTTTCAGGCCTTTGATCTTGTATTGATAATATAACAACAACAAAAGGATGTGATGTGAATCCACAAACAGACCTTCATCATCAAACATGCCGATTCGGTCAGCATCTCCGTCCGTTGCAATACCTATTTGAATCTTTGGATCAGCCTTAATCATATCGCTGAAGGGTTTCAGATTCCGTTCGATCGGTTCAGGTGCCTGTCCGTAGAAAGATGGATTATAATCGCAATGTAGACATGTTGCTTTAGGAAGGATTCTCGGAAAGATTTGATAACCTGCACCATACATAGCATCATAACCGATGCCAAATGACACCTTGCGCATGGCATTCAGATCAAAAGAGGCAACGACATGATCGTAATACATGTCTTCAAGATTCGTATAGGAGAAAAGTTTTTTGTCTTTCATCTGGTCCAATGAAACGAGTTGTTTCATCGGCTGATCCGGAATATTACTTTCTACCGCTGCAATATCACTGGGCACTGAAGGTCCGCCATAAGAGGACTTAAGCTTGAATCCATTATAGGTTGGAGGATTATGACTGGCAGTGATGACGACACCAAGATCGGCACCTAATTTTCTCACGCCAAGTGAAATCATCGGGGTAGAGGCGACATGATCCCCCATCACCACTTCGATCTGGTGACTTCCCATCACCTGGGCGGTCACGTCGGCAAACATCTTTCCACCGAACCTGCAATCATAACCGATGACCACTTTTTTCATCGACCTTTGATTCATAAATTTCGCGGTGGCTTCTGCAACACGGATGACATTGCTCACTGTATAATCGTCAGCGATGATAGCTCTCCATCCATCGGTTCCAAATTTGATATCGCTCATATATAATGTTTTTTTATAATATAATTGTATAGCTTTATGCCTTTGAATATTTGGCAGGAGGAAATATAATGTTCATTCCGCATCCATTCCGTAACTTCTGGGTAAATTAAACAATCTTGCGAAGAGATTCATATAAGCATCAGGGACTTCGTATGCAGTTGATGGAAACATTGCGCCATGAGGGCATCACGGACGAAAAAGTGCTTGCCGCCATGGCTAAAGTACCCCGCCATTTATTTCTTGAAAAAGCGTTTGAAGAATGGGCTTATAAAAATGTAGCCTTTCCGATCGGAAACGATCAGACCATTTCTCAGCCTTTGACGGTGGCGATTCAGACCCGTTTACTTGAGATTAAGAAGGGAGATAAAGTGCTTGAGGTCGGTACAGGCTCGGGTTACCAGGCTTGCATATTATATGAGCTCGGTGCTAAAGTTTACACTATAGAAAGACAAAGTGCATTATTTGAACGTACTGAAAAATTCCTGAAAGAATCAGGCTATGGTTCGATTCGTACATTCCTGGGTGATGGGTATTCCGGCCTTTCGATGTTTGCTCCATTTGATAAAATCCTGGTGACTGCAGGCGCCTCGACGTTGCCTGAATCGCTCGTCAAACAACTTGCTGTCGGTGGTTACCTTGTTATTCCCATCGGAGATGATAATGTTCAGACGATGTGGCGTTATACATTGAAAGAAGATGGCACAGTTGAAAGTAAGGCTTTTGGGAAATTTAAATTTGTCCCTTTTTTAAAAGGAATTGAGTGAGGGGCATAAGAACGTAAGATCGTAGCATTAAGGTTCTTGTAGTGGCGGTGGCTTGCCCCCACCTCGTAATAATCACCAACATCGTAAGACAGTAAGATTAAATAAAAGTTTTCAATAATTTAATTACTTAATTGATGGTGATATTGATTTTCTGAAAATAATAAGCAAACCCAAGTATAAATGATCCGTAACCAATGCCAAATGTATCCGTTTTATTATCGGAATCAATTGTCTTTGTATGGTCATATGAAATGTTTCCAATACTAGCTTCAATACCCCACTTTTGGGATGGAAAGAAGATGAAAGAAGGATAAACCGAAATTGAATATTTGTAATTTTTAGTTTCATCATCAGATACCTTCGATGAATATTGATTCTTTCCTCTTCCATAATCCGCATTTCCAGTCAAACTAAATAAAAACTTTTCATTGATGGAATAATATCTTCTTAAAAACAATCCGATAGAATAGGTATGCATATCAGAAGTAGCTTCAGATGTATCAGGCCCTGCAACATAATGTATAGAGGAATAAATCAAATTTCCTCCAAAGGCAAGTTTTTCATTTAACAGAAATCCTATTTGTGGTGATATCGTTATTCCGGTTCCTTTTGTAAAAAACATAATATCCGGTGTATATGGAGAGTGTAGCGTCTGAATACTTAAGGAGCCTCCGATAAATTTATCACCTTTATTAAATTGTGCTGATAAAGAAATGGGCAATATCAGAATGACAAAAAGCAAATATTTCATGGTCGACTAGAATTTGATTTGGATTGTAAAATACCATAATTATCCCTTTACCAGTACCTGGGATAAGGAATTGAATCTTGCTTAAAGATAGGCGCGAAAGCATTCAATATTACCAAACTTAACAAAAATGAATTATTTAACCCGTACCGTTTAAATCCTATTTTAATGTTCGACCATTCACCTGGTGAGTCTCATACTGATCGGCTCCTTCACGTTTCAGGTCCACCATCAAACTTGCAAAGGCACTGCTCGAATCCACATCATATAATTTTCCTTTGTAATGTACTTGCCCGTTATCTTTTTCCCAGTCCTGGGCCAGCAATGAAACGCGATCTTCATTTTTCGGATTTGGCCCGAACATCAGGTAAGCTTCATTGTCTTTATCTTCGAAGCTTATGGCAAAGCGGTCTACGTCCGGCATAAACACACAGACGCCGGGAGTTCCCTCTTTGATGACGACCCGCTGTACTTTCCGCCCGTTGATGATTTTTATTTTCCCTTCACTGATCGCTGTTTCGTCCTCATTCATTGTCCTGGAGAGGACGATATCATCAGAATTATAAAACTGGATGCGCATGATATCATCCTGCGTCCAATTTTCCTGCGCATAAAGTGACCTGGTAAAATAAGTATACGCCGGACTGCAGGCAACAAAAAAACTACCAATTAAAATCAATGTAAATAGTTGAAGTTTCATCGCTATTTCCTGTTTGGTGTTTTTAATACACCTAAATTATGATGTTTAATTTTTCAATTCCAGGAATGATAAAAGTTTAACCTGGATTTAATTGATGGTTTAATTAACTGTTAAGAAAGTTGGGTTATGCTCCTGGTAATTTGCAAGTATTCAAATTGGGGTAGTGAAGATGTGAGATATCAGATGCCAGATGTGAGATGCCATCCCGCTTGCTTATTTCATAAGGCGGGATTTCGCTGCGCTCAAGATGCCAGAGGCATAACGCTCGAAAACTTCCAGCAACGAAAATCTCAAAATGAAATAGTAATAAATTTCCAAAAGTTGGTGAGTGTAGTGAGAGTCTGGTATCTCAAATCTTGCATCTCATGTCTTACCCCTTCTCTCCTGAAAAAAAGACTTCAACAACAAAGCACTTTCCTCCATCATAATCCCCATCTCCAACTGAGTACGCGGATGAAGCAATTCCTTCCCATATCGCATAAAACCTGCCTTATCATCTGAGGTGGAAAATACTACGCGCCCGATTTGAGCCCAGCGCAAAGCACCCGCGCACATGATACAAGGTTCGAGACTTACATACAATGTGCAATCCAGGAGATATTTACTGCCGAGATACTGTGATGCGGCAGTGATCGCCAGGATTTCAGCATGAGCAGTGACATCATTTAACAACTCAGTACTATTGTAGCATCTCGCCAATAGCTGATCCCCGGACGAAATCACGGCCCCAATAGGGACTTCGCCTGCTTCAGCGGCCTTCCGGGCTTCCTGCAAGGCAAGCCGCATAAAATATTCATCACCATAAACCTGCATGACGGCTAAAGGTAAAAAGTTCTTTTTGAGGTGATTAACACATAGAGAAACTTACTTTTTGGTAAAAAAATTGAAATCAATTAATTCTACGTTGAGAAATCTGGTTAATCTGTGGTACTTTTGCACATGGAATTCAATCTGAAAAGTAAGCATGAGCTTTTCGCTGATGCGCTAACCTTCGACGACGTCTTACTTGTTCCCGCTTATTCCGATGTCCTTCCGCGGGAAGTAGATATCAGCACTCAATTTAGCCGCAATATCCGCATCCATGTTCCCATGGTTTCTGCTGCTATGGACACCGTCACCGAAAAGGAATCCGCTATTGCGATTGCAAGAGAAGGAGGAATCGGCATTATTCATAAGAATATGGATATCGCCAGCCAGGCCGACCAGGTTCGCGCGGTTAAAAGATCCGAAAGTGGAATGATCCAGGATCCATTGACATTACCTCCCAATGCAACTGTTGGTGATGCCCAGCAATTAATAAAAACAAATAAAATTGGTGGCATCCCCATCATCAATCCTGACGGAATTCTTGTTGGCATTCTGACCAATCGTGATTTGCGATTCGAAGCCAGGGCAGATCGTCCGGTTTCTGAATTGATGACTCCTGCACCACTGATCACAGCACCGGTAGGTACAACATTGGAACAGGCTAAAAAAATTCTTCAAAAATATAAGATCGAAAAACTTCCGGTCGTCGATGATCAACAGCGATTAAGAGGACTGCTGACGTACAAAGATTTGATGCGGCTTGAAGACTTTCCGAATAGCAGTAAAGATCATCTCGGAAGGTTAAGAGTTGGAGCAGCTGTCGGAGTGACATGGGATACACATGACCGGGTGGATGCATTGAAACAAGTGGAAGTCGATGTCATCATTGTTGACACAGCACATGGACATTCAGAAGGCGTATTGAATATGATCCGAGAAATCAAAAAAAGACATCCTGAGATGGAAGTCATCGCAGGCAATGTCGCGACGGGCTCCGGAGCCAAAGCACTTGCTGATGTCGGAGTTGATGGTGTGAAAGTTGGAGTAGGTCCTGGCAGTATATGTACCACTCGCATTGTAGCTGGTGTAGGTGTACCGCAATTGTCAGCGATCTACGGCGCAGCATTTGCATTGAAAGGAACAGGCATTCCGGTTATTGCAGATGGAGGTATTCGGTATACCGGTGACATCGCAAAAGCAATTGCTGCAGGAGCACATAGTGTAATGGCGGGATCACTTTTCGCAGGTTGTGAAGAATCTCCGGGAGAAACCATCATCCTCGATGGACGTAAATTCAAAGTCTACAGGGGCATGGGTTCATTAAGCGCGATGGCCCTTGGATCAAAGGACAGGTATTTTCAGGATGTAGAAGATGATCTTAAAAAACTTGTTCCGGAAGGAATTGAAGGAAGAGTTCCGTACAAAGGAAGTATCCATGAAGTGATGGTGCAATATACCGGTGGATTAAGAGCTGGCATGGGCTACTGCGGCGCGAAAGATATTGACACTTTACGCGAGGCTTCTTTTGTCAAAATTACATCTGCAGGCATCAGTGAAAGTCATCCGCACGACATTACCATTACAAAGGAATCGCCAAATTATTCAAGGTGGTAATGAAGCCTCCAGGCAAAAGATTACCTGCTTCATACTACGCTTCTCATGATGTCACTCATCTGGCAAAGGATCTATTAGGAAAATTTCTTTGCACCCGCATCGATGGATTTTATTGCAGCGGCAAGATCGTCGAAACAGAAGCATATCGCGGACCTGATGACAGGGCTTCTCATTCCTACAATAATCGAAGGACTCCGCGTACTGAAGTGATGTATCACCAGGGAGGTGTTGCTTATGTATATGTGTGTTACGGCATGCATCACCTGATGAATGTTGTCACCGCACCCGCAGACCATGCTCATGCCATTCTCATTCGTGCATTAGAGCCGGCTGATGGAATAGATGTGATGGCTACCAGAAGGAAACTTGAGGTAGAAGACTTTCGATTGACAAAGGGCCCAGGTGCTTTGAGTGTTGCCATGGGAATAAAAAGTCATTTAACTGGCTCATCATTATATTCTCCTTCATCACCTGTCTGGATTGAAGACCGTGGCTTCAATTTAAAAAAGGAGGAGATCTGCGTGAGCAAGAGGATTGGGGTGGAAAGTGCCGGGGAGGCTGCGCATTGGATGTGGAGATATTTTGTAAAAGGGAGTAGGTATGTGAGTGGAAAAAGAGGATGCGGGTGAGCTGCAGAAACCACTGAATATCAAACAGCTACGACCTCGTGGCACGAGTACTGGTGGCACCAGTACTCGTGCCACGAGGTGTATTTAATTACTTTGAGTCTTTCTGTCTCTATTTTACAGCACATAGAAAAAAAATAAACATTGAATTATTTATAACCCTATATTTATGTAGTAACTCTTTAAATTTTTACCAGTTGAAATTGAAAAATAAAGAGATTTACCATGTCTATAACCGTGGTAATAATCGCCAGCCAATATTTCTGGAAAGAGAGAACTATCTATATTTTTTACAGAAAGTAAAAACTTTTTTAGTTCCAAATTGCCATATCCTTGCCTATACTTTAATGCCCAACCATTTCCATTTTTTAATATGTGCTAACGAACGCACCAACCTTCCTTATCGAAGGACACATCGGCGATTAAAAAATAAATCAAAGAAAAAACCAATAGTTAATTTAACCTACTTTTCCTGGGGACTGAAACATTTATTGAGCAGTTATTCGAGAGGTTTTAATAAAAGATACAATAGGACTGGTTCATTATTTCAACAAAACACAAAATCAAAACAGACTTCTAACGATTCGCTTATTGGCGATTATTCTTTATGGTGCTTTATTTATATCCATAATAACCCCATGAAATCCGGCCTGGTCAATTCACCAGATGAGTATGAGTTTTCCTCCTTCAATGATTATCTTGAAAATAGATCGGATTCTATATGCAATCTGAAGCTTGGACAAGAGCTATTATCCCTGGACAAAAATGAATTATTTGAATTTAGATCGATTGAAATCCCGAAAAACGTATTCAAAAAAATATTTAAATAAGTTCATTATTTGACGCTTATATAATAATTTAAAGTTGAAAAGTATTCTCAAATTCCCATGGACTTTATTTTGTAATCCAATTTCTATCCTCGTAAAATAAAAGTTTAATAGTGGCGTGGAAAAGCAATCCTGGAAAATGACAATCAATGAGTTAGGACCTGGTGGCACGAGTACTCGTGCCACCACTTTATTGGCTTGCCCCTTAATGTTAAATCTAACTAAAACGTTTCCCCGATTTTTCACGTTATTACACCATCATTTCCGGTAATAAATCCTTTCGATTGAAGCACCTGTTTATTACATTTCTCCTTTTTATCGCCTGTCATATCCAGGCACAACCCGAACTCACTTCTTACGACGACGGCGTATATCGGGATTACATCAAATCTGTCAAACTGACCGTTACAGGCTTATTCCTGACCTTACCGATAGCTCCAATGGGTTTAATGAATACGTTGCTTCTCACATTCGATGAACTTGATGGCTCCGGGACCCGATATTATTACACGGTCATCCACTGCGATCGCGACTGGCATCCAACCCAGGAATTAACCCCGTTTGATTACCTGGAAGGATACAGGGAAGGTGAAATAAAAGAATATGATATTTCCAGGGGAACTTACCATGATTATTTGCAATACCATCTTACCATCCCGAATGAAGACGTGAAATGGAAAATTTCCGGTAATTATCTTTTGGTCGTTTACGAATCAGGCCAGGAAAATAACCCGGTGATCACACGCAGATTTATGGTGAGCGAAGAAAAGGTAAGCTATCGCACTGATGTTGTCCAACCGGCAGATGTAGCTAAAGAATACAGCAGCCAGGAAATTGATTTTGGAATGGAAACAAAAAATCTCGGCACAACCAATCCACGCGGAGATCTCTTTACTTATGTCATGCAAAATGGCAGATGGGATAATATTCTTAAAAATGTTGAACCACGTACCATCACAGGCACCTACCTGACTTTTGACTACCAGGACAGAATAGTCTTTGATGCAGGAAAAGAGTTCCGCAATCTCGACATCAGCAGCCTGATCTATAAGTCTGAATATGTGATGGATATTTATGAATACCCTGAAGGTATCAGCACTATAGTCTTTCCTGAAGATCCGAGGGCAAACAGACAATATATCTGGCGAGAGGATCTCGATGGAATGTTCGTGCCTTACAACAGCGATTACGATCGAAAACCACTCCCGATTGATTCGTTGGCGTCATCTATTAACCTGGCCAAACGATATAATTACCGTGAGCAAAATCTTAGTTCGGATTATACCGAAGTACAGTTTACATTAAAACTTCCTTTTGACTTTGGACGTGAAATTTATATTGTAGGCGGACTGTCTGACTGGAAAATGTTGCCTGATTTCCGGATGACTTATGACGAACGTGTAAATGCTTATGTTGGAAGATTGTTACTTAAACAAGGATATTACAACTATCAATATGCAGTCCCGGATGATAAGGGAAATCCTGATTTTTCAGTCATAGAAGGCAACTGGTATGCGACTGAAAATCAATATACTCTTCTGACGTATTACAGGCCCCGGGGAAGCCAATACGATCGTTTAGTCGGAGCGCATACCTTCAATTCAAATCCATGATTTCAGATGAAGGCTACTCTTTTCCTCTGATCTTAAGTAAGTTTGCACTATCAAGCCCCTTTCAAAGGAATTGATCTGTTATTTGCCTGTTTTTATAGAAAAATACTTTATCAATCCCCTGACAAACAGTAATATAGTCCGACAAAACCTCAGATCAGATGAATAAGCTATACTTTTCATTGCTTTGCTTTATCCTGCATAGCCTATCCACCTCAGCTCAGGAGACATGGAGCCTTGAACATTGTGTCCAGGAAGCCCTTACCAAAAACCTTTCCATCCAACAGGTTAAACTGATGGAACAAGGAAACAAGATCGAGGGCAAGAGACTCCGCATGCAGCAACTCCCAAATCTGAATGCAAGCTCTGACGCCGGTTTGAGTATCGGCCGCGTGATCAATCCTGTGACAAATCTTTTTGAAACTGAAAATTCTCTTTATCAAAGAATTGGTATCAATTCGGGAGTCATGTTGTTTAATGGATTTAAATTGAGAAACTCCATTCATCAAAATGATCTACTGACTTCAGCTACCGGAGATGATATCAGGCAGGCAGAAGACGATCTTGCACTCAATGTTGCACTCGCCTATCTGAATGTTCTCTTCGCCTATGAAAATCTTGAAATTGCAAAAAAAAGAGTCGATCTCTCCAAACAACAATTAGATCATCTTGACAAACAAATCGCCACGGGAACAAAACCAGAAAATGACCGTTTTGATATCCTGTCGCAGATTGCTGTGGATGATCAGGGCGTTGTCACTGCAGAAAATAATATTGACAATAACCTGCTTACACTCAAACAATACATGTTGATGGAAGCGAACTATCCGCTACAGATTGAAAGGCCCGATGTAGATGTATCAACACTTGAGGCATTGGAAAACCAAACGGTTGAAGCGGTCTACACAGCTGCATTGTCAACGCAACCCAAAATAGAAGCTGCAGCACTCAGGAAGCAATCTGATGAAATGGGAGAAGATATTGCAAGAAGCCAGATGATTCCTTCTTTGAGCCTTGGTGCAAATATGGGAACGAACTGGTCTTCCCTGACGCAGGCCCCGGGTTCTATTATCACACAACGCGTTACTCAACCGGGTGTTTATATCAATAATGAACCGGCATTATTCCAGGTAGATCAGCGCGTACCTACCAATTACGTGGACATTCCTTATGGAAAGCAGATAAATAACAATATAGGTTATGGTGTAGGATTATCCCTCTCTGTTCCTATTTATAATAATTATAGCAACAGGGCTGCTGTGGAAAATGCCAAAATCAAAATTCTCAACTCATCCATTTCTGAAGATCTTGTCAAGCAAACTTTGAAGACTGATATTGAAAATGCATTGACCGCAGCAAAAGCTTCGCGTAAATCTCTGGATGCCGCTGAAGCTACTGTGACAGCAGCAAGAGTATCCCTTAAAAATGCGGACCGCTTATCTGAAATAGGTTCCATAAACAATTTTGAATATCTAAGTGCCCGTAACCGGAGTGATTCAGCCGAACTCAATTTACTCATCGCCCGATATGACTATTATTTTAAAATAAAGGTGATCGAGTATTACATGGGTCGTGGCATCAAGCTCAATTAAACAATTATACTGACTTACTATCCTCTCTTAGCGAATAAAAATATTATGACGAAACCTAAAAAAAAATCCAGCAAATGGATTGTCTGGACTCTAGTGGGTCTTCTTGTTTTACTGGTGGCAGGAGCAGCTATTAAGGCACGGAAAAAACCAAAAGGAGAACCTGTAGAGACTGAAAAAATAGCCCTTCGCGATATACGTGAAGTGGTTTCTGCGTCTGGAAAAATTTTCCCTGAGATCGAAGTAAAGATCAGTTCGGATGTTTCCGGTGAAGTCGTTGAATTATATGTGGAAGAAGGCGACTCCGTGAAAGCCGGCCAAATCCTTGCCCGCATCGATCCCGAAGCATATGCCAGTGCAGTAGAAAGCGCAGGTGCAAACGTAAATGTTTCGAAATCTGAATTGCAACGTTCAAAATCCGCGATAGAAACGGCATCAGCACAAGTCGAACAAATCAAATCACAAGTCGAAACTGCCAGGCGTACACATGATCGAAATAAAAAATTGAGAGAAGACGGTGTGATCTCCGCACAAGACCTGGAAAATTCAGAATCAAGCCTGAATCAATTGGAAGCAAACTTACGTTCCGCCGAGGCAAGTTTAGCCTCTGCAAAACATGCTTCTGAATCAGCAGGCTATAGTGTAGCAAGCTCCCAGGCCAATTACAAAGAAATAAGTACTAACCTACACCGGACCACCATTCTTGCGCCCACTTCAGGCATCGTCAGCAAACTGAATGTCGAAAAAGGAGAACGAGTTGTAGGTACAATACAGATGACAGGTACGGAGATGATGCGCATCGCCAATTTCAATAGCATGGAAGTACAGGTTGAAGTAAGCGAAAATGATATTCTTCGCGTGGCAGTAGGTGATACTGCTGATGTCGAAGTGGATGCTTACCTGGATAAAAAATTTAAAGGCATTGTTACGGAGATGGCAAGCTCTGCATCCAACACAGGTACTCTGCAGGAAGCTCAATTAACTTCAGACCAGGTAACTAATTTTATTGTGAAAATCAGGATCCTTCCTGAATCATATGCCGAATTGAATGAAAAAAGAATGCCGTTCCGTCCGGGAATGTCTGCTTCAGTGGATATCTATACGAATACCGAACACGGAGTGGTTGCAATTCCAATTCAATCGGTGACGACTCGTGAGAGAAAAGAAGAAAAGAAAGATACTTCAACTGTTCCTAAAGCATCCAATGCAAAAGAAGTTGATGAAGTGGTTTTCGTTTACGAAGCTGATACAGCCAGAATGGTCAAAGTGAAAACCGGGATACAGGATAACGAATACATCCAGGTATTGGATGGTTTGAAAGTGGGTGAAGAAGTCGTCACAGGCCCCTATACAGCTGTCTCGCGAAAACTTAAAAACGGCCTCACCCTGGAAAGAAAGAAAAAGAATGAGGGTGAAAAGAAGGATACCAAGGCTTCAAAGACAACTGACGAATAACCGTCATCTCTTGCCGTATAATAAGACTTTGCCTTTTTTGCCTGTCGCCAGATTATTTCTGTAATAAAAATCGACACTGTGAATCACCCGGTCATGTCCCGGTAAATCTAAAACGCGTGTCTCACTTCCAGCGGGAATAAACTCCCGAATACTCAATTGTTCCTGGGTCCCGTTTCCAAAATGAACAATCACGTGTTCGAAATCTACGCCTTCATTCTCGACCATTATTTTAATGGCATTGAAATCACCCTTGGCATTGGTGACCATCATTTCATCATGGTCTACGCCTGTACCGTTAACTTTCCTTGATCCAAGTAATGTCCATGACTGGGCTGATACTGAAGAATAAGTAGCCGCAATCATTAAGATTGCAATAAAAATGGTTAAACCTTTTTTCATTTTCCAGGAATTTTAGAGTTAAGTATTGCAAGATGCAGTTTGGAGTTCTCTTATCAGCTGCAGGAGAAAACTCCTTGCAACGTTAACATGCCTTATTCTCTTCGAATGAAATTAAACAAAAAGGTTTAATCTCTAAATAGAGAAACTCAAAATTTTACCCGAAACTAATTTTCTGTTCGACCTGGAAACAGGAATTTTTTCTCCGGAACGAAGTACAACCCAACTATTGGTGACATCATATTGCTGAATACAGGAAGGGTGAAGCATAAAAGATTTATGAACCCTGATAAATCCGGCTTGTTCCAATTTAGCACTTACAGATTTCATGGTTTTGGAAGCGAGTACGGGTCGTCTGTCTTTCAGAAAAAAACGGATATAATTACTTTCGGCTTCCACATAGATGATTTCTGAAAAAGTAATGATCTCCAATTTTCCCTTCATCTGGATAACCATAAATTCTCCGGGATCGGCTTGTAGAGGCCCATTGAATATCTCAGGTTTACGTTGAACTTTGCTCTCATTCTTCACTACCCTCAAACCAAAACGGTTATTGAGCGCAATCACTCTCGGGACGTGAATATGGACAGGTAGAGTATTCATTGTTTTCTTATTGGGACAAAAGTATATCCATATAGAATGGCCTGCAATCCCATGATTGGGTGATATTAAACTCCGGGAATGAAAGATTTCGAGGTAAAGAAGGGTATTTCCCTAATTACTCAGGCTGGCAAGGCAAATCGGTAACGGCTGATGCGTCACAGAATCAATACTATTGATCACCAGGCCGGAAGAATAAACAGTCGGCTCCATGGTATAAAGACTATCATAACTTAATGGAGGTTTGAGTAAGCCGATCAGGCGATCAGGCTTAGTATCTTGCTGAGTCCATACTTCATAATAATTTCCTTCTTTCAGCTCAGGCAGATCCACTATACGGAGCATCATTTTCCCGGTTTTGACATCCTGAAATATCACCACTTCCGCATCGGGATAAGCATCACATCCTTTGAGCCTTATTCTCCTGGTGTCAGGTGAATGAAGAAAGCAGGAGTGCTCAGAAGTTAACTTTGTGGCAGAAGCCAATTGATTCACTTTAGCTTGTTCCTGCGCCAGCTGAACGCATCGTGCAGAATATTCTTTTTTGAGAGAAAAATGTTCACGGCATAAAAAACAAAATCCAAGTGAAAACAAGGATACTCCGGTAACAGTGAGTATCATCATTTTTCGTTTATTCATAAATGAATTCCGAAGCGCGGGCTGCGTCAGGCTCCTGTTGAATTTGCTGCAGATCTTATTCCTGGCTGTATTAATACTATCCTGGATCTCAGGATAAAGAGACGCCAGTCGCTCAACCTCAGAACTCTCTTCTTCAGTAGTCAGGCCAAGTACATACTTCTCGACCCATCCATTTTCTATAATTTCCTTCTTCGTCAATTCTTCTGGTTGTTACTCAATTCATTATAAATGAAATAAGGGGGAAATTGTTTAAAAATTCCCTTTTCTTATTGCCATGAATTAAGGCAGATGCTGGAAAAATGCTGGTGTTCTATCCCTTCTGATCCAAGGATTGTGCCAAATACAAGTCCTCGATTTGGGGCGTAAAGTTAATAAAGGCTCTTAAAAGTAAAACAATCAAATGGTGATAGAATTGTTATTTAATGTTATACAAAATTTAATATTATTCAAAATCAAATTCAATCGTATCCCCGGCTGCCAAATATCCTTTTCCTTTAGATTTTTTAACATTCTTTTTGCCACTTGTCTTTTGTTTTGGCGTAGCCGTTTGTTTTTTGGGAGCACTTTTAAATAATTCGGCTTGTACTGCTTTCGAAGGTTTCTTTTCTTCTACCTCATCAGGATCATCACTTTCATCCACATCATTTCCGGTATCAGATGCAGACTGATCTTTTATACTTATAAGTTTTTTATCAATAAGTTTATTGCCTAATGCTTTCCATCCTTTGACTTCAATAAACTCAGCGGGCTGCAATACTTCTGTCACTTTTTGTCGCTGACTCATATATCCGATCTCGACAGTAGGATCTTCTTCCAGCGAAACCCAAAATAGTTTTGAATCCTTATGTTCTGTGATGAATTTGAATCGCTGACCTGTAGAAGTCGTCTCGATCAAGAATCGCTTGACCATGGTCCACTGTTTCTCACCCTCAAAATAAACCGCCGACACTGGAGACTTGGGCTTGAATTTTCCGGCAAACATCAGATCCTTAATGTCAATTTTTGAAGAAGGATCAAATTCAGCGATTTCATAGCTGCCATCACCAAAGATCAAAAGAAGCTGATCACCCGTATCAAACGAACCAAGAAATTTCCCACGCTCATCTTTATTGAAGCGGCCATTCACTTCATCATACCAATATTTCTGAGAACCTAAAGTGCTCTTCCCTACTTCGACCTGAGTGACTTTCCTGACCGGGTATCGCGTCACAATATTTCCCCCTGCATTCCTTCCCTTGATCGCCAGTTCTTCAAAATAAAAATCAAATATTTTATTGCGTGCTTTCGAACCCGGTGTTAACTGTAACTCCACTCTTTCCGCTTCGCCATTGGGGTGCACTGAAAAGTAAAGGACCTTGGATTCTTTATCCCCTTTTGTCAGATCATACTCTTTATCACGAGTAATGGAAGTGACATTGAATCGTTTTGCATAGGATTTACCCGAAGCACCGTCAAGGTAGATCATGTGATAGGTGGTCCGCTCATCCCCTTTCTTGAAGACATCAACATGGATGATATTTTTCCCCATGAAGACTTTTTCCGCAATCCTCGATACCATAAATTTTCCATCCCTGCGGAAAGCAATGATGTCGTCGATCTCGCTGCAATCGATTACAAACTCATCTTTCTTCAATCCAAAACCAATGAATCCTTCTTTGCGGTCGACATAAAGCTTGGCATTATTGGCGATCACCTTAGCGGCCTGGATCGTATCGAAAGTGGTGATCTCGGTTTTCCTTTCTTTTCCCTTCCCGTATTTTTCAAGAAGGCGCTGAAAATAAGAGATCGTGTATTCCGTCAAATGCTTCAGGTCGTAACGGACCTGGGCTAATTCCTTTTCAATATTGATAATGAGTTCATCCGCCTGGAATGAATTGTATTTTGAAATGCGCTTGATTTTTATTTCTGTCAACCTTACAATATCATCTTCTGTCACATCGCGATGGAAGGTCAACCGTTTATCATTTTTTGTTTTAGTAGACGGCGTTGAGACGTATTTTTTTAAGCCTGTTCCGATGACTTTGATGACAGCTTCCCATGTTTCTGATTCCTCGATGTCATGATAAATTCTTTTTTCAATAAATATTTTTTCAAGACTGGCAAAATGCCATTTTTCTTCCAGCTCATGCAATCGAATATTAAGTTCCTGTCTTAATAATTCCTGTGTATTGAATGTGCTCAATCGCAGCATTTCATCTACAGCAAGAAAAACAGGCTTGTTATCTGAGATCACACATGCATTTGGAGAAATCGAAACTTCGCAAAGTGTAAATGCATACAATGCATCGATCGTCTGATCGGGAGAGACGCCCGGTTGCAGCTCAATAGCAAGTTCAACTTCTGCCGCAGTATTATCACTGAGTCTTTTGACTTTAATCTGACCTTTTTCACTTGCTTTGACAATTGAATCCATGAGTGCAACAGTCGTGACACCATATGGAATCTCGCGGATGACCAGGTTGCTTTTATCTACCTTATCTATCCTGACCCTTACTCTCACTTTGCCACCCCTGATTCCGCCCTGGTAATCATCCACGTCAATCAATCCCCCTGTCTGAAAGTCAGGGTAAAGTTTGAAGCGCTTTCCTTCAAGGACTTTGATGGAGGCTTGTATGAGTTCAATAAAATTGTGCGGAAGAATTTTTGTGGCAAGACCGACAGCGATACCATCAACTCCTTGTGCCAGTACAAGTGGAAACTTGACGGGAAGTGTGATGGGTTCATTCCTCCGTCCGTCATACGAAACCTGCCATGGTGTAGTCTGCGGATTGATGGCAACCTCGAGTGCAAACTTTGTCAGGCGGGCTTCGATATATCGCGGAGCAGCAGCGCTGTCTCCTGTACGGACATCACCCCAGTTACCTTGTGTATCGATCAGTAATTCTTTTTGACCCAGGTTGACCAATGCATCGCCGATCGCTGCATCTCCGTGTGGATGAAACTGCATCGTCTGGCCGATGATATTCGCTACTTTATGAAAGCGGCCGTCATTGATCTCGTACAAGGCATGAAGCAGCCTTCGCTGTACGGGCTTGAGGCCGTCTTTGAGATCCGGTACTGCACGTTCGAGAATGACATATGAGGCATAATCCAGAAAATAATCCTCGTACATGCCGTTGAGATAAGTCACCCCCGCATGTTCTCCCTGCTGATGTTGCTCTCTTTCTAATGATTTCTTTCTGGCCATGTGTTGATTCCGAAACGAGGGATAAAGATACGCAAGGGTATCATATTAAGTAATAATCTCATACGTGAGAGGCGTGACACTTCGACACGTCCGGATATGCTTCGACCTGCCCCACACAACCTTGTGCTACAGCTCAGCATCCATCCGATGGCATTGCTCAGTGCAAGGATCGTGAGAAGCGTGAGAGAAAGTTTATGAAATAGGTCTGGTGTCTGGAATCTATCAATCTGGCATCACAAAGGTTACGTGAGGGCTAACCGTTCTCAATCTTCGATTTCAGTGCCATTAATAACTGCAGATCTTTATTTTCCACATCATCCGGCTTATATTTCTTGATGGCATCGTCCAGAATACGGATAGCTGACTGCTTATCACCTGATTTATTGACAAGAGTAGCATAAGTGGAAATGTATTTTGCATCTTCGTCTTTTGCTGCTTTTTCAGCCAGTGAGATAGCAAGGTCAAGGCATACTTTTTGATCGGCAGCATATTTATTGAGATCGAGGGCAAGCTGGTTAAGAGCTGCAGGATCATTTTTGATGTATTTCTTTGCATGATTATTGACCAGGTCTTCAATATTGCTCATGTCGTGCATGGCAAGGGCAAATTGGATTTCACTGGCTGAGCGGAACTTATCAGCTTCAGAAGAAATATTGCGTTTCATCGCATCATCTGCCATAATGACTAGGTCATGACTTTCATATTCAATGGCCCTCAATACTGTATTCGAGCATGCAGTTCTTATTTTTTCCAATACGATATCATCGGAAGTGATTTTACTGATCTGCGCTTTGTATTTCTCAAGCAAATCAAAAGCATGACAATCCACCTGGACAGCGGATTCGAGGATAAATTTTAGATTATCTGGTGTCGTCAGGTCTGCCTGGGCATTGAGATAATCATTGGATATTTTGACAGATGGTTTTTTGGCCTTGTTCAACGCAGCTACATAATCATAGACGAGTTGATAGCTTCTATCACCTGCTTTATATGCAGCTTCATATTTTACGCTCTTGTCATATTTGGCAAGTACCCCTTCAGCTGTTTTGATGAGATCGGCCGGGCTTCTGCCGCCAACGGATTTAAGCACCTGCACTTCGTCGTAATCGATAAAAAATAAAGTCGGATAGGCATCTACATCAAACTTTTTGCGGAATTCGAGGCCCATATCTTTTTCCATATCGATCTTGATGGAGATAAAGTTTTTATTAAATACATCTCCGACTGAAGGATCCGGAAAAGTATTGGCAGCCATGTTTTTACAGGGTCCGCACCAGGTCGTGAATGCATCGACGAAGATCAGTTTGTCCTCGGCTTTTGCCTTTTGGAGAACTTCTTCCCAAGTCCCATGAAAGAACTCTATGCCCTGGCCAAAAGCTGAAGCTGTAGCCATGATTGCAACGATAAAAGGAAGTAACCTGTTTCTCATAATAATATCAATCAGGGTATAAAATTAAGGAAAAAAGAAAGGTGGGGCCCAAAACAGTATGTTAAGGGATGATGAGCTATTGAAAAAGCAAGAGGTGAAGCAAATACATGATTTACTTCACCTCTCGTTTAATGGTTTCCCTCTAGGGAGGAGTCTGCTCAGTGCCTATCTCCTTCTACGAGCGCTTTTCTTCACTGCTCTTCTGACAACTGCTTTCTTAACAGCTCTTCTGACGGCTGCTTTCTTAACTGCTCGTCTCACAACCCTTTTCTTAGCGGCTTTTCTGACGACTGCTTTTCGTACGGCTTTTTTAGCCACTCTCCTTCTCACGGCTTTGCGTACTGCCTTCTTGGCCACTTTCCTTCTGACTGCTTTCTTTGCAGCTTTCTTGGCCACTCTTTTTACAGCAGCTTTCTTCACTGCTTTCTTAGCCACTTTCCTTTTGACGGCTTTCTTCACTGCTTTTTTAGCTACAGCTTTTTTAGCTACAGCTTTCTTCACTGCTTTTTTAACAGCAGCTTTTTTGACAGCCTTTTTTGCCACTTTCTTAGCTACGGCTGCAACAAGAGGTGGTGGCGGAGGAGGAGGTGTCATTGAAACCGGTTTTGGATTCATGTTCATGCCACCGTTATTTGATGTCATGGTACCAGGATTTGAAGCAGGCATGCTGCTTTCCTTTTTGTCGTCTGTTTTTAATGTATCGTTATCCACAGTTGATATGTTTTAAAATAGGTTTAAAATGATAATTTAAATGTGAAGTGCAATTTATATTAAATAACGCAGAATAAAGTTGATTGCGTATCAAAATATTTTATTGTAAATATTTTTTTTCACTTCTGATGATAGAATGGATCTTGAAACGCAATGATTATTCATTGCTTTTTTCTCTATGCAGTATAGCTAATGCAAAATTCAGGCGAGTATAATCAAGGCTGTCTCCAACCTGTTCTTTCACTTTACCGGTTTGTTCACTAAAACCACTTGCGCGCCAACCTTGCCTTGCCATATCCAGATCACCGGGCCTGAGGAACTGTTGCAGATTGATTTCTTCACCTTTCATGTACAATTTGCTCAGATGCACAGCTATCGTAGAGACTGCCATACCTCGTTTTGTTGCAATATCTTCAATCGTCATGCCCTGTCTGAACAAATCAAGCGTTTCGATATAGGTTATTCCTCTTGGACGTTTGATGATTTTCTGTTCGGTCATGAAACTCCTGATTTCATCCACGAACTCCTGTCCGTATTTACCTGACTTATACTCACCAACTCCATCAAGTTTTGAAAACTCCCCTACTGTATAAGGCCGATTCTCGGCAATTTCTTTGAGCGTACCCAAAGGGAAAACGGCATATCCCGGTAGCCCATCATCTTTAGCCAGCCGGTCACGAAGGTCTTCAAGGCGGTCCAATAAATCCATCTTCAATCTTGTCCCTTTATTTTGCCTTTCGATCATTGGCTCTTCAGGTGCTTCAACTTGCCGGTGAAGAATGACATTTTTATGATCATACAATACAGCATCGCTCAGCGGGGTGCATTTGAGGATAGAATGCCGTGTATAATCTATCTCGAGATATCCCTGGTTGATCAATTGCGTGATATAATGATTCCAGTCTTTGAAGGAAATATCTTTTCCGGCTCCGTATGTCCTGATTTCATGCAGTTGACGGTCGTAGATTTCTTTTCGGCCCGAACCTCGAAGAACTTCCACGAGGAGATTTATCCCAATTGATTCACCACAACGCTTACAAGCCGATAAAGCCATCTGGGCGATTTTTGTCCCATCAAATCCTTCTAATGGATGCTTACAATGATCACAATGCCCGCAGTTGGCCGATCGGTATTCACCAAAATAATTGAGTATGACGTTGGTCCTGCAATTTGTCGCCTGGCTGTATTCCAGAATGCGTTCAAGTTTTTCTGTCTGCACTCGTTTAAAAGTCTCATCAGCCTCGCTATTCTGAATAAATTCTTTGTAAACCGCTACATCACGATAGGAATAAAACATGATGGCTTCAGCAGGTTCACCATCGCGGCCTGATCGACCGATCTCCTGGTAGTAGCTCTCTATATTTTTTGGCAGGTTATAATGGATGATCCACCTGATGTTTGGTTTATCAATGCCCATCCCGAAAGCTATCGTGGCACAGACGATCTGGATTCTGTCAAATTGAAAATCTTCCTGGACTTTCTTTCGGGTGAAATTATCGATCTCCGCATGGTAGGCTGCGGCTTTGTAACCATAGTTGACTAGTTGAGTGGCAATGGATTCGGTGGTCCTTCGCGCCAGGCAATAAATGATGCCCGGTTGGCCTTTGTGTTCACGCAAAAATTCCTTGATCTGGTCGATGCGCTGAATTCCTGATCTTACGGATAGGTAAATATTTGGCCTTTCAAAACTCGAAAGAAAGGTTATGGGGGCTCTTAATTTGAGTTGCTGGCGAATGTCCTCTTGTGTGGCTTTATCCGCAGTAGCAGTCAGTGCTAATACAGGTATTTCGGGAAAAATTTCAATTAATGAAGTAAGCTGTGCATATTCAGGTCTAAAATCATTTCCCCAGATGGACACACAATGAGCTTCATCAATAGCTATCAGCGAGATGGTTTTTTCTTTTATAAATTCCAAAAATTTTGGTGTGAGAGCTCGTTCCGGAGATATGTATAGAATTTTAAGCTCTCCGTTTTGGATTTGTTGATGGATCAATTTGCTTTCTTCAGGGGCAGTACCACTATGCAATGCGCCGGCAATGATCCCATTCGCTCTTAATGAACGGACCTGGTCATTCATTAAGGAAATGAGTGGTGAGATGACCAATGCAAAGCCATCTTTCAGGAGTGCAGGCAGTTGGTAGCAAACGGATTTTCCGCCACCTGTAGGCATAATGACCAGGGCGTGGCCACCACTCAGGACATGGCGGATGATCTCTTCCTGGTGTTCGCGAAATTCACTAAAACCAAAACGGGATTTTAGTGTGTGATGTAAGTTTTCAATGGACATTTCAACGTGAAGTTTTCAAAAGGTATAAGGACTTAAAATTATGGATTTGGTATTGGAAATGCAAGTACTATAGGATATGTTTTTAGTTTATGATTTTGCTTTCTGCCAGGAAATTGAAGATATCAGATTCCAGATTCCAGACGCATTATTTTTGCGCGCGTATTGAGTCTGATATCTTGTATCTTGTATCTGGCATCCCAGGACCCCGGACAAAACACTAATCAATAAAAATCATCAGTATGCACACCCCATCAAGCTTCCTCCCTTATGCCAGTTTAGCCGTCGGCGGATGGGCCTTTGTAAATGGCTTGCTCCATGATGTATTTATACTCCGATCAGATCATGGCAAAAAATATGACCGAAATCTACTCAGGTTGCTGATGGATGGGCATATCCTGATGACTTGCGGACTGATGCAGATGATATCCTTCACCGGGTTGCGCAATGATGAACATTGGGGCTATTATATTGGCGGTGTGTCCTGCATTAGTTTATTGGTTTATTCCGGGATGATCTTTCCATTTTTAAAATCATTCGTCACCCCATTTCTGAACCTGGTGCTCTTGGTACTACTGGTCATTAATTATTTGAGTTGATGAGGATCATATCGGGGAAATATTGATAAAACTCACCTCCCGACCCCCTCTCTTGTTAGTTACTGTAATTACATATTGAAAATTTAAATTCCCAAAGATCTTCCTAAAACTCACCCTCCAACTCCCTCTCTTCTTAGTTACTGTAGTTACATATTGATAAATCGGATTCCCGAAGACCTCACGTTAACTCACCCCCCGACCCCCTCTCTTATAGTTAATGTAATTACGTATTGACAATACAGATCCGTAATGATCTTTCGTTAACTCACCCCCCGACCCCCTCTCTTATTAGTTAACATAGTTACATATTGACAAATCAGATTTCCTAAGAGAGGGGGCGCAATGGAATGGTATAATCAGATCTCCCCCTCTCTTTGCGAAACCATTCTTGTCAATAAGTAAAATTTTTTTTTACTAGAGAGGGGGTCGGGGGGTGAGTTATACCGAAATCTTTGACAGGGGTCGGGGGGTGAGTTTTACCGAAATCTTAGGGGATCATGCGTGCGTATTAAATAATTTCTAATAATCAGAACGAAAAGATTCCACATACTGCTTAATTCTTAACTCTACATTCTCCCAATCTGTTAATACTTCATCATTTGTAAAGCGGATCACGGTAAATCCCCATTCATTCATATGTTCAGTTCTGAGTAAATCTTCAATTTCTTGTTTGAGGTGAATTTGACCATCCAGTTCAATAATCAGATTAAGAGCAAGACAATGAAAGTCAGCAATATAATATTTAGTAAAAATGCTATCAATTCGGATCTGAATGATAAACTGCCTATTCATTTTCAAACCGAACAACCGGCGGTCCCTCACTTTTTCCCAAAAATATTCCTCCGCTTTAGTTGGATTTTTACGCATCTGTCGTGCAAGTGCACGGATACGTAAATACAATTCTGTGTTTCCTGACTGGTAAATAGACACGAAATAAAAATACTGAAAATATTTTTCTGTAACTCACCCCCCATCTCTTGTAGCTATAGTAATTACGTATTGACAATTCAGATTCCCAAAGATCTTACGTTAACTCACCCCCCGACCCCCTCTCTTGTTAGTTACTGTAGTTACATATTGACAAATCAGATTCCCTAAGAGAGGGGGCGCAATGGAATTGTAATTTCAAATCGCCCCCTCTCTTAGGAAGACAAGTCGTGTTAATAAGTAGAATTCTTTATAATAAGAGAGGGGGGTCGGGGGGTGAGTTAAACTAAAGATGCCTCTCCGCATGATAAGAAGACCTTACCAGCGGGCCACTCTCGACAAAAGCAAATCCTCTCTTATTCCCTTCTTCTTTATACCAGGCAAATGTTTCAGGATGCACATATTCTGCCACTGCAAGATGCATCGGTGTCGGTTGTAAATATTGACCGATGGTCAGCACATCACAACCATGTGCACGAAGATCATCCATAGCCTGTAACATCTCCTCCTTTGTCTCACCCAGTCCGACCATGATACCTGACTTGGTTCGTTTACCATAATCTTTCGTCCTTTGGATCTGCTCAAGGCTGCGTTCATATTTTGCCTGGGGGCGCACAAGCCGATACAGACGAGGAACTGTTTCCATATTGTGAGAGACAACTTCCTGTCCGGCAGAAATCATTCTGGTAAGTGCATCCCAATTTGATTTGACATCCGGAATCAAGGTCTCGATCGTTGTCTGCGGAGATAATTCTTTGACCTGGACAATGGTCTGGTACCAGATTTCAGCGCCACGATCTTTCAATTCGTCGCGGTTGACTGAGGTGATGACAGCATGTTTAACGCCCATCAACGCAATTGCTTCTGCAACACGACGTGGTTCATCTGTATCATATTCATTTGGCCGGCCTGTTTTTACTGCACAAAATGAACATGATCGTGTGCAAACATTTCCGAGGATCATAAAAGTAGCCGTTCCTGCTCCCCAGCATTCACCCATATTAGGGCAATTTCCACTCTGACAAATGGTGTGCAGGTTGTAAGTATCCACAAGGTGCCTGACCTTCCGATATTCCTCACCGATAGGCAGTTTGACCCTTAACCAGTCTGGTTTTCGGGCTCTGGGTTGCTTTTCTGATACTTCCAAATCAATCATGACCATGCAAAGGTAGTGTTAAGTTGATCGAAAGGAAAATTTTGCATTTCGCAAATTTTTACTACATTAGTGGTGCCCACCTTTTTGTTCCTCCCACCCCTTTTCATTTTTCAACCAAAAAATTATTCATAAAATGAAATCAATGATTTTCGTTGGGCTGGGCCTATGCATGACATTACTTTTGGCCTGCAAAAAAGATGAGGGCCCTTCAAATTGTGCCAAACTTGAAGCTAAGTGGCAATTAGAATCCTGGAAAGATGATGGCGTGGAACAATTTAGTGATTCGACATATATCATCACAGCGCAACTTGAATTTAAAGCCCTGGTCGGTGTTATGGGAGATTATACATTAGACATCAATTACCTGATCGGTGGCCTTCAAAATATTTTTGGAGCCTATGTTGTCAACGATGGTTGTGACCAGGTGACGTTGACGCCGAAAGATGGGATTGCGCAAGTTTTCGATTTTCATTTTAATGGGGATGAGTTGTTTATGAACGGGACGATCAATGCTGTCGTCACGGAATTGAAGTTTAAAAAAGAGTGAGTGCGGAGAGCAGTGGGCAATAAACAATTGGCAATAAAAAAATTATAACGGTCCCAAATTCGGATCCAGGTCTTTCGCTTTTTGATACGCCTCTTTCGCATTACTATCATCTCCGGCTTCTTGATATGATTTAGCCAACCTGTATTGCAATTGAGCATCTTTTGGTGCAAGAGTGATGGCTTTTTGATACCACTCTATCGTTTTTTCATGTTCACCAAGGGCGTGATAATAGTTGGCGAGATTCGAAGCAATGTTGACATCAGGTTTTGTGTTCCATGCTTCTTCGAGGATGGAGATTCCTCCTTCAACATCTGTTTTACCTCCGAGGTAACTGCCATATGTCTGCAGGGCATGCTGTAATCCGTCTATGACTTTTACATTGTCCGGAAATAATTGCAATGCATGCCTGTAGGTTTCCACCGATTGCACATATTGATGAAGATGATAGGTACAGGCTGCATAATTCAGATAGGCTTCAACTTCATTTGAATGAGTTTCAAGAATGGCTTTTGACATGACTGAAGCGCTGTCAAGTAATGCTTTTCGCTGTACCGGATCGGTCGTATGTAAAGCTTGTTGAATCAAGTTGGGAATGTACTCACTTTTCGGATCAGTGTTTTTCCCGGGATGGCAGGCATTGAACAAAAGAAAACTTATGGAAATGACCAATGCCATCATGGCTTGCATGGGATATCCGGCAGCAATTAATTTCTTCATCAGGGTAGCAAGGTAAAAAAACGTAAGGCATTACGGAGACCTGGAAGTTTTTGATTATAATTCTTTGCTGTTATCTATTCTTTAATTCTTTATATTTAATGATTCAATTCACAACTTAATCTCAACTATTATGGATTGGTTATATTTTATCATCATTGGTGGACTGGCCGGATGGCTAGCTGGAGTGGTCTGGAAAGGTTCCGGGTTTGGGCTGATTGGGAATATTATCACAGGGATCATTGGGGGTATGATAGGTGGCTGGGCAGCCCGGGAATTAGGAATATTTGGTGGAGGATTTATTTACCAGGTCCTTGTATCTGCAGGTGGAGCATTGATTCTGATATTTCTGTTGAGGTTAATTCGGGGATAATAGCTTACGCTCAACCTTTTAGTCAGAAGTCAGTCGTCAGAAGAGAGTTTAAAGTTTTACTTTCAGGAGATTATCATTTTAAAAAAAATTGCTGCCGGATAATCATTATCATCCGACAGCAACTTTCCTATGAACATAATCTTTATGAATCATTTTGTCAAATAGCTGGATTTGACAAAAATCCTTATGTTATTTCAATTTTTCTAAACCGTAAGCAAGACCTACACTCAACTGAGTATTGCTGTTATGATTTGCATCCCCGGACTGGTAAGCTTTAGCCCTGACATCCGTAAGTCCAAGATAGGCACGCAAATCGGCGTTGAACCAAATCCTGTTAGAAACTCTTAAATTGAAACCGAGGCCACCAGAAATTGGAAAGTCAAAATCACTGAATTGGTTTTTATCGGCAACTTCATCATTGACTTTAGAGCCCAATAAAAATCCGGGTGCGATGCCTATATAAACCTTCGGACGAAATGAATCTCCAAGTTTACCAAAGAAGACATCATAGTAAATGGGAATCCTTAAATACGAAAACTTGACATCGTTAGGTTCCACTGTATACCCTTCTCTTGAGAATAGTAGATCCATCGTCAATCCTGAAGTTTCATTGATACTGTAGGTGGAGGTAAGACCTATTGCCAAACCTGCAAGCGATTTCGAGTTGTCTACATGACTTATATTTGAAAAGTTTACACCCACGCGCGGGCCAATGGAAAAATCGTCTTGCGCATTGAGTTGATAAACTGTGAAAACGCTCGAGAGCAATACGAGAATTATTCCTTTTTTTAACATGGTTTATACATTTTATTATGTGATAAGATAAATAACTCGATTTTCAACAAATGTTTTTTTATAAGGTTTTGAATTTTAAAAGAGCATCAAACTCAATCCGGATCGTTATCAAATTCATTTTCAAATAAATAAGAACTCCAGGCCTTAGTATTAATAAGGGTTTTCATGGATAATATTTATTTCGTTAAACACATTTATTTTGAATATTGCATGTAGGTTATGTATGAATTGTGTAAGAATAAAACGGAATTGTATAAGATTTTCCTGGGGGCCAAATCTCGTTCATGATCTATGTTCTATCTTTGATCCATGCATCATACTTCACGCATCCTTATATCGCTTTGTTTTCCGATGCTTGGCTTTTATTCATGTCAGCGGGGAAATGAAATGGAGAAAATGCAGCATCAATTGCCTCCTTCATCTTCAATAGTAAAAGGCCAACCTTCACCGGAGACAGTCGCGATGATCGATAGCGTACAAAAAGCGCAAAATCAAATCGATCCCACCAAGGTCAACATCATCCTTTGCGCCCAAAGAGCAGAATTGTACAAGAAAAAACTTGAAAGCGTATCCGGTCTTGAAAAAGCAAACCTGATGGTCATGTATGGCTTTGAAGAATTAAAGGCCGGCAATTCACAAGACGCCATTGACGCATTTCAAAATGTACTCGCTTTTGTTGGATCTATGGAAATTCCGGGGAAAGCAAAGACCATTCTTGAAGTAAAAAAAATGCTTGCCATTGCTGCATTGCGTTTAGGTGAACAACAAAATTGCATCAACAATCACACTTCTGCATCCTGTGTTATTCCAATCGCGAAAGCAGGACAGCATTCCATCAAAGATGGCTCAACCTTAGCCATGAAAACATACGAGGAAGTTTTGAAAGAAGATCCCACTGATCTGACATCACGCTATCTTCTGAATATCGCCGCCATGACTCTTGGAAAATTTCCGAATGACGTGCCTTCTTCGATGCGTTTGCCGGATGGTTATTTTGAACCCAAAGTTTCTTTTCCAAAATTTACAGATATCGCTCCGGAAATGGGGCTTGCAAAGAGGGGTCTTGCGGGTGGAGTTGCAGTTGAAGATTTTGATAATGATGGTGACCTTGACATCATGGCCTCTTCATGGGGCTTCCATGATCAGATCCGTTACCTGGTGAATAATGGTGATGGAAGTTTTGAAGACATGTCGAAACAGGCAGGCCTTGAAGGTGTAACAGGAGGACTCAATCTTCGCCACGCTGATTACAATAATGATGGTTACGCAGATGTACTTGTTTTGAGAGGTGCGTGGTTGAGAGACTCAGGGAAGATACCAAGTTCACTGCTCAGAAATAATGGAGACGGAACATTCACTGATGTCACTGTTGCAGCAGGTATTTATTCTAAAAGACCAACTCAAAATGCAATATGGGCTGACTTTGATCTTGACGGTTGGCTCGATTTATTCGTCGGCCATGAATCCATTCCTGAATTAGGTAGTGCTTTTAACTTTCCATCACAGTTATATCACAATATGGGCGATGGCACATTCAAAGAAGTGACTGAAGAATCAGGTCTTAACGTGAATGCATTTATCAAAGGAAGTACCAGTGGTGATATCAACAATGATGGATTACCTGATGTATATGTATCTGCACTTAATGGTGACAATATGCTTTTCCTGAATACATCAGATAAAAGTGGTCTGCATTTTCAGAATATTTCAGCTACATCAGGGACCAAGGAACCCTGGGTTTCTTTTCCGACATGGATGTTTGATTATAATAATGATGGATGGCTTGACATTTTTGTTTCAGCTTACTCTGATGGTTCAGAAGATTTGCCTGGAAAAGTGTTGAGAGCTTATGGCAAGAAAGATGATCCATTCCGGCCAAGACTTTATCGCAATAATGGTAATAATACGTTTACAGATGTGAGTTCGCAAATGGGTTTGACGGAACCTGCATTCACCATGGGATGCAATTATGGTGACCTGGACAATGATGGATATCCTGATTTTTATCTCGGTACCGGCGAGCCTAATCTGAAATCAATCGTTCCCAATAAAATGTATTGGAACAGGGAAGGAAAATATTTTGATGACATCACTTATGCCGGTGGTTTTGGAAATATTCAAAAAGGGCATGCAGTTGGATTCGCAGATTTTGACAAGGATGGAGACCAGGATATTTATGTGGTGATGGGTGGAAGCTTTGAAGGGGATGTATATGAAACATTATTTTTTGAAAATCCTTTACCGCATGACAATCACTGGGTCGTGCTGCGTCTTGAAGGAGTGAAATCAAATCGAATGGCTATTGGTGCACGCGTTGAAGCTGAGATCAGCGAAAATGGAAAGTCGCGTAAGATTTATGAAATGGTTTCAACGGGAGCCAGCTTCGGTGGAAATAGTCTCCAGGTGGAACTCGGCCTCGGCAAAGCAGACTATATCACAAATCTGAAAATCACCTGGCCTTACAGAGAAAAGATCGTTCAGGAATTTCAACATGTTGAGGTGAATAAAGCCTATCATCTCAAAGAAGGTGGTCAGTTAGAGGCACTCGATTATCAGTATGTTCCCTTTAAGAAAGAGGCGATGGATCATAACATGAAGATGTGAGATGTGAGTTGTGAGTTGTGAGTTGTGAGTTGTGAGTTGTGAGTTGTGAGTTGTGAGTTGTGAGTTGTGAGTTGTGAGTATCCCGCGCTTATCCTAATTGATTTACTTTAATTCATCAAGAACCGTATTCAATATTTGTTTATATTTTTCACTATGATTATGGCGAAGTGCATCCCTTATCAATTCTCGGGAGGCTGAATATCTTTGGAATAATTGGGTCAAAAATTCAGTACTACTTTGAAAATAAATACTTTGACCATAATTCAAATCAAAAATGTTGTAATTTTCAAGATAATCTGTATTTAAAATGAAATCATAAATTTCCAGTAATCGATTTGAATAATGCAAAGTATTGAAGCATGGGTATTGTTCTTTGTCCCAACCTGCAGGATGCCTATCATCAAATTTTACAATATCAAAATTTTTGAGTAATGCTTCGATGCTATAATGACTGTCAATTCTTAAAATTTCATCTGTGATTTTTTCTGCAAGAACCATTGGTGTTTCATTGTTTCTGACAACAATCATCAAACTATCAATGAGATTATTCTGGTTGATAAGTAGATTTGTCACTTGCTGGTGAATGTGATTAATTGTCAGAGAATCTTCTTTATCAAGGAAGAATCTTTGCAATCGTTCCATTTTTAATTGAATTTGCTCTATTGAATCAAAATATGCTTTGTGTGAACCAATTTGCGCAAAACTTTTATTTCCAATGCAGATGATGGTTATTAAAAAATATCTATAAGTTGAATTCATCACTACATGATTAGATTACTTAGATTGAAGGCTTACAATTAAAGATAGCCCGAAAGTATGAAACTGATTCCCTTTACCAAACTCGTTCCCTAGATCTTTATCTTAAGAAATGCCTTCGGTTACTAAACTTTCACCCCACTCCCTGCCCCATGCTCCCTGCCCATGCATTTTTCGTAACTTGTATCCTCATTTTGTATTGCATAACACTTCATGTTCCACAAAATATATTCAGCCGGATTACTTTTTTTTTCAATCGGGCTTTGCGTTTTTTCAATCTTATCTTGTAAAAAGCAAGCTGCCGAACAAATAAACACCTCCCCTTCCGGAATCACTGCCTCCATCAAACTGGAATCACTTCCTTCCTCGCAGACCGGCATCGATTATATCAATCAGATCAATGACGAAGGCATGATCAATATTTTCACGTGGCATTTTTTGTACAATGGCGGAGGTGTGGCAGCAGGTGATATCAACAATGATGGCTTACCTGATTTATATTTTACAGGTAACATGACTCCGGATAAATTATACCTCAATAAAGGAAATTTCAAATTTGAAGACATCACTGCAAAAGCCGGTATTGCAAAACAGATCTGGTCAAGTGGTGTCACTATGGCTGATGTTAACGGCGATGGATTGCTGGATATTTACGTTTGTAAAAATTCACCAACAGGCGTGCCGGATAATAATCGCAATAAACTTTATATCAACCAGGGCCACAACACGTTCACTGAAGAAGCTGCGAAATATGGAATTGATGATACAGGTTTTGGCACGCAAGCCACTTTCTTTGATGCAGATCAGGATGGTGACCTGGATATGTTTCTCGTCAATCAACCCTTCGACGAATTTGCGAAGCTGGTCAACAAACCGGAAGTCGTTGCAACTTATCCCCAAACAGACCGGATGTTCTTTTTTGAAAATGGTCGATATGTAGATAAGACAGCAATCCTGGGAATGCTCAGTGCCCGTTATGGACTGAATGTTACGCTGGGAGATTTTGATCTCAATGGATGGACGGACATGTATGTCTGCAATGATTATCATCACGCGGATTTTCTGTACATGAATTATGGAGGACAGTTTAAAGATGAATTGCGGACGCGCACCGGCCACATTTCATTTTATTCGATGGGATCGGATGTCAGTGATGTCAACATGGATGGCTTGCCGGATATTTTCACGTTAGACATGGCGTTCGAAGATCATTATCGTTCAAAAACAAATATGGGCTCGATGAAGCCTGAACGTTTCTGGGAGATAGTAGCCGATCACCAACATTATCAATACATGCAGAATGGATTGCAAGTGAACATGGGTCATGGCTATTTTTCAGAAATGGCGCAGATAGCCGGTATTTCAAAATCGGATTGGAGTTATTCAACACTCTTCGCTGATCTTGATCTTGATGGCGATCCGGATATTCTCATCGCCAACGGCGTCCTTCGTGATGTGCGAAATAATGATTTCAATGCCTATGTCAAGGATAAATATCAAAACATGGTAGGACCTCAAAACTATCGTGAAGTTTTAAGCCGTCTCCCCTCCACCCCGATCAAAGATGTCATGTACAGCAATGATGGAAATATGCATTTTTCAAAACTTCCTCCAGAAGCCGGATTTAACACCGGAGATTTTTCCAACGGGATGGCATATGCAGATCTGGATGGTGATGGAAAACTAGATGTTATCGTCAATCATGTCAATGCACCAGCTTCAATTTATAAAAATGTAAGCCAGACAAACGGACATCACATTAATATCAAACTCAAAGGACCTGGCACCAACGTTAATGGCTTAGGATGTTCTGTGATTGTGTATACAGGAGACAAAAAACAATTCAATACCATGCAGACCACGCGTGGATATTTTTCATCTGTTGAACCGATCCTTCATTATGGACTCGGGCAAGTCACAAAAATTGATTCCGTCAAAGTGTATTGGGATTACAAGTCGATGAGTGTTCTTAAGAATGTATCGGTGGATAAAGATTTAATGATCAATTATACCAAAGAAAATAAAATTCCGTTCGCACCTGATGCCTTAAAGGGAATGACAATGACGGATCCAAATGTAGTACAGCATGAAGATGTAGATAGTATTGTCGATGATTATGCTCAGCAGGTGCTTTTGCCTTACAAGCTTTCACAAAATGGACCGCATATAGCTGTTGGTGATGTGAATGGGGACGGCATTGAGGATTTTTTCATCGGAGGGGCTGCCGGACATGCCGGAAACATTTATTTAGCGAAGCCTGATGGAAAATTTGAATTAAGCAAGCAACCTGCCTTACAAGCCGATGCTGCATATGAAGATGAAGAGAGCCATTTCTTTGATGTGGATGGTGATCACGATCTCGATCTTATCGTCATCAGTGGCAGCTATGAATTTGCCGAAGGAAGTCCATTACTCCGTGATCGCATTTACATCAATGATGGTAAAGGACAATTCACTCATGCTGCAAAAGATATTCTTCCCAATTTCCTTTTGAACGGGCAATGTGTTGAAGTTTTTGATGCGGATGGAGATAAAGACAATGATCTCTTCATTGGCGGACGTGTCGTCGGTGGAAAATATCCGTCACCTGCTTCTTCAAAATTATTGATCTATCAATCCGGCCGATATACAGATATGACGAAAAAACTTGCTCCTTTCCTTGATCAGTTTGGAATGGTGACAGATGTGGTTCAGGATGATATTGATAAAGATGGAGATATAGACCTGCTTGTTGTGGGTGAATGGATGGAGCCAACCTTGCTGATCAATAATGGTCCGAAGGGATTTACCATGCAACCCATTGAAGCTGCCGGGACGGGATTATGGTGGACTATTGAGAAAGGAGATTTTGATGGAGATGGTGACACAGATTTCCTGTTGGGCAATCTCGGCTGGAATAATAAGTTTGGAGGTTCAAAAGGAACTACACTTGAAGTATATGGAAATGATTTTGATCAGAATGGAAAATTCGATGTAGTTCTCGCTTCTACTAAACAGGATGAACTTTTACCGGTCAGAGGAAGGGAATGTTCTTCAGAAGAATTGCCTTTCATACTCAATAAATTTCCAAGTTATGAGAGTTATGCAAAAGCAAGTTTCAATGATATTTTCACTCCGGAAATGTTGAAGAACAGTACGCATAAAAAACTTTCGACCATGACGAGTATTTATCTCATAAATGAAGGCAATGGAAAATTCACTGTGAAGGATTTACCTTTTTTATGCCAGGCTGGTCCGATCAAAGCCTTTTGTGTTGCTGATATCAACAAAGATGGCAAACTTGATTTCATGTATGCCGGAAATCATTTTCCGACTGAAGTAGAAACTGCGCGATATGATGGACTTTATCCGGGTGTTTGTCTCGGTGATGGAAAAGGGAATTTTAACTGCATGCCTATCTTCGTCGAAAATCAATTGCAGATCGAAGACGGCAGGGATATCCAGGAAATAAAACTGGCTTCCGGGGAAGATGCTTTTTTGATATCAAATAATAATGGACCTCTACGGGTCTATACCCTTCAGAAAAAGTGAGAGACGTGAGAGACGTGAAAGACTTGTTCGGCGTAGGCTGAGCCTACGTCGGGGTGTTTGCAAATTTCTGATTTGCGTTTCAAAACAAATTCAAAAAACATACCCGCAAAACCGAGTTTTGCTGTCGCACGAATGCTTCGACAAGCTCAGCACAAGCTCCGACACAGCCTACGCTCAACAATAGCTTTGATTTAAATAATTAAGAAAATAACAAAAAATTAATAAGTAAGAATTAATATCTATAAATCCTTAATAATTAAGGTTAAACATATTACAAATACCTCCTTCGCCTTCTTTGGATGCCGTAGCCCTTTTGCGGAGGCATCAGCCTTTTTTAGATTCCGTAGCCTTTTTGCGGGGGCATCAGCCTTTTTCAGATTCCGTAGCCTTTTTGCGTAGGCATCAGCCTTAGCCTTTTCCCATAATCTATTGATTTTCTGTTTATTCCGGAAAATCCCGTATATTTGCAGTCTTGTATGTTATTGCTCTCTCAGTTTCTGATGAGTTTTATCCAGCTCGCATTCCGTGGCAGCTTAACGTAAGGCAGGTAAAGTATCGATCCTAAAATTGATAGCCTTACCACATTTTATCATCAAATTTTTAACAAGTGTCTTTTAACAACCTAAAGCTCATTGAGCCTTTGCTCAAAGCATTAAACCATGAAGGGTACACCGTACCCACACCTATTCAGCAACAATCCATTCCGGCCATCCTGGAAGGCAGAGACCTCAGGGGCTGCGCTCAGACAGGTACCGGCAAGACTGCTGCTTTTGCCATTCCTCTTTTGCAGTTATTGCACCAGGAACAGGAGTCAAATCCCCAGGGTCGCCGACCGATCCGGGCTTTAATCCTCACCCCTACCCGCGAACTGGCGATCCAGATCGAAGAAAGTTTCAAAGCTTACGGCCGATTCCTCAACTTACGCCACCTCGTGGTTTTTGGTGGAGTTTCCCAGGTAAGTTCTGTCAATAGCCTTCGACGCGGAGTAGATATCCTCGTCGCTACACCGGGCCGTTTATTGGACCTGATGAACCAGGGTCACGTTTCATTACGTGATGTGAAATTCTTTGTACTGGATGAAGCCGATCGAATGCTCGATATGGGATTTGTCCATGACGTCAAAAGGATCATCAGCAAACTTCCAACCGAACGTCAGACTTTATTTTTCTCAGCTACATTGCCTCATGAAATCAATCACCTGGCAAAAAGCATCCTGAGAAATCCGGCCATCGTCGAAGTATCACCCGTTTCTTCAACAGCAGATACAATTCAACAGACCGTTTATTTTACAGAGAAGCCAAATAAGACTTTATTGCTCCGGTACTTACTCAATGGTCCTGAAATCAAAACGGCATTAGTCTTTACACGCACAAAACACGGCGCTGACAAACTGACAAGAGATCTGAATCGTGCCGGTATCAAAACCGAAGCTATTCACGGAAACAAATCACAGAATGCACGCCAGGCTGCGTTGAACAATTTCAAAAAACAACATACGCGCGTACTCGTCGCCACAGATATCGCCGCAAGGGGGATTGACATTGACGAGCTGAGTCATGTTGTCAATTTTGAATTGCCTCATGTACCTGAGACGTATGTGCATCGTATCGGCCGTACAGGCAGAGCAGGTGCTAACGGTAGAGCTATTTCCTTCTGTGACTTTGAAGAAAAACCATTGCTCAAGGATATTCAAAAACTGATACAGAAAAGTATTCCTGTTGTCACGGATCATCCTTATGCTATGGCTGCAAGTGCGAGTGATATGGAACCGCGCCCTCAACCTCAGATGCACCGAAAATCATCTGGTGGTGGGTACAAGAGCAGGCTTATACGTCCGGCATCGTCAAGAACTGCGTAAATAGATTTTTGTTGGAGCAATCTCCAACAAAGGCTAGTAACAACACAAAGGCTATCGGTCATGGATCGGTAGCCTTTTTTAATTCTTCAATTGGACAAACGTTTTTGAAAATTACAACTCACAACTTATTATTGACAACTCACGCCGGACGCTTCACGATTCACGATTGATGATTCACAACTGATTACAGATTACCGAATACTAATTACTGCTTACCGAATACCGCTGTGAATTCCCTACATTTGATGATCATGAGGAATGCTAATTTAGAATCAAGGATAAAACATCTGTTATTGATTTATTTATTAATTCCAATTCTCAGCCTTCATGCACAGCTTACTATCCACATTACTTCCATCCCCGCTTCAACACCTCCGGGAGACACCATCTACATCGCAGGCAACTTCAACAACTGGAGTCCCGGAAATCTATCTTACAGACTTACTAAAGACACAAACAATATTTATTCGGTCACCTTCTCTCCACCTACCGGAACAATCGAATTCAAGTTTACAAGAGGAAGCTGGGCCACTGTAGAAGGAACTGCAGGTGGTACCTACATTCCAAACCGTACTTACAACTATACAGGTGGAATAAAAAATGTCAATGTCACTATCGCAGGCTGGGAAGGTGCGGGAGGAAATCACACTGCAGCAGATAATGTGCAGGTATTGGATGATAATTTTTATATGCCCCAGCTCAATCGCCACAGGCGCATCTGGATTTATCTGCCTCCTGATTATCAAACGTCGACAAAAAGATATCCTGTACTCTATATGCAGGACGGACAAAATCTATTTGATATTGCTACCAGTTTTGCAGGCGAATGGAAAATCGATGAATCCATGAATGATTTGTTTGGCCTGGGTGACTACGGTGCTATCGTAGTTGGCATCGATAATGGCGGAGCAGATCGCGCAGATGAATATTGTCCATGGGTGAATGCACAATATGGCGGCGGAAACGGAGAGGCTTATTCTTCATTTATCGTCAACACCCTCAAACCGCATATTGACAGCACTTTCAGAACTCGTCCTGAACGGGAATACACCGGCATCGGTGGCAGCTCGTTAGGTGCAAATATTTCAGTGTTCGCTGCTGTCGAGTACCAGGATGTATTCAGTAAAGTGGGCGTCTTTTCTCCGGCATTCTGGATCAGTGATTCTATATACCAATATATTGTGAACAAAGGTATACACCAGGAACTTCGTTTTTACTTTATTGCCGGTTCAAATGAAAGTTCAACCAATATTTCCGACATGCAGGCCGTGTATGATACACTCGCTTATGCAGGTGAAGATGAATCAAACATGAAATTTATCTCCAGCCCTGATGGCGCCCACAGCGAATGGTTTTGGGCACGTGAATATCCTGCAGCTTATCAATGGTTATTTAGCAATCTGATATTAACTACAAAACGACCTACAGAAAAAAAAGGATACCTATTTCCAAATCCTGCCTCTGATTTATTGTGGATCAGATCCGATGAAGGAAGTATTCACGTCACTATATATTCTGAGACAGGGCAAATCATGGATGATGAAGATGTCAACAATGAAAGCATTGATATTTCAAAGCTCCCCAGTGGAATTTATATTATGGAAATAAAATCACTTTATGATTCAGGTTTTTCCATGACAAGATTTGTTAAACAATAGTGATCTAACTTACTCATGTAGAATATCCAGAGAAAGCCACGAAAAATATTAACCACTTAGGAACTTTAGAAACTTAAGAAGCCACTTAAAAAATTGATCTTAAGTTGTTGGTTTTGGCAGCCGGTTTAGTTTAAAGTCAAAGGTCAGGATGAAGTTGTAAATATTCCAGTTTACATTTCCTTCATAATTCCTTATTCCTTGCTCATTACTTGTGCTGAGCGGGTATAGGATGAGATGAAGCTAGTCGAAGCATTCATTATTCTTAGAGTCTCTTTCCTTTGAATCTGAAAGTTTTTTTCCATCTTAGCCTCTCATACGCTGATAGACAATGTATTTGTTCCAGGATTTTGAATGGGCATCACTGCTGCAACCCCAATGGTATGTTGAACATGGGGGGGTATGGATCATTATGCTGATTGTCTTTGCAGAGACAGGCTTGTTCATGGGGTTCTTCCTTCCGGGAGATTCATTGTTGTTTGTCGCGGGTGTAGCGTGGCAAGACCTGGTGAAAGGATTCTTTAATGTTCCCCTGGTCTTCATTATGATCATCATCTCCATATTTGCCATTTTAGGTAACCAGGTTGGTTATTGGATTGGCCGTAAAATTGGTCCGGCCATGTACACCTGGAAAGATAAATGGTATTTTAAACAACAATACTTGCAACAAGCAAGGGTATTTTATGAAGATCATGGTAATGGCGCCATTTTCATGGCAAGGTTTCTACCTTTTATCAGAACATTTGCACCGATCGTGGCGGGAATTGTTCACATGGACAAAAAGAAATTCACCGCGATCTCCAGTATCAGTGCTTTTGCTTGGGTTTTCACGATGATACTTGCCGGAAGATATCTGCACCAGATCTTGTTGAAAGAATTTAATTATGATCTCACGGATGATCTCGAATGGATTGTGGTGGGAATTATTTTTATCTCGGTTCTTCCACTATTATTCAGAATATTTTGGAAAAAAGTCAGGAAATAAAAACTTCACTACCATTCTATGACCTGCAGGCGGCATCATGATTAGAAAAACTCAAATTTCCTCTTTCTGGACCTGGATTATTATTCTAACCGTATTAAATCCAAAAAGTAAAAGTAGAAAAGCAGTAAAAGCCTATTCGAAATATGAAATTGCCAAAGGAGGGTATGAATTAAAATTAATAATCCGATCTGCGGTTGAAGATATATTTCTCATTGCTATTGGAATTTTATCTGCCGGGTTCGGTTTAAAAGGTTTTCTGCTGGCCAATAAATTTATTGATGGTGGCGCCACAGGTATTTCTCTTCTTGTCAACGATATGACCAACCTGCCATTGTCCGAATTACTTATTCTCATCAATATTCCATTTATTTTTCTTGGATACAAAGCGATCGGAAAACAATTTGCCCTCAAAACCATACTCTCTATTTTAGGGTTAGCCATTGCAGTCGCTTATATACCCTATCCTGAGGTCACGAGTGACAAACTTCTGATCGCCGTGTTCGGTGGATTTTTTCTTGGAGCAGGTATCGGATTATCCGTTCGTGGCGGAGCAGTCATTGATGGAACAGAAATATTAGCGATTGCCATAAGTCGTCGTTCAGGGCTGTCGATCGGTGATATTATATTAATCGTCAACATCATCATCTTTTCTTTTGCAGCCTACCTGATCAGTGTTGAAATCGCCCTGTATGCTATACTTACTTATCTCGCCGCCTCCAAAACAGTAGATTTCATTCTTGAAGGGATTGAAGAATATACAGGAGTGACTATTATTTCCAAGAAAGCAAATCAAGTAAAGGATATGATTACCAATCGATTAAATCAGGGTGTCACTGTCTACAAAGGTGAACGTGATTTTGGAAAAACGGGGAATAAAAAAACTGACACGAAGATCATCTATACCGTGGTGACTCGTTTGGAAGTGAGCGCTCTCAAATCATCGGTGCAGAAAATTGATCCGGATGCATTCATCGTCATGAGTAGCGTAAAGGATGCTGTAGGCGGAATGGCAAAAAAGCGGAGGTACAAACATGAGGATGGATAAATATATCAATTCAGATTCCGTAGAGGAGACCTCAAGTGGAATTAACGCTAAATAATATCTCTTTTTTGTATTAATTACAGTTAACTATTTTTGATTATGGAATCATCCCCTTCATTAGTTCGTTCACTTGGACTCCGATATGTAGTTGTGATTACGATTGCCAATATCATTGGTTCCGGTGTGTATAAAAAAGTTGCCCCGATGGCCGACCAGCTCAATTCATCCGGCTGGGTGCTTGTTGCATGGTTGCTGGGAGGTATTATTACCTTATTCGGGGCGCTGAGTAATGCTGAAGTGGCAGGCTTACTCGCTGACACAGGTGGTGATTATGTTTATTATAAAAAAATATTCAACCGTTTTTTTGCCTTCATGTTTGGTTGGTCACTATTCACCATCATTCAGACAGCTTCGATCTCTTCATTAGCTTATGTATTTTCTCAATCCCTGCAATCGCTTGTTCCGGTTTCACCAATATTAACTCAACTCAGTGATTTTTCTATTGGTGGTGTATTTTTTCCTTTCGCTGATTTTTCAACTAAATTAATTGCCATAGCACTGATCATTTTCCTCACCCTGATCAATACAAAAAGCATTAAAGCGGGTGCAGGTCTAAGTGATATCATTTTATGGCTGGTTTATATTGGCATAGGTGTCATTGTGATTTTCGGTTTGACGAGTTCACATGCACACATCAATATGGCTTTTGATTTTAAGACACCTGATCATACGCCGGTGACCGTCAGTGCATTGTTTACGGCCATGTTGGCTGCCTTTTGGGCATACCAGGGCTGGTCAACGATCGGCTACATCGGCGGAGAAGTCAAAGATGCCAATCGAAATATTCCAAAAGGGATCGCTATAGGTGTATTTATCGTGATCGGAATTTATTTGCTGGTCAATATGACTTATCTCTCCATCTTATCTATTCCTGAATTGAAAAATATTCATGCTGCGGGCAATCAAATTGCAGCAATTGAAGCCGTAAGAGTTTTTTGGGGAAGTAAGGGCATGGCTTTCATCTCAATTTTAATTTTGATTACCACGTTAGGTTGTACACATGCCACTGTTTATGCCAGTGCGAGGCCTTATTATGCTATGGCTAAAGAAGGCTTGTTTTTCAAATCAATGGCAAAGCTGAATTCTTCACAAGTCCCCGAGAAATCCTTGTGGTTACAGTGTGTTTGGGGATGCCTGCTTGTTTTTTCAGGCACTTTCGATCAGCTGACAGATATGGTGATTTTTGCCGTTTTCATTTATTATGGCGCTACTGCTTACGGTGTTTTTGTACTCAGGAAAAGAATGAAAGACGCGCATCGTCCTTATAAAGTGTGGGGATATCCTTATGTTCCCGCGATTGTAGTTCTATTTTGCATAGGTCTTTTTATAAATACTTTTATCACTCAACCACGTGAAGCTATTTTCGGAATGGTACTTATACTTACAGGTGTGCCAATGTATTATTGGTTTACCAAAACCCAGGAGCAAACAGGATAGAGCAATAGGCAATGGGCAATAGGCAATAGGCAATAAGCAAGACAAAATCGTAAATCGTAAATCGTAAATGAAGATCGTTGTTCTCGGCGATTTTAATCCGCAATATCATACGCACATTGCTTTAAATGAGTCCATACGTCATCTTACAAAAGCAGTAAAAGTAAAAGTACTCATTAAGTGGAGAGGCACAGAAGTTTTTGATTTCATCAATGAATTCAAATCAGAATATTCCGGGCTTTGGATTGCATCCGGTTCGCCTTATAAAGACCCGGAGAATGTGTTCAATACGATCAGGTATGTACGGGAAAATAATATTCCAACCTTTGGAAATTGCGGCGGTTTCCAGCACATGATCATCGAATATGCCAGGAATGTTTGTGGCATCACAGATGCGGATACTGAAGAAACAAATCCGGAAAGCCAAAATTTAATTGTTTCAAAATTAGCATGTTCATTGGTTGGACAGGAAGAAGAGATTACAATTGTGATTTCATCCCTTCTTTATTCGCTTGTCGGAAAAACACATTTGATCGGCAGATATCATTGCAGTTATGCAGTCAATCCATCGTATATCCCACTTCTCGAAAAGGGCAATATGAAAATGACAGCAACAAATGGTGACGGCGATATCAGGGCCTTTGAAATTTCCTCACATCCATTTTATATAGGTACTCTTTTTCAACCGGCTCTTACATCGTCTGAGGATGAGCCGAATCCAATCTTATTGGGATTTGTGAAACACGTCATCCGTGAACCGTCAGGCGTGAGTAATAAGTAGTAAGTAGTTAGTAGTTAGTAGTTAGTAGTTAGTAGTTAAAGAAATTTTTTGGTATTCAGTTTAGTGTATCTTTTGCAGAATAAGTAATGATGATCATTATAAATCATGCTTCGACTTCTATTCTCAACCTGAACACGCTCAGCACAAGTGACTAATCGTGAAAATCTGCGTTCAAAAAATGGAACGTAAATCGAAAATCCAAAATCGTAATTCGTAATTCGTAATTTCTACTGTCTCTTCCCTATCTGGAAAGAAATAAAACCATTGATAAACACAGGCGTGTTATTTTGAATGATCATGATGGGAACTGGTTGGAAAAATGCATCTACCATCACGCCGATCTCAATGGCTTTGACATATTTATCAAAAGCACCCATGCTGAAATTAGCACCTAGCCGTCCGTGCAATCCCGGAATGACAGAGATTTGATCAAACCCTTTAAAAAAAGAAGCGGGTCCTATGGTTTTACTTTCGTCAAGAAACAAAGCTGCATTATCTGCATTATATCTTTCGGTAGAGACATAATCAGTGTATCCATTTTCATCGAGGCGGGACAAATGCAGATAATAAGGTTTCAGCAATCCGATATCAGCTCCGACTTCGTAATTGACACCAACAGCTACCCCTTTACGTTTTGCTTTATCTGAATAATATATTTTCGATCCTACTCCTGCCCGCAATACCAGCAACTGATTTTGCTTGCCATAGGTAAAACTATTCGACGTACGTGTGAAAGGATTGCCCGAATGAAAAGTTATGGATTGCCTGAATTCTTTTGGATGACGGATCCACCCAAAATTAAACTCGTAATAATTTGTTTTGTAATACTTGACAATGTTACCAATTTGAACTCCGATGGAACCTCCATTAGTGTGAGGCCTGAATTCAAGGGCTTTTTCCTTGTTATATAAAACTCCCTCCGAACTATAGTCAAGCTGCTTGGGCTGAACAATAGTTTGTCCCTGCATCTGGTTGGCGACAACAGAAGATAAACCAATGAACAACACCCTTGCCAGGAGACTTTTCATCTACTAAAGATAGGGGGTTTTTTGCTAAGCTGGCCCCAAAAAATAGACTCCTGGCCTACATTACAGAGGCTCAGCACCTTAATAATGCTCTATTCTTTATCTTTATCTCCATACAAACTGATATCCTTTGATTTACAACCTATCATCCCAGACATCAATTGCCAGTGACTACCTCCTTCAGTTAAGGGATGAGGGTATACAATTGGACCCCGTTCTCTTCCGGCGCAATCTCTATCGATTCGGCCAAATCATGGCCTATGAGATCAGCAAGAAGCTTCAATATACTCCTGTTGAAACCGTCACCCCGCTGGGTGTAGCCGAATGTCATAAACTAGCTGACGAAATTGTGCTGAGCACAATTCTTCGAGCAGGACTGCCGATGCATGATGGCATGTTGTCTGTATTTGATCAGGCTGAAAATGCTTTTATCTCCGCTTACCGCCTTAATCATAAGGATGGTACATTTTCAATATCGCTTGAATACATTTCCACTCCTGATCTCCAAGGCAAAGTATTAATCATCTGCGATCCGATGTTAGCCACTGGAGCCAGCATGGTGAAAGCATTAAACGCTTTAATGGAACACGGCACTCCGCGTGAAATTCACATTTTATCTGTTATTGCTTCCAGTGCAGGTCTTGAATATGTAAGTCTTGCTTTCCCTGATGCAACCATATGGATAGGAGCAGAAGACGAAGAACTAACAGCACGGTCTTATATTGTTCCTGGGCTTGGAGATGCGGGTGACCTGGCTTACGGGAAGAAGGAAACGGATGTGGAAGAGTGACACTTCGACACATTTTGAACTTATCAATGATAAGTTCTGCAATATTGCTCAGTTCAAGGAACGTGAGAGAAGTGAGAGCGTGAGAAAATCATACTTCACAGAATCCATTTTGCCCCTAAATCCCCTGAAGGGGACTTCATATTGACATTCATATTTCACAATTTATTTTTTTCATTAATCCCCACCCCATAAAGAGCAAAATCATACTTCACAGGATCTTTCGGATCATATTTTTTTAACTTTTCCGTCAACTTCTTAGCAGCCTGCCAATCGTTTATTTTACGATCGAGTAAACCAAGTTGACGGGCTACATTTCCAACATGAAGATCCAATGGAATGATAAGTTGCGAAGAAGAGATTCTTTTCCAAAGTCCAAAGTCAACGCCGTTATCATCATGTCTGACCATCCAACGAAGAAACATATTCAGTCTTTTGCAGGCGGATTTCTGGACAGGAGTGGCGATGTGCTTTCGTGTTCGTTCCATCACCCAGGGATGATCGAAAAGTTTTTCATAAAATCCTGCAAGTCCATTATAGACATCCTCATCGCCGGGAGCCATGTTATCTGCAAATGCATCTTCAAGGCTTGAATGCTTTTTGTAAAATCGCTGCAGCGTGTCCGTAAGGAAAATAATATCATCCGGTTGAAGCGTCCGGTGCTTGAAAACTAAAAATCGTTTTCTGTCTTTCTCATGATGTCCGGTGATAAATTGATAAGGCGAATCATCCATCAGCGACATCAATTCATTCGCTTTCTTTATGATGGTCGGGCGTTGTCCCCAGGCCATAATAGCAGAAAAGAACCCGGCAATTTCAATATCCTGCAATAATGAAAACCGATGCGGAACTGAAATAGGATCTTCCGGAATGAAGGAAGGATGATTATATTTTCCCGCATTCTCATCCAGCCAAAGTTGCAGCCTTTTATCAAGTATCTTCAATCGTGCGTGGTGTGCTTCGACCTGCTATTTCTCATCCTCCTGCTACAGCTCAGTAACCGTAGTTAGTTGTGAAACTCGTTATTTGTTATTCGTTACTCGTTACTTATTAATTAGTTTTCGAGTTTCTGCCGGATCTCATTGATCTCATACACTTCGATGATGTCAGCGACTTTGATATCATTAAAATTTTTGATGATGATACCACATTCCATTCCTGACTTCACTTCTTTCACATCATCTTTAAACCGTTTGAGCGTGGCGATTTCACCATGGACATTTTCCTTGGTCGGATAGATGACGATACCATCCCTGATTATTCGGATGTGATAATTTCTGGCCACTTTTCCTTCAAGTACAAAACAACCTGCAACGGTTCCAATTTTACTGACTTTGAATATCTCCCTGACCTCAACCTGTCCAATGATCTTTTCTTCCTTCGTTGGCTCAAGCATGCCTTCGATGGCAGCCTTAATTTCATTGATGGCTTCATAGATGATCGAGTACATCTTGATTTCAACCCCTTCTTTTTCTGCCAATTTACGTGCAGCAACTGAAGGTCTCACCTGGAAGCCAATAATAATCGCATCGGATGCTGAAGCCAGCAATACATCTGACTCTACAATCTGACCTACGGCCTGGTGTATAATATTGACTTTGATTTTTTCGATTGAAAGTTTTTCCAAAGAGTCTGCCATAGCCTCAATACTTCCATCCACGTCACCCTTGATGATGAGGTTAAGTTCTTTGAAACTACCTAATGCCAAACGGCGTCCGATTTCATCGAGTGAAATACGTTTGTTAGCACGGTTGGATTGTTCACGATTGATCTGTCCGCGATATGCAGCAACCGAACGTGCATCCTGCTCACTTTCATATTCGCGGAATTTTTCGCCGGCTTGAGGAGCACCATTTAATCCAAGTACCAATACTGGTGAAGACGGACCGACTTCTTTTACTTTTTTACCACGTTCATTGAACATAGCTTTCACCTTACCGCTATATTCACCTGTTACGATGATATCACCTACGGCAAGCTTACCTGTTCTGTACCAACAATTTTGTGACATAACCGCGGCCTTTATCCAAAGATGCTTCAATCACAGTCCCCACAGCCAATCGGTCCGGATTTGCTTTCAGATCAAGAAGTTCTGCTTCAAGCAATATCTTTTCCAACAGTTCATCTACATTCTGACCGGTCTTGGCAGAAATATCAGAAGATTGAATTTTACCACCCCAATCTTCAACCAATAAATTCATCCGTGATAATTCTTCTTTTATTTTTTCAGGATCTGCTCCCGGTTTATCAATTTTATTGATCGCAAAAATGATCGGAACGCCCGCAGCCTGGGCGTGGCTGATCGCTTCACGTGTCTGAGGCATGACATTATCATCAGCCGCAACGATGATGACAGCGATATCCGTCACCTTCGCTCCACGTGCACGCATAGCGGTAAAAGCTTCGTGACCCGGCGTGTCAAGAAAAGTTATAGACTTGCCCGGTTTCACTTCCATTTCATAAGCTCCGATGTGCTGCGTAATACCTCCTGCTTCACCACTTACAACGTTTGCACTTCGGATATAATCCAACAATGAGGTCTTTCCATGATCGACGTGACCCATGACCGTCACAATAGGCGGACGAGGCTTAAGGTCCTCCGGATCATCTTCGATCTCTTCTTCAAAATAAGTCTGGTCTTCTGCAGAAACAAATTCAACTTCATATCCGAATTCACCGGCAACAAGTTCGATGATTTCTGCATCAAGTCGCTGATTGATCGAAACGATGACGCCAAGATTCATACAAGTCATGATCACATCGGTGACCTGCTGATTCATGACACTGGCTAATTCGGAAACAGAAACGAATTCGGTGAGCTGTAATTTTGTTTCATTGACTTCTGACGTAAGTTGTTCCTGGCGATCGACTTTATCCCGGCGTGATTCTCTTCTTATTTTTTGACGTCTGCTCTTACCACCGGATAAGCGAGCCATGGTAGCTCTGATCTGATCGTCTATTTCTTTCTTTGAAACTTCTTTTAACTCTTCGCGACCATGACGGCTTGGAGCTTTACGTGCTCCTGCACTTGTGCCACCGCCTCCGCCTGCAGTTGTTCCGCCCCCTCCACCACCTGTGTGCGGACGTGACCTTTGATCCGGTTTACCTTCATAAGTTCCACCGGAGACATTTTTACGTTTTCTTTTTCTTTTTTGCTGAGTGCTATTGTCAGAAGAAGCAAGGGGTTTCGATTCTTTGTCTTTCTTTGCTTTCGCAGCTATTTTTTCACGTTCTCTTTCCTTCTCCTTTTCCTTTTCTTTTTCTTTCTTAATCTTGGATGAATCGAACTTATCTGTATCGATTTTACCCAAAATAGTTAGTCCCTGTAATTGAGGAGCTTCAGCTTTGATCAATTCATCTTCTTCTTTCTCAACAGGTATTTCCGGAATAACTTCTTCACCTATTGTCTCGGGAACATTGACTTCCTCGACTTCATCGGTTTTTGTTTTTGGCTCAGAAGTTTTAGGCGCAAGATCAATTTTGCCTACAACTTTTAATTTCGGTTTTTCCTTTTCAGGCACCTCAGCTTTTTTCACTCCCTTATCAACAGGGACCACGGGAGGAACTTCTTTTTTAGGAGGTTCCGGCATGACCGGGGTCAGTACATCTGCACCTTTGATAGGAGGACGTGCACCGATGATCATATTATTCGCCTGTTCCTTGATGGCAATATTGCTGCCAAATTCCTGAAGAAGCAGGTTGTGCATTTCTTCAGAAATCATGCTTGTCGGCTTGGCTTCTACGGCAAATCCTTTCTTCGAAAGGTATTCCACGATACTATCCGTACCGACATTTAATTCCTTGGCAACTTTAACAAGTCTTTGCTGCATATATGATTTTCAGTTCACACACTCCTCGATGTCAGGCTACATTGCTTTTGACAAGGAGAGATTCCAATTAACTATCCTCAAATTCAGATGTAAATATCCGTAAAATTTCATCCACTGTTTCTTCTTCAAGATCCGTGCGTCGCACTAATTCTTCTTTACTCAGGGCTAACACACTCCTCGCCGTGTCAAGACCGATTCCTTTTAACTCATCGATGATCCATGGTTCGAGCTCATCTGCAAATTCATCAAGATCCACATCTTCATTATCCGAATCCGAGCTATCCCTGAACACATCAATTTCAAATTCGGTAAGCCAGCTCGCCAATTTTATATTGGAGCCACCCTTTCCGATCGCTAAAGACACCTGGTCTGGTTTGAGATAGACACTGGCTCTTTTATTTTCATTATTGATTTCAATGCTCGATACTTTCGCCGGAGTCAATGCCCGTTGAATGAAGAGAGAAAGATTATTGGTGAAATTGACGATATCGATATTTTCATTTCTCAATTCCCTCACGATACCATGAATCCGTGATCCTTTCATTCCTACACATGCACCTACCGGATCAATTCGGTCATCATAAGATTCAACAGCAACTTTTGCTCTTTCACCCGGAAGGCGTACGATTTTGCGAATTGTGATCAATCCATCCTCAACTTCCGGCACTTCCTGTTCCATCAATTTGGCCAGGAATAAATTATCGGTGCGCGAAATGATGATGACAGGATTATTATTTTTCATTTCTACTTTCTTGATGATCGCGCGGACCATGTCACCTTTTTTGAAATAATCACCGCGGATCATTTCAGTGCGGGGCAACAAGAGTTCATTATTTGTGGCATCATCAATGATGAGAATTTCTCTCTTGAGGATCTGTTGAACTTCACCCAGGATGATTTCACCTTCGCGGTCTTTGTATCGCTGGAATACTTCATCTTTTTCAAGTTCCATGATGCGTGATACAAGAGTCTGTCTAGCAGCCATGATCGCTCGCCGCCCAAAATCTTCGAGTGTGAGCTCTTCGTAGCATTCCTCATCTAACTCATAGCTGACATCAATACTTTTTGCTTCCGAAAGAGACACTTGGGCTTGTTCGTCCATGACCTCACCATCGGGTACAATTTTGCGAACCCTCCAAAGCTGAAGGTCACCGTTAGTGTTGACGATGATATCAAAGTGTTCATCTGAGCCGTATTTCTTTTTGATCAGGGTACGGAATACATCTTCCATCACTCTGACCATGGTCGGCCTGTCTATGTTTTTTCCTGCTTTAAATTCAGAAAATGATTCGATTAGATTCATGACACTGGCATATTTAAGTGTTTATGAGTTTATGAATTTATTTGTTTATAAGTTTATTGCTTATTTTTTTTGTTTGCCTTTTGCTTATTGTCTATTGCTTATTGCCTATGGCCTATGGCTTTGGTTTTCCTAATTGAATAGTAACGAATGCATCCTTTATGTTTTCAAATGGAATCTCTCTTGATTCCGGTTTGCTTTTTTTATCGATCGGTTTGATGTCCAGGGTTATGGTATCATGACTTGTACTCGTCAAAACGCCCTCCACAATCTCACCTCCGTTCATTTGGACCTTAAGAGTCCTTCCGACGTGTTTAAGATATTGTCTTGAAAATTTCAAAGGACGGTTTACGCCGGGTGATGAAACTTCCAGTTCATAAATCCCTCCTAAAGACGGTTCCTGGTCCAAAATCGACTCCAGGATCCTGCTGATTTGGGTACAAGTCTCCAGGCTAACTCCCTCATCTCCATCGACAAAGACCCCAATGTGCTTGGAAGGTGATACCTCCAGGTCCACCAGGTAATATTCCCCGCAACGGCCTGATTCAAAGGTCGAACGGATCAATGGTTCCAGATGATGTAGCGCCGTGGTCTGTGACATACAATAAAAAGAGGGAACTTACCTGTTCCCTCATCCGATTTTCGCGTTGCAAATATAGGCTTTTTTTCCTAAACCACCAAGCTTAGCTGAGGCCGAGGGTTTTGATCAGGGCAGCCGGTTTGGTCTGGGGCTGAGGTTGTTAGTTGTTGGAAGTGGACGAGTTATTGGGTTTTGGTAGTTGGTATGGATAAAAGCCTAATAACTAGAGACCATTGACCAATCCATTTTCTATTAATCTAAAACCTAAAACCAACCTATAGCTGTCTATCTTTGTTGATCTGCTACAAATGATACAATCACTCCTAAGTAAGGCATTAAAAAAAGACTTCCTCACCGCCGAAGAAGGCCTCCACCTCTTTGAGCATGCACCGACAGCTTCACTGATGTATGTTGCCAATCATCTGCGTCAGCAAACCGTGCCCGGGAATAAAGTCACCTGGATTATTGACCGAAACTCGAATACAACAAATGTATGCGTCGCCAATTGCAAGTTCTGCAACTTCTATCGACGACCCGGTCATGCAGAATCTTATATCACCACCATTGAAGAATATAGAGCAAAAATTGAAGAGACATTTCGATTAGGTGGCGAACAACTTCTTTTACAAGGTGGACATCATCCCGATCTCGGACTTTCTTTTTATGTCAATCTTTTCAAACAACTTAAAAAAGAATATCCGAGACTTAAACTTCATGCTCTCGGCCCACCTGAAATCGCTCACATCTGCCATCTTGAAGGAATGAGTCATGAAGCAGTCTTGCGTGAATTAAATGCAGCAGGATTGGATTCATTGCCAGGGGCGGGAGCGGAAATTCTGAATGACAGGGTACGACGTTTGATTTCAAAAGGAAAATGCGGTGCACAGGAATGGCTCGACATCATGCGTGCCGCACATCGCATCGGCTTGACCACTTCCGCTACAATGATGTTTGGACACATCGAAACATTGACGGAAAGAATGGAACATCTTGTCGACATCCGCAAAGTTCAATCCGATAAACCCGAAGGAGCAGTTGGCTTCCTGGCATTCATTCCATGGCCGTTTATGGATGATGGTACACTTTTGAAAAAATTAAAAAGAGCGCGTAATAATGTTACCGCAGACGAATATATCCGCATGATCGCCATCAGCCGCATCATGCTCCCCAATATCAAACACATCCAGGCATCATGGCTCACCGTCGGAAAACAAACGGCACAGGTATGTCTTCATTCAGGAGCTGATGATATGGGTAGCATCATGATCGAAGAAAATGTTGTGTCTGCTGCAGGTGCTCCATTTCGATTTACTGCCGATGGAATACAACAAGCGATTCGTGATGCAGGATATATCCCACAATTGCGTGACCAACAATATAAAGAACGTGATGTGCCTGCCAACATCGAACAGCAAGTACTCAATCACGTGACCATGATCGTCGATTGATGGATCTCCACCGCGAAGAATTTAAGAAAGTCCAGGAAGCTGCAAACTGGGTGAAGAGTGGAATGCCTTTTTTTCCCGTAGCCTCTATCATCCTCGGAACCGGCATGAGCAGTTGGCTCGATGAATTAGACATTGTCGAAGAAATCAGCATCAAAGACGTTCCTCACATGATCCCGCCAACAGTGGCGTCTCACCAGGGAAGAATTTGTTTTGCGAGGATCCATGATGTTCCCACAGTCATTCTTGCCGGACGAATTCATTATTACGAAGGCCATCCGATGAATGAAGTGGTGAGGCCTGTAAGGTTTCTTTATACTTTAGGTTGCAGGCATTTATTGATGACAAATGCAGCAGGTGGAATTAATCCTGATTTCGAGTCAGGAGATATTATTGCCATTCGAGATCACATCAATCTAGTGACTGAGCATCCATTGCGCGGACCTAACGATGACAGGTGGGGGCCAAGATTTCCGGATATGAAATATGCTTATGATCCGGATTGGTTGAAATATGCTCTTGTCGCAGCAAACAAACTTGAAATTAAAATTCAGACAGGAGTATATGCCGGTTTGCCCGGACCAAGCCTTGAAACTCCTGCTGAATATCAATTTCTATATCGCATAGGTGCAGATCTCGTAGGAATGTCTACAGTAGCGGAAGTAATCACTGCCCGACATCTCGGAATGAAAGTATTAGTCCTCTCGATTGTAACGAACGAATGCTATCCACCGGAAAGAATCCAGGTAACGAAAGTGGAAGATGTCATTAAGATGGTGGAGATGAAAGCTAAGGAAGTGGGGAAAATTATTTCGGGTGTGGTTGATTACTGCAAAGGTTAAAAAGGCGAAGGCTAGTGCCTCCGCAAAAAGGCTACGGCATCTGAAAAAGGTGAAGATGAAGGCGTAGGATTAAATATGACTTTCGGATATATTTTTCTTGCTTCGATTTACTTGTCTTATATCCGCAAAATAACTCAATAACAGAGGATCACTTGCGAAAATCAATATTGCATTTTTCTTAAATCATTTCGAATTAGAAGCAATCTGTCCCTCAAAACTGTCCGAGCGATCGAATGACAATTTCAGGTAGTAACTTGAACTCTGTAGCGATAAATCACCGCCAAGAAATTGATTTGAAAAATGAACAAGCGCGCAAGCAAAACAAATGTGAAGAAATTGCCGGAATGCAGCGGCGAGTTTTTTGAGGGACTAGACTTTTTGGTTACTTTTTTGGCAATGAAAAAAGTAACAAAATTTAATCCGTATATATCACCTTATGCCAAAACCTGAACCCTGCTCTCGCTTCAAAAACAACATTCGTTATTTTGGATTCATGGATAATGACCGGACTCCCATCGGGATAATTATAACCTGTATCCTGCATTGGAATAAATATTTGTTCCACCAGGTCAGGTGATACGCCGATTTCAATCACACAGCTAATTAATTCACTTAACGGAAATTCGAAACCGGCATCGACATCCACACCATAGGTGATACTATTTTCAGTGCCTGTAAGTCCGGCAAAGACGTAATCATATTTAGCTTTAAGATTATAATCTCCCCGCACGCCAAAGCCGTAAGAAATATGATTAGCCCCAACTTCTATCCGCTGCTTGACACCAAGACTTAAAGACAGATTATGAAATTCCATATTGTTTGAACTGGCGGGATGCTCCTTATTATCGCTGTCATAATAACTGGCTATATTGACTGCGCTTCCTTTGATGTGATATCCAAGTCTTGCATAAAGGGCATTGGGACTGATATCACTTGAGGTCTCAATGCTCACCAATCCATGAAAACGAAGAAAAGGATCTCTCTCAAAGCCTTCTACCGTCTCTGTGCTTAAAGTAGGCCCTGCCAGTATTTCATAAACAGTGCCTTGTGCATTGATCGACGGAATGCATTTCATCATCACCAGTAATGCAAGAAGTGGTATTCGTATTTTTATCATCATTTTAATACCAGCTTTTGACCGACAGAGATCGTATCCACAGATAAGTTATTCATTTTTTTTATATCTTCTACAGATAATCCATAAAGTTGGGCAATCCTGTACAAAGTTTCGCCTTTGGAAACAATATGTTCAGCAATTGGAGATGCAGGTTTCGAAGGGATCTTTGAAGTCGAATCAACTTTAGTTTCCTGGATTGGTGCGATGTGTGTTGTATCTTTTATTGCAATGTTTATATGGTTATTTATTGAGGCAACAGATTCTTTTGGATTATTTTTTGGTGGAGCAGCATAGGGGTCAACAAGCTGAAGATCATGATGAAGTTTTCCTTTCAAAACAAGTTTTTGATTCGAAGCAGGAACCTGTCCTTCTGTTAAGCCATTTCGTTTGAGTAGTGCGCTCATCTTAATTCCATATTGTTGAGAAACTGCCACAAGGTCATCATCTGCCTTGAGCATATAATATTGCTGATGGCCGGAATATTTTTTCCGTTTAGGTTGTAGGTAAACTCGCGTTCCCGCCACAAGATTTTGTTTTACATCGTGGATACCATCATTGTATTTCACGATCTGGCGTGCACTTACATCAAACTGATGAGCCAATGATTTAGGGCTGTCATTTGCATTCGCGACAATATATTTTACTTCATTTTGATACCTGACAGGATGATAAGACTTGATATCTTCTGAGGATGCCTCAATGCCTTCAGCATCACGATCCAATTGATACAATTGATATTTATCGATGAGATCAATCAACCTGTCAGCGTAGTGAGGATCGGTAGCATATCCTGCTTTCGAAAGTCCCTGTGCCCAGCCTTTGTAATCCATGGGATCAAGTTTAAATAAGAATCCATAGCGATTAGCCTTTGCAGGATCCGTCAGAAAATCAGAATGAGCGACATAGGAATCTTTGACAGATGAGAATTCTCTGAAGCATGACTTGATCAACTTTCCATCTTCATAGTCGTCATCTTCTTTTTTATAACATTTACCATCCCAATCATTACCGCATTTGATTCCAAAATGGTTGTTGGCTTTACACGCGAGATCACTTTTACCGCAATTGGATTCAAGCATTCCCTGGGCCAGTTTGATACTGGCAGGAATACCTGTGCGAATCATCTCCTCTTCAGCTATTTTTTGATAAAGGTTGATGTAGGCTGTGTTGTCCTGGCAAATGGCAGGTCCACAGATCCCGAGAAATCCGCAAAACAATATCCATTTTAGAATCATTTGACCCTGATGTGCTGTTGATCGAACATATTATACTTTATTTTAATATCAAATTTCGAGCCAGTTCCATTTGACCTTGTGGCACGACTAGTCGTGCCACAAGGTCCTAAGAAGCTGTTGCTCAAAGGGTTGAAGCACCTTTCCGGGTGCCTTTTTTGTGCCCGAAAAAACTCTTTTTTAAGCTACCTCCCGGTGAATCAAAAAACACCGGAATGCTTATAACGCTACAACGAACACCAGATATTTTCGTTCTTCTTATTTCAAACCACAATATTTGGCAGGTGAAAATGACTTTTGTCCATCTCACTTTCGGAATGATTGTCTTTCTTTTGTGCTGATAATGATAAAATCTCTTCATACCCTTGTTACGTATAGCTTCTCAATAACACTTGGAGGCTTCTTAATTCTTGGATCCTGCAAATCCGGCCATACGACACAACCGGATGAAGGCATGACCGGGAATCCTGCGATCGATGCGATAAGTGATTCCATCAAATTGTTTCCTCGCAGTCCCGAACTGTATTATAGACGGGCCCAGATTTTTTACGATAACCAGGCTTATGATCAGGCCATCGCAGACCTGGCCCAGTTGCTGAAAATCGATTCTGTCAATCTCAAAGCTCATCACTTGCTTGCGGATGTTTATATGGATCACATGCAATCCTCACTTGCATTGCAAACCATGGAGAGAGCAGCTGCTCTTTATCCTGACAGCATTCATACAAAACTCAAGCTCACCGAATTTCAACTCATCCTGAAGCAATACAGCGCCGCCATGAATACACTGGCCGACATCATGAAAATACATCCGGGTGATCCGGAAGCTTTATTCATGTTGGGTATGGTATATCGCGATCAGGGTAAAACAGATCTGGCCATCGGTGCATTTCAATCTGCAGTAGAACGTAATCCGGACAATGCGGAAGCCTGGGTGATCCTTGGAGATCTTATGGACAGGACGCACAATCCATTGGCCATTCAATATTTTGACAATGCTATACGCGTCGCACCCAACAGTGTGGAAGCCTGGCATGCCAAAGCCTATTATCTTCAAAATAATAATAAAATACCTGAAGCCCTGGAGATATACCGGCATATTCACAGCATGGATCCCCAGTATGCAGATGCTTATCTCAATGCCGCGATACTATTGATGTACCACGATAGTCTCGATGCTGCGATGAAGGAAATCGTCATCCTCCAACAAATCGATCCAACAAATGCTGCAGCCTGGTTTTACAAAGGGAAGATCCATCAATTGCGTGGTGAAAAAGATCAGGCTAAATCCTGTTACGAACAAGCCCTGAAACTTGATGATAAATATGACCAGGCTAGAGATGCTCTCCAGGAGTTGAAAGAGTGAACAATAAGCAATAAGCAATAGGCAATAGGCAACTGGCAATCAGTATTCGATATTCGGTATTCGGTATTCGGTATTCGGTATTCGGTATTCGGTAATCGGTAATCGGTAATCGGTAATTTCTAATTTAACAAAATTAAAGACACTTCTCCTTCGCCTTATCCTTTTCATTGGGAAATCATTTACAATTTCTTAAACCTATTTTCTTAACTTTAACATTCCACCAAACCAATTCATCATGTCCGTTCTCAAAGTCATCGAAATCATGTCAGATTCTTCCAAAAGTTGGGAAGATGCAACTGCTAAAGGAGTTGCCAAAGCATCAAAAACACTAAAAGGACTTAAATCTGCTTATGTCCAAAATCAAAGTGTTACCATCAACAATGGAAAAATAACCTCCTACCGGGTCAATCTGAAGATCAGCTTTGAGATCATTTGAGCGCTTATTAGCTCCACAAGTGCTCTCGGTAGTGATCTATTTTACCTCCATCTGTAGATAGATATCCTCCCATCGCATCTGCTGTCATACAACTGTGTACGGGCAGCCAAAGGGATATATCACCAGGCTTCCTCAATGGAAATGTTTGTTCATTACATTGAACAACCCCATGTTCCTGTGATAGTGATAATAGAAATGGACCCGAAATCGTTTCTGAAGTACTCCAGCTATTCCCATCAGGCTTCACCCATCGGCCAAAACATTTTCTTCCGTCTTTCAGTGTCTGAAAATCTTTTGAAAAATGTATGCCTCCTCCATAAATAATCCATTGAAGCCTGTCCGGATGCACCGCCACAACAGGGCATGCCATTGCGACGGCGATATCATTTAAAGTACACGAACCAATTTCTTCCTGCTGCAGATCATAAAACACAAAATTTCCCGGCCGAAATTCATCGATACCTCCAAACCTTGAAATCATAGACGCTGCAGGTGTATCCCCTAATGAAATTTTTATTTCAGGAAATCTTTCCAGGTAACGGTTTCGGACATCATTCATCATGTGCACCGAATTGAGATGCACTCTTTCCACTTCTACAACAGACCTGCCCTGGTAACTATGTCCTGCATGTCCCAGGAATCCGGAGAAAATGAATTGCGGAAAAGACTTTATTCTCTCTACCATAAGATCAATCATATCGGTGTCTTCAGGACGAATACCTGTACGATGAGTACCGACATCGATTTTAATCCAGACATTGACCTCATCCGTGCATTCCTTTCCAAGGATATTGATCGTGTCAGGATCTACTAACACGAGGCCTAGATTTATCTTTTGAGCCAGCTCTTTTATCCCGGCCATCTGCCTGATGTTGACCGGAAAGGCAATGGTGATATCCTGCCATCCATTCATCGCGAAAAATGATGCCATGCCTACAGAGGACACTGTGATCTTATCTATTCCTTCGTCCCTGAACCATGATCCTACGATATGAGATTGATGTGTTTTAAAATGAGGACGGAGTTGAAAGCCCTGGGATACTGCTTTCTCCGTCATCCTCCTTATATTGGCTTTACATCTAAAGGGATCAAGAAGGAGTGTGGGTTGAATAATGCTGCCTGTATTCATGTGTGTGAAGATAACGTGAGAGTGCGAGAGAAGTGAGAGAAGTGAGAGAAGTGAGAGAAGTGAGAGAAGTGAGAGAAGTGAGAGGAGTGAGAGAAGTGAGAATATAATAAAGTTTTAATTTACCCTTGTCGGGATTTCTCCGTTTATTTCGCCTTCGCCGATTGCTGAGCTGTTGCACAAGGATGAGAGAAAGAAGGTCGAAGCACAGCCTTTCCCTTCGCTTAGTTGACTGTGAAAACAAAACTTGTACATTTAACATATATTTCCATTTGATCATGAACAGATCTGAAATGACCAATACCTGTCACCAGAAGGTGAGCTGTGTTTTCATGATCTACAATCCAATGTTTAAATGATAGGGCTCCTCAGAAAATATAATTGGCTGTTTCCTGTACTCATCCTCTTTTCATTACTGCTTGGAATGATTGGTTTCTACCAATATTCCATCATGAACAACATCCAGCCCAACGTACTTGAAAGTTTGTATTTAAGCCTTCAATTATTTGTGTTGAATTCGGGCGGAGTACCTGATCCTCTTCCTGTCATACTTGAAATAGCAAGGTTTCTTGCTCCTGCTGTGACAGCGAGCGGGATTTTTCTTGTGATCTGGGAGCCGTTTTATCAAAATTATATCCTCTTCAAAGTTCGGTTTTGGAAAGATCACGTTGTGGTATGCGGTTTAAGCGCAAAAGCTGAAATGCTGATTCTTAATTTTTTGCAAACAGAAAAAGAAAAATTTAAGATTATCCTGATCGAACCCAATGCCGATCATAGCAGCATTAATCAACTGAAGAAAAAAGGAGTAATCGTATTGCAGGGAAAAGGTACTGATGAAGAAATGTTGTTAAAGGCAAATATTATTTCTGCAAAATACCTTTTGGCTCTTACGAATGATGAAAAGACCAATATTCTGATCGCGCAGAAAGCGACTGACATATATAATCAAAATTCGGAACAGGCTTTAAAATTTGATATTCTTCAGGCCATCATTCATATCGATGACTTTTATACGATGAATATTTTTAAAGAATTCCATGAGAAGACATTACCCGGAGACACACATCAGCGCAAAGGAGGCACTAAAATTGATTATCATGTATTTTCCATTTACCAGCTTGCCGCAACCTTCATGGTGGACAATTTTAGCCCCGACAGATTCGTCAGCCTGGTGAATGATGATGACCCTCCGGCACATCTCCTGATTTTCGGAGATAATTTAGCCGCACAATACCTGATACTGGAAGTCGCCCAGATGTATCATTTCGCCAACCTGAAGAAAACAAGGATCACTGTGATCGCTGATGACACATCAATGATTGAAAAGAAGATGGATTCTTTATATCCTTTTTTACCGAACGTGGTAGATATCCGGTACATTCTTTCCGATGATTTTTTCAGGAATCCATGCCCGATCCCCTGTGATGAAATATCATTATGTTTGATGGCCATGGATGATGATGGAAAAAGTGTCTATGCATCGCGACGACTACGGCAGCATTTTTTTATTCAGAGCATCAATACAAGAAACAGCAGCATCCAGTCCTTCAAACGTCATCATGATTTCACTCATTCTTCCCCTCCCATTAAGGTATTATTGCCCAGGAATACCGGGCTGGTCAATATTTTTGATGATGTCGCTCATGAAATGAAATCATTGAACATTGAACTCTTTAACATGGATATTGAAGTATGCAATAAGAAAACGATTGTCGATGACCGCAGGGAAGAGGATTTTATTGCCAAACATATCCATTATGAATGGGCGAAATACCAGGCTGAAAAAAATAAAACCCCATTGGGAACCATGCATGAAGAGTGGGATAAGCTGAAAGACTCTCAAAAAGATTCTAATCGTTTACCCGCAAGACATCTCAGGATAAAATTGCGTTTTGTCAAAGCTGATTTGACTGATGTGGATACAGGTGATGAACTCAATTTTGATGATATCGATGAATCTATCTGGGAGAAAATCGCCAGGATGGAACATAACAGGTGGACGGCTGAAAAGAATATCAATGGGTTTGTCCTGGTCCAGAAAGAACCGGAAAAGACCCTGGGTACTTTCCTGAAAGAAAATCTTAAATGTCACTGGGACCTGGTTCCCTTTGAAAAGCTGGATAAGGAAACCCAGGACTATGATAAGTTCACCTTTAAAATGGCACCCGTTATTGCGAAACTGAACAATAAAACGATCCGCAAAAAAGCGCCGGAAGAATAACGGAAATGACCTCAGTATGAACAAGATGTAAGGGTTTTAATCGGTCTCTGAATTCAGGACCACAGACTAAGTCAAACCTACCCTTAATACCGAAAATTCCAAATTTTCGTTAATTTAACCGGATATTTCCCCAACCATTCAAGGGATTAACGGATTAACCTACGATAAGTAGTTTTCATGAACGGAGAAAAGGTCCAGAGGATTTATTATGTCAACGCAAAAATTATTTTTTAGTTATTCCAGGTTTGATTCCAGCTTTGCCTTAAAGCTTGCCAAGGATCTTCGCGAGGCAGGTGCTGATATATGGATTGACCAGCTTGATATTCCGGCAGGAAACCATTGGGATTCTGCAGTTGAGGGGGCGTTAAGTACAGCGGCATATGTGTTGGTGATCCTTTCAAATTCTTCCGTCGCTTCTACCAATGTGATGGATGAAGTATCATTTGCATTGGAATCAGGTAAAAAAATAATACCTGTCTTACTTGAAGATTGTCTTGCACCATTCAGGTTAAGAAGATTGCAGCGCATTGATTTCACTAACGATTATGCAGCAGGTTTTAATCAATTGGTACAAACACTAAGTCTGACCATTAATAATATTTCTGCCAAACCTCAGGATCCTTCTCATGCATCTAAACCAATTGAATCATCTGGTTCCGGTGCCGCAAACACTACGAGCGGTGATGAGTGGGAAAATAATTTATGGGATGAAGCCTGCAAATTAAATACGATCGCTGCTTATAAAAACTATCTGAACCAATCGATAAGAGGTGATAATAAAGGTGAAGCAAGATTGTTGATTAAACAATTGGAATTGCAACAGAAGGAGGATGAAGTCGAAGCCCTTCTCTGGCAAAAAGCCAAATCTGAAAATACCAAAAATCTTTACCAGCATTATCTCCAGGATTATCCGAAGGGAAAATTTGAAGCCTTAGCTCTTGCTGCTTTAGCAGATATTGAAAAAGCAGAAAAAGCAGAGCAAGATCGTATTAAGGAGCTGGAAAAGGAAAAAGAGAAACAAAGGTTATTGAAAGAAAAGCAGGAAAGAGAGCAAAAGATAAAAGAGGAAAATGAAAAGGCCCTGAAAGAAAAACAGGAGAGAGAGCGAATTAAGCAGGAGGAAAATGAAAAAGCCCTGAAAGAAAAACAGGAAAAAGATCGAATAAAACAAGAGGAAAGAGAAAAGGAAAGACAGGAAAAACTGCTGAAAGAGCAGGAGAGAGAAAAGGAAAGACAGATCGAGAAAGAAAAAGCAGCAAAAGAAAAGCAAGAGAGAGAGAGGTTAAAACAAATTGAAAAAGAAAAAGAGCTCCAGGAACAAAAAGCTCATCCGGAAAGGCAGGTTGCTGCCGCAGCAGCAGGCAAGAGAAATATATTCATTGGTGTTGGGGTGGTCGTGTTGGTTCTTTTGATTTGGTTAGTGATGAAAATGAGCTCAGGAGATGGTGATGGAAAAGCCTGGGCTGCTGCACTAATGAAGAATGACAGTACTTCTTTTGCTTTTTACCAACAGAAATATCCAAGTGGGAAACATGCTGTGCAGGCAAAACAGAAGTTGGATTCATTGAACCAGGTTCAACTGGCTCAGGCAACACTTAAGGCAACCCAAATGCCGGTAGATACTGTCAAGAAAGTAGAAGAGAAAAATGATCCTGCAAAAAATGCAACTCCAATTACAGCAAAAACAAAAACGACTTCTACACCTGTAAAGCAGGCTCAAAAACTCGCACTTGGCCTTGCGCATCGTGGCGGAGTTGTCATCTGGCTCAACCCTGATGGAGAACATGGTCTTGTCGTTTCCATCAAAGAGGAAATAAACCGTAACTGGGAATCAGCGAATAAAATATGTGATGCTTATGTCACCGGTAATTATTCTGATTGGCGATTACCGACAAAAGAAGAACTGAACAAAATCTTTATCAATAGAAAATTTTTGGGCGTTTATACCAAAGGCAACTACTGGAGCGCTACAGAAGAGAACCGGAACAATGCATGGGTTCAAAACTTCGGTAACGGCAATCAAAGCAAAAGCAATAAGCAGTCTAATTATACTGTAAGGGCAGTACAAGCCTTCTAAAGGTATGTGGTGGCATTACCTCCTCGTATTTCTTTGCACAATATTATTCGATATTGTCCCCCTTCCATTGCCTCCGGCTTTTACGGTGATCATTTTTTTACAGATCACTTATCATCTTGAGATTTGGCCGGCTATTTTTATTGGGGTGGCGGGATCGATCATCGGTCGTTACATATTGACACTTTATATTCCAAAGGTCTCAGGGAAAATTTTTACACCCGCAAAAAATAAGGATGTCCAGTTCCTCGGTTCAAAGATGAAACAAAAGGGATGGAAAGGGCAGGTCTTTATCATGCTTTATTCTTTAATGCCATTACCTACCACTCCATTATTCATTGCCGGTGGAATGGCCCGGTTAGGACCTGCTTTCCTGATACCACCTTTCGTGATTGGTAAATTCACGAGTGATACCATTGCTGTTTTCCTGGGTAGATATGTTGCAGAAAATACTGAAGGAATCATTCATGGAACCATTTCATGGAAGTCAATTACAGCCCTGATTCTCGGACTCATCATGATTTTCGCGTTGCTCTATATTGACTGGAGATCTGTTTTTATGGAAAAGAAATTGAAGATCAAATTCAATATTTGGAAGTAACAATGTGGAAATGTGACAATGTGACAATATGAAAATATGAAAATATGAAAATATGAAAATATGAAAATATGAAAATGTGGCAATGGGATTAAGTAATTTTGACTTTAGTCCATCGTCTTTTGTCACGAAGTAAACGATTCCAACCTTTCATCTTTTCTTCTTCATTATACTTTGAATCACCACCCTCGGATCTTTCATCTCACTGGCCAGCTGTTGTATGGTCTTATGATCGAGCATGTCCAACAACAGGGGTTTAATTTTTTTGTATTGGGAATGCATTGGACACGGATTTATCTCGGAACATTCCTTTAATCCAAGAATGCATCCAGTGATGACACCTTCATCCTCCAGCAGGTTTAATACATGCAGTAATGACTTCTTTTTCGCTTGTTCAGTCAGATAAAAACCGCCACTCGGCCCGGTCACCGAACTGATCAATTTATTGTCCTTTGTCAGTTTTTGTAAAATTTTAGCTGTAAACGATTTGGGGGAACCGATGGCATCGGCCACTTCCATGATTCCTATCTTCTGATCCGGTGAACTCTTCTGAGCCAGGTAAATAATCGCACGCAATGCGTATTCGGTTGATTTTGAAAACATAAAGGATCATTTTGTCCCAAATTAAATCATTTTTTCAGCCCTTCTGCCATGTCTTTTGCTGTCATCTTATTTTTTTAACCGATTTCTTTTAAATATAAATATTTAAGGATATATTTGTCCTTAATTATTTTTTATTTATCAACATGAAACATTAGAAAAATCTCAAATGAAAGGCACTACAATCAAAAACGGAAGTAACGGTTCAGCTACAAAGAACATTTCCTACATCATGAATACCAAAAACTGGTGGGGGCCACTTCTTTGTCTTGGTCTTTGGTCCATCGTCTTTTGTTACGAAGTAAACGATTCCAACTGTTCCGCCAATTCCATCCATGTTAATTCCAATGTACTGAGTTGATTGATTGTTTCTTTCAATTCCCTGTCCCAACGCTGAAGGTCCTCAAGCCTGGGCTCGGGCAATAAAAAATTTTCTTCCAGTTTCTTTTTTGTTTGTTCAAGCTGCTCGATCGATTTCTCTGTTCGACGCAGAGCTTTTCTCACTTCTTGTCGATCAGGTAAATTCGGATCAATATTGTCATCTTTCTTAGCTGGGACAGGTGATATTGCATCAGCAATTTGATTTTCACGCCATATCGAATAAGCTGTATATCCTCCCGGGAAATCTTTGATGACACCATCTCCTTCCAGCACGAAAAGATGGTCTGCCAGTTTATCGAGCATGTAACGGTCATGAGAAGCGAGAATGACGACGCCCGGAAAGTCCATTAGAAAATCTTCAAGAACATTGAGTGTAAGAATGTCAAGATCATTGGTGGGCTCATCAAGGATAAGCAAATTCGGGTTAGACATCAGGATAGTCAATAAATAAAGACGCCTTCGCTCTCCCCCACTGATCTGCGAATAATAAACTTGTTGTTGTGATCGTGGAAATAAAAAGCGTTCAAGCAATGACTCAGCCGTAATCTTGCCACCTCCTTTTAGCGGAATATAATCTGCGATGTCTCTCACAATATCAATCAACCGGCGATCTGTCTCTACGCGCAATCCATCTTGTTTCATATGGCCGATCTTCAACGTTTCTCCGTGCACAATTTTTCCGGCTGTTGGTTTTAATTCTCCCGTAAATAATGAAATGAGAGTGCTCTTTCCTGAACCATTAGGTCCGATGATTCCCACTCGGTCCCGGGTTTTGAACTTGTAATCAAACTTGTGGATAAGCCAGTGTTCTTTATTATAATGAAATCCAACATGGTGACACTCGAGAATTTTTGACCCCAATCGTTGCATATCAATTTCGATCTGCACCGAATCCTGGTAAATCACCCTGGCCGCAGCGGCTTTTACATTTTCGAAATTATCGACACGTGCTTTATTCTTCGTGGTCCTTGCTTTTGGCATTCTCCTTATCCAGTCAAGTTCCTTTTTCATCAGCTGCTTTGCTTTTTCCTGTGATGATTGCATTGATTCAGTAAGTGCAGCTTTTTTCTCCAGGTAATCAGAATAATTTCCCTGGAAACTTCTCAGCAGACCTCTATCTAATTCAAGGATTTGATTACAAACCCGATCAAGGAAATATCTATCGTGTGTGACGACGAGAAATGTAATATCGGGTCGCTGAAGATAATTTTCAAGCCATTCGACCATCATCATGTCAAGATGATTGGTGGGCTCATCTAAAATGACAACATCAGGTTTTGCCAGGATGACCATGGCAAGAGCAAGTCGCTTCTTTTGTCCTCCGGAAAGATGACTTATCTCTTTATCCGGATCTTCAAAATGCAACTGGTGCAACAATTGCATGATCGTTGATTCAACATCCCATGCATTGTGATCGTCCATCGTGACGGCTGAATGCTTTAGCGCTTCTTCATCTGCTGACGACGCTGCGATATGATGATCAGCCCATGCTTTTATTTCAGGCAGATCAATCGTCAATATAGCATCACGAATGGTCAGACCTGGCATAAACTCGGGTTCCTGGTCGAGATACCCAACTCTGATTCCTGGCGAAATAAGAACTCTTGCTCGCTCTCCTTCCGGTGCAATGATGCCGCTCAGGATCCTCATCAATGTCGTTTTCCCCGAACCATTCTGGGCTATAAGTGCAATCTTATCACCTTTGTTGATACGGAGATCGATGTTATCCAGTAACATCTTTTCACCATAAGATTTGGAAACAGATTCGAGCGTGATATAATTCATAATAAATTAAGTCCCCTTTAAGGGATGGTTGCTGAGCTGAGAAAAAGGATGAGAAAAGCCGTCGAAGCATAGCGGCAGAGTGATTCGAGGGTGATGTAATTCATTGGTGCAAAGATGCGATTCCTAATTTGATCGTGAGTAGTGAGTAGTCAGTTGTGAGTTGTGAGTAGTTTTTTAATTAATTTTATTTAATGGCAACCTGGAACGTGAATGAAAAGGTTGCTGATATTCAATCCATCATTAAAAAACAAAAAACCACTGCAAGAATATAATCTTGCAGTGGTATTATTATTTTCCTTAGCCTTAGCCTCAGCTTAATATTTCCTTCGCTTATGATTTGTGATTATACGCCATCAAATCCTTCATGATGTGCAATGTTTCTTCAATATAGACATCCTTTCCGAGCAATTCCAGGAATGCCTGGTTACGCCCGATGCGAGAGGAATCAGCTTCAATCGTAGGCATATCCATCGCAAGATTGTGTGACTTTAATCCATCTATGGGAGTGAATATTTTTTTGAATGCCTTGGATTCTTCATCACGCAACATTTCCAATGCCCGGTAATCATCCAGTTCCAATGGAACTTCAGTCTCAGAAGTAATTTCTTTGATCCGTTGTGCATTGGCTTCGATTTTTGTGAAGACCGGGTTCGCGGCTACTCTTGCTTCACTTTTACGCTTCAAATCATCTATATTGGATAAGTCGACAATATCCTGACTATAAGGAATAGGTGGTATTTCAGTCCATTCCATTGGATAATCGAGTTCTTTCTCTCCTGAATCAATGTATTCCTGGTTGTCAGGTAAATTAATATCAGGAATGACTCCTTTTAATTGTGTAGAACCACCATTGATGCGATAAAATTTTTGCAAAGTAAGTTTAACATCACCCAGAGGTTTTAAAGCATCTTCACCCTGAACCACTTTATCAAGATCAAAAAATCGCTGAACCGTACCTTTTCCAAAAGTTGATTTGCCTCCTACAATGATGGCACGGCGATAATCCTGGAGAGCGGCGGCAAGAATTTCGGAAGCGCTGGCACTTTGTGTGTTGACCATGACCACCAGTGGGCCAGTATATAACACATCATCATCTTTATCTTTCAAAATTGTTGGCACATTGTTTCTTCCCACCACTTGTACGATGGGTCCATCTTTGATGAATAAACCTGACATTTGCACAACATCGTTAAGTGAACCACCACTGTTGTTACGCAAATCCAGGACAATTCCTTTGACATTAGCTTTTTTCAGCTTTTCAATTTCAATCGCTACGTCCTGGGCACAACTCCTGCCATCCGGATTTTCAAAGTCAGCATAGAATTTAGGAAGAGTGATATAGCCGATATCACCAACTTCACCGTCAAGACCTATAATAGCCGATTTAGCAAATCCCTCATCAAGCATTACTTCGTCACGAATGATTGTGATCTCTCTTACAGAGCTATCAGCCTTGCGCACTGTCAGCGTTACTTTAGTTCCTTTTGGTCCCCTGATCAACCCAACTACTTCATCCACTACCCATCCTGTCACATCAACAGGCTGTGCTTGATTTTCCTGTTGAACTTTAAATATTTTGTCATCAACCTCAAGTTCCTTTTCTTTCCATGCCGGGCCACCCGGAATAATTGCAACTACTTTAGTATAATCTCCATCCATTTGCAGACGGGCACCGATTCCTTCAAGACGACCTGACATATTGATATCAAAATCTTCTTTTTCTTTTGGATTTAAATAGTCCGAATGCGGATCAAATACATTCGTGATGCAGTTGATGTACAATTCATAACGGTCTTCACGACGCACTTTATCAAGACGCTCAAACCAGGAATCAAAATCTTTTTTGACATCAGCACGTGCTGCTTCTTCCAGTTCGGCTTCTGATTTACGACCACCTTCCGGTTCTTCAGTCAGTGCATCCTGGTCTCTCATCTTATCGGATAAACGGGAAAGCGTTTCAAATTTCAGATAAGTGCGCCACAACTCTTTGAGCTCAGCATCATTTTTGGCAAAATGCCTTTTTGTTCCATCCGTTTCAATCGAATCTTTAATCGTAAAATTAAATGGATGGCTCAATATCTCAGGATAGTAAAGCCTCGTCTTACTGATTGCCTTATCAATTCGGTCAATGGAAAGATCAAAAAAACGCAGGTTCATATTCGGAACCTCGAGCGAATTGTCAAGACTGTCCCTGAAATCATCCATGAGGTCGAGATCTTCCATCGTCAGGAAGCGTTTCATCCCATCCAGGCGATCCAGGTAGGTATCATAAAGTTTATGCGAAAAAGTATCATCCAGGGGCATTGCCTTGAAATGATAATTCGTCAGTAACTGCATGACTGCCTGCAAGATGAGCTTCTCTTTATCTTCATTTTCAGGTTGTCTGTAGAAGGCAAGGCCCAGGTAGGCCAGAACACCGGTCACGGCGGCAATGATCCATATCCTCATGGTCAACTTTTTCATTTAATTCAGGCAGAGCCTGATCTATTGTTTAGAAATACAATGTACGTGCTTATAACAACTCCCGGCGCCAAATCTTATACCACAAGGGGCTATTTAACGACCTGATAACACAAATTGTTTCCTTCTGTTTAATCCTCTTCGCGGGGTAAAAAATCATTTTTATATCCTGCAAACTTAATAATAAACAGTTTTTAGGCGTTTAGTGGTTCAAATGCGACTAAAATTCCAAGAAATTATCCCGGGGATTGCCCTGTTATTGGCACTGTCAGCTTGCGGGAATGATGCCATTACTGTGGTGGATTGTACGGGGATTATGCCTACCTACACACATGACATCAAGCCCATTCTTGATGCGTCTTGTGCCATATCTGGTTGTCATGATTCTTTTTCGCAACAGAGGGGATATGATTTCAGTAAATACACTACTGCATCAATGGCAAGCCAGCAAGGCAGGTTTTTGGGCGCAATTCAACAAAAAAATGGATACTCACCGATGCCTGTAGGATCTAAATTAAGTGATTCAAAGATCGAACTATTGACGTGTTGGGTACAGAGTGATTCGCCACAATAATCTATATTCCACAGCTAAGGATCATCGTTCCCGGATTTGCTATTATGGCAACGAAGGATAAGTCATTTTTTTAGCCACCTTAGACTCTCAGTTTAAATTCTCGGGCAAATCGACTTCCTTAATCCCTGAATGAAAATCAGTAAATTAGCATCCCTTAAGTTGATTATTAAAGTGTTTTCATCATGAGCAACTCATTAAAGTTTATTATTTCCTGCTTGACGATCCACGTGTTGACAAATCAGATGGCGGCCCAGGTCATCACCAATTACCGTGATGAAATAAAAGCTGACGTTTACATGGATCAATTCAATGATCCATTTGCCTTCAATATTCAATATGAAGAGGCTCCATATCCGGATGGTGACAAAGCGATGAGGGCTTATCTACACCATCTAAAATTAGAAGCTGAAGCAAAGACTCCGGCAAATTCAAATCCCGGTCATTTTCAAAACCGAGGCAGTATTCCAAAACCTGATATCCTGGCTAGTTTCCAGGGAAACAATATCATCACCGGCACGCCGCTCGATAACCATGTTGCAGTTAATTCAACCGAACAAATTGTATCTACGATCAATACGCACATGCTTGTGACGAATATTGTGGGATTTTTTTCAGGCTCATATAAACTGGATGATTTTTTCAAACCATTGGGTGGCGTGAATGCCTATTTTGACCCTCGCATTATTTATGATCCGGAACAGGACAGATTTATTCTTGTTGAATTCCAGGGCACCAATTGTACTGACAGCCACATACTCATTGCTTTTAGCAAAACCAATAATCCCAAAGGAGCATGGAATTTATATTCGTTGGATGGTTGCTTAAATGATGATGGCACCTTCGCTGACTTTCCGATGATCTCTCTGACGGATACAGAATTATTTCTTACGTACAACGAAGTCAATACAGACAGTTCATGGCAAACTGGTTTTGAAGGAACGCAAATTCACCAGATCAATAAAATGAATGGATACAATGGTGAAACGTTAAATCGCAGAGTGTGGACAGATATTACCTACAATGGTAGATTATTGCGCAATATTTGTCCAGTACGCAATGCAGATGAAACATTACCGACAAGTATGTATTTTCTTTCTGACCGAAATTTTGATCTTTCGAATGATACCGTTTTTCTACTTCACCTGACAGGGCATCAGAATGATCCAAATTCATTGCTCACAATGGGTTATCAGGTGTGTGATCATCCTTACGGAGTTCCGCCTTATGCAGTGCAGCCCAAAGATTCATTGGATACAAATGATGCGCGAATTCTCGATGCCTTTACAATGAACGGTCAAATACAATGGGTATCCAACACTATGGATTTTAATACAGGAAGATCAGCTGTATTTCATGGTATACTGACCATTGATAATCCATCCCTGACAGCCCAGGGAAATGTCATCGGGCATCCTACAGATTATCTTGGTTATCCCGGTATAGCCTGGACCGGAAGTCAACCCGGAGAACAAGATGCCATTATTGTGATGAGTCATTCATCCCAGGCAAGGAATCCGGGAGGTTCTGCCATTTATTCTAATGGACTTGGTGCATATAGTGATATAGTACCTATCATCGAGGGACAGCGTCCGGTTGATATGCTTACAGGTCCTTATGAACGATGGGGTGATTACGCAGGAATACAACGTTTGTATCATCAACCGGGTAGTGTATGGATTTCATGTTCGTATGGTCATCCCGGAAATGTAAACCAGGCTTGGATTGCCAAGCTTGCAAAACATGATGATATGACAGCGACTCATGAAACATCCGGAAACCAAACTAACATGATCACCTATCCTAATCCAACGGATGATTATGTCCAGGTTGATGTTGATAATCCAACAAACGGTCATTTTAATATCAACCTTATTGATATTTCCGGAAAACCCATAAAGACTTTATACGACGGTCCTTCAAATTATCCGGGAAAAGCAAGCATTAACTTTTCAACACGCAATCTTCCGGCTGGACAATATGTCGTGCAGGTTTCCATTGACGGAAAACTTGTAGCAACGAGATCTGTTGTGAGAGAATGAGGGTTAGCTCTTGTTCGTAGCCGTGGTTTTCTCCGGCAGCGTTTCACTCAGCCATTTGAAAAACTCATGTTGCCATACCAACGCATTTTGTGCGGATAAGACCCAGTGATTTTCTTCAGGTAAGAAAAGGAGTTTACTCTTGATGCCTCTCACTTGCGCAGCCTGGAAAGCTTGTATGCCTTGTTCGTCCGGTACGCGGTAATCTCTTCCTCCCTGTACGATCATGATCGGAGTGTCCCATTTGTCAACAAAATTGATGGGATTAAATTTTTTGTAAGTGTTTTGTGCTGCTTTGTTTGATTTGTCCCAATATGGTCCTCCCCAGTCCCAATTGACAAACCATAATTCCTCGGTGGTGCCATACATACTGCGCATGTCGAAAATACCATCGTGCGCAATGAATGTTTTGAATCGGCCCTGATGCATTCCTGCAAGCATATATGCAGAATACCCGCCATAGCTCGCACCTACGCAACCAAGCCTGTTTTTATCCACATAAGGTTGCTTACTTGCATCGTCAATGGCTGATAAATAATCTTTCATCGCCTGGCCTCCGTGATCTTTGCTGATCTCTTCATTCCACTTAGTTCCATGTCCTGGCATACCTCGACGATTAGGTGCAACTACAATGTATCCTTCTGAAGCCATCAACTGAAAATTCCAACGGAAAGAATAAAATTGAGTCAATGCTACCTGCGGTCCTCCTTCACAAAAGAGAAGCGTAGGGTATTTTTTTGCAGGATCAAAATTCGGAGGATAAACAGTCCATACAAGCATTTTCTTGTGATCTGTTGTTTCCACCCATTTTCTTTCTGACTTCACCATGGAAATCTTCCCGTAAATCTCATCATTGACATGAGTCAATTGTTTCATAGAGCCATCGGCAATATTGACAGTGTACAATTCATTGGCATGATTAAAATCACTTCGGGTCACCACAAGTGTATTTCCTGATTGACCCACAAAACCATTGACATCAAAATCACCGGTGGTAATTTGCCTGATGGTTACCGGTGCGGATGTGTTTGAAAAATTAACCGGTGCTTCAAAAACCTGCAAGGTTCCATTGACAGCTGCAGTAAAATAAATTTTATCACCATTTTCAGACCAGCGATACCCTTCAACATGGAGGTTGTCCCGACTCGCTGTGAGATTTACATCCACTGCGTTTTCTCTGACGATCAGATCTTGTTTGTCAGATTCATATCCATCACGTTTCATGCTGAGGTAAGCCATATCGCCTTTCTTATTAAAAGTCGGGCTGATATCATATCCCATTCGGCCTTCCGTTAAATTTTTTGTTTGACCTGAAGCAATATCATAATAGTAGAGATCGGTATTCGTACTAATGGCGTAGTCTTTACCATATTTCTTTTTGGTCACATAAACCACACCCTTGCTGTCAGGACTCCATATATAATCTTCATCACCTCCAAATGGTTTTTGCGGACAATCATAAGGTTCGGATGGCATCAAATCAAGTTCATCTGTTGGTTGTCCATTCACCATTTTGGCGAGAAAGACATGGTCATATGCTCCGTCTTCCCATTTATCCCAATGGCGGATGGGAATATCATTGTATACATAAGCATTTGATTTTGTCAGCTCCGGATAAAGATCAACTCCTGATGTTTTGACAATTTTCACTTCTCTATTGGAAATCATGTATTTACCATCAGGAGAAATATTTTTATCCGGAACAGGATTCTTCATGATATCCATTGGCTTACCACCCGTGATCGGAATTTGGTACATTTTGCTGCTTCCTTTATTCGCCTCCCAGTCAGGAGTATTGACGGAGTAGACAACATACTTTCCATCAGGTGTCACACCAAGCCCGGATACTCTCCCGAGTTTCCACAACAGTTCGGGAGTCATGGTGGATTGAGCCTGGATGCTGCAAACCGAAGCGATAAATAAAATCACAAATAACCTTTTCATAACTACAGGATTTAAGAGGTGTGAAAGTAGTTATTCCCTTGATAACATGTAGTCATTGTGACCTGGTATTAGACAACTGCTTCGAATTACCAGACTGATTTCCAAACCACAAGAGAACGTGAGAGGAGTGAGAGAAGTGAGAGAAGTAAGAGAAGATAAAACAGGGGGCTAATTTCTGTTCACATAAAATTTCCGAAAAAATACGCTTCAAATCAAAAAAACTTCTGAATTCTGGTAACAAATGAGTGGGCTCAATACATATAAGGATGAAATTACTTTAGGAAATCATACTTGAATAATTACCCCTCCAATTACCTGCTATCTATATATGTCAAAAATGACAAATGAAGAATTTAATGAATTATTTAGGAAGCGAACTTTAGCCTTTGCAATAAGGATAATAAAATTCCTTGAATCAGTTCCTTTCAACTCGGCAACGAGAGTTTTATCATTTCAGCTTTGCAAAGCTGCAACTTCAATAGGAGCAAATTTCAGGGCTTTCTGTCGAGGTCGATCCAAAAATGAGAAATTTTCAAAAATATGTATCGTGGTGGAAGAAGCCGATGAAACAGAGTATTGGTTGAAAATATTTTCATATACGAACTATGGCAATAAAGATGAATTAGATTGGTTAACTAATGAAATCCAGGAAATAATAAAAATCTCATCAAGCATAAAAACCGCAATATACTCCTAACAGCCCATCTCACTCCTCTCACTCTCTCACTTCTCTCACTCCTCTACTTTCATTACATTAGTGATTATTAATACTCGATGATGAAACAAAAACCAACCCTTACCTTCTGGCAGATCTGGAACATGAGCTTCGGATTCCTGGGAATTCAATTTGGATTCGCATTGCAAAATTCAAATGTCAGCAGGATTTTCGAAACGTTAGGTGCCAAGGTTGATGATATCCCTATTCTTTGGGTGGCTGCTCCACTTACTGGGCTTATCGTTCAACCCATCATCGGTTACCTAAGTGACAGGACATGGAATTTTCTTGGACGAAGACGACCCTATTTTCTGGGAGGAGCTATTATGGCTTCATGTTGTCTATTTATCATGCCCAATTCACCTACACTTTGGGTAGCAGCGGGAATGCTGTGGCTGATGGATGCTTCGATCAATATCTCGATGGAACCATTCAGAGCATTTGTGGGTGACAATCTGCCGTCTCATCAGCGCACATCCGGATTTGCTATGCAAAGTTTTTTTATTGGTACCGGTGCTGTTGTTGCTTCTTCGTTGCCATATATTTTTACCAATTGGTTTGGGGTTTCCAACCAGGCGCCCGAAGGAATCATCCCGGAATCAGTGAAATTGTCATTTTACATTGGTGGCATCATTTACCTGGCAGCAGTGATATGGACTGTCGCACGGTCAAAGGAATACTCTCCGGAAGAAATGGCCTCTTATGCAGAATCTCATGAAACATCTACTCACAATGTCACTGATGTGATTCATCCAATAGCTTCTTCTACTTCATTTCGAACAGCGTTGATATTAATGTCCATTGGTATTGTGTTGAATGTTTGGTTCTGGTTAAAGGATTTTCCAAAAGAATTATATCTTTTTTCTTACGGTACAATGATGGTGGGAATTCTTTTTTTCGTTGTCGGCCTGTTGAAAAAAAGTGTGCTCGCCAAATCAGGTTTTGTGACCATCATGGATGATCTTTTGCAAATGCCGACTTCGATGAAACAACTTGCAGTCGTACAGTTCTTTTCATGGTTTGGACTATTTGCGATGTGGATCTACACGACATCTGCCGTCACCAGTCATATATATCATTCATCGGATACTACTTCCAGAATTTACAATGATGGAGCGGACTGGGTTTCATTATGTATGGGAGTTTATAATGGAGTTGCTGCTATTGTAGCTTTTGGACTTCCGGTGCTTGCCGGAAAGACAAGCAGAAAAGTCGCACATATGATTTGTCTTGTCGCAGGGGGATTGGGATTGGTTTCGATTTACTTCATCAAAGATCCGCATTTACTTATTGTATCGATGATAGGAGTGGGTGTGGCCTGGGCCTCTATTTTATCTGTGCCTTACGCCATGCTTGCCGGATCATTACCTCCGCATAAAATGGGATACTACATGGGTGTATTCAATTTTTTCATTGTCATCCCCCAGATTGTTGCTGCTGCTTTACTCGGATTCTTTGTCAAATCTTTTTTTGGAGGAGAGCCGATTTATGCGGTGGTATTAGGCGGGGCTTCCATGATATTGGCAGGACTCATGTGCCTGAGAGTGACTGATGTGGATGATTATATGGGGATAAAGACAGGCAGTGGTCAGTAAGCGGTATTCGGTATTCGGAATTCGGAATTCGGTATTCGGAATTAGTATAGTTATTTTAGTCTTGTCTAAAATTTAATTTAGATTAGTTTAAAATATTCATTTTCTTTGTGATGTGGATCTTACAATCGCAGAAGAAACTTATCTGAAAGCCATCCATCGGCTCTCATCTCAATCTGATAAACCAGTGAATACCAATGCCATAGCTGAATATCTCCTGACTTCAGCCGCTTCGGTAACGGATATGGTTAAAAGGCTTTACGGGAAAAAATTGGTCAACTATCAAAGGTATAACGGTACCCGGTTGACGGCTCAGGGCAATACATTAGCTACCCTGCTTGTCCGAAAACACAGACTTTGGGAGTCATTCCTTGTCCATACCCTCGGAATGGCCTGGGATGAAGTCCATGATATTGCAGAAGAACTTGAACACATCCATTCAGATCTGCTTATCAACCGGCTCGATGATTTTCTTGGATTTCCAAAATTTGATCCTCATGGCGAGCCCATCCCTAATGCGCAGGGAAAATATACCCTCAGAGCTCAAACGCCTCTGACCGAAGTTCGGCCCGGACAATCCGGCATCATCTTAGCCGTAAAGAACTCCGGTAGTCAATTATTAAAATATCTCAATGAAAAAGGAATCACCATCGGCAAAACATTCACCGTGATTTCCCGGGAAAATTATGATCAAAGTATGCATTTGATGATGGATCAAAAGGACGTGAGCCTTCCACGCGAAGTAGCTCAGCAACTATTAGTCAAAAACGTCTGAATAATATTCAGTGCATGATGCGTAAAGTGATGTACGATTGAGAATATTGATCATTCCATGGCAATGGGCTCATGCCTTTCTGTAAATTTGTTTTATCCGTATGTCTGCACTCATTTACAATGTCACCGTAAAAGTTTCCTCGGAAGCCCGTATTCAATGGCTGGAATGGATGCAGCACGTTCACATACCGGAAGTGATGGCAACAGCATGTTTCAAATCATACCGGCTCCTGCATCTTGAAGGATTTGATGATGATGAAGGCACTACCTATGCGATTCAATATACCTGCCCCAACAAAGAATTATTTACCATCTATCAACGGGATCATGCACCTCAGCTTCAAAAAAAACATCAACAAGCCTTTGATGGAAAGTTTGTTGCCTTCAGGACAATATTGGGAATCATTGATGAAGGATAACCCTATTCATTTAATGGAAAGAATTAGAGATGCGATTTTGCAAGGATGTAGAGACGCGATAAATCGCGTCTCTACATCTTAGGTCTTTTCCCTTACTTTTGCCCCATGGATTTTCAACTTACTGACGAACAACTCGCTGTCCAGCAAGCTGCTCGTGATTTCGCGAAGAAAGAATTACTGCCGGGTGTCATCGAGCGGGATAGGAATATGATATACCCCACTGACCAAGTGAAACAAATGTGTGAAATGGGTTTTATGGGGATGATGGTGAGCCCCGACTATGGGGGTGGTGGAATGGATACACTGAGTTATGTCTTAGCGCTCGAAGAGTTATCAAAAATTGATGCCAGCGCCGCGGTCATCATGTCAGTCAATAATTCACTTGTCTGCTGGGGAATTGATAAATATGGAACTCACGAACAAAAAACGAAATACCTTCCAAAACTGACAACTGGTGAATGGCTCGGTGCATTTTGCCTGTCTGAACCTGAAGCAGGAAGCGATGCCACCAGTCAGCATACTACTGCTATCGATCATGGCGACCACTACATCGTGAATGGAACAAAAAACTGGATCACCAATGGTGGCAAATCATCTCTTCATGTGGTGATGGCACAAAGTCATTCCGAACTTCGTCACCGCGGAATCAATACACTTCTTATTGAAAAATCCTGGCCCGGTGTTTCCATCGGTGCTAAAGAAGATAAATTAGGCATTCGTTCTTCAGATACACATTCAATCATGTATAGTGATGTGAAAGTGTCAAAGGAAAACAGGATCGGTCCCGATGGCTTTGGATTTAAATATGCGATGAGTACGCTTGATGGAGGTCGCATAGGTATTGCAGCACAGGCTTTAGGAATTGCTGCAGGAGCCTACGAACTGGCTCTCAAATATGCACAGGAAAGAGAAACTTTTGGAAAACCAATCATGCATCATCAAACCATCGCCTTTAAGCTCGCAGATATGGCTACTGAAATTGAGGCTGCAAGGTTGTTAGTCTACAGAGCCGCACGAATAAAAGATATGGGACTTGATTACAGCTCTATCGCCGCCATGGCAAAATTATACGCGTCAGAGGTTGCCATGAAACATACTGTTGAAGCGGTCCAGATTCATGGCGGATATGGTTATGTCAAAGAATATCATGTCGAGCGACTGATGCGCGATGCCAAAATCACGCAGATCTATGAAGGAACAAGTGAAATACAAAGACTCGTGATATCAAGAGCCATCCTTAACGGAGAGTTGTATCAGCCGATGTCAGAACTTTGGCAATAAACCCATTCAACATACTTCACCAATCATCATTTTTTATTTTACCAAATCATGAAAGGATCTTTCCACATTGCCACAGTAGCGGGTATTCCTGTTAAGGTCCATTGGAGTTTTGGATTACTATTATTATGGGTTGCTTTTGAAACAAGTAAGGAAGGGTTTCAACCCATACTTCTTGTTTTCTCCATTGCTATTGTCCTGAGTATTTTTTTCTGCGTCATCCTGCACGAATTTGGACATGCGCTGGCGGCCAGGAAATTTGGGGTCCAGACATTTGATATCATCATGACTCCCATAGGAGGAATCGCAAGACTTGAAAGAATGCCGGAAGGCAGAGGAGAAGAATTCTGGGTAGCTATTGCCGGTCCGGTCGTCAATTTTATCATTGTCGGTTTGATCTGGCTTGGTTATGCCTTACTACAGCGAGAAGTATTCCCGATTTTTTCATTGTCCTTTTGGAATTTTAATGAAGAAGCAACTTCCTATTTTAAAATTATTCTTCTTGCCAATGGTTACCTCGGTACTTTCAATTTATTACCGGCATTTCCGATGGATGGTGGACGCATATTGCGCAGTCTTTTATCACTCAAAATGGATCGAAGTAAAGCCACTCAAATTGCCTCGTATGCAGGGCAGGCGATTGCCATATTGATGTTCGGTTTTGGAGTTATGCGCAGCAGGCCGACGCTTACTTTGATCGGTGTATTTATTTTTTTTGCAGCGCGGCAGGAAAACAAAGCTCTTCAGCGTCAAACATGGTTAACTAAAACAAAAGCATCCGATATCATGGATCCCATTGAACATGTTTTCCATACAGGTCAATCGATGACAGAAGCTAAAGAAAAGATGAGGGATTTGAAAGGAGACAGTTTTATCGTATGGTCACGTCCCGATGTTCCTGTCGGATATATAACTCGTGACAGTCTTACTAATTTTAATCCAATGATCATTTCGGATGGAACGATAGATGCGTGGGTCATTCCTTCTCCGGCAGTTGTTGCTCCTGAAACTCCGGCAGGACAATTATTTTCTTTTATGCAACATTATAAATTACCTCTAGCTCTCGTATTCGACAAGGTCAATTACCAGGGAATTGTCCACTGGAAAAAATTAGCTGAGGGAGCCGGAATTAACGGATGAGAATAAATTATTTTTTCAGCCTTGCCTGAACAGTATCGGTAAGATCATTTCCATCTTCAGCAAAAAGCAATGCACCGGAAACACTGGTATCGAAAATCATGGTGTATTTTCCTTCTTTGCCGATGACCTGGATTACACTGTCAACTTCTGTGAGAATAGGTTGAAGCAATTCCTGCCTTTTTTGCATCACTTTAAATTTGATTTGGTCTTGCTCGGATGCCAGGGAATCCTGTAATGTCTGAAGTTCTGCCTGTTTGGTTTGGGTGGCTAATTGCGAGAGTGTGCCGCTATTCGATTGCTCCATGTAAGCATGATACTTGGCTTCGAAGTCTTTTGTTTTCACATCGAAAGGGTCCGTCAGGCTTTTCTGATAAGTTTCCAATTGACTGTTTGCCTGGCCGATCATCGGATGATTCTGTATGATGACTGCTGAGTTGACATGGCCAAACTTCTGCGCCATCAATGGTTGTAATCCAACCAGGAAAGTCAACATGCAGAATAAGATCAGTTTATTTATCATTTTAGAAAGAGTTAAAATTCGGGATTTTAGTTCTTGGTGTTTGTTTCCTGTTGAAATTAAAACTGAAATGATCTACGGAAACACTTATTCGTTTTTGCAAAAGAATAATATTCAATCTCACCACTACTGCATGAATTGACAAATTCCATAATTGAGAAATGGAATAAGAGATCGTTTATTAAAAGTTCAAAAAAGAATTTAAGCTTCCTTTTTGCTTTCTTCGATGGCTTTGCGGTCTGATTCCCGCATTCCTTCTTTGATCTCATTTTCGATATTGCTCCGCGCATTATTAAATTCACGGATACCTTTACCTAAGCCACGCATCAGTTCAGGAATTTTTTTACCTCCGAATAACAGCAACACCACAGCAAGGATGATAAACCATTCGGAACCTCCGGGCATACTTAGAAGAAAAAAAGTATTCATTGTCAGAATATTTAAGTACCCAAAGGTAAGGGAAAAAGTACCAATGGGGAGAAATTGTGGATTGGGTTGTGTTAATAGATTGTTTGTGTAAAAATGATTTCGAATCATTTTTTGCCTCAAAATACCCATCAAAATTGATCATATTTAATCTTTAAGTTATATGTGAAAATTTTGTGCGAAAAAACTCTCTAAGCGACTCTTTTTAACCTGGATTCAGGATTTATTTTGATCGGGCTGTTCAAGTCATGATTCTATGAAAGAATAGGACAAATTTTTTATTTTTAAGCTTTCCAAACGTTTTCATTTGACCTTTTCGATTTTTCTCTGAATTTTTTGGATTCAGCCCAACGAAAGTGTCTATTGATTACGTCTTAGCATCTAATAAAAGAACAAGAATGTCGGTTTCCAATCCATCTTCAGGCCATATTCAGGCCCAATTCTCTCCTTCTAAGAAGTTGATTCCGAATTCCTTATTATTTTTACCCCTCCTCAATTAAGGTTAGATCTCACATTCATTGCTATGCCCAAAAACTACCCTAATTATCTATTATTTATTTTATTTGCTCTAAGTGCCTCAGTTTCAGCACAAACTGTTCTCAGTCCCGGGGATATTGCGGTTTTAGGGGTTGCAACCGATATGGGAGGATGTGGTCTTCCGGCCGAATCAGATGAGATTAGTTTTGTTTGTTTTAAAGATATAACCCCTTTTACCGACATTTTTCTCACAGATAATGGGTGGGAAACGTCAAATGCTGGTCTTTGGGGAGATAGTGAGGGAACCCTTAGGCTTTTCAGACTGGGGCCTGTTCTACCCAAAGGCACTGTCATCACTTTGCAGGCGGTCAATAATGCGGGTAACTGGACTTACCAGGTAATAAGTGATAATGGTTGGGTTGTTCAGAATATCAATACTCCGGGAGGAGGCCCATTCAACCTGGAGCCCGGTGGAGACCAATTCTATTTCTTATCAGGAGGAGTTTGGAGTAACAATGGAGCCGGTGGCGATGACGCCACTTTTACAGGTAATGTGGTATATGGTTTCAATACCCTTGCAACATGGGCTGCAAATGGCACTACTCACCAATCCAATCTCAATCCTTCTGTGATACCATGTTTCAACATGTCCTCCGGAGGCGCTGAGTACTATAAATATATTAGTCCACTTACCCCGGATATTCAATTGGATTGGTGGCATAGAGTACAGGACCCTGTTAATTGGATGTCTTTCATTGATTGCGCCACGTATAAAAATACTCCTCCAATTTATTCTCTCGGGTATTCAATAGTCATTGATGATATGACTGTAGGAACCTCATGTCATAGTTGTAACGGATGCTCTCCACTAAGTACTAATCTCGATTTTGATCTGCCACCAGGCACCTTTGATATAACTTACACAGACGGTACCAATACGTTTACCCTTAATGGAGTTCAGGATGGTGATGCAGTGCCGATTACGGTCATTGGCGTTGTTACATACACCCTATTAACTGTTACCGAAGTAGGTGGATGCCCGATTCTTCCACCATATACGGCGGCAGCAACTTTCTCCGCTCCTCATCATAATCCAGGACTGCACAGAACACTTGTGATCTGCCCGGATTATGGATTAATTAATATGCCTGTCCTTCTTGGACCTCATGATCCCGGAGGACAATGGATTCCACCATTGGATCCTATCAATGGTATTTATTATTCTACATTTTGGGGACCTGGTACATATCATTATATATTTTTCAATCCGGGTTGTCCGCCTGATTCTGCATCAATCAGTGTTTACCTGATTGATCCTTCTCAATCCACGGTTGATATTGGTTGTGATCAAAATGGTACACCCAATGACATCACTGATGATCGGATGACAGTCACTCTCAATTTCATCGCAGATGGATTTGGTCCCACTTACTGGGTATGGCCTGCTCACTTCGGAGTCCCGACAGGAACTATTACTCCCGGGACTGGTGTAGTAGGTACACCGACAACTTTTATACTTGATCCAGGTACAGCTACAACTACAAATCTTTCACTGGTTGTACAGGACTTAAATGGATTCGCGTGCATATTTAAATTTCAGCTTCCACCTCCGGGCTTTTGTTCTGATCCATGCGATCCTGATATGACAGCTACGATTTCAGGAGACGAAGAAACCTGTCCAAATAGTTGTCCTGATAATCCGGCTCACATCTATATAGATGTCACCGGAGGACTTCCGGATTATTCGATGGATTTTTCAGTTACTGCCAATGGATTTCCTACATGGAATTTTACAAATGTTCCGATTAATCAAAATGCTGAAATTCAAATTTGTGTTGATAATGTAGCCGTGCCCAGTTATGATCCTATTAGCGGTTCGCTGGTCGTGCCTAAATTGCTTGCAGGAAGTGATATGATCATCACCCTGTTGAATGTAAATGGCAAATATGGATGCACAGCGACTCTCGATAATGCCGTGCAGATTATTACCATCCATCCTTTGCCATTAATCACCACTCTGCCATTGAAATGGTGCAAAGGAATCGCCAACGATATTAATCTCACGGATTACGACCTTAACATCAACACTTTCCTTGATGTTTCATGGTATGATGGCGATCCACTTCAGGGCGGAGATATAATCAATTCTCCCACCGGTGCAAATCTTTTCAATGTTCAACAACTTTGGGCCCTGGTGTCCGATGATTATTGTTCCAATTCAATCCAGGTACCCTTTACACTTTTGCCTCAACCAAACCTTGATTCTGTTCCTCCGCAACAAATTTGTTACGGCAATAATATTGCGCTATCCTCCATTCATCTCAATGATGCAGGAATGAGCTCACCTGTCTATACATTTCATTCAGGATTACCGCCCGATACCACCAATAAATTGAATCCGTTAATCTATGTTCCTTTAGATACGACGACAATTTATGTTCTTGCCACTGCAGGAACATGCTATGATACTATTCCTGTTGTGATAGATGTACAGGATAATCCCGACTTCACGCTTCAAGGGACTCCATGTGATTTGTTGTTGAATACTTATTCTGTACTCTTTACCAGCAATGCTGATTCGATTCATGCAGATACAGGTATTGTCGTCAATAATTTAAATGGACAGGACACTATCAAAGGAATTCCTGATACTGTGAATGTGACAATTGAGATCTTCAATGGGACACATCTTTGCAGGGATACCTTCCTGATCATTGCACCTAATTGCAATTGTCCTGCAATAGCACAGCCTGTTGCCGGGCAGCCTTCTTATGAAATTTGCGTTGGAGAACCTGTTCCGGTTTTATCAGTCACGATTGATCCAGGCTTGTCTGCCAACTGGTATGATGTACCTAGCGGCGGAGTTCCTCTTATGCAAAACAGTCTTACCTATCAACCTGCCAGCGGTGTCAATGCCATTTATTATGTCGAAGCCGCAGATGCATCATTGGGTTGTTATAGCATTCGTACACAAATTCCTTTTATTGTTAATCCTGTAGCCGATCTTCAGGTTCTCGCAGATCCTACATTATGTGAAACTGAAACCATTAACCTGAATACCCTCGTGCCGACTGTTTTGAATGGTGTAAGTGGCAATGGTCAATGGTATGATTTGAATACAAATCTCCCGGTATCCGGAATCATCCAGCCTCAAAACGGAGATTCATGGTATTACCTGTTTACAAGTAATCCCGGAAATTGCACAAGCTCAGATGCGATCCAGGCAACAGTAAACGTCTTGCCTACAATTGATATATTCGATATTACCTGTATTGATGTTTCTCTTACGTACCAGGTTGGATTTACTTCTGATGCTGATATCGTGATGGCAAGCACCGGTATCCTGAGTCATCCTGCAGGGACGGATAGTTTCTTTCTGACGAATATTCCTTACAATACCAATATCCAGTTCGATCTTCAAAACACCACTACAGGATGCACTTCCAGTGTATCGCAGGCAGCACCTAATTGTAGTTGTCCGACTTTGCTTCAAAGCAATAATACCCAAATCTGTTCCGACCAGGCAGCTTTGGATTTAACCACATTTGTAGGTTTTGGTGTTACAGGAAGCTGGCAACTCGTCAGCACACCTCCCGGAGCAAATCCGGCAACACTGGTGGGAAGTAATTTCCTGGGACAGAATAAAGATGCCGGCATTTATGTATTGAGATTTATTCGTTCTATTCTTATTTCAAGTTGCGTTGATACGGCGGCATTTCAAATAACACTTCACCAGGCACCTTTCGCTGATGCGGGAAGTAATGCAACTGTTTGTGCTCCGGATGTGATCCTTCTTTCCGGAACTGCGGGAGGAACCAATGTCGTTTTCAATTGGCAGGAAAATGGAACTGGCTCAATTGCAAATCCAAATGCTTTAAATACAAGTTATACACCAACGCTTGCTGATATTACCGCAGGCTCGGTTAAGTTTACTTTAACAGCCACAGATCAAACAGGATTTTGTCCATTAGCCAGCGAAACCATTACCATCACCATTGATGGTTCTGCTTATTTCATTGTCAATGCAGGATCCCAGGTGTATTGTGACACTTCGGATGTACAGGTTGATTTTGATGACCTTATCTCTTTCGGAAATAAAAACGGTAAATGGTTTTTCCCTGACACTGTGAATGCTACTATTACGGGTTCGAGCAAATTCATTCCGTCAACACTTGCTGCCGGAAACTATACCGTATTTTATACTTCTACTAATGCCGTTGCACCGTGTAAAAATGATACGGTTGGTGTGAATCTCATTATTCGCGATTGTGCGTGTCCGAGTGTGGCGCTTTCTATTCCTTCACAAGGTCTTTGTAGTGATGCCGGGACACAGGATCTCAATGCTTTTCTCCTGACCGCTGAACCAGGTACATGGAGTATCGTCGGAACACCTCCAGGATCAAAACCTGCAGTACTCAATGGAAGTAATTTCGTGACTAATAATTCTGACCAGGGGATTTATCTTCTTCGTTTTACATTGAAAAATCCTGTGGCAGGATGTGAAGCATTTTCCGAGATCTCATTCGAAGTGATCGCTACACCTTCATTGCAGATTTCATCCGTTAAATGTGCCGCTGATCTCCAAAGTTGGCAGGCCACCATCACCAGCACTTCTGCAAATATTACAAATACCCAGGGGACCTTGACTTCACTTGGAGGCAACCAATATCTTATCGATGGACTTACGCTTCTGGCTAACGTGGTGGTAACGGCTTCAAATGGTGGCGGGCTTTGCACAAATAATATCACAATACCTGCACCGGATTGTGCATGCACACTTAGCATCTCTAATTTACCGAACAACATTACTTTGTGTCCGGGTGAGAAAACCACGTTAGATGCCACAGTCAACGGAGGAAAAGGAGCTGTCACATCGTTTTGGGTTTTACCCAATGATAGCCTTTATCAAAATTCACTTGAGGTGTCAACTGCAGGAACCTATCATTTTGTCAGCATGGATGCATTGGGTTGCAGGCAGGAAAAATTTGTTGATGTCAGTTATTACACAGAGATGGTGCCTGATGCCAATGTGGTGGATATCAGGTGTCCCGGAGATCAGGATGGCCAGATTATTCTGAATAATATCATCGGCGGAAATGGTCCGTTTTTTATTTCTGTTAATGGAGGAGTCAGCCAACCGGTTACATTCCCGTATATCATTAGCGGGCTCAAAGCCGGAATTTATAAGATTGATTTATTGGATGGATTCAGCTGTTCGATTAGTTTTAATCTGAACGTTGCTTCAGCTAGTGCTGAAACTCTCTCTCTTGGTCAGGATAAAGTAGTTCTGGTAGGGGATAGTGTATTAATTCACCCTGTGCTCAGTTTCGTACCGGATAGTTTTTATTGGACCGGCGATTTAAGCCTGATCGATCAGTTCAAACTGGACAATTGGGACAAGCCTGAAGTAGACCAGACCTTTACGTTATATGCTATTGATAGCAAAGGATGTCTTTATAGTGATGATTTGAATGTTAAAGTATTGCTTCACAGTAGTGTGATTGTTCCTTCGGTTTTCTCTCCTAATGGCGATGGAAACAATGATTACCTGACGCCAATGTCGGATCCATCCGTGACGAATATTGATTACTTTGAAATCTTCAGTCGTTGGGGCGAACTGGTTTATTCGGCTAAAAACTTTGCACCTAACCAGGCAAATTTTGGATGGGACGGAACCCTGAGAGGAAAGCCCATGCAGCCCGGTGTGTATGTATATCAACTTTCTTCAACAAACAAGAAGGGAAATATAATGCAGCAAACTGGTGATGTGACATTGATGAGGTAAAAGGCATAGAGCAAAGGGCAATTGGCAATGGGCAATAAGCAATAAGCAATAAGCAATATATACAACTTGGCTTTGTAAAGTGATTCAAAGTCCTTCTCTCACTTCTCTTAATCCTCTCGCTTCTCTCACATTCCTTGCACTGAGCAATATCGCAGAACTTATTTTTAATAAGTTCAGGATGTGTCGAAGTGTCACGTTCTCATTCTGTCATAGCTGGGGGCAAGTGCTTTATCCTTTTTATGGACTATAAATAAAAAAATAAATCCAAGGATAAAAAATCCGGCCAATGCAAAAATTGAATTTCGCATATTGCCGGTGATGTGCTCAATAAAGCCAAAAGAAAATAAGCCTATGGCAATGGCTACTTTTTCTGTGACATCATAAAAACTAAAAAAGGATGTCGTGTCTTTTGTCGGTGGCATTATTTTAGAATAAGTCGATCTGCTCATAGATTGAATACCGCCCATCACCAACCCGATCAATACGGCAATAAAATAGAAATGGATTTCGGTCGTGATAAAATATGCAGTAATGCAAATTCCTATCCACACCAATACGGTCAGCATCAGTACCCTGATATTGCCTATACGTCTCGATAATCTTGCCATGAGCATTGCCCCTACTATAGCCACTAGTTGTATAAGAACAATGGTAACAATCATATCTTCAGAAGTCATAGGTACCTGTTGACCATTCACGTTTTTTGTTATTTCCTTACTGACATATTCAGTGGAAGCCAGCATGACCGTCTGCACGCCCATGCTGTAACAGAAAAAAGCAACCAGGTAAGTTTTCAGTACCGGCATTTCCCCGATTTGTTCCCATACTTTTTTCAGCTCACGAAAGCCGTTCGAGAGCACACTATGTTTAAAGTCTTTGGCTAATGGTACGCCTAAAGGAAGAACACGAAATGGTATTTGGGAGAAGCCAAGCCACCATAGTCCCACCAATAAAAAAGATAATCTTGGGGCAAATGTTGAGTCCGCGAATGTCATTTTAATAAAGGCAAAACTTATGATCTGCAAGATGACGCTCCCGACATATCCATAAGCAAATCCCTGGGCACTTAATTTGTCTCGTTGATCAACTTCTGCAATTTCGGGCAGAAAAGCATTGTAAAAGACAAGACTCCCGCACCACCCGATAGCGGCGATCATTGCTAACAGGACACTCCATTGAAGTGTTTCCAGCCTGAAAAAAAATAAACCACAACAGGCCGCCGATCCCAGGTAACAAAAAAATTGCATGAATCTTTTTTTATTCCCCTGATAATCGGCAATCGAAGAAAGGATAGGTGAAAGGAATGCGATAATCAGGTAAGCAATGGCCAGGGCATAATTGAGAAAGACACTATTAATTATTTTCCAGCCATGGAAAGTTATATAATCCACAGTCGAATCATTTCCGTCTCCGGAAATGGCAAGATAGTAGGCGGGGAAAATCGTGGTGGTAATAACAAGATTATACGCTGAATTCGCCCAGTCATACATGCTCCAGGCACGATGAAGTTTTTTTATTGAAGGTTTCCCGTCCATAGTTTAAATCAAATATAAACCACTCTGTATACTAACGCCCTCCATATAAATCATGAATTTTATAATGAATTGAATAAACAATATATCATTCGAATGAAGTCCAAATTTATTGATTCGTGAATTATTGTTGCGTAAATTTCACCAAATACATATCTTTTTTATACCGCAGGTTATTATCCATATAGACAAAAGGAAACTGAAGGAGTAAATCATTGGGATATTTATGCAGATTAATATCATCTACCAAATAATAGGCATTGTAATCCACATTATGATTGAGACGCAATATTTCATTTCTATCTTCTTCCACAAAAAAAGTGACCCCGTCATAGTAACCTGCCGGATATTCGGCCATAATATATAACGGCGAATGCAGGGTGATGAGGTTGATTTTTGCCGCACGATCAATATATACCTGTTCGCTATGAACGCGCTGCGGAAGCACAAACCAGTTAAAAGCAAGCCTGATAAAAATAATCGCGCCAACAAACAGGAATAATCTCATCGTCACCAGCCTTCCGTATAACACAAATAAGCTCGCAAAAGCCACAAACAAAATACCCGATTTTAACCATAATTCCGGCGCACCACTTACTGCCTTATTAAAAGGCAAATACCCAGTTCCGATAATAGCTATTCCAATTCCGGCCCACAGAAGGATATCAATACTTTTTACACGCCAATCCGTTTTATCGAATTTGAAATAGACATAAAACAATAATGTAAATAATAAAGGCAGTAAAAAATACAAATAATGAGGATTCTTGAGCGCGGCAAACCAATAGATAGGTGTATTCGCCAGGAACAATAAAATATTATAGTAAACAAATTTATTTTCCCTGATGATGGATAATACATTTTTCCTGAACAATAAGATGAATAATAATGTCCAGGGAAGGAAATGATAAATAAAATCCTTTGGATAATCCAGCAGAATATTGATAAAATCTCCGACGCCTTTAAACATATATCTTTTGGAACTTTCAATAAATATTTTTGAAAAAATGGCATCAGGACCTAATTCATTATGACTGAAATATGGGACATAGTATGCTCCAATGGTAAGCAGAAAGATCATTATACCCGCCACATGGTACCAACTGAATAATACTTTGAATTTTTTTGAAAAAATAAAATAGACGAGCAATGCTATCCCCTGGTGCGCTACAGATGGCAGTCCTTTAATTAAAAATCCAATCGCCGCCAAAAAATAACTGACGACAAACAACAATAGGTATTTCTTTTTTTCTCCAAAAATAAATATCGCCATAAAGCCGGCATAAAGCAAAAGTGCCAAAGTATGTTCCAGGAGGCCTAGCATGGAATCAAATAACAAAGTTCTCCCGTTGGTCATAAATGCAAGTGCTGTCATAGCCGCTACAGCAGGGTTACAGTAACGCTTCACGACAAAATAAATTAACAGGCCGTGACCCAGGATCGACAATACCACAGGCAATCGAAGGGCATAAGCCGAATAATTACCGAAAAGATGAAATGATGCTGCAATGATCCAGCTATAAAGTGGTGGCTTATTAAGATAGGGTTCGCCGTTCAGGGTTGGAGTCAGGTAATCTCCGGAAATACTCATTTCGAGGGCCACCAATGCTCTCCTGCATTCGTCAGCCATAGCATGGATGGGTACCACCCCGAGATGAGATAAATACACAGCAGCTATTCCGGCGAAACAAATAAAAAATAATGTTGAAACCTTAATATTTTTCATGAAAGTTGAGGCCTGTGTTGTATGACTTGAATCCGGAATCATCCATTGAGCGTATAAGTGTAATCTTACTAAAAATATCTAATATTGCGCATTCAACTCAGTAGATCCATGAAATTAATTCCTTTCATTCTTTTTATTCTGATCATCAGCTCCTGCCATTCTGAGAAAACCATACCAAACTCGATAAGAGAACATGTGGAAACATATCTCAAATCTAATGGACAGATGTCCAATGGGTATCAATTTGTTTCGATCACGGACATTGACACAGTCACTGCCCAGGATTATATACAAAAGGAAATAGATCTCCTGACATTAGCTTTAACGAATAAAGAAATAAGACTTAAAAGACTGGACTCCCTTGAAATTTTATACAAAAAAGCCGTCAGCGACCATCCGAATGATAAGACTCTACAGGGGAATCTGCGTGATATCACCCGGTCAAAAACAGCCCTTTACACGCAACAAAACAAGCTGGATAGTCTTAACGCCGCTATCAAACCTGAAATGGCACACACGTTTAAATTTATAGGTTTAAATTTTACTTTTAATCATCAAGATTCAAAAGGTGTTGAAACCTTAACCAAATATTACGTGAAATTAGATGAGAACCTCAATGTAGTCAGTGCTACTAAACTCAATCAATAAAGCTGTTTCGCAACTCATTTGCCTTTCACTCACACCTGACAAGGGTGAAAAACATTTTTTACTTTTAGGTAACATAAATCGGTTGTATGAGATCACATCTCAAAAATGAGTTGATCATTATTGTCATCCTTGGTGCTCTTTTTTTCTTTCCTTTTCTCGGATCTGTCCATTTATTCGATTGGGATGAAGTCAATTTCGCGGAGTGTTCTCGAGAGATGATGGTCTTACATGATTATACCCGGGTGTATGTTGATTTCAAACCGTTCTGGGAGAAGCCGCCCATGTTTTTCTGGATGCAGAGTACCGCTATGGAGATTTTCAACGTGACCGATTTTGCAGCAAGACTGCCGAATGCCATGTGCGGTATCGCAACACTCCTGGTGCTTTTTCTCTGCGGCACAAAAGTTTATGATCGAAAATTCGGTTTATTCTGGGCGCTTGCTTTTGGCGGATCGCTGTTTCCTAATCTCTATTTCAAATCGGGCATCATTGATCCGTGGTTTAACTTGTTTATTTTTCTCGCCCTATATTTTTTAATCCTTTATCACTGGAAAAGAAATTCATTTGATAAAGAAGGGCTTGACCAAAAACTCCTGAGTTATGTTTGTTTATCCGGCCTGTTCATGGGACTAGCCATATTGACAAAAGGTCAAGTTGCCCTGATGGTATTTCTGATGGTTTTGGGAGTGTACCTGATCTATAACCGGTTCAGGATTTATTTCAATTGGGGGCATGTCATTTTATTTTTGTTGGTGACAACATTAGTGACGATGACCTGGTACGGATACGAAACTGCAAAAAATGGTCCGTGGTTTATTACAGAATTTCTCAAATATCAATACAGGCTTTTTTCAACTCACGATGCGGGGCAGAAGGGTTTCTTTGGATATCATTATGTAGTCATTCTTTTGGGTTGCTTTCCGGCTTCTATATTGGCTATCCCGGCATTTTTTAAAATCAAAGCCAACACCAGGTATGAAAGAGACTTTAAAATCTGGATGATCATTCTTTTCTGGGTGGTCACGATATTATTTACCATCGTTAAATCCAGGATCATTCATTATTCTTCCCTGGCGTGGTTCCCGGTGACATTTCTTGCTGCGTATTCTTTATACAAATGGGAGAGAAAGGAAAAAGACCTGGATAAATATGTACCATACTTCCTTGCAGCAATTGGAGGATTGATTTCATTAGCGCTTATGGCATTGCCGTTTTTTGCGATAAACATCAATCAATTCGTTCCATACGTGCATAATAAATTTGTTCAGGCTGCTATGCAATCACAGGTTCATTGGTCCGGATTTGAAGCATTGATTGGTTTACTGATGCTCATCGTCATTATCCGTGGGATGAGGAGCTTAAAAAGAAAAAGATATATTACGACAGCATGGACATTATTTGGTGGAACAGCCATCGTCATTTTCCTGGCTTCGACGATTATCATTCCTAAAGTGGAGAGGTATTCACAGGGAGCTGCTATTGATTTTTTTATTCAACGGCAGGGAGAAGATTGCTATGTGCAAACCCTGGGATACAAGAGTTATGGAGATCTTTATTATACAAAGAAAGTAAAACCGGTCAATGAAAAATATTACGACACTCAATGGTTGCTTTCAGGTGACATTGACAAGCCGGTTTATTTTGTCACGAAAATTGACCGGGTAGATAATTATAGTCAATACCTGGATTTGAAGGAACTCTATCGGAAAAATGGATTTGTTTTTTTGAAAAGAGAAGTACCAGGAGTAGTCAAAGGAAAAACATATACCTGGAAAAGTAAAGATTAGATTTTCACTCACCTTTTTTTCTTCCCTGAAAAAAACCTCAAAACACCGCTGACGATCTTGTCATTTGAACCAAGCAGTCCTTTCATCCAGGTGTAGGTAGCAAGCATTCTATTATCAAGGTTCACTCTCCATTGTTTGTTCTTGTCTTCGGGTCTTGCTACGTAATGTGTTGCTCGTTTGAGAGGATTTTTTTCAATGGTGTAATAGTATAATGCAATGGATCTGCGGTATTCGCCTTCAGGACAGGTCATAGGTTCAGGATGGCCATGAAAGGAATCAGGATCGGTGTTGAAGATGACACAACGATTGAAGACAGGAAGTATTTTTTCGACGCATCCTTTCATTTCCTTGTCCCAGAGTTCTAATTTTCCACCCCACTCTTCTTTCCAGTCCTTATTGAGATACACAAGCAAGTTGATGCGCCGCTGCCAATGACGATGGTGAGGATGAACAGTGAAATCAGCATGAATATTCAGATAACCGCCCTTTGTGGATTGGTGGATCCCACCGCCTTCAAGATGATCGTCCTTTTGAAGATTTTTTAAACCCGTCAGTTCGCTGAGAAATTGCAGGAATTCCGGAGTACTCAGTTCTTTGATGGTTTGCTGAATAGTTGGTGGTAATTGCTCAAGATTATTGAGACCTCGTTTCTTTTCATTGAAGTGCACATAATTAATCCAGCCGTCCGCTTCATTGAGGCGGTCAAATTCTGTAATGCATTGATCAAGCACCTGTGAATTGAGGAAGTTTTCGAGTACAATGTGTGGATAAGGATTCGCGTCCTGGTATTTGCCGCTGATGTTGGATAGCTGGCTATTCCATTTTTCTAAATCAAATATCCCGGGTGAAGTCTGCAAGCTGAGGTCGGTTATGAGGCCGCAAATATAAGGGAATCGGGCACAATATAGAGGGGAATTGGCTCGCTATATGGATATAATCATCAAGATCAAAACCGTTAATAAAACTGTTATGATCATTTAATATCCAGATCATTTTGTCTGCTTATGCGTTCACATATTTATGGGATGGCCCCGAATCTCATGAAACCATTATCTTTCAATTTATAAATCCTGATCATTGGAAGAAGTAAAGCCAAATGCAGAAACCTCAGCCCGGCAAGAAAGACATCTTGCCTGTGTGATGTTTACAGACATGACCGGGTTTACTGCTTTAATGCAGGAGGACGAAAAAAAAGCCACAATCCTTGCTGATAGACAACGTCAAACACTTGAAAAATTAATTCCTGCCTATAACGGGAAGATCATGCAATATTACGGTGATGGCACACTCAGTATTTTTAGCAGTGCTGCGAATGGGGTATTATGTGCCATTGAGATTCAGAAGGAATTACAAAAAGATCCGAAAGTAGCTTTACGCATAGGTCTGAATTCCGGCGATGTTTCATATGATGAGCAGGGGCTATACGGTGATTGTGTCAATGTAGCTTCCCGCATTGAATCCATTTCTGTTCCCGGCGCTGTTTTGATTTCCGATAAGGTGTTTGACGAAATCAAAAATCAAAATGAAATCAGCACCGATTCACTCGGGAAGTTTTTCTTTAAAAATGTAAAACGGCAGATCGAAGTCTATGCGATCGCTAATGAAGGTCTTGTAGTCCCCAGTGCTGCGCAGATCGGATTGAAGCCTGGTTCTGAAAAAAGTATTGCAGTGCTTCCGTTTGTCAACATGAGTTCCGATGCCGAGAATGAATATTTCAGCGATGGAATATCAGAAGAAATCCTCAATGCCCTGACACAGGTAGAGGGATTACAGGTTTCGGCCCGTACTTCGTCGTTTTCGTTTAAAGGGAAAAATGAAGATGTACGGCAGGTTGGAATTAAGTTGGGCGTCTCCACTGTACTTGAAGGAAGTGTTCGACGCTCTGGTAAAAGAATACGTATCACAACACAGCTCGTCAATGCTGCTGATGGTTATCACATCTGGTCCGAAAATTATGATAGTGATCTTGAAGATATTTTCCAGGTACAGGATGAGATATCGCTTAAGATCGTCAATAAGCTGAAAGAAAAATTTGCACTGACAGATAAGGCTCCCCATATCATCAAGCCTCCCACAGAAAATATTGATGCCTATAATCTTTATCTCAAGGGGCGTTACTATTGGGCCAAATCGAATGCTGAAGATATCGCGAAGGCTATTGCAACATTTGAAGAGGTCATCCGGATAGATCCGAATTTTGCATCACCCTATTGTGCCTTATCATTTTGCTATACGTTTATGGGGTCCACCGGCTTGATGCCGAAAGCTGACGCCTATTCCAAAGCAAAGGATTGTACACTAAAAGCCATTGAGCTGGATCCCAATCATGCGGAATCACATCTTTCACTGGCCACGATTAAATTTTATCACAATTGGGATTTTGATGGAGCAGAAATTTCTCTCAATAAAGCGATCAGCCTGGGATTGAATTCATCACTGCTCAACCAGGTGCACGGATGGTTCCTGATAGCGAAAGGTGAATTTGTCGAAGCCATCGAAAAAATGGAACAGGCACTCAAACTTGATCCGTTGTCTCTTCCCATCATGGCCAATCTTGCAGATGCTTATTCATTTGCAGGCCGCTTTGATGATGCATTGGCACAGTATGATAAAGTCATAGAACTGGATCCAACTTTCAGGCGTGCTTTTGAAGGAAAGGGCATGACTTACCTGGCCAGCGGTGATTATGAAAAATCAATTCAAAATTTTGAGCAATATCAAAAACTCATAGGTCATGCCCTGAAAGGATTCTCATCCTTGGGTCATGCCTATGCTGCTGCAGGTCAAATCGATAAAGCACTTGAATGTCTTGCGAAAATAAAACAAAGAGAAATCGAAGAGCCCGGAGTGGTGCTTGACATGGACTATGCATTTATATATTCGGGGCTGAAAGAATATGATACAGCATTTCAATTTCTTAACCAGACTTATGAAAAACGAGTTGGCATTGCCTGCCTGGGCATGATCTTCTGCATCCGTTATCCAATGTTGAATGAGTTGAAGTCAGATCCACGATTTAATCAGCTGATTGGGAAGATGGGACTGGAGAATGCATAAATAATCAGATAATAGATTTAGTAGATCACCCAGATATCAAACGTGTATTGAGATATTAAGGGAGGTGGGGGCGAGCCCCACCAATACCTTCTTTCTATATGCTTAGTTAAACGTGTATTGGCGGGGCTTGCCTCCGCCTATGTTTGAATACTAAGGTGTGTGTTGATAACTTTAGAAAGGTGGAGGCGAGCCCCACCAATACCTTTTTTACTCATGTGTTTATTTGAACTTGTATTGGCGGGGCTTGCCTCCGCCTATGTTTGAATACTAAGGTGTGTGTTGATAACTTTAGAAAGGTGGAGGCGAGCCCCACCAATACCTTTTTTACTCATGTGTTTATTTGAACTTGTATTGGCGGGGCTTGCCTCCGCCTAAGTTTGCATACAAATATGTGTTTTGATATCTTAAGAAAGGTGGGGGCAAGCCCCACCAATACCTCTAAAGAAAAGGGCCGATTCCAATGAGGAATCGGCCCTTAATAATTCATAAGATCAAAAGATCCTAAGTCATATTAGAACTTGTCGAAGAAAAGTTTTGTAGTCACCAGGTCATCTGGTCCACCGCTAATAGCGATAACTGCGGCCTGCCATTGTGCACCATTTAAAGTCTGTTCAGGAACAGGATATGTCATCCGAACAGGAATAGGACTTAAAGCATCAGGTGGAGCAGTCAGGACAGGATAATCAAGACGTTTCCATTCTTCCCAACCATCGAATCCGGTATTATACAAACCGATCCAAGCTTGTGTACCTATTTTCTGTTTCCAGTCACCGGTTGCAGAAGAATAAGCTACTTCAGGTTGAGCAAGATATTCATCAGCTTCAGCCTGTGTACCACCCCACTCAAGAATGGAAGCAGTGATAGCACCGTTGTAATGTTCTTCAGCAGAGCCACCAACGCTGTAACCGCGTTCAACAGCTTCGGCAAGCAGGAATTCAGTTTCTGCCCTGTTGAAAATTGTGCCAGGGAAAGTTGGATCAAGAAGTGCGAAATCACCCGGGAAGTCTCCTTTGCTAATGTTGGAAGCCTGGGAGAAATTAGTAGGAATACCATAAGGTGCTCCAACATAACCCTTCACAGTAGTATCCTGGTCTTCATCAATGTTGTGCTGGAAATAATATGCCCTGCGAGGATCATTCAATGTATTCATGACATCCACCAATGTATTGGCACCGATGAAATCCAGGCGACCAGAGGCCACAAGGTCAACATACAATGTATTTGTATTTGGAGTGGAAGAAAGATATTTGACGCTTGCGTTAGCATCATTATCATCGATCACACCCGGTGCAGCCTCTTCAACTGTAGATTTTGCCAGGGCACTTTCAGAAGGAATGTCTGAAATAGTAAGTCCCATGCGTAACTTCAGTGAGTTAGCAAAGTAAAGCCAATGTTCAACATTTCCCTGATACATATTATCAGCCTCAGGAGCAAAACTAGTGGCGTTTAAATCCAATTGTCCAATCGCTGTATTTAACCGTGTAATAAGGTCCTTGTAAACCGTAAGTCCATCATCATACACAGGAGTGAGATTATTATAATCCAGCGCCTCTGAATAAGGAATGTTTCCAAATGATTCTACAAGAACTGAATAAGTATAAACCTCAAGGACTTCAATGATAGCAAGTTTGTTTTGCTTTTCAGCCTTTAAAGCATCCGGAACTACTTCCGCAGCAAGGATCCTGGCTGATTCTTTCAGGTTAGCCAATGTTCTTCTGTAAAGTTCATCCCAATGTTGCTCAGAGATGCTCCTGGTAGTGAGATCGTAGTTAGCCTCGTCGACATAAGTGGCTTCAGTCCAATGTTGAACAAACAATCTAAAGATGTTAAAATTCACATTGGTACTCGTCATCTGGTCGACAAGATTTTTCTGCGCAGAGGTAAAGAGTGTTTCCCCCGGCACTGCTACGGGGTTCTTTTTATCGACATTTAGATCTGTGAGGTCTCCTGTACAGGCAACGAATGCAAGTAAGAATCCAAACAGTAAGTATTTATTTTTCATATTAGAATCTGACATTTAAGTTAAATGAAAAGTCTTTCGTTGAGGGTAATGAACCGGTTGAATATCCCTGAAGATTTCCTGATCCCAATCCTGATTCAGGATCAGCATGAGGAAGGTTCTTGTCGATGATCCAAATGTTGTTACCTACGAAACTCAGTTGAACATCCTGGAACAATGAATTCTTTAACCAGTTGTGCGGGAAAGTATATGTAAGTGCCAATTCTCTCAGTTTGACGAAGCTGGCATCATATACATATGCACTTTGTGGTTCAATAGCATATCCCCATCTGTTGTATTGGTTTCCGGCTATTCGGGTTGTATTTGGTGATCCATCTGCTGTAACACCATCTAATATCCTTCCACCTGAATCTGGTCCACCTGTAAGCGGATTGCGAACCGGGTTACCCAGGTCATTCAATCCTGCCTGTTCTTCATAGATACCTGTAGCCGTACCATAATACAAGTCAAGTGAGAATATATCACCACCATGCTGCATATCCACCAGGAAGCTCAAAGCCCAATTTTTGTACGTGAATTTATTCATCACTCCACCTGTCCAATCCGGATTTGGATCACCTATGACCAGGTTAGAAGCTGCAGTTCTTACCCAACGTCCATTAGCTCCTACGAGCCTCTTGGTATCATCTGACTTATCATCAGGTGTTCCATTATCATAGTACGTATAATCCTGTCCGTAAATAACGCCATAAGGCTCACCGACCTTAGCATTGAGTGTCACACCACCCTGGAATGAACCTAATTGAAGATTGGTAAGTCCTTCTGTCAACGAAACAACTTTATTTCGGTTGCGAGTCCAGTTGAAATCAATTGACCAGTTAAAGTCTGTTGTTCTGACTGGCACAACATTCAAAGTCAATTCAACACCTTTATTTTCAATTTCACCTGCATTGATGACTTTAAATGTATACCCTGTAGTAGAAGAAGTTCTTACAGGCAGAATCTGGTTGATCGAATTCGTTTTGTACCAGGCAGCATTAAATCCAAGCCTGTTGTTTAAGAATCTCATTTCCAAACCGACTTCATAACTCTTAGTCGTTTCAGGTTTCAGATCAGGATTCTTTTTGGTATTCGGTAATGAAGAACTTGAACCGTTGAATGCTGTATTCACTGCATAAATGTCATTAATGCTATTGAATGGAGCACTATTTCCTACTTCAGCATAATTGGCGCTTATTTTGCCAAAACTCAACCAATCAGGATGAAGGAAATGGTCAAAAACAAAACTCAACGACACTGAAGGATAATAATATCTGTTGTTACCCTTAGGTAATGTAGAAGATTCATCTCTCCTGATTGAACCATCCAGGTAAAGGAAGTTGTCCCATCCAAGAGAAGCATTGGCGAATAAACCATTCACCTGTATGATTTCATCCCTTTCGATCGGATTAGGAAGCGGGGAAACTGTATTCTGAAGAGAATACAATCTCGGAACCACTAAACCGCCATTTGTAGCGGAATAAATGGATTGATAACTATTCCTGTTTATATTTCCTCCTAACAAACCGCTGAGATTTAATTTTTCAGTAAGGTCTTTATGGAAGTTCAGATATAAATCATAATTGGATTGAGTAGATCTGATGTCTTTCCTGGCGTAACCGCTACCCACATCAACTCTTCCAATACTACCGTCAACGCGATCTGTTCCAATTCCAAATCGATTAGGTACGCTGCCCACTGCTCTTCTGTCTTCCTGGAATTCAGAATAAGAATCAGTTGCTACACGACCAAAAAGATCTACCCAATCAGCCAGCTTATAATTAAGAGTAGCATATCCAACGACTCGATTTCTTGTATCATTCTCATAATTTTCATAAGCCTGCCAGTATGGATTATCCCAATAAATAGGAGAAAGGTTAAATGGAGCAGAATAATTCCAGGTTACATTTCTTCTCGTTGCGAGATAAGCATCTTTCTGTTGCAGGATATCCACATTGGTTTCCCACCACTGGCGGAAGCTGGCTGCAGCTCCTCCAGAATATCCTGTTTGATTTCGTCCTACAGCATCCGTGCGGATATAATTTCCAAAACCGCTCACTGTTAATCTATCAGTAACCTTGAGTGTAGTTTTTGCTGAAAAATTATTGCGTTTCAACTCACTATTCGGAATCATGCCCTGAAGGTTATAATTCGTGTAGGCAAGTCTGAAATCACCCTGATCATAAGCCTTATCAATGGCTAGAGTATTGGTGAGTGTAACAGGTGTTTCAAAGAAATCTGTTGGATCATGTGCACCTGCAACCCATGGAGTTGCTTTCAGGTAGTTTGGGGAAGCAGGATCAAATGCATCCCATTGATAAACCATAAGGTTCGGATCAAATTTGGCACCGAATGACGCATCTTCTGTCATTGGGGTAACTAAATCTTTTACTCCGTCACCATTGACATCGTATGCCCAAAAGCGGTTATCAAGTGTGTCATAATAAGGTCCATATCCAGCACCATATTCATGCTGGTATTTAGGCCATGTGCTTTTATCTATCACACCAAAGGAGACATTAGAGTTAAGTGTAACACCTACTCCTTTTCCGGCCTTAGAACCACTCTTTGTGGTAATCATGATCACACCGTTGGCAGCCTTGGAGCCATAAAGCGCAGTTGCGGCGGCACCTTTGAGGACGTTGACAGATTCAATATCTGCGGCATTGATGTCTGATGCGGCATTTCCGAAATCATAATCCGGTGATGCTTGTTCCTGCGCTCTTGTGTTTGTAGAACGGTTACTGATCGGAACTCCATCGACAACGAATAGCGCCTGGTTGTTACCTTGTAAGGAGTGAGTTCCCCGAATCACCACATTGGTAGAACCTCCAATGTTAGTCGTCCGTCGTATCTGGATACCAGAAACACGTCCGGAAAGGGAATTCATAAAGTTGTCAGTTTTAGTGACATCAAGGTCCTGGCCTTTTACTTCCTGAGTGGCATAACCTAGTGATTTTTTCTCCCGCGTGACCCCGAGAGCAGTGACCACAGCTTCAGTCAACTGGAGCCCTTCAACAAGGGTAACATTGACCTTACCTGAGCCATTCACCGAAACTTCTTTGGTGGTGTAACCCGTGTAACTTATAACCAGCATATCTGACCCGGCAGGGACTGTTATGCTATAATTCCCGTCAAAGTCTGACACGGTACCCACCGATGTCCCTTTAACCTGGATGTTCGCTCCTATCAGAGGCTGGCCCTTGTCATCCATTACCGTTCCGGTAACAGACATCTGGGCTGAGATCTCCAATGTCATGAGCAATAAGGAAAAGAATAGTAAGAACTTCCTCATAACGATTTGGTTTTGAATTGATTAGATGAATTATTCTATACTGGATCAACTTGAAAGAATCCCAAGTTAACATTTACTTAACGCGTACAAGATAGAAAACGCTGACAGTATTATGCGATTAAAATTTGCATTATTTTGAAAGTGAACAAATATAATTTGCAATTTTTTGAAATTGAACAAACTATCGCTCAACCCCAATAGAAAACCCATTCCTGCAGGTTTTACCATCAGTGAAAGAGAATGTGAGTTCGCTATTTTACAATCAGGATTTTCCTTGAATAAGTATAACTCCCGGCGATAATTTCCCAGATATAAAATCCATTGGGTAAATCCTCCACAGCGCAATTAAAATGATTTTGCCCGGTTTGGGATCGCCCGTAAGCTGTAGACAAAACTTCCTGACCATTCAGTGTGTAAGTTTTTGAAGAGCAATTGACAGGTATGGGAGTATAAATGTTCACCGATACTTCATCGGGGGCATTGATCCATTCAACTTTAAATGGGGTTGAAGTCACTGAATAAATTCCTGTTGAAGTACTGAAATAAACCGTCATCTGTATTTGATCAATACCTGCTGCTGCTTCTTTCGTGGAAATATTTTCAATTTTTAATGTTACCCCGGAAGTTGTATCATTCAGATCAACCGGACGCCATGTTGTTCCCCATAGTGGGTCGTCGTGTCCATAATTTTCGTAACGAAGTGACTTGGGCCAAATGATAGCAGATGCCAAATTCGATCCTGTAGGTGTACCACTTTTAACCAATTGTACAATTGTATCCCTTATCGCATTTTCGATGTTAGCTCCCCTGCGTATATCCACAAAAACTGAATCAATGGTGGCATCAACAGGAATTTTAAAATTAAAATTGCGTGCAAAAAGAAACCTGGAAAAAAAACATGTGCTCATAAAACAATTCCCATAAGGATTTAATCCGGTAGTCGCCACTGAATCATCTGCTGATGAGATATTATCAGGGTTTATCCAGTCTGTTCCGGCACAAGCAAGGCAAGCCGCGCTTGGTACTTCTTCTCCGGAACCTGCCGAATTGGTCACTGATGTTTGTTCGTGAGAACCAAAAGGAAGCAGTAACAGAAGGAGATTAAAATAGAAAACTTTCATTGCCGTAAGCTTATTCATGCAATTTAGTAAATTGACCAATAATTTTCAATTCAATTATTTTTAAAAGAGTTAAAAGCATAGAAATAAATATTGTCCTCAAGTCATCAATGCCCCCACCTACCCTGTAATTCACTTCATGTCTAAAGCAAAAAAGAAAAAACGAGTCGGGCCTTCTTCGCTTAAGAAAAGTGAGATCATACCTGAGCCGCTCATTGAAGAATCTTCTAAACAACTTCGTTATTCACTCATCGTAACAGGTGTTTTTTTATGTTTCGCTGCCTTTGGACTTTGGCATCACGAAATGTGGCGTGATGAACATCAAGCCTGGCTCGTCGCCAGGGATGCACATTCATTGTCCCAGTTATTTCAAAATATCAGGTACGAAGGCAATCCCGGTTTGTGGCATTCTTTGCTTTACCTGATCACATGTTTTTCAAACAACCCGGTGTATATGCAAGTCCTTCATCTTATGATAGCCTGCGGATTTATTTATGTATTCAACCGGTATGCACAGGTCAGTAATTTTTACAAAATTTTATTTTCATTCGGTTACTTTCCATTGTATGAGTATGCGGTGATCAGCCGAAGTTATGGATTAGGAGTATTGCTATTATTTCTCGTTTGTGCTTTGTATAAAAATCGAAAATCCCATTATATATTATTGGGTATTTTTCTTGCCCTGATCGCTAATGTGACTATTTTTCCGATGGTCATCGCAGCGGGAATTGCCGGTTTACTAATACTGGATTATCTTCTTTACCAGGAAAAGAATAAAAAAAATACGGTTGAGCTGACCACAGGTATTTTAATTTTTATTTCAGGTGTTGTTTTTATGCTGTGGCAGATCTGGCCGGATAAGAATAACTCCTTTCCTGTAGCTTATGCCTCTTCTTTTTTTGATTCGGCGCGATGGTCAGTGATCGCGTCAAAATTATTCACCACCTATTTTTATATTCCAAAATTCCAGGTCAATTTTTGGAATACCAGTCTTTACCTCAATGATCCTGCATCAGGAGCAGGTATCACTTTCAGCGAATGGCTTGCTGCCAATGCAACTCATGCGTGGGCCTGGCTGTATTTGCCTTGTTTAGTTTTTATATCAGGAGTGATTATCTTTTTGCGAAAGCCATTGATCCTTCTGCTTTACGTCATAGCGACCGTGGTGCTTCTTTTCATTTATTATTATACCGGTTTAGTTCATTTACGTTATTGTGGACATTTATTGATTGGACTGGTGATTTGCTATTGGCTGGGCGGATACTACAGGGATAAAAAATATCAAGGCGCGATCCTTCAATTTTTCGCAAACCTTGGAGATAAAATAAGCAAGCCATTCCTCGCGGGTGTTTTTATATTTAATATTATCGGTGCATTGGTAGCTTTCACGATGGACTATCAATATAAATTTTCGACAAGCAAAGATGCCGCTGACTATATCCGAAAAAACAATTTGGATACACTTACCATTGCCGGTATAACAGATTTTACTGCATCGCCTTTGGCGTCTTACCTTGATACTAAGATTTATTATCCTCAGATGGATGCCTTTGGAAGTTTTACCGTATGGAGCAAACAGCGATCCACTCAAATGACCTTTCAGCAATTGCTATCGAAAATCGAAAATTTCATGCGACAGGGGCATTCAAGTATTTTGCTTGTAAAAGATACTGCACCGCAGATCTCAAAGGATGGCAAAACATTTTTCCCCCTTCAACATGGTTCCATTGCTAAAGACATTCAGATCGATTTTCTTACATCTTTTGATGCCGGAATTGTGAGTGACGAAAAATATTTTATTTATAAGGTCCAAAAAGGAGATTCGACTAATGTAGATTTTAACACGTACCCGCTACTAAAATAAGCATACACTATATCACTATAGAATGAGCCCTAAAAAACAAAAAAATAAAACGCAATCCGCGGCAAAACCAAAACTTGTCCGGAATTCAACGTTTTTCAATTATCATGATTTTAAAATAAAAAACACCGGCAAGCTATTGATCGGATCAATTGTTTTGCTTGTCCTTTTTTTATTCGGCATTTTTAAAAATATATCTTATCCCCTGATGTGGGCGGATGAAAGCATGACGGCCATGGGAACTGAACGCGTGCTTCAGTACGGATATCCAAAGGTGCATGATGGAAGAAATATTTTTTATGACCTCAACCACAACAATCCGAAACTTGGGGTTCATGAAAAGGACGACGCTTATGTCGGAGGTGCCGGATGGGCCCAATACTATTATGGAATACTTGGGTATAAGCTGGCGCAGCTGACAGATAATATATATGCCAAGACCGCGATCTACAGAACGACTTTTGCTCTTGCCGGCTTAGCAGGATTATTTCTGCTTGTGTTTTTTATCTCCGGGATTTTCAAGGACAAATTTTCCAGGTACGCGTTTTTCTTTTTATTTCTTCTTCTTGAATTGAGATCTGTTTCTTTGATGCTGCTGATAAGAGAGGTCAGGTATTATGCACTTGTCATGCTTTTAATTTCTTTGATCCTGAGCCTGTATGGTTGGTTTAGATTTTACCGGCCATTCAACAAAATGATTTTGATCGCGATTTTGTCTGTCAGCCTGTGGGTGTTATTTCTCACTTTCGCCCCGGTTTATTTTATCCTGGTTGGAACCATAGGATTGTCAGAAATAGTCAATGGTGTGTATGATTGGCGGAAATCAGGATTCATGACTTCTCTTAAGAATAATTATCCAATCGTCTTGTCACTGGTGATTTCATTGATAGCTGTAATTCCACTGCTTTCTTATTTCAAAACTTTTGAGATCTCGAAAGCCATGGAACTGCGTAATAATTTTGATAATACCGCTTATTGGGTGAATGTCAAAAACGTGTTCAACTATTTTAAAATATTCGAAATTTTATGGCTGGCTGTTGTATTGAAATTATTGTTGTTGGTGGACATTAAAACATTTTTAAAAGAAAAACCTGTTTCCATCAGGATCTCTTCTTTTTTAACTGTTTTATTTATCATTTATGCATTGATGATTGCAAGGATTCCCAATTACATGTATACCCGGTATTTTATTTCCCTGCAACCTATTTTAATGGTGATTATTCTCCTCGATCTTTTTTCGGTTTTAAAACTATATGGCCAGAACAGCAAAAGTCTGCTTTCTCTTAAAATGGTTGGGCTGGCATGCATATTTATAGCATTTTTCCTGCACAGCATCATCAGCAATTCTGAAAATATTTTAGGGCACGCCTATGAATTGAGTCATCAAAATAAAGGTCCCCTGGATTATATGATCCCCTTTATTAAAGAGAAATATCCCAATCCGGATTCGCTTGTCATTGCCACGAATTATGAAGAGACATCTTACATGTATTACCTAAACAGCAAAGTGGTCATTGGTTACCTGGGGTATAATCTTTTTGCAGATACAAGTGCAGTGCCTGATCTTATATCTGTGAGACAACAATGGGGGAAGTTTAACGTATTCAAATATTTGATTAAAAAAGCCAATTACGAACCGCAATCATTCCCTGTCAAAGATGTGCCGGTCAATACGATTCCGGAGTTGCATTTCCGGCCTCCTTTTAATCATTTATTCAGGACACCAGTGCCTGATAGTGCAGTGGAAAGCACGATTTTGTATATTAAACAATAGTGCCTGGCATTTTTCTTTTGAAAATACATTCGTAATTCATGGTGAATTCCCTCTTTCGATCCAGAGGATCCAACACAAAAAAGAATAGTGCAATGATGAAATTGAGCGGATAAAAAACAATGACGCCGATCAAAAAACCAATTTTTCCCAACCCATTACGTAACAACGTCGGTATACTCCATGCCAGGAAAAAACCTATGACCAGGAATCGTCCTCCCTGTGGTTTAATCTCTATGACTTCAAATTGATGATCATCGGCAAGAGCCTTTAATGCAAACTGGGTAAAGCGATAATAGTCATGAGGTTGTTCATGTTCTTCCCAACTTTGAGGTACTGTCAAAAACAATAATCCTCCCGGTTTAATGATGCGGGATATTTCCTGGATGACCAGTTCTGGTTTCCGGATATGTTCAAGTACCTGGGTGCAGAGGACAAAATCAAAACTTTGGTTTTCAAAAGGCAGATTTTCTGCAGGACTAATCACATCAATGCCTGATGAATATCTATGATGATCTGTTGTGCCACACCAATCCGTACTGACGTATTTTGCTTTTGTAAAAAAAGGTTTGTACTGGCATTCTCCCGCACCAATATCCACAATGGATGCATTGGCGCCCACAAGTCCGGAGACTCTTCGAATATATCGGCGAAGAGACCAAACGGCGTAATTCATCACTGGGTTAAAAAATACAAGTCGGACAACGGGATTCATTTACGATTTCGCATTTTCTTGATGAAGGGAAGCATACGGTGATAGAAAGAATGAAAATGATTGTAAATAAATTGCTGCACTGAAAATAATACTCTGGAAAATGGATTTGTCGAGACCTTATATACTAGTTTATACATGAGATAAAAGTCAGGCGAATACAATGGATAATTATTGAAAGATTGTTCGTATTTATTTCTTTTCATAGCGAGGAAAAGATTTTGGCGGTACCACCATGAAACCTGATCTGAAGCCAATAGCTTCCATCGAAGTGCGTCTACTAAAACATAATCATATGCCTCAAATTTTTTTGCCCAATAAGATGGCCATTGTTCATTGATATGCTTAAAGCCTCCCTGGTGAGGAATAGCTGCGCTGAATGCGATGATGTCAGATAATGCTGTCAGCGTCTTAATGATCGTATCCGCCGAATCCGAACGAAGATGTTCAACTACTTCCATGCAGGTGGCCAGGTCAAATCGGCTGTCGGAATGAAATGGCATATTCAAATCATATTCCCGGAAATAATTTTCCGCAATCAGTAATTTTTTCTTGTCCTGGTGAGCACCATCTATTCCCAGGATATCTTTAACGCCTTGTTGTTGCCATTCAAATAACCATGTTCCTCGTCCGCAACCCACATCCACCACAGATTGTGGTTGGAGCATGCTGATCAGCAATTTAATGACAGTGCCTGCCGATTGCCTTGCACTTTCTTCGATTTCTGTATGATAGGTTTGATTGTAGTCAGACATGCTAATCAATAATGTCAGGGTCAGATCGTTTTTTTAAATATCGGATGAAATCGTAAAATCAACTTTTCAGGCAGGTAAGTAATTCCAATATACTGCATTAATATAAGCACCCGGTGATATAAGGATGGCCGGGCGGGTCCATATTGGGCTACTTCATTCCGGATTTTGAAATATTCCATGACTTTATTTTTGATATTGGTTTGTGTCGTGCTGCTACCTGAAACCCTGTACAATAATAAAATCTCAGGAACGTTTGCAAGACGCTTTCCTTTTTTTATCCATTTGAGTTGTGAATAAAAATCATTAAACCAATTATATTTTGTTTCATAGAATGGCTCACCACCCAAATCATTTCGAAAGAAAAAAGTTGGATGAATAATGGAATTTTTAAAATATAAAACCCTTATGATTTGATCGTGTTCAGTAAAAGGCTTCCAGTCGAGAAACACATTTCCATTTCCATCGATATATTCAGCCCATGATCCGCAAAGGAAAACATCCGGATGCTCCTGCATAAATGCAAGTTGTCGCTCAAGACGACTTGGTTTTGCAATATCATCAGCATCCATGATAGCAATATAAGGAGCCTTCGCAACGCCAATTCCCATTTCTTTTGCACCATCACCAGCCTTACCCAGAGGATGTAAATTGGTCAATATTTTAATCCTGGGATCAACGGAAGAAAACTGTTGGATAATAGATGCTGAATTGTCAGTAGATCCGTCATTGATAATGATAAATTCGAAATCAGAAAGGGTTTGAGAAAGAATGCTCTGAATGGCCTCAGCAAGGTATTTCTCTCCGTTATAAACGGGCATGACAACCGATACTGAAGGATTGTTATTTGCTGGCATTTACAACAAGGGAAGGCAGGTAAAATTCCGAATGAAACATAATGTTAAAAGTAATCAACTATTCACACCGGAATGAATACATTTAAGGAAAATAAGAACACGGGTCTAAAATGAAGAGAATAGAGATTGAAATAAAAATAAAGTATATTAGGCTTACCGGAAAGGTCTTATAAATTTGTAACCGGATTACTTTCTCTTTACACAGATGTAAGGAAATCCGACTAAGCAACACCAATGAGCCAAAAAAAACGAAAGCCAACTTCCAAAACAAAGCAGCCCATTCAAAGTAAACGAACTGATGCACCTGTATCTGCAAAAGAGAGTAGACCTGACTTTGAATTAATACGTTTTGATCAAAAGTCGCGCATATTTATTATTGCATGTCTCTTCTTATACGTGTTGTTCGTTAGCTTAAAATGGCATAATTCATCGATTTCTTATTGGAACAGATTGGTTCCGGATGGTGGTGATCCCAAAAGAGGTCTCTTAGCCGGTGAAGCTCATGGCATCAGATCGGATGAGTGGCTTGTCACGACAAGTTTCCTGATGGCCCAATGTAAACAGGATTTTCCTGTTACAAATGACGCGCTGGGTTACGGAACAACCCCGGTTTTAATGGGATTACCGACGCATCACATTACAAGCATACTCAGACCGGCTTTATGGGGATTTTACATCCTCGACAATGAAAGGGCGTTTTCCTGGTACTGGAATTTCAGAATATTTCCTTTTTTGATCGCTGCCTTTTTGATGTTCATGCTCTTTACAAAGAATCATTTTGGATTGAGCGTCCTTGGCAGTGTATGGCTTTTGCTTTCGACTTCGATACAGTGGTGGTCGATCAGCACCGACATTTTTACTTTTGGTTGCGTTGCAGTCGTTTCATTTTTATATATCCTGTTCTCAGATAAACCATGGATTATAGTGGCCAATGGTATTGCCTTCGTCCTGGCGGCTTACTCTTTTGCCATGACGCTTTATCTGCCTTATATGGTTCCTCTCGCGTATTTTTTGTTTGCACTTTTCGCCGGGTATTTAATTAAAAATAAAATCCTCCTTAAAGTGCAATTCAATAAAAAAGCTACGTTGAAAATAATGTCGATAGGAGGCAGTATTATTCTTTTGTTTGGACTGGTGTATTTGTTTTATCACGAAACAAAGAGCACTATTGACGTGGTGACCAATACGGTATACCCTGGTAAACGCGGTGAGAAAGGAGGTGATTTCGCATTTCTTCGATTGTTTACGGACAATTTCAAACTGTTTGTAAAAGAGTCTTCATTTCCTACCACCTGGCCCAACATATGTGAACATTCATCCTATATCATGTTATTTCCGCTTGCTTCACTGATGATATTGGCCGATTTTTTAAAAACGAAGAAAACAAATCCGCTCTTATTAGCAGCTGTAATGGTTCAATTACTTACATTAGTTTGGATCCTCGTAGGATTTCCTCCGTTTTTAGCCAAATTGAGTTTTTTTAGTGTCAGTCCTCCTTTTAGAACAAAATTTGTTTTTGGCTTTTCAAATGTGGTCATTGCCATTTTATTTTTGGCTCACCATCAAAGTGCATTGCTAAAAAATAATATCCTGACAAAGGCGATAACGCTGGTGATCATTTTCATCCTATCGTACGCACTCAACACCCTGATCAATAAAGATGCGAATATGTTTTTCACATCAGTCCAGGTCATTTATGCAACATTGATCTATACCGGGCTTAACTGGTTTTTGCTTCATTTCAGAGAACACATCATTTTCCGGATCGCATTCTTTTCGTTGTGCCTGGGATTCATAGCTCCTAACATCACGATTAACCCTCTTGCTAAAGGATTGACACCTTATCTTGAAAATGGACTTTATAAGATCGTATCCGCCATCCATAAAAAAGATCCCGAAGCCGGTTGGGCGGTTTTTGGAGATTTCAGGTTTGCCAATTTCGTCAAAGCAACCGGTGTGAATTGTTTTAATGGCGTGAAATATGCTCCCCAGCTCAACAAACTTCATGTCCTGGATCCGTCAATGAAAAGCGACAGTATTTATAACCGCTACGCCCATATTGACATGTTATCTTATATTGATCAGGACTCTGTAAAATTTTCACTTGTACAAATGGATCGATATGCTATCAAAATGGATCCTTGTTCACCGCGCCTGCCACAATTGGGTATAAAATATATCCTGTTTACCTATAAGCCTCATCCTATTGAAGTAGACAGCCTGACGCCTGTAAAAGATTCATTAGGGATCTACATTTATAAACGGAAACCAATATGACAATTTCAATAGTGATCCCATGCCATAATGTAGCGAATCATATTGAACAGGTGATCCGAAATTTACCGGTGGACATTTCCTGGATTATTGCCGTCAATGATTGTTCGGCAGACGGCACGGAGAAGATATTGCTCAACCTGGCAAAAGAAAATTCAAAGATCATCTATCTGCGCCACGAGAAAAACCAGGGTGTGGGAGGTGCTATGATCACCGGGTATAATAAATCAATTGAACTGAATACTGATATAGCGATTAAAATAGATGGCGACGGTCAGATGAATCCTGTCTATATTCCTGAAATATTACGTCCATTAATAGAAGATAAAGCCGATTTTACGAAAGGCAACAGGTTCAGGGATTTCAATGCATTGAAAAGCATGCCTCTTACGCGACGAATTGGAAATCTTGGACTGAGTTTCATGATTAAAGCAGCATCGGGCTACTGGAATATTTTTGATGCTTCAAATGGATTCACTGCTATACGAATAGACACACTTAAAAATATGGATTTGGGGAAAATCCATAAAAGGTATTTCTTCGAATCATCAATGCTTATTGAATTGTACCACGCGAATGCAGTGGTTCAGGATGTTCCGATGAAAGCCATTTATGGAAACGAAGTTTCCGGTCTTTCCAGGACAAAAACTTTATTCGAATTTCCACCAAAACTGTTCATAGCCCTGATCAGGAGAATTATTCTGAAATATTTTTTATTTGACTTTAATATCGCTTCCATTTATATTTTTTGGGGAATGATTTTATTCTTTACAGGCTTCATTTTCGGGTTAGTCAATTTAATTAAATATCAGCACCTGGGCATCGGGTCACCAACGGGAACTGTAGTCATCCCTACTTTATTGATAACCCTTGGATTTCAATTATTATTAGCTGCCATTAGTTTTGATATCACCAATTACCCAAAAAAATAACTAATGGAGATACGATGATCAGTCACTCATTTGCCGTGATGGCCCACAAAGATTCTCCATATCTTACAGCATGCCTGGATTCATTAAAGGCGCAGACCATTGAGAGCAAAATTTATATATCGACATCCACTCCATCAGCTTTCATTGAGGGAATTGCAAAAAAATATGACGTTGAAATCTATGTTGCTTTGCCTGGCCAGGGTATAGTCCATGATTGGAATTTCAGTCTGCAACAGGCTAAAACAAAGTATGTGACGCTGGCGCACCAGGATGATCTTTATATGCCGGAGTATACCGAAAGATGTCTTGATGCTGCTGAAAAATTTAATGATACGCTTATCTGTTTTACGGGATATAACGAGATTGCTGGTCAAAAAATAAGATCATACAATCGATTATTACTCATCAAAAGATTTATGCTTTTATCTTTTATGCCGATCAAAAAAAACATTAAAAATAAAACCTGGAAAAATTATCTATTATCCATTGGCTGCCCGATAGCAGCTCCAAGTGTGATGTATAACCTTGAAAACTTAACCCATTTCCAATTCAGTAATAAATTTTCAATAAATATGGATTGGGATGCATGGTACAGAATGTCGGAGATGAAAGGCAGGTTTGTATATGTGACTAAAACGCTTTTACAGCACAGAATACATTCAGACTCTGCAACAACATCAGGCCTGGTAGCGAATCATAGACAAAGTGAAGACCTACTCATGTTCAATCGTTTCTGGCCTGGTTTCATTGCAAAACAACTGGCCAGGATTTATGCCGGTAGCTACAAATCAAATGAGGCTACCGACTGATAAATACAACGTATGAAATCAAAGATTTTTTCGATAGTCAAATATATTATACTACTAGCGGTTACTGTGGGCTTGCTGCTCCTGGCTTTCAAGGGAATCAGTGTGAAAGCCATCCTGGATGAAATGCTCGAGGCTAAAATCTCCTGGCTCCTTGTTGCGATTCTGATCGGTATCATTTCTTTTATCAGTCGCGCTTATCGCTGGAAACTTCTCATTGAATCACTCGGTTATACGCCTTCTTTAAAAAACACTGCTTACTCCCTGATGGTGGGATATTTTGCAAATCTCGCATTACCTCGATTGGGGGAAGTGACCCGTTGCGGAACATTGAGCAAAGCAGAAAAGATTCCATTTAGCAGCCTGGTAGGTACAGTGATCATCGAAAGACTAGTTGACGTACTTAGTTTATTTATTCTTCTCTTTCTATCCTTCATCATTGAAGTAGACCGATTGGGAAATTTTTTACGGGACACTGTCATTCATCCACTTGCTGCAAAAGGACAGCAACTTATGTCTTCCGGAACTATTTTGTTTATTGTCCTTGCACTCATGATGTTTTTGATCATTTTCATTTTCATTACAATCAAAAGATCAAATCAAAATAAAGAAGAATCAAAATGGGTGCATTTAATGAAAGGATTGGTACATGGTTTATTTTCGATTGCAAAACTGAAAAGACCATGGCTGTTTATATTCCATTCTGTATTTATCTGGTTTCTTGCTTTCCTGGGTATGTATGTTAGTTTTTCTATCCTTCCGGCTACATCACAATTGGGATGGAGTGCGGCACTGTTTATATTAGTTGTGAGCGGATTGGGAATGGCTGCTCCGGTGCAGGGGGGAATCGGAGCTTATCATTTGCTGGTATCCGAAGGATTGATGCTTTATGGATTGTCACACCAGGACGGACTTGCATTTGCTACTTTAACGCATGCCATTTCCATGACGCTTGTTGTTGTATTCGGAATAGTCTCGTTATTGCTTTTATTTTCGGACAATAAAAAAAGAATTCAAAGCGACGAATCTTCGACATCTACTTAATCCTAAGTATTGATTTTCGGTTTACAAAAGATGCTAAATACCTTCCTTTCTTTTATAAATTAAAATATGTTGCTGGCTCGTTGGCTTATATGTCCTGGCATCATCATTCCATTTATATATCGTTTGGCCTCCTGTAATATCAGCGATACCCGTTAAGTCATAGTTCTGATTGCTGTATTGATTAATCCAGTCAAAAATCGTTTTCGGACAATCCTGTTTAGGGAGCCAGGAAGCAGAGATGGCGATATAGATAAAATATTTTGGTTTTATTTTTTCAATTTCTGCGATCATCTCCTCCTGCATCTTTTGATTATACTCCTGGATTTCTACCAACGGATACGTATATATATATCCCGTCGCTGATAACCTGTCCGCATAAAAGAATATTTGTGGTTCCGAACCCAATACAGCAATTCTGTCCGTGTCAGTTGTGTTTTGTTTTAAATAGTCGGCAATCGTAACCGATTCGATAAACGGGTTATTGCCATATTGTTTTCTGCTGATCTCGTCCGGAGAAGATTGCAAATAAAAATCCTTGTTACGTGTAATTGCAACAATCGCCACAAGACCAAAAAGAGCAAAGGGTAAAATTGAGATTAACCTTGTCTTACTCAAACTTGTAAACAGCGAGCCCAGGTAGTACAAAGAAATAGCACACAATAATCCTACCGCAGGTAAAAATGTAATGAAGTAATGTCGCCGAAAATAAAATCCGGGGCAAATCGTCAAAAATGCAGCAAAAGAAAATAAAACAATGGTCAGTTTTTGTTTCAATGAAAACTTCGTCAAAAAAACCAAAATCATTCCCGCAAAAAAAAGTAACCAAAAAACAGCAAATTCCTCCCACATCGGTTTAAACCTTGTTGCAAATTCTTTCATCCCTTCGCTGAATGTTAGTCCTCCTGCATATTTCCCGGCGTAGCTCACTGTCCAGAACCAGAATTTGTCAAAAGCACCGGCCATTTTCAACATTAATACTGTAATGCCATAAGGAATCACAACACCTGCACTATAAACCGATGCAGGTAAGATGATGGATTTAATGACGATTGGTTTTTCAAGGGCTCCAACAAGAACAATAGCGATGCCTCCAAATAAAATAAAAAATATCGCCTGCTGCTTCATTACGAAAGACAAGCCAAACATGATCCCCACTAAAAAAGCATAAAGGATTTTTCTTTTATCATAGTAACCGGCAAGAAAATATAAAGCCACTGCCATAAAAAAATTGACAAAATGAGTAGCATGTGCTGCGAAACCAAGAACGGTCGGGCTTATCGACATGATGGCATAAACAGAAGCGGCAATAAGCGCCACTGAAGAATTAAATAATTTTTTAAATGCCAGGAAAAGAAAAATGATCGTCGCCATATTTAACAGCAACAAACCCATGTGTATGCCGAAACTATTTTTTCCAAATAATTCCATGAATAAAGAATACATCGCGGAGGTTCCCGGCAGTTTCATGCTGTAGGCTTCGGTGTATGGTGCTTTTCCATTGAGCATCAGGTTTCCGATGTAAGCATACTCACCTTCATCGCGCTCCAACGGTATATTCAATAACCGAAAACGAATGAGTGCACAACAGAAAATGGTGACTCCCAAAGCAATCCATTCAAAATTGATATTCATGCCGTCTTTAGTAGGAGCTGCACGTACAGGCTTTGCTATTGTTTTTTGTGGACCCGGAGATGATTTTTTGGTTTTTTTGGCCATTGGATTTGAGGGAGTCTGTGTGGAGTAAAAGTAAGAAAAGTGAGAGGAGTGAGAGAAGTGAGAATATCATTCTACCCCCCGCCCCCTGAAAGGGGGAGTTGCTTTTAAATTCTTCTATGTGTCTTTCTATGCGATCTATGTGTCTATGTGGTTCAAAAAAAAATCCCCCATTTTTAACCACACAGACATAAGGAACTTAAGAAGTCACTTAGAAAAATAGTCTTTGGTTTAAGGTCTTGGCAGCCGGTTTGGTCTTAGGTCTTATGTCAATAGTGATTTATGAAAATTCAATCTCAATTTGTCATCATTCGTCCCGACGTTTTCGTATCACCGAAGTCAACTAATTTATTTACTTTTTCACTAATCAAATCAACATGGAAGATCAAACCGTTGCCAGTCCACCTCTGAAAGAGACCTGTGTAAGTTGTGGCGCAAAGATGAAGGGTAATTATTGCCGGAAATGCGGGGAGAAAAAAATTATCCCGGCTCGCGATTTTCGCATTTCTAAATTTTTGAGTCAGTCTCTCTGGCATTTTGTGCGTTTTGATTCAAAATTGTTGAAAAGTTGTTGGCTCTTATATTCTAAGCCAGGTTTTCTCACCGCTGAATGGATAAAAGGACGCCGGGTCTTGTACATGAAGCCCCTCCAATTGTTTGTTATCGCGAGTTTGCTATTTTATTTTTTCCTGCCGACTGTTCCTGCTTATTACACCACTCCCCAGGAACTTATTGATGGTTATCGGAATGGAATTAACCGATGGAATTCATTTCAATTTGATTATGAAGAATTACTGGCGAAAAAAGCAGCAATAAAAGGATTGGATGAGAAAGTCTTTGCAGATAACATTTCTCAAAAGGCAGCCAAACAATCAAAGACCTGGCAATTTTTTATCATTCCTTTCTGGGGGTCGCTGATTTGGCTATTGTTCCAAAAAAAATTGCCATGGCTGGCTCCGCATCTCATTTTTGCCATGCATGGCCTCACATTTAGTCTGCTGACCGATCTGTTGATTCATGGTTTCCTTGCTCTTTTTGGCTTTGTACCTAATGGTTTCTACATCTTCATAGTCCTGATGAGTTTAATTTTAATTTATCAAACACTTGCTGTACATAGAGTATATGGCAACTCATGGATTGTCACAATACTAAAAACTATAGTAATAGTTGCGGGATACATCACAATTCTCTTGTTGTATCGCCAGGTCATTACATTGGCGGTGACTTTCAGTCAGTGAAGGACCATCGATCATCGACTAAAGACCAAAGACCAAACTGGCTGCTATGACTTTAATCCAAAGACAGTTTTTTCTATGTGTCTTTGTATGTGATCTATGTTCTATGTGGTTCAAAAAAGAAGTGTACCATTTTTTACCACATAGAAACTTAAGGAACTTAAGAATTCACTTAGAAAAAGGGTCAATAGTCATCTGTCCTTCGTCATCGTCACCAGCACTTCAGCGATCTTCTCCGATGCTTTCCCTGATCCATAGAGCTGCACATTATCTCCTGTTCGCCCTGCCTGGTAGTGAATGATGGATACCATGTCAATATCTGTTGATGGAGGAAGAACGACATTCCATCGATGCTCGACTAATTCCACCCATTCTGTTTCGGGTCTCAATGTTACACAAGGCACGCGATGGAAGTAGGCTTCTTTTTGCACGCCTCCTGAATCTGTGATGATCAATTTTGATTGACTTTCAAGTTCGATCATGTCGAGATATCCGACGGGATCGATGCATTCTACTTTTTTCAGCTCTATACCGAATTCGCTCATCTTTTTTCTGGTACGCGGATGCACGGGCATGATCACGCGTATTTTTTGTGCAGCTTCTTCCAATACTTTGCAAATTAATTTAAGTGCTTCAGGTGTATCAGTATTATTTGGTCGATGAATCGTCGCGAGATAATATCCTTTTGATTCAAGTTTTAATTCCTTCAATATTTTACTTTGCGCATGAGCTAAGGCAGAATAAAATAATGCTGCATCGTACATCACATCGCCAACAGGAAAAATTTTATTGTCAGAAATCCCTTCTGCTTTCAAATTGATCACTGCAGATTTTGTTGGTGTAAATAAAGTATCAGCAACATGATCCGTCAGAACTCTATTTATTTCCTCCGGCATGGTCCTATTGAAAGATCTAAGACCTGCTTCAACATGCGCCACCGGAATATGCAACTTGGCTGCTGCTAATGCTGCTGCAAGTGTCGAATCCGTATCACCGTATACATTGACGACGTCTGGCTGAATTTCTCTAAGTAGAATTTCGATTTGTTCCATCATCCTACCTGTCATGGCTCCGTGACTCAACCCATGAATACCAAGATGATAGTTGGGAGTTTTGAGATCGAGTTCGGAGAAAAATATATCGGACATATTGCTGTCAAAATGCTGCCCGGTATGAATGATGATTTCTTTCACTCCATCATACTTTGCCAAAGCTCTTGACACTCCGGATGCTTTGATAAACTGCGGACGCGCTCCCAATACGGTGACAATCTTCATGGAGATACATTTTTCATGTTGTCAAAACCAATTTTATCCGGAATCAATGTTTTCCCGCAAATGGATGAGCGGATGCATGCAAACTTGTGAGGGGATGTTTTTCACCCTTTTGACTCAACTCTGCATTGCGAATATCGTACACAAGTTGAATTGATGGTTTCGCATCTTCCATCGTAAATCCTTTTCCAGCCAATATATTTTGATAGCTCACCGTGTGTAAATCAGTAAATCCCTCACTGAATTCAAATTCTTCATTCTGGATGGTGATAGAGCGGTAGGTGCGGCCGCCTTTTTTTCTGACTTCTTCAGGAATCGTATCTGCATTAATACTTAAAAACCAGCGCACCCTTGCTTTAGCAAATTCAAGATACCCGGCTGCACGATCATGTGAATGAAGATGGACATAATTTGATTTGACATCACCGAAGATCCATTGCAACATATCGAAAAAATGCACACCGATATTCGTTGCGATGCCGCCTGATTTTCGTTCTTCACCTTTCCAGCTTGTGTAATACCAGTTTCCCCGCGCGGTGATATACGTGAGATCCACATCATATATTTTATCAGGCGGGCCATTCCGGATTTTCTCTCTCAGAGCGATGACATTTGGATGTAATCTCAATTGAAGAATGGTATTGACCCGATGATTGGAGTCATGTTCGATCTCCTGGAGCGCCTCGACATTCCACGGATTGAGTACGATGGGTTTTTCACAGATCACATCAGCTCCGTAGCGAAGAGCAAAACGAATGTGGGCATCGTGAAGATAGTTAGGTGAACAGATGCTGATGAAGTGAACGGGTGATCCTTTGCGCTTTAGTTTTTCAATATGCCTGTTGAATCGTTCGAACTCGACAAAGAAAGCTGCCTGTGGAAAATAACTATCGATGATGCCAACCGAATCAAATGGGTCGTAAGCTGCTACGAGGTCATTTCCCGTATCCCTGATTGCCTTCATATGTCGTGGGGCTACGAAACCCGCGGCCCCGATGAGGGCAAAATGGTTGATCATGATGGATTAATTTGGGGCAAATCTACAAAGGATGCCCTAAATCAATTCAAATTACCTTTTTTGGAAATCATCGCTAAACCGGCAATTAAACAAATAGCACCAAGTCCGTAAAAGATATAGGCAGAATCTTTACCACCCTTGGCCCCTGCCTCAATTTTGAGGTCACCTATTTTGAGCTCTGCTGAATTCTGCATCTGGTGATAACCTTCATAGCCAAAGATGACCGCGGCTACGATTAAAATAACGGGAAGTAAGTTTTTCATAATTGGTATTTTAGTTTGCGTTTTGAAAATAAGTTTGTGTCTTCATATGATGCAGGAGAAAACTCCTGCATCTGCTTTTCGGAGATATCTCTTGCATCGGCCTTTGCCGTTGTTGGAGTTTTCTCCAACAACTGATGTAAAGACTTGTATCGGATTAATTACCGCCGGCCAATTCTCCATTCTTCGCAGCCCGCTGTAATTTTTTATCAGCGATGATCACGACTTCAACTCTCCTGTTCAATTGACGACCTTCAGGTGTATCATTGGTTGCAATCGGATCAGATTCTCCATACCCTGTATCATGTAATCTTGCCGAGGCTACACTTTTCATGATCAGGTAATCATTGACTGCCGTAGCCCTGTTATCGGATAAAACCTTATTATGTTTTTCAGTACCTGTATTATCTGTATGACCCAGGATTTTTAATTCTGTATCATTATATTTCTGGAGAATCGGTACCAGCTTGTCAAGATTATCCTTCGTCGCTGGTTTCAGTGCATCGGAATCAATGTTGAATAATATTCCGGAATCAAACGTGATCAGGATACCTTCCCCTACTCGTTCTACCTTGGCTCCTTTAATATCCTCACGGATTTTAGCAGCCTGCTTATCCATATAATCCCCGATCAAACCTCCTGCAACTCCGCCAACGGCTGCACCCAGGATGATGGCTACTGCTTTGTTCTTTTTTCCAAGTACTGCACCTGCTGCTCCACCTGCTGCAGCACCGATGACAGCGCCTTTGGTTTTGTTACTTGTATTGCAGGCGGGTTGTATGGCCATTGAACCTGCAATCAACAAGATCATAAAATATGTCTTTTTCATAATTAAGTATTTAATGTTTTTAAAAAAAATAAAGAGGAGGGAAAAATCGCTGATCGCAAGATCGCGAGAGATAAACATTGACCGGAGGGACCAGGTCAAACTCCTGAATTAATAATAACCTAACAGCAACAATCAAATAATGTTGTAACACTTCATCATATGAATTCATGATTCAATAAATTTAATTTTCCTAAAAACAAAAAGAGTGAATTATATAACATTTAATAAAAATTTTATAACGTATCAATTACAACCTCATCTTAATTTTGATTTCAACATTACAGAATTTAATCCCATGTAACATACCATTGAAGCAATTCAATAATGAAATTGCGTGCCAGGAGGGAGCGTGCGCAATCAGAGAGCGATCCATGATCGCTCTCTTCATTTTACCCCGGTCCATCAGAAGGCCTGACCATTTAACCCTTTTATTTAATCTTTGCTGTTAAATGAGACCGGCTTAACATGACCGCCTTAAAGCAGTATCTGCAGAATATCTCTGTTGGCCAATTAACCTGGCTTGCCGTACTGCTTTGTATCCCTGCATTTCTCCTTCACCTGGGGACCATGGCCTTCATTGGTGACGAAGGCATACGTACCCTGGTGGCACTCGAAATGAAACTCTCAGGTCACTATTTAGTCCCGACACTCAACGGTGAAGCTTACTACAATAAACCTCCACTCTATAATTGGTTTATCTTAATTATTTCAAACCTCTTTGGTCATTTCGGCGAATGGCCCACGCGTCTGACGACAATCATTTTTCTTGGACTGTTTGGATGGACCGTTTACATTTTTTGCCGAAAACATTTTGATAAGCTGACATCAGCTTCATTGGCTTTCATGTTTCTCACCAGTGGTCGAATTCTTTTCTGGGATAGCATGCTTGGCCTGATCGATATATGTTTTTCATGGATCATCTTCCTCAATTTTATGGTCCTGTATCACCTGGGTCAATCAGGGAAGTGGTTTAAGATGTTTCTGATCTCCTGGTTTTTATTTTCGATCGGATTTTTATTGAAAGGTCTGCCGGCAGCTGTTTTCCAGTTTCTTTCAGTCATCACTGCTTTAATTTTTCATGGAGCATTCCGCAAGAAAATGTTTTCATTAGATCATTTCCTTGGGGCTGCATTAGGAATTATTCCTTTGTTGATCTATTATGTGCTTTACGCTGCTAAAGTTCCGCTGGATAAAGTTTTTTCGATCTTATGGGATCAGTCACTTCAACGCACAGCTGCGCATCATGAATTATCTAAAACGATCATTCATGTATTTACATTTCCAGTTGAACAATTTTATCATTTTCTTCCATGGACCTTGCTGATTGCTACATTCTTTCATCCACGATTCAGGACTTGGCTCCGGAATAATCCATTTGTTCATTTCTGTTTTTGGATGCTGGTGGTCAATCTTCCTGTTTATTGGTTATCTGTGCAGGTATTCCCGAGATATCTACTCATGTTTCTTCCGTTGCTGAACCTGATCGGCTTATATATTTTACTTCAATCCGTCCAATCCAATCCGCGATGGTGGAGATATTTGCATTTTGTATTTATAGTACTGACAGCAATGGTCACAATAGCGATATTACTTATGCCATTGGATTTGCGTGTCTTTGCATTGCCCGGAATCATGCTGATATGGATCATTGGTTCAGTCCTGATTTTGTTTTGCTTCCTTGCGGTATTATTAGATTCAGCGAGAATGTTTATCTGGATCCCGATGGCTATGTTAATAGCAAGATCTGTTTTCGATCTTGTCGTATTGCCCGTCAGAAGTATCAGCTATAGGGAAAATTTGTGCCGCGAAGATTGCAGACGTGTTGCTGCTCATGAAGGCAACAAGCGATGGTATATTTTCAAAAAAACCGAAACGCACGAGGTCGCCCGATGCTATACTTCGGTTTATACAAATCAAATCATCAGGAAAACTGACACCATAGAGGACAGCACAGCTTATTACCTTGTCAACCTGGATTTATATCCATCCTTTCCCGGGAAGCAAATTGATTCTTTACTTTTGGAACAAGGCAGTCGAATAGCCCTGATGGAAATTAATAAGCATTAAATTGAATTTAAAAAATATTAAAATACATATTCCCACTCCGGTGAAGACAGTGATCAAGCTCGCGATCTCTGTAGCGATCATCGTCATCATCGTCCGGAAAATTGATGAGAAAATTCTTCTTCAAACCATCGGCCAGGCAAAACCATTGTGGCTGATTTGGGCTATTGGTTGGTTTGTATTTTCCAAGATCATTTCAGCATTCCGATATAATCTTATGCTGAGTACGGAAGACATTCATTTGACTGATCGGCAAAATCTCCGGCTGTACTGGTTAGGCATGTATTACAATTTGCTTTTACCCGGCGGTGTCAGCGGTGATGGATATAAAATAAAAGTATTGATGGACCGATTTTCAAGTCCATTCAAACGAATCTTCACGATAACGCTGATCGATCGCATTTCCGGTGCAGTTGCCTTGGGTCAACTCTGCCTGATTTTACTTCTCTGGATTCCTGAATTTCAACATTATTGGTATCTCATCATGTTCGGATTCATACTCAGTCTTGTTGTCAGCTGGTTTATATTTAAATGGGCGAAAGGAAAATTATCCACAGTTTGGCTGAAGACTACATTTCAATCGATAGGTGTGCAAGGAGCTCAGACAATTGCTGCATTGGGATTGGTATTAGCTCTTGGCCAGGGAATTCACTGGGCTGATTATTTAATATTGTTTTTGGCTTCTTCATTGGTAGCGATGGTTCCATTTACGATCGGTGGTGCAGGGGCACGTGAATTAACTTTTATGTATGGCTCTCAATTTTTAAATATTCATACTGAAGATGCTGTGGCGATCGGTTTTTTATTTTACCTCATTTCTACTGGTGTATCATTAGTGGGAATGGCATTTAGTTTTCATCGGGATGAGTTATTTAAAAAGAAGGAAGCGTAAAGCGTAAAGCGTAAAGCGTAGAACGTAAAGTGAAGGGCAAAGTGTTTATAGACCTAGTTGGGGGCGAAGAGGTTAATGGCAGAGGCGGAGGCAAGTTTAAAAAATTAGGCGGGGGCGAGTTTAAAAAATTAGGCGGGGCAAGCCCCGCCAGTACTTATATTCAAATATTCCTATGTATTGGCGGGGCTTGCCTCCGCCTAAGTTCAATACAAATCAAAATGATATCAAAGTCGATGCTTGCTTGGATTGTTTTGTATCAAATGGAGCATAAAACTTAAAGAATTAGGCGGAGGCGAGTTTAAGAAATTAGGCGGGGCGAGTTTAAAAAATTAGGCGGGGGCAAGTTTAAAAAATTAGGCGGGGGCAAGCCCCGCCAGTACTTATATTCAAACATTCCTATGTATTGGCGGGGCTTTCCTCCGCCTAGGCTCATTCCGAACACACAGGCCGGCAATAACCAATAAAAGCAATGAATTCAGTATCTTGTGCCGAAATAGCACTTTGTTAAGAATCGTCTAACCAACGTACCCCGGTTCACAAAGAATTGATTGTCTTGTTATTACCCTCTCGTTTTACCGACACTTTCAAGCTACTTAGTTCATCAACGACGGATTAATTTGATCGATCCTGACTTGATTTTATTTCAAACTGCTGAGACGCCATGGTTGGATTCTTGCAGTTATTTATTAATAGATCTTGGTAAATATCACCGTATGAAATTGCTCACCTCCATCACCGATCCCCAGTACATCCCAAAAGAAAATTTCACTGCTTACGAAACATTCTGGTTGAAATATCTCAATGACAAAAGAGATCTTCCATTTGTGCATTTGCTGACAAAAATTCATTTAATCGTTATCACCTGGGCCATTGTTATGTATACTCCATTATTTAAGGGAGTTTATTGGTGGCTGGCGTATATTCCATATGCCTATGTTGCTCAATCTTATTTCAAAGGTCGTTTTGGCCTGATGTTTCATTGCATGTGTCATCGTTCGATGTTTAAAAAAGGATACACATGGATCCACAGTTATGTGACCTGGTTTGTTGCACCGTTTTTCGGCAATACCCCGGAAACTTATTTTGCGCATCACATCATCATGCATCATGTGGAAAATAACCAGGAAGAGGATGCCAGCAGCACGCTTAAATATCGTCGTGACAATCCTTTTGATTTCTTAAAATACCTGGGTCGTTTTTTATTGATCGGCATCGTGGATACATTCATGTATCTCTTCAATCACAAAAGAAGAAAAGTATACATGCGGCTCACGTTCGGTGAGTTTTCTTTTTATGTATTCTGTGTGGCGATGTGCTTTGTCAATTTCAAGGCCACAATGATGATCTTCATCGTTCCGGTCATCTATGCCCGCTTTATCATGATGATGGGCAACTGGACACAACATTCCTTCATTGATAAAAGTGACCCGGCAGGACATTTCGCAAGTGTCTATAACTGCATCAACAACAGTTACAATCAAAACTGCTGGAACGATGGTTATCATTCCATTCATCATCTCAATCCTTCTTTGCATTACACGGAAATTCCCGGTACATTTTTAAAAAACAAAGAACAGTTTGTCAAAAACAAAACCTTCATTTTTGACGGCATCCACTACCTGCATATCTTTTTCTGGCTGATGACGAAGAGCTATGATAAATTGGCAAAGCATATTGTCAACATCGACAATACCTTTAGCAGCGAGCAGGAAGCTATAGCATTGATGAAACAACGAGTCATGAAAATTGAATAGAGAGGCGATTAATAACGTCGCTATTCAATTTTAATGCCCTGATCATTTTTCCCTTCTTTCAATCTTATTTTCCATTGCTATCCAACGATAGCTCTCAACCTTTTTACGCCGTTAACCTAAATTGAAAAAAAATAATTACAATACAATTATTTAGTTTTTTTATAATTTAGTAAAAACATAAAGCTTATGAAACGAATAGCTATTTTTTTAACTCCCCTTTTTTTACTACTGACATTGTATTCTGTTCAGGCTCAGGATCAGGATGCAATGACGAAAGCGTGGACCGCCTTTATGACTCCCGGTGACATGCATAAGATGATGGCTACCTGGAATGGCACCTGGACTGCTGATGTGACTGCATGGACGGCCCCTACTGCCCCTCCCAGCAAATCAACCTCTACGGTCGAAAATAAAATGGCGCTCAACGGTCTTTACCAAATGGGACATTACACCGGAACAATGATGGGCATGCCTTTCGAAGGTTATAGCACATTGGCCTATGATAACGCCAAGAAAATGTTTGTCGACACCTGGATTGATAATATGGGCTCAGGCGTTGTGGTCATGACAGGAACCTGGAACGACAAAGCCAAAACACTTGAACTGAGAGGGACCCAGACCGATCCAATGTCAGGGAAGGATACAGGTATCCGCCAGGTAACTAAAGTCATGGATGCAAACTCGCAGATGATGACCCTATATGGAACCGGGCCCGATGGAAAAGAAATGAAGTATATGGAAGCCAACATGAAAAGAAAGATGTAACATTCGTTACCCAAAATCTTTAAGAACCTCTTGTCCATGGCAAGGGGTTCTTTTTTGTTTATATTTAGCCCGCATAGGTCTTTACTTTCCTAAACTCAATAAATAACTAATGTCTCCAAGCTCCCTGTCCAAGGCTGCTTTTGTTGCAGCTTTACTTGTGATTGTCTTCGTGGTTTCGTGGGAAGCCTATTTACGCAGCACCGGTTTCGAATTGGCTTATGATGATGGCGGCCCGTTATGGGCGCATCAACGTGATCGTGTGTATGGCCCTGTAGATAAGACAACGGTCTTTATTGGATCCTCCCGCATCAAATTTGACATTGATATACCGACATGGGAAAAGCTCACCGGCAATGATGCTGTTCAAATAGCATGTGTAGGAAGTACACCCATACCCACTTTAAATGATTTGGCGAATGATCCGAAGTTTAATGGAAAATTAATCGTTGATGTGACTGAAGGATTATTTTTTTCATTGTCACCCGGTAATGCTTTCAGACCAAATGAAGGCATTGAATACCGTAAAAAAATGTCCCCGACCAGACGGGCAAGTTTTGTATTGAACAAGTTGCTCGAATCCACTTTTGTATTTCTCGATAAAGATCATTATTCGATTGGTGCCATGCTCGACAACCTCGAGATACCCAGTAGGGAGGGTGTTCATGTGAGTCCACTATTCGCACGAGATTTCGGTTATGTGCATTTCAACAGGCAGGAATACTTAGGGAAACTTTTTCTTTCTGATACGGCTCAACAACATCAGCAACAAAATGTTTGGGGGACTTTTGGAAGGATGAATAAGACTCCTCCACTTTCAGGAACTCCTTTGGATTCTCTTATGCAGGTCGTGAAATCTGATGTTGATAAAATCAAAGCGAGGGGTGGTAAAGTGTTATTTGTCCGGACACCTTCGAGCGGGCCTTATCTTGAAAAGGAAAATTTGGGTTTCCCTCGGGATAAATATTGGGATCGTCTCTTAGTTGAAACCGGGTGTCAGGGGATGTACTTTAAAGATTTCCCTCCGATAGATCATTATCAATGTCCGGAGTTTTCTCATCTCTCTCCTGCCGATGCCATTGATTATACAAATCATTTTGTCGAGATATTAAAAACCAATTATGGCTGGACATTTAATAATTGACTTCGATTGACTGCTTTATCCCCAAACTCTAAACCTTTTTTGAACCACATAGACACATAGTTCATAGAGAAAGCCACATAGAAAAACACCTAAACACCTAAACCTTTTTTTGAACCTCATAGACACATAGTTCATAGAGAAAGCCACATAGAAAAAAATCTAAACACTTAAACCTTTTTTGAACCACTTAGGAACTTAAGGAACATAAGTAACTACTTAGAAAAATAATCTAAACATTAACCATTAACCTTTTAACAATTGCATTATCTCAATCAACTGTAACTCTTCCTCATGGTATTCAACTCCTACTCCTTCATAGCTTTTTTCATTATCGTTTTGTTCTTGTACAATCTTCCTCTCGCCTGGAAGGTCAAGAAAATAATCCTGCTCCTGGCGAGCTATGTATTTTATGCTGCATGGAATCCACCTTTCATTCTCCTTTTGTGGTTGTCTACCATCGTGGATTATTTCGTCGGTAAGGCTTTATTCAAACAAGAGAATGTCACGAAAAAAAGATTGCTTCTCGTCATCAGCCTTATTGGAAATCTCGGCATGTTATGCTTTTTCAAATACGGTGGTTTTTTCCTTGAAAATTTTACATTGCTTGTCAATGCAGTAGGGATCGATTTTCATCCTGCAAAACCTGATATCATTTTGCCTGCGGGAATATCATTTTACACGTTTACTACATTGTGCTATACCATTGACATGTATCAAAAGAAAAGTGAACCTGTAAAGTCCATTCTTGATTTTTCACTTTATGTCACTTTCTTTCCGCATCTCGTAGCAGGCCCTATTGTACGTCCTCCTCAATTGGTCCCTCAATTTGAAACTCCTCGCATTTCAACCCGAAAGCAATTGATCGATGGCTTGTTGTTATTATCTCTTGGTCTCTTTATGAAAGTTGTGCTGGCGGACAGCATGCTTGCCGGGACTGCTGATGATGTGTTTGGTCATCACGGTTCTTTGCTGCCATTGGATGCATGGATGGGCGTCTTAGCATTTTCAGGTCAGATCTTTTTTGATTTTGCCGGTTATTCGACTTGTGCTATTGGAGCTGCTCTATGTCTTGGATTTGTATTGCCGGAAAATTTCAGGTATCCCTATGCTGCAGTTGGTTTTTCCGATTTCTGGCGAAGATGGCATATTACACTTTCAGCATGGCTGCGCGATTATCTCTACATACCACTTGGTGGAAATCGCAGGAGTGAAGGACGCACCTACATTAATTTAATGCTGACGATGTTGCTGGGAGGTTTATGGCATGGGGCAAACTGGACTTTCGTTTTTTGGGGTGGGCTGCATGGATTTTATTTGTGGGTGGAAAAATTTATTAAAAGTAAAATTGGAAATAAACCAAAACTACAACCCGAGGTGATGACAGCGGGAATCACAGCAACAAGTCCCGGATCAAGCGCTTTTATTTACGCCTTGTTCACTTTCTTTTTAATCAATGTGACATGGGTATTTTTTAGAGCGACGACTTTCACACAAGCTTGGGTAATGCTTAGCTCCATGTTTGGCATCGCAAAAGGCGGTGAACCTTTATTAACTAACCTGGCCCTGATTAAAGTAAGTGTCATCATTTTCCTGATGGTGGTCGTCCATTGGCTTATGCGGGATACTTCTGTTCTCAAACTGGCATATAAAATTCCATGGCTAGTGGTTGCCATTGCATGGGCCATTATGCTTATTGGGATTATTCTGAGCCAGGAAAGCAGTGGTTCGTTTATTTATTTTCAATTTTAAAAACACACCGGAATTGAAATAATATATATTTCTTATTAAAGGAATTCATTACTTTTATTTTTACTAAATACTCCTCTATGTTGATCAGAATAATCCTGATCACCCTTTTATTCAATATTTATTGCATCTGTAGCAGTCAATGCTTCATCTCCGCACCGCTCCAGGTCTGCCAGGGAGATTGCGGTCCTGTCTTTTGGCTGTTGAGTGATCCTCCCGGTACTACCTATGCATGGAGCATCAATTGCGGCACCATTACCAATCCCAATGCGGCTAATCCTCATATTGTCTGTTACAATAATGCAGGTCTTTGTGAGATAGATGTTGTCGTCAAAAGGCCGGGTGAGACGCCCGATACATGCATCGCTTATACGATTGTTGAGCCCACTACCACAGAGCAAATTGCCGAAATTATATGCCAGGGGGATTCCGTAGAAGTCAATGGGATGTATTACACGCCCGGAATTTACATGGATACCATTTTTGGCGGCAATATCCATGGTTGTGATTCTTTCCTGGTGATTTTAGTAGCGGCCATCATACCGAAGAATGATACGATTACCACCACTTTTTGTTCTGGTTCAGGTGACAGCATTGTCGTCAACGGAACAACCTATAATGAAAGTAATCCTTCGGGGACTGAACCGATTGTCGGGCCGACCGGATGTGTTGAAACAATCGTCACCATCGATTTGACATATGCCTCTCCCTCATACTTTTCTCAATTCTATGTGGGTTGCCAGGGGGATAGCTTTTCAATCGTGGTGGGCAGTTCTACCTACAACGAATCGAATCCAATGGGAATGGATACATTGACCGACAAAAATGGTTGTGATTCAATAGTGACTACTCTCCTGACTTTTAACCCGGTTTACAATGATTCAATTATCTATCTCGGGTGTACCGGTGACAGTTTCAGTGTAACTGTTGATTCTATTGTGTATAATGAATCCAATCCATCAGGGATGGATACTCTTGTCACTATTCATGGTTGCGATTCAATCATCACCATTAGTTTAATTTTTCTGCCTCCTACATATGATACGATTATCTACAATGGATGCATGGGTGATGGATATACGGTTACTATCCTGGATAGTGTTTTTAATGAAAGTAATCCTACCGGCACAGTTATCGTCCCCACATCAGCTTGCGATTCAATCATATTTGTTGATTTGCATTTCATTGATTGTCCGGATTCGCTGATCTTGACTGGCCATCAACTTTGTGTTTCAGGAATGGGGTCGATTACAGTTGGTATACATGTTATGGAATACCGCTACCGGATACAATGCAATGTATTACCGTAGCAGATACCGGATGTGTTTGTGTCAGTTTTACTGATGGCACCGGGTATGATACGCTTTGCCTTACATTCAATGCATGTGAACTGAATTGTAATCTCATTGCTCCTGAAAAAGTTTGTGTTGGGGATTCAGTTTTACTCACTTTCCATAGCAATGATTCTACGATTGCCTTGATTGAATGGTCAGTAATGCTGGATAGTTTTGCTACGCAGATATTTACAGGAACGGATTCAATATGGCTGGCATATTATACTCCGGGTTGTTACTCGGTCCAATTGGAATTGCAGGACTCCGGTTGTATCTCCTTTTGCGCAGATACCATTTGTGTGTTTGATAAACCTTCGGCATTTATCTGTTGTGATCAGATTACATGTGATTCTTGTGCTACATTAATGGTATCTCTTTCAGGTACTCCGCCATTTACAATTGCGATATCGAATGGTTTTACCATTGATACGATCAGTGAGATTGATACAACCGTTTATAATTACCTGGCTTGTCCACCGTATGATACAACTGTCTTGTACAACCTGCTTTGGGTGCAGGATAGTAGTGCAGCTTGTGATGGAGATATCTTTACATCTACGGCTTCCGTTTACCTCGAACAGCGTCCCCATGCAAGCATAACCGTTCATGGAGATACACTTTGTGCTCAACCCTCTGGCCTCGCTTATGGTTGGATAGATTGTCAGAATACAATGAACCTTAGTTTTAACCAGTGCTTCGTGCCATCTACTTCGGGATGTTATTGTGTTACAGTCAGTACACTTTTGACGGACTGTATTGATTCCGCTTGTATTAATTTTATTATTGAAGGCACAAGTAACCCTGGTCAACCAGGTCCGATACACATTTGGTATGAACAAGGCACTCATTCTATTCTCATCCATTATCCTGGCCTTGCATCTGAAATTCCGGAAATCCAGCTTACTGATATCATGGGAAGAAATTTAACGTATGAGAAAAAAGAACTACTGGGTGATGGTTCTATAAGAGTGGCGCTTAATAAAAATACACCTTCAATGGTTTTTGTATCAATAGCTTCCCAAAAATTCAGGTATACACAAGGAATTTTTATCCCGTTTTTTCCTTAAATTTCTGAAGTGAATATTCATGATAAGTTAGTTCAATCCCTTTTCTAATCGTGCTCTTTGAATCATTAAAAATCGCTGCTATGAAAACAATACTTTTTTGTTTAATGCTGATCATTCCTTGTCTTCTGACCGGACAAATTGGAATTAAAGCAGGATTCAATTATGCCAACATCACTAATGCTGATGAAATCAATAACAGTGCCCGCTCTGGTTTTCACGCCGGAATATTTCTGTCAGGTTCATCAAAGAGTCTTCTGAGTTCGCGAACTGAGCTTTTATTTTCCAAGCAGGGTTATGATTTTAAAACGAATACGAATACAGGTACTGTCAATCTCAATTACCTGATGTTGCCACAATTCATGGCTATCAATATCACCAAATTTTTCCAGGTGCAGGTGGGGGCCCAAATCGCCTATTTGCTCAATGCCACAGTGGACAGCACCAGTACAACAGGAGATCCTCAGACAGATAACATTCTCCACCTGATGAATCGATTTGATTATGGGCTTGGTGGTGGCGTCGAAATACATCCATTAGATATGCTTATCGTCGGTGCCCGGATAAACATTGGTCTTGGAGACCTTTATAAAGTTCCGGAGGAAGGACAGAATTATTCATTCGTACCTACGATTGATGTCAAAAACAATTTATTCCAGATATATGCCGGTTATAAATTTGGGAAGAAGGAAACGACTACACAATAATCTAACTAAGACTTGCTTCCATTGTAATATTGGCATTAAGTACTTTGCTCACCGGGCAATTTAGTTTAGCATCTTCTGCGCATTCTGAAAATTTGGACGGATCAATTCCGGGGACTGTAGCCTTCACTTCAAGATGGCTCTCTGTTATGGTTCCACTTTCAATCGTGACTATGCATTTTGTATCTATATTTTCAGGTGTAAAACCTGCGGCGTTTAATACATAACTCAGTTTCATCGAAAAACATCCTGCGTGTGCAGCAGCTAACAATTCTTCCGGGTTAGTACCTACTGCATCTGCAAAGCGGGAATCTGAAGAATAGGCGTTATTCTTCAAAACTCCGGATTGTGCACTTACGGTCCCTTTTCCTTCTTTTCCTGATCCTTTCCAGTTGGCGGTGGCTATTCTTTTCATAAATCTTTTTTTAATTTGTTTCAAAGGTAATCAGAACAAGGTTAGCTGATTAAATGTGAAGTTGAGTTCATCTATAAGAAAATGGATTTCACATACTATTATTTTATTAAAAAGGAAAAATGAAATATAAGGCGGTCAGCATTGTGCTACATATAGTCACGATGACTACAATCCTGATGGCGTTCTTCCTGTCGCGCCTCAAATTCATTTCGTCCGTTATGCTGATAAACTTGCGTCTACCACGAAAGCTGGCGATTCCCTTCCATCCATATACAAAACAAAATTTATTATATCCCTGGACAAATCCGGAGAAGGCATAAAAGGCAGGGATAAATATTCCAATTCTGTATACTCGAGGAAGATGGAGCAATTCAACAAAAAGAATAAATACAATGATCAGGGCAATGCCGGAGTAACCTACATTGTACCTTCTCTTTATTTCATCCGATCCAATATTGCATGATCCGGGTTTGTAATGGATTTCTTCAACCATTTTGTTTTAGTGCGATGGCCTTTTCTTCCATGATCTGTTTCAATCCACTCTGAATCAGTGAAAAAATGACAATCCATCCTATGACGCCCAAAATAATGTTTTTACCATAGAATGGAAGTTCCAGGGGACTATTCCAGACCATGTGCAATAGGATAGCCATAATGAATACACGGTAAAATCTTGGATCCTGAAGCATTTCAAATTTAAATGAATTGGCTCCTTTGACTTTCCACAATGCGGCCCCGCACATGCCTGTCCAGATGATGTGGCCAAATGGAGATAACATGCCGCGATGCATGATGCTCTCCAACATGACATCCATGTTGTGAGAATCAAGACCGGCATGTAGTGCATAACCAGCACTTTCAAAAGCTGCAAATCCTGTTCCTATCGCTGCTCCAAATAAAAGACCATTCAGTGTATATCTATATTTCGGGGAATTTATAACAATGAATAAGGCCAATAATTTTCCCGGTTCTTCTGCGAGCCCTGCGATTGAAGCCCCCAGCCAATCCAGTTTCAGATTATCTGTCATATCAAAAAATACAAGCGATACCGTAATGGAAATAATGCCGCCAAGGAACAATAGCCGAATGACCTGGTACAAGGACACATTTTTTCGTGCATTCATTTCAAAAAAGAAAATCAAAGCTGAGACGGGAACTGCGAAAGATCCGACGAGGATTAATCCCGGAATAAGATTCTCATTAAAATACTGGTACCATACCTGGACGAAAATAAAATAGACAAATGCCGCCGCAATGAACGTCCTTAAAAACACCCAGGGTTTTGGCCATGAGGTATCAACATTTTCGATGGATGGGGTTGTGGATGGGGCACCGACTGTGAAATACTCTTCTACTTCAATGCTCGAATGTTTTTTAAGTGCTTCAGAAAAAACATCGCCAAGTTTAAATCCTTCCAGTCTTTCCACTCCTGCCCAATCTGTGACTGTATCGGACATTTTTGAAGAAAGATTTTGATGTGATTCCGAAGAAGATGTTGCTGCTTTTGGTAGTTCGGGAGGTTGTTGGGTTTTATGCTGATCTCCGTTTTGGTTTTCCATTTGGTCAGAATTTAAATAAGAACAGAAAAACTAAATTTCTCAAAAATACAAGTGTAAATACTTTCTTAGAATAAATTATAAAGTCCAATGAGAATGAAATTTAAATGCAGTATTTCAAATCCTATTTTGGAAAACGAGATTTCTTAATTGGATTTCTCAGGTTTTATAAAATCATCATTGAGTAAAGAAATGATCATCGCCAGGTCGTAACAGTTTTTCCGGTTTAGTTTATAATAGGTGTAGGGGCCTTTAACTTCAGCTTCAATCAATCCTTTTTCCATGAGTGATCTGAAATGTTGGGAAACCGTGGTGGTGGCGAGGGGGATTTTCTTTCTGATTTCATTAAAAGAGCTTAATCCATTTTCAAGCAGATGAGTCAGGATAATGATCCTTGCGGGGTGAGCGGTGGCTTTGGACCAGAGGGATTGGGAAAAAGGGACCTCCGGAAATGTGTTTGCTTTAGAGAATGCCATTGTAAGTTGTTTTAAAAGGTGAAGGGAATAAAATCAAACTGGTGATTCAATATTCGGGGTAAAAGGAATGCGGGTTTGGTAAATTTTGAATATACGTTTACATATTTTTTATACTAATGTATAAATTGGTGTGATTCTTGTATATAAATCAAATATCCGTTCACTTACGTATACAAAACGGATAATTCAGAAATTATCACCTCACTTATAAAAAATATACGCTGATTATCAGTTAGTTATGAATTTGATTCAGGCTAAAAGTTAATTTTTTGTAAACTAAAGCCCTCAAATTGAACTAATAAGGTCAAATGATTGTAACTTTGATGTAAATTCAATGTAAACTATTTTACAAGACTTAAAAATGGCTCAAATCAAATATAAAGAAACCCAACGCCTGCGCAGATGGGACATCATGGCCTTCATCGCCATCCTCATCGCCTTTGGCATCTTGGGACTCGTCCAGGTTTTAAAAAGCGACCAACCCAATAGGAATCTCCTGCTGATCACTTCATTAAGCGTCCTGATCCTGTCAGGCCTATTCTACTATATCAATTCTATACGACTTATAGCCCGCTACAATGAAAAGAGCATCAAACTCAGCATGCTTCCTGTTGGAACTGTAAAACGCAAAATCAAATGGGATGATGTCCTCACAAGCGAAATTGTAGAATTACCCGGAGAATCCAAATGGAATGAATGGAATACACTTTTTTCCAGCCTGACCAAACTGAATCCAAATAGCAGCAAGACCTGCCTTCACCTGACATTAAAGAATAAAGAAGAAATAAATATCGGCTGCTCCGATCCAAAACAACTGGAACAATTCGTCCAAAACGTAAAAGAATATCATCCGGACTTAGAAAAATAAGTCAAGGATATATAAACTTTAAAGCCGGCTCCCGATTGCTATCGGGACGCCGGCTTTTTTATTTGATTAAGGTGGAGAGCAGCAAGCCTATCTTTACCCAGTGCTCTACCAAACCCGCGCTATCGTCCTTCGTACAGTCAAGTATGGCGAATCAAGCCTGATCGTCGACATGTACACCGAACAATTAGGCCACCAGACTTTTATAGTGCACAGTGTCCGTAAAGCAAAAGCCACCACCCCATCCTCCTTCCTGCAAATATTAAGCCTTGTCGAAATGGTGGCCTATCATCATGACCACAAAAAAATAAACCACGTTAAGGAAATCCGCCTCGATCATACCTATCAAAGCATTCCATTCGATATGCGCAAATCATCCGTGATCACTTGTCTTGCAGAAATCACCTCTCGTTGCCTTGCCACCGCTTATCCCCAACCCGATTTATTTTCTTTTTTACACGACCAACTCATTCATTACGACAAGCCCGAAAATTTTGACCGCGATTTCCTTATCAGGTTTCTTGTTTTACTCTCACATTATCTTGGATTTGGTCTCGAACTTCCGGACGAAAATATAGATGGGAAATATTTTGATCTTATGGAAGGCCACATGACTTCAATCAAACCACTTCATGATTATATAGTGGATTCAAATGACATCGCTCAATTAAAATCATTATTAAATGCGAGCCCAAATAAACCGGCAGATGTTAGCCTTGAAACCAGGAGAAGGTTGATCGATTTAATTATTCTTTATTATCAATTACATGTCGAAACACTTCGAAATGTCAATTCATTGAAAATTTTGAGGGAGCTTTTGTAATGATTGTATTCGCGTTAATTCGTGTAATTAGTGGCGCAATTGAAGAAAATCCTCTATTCTTAGCCACGAATTACACTAATTCACACTAATACCTGGATGGGAACTTTAGATAAGATTTTATTTGTATCCATTAATGTAATTAGTGGCAACCATTTCCTTTAAATTCTATCATGAAATAAGTATCAATTAACGCCTATCTTTTTACAACGTACTTTTGTATTCCATGCTCAAAGAACCTAAAATAAAACTCCCAATCAAGTTCAAGCGCAAAAGCCTGACAGACGAAGACCTCCTCAGGCTATATAAAGGCATTCTACTCCCCCGGATGATCGAAGAGAAAATGCTCAAACTTCTGCGCCAGGGCAAAGTGAGCAAATGGTTCTCCGGCATCGGCCAGGAAGCAATCTCCGTCGGGGCAACATTAGCCCTCCAACCAAAAGAATTAATCTTCCCTCTCCATCGCAATCTTGGAGTTTTCACCAACCGAAACATTCCACTTCATCGCCTTTTTTCTCAATGGCAGGGAAAATTAAACGGCTTCACCAAAGGCCGTGACCGATCCTTCCATTTCGGCACTCTTGAATATGGCATCGTAGGCATGATCTCACATCTTGGCCCTCAACTCGCCATTGCATGCGGTGCAGCCCTCGCTTATAAACTTGATGGAAGACCTCTGGTATCAGTCGCATACTCCGGAGAAGGTGGCACCAGCGAAGGTGACTTTCATGAAGCACTTAACATAGCATCTGTCTGGTCACTCCCCGTCATCTTCATCATTGAAAATAACGGCTACGGCCTCTCCACTCCATCATCCGAACAATTCAACTGCAAACAACTTGTCGATAAAGCAAAGGGATATGGAATGGCAGGCAAACGCATCGATGGAAATAATATCCTTGAAGTCTATTCGACGATTGATAAGTATGCCAGGAAAATGCGCAACAAACCCTTTCCTGTCCTGATCGAATGCATGACCTTTCGGATGCGCGGCCACGAAGAAGCATCAGGTGTAAAATATGTTCCTCCCGAATTAATCGAAGCCTGGGAAAAGAAAGATCCCGTTACGAATTATGAACAATTCCTGTTAAATGAACAAATATTGACAGCAGATTCCATTGCTGCATTAAAAAGTGAAAATGAAAAATTAATCCAACAAAATCTTGACATCACAAATGACGAACCGGATCTCATTGCCAATTTAGATAATGAATTAAATGACATTTATAAACCTTTCAATTTTCAAATAACAACTCCGTCAACCGAAACAAAAGAAATGCGTCTTGTCGATGCCATCAGTGACGGACTGAATGAAGCCATGCAAAAACATCCAAAACTCATCCTCATGGGCCAGGATATTGCAGAATATGGCGGCGTATTTAAAATCACAGATGGCTTTATTAAAAAATATGGAAAAGAGAGAGTTAGAAATACACCATTATGTGAAAGTGGAATTGTCGGAACCGCATTAGGGCTAAGCCTCGAAGGTTATAAAAGTATGATGGAAATGCAGTTCGCTGATTTCGTCACCGTTGGATTTAATCAAATCGTCAACAATCTTGCGAAACTCCATTATCGTTGGGGTGAAAATGCAGATGTCGTGATCCGCATGCCTACAGGAGCAGGTACCGGCGCCGGACCATTTCATAGCCAAAGCAATGAAGCATGGTTCTATCATACACCGGGCTTAAAAATTGTATATCCTTCCACTCCCGAAGATGCAAAAGGTCTTTTATTGTCTGCATTCGAAGACCCGAACCCCGTCATGTATTTTGAACACAAAGCACTTTATCGCGGCATCAGCGGAAATGTACCGGTTGGATATTATACAACGCCTATCGGAAAAGCACGCCAGGTTCGCTTAGGCAATGATGCCTCGATCATTACGTATGGTATGGGCGTACTCTGGGCCGAACAATTAGCAGAAAAAGAAAATTGGGATCTCGATATTGTTGATTTAAGAACATTGTTGCCGATTGATTGGGATACTGTAAATGAAAGCGTTCAGCGCACCCATCGTGTCCTCGTTCTACATGAAGACACACTTACAGGTGGAATCGGAGCAGATATCGCAGCCAATATCGCTGAAAATATGTTTCAATATCTTGACGCCCCGGTGATGAGAGTAGGTTCTTTAGATACTCCTGTTCCTTTTGCCGGAGTCCTCGAGCAACAATTCCTGCCTCCCCAACGATTATATGAACAGATGTCCAAACTACTATCCTACTGATGAAACTAGATAATATCATATCGGTGAGCGGCCTCCCCGGATTACATAAACTTTTAGCTACCAGGCCAAATGGTCTGTTGATCGAAAGTTTTGAAAACGGGAAACGTCAATTTGTCTCTGCAAGAACACATCAATTCAGTCCTCTTGTATCGATTGGCATATACACCTACACTGACGTCGTAGCTTTGGATGAAGTGCTGAAAAAAGTAAGTGAATCCGAAAGCACCACCCCTCTTCCGGATCCAAATGATAAAGCAGATTCGCTCAGAGCCTGGTTTAAACAAATCATTCCCGAACATGATGAAGACCGCGTCCACATCAACGACATCCGCAAGCTCATCAAGTGGTATCTCTACCTGAAACAATACGCCTGGGATCAGATCAACCAGGTAAAATCAGAGGAGGAAGAGTAGTGGCGGTGGCTCGCCCGCGCCTTGTAATTATTCTTACAGAAACGTGAGAAAAAAATTGTCGTACTGGCGGTGGCTTGCCCCCGCCTTGTAATTATTCTTACAGAAACGTGAGAAAAAAATTGTCGTACTGGCGGTGGCTTGCCCCCGCCTTGTAATTAATCATATAGTTGCTGTGGCTCTCACCACTCACAACTGACAACTCACAACTGACAACTGACAACTCACAACTGACAACTCACAACTGACAACTCACAACTCACAACTGACTATTACCTATATTGCCCCACTCAAAACATCACGAAATGCAACCTTCCGTCAATCCAATGCTCCTCACCGATGAGGAATTTGAAAAATATCGTTATAAAGGAGACTCAGAAATCGATACCATAGCCCTCACGGTCATGGAGGTTCTTGATCGCGACGAGCTTTTTAATATCCTGGGCACCATTCTGAAAAATTCGGATCCCGCATCTTTTGAAGGATTGAAAAAAGTCACCATGAGACCAGGTGTTTCGATCCAAAGCGATGTAGAAACGTTTTTAGGTCCATACAGAAAAGTCCTCGAGATTTATTTCGGCGACACCTTTATCAAATTCACTGCCGAAGAAAAAGAATGCCTGCGACAGGCGTCCATTTTTTTCAATACTCATATGACAGAATGCACACTCGCATTGGCTGTCCGCTCCCTTTTGAAACAATACGCTGCATTTAAATCCACTAACGTACTCGCGTATACGCAACTACTGCCAAAATTTCCATACCGCCGAATCATCGCCACGATGCAATTTGTCATGGATGTCATGGAACAAAATGCTTTCGAACCCGAAGGCTATGGCATTCGGGCTATACAAAGATTGCGACTTGTGCACGCACTCATCCGCATCCGCATCGATGTCGATAAGCTAAGGAAAACACCGGGACGCGAATGGAATGAAGATTGGGGAAGACCTATCAATCAACAAGACATGATCTTTGCTGTACACACATTTAGCATCGAAGTACTGCACGGTTTATTAGCATCAGGAGAAAAAATAAGTGAGGAAGAAATACAGAACTATTATTATGCCTGGCATATTATCGGTAAAGCGCTTGGTGTGTTGGACGAACTCAATCCGACTGATTATAAGATTGGTGTCCAGGTGCAGGAGCGGATCTATGCGAAAGAATTTATCCGCGACAATCCCAATGGCCCATTGCTGGCCGAACCCCTGATCAAATTCATGGCTGAAGTACTTCCCCTGGCAAAACGAAAAGGTGTGTATGGAGTCGTCAAATTATTCAACGATAAAAAAGATTATGAACCAATTTTCAGAGATATTTTGAAATTGGATCTTTCAGAAGCCAGTTCGTTTTTTACAACAATGTATAAAACGCAGGATTGGATAAGACATGCACTTATCCGTATAAAATACTTTTTTCTGCCTCGTGCAAAACGCTCCGATTACTTAAGCGACATCGCCAAAAATCAACACAAATTATTTGAATCCATCTTATCCATTGCGAAAACATGGAGCGACGGCCATTTCCGCATGTATGATGCCTTCGGCACCGGCGCAGCCGAACAAAATGTCGCAGCCGAAAAAGCCATGCCTATGTGGAAGAGAGCCATCAAATATTTTTTCCCAAACTGGAAGATTACCTAAACGACGCTGGAGCGCTTTCGCGAGATAGTTTCAGCGCTTGAAAAAAGAGGAAGTTGCTTTATTTTGTTCTATGTGACGGTTGCTGAGCTGTAGCACAAGGATGAGGGTGAGCTGGTCGAAGCATTCTATGTGAACTATGTTTCTATGTGTCTATGTGGTTCAAAAAAAGTCATGGGTTATTAGTCAGGGCAGCCAGTTTGGTTATATGTCATTAGTCTTAGGAACTTATTTTTCCATTGACTTAAAACCTAAGACTAAACCGGCTGCTAAGACCATCAACCTATGACCAATTTTTCTAAGTGGCTTCTTAAGTTCCTTATGTTCCTAAGTGGTTCAAAAAAAGTCATGGGTTATTAGTCAGGGCAGCCAATTTGGTTATATGTCATTAGTCTTAGGAATTTATTTTTCCATTGACTTAAAACCTAAAACTAAACCGGCTGCTAAGACCATCAACCTTTGACCAATTTCTCTAAGTGGCTACTTAAGTTTCTTATGTTCCTAAGTGGTTCAAAAAAAGTCATGGGTTATTAGTCAGGGCAGCCAGTTTGGTTATATGTCAATAGTCTTAGGAATTTATTTTTCCATTGACTTAAAACCTAAGACTAAACCGGCTGCTAAGACCATCAACCTTTGACCAATTTTTCTCCCCTATGCTTCGACCTCCGCTTCTCATTCTTGTGCTACAGCTCAGCAACCAGGCTTTAAATTCAACAATCACTTCTGAATTCATAATTCGTTAATCCTTGTTCTGAATTCAAAGAACTTCTCATTTCTAAATTCGATATTCGTTATTCTGAATTCCTCAGCTCCAGAGGAGCGAAATGTTTGTAACAAATGACTAGAAAATAATTCTCAAGCTCCGGAGGAGCGAAATGTTTGTAACAAATGACTTGAAAATAATTCTCAAGCTCCAGAGGAGCGAAATGTTTGTAACAAATGACTAGAAAATAATTCTCAAGCTCCGGAGGAGCGAAATGTTTGTAACAAATGACTAGAAAATAATTCTCAAGCTCCAGAGGAGCGAAATGTTTGTAACAAATGACTTGAAAAAAATTCTCAAGCTCCGGAGGAGCGTAATGTTGAATGTTGAGAATCTGTTTCAATATTTGATCAACTGTTCAGTACGTTGCGCAGAGGAAGTAGAGGGAATTACGTTTTACCCCCCGCCTTTACTTGTCGAAGCACATTTCGCGAAGGCAAGCCCCTGAGCTTTGTAATCCCTAGGCTGATGAAGATTATTGTCCAATTTCTATATCTTTATTTATCAAATTATTTTTTAAATAAATAAGTCAATCAGTGATGCAAAAAATCTTTTTCATATTATACATTTTTAGTTTATCTCTCCCGGCAATAAGCCAAAACCTTATCCACAACTCCAGCTTCGAGGAAAACGGCCTGCCAGACTGCAAGGGTTGGTATGATGGCTGTGGAGAAGAATTCAAACTTCAATGCGACTCAATGCTTTATTGTGAAACCATTGTCATCAATGAGTCAGCACCGGATAGTAGTGATGGAAAATGGTGTCTTAAAGTTTATGGCAGTTTTCCATATCCAGGTCGTGCAGATACCTACATCACAGGTCAACAAGGGACCAAGGTGTATCAATTAAAATTCTGGCTGGATACAGAACATTTTATCGGCGAAGTTTATATGGGGCCGATGAAAAACAGAACCTTCGTGGACTCGAATTCATTCATTGTTTTCGGCCAACCCTGGGCACAATATTCTTTACTTGACACGATTACTTCCAATGTATCCGATACCATTGGCGTCAGGCTTTCAGCCAGCATTGGAGACTTCTGCCTTTGTGATGTCGAATATGACCAGGTCGAACTGACTATCATTGACTCTCTTTCAACCGCTGTCCTATCACCGCAATCTTACCCGTTGCAAAAAATTTATCCAAATCCATTCACCGATAAATTCACCATCAATGTTCCCGGATATTCCGGATTCAATGTGACGATTTTCGACATCACCGGAAAAGTAATTCAACGAGTGCATTCATTTAATGATTTCATTAATTTGGATATGTCAGATGCATTGAGCAACATTTATTTTTACCAGATTACTTCTGGAGATCAAAATTTGATGATTGGACATGGGAAATTGGCAAAAGTGAATTGTCCACGGTGATCAAAAGTATGCATCATTAGTTGCTAAAATCCGTGATTTACTTCTTCAAAATATTTCCTTCGCCTTCGCCTAATTTCCCGAGTGATAACTTCGGACTATTTATTTACAATTCATTTTAGAAAACCTCATTTAGTCCAATATAAAATCCCTGCGCTCCATATTTACCGAAAGCATAATCAAGATTGAGGTTGACTCTCGATTTTTTATCAATCATCACGCGCAGACCGGCCCCATACCCAATATCATAATAGTCAAACAATGAAATATTTTCACGATTGGAAGCTGTGGTGCCATTAATAAAAACAACTCCACCAAATGTTTCTTTGTCACGCTGAAGCGGAAAGCGGTATTCGATCTCATTGTAAATGACATCCTGCCCGCGGAATCGACCTTGCGTATAGGCCCTGCCCGACCGACCAAACTGATCCCAGCCCACAGCTGGTAAATCCAGGTATGGGACCTTCCCACTCGTTACAAACCATCCATAGGTCCAGAATCCAATTAAATGTCTTGGGCGATCTTTTGATAAATGAAGATAATCGCGATACTCTAACCAAAGCACACTTGAGCTTTGAGAACTACCCAGAAATTCAGGACTCATCCGGATATTAGCAAAAGCATAACGGCCCTTGTACGGATTCACCTGATTGTCACGAGTGTCATATAAAAAATTAAGCAATACTCCGGATGAAATATATTTTTCAGGATTGAAATTATTGGTGACACTATAAGCATAATGACTTGTTACAACCGGAGTGTCGGCTTGTAAATCCAAAAGATTGTCCTGGATCTTATAATGATAATCAAAGTGATACCCAATGCCGGCAAAAAAACGGGAGTCTTTATATCGCTTTAACAGGGTGTTATGAATTCTGAAAAAATCGAATTCCATCATTTGAGCGGTCTCAATTGGCTGGTATGGATTGTCAGTGTAGTCTGCAAACCCCGTACCCACAGGCTTTGATGATTGCGGTCCTGTGCCTAACCCATAGGTTGGTTGTGACGTGATGAAGTAGCGGATATCCGTGAGCATATTCCATTTGTCAGCTTCAAAAAAAGTATTCGCCTTGGCGGTGATCAGCAACTGTTTATTTGTCGTATAAATAAGCGTACCAAGTGCACTCGACAGAGCAGTGGTGGACGGATCACCCATTAACCAGTAAGCCCCGGGAGCCAGGCCAAACAAAAATCCTGAAGTGGGATTTGCGCCAATGACGGGTAGCGGTACAAACTTTACTTTGTTCGGTTTTTTTTCTTCAGGATGTTTATCCTGCTGAGAGAACAATGGGGTAAATGAAGCAAGAATCGATACTATTATAATTAAGATACTTGAAAAGATCTTTTTCATTTTATATATTTAAAAATTCTATTTATTGTTTGTATTGCCCACTTACAATATAGATGACAAGCGAGTATGAAATAGGATGAAATAAAAAACGGTCACCGGGAAAGTGACCGTTTTTATCTGTTTTATTTCTTCAGGTCTACTGTCAGCTTATTAAGATGACCATCAAATTTATAGGGCACATCATACACATTAAATTCAACGGGTGTGCCGGTGTCTTCGCCTACATCCCATGTTTCATCTAATGAAAAGCGCGCACCAATAGTTCGTTCTGTTCTTCCTTTGGCAACTTCTTTTCCATCCACGGACAATACCAGGTTAGCACCTTTACCCATTCCGCCTCCATCATAAATAAAATCAATTGTGATTTTATGTGCTCCTGCACTAAGCGCCTGCGCACCCTGAAGCGTTACGAGATATTTAGGCTGATTGGTACAGCGATACATGAACATGGGCTTGCCATCTTTCATCATTAACACAAATCCTCCGAAATACCCACCCATGGTTGCCAAAACACCTTTCGTTTTTGCTGAGGTGTTGACATCTGCAGTGATAGTCCATGATTGGTTTTTGAAATTAGGAGCAGAGCCTTCAGGAATTCGGAATGCGCCTTCATAATAATCAAAAGATGTTCTGCCTGAGGTAATACTTGGACGTATAGATGGGTCAACTCGTTCAGCGAATGATGCATCCAATGGAAGCACATTATTCTTTTTGGCTTCTGCATAAAAAAGATTCTGTAGCTCTTTTAACTTGTCAGGGTTCTTGTCCGCAAGGTTATCTGCTTCGCTATAATCATCGGCGACATTATACAATTCCCATTTGAAATCACGTGACGGATATTTAGAGACTCCCCCGATTGTTTGCCACGGTGCGCGGAAGGGTGTGGTACAGGCCACCCATCCGTCATGATAAATGGCACGATTACCTACCAGTTCAAAATATTGTGTATTGCGAGCGCCTTTTGCATTTGCATCGTTAAACGAATAGGCCATGCTCACACCATCCATTGGTTTTTGGTCAACACCATTAACACGTGTGGGTTGAGGCACACCACATAATTCAAGAATGGTAGGAACAATATCAATAACATGGTGAAATTGCGAACGCAGACCTCCTTTATCCTTAATCACTTTTGGGTAGCTGATCACCATTCCATTTCGAGTCCCGCCAAAATGAGAAGCTACTTGTTTAGCCCATTGGAAAGGTGCATCCATAGCCAGTGCCCATCCATAGGAGTAGTGGTTATAAGTGTACATGGAACCCAGCTTATCATACTGGCTCATTAAAAAAGGAATATCTTCCGTAAAACCATTGGCTGCCGTGCCCACTTCATTGGTAGTTCCCTGTGCAGTGCCTTCTGCACTCGCGCCATTATCTCCCATGATATAAATGATAATCGTATTATCCAATTGTCCGGTTTCCCGAACAGCATCGATCACCCTGCCAATATTGTAATCAGCGAAGGCGAGTGCACCTGCATAGACTTCCATTTCGCGGGCATACAGTTTTTTCTGATCCGCTGAAAGTGTATCCCACAGCGGTACATTTGGATTGTGGGCAGTCAAGTTTTGTGTTTGGAGGAATCACGCCTAATTTCAGTTGTCTTTGCATACGTTTCTTCACGCACCTTATCCCAACCCTGGTCGAATTGTCCTTTATATTTATCAATCCATTCTTTTGGTGCATGGTGAGGAGCATGCGCTGTGCCGGTGCAGTAATAAGCAAAGAAAGGTTTATTGGGCGATACAGAATGGTGTTTGCGAATGTAGCTGGCAGCATTAGTAGCAAGATCGTCATCCAGTATATAATTAGGGTTACCAAGACTTGGATCTATAGGAGTTGTGTTTTCAAACATAGGAGGACGATATTGATGTGCATCTCCTCCAAGAAATCCATAAAAATATTCGAAGCCTAAACCAACCGGCCACAGATCAAAGGGGCCGGAAGAGCTGCTTTTCCAGTCGGGTACATTGTGCATTTTACCCCACCAGCCGGTGTTCCATCCATTGTCTTTTAAAATTTCGCCAATGCTGGCGCATGACTTTGGCACAATGCTATTATAGCCATCAAATCCTGTGGCCATTTCAGTTATAACGCCACTTGCCACGTTGTGATGATTACGTCCCGAAATTAATGCCGCACGAGTTGGCGAGCATAAAGCTGTTGTATGAAATTCGTTATAACGAAGTCCTTCAGCAGCAAGATGATCAAATGTTGGTGTTTGAATCGGTCCGCCGAAAGTACTGCTGGCACCATATCCTACATCATCCGTTATAATAATCAGTACATTGGGCGCTCCTGCCGGCGCAGAAACTTCAATCGGGAAATCAGATTTTGATTGCGAAGCATTTGTGTCCACTGTTCCTGCAAACGGATGCGGGAGAATAGGTAAAATGGTACGGTCAAATTCACCAGGGGCAGTTTTAGTTTCAGCAGTTGGTGCCGTTTCTGTTTTCTGCTGAGTCGGATTGCAACTGTAGATAAATGCTGCCGATGCGGCAATAATGAGCAATTTGAGGGTAATTTTCATAGGGTTAATCGTTAAGTAGGAAATTTTGATTTAGATTTGGCAAAAGTAAATTTCGCTATACTAAAGCGAATTGATCTTGATCACAAAGGTCAATGATATTTATCAAAGCATCTGGTTTATCTTATTCGGCAGGGTTTATTCCCTCATTCAATTCGGGTGGGTAAATGAGAATACATTCATGAAAATGGAATGAATGATAAAGCAAATGACTGGCTGATAGTTGTTAACTGATAGTTGTTAACTGTTAGTTGTTAACTGTTAGTTGTTAGTTTCCTAACGCTCTTATATAAAACTCAAACCTCATCCTCGTCAGACTCGTCGTCACCTCCCGGAAATGTAACCTTATCTCCACACCAAAAAATTCCTGGTCCACCCAATGAGTGAGATCAGCTATCCCCGGAAATAACCTGAGACTAAACGTATTTTTATAAGGAACAGGATCAAAATAAAAAAATTCAATTTTATCATCCGGATTGAAAGGATCAAAAATATAAATCGATACCTGGTCAATAAACCTGAGATTAACATCTTTAAAAATACTTGACAGGTATGCATCCTTCGATTCTATCCCGATCACATCCGTAGCCTTATACCCGGATTCACTTAGCTTCTGATCATAAGTACTTTTCAGCGGAGCAATGACAAAGAAATGCGTATCAATCGTATTCAGCCCCGGCTGCACATCAAAATCAACAAGTTGATTCAGAACAAATAATTCAGTCCGGTTATCCTTATGGCACGACAATGCCATGAATATAACCGGCAGGATGCCCCATTTTAATACGATTTGTAATCCTTTCATCATATGACTCCAAAGTAACGTTGTAAATGCCTTTTTAGTTATATCAACAAGCAATGTCGTTGGTCTATGGGTTATGGTATTGACTCTCCTTCGTTCCTTGCTAGCACGTTCGGAACTACGGCGAGTGAAAGCGGCCGGTTTGGTCTTTGGTCGTGGGTTATAAGAAAATAGACCAACTTTTTGTTTTAGATTTTAGGTTTTTTAGTCTTAGACTTAATACAAATTATTTTGACCTACAACATTTAATTAATAACCTGTCCAGATTCAAACCTCCATCAACAAAAAACTTCCGGTGACCTTAGCCCATTGACCAAACCGGCTGCCACGACCATCAACTCATGACCGACAGGTTTTGACTTGCCATCTGCATCCAAAAGCTTATTTTTCAGATTCAATTGATAAAACCGTAAACCAGGGCTCCATGGGAGAACAACACGTATCCATCGTCAAATCACATGACCAGATGCAAAAATTCGTCAAGTCCCTACTCGACGACGTCAATGCACTGGAATACATGATCCATCAAAACTGGTTTGAAACAGATATCGTGCGCATCGGCGCCGAACAGGAAATGGTCCTCGTCGACCAGAAAACTTTCAAACCTGCCTGCGTCAACATGGAAGCCATGGAACATATGGCCGACTGGCATTGGGTGGGAACCGAACTCGCCAGGTTTAATCTTGAGATCAACCTCGATCCCCGTGAATTCACCGGCAGGGCGTTGAGAGATATGGAGGATGAGACGACGCAGAAACTGGACAAGATTGAACAGGTCGTCAATCAGCTCGGGGCCACTGTCGTCCTCACCGGCATCTTACCTACCCTGAGGAAATTTGATATGGAGATGGGTAACCTCACGCCCAAGCAAAGGTATTTCGCCCTGATGGAAGCCATCAACCAGCAAATGGTGGGGAATACATACGAACTCAATTTAGTTGGCATCGATGAGCTGCTGCTGAAGCATGATTCACCTTTGCTTGAAGCTGTCAATACAAGTTTTCAGATCCATCTCCAGGTGAGCCCTTCTGATTTTGTGTATATGTATAACCTGGCCCAGGCTTTATCTGCTCCGGTGATGGGTCTTGCTGCTAACTCACCGATCGTATTCGGGCGAAGGTTGTGGCACGAGTCGAGAATCGCGATGTTCCAGCAGGCTCTTGATACGCGCTCCACGCAGGATCACATGCGCGAACGCAGTGCAAGAGTGAATTTCGGAAAACAATGGCTTGACCATTCCATCCTCGAGATCTATCGGGAGGACATTGCCCGTTTCAGAGTTCTGCTGAGTGGCGATGTCATGGAAGATGCACATGAAATGATCAAAGCCGGGAAAACGCCAAGCCTGAGATCATTGCAGGTGCATAATAGTACGGTGTACCGATGGAACCGTCCATGTTATGGTGTCAGTGAAAATGGTAAACCTCATCTCAGGATCGAGAATAGAGTACTTCCTGCAGGTCCGACTGTCCTCGATGAAGTTGCCAATGCTGCATTCTGGCTTGGCTGCATGGTCCAGATGAAAGATGATATCGGGGACATCCGCAATCACATGAGCTTCGAAGATGTGTATGACAATTTTATTAAAGCTGCAAAATTCGGTATCGATTCCAAATTTACCTGGATGCATGACCAGAAAATTTCGGTGACTGAGCTTGCACTCAATGAACTCATTCCGAGGGCGCGCAAAGGTCTTGAAATGAAAAACATTGATCCCTATGATATCTCGAGATACATGGATGTGATCGAATCAAGAGCCCGCGAACAAATGAATGGAGCAAGATGGGCATTGAGATCTTATACGAAACTAAAAAAGGAAACCACTGAAGATGAAGCATTGACGGTCATGACCAATGCCATGTCTGTCAATCAAAAGCAGGGCTTGCCGGTTCATACCTGGAAAATGCCTGAGCTCAGCGATCTCAAAGAATATCGTCCATCGCATTTGAAGGTGAGTGAATTTATGAATACGGATTTATTCACCGTGCAGAAAGATGACATCATCGATCTCGTCGCCGAAATGATGGACTGGCGTAAGATTCGTTATACACCTGTTGAAGACAAAGAAGGAAAATTAGTGGGCCTTGTTACATTGCGCATCATCTTAAGACATTTATTAAAAACGCAAAATCAACCGCAAGCCCCCGGAGGAAATCATACCGTGGTCAAAGACATCATGAATCAGCATCCATTGACTATCGGTCCGAATGCTACTTTACTTGAAGCGATGACGATTATGCGGAAAAATAAAATTGGATGTTTACCTGTTGTGCTGAATGGTGAATTAATTGGGATTATTACGGAGATGGATTTTCTGCGGATATCTGGAAGATTATTGGAGAGGCTTGAAAATCAGTAGAGGGAAAATATTTTAGTTAAATTCACGATTATTGAAATAAAATACAAATTTATTATTTACGCATTTAGGGTTTTGAAAAATGTATCACTTATTCTGATTTAACTAAAAGCAATATAATTTTATCAACCAACAAACTTTTAGAGATGATTAATTAGGTTAACCCGGACACAAAATAAATTAAATTGTAATTATAATATTTACATCATGCAAATAAATTATTATGGAAACAAAATCAAAAAACATTTCACTAAAAGCTATTCTAATAACAATTGCTATTGGGATTTGGTCAATTGTTTTGCAGAATGCTGGAATAATTCCTACTAACCAAAACGTAAAAGTTGTTAATGAAGTTGCTGTAGTTGGCTCATTAAATGTAAAAGGCGAAGTTGATGCTAATGTAATTAATACTGTTGATGTCAATATTCATGAGATAAATGGCTATAATGAAGTCACGACTAGTATAGGAAAACATTCTATTTTTCCTTATGGATATATGCTTCCAGTAGATACTTGGTAAGGTAAAATTTGATCAGGCTCAAATGTACAGATGAAATTGAAAAATACCACAATTTGATTTAACTACTAAAAATAATGGAAGGAAAAAGAACTATCGCTAACAATGGATCTATTCATCAACGGATGACGGAATCTCTGAAGATTATTATCTTGAAACAGATTAAGGCTACCCGGGCAGATTCTCGTATTGAGTTGCCACTGCCCTAGCCCTGATCATTTTTCGGAAATTAGATATTTTATTATTAAATGAGTTGTAGAAGAACAAACAATACACTTTATTTGGATGATATGAGACATCCTCATAATGTGAGTGACTTTTTAATTGAATTACAATCAGGCATAAATGCTAAATACCAGGAATTTATTTTGGATTTTACTGGGGTAAGATCAATATTTCCCAACGCAGCGGTCCCGATCGCTGGAATAATACAATACTATAAAAATGAATTAAATGTTGAATTTGTAGAATCAGATAGTTTCAACCTCATTGATAATAGCAAACTATTAAGTCCTTTGGATGCAGGGGAACAATTTTCAGATTATGTTAGGGATCCCCTCAACAGAATATGGAAGTTTACGAATTTTGATCAAGTTAATAATTTGGTCAATTGCTTCATCGATGAATTGTCTAGAAGTGATACCTATAAAGAAGGAGTTCTCAATGGATTGGAATGGTCTCTTAACGAAGTCATGGATAACGTTCTTCAGCACTCTGATTCGAAAGAAGGGTTTATTATGGGTCAAATCCATAGAAACACAAAGCATATTGCATTTTGTATTTTTGATTCCGGACAAGGAATTTATAATTCACTTAAGAATTCAATTTATCGTCCCAAGCATCCCGTTGATGCATTAACATTATGCATTAAGGAGGGTGTCACACGGGATAAAGAAATCGGACAAGGCAATGGAATGTTTGGGCTTTCCCAAATAGTCAGAAACAATCAAGGGATTCTAACTATTACATCGAATAAAGCAGCACTATTTCAAACTCATCAAGAAGTAAAGACAATAAAGAATTTGCCTACGATTTCCTTTTCAAACGGATGCACTTCAGTAGATTTTCAACTTGATTACGATAAAAGAGTTTCAATTGAGGAAGCACTAAGAATTGGAGGAAGAACAGGTAGTTTTGTAAATTACAGAATTGAAGAACTTGAAAATTCTACAGGAGAAATTGATTATCAAGTTCGAGACAAAGCGCAAGGCTTCGGAACTCGAAAGGCTGGTCTTAAAGTAAGAAATGATATCATAAACATCTATAACGAAACACGACAACCGATTAATTTAGATTTCAAGGGAATAAATTTAATTAGCTCCTCATTTGCTGATGAATTAATTGGAAAGTTGGTCCTTCATTTTGGTTTTTTTGGTTTCAACAATGTTATTCGATTGAGAAATATGAATAGTGTTGTGCAAACCATTGCACAAAGATCAGTTAGCCAAAGAATGGCGGAATCATTGAATGAGCAGAAATAACAAAGTGCCATTTATAATTAAAATAATATTTATGCAAGCTATGAAACTCCACATAACATCGCATGAAGTCAATGGCGGATATCGAAGTGAAATGTGTAAATTTACATAGACAAGGTTTACGCAAACTGGAAGAATGTGAAGGATTAATCGCCACTGCCTAGAGCCCTGTCGTTAGCTCCAATGCCCTTTAAGATCTGCGGAAGATGTCGACTACATCGTAAAAGACTCATTTTTGCAGATGAGAAGAAAATTGATCTGATATTATAATAAATCAAATTATATATGGATACGTTTTTATAGATAACTGAGAACTTAAAAACCTTGGAAATTACTGATGAAAAAAGACTCGTTCGATATCTCTCTAACCACATGGCAACCATGGAGAAAGTATCTTTTTTGTTTTTGAAAAAGTTATAGAAGAACATTATCACACTAAACCTAAGCTATGCCAATAGATTAAGTCCTCCTTGGAATCTATGAAAAAAGTGCACTTATCTAATATTTGTAAATTCAAAGATTAGAAAGTAGAAATCAATATTAATATTCTAAATTTTTTTAAATGAAAAGAATAAAATCACTAGAAATTAAAAATTCTCCATTTTTTCAAGACACCAAAATTGACTTTTCAGACAAATTGAATTGCATCATGGGTGGTCGTGGCACAGGAAAATCGACTATTTTATACTTGATAAAATCATCCATTTTCAAAAATGCAGAAGATGACAAGGATACTTATAATATCTTAAAAAACAATCTTGGCACAGGAGAATTTTCACTCGAAATAGAAGCAGCCGATGGTTCATTCTACAGAATAACTAAAACCTTTAATGATGAACCTCAACCCTATAAGCATCCTACCCTAGAGTATTGTCCTATTGAGAAAATCTTTGATGAAATTGAGTGTGATTTTTATGAAACTGGAAAAATAGAAGTAATCGGAAGATCGGAAAATGATAGATTAAAACTACTTGACAAAAAAGTAAAAAAGGAAATAGAGGAATATATAACACTCATACCGCAACTGCAAATTGATTTGGAAGCAAATGCTCAGGATATAAAAACATACAATTCAAGAATGCAGAGAATCGAAGAGTCATTAATCCAATATGAAGGTATCGAAGCTGATTTTGAGTCTCAAAAAAAACAACAACCCTCAGGATTGAAGGATGAAGAGAAAAGTGAGTTTGAAGATGCTGATGTAAAAGAGAAAGGACGGAAAAATGAAAAAAGAACAAACAATAAGCTTATTGAATTCTTTAGTGAACTCAGAAATGAATTTGAACAAAAGAAGAATGAACTAAATGATACATTACTTAAAGCACAAGCCGAAAGTGACTTTTTTATTAACAAAGAGTTGATGTCTAATGTATTATCTCAAATGGAAGAATCAATAATGTCAATTCAGCAAAACGTTGAGAATATTAATAAAGTAATTACAGCCACCTTACTAAGTTTAGAATCTTCATCTGTTAAGCTGGTTGATAAACATGAGCTGCAACAAGCAGAATTTATTAAAATAAAACAAAAATTTGACGCGCATAGAGAGTACATAAATAAGTATCATTTATTATCAAAGAGACTTGATGAGAAACAAACACTTGTTAAAGACAAACACGAATTGCTGGAAAGACGAGAAAAACTAAAAACAGCCAGGAAAGGCTTAATCAAAAAACTTAATGATTGTAAGCAGTCGATATTTAAAACACGGTTAGAGGCAGTGATACAACTTAATAAAAGTTTTGACGGGGCAATTGTAATAAATCTTACTTTTTCTGGAATAACATATCAATTCGAGGAGAAGCTTAGAGAGGCGCTAAAAGGGTCTGGATTACGATACAATGAACTGATTCCAAGGATAGTACAGACTTTTTCAACTGATGAATTTGCATCTGTTATTCATGGCAGAGATAGTGATAAGCTCAAAACCATCTCAGGTATTGATATAGCTAGGTCAGAAAGCTTAATAAATTCTCTTTACGAAAGTGATGCTATTTATGAAATTGAGCGAATGTATTGTAATGATCTACCTGAATTTAAACTTAGAATTAATGAAGGCCCCCTTGTTGAAGAAAATTATAGAAAGTCTGACGAACTATCAATGGGGCAGAGATGCACTACAGTTCTTCCAATAATTTTTGCAGTATCAGTGAATCCATTAATAATTGACCAGCCAGAAGATAACCTTGATAATAAATATATAAGTGGAAAAATTCACGAAATCATTAAGAAACAAAAGGAAGAAAGACAACTCATCCTAATTACACACAACCCCAATATTCCTGTCCTTTCAGAATCGGAGCATAATATTTTCTTGATGTTTGACAAAAAAGCAAGTGTTGAAAAAGTTGGAAATGTAGATGAAGTCAAGAGTAGCATAATTGAATTGCTAGAAGGAGGTGAGATAGCTTTCAAGAGAAGAAAGGACACTTATGGTTATTAAACTATGACTTTAGAGCAAAGACTATACCTCCTTGAAAAATTAACTCTGGCCAAACAATTGGCTTATACAGGTGCTATTCCTAATGCCCCAGCAGTGTCAGAAATTGTCAACCAACTAAACTCCATTCCTCAAGAAGATAAGTACTTTTTCAAGGATTTTGCGGTTACTTTAAAGTCAGATCTTTTTGTAAATGGAATTGTAATTAGAGGCCTCAATACTAATCATTTTGAACCCATACCTGATTCTTCAAGCAAAGAAGTAATAAATGAGACTGAAGCATCTAGATATATCGAGGTGCAAACTGAATTCAGAGAGCTACTAAAGAAACTTATTCAAAACCATTCTGACCATTTTGAAATAATGAAAGGATATTTCATTGCAAAATTGGAGAATGACCCATTAGAATCATACAAATTGTTTGTACTTCATGATTTGACATTTTTTATACAGCCAATTAAGAAGAAAATTTCCAAAACCATTTCAAATGTAGTATTTAGTAGAATTACTGAGTTTAAAGAAGAACTAGAAAAAGGTAACTTCCCAAAAGAGAATATCCTGTGTTTATTGCTATTACAACCTCGTACTAACGATGAGGAAGGTATGATCAAACTGAAGGCTGATATAGCATTTATTGTCAATTCATATAAATCTTTCGAGAGTTATTCATTGAAGACAGAGACAGAAATGGAAAGTTCAATAAGCAAGGAAGATTTCCTAGAAGAGGTAGAGTTTGTTCATAGTACTCTTTTGTCGAATGGATTGATTAAGCACGAAGAAGAGAAGATTATTAAGAAACTATTTAGGAATTTCTCAACCCCACTATTGGTCTATAAAATGCTAAATGGAGGAAATAGTGGCACTAAGGTGGTCGAAGTACGTCCTAAGAAAGAGTTGGGTAATGAATACGAAAAAAGATATATCTTAAAGTATTCTGAAAAAAATCCGGAACGCAAAGTTGATCACGAACGTAAATGTTTTGGGAAATGGATAGCTGGTTATAAAGGTTTTAATGAGTATGAGTGTGAATACGATAAGACCTTAACTCATGAAGGATTAAGATATAGCTATGCTATTTCTGATACCGCTTCTGAGTCTTTTTCTTACAGTGAAATTCTTGATGACAAGGACAATGGCTTTCATGTTGACAAGGTATCAATAATCGATTCGCTATTTGAAATTGAACTTTATAAATTGTGGCGGGATTCGTTAGAAGCTAAAGAATGCGCAATTAGTGAATTGTATGAATCATACATTAAGATAGAGAAGACCTTTCAGGTAATTGGTGATATGCTTAATCTTAATTATGAACAAGTTAAAAGGTGTGAATTCTATATTAATTTTAATAAAATTTGGAACTCAAGGTTAACTATAAATAAAAAGGTCTGTCATGGAGACCTTCATTCAGAGAATTTTTTCAAAGACAAGAATGGAGTCTATTTAATTGATTTTGGTTACACAGGGATAAGACATGCCTTAATTGATCATACTTCGTTAGAGTGTTCAATAAAATTTAAGCATATTCCAGCTTATATTGAAATAAAAGAACTAATCGAGATTGAAAATGAATTACTTTTGGATTCTTCATTTCAACTTTCAGCCAGGTTTGCAAAAACAACTCGACCTGACCTGTTAGAAAGGTTAGAAATTATTAAGAGAATAAGGTCAAATTCTCTACCTCTGATTAAGGAAAGTAACTCAATCACTGAGTATTTGATATCACTTTTCATTATTACTTTTAAACAAATTAGATATAAAGACTTAAACCAACTGTATGCTTATAATTCGGCACTTACAATCAGTCGGAAACTTGTTCAATTGTTGTTCTAATTATTCATAAAGTCCTGGGACGTTTTATGCGCGTTTTCTACTTCGACCTCTGTCGTAATTTATTATTGAAATCCCCTTTCAAGTGTATTTGGAGGTTTAGAGGTATTCCCCATAAAAAGCCATTTATAACATAACCAAATAAACAATACAGTACTAAGCAGGCTGGATATTGAAAAATGTATATCCTTATGCTCATAATGTAACCAATCTAAAAACGAGCACTTAAAATCTATAATATCATAAAGCTGCCAGAATTGACCACCATACATAAACAGTCCGTAAATAATATAAATGGGTATCATCACAATTATGAATAATGAAAACTTTATCTTAAATTTCCCTATCAGAATTATCATAATTAAGTAAGCAAGGAAAAAGAAAGGAATAAACTCAATCGTAAATTCAAAAAAAATAATATGGGTAAATATTACATTTAATGGGTAATCAAAAAAGACATTATGATGCAATTGATTATAACTGGTATTGTTAAGGATTAAATACACGACTTCACCAATAATAATTCCAAATATCGATATCGATACAGTCGAAATAGCTACAAGCAACAATAATCTGATAAACTTATTCACAATGAATATTGATGATAGTTTGGCTTGATATTTTTAGATTTTTTACAGAATTCCATAAAGGTAGTTGATAATCTATGACACCTGATATACAACTTCGCCCACTGTCTCGAGGCTCCAAAAACAAGTGTATTGAATCTTCACTACCTATAGTCCTGAACGTTGTTCTTCAAATAATACAATAGCAATCTAAGGTTCAGGAATAAAAATAAGTTTCTATATTTGGAAACTTTCCTAATTAATAGCACATGGCTAAGAAACCTTTAAAATCGTATTCACTTGCTGAAATGAAAGACAAATACATCGGCAAGGCTGGTACAAAAGACAGAGAAGTCTACGAGTATGAACTTCGCATGGATGTACTCGGATATATGATTAAAACTGCAAGAATGGAACGCCACCTTACCCAGGCACAATTAGGTAAACTGGTAGGCGTTCAAAAATCACAAATTTCCAAACTTGAAAATAGTGCCAGCAGTGCCACGATTGACACCATATTGAAAGTGTTTAAGGCATTAAAAGCTGACATTCATTTTAATGTAAAAATTGAAAAGGAATTCTTACAAGTGGTTTGACAATAGATATAAATACCACACTGAAGGAGTTCTATTCGCTATCGGAGAGCCTGCACGAGCCGTTTACTTACAGCCTTCAGGTTTATATGTTTGTTTATCAACAACTTATAAAATTTTCTACTACACCATTTAAAGTTGCCATTTTGGCAACTTTATTTTAACTTTGACGTTTCATGCTATGAAAGTTAAGTTGATTAGAAAGGCCAGTGTTGACGATTTTATTTCTCAAAATGCCCGGTCGAAAAGTTCAATGAATATTTTCCTGCAGGTATTGAAAGTAGCCGACTGGAATATTCCCAATGATGTAAAAAGCACCTTTGGTAAAAGAGCTGATATTATCTGTCATGGGAAAAGGATCGTGTTTGATATTGCAGGCGGTGCATTTCGAATGATCTGCGGCCTGGAATTTCGGGAAAAATCAGTCTTTCTTTATGTGAAATTTATAGGTACACATGCCACCTACGATAAGCTTTGTAAAGCAGGAAAAAATGAAATCGGTGCATGTGATGTTGATCTGTACAAATCCAACACGAAATGAACAATTTAAAAGTCATAAAATCAATAAAGCAATATCATGAATATTGTGATGAATTGGAAAGATTAAATTCGCTTAAGCCAATATCTGCTGAGAAAGAAGAGAGAATTGATCTTCTTACTGTTCTTATTGAAAAATGGGATGAAGAACATTCGGATTCAGCGGATCTTCATCCTGTTGAAATGTTAAAACAATTGATGGAGATGCATGATTTAATCCCTATAGAATTATCACAAAATACCGGTATTGACAAAACTGTTCTGTCTAAAATCCTGAATTTCAAAAAAGGATTTTCGAAAGAAGTAATCAGGATATTATCTGGCTATTTTAAAGTTAACCAGGAAGCATTTAATAAACCTTATACTTTGACTGAATCAAATGAAAAAGCGATTAAAAAATTTAAAAGCACTCTTTATCCAAAAATGCCAATCACTAAATCAAAAAAAAGCTTTTCATTAAAAACTGCAAATAAGAAAAAGGCATTAACCTGATTCAATGACCACAGATTTAAATTAATGAAATAATAAATTGATCATTCATGCTGAAAATTCCTGTCCAATACATTACCGATGTAGATGGCAATGTTACAGCTATTCAGGTCTCCCTTACTGAGTGGAAAAAGGTATTGACAAAACTTAAAAAATATGAACAGACTTTAAGCCTGAAGGCTGATCTATTAGAAGCTTTTAAACAAGTGGCCCGAATAAGGAAAACCCAGGGATTAAAAGAAACATTAAAGGAATTTTTGAATTGATCTCCCATTTTTTATCCCTTTTTTCCAAAAAAAGACCCCCGACATTATTTCTATAATACATAATCTTCCGCCCCGGAACATTATTTTTACCCATTGGTTATTCATCTATATTTGACAACATAATTCCTCATCATGATATTCGATTTTCCGATGATCCAGGCCCTTTACAAAGGCTTGCCTGAAAAAGTTTCCTCTATCCGTAAGACCCTGGGCCGCCCCCTCACCCTTTCTGAAAAAATTCTCTTCAGCCACCTGCACAAGGATTTCCCGATCAAAGATTACAAGCGAGGCTACGATTTTGTAGACTTTGCCCCCGACCGCGTCGCCATGCAGGATGCCACAGCCCAAATGGCCTTACTGCAATTTATGATGTGCGGCATGGATAAGACAGCCGTGCCCACCACCGTCCATTGCGATCACCTGATCCAGGCACAGATCGGAGCCGCCGCAGACCTGAAGACAGCTCTCGATATCAACTCCGAAGTCTATTCCTTCCTCTCCGAGGTATCCACTAAATACGGCATCGGCTTCTGGAAACCGGGCGCCGGGATTATCCACCAGACCGTACTCGAAAACTACGCCTTCCCTGGAGGAATGATGATCGGTACCGACAGCCACACCCCCAATGCCGGCGGACTGGGAATGCTCGCGATCGGTGTCGGAGGTGCAGATGCCGTCGATGTCATGTCCGGCATGCCATGGGAACTCAAAATGCCAAAATTGATCGGCGTCCACCTGACCGGAAAACTCAACGGATGGGCTTCAGCCAAAGATGTCATCCTCGTTGTAGCCGGCATCCTCACCGTCAAAGGCGGCACCGGCGCCATCATCGAATATTTCGGCGAAGGCGCTCAATCCCTGTCCTGCACAGGGAAAGGAACCATCTGCAACATGGGCGCTGAGATCGGTGCCACGACGTCAACATTCGGATATGATGACTCGATGGCCCGCTTCCTCAAAGCCACAGGTCGTGCAGACCTGGCCGCAATCGCCGACAAGATCGCAGAACATCTCACCGGTGACGCTGCATGTTATGCAGACCCCGCAAAATATTTTGACCAGGTCATCGAAATCAACCTGGATACACTGGAGCCTCATGTCAATGGACCTTACACTCCGGATTTAGCATGGCCCATCAGCAAATTTGCAGATGCCGTCAACGAAAATGATTATCCGCCTGTCATTGAAGTCAGCCTCATCGGCTCCTGTACAAATTCATCGTACGAGGACATCTCCCGATCGGCCTCCATCGCCAGGCAGGCCAGGGATAAAGGACTGAGAGTAAAATCTGAGTTTACCGTGACTCCCGGTTCCGAACAAATCCGTTTTACCGTAGAGCGCGATGGATTGCTTCGCGTTTTTGAAGATGTCGGCGGACTTGTCCTGGCGAATGCCTGCGGACCATGCATCGGCCAATGGGCCCGTCATTTAGACGATCCGAAAAGACGCAATACAATTCTCACTTCCTACAATAGGAATTTTGCAAAACGAAATGATGGCAATGCATCTACAAATGCATTCGTCGCTTCACCTGAGCTTGTGACGGCCATGGCATTTGCAGGTGATCTTCGGTTTAATCCATTGACGGATACTCTCTTTAATGATGAAGGTGAAGAAGTAAAATTCGATCCCCCGGTTGGCGTAGAACTTCCACCCCTAGGATTTGATGTGAAAGATGCCGGCTTCCAACCACCCGCAGCAAATAGCAGCGCCATCAAAATTAATGTCGATCCTTCATCCGATCGCTTGCAATTATTGACACCATTCGAACCCATCACAGTTTCGCAAGTCACCAACATGCGCATCTTGCTGAAAGCAAAAGGAAAATGCACGACTGATCACATTTCCATGGCCGGCCCCTGGCTCAAATACCGCGGACATCTTGAAAATATTTCAAACAATTGTTTCATCGGTGCGATCAATGCGTACAATGATGAAGCCAACAAAGTCCTCAATCTCGAAGAACACAATTACATGGGTGTTCCGGATTCTGCCAGGAGATATCAAAAGGTCGGCATCCCCACAGTAGTCTTCGGCGAAGAAAATTATGGCGAAGGTTCATCCCGCGAACATGCCGCTATGGAACCTAGATATCTTGGCGTCAAAGCCATCGTCGTCAAATCATTCGCCCGCATCCATCAAACCAATTTGAAAAAACAAGGAATGCTGGCCCTGACTTTTGTCAATCCATCTGATTATGATTTAGTGCGCCAGGACGATTACGTAGACATCCTCGGCTTCGAAAATTTTAATCCAAAGAGTCAAATAAAAATAAAGCTCCGTCATGCCGACGGCACACAAGACACTATTGATGTACTGCACGGTTACAATGAACAACAATCCGAATGGGTGAAGGCAGGATCTGCACTGAATAAAATAAGGCACGATTTAAGCGAAAATCGTAAATCGTAAATCGTAAATCATAAATCGTAAATCGTAAATCGTAAATTAAGCTTTAAGTGGCTACTTAAGTTCCTTATGTTCCTAAGTGGTAAAAAGAAGTAAAGTATTCCGTCCTTTTGAACCACATAGACACATAGTTGACATAGAAAGTCACATAGAAAAATAAAAAAGTGAATAGTGAGTAGTTATTAATTCTATTGGCCGATCTGCAAAGTATGTATTGATAATCTTAATAAATCTTTTTTTTCTTAAGAAATCTGCGTCCTCAATTAATCGTAATTCGTAAATCGTAACTCGTAACTCGTAAAATCCACTATCATGTTTAAAGAATTCAAAACATTCATCATGCAGGGCAATGTCATCGATCTTGCCGTTGCCGTGGTCATTGGTGCTGCCTTTGGCCTTATCATAGCTTCATTTGTAGGTGATATTATCACACCTCTCATCCTGGCCCCTGCCTTGAAAGCAGCCGGTGTGGATGATGTCGCCAGCCTTACCTGGGGTGCAGTGAAATATGGAAAATTTATTTCAGCCGTTATCAATTTCCTTATCATTGCTTTCGCATTATTTCTTGTGGTTAAAGCCAGTAACAGTCTGAAAAAGAAAGAAGCTGCAGCACCTGCGGGACCCTCACAGACAGAATTATTAATTCAGATCAGGGATTTGTTGAAGAAATAGGCGAAGGAAAAGGCGAAGGCGAAGGATCGACATACTTGCACTGAGCAACGGAACCGAATGGTTGCTGAGCTGCGGTTGGTGAGCTGTAGCACATGTATGAGTCTAGAAGGTCGAACCATAGCACAAGGCTGAGAAGAGCATGTCTAAGCATATTCGGGACGTGTCGAAATGCCTGCACTGAGCAATGTCGCACCGAATTTATTCGGGACGTGTCGAAATGCCTGCACTGAGCAATGTCACACCGAACGTGTTCGGGACGTGTCGAAGTGTCACTTAACTTTCGTGGGATCTGTCGTCGTACCACAACAAGCGAAATAAACCAAACTGCAACTCACTTCGCAACTTCCATCCGGTGTTCCGGAAGCACATCCGTGAGCGATTTGATCTCCATTGTTGCCTCCGTAATTGCAATCACTGCTTGGAGTTCCATTCGGCTTGCAAAGACAAAATGGGACATTGTCATGCAGACTGTTTTTTTCAAATTTCCGTGCTCCTAATCCAAAACCAGTGTATTGCTTCACACCCTCTATTTCCTGTGGAACGGTGAGGTCTGCATCATCCCTCACTGCAAAAAGCATGGTCTTCCTCTTTTTAAAAGAATGCACATAAAGATTCCTTCCGATAAACAACACTTCAGCTTTTCCCAAAGAATCCGACTTCAACTGATAATCTGCCGTTGATCCCTGGAGAAAGAAAGTAATGAGTTCAGGCCCCTGGTCAGGATAATGATTGATGATCACGATACTATCCTTGACAATCATCTCCGTTTTTCCTTGTGTAATGACAGACTTATCATTTTCCTCACGTTTAGCATTATACTTCTCCATGATGGCATCCAATTGCACCAGATGAACATCCTCCCTTTCACTCATAAAATTCCCATTCTTGCATCCTGTGAAATTAAATGCCAATAGAAAAATAACTATAGCCAGTATGTTGCAGATCTTGTCCATTTATAATATTCTTGTTGTATTACGTATTTGGTAATTATTACAAGGCGGGGGCAAGCCACCGCCACTACAATAACCTTTATCTTACTGTCTTACGTTCTTACTGTCTTACGTTCTTACGTTTTTGTTCATTGCCTATTACCTATTGCTTATCGCCTATTGCCTATTTCCCTTTCTCTGCCACGAATTACACTAATTCACACGAATTCAATTTACGATTTACGATTTACGATTTTGCTTATTGCCTATTGCCCTTTCTCTGCCACGAATTGCACGAATTAACACTAATTAAATTCACGATTCACTTTGATTTCTGGTCGAAGCATACCGTCTAATGTTCTTGCTTTCGGGTCACTGAGCAAAGTCAACGGACGTGTCCGGACGTGTCGAAGTGTCACGAAAGGTATTTCCCCACTATCGGCATTCTCCTCCCCACCCCAAACGCCTTTGGTGAAACTCTCAACACAGGTGCCGTCTGATGACGTTTGAATTCACTCGTATTCACAAGTTTCAGAATGCGCAACACCAATGCTTCATCATATCCCATTTCAATGATTTCACGCGGACCTAATCTCTTTTCAATGTACATGTACAGGATCGGATCAAGAATATCATATTCAGGCAAACTGTCCGTATCCTTCTGATTGGGTCTCAACTCAGCACTGGGTGGCTTATTAATTATATTTTCAGGAATAATTAAGCCATCCTTATTGATATAATCCGCCAATAAATAAATTTCCGTTTTATAAATATCTCCTAAAACAGATAATCCTCCTGCCAGGTCTCCATACAATGTACCATAACCAACAGCAAATTCACTTTTATTCGTTGTGTTCAAAAGAATATTTCCATGCTTATTTGAAATAGCCATCAGGAGAATAGCCCTGCATCGCGCCTGGATATTTTCTTCAGTGACATCAAATGGTTTTCCCTCCAATACGCCACCAAGACTTTCAATAAATGCGTCGTAAGGTTCTTTAATCGGGATAATATCGTAACGAACATCAATATTTTCAGCAAGCTTTTTTGCATCTTCAACAGAATGCAATGAACTAAATGGACTTGGCATCAACACTGCCCTGACATTTTCCTTACCCAATGCTCTCACCGCCATAACTGTTGTAATCGCAGAATCAATTCCTCCACTCAAACCAATGATCGCTTTTTTTAAACCAAGCTTTTTAAAATAATCCTTCAGCCCAAGAATAATGGCATCATGCATCAACGGAATTTTTTCTTTCGGTTGTTCACGTTGATAACCGCCCTTCACCACATCTTCCAACTGATAATATCTTATTTCCTCTTTGAAATAAGGCATCTCATCATACACCTGCCCATCAGGTGAAAACACAACAGAACCACCATCATAAATAATCTCCGTTTGCGCGCCGATAACATTTGAATAAAACATCGGTATCCGGTACCGCTTCACATTTTCACGGATCACTTCAAGTCGTTCTGCTGCATGATCGTAATCAAAAGGCGATGCAGATACATTGATCATCAAGTCCGGTTTTTCAGGCATCATCAAATCCATCGGGCAGACTGTGTAAAGCGGATTTTTATTTCCAAGATTCCATAAGTCCTCACACACAGTCAATGCAATCCTCTTCCCTTTAAACATTACAGTTTTGTGCTCTGTCGCCGGTTCAAAATATCGGTATTCATCAAACACATCATAAGTTGGGAGCAAGGTCTTATGTTGTACGTGCAGAATTTCTTTTTGATAAAGTAAATACACACTATTGTGCAGATCTTTTCCCTCTGCAACCGGATTGACAGTCGGGCTGCCCACGATAATTCCAATTTCACCTGATGCTTCGCGCAACTGCCGGATCGACTCATCGCAAAGCCTGATAAAATCCCTGAACTCAAGAAAATCCCTCGGCGGATACCCACAAGTGGACAACTCACTGAAAATCACCAAATCTGCCCCTTCGGACCTGGCTTCAGCAGCAGCACGCAGCATTTGTTGAAGATTTCCATCAAAATAACCGATGTGATAATTCAACTGGGCAATCGCAATTTTCATAATCCTGATTTCACTGCAAAGTTACATGCTAATCCCTTAACCCTGAACTTCTACCAACCAAAAAGCATTTAAAACCTGATAAACATTGAACCCCAATGCTTTGACCTGCTAATCTCATCCTAGTGCTACAACTCAGCAACCACTGTAATTCGTAATTCGTAATTCGTAAATTAAAGACTTACCTTTGACGCCCGACTTTACCTATGAGCCAGTACATTGTATCAGCCCGTAAATACCGACCCGACACATTCGCCGATGTGGTGGGTCAAAGGCATGTGACGGATACACTGATCCATTCTCTCAAGTCAGGCCAGGTGGCACATGCATACCTTTTTTGCGGCCCTCGAGGCGTGGGTAAAACAACGGTCGCCCGGATCCTGGCCAAAGCGATCAACTGTGAAAATCTTTCAGCCGAAGGTGAAGCATGCAATGTCTGCGATTCATGTCGAGCATTTGATGTCAATAGCTCATTCAATGTCTTCGAACTTGATGCTGCTTCCAATAACTCTGTTGACAACATCAGGGATTTGACTGACCAGGTCCGCATTCCGCCTTCACAAGGACGCTATAAAGTTTATATCATCGATGAGGTTCATATGCTCAGTGCTGCAGCCTTTAATGCATTCCTGAAAACACTGGAAGAACCTCCTCCTTATGTAAAATTTATTCTGGCCACTACAGAAAAACATAAAATATTACCTACGATTCTTTCCCGTTGTCAATCGTTTGATTTCAGACGAATTCCGGTGAAAGAAATCGCTGCTCATCTTAAAGAAATTTGCGTTGCAGAATCCATCGAAGCCGAAGATGATGCTCTTGTGATCATCAGCCAGAAAGCAGATGGTTCGCTTAGGGATTCGTTGTCATTGTTTGATAGAATTGCAAGTCAGTCCCAGGGAAAAATAACTTATGCCGGCGTATTGGAAAGTTTGCAGTTGCTCGACTACGATTTCTTCTTTCACATGACAGATGCATTGATGCGGGAAGATATGGCTGATGTATTTCTGACATTAGCTGATATTCAAAAGAGAGGATTTGATGGTGAAGCATTCATCTCAGGTTTTTCAGAGCATCTGCGCGACCTGTTACTTTGTAAAGACACTTCAACAACTGATCTGCTGACTCATGGTGATCAAATCAAATCACGATACCTGCGACAAGCAGAAACCATTTCGAGGTCGTCTCTCATCACTTATCTTGATCTGATCAATCAATGTGACATTCAATATGCAAGAGCATTAAATAAATGGCTGCACATCGAAATGTCACTGGTGAGGATGTGTTATGCCCACCGTCGCCAGGAAACACAATTGCCCGCTCCACCTGCAATCGAAAAAAAAAAGTCTGAATACATTACCCCTTTAAAACCATCTAACGGTGGTTCGGAAAATGGTAAAAAAGAAATCGCCGGGGAAACTTTTGCTGCTTCGGGGTCTGACACCACAACTATTTTAACTGAGGAAAAAACAACAACTGTTGTTGCGGAAAAAAATAATCCTGCTTCTTCAGAACCCATCATCGATCCACAAGCTGACTTTTCGATACCCTCATTAAAAGGGCTGGGCACCATCCGGAAAACGGCTGAAATCAAACACGAAGAAGAAAAGAAAAAAGTACCTGTTCTTGTTCTCTCCGTCATCCTTGATTTCTGGAAAGAATTTGCAGAGAATCATTCTTCTCCATCCCTGCGACAGACGATGTCAGAAGCGATCATTGAAATCAAAGGAGAGCAGACGATCTCTATCCGCACCGGAAATCAAACCGGTAAAAACAGGATCCTCAATGAAACAAACCTGATCGAAGGACTGAGAAGCCTTATCAAATTACCCGGGTTGCATATCGTCATTGATATCGATCCGGACCTTGACCGTACAAAAGACATCGTCAAACCAAAAAAACTTTTGACCAGCCGCGAAAAATTTGAGATCCTCTCAACAAAAAATCCCCTCATCAATCAGTTAAGAGACAAACTTGATTTAATTCCAGACCAGGACGAATAAATGTGAGTTGTCAGTTGTGAGTTGTGAGTTGTGAGTTGTGAGAAAGAATTTTATCCATTGAAGAATCTCCACAATAAGTAACTATGATCATGATAAATCATGATTTTTTCATAATAAATCTGCGTCCTAAAAATCCAAATTCCAAAATCGAATGCCTTGACCCGCATCCATGTGCATCAGTTCAGCAACCATCGTTATTCGTTATTCGTTATTCGTTATTCGTTACTCGTTATTCGTTATTTGTTATTTGTATTTGATTCTCGCCACCCCATTTGTCAAATTGATCCTGTCAGTGTCCTTCTTCTTCACATATCCATTCCCTTCCGGATCAATATCTTGTTCAAATCCTGTCGCACCTGTTACTGCTTTATCTTCCATCTTTCCTGTCAGACGACCCAAACCTCCGAAAGCAGTAGTCGTCACTTTTTCTTTCCAGTAAGTGCCCTTTAGACTGCAATTGAAGGTGAACTCCGTATATCCATCAGGACGCATGGTGACTTCTACTGTCTCGCCGCGGTTCTCTGACATTCCGACATGATATTCCATCCTGGGGGACTTGGTTTCCTGCACATATTTTATCGCAGCAAGGCCTTTGTATTTTCCGGTTGAATATGCTGTTTTAACATTTTCATCTGTGTCCGGATTGTAGGCATCAACGATCAGGTATGTACCTGATTCTTTTACTGCACTTCCGTCATAAGTGCCTAACCATATTCTCAGGCATTTATCAGGATTAATAGCATTTCCGGTAATGTATCCGTAAGCACCGATCTGAATATGTTGTGGCCTGGATTTATAGATTACACTATCCACTTTTACTGACATCATGAGTGTTGTATCGTGTTGAGCATTAGCCAAAGTAGTACCCAATTGAAGCAGGAGAAGAAAAAAGAAATATTTCATTGCCTAAGTGATTTAAAGATTAAGTGTGTATGTAAAAATAGGAAGAAAACTCATCTTAAAATGCCCATAATTTACAAATGAGCATTAAATGACTTGAGAAACAATAAAGCCTCATTTTTCTTTGTGCCTTTGTGGCAAAAAATATTTATAAAATTTAGATACGTACACCGGTTAACTCACGACTGACGATTGACGATTTTTTCCTTTTCTTGCACCCGTGTACAAATTCCTGAAATTATTTCTCTTTCTCCTCGATCCCGAAAAAGCCCATCGCTTCACGATGTGGGCCTTCACCATGTTACTTAAGATTCCGGGAATGACCACTTTGTTTCGCTCGATATACCAGGTGAAAAACAAATCATTGGAAAGAAATATGGCCGGCCTTTCTTTTTCAAATCCCATAGGTCTTGCCGCCGGATTCGACAAAGACGGAAAATATATCAAAGCCATGGCGGCGCTGGGTTTTGGCCATTTAGAAATCGGAACAGTAACTCCTCGTCCTCAGCCCGGGAATCCAAAACCACGACTCTTCCGCTTGCTCAAATCAAAGGGCCTCATCAATCGCATGGGTTTCAATAACGCTGGTGCAGAAGCTCTCGCCGAAAGATTAAAAAAGAAACGACCTGAAGGCATCATCATCGGTGCCAATATTGGAAAAAACAAAGACACTCCCAATGAAGATGCCGTCAATGATTACCTGAAATGTTTCACTATACTCTATGACCTCGTTGATTATTTCACCGTCAATGTTTCCTCTCCGAATACTCCCGGATTAAGAGCATTACAGGATAAACAACCATTGACTCAATTATTGACAACTCTTCAAAAAGAAAATAAACTGCATAAGCCAGTTTTTTTAAAAATAGCACCTGATCTCACAACAGAGCAACTTGATGAGATCACAGACATCATCATCCAAACCGGAATCACAGGAGTGATTGCTACGAACACAACCATTTCAAGAGAAGGTTTGAAAGAATCCAAAAACGAAATTGACGAAATGGGAGCAGGCGGTTTAAGCGGTTCACCTCTTCTCGACATGTCCGTCTCCGTTGTAAAATATCTTGCTGAAAAAAGCAATCACAGATTCACCATCATCGGTGTTGGTGGCATTGAAGATTTCTCCTCCGCAAAAAAACATCTTGATGCAGGAGCAGACCTTATTCAATTGTACACGGGATTGATTTATAAGGGGCCTGGAATCGTGAGACAGATTCTAAGTGAGAACGTGAGAACGTGACACTTCGACACGTCCGGATAAATCCGTCGACGTTGCTCAGTGCAAGGAACGTGAGATAAAGGTTATTGTAGTGGGGGTGGCTTGCCCCCGCCTTGTAATAATCACCCAGTACGTGAAAACGTGTGACAAAGGTTATTGTAGTGGCGGTGGCTTGCCCCCGCCTTGTAATAATCACCCAGTACGTGAAAACGTGTGACAAAGGTTATTGTAGTGGCGGTGGCTTGCCCCCGCCTTGTAATAATCACCCAGTACGTGAAAACGTGAGATAAAGGTTATTGTAGTGGGGGTGGCTTGCCCCTGCCTCGTAATAATCACCCAGTACGTGAAAACGTGTGACAAAGGTTATTGTAGTGGCGGTGGCTTGCCCCCGCCTTGTAATCATCTCCCAGCAATTGGCAATTGGCAATTAGCAATATGCAATTGACAAAAAACCAAAAAACTAATAAGCTAACCATCTAAACTTTCTAACCACCTAAACATTTAAACACTGATTCCAACCTTAAAAACTTCCCCAAAGTCAAAATCTTCCAAAAATCCTAATCTGCTTCAGTGAGAAATAAACACAGTTGTCACTTAATGTGAATATGTAGAAAAAGCGATATCAGCCCCTTATGTTCAGAACCTCCAGAATTGACCTCAGATCATATTACTCAAAAACGTGATGGCATCCTTTTTGGAAGTCTATTGGTCAAGGATTAACTAAAACCAAGATCAGAGTCTCAACCCAGGAAGTAATGGCAGTGAAAGAAAGATCCACAACGAAAAGAAATTTTGGCGAACATGCACAGTTTTACGCTGACATGCGCTTTTGGCTTATTGTCTTAATGCTGGCAGCCTTTGTAGGCTTCCTCATCTTCTTTAGCCCGCATTAAGTGATATATAATTTAATGAAAGGATTCGGTGTACACCCACTTTAACCTTCTGAAAAAATAATCTTCAGGCTCATATCGAGCGTGCCCGCACTATGCGTCAACGCACCTGAGGAAACAAAATCAACACCCGTCTCAGCATAAGCTCTCACGTTATGCAATGTAATACCCCCTGAAGCTTCCGTTTCAAATTTTTTCCCAACCATCGCAACAGCTTCTTTCAATATAGGTACTTCAAAATTGTCCATCATGATCCTCGTGACGCCTCCATGATCAAGTACTTTCTGCAATTCAACAAGATTGCGAACCTCGATGGTGATGCCCATTTCTTTTTTAGTTTTTGCCATATATTCACTGCACCCTGTCAATAGCCGTTGGAATATCTCCGCATGCATCAATATGATTGTCTTTGATCATGATCCAGTCATACAAACCGGACCTGTAATTGTAACATCCTCCTAATTTCACCGCTTCTTTTTCCAAAAATCTCATCCCCGGCGTTGTCTTACGCGTATCAAGCACTTTCACAGGTAGCCCTTCAACTTCCTGTGCAAATAATGATGCTATCGTGGAAATACCACTCATCCTCTGCATAGTATTCAGAGCAAGACGCTCCCCCATCAATAAAGCCCGCGTCGGACAGGTAATGTAAAAAGCAATATCTCCGGGCTTCACAGCACTGCCATCCGGAATCAACAATTCGAAATCGGCTGCTGCTGCTAACTCAAGAAAAATTTTCCTGGCTACTTCCACTCCCGAAAGAACACCATCATCTTTGATCAGAAGTTTTGCTTTACTCACCCGTGTAGATCGAATGCATGCCATTGAGGTATGGTCCCCTTCTCCAACATCCTCAGCGAGTCCGCGGTGAATAAAATCATTTAATAAAATATCAAAATCATTCATGCTATCAGGATTAATAAAAATAATCAATGAAATAAATCAAATTAAGGGGTAAACGTAAGGGTATGGAAAGATATAATAAGAGAATTTCAGAAAATGATTCCAAGCCTGATCACAAGGCTGTGCAAAGCAGCCCGCGAATCATCCTTCTGGGTAAAATAATCATCATTCGGATTATTCGGATCCTGGTCCGGATTGGCGATAGCTCTGACACCATTATCCCGCGTGAAATCAATAAATCCGCTTTGATAATAAAGTCCTCCAACCAAAGAACTGTTTTGACTGATCGAATATTCTAATCCTCCGCCAAAACCCCAGAAAATATTGACCACAGCCAAATCTTTATAGATATTCTCCTGGTCGTATTTCATATCATCGGTTGTAATGTCACCTCTCCCGCGTGTTAAAAATGCGAAATTAAAAACAGGCGCTTCAGCAAAATACCTGATATATCCCTTCTCCTTTGAGGTGATCTTCAATCCCAGTGGAATTTCAAGATACTGAAGATTGTATCGGATTTTGGTTCCGTCAGGCAATGGTTTGTCACCGGTCTGCAATAACGGATCACTGAGATCAGAATCAGGCAGATAATTTCCACCGATCTCATATAGAAATTCCCCTCCTTCGTGGAAAGCCAGGTTCAACCCTGTCGTAAAAGAGAGATTATTTTTAAAATAGATATCCGCTGTAGCACCGAGTTTCATCCCGAATTCTCCTCCATTTTTAAGGATGAGGTTCTCATTATTGCTGATCCAGGAGATCACCGGGCTGGTTTGAAATCCTATTCTGACAGCCTTATCCTGCCCGGACAATGAAGATGCCGACCAAACCCCCACAATGAATACACACAATATCTTTGCAACCGTTCGTTTCATAATGCTTAACCGCTCCAAAGAGCCCTTTTCTAAAATCGCTAATAGACTAATATGAATATAATTCAGATCGCCATGAGAGGTTCAGCCTTTTTCATCCTGATGCCGGTGGTTCTCATCTTATCATGCCATTCTGATAAGAACACAAATATACCGGATGTGTCGGATATTCATGTTGACCTGTCAGTGACTAGGTTTGAGCAATTGCTTTTGGCAGACACAACCATGGATGCTGTCAGGTTGAAAAAATTAATGGACCAATATCCGGCCTTTTCCAAAATTTATTTTGACCATGTCATTCCTATTTCAGATGATATTGTCGTAGATAAAGATCCTGAATCGCGCATTAAAGACATCCTTAATTGGATGCACGATCCCGGAACCCGCTGGCTTTATGATACAGTTCAACAAATAATTCCAAAACTGGATAAAGTTGAAAAAGAACTTACTTCTGCTTTTAAGTATGCTAAATATTATTTTCCTGAGAAAAAGACTCCCAAAATTTATACGACGATTTCAGATTTTGGATACTTCCCTTTTATTTATGCTGAAGACAGCCTCACAGATGGAATAGGCATCAGTCTCGAGATGTTTTTAGGAGATACTTTTCCTTATCTCAGGTATACCGGTTTGAATAACGCATTTTCAGATTATTTGACGAGGTCTTATAACAAAGATCATATCGTCAAACGCACTCTTGAAGTATGGGTAGATGATCTTGTCGGCCCTCCCAATGGTACGAGGTTGCTGGATATCATGATCAATAATGGAAAAAAACTTTTCATTTTAAAATCCCTTTTGCCGACGACGCATGATTCCGTGATCATCGATTATTCCCTGCCAAAACTGAAATGGGTTGTAGACAATGAGCGGAATATCTGGGAGCAATTCTCACAACAGGATATGCTCTATGAAACATCGATGAGAAAAATTCAGAAGTACGTAGGACCAAGTCCCAATTCTCCCGGCATGCCTGCTCAATCACCTGGTAATACAGCTTCCTGGCTTGGATGGCAGATTATTAAAGCATATATGACCAAACATCCTGAAACAACTTTGCCTAAGTTGATTGACATGAAAGATGCGCAGGCGATATTGAATGAATCAGGGTATCGGCCACCGAGGTAATGAGTCTTTAGTTGAAGGTCTTGGCAGCCGGTTTAGTTTTAGGTCATAGTCTTAGGTCGCGTATTGCCATGCTCCCTGCCCCCTGCTCCCTGCTAATATTTGGCTTAATCTTTGTATTTTTTGGGTCATTACCCAAATGCCGTTGCATGGAGTTTGCTCCTGCAACCACTTAATACTAAAAATATGTCCAGAGCAATTCCCTTAGTTGACCTCAAGAAATTCACTTCCGGTACACCCGAAGAGAAAAAGACTTTCGTTGACGAACTCGGCCATGCCTTCCAGGAATTTGGTTTTGTGGGGGTGATCAATCATGGTATTTCAAAAGACCTCGTTGACCGGTTCTATGCAGAGTCAAAAGCATTTTTCTCTTTGCCGACGGAAGTCAAAACCAAATATGAAAACAAGCAGTTGGCCGGGCAGCGTGGATATACTTCATTTGGAAAAGAGCATGCCAAACAAAGTAATGTCGGGGACCTGAAAGAATTCTTCCAGATCGGGCAGAATGCAGCTGCAGATCATCCACTCAAATGGGAATATCCGGACAATGTGCATGTCAATGAAATACCTGCTTTTGATAAAACCGGTAAAGAGTTATACAAAGCATTTGAAGCTTCCGGCGAAAAACTATTGAGAGCTATCGCACTTTATCTCAAACTACCTGAAAATTATTTCGATGAAAAAATCGAGATGGGCAATAGCATCCTTCGGGCAATTCATTATCCACCCATCACACAGGAACCAAAGACAGCCATCAGGGCTGAACAACATGAGGACATTAATCTCATCACTTTGTTGGTCGGTGCATCAGCAGGCGGACTTCAGATCCTTGACATGAAGAATCAATGGCTTGACATCGTCCCCGGTGAAGAAGAAATCGTTGTTAATGTTGGTGACATGTTACAGCGTCTCACAAATAATTATCTGAAATCAACAACCCATCGTGTCGTCAATCCTCCCCGTGAAGAATGGCATCGTCCACGATTATCCATTCCTTTCTTTTTACATCCAAAGAGTGCGATGGATCTGACATGTCTGCCCAGCACTGTATCAAAGGAACATCCGGTTGCTTATGAACCTATTACTGCGGGTGAATATCTGAATGAGCGATTGCGGGAGATTGGATTGAAGAAGTGACCAATGTTCGACATTTAATCAGGTAACTTTGTAATAGATTAGGTTTTTATTGATAAAAATTCTTAAATTGTTATCAGAATAAAATTTGATTGCCAAATTTTTTGAATAAATGTTGCGGTTAATATCATTTGCAATTATTTATCTCCCATTTTTTGCTTTGGCTCCTGTTTACAGCCAATTATACTTTGTTAATACTTTTAGCCCCACATGGGAAAATGATTCCATTTACAGGGTAGAAAATGATTATTCCTACAGCACTATTTTAACATTAAAAGGAAGGGTAGGAGATATAGCCATCTCCCCTTCCGGCATAATGTATGGAATAGATCATTCTGACCTGGTTCAAATTAATTTTGATAATGGTGAACTTATCCCTCTAGTTACACTTCCTTTTGGTGATTATTCATATTCCCTTGTATGTGGGAATGATAATAATCTGTATACACTTGCTGAATCAGGAGTATTGTATGCCTTTGATATCTTAAATGATACTTTAAAACTGGTAGATTATCTTGGAGACGATGGGAGACACGCTGGTGATATTACGTTTTATCGCGGTAACATTTTGTTCCAGGGTTACGCAAATTCCACATTCTTTGCCTATAATCTGCAGGAACGCGATGTAACCAAAATTTTCTGTAGTTCCATGTCATCTTATGATATGAATGCTATCGGGAATATTGTAAATAGTTGCGGCGAAGAACAGGTTTACGGGATTACCGCTGTTGGCGAAGTCTACGAATTCGATTTTGACAATAATACTCTTGTTTTATTGCATAAATATGGTTCACAAAATTTTAGTGGATATGGTATGGCAACCGTTTCTGAGCAATTATCATCAGTCTGCAATTACCATTTTTCAGGAGGACCGTGTGGTTCTGTTGGCATTAATGAATCATTACCTGAGGATAATTTTGCACTATATCCAAATCCGGCAGATAATGTTTTATTTCTTGAAAATGAATCTGAAATTGAATCGATCAAAGTTTATGATTCAGGTGGTATGATGGTAAAAAGATGGGAAAGACCGAATTCACCATTAGATGTACACGAACTGCCGCAAGGAATTTATTACTTCCAGATCTGTACAGGTGGAAAATTAATATATAAATTAATATCAATCCGATAAGGAATTGCCAAAATTGTTCGCAATGCGTCAAGTCATGAAGACCCTTTTATCTTGTGTTCTTCTTTGTATATCATCAACTTTAATAAGCCAGTATTTGTACCTCAGTACGGATAAAAATGTGATCTACAGGATTGAAAATGACTATTCATTAACCTACATCACGACAGCTATTTATCCAAAAACACTGACTGATATAGCAATCTCTACTTCCGGTAGCATGTATGGAATTGCTTCAGAGGATTTAGTGGAGATTAACCTACAAAACGGAGAAGTACAATTCCTTGATCAACTTCCTGGTTATGACATATCGAATTCATTGACTTGCTCTTATGATGACAAACTATATTTTAGGGGACGATTTTCGAATGTTCTCTACTCTTATGATTTATCTAATCATTCATTCCGGTTGATCAATTACCTGGATGAGGATCAAACCTATGATGTTACCTTTTATAAAGGAAATATCCTTTTACAAAGCTTGTACAAATATGAAATAGATGCTTATGATATCCAGGAACAGTTATTTAACAAAATGGCATGCATGGATCATGCCGGAATTGAAGGACTCAGCAGCGTGATGGATAGTTGTGGAGCAGAACATGTATATGCCATTGATGATGGTTCGAGATTTTTTGAAATCAATTTTGACGATCATCAGTTGCATCAGCTTTTCAACTTTTGGACTCCAGATAGAAAGTTTCTGGGCATGGCTTCGGTTTCAGAAAATTTAGGATCTACCTGCTATTCTTATCTGTCACCTGTAGAATGCGAATATATAGCAGCCTTAGATGAGATACAAATAAATCCCTCTGTTCAGGTTTTCCCAAACCCTGCTAAAAGCTATTTTACAATCGAATGTGATGCTGAAATTGAGGGCTTAAAAATTTTTAATACTTCAGGCGTTCTTGTGAAGTCGCTTAATGGAAGCGTGCATGAGGTAGACGTCCAGGATCTGATCAGTGGAATATATGTTTTACAAATTTTCTCGAACCATACAATTACATACCAAAAAATCGCTCTGCAATAGTTTTTTTAACCGTGACCTTCAAGTTTAATGCTTTGATGAACGTTATTATAAAATTGATTTAATGGTTCGTACTTTCATAGGAATAACTTTAATCGTTAGTTCTTAATCAAATATTTTTTTTAAACCAAATTTTAATCTGAATATTAATTACTCCTTACTGATTACCGGATACAGATTACTTCTTACTTCGTTATTCATTATTCATTATTCATTATTCATTCTAGCCCCTTCCACTTATCCTCCTTCCCTGACGAATACATCTTCCTGGTGCGGATCCTCTCCTTCTGTCTTTCGATGATCAATGAGGCAATGCCACGTGCAGCGGGAACAGTAGAAGAGTGCATCGCCCGTTCAATTTTATCTTCATACACATCAAGGCGATAGAGTGAGCTCAACAATAAATCAAGATTGTCTCTCATCAATTCCTCCACTCGGGTTGTAAATAAATCTAACAATGCTTCTTCATCCAGGATGGAATCGTATTCGGGAATGAGTTGATCAAGCGGATCCGGCAAATTTTCTTTCATACAATCCAATCTTATATTTAATTTTTATACTCTTCCAGAATGAAGATCTTCTCTTTTTTCCTCCCCGGTTGCTGAGCTGTAGCCCAAGGATGTGTGTAGCTGGTCGAAGCATAGCCTTAGGCTCATAACTGATTTTGCTTTAACGGATGGCCGAGGATAGCTAAGATCTCTTCCAGATAAACGCGGTCATTGGAGAGCCTGGGTATTTTAGCCTGGCTTCCAAGTTTGCCTTTTTTATGCAGCCATTTGGTAAATGTTCCCTTAGGAACGTTAGTTAATTTCAAACGTTCAAGTGCAAGACTTTGATAACGCTTGGCTTCATAATCGCCATTCAGATCCTGTAAGGTGCGGTCTAAAGTGTCAGCAAATTTTTCCAGGTCAACTGGTGCCTGATCAAATTCGATGAGCCAGTGATGGCCTCCTTTTCCTTCAACGGTCATGTGCACAGGCGCTACTGTGTAATCCGACACACTGGCATTCAAACTTTTTGAGGTGATTTCGATAGCGCGGTCAGTATTGTCTACCATCACTTCCTCACCAAAGGTGTTGATGTATTGTTTTGTCCGGCCGGTGATACACAATCGATAAGGTTGTGTAGAAGTGAAAGAAACCGTGTCACCGATTTTATAGCGCCAGAGGCCGCCATTAGTAGTGATGACCATAGCGTATGGCGTATCTGTCTCGACATCTTTCAGACGGATAGCTTCCGGATTGGCATGATGCCAATTTTCTTCTGGAATAAACTCATAAAAGATGCCATTGTCCGGAAACAGAAGTAATCCTTCTTTCCGATCATTGGTGTCTTGTGATGCAAAATAACCTTCAGAAGCATTATAAATTTCGTGATATGAAAAATGATCGCCGGGAAATACTTTTTGAAATTGTTCTTCATATGGCCCGAAGCCAACTCCACCATGGACATAAACGGATGCATTAGGCCATATATCGAGCATGTGCTTAGCCCCGGTGAGTTCAAGCATGCGGCGGATCAATACCAACGTCCATGTAGGAACTCCGGCAAATACGCCGACATTTTGCTTGATGCACACATTGGCCATGATCTCAATTTTCTTTTCCCATTCGGGCATCAAAGAGATCTTCGGTCGTGGAGTAAAAAAAGGTCTGCCAATCCAGGGCATGTGATGTAACATGATAGCTGAAACATCACCAAATCGAATATCCGGATGCAGTGTCTTCGAAATGCTTCCTGTCAGGACGAGATTTTTATCGGCAAAAACGCGTACATCCCGATTCCTTTGGTATAACAATGCAAGGCTATACCATCCTGCGCGATTGTGCGTATGATTGAGATGTTCGGTGGTGACGGGAATGAATTTGCTTTTATCAGCTGTGGTGCCGGAAGATTTAGCGAACCATGTCACGAGGCCGGGCCAGAGGATATTCATTTCGCCTTCCATCATCCGGATGATCTGGTCGCGGATGGCATCATAATTCCGGATGGGAATCTGAGCGGCAAAATCTTTGTAACTGCGTATCGAAGCAAATCCAAAATCTTTGCCCACTTCGGTATTCTTTGCTTTCTGGACAAAGGATTTGATCATATTGTCCTGGAGGCCATGGATATTGGCTTCAGCGTACTGTAACTGGTCATGGAGATAACCCAGGTAACGGGACATACCGGTATTGATCAGGCTTCTTGGTCGCATACCATTCTTGGGTCGGTTACAGCAATAACAGCAGGTTGATTAATCACTCTAAAATATTAAAAAAATGGAAAAGCGTTATGATGTCAAAATCAATGATCTGTGTGCTATCGTTGCAACGACTTCATCATGATCGTCCAAAGCACTTCATGAGGGATGATTTCGGTCTCGATATTCTCTCCTGAACCGGCCAGTTTGACTTGCTCTAGTTGCTTGAGGAGGTCCCTCGTATAGCGTTCCGTCCGGATAAGGTTAAAGTTGGCTTTGGTCATCTGGATCACCATTTTGATCATGCAGTTGCTGCGAAAAGTGTCATCCTTGCGGAGATATCGATAGGCATATTGCTTGAGGGAATCCGTTCGGTCGATGATGTCATCATATTTTTTCCTTTGGAGCAGGATAGCTATATGCATGAGGAGGATGCTGACATTGATACCTCTTTTGTCCTTACTGAAGACGGGAGTGGTGTTCAGGAATTTTCCGATTTTGAAATCGGGTAAGTTCTTTTTTAGCTTTATTGGGTCCCCAGCTATACCTGAATCAACGATAAGGTGTATGTATCCTAAAGCTGCATAAAAAAGCTCTCGGTAGTTTTCACCAATTTTCAAGAAACCAGGATTTTCAATCGCCGATTTTATTAAATCAGCAGCGCTTTTATAATCACCTTTATACAGGTGAGCTTTCAATATATAGTGAGCAATAAAATACCAAGCAAAAGAACTTGGTAATAGTTTTCTCAAATCTTTGTTCCCAATACTAATTACTTCATCATATCTGGCAGCCTGTATTAAAGCCCAAGCTATTCTTAAGTTTATATTTTGTAATGTTACTAAGCTTTTAGATTCAGCACTTACTAACTCTTTTATGGTTAATTCTGAAAGCGTTAATAAACCATTATAATCTTTTATGTATTCATAGTATATCGCCTTCACCTTATACTTTGATAACAAAAAAGAAAAAGTTCTTATATCATGTATCTTATCTAATTCATTTACATATTTTTTAGCTTTCTTTTTAATTAGTTCATCTGGTGGGGCTAAAGAATGCAAATTTGTACGCTGAAGATCCAAAAAGTAATTTTCAGCTTTTATTTCATTAGCATAAATATTTAAATATTTTTTCTGTAGAGACAAATAATAATTTAATTTTTTCCCGTTAAATTCGGTTGAGCCAAAATGTTTAACAAGTATCCTAAGCAGAATAATAATATTTTCAGTTGTAGAATACTTTATCGATTTGACAAGGGACCGTTCCGCAATTTCAATTGCCACCAGACTGAATTTTTCTTGCAAAAGGTATTTTGCTACAAGGGCGTGTCTATATTGGTTTATTGATTCATTAATACGTGAATGTTCACCTTCAAGTCTTGTATTTTGTATTATTGTAACCTTTATTAATATTTCTTTAAGTTTAGCTTTTAAGCTGGAAAAAGAAGATAACTTATTCGCACCATAAATTGCAATCATTGCTTCTTTATCACTAATTATTTTTTTAGAAAAAACAATTTCTAGTAACCTTTTTAGATTTTTGTTATTACTGGATGGTATTAAAGTTTCTACCAGTTTTTCATTATTTATATTATATCTCGCTAACTCGAAAAGTGTCTTCATTTTTAAGTTGATAACTATCTGATTATTAGTATTTTATAAAACATAAAATACATTTTTTAAAATATTTTAACGTAAAATATATGCTTTTTTTAGTTATTTATTAGGAAAATTTATATCAATTTTTGTATCGCCAATGTCAGAATTGATTGTGCAAATACTCTATATATAATCTTTAATGCTTGAAAAATATTGTTGGAAAATAATGTTGAAACAAGAATTTATTTTCTATTAATGTCAAAATTAATGAGCTATGAAAGAAAAAACTAATGCGGCTATTTTGTTTCCAATTATAATCAGTGTAATGTCTTTTCTATGCAAATTTGTAAAGGAGCCAATGTATCCTATAGGACTAAAAGAAGATTTATCTCATCTCAAATTTGAAAAGGATTGTTCAGTGCCATTGCCTAATTTGCGACTAGTATGCTTTGACAAATCAGTTTCATTAAGACATATTGATAATCCGGCTAAATCAATATTTACTCACAACCAAACCACCAACTTCACAGATTTTGTTATTGACTCAAAATAATTAGTTATTATTTAGTGACGAATAGTTTAAGATAAGCCTTTCAATTAGTATAATATTACCAATATTAATATTAATAAATTTTAAGTCCAATGATCACCAGGAATCTATCTATTGAGAGGATCCTAACTTACTAAGTCGCACCTACATAAAATCAAATATTATTTCTTCAATATCCATTAGGCTCCCTCAAAATCATCACCAATAATCTGTGTAACCACGTAGATCTTCGGACCATTATTAAGTGTTGTCAAATGATACTCCCAAAAACCTTGGGTGGTTTCACCAATATAACTGCAAGTGAGTATTTCTTCTATAGGTATATGGTCTCGTAGTGAAACCTTTAGTTTTACAAGCTGTATGCTTACAGGTCCGGATGTTCGGGCAGTAACTAGTAAATTTTTACCGGGCGTATTATGCATTGGGGCTACCAATTCCTCAGTACAGGCATTGAATGAAATCAATTGAATAACCACAAAAGTCACGTAAAGAAATCGGTGGATCTTAAATTGGTCCATTATTAGTAATAGTTTGACTTTTGAGTAAATAATTAAATTACGATGGTCCCATGGTTTTCCGGCCATGAGATGAAGGGTATTTCACAGTAAAAACTTAAAGGGGGCTCTGCGAGACTAATTTAATGGATTTCTCTCAAATTGACTAATACTAAATTTGTTAGAGTGATCTGGTCATAATCTGCCAGAGTACTTCATATGGAATTATTTCGGTTTCAATGTTTTCTCCTGAACCTGCCAATTTTACAGCCTTTAACTGGTCCAACAACTCTTTTGTGTATCTCTCAGTCCTAATTGGGTTGAAATCAGCCCTGGTAATCTGGATCACCATCTTAATAATGCAGTTACTTCGGAAAGAATCGTCCTTACGCAGATATCTATACGCATATTGATTAAGTGAATCAACACGGTCAATGATGGCATTGTAATCCTTGCGCTGCAATAAATAGGCAATATGCATTAGAAGGATACTGACATTTATTCCCCGCTTGTCTTTGCTGAAGACAGGTGTTGTATTGAGATACCTATACAACTTAAATTCAGGTAGTTGTTCTTGAAACTCTTTTGGATCCCCAAGTAATCCTGAATCAATGATCAGATGTATGTATCCAAGTGTGGTGTAAAAAAGTTCTTTGAAATTTTCACCAATTTTTTGGAATTTGGAGTTGTCAATCATTTGCTTTATTAGATGAATAGATTGCCGATAATCGCCCTTGTATAATTGCGCTTTAAGTGTATAGTGTGCAATAAAATACCATCCTAATGAGCCTGAAGGAATCCTATTTAAGTCTTTAAGCCCTGACGATATTGCTTCATCATTTCTACCTGCCTGGATCAAAGCCCATGCTTTTCTCACATTGACTGTTTGAATAAATATGGCAGATTTAAACTCAGAGCTAAACTTTTTTGATATATCATCTGAAATTGTCAATAAAGATTCAAAGTCCTTTTGGTACTCATAAAAAGCTGCTTTTACCTTATATTTAAACAGGATGAAAAAATAGGATTCAACATCATTTATAGATTCAAGTTCCTCAACATATTTTCTCGCTTTTTCTTTAGTTACATCTGTGGGTGCAGCTAAAGATTGTAATTGCGTACGCTGTAAATCCATAAAATAATTCTCCGCCTTTATTTCACAGGCATACACGCGCAAATATTTTTCTTGGATACTTGAATACTTAGCTAATTTGTATTTATTGTATTCACTAATTCCATAATGAGCTACAAGTAATCGAGACAATAAAATAATACTTTCAGTAAGACTATATTTAATAGCCTTTATTATTGCTTTTTCAGCTATTTCTACTGATAAATTCCTTGCCCTAAGGTCAACTAGTAATTTAGTTGCCAAAGCATATTTGAGGTGATTATGGGCTTCATACAATCTTGAATCAGATGCTTCTGAGGTAATATTTTGTAGTAAAGTTGATCTTATCAATACATCTTTTAATCTAGTTTTTAACCTTGAAAAAGCAGAGATATTTTTTCTTCCATAGATTTCCAACATGGCAGAGTTTTCATCCATTCCTTTCCTCGACGAAACCAAAGAATTCAATTTTCTAAGAGGACTTTCATTTTCGGCAGAAATCATGGATTCCACAACTCTTGAGTTCTTTTGATTTATTCTGGCAAGATCATAGAGAGTTTTCATATTATCTGATTTTCTATCTATTTTATTATCAATTAATTATATAATATTAATAAACCATTTTATAAGATATTATTGGTAAAAATGAAGATTTTTTTTGTTACTTTGTTTTGAATCAACTTTTAAGCTTTGTTTTGGGTCATCCTTAATTCTATGATTTTAAAAATTATTGGCTCGAAAAAGGAGATTTAAACGGTAAATCCGTACTTAAATGATTAAAATTTATCACAAAATTTTCTTAATTCAAAGAATGATAATATATTTATTTTCAACTAAATATACATTCAATAAATCAAATTACTGTGGTTTTTTGCTTGTAAAACTGAATGTGTTATTAATTTGATTTACAGATACACAAGGCCCCATCTTTACACCGAAAGAGGATATTTACATATTTTCTGACTTTATCTGGTATCAAAATGTTGGTATTCAGAGTTTTAGCACTACTTATATGTTGAATTATTGTGTTTATTGATGTATTTGAAAGTAAGGTTTTGTTAATGGTTACACTTAGGGCTTGGTCTAAATTTGCAGACACAATCAACTAAACGAATCATGATACAATTAATCCTCCGACTATTAGGCATCATCGGTGATGAAAACGAAAGCTGCTAGAACAAATTAAATAATTATCTCATCCTGAATCAGTTAGGATGATCATTATAAAGAGTCATTAGTTCTTTTTTGGGTGTTATGCAATGACCACCTGCTTCTTCTTATGCATCGATCCCTTCTTGTATAAGCGGTAGGTGGTTTTTTTTTGCTCTCCGAAGACCCTGGAGATGCCCGAAAGAGTTTAAAAATTACCGGTATTGCTTGAGGTTGCCGAGCCAATAATTCCGGAATTCCCGCAAACACTATGCGGCCACTTTCTTTTCCTACTTAGCCCTATTTCAATGATGTAATCAGCTACCTTGATTACATTGTTTTTTAGCCAATACTCCTACTCTATTCATCCTTCAGCCGGGCCTGGCCGGATATTTTCATATCTATGAAGCCCTCATTTGCAGGCTTTTAGTACCATACCCGGGTCATGCAAATCCGGCTCCGCCTCACTTTTACCCGGTTCTGCCGGCTTTTTCTCCCGTTGCGCTCCTTTCTCCCTGATCTTCTTTACATTATGAAATCAGGTTTTATATCTTAGTTAAGTCTTTTAGACAACCCGATAGTTAGTAATAATTTCATCCTGAGATAGTTAGGATGACCATTATAAAGATCATTAGTTCTTTTTTGGGTGTTATGCAATGACCACCTGCTTCTAGTTAAGCCAGTTTAATTCCGGCTTAAGCGGTAGGTGGTTTTTTTATTCCCATGGATGAGATTGGGCCGTTTTCTAATCCCTTTTAACCCTTTTGACAAGTTGAATCAGCCGCCCTGATGGCGCCACATTTAAACCCATCTTTAGAAAAAGAAGATTATTTTGGATTAATTATCTAATCCTGAGCAGTTTGGGCCGGTTTTTGCTATTTCCGAAATAGTTCTTTTTTGGGTGTTATGCAATGACCACCTGCTTCTTGTAACGCATGATCTAGTTATGCTCAAGTAGTAGGTGGTTTTTTTTGCCTTTTACTGAATCCGAAAAAGCCAATTCCTGCTTCAGGAAACTCCCTGTATAGCTTGATGCCTGCTGAGCCAGTTGCTCCGGAGTCCCTGCAAACACTATGTTTCCACCTTCTTTCCCTCCATTTAAACCAATATCGATGATATAATCCGCTACCTTGATCACATCCATCTGGTGCTCAATCACAATAGCCGTATTCCCACGGTCCACCAGGCTCTGAATGACAGCCAATAAATACCTGATATCCTCAAAATGCAGCCCCGTCGTAGGCTCATCCAGGATATACACAGTCTGCCCCGTGTCCCTCTTTGCCAACTCTTCAGATAATTTCACCCGTTGAGCTTCACCCCCTGACAAAGTCGTCGCCTGCTGGCCAAGAGTGATATATCCAAGCCCCACCTCCTCAAGTGTCTTCAGTTTCCTGTATATCGAAGGAACAGGTTCGAAGAACTCCACTCCCTGCTCCACTGTCATCTCCAATACGTCACTGATCGATTTGGTCTTATAATGGATCTCGAGAGTCTCTCTGTTATATCTTTTTCCCATACAGGTCTCACATTCTACCATCACATCAGGAAGGAAATTCATCTCGATCACCCGCATCCCGGAGCCCTGGCAGGTCTCGCAACGGCCTCCCTTGACATTGAAGGAGAAACGCCCCGGCTTATATCCCCTGATCTTAGCTTCAGGTACACTTGCAAATAAGCTTCTGATGTCTGTAAATACTCCGGTATAAGTTGCCGGATTTGATCTCGGTGTTCGACCAATTGGCGACTGATCCACTTCAATCACCTTATCCACATATTTCATTCCTTCGATTTTCTCATATGGCAATGGCCGCTCAAGACTATTGTAAAATTCCCTTCGAAGAATTGGATACAATGTCTCATTGATCAATGAAGATTTACCACTTCCTGAAACTCCAGTCACACAGATGAAGCAACCTAACGGAATTTCCAGTTTGACATTTTTCAGGTTATGACCTGTCGCACCCGTTAAAACAATTTTCTTTCCATTTCCTGTCCGCCTTTTTGCCGGCACTTCAATTGACTTTTTGCCATTGAGATATCCTGCTGTCAGTCCAGAACCTTTCACTACTTCTTCAGGTGTACCTGCAGCCACAACCTGTCCTCCATGAGTACCAGCACCCGGACCAAGATCAATCAGGTAATCTGCAGCAAGCATGATCTCTTTATCATGTTCTACGACAAGCACTGAATTACCGATGTTGCTTAATTCTCTCAGCGACTTTATCAATAACAAATTATCACGTTGATGTAAGCCAATCGATGGTTCATCAAGAATATAAGTGATCCCTGTAAGTTGTGATCCTATCTGTGTAGCAAGACGTGTACGTTGTGTTTCACCACCTGATAGAGTACGCGTTGGACGGTTGAGTTGAAGATAATGCAGCCCTACATTCACGAGGAAGCCAAGCCTGTCATGAATTTCTTTGATCACATCGCAACCGATCATCTTTTGCTTTTCACTGAGATTCGGCTCTAGATTATTAAACCATTGCAACAAGTCTCCTAAATCAAGATTAGATAGCTGACCGATGTGCAGACCGTTTATTTTAAACCACCTGGATTCTTTTTTAATCCTGTATCCTTCACAATCCGGACATACATCCACTGTCATAAAACTTTCAGCCCACTGCCTGATCTTTTCACTCGTCGTGGTTTCATACCAACGCTTAAGCATATTGATGATCCCTTCAGCACCGAGATCAAAGACAAGATCATGAGGCAGATAATCCGGAGCAGATGTTGTACCGGGACTGCCGCCATTGAGTATCATGTTCATTGCTTCTGCAGGGATCTCATTGATCGGTGTTGCAAATGTGAATTTGTATTTGCGCGAGATCTGGCGAAGTTGCTTGAACGTATAGTTATCTCTCACTTCACCAAATGGAGCAATACCCTGGTCGTTGAGTGAGAGTGATGCATCAGGAATTATTTTATCCATATCCACTTGCGTCACTTCACCGAGGCCACCGCAAGTTGGACATGCACCATAAGGTGAATTGAAAGAAAATGAATTTGGTGATGGCTCTTCATAGGAGATACCTGAGACAGAACACATCAAATGTTTCGAATACATCCTTACATTTTCTTCACCGACTTTCATCACCATCAACATTCCTTCGCCAAGTCTGAGTGCTGTCGAAAGGCTGCTGATAATTCTCGCTTCTTTGTCGGGCTGAACAGATAATCGATCGACGACAAGTTCAATGTCGTGTGTCTTGTAACGATCGACTTGCATTTTCGGACTTAGATCTATAATCTCTCCGTCGACTCTGACTTTGTTGTAGCCTTGTTTTCGCAGCTGATCGAATAATTCACGGTAATGTCCTTTGCGACCTCTGACTACCGGTGCGAGAATGATTATTTTTTCGTTTGCGAATTGTTCGAGGACGCTTTGATGAATTTGGTCTTCTGTGTACTGGACCATTTTCTCACCGGTGACATAGGAGTATGCCTCTCCTGCACGTGCATAAAGCAAGCGAAGAAAGTCGTATATCTCTGTGATCGTACCAACAGTAGATCGTGGATTCCATCCTGATGTTTTTTGTTCGATGCTGATGACGGGGCTGAGGCCATCGATTTTTTCTACGTCAGGTCTTTCGATGCCGCCGAGGAATTGGCGGGCATATGCTGAAAATGTTTCGAGGTAGCGGCGTTGGCCTTCTGCATAGATCGTGTCGAAGGCGAGAGAAGATTTTCCGCTGCCGCTGATACCTGTGATAACGACAAGTTTTTCACGGGGGATTTTGATGTTGACAGACTTCAGGTTGTGGACCTTGGCGCCAATGACATCTATCCAGGCGTCCGTATCAATACTTGAGTTCTCAGCAAGGCGCTTGTCAACGATTTTTTTTGTCATCTTGTCAGCACTCACATTTATAGATGTAATCAGCGGAATCTGTGCAATCAGCATTCAAAAGGGGTACAAAGGTAAGAAACTGTAGTCTGATTACCGAGGTGTGGTGAAAGAAAAGGCTGAGGCTAAGGTTAAGGAAAGTAGAATCTTCAATAGTGAGACTGTCTCAAATAAATTGAAAGAATTGCTCTTGAGGAAGAGTTTTTATTGTTGTTTAAGTAATTCCAACAATAAAATTCCAATCAATATTGCTATTCCAAAACTCAGCAACGTACCGATCAATATGTACTCGGTTAATTTCCTGTCCTTCGATTCTTTCAGGTCGCCGAAACGAAATACCGATTTTGCTGCAATCAGGAAACCAATGGCTTCCCAGTGGCCTGTCAGGATAAATGCCAAAACAAAAAGCCGTTCAAATATCCCGATGTATTTGCCGGCATTCTGGAGTGATTCACTTTCCTTATCCTCTGTATGTGGCGCCCATCGCGAGATAAAAACTTTTATCGCCACCGAAGAAGGCAGGGTTATGGCAAATAAAGCTGTGAGGAAGATGATTCTCTTTTCAGTGAAAATCCATTCAAATGTGATCGACATGTTTTGCCACCAATACCAGATGATGGTGATGACGAGCAGATGTAAAAACTGGTCAATAAAAAATAATTGCCTTTTATTCTTCTCCTGCTGAAAAGTGATTTTCAATGCATCAATGATCCAATGGGATACCATGATAATGATAGCTGGCACCAGGAAAGAAATATCCCATACCAGGAGCATCACCAGTACGCCGTGAATGAGCGCATGCAGATACAACTTAATGGATCCCAGCTTCTTTTCTTCTTTTTCTTTAACCCAACTATATGGCTGTAAAAGAAAATCGCCGAGCAAATGCGCGAGGATGAGTTTAATGAACAGGATCATCTTGTTTGGTTAAGTTTTTTATTTTTTCCCTGAATAATAATTCCAATTCCATGATTTCAGCATAGTGGGCTCTTTTCTGTCCTTCACTCACGGAGGATTGATTGATGCCCATTAATTCGGCAAGTTCCTTCTGTCCTTTGTCTGGATGTTGCATTGAAGTTTTTACAAGTTCAGCAGTTTTTTTCTTCCAGTTGTCCATGGCGATCAAAGCCAGTTTTAAATAAAGATTCATTTCCAGATCAAAATCAGGCCATGATGTTTTAATTGCCAGGGTTTGTTTTTCTTTCTTCAGTTTTTCGAGTTGTTCTCCTGAATAAATAAATGCTTCTCCGTTCGATTCTGTGATTTTGGGAGCAGAATAGTTTTTCTGACCTGTACCGATAGCCATCCGGACATCGATGCCCTTGATGCTTTTAAAAGTTGCTTTAATGCTAATGGCTATCCTTAATACATCTTCCGGGTGTTCTACTTCCAACTGAAAGCTGTCTCCTCTGTATATTTCCCATGACGCCGGGCTTTTGCCTACTTGCTCAAATAGTTGTTTGAGCGGAGTGATCCATTCCTCCGGATCCTGGATTTTCCTGGAGTTGATGATGTCTCCTGTAATGACGCTGATCATGTTTGATGATATAGGGTTTTTAACCGATAATATCAAATATAGGGTTTTTAACCGATAAATCTAAATTTTATCATCATCATTTTGTTAAAAATAGGGTAATTAACCGATAAATTGAAATATAGGGTAATTAACCGATAAATAATATTCGACTGCTGCAGGAGAAAACTCCCTCCAGCGGCTGCTTGCCTTGGTTGGAGTTTGCTCCAACCAAACGGATAATTTCTTACCAGTGACAGGAGCGAACTCACTGCCTCGGCATCTTGCCTTGGTTGGAGTATCAGAGATTATGTGGTAAAAAAGATCCTTCTCCTCAGTCTTATTTTATCATAAAAACTATATTTTTGACATAAATTGTCAACACTATTTATGTCAAAAGAAAATTTAGGACAGAGGCTCCGCAGATTAAGACAGGAAAAAAACTTACCCCTTCGGAAGGTTGCGGCGGCATTGGATATAGACGTAGCGATCCTGAGCAAAATGGAAAGGGGGGAACGAAAACTCTCAAAAGGTATCGTAGTGAAGCTGGCTAAACTATATGATCATGATCCGGAGGAGTTGACGATTCTTTTTCTCGGTGAAAAAATTATGTATGAAGTAGGCGAGGAGGATCTTGCATTAAAAGCTATGATAGTTGCTGAAGAAAGTTTGGGTTATGGCAGAGTTGAAATGGTGGGTAAAGAATCTATCGCTCCACTGTTGAAAGATTTTTTTAAAAAAGATATCAGGGTTAAAGCAGCATGGCTTTATGGATCATTTGCAAGAGGTGATATGAATTTCAAGAGTGATATAGATGTCATGGTTCGATTCAATGATAAAATGAAGATTACTTTATTTGATATCGCTGACATTGCACATAAGCTTGAATTGTTGACCAAAAGAAAAATAGACCTGGTAGAAGAAGGATGTCTTAAGCCTTTTGCACTCAAAACTGCACAAAATGATTTAATCAAAATATATGGATAAGCCTACCCCAAAAGAAAGAGTCGAACATATTCTGAAATGCATCAGGAGCATCACAGAGTTTGTGAAGGGTGCCAATCCGGATCTTTTTGAAACTGATATCAAATTGCAGAGTGCAGTACTTTACCAGTTTTTAGTCATAGGTGAAGCTATTCGCTATATCGATGATTCCATTCTAAATAAATATCCATATTCCTGGCATATCCCCAGATCGTTCAGAAACTTCATCATCCACGAATATCATGGCATCAAAATGGAACGGATATTCTATGCTGCAAACGATCTCGGAGAACTTGAAAAAGTGATGAAGCAGATTTTGAAGAATGAATTCTGAAATTCCCGGGCCTCAGTTTTGCCCTTACAGGGCAATAGAAGTTTTTTGTTACCTGTTGTTACCGACCTTATGCCCCGATGGGGCCGCGAAAAATTAGAATTATTTTCCCCGAGACTCTTTTGATCTTATCTTGAAGAATGAATGCTGAGATTGCCGGGCCTCAGTTTTGCCCTTACAGGGCAATAGAAGTTTTTTGTTACCTGTTGTTACCGACCTTATGCCCCGATGGGGCCGGGAAAAATTAGAAATATTTTCCCTCAGAGTCTTTTGCCTTAACCTCTTCCTTCGCCTCAGCCGGTTGCTGAGCTGTAGCACAAGGATAAGTCAGGGCAGGTCGAAGCATAGCCTTCAATTTCACACGAACAATTGTTCGTATATGCTTATTTTTGCACCATGAGCCGGTTTTACCCTCTGAAAATTGCCAAAATACAGCGTGAGACGCCGGAAAGCGTTTCGGTTTGGCTTGAGGTGCCACCAGCACTCCAGGAAGTATTCAAATTTGTTCCCGGCCAACATCTTCCATGCAGGGCCATCATCGATGGAGAGGAAATAAGGAAATCTTATTCCATTTGTTCGGTACCTGAGGAAGGTCATCTCGTCATTGCTGTTAAGGAAGTTTATGGTGGTATTTTTTCTACTTATGTCAATCGAATATTAAAGCGGGGAGATGTTTTTGAAGTGATGCCTCCGGTAGGACATTTTACACTACCTGAAAATTTACCTCAAGATGCTGAAGTGATTTTCATTGCGGCAGGGAGCGGTATCACTCCGACCATTTCTTTAATCAAACATTTTCTTGCAAAATATCTCAAAGGACAGGCGACACTTTTTTATAATAACAAAACCAGTGACACCATCATCTTCAAAGACCAATTGGATGGTTTGAAGAATAGTCACATGGACAGGTTTTCGGTTTATCATTTGTTGACGAGAGAGATTTCAGATTCCGATTTATTGTCGGGACGAATTGACTCCGAAAAATTCATTGCTTTCGCGAATCATTTCTTTGATGTGCATGAAATTGATGATGTCTTTATCTGCGGACCGGAACATATGATATTAAATCTCAAAGATGGGTTTAAACATTTGGGATTGAAAGAAGAGCAAATCCATTTTGAATTATTCGGGACAGCGCCGGTGATTGAATTCAAGGATAGAAAAATCAGGCCTGTCGAAGTGGGTGATGACAGAGTATCAAGAGTCACTTTTCGAATTGACGGCCATGAAACTGACCTGCAAATACCTTATCACGGGATTGCCGTTTTGGACAATGCACTTCAATCCGGTATTGAACTTCCATATTCATGCAAAGGAGGAGTATGCAGTACATGCAAAGCATTAGTTGTGGAAGGAAAAGTTCATATGGATATTCATTACGGACTTGAAGCGGATGAGATCGATGCGGGGTATGTATTGACGTGTCAGAGTCATCCCAGGACGGAGAGACTTATCCTGGATTATGATATACAGTGACCCTTCGACACGTTGTGCAAAATTCATCTTATGAATTTTGTTCAAAACATTGCTCAGGGTCCGCTGTATTCTAAATTGACAACAGAAAGAACGTGAGAACATGAGAACATGAAAATGTAAATCGTAAATCGTAAATCGTAAATCGTAAATTTCTAAATGGCTAATACAATCACTAACCGTAAAATTGAGATTCAGACAGCAGCTGCGAAACTGTTTATGGAAAAGGGATTTGCGGCATGCTCGGTTAGGGATATTGCACAAGCAGTCGGACTTGGAGCTGCCAGCCTGTATAACCATATGGATTCAAAAGATGAATTGCTGACCACAATTTGTTTCAACTGTGCGCATGAATTTCTTGATGGAATGAAGGAAATCGATGACTCATCAAAGGGACCGGAAGAAAAAATCAAGGATTTAATTCGGCTGCACATTCATATTGCATTGACTGATCAAAGTTCTGCTACGGTGTTCAATGATGAATGGCGTCATCTGCAGGAACCTCATCTCTCCAGTTTCCTGGAATTGAGAAGGTCATATGAAAGGAATTATCTTAGAATCATCAGGGAAGGAATCCAAAAAGGAATTTTCAGGCCGTTAAATGATTACCTTATTTACCAATTGATATTGTCTTCATTGAGGTGGCTGCATTTGTCAAATCTAAAGAAGACAAAACTCACGGAAGATGAACTGACTGAACAAATCACAACGTTATTGATTAAAGGTATTGTAGTATGAACATCATCGATATAGAATCAGGGTTCCAGGATAAAATTGATAAGGATATCCGGATTGAACCAAGGGATTGGATGCCCGACCATTACCGGCAGACACTAATCCGGCAGATCAGTCAGCATGCGCATTCTGAAATTGTAGGGATGTTGCCTGAGGGTAATTGGATCACAAGGGCGCCTTCGTTGAGAAGAAAAGTTGCTTTACTTGCTAAAGTGCAGGATGAGGCGGGTCATGGTTTGTATCTCTACAGTGCTTGTGAAACTCTTGGCATCGATCGCGATGAATTGGTGGAACAACTTCATTCAGGGAAAGCGAAGTATAGCAGTATTTTCAATTATCCTGCTTTGACGTGGGCTGACATGGGTGCAATTGGCTGGCTCGTGGATGGCGCAGCTATTCTAAATCAAATTCCTTTATGCAGATGTTCATATGGCCCGTATTCAAGGGCGATGGTAAGGATTTGTAAAGAGGAAAGTTTTCATCAGCGGCAGGGTTATGAGATCATGAATACATTGTGCAACGGAACGGCAGCACAAAAAGAAATGGCCCAGGATGCATTGAACCGATGGTGGTGGCCAGCCCTGATGATGTTTGGTCCCCCGGATAGTGAGTCTACACATACGGTACAATCACAGAAATGGGGTATCAAACGATTCACGAATGATGAATTGCGGCAAAAGTTCGTTGATATGTGTGCTCCGCAAGCTGATCATCTTGGAATTAAAATTCCTGATGATCAACTCAAATGGAATGATGGTACAAATCAATATGACTATGGCGAAATTGATTGGGATGAATTTTGGCAAGTCGTAAAAGGTCATGGTCCATGTAACAAACAAAGATTGGAAGCCCGCGTCAAAGCTTGGGAAGATGGAGCATGGGTGAGGGAAGCAGCAATTGCATACGCGGCAAAAAAAGAAAATCAAATCACTACTAAATCACAAGCGGTATGAAATCATGGCCATTATATGAAGTGTTTATCAGGTCGAAAGCAGGCCTTCATCACAAGCATGCCGGAAGTTTGCATGCAGCTGATGCACAGATGGCGATTGAAAATGCAAGGGATGTCTATTGCCGTCGGAATGAAGGTGCGAGCATCTGGGTAGTACTCTCTTCGGAAATCACGGCATCAAATCCTTCCGAAAGTGAAGAATTATTTGATCCTGCAGAAGACAAGATCTACCGGCATCCTACTTTTTATGAAGTACCGGAAGGCGTGAAGCATTTGTAGTTGCTAATAATGTTCATGACGCAAATTGGTTATTTATAGCCGCTAATTGCGCTAATTAATTGATGAATACAATTTCAAACATGTTTTATTGTCCGATCATTATTATATTATTCTCCTGGTTAAGTTGTCAGCAGACTTCCAGCCAGGAATATCATAAACTTAATTCACCTTCTTTTCAAATACCAGTTGATTCTATAAAAGCTGTGCCGGTTGACAAGGAAGAAAAATTTACAACAGGCTATATCATGGGTCACTTTGATCCGGCGACGCATCCTGATTTTACAGAAATTGAAGTGAAGTATGCTGATCGTGCGGGTTTGTACCTGAGGAAGGATGCCTATGCTGCATTCATCAAGATGTATGAACATGCTTTGGCAGATGGTGTTCAATTACAGATACGGTCTGCCACGCGAAATTTTGAATATCAAAAGGGGATTTGGGAAGCAAAATGGACAGGAGCCAAATTGGTTGATGGTGGTGAAAACCTTGCGCAGACAACTCCTGATCCTAAAGAGAGAGCATTAAAAATATTGCGTTACAGCTCGATGCCGGGGACAAGCAGGCATCACTGGGGTACGGATGTGGATCTCAATAGTTTTGAAAATGAATGGTTTGCTAAAGGCGATGGCCTTAAAATTTATCAATGGCTGAAGAAGCATGGATCTGAATTTGGTTTTTGTCAGCCTTATACGGAAGGAAGGTCATACGGATATTTGGAAGAAAAATGGCATTGGTCGTATATGCCGGTTTCTGAAGAATTAACTGAATTGGCGAAAAAGGAATTGAAGAATGAAATGATTACAGGGTTTTTGGGAAGTGAATCTGCCGTGATGATTGATGTGGTAAAGAATTATGTGCTCGGTATAAATAAAGAATGCATGTGAGAATATGTCAATGTGATAATGTGACAATGTGGTAATGTGACAATGTGGTAATGTGGTAATGTGGTAATGTGACAAATGTGATAATGTGGTAATGTGACAATGTGATAAATTATTGCGCACGGAGTATACAGAGAATCACGGAGTTTGCCCTTAAATCCCCTGATGCTTCGACGTCTGTACTCATCCTCTTTCTCAGCTCAGCAACCAGGGGACTTTATATCAATTAAATAATTTTTAAGATTTTTGACCTGCGATATTACTCACAACTGACAACTGACAACTCACAACTGACAACTCACAACTCACAACTTACAATATGTCATACACCGAATCTAATATGATGCCACTGGGGAGTGATGCCCCGCCTTTTTCGTTGCCTGATACTGTGTCGGGGAAAACCGTAAGGTTACAGGAGATTGCTTCCAATAAAGCGACTGTGGTTATGTTTATTTGCAATCATTGTCCGTACGTCATTCATGTCAATCCTGAAATTGTTCGTCTGGCGAATGATTATCTTTCTAAGGGAGTTTCTTTTGTGGCGATCAGTTCAAATGACGTAAAAAATTATCCCGATGATAGCCCTGAAAAAATGAAAATAGTAGCTCAAAAACTGAAATACCCGTTTCCGTATTTATATGATGAAAGTCAGAATGTTGCCAGGGCATTTGATGCTGCATGCACGCCCGATTTTTATGTGTTTGATGGAAATTTAAAACTGGTTTATCGGGGAAGGATTGATGACTCGAGACCGAAGAATACGAATCCGCTGACGGGGAAAGATTTGAGAGATGCCCTTAATGCTGTGCTTAAGGGAACACCTGTGGCTGAGAAACAGTATCCGAGTGCTGGTTGTAATATCAAGTGGAAAATGTGAGTAGTCAGTATTCGGTATTCAGTATTCGGTATTCAGTATTCGGTATTCGGTATTCGGTATTTGGTAAAAGTGATTTTCGATTTTCGATTTTTTACCCCTATTCAGCAGCTTTTACAATTTTACCAAGATAGTTCCTGTCTTCACCTATCGCTTTTACAATATAAAGACCGGGCGAAAGTTGACCCAGTCTCTCGACAGAAATTTGGTCATTTTGGCTTTCGAGATTTTCAGTATAAATTATTTTCCCCGATGCATCGGAAATGCTGACAAGGAATTTTCCCTGAACGTGATCAATTATAAATGAATTCGTGAAAGGATTCGGATGGAGGTCGGCATTGCTATACTTAACATCGTTTGTAGCGGTATTTAACAAATAACATACATCCAATTTAGGTCGCTCATCAGGGATGTCCCAATCTCCTGACCCGAATTTTAAGCTTGTCAATATTTCTTCGTTCTGTAATCTTAATCTGAACCCGTAGCTATTCGCAGGGTCTGCAAGCATATCCTGCACAAGGGATGTGACATCGATGTCGGGATAATCCTGGTTGGAAGTGATGCTTTCTGCAAGCAAAACTTCATTTGAGGCTGTGGTTGCCGGTTGAGTGTTCCATGTGACAGTATTTTCGTCCCAGGGTCCGGTGATGCGTTCGAGTACGGAAGTATTGGTCCCGGCATGACCGGCATGGCTTGAGCCATCGCAATAGTAGAAAGATAAAAATGCACTTCCCAATTCTGCATTGGCGGGTAATGAATTGAGATCAAAATCAATGTAACTCCTGCTCACACCTTCCAGCCCGCCATAAGTCCAGGTTGCAGCCAACATTTCATTATGATCACCGTAATTCGTATCCGGGTATAAACTAATGACACGTGCATCTTTTCCTTCAGCACCAGGTTGAAGCGTCACACAAGTCAGAGCATTTGTGGTATAGGTGACACTAAGCTTAGGACGCAGTTCGGGATGTGTACCGTCACTTGAAAAAAACTTCATGGCCCTGTAATATTCTTCCACTTCAAGCATCATCATGATTCCATAACTATGTTGCGGATCTGCCATCATATCGCGCAGCAGAAGCGTGACATTGATATTTTCATAATCCTGGTTTGTGGTTGCACTCTTTGGGATCCTGACCTGGTGCAAGGTTGTATACGAAGGCTGGTTGGCCCAATTTACGGTATGCTCATCCCAATCTTGTGTAATTCTGTGCAGAAAAACAGTATTTTCTCCTGCATGGCCAGCTGTTGAAGTGACGAAATTGTGATAAAGAGACAATCGGGCTGAAACAATCTGAGCCCCGGTTGGAATGGATGTTAAATCAAACTGCATGAGACTGCGCACACTACCCGGAGTTCCTCCATATGTCCATGCGGCTGCGATGAATTCATCAAGATCACCGGCATTTAATTGAGTATTAACACTCCAGATACGAGCATCTTTACCATCTGACGGTCCCGGCTGAAGTGTAATTGTGGTCTGGCCTGTAAGTTGTATGGAGAAATGCAAAAGGCCAATGCAAATAAATAAATATTTCATGCTGTTCGTTTTTCAAAAACGAATATAGAAAAGATTTTGTAAAAAAAATATGAGTCATTTTATTTTAACACCAAAGTGCCTGATCCTTTATTCATAAAATATTTTATTTCAACATCTACTACGATTTTATTTAGTTGCGTGTATTTCCATTTATATATTTCCATGTCGCCGGTCACCGTTTTTTCGGGGTCCCCGAATTGTCTTTTTGCCTGGTGTAGTGTTTGATTAAATGTTAAATCATCATTTATTTCCAAAAGAATTTGCAGGTATTTTCCATTTTTGGCGATGTAGTTGCAATGGCAATGCTGGATATATCCAACCTGGGCGTTGAGGAAACGCAATGTATCAGCATTAATATCACGGCTCGCTGCTCTTGTACTATCTTTTGGAAATGTACTGACTTCACCAATGCAGGTCGGAATGCTCTTTAGAATAATTTTTTGATCATACTCGGTTAAATTTTGAGAAGAATTGCTTTGACCAAAACCAAAACAATAACTGAAAATGAAAACAAATAAAATTAAGGTCTTCATTGAATTTGCAATTCGTTTTATCAAACAGAAAGTATTATTATTTAATTATTCTTTTGGGTCTTCCCCTTTATTTCGCCTGTAATTGTGGGCCATATTTTTCAAAGCAGTCATTTCTTTAAATTTCGTTTTGGCTTCTTCTGCCGGGGAACCGAAATAAGACTGACCCCCTTCAAGGTCACGCATGACCCCGCTCTGCGCATAGACAGTCGTGCGATCGCCGAGGTGAAGATTTTGTGTAATGCCAGCCTGGCCATAGACAACGCACCAATCACCCAGGATAGTTTTTCCTGCTATACCCACTTGTGCTGCGAGAAGGCAATTTTTTCCAATGACGACTCCGTGACCGATCATCACCTGGCAATCAATTTTTGTGCCTGCACCAATGATTGTATCTCCGCTAACTCCTTGTGCAATTGTAGTTCCTGCACCAATCCACACATCATCTTCGATGATCACGCGACCGCAACCGGTCCATGCTTCATAACGATCAGGCCATTTTTTAAAATAAAATGCCTGCGCACCGATAATCGCTCCTGATTGAACAATCACTCTGTCGCCTAAATAACTATAAGGCCGGATCACAGCTCCGGAATGAATATGACAAAGTTTTCCAATCGTAACATTTTGCCCAATAATTGCTCCCGGTTCAATGATCGCAGTTGGATCTATATTATAATTTTCACGTGTCTCCGTGTTCAGTGCGACAGGTGGCCTGAACCGGTTGACAATATTTTCGTATGCACGAAAAGGTGTTTCAACGATAAGTAATGCTTTTCCCGGAGGACAGTCCATCGCAGTCGGAACAATAATGACACTGGCCGGAGACTGAAGAGAAACATTGTAATATTTCGGGTGATCGACAAAAGTGATATCCCCTGTTTTGACTTTATGGATCTCATTGATGCCATGAACCAATAATGATTGATCTCCGATGATGGTAGCTCCAATCCAGGATGCTATATCTGATAATGGAATGGGGCTATCAAAATTCATAGTACGCTGATTTTGTCATAAATTTAATAAATGGAAGATAGACGATTGACCATAGACCAAGGTTAAACAAACAAAGGGCTGGCTAGTTACGATTAATTTGTTCGATTCATTTGATTTCATAACCATTTGATTTTTTCAAAAATCTCTTTCCTCATGACAACGAATACTTTATCCCGAAGAAAATGGATACAGCGGAGTGCATTGGCTGCTGCCATTTTACCTGTTAGCAGATGGTATCCCGGTTCGGATGATTTCAATTATACGCTAAGGGACAGAGGTGCCGTCGGCATGACAAGGCTTAACTCAAATGAAAATGCTTATGGGCCAAGTGATGCTGCCCGTAAGGCGATGATTGATAGTTTGGCAGAAGCAAATCGCTATCCCTGGGATTATATCTCGGCATTGAAGGAAGAAATCGCTGCTCGTGAAGGATTGACTTCAGATCATATTCTGATCACTGCGGGTTCAACTGAACTTTTAGGTCTTGCAGGTCTGACTTTTGGCATTAATGGGGGTGAAATCCTGTCATGTCATCCCACATTTGATTTTGTCATGTTATATGCAGCGAAAATGGGTTGTACCTGGGCCAGGACTCCGGTCGACGCCAATTACCAATATGATCTCGGGGCATTAACAAATGCAAGCGGTCCCAACACAAAACTTATTTTCATTTGCAATCCAAATAACCCGACAAGTTTAGAATTGCCTCATGATGATCTGAAATCATTTTGTGAATACCATGCGATGAAATATCCGGTTTACATCGATGAGGCTTATATCGAATTTAGTCCTAATGGCCGTAAAAATAGTATGGCAGGATTAGTTGATAAGTTGCCATTTCTGATTGTAGCGAGAACTTTTTCGAAAGTGCAAGGGCTTGCGGGAATGCGCATCGGCTATGCTGTTGCACAACCAGATGTGATCACAGCGATGAGTAATTTCTGTACAACACGGTCTATGGGAATTTCAGTGCCTTCTGCTGCCGGTGCCATGGCATGCCTGAAGGATAACACATTCGAAACATATAGCCGTGAAAAAATCATAGAAGGACGCACAATGGTTTGTAAAGCATTTGATCAATGGGGTGTAACTTATTTACCTTCTGCTACCAATTTTGTTTTTTTCAAAAATGATAAATTCAAAGTTGATCCATCAACAGCATTGGAAAATGATAATATTCTGATCCGGAAATATGATTATCTCGGTAGCTGGTCGAGAGTGAGTATCGGGACTTTGGAGGAGATGACAACTTTCGTAAAAGCAATAGGGAAATATGTTGGATGATATTTTCGATTTACGATTTACGATTCCACTTTGCCCCTAAATCCCCTAAAGGGGACTTTTAATTCCCAATTTTCAAAATGCCATTCGCCCTCCGCCCTTTGCTTTTAGCCACGAATTACACGAATTCACACTAATTAAATTTACGCTTTACTTTTTTGCTAATTGCTTATTGCCCTTCTTTTACCACTAATTTCACTAATTAACGCTAATTAAATTTCTAAGATCGTTTTTCACTTTACGTTTTACGCTTTACGTTTTACGCTTAGTGTGCTTCCAACCAATTAATACCTACCCCCATTCCTACTTCTATAGGAACGGGAAGATCAGGTAAGGCATGTTTCATTTTATCTTCTACCATCGATTTCATTTCCGCTTCCTCCATTTTAAAGAGGTCGAATACTAATTCGTCATGGACCTGGAGTAACATACGTGATTTCAATTTTCGGTTTTTGATCTCGTGATGAATATCGATCATCGCCATTTTGATCATGTCTGCAGCTGAACCTTGTATCGGAGAATTGATGGCATTTCGTTCGGCCTGGCTGCGGACCGTTTGATTTTTAGAATTGATATCTCGGAGATATCGTCGTCGTTTCATGATCGTTTCAATATATCCGTGAGACCGGGCAAATGAAACAGTTTCAGTCATATAATTTTTAATGCCGGGAAATTTTGAAAAATAATTGTCGATGATTTCTTTCGACTCGCTCCTCGAGATACCCAGCGTCTGGGACAGTCCAAATGCAGACTGGCCATAGGCTAAACCGAAATTGACAGCCTTTGCACGTCGACGCATTTCTTTTGTGACATCAGCTAATGGCACATTGAACACTTTTGAAGCCGTAGATGCGTGGATATCTTCACCTCGATTGAAAGCTTCCAACATTCCTTCATCTTGTGTAATCGCAGCAATGATCCTCAATTCGATCTGTGAGTAATCGGCAGATAAAATAAGATAATCATCATTCCTTGGAATAAACGCTTTCCGTATTTCTTTTCCACGATCAGTACGAATCGGAATATTCTGAAGATTTGGATTATTTGATGCAAGTCGCCCTGTGGCAGCGATTGTCTGACCGAAAGTGGTGTGCAATTTTCCTGTAGCCGGATTAACTAATTCAGGAAGAGCATCTACATAAGTGGATTTCAACTTGGTCAGCTCACGATAATTAAGAATGTGATCGATGATCTCATATTTCTCCCGCAAAGGTGCGATGACATCCTCACTCGTTCCATATTGACCCGTTTTGGTTTTAGAGCCTTCGTAAGGGATTTTTAAATGTTCGAAAAGAATATCACCTAACTGACGGGGAGAATCCAAATTAAATTCGACGCCGCTCATTTTGAAAATCTTATCACGCATTTCTAAGAGTTCCCCGTTGAGCGTTGTGGAATATTCTTTTAAAAAAGGAACATCAAGTCTAATTCCTTCATACTCCATTTCTGTAAGCACACTGATCAAAGGGAATTCCATTTTCTGGACGAGATCTTCTCCTTCTACATCTTTCAACATTTTATCAGTAACAGATTTTAGTTGAAGTGTCACATCTGCATCTTCTGCTGCATATTCCTTGATGCGCTCGAGATCAATGTCCTGCATGGAGAGTTGATTTTTTCCAGCCTTTCCGATAAGATCGGTGATGGGAACGGGCGAATAACCAAGGTAGGCTTCTGACATCACGTCCATCTTGTGTCGGATGTGTGAATCCGCAACAAAATGGGCCACCATCGTGTCATAAATCGGCATCTGCAACTTCCACACCATAATTCATAAGGAGCTTCATGTCAAATTTGATATTATGTCCGACCTTCAAAGCTTTTGGATTCTCAAATACTTCTTTGAAAGACTGAACCACTTTCTTTGCACCCTGAAATTCAAGAGGTGTAGGAACATAATAGGCTTCTCCGGTTTTCATAGAAAAGGACATGCCTACGATTTCCATTGAGGATTCAAGACCGGTTGTTTCCGTGTCAAATGCAAATTCCTTTACGCCCAATAATTTCTTTTTGAGATCCGCGATTTCTTTATCAGTAGTGACTGCAAAATATGTATGCGGTGTATTTGTAATGTTGCGTCCTTTCGATGGCCCTTTCATGGGACTGTCTTCTTCGTCTGATTCTCCGAATAAAGTACTTTGAACTGCTCCACTTGTGGTACTTGCTGATGCTGATGTCGATGTGGAATTTTCCTGGGATACATTTACTTCATAAGAGTCCCCTAAAATCCTTTTACCGAAGTGCTCGAAATTCAAGTTCGCTGAAAATAGCTGAAAGGCGTGGGGCATCAGGTGGTTCTAGAATAAGTCGATCAGGTTCGAAAGGAACTGGTGCATCGAGAAGTATGGTGGCTAATTTTTTTGAATCAAAAGCATTCTGTTTGCTTTTTTCCATCTTATCCTTTAGCGCGCCTTTAAGTTTGTCAATATTTTCATAGATCGCTTCGATGCTGTGAAATTCATGAACAAGTTTTGATGCTCCTTTTTCTCCGACGCCTGCCACGCCCGGAATATTGTCTACTGCATCTCCCATCAAGGCAAGGATGTCGATGACTTGTTCTGGTTTGTGTATACCATAATTTTCAGTGACTTCTTTTGGGCCCCATACTTCTGCATCGCCTCCTTGTCGTGCAGGCTTGTAGATAAAAATATGTTCGGATACCAATTGACCGAAATCTTTATCGGGAGTAACCATGATAGACATCATATCCATTCTTTCTCCGCAATTTTTGCGAGAGTGCCGATGACATCATCTGCTTCATATCCCGGTGCTTCAAGAATCGGGATATTGTAGGCTTCAATGATGCTACGGATATAAGGTTCAGAAATCCGGATATCTTCAGGTGTTTCCTGGCGATGGGCTTTGTAGTATGGAAACTCCTGCACGCGGACATTCGGCGATTTATGATCAAAGCAAACAGCGAGATGGGTTGGTTTGCGATTGTTCAATACATCTTCAAGTGCATTGACGAAGCCGAACATGGCGCTTGTATTCAGGCCTTTGCTGTTGATACGGGGGTTGCGCAGAAAAGCATAATAGGCTCTGAAAATCAATGCATATGCGTCGAGAAGGTATAAGGTGGGTCTTGTCATAAAAGTCAGTTTGCCTTGGCATTAAGCAGGCACTAAAGGTAAGAAATGTGGTAATGTGACAATATGACAATGTGATAATGTGGCAATGTGAGAAAGCTTGTAGTCAGTCCGCTGCTTATGAAGTTGTTATATTTAGGAAGGCTTTCTCAACTTGATTCATCAAATCAAAAATCCTCCTACTATGAAAATTATTACACCACTTCTCCTTGCGTTCTCATTTGCAATATTATTTTTCTCCTGCAAGATCACAAAGGATGCTGATTCAGTAACCAAAGATGTCAACTCCGTGGAAGATGAATTAGTGCCCGTGGATTCGTTGTTGATGAATGCCACGTCAGGTATCCTCACTGAATTGGCAAGTGCAGATTCACAGGAAAAACTGGATTCCATTTCGGCAAGGATTAACCGTATTCTTACATTATATCTCAATAAAACATTTCAGAATCTTGACGCAGGTCCGGTAGGCAGAAAATTTACTCATGGTGTTCTCGATCCTTTACTGGCTGCTGAAACAAAAGAGCAAATGAAACAATTGATCGATGCACTTGCTGCTCAGATAACTCTTGATCTTAACGGAGTGATTACGGAATTGACTTCACCGGCGAATAAAGCTAAACTGAACAGCTTACTTACGTCTCTTCTTTCTGATGCGAATTCGAAAGCAGTTTCATCTTTTGTTAACCGATCATTGCGGGGTATTGAGTTTGATTCGCTTGGGATCAGGATTGCTAATGAAGTGGTAGCTCAAAATCTGAAGCCTCAATTTGATTCAGTTGCCCGCACAGCAGTGAGAGCTATTTTCGATGAGATCAGCCATAATAAAAATGCAAAGGGGGTCTTCAGTAATATCAGGAATATTTTGTTCCTGGGGCTTGCCATATTAGGCGTCATCATTGGTTTGTTTTTCTGGTGGAACCGTCAAAAGGCCGTTAAGCTTAACACGATGCTGATCAATTCGATTGAGAGCCTCGATGATAAAACCGGAAGTAATGTCAAAAAGGAAGTGGCTAAAAATGCAATGAGTCAAGGACTGTTGCCTCACCTGGATAAAGTACTTGAAAAACATCATTTGTTGAAGAGGGATGCTAAAGCAACAATTTGACAATGTGGCAATGTGACGATGTGGTCATGTGGTAATGTGGTAATATACTCTTCGCTCTTCCCCTCTTCTCTCTGCTTTTTTTTGTCGAAATTTGAGCCCTTACGAACTGCATGTGGCAAAAACACTAAAAAAACAGGTTAAAAAAGAGGTCCCCGTCAATTTTTTCGGTATTCCTGTGCGTAGGTTAGGGGCTTTGTTCGCTGTACTAGGTACACTTCTGTATTTTCAAACGGTTGGATTTGACTACACCCAGGATGATGCCATCGTCATCAGCGAGAATATGTACACGACCCAGGGCGTGCAGGGCATTGGCGGATTGCTGAGTCACGACACATTCTTTGGTTATTTTAAAGATGTCAGCAAACTACGACTGGTCAGTGGTGGACGTTACAGGCCTTTAACTCCGGTTATGTTTGCCATCGAATATGCGATAGCCGGTAATCATCCCTGGCTGAGTCACTTGATCAATGCGATTTGTTTTGGTTTACTCTGCATGATTTTATTTGGCTTTACAAAAGAACTTCTCACACCGCGATTATCCGCGTCAACTGCTCTGCAGGTGGCATGTTTGACAACATTAGTGTTTGCATTACATCCTATTCATACGGAAGCAGTGGCTAATATCAAAGGTCGTGATGAAATCATGGCGGCGATGGGATCAATTGGCGGACTGTGGTTGATGTTAAAAAGCACGAGTGATGCAAATCCATGGAAATGGAGAGGATTAGCTGCGCTAGTTTTTTTCCTGGGCCTTCTTTCAAAAGAGAATGTCATCACAATGCTCGCGGTTGTGCCTCTCACCCTATGGTGGTATTCCAAAAACACAAATATCAAATGGGTAACAGCACTGTTACCGATTGTGGTTGCTTCAGGAATATTCCTGATCATTCGCGGCGATGTGACCGGCTGGTACAAAGGAGGGACGCCGAAAGAACTCATGAACAATCCTTTTATTAAAATTGAGAATAACGTTTATGTACCATTTTCAATCGGAGAAAAAACGGCGACGATCATGTATACCATGGGGAAATATGTTCAGCTACTTATTTTCCCTTATCCGCTGACACATGATTATTATCCACGGCATATTGAAATCCAGGATTGGGGTAAACCAATGGTGATCTTTTATTTTCTTGCATGGCTTGCTTTGATTTGGATAGCAATACGCGGATGGAAATCGAGATCATGGTGGTCTTATGGCATCTTATTTTATGTCTGTACAATGTCCATCACTTCAAATCTTGTATTCCCTGTTGGAACAAATATGTCTGAACGGTTTGCGTTTCTTCCTTCTGTTGGTTTTGCGTTGATAGCCGGGTTTGCTTTATCCCGTTTGTTGGATTCTGAAAATCGGAAATCAGTTCTTGTATTTGGTTCCGCATTGATATTGGCTTATGGCGGATGGACTTTATTGCGAAGCAGAACATGGAAGGATAACCATACATTATTTACAACGGACATCAAAACTTCAAAGAGGAGTGCTAAACTTCTCAATGCAGTCGGTGGTGACCTGATCACCCAGGCAGAAACGGAAAAAAATGAAACTATAAGGAAACAGGAACTGATCGATGCGCAGGGATATCTTAAACGAGCATTGGAAATACATCCTAATTATAAGTTGAGTTATTTGTTGATTGGCAATAGCTATTATCATCTTGGCGATCTCGACCAGGCGATCACTTATTTCAGGCAGGTGCTCAAGATTGATCCGGATTATGGTGAAGGAAAGCGGAATCTTGGGGTAGCCTTGCGTGACCAGGGCAAGAACCTGGGTGAAAAACAGAATAATCTTACGGGAGCAATTTCGTTATTGGAAGAGGCCCTGACCTATTTGCCCAATGATTTCGAAACATTTCACCTGCTCGGAGTGGCCTATGGACAGAAGGGTGATTCAGAAAAGGCTATTTATTATTTCAAAAAAGAAATTGAATTAGCTCCAAAGAATGCGACCGCTTATTTCAATCTTGGCATTGCTTATCAACATATAGGTGATGAAGCAAATGCCAAACTTAATTTTGACAAAGCAAAAGAGTTAGATCCTGATCTTCCACAATTGAAGAATCGCTGATCAAAATAATATGATGAGATTTGTATTCATATGTGCTTTATTACTGACAACTCTTTTCAGAGCTGAAAATTGCTTTGGACAGACATTGGCATCTGTGAGATGGGTCGATTCCGTATTTCTGACACTTACGCTTGATGAAAAAATAGGTCAGCTTTTTATCATCAGGGCACATTCAAACCTTGGTGATGATCATATCAATTCCGTTAAATCTCAAATTGAGCAATACAAAATCGGTGGTCTTTGTTTTTTCCAGGGCACTCCTGAAAAGCAAGCGACTCTTACTTCCGATTATCAAAAATTAAGTAAGGTTCCATTATTGGTGTCTATGGATGCGGAATGGGGTCTAGGCATGCGACTGAAAGAAACCGCATTATCGTTTCCACACCAATTGATGTTAGGCGCAGTACAGGACATGGGCAATATTGAAGCGATGGGCTATGCGATTGGAAAACAATTGAAAGCTTTGGGTGTGCATATCAGTTTTTCTCCGGTCGCTGACATAAATAATAATGCGTTGAATACTGCCATCGGAGACAGGTCTTTTGGTGAAGATAAATATGATGTCACAGAGAGAGCCATTGCTTACATGAAAGGATTGCAGGCCTCAGGAGTTATGCCATCAGGAAAACATTTTCCCGGGCATGGAGATACAGATGTTGACTCTCATTATGACTTACCTGTGATCTCTCATGACATGGATAGATTAAGAGATATTGAACTTTATCCATTTCAGCAACTCATTGATGCAGGGATTCCCAGCATCATGGTGGCTCATCTTCATGTTCCTGCTATCGATTCAACGCCATTGATGTCAACAACATTAAGCGGCCTAGCCATCAACGGACTTTTGAAACAGGATATGGGTTTCAAGGGGCTAGTCATCACAGATGGACTTGAGATGAAGGGGGTCACAAAAAATTTTGATGCAGGCCAGGTAGCGGTTATGGCTTTCAATGCCGGTAATGATATGCTTTTACTTCCTGACAATATTGACCAGGCATTCGCAGCGCTGAAAGATGGATTTACAACTGGGAAACTTGACATCAATGCATTGAATGAAAAGGTCAGGAAAATTCTTTTCGCGAAATACAATCTTGGATTAGATAGCCTGACGTTGCCTACTGCTGAGTTGGCATCTCATATGGCATTTGATCCTTATGCTATCGGAATAAAAGAGCGACTGATCGAAGAAGCGATCACTGTGGTTCAAAATAAAAGAGCTCTTATTCCATTTGTCAATTTAAGAGAACCTAAGACAGCCACTTTAGCAATTGGCAGTACTCAACCAACAGCGTTTCAAAATAGACTTGATTCTTATGTGAATGCAAAACAATTTTTTGTTCCTGCATCATTAAAGGATGTGGATATTCCTTCATTGCTTAAGGATTTAAAAAAATATGAACGCGTCATTGTTTGTATTCATCATATGAGTAGTAAGGCAGCAGATAATTATGGATTGACAAAAGACATTTTACAGCTTGTACAAAATCTCAATCGGCAGCAAGATATCATCGTCATTGTATTCGGCAATCCCTATAGTCTCAAATATTTTGAAAATATTGATCACCTGGTCATGGCGTATGAGGATACTCCTGAAACGGAAGACATCACGGCACAAGGTCTCGTCGGTGCATTCGGTTTCAAAGGGAAATTACCCATTACAGCAAGTAATATTTTTCCATTGCACCAGGGATATTCGACGCCTTCATTGAATCGTCTTGGTTACAGTGTACCCGAACGGGTTGGCATGTGTTCAGATAGTCTCGCGATGATCAAGACGATTGTGGATCAGATGATCAAAGTACATGCTGCTCCCGGATGCGAAGTTCTCATTGCCAGGGAAGGCAAGATTATCTATGAAAAAGCATTTGGATATCATACGTACGAACCCGATGATCCCGTGTATATGACTGACCTTTACGACCTGGCCTCTGTCACCAAGGTGGCTGCAACTACGCTCAGCATTATGAAATTGGATGAAGAAGGCGTGTTGTCGATTCACAAAACGCTCGGAGATTATCTGCCCTGGCTGAAAGGAAGCAATAAAGAACACATGGTCATTGAACGGGTGATGGCGCACGAAGCGGGATTGCAATCGTGGATTCCGTTTTATGAATTTACTACTCCCGAATACCGGTTGAGGCATTCATTGCCGCAGGATATTTATTGTGCTGAACCGGATTCAAGATATTGTATACCGGTTGCTGCGAACATCTTCATGGAAAAGAATTACATCGATTCCATGCACTGGGAGATCGTGAATAGCCCGCTCAACCAGGATGGGCAGTATGTGTATAGTGATCTCGGCTTTATAATGCTGGCTGAAATTATTAAGAACACAACCGGTGTGACATTAGATAAATATGTAGACAGTGTGTTTTACAAACCGCTTGGATTGAACAGGATTGGCTTCAAGCCTTTACTTAGATTTTCTCCGGATGAAATTGTTCCTACTGAAGATGATGATTATTTCCGTTGCCAGCGCATACAGGGATATGTACATGATATGACCAGTGCGATGCTGGGAGGCGTGAGTGGTCATGCAGGACTTTTTTCAGATGCCGAAGATCTTGCGGTTGTATTTCAAATGTTGATGAATAAAGGATATTACGGAGGAGTGCAATACCTGGATCCTGAAATGATCGACTCTTTTACCACGCGATATCAAACTTCAACACGTCGCGGCATTGGTTTTGATATGAAAGAATTAAACCAGGAAAAAAATCAACTCACCTCGGTTTATTCATCTCCGCATACTTATGGGCACACGGGGTTCACCGGCATTTGTATATGGAATGATCCCGATTCAAAACTGGAATATATATTTCTATCGAACAGGACTTTTCCTACGATGAAGAATACGGAGTTGACTAAATACAACATCAGGGAAAGAATTCACGACAGATGCTATAAGGCCATCCAGGGATACAAAGGATACGTTCATGAGTTGACACCCGGATGAAAATATCCTATACACTGCTCATCGCCTGGAGGTACATCTTGGGAAAAAAGAGTTTCCAGGCCATCAATATGATCACAGCTATTTCTACAGTTGGGATTGCTATTGGAGCCGGAGCTCTGTTATTAATACTTTCGGTCTTCAATGGATTTGAAGATTTGCTCAAAGGGCTTTACAATTCTATTTATACCGATTTGAAAGTTTATCCTGCGGAAGGCAAATTTTTTGTTCCTGATTCTGCAGATCTCGTTACAATTAAGTCCTGGCCTGAGATTGCAGATTTCAGCCTGACGCTCGAAGAGACTGCCTTGCTTGACTATAAAGGCAACCAGGATATCTGCACATTGAAAGGAGTGGACGATCATTTTAAATCCGTGACTGAAATTGATAGTGTGCTATTGGACGGTGATTTTCTGCTAAAACAAGGACAGGTTGAACTGGCGATCATGGGTGCGGGAATTGCGCAACGATTGAATGTAGATCACCTGAATCCTTATGAGCCATTGAAGATTTATTTACCTAATCGAAAACAACATGGGCCATTGGATAAACCATTCAAGGAGCAGCATGCTTATCCTGTCGGAAGATTTTCCATCAAGCAGGATTATGACTATCAATATGTATTTGTATCTCTTGATTTTATTCAGTCATTATTGGATGCGCCGGGTGCGGTATCAGGTATTGAAATTAAACTCAAGCCTGGTGCTGATGCCGGAAAAGTGAAATCCAGGATTCATGAGCTGATGAAAACGCCGGTGAATATCAAAAACAAAGATGAACAGAATGCGGCCTTTTTTCAATTGATGAATATTGAAAAATGGGTATCCTATGCGGTGGTGTCGCTGACGTTAATCATTGTTTCGTTTAACCTGGTCAGTGCATTGTGGATGATTGTATTGGATAAACGGAAAGATATTTCCATTCTTCAGTCGATGGGGTCGCCGCCTGCTGATGTGCGGAAAATATTCTTTCGAGCTGGTTGGTTGATTTGTATTATAGGACTTGTGATTGGTATTTTCCTGGCCGTTATTTTTTATTTTTTACAAAAGCAATATGGTATTGTTCCTATCCCCGAGGGATTTGTTGTGGATTCTTATCCGATTCAGTTGAGGTGGATTGATGTGTTGATTGTGGGGGCCACTGTTTTTCTGATTGGTTCGTTAGCGTCTTGGATGCCGGCGAGGAAGGCAAGTAAGATTGCTGCGTATATTCGAAAAGAGTAATACGATTTACGATTTACGATTTACGATTTACGATTTACGATTTACGATTTACGATTTACGATTTACGATTTACGATTTACGATTTACGATTTTAATTTAAAATATTTAAATTTGATTGTATGCAATTTCGTCTTATAAAATTTATTTTAGCCTGTACAATACTTTTACAGATTTCATGCAATGATTGTTATAAGGCCGATTGTGTGCGTACGTTGGATGTTGTTAAAATAAAATGGATTAAGGACGGAAAGAATGTTTTGTTTGGGCCAGATGCTACTTTCGATCGAGACTCGGTCAGACTTTATATATCAGACCTTCAGGATCATGATTACAACATCTCATATAATGAAATCACCCAGACAATGGATCTTGGATTACTAGCTGGTCCTAAATACATACTAAATTTCAAGAATATCAGAACGGATACTTTCGTAGTAACAAATATTGTCATAAGCATGACGGATTGTTGTAAACAATATAAATTATCAAATGCAACAATGAATGGTCAAATCATTTGCCAGGATGGATGTGATGATATCATTGAGATTCAACTTTGAACTCCTTTTAAAATATTATTAAACAAATCAATGTGGAGGGAGGGGTTTTGTAATGATTAGGAAGTTACCTCCCTTTCGCCTGATTGACAAGCGATTTTTCAAAAATAAAAATGAGCACCAGGTATAGAATAACAAGTATCGTATTGACAAATAAAATAATCGCCATGTGTCCTTCATAGAATGTCCGAAGCCATTCCATGATGAAATAAAATACCAATGCTCCTACTATCCATCCCAACATCCTGCGGATGTTATAAGGTATTGGAAAATATTTCTGTCCCTGGATATAAGATGCAACGCACATGAACAAATAACAAATCAATGCCGCCCATGCGGAACCAATCACTTCATATTTTCCGATCAGGACAATATTCAAAACAATCGTGAGCACTGCGCCAATCCCTGCAATCAAAGCCCCGTAAAAAGTTTTATCCGCTAACTTGTACCATGTCGAAAAATTATAATAAATGCCAAGAAGCAAATAGGAAACAAGAAGGATTGGTACAACAACATGAATTCCTTCCCTGAAATTTTTTCCTAAAAGCAATTGGACTAAATCCATGTAGGCCAGAATGCACAACATCATCACCGCTCCTACGATCGTAAATGCAAGTGCAACATCCGCATATACTTGTTTGGCATCCTCCCGGTGCTGGTGTGCAAAAAAGAAGGGTTCCGCAGCATAATTAAAAGCCACCGTGAATAAATTGAGCAATATTGCCAGCGACGCAGCTGCTGCAAAAACACCGCCCTCTGAAAGATTTTCCGTGATGGTATGGTGCAATAAATATTTCTGAAACGTGATGTAAGAGGATTGATTGATCACACCGGCGATGCCGACGATGACTAAGGGCCATGCGTACAATAACATTCTTTTCAAAAACGGACCATCCCATTTCAATTCACTTGCTTTTATGTAAGGCAATAGAAATGCAAACGTGATGGCACTCGCCAGTAAGTTTCCAAGAAATACATAAAAGAGTTTATCATCCGGTCTGAATATTGTTTGCCAAAACCCTCCATGATCAGCAAGTCCCGGCAGAATTTCAAGAAAGAAAAGCACAAATGCAAGATTCAATATAATGGAACCTAGTCGCAATGACAAAAACCTCAATGGCCTGTTTTTATGTCTTAAACTGGCAAACGGTACTGCACACATCACGTCAAAAAACAATACCCAGGCGAGCATCACGAGATGCGTGGTCATATTGGGATAATCCATCACAGACGCCAATTGCACTTTAAATATCCACACCAGGGCCACAAATAACCCTGCAAATCCAGAGAGAAATGCCATGGACATCGTCATCACCGATGATCGATTTTCTTTTGCAAACCTGAAATAAGTCGTCTCCATTCTGAAGGTCAGAATGATCAGAAAGAGCGCCATGTAAAAATAGAGATCCCGGAAAATGCCAAACTGGCTAGGGTCATTGTTGAATTTATGGGTCAGATACCACGTAAATAAGATATAGTTCAATATCCGGCTGAGAATAGAACCTAATCCATAGATGGCCGTTTCACCGGCGAGTTTCCTGAGAAGAGTCATCGATCAGGGTGTGAATTTATAAGAGAATTTAGGAATTCACAGAATTAAGTCATTTCTTATTTCATTACATAGTACACGCAGTTGATTTTTACGTAGTCCTTTCGTGATGATATTGACCTGGATTTTCAATTCACTTTTCTAAGTGGCTTTCTAAGGTTCTTAAGTTCCTAAATGGTTCTATTTTTTGAATAGTTGAGGATAATTGGATACTCCTTTTTTACCACTTAGAAACTTAAGAAACTTAGGAGTCACTTAGCAAATAAAGGCATATTATCTTGTGAGAATGTTAATTCTAATAAATGCCGATTGGTGAAGAATAAATATTCCTTTATTGCGTGCTGTATTATTAGTTTGATGTTGTTTCAATATCGGTTATCCTATTCAGGCTATCGTTCCGAAAAACCTTTAGTAATCACCACCTACGATGCTCTTGGTTATTACATGTATCTCCCAGCCATGTTCATTTATCATGATCTCACAGATTTGAAGTGGTTTCCGGAAATTGATAAAAAATATTCGGTTTCAGGAGGATGGCTATATCAGGCTCATAAATTCAAAAATGATAAATATGTTTTTAAATATTTTGGTGGTATTGCAATTCTTGAAACACCATTTTTCTTTATTGGTCACGGGCTGGCAATTTGGTTTAGGTATGACACTGATGGATTTTCTGCACCTTATCAATATGCGCTGGGATTTGGAATTGTGTTCTATTGCATTCTTGCAATCTTTTTGCTTAGAAAAATACTTCTTAGATACTTCAGTGACGCAACGACAGTCATAACATTATTTCTGTTGATTTTGTCCACTAATTTTATTCAATATGCTTCAATTGATACTGCATTAAGTCATGGGCCCCTTTTCCTGTTGTATGTATTGATCATTTTTGCAACAATAAAATGGCATGAAAAACCAAATATTTTTTGGGCGTGTGCCATCGGTTATATCATTGGACTCGCGACCATTTGTAGGCCGACAGAAGTCATTATGTTCTTGATTCCCCTGTTGTGGAATACACAAACTAAAGAATTAGCAAAAGAAAAATGGCAACTAGTAAAGCAATACAGAAATCACCTGGCTTACTCGTTGGTGTTCGTTTTATTGGGAATTCTGCCACAGCTCATTTATTGGAAAATCGCATCGGGATCATTTGTTTATGATGTGGGAAGCAAATGGTCATTTCTAAATCCATTCTTCCGTGTATTATTTGGTTTTGAAAAAGGCTGGTTCATTTATACACCAGTAACCATCTTCTTTATTGTTGGAATGTTTTTTATGAAAACATATCCTTTTAAGAAATCCGTGATTTGGTTTTGTGCATTGAACATCTGGATGGTGATTTCATGGTATGACTGGCGATATGGTGCAAGCTATTCATCACGGGCATTGGTCCAATCTTATCCAGTGTTTGCATTGCCATTCGCTGCTCTTATCGAACATGTTTCAAAATTCAGGTGGCGTTATTCATTCTATGCCTTGGGATTGTATTTGATCTTTGTGAATCTCTTCCAAATAAAACAATACAATTCAGGAGTGCTTCACTATAATGATATGAACAGGAAATATTATAACCAGATATATCTGAATAACAACCCTACTCCATTAGATATGAGCCTGCTTGACAATGATGAATTTGTAAAAAATGAAAAGGATTTCAAACAGGAAGTTTTATTTCAATCAGATAGTATCCAAAATGTGAAATCACTCCCTGATTCAATTAAATTGGTTCGCGAAATTATCCTAAATGATAGCACCAATCATTCAATATCCTGGATAAAAGTAGAGGCGGCAATTAAAGTCACAAAAGGATTTTATCAAGGTTATTTAGAATCCAGTTTACAAAATGGCGATTCCACAAAATTTAATAGAGTGAGGTTATTTAATGCTATAAGTCATGATCAACTATCAAATGACTATGCATATTATATTGAGATACCAGAATATTTCAAAAATGGAAAACTAAAATTATACCTGAGATCAAAAGATGATTTTGAAGGAAGTGTGGAGAATCTTAAATTAACCAACTTATTTAATTAATATATTATTCAACACTTTCCTTCGCCTTCTTTGGATGCCGAAGCCATTTTGCGTAGGCATCAGCCTTCTTTGGATGCCGTAGCCATTTTGCGTAGGCATCAGCCTCCGCATCTTTTCTCTACCTTCATTTCCACAATGAACTCCTTCCAATTCCTCTTCGACATCCCACAATACCAACTCAGTCGGATTCCTCAAAAAACAGCAGGAGGAATGTGGCGCCAGGGCATCATTAATGAGATGAGTTCAGTTCAACTTGTGAAATTGGTGCAAACCATTGCCACAAAACTTATCCAACAAGGAATTAAGAAAGGAGACAGGATCATCATCTACACCGATAAATACAACTTGGAATGGCTGGCAACAGATATGGCAATTATGTCTGTAGGTGCGATTTCTGTTCCAATACAATTACCCGTGAGGGATGAAGAACTTTCGATTATTCTGTCACGTATTGAACCGACGATAGTAATTCATACTTCTCCGGTTTCACTGACAAGTTTGAGTTATTCACCACTGACAATTCTCCTGGAAGAATTAGTGGATGGTAATATTTCGATTACTGAAGGTGATGTGAAAAAATTATTTGAAATACGTTCAAGTCTTTCTCAAAATGATATCGCAACCATCGTCCAAACATCCGGTTCATCCGGCGAACCAAGATCTGTAGCCCTCTCGCATCAAAACATCGTGTCGAATGTTATGTCAGTTCTCACACTCGCCCCATACACTTCCGGAACGAGAGTTTTGAGTTTTCTTCCTTTGAGCCACATCTTTCAGCGCGTGGTTTCTTATGTCTACATGGCCTGCGGTGCGAATATTTATTTTCTTGAAAGTTATCGCAATGCCATTTTTGCCCTGAAGGATGTGCGCCCCGAATATTTCACAAGTGTACCGTTGATCATGGAACGATTCGCTGCCGTCATGGAAGAAAGAGTCGAAGAAATGTCCTGGTTTACGAGATGGGCATACAATTCATGGGAGAAAACAAATCGCGGTATTCTGTCAGAGATCGGAAGCATCATTGCTCATCAATGGATCATCAAACGATGGAAACGTCACATGGGCGGACGATTAAAAGGTATTGTCTCAGGTGCAGCATATCTTGATCCGAAAGTTGAGCGATTATACGAACGAAGTGGAATCAAAATCCGCCAGGGCTATGGCCTGACTGAAGCTTCTCCCATCGTCACACTTAATCGTTTTGAACCCGGAGGACATCGAAGAGGCACTGTGGGACAACCTATCCCTGGCGTTGAAGTTCATATCGAAGAAGATGGAGAAATCCTGGTGAAGGGACCTAATGTGATGTTAGGTTATTATAAAGATGACGAGGCAACTCGCAAAGTGATTCGTGACGGTTGGCTTCACACAGGTGATGTAGGCTACTGGGAAAACGAAAATTTCCTCGTCATCACCGACCGTAAATCAAATATTTACAAACATGCTTCAGGGAAATTTATTTCTCCCGCATTAATCGAATCAACACTCACGCATCATCCATTAATTCAACAGGCGATGATCATCGGTTTTATGAAGCCGTATACGATCGCGCTGATCATCCCCGATTTTGATGCGCTGAAAAAAGTTTGTGACGAAAAAAATATTCATTGGACCGCCCCGGAATATATGGTGCACAATACACTCGTCCTCGAGATGTACCGTGAAATCCTGGACAATCTTGGATTGCAAAGTCATGAGCGCATAGAAAAATTCATTTTGCTTTCAGATGCCTGGACGCCGGAGAATGGATTGTTGACGTCATCGTATAAGTTGAGGAGGAAGGAGATAGAGGGTAAATACATTAAGGAAGTAGAAGAGATTTATAAATCTTGAATCGGGGCTTCGACATCAGGAATCGGTGGCTTCGACATTGAAAGATTTTCCAGTAACAGTGTTTATTCAATTGTAATTGCTTTTTAAATCTTGAAAGTAAATGCTTTGCTCAGCCACCTTTGTCATTGCCTTGAGTTTGCAAAAAATAATTCTGAGTTAATCTCGATAACAATTTCTATTGAAAAATCAAAGGTGGCTGAGCGAAGTATCTACAAATTTGTTTCAATAATGGAGTTTACAAGTAATTGACGTTTAACCCCTAGGCACAGATCTTGTCGAAGCTACCTTTGATTTCTTTCTTTATAGTTCAATTTCTTGGTTAATCCCATTCTCTTACGGTTTCGGGCTAATGGAGGTAAATCAGAATCTCTGCCTTCAATCAGGGCTATTTTTTTCTCTCGGCTCCAACCTTGTACTTGTTTCTCGCGGGCAAAGGCATGATCAATTCTGTTGAAATACTCACAATAAACTAATTTCACAGGAAGACGCTTCTTTGTATGATTGGCTGCTTCTCCTGCCATATGTTTAATAAATCTTTTAGCCAGATTCTGCGCACTTCCAGTATAAAAACTACCGTCAGCACATTCCAAAATATACATGCTAGGCATTAGAATAATTTTTCAACTGAAGAATATAATTATCTTAAAAATAAGGGGTTCTATTGAAAAATCAAAGGTGGCTTCGACATTGTTGGATTTTTAAATCACACAGAGTGGTAATTTGTAGAAGACTTATTTTATTGAAGTAACTGCTATGCTCAGCCACCTTTGCCACTGCCTTGAAATTGAAAAACTAATTCTAATTAATAATAATCAAAGGTGGCTTCGACATTGTTGGATTTTTAAATCACACAGAGTGGTAATTTGTAGAAGACTTATTTTATTTAAGTAACTGCTATGCTCAGCCACCTTTGTCACTGCCTTGTAATTGAAAAACTAATACTGGGTAACCTCGATAACAAATTCAATTGAAATATCAAAGGTAGCTGAGCTTACCATGCACAAATCTGTCTCAGAGCCAGGACTAACAATTATATAAGACTTACCTCGAGGCACAGATCTTGTCGAAGCTAGCGACCCATATGCACCAACAACACACTAATATCCGACGGCGACACACCACTGATCCGGCTCGCCTGTCCAAGTGTGCGTGGACGCATGCGAGTGAGCTTTTCGCGGGATTCGAGGCTCAGAGAGCTGATCTTCGAATAGTCAATTGAGTCATGGAGATTGAGTGACTCAAGACGGTTTATCTTATCGACCATCTCCTGTTCACGTTCGATGTAGCCTCGGTATTTGATGTCGACTTCTGCAAGGCTGATCATTTCTTCGTCAAAGGAAGAAAGTGCTGTAGCTAATTCAGGCAGGAAAGGACGTAAATCATCAAGACCAATGTGAGGTCGGCTAAGCAATAAAGAAACTTTTGTTTTTTGTTGTACAGGAGCACTTCCAATTGATTCAAGCAATGGATTGATCATGTCGGGATCAGCATTCATGGATGAAAGCAGCTGATCAATTTTTTTGATCCCATCCATTTTTTCATTCACGCGATTCATTCGTTGTTCGATGCCTTGCATTCCGATAGCTTGTGCAAGTGGAGTCAGGCGAATGTCAGCATTATCCTGGCGAAGAAGTATTCTATGTTCCGCTCTTGAAGTAAACATGCGATAAGGTTCAAGCGTGCCTTTGTTGATGAGGTCATCAATCAGCACGCCGATATAAGCTTCAGATCGTTTCAAAATAAATGGAGCCTTTTCATTGACAGCAAGATGTGCATTCATCCCTGCAATCAATCCTTGTGATGCAGCTTCTTCATAACCGGTAGTTCCATTGATCTGTCCTGCAAAAAATAAATTCTTTACAAGTCTTGTTTCTAATGTCGGCTCTAATTGTGTCGGCGGAAAATAATCATACTCAATCGCATAACCGGGTCTGAACATTTTACAATTTTCAAATCCGGGTACTTTCCGAAGTGCAGCATATTGTACTTCTTCAGGAAGTGAAGATGAAAAACCATTGACATAAACTTCGATGGTATCCCATCCTTCAGGTTCAATGAAAAATTGATGCCTTTCTTTATCAGCAAAGCGATCAATCTTGTCTTCAATCGATGGACAATAACGCGGACCAATTCCTCTAATGCGTCCATTGAACATCGGTGACCTGTCAAACCCGGTGCGAAGCGTATCATGAACTGCTTCAGAAGTGTATGTGATATGACAAGGCCTTTGCTTTAGAAGAGGTGGAGTCTCTGTGTAAGAAAAACGACCTGCAGGTTCATCACCTGGTTGAAGTTCCATCAGATCATAATTAAGTGATCGACCATCAACACGTGGAGGCGTACCAGTCTTCATTCTTCCAGATTCAAAACCGAATTCGACAAGTTGTTCAGTGATTCCTGTTGCAGCTTTTTCTCCTGCACGTCCGCCGCCAAAATGTTTTTCACCGATGTGAATGACACCGTTGAGAAAAGTTCCATTGGTCAATACCACTGCTTTACCTGGAATTTCTAATCCGAGTCCTGTTCTTACACCTGTCACTCTTCCATCTTTCACGACTAAGCCTGTCACCATTTCCTGCCAGAAATCAATGAGTGGATTCTCTTCAAGCATCAATCTCCATTTTTCTGCAAATCTCAATCTGTCACTTTGAGCTCGAGGGCTCCACATTGCAGGCCCCTTCGATCGATTGAGCATTCTGAACTGAATCATTGTGTGATCCGTCACGATTCCGCTGTATCCGCCTAGGGCATCTATTTCCCTGACTATCTGACCTTTAGCTACTCCTCCCATGGCGGGATTGCAGCTCATCTGGGCGATGGTCTGCATGTTCATGGTAGCGAGCATGACACGGCTACCCATATTGGCTGCTGCGACTGCAGCTTCACAACCGGCATGGCCTGCGCCTACTACGATGACATCATATTCTGGAAACATGGGGTACAAAGATACACCGCTGATTACGCTGATTTTCGATAATGGCTAAGGTGGAGGAGAAAATCAGTTTTTTACGGGGACCTTTCTCAACTCTTGTAGATAATGTCTGAGATCCTGGAAGGTCACGATTTTGTCCTTAAAATATTCAAGTGCTTTCACAGATTCATCTTCCGTTGCTTCAAGCCGCAATAACATATTGTGGAGATGCATCCGCATGTGTCCTTTTTGTATACCGGTAGTAATCAATGAACGAATCGCAGAAAAGTTTTGCATCAGGCCTGTCGCTGCAATGATCTGCATCAATGCAGGTGCATCAGGATTACCGAGCATTTCCAACGAACGTTTTGCGACGGGATGCAAAGTAGTAAGTCCCCCTACTGTTCCAACAGCCAATGGGATTTCCAATTCGAACCGAAACATTCCTTTGTGAATTGTGCATTTGCTCAATCCAATATATTTCCCAGACCTCGCAGCATACGCATGTCCACCCGCTTCGACTGCGCGGAAATCATTTGCAGTTGCTAAAACCACTGCATCGATCCCATTGAATATTCCTTTGTTGTGCGTCGCTGCCCTGTAGGGATCAATATGTGAAATACGCACTGCCGTATAAAACCGTCGCGCAAATTCTTCAGGTCCAAGGTCTCCTTCAAAATCACCAAGATCTACTGTTGGACATTCAACCCATGCAAGTACACGACATTCAGGATTATAATTGGAAAGAATTGCCATGATAACTTCAGGCACCGGAACATCTCCACTCATATTTTTTTCAAACCAACCCGGCAATGCCTGTGCACATTTCTCCAGCACAGAATTAATAAAATTGGCACCCATTGAATCCTGCGTATCAATTTCGAGCAGGAGTTGATAATACCCTGGCTCACGATCGACCATATTGATAAGCGAAATATTTTGAATTCCTCCTCCACGCTCATCCATGTTTTTGGTGAGTTCTGCACAAACACCTACCAGGTATGCCGATAATTCTTTTTGTCTTGCAGAAAGTAATTCACCATCACCGTACCAAAGAAAATGGATTTGACCTGTTTTATGTGTACCAAGAATTTTTGTGTGAATGCCTCCGCGATCCAGCCAAAATTTTGCAGCACTCGCTGCAGCAGCAACGACTGAACTTTCTTCAGTTACCATCGGCACACAATATTCAACCCCATTGATCAGAAAATTCGGAGCGACACCGAGAGGAAGCGGATAATTGCTAATTGCGTTTTCACTAAATCCATCAAGTATGCGTTGTTGTTCTTCATTGACCAAAAGATAACTGGCCAATTCGCGTTTGACGGTCTCAGGATCCTTGAAAAAATTTTCCACGATCCATTTGATCTTGCCCACTTTTGAAAGTTTCGAAAAACCCGATATCGTTTTTTGCCCCATCCTTCTATTTCACTTTCAGATATGCATGAGCTAATCGCAATCCATTTATTTGCCTGGAAATATATTCATCGAGCGCCTCCTGGCTCTCTCTTGCATATTTCAAAAATGCACTTGCCTGGCCATAAACAGAAGGTAAATTCAATTTTTGCATCCAGTAATATCCATCCAGAAAATCACGGATGCCGCCGGAAATAATGATCTGCCGACATTTAATTTCTTTACCTATACCTATCGTTAACTCGTTGATCCAATCAATCATTTCATCAACGTTATGTCCTATTTGAGAAATCGATGAATACGTTTCATCCGGATGATGATTTGATCGAAGCAATTCAAGTTTTGAAAAATTAGTCCCTCCGTGTGCCGCCAATTCAATTGCTGCAATAGGTAATTTTAAAAGTGCTGACAAACTTTCAGGACCCATTCCCTGGCCAACTTCTTTGACGATGACGGGAAATGAAACTTTTGATAATAATTGCTGAAGCGTTTCGATGGGTGGTTTCATGATGCGATCACCTTCAGGTTGAAGCCATTCCTGTAGTGGATTCACATGAAGGATCAGACCATCAGCTTTAAGTGTCATCAATAATTTTGAAATATCATCACCGCGATTATTTGCCAAAAGTTTTTCTACCTGGGCAATTCCAAGATTTGCATATAGCGGTAATTCGGGACCGATGATATCCCTGACATTAAAATCTTCAATCCTATCTAAATTTTTCAGTAGCGGACGACATGATCCCAGGCCCATACCTAATCCAAATTTTGAACATGAAGCTGCCAGCCTTCGATTGATCGTTAATGCCATTTCAGTTCCTCCGGTCATGCTACTGACCCAAAGGGGCGCCTTTAATTTCTTTCCCAGGAAAGAAATACTGAGGTCCAAATCTGCCGATGGATGCGCAGCCAGCATAGGTTCATACCTGAACCTGCCATCAGTACCCCGGTTGCCCATATCAGCATCTAGAGCAAGTTCAATGTGGTCCTGCTTGCGGTCGGAAGTGCTTTTTTTGGTCGTCTTCTCCTCCATTCAGGTGCAAAGTTAGCCTTTAATCAGAGTAAACCAATCCGGGTCAATAGCCACGAATTACACGAATTAACACTAATTGGGATCCGTGAGAATTTGTGTAATTCGTGGTTAAAAGACCTGAATATTTATCCAAATTTGTATTCCCTATTTGAGATTTCCATTTTAATGAATTCGTGCCAATTCGTGTAATTCTTGGCCAAAAAATCTAGTAAACTATTCTCCTGTATTCCAGTGATCGTTTTCCGAAATTTACAAGGAGCCCTAGCTGATACCCGCTTACTTTAAGGTAGTTGATAGTGCGAGCGATAAGATCATCATGAAGTCCGTCCATACTTTTTACTTCAAGAATGATTTTATCATAAGTTGTAAAATCCGCAAAATATTGATGTGGTAAAAGCCATTTTTTATAATGAACCTCAAATTTTGTTTCCCGGCTGTACGGAATACCTGCTTCTCTGAATTCCAATTCTAAGGCATCCTTGTAGAGAATCTCAAGAAATCCATGCCCAAGGTGTCGATGGACCTCCATGCACTTGCCTACAATAGCAAATGCTTCTTCCTTGTAAATAATATCTTGTTCCATGTGATGAAGTGTTTTGTTTCAACGGTGAAATGATGATTCGTTCTAATTCGTGTAATTCGTGGCCAGAAAATCCTAACTATTATTTAGCCACGAATTGCACTAATTTACACAAATTAGAATTACTACTTTTATTTTATTGGTGCTAATTCGTGTAATTCGTGGCCGGAAAATCCTGGCTATTATTTAGCCACTATTTGCACTAATTTACACAAATCAGAAATACTGTTTTTATTTTATTCGTGTTTATTCGTGCAATTCGTGGCCAGAAAATCCTAACCCTTTTTTAGCCACTAATTACACGAATTAACACTAATTAATGTTGATTGATTTCGCTGATTCGTGGCAACTAAGAGTTAAGTATTTTATATAACGCCTTATGATAGGACTCAAATGTCGGCAAATTATTATGCCTTCCTCCTTTGATCGTAATCAATGTCGCACGATCAGGAATTAATTTTTGCAATCGGACACCCTGCTCATACGAGATTAAAAAATCTTTATCACCGTGAATAATGTAAACGGGGCATTTTACTTTTTGCAAATATTGCCATGTCGGAATTTTATATCTCAAAATCCATCGCAAAGGCAACCACCACGCAAAGCGATGGATCTGGTATTGAAAACTATAATAAGGAGAATCAAGAATCAATAATTTCGGATTATTCCAGGTCGCCACTCTCGCTGCAAATCCACTTCCGAGAGAACGGCCGAGGACTACAATTTTACTTTGATCATAATGTTGTGTCAACCAATTGTAGATGTATTCCGTATCGCTGTAAATAATATGTTCCGACCTGTGACCGCGGCTTTTTCCAAATCCCCTGTAATCCATCATAAAAAAATCATAGCCCTTTCCTACATAATCTTTTGCAAATTTTCCCCAGCCTTTTATACTCCGACTATTCCCTTTTAAAAAATAAATAACTCCCAGGCTATTCGGCACCTTAAACCATATCGCATTGATCTTTCCGCCATCGGGAAGATCAAATTGTTTTTCTTCGAAAGGAAATGAATATTGATATTTAAAATCAGATGGTAATATTTCCGGACGGAAAAAAAAGAAATGCTGCAGAAAATAAAAGATCAGGACAATGAAAATATAAATGATCCCTATGATCAGCAGGATGGTCATACCTCCTTCTTCTTGTAGATCGATCCCAGGTCTCTGCCAATGCTGTTATAATCGAGGCCATATCCGACCACAAATTCATTCGGAATTTCCATCCCCTGGTATTTGATCACATCCGGATATTTGTGAGCGAGAGGTTTGATCAGCAGGCACGCTATTTCAATGCTTTTTGGATTTTGTTTATTGATTTTTTCTTTGAGATGATGTAATGTAGCTCCCGTATCAACGATATCCTCAATGATCAGCACATCCTGTCCTTCCAAAGGCATCTTCCACAAAAAATGTTCACCTAATTTTCCGGTGGATGAAGTGCCTTCATAAGAACTCACTTTGACAAAATCCATCTTAAGTGGAATAGACAATCGCCTCACCAGGTCAGCAGCGAAAATAAAAGCCCCATTGAGCACAATCAACAGCACCGGGTTGCGGTCTTTGTAATCCCTGTCAATCTTTGCAGCCAATGCCATGACTACTTTTTCGATTTCCTGCGATGAGATGAACGGTTCAAAAGTGAGATCGTAAAGTGTCACATCTTTCATAGCCCTATACCATATTGATCAACGAGATAAAGAAAAGAAGTTATCGCAGCAACACCTGATTCCAATTCCCGGGGATTAACATTTTCAAGTACATCATTATCAGAGTGATGATAATCGAAATAGCGTGCATTATCCGGTCGCAGCCCAACCAATAAACCTGAATCAAGGATGAGGTCCCGGATGTCCGCTCCACCTCCGCCCGCTTCAATCCTGATGTAATATGGATCAAACAAATCCATGTATGACTTCATGTAAGTTATGTGTTTATCAACGAGAGTATCAGCTCCCTTGGTGCAACCGAATGCCAATGGTACGCCAGCTCCGGCATCCGTCTCAAGAGCAATGAGATGAAATTCTTTTTTCCTGATCGCTTCCGCTGCGTATTTCACTCCGCCACGCAAACCATTTTCTTCATTCATAAAAAGTACACAGCGAATAGTATGTTTTGGTTTGTAACCACTGTGTGCCAACCGATATAGTGCTTCAATTGAATGAACGACTCCTGATCCATCATCACTTGCCCCTTCACCAACATCCCAGGAATCAAGATGTCCTCCTACCATAATAATGGAATCCGGAGCAACAGAACCTCTTATTTCACCTATCACATTATAGGATAACACTGAATCCAACATTTCACAAGTAGTATGAATATAAATTTCAGTAGGCCCATGTGAAATTGATTTACTCAACATCTCTGCATCATTTGTACTGATGGCAACAGATGGAATATTTTTTCCGGTTTCTGAAAGATGAGTTGCGCCAGTGTGTGGAAAGTCATCAAGACGTGGACACAATGATCTGACGACGGCGGCAACAGCACCTTTTTCTGCGGCTGCTACAGGGCCTGCACCTCTTTGGTCACCGGCGATTCCATAAGCATTCATGGTGCTGGATAATCCTGCATCCATCGGCCTGTTAAAAAAAACAATTTTTCCTTTGACCGATTCAGAAGGCATTGCTTTTAATTGGTCCAGTGATTTCACTTCGATGACCTCTGCTCTTACTCCGTCATTACCCGTGCCGGGTGAATTTCCAAGAGCTAGTGCTCGCAATGAAACTGCACCAACATCTTTTGATAGCATGATGACAGACTCACTTTTTCCTCTGACCCAATGCGGAACTTTGACTTCCTGGAGCCATACCTTATCTAATCCTAAAGTATCAAGGACACCGTGAGCCCATTCCACAGCTTTTGCAGCTTCCGGTGAACCGCTAAGCCTGTGACCCACATCTTTTGTCAATGTCGTCAGCCATTGATAGGCTTTTTGTTCGGTATAACATTTCCTGTATATGTTTTTAATAAATGCAGCGGAAGAATCTTTCGAAACCTGGGCATTTAAAACTGAGGATGTAAAAAATAAAAGGAAGATGAGAGAGCGCATGGGAGTAAATATAGATAATAGGCAATTGGCAATTAGCAAAATGCAAAAACTATAATTTGATTGTTTTGTAAAGATAAAATGAATCAATATTTAGATGATTTCTAAATAAACTTAGCTTTGCATCCAGTCACCGCTCCGATGGTAGCTTTGTTGTCAAATAATCATAAAAACGGCAGTTAAATCTGACTCTTTCCGGTCTCTTAACCCCTTACCCAGCATATGAAGTGGATCATTAGATTACTTACCTCTTCGATCGGTCAAAAGTTGATCATGAGCCTTACCGGGCTGTTCCTGATCTTGTTCCTGGTGGTGCATTTAGTTGGAAATCTTCAACTTCTGGCTCATGACGGGGGGAGGTCTTTTAATATATATGCCGCCTTTATGTCTGAGAATCCGTTCATTCTCGTCATTTCCCTCGGGCTTTACTTTTTTATCCTGCTTCATTCTGTTCAGGGCATCGTTCTCTATTTTGCCAATAGAAAAGCTAAAGGAAGCTTTGCCTCAAAAGGAAATGTCGCCGGCGCATCGTGGAATTCAAAAAACATGGCTTTGCTGGGTGTCCTGCTTTTTGCCTTCCTCTGCCTTCATATGGGTGACTTCTGGGTAAAAATGAGGTTTACGGACCAACTGGCAATGGTCACTTATCCCGGTCACGAAATGCCTGTACAAGATATGTTTAGGAGAGTTCATGTCGCCTTTCAGGAAACTTGGGTTCTCATCGTTTACCTGGTCGGTGTACTGGCCTTAATGCTCCATTTAATCCATGGATTTCAAAGTTCATTTCAAACACTTGGCCTGAACAATAAAAAATATACGCCATTGATCAAATGGATTGGATGGATTTATTCTGTGGCCATATCAATTGGTTTTGCAATACTTCCTTTATACCATTATTTCTCACATTGATACATCAGCATTCCATCTGCTTTTAAATAAACAGAATTCTTCAATATGAAATCATTAGACGGCAAAGTTCCTCCGGGCCCGATAGCAGAAAAATGGAATTATTATAAATCAACGATCCCTCTTGTCTCTCCGAATAATAAGCGAAGACTCGATGTGATCGTGATTGGAACCGGGTTAGCCGGCGCTTCTGCTGCTGCTACTTTGGGCGAACTTGGGTATAATGTCAAATGCTTTACTTTCCATGATAGTCCTCGCAGGGCACATAGCATTGCAGCCCAGGGCGGCATCAATGCAGCGAAAAATTATCAGAATGATGGTGACAGTGTGCATCGTCTTTTTTATGATACCATCAAAGGAGGAGATTACAGATCACGCGAGGGAAATGTTCATCGTCTTGCTGAAGTAAGCAATAGCATTATTGACCAGTGCGTGGCTCAGGGTGTTCCGTTTGCAAGAGAATATGGAGGATTGTTGGAAAACAGATCCTTTGGCGGCGTCCAGGTATCACGTACGTTTTATGCACGCGGCCAGACAGGACAACAACTTTTATTAGGTGCTTATCAATCTTTGTCGAGGCAAATATCATTGGGTACAGTGGAGATGTACAATCGTCATGAGATGATGGATATCGTTCTTGTCGATGGTAAAGCCAGAGGGATCATCGCACGCAATCTGTTGACAGGGAAACTTGAAAGATATTCCGCGCATTGTGTTGTATTGGCTACAGGAGGATATGGAAATGTGTATTATCTCTCCACAAATGCAATGGGCTGTAATGTTTCGGCTATATGGCGTGCGGTACGTCGTGGCGCATACATGGCTAATCCATGTTTTACCCAGATACATCCTACCTGCATTCCGGTGTCAGGCGATTATCAAAGTAAGCTGACATTGATGTCAGAGTCTCTCCGGAATGATGGTCGTGTTTGGGTTCCAAAAAATAAAGCTGACGTCGAACCTATTCGCACACGGAAGATTTTGCCTTCAAGTCTGAAAGAAGAAGATCGGGATTATTATCTCGAGCGCCGTTATCCTGCTTTTGGAAATCTTGTTCCGAGGGATGTTGCTTCAAGAGCTGCTAAAGTAGTTTGCGATGATGGATTTGGTGTCAACAGAAGTGGTCTTGCTGTATTCCTCGATTTTGATTCGGCGATCACACGTTATGGAAAATCCGAAGCCAGTGCAAAAGGAATGGATGAAGCAGATAATGCAACAATCCGTTCACTTGGTGAAGCGAAAATCGCTGAACTCTATGGCAACTTATTCGAGATGTATGAAAGAATCACCGGTGAAAATCCTTACAAGACTCCAATGATGATCTATCCGGCCATCCACTATACAATGGGCGGTTTATGGGTTGATTATAATCTTGAAACAAATATTCCAGGTCTATTCGCTCTTGGTGAATGCAATTTTTCAGATCATGGTGCTAACCGTCTCGGTGCAAGTGCATTGATGCAGGGATTGGCAGATGGATATTTTGTTTTGCCATATACTGTAGGTACATTTTTATCAAATGATATCCGCACTCCTCGAATCGATACAAAAAGAGAAGAATTTTCAACAGCTGAAAAAGCAGTAAGTGAAAGGATTACACAATTGATGTCCATCAAGGGCAATAAGTCTGTTGAAGATTTCCATCGTCGACTTGGTCAGATCATGTGGAATAATTGCGGTATGGAACGAAATGCAGAAAAACTTGATAAAGCGCGTCAGGCAGTACATGATCTACGAGAAGAATTTTACAAGGATCTTTTTGTTCCCGGCAGTGACAGTGATTTCAATCCGGAATTAGAAAAAGCATATCGAGTAGCTGATTTTCTTGAGATGGGAGAGTTGATCATTCGTGATGCAAGAAATCGCAATGAATCATGCGGCGGACATTTCCGTGAAGAATATCAAACACCCGATGGTGAAGCTCTTCGGAATGACGACGAGTATACTTACGTGGCAGCGTGGGAATGGACAGATACTAAAGCGGATCCTGTCCTGAACAAGGAAGAATTGAAATTTGAAAATGTGGAATTGAAAACGAGAAGCTACAAGTAAGTTGTGAGTTGTCAGTTGTGAGTTGATATAATTAGTGTGAATTTGTGTAATTCGTGGCTAAAGAGATAAGAGCGGAGAGCAAAGGGCATTTTGAAAATGTGAAATTTAAAGTCCCCTTTAGGGGATTTAGGGGCAAAACGAAAATCGAAAATCGAAAATCGAAAATGAAATTAACACTCCATATATGGCGTCAAAAGTCTGCGAATGAAAAGGGATCATTTCAGACTTATGAGGCGACTGCTAATGAGCATATGTCATTTCTTGAAATGCTCGATGAGCTCAATTTGGATCTGATCAGCAAAAAACAGGAACCAGTTGCCTTTGAGCATGATTGTCGCGAGGGTATTTGTGGTGCCTGCAGCATGGTGATTAATGGACGTCCGCATGGTCCGCTCGGTGGAACAACAACTTGTCAATTGCACATGCGCTATTTTAAAGATGGCCAGCAAATATGGATAGAACCATTCCGTGCAAAATCTTTTCCGGTGATTCGTGATCTCGTCATCGATCGCTCTGCATTTGACCGGATCATTCAGGCAGGTGGATTTGTTTCAGTCAATACAGGCCAGGCCGTCGACGGAAATTCAATTCCCATTGAAAAAGATCAGGCAGAAGAAGCGATGGATGCAGCAGCATGTATTGGCTGCGGTGCCTGCGTTGCCGCTTGTCCGAATGGAAGTGCCATGCTATTTACATCGGCTAAAGTTTCTCATCTCGCGCTGATGCCGCAGGGAGAAATCGAAAATGCAAGAAGAGTTCAATCAATGGTCGCGCAGATGGATAAAGAAGGATTTGGGAAATGTTCCAATACTTATGCCTGTGAGGCGGAATGCCCTAAGGAAATATCTGTATCTCATATTGCCAGGATGAACAGGATTTATCTTAAGAGTAGTTTTAGCAGTAAGGTTTAAAAAATGTAATCATTATTCGGTATTCGGTAACAATTAATCATCAGGAAATTCATCGAATCTTCAATTATTTCGATAAAAAATCACCCGAAGGAAAAAGTTTTATGAAATAGCCTTAATTCCTGCATCATACTCCAAACAAAACTATCTCCATCATGCGTACACTGGGCTTTTTATTAATCGCGGTTGGCGTTCTGTCTGCCGTTTTATATTTCCTTCATATGAATTTCATGTTCCTCAACTGGATCAATAACTGGGGAACAGATAAAGCATGGATGATCAGGGCTGGTATGGTAGTCATTGGATTCATCTTTTATTTCCTGGGCAAACGTTCGGATAAAGTGTGAAGGTTTGTTAACGGCAGAAAGCAGTAGGATTATTTTCAGCTTTAGTGTTTAGCTTTGAAGGTTTAGATTTTATTTTACTAAACATCTAACCATTAACCATTAACCACACTTTTAATACAGAAAACCGATCACGATAAAATATTTTCTCTACTCAATAACTCTTCCCTATGAAAGTCCAGTTTTGCGGCGCAGCACACCAGGTCACCGGCAGTAGTCATCTTGTCACCCTGGCCAATGGATACACCATTCTCCTGGACTGTGGTTTATTCCAGGGCAGTTTTGCCCAGGACCTGATCGATAACAATCAATTCCTGTTCAATCCAAAAGATATTGACTGCGTAGTCTTATCGCATGCCCACATGGATCACTCGGGCCGCCTTCCGAAATTGGTTAAAGATGGTTTCACAGGCAGGATCCATTCCACACATGCGACCCGAAGTCTTTGTGCCATTATGTTATTGGACGGAGCTTTCATCCAGGAAAAGGATTCTGAGTTTTACAATCGCAAGCATGAAGATGACAAATCTGCCAATGACAATCATGAACCTCTTTACAGCACTGATGATGTGGATAAAACCATGGATTTATTCCTGGGTTATCCATATGATCAGTGGAATGCAATTTGTGATGGCGTAAAAGTGATGTATACTGATCCGGGACATATCCTGGGCAGCGCATCAGTGACATTAGAGATCACTGAAAACGGAAAGAAAACCATTCTTGGATTTACGGGAGATATCGGGCGACCTAACAGGCCTATCCTGAGAGATCCGCAACCAATGCCTGCCTGTGATTATCTCATCTGCGAATCAACGTATGGAGATCGGGTGCATGAATCTCTTCCAAATGAAATGGATCATTTCCTGGAGGTGATCAAACATACCTGCATTGATAAAAAAGGAATGCTGATCATCCCTGCATTCAGCATCGGCCGCACACAGGAAATTGTTTATTTGCTTGACCAGGCATATAACGCACATCGTCTTCCTCACGTTAAAGTCTATGTAGATAGTCCACTTGCCATTAATGCCACCACTGTCTATGGTGCACATCCCGAATGTTTTGATAATGAGTTAAGCAAGTACATGCTCACGGACCCCAATCCTTTTGGATTCAATGACCTGATCTATATCAAGGACGTAGAACAATCAAAAGCGCTGAACACCAGTAAGGAACCTTGTATCATTATCTCTGCATCAGGTATGATGAATGCCGGTCGTGTCAAACATCACCTCGCCAATCACATCGAAGACAATCGAAATACCATTTTGATCGTCGGTTATTGTACACCGGACACTCCCGGAGGTATTTTACGCGCCGGCGCACAAAGGATTAAATTGTTCGGTGAATACAAGCAGGTCAAAGCGCAAGTGGAAATTATGGATTCATTCTCTGCACACGGCGACCGCAATGAAATGAAAGATTTTATCCAAAATCAAAAAGCCGGTTTGAAAAAATTATTTCTTGTCCACGGTGAGTATGAAACGCAACAAAAATGGAGAGATTTTTTGGTGCAGGACGGTTTTAAAAATATTGAAATCCCAGCAAAGGGAGTTGTGGTGGAATTTTGAGAGACGCGATAAATCGCGTCTCCATTTGGTATCTCATAGGTAGAGACGCGATAAATCGCGTCTCTACGTTAAGAATTCGCCGAAATAATCGTTTGCTTCCTCTGCTTCTCTAACTGTTCAAGTTTCCCCTTTATCGTTCTCCGTTCCTGATCCAGTTGTAACACCAAACGTTCCACCTGCTGCCTGGTCGCACTGACATTGATAAGGGATTTATTTATTTTTTGCTGCACCATCCAATCGGTGATGATACTTTCAAAGAAGACATCGACAAATTTTCCGAATTCTTCAATTTCCATATTCACATGAAGGTCCAGATCGGTGTAAACATCTTTTAATTCATTTCCAAATTTGATCAATGCCTGCTTTGATTGATAGGCCATGTCACGGGCGTAATCAACAGCCTGGTGGATATAGTATGATCTCTGGCGACGTCCACCCCACATTTCCCGCTGGCCTCGGTTCTGACCATTATGAAGATAATATTCGGTTTTCTGTACACGATCCAACGCCACAGTCCCTGCATTAAATGCTTCTTCAACTTCCACAGAAAATTTATGAAGTTTATCGACCTGGTCATTAATGCCCCGAAGTTGAAGAGCTATTTCAGGATCATGTTGCAGAAGTTCTTCTTCGCGTTGCTTCATCAGGACATCAATTTCTCCTTCTACAATTCTTTGATTTTGTTCCTTCTTCGATAGCAGGTCGAGTTCGTATTGAATGAGATGAACAGATTTGTAAAGCTCATTGAATCGAAGTGAAGCAGTGAGATAATCTTTTCTTTCCTTGTCCAGTTTTGCCTCGCGATCGCCCAGGAATTTGTGGAACATAGTGGTCAGTCCTTCTTTCTCCAATAGCTCTACATCACGCTGTTCTTTATCTAATGTTTTTCCCATGACATCCAGCGCATTTTGTTCCTCCCCTAGACGGGTTTGCAACTGGGCAGTGTATGTCTTTATTTTTCGGATGGTTTCCAGCTCCTGGATTTTTTCCTTAAGCCTTACCTGAATTTCACTCATGATTTTTAAATATTAGAAAGCTCAAGTATTTGAATAAGTAAAACCAAAAGGTCACTGAGCGTTCATTTTTAAAATCCCTATCTATCAGAAATTAATCTTCATTTTCTCATTTAAATCCATTGAAAAAATTTGTCGAAAATCTTCAGTTTAACCATGAAAATCTAAGGTCACTGAGCGAATACATCGAAAATCATTTCTTATTTCGAATCAACCAACACTTTCTCATTTTATCTCATTTGAGAAATTTGTCGAAAATCTTCAGTTTAACCATGAAAATCTAAGGTCACTGAGCGAATACACTGAAAATTATTTCTTTTTTCGAATCAACTAACATAAGCTCTGCTCATCCCTTTTGAAAATCTTGTCGAAGTGACCTTTTAAATGACTATCTGCCTCAGAAAGTTCTCCGTCACATCAATTTCGGATGAAAGTGATCTGTCACCGGATAAAGGAGGAACGAGTTTTCGATAGGCAGCATATTTTTCTTCTAAACGAGGAGAGGTTGTTTGAGGTCTCCGATATTCCATAGCCTGGCATGCGATCATCCATTCGATCGACACTATTTTCCAGACATTATTTACGATTTCATACAACTTCATTCCTGCACCTGCAGCCATACTCACATGATCTTCCTGGCCTGCACTCGTCACAATCGAATCTGTAGATGCAGGATGCGAAAGAATTTTATTTCTATTGACGATAGACGCAGCAGTATACTGGCAAATCATCATGCCCGATTCAACGCCCGGCTGTTGTGCCAATGCAGGTGGTAAATCACGTTGTCCGCCCAGGAGCAAATAAGATCTTCTTTCCGATATGCTGCCATACTCTGCCAAAGCAATGGAGAGAAAATCAGAAGCCAGCGCTAAAGGTTGTGCATGAAAATTACCTCCTGATACAACACGAGCATTTCCATCTTCTTCAAATACAAGAGGGTTATCCGTCACGGCATTGATTTCATTGCCGGCAATCTTATGTGCATATTCAATCGCATCTCTCGTTGCTCCGTGCACTTGTGGTGAACAGCGAAATGAATAAGGATCCTGAAGATTTTCTTTTTGATTTTTTTGCATCTCACTCCCTTCAAGCCATTTTCGAATTGCAGCAGCAGATGCGATTTGTCCAGACTGACGACGAACCTGATGAATCTCTACGTCCAGTGGTGAAGGATTGCAATCATAAGCATCCATTGACATCGCTGTGCACATATCTATTACTTCACTGAGCCGCGTTGCGTTTTCAATGGCAAAAATCAACCATGCTAATGAATATTGTGTTCCATTGATCAGCGCGAGTCCTTCTTTCGCCGACAATTGAATCGCTGTCAAGTCATTCATTTGAAGTGCACGTGCAGCGGACATTTGTTCCCTTTTGAAAACAACTTCACCCTCACCTAATAATGGAATACAAAGATGCGCCAAGGAGCAAGGTCACCGGATGCACCAAGTGATCCGAGAGAAGGCACAACGGGAAGTATATTATGATTATAAAGATCGATCAAAGACTGAATAACTTCCAGGCGCACACCCGAATGTCCTTTTGCCAAACTGATGATCTTCAGTATAAGTGTCAATCTTACAATATTGACAGGAGCCGTGGGACCCACTCCACATGCATGAGACCGCAATAAATTTGTTTGCAATTGACGTATTTGATCGGGAGAGATCGTGATCGAATACAGTGAGCCAAAACCGGTATTAATGCCGTAGTAGTTTTCACCCGGTTTATTTAAAAGTGCTTCGAGCGATTTTCGGTTAGCAGAAATACCTTCTTTTACCGATCCGGACAGGTCAAATTTGTTTCCCAAAAAAGTAATGAGATCCTCTACAATTAAATCACGACCATCAAAAATATTTTGCTCCATAGAATCAAAAATAATCATCTGCCCGTGGCGATGTTAATTTGGTTTAGCAAAGGGTTAAATGAAGGTTAAAGCCACGAATATATATTCTATTATAAAATATATTACTATCTCGTTTATATAGAGTTGATCTAACCAATCACTCAAACATGCCTTTCACGAGGTGAAACTTTTACTCCATGCATTCCGTCTTGATTTCGGATGTAAGCCAATAAATGAAGTACTTTTGACGTCTCATCGAAGAAATATTGAATCAAATAACTTTGCGACTATGTACAAAATCACCTGTTTAATCCTTTTTCTTTCGATAGCAGCCTTTTCCCAATTGAGTGCTCAGCGTATTGCCATCATCGACATCACTAAAGTCCTCCAGGCAAACCCTGACTACAAGGCTGCCCAGGCAGAGTTGGATAAAATTGCAGCTGACTGGCGACAGGAAATTGCATTGGAACAAGATCAGATCAAGGCTATGTACAATAAATACCAGGCAGAGCAGGTCCTTCTGACGGAGGATGCCAAGAAGCAAAAAGAAGATGAAATCAAGGATCGCGAGCAAACTGTGAGAGACGCTCAACGGGATAAATTCGGACCGGAAGGAGCTCTTTTCAGAAAAAGGCAAGACCTGGTCCAACCCATCCAGGAACGTATCTACGGCGCGATTCAGAAATATGCGGAGGACAGGGGATTCGATTTTATTTTCGATAAAGGAGGCCAGGGCGGCCTTATTTATTCAAATGCCGAATATGACAAAACGGATGACGTTATCCGATTGCTTTCAAAATAAGCGTTTATTCACTATTTTTGCAAACTTTTTCATTCAAATAATTCCAAATACTAAATGAAATCAATATTGAAATACACGATCGCTATGATGCTTTCTGCATTCTTTTTTATCAGTGCAGAAGCCCAGAAAATTGGTTATGTCGACTCAGGAGCCATACTCGAAATGATGCCACAAGTGAAAGAAGCAGAATCAAATCTTGAAGCACTTGGAAAGCAACTCCAGGCAAAAGGCCAGAAGATGGTTCAGGATTATCAGACCAAAGCTGCAGACTTACAAAAGAGAGTTCAGGCCGGTGATATTGCTCCTAAAGATCAGGAGGCCCAGGTCGCTATGCTGAAAGATGATGAAGATAAAATCCAGCAGTATGACCAGGACATGCAAAAACAATTGTCCGATAAAAGAGAAGCTCTTCTTGCCCCAATCCTTGACCAGGTCAAAACGGCCATTGCAGATATTGCTAAGGCCAATGGATTCACTTATGTCTTCGACGGAAGCCCGGGTGTAGGTGTTCTTCTGTATGCTGATGACAGCACAAATATTACCCCTCTTGTGAAAACTAAACTTGGGTTGCAATAAACCCTGATCACCGCTTAATGACAAAGATCCTGCCGAATGGCGGGATTTTTTTTTTGATAGCCGCCGCATGGAGTTTGCTCCTGCAGCCAGGATGATTCTTACCTGTGGTTGGAGCAAACTCCAACCACGGCATTTTGTGATTATTCCTCTTCGTCTTTTTCCTTTTTCGTAGGATGAACTGTGTCCTCTAATTTTTTATCATGAACTTCTTTATTGAGAAATTCATTGATCCGGTCTATCTCAAATGACGATTCCATTTCACCGAAGGAGTTAACCTTGATATCAAATCCTTTAAGGCTTTCATGAAAAGAAGGTCTGCCGGATTTTGGAGCCTCTATATTTTTTTTCTTTCTTGGCATCTTAAAATTGTTGTGACGTAAAAATTTAAAATCAATATTTCTTTACTGATTACGAACAGTCCAGTTTGCCATTTTATTTAATCTTTCATTCGTCCGCACGGGCCCCAGAATGCCGGCAATTTCAAAAACATCAGGCCCTTGAATGCTTCCCGTCAATGCTGCCCTGATCAGCGGCATGATCACACCCATTTTGATCCCGGATGATGCAATGACCTCTTTTATAAGGATAGAAATGTTTTCAGCGTCCTTTGGTTCACCGGATTTTAATGCATCCATCATTTTATTCAATACCGCCCCGGCATCCGGATTCCATTTTTTATTGATCTCAGCCTCATCATAAAAAAGAACATCGGTGAAAAAATAATATCCCTGGACAAATAATTCTTTCAGTCGATGCAGTCGTGGTTGCAATAATTTGAAAACGGCCTCAAGATTAATTTCATTGATATTGATACTCTCTGCCTGGGCATAGTGCATCAACCTTTCTTTAACATCAGCGTATCCTAGTTGCTGAATATATTGATGATTAAACCAAAGTGCTTTATCATAATCAAATCTTGCTCCTGCTTTGTGAATTCGTTCTGTTTCGAATGCCTCAATGAGTTGTTGTATTGAAAATATTTCCTGCTCTGTTCCCGGATTCCATCCAAGAAAAGCCAGGAAATTGATGACAGCTCCGGGCTCAAATCCATAGCTATCAAAACCTTCAATCGATTCTTCAATGTGATCGGAGTGCCATGCGATTGGGAAAACAGGAAATCCGAATTTCTGTCCATCGCGTTTACTCAATTTTCCCTGGCCATTCGGTTTTAGAATTAAAGGAAGATGTGAAAATGTCGGCATGGTATCTGTCCAGCCAAAAGCACGATATAAAAGAATGTGATGTGCCGTGCTTGGCAGCCATTCTTCTCCCCGTATCACATCGGTGATTTGCATCAGGTGATCATCAATGACATTGGCGAGGTGATAGGTAGGGAATCCATCTGCCTTGAGTAATATTTTATCATCCAGTTCAGTGCTGTCAAAGGTGACTTCGCCCCTGATTTTATCATGGATGATGATCGATTGGCCGGGTTCTACTAAGAGTCTGATGGTATAAGGCTCTTTAGTTGCCAGTTTTGCTTGTACCTCACCGGGTGTTAAAGTAAGGCCATTGTTCATGTCTTCCCTGACCGAGGCGTCATATTTTGGGGTAGAAATACCCTTGTCCGTGAGCCGAAGTCTCATCAGGTCAAGATCATCCGGGCTATCAAAGGCGATATAAGCTTTCCCGGCCTTTACCAATTTCATGGCATATTCCTGGTAAACTGAAGTTCGTTCCGACTGACGGTAGGGGGCAAAAGGGCCTCCTTGCTGAGGTCCTTCGTCCGGGTTGAGACCCAACCATGCCAGGGACCTTATAATGTAATCCTCTGCCCCCGGAACATACCTTACCTGGTCTGTATCCTCGATGCGAAGGATGAACTTGCCTCCTGTCTTGCGGGCCAACAGGTAGTTGTACAAGGCAGTTCTTATACCTCCAATATGCAATGCCCCGGTTGGACTTGGGGCAAACCTTAATCTTGTCATAATTAACGGGTAATTTTGCCTTCAATTCAGCTAATTGATCCCTATTAAGGTCTCAAAAACAAATTGTTTTCATTTTAAATGCAGCAAATCGGCAACAAATTACGTTTAGACTACATTTATAAGCAGCTAATTTTAATGGCTGGTAAAGATAGGTAATCTGTGAACCTGTCTATTTCGTAAGTATGAGCATGTATCTACCGCACACTCCTCAGTACGTTCAGGCCCTTTTCCCGGGATTGACCTGGAAGATGTCTACAGATCGGAAGGAAATCTTCCTCACGTTTGACGATGGCCCTATCCCTGAAGTAACTCCCTGGGTGCTGGAGACGCTTGCTTCCTTTAATGCCAGGGCTACTTTCTTTTGCGTCGGGGATAATGTCCGGAAATATCCTGAAATTTACAGGCAGGTCATCCAGGCAGGTCATAGCGTTGGTAATCATACACTTAACCATCTTTCGGGATGGTCTACTGAAAACATATCCTATTTCCACAATATCAGGCATTGTGCACGAATGGTCGAATCAGGTCTTTTCAGGCCACCTTATGGGAAATTGAGGCCGAGCCAGATTCATTTCCTTCAGCGTCATTATGAAATTATTATGTGGGATGTGCTAAGTGGAGATTTTGATCGCGATATCGAACCTGAGGAATGCTTTCAAAATGTAATTCAAAATGCAGGACCTGGCTCAATTGTGGTCTTTCATGATAGCCTGAAAGCGGAAACGAATCTGCGTTATGCTTTGCCTTTGGTGTTGGATCATTTTTCAAAAGAAGGATTTTCTTTTGTTGCATTGAAGCGCTCAGCTTCTGCATTGCCACTTGAAAGATTGAGTGTAGCTGTTTAAATTTTATTTTCCTAAATCTCCAACAATGCTTCGGCCGTGATACCAATCGAGGCCAAGTTTATGATTGAGATTATCCAGGTGTTCAGGAATAATTTTTCCACCTGCCATAATTGTTCTTTTAAAAATTGATTTCAGTGCAAGAATATTTTTTACTCCTTCAAAAGCATTTGGTGCGCCGCCTGATGTCAGAATAGTATCGACTTGTTCAAAATCATTCAGCCAGTTTACATCTTCTTCTATTGTATTTGATTCATCAATTGCTTTATGAAATGTTATTGGAAGAGGAAATGAATGAATAAAAATTTTCTTCATGGCATTACGGTCCACAACACCGTTTTTCAATATGCCTATTACAAATCCATCGATTGGTAAAGCTTTAAATAGCTCAATTGATTTTATCATCTCGTCCAATGTCGCATCGTCAGTTTCAAAACCTTCTGAAGTGTTTCGGATCATCACTCTTATTGGAATAGTGAGAAGATGACATAATTGATCGACAAGATTAAAATGAGGAGTCATGCCTCCTGTTTCCAAATGTGTGCAAATCTCAATTCGATTTGCTCCATGTTTAGATGAGGCGATGGCTTGTTCGAGGGAGGTGACGCAAGCCTCAAGTTTGTAGGACTTATTTTCCGGGAGCATTTCGAATGGGTGTGGAGATGGAATGAAAATAGTATAAAAAATATGGTTTCGATCTGGAATGTGGACTGGAGCTGGAAGGATCAGTTATAGACAATAACCTTCTAAGGCTTAGTTATAGACGATAACCTCATCAGGGTACAGTTATAGACAATAACCTTTAAAGTCTCAGTTATAGACGATAACCTTATCAAGGTATAGTTATAGACAATAACCTTATGCCGCCTTACCTGGATTATTTTGCCCAAAGATTATATTTCAGAATACAGTAAATCGCCCTGAACCCATCGCGCCATCCTATCTTCTTTCCCTCAGCATAAGTCCTGCCATAATAAGATATCCCCACCTCATAAATCCTGACGCCCGGGATCCTGGATACTTTCGCCGTCACCTCGGGCTCAAACCCAAAACGTTTCTCCTTCAGTTGAATGCTCTTGATGATATCCGATCTAAATAATTTATAACAAGTCTCCATATCTGTCAGATTGAGATTTGTGAAAATATTGGAGATGCGGGTGAGAAAATTATTCCCGATCGAATGCCAGAAGAAAAGCACGCGATGAGGCATACCTCCCATAAAACGACTTCCATAGACCACATCTGCAAAACCTTTGAGAACAGGGACCAGAAGTATGTTATATTCTTCCGGATCATATTCAAGATCGGCGTCCTGTATGATTGTATACTCTCCTTTAGCGCGCTCAATCCCGGTATGCAATGCTGCTCCTTTTCCTTTATTCACCTCATGTGCAAAATATTGAATCGGGAAACCAGGAAACTCATTTTTATATTTGAGAATAGCCCCCTCGGTATTGTCTTTAGAACAATCATTGACAAGGATTACTTCTTTTTCCCAGGATATCGGCAACTGAGCAAGGCGAACCTTATCTAGGATCAGGTGGATCGTTCGTTCTTCGTTGTAAGCGGGAATGACGATGGAGAGTGTGGGCAAAGAAATTATTTTTATTGAGTGGGCAAAGGTATAAAAGTAAGAAGACCCGATAAAAGAAGCTTTTCACTAACACACTTGAAAGCATTAAAACCCCATGTTCTTTAAAAGCCATAGGCTTATATCTCAATCCACCTCTTTTTTGAGGTCACAAATTGTGACCTCAAATCTTCAAATTCCTCATGTGATAATTCAAACATAAAATCTTCTAAAAGCATAAGCTGCTATCTTTGCCCTTCAAATTTAACGAATCAATAGAATAACATGACCGGTGAGTTCATTCCCATTGTGGTTAAAGAGGTCAGGCATGAAACCAGCGATGCGGTAAGCATTTTATTTGAAATTCCACCGGAGTTAAAGGAAAGATTTGCCTATAAATCCGGTCAGTACGTTACAGTCAGAAGAACGGAGAATGGTAAGGAAATGCGTCGTTCTTATTCCATCAGTTCTGTTCCGGAAGATCCTTTAATGGCGATTACCATCAAAGAATATTCAAGCGGCAAGATGTCTCCCATTTTATGCCGGACAATTAAAGCCGGAGACCTATTGGATCTCATGCATCCTGAAGGACGTTTTACCGGCGATTTTGGTCCTGACAACAAGCGAAATATTTACTTGATCGGGGCAGGCAGCGGCATCACTCCCCTGATCTCTATTGCCCGCACTGTCCTTGAAAAAGAACCTCGATCCACCCTAATTCTACTTTATGGCAGCAGGACAGAAAGTCAAATCATTTTCCGTTCAGAACTTGATCGACTGGCTGCTCTTCATGCGGGACAATTCTTCGTTTATCATACACTTTCAAAACACGGAGGAGGGCTGGTCAAATCACTTTTCGGACCTAAAAAACCCGAATGGAATGGATTGAAAGGAAGAATAAGTGCCGGGCACATCAAGGACCTGATCCAAAAACATCCGGTCAGCAAAAAACATGATCTTTATTTCCTCTGCGGCCCCGGAGATTTGATTGTGATGGCTGAAAAAACGTTGACAACATTGGGTGTTGATAATGATTCCATCAAAAGAGAATTTTTTACTCCTGCTTCTGATGACGTCGTTCACAAACCAAAGCATGCGCACGATCACTTTCATACTTCTCTCGTGAAGGTGCATTTGAGAGGTCAGACCATTGAAGCACAGGTCGGAGATAAGACTATTCTCGATACGTTGTTGGATATGGGCATCGATGCTCCCTATTCATGTCACAGTGGTGCCTGTGCTACATGCATGGCAAAAATCATGGAAGGACAAGCAGAGATGGATGCCTGTTTTGCGTTAAGCGATAAAGAAGTAAAAAGTGGTTTTATCCTCACGTGTCAGTCACATCCGCTCTCACCTACAATGGAAATCACTTATGACGAATAAGAACCCTGGTTGCTGAGCTGCGAATTAGATAAGCGCGGGAGGTGTCGAAGCATAGGGGAGAGAATACGCAGTATTCGATGGGGCTAAGAAGGAATCATTTCTTTTTCCGGCATGGAAGACCAGAATTTTTTCAACGTTTTTTCATAATACGCCTCATACTTTGGCAGGATAAAACTGATATCAAATCGTTTTGCCTGTTCAAGAGCATTATGCCTGAAAGTCTGTAGCAAATCCGGATTCTGTAACAACGTCAGCGCATTTTTAGCAAGTGATTGTACGTCTCCGATATCAGAAAGAAATCCCGTCACACCATGTATGTTCACCTCCGGAAGACCTCCTGCATTGGAAGAGATCACCGGCACCTCACATGCCATGGCTTCCAGAGCAGCAAGCCCGAAACTTTCATTCGAGGAAGGAATCATGAACAGGTCGGACACCGCCAAAATTTCTTCAATGGCATCTTGTTTTCCGAGAAATCGCACATGGTCGAATAGATCCAATTCGCGACATAGTCTCTCCAGGTTTGGTCGTTCTGGTCCGTCTCCTACTAACAATAATTTAGTAGGAATCTCTTTTAATATAATATCGAAAGCATGTATAATATCTTCTATCCGTTTGACCTTTCTGAAATTACTGGTGTGAACTAATATTTTTTCTCCTTCAGGCGCAATGGCCATTCTGAAGTGCTCTTTATTCGTACGGCTGAATCTTGAAAAGTCAATAAAATTGTAGATGACCTCAATTTCCTTATTGATTTTTAATTGCTCACAGGTTTGTTGCTTAAGATGTTGAGATACTGCTGTGACACCATCACTTTGATTAATGCTAAAGGCTACAACGGGAGCAAAAGACCTGTCACTTCCGACAAGGGTGATATCTGTTCCGTGAAGTGTAGTGACTACCGGAATATGGATACCTTCCGCAGCAAGAATCTGCTTGGCCAGGTATGCTACAGTCGCATGAGGGATGGCATAGTGAACATGCAGCAGATCAAGTTTTTCGTATTTGACCACGTCAACTAATTTGCTGGTCAGCGTAGTATCATAAGGTGTGTAATCAAATAGTGGATATTCTTCCGTATTCACTTCATGGAAAAAAACGTTATCCCTGAAATGAGTCAGGCGTGCCGGACGCTTATATGTAATAAAATGGATCTGGTGGCCCTTGGATGCCAGGGCCAAACCTAACTCTGTGGCTACCACACCACTTCCTCCATATGTTGGATAACAAACTATTCCTATTCGCATGAGATTTGGGTAGATTGAATCATGAGTATAAGCCCGTTCCGGCCTGAATGTGTGGAAAACAAAATAATTATGATTACTGTTGTGAGTACATAGAATTATACAAATTTCACTTTATAGAACCTGTATACCTCCGATTTTGGGCATTTATAGCATCAGCGATCTCGCCGAACTTACTGGCATCAAGTCACATACGCTTAGGATATGGGAGAAACGGTATGGACTCCTCCGCCCTCAGCGAACCGACACGAATATCAGGTTTTACGAAGATAATGACCTTGAAATACTCAGGTTAGTCCAAAAATTGAATAACCAGGGAGTCCGAATTTCCAGGATTGCAGAAATGTCCAGGAGCGAAATGGAGGCAGAATGCAAGCGGATTTCTTTGGCACATAAGGATCACCAGGAAAGTTTATTGCAGGGCTTGACCAGTCTCGATGTCAACCTGATGGATGCAGTTCTCGATGCCTCCATTAAGCAGCATGGGTTTGAATCCACCCTTGTCAACCTCATTTTACCTACTCTTGATAAAATGGAGATCATGTGGCTTTCGGGGACAATAGAAGAAGCACATGAGACTTGTTTTCATGAATTGATCAAACGGAAGACCATTCGTGAAATTGATACTTTGCCTCACAATTGTTCGGGGCCCAGGTTGATGATGTTCCTGCCCAATGGAAATCACCAGGAATTGAGCCATCTGTTCATGCATTATTTTCTCCGTAAAGAAGGAATGTGTGTAACCGACATGGGTTGTGATATTAATCTGGATTGCGCTTGTTCTGCGCTCAAAAAATGTACATCCGAATGTGTTCTGATTGTGAATGCAGATCCTGTGCACTGGCAATTTGGTCCATTTATTCGCGAGCTATCTGATCGTACGTCATTACCCATTATTATCTCAGGAAAAGCGACAGATAATGAATGGGCCGGTTCGAATGGTAAAATCATCATGATGGATGGCATAGAGGAAACTGTTCGGTTTGTCGGTCAGCTCCATGAAAATCTTAAAAATTATATTTCTTAAATCGAACATTACTGAGCAATGAAAATTACCTGTCAATCTTTATTTATTGGAATTATATTTCTGAGTTTCTTTAGCACAGCTTGTAAAGACAAAAGTCAACCTGCGGGAGCAAGTAATCCTGTTGCTGTGTCAGATTCTAAAAATACTTCGAGCAATGATTATAATTTCAAGATCATACCCAATCAAAGCAATGTCAAATGGATCGGCTCTAAACCGACAGGTGTCCACAATGGAACTGTCCCGATTTCCACAGGAGGAATAAATGTTGAGGGTGGAAATATCACAGGTGGTTTTATTGAACTGGATATGACCCAATTGAAAGTCCTGAGTCCTGAAGGGGATATGGGTGCAAGCCTGGAAGAACACCTGAAAGGTACCGCCCCTGGAAAGGAAGAAGATTTTTTTAATGTTGGAAAATATCCGAAAGCGACATACACGATCACCTCTACGTCAAAACTGGAAAATGATCCTGAAGCCACTCATATGATCAATGGCAACCTGACCATAAAGAATATCACCAAGCCCGTCAATTTCAAAGCGAGGATTGAGTTGAATGATAAATTCATGACTGCATCTGCAGCTCCATTTGATGTCGATCGCACAGAATTTGATATCCGCTTTAAATCCAAAAAGTTTTTTGATAACCTGAAAGACGATTACGTCAACGATATCTTCCAGATTGGATTTTATATAGTCGCCAGCAAGAAATAATAGGAGTAGGTTAGCGGATTAATTGCGTACGTTAAACACGCAAACCCTTTTTGAACCACAAAGACACATAGCACACATAGAAAGCCACATAGGTATTTTCGATTTTAGATGGCTGTTGAGGTGTTTTCATTATTCATTATTCATTATTCATTTCGGCAATGATGCCACTGTAAAGCAATCATTGTCTTTGCATCACTTACTGCCTGGTTTTCCATCCATTGCATAGCTTCATTTCTGGGAACCCATATCAGTTCAATATCTTCATCTTCATGATCCGCACCTCCGCCTTCATTGATTTTAGTTGATTCATCCACGGTTGCAAAAAAAAGAGTAACCCGTTCATTCAGAATTCCGGGAGAAACATAGAATCGGGATATCTTTTCAATTTGAAGGACAGCATAACCAACCTCCTCGATGATCTCACGTTTTGCCGCAGTGAGAGCATCTTCTCCTTCCGAGATACCTCCTGCTACAATCTCTATCATCCATGGATCAATAAGATGACTCACTAATGGAAACCTGAATTGACGAACGAGGATATATGCATCTCTTGAAACATGATAGACCAGCGCTGCAATGGCATCAGATTTTTCAAAACTATATCTTGTCACTTCCGGAGACATTGAACCGTCGAAATTTTCATGTCTAAGCTTTGTTTTCCGGATGTGGAAGAATTCATTGAATGGTGTTTCATCACTGATGATTTCAAATTTCATACGATTTGCATTTTTTTTAAAGATAACCGAAAGTCCTTCATTTGGAATTTAAGCATAGAACATCCGATCACAAAAATATGTTAGGTTGCATCAATGGCCTTAAATAGTCAATTCCCGGTAGAGATGGACCCTAAGCCCAAAAAAGGGTTCATGGAAAGTCTTCAATCCTTAAAATTATTGATCCCGTTTTTCAGGATGATCTGGAAGACGTCTCCTTCATTGACCTTCATCAACATTGTCCTGCGGACCATCAAATCGGCCATTCCATTGGGCCAGCTCTATGTGGGGAAATTGATTATTGATGAAGTGATCAGGCTGATACATGCTCCACAAAAAGATTTTCATCAATTGTGGTGGTGGTTGGGCATGGAATTGGGGCTGGCTGCTTTCTCTGAAATATTTAATCGTCTCATCAGTCTCACGGAAGCTCTGCTGGGTGACTTGTATGCCAATCATTCTTCCATCGAATTAATGCACAAAGCATCGTCTCTTGACCTGGGCATGTTCGAAGACAGTGAATTTTATGACAAGCTTGAGCGTGCACGTCGCCAGACTACGGGAAGAGTAGTCCTCATGTCGATGGTGCTAAGCCAGATGCAGGATTTGATCACCATTATTTTTCTTGGTGCGGGACTTGTGGCATTTGAGCCCTGGCTGATTGTCATTCTTGTTGTTGCAGTAGTGCCATCATTTCTGAGTGAAGCCTATTTTTCAAGATCAAGTTATTCGCTCGTCCGCAGCTGGACACCTCAGCGAAGGGAATTAGATTATCTCAGATATATTGGAGCTAGTGTGGAGACGGCCAAAGAAATAAAAGTTTTCGGCCTTGATCCATTTCTTACGGAGAGATTTGGTCGGATCTCGAATGAATATTACCTGGTCAATAAAGTTTTGGCGATTAAGCGGAGCATTTGGGGTACGTTGTTGCAAGTAGGAAGTGTGCTCGCCTATTATGCAGCTTACATTCTTATTATCATTCGCACGGTTGCCGGTATTTTGTCTGTAGGGGATATGACATTTTTATCAGGGTCATTCAACAGGTTGCAAAGTCAATTACAAAACCTGTTATCCACTTTTACCAAAATCACTGAGTCTGCATTGTATCTCCGGGATTACTTTGATTTTCTGGCCATCAATCCACTGATCAAAGATAATCCTGACGGTATCGATGCTCCAAAGACGATCATCAATGGAATTCAATTTGAAAATGTCGGTTTTAAATATCCAGGCACAGAAGTTTGGGCCGTGAGACATATCAATTTTCTTCTGAAGGCTGGTGAAAAATTAGCGCTTGTCGGTGAAAACGGCGCGGGGAAAACTACGCTTGTTAAATTATTGGCCAGGATGTATGATCCTGCTGAAGGACGGATATTAATTGATGAAACTGATATCAGGTCATTTAAAATAGAATCTTACAGGAAATTGATCGGGGTCATTTTTCAGGATTATGTTCGATTTAATTTCACTGCTTCAGAGAATGTGGCTATTGGCCAGATTGATGAAGCAGAAAATAAACCTCAAATCTATAATGCAGCAGAAAAAAGTCTCGCCGATCCTGTTATCCGGAAACTTCCGGCAGGATATGATCAAATGCTGGGTAAAAGATTTGCTGAAGGCGTAGATCTTTCCGGTGGAGAATGGCAGAAGGTAGCGTTAGCACGGGCTTATATGCGCGATGCACAAATTGTTATTCTTGACGAACCCACAGCAGCCCTGGATGCCAGGGCAGAATATGAAGTGTTTAAACGTTTTTCAGAACTCACTGCAGGAAAGAGTGCCGTTATTATTTCTCACCGATTCAGTACTGTGCGCATGGCAGACCGCATTCTTGTATTGCGCAATGGTGAAATGCTCGAAATTGGCACACATGAAGAATTGTTGAAGTCAAATGGTCTTTATTCTGAACTCTTTCACTTGCAGGCTCAAGGTTATATATAATCCCCATCCGCTGTTTTAAGTTTTCAAACTTAAAACCAATATCCACGGACCAAATCATTTAAGAATCTATGTCAAGCAGTTTATGAATTGCAGGTTTAATCAATTACTAGTCGATGGTTAGCTCACCATAATTCATCCTGGCGATCACCTCTCCCCCACCTGTGCCGCGAGATCCTTTTAAAACCTTGCTCGACTGTCTTTCCGTATCTTCCATGATCTTCAAATCGTGATGATGGATATCGCAATAGTTGGTTTCTGCATCGACCGAAAATGAAGCATCCGTATTGAAATTCAATTCTACTCCTGTATAAGATGTATTGATATTCATTCGCGAAAATCCACCATGTATTTTTTCGATCTTCAGGTCACCATAGCGCATATCAAAATCACCATTCCCCTCCATTTCATCCACCTTGATACCTGTAAAACTGGTCTCTGCATTTATACTTCCCAGTCGGCCAATGAACACGTCGTCATATTTCCCATTGTATTCAAATCGCCCGATGGAAACTGATTGCAGGTTACTGTAAGCTGATTCCATGTTCAGTTTTTGAAATGATCCTGTTTTTAGATCTGTATTTTTATCGTCCAGCGTCACTTCATTTCCATCCTCCATTTCAAGTTCCGAATAACTCAATGTAAGTTTGCCATCCCTGATCAGTGAAATGTTTCCTTTACTGTAAGTCATGTCTAGGTTAAGGTCTCCATGAATATCTCCAAGCCGGATGTTTCCATAAGCTAGCTCAACAGTAACATCGCGATTGGTCGTTTCGAGATAAATATCACCATAATTATTGTTTAGTTTAAGAAATACATCTGCCGGCACCAGCACCTGGTAATTAATTTCCATTTCATTATTACCGGAGTTGAACCATGAATTCCATCCCGAATTAGATTCAATGACTGTCTTTGCTTCGACGCGGTTATTGCCTTCGTCAAATTCCACATTGATGCGGTCAAGAGCATCCTGGGCTTTTTTTATGGAAGAAGCTTCCACAGAAATAGTGACATTTATTTTCACCTGGTTACTTTCTCCGATAGCGATATCGAGATTTCCATATTTGTTAGTTAAATCCACAAGCCCATTAGGCTGGATTGTGAAATCACGATTAATCTTTTTCTCCACTCGCTCACCATCTCCTCCGGCAAAAACAAAAAGCGGGAGTAATAGAAACAGCAGACTACATTTGATGACCTTCCTTTTCATTAGTTTTATATTTATCAACACGGTTTAAAATTTTTTCCATGATTTCAAGCTTCTGTTGCTGATGATGGATCATTGCATTGAGCAGAACTTGTGAATTAGCATTCGGGTCTTCCAGGAGTTGTGTTCTCAATTGCTGGTAGACATCATCCAGGACTTGTATGTCGGCCGTAACTTCATCGCTGACCGGCAGGGTTTTAATTTGATCCATTTTTGACTGGATGCGTGATTCATAGTATTGTTCGGTTTCCTGGTATTCCTTCCATCCCGCTATTTCCGGCTGCCGGTTTACTCTTGTTCCAAAAATATATCCGACAGAAATTAATAGCAAAGCACTTGCAGCAATAGCAGACCATTTCCAAAGGGAATGAACCTGGGGCTTCCGCTGATCAATTTTTTCCCACAAGCCTGAAGGTGCTTTCAGGTCATCGAATTCCGACCTGTGTTCCCTGATGAAATCTTCTAAAGATGATCTCTTGTTCATACGCTTGGCGTTAATTTTAATATTTCTCTCAACCTGGCTCTTGCCCGGCTGTACTGCGATTTTGATCCGGTCTCCTGGATTCCAAGAATGGTTGCAATCTCACTGTGATCGTATCCTTCGATGAGATAAAGAGTCAATACCTGCCTGTACCCATCAGGAAGTTTCATGATAGCTTCTTTAACTCGTTTCACTTCATATTCAACATCGTCATCATCATCAGTGTCTTCTGTCACAATTTCTTTATGCTGATCATCGATGGATTCAAAGACAATCTTGCGTCGCTTGAGCTCATTGAGACAATGATTGATGACGATTCGTTTGATCCACGCTCCCAGGCTGGCTTCGCCACGGAAGGTATCCAGTCTTCGAAAGACATCCACAAAAGATTCCTGTAAAGCATCCTCAGCTTCTGGTTCTGAGCCAAGAATCCGATAGCAAACATTGTACATGGCGTCGCAATAACGCTTGTACATTGTATGCTGAGCTTTTCTGTTGCCCTTAAGGCAGGAATCGATCAGAGATGCCTCAACTTCTGAATACATCCGGTTTGTCGCGTCTTGATTTGTGTTAAAAGACAATGCTAATTCCGACTAGTTGCATCTTTGGCACCTGAAATCGTCGCACTTCCCGGGTGCCGGCTTTATGGGCTTTACTCTTTAAAGGGTATATTGGATTCTGGTGGCATTAAAATAGTGTTCCATTATTAAAATTTTCAAAATTTATGGCCTCAGAAACAAAGATACAAGCATCCATCGGGCATGAAGCCTACGCGACATACATCAATGTCAGGGGTCACCAATTGATCGGTGATGAACCCCTTGACCACGGAGGACAGGACAAAGGTCCGAGGCCACAAGAGCTTGTTCTCAGCGGCCTGGCCACATGTGCCGCCTCTACCATGAAGATGTACGCCGACAGGAAAGGATGGCAAGTCGAACAGATATTTATAGAAGTAAAACTGATCACTGAGAAAACCGACTCAGGCCAGATATCCCAAATCACTGAAAACATCAGAATAGAAGGAAATATTGATGCCGATCAGAAAAAACGAATGGTGGAAATTGCCGGAAAATGCCCGGTACACCGATTACTGACTAACAAAATTCAAATTGAATCACTGTTAGTCGACTAGAAGAGAATTATTCAGAAAATTGCTACCCCAAAAACAGATGTAAAATCAATTTGGATTGAACATTATCTTTGCATTTCGGAATATCCCGATTAAGTGGCTTTGCACAATCAATGGATCATATGAAGATTTATCATTTTCTCATTATCGTTTTGGTTGGAACCAGTTTGGTCCCATCAGGATGCGCTGGCAAGAAAACATCTTCCGACACGACGCAAAATAATTTAACAGCGAAAGACAGCACTTCTCAGAATTTAGCTTCTGCAGATACGTCCCAAAAAATTGTTCTTCACTGGATGTGTCCAAACAATTGTAAAGGAAGTGGTGGGACCGGTCCCGGCATTTGTCCTGTTTGCGGATCTGCCTACCAGGAACCTTTGATGTACATCGATCCTGTCACACATATGGCAACTCCCACACATAAAGAAGCTAAAAATGCGAACGGTGTCTATCATTTTATCTGTCCTAAAGGATGTCCCGGAGGCGCCGGTGTAGCAGGAAATTGCGCCACATGCGGAACTCCCCTGGAACATAACCAGGCTTTCCATTATAATTAAAATAAAAAAGACAGCCCGACTTGGTGCCGAACTGCCTTTTTTATTTTATCTGAATCGATTGCTTTACATTTTACTGAATTTCGTCGGATACCATTCTCCGCCTGATTGAACGGAAATGAAATAAATGCCTTTAGCCAATTGACTGATGTCAATCAAATGATTTTGTTCATTTGTTTCTGTGACACTCATTACCTTTCCTTCCAACGAGACTATCCTGACAGATTGAATTTCTCCATTAAATGAAATATTCAATTCATCAGTAGCAGGATTAGGATAAACCTTAAGTTCCTTAGTAGCATCGGAAACCAAATCATTTGGTACAACTGTAGGATGAGCCACTTCTTCGATCGTTGTGCCCGATTCGATCAATGCCGGTCCATTTAAACTTGTGATCGTAACAGCATCAATATATACCTGGTCAAAATCATCACTGGCATCACATTGGATCCTGAATGTTCCTGCCGATGTAGGCGTGAAATTTGACAAGGTGACTGTGGTGATATAAAAAGTGTTGTTATTGAAATTCGTACCCCTGATATAAGAAGCTATGGTTACCCAGTTACCGGTACCGCTTTTATATTGAAGCCAAAAATCCTCACCCACTTCCATACTGTAAGCATAGAAATGAAAAGTAACCTGTACACCGACCGCATTAGAAAGATTGAATGTCGGTGATGTCATCGCTGATTGAGTTCCTGAATTGTCTCTGAGCTGAATAGAGTGTGTACCTTCAAATGAATACGCACTTGTGACCCTGGCCGCATCTACTCCGCCATCAATCCAGCCGTCCCAACCTGTCTCAAAGTAACCGGTATTTAACACCGTTCCTGTAGGAGGAGGTGGTGGTGGACACACAGGACATGGTCCGCCACAATCGATACCGGTCTCGCCTTGATTTTGAATTCCATCACTACATGTTGGAGTGGGAGGACATGGTGCACACGGTCCACCGCAATCAATGCCGGTCTCACCTTGATTTTGTATTCCATCATTACATGTGCCCGATGGAGGTCCGGAACCGATGACGATCGTATAATCTTCTACTTCTCCATAGGTAAATGAGCCACAGATCGGAGGAAGAGCTCCGTATTCCATAGACACTCTCATTCTTTTAGTTCCTGCAGCTGTTCCTGCAGGCACTGTAAACGCAATAGTGAGCGCACCGCTACCAGATCCTTGTGCTACCTGCTCACCCTGATCCACCCAATCGAGATCTCCATTGTAATCTATCCATACGCGCCAATTTTCTGCATATGTTCCAGAACTGTAACCAGGTGTCAATGTAATCGTATAGTTTGTTCCTGGTGTGAGATTAGTGCTTTGCGAAGTAAAATTTCCATACCCGCCGTTATTACCACTTGTATTGTTGATGGATCCAAGAACTACTTTATTGATGTACTCATAGTTCGAGTTTGTTCCGTTAGATGTGCAATAAGATGGTGGAGGAGGTGGTGGTGGAGGACCGCATGTTGTAAGACAATTTCCGGCAGCGTTCACTCTGCTCCTGATCACATTACCAGGCTGTGGTCCGAAACCAAGAGTAAAATTAATTCCGACACTTTGCAAATGGCAATAACTCATAATTGTTCCTCCCTGAGGTGGAATGCCGGGTAACGGACATGAACCTTCTACAGAGCCGGCACATCCATCAATAGCTGTATTGTTTCCATTCCATGCACAGGCATGAGTATGTTTTGAACCTACGACGTGACCCATCTCATGTGTCACAACCATGACATCCCAACTATACGTCGGCACGTTAGAATATACACCATCAATACTGGCGAAACATTTTCTCCAGTCCGGATTAGTTTGACATAAGCCATCTAAAACAGCAATACCTCCACTGGTGGCGTAAGAAACAAGTATTGATACATTACCATTGAATTCACCGGTATTGTCCTGGTACGAAGTGAGCATCGCTGACGCTGTTGTACCTGTATAGGGGCTATTGGTCGTCCATGCATAAATCTGGCTGATGGTCATCGTAATCTGTTCATTCGCATACAGGACAAAACTTTGATTAAACATGGCCGTGATATAGTTAGTGGCCGGAACAGCGCCTCCTTTGGCAGTCACTATATCATCATCTATCTCAATGTAGACACGCACACAATCTCCCGCATCACGGCTGTGAGGCTGTGTACTTAATTCCTCTTCCGTATATCCGGGACCATCATCTACAGTTGAACAATTAAAATCAGATTTTCTTTCAAGGTCTGAATCATTGTATAAGATGTGCTTGTTTTCCCTGTCATTTTCGATACGGCCAAGTACATAATTGCCATTGGCATTGCTGATCAATCCTATGATCTCATCATTAAAAATCGAAATCGCAACAATGGAATTAGGATCTCCGTCTATCGTGCCTCTGTAATAAAGGCCCGGTGTATAATTAGCTTGTTGATTTGGGTGTTCACTTGTATACAAAGCAAAATCAGGAGTAAAAATATCATGACGATACAAGTTCAGTTTCATCTCTGCACGATCTGAGACCGGAACAGACATCTCGATATAATCGTTTTGACCTTTGAACAAATCATGGATTTTTTCCTGGTCGATCGTCAGTACGGTTCCTTTTTTTAATCCGCCAAGGTTAAGGCCCCGGCTGTGTACATCATTTGTTTGGAATTTTAATAAGGACACTTCTTTAAATTGTTGTCCTTCAGCTTTCAGCCTGTTCACTTCATCAGCGACTCCTTTTTGTGCTAAAGCCATGCCCCAAATACACAGGGCAAAAAATAATAGTGACAATCGTGTCATAGTTCTAGTTTTAGTCAATCAATGAATAAAATAATTCTGCCAGGCTGTAGATTGTAATAGAGACTACTGCTCAGACACTAATTTCGCAAAGGGAGAAACGACGTCATGTATACGCCTGACCAATTATCGGGGGTGATAATGGATGCGGCAGGGAGGGTATTTTGATATAATTTTGAATATCGTTTCCTGCCAAATCTGTCTACAATAATTATACTTAATTATTGGCCTTCAAAGCTTTTATCCACCTTTAAGTAAAAATTCAGGGTTTTCCCTATTCGCCACTGAAAAGAATCTAGGTAAAACCCTAATTGACATGGGACAAGGATTGTCCGGAGGAAGTCATTATTATTTTTTAGCAGCTTCAAGTTTTTTCTGGATTCCGTCAACAACACCTTTCTGGTTGTCAACTTCCTTTTGAGCTAACTCCTGGTTCTTCAGGTTAGTCTCTATATCTATCCCTGCCTGGGTTATTTTTTTATTGGAATCATCAATGGTTTTGTGAAGGTTGTCGTTGTCACGTTTGAGTTTGGATAGGCTATTTTCATATTTCGTCAATATTTTGACTTGTTCATCGATTTGTTTTGATGTCACATCTGATTTTTTCTGGACATCACTTACAGCGACTTTCTGGTTGTCAATATTTTTCTGGGCTTGTTCCTGGTCTTTTACATTTTGATCAATATCAATTTCTGCCTGGGAGATTTTCTTCTTGTTATCCTCAATGGTTTTGTGGAGACTTTCGTTTTCCTTCACAAGTTTAGCCTGGCTGTTTTGACTTTTATCCAGGTGTTTTTGCTCCATCTCCAGTTGATTTGCAATCAGGTCAACTTTAACTTTATGAGCGAACTCTTTTACAAATTTGACACTGGCAACATATTCTTTTGGATTGGTGGTTGAATTGACAAATCCTGAATCAATCATGATCCAGACGAATGTCTTGACATCAGTTCCGGTGGGCGCATTTAGATTATACACGCTTAAATTGATGAGCCCGCCAATGTCTACAATATGGATATCCGGCGTCACCGTTTCTTTGGATTGTTTGACTTTGACGGTCTTGCCATAGATTTTCATGTATTCATGCCACTCGGCATCGACAAATTTTGAATCTGTCCCGGGAATGACAATCGTTAAAGCCGGCTGGGGTCCATGGCTCATGGTACTGGTTTCTTCAAGCACCTGGGCGTGAACTGATGAAATCATCAGGCATAATAAGAAGAGGAGAAATGAAGTGCTTTTCATATAGAAGTCGATAAGTGGAAAGGATTGTGCAGTACTGCACGGTTTTAATAGGTTCTACTACAATCTTTGTTTAATGATGGTTTCAAAATACAGTGAATTTTGAAATCTTTAAGATAAGATTTACAAATTTTAACCCTGCACTGATCGACGATAGGAAGAAATAATTTATTCTTTAGGTTTCACGATGGTGAATACCCTGGAAATATTGAATCCAAAATGGATGCCTCCATCCCACCAATTGCCCACCGTTTCAGCGATGAAACCTCTTTCCACCATTGAAGTGCTGTTAGTAAAATGAAGTTGAAATACATGGCCTCCTGTCTCAATATCAAATCCGATGGAAAAGGAATTGTAGATACCATCAGCGACCTGGTTGGGGAACAGGTAAATATATTCTGCGTTAAGTGCCAGGCGTTTATTGAGTTTATATCTTCCTGCAAAACCCAATGCCCAAACATCATTGTGCTCTTCCGGGGTCGCTACAAGATTGCGATGGACTAGCGAAGGAGATAATTGAAAGCTGAATTTATCGCTGAATTTCCGGCCGATGATCACCTGGCCTGCATAATAAAGTCTTGAAGAAAACAGGTTTTCTCTTTCCGGATGTTCCCATTTCAACGTTTCAATACAAGCAGCGCCTAAAAGGACCACTGTGACCGGCATTTTGATCAGGCCGGTACTTTGGCGGAGAAGTTTATATTTAATAAAGCCATCATACGTTTTTTCATAACTGCTTCTCCCGACGCCAATGGTAAGCTTATCCGTTATTCCATAATCAGCTCCAATGCGGATAGAGGCTTCGTCAAGGCCGTACAAGTTGTAAATACCTCCGTTGATAAATCCAAACCGATGTGAAATTTTTACATCCAGCACCCCGGCTGCGGTGCATTCCAGTGAATGTAAATTGATGACTCTGTCAGTTTTAAAACTGGCTGCCGCGTACTCGGTCGTCTCCTCTCTCCCAAGTAGTTTAAGCAAATCTTGCTCTTGTTGAGCAATTACCTGCCCTTTAACGGCAGCCATTAAGGTTATAAACAAAACCGCAAGGCGAACGTTGTTCATTTTATTTTAAAGGTTGAAGGTCTGCTTTGACCGTCACCTTGACTGTTTTTGAAATATTGTCCCTCACCACTTTCGGTACTTCGATTTGATAATCTTCAATGGTAATATCAAAGGTGGCAAAAGCTGAAATCACATCGTCCTTAACCGTCAATTTTGCAGGTCCGTTAAACGGTTTTGAAACTCCATGAATCGTAAGATCCCCATTGACATTGACATTGTATACATGATCATTCATCAGCTTTGTATTCGACCAATCAAGGAGTGAGCCTTTGAATGTACTCTTTGGGTATTTATCGCTTTCCATATAATTCTCGTTGAAATGCTCCTGCATCAGCGCCTTTTGGAAAGAAAAACCTTTAATCAGAACCGAAAATTCTATTTGTCCTGTCCCGGCATCAAATACGATATAGGCATTATTATTATTCGCCTCAATGGTTTCGATCGGAGCCTGTGATATGAATGAAACATGCGCCGTTTTCGAATAGTACCTCTGCCCGATTGCAACCGTCGACAAGCCGGAGATCAAAATGACAATGCATAAATACTTTTTCATTCCTGCTTCAATTATCCGGCGCGCCTTCAGCTACCCATTTTTTAATTTTCGATATATCACAATCTGCAAGTGAAGGGCGGTCTTTTGGCATGAAAGCCGCATTTCCGTCATGAGTAATCGCACTGATCAGTTTTCCATCATTGACTTTAATAATCAGGTTCGAATATCCTTCCAGTGATATCTGGCTTTCCTGCATATGGGCATTAGAATGACATTCGTAACAATTCGTCTGAATGATCGGCAACACCGTCAGATTATAAGTCACATTTGACGTATCACATGCATTAGGTGGATATAATTCCTCCTCATTGTTATATACGCAAGAAGTCGAAGCCATCACCAAAAAAACAAACAAACTGTAACCAAAATATTTTTCCATTTATTGAATGCATTTGAGGCCCTCACCCTGGAAAACAAATCAGTCGTGAGTAAATCTATAACGGTAATTGATATGGGTCAATGTAAATTTGCCCAATGGGAATGGCGGGTTGCCGAAACGGATAAAAGATGTTCCGATAATTTCCGTCATTGCTCTCCTTCCAGCCACTTTTTGAAAAGAGGGGACTTTTCGGTACTGACAATGACCTCTTCATGAGCCACAGGCAGTAAATCGATCCTGACCCTGGCCTTGGAATGAGAGTGCATCTGCTGAATGGCATCAATTCGAATGATGTATTGACGATTGATCCTGAAAAATTTAGAACTGTCAATCATTTCTTCGAGATTTTCCAATGTATAATCTACAGGGTATTTGCGCCCTTCCCTCGTCATCATGAATGTGATTTTGTCAGAGGTGTAGAAATAAGCGATATCCGGCTGATGAATCAGGCGCAAACTTTGTCCCATACGTATCAGAAAGCGTTTGTCATTACCCTGCTTAGTCAACAGTTTACTGACGATCTCTTTGTAATCATTATTTTTTCCCTTCTGGTTTTTATACCGGGCCAGAGCTTGTTCGAGTTCGTCCTGCTTTATAGGTTTCAGCAGGTAATACAATGCATTTAATTTAAAAGCTTCAATGGCATACTGATCATATGCTGTTGAAAAAATTATTCCGATTCCTTCCAGGGGATGATGCCTGAAGATTTCTAGAGCGGAACCATCAGACAGATGAATATCGATGAAAGCTATATCCGGGGGCGGATGCTGATCAAGGAAATTGAGCGTGGATTCAACACCATCGGTAATGCCGATGATTTCAGCATCAGGTTCTGCCTTTTTCAACATATTGACCAGCCTGGTAGCGGCCGGCTTTTCATCCTCTACAACTAATATTCTCATGTTACATCATTGAGGTGGATGATGGGGATTTTGACTGTAAAACTGTTTCCGTCGTTTAATACTTCAACTTTAGACGGTGTAAGATATTGATATCTGATCAACAAACTGCTTAACCCAAATCCAGTAGACTCGACAACGCTTTGAATTTTGGGTTGAATAGGGTTTGAAACTACTACCCATTGATCATTTATGTCTATCCGGATGGTCAGTGGCTTTTCGGTAGCTACCTTATTATGCTTAATGGCATTTTCCACTAAAAGCTGGATGCTGAGAGGTGCAATATAGCCCTCGTGGCTTTCTATATTTTCAATAATCCTGATGTTATCGCCATACCTTTTCTGGAGAATGTAAGCGTAATTTCTCATGATGATGAGTTCATCCTGAAGAGAAATAAGCTCTTCTGCGCGGTGCATCAAAACCCCCCTGAAAAAACCGGACAATTGATCCACATAATCTACTGCACTTTTTTGGTCCTCCTCAATAATACTGGACAATGTATTGAAACTATTAAACAGAAAATGCGGGTTTACCTGTGCCTGGATCGCATGCAATTGCAATGTGGTCTTTTCTTTTTCAAGCTGATGCCATTTATTGATATTCGCGATCCTTGCACGGATTAACAAATACGTCACTAATGAAATGAACAGGATGATCCCTGAAATAAACCACCATGTCAGGTAAAAAGGAGGCAACACAACAATGCGTCGTGTCAATTGAGGAGATTGGGAAAAATCATCATTATAAGATCCCGCTACCAGGAAAGTGTATGTACCGGGGGAAAGTTTCGAATATACAGCCCTGCCTTCCTGGGTATAGATCCAATTTTGGTCATGTCCTTCAAGCATATACCTGTACTGAACTCGCGATGGGTCCAGGTACCACAGGCCCGTAAATTTGAAATCAAGAAAATTGCTATCCGGCTTAAGTTGTATTGTTTCGTTTTCACGGGCATTCGCGTGAGAATTATCGACCAGCTGCAAATGGACATACCATGCTGTATCGGACTGCGAAGGAATATAGTGAAGAATGTTATCAGTATCCGCTATCCAAATAGAGCCATCCTTGTCTCGCGAAACAGCGTTGGTACTGGGTGAAAACTTAGGAAGCCCGGTCGAAGCACTGTAGAGGAATACTCCGAATAAAGGATTCTTTACCTGGATGACACCTTCCTGTACCATGATGATTTCTCCTTTGCCTGAAGTGATGAGACTATTGTCTGATCCATGTGAAGAAGTAATGTGTTCAAGTATGTTTCCATTAAGATCAAAATTCAAAATGTTTCCTTTCGTAGAAGAAATCCACATATTGTTATGATCATCACTGGTAATACTATAGATCGTTCTCAGATCAAAAGAGTCCTGTCCCGGTAGCACCATGGGACGCTCGAAAGGATACAATTGATTTTTATCAAGATAATATAAGCCTTTCCCATCCGTACCAAACCATACTTTATCATCCTTGCTGACATACACATCAAATACATATCCTGCCGGAAAATCATATTTCTCCTGGAAATCGATGATGGATAATTTATCTGTAAATGGATCCGAAGTCCAGTCTATTTCCGTAATACCTCCTAAAGTAGCAAGCCATAATTTATGCCCTACACCATCTATGTTGAGAATGCTATTATTTGACAGGTGATCCATTTCCGTCAGGTGTCTGCTCTTGCCTGTATTCGGATCAAACACATAAAGGCCCTGTCCAAAAGTACCTATCCACAGGAGTCCTGTAGAGTCAGCATAAATTGTTAGAATGTTGAGCTGTTCCTGTTGAAGATGTTGTGTGATTTCTCCATTATTTTCATTCATACTATAAAGACCGCTCTTGCATCCCAACCACAAATGACCTTGAAGCGGAGCAATGGATTGTATTCCGGTGACATCAGGAAGACGATGTTCTAATTGGGTATTCGCCATGAATAATTTGTTTCCTGTTGCTATCCAAAGATTTCCCGTATAGTCAAAGAGCAGATCTTCAATTCGTTCATTGATGTCAGACGGAAGTTGGATTCTGTGACCGGAAGAATTAAACGAAATTCTTTCTACTGATTTTTCAGTAGCTAACCAGACATCGCCGGACTGTCCGGGTTTGAGGCTTTTTACCATGATATCATTTGGCTTGATGGTCATCACGCTGACGATGCTGTCTTTATTTGCCTGGTACTGGGCGAGACCATGATCATACATCGCTATCCAAATGTCACCATTCGCTCCGGGAATTAATTTGTTTACGATTTCATCCGGAAGACCTTGTTCCAGTCCCAAATGGCGAAGTTCTTCGCCAGGATTTTGATGATAGATCCAAATCCCGCGATCAGTCGCCAGCCACAAACGATTTTGATCATCCAGCAACGCATCGTAAATATCATCGATCTGGTCAAGTGAACTAAATTTAATTTTGGTAAATTGATCATCATGAAGTCTCCAAATTCCTGCATTGTAAGTCACAATGAATATGTCTCCTTCATGTTGAAATAGAATTTTTGAAATCTTAATGCCTTTTATAGAATCACTTTTAATGATCCTGTTGAGTCCAAAAGCAGATATTGTCTGGATAACACCATCATCATATCCTGCCCATATTTCTCCGTTGATTCTTTCCGCTATAGCAGTGACTTCGTGATTGACTCTATCCGATCTTGCGACATGCCTGTACTTTCTGCCATCGAATGAGTATAGGCCCTGGTCTGTTCCTATCCAGATCAATTGATCCGTTCCCTGGAATAACAACCCTATCGTCTGAATATCTCCTTCAAAATCTACCGGCATCTGTCGGAAATAATATTCCTGGCCGATAACCTTTAATGCCATGATCAGAAATGCTCCACTGAAAATCCATTTCATGTTTTGGTCGTAAGTGAAAGAGTTGCCCGTACCGTAACCGCGATTTCCTGGGCAATTTTCTGATTGACGATCTTTGGAACTTCTATCTGATGGTCAGTTAACGGGACCATGAACTGTGAATTGGCTTTGACTTCTTTTCCGTTTGAAATGAGTTCAACCTTGAGGATACGTTCTTTTGTCCGACCGTGAATATTGAGCTGCCCTTTTGCTCTGACCTCGTATGTACCGGGCACCGAGAGATCGATCAACTCGATGATTTTTCCTGAGAAATTAGCTTCGGGATATTTGGACGTTTCCATATAATTTTCATAAAAGTGCTGGCGCTGCAGTCCATTATTAAAACCATTGAACGTAAGGATCTGAACCCTAAATGCGAAGGCTAATGTTTTATTATCAATGACACCTTCCATCTTTGAAGAAGAAGCCGTGATGACTTCTAGTGGAGCATCAGATTTGAAAGAGATATGTCCTTCGGTTGTTTCATAGATATGATCCTGGGCATTAGCAGCAATAGCTAAAATGAGAAGAGATAATATGCAGATAATTATTTTTCTCAATGTTACATTGAATTGATGTTCCATTCTTCCTGTTTCCTGAAGACAACGCCTTTAAACAGTGCAACAATCTCCTCCCCTCTCCAGACTTTGATGTGATAAACAGCAAGTTTATCTCCCAGTGAAGTTTCTTCCGCAATCGCTTTAAGAATATCTCCTGTATTAACCGTTTTTAAATGATTGATTGATGTCTCAATCGAAACCGCTTTTCGACCTTGTGAGTTCGAAGCAAATGCAAGTGCACTATCTGCTAATGCATAAGTGATCGCACCATGCGCAATGCCAAATCCATTCACCATCTCCGGACGAACTTCCATCTCAAGGACACAATAACCCGGGCTCTCTTCTAACCGACGGATACCCAACCACTGGCTAAAGGCATCACCATTGTACATAAGTTCTACGATCGGGTTCATGAATAAAATTTAAGTTGATTCGATGCCATCTTTCGCAATTGAAGACTACACCGATAACGTTCCTCATGATAAAGATCAAACAAAGCATCCATACTGTTGACACAAGTGCCAATTCCAATTTCATCAGCCCATTTCAATAAACCCTTCGGATAGTTAACTCCCATGGTCATGGCAAGATCAATATCATCTCTTGAGGCTATCCCATAATACAACGCATCTGCAGCTTCATTGATCAGCATGATCACTATACGGTCACAAATCGACCGTAGATTGATGCCAGTGGGATTTGAGATTTCAATGTCAACCGATGGATATTCATAAAATCCTTTTCCTGTTTTACGGCCCATCCAGCCGGCTCGAACAAGATTTCCCTGCAATCCGGAAGGTTTATACCGCGGATCAAAATGCATGGCTGTCCAAACTGTTCGGGTGACAGCATCATTAATATCATTGCCAATGAAATCCATCAACTCGAATGGTCCCATTTTGAATCCTCCAAATTCACGCATGGCCTGATCTATGAGAGCAGGTTCTGCCATTTGTTCTTCAGCGATCCGCAATGCCTCTCCATAATAAGGTCTTGCGATTCGATTGACAATAAATCCGGGTGTATCTTTTGCTTTGACGATCACTTTATGCCACGAACTTATCAAGTCTGAAACTTTTTGAACGATTTCAGAAGATGTCTGCAACGCCGGGATAATTTCCACCAACTTCATCAGAACCGGGGGATTGAAAAAGTGAATTCCGATGAATCGCTCAGGTCTTTTCAGGATTTTTGCGAGACCTGTTACGGAGAGTGAAGATGTGTTTGTGGCTATGATGGCATGATCAGCAACAATGGATTCAATTTTTTCAAAAATTTTTTTCTTTTCATCTGCATCTTCAATGATGGCTTCGATGACTAATTCACTCCCGGCAATACTTTCTATTTTTTCGATAAAATAAATTCTGCCAAATATTGCTTTTGATTCCTGGTCAGTGATTTTTTCTTTTGCCGCAAGTTTATTCAAAGACGAAAGAATAGAATCTCTTGCTGTAACCATGGCCTGCGGAAATGAATCATAGATCATCACTTCATAGCCTGCTATAGCAGCTACCAGTCCAATGCCACTTCCCATGGCTCCCGCTCCGATGACTGCTACACGAATCATTTTCCTTTAAAAGTCGGTTTGCGTTTTTCCAAAAATGCTTTCACACCTTCATCATAATCTTCTGTTTTTCCTGCTAAGGTTTGAAGCTCTTTCTCGACAACCAATTGTTGATCAAGATTATTTACCAGGCTCATGTTGAGTGCCTGTTTTGTCAGGGCCAGTCCCTTTGTAGGCATGTCAGCCAACTTCTGAGCAAGAGCAGGGACATAAGCATCCCATTCTTCATCTGGAATTGCTTTGTAGATCATTCCCATTTTTTCAGCATCTGTGGCTGAAACTTTTTCACCAAGCATCATCAATGCACTTGCCCGTTGGAAACCAATTAATCTTGGAAGATGATAAGTCCCGCCGCTATCCGGTATGAGGCCAATATGACTAAACGCCTGGAGAAAATAAGATGATGTCTTCGCAACGACAATGTCACAAGCAAGAGCAATATTGGCTCCTGCTCCGGCTGCTGCACCATTAACTGCTGCGATGACCGGTATGTCAAGATTTCTTAAAGCTTTGATGATCGGATTATAATGTTCAGCTACGATGCTTTGAAGTTTCGGTCCATGAGGATCTGTTACTTCATTTAAATCCTGGCCTGCACTAAAAGCCTTGCCTTCTCCGGTGATCACAAGACAACGTGTTCCATCCTTCGCACATTCAGCGATTTTTTGTTGAAAATCAAATGCCATCTCACGGATGAAACTATTGTATCGTTGAGGGCGATTCAATTTAAGAGTTGTTACCAAGCCTTCCCGCATCACAAGGATCATATCACTGTTTTCAGACATCGGTTTCTTTATTTTTTAAATCAAAACATTGACATTGGTCTATGGTCCTTCGTCATAGGTCCACGATAAAAGTACTAACAAAACACCCATCCATTTTTCACTCTTCACTCTTCACTCTTCATTTTGGTTGCTGAGCTGTAGCACAAGGATGAGTGGAGCAGGTCGAAGCACACTTTTCACTCTTCAATCCATGTATAAAACCAATCCCTTGAGATATTGTCCTTCCGGATGAAAAATAGAAACAGGATGATCGGGCCCCTGGCTCAACTCATGCACTACCCTGGCCATTCGTCCGGATTCGATTGCAGCAGCAACTATAGTATCATGGAACATTTGTTTATCGACCACCTGCGAACATGAAAATGTAAATAACATGCCTCCCTTTTTTATTCTTGCCATGGCCAGAATATTCAATCGTTTATAGGCCTGGATCGCATTGTGACGCTTACTGATATTTTTCGCAAATGCGGGAGGATCTACAATGACAATGTCAAACATTTCATCCGCTTTAGTGAGATGTGTCAGCACATTTTCTTTCTCACTCCGATGACCTTTAATCATGTTGTTAGCAGAAAGGTTTTTTTCAAGAATATCTAATGCACCTGCAGAAGTATCAATGGAGATGACATCAGAAGCACCGCCCTGTAAAGCATAAAGAGAAAACCCACCTGTATAACTAAAACAATTGAGTACAGATTTATTCTTGCTATATCTCCTCACCAATTCACGGTTTTCGCGCTGGTCAAGAAAAAAACCTGTCTTTTGACCGGTGACCACATCAATGTAAAAACGAATTCCACCTTCGTTGACAATAAGTTCTTCAGCAGAAGTGCCAATCAACCATTCGTCTGTTGTTTCTTTTGCATAAACTTCAGGTAAAGCGTCGTGACTTTTGGAATAAACTGATTTAATCTTTAATGAATTTAAATTTTGCAACGCCTCTGCAATCTGATGCCTTGCTTTGTGCATGCCGATAGAATGGGCTTGCAGTACTGCTACATCACCATAAACATCAATAATTAATCCTGGCAATTGATCACCTTCACCATGTACAAGTCTGAAAGCATCAGTGTGTCCTGGCTGATACAACCCAAGTTTCATTCTGAATTCGGTAGCATCATTTAGTCGACTATTCCAAAAAGAAGAATCGATCTCAACCTCCTGAAAAGCAATGATCCTTACGGCCAGGCTGCTATCCTGGTAATGCCCAATACCGATCACATTGCCTCTCGAATCATGAATTGTTACTGTTGAACCATCCACGAGATCTTCCGTAGCTGATTCAATAGCTCTTGAAAAAATCCAGGGATGACGTCGTAATACAGATTGCTCTCGTCCTTTGTGAAGTTTGATACCGGGTATTTCCATTGATCACAAAGATAGCATTCAAAGGGGCTTAGGTTGTTGGTTATCGGAAAGTGGACTGGATGTTAGGATTAGGTTGTTTGGATCAAAAAAAATTCAAGTCAAAAACATTTAAAATATTCAAAGGGCTCAAGACAGTTGTCGCATTTGTAAGCAGCTTTACATGGTGTCGAGCCGTAATGACTGATCAGCGTGACATGAGTTGAACCACATTGTGGACATTTTTTTGGTTTTCCTTCATCAGCATGTAATGAAGATTTCCCGTTTGGTGGAGCGATGCCATACTCGAGAAGTTTAGTTTTTCCTTCATCACTGATCCAATCGGTCGACCATGGTGGAGATATCTCCATCCTGACATTAGCATCTTTAAAACCATTTTCCTCGAGTTTCGCTCTCACGATAAATGGAATCACATCAATGGCCGGGCAACCGGAATATGTCGTCGCTAATCCAATGTGCCAATGTCCGTTTTCAGGAATGATATCAAGTACCATACCCAGGTCTACAATAGAAATACCCGGTATCTCAGGGTCCGATACTTCGTGTAGAAGTTCAGCGATCTGGTGCCTGGTGATATGGATTCCAACGGAGTTCAACTAAGAATTAGATTCATTTACACTACCACTGCATTTGGGGATAAGTCCGCTGCATGTATTGGAGCTCGGTGAGTATGTATCCCATATTTTCTGTGTGCTTTCCTTCTTTGCCACCTGTCTGCATCACATCTTCTTTTGGTGTTTTTAGTCCTGCCTGGCTTAGAATTGGTGAAATTTTCTCTGTCCATGATGACTGAATTGCATTCAAATCAATAACGTATTTATCCTTTAGGAGTTCCTTTTCATAAGATGCAGGTGTAAACATTTCACCCGTATATCGCCAGAGATCATCAATGGCTTCCTGCATGAATTGATGGCTTTTCTCTGTGCCGTCACCAAGCCTGATCATCCATTCACTGCTGTACCGGTAATGATATTTGATTTCTTTCAACGTCTTAACGGCGATAGCATTGAGTTTTTCATCATGATGATTTGTCAATTGCTCATATTGAATAAAGTTGAAGGAATCATATAAAAACTGTCTTGTGATCGTCGCACCAAAATTTTTATTCGGTTGTTCGACCAGGAGAAAATTCAAATATTCATGTTCAAGCCGTAGCATCGCAAGTGTATCCTCACTTGTCTTTCCACCTTCCATTTCCGCGATGTATTGATAAAGCAATCTTGCCTGGCCGATCAGATCTAAAGCAATATTGGTTAATGCAATATCCTGTTCCAAAACGGGCCCATGGCCACACCATTCGCCAAGACGCTGACCAAGAATTAAGGGACAGTCCGCGAGGTGAAGTAGATATTTGATTTTGGCTTCCATCGGTAGCTCCATTTATACCTCAAAAATACACCTTATCCCTATCCTATTTTTTAGGAGGAGGTTTCAAAGCATTTTTTTAGCATTTTTTTGATTTAATTATCTATTAATCAATAATTTACAAATTATATTTAATTTTCATATTATAAAATAAAAATTATGTTTTCAGGGTTGCCTGCTGGCTTTCTAAAAGTTAACTTTGACCCTTATTATTACAAATCGGGTTCCCATGAAATTCCACCTCTATTTTTTGCCTGTCGTTTTGGCCCTCATTTTCGTATCCTGTTCTGATCAGGAACAGCTGGATGAGGTACTAACAAAGACACAAGCCCCGTCCCTGGAGTCCAACAAAATCACTACTGACTGGACAGATTTATATCTTCAGATTGAAAAGGACCTAAAGGGTTTCAGGCCTGCGCCTACATGCAGGGCTTTGGCTTATATCCACATGGGAGGTTACGAAACTGTCGTGCCCGGAATGGAACATTACAAATCATTGAGTTCAGTTATACCCGACTTTCAACCCCCGGTATTAAATTATGCAATCGACAAGATCAATTGGCCAATAGCACTCAATGCCTATTATGCAAGGGTGCATCGCTTCTTTTTACTCAATGCCAACGCTTCACAACTTCAACAAATCGACGAGCTTGAATCTACCGAATTGTCTCAATTAAGTCAAAATGTTGCACAGGGATTTGTTGAAAATTCCGTTGCATGGGGACGCGCTGTTGCTGATGACATTATTGCGTATTCAGAAACTGATCGCGAAGGTGCCACTCAAGCAAGAGAACCAAGTCCTGCTTCTTACTTTCCGCCTGCAGGCACCGGGTTATGGGTGCCTACACCTCCGGATTATAAGAGTGCTTTATTTCCTTACTGGGGCCGTGTGCGGACATTTGCTGCAAAGAATAATGACCTGATCAGTCTTCCACCCGTTTATCCATATAGTTCGGACACGACAAGTAAATATTACAAGGATAATTTTGAAGTCTATAACAGAGTGACCCATCTGACAGAGGTGGATCATTGGATCGCTGAATTCTGGAGTGATGATCTTACAGGCATGACGTTCAGTCCTCCTGCAAGATTTTTTGCCATTGCCAACCAGGTAGTCCGAATTCAAAGCATGAATCTTGAAGAAACACTTCATATGTATTGCTTGCTTGGAATAGCTGTCAATGATGCAGCGGTAGCTTGTTGGAAATCAAAATATATCTACAATACAGAACGTCCTGTCACTTATATTCAAAAATATATTGATCCCAATTTTGAATCCATCCTGGGAGAAGCTATTGGAACAGAAGGCCTCAATCCTTCTTTCCCCGGCTATCCTTCAGGACATAGCACTTTTGCCGGTGTCGGGATGCGGATCTTTGAGCACTTCTTTGGCGAGAAATACGAATTCACTGACCTGTGCCATTTTGGAAGGACTGAATTCAGGGGTTATCCAAGGACATATTCATCCTGGAAAGATTTGGCAGAAGAAGATGCTTATTCAAGGATTCCATTGGGTGTGCATATCCGTATGGACTGCTCAGAAGGACTTCGCTTAGGCAATGTGATGGCCGTGGATGCTCTTTCGCTTCGTTTGGAAAAATAAGATTTTCGTTTACCTCCTTCCCCCTGAAAAAGGAGGAATCTATTTTCTTCCATTTAACTTATTTGCCATTGTTGGAGCTCTCACCAACAACCGTTAATTCCAGGGCAACTTTAGGAATTCGCTCAGCGTTAAAAGAGTCATACATTTGGAACACATGATCTTAAGGTTTCTTCTTCCAATTCTCTTCACCGGTTTTGCCCTGGTGGCTATCGGGCAAAATTCCAAACTGGCGGATCAATATTACCTCGAAGGTGAGTATCAAAAGGCCGGTGATCTTTATCTCAAACTTCATGAAGTAGCGAAGAAAAACAACAACTATACTTATTTCAATAAATACATTGAATGCCTGTTAGCATTACATGATTATGATGCTGCAGAACGCGAGATCAAAGAGCTGATGAAAGAGACGCCGGATGATTACAGCATGCTGGTGACCCTGGGCAATGTACAGGAGCGGAAAGGAAATTTTGAAAGTGCACAGTCTTCATATAAGATGGCTATCGAAAAACTTCCTCCTCGCATGGATGCCATCACGCGCCTTGGGAATGCATTTGTCGAGCAGGCAAAATATGATGAAGCGATTGAGACTTATCTCAAAGGAGAACAATTACTCGCGAAAAAAGGAATATTTTCTTATCAGCTGGCTGATCTCTATCGTCACAATGGAGATATGGCGAAAATGATAGAGCAATACTTGTACTCGCTTGAAGAATCTCCCGACCGTATGGCGAATATTCAAACTCTTCTTCAAAAAACATTGCATCAGGACGACTATCCGGAGTTACTGTCACAGCTTTACAATTTTATACAGGAATATCCGGAGTCCGGTCAATTTGAAGAAATGCTGGCATGGACATTCATGCAACAAAAAGATTACAGTAAAGCCATGAGACAGGCTAAAGCTCTTGACCGCAGAATGGGTGAAAACGGGATGAGAGTTTATAGACTTGCACAAATCGCCGCCAACGATAAAGATTACGCAACAGCTATTGATGGTTTCGATTATATTTTTTCTACCCAGGGAGTTGGTTCTCCTTATTACATGGAAGCCAAAAGAGCATCCCTTGCCACGAAGCGTCGGCAGATCACTGATCATTATGATTACACGGTGACTCAATTGAGAGGACTGGAATCTGAATACAATGCTTTTCTTGCCACCGAGGGAATAAATGCAGGGACCGCATTGATCGTTTCGGAATTGGCGATGCTTGAAGCTTTGTATATCAACGATCTTCCAAAGGCCATTTCTCTCCTCGAGCAAATCGTCAATCTTCCAGGCATCAACAATTACGTTCAGGCCAATGCTAAACTGGATCTCGGCGATTATTATCTCATGTCAGGTGAAGTGTGGGAAGCCACATTACTTTATTCACAGGTGGATAAAGCATTCGTTGAAGATTTGATCGGGCAGGATGCGAGATTCCGGAATGCAAAACTTTCTTACTACAATGGTGACTTTGGTTGGGCTCAATCGCAGTTTGATATTCTAAAAACATCTACCTCAAAACTCATCGCCAACGATGCATTAGACCTCAGTATTTTCATCATGGATAACCTGGGTCTAGATAGCAATACAACTGCCTTAAGCAAATTTGCAAAAGCTGAACTTCTCATATTTCAGAACAAATTGGATGTCGCCATAGATTCACTGAATGAACTAAGCAAGGAATTTCCCGAACACGGATTGAATGATGACATCCTTTACCTGAAAGCGAAATTATACGAGAAAAAGAGAGACTATAAATCAGCTGAAGCCGCTTACCAGGAAATTATCGATAAATATCCAAAGGAAATCCGTGCAGACAATTCAATGTGGTTCCTGGCTCAATTGTACGAGAACCAACTCAATGATCCGGAGAAGGCCAAGAAACTATATGAAAAGTTGTTTACGGATTACACGGACAGCACTTTCGCGATTGATGCCCGGAAACGATACAGAGAACTGCGTGGAGATTTTGATCCAAGTCCTACTGAACGCGTTCAATAGTATCTTCGAACAACGAATTATGATTTTGGATTAATTTGTAAGCTTTTTCAATCGTAAATCGTAAATCGTAAATCGTAATTCGTAATTCGTAATTCGTAATTCGTAATTCGTAATTCGTAATTCGTAATTCGTAATTCGTCAATTTTTTACGAATCCACCTTGTCTTTTTCGATCAGTCTGAATCCATTTCCATGGATATTCATGATCTGCAGGTTAGGATCTTTACTCAGGTATTTGCGGAGCTTGGTGACGAAGACATCCATGGAGCGGGCTGTGAAATAATTGTCTTCTCCCCATATTTTAGCGAGGGCTTCAGAACGCGTTAGCACGTCATTCTTGTGTTGGCAGAACATTTTAAGCAGGTGTGCTTCTTTTGGTGAAAGTTTTTCGCGTTCATTCCCTGGGCCACCTTTCCATGTTAATATCCGTAATGGATAATTAAAAATATATTCTCCTACATGGTATTCTTTCACTTCGTCTTCCTTATCCATTCCTTTATTCACTCGCCTGAGAATAGCCTGGATGCGGAGTAATAATTCTTCAGAGTTGAACGGCTTTGCGAGGTAATCATCAGCCCCTATCTTAAATCCTTCGAGGATATCTTCTTTCAGATTTTTGGCGGTCAGGAAAATAATCGGCATTTCTTTATCATTCTCGCGGACTTCTTTTGCGAGTGTAAATCCATCTTTCCTCGGCATCATGACATCGAAAATGCAAAGATCAAAACTGCCTTTTCTATAGCTGTCAAATCCGGCCACACCATCAGAAGCTAATGTGACGTCATAATCATGCATTTCAAGGTAAGACTTCAGCACATCGCCAAAGTTTTGATCATCTTCGACCAATAGAATTTTACTTGCTGTCATACGGTGTTACTTTTTCAATTTCGTTTATTGAACCATCGGGTTCGGAAATACTTTATGCTTTTTGCCGGACAGGAAGATAAATAGAAAATTTACTACCCTTGCCCAACTCGCTTTTCACTTCGATACTACCATGGTGTGCTGATGTAATTGCTTTTACATAACTCAGCCCTAAACCAAACCCCTTAACATCGTGGAAGTTTCCGGTATGGACCCGGTAGAATTTATCAAAGATATGCTTTTGATCTTCTTTGGTCATTCCTATTCCCTTGTCCTCTACGATGATCTGTATACCACCATTGATATTAAAGGTACTGTATCGAAATTTCAGGAGAAGCTTCGGAGTATTTATTCGCATTATCCAGCAAATTATGTATTACATTGGAAAGATGCGTATGGTCACCCTGGACAACAGGCCGGCCGGCATCAAGATGTGTAACAATATTTCCTTCACGCTGATGTACCTGGAGGCTTAGATGATCAACCGCCTGGCGGATAAGTTCATGCAAATCCACTTCCGACAATTTGAGTTGAAAATCTTTTTTATCGATCTGGGCCATCTGCAATACCTTTTCTACTTGTTGCAACATCCTCTTATTTTCCTGCCGGATGATACCGATAAAACGATTGATTTTATTTTCATCCGTGATAACTTTTGGACTTGCTATTGAATCTGCAGCAAGGGATATGGTCGCAATCGGCGTCTTAAATTCATGCGTCATATTGTTGATAAAATCAGTTCTCATTTCTGAAACTTTCTTTTGTCGCAGGATGACATGAATGGTATAACTGAAACAAAATAAAATTAACGCGGTAAACAAAATTGCAGCCAGCATGGTGGGCAGAAGCAAATACCATAGCCAACTCTGCTTATGCGGAAAATGCAACTTCAACCATCCGGGCGAACTTCTTATATCACTTCGGTAAAGCGCCACCTGGTATTTTGAATTGAAAAGACTCCGTGATTGAGGATTGTCCACATGGCTGGCTTCAGTTTCATCCATGTTACCCACTACATAATTTCCATTGATGATGATGAAACTGGTATCAGATGCCTGGATGACGCCATACTGATATGGCAAATCGATGCCCCTGCTTTCAAGTTCCTCTTTGATAAATTTTGTGAGCTTCTTTGGATCGATCCGTTCAGAGATATCAGGCGGATTGTAACGACGTTGTTCATCCAGAATTTCCCAGTAGGTGCTTTGTCGCTGCCAATTGTCCATGGGATCAAGCAGTGAAATAAGTTTATCACTTTTAAATAAACTATCGTTGAGTGATTCCAGGCTCTTCCTTGTCTCTTTATTGACCATTCCGGATTCCTGGACAAATGCCGCAATCTCCTGCTGGATCATTAGCGATGGAGCACGATTCATGGTGTTGAGAATATCCAAAGGCGGTTTTTCTTCAATGTCAGAAAGACGCTCTTCGACTTTGTTGAGCGCTTCCAGCACATTGGTGTCGAATCTTGATTCCTGCTGTCGCATCGACCAGTTGAACCAATAGATCTGGATCAGACTTGAACCCAATAGTCCAACCGTCATCAAGGCAATGATCAACCAAATAGCTCTCTTACTCATCCATTAATAAACAAAAGTAAGCGTGTAGAAGATTCACTGAGCATTTTAAGAAAGTATTAACCAACGAGGCCCGGTCAAGGTTTTTGGTTATGGGAGGTAGAGATGCGATCTTCGGTAGAGACGTGGTCTTCGGTAGAGACGCGATTTATCGCGTCTTTACAAATGAACAGAGACGCGATAAATCGCGTCTCTATCGAATATTTTGATTTATTACAGGACTTTGATTTTAATGTTTCTGAACCATACCTGGTTGCCATGATCCTGAAGGGAAATTTTTCCCTTAGGTGCAAGGCCAAATCCCTTCATATCCTTAAACTTGGATTTGCTGATCATTTCATTCCATTTGTCATTGTACATGTCAAACTCCACCACTTTTATTCCATTGAGCCACTGTTCGACGTGACCTTTATTTTTGATAAGTCGTACTTTATTCCACTGGCCTGCAGGTTTAACAGTAACATAAGTGCATTCGATCATATCATACAGATCACCTGCTTTGTGTGCTACAAATCTCGCGTCAGGATGACATGTATTATCCAGGATCTGCATTTCCGGACCTGTCTGCCAGACATACTGATGATCCGGCGATTCCACCACATCGTAAATAATACCACTATTCCCGCACGGAGAAATTTTCCACTCGAGATCTAATTCAAAATTTTCGTAATCATCCGAAGTCACAATATCTCCACCGTCCAACGCCTGCCAATCTCCATTCGGATTTTTTTTCGCATCGAGCATAAGCGCATTATCATTGATCACCCAGCTTTTGCCTATCGTGGTTTTATTAAAATTGTGCCAGCCGTTTGTTGTCTGACCATCAAACAATAATTTCCATCCTGCACTTTGTTCTGAACTGGTCAAGGAATTTAATTTAAATACCGGCATTGTTGAAGTTGTCACAGGATTTCCTTGTGGAATTTGGTTCATCGTATACCATGCTTCTGTAGACCAAAGTGGTAAGCCACTTTCACTCACATAAGCATTTAACATGTGGATGTACACAACATGGCCTGCCAGCATTCCATCAAGTTTCAATGAAACTTTTTTTCGATCAGCAGAAACAAACGCACCCATTACTTTAAGGGCTATGTTGTCCACCTTTGGTCCGCCATAATCAGCTGTAGGAACATATTTCCATTGCCTGGCTTCCCAATCTTTTACATCCCATCCATCACCTTCTTTCAAAGGCTCTGTGAATTCAATTTCAACACCATCTGATTTTGCCCTGACGGCTAACATTTCAAATGTAGGCTTGCCATTGTACTTCAGTCGCTGCAGACCATACCATAATTTATCGGATTGTTGCCAATTACCGGGATTGCCAATGCCACCTACATACAATGCTCCATCAGGACCCCATACCATTCTATTGATACCGGCTTCAAGTCCCTGGCAAAAACGAAACACACATCCCTGGTATTCACCATTAATTTTTTCTACAAAATCTCGTTTGATTCCACCATTGGTCACTTCACCATGAATCATCTGGCCTTTATATGGTCCGTCATTGATAGCTAGTGGTGTTGTCGGTGAATTTCCAATCTCATCCTGTGGCAGCCAAACAACAGGTGGTTTTGCTTGTAAAGTAGCTGTCCCGGTAAAATCAACAGATCTTGATCCAAACCAGTCACCCTGTCTCACCTGGAGTAATTTACTTGATGGCAACCAATCACCCTGATTGTCTGTCACAAATAATTCACCATCAATTCCAATCCCAATGCCATTTGGAACACGAAATCCACTGGCGAAATAATTTAATTCTCCAGATGGAAGATGAAATCGCACGGCATGTCCGCGGCTCATCATTTGATTAGGTGCTGAAGCACCACCCGGAAGAATATCCGTCGCAAGAGTGGCATACAGATCACCATCTTTTTCTGCAAACCCAAATGAAAATTCATGAAAATTGGATGAAACGGGCCATTGATTTGAAACACACTGATACTCATCGATGATGCCATCACCATCCAGGTCCAATAATCGTGTGAGTTCCTGTTTTTGCATGATGTAAATGGTATCCCTGATGACTTTAAGCCCAAGTGGTTCGGCAAGACCGCTCGCTATTTTTTTCACTTTTATTTCCGCAGGATTTCCTGATGATACATTTGAAAGTATATAGACTGATCCTGAAGGATCCCATGTACACACTGCCAATCGTCCATCGGACATAAAATCCATACCCCCTACTTTTGGAAGAAAGTCCCACGGACGTGCCTGTGTCAAATCATAAGAAGGATGAACACCGCTTTCGGGTGACATATCTCCCGGAATGGCCTTACCACTCTTCATCGTAAGTGTCTTGCCAACTAATTTTGAATTGATATCTGAGTTATGAAAATATGCATTTGAAGGGAGCGCGGACCAATCTGCTGCATCTTTCGGTTTCCATTCAAATGAAAGGTATCTTCCGCCTTTGCCTTGCATGTATTCGATGGTGATGGGATGATATCCTGAAGACAATTTCACATTTGTTTCCTTTACTTCAGTTCCATGCATTCCATCATTATCCAAAATAACTTTTCCATCGATGGTCACCCTTGATCCATCATCACTCCATATCCTTAATCCTGCAAGCGTATCTTTATCAAAATTGAGAAACCCTTTTGCGATCAATACAAAATCCTCGGTGAGTCCGCCAAAGTTTTGTGCATCTATGCCATGGAAGTCAGAGATGATTCCTGCCTGATCCGATTTTTTTGTAGCTGGAATAGAAGGAATTTTTTCAAAACCTTTCTGATCCGTATACGCTTCTACAAATAAACCTGGTAATAGATCCTTTCCATCTTTTAAATCTGCCGTGAGCGTTATTACAGGTCCCGTTGCTTCCGCCTGACCGACGTCTGTCGTGTCAAGAGACAGAATATATTTGATGATCAGTTTGGCATCTGTCACTGGTAATTCAGGATGTGCACTCATCACCTGAGTGCCCCAGATCCCTGCTCCGCCATTAATAACTTTATTGGAAAGCGTCGTGACAGATTCATCATTCATAGGATAGCGCTGGGCTATTTGTTTGAAAGAAGGACCAATGGTCTGTACTTCTGCATTGTGACAGGTTTTGCAATCATTTTTGGCAATGAGTCTTTCTCCCAGGGACATCGTTTTTTCATCCCCTTCAAGAGTATTAGGATTGTGAATAGTGGGTTCGCTGACGAAAAAGGTTCTGAAAAAAGTTTCTCCGGTTGGATTGAGTATGAGATGTCCATTCAGCGTTAAAAGTTGCTTTCCATCCTGTTGAGTTGGCTCTTCTTTTTCAACATTCCATTTTCCATTGGTTGAAACATTTTGTTTGAGTGCAATAGAAGAGACTTGTTGTGCAATACTGATTTCATATCCTTTCGGTCCTTCCTGTACTGTGAATGTTCGTTCAAAGCCTATTTGACCATCTTCTTGTTTTATAAATTCAGGTTGTTCGGTGACATGAAGTATGGTCCCGTCATTGCAGATCATTTGGTACATCATGTAAGCATGGCCATCTTTCAATACATGACCTCCATATCGAACTTCCTTTAGGACTTGCTTACCATCTAAGGAGACACTCCATGGATGTCCATAAGGATTTTTCAACCAGGCATTCCCGATTGAAATAGGTTGAGGGCCATGAGCATTATCATAGACGGCACCCTGCAGGTGAACCGTTCCTTTCCAAACCTGGTACAATGAACAACTATCGGTATGATAGGAAGCCCACAAATTATCATTCAAAGCAAAGGTGAGAATCCTCGGGTGATCATCCAGCACTGACCTGAAGACCCATGGATCATATGGGCGATCATGCATTGAAGAAGATGATTTCTTGCTACAGCCAAATGCAATAGTGAGCATCAAAATCAAACACCAGAAATTTTGTTGGTTTTTCATTATTTCAATATCATTTAACAGTCAATAATACTGAAATTATCAGGACGGCCAGGTGATAAATAGTGGTCTTCATTGATTATATTTGAATTACTAAAACCAATCAAAATGAAAATACTAAAATACCTCCTCTATCTCCTGATAGCTCTGGTGGCGGTCGGAGTTGTATTGGGTCTTGTCGGTCCTAAATCTTACAAAGTGGAACGCTCTGCTGTTGTTGCCGGAACTCCTGATGTCGTCTGGCCCTATATCTCGTCCATCAGGAAGACTACCCTATGGAGTCCCTTCGCCAAAATGGATTCGACGATGAAGATTGAATACACTGGTAAGGATGGCGAGGTAGGATCGGGTAGTAAATGGGAATCTAAAAAAATGGGCAAGGGTGAACAATCCATTACTGCCCTTGATCAAAATAAATCTTCGAAGGTCCATTTGAAATTCTACATGCCCTGGGGGATGAATGAATCTGATAGCTATATGAATCTTCAACCTGATGCCGGTGGTACAAGAGTGACATGGGGGATGATGGGTGACAATAATTTCATGGGCAGAATGATGGGTGCAGTGATGAGTATGGACAAGAATGTTGGTCCTATGTTTGAGTCAGGTCTTAAAGATCTGCAAACGCTTGTGGCTTCGCTGCCTAAAGTAGTTAAGTCGAATTACCCGATTGCGACCAGCCAGTATCCTGGTGGTCAATACCTCGCTGTTCGAAAGATGTTGCAAATGAGTGAAATCTCATCTTTCTTTTCGCAAAATGTTCCGGCGATCATGACGGAAATAAAAAAAGCTAAAGCTGAGATGACCACTCCTCCTACCGGTATTTATTATTCGTGGGACGAAAAGAAAATGGAAACGGCTTTGGCTGCAGGGATTGGTGTGAAGGCAGATGTGAAAGCACCTGCAGGAATGCAGATGATTCATTTGCCTCCGAGTAAAGCGCTCACTCTTGAATACCGTGGCGGATATGGCAAGATGGGGGATGCACACATGGAGATCGGTGATTACATCAAGAATAATAATTTAGAATCTGTAGCCCCTGTCCTCGAAGAATATATTACCGGTCCCGGAACTGAAACTGATTCAACTAAATGGATGACAAGGATTATTTATTTTATCAAATAAGGTAAGATCAATATCGTGATCAGAAATTTTTAAAGGGGTAGTGATATCCCTTTTTTTGGGTCTTGGGTTGATGGTCTTGGTAGCCGGTTTGGTTAATGGTCTATAGTCTTCAGGCTTTTTCCTATTCTTTTAGTTTCCAAGTTGTCTAAGTGATTCCAGAAGCCTCTTGCGATTTGCTTCTGTTGATATCAGGTAATTTGTTTCTGTCAGCGAATTGTATTCCTTTAATGACATTATCACAACGCTGTCATCCTCATTATTTTTCTTTGGGATAATCAATACCTCAGACGATTCCACTACCAGGTTGAAAAAATACCTTAGCCTTTTTCTAAGATTTGAAATTGTTACGACTTTCATTTTTAATATTTATATATGATAACGTACATTTTTGTGTAATGCTTTCCTTTCCTTCACCTTAGCCTCAGCCTATCTTTTAGCTACCTTAAAATTAGCCCAGCTGATCGCTTCTTTTCCCCATCGTCGTCGTATGTGATCGAGTTGCTGGAGCAGGGATATTTCCGACTGCGTGTCATCGAAGAGATTGAGTTGGATGTGCCCGTTGACGAGTCCGCTGAATTTGACGCCGATCAGCCTGATGAGTTGACGGCGCTCGTATACTTCTTCAAATAGTTCCTGAGCATACTTGATGAGGGTGCGTGTCTGTGCGGTATACGGTATGCGGCGTTGTTTGGTGAACGTGTTGAAATCTGCATAGCGGATCTTGACGGTGATACAACTCGTGAGGCGCGAGTCCTGGCGAAGGTCAAAGGCAAGTTCATCGACCATGCCGCCGAGCAGGCTTCGGATAAATTTCATATCGAGGGTGTCCTCGCTGAAGGTGCGTTCTTTGGACATTGATTTTTGTTCGCTGTAGGGAATGACCTGGCGGCGGTCTATGGCATTGGAGCTCTCCCAAAGGAACTGGCCCATTTTTCCAAACTCACGTTCGAGCAAAGGATGCGGGATTTCGCGCAGCACCCTGATCGTCCGCACGCCCATAAAACTGAGCTTCTTGTAGGTCTCTTTGCCGATGCCGGGTATTTTGCCTGTCGAGAGAGGGGCCAGAAATTCACGTTCCTCGCCGTTTGGGATCTCGCGCATGCCATTGGGTTTGGCTTCGCCGGTACCTACCTTGGAGACCAGCTTATTGACGGAGAGGGCGCAGGATATGGGCAGGCCCGATTCTTTCATGATGCGTTCCCTGAGTTCGACCGACCATTTATAACAACCGAAGTAGCGATCCATGCCTGTGAGATCGAGATAGAACTCATCGATCGAGGATTTCTCGAATACGGGTGCCTGGCCATCGATGATCTCTGAGACCAGGATCGAATGTCGGGTATAAGCATCCATGTCTCCGCGCAAGACCAGGGCCTGGGGACAAAGCCGCAGGGCCATCTTCATCGGCATAGCCGAATGCACGCCATAACGCCGGGCTTCATAGCTGCATGAGGCTACAACGCCCCTGCCTCCCATCCCGCCGATGATCAGCGGTTTGCCTTTGAGGCTGCTATCCCTCAGGCATTCGACAGAGACGAAGAAGGAATCGAGGTCCAGGTGGAGTATTGCCCTATCGTACATAAGACCAAATATAGGGCATTTTTTGACGTATTTTGAGTCAATGATAATTTTAAATGAGGCGATGTTTCGACCTGCTAAACTCATCCTTTGGCTACACTTCGACGCGCTCATCCACGCGCTCATTCAGCTCAGTGCGAGCAGCTCAGCAACCGGCTAAGGAAATTAGACCCTTATTAAATTGAATGTTACATTTATAGAAATGAAAGAAACAATCCATGTCCTGATGTTTGTGCTTGGTAGCATGGTTCCCTCATCTCACCTATGTGCTGCCAATCTAAACGGTCAGCCAGTCAATCTTGAAGATGTCAGAAGAGGAAAAACGGAGATGAGCCAATCAGGGAAAGAGAAAGAACAAGATCCCAAAAAAGAAAAAGCGCAAAAGAAAATGGATGGCCTGAGCCTGGCTGCTCATATATCTATCACAGCGGGGATTGCAAGCTTGTTCATACTACCCCCATTGGGCTTGCTCCTTATTCCGGCAGGAATCATCATGGGTCTGATCGCCTGGGGAGGAGGAAAGAAAAGGTATGAAAATCGAAGGGGAAGAGGCCTGGCAATGGAGGGCGTAATTTTAACAGGGGCCCTGGCATTTTTACTAGCTATCTCGTTTGTGGCTGCTGCGTTCTCAGGCTGACAAATAAAGGGGTAAATGCTTACCCGCACTTCAAAAAGCTCAAAAGAAAGGATAAGGGCATGGATTTAAAGGAAAATATTACCTTTGCCCACTGTTTTTTAAAATAAGTCGAATATGGCCCATCATAAATCCGCCAAGAAAAGAATCAAGCAGGACCTCATCAAACGTCTGCGCAACCGGTATTACAAAAAGTCCACACGTACAAACATTATGAAACTGCGTGAAATGACGGATAAACCGGAGGCATCAAAATTATTACCTAAGGTGATCAGTTTAATTGATAAATTAGCGAAACGAAACCTCTGGCATAAAAATAAAGCCGCCAATCTGAAATCAAGCCTGATGAAGAAAGTGGCTCATCTTTAACACACCCAAGAAGGCAGCTATAGAATAGCCTAACTAGTGAGGCAAATTGGGAAACCGATTTGCCTCATTTTTTTTCTGTTACTTTTTTTCCGGAAAAAAGTAACCATGCTTCGACCAGCTATAACTCATCCTCGTGCTACAGCTCAGCAACCAAACCTCGTATTTACCGGATTCTACTTCCCGAAATGATTTTTAATTGAAATTATTTTAAAGGGTAAAATCTATTGGACGTTAGATTCAGGATTTTGAGTTGATAACTTTCCTCTTCATTCGAGAACGAATAAAATACATGCCGCACAGGGAGCCTGTCAGTGACCCAAGCCCGTTGGCGATCATATCATTAATCTCGAAAGCTCTTCCAAGTCTCATTTCCAATTGAGCGTATTCAAATAATATACCCACGATAGTTCCGAAAATAAATGCCAGCCAAAATGCTCTCTTCAATTCGATTCCAGGATTTCCGGAAAATGCAATGAAGATCAAAAAGGTCCAGATGCTATACATTCCGAAATGACCAATCTTATCGAAATATGGAATCCCCAAAAAGTTCAGATTTGCCGGGCCACCGGGAATTAATGAAAGAACAGCGATCAATATCCCCCATAGGATAGGAGGTATCCAGCGAAATTTCCTGTTCAACATTTTAAGAAAAATAAAAGGTGTGCAACTCCTCAGATTTAGTGACCTGTGAGTTCTTTGTAAGCCATCATGCCTAACAACTCATCCAGTTCTGATGTATCGGTCAGCGCGATTTTGATGATCCATCCTTTGCCATAAGGATCCGTATTGATCAATGCCGGGTCATCGCCTCCCTTTTCGGAAAGATCATGATTAAATTCCAGCACTTCACCACTCACAGGCATGAAAAGATCGGATGTTGTTTTCACGGCTTCAACTGTACCAAAAATTTCATTCTTATTAAGTTTTTCTCCGACCGTATCCACTTCCACATAGACCAGCTCGCCTAATTCACCCTGCGCGAAATCAGTGATACCTACTATGGCAATCGTTCGTCCGTCAGTATTTTTTTCATTGCTGATTCGCATCCATTCGTGCTCACTCGTGTATTTAAGATCATCAGGAAATTTCATAAACTTTGGTTATAAGGTTAGGATTTAATAGCTGAAGGCGAAAATAGAAGAAATTTGATTGTGGCAGGAGAAAACTCCTGTCATGGTTAACTTGCATGTGGCAGGAGCAAACTCCTGCCACGGCTTTCTCCTTCTACGATAAACTCCTGCCACGGCATCTCTTCTACTTCCGCTAATGATTGCCATGGTTGGAGTTTGCTCCAACCATCAGTGGGGTTGTTGCCATGGTTGGAGTTTGCTCCAACCATCAGTGGGGTTGTTGCCATGGTTGGAGTTTGCTCCAACCATCAGTGGGGTTGTTGCCATAGTTGGAGTTTGCTCCAATCATTAGTGGGGTGTTGCCATGGTTGGAATTTGCTCCAACCATCACGCAGGGTATGGTCTTTAGTCAGAATTATTCCCCGGTTAGCCGAAACACAGGCACTTCGAAAAACTAACTTAAAATACTTTTTCTAATTTACACCCAACTCCATATGATTGTAAACGAATGAGGAAATTATTACTGGTATCTGTTTGCGTTTTAGGCCTGATCAAAGCAATTGTCGCACAACCTGTAAATGAAGATCTACCACAAATCACAGGGTGCATTGCGTTGATTAACGCAAAAGTAATAGCAGCTCCGGGACGAGCATCCCAGGTGGCGACTATCATCATGAGAGATGGATTGATCACTGATTTCGGACAAAATGCATCTATTCCTGGTGATGCATACAGAATAGCTGCTGACAGCCTCTATGCATATCCCGCATTTATTGATGCTCTTTCTTCCATTGGTGTAAAAAATCCTGATAGTGATGCCAATAAATCAGGTCCGCAACAAGGCCCGGGCAATCGTGACAAGGGTTCACGACCTCCTGTAGATGCAGAGGGAAATGCGAAGTCTTGAAGATGCAGGCATTACTCCTTTCCGCAGTGTACGGCCTTCAGTAGATAGTAAGGAGAAATCAATTACAGATTGGAGAGCACAGGGCTTTGCCGTAGCTCACATTGTACCCATGGGAAAAATGATTCCGGGAAAAGGGGCTATCATCGTTTTGGCAGGAAAAAATACCGATCAAATGTTCTGGAAAGAAGATGTGTCCATGTTTGCTCAATGGTCCGCCGCAAGTGATGTGTATCCGGGTACAGTGATCGGTATTATAGCCAAATGGCGTGAACTTTATCACAACGCCGCACAAGATCTGGCACAGGAGACTACATATGAAGAAGCTTCGCTTGTGCCTCGTCCGCATTACAATCAGGCCCATGAAGCTTTAATTCCGGTAGTCAAAGGCGACATGCCGGTTTATTTCAGGGCACCAAAAGTAAAAGATATCACAGGGCCCTGGCTTTGCAAAAAGACCTGGGAATGAAGATGGTGATCTCCGATGCAGAAGAAGCATGGTATCTGAAAGATCGATTCAAATCAGGTTCAATTCCATTAGTGCTTTCGCTTGATTTACCTGAAGACAAGAGTGGAAATAAGAAAGATGAGGCTGAGGCGAAGGCGAAGGAAAAAAATATTGATGTGAAGGAAAAAACGGATTCAACAAAGATTGCAGATTCTACAAAAAAAATAACTGCTGATACTGCTAAAGTTGATCCGGAGAAAACAGCATTTGAAAAGAAAAGAACTGAAAGTCTGAAGCAACATTATGCACAAGCTGCAGTATTGGCCAAAGATGGTGTACCATTTTCATTTGGAACACTGAGTGGTAAGACAACTGATTTTACAAAAAATATCAAGTTGATGATGGACAATGGACTTACTTCCGATCAGGCTTTAAGTGCATTGACCACTCAACCGGCAAAATTACTGGGCATTGATAAAAAATGCGGGACAATCGATGTTGGGAAAATGGCAAATGTTCTTGTTTCGAATAAACCCTTATTTGAAAAAGATGCCGCGATCCGGTACATGATCGTGGAAGGGAATTTATATGAATATGAAGTAAAAGAAAAAAAGAAACCTACAGGTAAAGAATCCCCATCTGCTAAAGCTATGGTCTCAGGCAAATGGACTTACACCATTGAAACTCCGGATCAGAAGCGAGAAGGCACCATGGAGTTCACTGTCGAGAATGGAAACGTGACCGGTACCATTACCAGCAGTGATATCACGTCCGGAAATAAAGAATTGGAATCCATTGTTGTTGATGGAAATACGGTTTCATTCACCTATGACATTGATATGGGTGGTCAAACCATGTCTCTCGAATTTAATCTGAAAGTGAATGGAGAAACATTTGATGGAAGTGTCACTGTTGGAGAATTTGGATCTTTTCCCGTAAGTGGACAACGAATATCAACTCCAAAAAATTAAGCCTCATCAAAATCGTGACATGAGAATAATTACTTTTTTGCTCGTGATTTTTACTGTCTGTTCCCTTAACGGACAGGTACCGGTAGGCGATGTTGTCATTCGACATGGTACAGTACTGACCATCACAAAAGGCACACTGCCTGAAACTGATGTATTGGTTGAAAAAGGAAAGATAAGTGCTATCGGAAAAGATCTCCACGCACCATCAGGAATAAAAGAAATTGATGCGACTGGCTTATTCGTGATGCCGGGAATTATAGATGCTCACTCTCATATCGCACTTGATGCCATCAACGAAGCAACAAATCCCGTGACCTCTGAAGTAAAAGTCGGTGATGCGATTGATCCTTTTGATCTTTCGATTTACAGGGCGCTTGCTGGAGGAGTCACCACCACGCATGCGATGCATGGATCGGCAAATGTGATCGGAGGTCAATGTCAAACCATTAAAATGAGGTATGGTGAAGTGGATCCTTCCACCTATATTTTTAAAGATGCACCACGTACCATCAAATTTGCTTTAGGTGAAAATCCAATGCGCGTTTATGGGGACAGAGGCATCTCACCAAGTACGAGAATGGGTGTTGAACACGTCATTCGCGATGCATTTGCAAAAGGCCAGGTGTACAGGGACAAATGGAAAGAATATGAAACAGCTAAAGAAAAAAATGCAAACACGCCACCTCCTGTATACAATGAACGATACCAAACCATGGCAGATATTCTCGATGGAAAAATCATCATCCAATGTCATTCGTACAGGGCTGATGAGATCCTGATGCTGATGAATGTGTTGAAGGATTTCGGCGTGAAAAAAATTACATTTCAGCATGCCAATGAAGGTTTTAAAGTTGCTCCTGAATTAGCCGCGTTTGGTGCTATGGCTTCAGTATTCTCAGATTGGTGGGCATATAAATTTGAAGTTTATTATTCAACAGCTTACAATGCCACCATTCTCACCCGCAACGGCGTAGTGACTTCCATCAACAGTGACAGCGGTGAGATGATCCGTCACCTGTATTATGAAGCAGCGAAAACACAACGTTATGGCGGATTGTCGGATGATGAAGCGCTTTCACTGATCACGATTAATCCTGCAAGGCAACTGGGCATCGATTCGAAAGTGGGTTCACTTGAAGTAGGGAAAGACGGCGACATCGCTATTTTTTCTAACCACCCATTATCTGTATACGCCGTTCCTCAAGTGACCATCGTGGATGGGATCATTCGCTTTGATGCGGCTCATGATCCTTCCGACATGCGTATTTATATTGATCCGGAAGAAGCCACTCCAACTTATTATGGACAGGAAGAAGAAGCTGATGAATGCATGCGAGGCACAACGTCGGAAAATTCACAACATCATTGATGACGAATCATTATGAATAAATATAAACTCCTTCTTTTCCTTCTTGTTTTTTTTCAAGGTGTAGTTACTTTGAAAGCACAGCAAGTTGAAAAATCGACATTTGGAAAATTTGCTTTGATCAATGCAACGGTGGAGACTGTGACAAAAGGCAAATTGGAAAATACTACTGTGATCATTGATAATGGAAAAATTGTATCGGTTGGCTCCAACATTCCAATACCACCTGATGCACAGGTCATAGATTGTAAAGGTTTGACTATTTATCCGGGATTGGTTGACGGAGGTACGCATGTCGGATTACAGGAAATTGAATCTATATCGGTGACTCAGGATTATGATGAACTCGGAGAACTTACACCAGAGATGGAAGCATTGACGGCTGTCAATCCGAATAGTGTGCTGATCCCTGTGACCCGGGTGAGTGGCGTTACAACCGTGATTACAGCTCCGTCTGGCGGATTATTTCCGGGCACTGCTGCATTGATCAATCTGCATGGATATACGCCTCAGCAAATGTACGCGGGATTTAAAGCGGTCGTCATCAATTTCCCTTCTACAGGAAGAAGAGGCAGGTGGGATAGAAGAACTGATGATGATGTAAAAAAGGATAGTGAAAAGGCGGTTAAAAAATTGAATGATACCTGGGAGAGAGTAAAAACTTATGCTTCGATTGATTCAGCTACAAATCGTAAAGAAGATTATAATCCCGAGATGGCTGCATTGCTTCCGGTGTATCAAGGCAAAGCAAAAGCGATGATTGAAGTCAATAAAGAATCAGATATTCTTGCGGCATTAAAATGGATTAAGGAAAATAAAATCAAAGCGATACTTACGGGTGTGGCTGAAGGTTGGCGAGTTGCAGATTCAATTGCCGCAGCCGGTGTTCCGGTGATCACAGGACCCGTGATCGCAATGCCCACGCGTGAATCTGATCGATATGATCAGGCATACAAAAATGCAGGCCTGATGAAGAAAGCAGGAGTCAAAGTTGCACTCCGCACAAATGATGCTGAGAACTCAAGAAATCTTCCTTTCAATGCAGGATTTGCAGCAGCTTATGGGATGACTCGTGATGAAGCATTGAAAGCAGTCACCATTGTTCCTGCAGAAATCTTTGGCGTTGCGGACCAATTAGGTTCCATTGAAGTGGGTAAATCAGCCAATCTTTTTATTTCAAATGGTGATCCGTTCGAACCTGCTACACAAATCAAATATCTCTTCATCAATGGTTGGGATGTACCGCTTGAATCAAGACAGACATTATTATATGATGAGTTTTTGAAACGAAGTCCTGGAGTGACGACACAGGCTGTACCTGGGAAATCGTGAGAATGTGACAATGTGATAATGTGGCAATGTGGCAATGTGGCAATGTGTTAATGTGATAATGTGGCAATGTGACAATGTGATAATTTGGCGATGTGACAATTTAGGTTTTTACATCAGAAATGCCCCGTCGGGGCTAAAGGTTGGTAACACCAGAAATAATAAATCATACTTTGCCCCATCGGGGCAAAACTAATCCGGGTAAAAATCCCTTCACTATGTTTAATTCAGAATTGAATTAGCGTTAATTTGCGAAATTAGCGGCTAAAGGAAATTGCCATTTTTTACAGCTGACAAAGGTTTTAATAAAAAAAATTAAACAGAGGAGATTGAATAATTGTTGTCTGATCGATTACTCAAGAAAATGATACTTAACCGGATAGATTCATTACCTGCGACAACATTTTTGAAAAAGGACAATAGGCCTTTTCTTATTGCAGGGCCATGCAGTGCAGAGACAGAAGAGCAGGTGATAACTACTGCGCATCAATTGCTTGCCGCTGACATTGATTTATTCAGAGCTGGTATTTGGAAACCACGTACACGTCCCGGAGTATTTGAAGGCAAGGGTTCTATTGCACTTCCATGGCTTAAAAGAGTAAAAGAGGAAACGGGGCTTAAAACAACTATCGAAGTCGCGAATGCAAAACAAGTTGAAAAAGCTCTTGCATTCGGGGTCGATGTCTTATGGATAGGTGCAAGATCTACTGCCAATCCATTTTCCGTGCAGGAAATTTCTGATGTATTAAAAGGAGTGGATGTCCCGGTGATGGTAAAAAATCCAACGAATCCGGATCTTGATTTGTGGATTGGCGCCATAGAACGAGTGGCTGCATCAGGAATCAAACACATCGCCGCCGTACACAGAGGGTTTTCAACTTATGCAAAGTCGATGTTTCGGAATGAGCCTTATTGGGAAATCCCGATTGAACTTCGAAGACGAATGCCGGAGATTCCATTGCTTTGTGACAATAGTCATATCTGTGGCAATCGTGCAGAGTTATTGAATGTCGCACAATATGCACTGGATCTGAACTATGATGGGTTGATGACAGAGACACATTGTGATCCCGATCATGCCTGGAGCGATGCACAGCAGCAGATCACCCCTGCTACTTACAAACTGCTTATTGATAAACTTATTTTCAAACGGGAAATGATTGATGACAGCGATCTGCTGGAGTACATGAAATCAGTTCGTCATCAAATCGATCAGCTTGACCTGGAAGTATTAAATCTCCTGGCAAAACGAATGAAACTCAGTGAAGAAATCGGTAAGCATAAAAAACACAATCGCATATCCATCCTTCAAATGAAGCGATGGAATGATATCCTGGAGAAAGCAAAGGATATGGGAAGGGAGAGAGGATTGAGTGAAGGATTTATTAGTGATTATTTCAGTGCGGTGCATCAGGAAAGTATTAAACGGCAGTCCTCATCGAATAATGAAGATCAGGCAAATTGAAATCATTAAACTGACATCGAGTTTTAGGCGCCACAGGCGACCGTTAATGTCGTCCGGAACCTGAGTGAGAACGTAAGTAAAGGAAGTAAGGAGGAAGGTTAGAGTAAGGAAAAATTTGCAGAGATTTTTCATTTTAAGGATATATTGGGTTCACCAATTTAACCATTTTCCGAACTATTTCCAACTACATTACACTTTCGGCAGAATTATCGCATCAATCAACGCCTTCACTCGCATAAATCCAAGTAACTGTCCATCTTCTGAACTCATCACAGGCTGATCGTCCTTGTCATCATCATCCTCATCCACAGGTAAAATGGAAAAGGCCAGGAAATCGAGCAGGTCCATTTCCGGGTAATCTTCTGATACATTATCCAGGAAGGTATCAAGATTACCATCAGCAGCTTCAAACGAATCCCAGTTGACATCTTCCATATCGAATAGGTATTCTTCATCATCGATATCCTTGTATAAACCGGTTCGCTGGAGGCTCTCCATGCATATAGTGCCAAGAAATATCAGGTAGGCATGGTCCTCTTCGGTCAGTTCAATTTCGTCATCGTCCATGATGAGGAATTTGAGGTTTTCCATGTATGGTGATGGGTCTAAGGAACCATTTTCACCCTGTTCGAGGATTTGATCAATCAGGTCTTCAGTTACTTTCATCGTATAGTTGGATATATGAGGACAAATTTACATATTTCTTCGTAGATCGTAGGATTCTTCTGATGAGAATAATCTGCGAAGTACGACAGTATCGCAGGCTAAAGAAGCGGGTTAATGGTGAATTTGAAATGGCTAAAAAGTTAGATGTTTATCTTATTTCTAAGTGGCTTTCTAATTTATCATAAGTTTCTAAGGGTTAAAAAGAGGACGCAGATTTATTTGAAAAAATTATGATTCACTTGTGCTGAGCTGACTGCGCGGAAGGATGAGAGTGTCGAAGCATTAAGATTTGATTTTCATTTCCCCTTGCTTATTGCTTATTGCCTATTGCCAGTTGTAAATGATTAGCTTTATCAAAAATTGTTTTGAAAAAAATATCATTTCTATTCTTCATCAGTCTTGCACTCCTCATGTCGATCTTTAGCTGCTTTACCAAAACAGAAAATCTTGAATCCTGGCTCAATAAAAATTTCCCCGGTCAGTATGTAGTCGTAGATACCCGAATGAATATTCTGCCTTCTATCTATAAGGAAAAGAAAAGAGAGTCGGTGGTCGCTTTGAAAGCGGATCCTGAAGTTCAGTTTGAGATCCTGTGGTATAAGAATGCTCCAGAACTCAGGGTGACCAAAGAGGAAATCGAAAGGGAAACGTCGCAGAGTAAAAAAGAGGTCGAACAGACACGGCAATTATTTAAGGCTGTTCAATCGCAGGGCGCAGCGAAAATGTCAGTGGCGATCATTGATTCAGCAGCTTATTTCCTGGTGTATGAAGATCCTACACTGGATAACAGAAAAAAATATTTAAATCAAATACTATCTATGCTGAATGGACAGCATGATCATGCACAGACCAGCATCTTCATTGAATTTATGGAGGACAGTGTGTACCAAAAGGAATTTAAAGACATTATTCCTAAAGGTTATTGGAATAGAGTCGACAAACATTATGAACACAACAAAACGGTGGCATTGGATTTCGAATGGAAGCCGGGGCTTAAAGTGGAGACTTTAATGACGGGCTGGGCGGTAAATACTCAATCGGATAAAGCTTTTACTTATATGGCCGATGCATACCAGGATGTTTCGAAATGGGCTGAAAAAAATATTACATCGCCATATTATATCGAACCCAGTCATTTTGTTCAATATGATGTGGATGAAAAAGACCCAATGGCGATTCACTTTCATTTTCCGTATTTCTCTTCCAAGCCTCTTGAAGACGGAACGGATTATGTCAGTAAGCAGAGAGGGTTTGTAACCGGGGTTTACCAGGTGGACCAAAAGATTTTTTCAAAGATTAAAACAGTCAAAGAATTATGAAGCGATTGGTGATTATATTAATTTCTGGTTAAGATCATGGTTCGCCATGTTTCAATTTTTAAGGAAACTCCATTGAAAATTAAATGCTTAAACAATGTTAAGTTAGAATCAGTCTCACTGACCAGAACATATTTCCCATCTTCAACGAATAAGGGCCCGATCATACCATTGGATATTGACAGTGTATCACTAAAGCATTCCCATGAAAAACTTTGTGGATTTACTAATGGATGGGAAATAATCCCCTTGCCATCCGAGATGAATTGAAGGTTATAATTAGCAGTATATTCTGAAACCAATGAATCATTATCAAAATCAACAAAGTGATCATTCACTTTCCACGAAGCAATAAATTTCAATTGGCATTTCGTGAGTCCTGGATCTTCATCTTTTTTACACATGACAAGGCATAAGCTAATAATCGGCCACAGTATCAAATGATTTATATATTTCTTATTCATTGAATCTCAGAATTAATGTTAATTTATTATCCTTATTCCATAACAAATTGAGCAATTGGGCTACATTCAAATGAAACTAAACCAAATCATTAAAATTGGTTAAGAATATGATTTTTCATCCAAAATGCTCTGAATCAATTGAACAATTTACTAAAATAAAAAAGGTCACCTTTCAGTGACCTTCATTTTGTGGGAGTACACGGGTTCGAACCGCGGACCCTCTGCTTGTAAGGCAGATGCTCTGAACCAGCTGAGCTATACTCCCTATTTCAAAAGGACTGCAAACATAGCATCTCTGAGTTAAATTGCCAAATATTACTCCTTTCAACCCTTAAATACGTCTAAATGAACAAGTTATTCTCCTTTACGTTTAAAGCTTTATTAGCTTACTACCCCATATTAGATTAATATTCATATCCTTAAAAGTACAATCCAGTCCAAAAAATTAAACTTTATGATCCGCATTATCTTAATTGCATTCATCATTATCTTCATAGGCATCCAGTTTTTCCGTCCCGCGAAAAACCTATCTGGTGATCGTACGAATGATATCGCTTTAAAATATACCATCCCCATTGATGTGGATACATTACTTCACAATGCCTGTTATAATTGTCATTCGAATAAAACAAACTATCCCTGGTATGAAGCTGTGCAACCGGTAGCCTGGTGGCTGGCGAGTCATGTGAAAGACGGCAAGCAACGGCTTAATTTTTCAAATTTCACATCAAGAAGGATAGCCTTTCAGAATAAAAAATTCAAAGACATCATTGAGAACGTCAAGGAAAAAAAGATGCCGCTGCCATCATACACCTGGTTTGGTTTGCATCCTGAAGCTAAGTTGACGGATGAACAGCGACAACTCATCATCAACTGGGCCGGAGCTCAAATGGATACATTGAAAGCACATTTTCCGGCAGATAGTCTGAAGATGCCACCGAAACCGGGCCCGCAGGGACCGAAGTAGATTTGCAATTGCATGCGCAAAAGTTTTGTCTAATTCAAGTATTCAGTAAGCGGTAATCAGTCTGATTATAAATAGAACTAGATTTCTACATTTGTCTGGTGACAGTTTTATAAGATTTCGGATTGAGTTTTTGATCTTTTTCTTTTGTTTTCAATTGTAAACCAACTCAGCAATCACCAGATTGCATTTGTCGAATTCCTTATTTCAAATTTTAACTGAATACAGATTACCGAATACTATATTATCAAGATACCCTGGCGAATACTGTCGAAAATCTGAACATTTGCCTTTTCTGCCTTATATTTAACTTATCAGATCATACAACCATTATCATGAGATTACCCATTCTAAATCTTCTATTCTTTTTATTCTCTTTTACCTTCCTTCAGGGTCAAAATGTCAATGTGACGCTCAAAGTGGATATGAGGAATGAAGTCGTAGCGGCAAGTGGCGTACATATCGCAGGTAATTTCCAATCGGTAGCCGGATTAGGCAGTGATTGGAATCCGGCCTCAACACTCGTTACGGATGTCAATGGAGATAAAATTTATGAGATCACAGTTTCAGTTCCACCAGGTACTTATGAATATAAATTCATCAATGGAAATGCATGGGGCATGGATGAAAATCCACCTGCTGAGTGTTCCATTGGAAACACTCATAATCGTGAGGTCGTAGTAGGTAATACCAATCTTGTGCTCCCTGCAGTTCTTTTCAATAATTGCATTGCTATACTTCATCTTGCAGTCAATATGACCGGCCAGGTGATCTCAGCAAACGGCGTGCATATCATGGGTAATTTCCAGGTTGCAGCAGGATACGCACAGGATTGGGACCCCACTTCCATAGAGATGAAGGATTTGAACCACGATGGTACGTATGAAGCGGATTTGATCATGCCTTTTAATCAATACCAGTATTTGTTCGTCAATGGAAATAATATTCTCGGTGCAGAAAACTTACCGAGTGATTGTAGTACTCCGGGAACAAATGGATTAAACAACAGGATACTGAATTACAATTCTCCAAAAGATAAACCTGAAATCCATTGCTTCAACAGCTGTGAAATTTGTTTGCCATCCGTTGTCTATAATTCGGATACCCACTGGTGGAATGATGCTGTATTTTATGAAGTATTCGTTCGCAGTTTTTATGATAGCAATAACGATGGCATTGGAGATTTTAAAGGATTGATGGACAAATTGGATTATCTCAATGATGGGAATCCTGAAACACACAATGATCTTGGCATAACAGGTATATGGCTGATGCCGATGATGAAGTCGCCGAGCTATCATGGTTATGATGTGGCAGATTATTATGCTACAGAACCTGACTATGGCACAATGCAGGATTTTCAGGACTTTCTTGCAGCTGCACATCAGCGAGGCATTAAAGTCATTATTGATCTTGTGATGAATCATTCCTCCAGTCAGAATGCATGGTTTACACAATCGGCCAATAACACAGGAGGATACAGGGATTGGTACATTTGGTCGCATACAGATCCCGGCACGATAGGTCCCTGGGGACAAACTCTCTGGCATCCGAGAGGCGGAGATTATTACTATGGCTTATTCACGAGCGGGATGCCGGATCTCAACTATAGGTCCACAGCGCTGAAAGAAAAGATGTTTGATGTTGTCGATTATTGGCTGGACAAAGGAGTGGATGGCTATCGGCTCGATGCCATCAAATATTTAGTGGAAGATGGAAATGTATTAGAGAATACGCCGGAGACATACGATCTTCTGCAGGAATTTAACACAGATTATAAAACTAAAAATCCTGATGCATTTACAGTGGGGGAAGTTTGGTCAAGCACATCATCCATTATTCCTTATGTACAGGATGACAGGCTTGATGCGTGTTTCGAATTTGGACTTGCCGGTGCTATCCTCGATGCAGTCAATAATGGAAATCCTGTTAATCTCGAACAGCAACTGAATACCGTTTTGCAATCTTATCCGTTGCTGCAGTATGGCACGTTTTTGACGAATCACGATCATGGACAGGGTGTTTGGTGTATTGGGCAGTGACGTCGAGAAAATGAAACTTGCTGCTTCAATTTATCTGACGCTTCCGGGGATTCCGTTTCTTTATTATGGAGAAGAAATAGGAATGGTTGGAAGTGGAGATGATCCCAGCAAACGTCGCCCGATGCAATGGGCCGATCAGGCCGATGGTGGATTTTCTAATGTGACACCCTGGAGTAGTTTGGGCACCAATTACCATACGAACAATGTGGAAGACATGAATGCTGATCCGAGCTCGCTGTTACAACATTATCGCAAATTAATCAGGATACGGAATGAACAAGAGGCTTTGCGCAGAGGACAGACTTTGATGGTGAGTGATCAGGTGGATAATGTTTTCAGTTTTGCGCGAGTCCTTGATCATGAAGCGGTCCTGGTTGCAGTCAATACAAGCGCGCAGCCTGCTGATCCAATATTTTCTCTTGAAATTTCTGCTTTAGCTCCGGGAGAATATTTTGTCACGGAATTATTGACTCAACAATCTGCTGGAAAGATTACGATTGATGATCATGGAGGTTTTGCGGGTTGGCATTCCAACGAAAATAGTTTGTCCATTCGTACTGCATGGATTTTATCCCTATCAGCTGAAAATCCAATCACAGCAATTGCTGAGCCCGGATCTATCGGGAAGCTCAGGCTGACACCAAATCCTGCGACTGACTCGTTTCAAATAATGCTGGCTCAAAATGCTGATGCGAATACACAATTACGGGTTTTCACTTCTTCCGGTAAGTTATATTTCGAAGGAAAAATGCAGGGAAATAAAATGGATGTCAGGACAAGTGATTGGCCCGACGGAATTTATTTTGTTCAGCTGTCGACAGTGAATGCGTTTAAGATTGGGAAATTGGTGATAGCCAGGAAGTAAGTTAACTCACATTCATTCCTAAATAGAAGTATTTGATTTTCGGTCAAATTCTTCACACCATAAATATTTATCCGTTAATTTCCAACTCAGGAGTCTATCTACATTAATTTTCAATTTGATCATCTGTGCACGGAATTGCGGATCACTTTTCTCTTTAAGTTGAATGACTTCACGTCCGGTTTCCGGAAAATATTGAAGGCGTAAGTGATTCGCTGTTTCATAATACTGATCCAATGTTTTTATAAGATGACCTGTTCTGAACTGAAGAGACTTTAGTACATATGAATCGTACGGTATCAATTTATCCGGTTTCATTACATAAAGGAATTTAGAACAAAACGATTGAGGCAGTCCGGGTCTGCTTTTACCTGAATGAGAAGAAAGGCCGTTTTGTTGAATTTTAGTAGCTAAGGCCAGTATTTCCTCAGCATGTGATTTTCCGAATTTAAAATTTTTGATCAGAGTTAATATTGCCTTTTTAGGTATGTCACCGGCTTTTAAGGTTCGACCCACTCCGTAGTCATACAGAAATTTTTTAAATCCGGAATCGGACGTAAGGTAAGTGTCCAAATCAATTTCATCTTTCAAAAACCGATGCAGCTCCAATGTAAATTGGAGATCTGACATCAAATGATGATTGGCTTCATGCCGGGCAAGTTTTAGGATTTTAGGGTTTAGTTTCACTTAAGGAGCTGGGACAAATGGAGTTTAAAATTACAGATCAGCAGGTCGTAGCAAAAGCACTGCACATGTAGTAGCAAGAAGCATACGCTCGCGTGGATCGATATCTTTTAAGTAAATAATTCCATTGTCGATAATAGATACAGCGGCCAAAGGCTCATCCATTTTATTTCGAATAATAAAGCCTGCTGATCCGAAAGGCATCGAACCCACTTTTCCATTTTTTGATTTGACACGCATGGAGGGAATGATGGAATAATATTCTTTATCATTTTTTGCCAGGTAGCCGATGTAATTTTTTGGGTGTGTCATGGCCGCCTGGTTGTCCAAAAATAATTCCCAGCCATCAGGCGATGGACCGACAAATATTTTTGTATAAAATATATTCGATGATTCTACGCCCGGTCCGGCCAGATCCAGCAGTAAGTTGAGAGCACTCACCGAGCTATTGCCAATATTAAAATCTCTTGCATCAAGTCGACTGAGGCAAAATGCTTTGCTCTGCTGGCCGCTTTCATCCCCTAATGAGAAATAAAGTGTTTGTTGCCTATGAATGTGATCGGTGGTGATGATTTTTTTGTAAAAGTCATCAGTAGGCACGCCTTCTGTCAGGCCTGTAGTCACCGTAGTTCCTTTAGTCCATGAGCGATCGACCTCCAGCGCTTTGAATTCGCCGAAATTGAGTTTTTCTTTTTTGAGGAAATTGTTCTTTCCGTTTACCGGGTATTCTTTTACATCTTTCCATTCTTCCCCCTCCAAGGCCAGGCCCATGTTTTGTGCCGTGGCTATTTTACCGACTAAGAAGATGAGGATGATGCAGGTCAGTTTTATGGATTTCATTTTTTGCACATTTAATAAATAGCAATCACCAGATTGCATTTGTAATTCTGGTCCTTTCAAAAGTAAACTGATTACTTTTTACTGATTACATGATTAAAAAGGATATCCGGCGAATGCCTTTGAAAATCTGCAGAAGTACAGCCTCACTGGCCTCTGCCCTTAGCTCTCCGCCTCAGTCTCAATGGTCGAGACTTCCTTATAACAGATGATTATCGTTTAGTTTTTGGCTTTGATAACTTCTGGCTGATCATTTGGCGGATAAAATCGGTGAGTCTGTACCTGTCAAGGACTTCAGGTGAAAGATGTGAGGCACCGTTGATCAATTGTAAGCATTCAGGCTTACCGCAGTTGCAAATGAAAGGTTGGGCCATTTCCCATTCTGTGCTTGGATAGAAAAAAGTAATCTCATCTCCGGCCTGCATGGCTTTTAAGCAAACCAATTCCATCGATGTGGTATCAAAAAAGGCAGTAGGGGCACAACTGTGGTTGATGTACTGAAGAAATTCCGGCATCAGGGTGATGTGCTTGTCAACACCGATTTGAACCGTTAGGTAAGTGGCGTATGACTGGGTGATTCCGGCACCGAAATGACACATCACGTCGCCCGGGTAAAAACTGGTGTCCGCTCGCAAGGACTTTTGACCGGTAGATTTGTTTAATAGTACAGTAGCAAACTTGTGATGGCTTATCACCTTGGCTGACTGCTTGGTTGCTGGGGAGTTTATCATTTTATCTTGATCTGATTTTGTTGAATAGTTGCAATTGACGCGAACATAAACATTTTGATCAAGATATACTTAATAATATACTTTTTTTTTAATAATATGAAAAAAATAATTATGAATCCGTGACAAAATGTTCGGCGTCGGTTGACCGACGTCGGGTGTCTGCAAAGCTGTGCTTTGCGAAATGAAGATTTTTCACTCAAAGCTGCGCTTTGAGATCACCATACTTCGACACCTCTCCCTCTTCCTTGTGCAGTTCAGTAACCGGGTCGGTCAACCGACCCTCAACGGTTTACTTTGATTAGAACCGAAATACTTCTTTAATCGCGAGGCTGCCTCTGCCAAAGTAGATTCCTTCTTCGCAAAACAGAACCGTACGACATGTTCATCGCTTCCATTTTTATAGAAAGGACTTAAAGGAATAGTCGCCACTCCACCTTCAACGGTGAGTAGTTTTGCAAAACTCATATCATCCATTGATGATGCTTCACTGTAATCCGCAAGTATAAAATAACTTCCATAGCAGGGAAGGAATTTTAGCGGCAATCCATCCATCAACCGAACGAACATGTCTCTTTTGGCCTGGTAAAAAGAGGAAAGTGATCCAAAATCAGCATATTCATTGATGTAGTGAGCCACTGCTGTCTGAATGGGCCTGTTGACGGAAAACACATTGAACTGGTGGATCTTGCGAAACTCCCTGGTCAGTTCAGGTGGAGCAATCACATACCCGGTCTTCCATCCGGTGACATGCAGGCTTTTCCCAAAAGAGAAAACCACGAAAGAGCGTTTGTACAATTCAGGATAACGCAGGACGGACTCGTGCCTCAACCCGTCAAAAATGATGTGCTCATACACTTCATCGCTGATAAGGTAGATGCCATGCTTCACCACCATCTGCTCAAGACGCAACAGATCTTGTTGATTCAGGACTACGCCGCATGGATTATGCGGAGTATTGATCATGATCAATTTTGTCCGGGAAGTGATCATTGATTCTACCGCATCCCAATCCACATTATACAAGGGCGGCAGAAGTTGAACAGTTTTGACCACCCCTCCGAAAGAAATAACGGATGGGATATAACTATCATAACTCGGTTCCAGCACAATGACTTCATCGCCTTGTCCTATCATGGCACCGATAATGGAGTACAGAGCCTGGGTTCCTCCGGCAGTAACCGTTACTTCAGAATCTGCATCCGGCATCCAACCATAATCATTGTGCAATTTCCGGGCAATAGCCTTACAGAGATCAGGTAATCCCGGCATTGGAGCATATTGGTTATGCCCGGAAGACATAGCCTCTGAAACTAACCGTATGAGTATCGGATCCGCATCAAAATCAGGAAATCCCTGCGAAAGATTGATAGCACCATGCTGAACAGCAAGTCGTGACATCACCGTAAAAATAGTGGTGCCGACATCGGGCAACTTACTCTGAAGAGTCATTAACTACGATTCTGGTAGCGCTCGTATATTTTACTGATGCCATCGGCCAGTTTGCGATCCTTTTCGGTGACGACATCGCCTTCATCATGTGTTGTCAGCGAAATCGACACGCGGTTCCAAACATTGGTCCATTCGGGATGGTGATTTTTTCGCTCGGCCAGCATGGCTACCTCAGTCATGAAGGCCCAGGCTTGTGAAAAATCTTCGAAAACATATTCGACGGTAAGTTTATTGTTTTGTTCAGTCCAGTTCATAAGTGAGAATGTGAGAGAGTGAGAGAGTGAGAGAGTGAGAGAGTGAGAGAGTGAGAGAGTGAGTAGTCAGTTGTGAGTTGTGAGTTGTGAGTTGTGAATTAGAAACTTAAGAAAGAACAATGGTCATTGGTCGTTGGTCCTCTTTACCACTTAGAAACATAAGAAACTTAAGAAAGAACTTAAGAACTAGCATTAATATATAGTCTTTGGTCTATAGTCATTCCAATTCCCAATTTCCATGATCAAGTTCTTCAATGGTAGCTGTCAACAATTTGATAGATCCTTCAATATCTTCAATGTTGGCCATCTCGATGCTTTGATGAATGTGTCGCACCGGGATGGAAATCGCACCGGCGATGGATCCTTTAGCCCCTTGTCGTTGAATCGCTGCAGTGTCCGTTCCACCGGCAGGTAATATTTCTGCCTGGTATTTGATGCCATGTTTTTCGGCCGTTGATTTCATAAAAGAAACCATGCGTGAATCGCAGATGATCGATGCATCCATTATTTTAATGGCAGTACCGTCTCCTAATTTTGTCACCATTTCAAATGCAAGAGCACCTGGTGTATCGTAAGCAATCGTCGTGTCGAGGCCAATTCCAAAATCAGGATCGATGTGGCCTGCTGCATTGAATGCACCACGGAGCCCTACTTCTTCCTGTACGGTAAATGCTGCATAGAAATCGTATGGAATTTCTTTTCCTTTCAATGCTTTCAAGGTCTCAATCAGGATATAAACAGAAACCCGGTTGTCGAGTGATTTTCCATTGACGCAATCGCCCATCACAATCAGGTCTCTTTCTCTCGTGATTGGATCGCCTATGCTGATGATCTCTTTTACCTTGTCGACTTTCATGCCTACATCGATAAAATAATCGCGGAGCTGGACAAGCTTATTTTTTTCTTCAGCCGTCATCAGGTGAACGGGCTTACTTCCCATCACACCGGGAATTGATTCTTTGCCGTGTACAATAACACGTTGTGCGGTCAGGGTCTTCGGATCAAATCCACCCAGTGGATGAAAGCGAATGAATCCATCGTCATCAATATGGGTGACGATGAAGCTGATCTCATCCATATGCGCTGCGACCAGCACGCGTTTTTTTTCACGTCCTTTCCTCACCCCGATCAGGGAACCCATCGAATCAATGTACATCTCATCCACCAGGTCTTTGATCTCACTTGACACCAGCTTACGGATCTGGTGCTCAAAGCCCGGGGCGCCAGGAGTTTCAGAAATTCGTTTTAATAAATCAAAATCAATCATGAATTAAACTAAAAACTAAAAGTGAAAAGTGAAAAGTGAAAAGTGAATAGACTAATATACAATATCGTACTACACTAATAAACCAGAGAACCGAAATATATCACATGTTCTTTTGCGATGTGTTACATCTCATTGAATTGATAAGTTCATGAAATTATACAGATAAAAAATACTGATTACCGATTACTGACTACTGATCACCAGTAACTACTTGACTTCTCCCATCAATCTCTTCATCCACGGAACGAGGAAGAACATGATCAATGCAGCAAGCAGGCTTGTTCCAAATACGGCAAGGAAAATCCATTTCAACGGAAAGGTTTCAAATAGTCCTCCTACTCGGCCTCCGATAAAATTACCGGTTGCTGCACCCAGAAACCATATCCCCATCATCTGTCCCACAATGCGAACAGGAGCAAGTTTTGTCATCGCACTTAAACCGACAGGTGATAGTGATAATTCACCGAGCGTCTGAACAAAGTATAACATCAACAACCAAATAATTCCAACTTTACCCCCGGTAGATTCAATAAGCATTGCAGCAGGAACAAGGATTAAAAACCCTATACCCACAAGCAAAAGTCCTATGGCAAATTTCATCGGTGTGGAAGGTTCATTTCCGGTTTTAGCGAGCTTGATCCAAAGCCAGGCAAAAACTGCGGAAAGCGCAATGATAAAACCTGCATTGATGGATTGCCACCAGGTAGATGGGAACTCCCATCCGAGGACACTATTGTTGGTATACCTATCTGCAAATAATGTAAGTGTAGATCCTGCCTGTTCAAATGCTGACCAGAAGAGTGCCGCCGCCAGGTAGAAAATAATAATGGCGACGATCCTGTTTTTTTCGGCTGCATCGAATCCTCCCTTGGAAAATAAGAATCCGAAATAAATGATCGGAATCACCAGCAGGAGGATACCCACTAAATTTGAAATATTGACAACAGTCAATAAGAATATGCCTGTAAAATGAAGAGCTAATAAAATTGCAGCAACAGCCAATACACCAAGACCGGCATTGCGAAGTGATTTTTGTTGTTTCTCATGTTCTTCCGGTGTACCTGCACGAACCAGTTTCCCTGAATCACCTAGATATTTTGCACCAAGTTTATATTGAATAAGTCCCAGCACCATTCCAATAGCCACGACAAGAAATCCAACATGCCAGTTAACTCTCTGTCCAAACCAACCGGCGATCAAAGGAGATAGTAATGCTCCGAGGTTGATGCCCATATAAAAAATTGAAAATGCTGAATCGCGTCGAATATCTCCTTTACCATATAATGATCCGACCATCGTGCTCACGTTAGGTTTCAGTAATCCGGTTCCGATGGCAATCAGGACCAGCCCGCTATAAAAACTTGGCAGTCCAAAAGGAGCAGCCAGCATTAGGTTTCCAAGAGCGATCACACATCCTCCGTAAAAGACTGCATTTCGTGCACCAAGAAATTTATCAGCTATCCATCCACCCGGTAGATTGGTCATGTATACAACGGCAGTATATAATCCGTACAAGGCTCCGGCTTCTACCACAGTCAATCCCAGACCGGGATTAAGTCCAGTGACAGCAGCAGTCATGTATAGGATCAGCATAGCCCGACCTCCGTAATAAGAAAACCGTTCCCACATTTCAGTGAAAAACAAAGTGGCCAAACCTGGAGGATGACCGAAGAAGCTCTTCATATAAGTTAAATTTTAGGAGTGATGACTAAATGCCTGTATTAGGTAGGCGGGGCAAAATAGGTATTTTCTTCGATGCCGGATTAGCAGATTCCAGACTTGTGCTGAGCGGGAGATGTCAAAGGATGAGGGTGTCGTTATTCATGAGAAACCAATGGATGTTTAAGTCCTTTATACTCCGAAAGAATACCTCTGACTTTACCTACTGAAACAGGACTCTCAATCTCAAGCGGTAGCTGATTGCCATCTGTTGATATATAAACATCCATGCGCGTATCCTGGTTAAAAAAATGTCCGGAGATCACTTCCGGCCTGATGACATTTGTCATTTGCTTTCCTAATCCATGAATCTTCGTTTCCGTATTTTTTTGCATCAATTCGACAGTTAACGGATATTCTTCTTCTACAAAAACTTTAATGCCAAATTTTTGTCCCTCCTCCAGGTTTTCAAAATTGACATTGCGTATGCCGTAGATGATGGATATCATATCGTGCATGCATCCAGAAAGATCTGCATCGTAGTTTTTTGTTTCCTTGCCAGGCCATCCTTTTGAAGCGTGGACTTTGTGACCTTTCTGGTCAAAGAAAAATTTGTCCCACCATTGAAATTTACCTTCATGAACATCCCGTGAAAAGGAAAGCGGAAGCAACGTTTTTTTATCAATCACACTTTCATAATGATCATCGACATGATAAAACCACTCGAAAGCACTGATCGTCTTGCCATCAATCGAAATGAAATACCTGTCACCGACATCCTTAACTTTAAAAATGGCCTCGCCCGCAGGAATCCAGAGTACATTGAGTTGATAATAAAGCCTGTACGTAATTTCTTCTCCGCCCTGCCAGCTATCGTTTTGAATATTGCATAGGTCCAACACCGGTGGAATACTGTCAGGTGTTGGAAGATTGCTCCACCACCACAGGCTTGAAATCAGAAGAAGCAAATTGATCATGTGTACTTAACGTATTATACCTGGCATTCGTACCTAAAGTAATACTACCTAACATCGCAGGGATCAACAAGTTGATCAGCCAGATCATTAAACTGGCCAGGGATATGCTTAGTTCACTCATTCCCGACCCTGACCATAAAATCAGTCCAATATTTGTTCGTGCCATCACATCAGCTACCGGTGGGAGTGGAACCAGTGCCTGGAAAAGATACATACCGCTCACACCTAAAAATAATATTCCAAATTGTATCGAGGGCTCAAATGCATGAAGAAGTAAAATAAACTGAAAAGAAAAGACGATATAACGTGCCAGGGCAAGAAGTAATGCCCGGATCAATACTGCCGAAGAATAGTCATCGATGTAGTGAAGTTTTCCAATTAATTTTTTGATGAGGGAATATTTACTTAGAAAAGAAACCCGTTGAATTACTTTTCTCATTTGAAAAAAACAAGTACCTGCGATGATGACGAGAATGATGCCTAAAATTTTCAGCACTAACATTCCTTTAAAAAGAAAAATACATGAGCTAATGCCTGCAGTAAGTGCAACAAGGTTCTGTGCGTAACTTCCCATGAATGTCGAAATAGCAACTGGCCATTTGGATTCTGAAGGCATGAACAATATCCGGCCACCGTATTCTCCTATCCTGTTCGGTGTAAAAAGAGAAAGTGCTATTCCTCCTGCAACTGCCCTGAATATATATTTTAATGGGACTTTAATATGGACGGATAAAAATGTCCTCCATTTAAGTGTCTCAACAAACAAATTGACCGGCATCAGGAAAAACACTAATACTATCCACCAACCGGTTTTTGAAAAAATGTCAAGGCTTAATGTCCTGAAATGATCAGTTCGGGACCAAAGTTGGTAGCACAGCAAAGCCAGCATGATTATAGAGATCGACCATCGGAAAGCAGTGCTACGGAAAAAATGCATAAGGCAAAATTAAGGGGAAAAAGGCGGAATGCTTCGACCTGCTATCACGCAACCTGGTGCTACAGCTCAGCAACCAGGCGGAATGGGCGGAAGAGGCAATAAGCAATAGGCAATGAGCAATTGGCAATAAGTAACAAGCAAAAGGTGCAGCGTAAATGCTTTAAAGAAATTAATTTGTGTTAATTCGTGTAATTAGTGGCTAAATGCAAAGTGTCACTGACAACTCACAACTCACAACTTACAATTGACAACTCACAACTGACAATTCACAACTGACAACAGACGACTGACGATTTTTTAACTTGTGGTCAAATTGAATGCCGGGGCTTCCCGGATGGAATAAAACCAACTCATGGAAATCATCATCATTCTCACATTGATCCTGATCAGCGGTGTATTTTCTATGTCAGAAATAGCATTGGTTTCTGCGCGGAAAAACAGACTGAATTTTTCGGCTCAAAGAGGCAGTCGAGGGGCTAAAATTGCTCTGGACCTGGCATCCAATCCCAGTAAACTTTTGTCGACAGCTCAAATCGGGATCACAATCATCGGCTTACTTACCGGTATTTATAGTGGCGAGGAAATAACACATCATATCGAAGCTATTATCGTCAAGTTTCCTCTTTTTGCTCCTTACGCGCATACATTATCCGTTGCCGTTGTGCTGATCGTCATCAGTTTTTTTGCATTGGTGCTCGGTGAATTGGTTCCGAAAAGGATAGGGCTCACCTACCCGGAAACGATCGCAAAGCGTGCAGCACTGCCAATGAAAATCATCGGTATCATCTTAGCACCTTTCATCTTTCTTCTCACTACCGCAACAGATCTTTTTCTCAAAGTATTTAGTATAAAACCATCCAGCAGTAGCAAAGTCACAGAAGAAGAAATAAAATCGATCATCCAGGAAGGCACTGAAGGTGGCGAGGTACAGGAAATCGAACAAGAAATTGTCAACCGGGTATTTAGTGTCGGCGACAGAAGTGTCAGTTCACTGATGACAGCAAGATCAAAAATGATGTCGTTGGATTTGGCGGACACAAAAGAAGAAGTTAAAAAGCTTGTCTCCGAAGATATGCACAACTTCTACCCCGTTTATGACAGTGACGTCCAGGATATTGTTGGCATTGTCAGCCTGAAGAAATTATTTGCCGAGATTGATAGAGATGAATTTAATCTGAAAAATATTTTAGCTGAACCCACTTACATCGCCGAAGGGGCATCAGCTTATAAAGCCCTGGAGCAATTTAAAGAAAGCAATATCCATTATGCCATGGTGATCGATGAATACGGTTCCACACAGGGCATCATCACAATGAGCGATATCCTTGAAGCACTGGTCGGCGAAGTTTCTGAATTTTATGGACAGGAATATGCGTTTGAAAAACGCGATGAAAATTCATGGTTGATTGATGGCCATTACCCGTTGCCGGATTTTCTGATTGAATTTGGGATGGAAGATTATATTAAAGACTTTGAAGTCAACACGGTCGGAGGACTGATCATACAATTATTGGGGAGAATTCCGAAAGAAACTGAAAAGGCGAGCTGGGAGGATTTCGAATTTGAAATCGTGGATATGGACGGACCTAAAATTGATAAAATTTTGGTGGTGAGGAAAGGGAAGGAGTGACACTTCGACACATCCTGAACTTATCAATGATAAGTTCTGCGATATTGCTTAGTGCAAGGAACATGAGAAATGTGACAATGTGACAATGTGATAATGTATCAATGTGATAATGTGTCAATGTGATAATGTGATAATTTGACAATATGACAATATGACAATGTGGTAATGTGGTAATGTGGTAATGTTATAAATTGGTTCTATCTATATGTATTGCCCCATCGGGGCTTAAAGTTGGTAACCTAAGGCTCCATAAAAACTTCTCTTGCCCCATCGGGGCTATAGGCTGGTAACTTAAGCATCCACAAAAACTTCTCTTGCCCCATCGGGGCTATAGGCTTGTAACTTAAGCATCCACAAAAACTTCTCTTGCCCCATCGGGGCTTAAGGTTGGTAACATAAGGCTCCATAAAAACTTCTCTTGCCCCATCGGGGCTATAGGCTGGTAACTTAAGCATCCATAAAAACTTCTCTTGCCCCAACGGGGCTATAGGCTGGTAACTTAAGCATCCACAAAAACTTCTCTTGCCCCATCGGGGCTTAAGGTTGGTAACATAAGGCTCCATAAAAACTTCTCTTGCCCCATCGGGGCAAAACATGAGTGAGTCATCATCAAAATCTAGTCTGAGATCTCACCCTTTTTCCAGAAGATTTTCACTGCTGACATTTTTTCGTGTTCAAATCTGATCTCCGGGAGAATCGCAAATCCATTTTTTAAATAAAATGCTAAAGGAGATTCATATGGCTCTCCATTTTGTTTTAAGTCTCTTGGGTGATCGATCACCCAGCCGTTTAATCGGTCTTCATTTTCCTTCAAATGGTTCAATAGCCTGGAACCTAAACCTATCCCCTGGTATAAACTATTGATCAAAATCGAAAACCACCTATCATCATCGCGATCAAAAGTATAGGCCCAACCTATGATTTCATCCGCTTCATCGAGAAGGAGAAAATGCAAATGACGCGTCGTTGCTTCCAAATACTTATCAAATCCCTCTTTTGTCACGCTGATTTGAGAAGGAAATTCCCGGTTCCACAAAAAAATGATCGCCTCCTTTTGACGGGAATTTAATTCGAGTGTTGAAATGATTTTCATTTATCCAAAAGTATGCATAGAACGTGAGAACCGTGAGAACCGTGACACTTCGACACATCTTGAACTTATCAATGATAAGTTCTGCGATATTGCTCTGTGCAAGGAACGTGAGAACTAATCGGAATTCGTAAATCGTAAATCGTAAATTGTGCCTTATGAGCGCAGCCCGCATCCTTGGCATTGATCCCGGAACCAACATTCTCGGTTTTGCAGTCATTGAGATCGAGAAAGATCAAGTCAGGGTTTTGGAGATCGGAGTTCTCCATCTAAAGGAGAAAAAGAACGCAAGTGATAAACTTCGAGAGATTTTCCTGGAGATTCAGGAAATTATCGAAAGATATCTACCACAGGATCTGGCTATTGAAGCTCCATTTTTTGGAAAAAATGTGCAGTCCATGCTGAAGCTTGGCCGTGCGCAAGGTGTCGCGATGGCCGCAGGAATGACGATGGGCCTCAACATCACCGAATATTCTCCGAAAAAAATAAAACAATCCGTTACCGGAAATGGAAATGCAGCAAAAGAACAAGTTGCTGATATGCTCTGCCGCATGTTGAATCTCAAACCTGGTAAACTTGATTTGGATGCCACCGATGCCTTATCCGTTGCGATGTGCCATCATTATCAGTCAGGAAGAATTGTCTCTTCAAAAAAATCGGGATGGAAAGCATTTATTAAAGAGAATCCCGGGAGGATAAAGTAGTGAGTTGTGAGTTGTGAGTTGTGAGTTGTGAGTAGCCGGTAATTTGAAATTTAATTTGCGTAAATCAGTGGAATTTGCGACAAATAATAAGACGAAGAGGGGAAAAGTTAATTCTTCACTTTTACAGATTATCAAAATCATTATTTCGTAAAAACCAATATTTCACTTTCAGCTTGTGATTTTGGAATTTTAAGTTTTTCTTCCTTGAGACCTTCAATATGAAAATTGTATGGCCTCAAAAATATTTTTTTCAATAATTTCTTTTGTTTTTCCCGTTGCTATTACGCCTGGCAAATCAGGAGCATATGCAGAATATCCTGTTTTAGTTTTTTCGTAAACGACCAGAAACTTTCTCATTTTAAAACTATTTGCGCTTGCTTTCCTTCGCCTCAGCCGGTTGCTGAGCTGTAGCCAACGGATGAGTTTAGCAGGTCGAAGCATTGCCTTAGCCTATTTTTTCCCCGTCTCCGTCTGTGGCTTCACTTCTTCATCATCGTCATCGTCATCCGCTTTGATATCCTTCACCAGGTCATTCACATCTTTCGTAGCCTTATTCAATTTATCTACTTGCTGTTCCCTGATCTGAACTTTTGACTGTCCATCCTTTCCGCCATTTGCACTTGGAGTTGTTCCATCACCTTTAAACCCTTCTTCACTGAAAACAAAACCTTTATTGTCAGCATCCACATAAATAGTGTCTCCGGCAACAAACTTTCCGGACAATACCTGGATCGCTAATTCATTGACGAGGTCTGTTTCGATCACTCGCTTAAGTGGTCGTGCACCATATTGCGGATCATACCCGATATCTGCAAGTAATGTCATCGCTTTGTCGCTAACTTCAAGATTGAGGTCACGGTTCGCCAGGTTATTTTTAATTTTCCTGAGTTGGAGTTCAGCTACCTTTTTAATTTCATCCTTGGTGAGTGGAAGGAACATGATTTTATCATCGATCCTGTTGAGAAATTCTGGTTTGAGTGTTTCTTTCAATAAATTAAATACCTCTTCTTTTGTGGTAGCCAGGATATCCTGACGCTTGGCTTCGCCTACAGCTTGTAGGTCTTCAAAATTTTCAAGGATCACATCTGAACCCATATTGGAGGTCATGATGATAATTGTGTTTTTGAAATTAGCTATGCGTCCTTTATTGTCAGTTAAGCGTCCATCATCCAATACCTGTAACAGGATATTAAATGTATCAGGATGTGCTTTTTCTATTTCATCCAACAGGACGATTGAATATGGCCTTCGTCTCACGGCTTCCGTTAATTGTCCACCTTCATCATATCCTACATAACCCGGAGGAGCACCAATCAACCTGGATACACTAAATTTTTCCTGGTACTCGCTCATATCAATTCTTGTGATCGCGTTTTCATCCGAGAAGAGAACGTCAGCGAGGGCCTTGGCTAATTCTGTTTTTCCAACGCCGGTCGGGCCGAGGAAAATAAATGAACCAATAGGTTTGTCCGGATCTTGTAACCCTGCCCTGCTCCTACGCACCGCATCTGATACTGCTTTGACAGCTTCTGCCTGGCCTATCAGGCGCTTGCCGATTTCCGCTTCAAGTGTCAGCATTTTCTCCTTCTCAGTCTGAAGCATTTTTTGCAATGGGATGCCCGTCCATTTAGATACAACTTCAGCAATATCATCTGCGGTCACTTCTTCATTGGTGAACCTGTCCTCTTTCGGCAATGCATGCAATTTGGCTTCCTCGTCCGCTAATTTTGTTTTTTCACTCACGAGCTCACCGTATCTGATCTTGGCTACTTGTTCATAATTCGATTCACGTTCGGCGACAGTAGCTTCGTGTTCCAGTTCTTCAATGTGTTTTTTGATATTCTGGATGGAATCAACAATATCTTTTTCGTTTTTCCATGAGGCTTTGAGACTATCGAGTTTTTCCTGGGTGTTGGCAATGAGCTCTGTGATTGTTTTTAGTTTTTTCGCATCATTTTCTCTTTTGATGCCTTCGCGCTCTATTGAAAGTTGACGGAGTTTTCGATCTGCTTCATCAATTTCTTCAGGCATGCTGTCCAATTCGAGTCGCAATTTCGCTGCTGCTTCATCAATGAGGTCGATAGCTTTGTCTGGAAGTTGGCGATCTGCAATATATCGATGCGAAAGTTCAGCTGCTGCAACAAGTGCTTCATCCAGGATTTCAATTTTATGATAAGATTCATATTTATCCTGGACGCCACGAAGAATGGATATCGTATCTGCGACAGATGGCTCGTCGATGTAGACCGTCTGAAATCTTCTGACAAGTGCTTTGTCTTCTTCAAAATATTTTTGATACTCATCTGCAGTAGTCGCGCCGATAGTTCTGAGTTCTCCGCGGGCAAGTGCGGGTTTAAGAATATTGGCAGCATCCATTGCACCGCTTCCTCCGCCTGCACCAATTAAAGTGTGGATTTCGTCAATGAAGAGAATCACTTCTCCATTGGAAGATTTTACTTCTTCAATCACTGCTTTGATGCGTTCTTCAAATTCTCCTTTGAATTTTGCACCGGCGATTAATGATGCGATATCGAGGACATAGATTTTTTTCGAAAGAAGATTTTCTGGAACATCCTTTTTGACAATTCGCCAGGCTATCCCTTCAACGATTGCAGTCTTACCTACGCCGGCTTCACCGATGAGGATGGGATTATTTTTTTTACGGCGGGAAAGTATTTGAAGGATCCGCCTGATCTCGTCATCGCGACCAATGATGGGATCAAGTTGTCCATCCAATGCCTGTTGATTGAGGTTGATTCCATATTTCTTCAGGGCATTGTATTGATTTTCCACATTCTGATCCGTCACATGATGACCTCCTCTTAGTTCTTTGATGGCTGCTTTAAGTCCATCCAGCGTAGCTCCCTTGTCTTTTAATATTTGAGCTCCTTTGCTGGTTCCCTGCATAATGCCCAACAACATGATTTCGGTTGAGATGAATTCGTCACCAAATTCGGGCAATAGTTTCTTGGCCTCTGCCAATGCTTTATTGCTGGTATCGGTCAGGTATTGTTTGTCTGAACCCGTCACTTTGGGATAAGTCTGGATGGCATCATCGAGTGCCTTGACCAGCTGAGGGATGCTGACGCCCACTTTCTGGAAAATAAATTTTGCGCTGTCTTCACTTGCTTCAAGGATGCCCTTGATCAGGTGAGTTGTGTCAACAGTTTGTTGTTGAAGGCTGGCGGCCAGGCGTTGTCCTGCAAGAATTGCTTCCTGGGCATTTATGGTAAAATTGTCGTAGGTCATATTGTGAGGAGCGTGATTTTTCTTGTTTTACCCTGAAAGCTCAGCCACCAGGGGAAATATGATTCACTTTACAATGAGGTTATTTAAAAAAAGCTTATAAGTCAAATGTAAACAACAACAGGTTGTCAGGAGTTCGTTTGATGCGGAAGTTATGTATAGAATACAAAAGGGTAAAAAAAGAGGCGTGCGTCAAATGTAGAAAGAAGGGTAGTAAGTGAATTTAGAATGAGGCGGGGGCAAGCCCCGCCAATACGAGTTTCGAAATAACCGGCTAAAGGTGTACTGGTGGGGTTTACCCCCACCTACATTTATTTAAATGTTTACCCCCACCTACATTTATATAAGTTTACCTCCACCTTCCTTTATAGAATTTAACTTTTAGAGCTAACTTTAACTGCCTTTATTCAATTCGTAATCAAATCTTTATTTAGGCCTTATTTGCCAATAAGCAAAGAAAAAACTCCCCTATCAGGCAGCGTTTTAAATTTAAATAAAGAAAATTAATATAGAATTGACATATATAATTAAAAAGTATATATCTTGCCGCATTCCAAACCTGATTTTGTCAGTTAGCTTATCCTGACGACATTTGATAAATAGACCTTTTACTGTCGCAAAGCCGGCCTCGAAAGCCTTGGTTATGAGAACATAATATTTTGAACGAATTACATTTGCCCCCCGTCCCATGGCAATTCAAACAAAACAATCAACAAAGCATCATTACAAAGCAAATGGGAAGCTCCTGCTCACAGGAGAATATCTAGTCCTGAATGGTGCCATCTCCCTGGCGCTCCCCTGCAAGCTTGGTCAATCTATGAATATCAATGAGCGTCCTGGCAGTGAGATCGTCTGGAAATCATACGATCGCAAAGGTCAATTATGGTTTTCCGGAAATTTTGATCTTATGGCTTTTGAATGCATTGAAAGCACTGACAAAGATGTAGCAAATGGCATCCAGCAATTACTGAAAGCCGCCTGTCGCCAGAATTCCGAGTTCCTTTCCCAGTGGCGCAAATACACAGTAGATACTTACCTGGAGTTTGATCGCGAATGGGGTCTTGGCAGCAGCTCAACCCTTGTCTGGTGTGTAGCTCAGTGGGCTGAGGTCAATCCTTACATCCTTCTCTTTGACACTTTTGGTGGCTCCGGTTATGATATCGCTTGTGCTGATGCTGATGGGCCGGTACTATACCAGTTTTTAGAAGATGAGCTTCACATTGATGGAGCAGATTTTGATCCTTCGTTCAAAAAGCAATTGTTCCTCGTATACCTTGGCCATAAACAAAACAGCAGGGATGCGATGATTAGATACCATCAATCAAAAGCAGGATTGAATGGATCTGTCGATAAAGTCTCCAGGCTTACTGAAAGCATCAATGCAGCCTCTACTTTAAAAGAATTCGAAATGTTGGTCCGCCAGCATGAAAATCTTGTGTCAGAGATTATAGGTTTACCTACAGTCCAGAATCATGAGTTTGCGGATTATTGGGGATGTGTGAAATCATTAGGAGCATGGGGCGGAGATTTTGTCCTGGCGACTTCTGAAAGAAGCGAGGAAGAGACACGCAATTATTTTAAATCGAAAGGACTAGACGTGATCTTCAGGTATGACGAATTGATCCTCAGTTAAAAAGGTATTCGGTATTCGGTATTTTCGATTTTATTAATCATTTTTTTTCAAAAATAATTTTAATTGATTTCCTTCAACTTTCTTTTGTCATTAAGAAAGGTATTCCATCGATGAATTTTAAAGAAATGGATTTTTCAACTTTTGGCAAAGATTGCTTTCCCGGTCTTGTGGGTGTCGAATTTATTAATGTCACCGTCAATTCGGCGAGTGCACGAATGGTGGTGGAGAAAAAACATTTTGCTCCGAATGGATATGTGCATGCCGGAAGCATTATTACACTGGCTGATACGATAGCCGGTTATGGGTGTCTTTACAATCTTCCGGACAAAGGCACATCGTTTACGACGATTGAATTAAAGACCAATTTTTTAGGGGCTATTAAAAGTGGAAGTCTTTTGGCTGAAGCTATTCTCCAGCATGGAGGAAGGACAACACAGGTGTGGGACGTCAACGTGAAAAATGAGGAAACTGGTAAGATGATTGCTTTGTTCCGTTGTACCCAATTGATTTTATATGCATAAACCATGGATACCCCACCCCACCATTTTAAATGGCCAAATCGTGGATTTACTTCCATTGGAACTACATCATTTCGATGAATTATTAAGTGCAGCCTCTGACAAACGTATCTGGGAGTTCTATGTTGGTGACTGGTCCAACCCGGAAAGATTCAGGAGCATCTATAACGCTTGTCTTGATGCGAGAGATAAAGGCTCAGATTATCCATTTGTCATTTTTCATAAACCCACAAAAAAAATAATTGGGTCAACAAGACTATTGGACATAGGCAAGTATGATCATCGACTGGAAATCGGGGGCACCTGGCTTATGCCGGAATATTGGGCTACTGCTGTTAATTTTGATTGCAAGCTTGCTTTGCTCACGTTTTGTTTTGAATCATTGATGGCACATCGGGTTCAATTGAAGACTCAGCATGATAATATCAGGTCCAGGAAAGCCATTGAAAAAATCGGGGGAATTTACGAAGGGATTATCCGTGAGCACATGCTCCGGGATGATGGCTCCTATCGAAGTTCGGCTTATTTTAGTATCCTCGCAGGCGAATGGCCCTCTGTGAAGTCCAACCTGGAAGACGCCTTTCGAAGGCGCTTAAACCCTAACAATTAAATCAAACTACTGATCCAATATTTTACAGCCGGATGATGTTATACCTCTTCTATGACTTTGAGATCTATGTTGACAACTGAAAGCCGGGGCCAAGGTCATTATTCCATTGGACTATTATTTTTTATCATATTCCTCATTCTGTTAACGTCTAAGGCTCACGCCCAGCAATCTGAAACTCACATACCGGGAAAAATTTTAGGAAGAATTATCGATTCCGTTTCGGTCCAACCGATTGAATACGCTACCATAAGCCTGGTGACACAAACGGATAATAAAATTGTGAATGGAGCTACAACGGACAGTAAAGGCGTATTCAAAATAACAGATGTCACTGACGGCATTTATAAAATAGTGGTTTATTTCATCGGGTACAGGATAGATACAATTAACTCAATCGTTGTCAGCAAATCAAATCCTGTCATTTCTTTAGACGACATTTCGCTTGTCAATAATCTCACCGTTTTGAAAGAAGCCGTTGTCACTGCAGATAAAAATATTATTGAAAACAAGATTGATAAGATGGTGTACCATGCAGATAAGGATATCACTTCTCAAAGCGGTGTGGCCATCGATATTCTGAAAAAAATCCCCCAGGTATCTGTTGATATCGATGGCAACGTGGAACTCCAGGGCAACACCGGCATTCGGTTTTTAATTAATGGAAAACCTTCCACTGTATTTGGAAATAATATAACCGATGTGTTGCAAGCAATACCCGCCAGCCAGATCCAGAGTGTTGAGGTCATCACCAGCCCCGGTGCGAAATATGATGCTGAAGGCACCGCCGGCATTATTAATATTATCCTTAAAAAAAGTACTGCAGAAGGTTTTAATGGAAATGTATCCCTTTCCGCAGGGACACGGTTAGAAAATGGATCTGTCAATCTTAGTGCTCATCATGGTCACCTGAATGTCAATACTTTTTTTAGCGGAAATGTTCAGCTTTCCTCCGGAACACTTACTCATCTCAACCGGACATCCCCCGATGCTTTTTCTATGCTCACTTCCCAATTGTTGCAAAATGGCGATAGTGATTTCAAGAGAGGTGGATATCAGTCTGGCCTGGGTCTTGACTGGGATGTATCTCCGCATAATAATATCTCCGGTTCAATAGGTTTTGATTTTTTTGGAAATAGAAATGAGGGAATTGTCAATCGTCAGTCTATACTTCTCAATGAATCCGGTACAACACTTACGAATCTCATTGATAACATCAATACAGCGAATAGATTTCACTGGCTATCTTTTGATTATGATTTAAATTACAAAAGGACATTTAATAAAGAAGACCAGGAATTGGATATTTCATTCAATTCATCAAATGGAAATAATTCTTCTTATTATGATCAAACGCAAACACGGGTGTCCACTGATTCAATCATAGGTTCGTCTTATGGAGATAATCCGGGCATTGAAAATGAAACCAATATTGGAATAGATTATACGCATCCGTTAAGCGATCATGTTCACTTTGAAACCGGCGCTAAAGCCGTGCTGAACCATATACAGAGCACTTCTGATGTGTACCTGTTAAATCCGGATGGAAATAGCTATGATTTTAATTCAACATTGTCTTCGTTCCTTGATTATAAAAGCCAGGTATATGCCGGCTATTTTTCAGGTACATTTCATATCATGAACGATGTCGATCTCAATGCAGGACTTCGATATGAATATACCCAGATCGATGCTACTTATTCTGAGTCCGGGAATGTCAATATAAAACCATACTCTACGTATGTTCCGTCAATGACCATTTCACGTTCGCTTCAGCGAAACCAGGTACTTAAATTGAGTTATTCGCACCGGATAGAACGACCGGAGTACAGGGATCTGAATCCCTTCATCAATGCCAGTGATCCAAAAAATATAACTACCGGCAATACAAATCTTCGTCCTGAAATAGGTGACAAGATTGAATTGGGGTACAGTCGTAATTACGATAATGGGATTTCTTTTTATTCAAGTCTTTTTTATCGTGGAAATCATGACGATATACAATCCTTTACCCAATACTATCCCTCTTATGCCATCGGAGATTCAACCTATTATAATGTGGCCATCAGCACACGCGAAAATATAGGCCGGGAGGATAATATTGGATTGAGTCTTTTCGTCTCTGTTCCGGCTACATCTAAGTTTAATCTTCGGACTAACATTTCATGTTTTCAACGATACATCGATAATGGTGATCTGCCCGGTGAGAACGTTCATGGATTTAATTACAGGGCAAATCTCAACATGGCTTATGACGTCACAGATTTGATGAGTGTTGAATTTTTTGGAAATTTTAATTCACCCAGAGTTAATGCCCAGGGCAAAATGCCTTCTTACACTTCTTATAGCTTTGCTTTTCGCCAACAATTGTTTCACAAAAATGGTAGCATCGCCATTACCGCTACTAATCCTTTTGACAAGTATATCGTCCAGAGAACTGAATTAACAGGTGTAAATTTTACATCGAATACCACACGTCAATTACCCTACCGGGCTTTCGGAATTAATTTCACCTACAAGTTCGGGAAAATAGAATTCAAAGATGAAAAGCAAATGGACGATATGAATCCTTCTGACTCTTCATCGGCCAATTAATCCCGTCTTGAAAAAGGGGCTTAAGCCTCTTTAAACTTGCAAATTTTGATTATTTTAGGTTGCGGATATCAGGAATGAATTCACAGGGGAAGCATTATATTTGAGAAAGTCAGAATATCCCGAAATTGTTCACTTCATTTCAATTAAATCAAAAAATGAAAACTCTTCAAACCATAATTCTTCTATTAGTTGTATGTATTGTTGCCGGCGGATGTCCTTACGAATCGGATGTTCCGATTGATATGCCTTCAGTGAAAGTCAATACCAAGCTTCTCGGCAAGTGGAAAGACAGCCAGAATGATGCGGATGCTTATAAAGTCAGCAAAAAGGATGATTTTACTTATAGCATTGAAAAATCACAAAAGGATTCTGATGATAAAGAAAAATATTTAGCCTACGCCTCTGTGATCAATGGCACTACTTTTCTGAATATGTGGGAGGATAAAGGTTTTGAAGAAAAACATACATATTCACTCTACAAAATGGAGGTTAAAAGTGAAAAACAGATCACGCTGACCGAGGTCACCGAAAACATTGATGAAAAATTTATTTCCAGCGATGAATTGAAAAAATTCATTACTTCGAATATGAAGAATAGTTATTTTTTCAGCAAGGAGGAAACCATCCTGCTCCGCTAACGTTGATTTACTTTAGCTAACCTTTGGGACGATTTCAGGATCGCCCGGTCCAAAAAGATTTGCATTAACCTTATAATGAGCCAATTCCCAATGGGTATGTGTGAATTATACAACTCTTTTCTGTAATTGTATAAGCACTTGATTGCCGATTAGCTTCAATTTTGTCTGTATCTGTTCAAGAACTAGAGTTGAAGCTATATATCAAATACATGGTGAGTGCCCGTTGCAAGATGGCGGTGAAGGAAGAGTTGAAAAAACTTGGACTGCACTTCATTATTGTAGACCTGGGAGAAGTAGAGATCATGGAAGACATTTCAGAAGAGCAAAGGGCTCAGCTGAAAATAGCATTTATCGATTTAGGGTTTGAGTTGATGGATGATAAAAAGGCTGTGCTATTGCAACAGATTAAAAACATCATTTATGAAACGGTACTTCATCCTGATACTAATCTAAAAATAAATTTCTCAGGTCATCTAAGTAAAATAATTGGACATGATTATACCTACCTGGCCAATTTATTCTCAGAAATGCAGGGAACCACGATTGAGCAATTTATGATCAACTATAAAATAGCGCGGGTGAAAGAATTGATGATCACCAGCGAGCTTAACATGACTGAAATTTCGTGGAAATTAAATTACAGCAGTGTAGCTCATCTATCCACTCAATTTAAAAAAGTGACAGGGCTCTCCCCATCACAATTCAGGTTATTGAATGAAAAAAGGCGCATCACTTTTGAAGAAAACAGATTACCAACGTTACTCGGGACAATTGTTACCAACTAATCTGTTCCCGGAAAACAAAGAATAAATGGAAAATAATAATAGACTGGAATCTCAATATGCAAGAAGCTTGATAGAAGCTAGTTTGGATCCGTTAGTCACTATCAGCACAGAAGGTAAGATCACGGACATGAATGAGGCTATGGCCAACATCACTGGTGTGACACGTGTAAAGCTAACCGGGACTGATTTCTTCAATTATTTCACCGATCCACAAAAAGCCCGTGAAGTCTACCTGGAAGTATTTGCAAAAGGATCTGTTGCTGACTCACCACTGACACTTCGCCATAGGAATGGTAAGCTGACCGATGTATTGTTTAATGGATCGGTATATAAAGATGATAAAGGAAATGTATTGGGAGTTGTCATTGTTGCCAGGGACGTAACAGCTCAAAAATTACTTTCCCAATATTCCCTGAGTCTGATTGAAGCCAGCCGGGATCCATTATTTACGATTAGTCCAGAAGGAAAAATCACGGATATGAATAATGCTTCCGTAAAAATAACAGAAGTATCCCGCGAGAAATTGATCGGCACAGATTTCTTATAATTATTTTACTGAACCCGATAAAGCGCGGGAAGGTTATCAACAAGTATTTGCCAAGGGCTTTGTGGCAGATTATCCACTGACCATCATGGATGGTAAGCTTACGGATGTATTATTCAACGGATCAGTTTATAAAGATGACAGGGGAAATGTGCTTGGCGCTGTTGTAGTGGCGAGAGTTATTACAGAGCAAAAAAGAATTGAAAAAGAATTGATAGAGGCAAAAGTGTTTGCTGAGCTGGCAACAGGAATTGCTGAAGAAGCAAAAAGCAAAGCAGAAAGTGCCACCAGGATCGCCGATGATGCGGTGAAAGCCAAACAACAATTTCTGTCCAATATGAGTCATGAAATCCGTACTCCTATGAATGCGATCATCGGGTTTACAAAAGTGGTGTTGAAAACTGAACTGACTGCAAAACAAAAAGAATATTTAACAGCCATCAAAATGAGTGGAGATGCATTGATTGTGCTGATCAATGATATTCTTGATCTCGCAAAAGTGGATGCCGGAAAAATGACATTTGAGCAAACCCCGTTTAAAATGGCCCTGTCCATCTCTGCCATGCTTCATTTGTTTGAGACAAAAATTCAGGAAAAAAATTTAAAGCTGGTTAAAGAATATGATCACAAGATTCCTGAAGTATTGGTGGGAGACCCGGTTCGCTTACATCAGATTATTTTAAATCTTGTAAGCAATGCGGTAAAATTTACAACAAAAGGAAAAATTACGGTAAGTGTTCGTTTGCTGAATGAAGATGAAGAGAAAGCAACCATTGAATTTGCAGTTACGGATACCGGAATCGGAATCCCTGAAAATAAAATTGACAAGATTTTTGAAAACTTTCAACAAGCATCAAGTGGCACATCAAGGTTGTATGGCGGAACAGGCTTAGGACTTGCTATTGTGAAACAATTAGTAGAACCGCAGGGTGGAAGCATTCATGTAAAAAGTAAAATTGATGAAGGCTCCACTTTTAGTTTCATTTTAAGTTTTCAAAAAACAAAAGATGAAGCTGAGTTGGTCACCGATTTGGTAGATCAGGATTTAGAAGTTAAAAATATTAAAGTATTGGTGGTGGAAGATATTGCGCTCAATCAATTACTGATGAAAACCCTACTTGGATGATTTTGGCTTTGAACGGGATATTGCAGGTAATGGGAAAATTGCCATCGAAAAACTGCAATCTAAATCGTATGATATTATTCTTATGGATTTGCAAATGCCCGAGATGAATGGATTTGAAGCCACAGAATACATTCGCAATAAAATGAATTCTAAAATTCCGATCATCGCATTAACCGCTGATGTCACTACAGTTGATTTGGCAAAATGCAAAGCCGTTGGCATGAATGACTACATCGCCAAGCCGGTTGACGAAAGATTATTGTATAGTAAAATAATCAGTCTGGTTAAAAAGCCCGTCCAGGAGAACATCCAGGAACAGGGTGGAAATTTCCTAAATAAGACCTTGAAATGCACTGATCTGCATTATCTACTTCATCGCACGAAATCCAACCCGGCGTTGATGATGGAAATGATTTCACTTTACCTGGAGCAAACGCCAACGCTTGTCAATGCCATGAAACAAAGTTTGCAGGATAAAGACTGGAATTCACTTTACGCAGCAGTGCATAAAATGATCCCTTCATTTTCAATCGTGGGCATCAATTCAGATTTTGAAAACATGGCAAAAAAAGTTCAGGAATATGCCAGCACTCAGCAACAAACTGATGGAATAACTGACATGGTATTACAGCTTGAAAACGTTTGCATGCAGGCATGTAGAGAATTAAAAATAGAATTTAACAAGTTCAAAAACATGAAGTAATGAAAAGCGAAAAAATAAAACTTTTCCTTGTCGATGATGATGCCTTGTTTTTAAAATCATTGGAAATTGAATTTCATCATCATGCTGATTTTGCAATTGAAACCTTTGCAACCGGGGAACTTTGCCTGGATAGCTTAACAAACAATCCCGATGTCATCATTTTAGATTATCACCTTGACAGCATTGATAAGACCGCCATGAACGGTATTGAAACACTGGATAAAATAAAAACTATCAATCCGGATATCCCCGTGGTGATGTTATCTTCCCAGGATAAAATTGATGTGGCGATCAATTGTATGCACCACGGGGCATTTGATTATGTGGTGAAAAGTGAAACTGCTTTTCTCCGGTTGCAAAATATTATTACTACTGTTTTCAGTTTAAAAAAAATGGAAAAGACCCTTAACTGGTATATGGAAAGAATGTAATGAATACTTTAGACTTTACAAAAGACTATTAACTATACCCGGTGAACAACTATATTCTGCACCGCTGAACTGTTTTCCCTATTCCAATCATTCATTGCATTATATACTTTGAATGAATCAAACATGTGCAACTGGGTAAAATGAATGGGGCTGGGGACTAATATTCCTGAACTAACCAATCTCTTCCATGTCGTCCCGGCTAACAATGGAATTGATGGTGTGTACCATCTTCCGTTTTTCTGAAAAGAAATATTTGCGATCGAGGTGTCTGTGATCCAGCCATCTCTCGTCATCAAAATATCATCGGCCTCCTCTCGTCGTTCAAAGAGATCCTCAATTATCTTTCGATCTGCATATTTATAACTGTAGTCAAGTCCCACTGGCACCTCAACTAAATTCAAAGTTGAGATTGTTTTCGGGGTATAAGGAAAATAATGTATTGAAAAATGATGGGCATCATATTCAATCCTGCATCGAACAGTCCCCGATAGAAATTCAGATGGAACATCAATGCATGATACCAACGCCCATGAATGGTGGTGTTCCGGATAAAAATGTTGCATCGTTGCATCTACCCTGCGCTGATGCCAATCGAGATGTTGAGGGACACCATTTAAGATGCAGATCGTTTCGAGGAATTGTTTCATGACGAGGGATACAAATTAATTATTTTAATTCGCACGGAGAACCTTTAGAGCAAATTCCTTGCTTCTGACCAAAAAGATTAATCCTTCCAGGAGTAATTAATTTGTGGAAGGAAGTGGGGTGAACTTGACGGAGTCAAAGATTTTCAGATCTATTCTCGTGTATTAGTCCCCACTCCCGGCCACTGTTGCTTAGGTCTATTTAGAATATTAAGTCCGCAATGACTAATTAAAGGTCTTAGACTACAGCAACATTTTTGTTAACTCTAAATTCAAAGTTATGGAAAATGTTTCACACATTCTTGGCGCTGACCTGTCCAAGAAAACCATTGATTTTGCATGTTATCAATCCCATGCTCACTATCAAATCAGTAATGACAATGAAGGATTTAAACAATTTTTGTGTTGGCTTCGAGAACAAAAGATCAGACCTCATGGAATCATACTTGTCATGGAACATACCGGGTTGTATAGTTTTTGCTTTGAGAATTTTCTGCATGAACAAAAAATTCCTTTTTGTAAAGTGAGTGCGTTAGAAATTAAAAAATCAAGCGGTTTAGTCCGAGGTAAATCGGATAAGATCGATGCCTTCAGAATTGCTTCATATGGCTTTGAAAAGATAGCCAAACTTCAACCTGAGGAACTTGCATCAAAATCCCTGGAACGTTTGAAAATGCTACAGAATACCCGTAACCAGCTTGTCAGGAACAGAGCAAGCGTACTATGCACTATTAAGGAATACCAAAACATCGGCCTTGCAGATAAGGACCTCATCCTGAAAACTCAACAGGCGGTGATTAAAACAATAAATAAGCAAATTGAAAAACTGGAATCTGCTATAACGGAGGTGATTGAGAATGACCCAACTGTGAAAGCAAATTTTAGATTACTGACCAGTGTTAAAACGGTCGGGAAAGTATTAGCTGTGACAACAATCATTAAAACCGGTAATTTTTCCAAGTTTAGAAATGCGAGAAAATTTTCTTGTTATTGTGGTACAGCACCATTTGAACACAGTTCCGGATCCAGTATAAAGGGGAAGACCAGGGTTAGCCATCTGGCAGATAAACAAATGAAAACATTACTAGATTTATCGGCAAAATGTGGGATCAGATATGACAAGGAATTAAAGGAATTTTATGAACGACGGTTAGCTCTTGGAAAATCAAAAATGAGTACAATCAATGTGATCCGCAATAAAATTATCTATCGCATGTTCGCTGTAATCAAGCGCCAAACTCCCTTTTTAATGGAGTATAGCAAGGCTTCATGAAAAAAATTTGGTTGTTTGGAAGACTTAGAATACACGGAGGCCACGGAGAAATATATTTAGCACAAAGAATACCGAAAAACAACTCACAACTGACAACTCACAACTGACTATTTCGCACGGAGTACCTTTAGAGCAAATTCCTTGCTTCTGACCAAAAAGATTAATCCTTCCAGGAGTAATTAATTTGTGGAAGGAAGTGGGGTGAACTTGACGGAGTCAAAGATTTTCAGATCTATTCTCGTGTATTAGTCCCCACTCCCGGCCACTGTTGCTTAGGTCTATTTAGAATATTAAGTCCGCAATGACTAATTAAAGGTCTTAGACTACAGCAACATTTTTGTTAACTCTAAATTCAAAGTTATGGAAAATGTTTCACACATTCTTGGCGCTGACCTGTCCAAGAAAACCATTGATTTTGCATGTTATCAATCCCATGCTCACTATCAAATCAGTAATGACAATGAAGGATTTAAACAATTTTTGTGTTGGCTTCGAGAACAAAAGATCAGACCTCATGGAATCATACTTGTCATGGAACATACCGGGTTGTATAGTTTTTGCTTTGAGAATTTTCTGCATGAACAAAAAATTCCTTTTTGTAAAGTGAGTGCGTTAGAAATTAAAAAATCAAGCGGTTTAGTCCGAGGTAAATCGGATAAGATCGATGCCTTCAGAATTGCTTCATATGGCTTTGAAAAGATAGCCAAACTTCAACCTGAGGAACTTGCATCAAAATCCCTGGAACGTTTGAAAATGCTACAGAATACCCGTAACCAGCTTGTCAGGAACAGAGCAAGCGTACTATGCACTATTAAGGAATACCAAAACATCGGCCTTGCAGATAAGGACCTCATCCTGAAAACTCAACAGGCGGTGATTAAAACAATAAATAAGCAAATTGAAAAACTGGAATCTGCTATAACGGAGGTGATTGAGAATGACCCAACTGTGAAAGCAAATTTTAGATTACTGACCAGTGTTAAAACGGTCGGGAAAGTATTAGCTGTGACAACAATCATTAAAACCGGTAATTTTTCCAAGTTTAGAAATGCGAGAAAATTTTCTTGTTATTGTGGTACAGCACCATTTGAACACAGTTCCGGATCCAGTATAAAGGGGAAGACCAGGGTTAGCCATCTGGCAGATAAACAAATGAAAACATTACTAGATTTATCGGCAAAATGTGGGATCAGATATGACAAGGAATTAAAGGAATTTTATGAACGACGGTTAGCTCTTGGAAAATCAAAAATGAGTACAATCAATGTGATCCGCAATAAAATTATCTATCGCATGTTCGCTGTAATCAAGCGCCAAACTCCCTTTTTAATGGAGTATAGCAAGGCTTCATGAAAAAAATTTGGTTGTTTGGAAGACTTAGAATACACGGAGGCCACGGAGAAAATTTATTTCGCACGGAGAAAACGGAGTACGTCTGTTTATAAAGGAATATATACTTTATCAATCATCTCCTGGTATTCCTGCTCCATTTCACTGCGATATGTGATGCCACCACCACTCCGGTAATAAAATCCATCCGTCCGTTGTTCTATCATCCGGATCATAACTGCACTATCTAAATTCTCACCATCAAATACACCAAACACACCAGTGTAATATCCCCGTGACTCCGGTTCAATCGCCTGAATAAGCTCCACCGTTTTTTTCTTTGGCGCACCCGTCACAGAACCAGCAGGCAGTAAGGAATAGTAAATACTCCCTAGGCGTCTCAAATAATCGTCCGGCAATCGTCCCATGATCTCTGAGCTGCATTGGAGTAATGTTTTTCCTGACGATTGGATCTCACTGATGTAACGATAACGGATCACTTGTACATCCTCTGCTACAATGCTCAGGTCGTTTCGCAACAGATCCACGACTGTCGCATGTTCTTCCTGTTCCTTGATGTCTGCCAATAATATTTCCTTTGCATTTGGAACCTTCGCATTGATCGTTCCTTTCATCGGAAATGTGCGGATCATCCCTTTTTTGATCTCAACAAATTGTTCAGGGGAGAAAACCACAAATTTCTCAGGCATCAATAATTTGTAAGGTGCGTTTGCAATATCGAATGCATCATCAATGGATGACAACCCCTCCAGACGCGTTGTATAGCAAAGGTTTAATAAATAAGTATCTCCTGCCTGTATGGCTTTTTTTACTTTTTTAAATCCCTCATTATATTCATCCTGGTGAATTGGAAATCCTTTTAATGAAATTTCAGGAGAATTGTTAGGTGGACTGGTGAGGGCATTTTTTTCTGCATTAAACATAAACTTTATACCTCTGTCTGATGCTTCCCGGAAAGTAAGAACGAGAGGTGAAGCAAGTTCAAAATCAAGAATAAAAAGGAAAGGAATACCGTTAGCACCCAATTGATTCATTCTTGCCACCCAGTGCGGAAAGAGTTTGAGGGTCTGATCGGATTGAAACGAAACTATTTTTCGCGTTTGCGGCATGTAACGGTCATTCGTTTTAGACCTTCGATCGTATCCACTCGCATATAAGGTTCGATCGTCAGTTTATATTCACCGATTTCAGGAAAGGTAAAACCACGCTGCAAGGGAAGGGTTATTTCGCACATTTTTCCGCCACATTTTCCAGCCCATGACCCGTCAGGATTTGCTAATTCAAGAGATGTGACAGAACTAACCTGTTTACCTGATGGAAACGTAGTCAGCAACCTGATGTACAAATTCTGGAAAGTGTAAGTGGCACTATGCTCGATCCTGATATTCATGAGATATGGCTGAAGCGTATCCTTTGCCACAATGGTCATCGACTTATTGTCACCTGTGATCCAGCGATGATGAGCAAAACTCCAATGAGTGGAAAACAGAATATCATTTCTACATGATGATATGCTCAACAGTAAAATGAATCCAATGACCAGGTGCCGGATCAATTAAAGTAATCTTTCATCCGTTCGAAAAATCCTTTTTCAGTCTTACCGGGTTGCGGTTTGAAATTGGGGGACGACTGAAGTTTTTCGAGAATATGCTTTTCCTCGTCTGAAAGTTTTCGGGGTGTCCATATATTGACATAGATCAATTGATCTCCTTTTCCATATGCCTGGACGGAAGGCAAGCCTTTACCATTAAGTCTGAATATTTTTCCGCTTGTCGTTCCCGGTGGAATTTTGATTTTGACAGGACCGCTCAGTGTTGGAATGTCAACGGAAGTACCGATTGCAGCTTCAGGAAAACTGATATGCAGATCATACACGAGGTTATTGCCATCACGTTTGAGTTCAGCATGAGGTTTCAGTTCGATAGCAATAAGAAGATCACCTGGAGGGCCGCCTTTTATTCCAGCATTTCCTTTTCCTCTCATCGAAAGTTGCATACCATCTTCAACACCTGCAGGTATATCAATATCAATTGTTTCTTCTTCGATGGTGCGTCCTTCTCCGCGGCATTTTGGACATGCTTCGACTACAATGGATCCTGTGCCATGACAATTTGGACATTGCGTTGTTGTCTGCATCTGTCCAAGAAATGTGCTTCTCACTTGTCGCACGACACCTGCACCTCCGCATGTCTGGCAGGTTTTAACTGCACCATCTTTTGCTCCGGATCCTTTGCATGTAGTGCACTTGACACGTTTTTTGACTTTGATTGTCTTCTTGACACCTGCTTCCACTTCTTCAAGTGTGAGCGTCAATTTAATGCGAAGGTTGCTTCCTTTCTGACCTGTGCTTCGTTGTTGAGAGCGGGAGCCAAAAAAAGATTCGAAAGGACTATCTGAAAAAACATCACCAAACTGGCTGAAGATGTCGTCCATCGTCATGCCCTCTGCACTTTGAAAACCTCCCTGGTTGCTGACACCTGCATGACCATAACGATCATAGCGCGCGCGTGTATTCGGATCACTCAGCACTTCATATGCTTCAGCGGCCTCCTTAAATTTTTCTTCAGCATCCTTATTATCCGGATTGCGGTCGGGGTGATATTTCATCGCAATCTTTCGATAGGATTTTTTAATCACCGTATCATCCGCATCCTTCGTTACTTCAAGAATTTCGTAGTAGTCACGTTTGCTCATAATTCCATTTATTTACCGACGACCACTTTCGCGTGACGAATGATCTTATCGTTCAGCATATATCCTTTTTCAATGACATCTAAAATTTTTCCACTCAGACTTGCATCCGGTGCAGGCACTTCAGTGATAGCCTCATGTAATTCCGGATCAAATGTCTCACCTATACTTTCCATTGCTTTTAATCCAAGAGATTGGAGAATAGTATATAACCGATTGTACACAAGTCGAACACCTTCACTGAATTCTTCTTCTGAAGATTCTTCAGCATGTTTTTTAGCCCTGTCAAAATCATCGAGCACCGGGAGCAATGAGACAATAACATCTTTTGAAGCTGAATTCAACAACTCCAATCGTTCACGCATCGTCCGCTTTTTGTAATTGTCAAATTCGGCGAGTAAACGAAGATTTTTTTCTTTGAGCTCCGCTACTGAAGATTCCAGGGTAGAGATGACTTCGTCATTAGGTGCAGTTATCTCGGGATCATCCTGGAAGGACTTATTGAAGTCAAAAAGCTTCTCGTCCTCGTGGGTGCCGGGATTATGTTTATGATGCTTTTTATGATGGTCCGTATGTTCCTTTGTCATGGTATGGTCATTAAAAAATAGGCCCAAGGCCTCTCTGATCATTGAATAGATTGAAAGCACAAAAGTACTGCCATCTGGCTCATTTGCGTCAAATTGACAGCATAAGTCCGGAATATGTGCTATTGCGGCAGACGATATCCATCAAAGACTACTTTTTAGTTCGCCTCAGGATTGGCCGGAGTGGCGAGTTTCGACTGTAACACCTTGATTACCTGGTTTATAGAGGGGTCAACTCCTATAATTATGCCTTCAGGATTAATCAGGAAAAGAGTAGGCACCTGCTTTACATTATAGGCTTTTGCGACAGGGGACTTAAACAATTGCAAGCCGGCCAGTCGATAAGGCCAGTTTAATTGGTCTTCCCGCATGATATATTGCCAGTTACGATCATTACTCTCCAGCGCTATGCTGACTATTTCAAAATCGGATCCATCTGTAAAAGTCTGGCCATGAAACTGCTTATATAGTTGAGCCAAAGCAGGATGTGATTGAATACAAGGACCGCACCAACTGGCCCAAAAATCAAGTAGCACGTACTTGCCTTTTAATGCTGATAATGAAAATGGGCTTCCATCCGGCAACTTATCCACAATCTCAACTGCTTGCTGGCCTTGTATCAACCTGGGCTTTAGATAAAACGCCCGCCCGGCATAATATCCAAACACAATCAATAAACACATTCCAATCGTCATCACGATATCCTTCATGCCCTAGGCTAACAAATGAGGTGTAAAAATGATTAAAAAATGGAAAAGGCTGGGAGCAGGGGGCAGGGAGCAGGGAGCAGGGGGCAGGGAGAAATTTAATTTGTGTTAATTAGTGTAATTAGTGGCAAGTAAACCAAAGAACAAAGAACAATAAGAAATGAATATTTGATATTTGGTTTTACGCATTCATATCACAACTCATATCTACCTTCGATATAAATTGAATAATAATGGAAATGCTCACAATTGATCCCGGTCACACTGATCATAAAGATCTGCATCAGTTTATTCTCGGGACTGTAGCTCCTCGTCCGATTGCTTTTGTCAGTACGCTTGATGAACAGGGTCGTGATAATCTTGCGCCTTACAGTTTTTTCAATGCTTTTAGTTCAAATCCTCCGATTGTTGTTTTTTCAAGTAATAGAAGAGGAAGTAATAACACGACAAAAGATACACTTGAAAATATCCGCAAGTCAGGTGAATGCGTCATCAATGCCGTCAACTATGCCATGGTTCGGCAGATGGCCGTTGCTTCTGTTGAATTTCCGCTTGAAGTGAGTGAATTTGAAAAAACAGGATTGACACCATTAGCGTCTGATCTCGTCGCTCCTCCGCGGGTTGCAGAATCACCTGCGCATATGGAATGCAAAGTAAAAGACATCATTACTCTTGGAGATAAAGGGGGTGCAGGCCATCTGATCATTTGTGAAATCGTACGCATGCACATCGATAAAGAAGTATTGGGTGAGCGTAACAGAATTGATCCTGACAAAATGGATCTTATGGGCCGTATGGGAAGAGCACATTATGTGAGATGCAGCGGACAAGCAATACATACGATTGTCCAGGAATATCTTCCGATCACTATTGGTTATGATAATCTTCCGGCAGCAATAAAGCAAAGCCCGATACTGACAGGAAATGACCTGGGTAAATTAGCAGGAAGAGTCACCATGCCCACCTCTGAAGAAATATCCCACGCAAGACAAATAGATGAAGTTAAAACAGCTCTAGCCCAGGCTCATCCCGGAACAGCATTACATTATCTCGCGAAAACTTATTTAGATAAAGGAGAAACAGGAATAGGATTCAGTATTCTTATGCTTGATCCATTCAATTAATTCCATACACCCACATCGGTGGAATGTTTTTCCACTCGAAAGCCACTTTGCGCAAAGTGATTCCTTTGTAAACCAATTTCATCGCAGGAGGCATGTAGGTGAAAAATCTGAAAATGGCACCCTGATTTGTTTGGTGCTGGATCGAAGTAAATATAAGTTGATTGACATGTCTTGCTAAAAAGGGTAATCCGGAAACGATCAGATCTGCATGTGGTAAATTCAATTGCGCAAGAATATCTTCAAACAGATGCGCACTTTCATGGACTACTTTGACCCTGTCTCCAAATTTAATTCTCAATAAATCAACATAAGAATGTTCGAGTTCGACGAGGACAATTTTTGTTGTGGGTTTACATCTTGCCAGGATTTCCCTGGTAAAAGTTCCGTTACCGGGGCCGAGCTCTACAATGGTGTTGATCTTATCCCAATCTATTCCCGTCATCATGGCACCACTGGCTTCTTTCGAACTTGGGATAATGGAGGCATTTCTCAGGGGGTTTTTGAGAAAATTGAAAAGAAAGAGAGCCCTCTCTTTCCAGGGATGGTGGTAAGGAAGGGATAAAGCCCCTGCAGTGTCCATATTTGCCTGAACCTCAGTCTCAACGATCTCCTCTTCTATAAGATTTTCCATGCCCGGAATCAATGTTGAGGCGCAAAAGTAATCCGAAGTTCCGGATTAACTTTTATTCCATGGAAAGTGATACGTCTCATCCGAACGATCACCAACCCTTTTAAAACCATGATGTCCAAAATAATCCCGCTGAGCCTGGATAAGATTGGCTGAGGGATAACGAAGTGAAGCCCCCGCAATGTATTGTGATGCAGCCGCAAGGCAGGGGGTAAAAAGAGTCTCAGAAGATGCCACCTGGTTGATCCTTCTTAACCCTGACCATCCGGAGGCAATAAGACTTTTGATAAAGGGATGAAGGATTAATTCATCATTCCATGTTTCCCAAAGCGAAGTGAATTTGTTCATCATCGCGGATCTGATGATACATCCATTGGTCCACAAAGCTGACAACTCAGATAAATTAATATTCCATGAATAATGAGCAGATGCAGCGCGAATGATCGAGAAGCCTTCGTGATAATTGATGAGGCGGCTTAATTGATATGCATTTAATAAATCGGTTGTGCCCAGGGATGAATTTTTCTTAGTGCTTGTCCTCGTGATGTCATCGAGGTGGACCCTGATATGTCTTTGACCTGACAGGTACCTGACATTCAATGCTGCAGTAATCATCATTGCCGGTACGCCGAAGGAAGCTGCAGCCTGAACTGCCCATCCTCCTGTTCCTTTGTTTCCCGCGCTGTCGAGTATTGAATCAATGACCCATTGGTCATTTTCTTTTTGTCTCAGAATATTGAGCGTGATATCAAGGAGATAACTATCTGCTTCAGTTCCTTTCCATCCGGAGAGCACTTCCGCAACGTGATCTGGAGTTAATCCCACCGCCCATCTCAGTATGGAATACAATTCGGCTATTAATTGCATTTCTGCATATTCAATGCCATTGTGTACCATTTTGACGAAATGGCCGGCACCACCGGGACCGATGAAGTTGCAACATGGTTTTCCAAGATGATCCGGAGCTGCAATGTTTTGTAAAATGGAACCTGCTATTTCATATCCTTTGTGATTTCCGCCAGGCATGATGGATGGTCCATTCAATGCACCTTCGACTCCACCTGATATTCCACAGCCTAAAAAATAAATTCCTTTTTTATTCAATTCATCGACGTGTACTGCGGTGTCTTCATAATGAGCATTTCCTCCGTCAATCAGCACATCTCCTTTTTCAAGCATGGTAGAAAGTGAATCAATTGTTTCACTGGTAGCTGCTCCGGCATTGATCATCATGATGATGATGCGGGGGGATTGAAGACTATTGACAAAATCTGGGAGATGATCAAATCCCTGTGCGGATTTCAATTCGTCATAGGTGGAAATCATCCGCTCGGCTACATGTTCTTCTACACCGGCAAGATGCCTGTTGTAAATGGAAAGAGTGTACCCGTGCCTTCCAAGGTTCCTGCTCAAGGGTGTTCCCATGATGCCAAGACCTAAGACGCCTATTTGTGATTTCATGATTCGGATATGCTATTAAGTCAAAGTTAGCTCGTTTTATTCCTAAAATCACAAATCAATAAGGGTAGATTTGAAAGAGAGAAAAAACAAATGATTTTAAGTTGCAGCATAGAATTACATTTCGCACCTACGGCGCTCCCAATTTCTTTCGTTATTTTTTGCTACAGACATTTCGCCCCTATGGGGCTCGGTTAATATCCAGATTATCTTAAGCCATATCTCCATTTCTGCAATTTTCCCATCTCAGTTATACGAAAAATAATTCCGGAGGCAGGATCAATCTTCAACTTATTAGAGGTAAAGTATTAAGCTCCATCGGAGCGAAATGTCACTAGCATAATTGAAAATTGATTATATTAAAGCTCCATCGAACGGAATATCTGTAGCATGAATGAAAATATAATTTTTAGCTCCAAATACATGGCAAAAACACACGATGAATGAAAACAAAAATTTTGAATTTCCATCGGAGCGAAATGTCTGGAGCTTAAATCAAAACATAATTTTTTAAGCTCCATCGGAGCGAAATGTTTGTAGCATGATTGAAAATAGAATTTTTTAAGCTCCATAGGAGCGGAATATCCGGGTATGTAATCATCACCATCTTTTTGAAAGTTATCTCGGCAAAAAAATCAAACTCGCTTTTTCCGGTGTCAATACAAGACAACAATATTTGGGATTGGAACCCGTGATTTTTGATTTGATGTCATCCACCTGTTCGATCGTCACTAATCCTTTTATATAAAATTCTTCCAATGTGGAGACGTTGACCGACCAGTCTCCCAGGATATTGTGCCTGTCTGCTATAGGGAGACCAACCGTTACTTCTTGCCGGTGAAAAATAAAAACCGGGTACTTCGAGACGCCTTCATTAATCACGCCTTCAAATGCTTCAACCATGAGGGTGTGATAGAATTTCACCTCTACGGCAAATTTCTCGATGAATGTATCTGATGGCTGTGTCATTTGCGCTTCATTAATGCTACACATTCGATGTGATGTGTATGAGGAAACATATCTACAGGTATGGCGGAAATTAATTCATATTCTCCACTCATCTTCATTAAATCACGGACCTGGGTGGCAGGATTACAACTGACATACACGATCCGATTTGGAGCTGCTGCAAGAAGATGGGTGATCACATTCGGATGCATCCCAGCGCGCGGTGGATCAGTGAGAATAACATCCGGTCTTCCATACTTAGTAATAAAACTATGTTCCAAAATCATTTCCACTTGTCCGGCTACGAAATCTGTATTTGTAAATCCATTTAATTCAGCATTTGATTTTGCATCTGTAATCGCCTCACTGATTTGCTCAATGCCTGTCATCCGTTTGCACTGATCTGCCATAAAAAGTCCGAGACTTCCGACACCACAATATAGATCATAGACATTATCCTCCGGTTGTAAATCCGCCATTTCCTTTGCCAGGCTGTAAAGCGTGAATGCCTGTACACTATTGGTCTGAAAAAATGATTTAGGTCCGATATTAAATTTGGTCTCTCCCAATTTTTCGATCAGTGATCGATCTCCATATTCATGCACCACCTGAAGATCATGTATCGAGTCATTGACTTTGTGATTAAAACAGGAATAAATGGAAACAATTTGGGGAAATTTTTGACTCAGCGCATTGACCAGGATATTTATTCTTTCTTTTTCATCTTCTCCAACGATGATCACCACCATGACTTCTCCTGCCAGGTTATTGCGAATGATAATATTTCGCAGGTAACCGCCTTTATGCCTGAGGTTTGAAAAAGACCATTGATGTTCAATACACATATTTTTAATAAAATGACGAATATCATTGGATGGATCCGCCTGCAAATAGCAATGTTCAATGTCAAGAACTTTATCAAATGCAGCTACAAGATGAAATCCAACACCTTCTCTTTGCGTGATCTCCTCCGGATGATTTATTTCTTCTTCCGTCAGCCATCTTCTGTCAGATGCTGTGAATTCAAGTTTGTTGCGATAGTATTGTTGCACCGGCGCTTTGACAATCGGCTTGATCAGCGAAGTATCCAGCCCGCCGATCCGTTGGAAGGCATCATGAACTTTCTTTTCTTTAAACCTGACCTGTGCATCATAAGTCATATGTTGCCATTTACATCCACCGCATGTACCAAAATGAGAACAAAATGGATCAGTTCTATCAGGTGAAAGCGTTATGATAGAAGTGGTTTTAGTGATGTACATTCCTTTCCTCTTTTCCAGAGCCATTACATCTACTTTGTCGCCGGGCACAGCTCCCCGGACTTGTATGATGAGTCCGTCTTCACAGCGTCCTATGGCCAGTCCTTCGTCAGCAGTATCGATGATATCTACTCCATAGAACATTTTTCGCGGTTTCTTTTCTTTATCGGGCATAGCGTAAAGGTAGGAATCGGGTCTAAAGTGTGTTATATGGGGGTTTGTTCTTCAGGTATTGAGTTCCGTGCGGTGATGCTGAGGATGCCAGATGATAAGATGCCAGACGCAAGATTCAGTAATCGGTATTCAGTATTCAGTGGCGAATGGTAAGCAAATTGAGATTTAGATTCCCGTTTGAGAAACTTCCTCATAAAGGATGATTGATCATGACAAATCATAAAAGATCATGATGATCTGCGTTCTCTTTTTGCGTCATGAGTCTGGTATCTGGAGTCACAGATTCATCGTAATAACCCTACCAAATCGCAGACAACAAATCTCTCTGTGATCACGGAACGGGCCACATATTACAATGCTTGACAATCTGGTTCTGCAACTTCTTGGGATTCTCTATGATATCAAAAAAGTCCTGCAGATATGCTTTCGTTTGTTTTATGGAATGCTCATTGAATCCCTGGATATGATCAGGCATACTCAGTATTTCCTCCTTGTGATCTCTGAATACCTGTAGAGCATCGTTGACTTCTTCTTCTGTCTGGCACCATCCCTGGTAATAGCGGATCAGGACAGAAGGAAGCTTCAGACTTTCATGAGGAGCAGCATAGGGTGCATCGACGAGTCCTGAATAATCAAAATCATAAGGAACAGTGATCAATAATCTAATATTCGGAACACCAATAAATTCGAGATTGTGTCGGAGTGGAAGAAACCAGTCTGTGTTGCCGATCATAAACTCAAATAAGCACATCTTTAAGTACGGAAGTTTTTCAATGGCACTGCTGCTAATGAGTGAGTTTTTATTCAGTTTGGAATTGAGGCGACTGATCAGTTCTTCCGGATCCTCTACCAGGAATGCGTAGGAAGTTTCATGCGCCTCCTGACCAAGTGGGTTTTCATAATGCAGTCTCAACAGTTGAACATGAAAATGATATGGTGAAATCAGTTCGTATAATTTATAGGCCATATATTCTCTCAACAGGTATTGATCGTATTGATCACCTTCATGGCAGTGGTGAGTGAGGTCAAATTCGTTGAGGGAGGAGAGTGAATTATGTTTCAGTTCACTTTTATCCAGTTTGATTTTGATGGGTGGAAAGGAACAGATATCCAGGCGCATGTGTCCCCTGGTTCTGACCTTGGCATCTAATCTCAATGAATCTCCATGAGGGGTTTTCACATCAACTTCACCGGCTATGTAAGCCTTTTCGCTTTTATTCTTTTCCAGGGCCTTCCAATCCAGCTTAAGGTATAGGTCCAGAGCGCTGTCTTGTTTGATGGTCTGAAGGAAAGATGGAGACTGCCCTGTTAATATTAGACTCTTAAGAAAAAAGAGTATGAGGAGGGCTATTGATTTCATGCAATGCTGAATTGGATGTGAAGTTGAGGATTTTAACCTGATGTTAAACATTGTTTAAAAATAGTTTCAAATATGATCTATGAAGAGCAATACAACAGACTTCCTGATAAATTAACCCCTTTGGTTTAACCCAAATTCTTGTTGAAATATAATAGTTTGGTATCAAGGGCTAACGAATAGATTTACTTAATAAATTTAGGGCTTTATTCGAAAGAAAATATTGAGTAAAAGACTAAATTAGTATAAAACTATAGTGAAATCCCGACATGAATACTTCCAAAAGGTTGCAAAACTGGCCAATTGTAAAAAATAAAACTTCCCAAAGAAGCTTCTAAAGTAAGAAAGTCCCAAATTATTATTTTGGGAGCGATCGCCAATTTAACACCTATTGCATCACTGGTTAAATATGATATATGGGCTTCGAACCCATTTGGGTTTGATGGTCGTTCTATTACATGTTCCAATATTTGCGTCTCAGCCATTCTAAAACTTACTTGAATTACAGATTGAAAACTAAAATGTTTAGTATTAAAATGGTAGTAATGAATGCCAGCTAAAAAGTATCCATTGAACTCTGATGGATCAATTTTATTACCAATATAAATTTGGGCCTCTTGATATGAATGCAACTTAGGAGTTTCACTATATAAATAGAATTTATCTATTGAATATTTATTTAATGTGATATCGTATTTCAGATATGAAATTGAAATACCAATTTTCTCATTAATCCTATATCCACCTTCGAATGTGGGAAAAACCAACCATCTATTTACATCAGTCCGATTTATATGTAAAGGTGAAGTGGTATACCCATAACTAAGAGATATTCTATCAAATTTATTTTGTCCTTTAAGATCGTGCATCGAAAAGGTAATTAAGATAAAAAATAAATATCTAAGAATATAACTCAATTGTTTAATATTAAAATATCATGATGCAACTCAATCTGTTCAGAATTGAAAATCCTCAAAAAATAAGTTCCAGAAGGTGTATCTTGGTTCAATGAAATTCTATTAAGCCCATACTTAATTTCTCCACGCAATATTTCATCTTGTATCAAATCGTAAAGTGTAAAGTTAGCTCTTTGAGCATAATTATTTTGAATAAATAATTCATCTTTAAAAGGGTTAGGGAACACATCAAAGTTATTTGATTCTGCTAATACCAAATGGTTATTAAAAGGGGATATTATTGGGTCACCTTCATGATCTTCACAATTTTCAAAGCAAATCTGTATGTACCGGGTTTTAGATACGCCACCAACTGTTGCCATAACACCTAAATATATGCAACTAGGAGCTTCCGTATTACCCCAATCAGTAATTTCTAAATTCTCATTATTATTTCCACTAATCTCGTATGTCCATGTATGATTCAAATTAAACCAAGTAATAGTAGCATTATCAATTGTAGTAACATGAAATTCTCCAATTTCATCTTCGAACCTTGTGCCAAGGCAAATATTATTTGGACCAATTAACGTAAGACACCAGGTTGGTGCATCGCCCAAACCAACCTCAGACCAAGCCAATTGATTTTGAAAATCTTCTTCAGAGCAAATCCCAAAAAGATCCCTGGTGGCTTGAATCGCACCCATTCTTGAGTCAACATAATCAGATTTGCTTTGAATGTAATTCATTAAATTTCGATAGGCAATTCTACTTGCTTTTTCCAAACCTATTCCTGAACTAGTAGGCACGCTATCCAATCCTTCAGATAATAAATAAAACCAATGATTTTGAACTCCAGCATTGCCATGAAAATCACAACCAGAGGTGCACCAAAATGCTCCCTCATAAGTATCAGGATCTTTAAAATCATTCGGATTCGATAGTGATCTTTGTGGATTATTTCCTGCAAATCCCATTTCCCATGAAGGAGTCACTGCTAGATTTGCTGGATGAAACACTCCATTAGAGGTCCATTCATTAGCCTCTCTCCACTCAACGATTTTACCAAATATATCACTAAAGGACTCATTCAAATATCCTGACTCACCTTCAAATACTAATCCACAATGCCTTCTAGTCACACCGTGAGTCCACTCATGGGCCAATACATCTAGGAGGTTGGAATCATCTGAATACCCGATATAAATCCTTGGAATTACATGATCTCCATTAAAGAATGGACCCTTTGGATCTTCAGCTAAATTGGCTGCGTAGATTCTAATTGGATTGTTATTTCCTTCCATCCCATCCAAACCAAAAACATTTTTATAAATTTCATAAGTAACTCCTGCTGCCCAATGGGGTATAACAGCGGTTTCTTGTGTATTAGTTGGATCACCATGATAATCACCATCATCATCAATTACATTAGATCCAACGGACCAGTTTCCAGCATGTCCACCATAGTATTTAGTTTGATAATTTGCTTCACAATTTTCCAAAATATAATCGTCCTGAAGCCATCGGTGTCTAAGGGAAAGGGGTTGAGTTCCGTAAAAATTGGTTTCGCCTGTCCCTTTTTCTCCATTACAAGTACTTATATTAGATTTCATAAACGCAATCCTGCCTGTTGTAGCGTTGATGTACACATCAGAACTTGATAACGGGTCTTCACCATTAATCAATATTTTATAACAGAGTAAATAATTATCATTATTTAGAGGGGTATCTGGAATATGAGCTAATATTAATTCCGGAGTTGGATATGATTCCAAGGTATCAACCTCCCAATCATATTCATTTGCATTTATAGCCGCAAATGCAGTATCAAGAGAAGCTTCAGGTGAAATAAAATCTTCAACATCTATATCTAAACTGTCAATCAATTTTCCGTTTACTAAATAAATGACGCTGTCTTTCGAGTGGACTGTCAATTCTGCTCCTTCGACAATCAATCCTTTATAATATTGAACATACAATTCATGTAAATAATTTGAATCGTGAATAATTTTATCTAGGCCTAAAGAATCATTTATGCCAAGGCCAAGATCTAACTTGTACTCATCTACAAAAGAGTTATTGTATATATTTGCGGAATCAGGAAAGAAAATCCAACCAGCCGTTGATATTTCTGAACTGAGTGAATGTAACCCTTGACCATGAGGTTGCACGAAGTAATATGGTTGGGCCTTACCAAAATTTACATTTAATGTTAAAATAGAAATCTCAACTAATTTAATACAGCAATTAATAAATGAACTTTTTAATAGACTGTTACAAGTCCTTACTGTCCATAGAAAACAATCTTTACAATATTTGGAAAACCGGAGCAAATCAGAATTTATTCTTAAATAAAGGATTGAGTTGAAAGTATGTGAATTTTTCATTTCAATAAGATTAAAATCAATAATTTAGAAAATAAAGGGACAAGTAACAGTAATCTGTGTTTGTACACGCCATGCGCCCGTTACCCGGGGTTACGATCAATCGTTAATTTTTCACTTCCATACTCCCAGTTAGGAAACTTCTATACCAGTAAAAATAAAGAGGAGAAATTGGGGTCAGAATAATCTATTCAGGAAAATTAAATAGTTGGTTATACTAAGTTAAGGATAAAAGCTCTTGTTTGCGCATCACCCGGTGTTAAAGTTTTGGATCTGTCTGATTTTTTACATTGTGATGCTAAACTTTTTCTTTTAGAAGAAAAGGGTATTCCATTTTAAATGAAAGGCTTATCTCATTTTCATATATTTTGTTAATGTTTCTAAAGAATCCCCAAGTTTGCGAACTTTAACATTTGGCACGAATCCTAATAACAGAAATTTTCAATAACAAAACGAGAAAGTAACATTTTGACCTCCATCATTATCACCTACATTGACGAACAAACCTTCCTGGCAGAAGCTGTTCAATCGGCACTGGCCCAGCGCAGGGATGAGATGGAATTGATTGTTGTGTCCAATGCACCTTCATTGCCGGATGGGTATCATCCTTTTCCTGACCAACCAAATATCAAATTCATCCATGAACCAACACCAGGCTCTGCAAATGCGCGCAATGCAGGGCTTCGGACTGCTACCGGTGAATGGATCCAATTTCTAGATGTCGATGATCTGATCTTACCGGATAAAATTGCTCATCAATTGACACAAACGAAGGGAGGTGCAGTTGTGTCACCACACATCTTTAACTTTTTAGATGGCTCTAAAAAGCCTTCAAAATGGATCCCTCAGGATATTTGGTGCGGGATTTTAGACAGCGGCCTCGGCTCTACTTCATCCATGTTCTGGCATCGTGAAACATTGATGAGTGTAGGCGGTTGGTCAACAACTTATAAAAGCCACCAGGAATATGAATTATTATTTCGAATAGCAGCTACAGGATATCAGATCACTTGCGTTGATCTCAGGGAAACAATAGTAAGGGAACGACCTTCAGGATCTATTACGTTGCAGACGCAGCCTGTACGTGCGAGGGAAGGAATTGAATTGAGGGAACTTATGTGGAAATACCTCGTCGAGCATGGACTTGACACAGCAGATCGGAAAAATTCATTCCTCCAATATATCTTCAGGCAATTGCGGGGATTATACAGGATTGATCGCGATGCTGCTTTAGCGATATTTAAAAAATATTTTTCCGGAGAACAATTTAGTCCTGCACTATCAGGGATTCCTTTTTATTCCTTTCTTTATAAAACATTGGGATTTCTTAAGACAGAACAATTATTTTCATTTTATTCTAAAGCCAGGGAAAAATATTTACCATTTTTACCTGTAAACCACTGAACAAAGCATGCACGTCCTCATCATCCCATCCTGGTATTTCCCTTCCGGAACACACGAGATCGGTGGACGTATGTTTCATCAGTTGGCATACGGATTGATTGAACAGGATATTGATGCCCGGATTTTATTTGGAAATTTTTCACCAGGAGTGTTTATTAATAAGCAAATTAGATTTGAAAAAGAAGAAGGCGTTCCAACATGGCGTATCCGGCAATGGTTTCCTCCAAAATTGAATTCAACCTTAATAACGTGGTGGATCAGGAAATATGTTGGTGCCATTTTAAAATACATTGAGAAAGAAGGACGGCCGGATTTAATTCATGCACAGAGCTATATGGCTGGAATGGTTTGTGCTGAATTGCATCTAATAACAAAAATTCCTTTCATTCTTACAGAACGAGTTTCATCTTTCAGTACAAGTAAAATTCCGGCGAGGCATATTCCTTTACTCGAGAAAAGTTTTAATGAAGCAGCCGCGATCACCTGCGTTAGTCCCGGTTTGAAATCACATCTTGTGCATTATACGATGCAACCCATCGAAGTCATTCCCAATTTTTATGATCCTTCTGTTTTTTATCATGATCCGAATATTAATAAAAATAAAAAATTCACCTGGGTATCTGTTGGTGAACCTGCCCACGTCAAAGGACTCGATCTGTTATTAAAAGCATTCGCAAAAATAAAACAACAACTGCCGGGCATCGAAATGCAATTGATCCTGATCGATAGGATCCGTGGAAAAAAAGAGCTTATGGCATTAAGCAGACAACTCAACATCGAAAAAGATATTACATGGACAGGATTAATTTCCCAGGTGCAGGTAGCAGGAATACTGAGACAGAGTCATGTATTAATTTCCGCCAGCAGGACAGAAACATTTGGGAAAGCTATTCTTGAAGCTCAAGCTTGTGGAATTCCGGTCATCGCCACGAAAACAGATGGTGCTACTTATATACTTTCTTCTCCCGACCAGGGTTTATTGACCGAATTAAATGATGTCGATTCCCTGGCTGCTGCGATGTCGACGATGTACTCGAATTATCATCAATATCGCGCTGAAAAAATTATTGCCGCTGTCGAATCAAGATTTAAAAAAGAAATCGTCATCCAACAATGGATAAATCTTTATTCCAGAATAATATCATGATCAAAGAAAAAAGAAAATGGCTGAATTATACCTACTTCAACAGAAACCCTAAGTTTCTGATGAGAACAGTTCATTTATTTTCTCCCCTTAAGAAAACTATTATTGGAATGTGGCGAATTTCTTTTCCGACAATGATCCTTGATTTAAGAATAGAAAATTTTATCGATCAATGGTCAAAAACTACGCGTTATAAAGTGAATCGCGCTGAAAAAGAAAATCTCACCATTAAACGAGGGATTGATTTATTACCGGAAATATTGAATTTATTTCAAAAGATAGCCCAGGTAAAAGGATTACGTGGATTTACACCAGCCGATTTTGACTCAAAACCCTGGATACAATGTTCTGGAGTTTTTTCTGAAGACAATATGCTCGCAGGCCACGTATGGATCATGGATCAAATAGAGAAAAGAATTTTATTATTTGTCAACGCCAGCGATCATCATGAAGAAGCGAATGACTCCTCCCTGATCGGCAGAGCTCATTATTATTTACTATGGCAGGATGGTATTTATTTTCAAAAAACAGGAATAGAAACCATGGACTTGAATGGTTATTCACTCAATACAAAGGATCCGGCATTGTCAGGCGTATATGCATGGAAAGAAGGAACCCATGGTCTACAGGAAAATTTATATCAATATTATCCCGTGTACATCCACTGGCTGCGGAAGTTTCGTAATATGGTAGCCGGATGAACCGCGAATCACGCAAGACACAATACCTTAAACTTGCAGAACAAGGAAAAATAAATTCCTTATTCCTTCAGCCATGGTGGTTAGATGCCACTGGACCATGGGATGTAAGCCTTGCATTCCGAAATGACCAGGTGATCGGTGCCATGCCATTTGCACTGAAAAATAAATGGGGCATCACCTATTTAGGAATGCCTGCATTGACACATCACATCAGGATCTGGATGGAAAAACCTCCGGATATCTCCGATCACAAATGGCTCACCAGGGAAAAACAAATTATCTGGTCATTAATTGAAGATTTACCTCCACATGGATTTTTCTCTCTCGTCTTCGAAGAAAATAGTTTTGACAACTGGCTGCCTTTTCACTGGAAAGGATTCCGCCAGGAAATGAGATATACTTTCATCATTGATTACGCGGATAAAGAAAGCATCAATCAACAAATCAACCGCAATCTTAAACGAAATATCCGCCAGGCCACCGAAGAAATTCAGCTCGTGAAAGAAGTTGATCCTCAACTATTTTTTACACTGTGCAGGAATACATATATCCGTCAAAAAATGTCAATGCCGTATTCATTTGACACATTTTCAAAAATTGATAATGCAGTGATGGACCACCAGTCTGGAATTAAATTAGGTGCTTATACACCAGATAAAAAATTAGTCGCAGTATCCTATTTATTATGGGATAATGAAACTGCATATTATTTTCTCGCCGGTGACGATGCATCAGGCCGTTCCTCAGGAGCAAGCATTTTATTATGTCGTGAAGCCTTGCGCATTGCTTTTGAAGAACGGGGTGTGAAGAAATTTGATTTTTGCGGAAGCATGCTTGAATCGATCACCGAGATCAGAAGACAATTTGGTGCAAGAACAGTTCCGTTGATGAAAATATTTAAAGCGAATTATCGACTTCTAGACATTTTTTACAAATTGACACGATAGATTTTATTTCGCACGGAGAACACGGAGTTCACGGAGATAAATAATCAGCGGAATTTGCGGCGAAAAAAAGGGGACGCAGATAAAATAAGATTATTATGATTTACTTGTGCTGAGCTGAATGTGTTAAAGGATGAGGGTGTCGAAGCATTAAGATTATAAACATATACTTATACGACTAATATAGTAGAGATTTAATTTGTGTTAATTCGTGTAATTCGTGGCAAAAAAAACTTTGATCATATGGCAGCTCAACAACCATCGTAATTCGTTAATTGTTACTTGTTATTCGTTAATTGTTACTTGTTATTCGTTATTTGTTATTCGTTATTTGTTATTTGTTATTCGTTATTTGTTATTCATTATTTGTTATTTGTTAATCGTAATTCGTAATTCGTAATTCGTTATGCCCATACCTTACATCCTTCAGTACAATTTGTGCAGATATCAATTTTATCTCGTCCTCCCAAAAGCTGATTCCGAAAATTTTGATACGCAGCTCCGTGCCATATTTGCTTAAAAGAAAGTTTCTTAAGATCTCCAAGCTTATGTACCGCGTCTTTATCAAAACAACACGGCACCACAATGCCATCCCAGGTGATCACGCAAGCATGCCAGAGTTTCCAACATTGATTGAGCAATTTATTTTTCACCTTCCACTCTCCTGAGGTGTCCTGGTAATAACGACTGTATTTTTCCTGCTCAGGAATCAGGTTACTTCCATGTTGATAATTATATATCTGCGCTGTTTTCAATTTGAGTTCATCCACTCCAATATCTTTTGCCAATTGTCGCACTTCTTCAATCTGATGTTCATTTGGTTTTACAACCAACATCTGAAAAACGATATGTGGCGTATTCGATCCGGCATCCTTTTTCGCTTTGACAAGATTTTTTGCTCCCTCGAGAACTGTTTGCAGATGTCCTTCCTTCCGATATTGTTCATACACTTCCTGGGTAGAACCATCGATCGAAATAAGAATTCTATCCAAACCGGATTCAACTGTTTTTCGCGCATTTTCCGGATGCAAAAAATGTCCATTCGTAGATGTTATAGTGTAAATACCATGACGGTGTGCATAATTCACCATATCAAGGAATTTCGGATTGATGTAAGGCTCGCCCTGGAAATAAAAAATGAGCCACAACAATTGCCTGTGCATATCATCGATGAGTTTCCGGAAAAAATCTTCTTTCATATTTCCGGTCTCTCTCGTAAATGATCTCAATCCGCTCGGACATTCAGGGCAACGTAAATTACATGCTGTAGTCGGTTCAATTGAAATCGTCATGGGTCTCCCCCATTGAATGGGTCTGCCCATCCATTTCGTCAATTGATAGGACGTCCATACTGCACAGGCATTTATCATTTTCGAAAAAGTCACTTTTGATAAAAACCTCCTGGAGTCCGCAAGTTTCAATGGGCTATCGATTAGGATGTGAGCAAATACTTTTCCAGTGCAACACGGTAATGATGTATGACATGACCTGCCATGATATATGGATAAGATAATGCACGAACCGGTATATCATTAGCTATACCCATCCGCGAAGCCATCTCACCATTCATGTGCCTTGCCAGGTAAAGTGTGGATGATCTGATCGCTCTCCATTCATTAGCAAGATCTTCTGAAGAAATCGGATCATGGTTTCCATCCCTCACATAATCATCCTGCTCAAAACCAGGCAGCGATTTCTTTTCATTCCTGCTGATGGCCAGCATGCGGTAACCGAAAACCCGTTCCGTATCTAACACATGACCAATCGCTTCAGCCAATGTCCACTTACCAGGCGCATAACTGTGCTGGAGCTGATCATCCGTCAGGCTTTCAATCCAATCACCAAACCAATCCCGTTGCGTGTGCAACAAAGTAAGGATATCTACTTCCGGAACTAAATTGATGTACCTGAAATAATAATCTGAACAATCGCCTGCTACAGGTCGGGGGAAAACAGTTGTTGTATATGTGCTCATAGTTTCAAAGATAAGAAGCAGAGAGCATAGGGCATAGAGCAAAAAACCTGGAATAATTTTATTTGCGAAAATCATCGCAATTTGCGGTAAAAAAAAGAGGACGCGGATTATATATGATTTATTATGATTCTTTAAGATTGATAGAAAATACTTTTGAGTTAATTAAGTAGAGATTTGATATGTGATAATTAGTGTAATTGGTGGCTAAAAAAGGCCTGAAGAGAAGTAAAATATAATTTGCTTAAGTAAAAACTATAACGGAGAAAAGAGGAGCCACAACAGGTATTTTGAAATTTAATTTGCGGAATTAGCTGCATCAGCAGCAAAAAGATATGAACCTCCGGGTTCCAGATATGTTGTATAGAGCTTATATCTTTTTCCAATTCATATCTTTAAGAATTAACTTAATTAAATGCCCTCTACGCGCCGACTTGCTGCCATTATGTTTTCCGACATTGTCGGGTATACCGCGTTGATGCAGGAGGATGAAGCTTTGGCGCTTAAACTTCTGCAGAAAGTGAAGAATAAACTTGAAGAAGAAGTCAGCTTACACAATGGCCGTATTTTAGAATTTCGGGGAGACGGAGCCTTGTGTACATTTAAAAGCACGCTTGAAGCAGTCAGAGCAGCCCTTGCAGTTCAGGTGGAAATGCAAACCGAGCCTTCAGTACCATTACGCATCGGGCTTCACACCGGTGACATCATGATTGAAGGAAATAATATCTATGGTGATGGAGTCAACATTGCATCCAGGCTGGAGTCATTCGCTGTACCCGGCTCCATTTTTATTTCAGGAAGAGTACATGATGATATCAAAAATCAAAAAGACGTCAATACCCTGTCTCTTGGCAAATACATTCTGAAAAATGTAAAAGAACAAATAGAAATATTTGCGATCCAACATCCCGGTATAAAAGTCCCGGATACTTCAGCCCTGGATGGCAAGGGCGAAAAGGCATTTCAAAAATGCATTCTCGTATTACCCTTTATCAATATGAGCAATGATGCGGACCAGGAATATTTCAGTGATGGCCTGACAGAAGAATTGATTTCAAGCTTGTTGAAATTAAGTGAAGTAAAAGTAATATCGCGGACCACTTCCATGAAATACAAAGGGACGGATAAGGATATTAAAACTATAGGGCAGGAAGCCGGTGCAAGCTACATCATGGAAGGAAGCGTGAGAAAACATGGCGAAAATCTCAGGATTACAGCCCAGTTTATTGATGCTTCACGGGATATCCACTTGTGGGCGAATTCATATTCCGGCACGATGGAGGATATATTTGATATCCAGGAAAAAGTGGCATCAAGCATTGTGGAGGCATTGCGGATTCAATTGACCGAAGGTGAAAAAAATGTGTTGATGAAACGATACACAGAAAATTCGGAAGCCTATCAACTGTATCTGCAGGGACGATTTTTCTGGAACAAAAGAAATGAAGAAAGTCTTAAAACATCAGTCATCTATTTTGAAAATGCCATTCAAAAAGATCCCGATTTCGCATTAGCCTGGGCAGGCCTTGCAGATACTTACAACCTTCTCGGTGAATACACAAATCTTTCACGAAGAGAATTGTATCCTAAAGCATACTCTGCAGTAAAAAGAGCTATGGAAATTGACAGTAGGCTTGCTGAGGCTCATATTTCACTTGGTGCTCTTTTGATGCTTAATGAATGGGACTGGTCCAAAGCAGGAAGAGAATACAGGATCGGGATCGAATTGAATCCAAATTATGCAACTGGGCATCATTGGTATTCCGAATTACTCCTTTATTCAGGTAAAGAAAATGAAGCATTAAAGGAAATGGCCCTTGCTGTTGAATTGGATCCGGTTTCCCAGGCGATCATTAAAGACCAGGGAATACTATTCTATTACACCCGGCATTATGACAAGGCGATTGAAAGCGCATTAAAGAGTTTGGAATTGGATCCTCATTTTATTTCGGTGCACAGGCTTCTCTCTATGTGTTATCAGGGCAAAGGGATGTATGATAAAGCCATATCAGAAAACAATATTTGGGGTGAGCTGTCAGGAAACAAAGTCAAAACACAGGTAGCTGCTGCTCAAATTTATGCCATTGCCGGGCAGAAAGAAGAAGCAAGAAAAATCATTTCAGAGATCGAATCAAATTATACGCTGACCGGGAATGATTATCGTGGCATGGGCCTGGTCTTTGCAGCTCTTGGTGAAAATGATAAAGCATTCGAATGGCTCGAACAAAGCAGGGAGAGACGTGAAGAGTCCTTATGCAGCATAAAAGTCGATCCAAAAATGGATCCCCTTCGCTCTGATCCAAGATTTAATAAATTGGTAAAAAAAATAGGTCTTTTAAATTGAAATCAGATTTTTGAAAAGGATAATATTATCGATGATGGATTTCATTAACTTGAAATGAGGAATTACTTTTTAGCTTATTGATTGCATGTCTCTTCACTTTTCACTTTTCACTCTTCACTCTTCACTTATCCCTTTGCCCTCTGCTCTCTGCAGGTTACCTTTGAACCTGAAATGAAATATTTAATTGCAGGTTTAGGAAATATAGGTGATGAATATGCCGACACAAGGCATAATGTCGGTTTCCAGGTGATCGATCAGTTAGCCTCTTCGATCGGCGCGACATGGAAATCCGCTACATTAGGTAGTGTCGCTGAAGGAAAATATAAAGGCCGCATTCTCGTCCTGTTAAAACCAAACACTTACATGAATCTCAGCGGAAAATCCGTGGCCTACTGGATGCAAAAAGAAAAAATTCCGCTCGAAAAAATTTTAGTTGTCCTCGATGAATTACAACTTGATCTCGGCACGATAAGATTGAGGGGAAAAGGAACAGATGGGGGCCACAACGGACTCAAAGATCTCCAGGAACAATTGAATACGGCAGAATATGCCAGGCTGAGAATTGGTATCGGAAAAAATTTTCCCCTCGGCGGACAGATAAATTATGTACTCGGAAGATGGTCAGCAGATGAACTCAAAATAATGCCGGCTGTGCTTGACGCCGGTGCAGAAGCTGTTAAAACTTTTGTGAGCATCGGGCTTAAACGAGCCATGGATCAGATCAATGCATCAGCCTCTCAAATAAAATCGGACAATACTTAAGACGCGGCTATGATCGTGTTTTGCTCTTTGAGACGATGACTTGCGAGATGATTTAGTCTTTCAAATAAATCTTCCTGGTGAGGCTCAGATCTTTGTCCTATGGGTTTGATTTTTTCGATCTCCTGCAGTGCTTTACTTAAATTCAGATTTTCCTGCCGGTCATAAATGCATTGGCCAAGGCTTGCCAGTCTGTCAGCAAGATAGATCTGCTCATATTGTCCCGGCGTTGGACAAATAATGGCTTTGTGGCCTGATTTAGCAATATCCATTAATGTTGTATATCCACCTCTTGAGATGACGATTTCTGTCTGTCCCAGGAGATCAGATAATTCCACTCTTGACATGTACTGATAAATCATCAGGTTATTTTCTTTTCGCACTTTTTCATCTTCTCCGGGTTTACCGCAGACTACCGCGTACTTACCATCAAGTGCAGACAATTGTTTTATGACCAATTGTTCGAAATGCGTCCTTTGTGGTTCAGGTCCGGAGATGACAGCAACAGCATCATATAAACCGGATTTTGGAACACAGGATAATTCGGATATAACGCCTAAATAATATTTCGGTATCGGATCAGTGTTGAGACCGGACAAATCACCGGTGATATTATCAGGAGGTGTCTGATCAGGTATCCATATCTCAGAAAAATTTTTACACCACGACCTTATCTGCCTCCGGATGTAAACATCAAGTAACTTTTGCCCGGTGAATACCTGGAGCTGATGTGTAATGATCGCTGATGGTACTTCACTGTGATAACATCCATACCTGTTGTCCGAAATAATACAATCGATACCGTGCCGTTCAACGATCACTTCTGTTAAATCATGTTCAGCATTCATTGTCTTGAGCATTCCGCGTCCATGCTTCAGCATATTGTAGGGCATAAACCTGCTCCCGTAAAGAATTCCATATCCGGGCAACTGGAGCACCAGTTGGTCAGGTAATTCTCTTCGCAACATCGCAAGTGCTTCACCATCAGAGGCGCATAATACTTCGTGTCCGGCAGACTGATATTTCCTGATGAGGGGCAAGGACCGGCTTGCATGGCCGAGGCCCCAGTTGAGTACGGGAAAAAATATTTTCACATGTAGGTCATTCGATGAATCTAAAGTAAATGATTTTTACTCAATCCATATTGCCTTTAACATGTAAAAACAAGGATAATTTATGATGAACCGGAGATAATATCAGACGAAGCGGAAATGCTTAAGCGGTCAATTTAGGGATCCATGTCTTGGCGATCAACCTGGCCTTGTTTTTTGCTTCTTCAGCATTCAATCCCTCAAAATGTTCATTAACTGTTTCTGTGAAGAGTTGAACCCAACGCTCAAAATGTTCAGGTGTAAGTTTTACCTTTTGAATTAACTTTTGATGGGCCTCCATCGGGTTTCCATGATAGCCATCTTTACCTAATAACATGAATTCCCAAAACATATACATCTTCGGCAGATGATGAGCCCAGTCCACATTTGCTATTTCGTTGAAGATGTAGCCGATGGTATCATCTGCTCTGACTCTCAGATAGAAAGTATCTATTAGTTTTCTGATGTCTTCTGCATTAGAGATGTCGTTCTTCATCGTGAGGCGTGAATCGTGAGGCGTGAGTTGTCAGTTGTCAGTTGTGAGTTGTGAGCGTTTGTTGGTATTATAAAAGTAAGGCGGGGGCAATTTGATAAAGATAAGGCGGAGCAATTTGATAAAGATAAAGCGGAGACAATTTGATAAAAAAAAGGCGGGGGCAAGCCCCGCCAGTACATGAATTTTAATTCTATTTATATTGAAAGTAGTGGCGGGACTTGCCTCCGCCTTTGTTTATTTAAACAAATTGAATCCAGAATCAAAAATCGTAATTCGTAATTCGTAATTCGTTACTCGTTACTCAATAAAGTCTGATCTCGTCATTGTTCTTATCAAAGAACTTATACTCATGAAGAGCAAAATCCGTATTCGGTGAAATCCTGATCCAGCGTTGGTTTTTCCACCACCACTTGTGTTGAAAATTCGGGAATCCTTGTTTCAGGAATGCATTGATGTAAGGATGAACTTCGATCCTGACAAAAGTCTTTGGCCTGCTTTGCTGAATGTATTCAAGATCGCGGACAAGATCGTCAGTGATGAGAACGGTTGGATTCACTTTTCCGGTACCTCCACATGTATAACACACTTCAGTGGTATCAATTTTAACTTCAGGACGTACCCGTTGGCGAGTGATTTGCATCAAGCCAAACTTGCTCAGAGGAAGTATGGTATGTTGCGCAGTATCACGTCGCATCACTTCCTTCATTTGCTTCATCAGCTCCGTTTTATTTTCCGGATTGCGCATGTCAATGAAGTCAATGATGATGAGTCCGCCGATATCTCTTAATCTAAGTTGTCGAGCAATTTCTTCCGCAGCCTCAAGATTTACGGCGACGGCGCTGCTCTCCTGGTCCTTGCGTTGCATTTTTGGACCTGAATTCACATCGATCACGTGCATCGCTTCTGTAGACTCGATGACGAGATAAGCACCACTTGGAAGCGTGGCTGTTTTACCAAACGAAGATTTTATCTGACGGTTGACACCATATGTGTCAAAGACAGGCTTCTTCCCTTTGTATAGAGATATAATATCTTTTTTGGCAGGAGCGATATTATCGAGGTAGTCGGTGATATTATCATAGATCTCCTTGTCATTGACGATGATATTGGTGAAATCATCGTTGAGCATATCCCTGAGGATCGAACTTGTCTTGTCAAGTTCGCTCAGCAATTTTGCAGGTTGTTGTCTTTTATAAAGTTGCTTGTGGATCTGGCTCCACTTGTCGAGAAGTTCTTTCAATTCCTCGTGGAGGTCAGCGACTTTTTTACCTTCTGCAGCTGTGCGGACGATGATGCCAAAGTTTTTTGGCCTGATGGATTCAACGAGAAGTTGTAATCTCTTGCGTTCTTCCTGGCTGCTGACTTTTTTAGAGACAGCAATTGTATTACTGAATGGAGTCAACACAATGAATCTTCCCGGGATAGTAATCTCACAGCTCAAACGTGGCCCCTTGGTCGAGATAGGCTCCTTGAGAATTTGAATGAGGATGTTCTCATTCTTCTTGAGCACCTGGTCGACCTTTCCGGTCTTGATGATTTCGGGTTCGAATTCGAAGTTGTCAAGTAGGGCTGTTTGTTGTTTGCCCTGGATGCTGTCTTCGGTAAATTTCATGACAGTCCGGAGCTTGGGGCCCATGTCTGTGTAGTGCAGAAAAGCATCTTTACGATGGCCGATATCTACAAACACAGCGTTGAGGCTGGGCATTAGCTTCTTGATCTTGCCAAGAAAAATATCACCAACCGAGAAGTTGGTCTTTGTTTTTTGTTGATGTAATTCAACCAGTTTTTGATCTTCCACAAGAGCTATTTCAACTCTTGTCGGCGAACCCTGGACGATTAATTCTTTGTCCATAAAATACCCTATACGCTCAAGGCATAGCAGCAGTCTTTGTCCTAAAAAAGTAATCAAAACAACTTTCTTCTCTCATCCTCCTTAGGCGGAGATCAGGCATTGATTGACGGCAAATAGGGTATATCGATCTTAATGCAGCGATGATACACCGGAGGCTGGTCTGGAAACCCTGGTAGGCCAGGATTAAATAGAGGGAATTTTTTTTGACTCAGCGCTACCGGTGGCGTTCTTCATCTTCGGAACGTGAATATCGTAGACATCGGACTGCTTTGATGCCGGTTAAAAAAAATGCTTATCTATTCTTTTTTTTGTGTCTGTTTTTTCTCAGACGTTTCTTTCGCTTGTGTGTAGCGATTTTATGTCTTTTCCTTTTCTTACCGCAAGGCATAGTCTTAAATTATTATTTTAAAAGAAATTATATCTACTTCGCTTTGGCACAAATTCCTGCCAGAGCTTTTGCTTTTTCAGGTTTATTCAATTGCGTATAAATGTCAATCGCCAGGCACGCAATCTTCGAATCATCTGGTGATAGCTTTAATGCCGTTTCAATTCTTCCCTCTGCCCGCTCATATTGCCCGGTTTGAACTGCAAGCCTTGCCAAATGATAAAACGGCAAAGGTGACTCCGGGTAACTCGTCGCTAATCCTGCTAACATCTGAACACCCTTCATTGGTTGCGTTGCATCAGGTATTTCAATGTAGCAAAGCGCCTGGTTGACCCTGTATTCTACATTCGCGGGTTCAAGTGAAATAGCATGCTCAAATGCATCAACTGCCTGCGCTCTTGCCATCACCCGATCTTTTTCTTCAAGATCAGCTTGTTTTAAAGCTGCGGCAAATGTCGTTCCGGCAATCGCCCAACTTTCAGCAGACTGATCTTTCTCGGCAACCTCTTTCGCATAAATACCGGCTAAAACAGGTTTACCCAGTTTAAACCAATTACCGGACAATTGCTTTAGGAGTTCCGTTTTGGCTGAATCCTCACCTGCATATTGAGCTTGTGATTCGAGAGCTTCAATGTATTCAAGTTCTTCTTTCTTCAGCGTCTTCTTGGCTTCTGTCCTCAATGTATTGAGGTCAAATACCGGACCACTTAATTCTCTCGACTTTTCGAGAGCTTTTTGAGCTGATGGTTTTGTATCAAACCCCCAATACAGAACGACTAATAGTACAATAGCGCCGAGTATGTAGAGGATCTGTTCCCGATTCTTCACCTAGAGGTCTTCTGCCTTAGGTTTTACTCCATCCTTTACTTCGTCGACAAAAATTTTGGCGGGTTTGAATGATGGAATATAATGAGCCGGGATTTCAATGGACACATTGTTTTTGATGTGTCTTCCGACTTTTTTAGCTCTTCTTTTAGTAATAAAGGAGCCAAATCCGCGGATATAGACGTTTTCGTTCCTTGATAAAGAAATTTTTATTTCGGAAAAAAATGTCTCCATGGTCACTAGGACGTCTACTTTGGGTACGCCTGTTTTTTCCGCTATGGTGTTGACCAAATCTGCTTTTCTCATTACTCTGATTATTAGTAAGTTATGCCATATTCGTGGCTTATTGGGAGGGCAAAGTTCAACAAATAGTTTTGATTTTGACTCATGGGGTTACATATTTTTATTTTGCGTATATCAATGTAACTGGCTGGGAGTGTTTGAAATAGGCGCTTCTGTTATTTTAACGATCACATATTTTGTCTGTGGGTTTCAGGCTTTTTAGGGCAGAAAAGGCGGAAGGGGCAGAAAAGCTAAATGGCAAGACTTGAATACAAAACCTATGGTAAGTTTTCAATTGACTTAGAATGTTTTGGAAAGTAATCTAACTACAATTTATTTTTCTACAACAAAAGAAGCAACACCGCTTTTGACATTATTCGTAAGTCCCAGCAGATAGTATCCCGAATTGAGCTGCCTTGTATCGAACAAAATTTTTCCATCCAGGCCCGGAAATAATGTTTCATTCATTATGGTTCGTCCAAAGAGGTCACTTATGGTGCAATTTAAAGCGCCAGAATTTTCTTTAAGATCAACTGAAATAAAGTTAGTACATGGATTTGGGTAAATGGAAAAAGAAAGTGGGCTTATGTTTTGAATGCCGGTTTGATCATCGGCGATATATCTGGCGAGCACGAAATCCTGATAATCACCCCCATTATTTGCTCCACCGACTACAATTTTACTATCATTTTGTATCGCTACTGATAATGAACCCTCCATGTCACCTTCGATATCCGTTAGGACAATTCCCTGATTACCAAAAGTTATATCTGGTTCCCCAGTTTGTAGGAGTCGGACAAGTAACCAATTTTGAGTTGAATCGATGACATTCGAAGTGCCGGTTAATATATATTTCCCATCCTGCCGCAATGCCATTGAGTTAATTTGTGATGTAGGGCCTAAATGAATTATGTCCACACCATTATTTCCAAAACTATCATCAAGGCTACCATCAGAATTGTATCGAACTACACCGATATCACTTTTATAAGGAGTATACGTAAAATTTGCATCTCCTGCCAAAACGATTTTACCATTAGGCTCAAGCAACATTGAAGTTGCCAAATCATAAGTATTTTTTCCCTCAATGTCAGTTTGTACAATTCCATTAGTACCAAAAAGGCTATCTATTGTGCCATTCTGCTGATAACGAGCCATTGCAAAATCAGCTGGAAACCCAGTCCTTGCATAGCCAGCTAAAATAATTTTACCATCAGGTTGGATTACTCCACTTGTCACCACAGCATGTCCTTGGATGGAAGTTCTAACGATTCCTTCGGTTCCAAAACTCAGATCAACGACTCCATTAGTGTCATAGCGGACCATAGTAAAGCCCGAACTAATACTACCATTTACACTTAGACCCGCGGCAATGATCTTACCATCATCCTGAATTAAAACTGAATTAGCCTGTTCAAAATCACCACCTATATCTGTGATCACTATTCCTGCGTTTCCGAAAGTGCTGTCAAGACTACCATTGGAGTTTAGCCTTAATAAAGCAAAGTCGTCTACTGTATATTTATTAATTACATCGTCATAATTTGTTCTGCCCGCCAGTACTACTCGTCCATCTGACTGAAGGGCCATTGCATAGCACGCATCAAAATTATCATGAGATATTTTGATAATTGAAATCCCATAATCTCCAAAATTCTGATCAAGAGAACCATCCGGCAAATATCTTGCAACCGTAATAAGTTCTGCACCTCCAAAACTTATAAACCCTCCTGAATAACCTAAAGTCAATATTTTCTGGTCTGGTTGGATTATCATGTCATAAATAAAATCACTTTGATTAATATCCGTAATCACTATTCCTTGATTACCGAACGTGGGATCAAGCATGCCTGACTGGCTAAAAGAATTAGTCAGTGTAAGGGAGAAAGACACTATAAAATATCCGATGATATATTGTTTTATGGCCATTCTATTTTAAGTATCTTATACTTGAGAAGATATTCAACCCCTCAAATTAATCAATTACTGCCTTTTGCCTCAGACTTCGCCTTCTTTGGATGCCATAGTGCTTGAACGACGGCTACTGCCTTCCTTAGATGCCATAGTCCCGGAAAAATACCCTCCTTAGCCTTCGCCTCAGCCTTCGCCTTTTAAATTTATCTTCGCACCCATGATACAATCGATGACCGGATACGGAAGGGGAAGCGCAGCTTATAATGATATGAAGGTGCTGACAGAGATCCGATCGCTGAATTCGAAAGTCACCGATCTGCGCATCAAACTCCCTGTCAGCCTGGGTGAAAAAGAAATTGAACTGCGCAACCTCGTCCTCCAACGGACCCAACGAGGAAAACTTGAAATGACGATTAGTTTTGAAGGCGACCTGGCTCTTGATGACCTGGATTATGACAGGGCCCTGATCAAAAAACATTTCAACCAGCTCAGTGAAATTGCCACGAGCCTGGGTGTGGCCCCGGATCAGATCCTGCATGAAGTCCTCAAATTGCCCAATATCCTTCGTTCTGTCAATAATTCAGTTATAGACAATAACCTATGGAATGTTATCCTGGAATCCGTCAATGAGTCGATCGACAACCTGATCCAATTCAGGGCCCATGAAGGCAAAAGTCAATACAATGACCTTCTTCAATCCGCCACTGCTATACATGATATGTGCAACAGCATCGATGCACAAGACAAGGAACGTCTCGCGTATGTGCGCACACGCATGAAACAAAAGCTGGATGAATTTCTCAACGGCGACCAGGTCGATGCCAATCGTTTCGAACAGGAATTGATTTATTTTCTTGACCGTCTAGATATTAATGAAGAAAAAGTACGGCTGCAGCAGCATTGTACATTTTTCCTTCAGACCCTGTCAGGTGATATGGAGATGAAGTCCAAGCAACTCAATTTTATCGCTCAGGAATTAGGACGCGAAATCAATACGCTCGGGGCAAAAGCCCAATGGAGCCCTCTTCAACATCTCGTCGTGGCAATGAAAAACGAATTGGAAAAAATTAAAGAACAATTGGCCAATATCGTATGACATTGCCCGGTAAGCTTCTTGTTTTTACTGCGCCCAGCGGCTCCGGTAAAACCACCATCGTCAGGCACATCCTGAATACATTTCCGAAAACAGGTTTTTCTATTTCGGCGACGACTCGTGCGAAAAGGCCATATGAAATCGACGGAAAAGATTATTACTTCATATCTGTTGAAACTTTCAAGCAATGGATCTCGGAAAATGCATTTGCCGAATGGGAAGAAGTTTATGAGGGGCAGTTCTACGGCACTTTAAAATCAGAGATTGAAAGACTCACTGCTTTAGGCCGTAATGTCGTCTTCGATGTCGACGTCCATGGAGCTTTGAGCATCAAGCATCTATATCCGGATGAATCGCTGACGATTTTTATTAAAGTTGCCTCCATGAAAGTCCTGGAAAAAAGACTACATCAGCGCGGGAATGAAACTGAAGAGAGCCTGAAAAAAAGATTAATAAAAGCAAGAGAAGAACTAACTTTTGAACCACAATTTGATGTTGTATTGGTTAACGATGTTCTTGAGCAGACTCTGAAAGAAGCAGAGAACATTGTTCAAAAATTTTTACTTTAGCCATCATGCAGGCTTTGACCACTAACGGCGTACGAATCGGTGTGGAAAGTCAATTCCAACCCGGTCACTCATTTCCGCACAGGTCACAGTATCTGCATGTCTACACCATTCACATCAAAAACTATAATGAATATCCTGTTCAACTGATGTCAAGGCATTGGGATATTACAGAAGCCGACGGTACGAAGAAAGTTGTTGATGGATCGGGGGTTGTCGGTGAGCAGCCGCTTTTGGATTCCGGCGGACTTCATTCTTACAGCAGCTTTTGTGTATTGGCTTTTCCGATCGGTAAGATGTCAGGCTATTACACCATGGTCCGAACAGATACAGGGGAACAATTTAATGTAGATATTCCTGCTTTTAATCTCGTGATGCCGGATACGCTGAACTAAACTACTTTCTGCATTGGCCTAAACCTTGGGATAGGCAACTCTCGTTTCACTTTTTGAAAATGTCGAATGACATGGACCAGGACAGTATTAAGATCTTCATACAATTTAATGGGATCACTTCCATGAATATCAGTAATTAGGTCAGGGCATTTCCCGATATAGCTCTGCTCTTCTTCGCTCCACTCTATCCATTTATGATATTGATCTATTGTTTTCATTTTAATAAATGATCAATAGCAGCCAGTTTCCTATATAAACATATACTTCCACCCTTTGTTTCATAAAACTCAGGAGTTTTTTATCCTTTATCAATTCCCTAAGTTGAGTTACTTTCGGGTCCTTCAATTAAAATAACAAACCAAAATGGAAAAAAATCTATTCGTCAAGGACAGCATCACGATCGATGCTTCAGCTGCACGCGTTTGGGATGCATTGATCAATCCTGAGCAGACTAAAAAATACATGTTTGGTTGCGAGACTGTCTCCGACTGGAAGATTGGAAGTCCACTTCTTTGGAGAGGAAATTTTGACGGCCATGACGTGGTTTTTGTAAAAGGCACGATTGTAGATTTTCAACCGGAAAAACTTTTAGCATATACGACCATTGATCCAAACAATTCAGAAGTACCTGACATTCCAGAAAATTATCTGACGGTGATTTATGAACTGAAAGAAGAAAACGGGAAAACTGTATTAACTGTATCTCAGGGCGATTATTCCAAAGTAGCAAATGGTGAAAAAAGATATGATGATACTGTCGAAGGAGGCGGATGGACATCCATACTTGATGCTATAAAAATGTTGTTGGAAGAGAATAAGGTCAGGGAAGACACTTTCTGAATTACGATTTTCGAATTACGATTTTCAATTCAATTTATCCAAATTTAAAAGGCAGGAGCAAGGCCCGCCGATACAGCCAATTATAAAGAATTAGAATTCATGTACTGGCGGGGCTTGCCCCCGCCTTATTTTTATCAAATTACCCACGTCTTATTTTTATACTCACGATTCACGATTCACGATTCACGCCTCACAATTCACAATTCACGCCTCACGATTCACAATTCACGATTCACGATTCACGGCTCACGGCTCACGCTTCACGGATGACGGCTCACGGAATAATTGTCCTCAATCTTGAAACCGCGATGTAATTGAAAATTGTCTCTGCGTAAGAATCAGTGTGTCGCTTCCAGCACTTCTACCAGGTCGCCCTGCTTCATATAATTTCCGGGAGATTCATGCGACAGGAGCCATCTTTTCATTTCGAGGCCATAGGCATAGCCTGTAAGGCTTCCGTCTTTGCCGATCACACGATGACATGGGATCACAATGGGAAGAGGATTCATACCATTAGCATGTCCTACTGCACGATAGGCATATTGATGATCAATCACTTCGGCGATTTCTGCATAGGTTCGAGTCTTTCCGTATGGGATCAGTTTTACCATTTTCCAGACTTCTTTGTGGAAACTAGGAGCATTACCAAAATCAAGTTTGAGATCAAACTCTTTGCGGGTGCCGTCGAAATATTCCTGAAGTTGATCTGCGCAGTCTTTAAGGCATTCAGGCACAAGTGTGAGTTCACCATTCGTGTTCTTCTTTCCAAAAACTGATCCTGCTTACACCCTGATCTGAACCTTCGAGGTGGATTTTACCAAGTGGGGAGGGGATAGTCGCCTGATATGTCATGTAAACTTTTGACTTGGGGAGTTAACGAGGGCGAAATATAGGGAAAGTTCTAATATTAAAAATTTGTAAAGTGAAAATTAGGCTAAAGTGAATAATTCAACCTGGAGTTTTATTAATAATTCTATAAACTCTCTGAAGTCTTTGTGGAGCATCTTTATGAAAGGCAAGATAATGCTGTCTCAGCAATTCAACAGCGGCAATTCGGTCCGAGGGAGTTTTCGTGAGCCAGTATTCAAAATCATTATCTGTATCTTTTAAAGATCGTATGGTCACCACTTTTTCCATACCTTAAATTACAAAAAATAACTCAATTTTTTGTTTTCTAATTGTTTTTAAAGCTTAAAAGATCATGTTGTACCTTTACTCCATATCAGAATACTTCAATTATGGGTAAGGTCTTTTTAATGGTCCTGGTCATTTACCTGCTTTATAAATACGTTTTTAACCCGGCGAAATTACTTCCGCCGCCCCAGGAACCTGATCTCTACATCGATCATGAAGAGGTAAAAAAAGAGAATGAAAAAAATAAGTGATCTGATCCTCCATAAGGATCATCACATCATCGTCCTCAACAAGCCGGCCGGCCTGGCTTCTCAACAAGACAAATCAGGTGAATCCAATGCCCATCAAATGGCCATGGCCTATGCTCACCGTGATCTCTATATCGTGCATCGCCTTGATCAAAGAGTCAGTGGATTACTCGTATTTGCAAAAACAAAAGACGCGGCAGCATTTTTATCAAAACAATGGAATGAAAAAACAACCCAAAAAATTTACATCGGAATTGTTCCTCCCGCTGATATTCCATCAGAAGGAACACTAAAACACTATCTCACTTTCGATAACAAAACAAACATTACCATTGCACATCATGAACCTGTCGAAGGAGCTGTTGAAAGTATTTTGGAATACAAGATCATTCAGCAACTTGAAAACTTCATGGTGCTTCGGATACGGTTGATCACCGGCAGGAAACATCAAATCAGGGCACAGCTCGCAGCAATCGGTATTCCAATCCGGGGTGATATAAAATATGGATCCAAACGCACGAATCCGGACGGTTCAATCGATTTACATGCATATTCCCTGGATTTTCTGCATCCTTCCGGAAAAATACCTGTTAAGATCATTGCTCCTTTTCCTGAAGAAGGATTGTGGAAGCATGTTGATACTTCATTGATAGAGTGAGAAAAATAATGTGATAATGTGATAATGTGATAATGTGATAATATAAAAAAGATTTAGGTACACCAAAAACATACAACCAAATACCTGTCTGCTTTCTTACAAACAACAACCTTAGACCATAAACCAAACTGGCAGCCAAGACCAACAACTAATGACCCAAACATTATGGATGAACAAAGCATAAAAAGAACAGACATAGGTGAGCTGGGCGAATTCGGCCTGATCGACAGGATTGCATCACGATTTAAATTGAATCGAGAAGAATCGCGCAAAGGTATCGGTGATGATGCTGCAGTGCTTGATTACGGTGGTGCTCCCGTCATTGTTACGACTGATATGTTGATAGAAGGAATTCATTTCGACCTGATGTATCATCCGTTAAAACATCTCGGCTATAAAGCTGTCATCGTCAATCTCTCTGACATCTGCGCTATGAATGCTATTCCAAAACACATCACTGTATCTATAGCGATCAGCAACAGGTTTTCTGTTGAGGCCATTGATGAGCTATATGAAGGCATCGGCATGGCATGCAATGCTTACGAAGTTGACCTGATTGGTGGAGATACCTGTTCTTCGCCAAAAGGCCTGGTGATTTCCATTACAGCCATAGGAAGTGCTGCTGCTGATCGGATAACTTACAGGAGTGGTGCAAAGCCGGGAGATATATTATGTGTCACCGGGGACCTGGGCGCCGCATATCTCGGATTGCAAATTTTGGAACGGGAAAAACAAGTGTATCTCGCTGCACCGGGCATGCAACCTGAATTGAGTGATAAAAAATATCTTCTTGAGCGACAACTGAAACCTGAAGCACGGCTTGAATCGGTACAATATTTTGAAAAAGCAGGTTTGCTTCCTACATCGATGATTGATATTTCAGATGGCCTCGCTTCCGACCTGCTGCACATCTGCAAAGCATCAGGAACAGGTGCATTTATTGAAGAAGCGCAAGTGCCTATTCACGATGAAGCAAGATCACAAGCCATAGAATTTCGATTAGATCCGATCACCTGCGCATTAAATGGCGGAGAAGACTATGAGTTGTTATTCACCGTATCACCAAATGATTTGGAGAAAGTAAGATTCATGGATAGTGTATACATCATCGGTGAGATCACACCAAAAGAAGACGGAGTCACACTTCATACAAGCAACGGACAAATACTTCCGATTACGGCACAAGGATGGAAACATTTTTAAGCGAAAAACGAAAAGTGAAAAACGAAAAGTGAAACGTTATTCTTAAATCGTAAATCGTAAATACTTTATGGTCCTACCTTCTAGGAGATGCTTCTTCTCATAATAAGTTTTATGTTCCAGTTCTTTAAAATCAAGTGTTCCGCTGTAAATATCTGGATGAGCATATAATACATGACAACGCGGATCTGAATGAATGACATCCAATGTAAATTCATACAACAGCCACGAGTCTGTTTTTAAATGAAGAATACCACCCGGTTTTAATATTTTTCGATATCGCTCAATGAAGGGCATTGACGTAAGGCGTCGAGTAATTTTTCCTTCAAATGGATCGGGGAATGTGATCCAAATCTCAGAGACTTCATCCGGTGCGAAAAAGCGATCGATAAATTCAATTCTCGTACGAAGGAAAGCGACATTGGCTATTGACTCTTCGAGGGCTGTTCTGGCACCTCTCCACATGCGTGCACCTTTGATATCAACACCGATGTAATTGATGTCAGGCCGATCGCGGGCCAGGGCAACAGTATAATCTCCTTTACCACAGGCAAGCTCAAGTATGACCAGATGATCATTGTGAAAATGCGATGCAGACCAGTTACCCCTTAAATCTTTGCCTGCACCCTCATCGTTTGAGATAAAAGACTCCTGGGCCGGATCGATCTCATATACATTCGGGAAAGTGGATACTTCTGCAAATCGCTTAAGCTTACTTTTTCTTCCCATTGAAGCAAAGCTAAGGATAAGCATATAGAGGCTTGTAGTCCTTTTACATGGTTTGACAATTTGACCATCAAGCACACAACCAATAAGATCACAAGACCTGAAATTTGTTTTGTTTATTAGTCCTGAAATATGCCAAAACCTGTGCCAAGCTTCCACTTATAACTACGTGAATTATCAACCAGTTATGACAGTGTGGCACACCTAGGTGTGGCACACTGTCTTGGAGAGGTTTGAAACCATCTAAAGTCGGTTGTGAAATTTATCATCTGTTTTCAGCTATATAGCTTTTTTATCTACTTTCACACCCAGTTTATCAACCACCGGATTGGACCCGATGCCGAAGAAACCCGCCAAGTCTAAATACGATTCCATATTTGAAAATGAGCTTCTACCGCATGTCAATGCGCTCCAGACCTTTGCCTATCACCTGACCTACAACCAGGAAGATGCCGATGACCTGGTCCAGGAGACCTATATGAAGGCATACCGGTTCATTGATAAGTACGATGAAGGAACTAATGCCAAAGCATGGCTGTTTAAAATCCTCAAGAACGCCTATATAAACGAATATAGGAAGAGGGTCAAGCAGCCCACCAAAGTTGATTATGAGGAGATTGTAGCCTATCATGATACTGACGATGACAGTTTATCAGGCTACAGCGATCTGAGAGAAGAAATCTTTATGCACATGATGGGTGACGAAGTGACTTCAGCCATCAATAGCCTGCCACTGGATTTCAGAACCGTGATTCTGCTATGTGACATTGAAGGATTTACTTATGAAGAAATTGCAAGCATTATTGATGTACCCATCGGAACTGTACGATCACGCCTTTTCAGAGCCAGGAACCTGCTGAAAGAAAAATTAACGACTTACGCACAGAAAATGGGATTCACGGATTACAGGGGACAAAAGAAAATAACCAGATCCGGATCTGAGCATTCCGAAAAACATCAAAATGAAGAAGAATAAACGTAACTTGAATTAAATTTTATCCCCATCCCAAATAACCTGATCCAATTCATTAATCAACCAAAAATTAAAACTGATGGAAGACCTTAACGCCAATCATGAATTAAGGAAACAAGTAGGGATGTATTTCGATCAGGCTTTGGATGCCCAGTCCAAACACGAATTCCTCCAGAAAGTCAACTCCGACCCAAGCTACCAGCAAGCTTACCAACATGAACAGATCATCCGGGACAAAATCAAAAAACACATCTACCGTCCTGTCGATTCATCACACTTGATCCAGGCAATTAAAAACCAAATTCGCAAACCTTAGGCTGACCACATGAGGCAAGGTTCAGTTCAAAATCTCCAACCTGTCTCTCTCAACATAGGTTATACTTCTGCTATTCAATTCTAACTACGCTCTTTTCAGCGCGGGTTTGCATTGTTGTATGTCTGCATTTTGTTTACTTTTAATATGAATTTATTAAACGGAATGTCCTATAACAGCGGTCTCATGCCAATAAAACGAAAAGCTTCAACTCGTCATCTTACTTCTTTTCTATTCCGTTTTGGTTTCGCCAGCTTGTTCTTTTTCCTTTGTTCCTCTTTATATGCGCAGACTGCTGTCAATGCGCAGAACGATACTACCTCAACTGCCAAACTAAATAAAGAAGAGGACGTGATGGATATTGCCAGGAAAGTATTTAAGATTAAAGTTGATACTACAAAACCAGCGGCTCCGCCAAAATATGCTTTATTGCCCTCGATAGGTTATAATCCAAGTTTGGGTTTCCTGATTGGAGCTAAGATATCCGCTGTCAAAATGTTCGGGAATCCGGAAAATACAAATTTGTCAATACTTGGACTTGAGGGTGTCATCACAACTAAGGGCATTATCACAGGTCAGGCACGCAGCAACTTTTACACAAACGGAAATAAATGGAATTTCCAGGGCAATCAACAACTGTCAAAATTCGTACTGAATGATTATGGTATTGGTACGGGCAATAAAGAATACCTGACCAATAGCGACAGTGCATTCGAGATTAAGTTTTCTTTCGTGAGACTTACGGAAAAAGCATATCGGAAAATCGGTTCTCACTTTTATATAGGTGCAGGCATCAGTTTTGATATTCGCCAGCACATTAAAGATGTAAAACTGGAAACTTATGGTAGTTCACCACATTACCGGTACAGTATTCGAAATGATTTTGATACATCAAGGTATCTCGCTAATGGCTTTATGATTGTCGGTCAATTTAATTCAAGGGAACATCCTTTGCGTTCTTTTGGCGGCATGTATGCAGACATTGCTCTTCGCTTTAATCAGACCTGGTTGGGAAGTTCTCAAAATGCCATTCAATTGATTTACGATTTCAGAAAATACTGGAGCCTGAGCAAGAAAAATCCTGAGCACGTGCTCGCTTTCTGGCATTGGGCATCTTATAAACTAAGTGGCGGAGTTCCTTACCTGGAATTGCCGGCGACAGCATATGATACATATGCCCGCAGTGGGCGGGCGTATACGATAGGGCGTTTTAAAGGTCCATCCTATGCCTATTTTGAAACGGAATATCGCTTTCCGATTTTGCGAAATAAATTTATCAGTGGGGTGGCATTTCTTAATGCACAAACCGCATCAGATGATGTTGGCAAAAAAATATTTGAGTTTTGGGAAGAAGGAGAAGGCGTCGGCCTCCGGATCCTTTTTCAAAAACAAAGCCGCTCTACAATGTGCATTGATTATGCTGTCGGAAATTACAACTCCAGTGGACTTTTCTTCGGTCTTAATGAGGTCTTCTGATCCATTTATCCCTTTCCGTTCCCTGATTTCATATAATAATTTTTTTTAATATCATTTCCTTGATCAATGCTGGGGATTTACCTACTTTTGGCATGAACACAATTTCATTTTTATGAAAATCATACTGCTTATTTCGATCTTCGGCTGCCTTGTCCTCAATTCAACAAATGGCCAGGTCTATACCAATGTAATAGTAGGGGAAAACAATGCAGCATATAAAGACAGCATTCAAAAATCTAAATACCCTTATGCGCTTCCCATTTGGGGAGCAAAAGCATCCGCCCTGGGGTATGATCTGCCCTATTCTGCAGGAATTGGCCTTAATTATATTACTCAGAAATCAGAACTGATCATTGAAAACCTGCAAGTCGGATTTAATGGTGGTCCTCTGTACGACCTTGATGAAGTGGTTCGATTTGATCAGGCTACGGCAACTGCTAATATCGTCAACCTGCGGCCTGATGTCTGGTTATTTCCTTTTTTAAATGTCTATGCTATACTGGCTCAGGCCAAGACGTCGACAGAAATCGGAGCTGGTGTATTTATTCCTGATTCTTCCAATGTTTGGCACCAGGTAGCTCATCTTAATGCCAAAACGGATTTTGATGTTTCTTCAGTGGGCTTTGGCCTTACGCCTACCATGGGTGTAGGAGGCGGATGGATGGCATTGGATATGAACTTTGTCTGGACGGATGTTCCTGCCCTGGATAAACCTGTTTTTACTTATGTTTTCGGACCTCGTTTTGGAAAAACATTCAGGTTTAATAAACCTGAAAGTAATGTTGCATTCTGGGTGGGAGGATTCAGAGTCAAGTTTTCATCTCAGACAACAGGTTCAGTAGCTATAAGTGATATCGCCGATACTGACGGGTTGCAGGAAAAAGTTGATCAGGGTCTCATGAGTGTAGGAGATAAGCAGATGCAGGTAGATGAGTGGTGGTCAGGACTCTCTAACGTAGAACAAAATAATCCGGTCAACAAAGCAAAATATGAAACAGCAAACCGTGCACTGTCAACCGCGGGTAATTTATTAAACTCATTTGATAGTGCGCTTAATGACGAAAAAAGTGCAACAGTTCAATATTCACTGGACAAAAAACTTAAAGATCCCTGGAATTTCATCGTAGGATCCCAATACCAGTTTAGCAAACATTTTATGATCCGTGGCGAGTTTGGATTCCTTGGTACCCGCACACAATTTATTGGCGGACTTCAATATCGGTTCGGTTTATAATCAAATTATTTATGCGCAAATATTTTTGGGTTGCAGGTTTTTTGATATGGACTGTCTCTGCAAATTCCCAGGTATTGATATCCCTTCTTCTTGGAGACAAACTGAATTCAGGAAAAATAGAATTTGGCCTGGATGGTGGTTTAAGCCTTGCATCTCTTGACGGTGTGGATCCATCAAAAGTGCATTCTAATTACAATCTTGGATTCTATTTCGATTTCAAAATGAAGAATCCATCCTGGATGCTCAATACCGGTGTGCGCGTAAAATCTACTATGGGAGCTGAAGGCATTAATGTGTATTCATTAAACAATCCCTCTCTGGATAGTTCCTTCGCCGGCGGAAGTATAACGCGAAAAATCAATTATTTTAATGTGCCTGTGTCATTCAAATATCTTTTCAAAAATAATCTCTTTGCCCAGGCAGGAATACAACTTGGGCTGAGATACAAAGCTGTTGATCAATTTGTCAATAAGGTGAAGGATAAAGATGATTTAAAGTATGTATTAGATATAAAAAATCAATATCATCCACTTGACGGAGGTGTGCTTTTAGGCATTGGATACAGGTTGATGAAAGGCAATGGAATGAATTTCAGTATTCAATATTATTACGGACTTGTGGATGTCCGGATCAGTGACACCAGACCCGATGAATTCAACAGGTCATTTTATTTTAATGCAGGAATTCCAATCGGAAAAGGGAAGGCTGCAGCAAAGAGCAAGGAATAAGCAAAATGTGAGCACACTTAATAAACCAATATGATCACAGACAATTTACCTATCGGCGTTTTTTTTATAATATCTGTTTTGCTGGTCATCGCATCAATTGAATTGGGGTTCAGGTTAGGGTCAAGAGTTCATCGAAAGTCGCAGGATGAAAAGGAATCAATTGTTTCAGCTATCACAGGTTCTGTTCTGGCATTGCTTGCATTTATTCTTGCTTTCACTTTCGGAATTGTTTCCAACAGGTTCGATGCCAGGAAAGCTCTTGTCCGGGATGAAGCCAACGCTATCGGAACGGCCTGGCTTCGGGCTGATTTTCTTCCGGAACCAGATCGTACAAAATCGAAGCAAATGTTTGTTGATTATGTAGATCTGCGCCTGGATATTCTGACTCATCCGATCAGTCATGCACAGGAATTTCTCACTAAGTCCACACAAATTCAAAATCAGTTGTGGGCAATGGCAGTTGATAATGCACGCAAGGATCCGGGCTCTGAAGTAGGTGGTCTATATGTCAAATCATTAAACGAGATGATTGACATCCAGTCTTTGAGAGTTGCGATTGGATTAAAATTGCGGCTTCCTATTGCCATTTGGGAGATACTGGTTAGCCTTATTGTTCTGGCTATGTTAGCCGTGGGATATCAGATGGCTATTGCAGGTTCGCGCAGATCCTGGTCTATCCTATTACTCGCACTTTCATTTTCACTGATCATTACATTGATCTCAGCACTTGACCAGCCGAAGAGTAATTTTATTCCTGTACCTCAAGATGCCATGAGAGATGTGCGGATATCCATATCAGCACCTTCAGATGTTCATTAACCCAATTTATTAAAAGCTGAACGCGAAATCAAATGGGATTGAAAAGCAAAGTCGTTTTCCTTTTTTTGATTTTGCTTTCCTACTCATTATTTATTTCATCAGAAGGATGTCACCCTGATAACCAAAATAAAATTTCTGAGTCAAAAGAATTGACTTATGTAGGTTCTCATACATGTCAATCATGTCACGAAGCCGAATACAAGGATTGGACAACATCGGATCATTATAAGGCTATGCAACTCCCTAACGATACAACAGTGTTAGGTGACTTTAATCATACGACCTATATAGCTGATGGAGTGACAAACACATTTTTTAAAAAAGATGGAAAATTTTATATTAATACACAAGGCGAAGATGGTCTGAATCATGACTTTGAAGTAGCGTACACATTCGGTTATTTTCCGTTGCAACAATACCTTATTTCTTTTCCCGGAGGAAAATTTCAATCCGCTCGTGTAAGCTGGGATGCCCGTGACAAGAAATGGTATCATCAATATGCCCACCAAAAAATCCACTATCATGACTGGCTTCACTGGACCGGAAATAGTCAAAACTGGAACACGATGTGTGCATCCTGCCATTCCACTGACGTTCAAAAAAATTATGATTTCGCCAGTGATTCATACAACACGACGTGGAAAGAAATCAATGTGAGTTGCGAAAGTTGCCATGGCCCCGGCAGTGCACACCTGGATTTTATTAAATCCAAAAAATATAAAAACGGCGAACATATCGTCAATTCGGGATTTATCTATGGACGTGATACCATTTCACAATTGCAAATGAATACATGCGCTCCATGCCATGCACGTAAATCAGATATCGCTGCATCGATGATTCATTCTGATGAAATCATGGATGATCTGATCCCGCAGGTCATCAGTCATGAAAATTATTTTCCGGATGGACAGATCAGGGAAGAAGATTATGAATACAGTTCTTTTGCGCAAAGCAAGATGTTCAGCAAAAATGTCCGCTGCAGTAATTGTCACAATCCTCATTCCGGAAAACCAATTAAAACCGGTAATGAATTATGCCTGACTTGTCATCAGCCAAAATATAATACAGAAGAGCACCATAAACATACACTCGGAACAGAAGGTGCAATGTGTATCAATTGCCACATGCCGATGAGTACATTTATGGGTATCGATCATCGCAGGGACCACAGTTTTCGTGTACCTCGTCCGGATCAATCTGTTTTGTACGGAACTCCAAATACATGTACAGGGTGCCATGGGGGTAAGTCAAATCAATGGGCGGCTGATGCTGTAGTGAAATGGTATGGCCCGAACGTAAATATCACTTCTCCGATGACCTTGCTCCCGGCAGTTTACTCAATGACCGCAGTGAAAGTCATTTGATTAAGCTCTTGGGTGATACGACACAGCCTGAAATCGCCAGGGCCACATCAGCTTACTATTTAGGCAGCATTCAATCCCAACCAAGTGCAAATGCATTGCTGGATGCGCTTCATGATCATAAAGCATTAGTTCGTTATCATGTTCTCAGATCGCTTGAGAATTTTCCAGTTGATTTATGGATGCAACAGGCGTATCCATTATTAAACGATAAGGTGCGTTCGGTTCGGATTGCTGCAGCAGATTTATACCATCGATTACCGGCAAAGGATATTCCGGCTTCAGCAAAACGCGCATACGATGCTGCTGATGCAGAGAATGTTGATTTTCTCCGGTATCAAACAGATTTTTCTATAGGGAATGTCATGTTGGCTGACTACGAATTGCAGGGTGGGGATCAACAGGATGCCATCCTTCATTATCTGCGAGGTTTAGAAAAAGATAGTACGATGAACTACGCCAGATTGAATTTGTCCGCAGCATATAATAGTGTTGGTAAAAACCAGGAAGCGTTGCATACTTTGCAGGAGGCTGCTGCGATTGATCCGTTTAACGATCATATTTTTTACAATCTCGGATTACTTTATTATGAGCTTGACGATAATCCTTCTGCGTTGAAAAATTTTGAAAAGGCTTATAAGTTGGGTTCACTCAATCCGGGATTATATTACAATTATGGATTATTGCTTCAGCAACTTGGCAAAATGAAAGAAGCCGAACAAATACTTTTGAAAGGATATGAATTAGCGCCGCAAGCAGAAAATATCAACTATGCTTTGACTTATTATTATGTCACACAAAAACATCCGGAGAAAGCTCGGAAATATGCCGAAACTCTTTTTTCTGCCAACCCTCAAAACCCGGATTACCGGGAGATGTTCAGAAGCCTTGGTCTTCTTTAACTCACCCCCCGACCCCCTCTCTTATACATATTGTGCTTACATATTTTCAAACAAGTACTTCAAAGAGAGGGGGTGGATAGGAAATATCATTTCATTTCGCCCCCTCTCTTTGGATGAACATCTTGTTAGCAAGTAAAAAATTTATCTGACAAGAGAGGGGGTCGGGGGGTGAGTTAGAATTAAACTCCAACCAAGGCATCTCTCCGTTTTAGGAGTTTGAGTCTCTAACTTGTAAGGATATTTATCATAAATTGCACATTCCAAAGCATCTCTTTAACATGAAAAACCTCCTCCGATTTTCGCTTTTATTACTGCTATCATTTATAGTGACGGGCCATCCTGTATTTGGACAGATGGATACGGTGAACCCTGTATTGGTACGGACTGACCTGGTGAAAGAAAAAAATTATAAAAACACTATTCGCTTAAATATTACGAATCCTTTAATCTTTGGCGATAAATCTCTCGTCATTGGTTACGAAAGGATAATTGATCATCACAGAAGTTTTTCCATCAATTTCGGCCGATCGGAATTGCCTGAATTTGGTTTATTCAATCCAGCCACAGATGACCCTGATGCTAAGCTTACGAAAAACTCGAAGGGACATGGTTTTAATACCACTGCTGATTTCCGTTTTTACCTGAGCGCTGAAAATAAATATGCGGCTCCTCACGGTATTTACCTGGCCCCTTATATAGCCTATGCCTCCATGGGGCGCAAAAATACCTGGACCTTAAATACAACCAACTTCCAAGGACCTGTGGTTACGGATTTCAATTTAAATTTTCTTGCCGTCGGAGGTGAATTGGGCTATCAATTTGTGGTTTGGAAAAGATGGACGCTGGACTTTATTTTGATCGGCCCAAGTGTGGCCACTTACAAATTGAAAGCTACAATTGACACAAACCTGAGTCCTGATGGTGAATCCCTTTTGTTTCAGAAAATAAGTGATGCTTTAGCTGAAAAATTTCCCGGCTATACTTTTGCTATAGATGATGCCGAATTTGTAAAAACTGGTACTTCCGATCTTATAGGTCCAAGTTTTCGGTATGTCATTCACGTGGGTTTCCGGTTTTGATCGACTACATTTCAAAAAATTCTTCAACCGGGTTTTGTAAATACCGCGAATGCAATTTGTTTGTGAAATAGATTTTCGCGTTTCAAGTGTTCCCGGATTAAAAAATGGCCACCATAACCATGTCATCAGAAAGGGTTAATTTTGTTTCAGGAAGTTTTATGATTTAAAATCAAGATCTATATGAAACACTTTACCCTTTTATTTGCGTTCTGCATTGTAATCATAAATTCAATTTCCAGTCAATCCAAATCGTATGTGACTTATGGCGGTGAAATGATTTTTTCATTCGCTAGCATTGAAGATCATGGTACCAGTGCCAGTTCTTTAATGCGTTGGGCTCCTTTTTTCAACGTTCAGACGATGTTCAATGCAGATCTCAGCACACACTTTGGCCTGTTTTCCGGCTTAGCGATCAGGAATGTGGGATATATCTATGATGCCTATACCAATCCGACTACAGAAGTGGTGAATAAGAAGAAATTCCGATCCTATAATCTCGGTATTCCTGTCGGGTTTAAGATCGGAGACTTAAGTCACATGTTCCTCTTCGCCGGATACGAGATAGAATTTCCTTTTCTGTACAAAGAGAAGACATTTGACGGTGGTGACAAGATCAACAAGATCACAGGTTGGTTCAGCAAAAGAGAGGAAGCATTTCAACATGGTTTTTTTGTTGGCATGCAATTTCCTCATGGACCAAGCATCAAGTTTAAATATTATCTCAGTGAATTCCATAACCAGGATTTTACGGATAGTTCGGGCAACAAACCTTATGAGGGACTCAAGTCGAATATTTTCTATTTCTCTTTAAGTTACCTGTTGTTTACAGATCTCAGGACGTATTAAAACGAATTGAATCAAGAAATTGGATCTTAGTAAGATTGATTAAAAAAGAGGCTTAGAACTTCATATCGTGAAATGAAAAACCAGGAGATAATAATAGCGGCTATTGGCAACATTACACAGGGTTAATTCGTTTGTCTGTCAATTATTTTGTGCCTCCTGTTTCTGATCCTTTAATTTTCCAAATCGTGCTTCTTATTTATTTCAATTCTATCTCCTACATTTGATGTAATACAAGACGCATAAGCCCTTAATCATTGATAGATGGATATGAGAACATATACAATTTTGAAAAAGGCTATATATGCCGCAATTTTAATCATATCATGCGTCGTATTGTTTCCCGAATGGTCCTTTTCGCAGGATAATAATACCATACCTAATGGAACAGATGGGTCTGAACTTACAGTACCTGTCATTGATTCTGTCACCGGAAAACCAACCAATCTCCCGCCAAACGAAGTCAATACAAATTTTTCAACTGTGAGGGTCGGGATTGGTTACAATCATGATCTTGTGACTTATATCCAGGATGATGTATTCAAACAGCAGATGGATTCAGCAAATATTAATCTGGTGCCTAAAGGCAAACTCAGAGATTTTCGGATCCTGGCCAGTGGTTCGTTTCATACCAAAAGAGAGCTTTCGTGGAAGTTTGCTTACATGTGGGATGGTGATAAGGATACCTGGCTTGTGCGTGAGTCAGGGTTGACTATAGGTGTGCCCGAGTTGGCCGGTCATATTTTTATCGGACGTACGAAAGAAGGATTTTCATTGGTCAAGGTGATGAATGGACACTCACCCTGGGGTATGGAAAGGCAGATGGCCCTTGACCCTATTCCGATTATGGCGGACGGTATCAAATGGTTTGGATTTCTGCCTAAATCCAGAATATTCTGGAATCTCGGATATTTCAATGATATCGTTTCCAAAGGCCAGGGCTTTTCAACATTTCAATGGCAATATGTAGCACGGGTCGGTTGGATGCCTTTTTATAATAAAGAAAAAAATAATCTACTACACCTGGCAGCTGAAATCCAATATAGCAAACCACTGGATGGCAAATTCAGAGTGAAATCCCGTCCTGAATCAAACCCCACGCCTTTTTTTATTGACACTGGTACATTTCCCGCCGAACATTCTTATCATATCGGCGGTGAGGCTTATTACAGTACCAAGAAATGGTTATTTGGTTCTGAAGTGATGGTGCATACTTTCATGGATAAAGAATCCGGTGACCATCATTTCTTTGGTGGTGATATCGTGGCTACTTATTTTCTCACTAATACTGTCCATCCTTATAAGACTGTTGGAAGCATATATGGATTCGTTCCTGTGCATAAAGGTATTTTTCACGGAGGATGGGGAGAATGGGAAGCAGTAATGCATTTATCTACATTTAATTTGAATGATGGTAGTATACAGGGAGGTTCTTTCTGGCGCTTAACACCCATGGTCAACTGGTACATGTCAAAGGTCTTCCGCACGGAATTTGTCTATGGATATGGTGGTCTTGACAGGTTTCATTTGAATGGTAAAGTTCAATTCTTCCAGTTTAGATTTCAATTAACTTTAATGTAATGGATGATGATGCCCATCACTCTGAAATTATCAAATTCAGAAATAAAGGTTTGAATATCATTCACTGTCAGAAAGCACTGTTTAGTTTCCTTATTTAAGTGGGAGTTCATTTTTATTAATATTAATTTAATGTAAATACCAGGCTCGGACTACAATAAAGTATTGTCATTCTTAGCTTTGTATATATTAATAAATTTCATCTTTCTGAACTCTCCATAAAAAGCGGTATTAAATCATTATAAGGGCTAATAAAGGTCATTTGACCTTAATAATGAATTTCTTATATTTGAGTGTTATACAGAATTGAAAGCGAAAACAAAACGAACGAACAATCTTCTATAAGTCTGGATTAATTTATTTTAAAAAGACTTCATAACGGGGGTATTTAAAATAGTTGGCGTTTTACAGGCAAATACCTAACTAGAATTTTTATAGTTATTTAAGGGAAAAATAAATTCCCTTTCATGCATGTAGAGATAGTTACGCATTTTAAAAGACACCTTCTTTTATAAGTACATGCATCATTCAACCAATCCCATGGCTATCATTATTTGTAATTCAAAATATCATTTATATGAGACATTTCTTTTTTAAAACAAAGATTGCCTTGCTCGTTTGCTTCCTCGCAGGTGTCAGCATGTCGTATGCACAACAGACCCGGACAGAAAGTGATCTGCTAGGTCAGAAGCAAGTACCGGCTGATGCCTATTATGGTGTACAGACAATGCGCGCACTGGAAAATTTCCAGATCAGTGGCGTAAAAACAAATTTCTATCCGGATTATGTCAAGGCTTATGCAATGGTCAAATTAGCTGCAGCCCGGGCCAATTCTGAAGATGGGCGATTAAGCAAAGAAAAATTAGCCGCAATCGAAAAAGCCTGCCAGGCAGTCATCGATGGTAAATACCACGACCAGTTTTTAACGGACTTGTACCAGGGCGGTGCCGGCACATCAGCCAACATGAATGCTAATGAAGTATTAGCCAATATCGCACTTGAGATGATGGGCCACAAAAAAGGAGAATATCAATACATCGAACCGCATGATGATCTCAACATGGGCCAATCAACGAATGATGTATATCCTACTGCCATTCACGTCGCTTTGCTCCTCCACAATGACAAAGTTGTCAAAGAAGCAAAAGCATTATCCGCTGCCCTTCATAAGAAAGGAGATGAATTCAAAGATGTCCTGAAAATGGGACGTACAGAAGGTCAGGATGCAGTCCCGATGACTGTAGGCCAGGAATTCCATGGTTTCGGCAATCAGCTCGATGCAGCTATCGATGCATTAGTTAAGTCAGAAGCATTCCTGTATGAAGAGAACATGGGTGCTACTGCTATTGGAACAGGATTGACTGCTTCACCCGGTTATGCTGAAAAAGTGGCTACGCATCTTGCCAAGATCACCGGCAAGCCGATGTACTTAAGTCATGACCTGATCGCAGCTACCAGCAGCATGCAGGCGTTTATGATGTATTCTGCCGGATTGAAAAATTTTGCAGTCACATTATCCAAGATTTGCAGTGATCTTATCTTCCTTGCTACAGGACCACGAACAGGTGTATTCGAAATCAACTTACCTGCTATGCAACCAGGTTCTTCGATCATGCCCGGAAAAGTTAACCCTGTCATGCCTGAAGTCATGAATGAAGTTTGTTTTAAAGCGATAGGAAATGACGCTACGGTCACGATGGCTTCACAAGATGGCCTTCTGCAACTCAATGCTTATGAGCCTGTAGTTGCCGTTGCATTGTTTGAGACCCAGGGATTACTTTTTAAATGCATGCCTTTATTCCGCAGTCAATGTATTGAAGGCATTACTGTCAATAAAGATGTATTGAATCATTACATGGAACGCAGTATAGGTCTCGTCACCGCATTGAATCCAGTGTTAGGATATGAAAAAACGACAGAACTCGCAAAAGAAGCTTTGGCCACCAATAAAGGAATCCTTGAGTTGATCCGTGAGAAAAAATTACTGACTGAAGCACAGATCAAGGACTTGATGGACCCGGCTAAAATGACAAATCCTAATGGCCAATAATTGAAAACTTTTGCAACAAATAAGTGTTGCACGCCGTATAAATCATAAACCAAAATTCAATCACTAATAATCTTATTAAAATGAAACTAATCCATTTAATTCAAAAAAATGCACTGACTCTCCTGTTAGTATTTGCCAGTGCAATGTTGTTTGCACAATCCAAACCAAACATTGTCATCCTCGCTACAGGTGGAACCATAGCTGGAGCAGGTGCCAGTTCAACCGGCTCAGCCTACACCTCTGGACAAGTGAAGATTGATGCCATGATCGATGCTGTTCCGAATATCCGGGATTTAGCCAATCTTAAAGGTGAGCAAATCGCTAACGTTGGTTCCCAGGACATGAACGTAAAAGTATGGCTCGACCTGGCCAATCGTATTAATACTCTTTTAGCCGGAAAAGATGTTGACGGTATCGTCATCACTCACGGAACTGACACCCAGGAAGAAACAGCTTATTTCCTCAACCTGGTGGTTAAAAGTGACAAACCTGTGGTATTGACAGGTTCTATGCGTCCATCAACAGCGTTAAGTGCTGAAGGACCGTTAAACCTATACAATGCTGTTGCTGTTGCTGCCAGTCCAAAATCAAAGGGTTATGGAGTGATGGTGGTGATGAATGATGAAATTCACGCAGCCAGGGATGTACGGAAAATGATCACTACACCTGTGCAGACATTCCAGTCTCCCCAGGAAGGGATGATCGGAACTGTCATATTTGGTGATATTTTATTTTTCCACCATCCAAGTGGCAAGAATACAACTACAAGTGAATTTACTGTTGATGGCGTGAAATCATTACCAAGAGTTGACATCGTATATGCTTGCGCTGATATGTCACCGGATCTGATTGACTTAATGGTGAAAGCAGGAGCTAAAGGAATTGTGATCGCCGGAGTTGGTGACGGAAACATGAATGCAGCAACTTTGGAAGCAGCCAAGAAAGCAGCTTCACAAGGAATTTGGGTGGTGAGAGCATCACGCGTGCCTATTGGTGCAGTTCTGATCAAAGGTGAAGTCGATGATAAACAATTCGGAACTTTATGTTCGGATGAACTCAATCCGCAAAAAGCCAGGGTCCTCCTGATGTTAGCGATGCTGAAAAAGAGGAGCTGGGATGATATGCAGAAATTGTTCATTGAATATTAATCTAAACTAAAGCAAATACAATATGAAATCCTACTTGAATTTATTTGGGTTGATTCTTTTCTGTCTCCTGCCTGGAGTATTCGTGGCTCAGCAAGTTGAGCAACAGACTGGTGACACAACCCGTTACCAAACAATTATTCCGGAATCCAAACAAGGGCTGTTGAAGAATATGAACATGATAGCCAACATGCAGTTTGCTTTGCGTAATGAATTTGTAGATGGGAATTATACCCAAACCAGGTTCAAAAATGAGCAATTCAGGCTGGAGTTTCGGGGTAAAGTTTTCGACAAAGTCTACTTCCGTTTTCGTGATCGTTATACGAGAGCCCAAACGTCTGAGTCAGTCGATAATTTAAGCCGGTCAACCGACCTCGCTTATCTTAGATTTGATGTCAGTGATAAATGGAGTTTCTCTGCCGGAAAGATGTGCGCTGATTGGGGAGGCTTCGAGTTCGATTACAATCCGATAGATATTTATGAGTATTCGGATATCATCGAATTCGCAGATAATTTCCTCACCGGTGCAGGAGCCAGTTACAACCTCAGTCCTAACCATCAGTTTACCTTCCAGGTTTTGGATTCAAGGACCAAAACTTTTACTGAGTTATATGGTCCTCAACCCAATTTCACTGAATCAAAAGCCCCTCTTGCCTGGGTGATTAATTGGCGTGGAAGCTTGTTTAACGGTAAAGTGAAAACCATTTGGTCGTATGCGCTGCACACAGAAGCTCATAACATATCGGAAGATAAAAATGCCAATATGATGTATGTAGCCCTGGGTACAGAACTTACACTTGGCAAATTTGTAGTGGCATATGACTACAAGTTGAGTGATGAAGACCTGGACAGAACCAGCATTATCAGCTCTACTGTTCCGGATGCTCTTTATCCGTATGCTTTGCAAAATTGTCAATATACCGGCCACTGGGTCCATGTTCATTATCGGTTGAGCAAGAAAGTCAATCTTTCCTTTATGGGCATGCTGGACATTGCCGACTGGAAGAATGCAGATCAAGATGGTCCGATTAATAATCCTACCGGAGAAACTCATATAAGGGATGCATGGGGTTATATTCCAACATTCGAGTTTTATCCATGGGACAATTATAACCTGAGATTCTTTGTCAACTATGTGGCCAGGGAGTATAAATATTCGGATTATGCCAAATCCAGGTTCGGCGCTGTAGACAATACTACAGGAAGATTCAACATTGGTTTTGTTTGCCCTGTTGGTATTTTCTAGAAGAGTAAATTGAAAATTACCCCTAAAAGTATACGGACTTCCATCCAGGAAGTCCGTACACTTTTAAGCGAGTACAATGACAGATAAATGCAACACTAATTTTTCAATCAAAAAAACAAATAACATGAAAAAGCTTTTCATTTTTACGCTGGCTTTGATGCTTGCATCATCCTTTCTGAAGGCTCAAACTTCAGACCCTGAGTTGGATTATATCAAACAAGCCTACTCTAAAAACAAAAAAGATATTGTAAAGGCCTATATGGTACTGAATGCCAAAGATTCTGCCGCTTTCTGGCCGGTATATAATGAATATGACATGGGCAGGGAAAAACTTGCTGTGGAACGTATTCATTCCTTGAACGAATATGTAGCGAATTACAATAAAATGACTAATGAAATGGCTGACAAACTAGGCAACGCCATTTTAAATAATACCCTGGCTCTTGATAAATTGAATTTGGATTATTTCGCAAAATTCTCTAAAGCCGTTGGAGCTGCAAATTCGGCGAAGTACTTGCAATTGGAAATTTATTTACAGACGGCGTGGAGGAATATCATCCAGGATGAATTGCCGCTTGTCAAAGCACTGGATAAAACGCAAAAATGATTTCATTTTTTTATCCTGCTGAATTAAATTTTTTACAATCTAGTTTATAACGAATTTGGGAAAGAATACCCATGTCCAACTCATGCTGGTGGTGGTCATTGCAATCGCTTTGACCATTATCGGCTGTCAGCAACCTCAGAAAAAAAGTAAGACCACATCATCTGAAAGTAAGCCTGGAGAAATGGATCGCACTATATTGCCGATACATGAACCATCTTATCCCACATCAACAGTACTTGATGCACGTGATGCAAAAGCACCGGCTCGTTTCGTTGTAAAGGCTCCGGACAAAGCACCTAATGTGGTTATCGTATTGTTGGATGATATTGGATTCGGTGCGTCAAGCGCATTTGGAGGTCCGATCCACATGCCTACACTGGATAAGTTAGCTGCAGATGGATTGAGATACAATCGCTTTCACACGACTGCGCTTTGTTCACCGACGCGTGTTGCATTATTGACAGGACGAAATCATCACGTCAATAATGCTGGTGCCGTCATGGAGCTTGCTACGGGCTTTCCTGGCAATACCGGTGTTCGTCCTTTGAGTGTGACTCCACTTGCTGAAATACTTCGCCTGAATGGATTTAGTACTGCAGCATTTGGTAAGTATCACGAAACAGCACCGTGGGAGGTTTCTGTTTCAGGTCCCTATGATCGTTGGCCAACCGGATCAGGTTTCGATAAGTTTTATGGTTTTATCGGTGGCGAAACAAATCAATGGGCCCCCGCTATTTTTGATGGCACTGTTCGTGTTGAACCGCCACATACGCCCGGGTATCATTTCACCACTGACATGACTAACCAGGCTATTAATTGGATACAAGCTCAGCAATCATTGACTCCCGATAAACCATTTTATGTATACTTCGCCACAGGTGCCTTGCATGCACCTCATCACGTTGCTAAAGAATGGAGCGATAAATACAAAGGTAAATTTGATGAAGGATGGGATAAACTGAGAGAAGAAACTTTTGCACGTCAAAAAAAGATGGGCATCATTCCCGAAAATACGCAACTCACGGTTCGGCCAAAAGAAATTCCTGCATGGGATGATATGACAGCCGATCAGAAACGTCTTTTTGAAAAACAAATGGAAGTATATGCCGGGTTTGGTGAGCAAACAGATTATGAAGTTGGTCGTTTGGTTCAGGCATTGGAAGATATGGGTGAAATGGACAACACCCTTTTTATTTATATCGTGGGAGATAATGGATCAAGTGCAGAAGGCGGGCCGGAAGGAAGTTATAATGAAATGATGGCATTGAACGGAATTATTGGTAAAGCCGATCAGATGATGAGTCATATTGATGACTGGGGCGGACCGAACACATTTCCACATTATGCCATCGGGTGGGCTCATGCATTGGATTGTCCATTCCAATGGACGAAACAGATTGCTTCTCACTTTGGTGGAACACGAAATGGGATGGTCATGCATTGGCCTGAAAGAATTAAAGCAAAAGGTGAAATTCGTTCCCAGTTCAGTCATGTTGTTGATATTGCCCCGACTGTTTTAGAAGCGACCGGAATCCCTGAACCAAAAATGGTAAATGGTGTAGAGCAGTATCCGATGGATGGTGTATCCATGGTGTATACTTTTGATAATGTCGATGCCAAAGACAGGCATACAACCCAGTATTTTGAAATGTTCGGTAATCGCGGTATTTATCACGACGGGTGGGTAGCATGCACAAGACATTCCATTCCATGGCTGATGGTAAAGAATCCGCCATTGAAGGATGATGTATGGGAATTGTACAATGTCGATGTTGATTTCAGCCAGTCAGATAACCTGGCTGCAAAGGAACCTGCTAAACTCAAAGAGATGCAGGATCTGTTTATGAAAGAAGCTGAAAAGAATCATGTTTTGCCTATTGACGACAGGAGAGCAGAGCGATTCGATGCCGGCATTGCAGGGAGACCGGACCTGATGGGTGACCGCACTTCTCTGACGGTTTATCCGGGCATGGTCGGCCTGATGGAAAATGTATTTATCAACAACAAAGGCCGGTCTTTCACCATGACTGCTGATGTTGAATTGACGAATGATAAAACGAATGGTGTCATCATCGCGCAGGCAGGACGTTTCGGTGGATGGTCTCTTTACATGAAAGATGGAAAAGTGCATCATGATTATAATTACTTTGGGCTTGAGCATACAAACATTGTATCTTCAAAAACTATAGGTGCGGGCAAGCATATGATCAAATATGAATTTGTTTATGATGGTGGAAAACCCGGCTCTGGTGGCCAATCCATCCTTTATGTTGATGATCAGAAAGTAGCTGAAGGGCGTATTCCAAAAACACAACCCTTTGCCTATTCCGGAGACGAAGGTGTAGATGTAGGAATGGATAATGAAACAGTTGTTTGTAGTGATTACAAGGAAGGAGTTAATTCCTTCACAGGGACAATCCGCAAAATCATCATCAATGTGAAGCCAATCACGCTAAGTCAAAAAGACAAGGAAGACGGATCCGAAATAAAAGAAGCCGCAGAAGCTGCGGAAGATTAAGCATTACCGCGTGGCAGGAGTTTGCTCCTGCCACATGTAAAATTTCGAAAATGGTTGGAGCAAACTCCAACCATGGCTAGATTCCAGCTTTTGCTTTTCTACAACTTTCTGGTATTGCCGTGGCAGGAGTTTGCTCCTGCCACATGTAAAATTTCGAAAATGGTTGGAGCAAACTCCAACCATGGCTAGATTCCAGCTTTTGCTTTTCTACAGTTTGATGATAGTTTTCTTTGGAATGTTACTTCCCGCAACCATCATGCCCTCTTATTGGTTTTAATTACTTCATTATTATTTCAAAGTAATTGTGCCAAATCCCATGACCCGAAACAAGTCATTAAAAAGGAAAATATTTTGGATGGTGACTTGTTTATTGATCGTCATTACTGTTGGATGTTTTGTCATTCTCTTAAATATAAACCGGCTTTTTACCAATGCTTTTATTAAGGCGTTTAACCATTACACCATTTCAGATGTCTATGAATTAAAATTTGAAGATCTGGATGTCAATCTTCTGACGGGAAGTCTCAAAGTATTTAGGGTTACCATAAACCCAAAGGAAAAAGCCTTAAAGGATTATTCGTATATCAACAGTTATTTTCATCTCGAGGCCCGGAAAATGATTTTAAAAAATGTCGATTTGATTAAATTATTGCGAACAAATAAGCTTGATCTTAAAAAAATTGAATTAATTGAACCCGGTATTGATTTTAATATTACGGACCATGTGCCCGTATTTTTTCCTTTCAAAGACACAGCATCAGTCACGACAGACAAAAGCAATAAGATATCCATAGATTCATATTCTCTCGAAGAATTTAACATGTTGGATGCTTATTTCCATGTCGTGAATACTGCGGAAGAACGTGAACTCAATATTCAACGGATTAATCTTACCCTAAAGGACATGATGATTGACCGGCAATCCGGGCGGGACGAAATTACATATAAGCATTTCGATTTTTCAATTGGGGAATTGACCGGAAAATTGAATACCAGGACTATTCGCTATATCAGCTTCAAGGATTTTAATGTAAAAATAGATTCTCTGCACCTCGAAGAAACACCGGATACCTTAATATATCATTTTGCTGATGTGAATTCAAGCATTAAAAACCTGGATATGCAATCGGCTGACAGCATTTATCATATCACGATGGAATCCTTCAACTTGCGTTATCAAAAAAATACAATTGACTTCAACAATCTATCTTTTAAGCCCAACATCAGTGATGCTGCCATGCAAAAGAAATTCACATACCGGAAGGAGCATTTTGCCGGGAGTATTGGTTCCATTCAATTAGTGGATTTGAATTTCGACTCATTGATCTATAAACGTAAATTATTCATTGGGGAGATTGACCTTGATAAGGTAACCGTTTCTATTTATAAGGACCTGAGAAAACCATATCCACCGAATTCTCTTTCGGAATACCTTGGCCAGCAGATAAAAGCCATTCCTGTGCCACTAAACATTGGACACATCAAGGCGACTAAAATTAACCTGGTCAATACAGAAATTAAGTCGGATGGGGGTTTGGGGAAAGTAAACATTAACCGTGCAACCCTGGATTTAGAAAATATGACCAACCTTCCTACCGGTGAAATGCTCACGATAAAGGCAGACGCTTATATTGAAAATAAAGCTCATGCTCATTTGCGATTGAACTTCAGTTATAAGGAACCTCAATTCAGTCTTGATGGCAAGGTCGATAAATTCGATATGACAGAATTGAATTCACTGACGAATTCTTATTCACCCGCCAGTATCACAAAAGGGATTGCAGATGAAATTACATTTTCAGGAAATGTTTATCCCACCTATTCAAGCGGTACAATGAAATTTTTATACCATGACCTCGTGGTTAATTTTGAACTCGTGGATAAACCAAAGTGGAAGAGTACAGTTCTTGGATTAGCTGCCAATGCTTACCTGAATTCGGCAAATCCGTCTTCTGATAATTTACCTGAGCGTTCTGTTAAGTTTAATGTTGTCAGGGACAAGAGAAATGGATATCTGAGCATGCTGATTAAATCCATTTTAGACGGGGTGAAAGAAACATTTATCATGTCGAAAGAAAACAAGAAAGCTTACCAGGTCACAAAAGATGAATACAAGAAAAAAGCAAAGGAAGAGCGCAAGAGTGAATAAACTTTTTCTTCGTAATAAATGAATTCTATTTTATCCCGGGAATAAAAATTAAATTTCTTTCATCTCATGAAATAACCTGAGAAATCATTATTGCTTTTAAATATTTCATATAAAACAAATATTGTCAAAACGTATTAATGAAAATCAATATCACCGGTGATAGGCGTTATAGGAGGAAGACGGTATTAATCTTACCTTTAAATTCCTTTGAAGGGAAAAATCAAATTATGCCTTGTTGGAGGTTTTGGTGAATCATATACGAAACTTTACAGATCGCTTAGATTGAAAAGTAATTACATATCTACTATAAATTAATATAAACCTTATATGGCTACTAAATTACTTTCTCACTTTCGATCCAAAGCGGTCAGCGTAGAAGACCGGATAGCCTTAGGCAGGGCTTTGCGAAGAAAACATCCTATCAAGAAACTTGGAAATTACAAACCAGCTACCAAGCGGACAGATCCGGTTTCCATTTTAGAAAAACAAGGCAAGACTCGCCTTCCCAATTTGGTCCCAATACGGTATGCACGAATGCTCACTTCACCTTTTGCATTTCTTCGTGGGGCAGCGGCCATCATGGCACAGGATCTTGCAGCATCCAGTAAACCAATAGGATTAAATGTCCAGATCTGCGGTGATATGCACATAGCCAACTTTGGGGTATTCGCCTCCGCAGAACGGAACCTTATTTTTGGAATAAATGATTTTGATGAAACCCTTCCGGGGCCGTGGGAATGGGACATGAAAAGACTGGTCGCAAGCATAGTAGCCGGTGGAAGGTTCTTAGGAGCTGACAAAGCATTATGCGAAAAAGCCGTTCGTACTGCCGTTTGTTCCTATGCCAAACGGATGAATAAATACGCCTACAAAGGAAACCTGGACTTGTGGTATTCCACGATTAAAGAAAAAGATATCCTGGAGGCACTCCCTCCAGATCAAAGGAAGGCCGTAAAGAGAATCACCAACAAAGCCCGCAAGGGAACGCACATGCAGGTGCTGGATAAACTCACTGATATTGTGGATGAAAAATACATGCTGCGTGATGATGTACCTTTCATCGTGCATGAAACCCATACTCAATCCGGAAGAACTATCGAAGAAGGGATAGGATTATTTCTCGAGTCCTATATGGGTTCGATAGCTGATGACCGTAAGAAACTATTACTCAACTACCGTATCGTGGACGTAGCCAGGAAAGTAGTTGGCGTCGGTAGTGTGGGTACCCGATGCTGGGTCGTATTTATGACCGGAAAGAACTATAATGATCCGTTATTTCTCCAGGTCAAAGAAGCACAACGATCCGTTCTCGATCCTTATGCGTCAAAGTCGGTTTATAAAAATCACGGACAACGGGTCGTATCGGGGCAAAGACTCATACAAGGAGCTCCTGACATTTTCCTTGGATGGGGTGAAATTGATGGCATACATTTTTATGTACGCCAGTTAAGGGATATGAAAGGAGGCGTGGAGTTTGTTCCCGGAAAAGTGAATCTTGATAATCTTCCACTGTATGGTTCAACGTGCGCATGGGCTATGGCCCTGGCACATGCCAAATCAGGAGACGCTGCTGCCATATCGGGCTATATTGGAAAAGATAAAGACTCTGAGTTAGCAGACGCCATGGTGAAGTTTGCATTTGCTTATGCTGATCAGACTGAAAAAGATCACCAGGCACTTGTAGCAGCATCAAGGAGTGGACGGATTAAAGTAGAAACAGGATTATCCTAAAGTTTTATATCGGTCGGGCGGGGAGAAAAATAAATGAACCATTTTCCTTACACCTGGTATCCTTCTTTCTTCACTAATTTTCCTGGTTGGCGTTTTACTCATTTACTTTGTGAGCATCTCTTGATCCGCCAATGGATCATTGAATACCTGAAACGATTGGCTTAATCGATTACATGGTTTAAGTTTTAGATAAAAATATGGTTAGGTGAAAAAGAATCAATCATGTGTTGAGAATTATTATTACTTAAGATACCCCTTCCAGTAAATTACTCAACCACATCTTGAATAAATGTTAATATTGAAATTAAGATGTTATTCTTTTTGAGTTTAACTTTGTACTAAGTTCATTACATAATTAAACCTCATGCTATGAAAAAGAATTTATTACTGCTCTTTTTATGTCTTTCTTCAATTTCAGTATTCTGCCAGTCCGATGATGACGAAGGCAAAGGTCTTCCAAATGGAATTCGCGTTGGCTATCAATATTCAAACCTTTCGAATAATGATAGGGACGCGGCGGACAATCTTGACCGGTTCTATATCGGGTATGTCAGAAAAATAAATGTCATTCCATTAATTCATGTAGAGACCGGGCTCGAATACATGATTGCCGGGGCAAAACAATCTGAAGACTCCAGGCTTGAATTACATTATCTCGTTCTTCCTGCGCAAGGTGTCCTGAAGATCGGGCCATTTGTTGGCGTCGCCGGGTTGAATGCTGATTTCAGGCTTGCTGAGAATTATACACTTAATGGTGAAAAAATTAAACGTTCGGGAAGTGATAAATCTGCCTCATTTGACCTGGCTGCTGATGCCGGCGCAGGATTCAATATTCTGTTCATGACTATTGAAGCAAGATACTATTGGGGATTGCTTGAAGTGCAAGACGGATGGTACAACCAGTACTGGCAGGCTGGAGTGAAATTTCATTTTTAAAATATGTTTTGCGTTAATGGTTGGAGCAAACTCCAACCATGGCAGCACCCCGTGACATAAAATTTGCCGTGGTGCTTAACTCCCCGCAAAAGAAGTCTTGCCGTGGCAGGAGTTTGCTCCTGCCACATGTAGAATTACAATGATGGTTGGAGCAAACTCCAACCATTCTAAATAAAATTTACGATTTCTCCGTGGTTTTTATAACAAGAAGCCAACCAAAACCTTCAGCAAATCACCGAGCGGCATCGTGAGTCCAATGAGGGGCACCAAGGGTATAATGCACACAATGACAGTAGCTATCATGATTTTGAAGTTGAACGGAAATGGATGCATACTCTCAATGGATTCATACACCGGAGTAAAGTCACACATAGATGAAATATCAGGATTACCAATTAAGAGTTCATCAGTGGATGCCGACTTGAACCATTTATCCGTAAACTGAAGGTGATGTCGCTGAATTAATGCACTATATGCAAAAATACCACTGATACGAGCTTTCCTCAATGGTTTGAAATAAATGAGGAGAGGCATGATATTGATCAAAATACAAATGAATACAAAGACACCAATCAGGACATAAAAATCCGGTAATACAGCATGGAAAAAAATGACCCTGCTGGCAATGATAGCTGAAAGCACAATCCCCAAGGTTAAAGTAATCATGCTAAAAGGTGCAGGAGGTTCACCCAGAAATCCTATGCCACCTGCTTTGTCAGGATGTGTGGGAGTAAGGTTGAGTGGAGTCACAGATATCAATTGCAATAATCTGAACCAAATGATCCATCGCCAAAACCATCTTAAAATAATGAGTTGAAATATAGGTATGCTTACAGTCAGCAACCAAATAGCTGCTTGTGATGGATGCTGCTCACCCTGAATGTCTGGAATTTGCCAGGAGGATACGTTCACTTCATTAACTACCCACCTGAAAGTAATATTGCCGATAATCAACATAAGGATAATCGCTTCAGCCCAGAAGGATTCGCACATGCGATCTGCTTTCAATTTCGCCATTTCAAATTCATGTTTTCCCTCGTCAAGAATTAAACCGGCATTACTGAATTGATTGATGATAAGTTTAACGCGGTTATCCACGATGACTTCAGCTATCAGCAGCATCGGAATGGCCAACAGGAATCGAATGTGAACGGGGAAGTCATAGAGGAAGGGTATCTGTACGCTTTGTTTTAAAAATAACCCGGATGCAATGGTGAGGACCAACAGCGGCACCCATGTGATCGCAATAAAGAAAATGATCTTACGCTTGGTATTTGCGGGGTCATTTGGCTTTACGATTCTCAACAAGGTTAATCCATGATCCATCAGTCCACCTTTGATGATGGAAAAGTCTTCGTCAGCAATGGCAGTGTTCATAAACAATGATTTAAAGACAAGATATCCTTGTATTTCATAAAGATAATCACATGGAGTATCTAATGATCATAATGAAGGAAATGTATTGAGGGTTCTGATCTAAGTTTGCTCAATACTGTCATTATTGATCCACCATATCATTGTTGATCTAATGTTGTGCCACCATTTTTATTATTTTCCAATGGGGTATTCCATTCCTCCTGTGGGACCACTTTCGGTGCTTCAGGATCACCTTCATAAGCAGGGGTCATGATCTGTACATTATTTTCATTGAAGATGTTGAGAATGTTATGATGCATGGTGGTATAATAAATATAAGCTTTATTCGCATCAAAGCAATAGGCATTGATCTCATACAGGATGGTGAAAGTCCCTAATTCTTTTAGTAATACGAATGGTGCTGGCTCCTTTGCAATTCCTTCTGTCCGGTCCGCAGCAAGTTTGAGCATGGCCTCGACTTTTCTCCAGGAGGTTCCATAACCAATCGCTACTATAGTATGAAGTATTAATCCTTTTTCTGCAGCCTTACGGCTATAATTGAGAACCGTACTATTGAGCATGATCGAATTGGGAACAACTATTTCTTCATTCTTGTAGGAACGCAGCCGGGTTGCCATCAGGCTTTGGCTTTCAACATATCCAATAATTTCATTCACCTGAATACGATCTCCTATCTTAAATGCTCTCCGAAATGTCATCGAATACCCCGCAATGACATTGGCAATGAAGGACGAAGATCCAAGAGAAAATAATACGCCCAGGAATACCGATATGCCCTGGAAAGCACTTGATCCGGATCCTGGTATGTACGGATAGGCAACCACAACAGCAAAAACAATGATCAGAAAACGGATAATTTTATATGTAGGCATAGACCATTCAGGGTAAAATGACTGAATAACGATCCCGCCACTATTCAACCCGGTAAAAAAAAGTCTAATCAGTTTCAGGATATAATTAGTAGCCCCGAAAATGATTATTAGAAATACCAGGCTTGGCAGGTATGCAATACATTCTCTTCCCAACTGCCGAATGGGATCTAAAATCAAATCAAATACATAATTGGAAAAACCTCTGGTCCAGGGAAAAAGTCCTAATACATAATTTAAAAAAATAATCACAACAATCGCTATGATGCAAAAACGGATGATCCAATATAAGGTGTGAAATAACCTCAACATCTGGTTTGACTGGATCAGCTTGAAAGAAACATTTTCCAGTTTCTCAATTCTGTGTTTAATCCTCTGCTTAAATGCCTCGTTTAATCGTCTGAATGACCAGATGAAAATAACCAGCAACACCAATATCAAACCAAGAGCAATAGCAGCTTTTACCACGTTCGCTTTTAAACTGACCGGACTCCGGTCGTGCCAATATTCCTCAATCCCCGTTTTGATTTTTGCTTTTATGATTTCTGCCAACAGCTCTTTGTTGACACCTTCTGTATCTCCATCTTCATCATAGACATTCATGATGAATACTTTACCTGAATAGATGAGCATCCGATCCGTTTGAGGAATGATGATCACAGAATCTGCGGGCCCGGAATAATTCCTGGCAGCCTCGTAAATTCTTTTCCTGATCGTAGCAGCCCTGACATCTGCAGGGTAAGCTGAAACGCCGCGAACATAGAATAGTATTGAACCATCTATCGCCACCGGAGCCAGCTCATGCTTCGAAATCTGTACGGACGGATCTACATCACTTGTTCCCTGGCCATTTGTCAACGATGGAAATAAAACAATCGCCCACGTAAATATTTTCAGAAATAAGGCAGAAGGTCTGAATGTATGTATCAATAAACCTCTTTTAAAATCCATATGGATCCTGGTTCGTTTGTCTTCAAAGATAATATTGATAACGTAGGAATAGCGTACTACCGGGAGAGAAAGAAATTGTCCCGCTTTTTAAGCATTAAGGCTTAAAGCAAGAGCTGAAATAAGAAGGATACAGTTTAGAAATTTCATGACTATGACGATTTAAAGCCAGCCATTATCTAACAAAATCAGATATAATGCCAAAAACTTCGGATATTTGGAGGCTATTGTTTGTATTTGAGAAAAAGTATCTTGCAATAACCCCATTCAAATAAATATAACTTAAAATAATAATTCAAATGAAAAAGTTCTTGTTCTTAACATTGATTTTCGCTTCGGCCTGCAGTACGATCAAAGTGAGTTACGATTATGATAAAACTGCCGATTTTGGAAAGTACCATACATATCAATACACACCTGAGGCTTTAAGTCTCCCGATTGATCGCCTTAACAGTGACAGGTTGCTCAATGCGATTGATAGTGAAATGGCAAAAAGAGGTTATACAAAATCCAGCCCGGCTGACCTGTTGGTTGACCTGGAAATAAAAGCACAGAATAAAGTCGATGTATCGGCTACCACTACGGGTGCTTATGGTGGATATGGATATGGCGGTTGGGGACCTTATGGTTACGGTGGAGGTTTTTCAACCACTTATGTCAACTATGATGAATATGTAGAAGGAACCTTGTTTATCAGCATGGTGGATAATAAACAGCAAAAATTAATCTGGCAAGGACGTGGAACAAAGACGCTGGCTGAAGGTATTAGTCCTGAACAACGCGAGAAAAACATCAATTATGCTGTTGAAAACATATTCTACAAATATCCAGTCAAAACTGTCAAGAAAAAATAATTTTTAGTTCCACAACCGGATCATTATGATGCACCGGCTTCTGAATTACACCATCCTTAGCGTGGTGTTCATTACCTTTGTCAATGCACTTGTCTTTTTCGGACTGGGCATTTATCATAGTTACACAGCCTATCGCGATGTTGTCATGGGGCAACTGGATAATCATCCGGGCATCATCATGATCGAAGCATTGGATCGTTTCCTGATTGGATTTGTGTTCATCATTTTTTCGATCGGTCTTTCCAAATTATTTTTGTCGGATACTCCATTTTTGAAAAACTATGAATTGCCATGGCTGAAGATCAATGATTTCTATCAAATGAAGACATTATTGATATTGGCGATTCTCGTTGCTTTATTTGTAGCATGGGCGCCGACGGCCATTACAGATTCCCAGCAGGACAGAAATGACTGGTCTATCTTATTGTTTCCCGGATGTTTAGTGTTGCTGGCCATTGCCGGAAAATTTATCAAGGACTTGCACGATTAAGCAAATGATGGTATGTCCCTTTAACTCTGCTGCATTAGTAATTAACCGGTATTAATTATTTCAAAAAATAGTATCGGATAACCCCGATATTACATCTGTAAATAGTTGTCAAATGGATAAGCTTCATGGTTTCAGGCAACCCATTGTTACCACGACTGGTATCCTGATGGGATTCATCTTAAATTATTCCAGCAATTGGGCACAGGACGCACAATCAAAATCCCGGATCAATCAACTGCTGATCGGGATTAGTGTGATTACATGCATTACTTTACTGCTCATTGTGCTCTATCGTATTTTAAATATAAATTATCCTAAAGATAAGGCTGAGGCCTACTACCATAAAACTTTGCTCTTGTTCATTTTTGCAATTTCGATACCTTTTTCAGGAATTGTCCTGGTGATCATAAAAAATTTCATCCTCAACAATTCTTAATCATTTCATGTATTGAAACGATTTGCCAAACAAAATGGAGCGGGATTTATTTCCAATATTATATCCTATCGTTTATTCAATTGAATGTTATATTCGTTAAAGAACAATTGATAATGAATAAACTGCCTTTCCTTATCTCCATCGTGGTTTTGATGTTAGGTATTTGCCTGCAGGAAGCAGTGGCCCAGCAGGATTCATTGAAATTGCATATCGACTCACTGAAGATGAATTTGAATCCGAAGAAAGTGAAGTTGGACTCCCTGATCATGAAGAATGGTGATATCATCGTCGGGGAAATGAAAACGATGGACAAAGGAGTGCTTACGGTGGAGACACCCTATTCTGACAAAGATTTCACGATCACCTGGATTGATATTAAGGAGGTCTATTCTGTCACCAGGTTTCTGATCACGCTGAGGAATGGCGACAGGATGAACAGCAATATTCAATCCAGGCAGAATGCCCAGATCCTGCTGAAATATGAAAATGGAGATTCATTAGAAACTATTTTACCTGATATTGTCTACCTGCAGGAACTGGAATCCAGTTTCTGGAGCCGTATTAACGCCACTTTGGATGTAGGCATCAATTTCACCAAAGACAATAATCTAAGGCAATACAATTTTCAAACTACTGCCGGATATACAGCTGATCAATGGTCGCTGGATGCGTATTTCAATGATTTCAGGTCATCACAGGACAGCATCCAACCTTCTGAAAGGAAGGAAGCAGGAGTGAATTACAGGTATTTTCTAAAGAAAGATTGGTACATCGTTCCGCAAGTCGAATATTTGTCCAACACAGAACAAGCATTAAAAAGTCGGATTACCAGTAAGATTGGTGCAGGAAGATTTATGTTTCACACGAATAAGTCCTATTGGGGAGTGATCGGAGGTTTGAATTTGAATGACGAAAAATTCACTAATGAAACAGAAAACCGGAATAGCGCCGAATTATTCGGAGGGTCAGAGTTGAATATGTTTGATACAGGAGATCTAAGTCTTCTATCCAATATATACCTCTATCCAAGTCTTACGGAGAAAGGTCGTTTTCGTACAGACTTCAAAGTGGAAACCAAATATGAGTTTATAGAAGATTTTTATATCAAACTCAGTCTGAACTTAAATTATGATAACCAACCGGCTATCCAGGGTAATGAAGTCGACTATAAATTAGGATTCTCTGTTGGATTTGAATTATAGCTCTTACCTGAACCTATAATTCACACTTCCACCAAGACCAAATTCAACGATTGTGGTTCCACCTGATACAGATGTTCCGCCACCACCGGATCCAAACCATACACCGCCTCCAAACCATTGAAGGGGTATCATTAACTGAGCACCAAGCCTGATGCTAAATTTTTCAGATGGAGCTATCCGAACACCACCTCTTCCAGCTACCGAAAATTTAGCCGCTGAAGAGACATCAAAATTATCCCCGGTTCCATCAGCCCATCCAACTCCCAGATCTAAGGATCCAAACCCGGCTACTGTTTCACTGATCGGACTATAGTGGGTTCCTCCCAACATCACATAGTTGACACCGATTTTTCCATTATAACCTGAGCCTAATTCATTATAGTTAGCATCAGCATCAAGACGCATGATAGTAAATTTCACCATTTGATCCCATTGGATCTCCGAATTCTAATCCGGCGCCCCAGGAAAATCCATCCTTCACTTTTCCGGAACCATAATAGGTCTCAAAATGATCCGCGAATACATAATTCTCAAAGGTGAGTAGTGTAACGGCTGCCTGTGATTGAGCAGTAAATTGAATGGCTACGATGGCTACAAGGAGTAATAGAATTCTCATAACAATTTTGGATTTGAATGATGTAAGGTAAGCCTAATTTTCACCTGATCAAAATTTTAAAAAAACAAGCCTTTCAATCATGAAAGGCTTGTTTTTTTAATAGAGAATGAAGTTATTTTTCCAATTCCCCGATAAATGGAATTTCTTCCAGTATGTAAGCTCTTACAACACTGAGCAGGTAATATTCAATCTGCATAAACTGTGCTGCTGCTTTTGCACCTGATGCTTTCTTGATCTTACCATAATACGTGTTGACGAGTTTGTCAGTCGTCACAGCCAAAGCACCTGTTTGCTTCATGATGTCATCTGTCATGGTTGCATCCATGGTGGTATAATTCTTGACATACTTTTCGAGAAGAGCATAACGATCTTTCCCCAAATCTTTTCTCTTCACTTCATATTCATCGTATAATTTCCAAAAGGCATCTTTTTGTTCGCCTTGCAATTGGACGAAATCAGCTACAATCTGTTTTTTGTTGTGGCCGTAAATAGATTGAATGTAATCCAACTCTTCCTTGTTACTTTGAGCAAACCCTACAGCAGAGAGGAACAGGGCTGCAATCATTAATAAATTTTTCATAAAATATTATTTGTTTTAGAGTGACAGGTGTTGACACACCATTTTGATTATAATTATTTAACTGGATTAAATGCCTTTGAATACAAACCCAATATTTAAGGACAAATAGGATTGGTCTTTATCCAGATCACCTGCCTGGAATCCACTATTATATTTCAAAGCAGCGGTAAATCCACCATTTAATCCGTTTTGAATATGGACACCAATCTCCGGCTGCAAAGTGAAATTCCATGCTTCCTGTCTTATGGTATAAATATTCATGTCTGTATTTCTTCGGGTATAAGTCACCCCGGCACCCAAACCAATGAAAGGGATCATTTTTTGACCAGATGTCAGAAAATAATCTCCAGTGATCAGCATCGGAACATGATTACTATACCTGTACTGCTTACCGCTAAGCGATACTGTTCCGTCTGTGTAAGTGTCGTAGGCCTTTGCTTCATAAAAAGTATTCCAGGCAAGGGTTAAACCAATCCCAACTTTTTCATTTGTCATGTGTCGGTAATCAAGCCCGATTCCCCTGAAACTTGTTTTTGAAATAAAGTCCCCGAGATCACCCATGGGGAACCCTATGGAATAAGTTAATGAAGTAACATCCCCCTGGGCACGTGTCATTGTGACGACACAAAGCATTAAAGCGCATATAGAAAAATAAATCTTATTCATGATCGATGGATTAATTCGTTTTTAGATAAGGAGATTGGTCAAATGCCTGGTCGATGGCCGTCAATACACGGCTAATGTCACCACCACCGGTCAGAACACCATTCGCTGCTCCTATCCAGGATGCAGGTGATCTGTTGATCGGACTATCCACATGTGGATCGGCAATCACCATGATCAATGAGCCTGTGGTAATACTACTCACTGTATAGTAAGGAGGATAATACCATCCACCCCAGCCTCCCCAATAGCCGCCATACCACCAATCATACCAGTAGGTATAGAAAAATGTTGTCGTGGACAACCCTGCCGGTGTGAGCAATACATCTGGATTGGCACTTTCATCTACTCTGTTCCAACCCAGGTTAGCCATGTTGTCGGCTATTTTTTGCAAAATAGGTTGGGCATAAATATCTTTCATGTATTCAATCGTCGTATCACCTTTATTATCAATCGTCAGGTCGACCACAATCTTATCCGGCATGGCATAAGTGCCCTTGTCCTGGAAATTGTATTGTTTGTCATAATTCGTATAGACGACATCATAGTCACTGGTGAAATCCGCGCCTCCGGGATAACACCCTGAAAAGAGTAATCCTGTAAGGGTTGCAAAACATAAAAAGGTTAATAATCGATTCATATGTGTTGAGTTTATGATATTGCTTTAAAGGGAATGCAAGATAAATATAATCGGTTGACTGAATGATCTTTATACGGTAAATAAAAATGGTTGTATAAATATTTAATCGATGAACAGATATTTGCGAGAAGAACGTTTTAAGTCCTCAAATGTTGCCTGATTTTAGCATTTAATTAAGCCATATTCTACATCATGGCAATTTCCGAAACATAAGCAAATTTTGAAAAAATAGAAGGAAGAATTAGACTAAATTGCGACATGTCCCCGGTGAAAATTCTGCTCTTTTTATTCTTAAATATGGTGGCTGTCCTCCAAATTGACGGACAATCACTCCTCCTCACCGGACTCGGATATGATATGCATACAGAGCTTAACTGGAATAACTTCACAGGCGCCGATCGATATGAAATCTGGCGAAAAACTGAAAATGAAAGCCAATACACGCTTCTCATAACCGCAAGAAAAACCCGCTGGATTGATTGGACGGGAAGAGAAGATCAGCAGGAACATACCTATCAATACTTTATCAAGGCTTTGTCAGTGACCGGGGTTTTCCTCGTCAGTTCTGACACCATAAATGCAATTGTATCTCCTTTTACAAATGATCAGTTTTTAGACATGGTGCAGGAATACACATTCAGGTATTTCTGGGAATATGCTCATCCCGTGAGTGGAATGGCAAGAGAAAGATTGGGCAGCGACGATATTGTGACTACAGGTGGAACGGGATTTGGCATCATGAGTATTATTGTAGGCGTTCATCGCGGATTTATCACACGTGAACAGGCTGTTGACCGGTTATTGCAATTAGTCAGCTTTCTTCAATTTGCAGACAGATTTCATGGTGTATTTCCTCATTGGATGAATGGGCGTACCGGGCAGGTTTATCCATTCAGTACATACGATAATGGAGGTGACCTTGTAGAGACAGCATTTTTAATGGAGGGTTTGTTGTGTGCGCGACAATTTTTTAATGAAAATGTTGAAAAAGAAAATGTGCTGCGCGATGTGATCACGTCACTTTGGGAAGATGTGGACTGGAAATTTTATTCGCGCGATAATTCCGGTGTTTTGTATTGGCATTGGTCACCGGAATTTGCATGGAAAATGAATTTCCCCATCCGCGGTTATAATGAAGCTATGATGGTGTACTTACTGGCGATTGCTTCACCTACACATCCTGTTGATGCAGATTATTGGCACAGTGGTTGGGCAGGAGCAGGATATACCAACGGCAATACATGGTATGGATATAAATTATTTGTCGGACCATCATTGGGTGGGCCGCTCTTTTTCGCGCATTATTCTTTCCAGGGATTTGATCCGCGCAACATTAAAGATGAATACGCTAATTATTTTGATCAGAATGTTAATCATACGCTGATCAATCGAAGCTGGTGCATCAATAATCCATTGCATAAAAAAGATTATAGTGAAACATGTTGGGGACTTACAGCCAGTGATGATCCATGGGGATATTTAGCACATGCACCCGGAGCACAAACAGATAACGGTACACTCACTCCTGCTGCTGCAATACCTTCTATGCCTTATACTCCTACAGAAAGCATGGCTGCGTTAATCCATTTTTATCGGACATACGGAAAGGATCTATGGGGTGAATATGGATTCCATGATGCATTTAATCCCGGGGAGAATTGGTTTGCTGATTCTTATCTCGCGATTGATGAAGGACCGATTGTCAATATGATTGAAAACTATAGATCAGGATTATTGTGGTCAGCTTTTATGTCGAATCCGGAAATACAACCTGCATTGACTGCAATAGGTTTTCAACCTGATGTCACGGCGATAAGTGATCAACAAACAAATCATCCAAACTGGATTATTTATCCAACGATCAGCGATGGCAGGATAAATATAGCCATTGAGGATGCAGGAAATAATGCGAATTGGTCAGTTAAAGTTGTTGATGTTATGGGAAGAAATACTCCTTTTCTTCAAAGTGAAATTATATCAGATCATGATCATTATTCAACTAAGATGGATATTTCAGGCAAAGGTTGGGAATGGGTTGTGTTGTCGAATATGGGTCAATGTGTTGATGTTAAACCTGTCCTGATTAAGTAGTTCTAACTCACCCCCGACCCCCTCTCTCATCAGACAAATTTTTTACTTGCTAACTTGTTGTTTCTCCAAAGAGAGGGGGCGAAATAAAAAGATATTTCCTGACAGTCAATAAATTTTTATGTGTTGAATAGTCCTAATTTATAGATTATTCATTGTCTGAATGTTGCATTAAAACTGATGGAATATCATTGATTTTAAAAGGAAATTTTAGATTTACTTTAATTTAACTTACCATTGATGTTCTCAATGTCTTTTCCTATATTTAGAGAATATTCAATATTCACATTCATTAACCAAATCTCGATTATGAAAAATGTAATTTTACTTGTATTCTCCTTTCTCTCATTCCAACTTATACATGCCCAGACTGTCCTGGAAGATTTTGAAGGTCCGCCTAATATAGTCTGGACTGGGCTCAATGGCACATATGATGGTGTGGTATCGAATCCTGCACCTGACCTGGTAAACTCCAGTTTGTTTGTGGGTTCTTACACGAATAATCCTTTGTTTGATTATAATTTTGCACTGGGTACGATGTCCTCCCCGGTTGATCTTTCTCATCTTAACCTGATCAAGATGAAGGTATGGTCGTCTGTGGCTCCAAGCATGGTTCTTTTCAAATTTGAAGGTGGCGGAAATAATATCGAAGTCAGAAGAGATATCACTGAAGCAGGTGTATGGGTGGAATATGCTTTCGATGTCAGCCCGGGTTCAGCATATGCCGGGATGGATAAGATTTTAATTTCATTCGACCCAGGTATACTCGGTAGTGCAGCAACATTTTATTATGATGACATTACTAACAACATTGCCAGGGAAGATTATGAGACATTCGAAAACGGTAACAATTTACCATGGCAGGGTCTCGATGGTTTCTTTCAGGGACCAGTTCCTAACCCTGATCCAAATAGTGTAGACACTTCTCACAATGTTGGTCTTTATGTCAAGTCAGGTATGGCTGCATACAGTTTGCTGCTGGCCGACAGAGGCACACCGTTTGATCTGAGTGTATTGAATCAGTTTCATCTTCAGGTTCGTGCACAAGCTGCAACCCAGGTCCTTCTTAAGCTTGAAGGTCCAGGCGGTCCTGCCATCGAAAGAACTAAAAACATCGGCATCACCAATGAGTGGCAGGATTATACTTTTGATTTTTCTGCTGCTGCAGCTCAGACAAATCTGACTAAAGTGATTCTCTTCTTTGATCCGGGAGTAGAGATGAGTGCTGACACCTATCATTTTGATAATCTCTATGCAGTTCCGCAGGGTGCATGCAAAAATGTAACACTCGATCCTGACATCATTGATGATTTTGAATGCAATAGAAATGCTACTTACGTCAATGGATGGGACAGCCTGAGTGTTGTCAATAATCCAAATCCGAATACTGTCAACAGCTCTGCTAAAGTCGGTAAGTATGTTGATCCTGTCACAGAACAATGGGCTACTCTCCTGCTGGATAATCAAAACCCGATTGATCTGAGCACAAAGAATCAATTGTTGGTAAAGATCTTATGTCCACGAGTAGTACCTATTCTTTTCAAACTTGAAGGTGGTACTTCTCCGGCTAAAGAAATCTGGATGGATGCCTCATCACCCGGTCAATGGGTACAATATGCAATCGATTTCAGTGGTGAAGCTTTAGCCAACCACACCAAATTAGATTTCTTCTTCAATGGCGGCCAGGATCCTCAGCCCGGTGATGTATACTATATCGATGATATTAAATTTGTTGAGAAAGCAACTTCAGTACTTGAAGATTTTGAAACAGGTGCTGCTGCACTTCCATGGGAACCTTTAGATCAGCAGACACTCTTACACGGAACATTTGAAGTAGTCGATAACCCTGATCCTTCAGGAATCAACACTTCTGTTTATTCAGGAAAATACACCAAAGGAACATCAGCATTCAGTACAGTAGCTGCTGTTGACCCCGGAGCAATCGATATCACTTCAAAACCTCAATACAATCTGGATGTATACGCTCCCGGACCCGGCACTGTTATTATGCAATTGGAAAGTGTATCGCAGGGAAATAAAGAAGTTGAACGCAACATTGATGCTGGCAGCGTATGGCAGACAGTTTCTTTTGATTTTACCAATTTTCAATCCATCAACGATTGGGCTTCGATAAGATTAATTTTCAATCCGGGTGTTGCTGAAGAAGGAGCTGTATTCTACTTTGATAATCTCAATCAAAGTGTAGCTACCATAGATCCTTGTGAAGGAGTAGTTCCAATCGGCAACATTATCGATGACTTCGAATGTCAGCGGAATCATACGTATTCAACAGGAAATGATTTATTATCGGTTGTAGGTAATCCATTAGTACAACCAGCTAATAGTTCAACATTTGTCGGTTTGTACAAGGATCAACCGCATGATCCATGGGCTGCATTGTGTGCTGATTTGCCGGATGGTATTGATTTATCTTCCTACAATCAGTTATCACTTCAGGTATTATCGCCTGCTGCAGTTCCTGTATTATTGAAATTACAAGGAGGCAGTGCTCCACCAAAGGAAATTTGGACAGCCACTACAAATCCCGGAAACTGGGAAACGATCACGGGAGATTTCTCCGATCAGGTTGGAATGGATCATAAGCAAGTATGCATTTTCTACAATGGGGGAATTGATGTCGATACAGCGACTGATTATTATATGGATAATCTTCTATTTGCTCATGCTCCATTTACAGGATGCATTATGAACTTTGATGATGCTGCATTTATCTCTACGACATGGAAATATTTCCCTGCTGATGATTCAGGTGATTTTGCTTTAGTTGATAATCCGGATCCAAGCGGTATTAATACCAGTGCCAAAGTGGGTAAAGCTGTAGAAAAAGCTACAAGCGGCCAGCCATGGCAGGGTATGTACACCGATCTTCCTGCACCGATTCATTTTGGAAGTGATAAAATCGTCAAGATGAAAATTTGGTCACCACAGATTGCAACGGTTACAATGAAAATTGAAAACAGCCAGGCTGTTCCTCCTGCTCCAAGTTCAGGTGACAACACTATACCGAATACAAAGGCAAACGAATGGGAAGAATTATCATGGGACTTCTCTACAACGCCAATCGTCGATGATGGTGAATACATTCGCATTACCCTGATCTGGGATATCAATAATATTCCTGCAGAAGATGTGACTTATTACTTCGATGATATTCAGCTTACATCAGGTGATTGTGGGACCTCTACAAGTGTAAGCGGACCTATCCGTCCTGACGTGTTGGCCATTTCCCCTAACCCGGTGACAGATAATCTTCAGATTGATGAACTAGGGAAGATCTCCAGGTTGGATATTATGAATATTTATGGTCAGCGAATTTCAAGCATATGGACCGGTACTGCAAGCAGTGCTTATATGGATGTAAGTGCACTAAGCCAGGGCACCTACATATTGACAGGATATAGCTCAAAAGGTGAACTCTTAGCTCTATCCCGTTTTGTTAAACTATAAATCAAATCCTACTGTAAATCGGGGAGTGCATTGCCTCCCCGATTTCTTTTTAAGGTGGTTCGTAATCATCCTGATCATGCAATGTTTGTTGATCGCAGGATGCAAAACTAAAGCCACACCTAAAGAATCCTTTGTACCTACTGCATATTCTGTAGATGAATTAGAGCATCGCACTTTCAATTATTTCTGGGATCTCGCAGATAAATCCAACTTTCAGATTCCTGATCGTTATCCTACGCTGACATTTTCATCTATTGCCGCCACCGGTTTTGGGCTGAGTGCTTATATCGTCGGTGCAGAACGGAAATATGTCACAAGAGAAGAAGCTGCAAACAGAACATTAAAAACATTGAATGCATTATGGCATTTACCGGTTGGGCCGGGCAGAGAAGGTATTGCAGGGTTTCATGGATTTTTTTATCACTTCCTGACACTTGACAAAGCAGTTCGTTATAAAGATGTTGAGCTTTCATCCATTGATACCGGCTTGCTCATGGCGGGAATATTATCATCGATGTCTTATTTCAATTCAGATAATGAAGTTGAAAAATCAATTCGTGTAGTCAGTGACAGTTTATACCGGCGTGTTGATTGGAACTGGATGTTGAATGATAGTTTACGGTTATGGATGGGATGGCATCCTGAGAGTGGGTTTATTCCTGCGGAATGGAAAGGATATAATGAGGCAATGGTATTGTTGATTATGGCGATCGGTTCACCTACGCATTCTATTTCAGGACATGCCTGGCAGAAATGGTGTGAGACATATAGGTGGGATAATTTTAAAGGGCAGACGAATATCCAATTTGATCCTTTGTTTGGACATCAATACAGTCATGTTTGGATTGATTTCAGGGACATTCAGGATGAATTCATGGCATCGAAAGGCATTGATTATTTTGAAAACAGCAGGATGGCTACAATGTCAAATCGCGCTTATTGTATCGATAATCCTTTGAAAGAAAAAGGATATAACGAATGGTGCTGGGGTCTGACTGCTTGTGATGGTCCTGCAAGTAAAACAATGGAGGTGGATGGAATGAAACGCGATTTTTTTGATTACCGGGCAAGAGGTGCATGTAGTTATCAGATTGTTGATGACGGAACGATTGCTCCCACTGCGGCAGGAGGTTCTTATCCTTTCAGTCCGGAAATTTGTGATCATACATTGAAGTATATGTGGGAGACTTATCAACAGGAACTTGTCGGTGAATATGGATTTAAAGATGCCTTCAATCTCACGTATCTTACATCTGATACACCGAAAGGTTGGTTTGATGTGGATTACCTTGGTATAGATCAGGGTCCTATTCTCCTGATGATCGAAAATCAAAGAACTGGGTTATTGTGGAATGTCATGAAAAGGAATCCATACATTCTTGCCGGGTTACGAAGAGCAGGATTCAGTGGAGGATGGCTGGAGTAGTGAGTTGTGAGCTGTCAGTTGTGAGCTGTCAGTTGTGAGTTGTGAGTAGAATCGTGAGGCGTGAGGCGTCAATCGTGAGTGGAGGTGTGAGGCGTCAGTCGTGAGTTGATTGTATCGAGCTTCCAATTGTTCATTCTATGTGTAATTAAGATAAGCCAAAGTGTGATCAACTAAGTATAATCAATGCAATCTCATGTGTGCTGAATTAATGCCCCTTAGGGGCAAAAGGTTGGTAACAAAAATAAAGTAAAAGCTTCACTTGCCCTGTAGGGGCAAAACTTGAGAGGGTAAAATCAATAAAGAAAGAAGCAAGGCATAAAAATCGTAATTCGTAATTCGTAAATCGTAAATAAAAATGATCATTCGTTCGATTAGTTTTTGCGTGATTCTGTTTCTTCTGGTCAGTGGCAAAAAACAGGAATCCAGTCCTACATCTTCAAGCCCTTATGCTGCACAAGTAGACAGTGTTTTGGCTTTGATGACCCTGGATGAAAAAATAGGACAGTTGACACTCTTCACTACTGACTGGGGCTCCACAGGTCCAACGATAAGACAAGGATACCAGGATGATATCAGGAAAGGAAGATGCGGAGCATTGTTCAACAGTCATACAGCAGCCTTCACCAGGCAACTTCAGGAGATAGCGATGAAGGAAAGCAGGATGAAGATTCCTCTTCTTTTCGGATATGATGTTATTCATGGATATAAAACCATCTTTCCCATTCCATTGGGAGAATCGTGTAGCTGGGATCTGGATGCCATTGAAAGATCTGCATCGATAGCTGCTGCTGAAGCTTCTGCAGCAGGATTACACTGGACGTTTGCGCCGATGGTAGATATTTCAAGAGAGCCGAGATGGGGCCGCGTGACAGAAGGTGCCGGTGAAGATCCTTACCTGGGTTCGCTCATCGCACGGGCTCGCGTACATGGATTCCAGGGAGATAATTTTGATAAAGCAGATAAAATTATCGCTTGTGTCAAACATTATGCAGCGTATGGTGCCCCGGTAGCCGGAAGAGAATACAATACGGTTGACATGAGTGAAAGAGTATTCCGTGATGTCTATTTGCCAACCTATAAAGCAGCAGTTGCAGCAGGAGCAATGTCGGTCATGACATCATTCAATGAACTGGATGGCATCCCTGCTACAGCTAATAAATGGCTGATCCAGGACGTCCTGAGAAAAGAAATGGGTTTCAAAGGGTTTATTGTTTCTGATTACACAGGTATCCCTGAAATGGTCAATCACGGTTACGCGCTTAATGAAGCAAATGCAGGTGATTTAGCATTCAATGCCGGCGTTGATATGGACATGCAGGGAGCTGTATATGAAAGATTTTTAAAAGCATCAGTTGATTCAGGTCGTGTATCCGTAAAAACGGTTGATGCAAGCGTCAGAAGAATTCTGGAAGTGAAATTCAGACTTGGACTTTTCAAGGACCCCTATCGTTTTTGCAATGAAGCCAGGGAAAAAGAAGTTGTTATGTCTGCTTCCAATCTTGAAGCCGCAAGAGATATAGCGAGGAAATCAATTGTATTGTTGAAGAATGATAACAACACTCTTCCCATCACAAATAAAATTCATTCCATAGCACTCATCGGTCCGTTGTCAGATGATAAAGCCCAAATGCTGGGCTCGTGGAGTGGAGCAGGTGATGGAGATAAATGCATCAGTGTACTTGAAGCACTCAACGAGCGTGCTAAAAAAGATGGTTTTAAACTAAATCATGCCAAAGGATGCGCCATCGAAGGCAATGATAAAAATGGATTTGAAGAAGCCATAAACGCTGCCAAATCTTCTGATATCATCATCGCTGTTGTAGGTGAGTCCAAAGAAATGAGTGGAGAAGCGGCTGCACGATCCGATCTATCATTACCCGGTGTGCAGGAACAGCTGATCGAAGCATTGGTCGCAACCGGAAAACCAGTTGTGGTCATATTGATGAATGGAAGACCTTTAACTATTCCATGGATCGGGGAGCATGCCCCAGCTATACTAGAAACATGGTTTCTCGGCACTGAAGCAGGTTCTGCGATCGGAGATGTATTATTCGGAGATTATAATCCTTCTGCAAAACTTACGATGACGTTTCCAAGATCAGTAGGACAAGTACCTATCTATTACAGTCAGAAAAATACAGGCCGCCCTTATAATCCGGACAGCAAATGGAACTCGAAATACCTGGATATTCCCAATTCGCCTCTCTACCCTTTTGGATATGGTTTAAGCTACACTACTTTCAAATATGATTCAATTCATGTATCACAAAAGGAATTTTCAACAAAAGATACACTCAGGATTGATGTTAAAGTGACCAATACCGGCCAGCGGGAGGGCGAGGAAATCGTTCAGTTATATGTGAGGGATTTGGTGGGTAGTGTGACCCGCCCGGTAAAGGAATTGAAAGGTTTTAAGAAAATAAAATTAGCTCCGGGAGAAAGTAAAAATGTTACTTTTAAACTCACCACTGCTGATCTTGCATTTTATACAGCAGATATGAAATTCGAAGCTGAACCGGGTGTCTTTTGGATCATGGCAGGTCCCGATTCAGAACGGTTACAAAAACAGGTAGTTACGCTTGTGAAATAATCCCATCAGTTGATTTAGGTAGAAATGATTTATTGAATTGGTTAAAAAACCATTATGTATTCCAGATTTATACGCTCCTTTATTTTTCTCCTTGCAGGATTGCCCATGACGGCGTGGGCCCAGTTAACTGTAAATGGTTTAGTCCTTGATGTCGCCACAAATGCACCGATTATCGGCGTGACAGTCCAGGAGGCGAGCACTGACAGAGGCACAATCACTGACATCGATGGTCATTTCAACCTCACGGTCACGAAGCCTGATGCGACGCTCATTTTTCGGTATACCGGGTATAAAACGGTTGAGGAAAATTTGAACGGCCGTGACCAGGTAGAAATCAGAATGGCTGAAGAAACAACTGTCTTTGAACAGGTCGTTGTGGTTGGATATGGCACACAGAAAAAAAGTGATCTCACCGGTGCAGTTTCCACAGTAAAAGGCAAGGACCTGACGCGCACTGCAACTTCGAATATTGAACAAGCGCTCCAGGGAAAAGTATCAGGAGTTTATGTTGCTCCTGCTTCCGGTACACCTGGTGCAGGTGCTGTGATCAGAATCCGCGGAACAGGTACGCTCAATAATGCAAATCCACTTTATGTCATAGATGGCATGATCACTTATGATGCATCGATGGTCAATCCTGAAGATGTAGAAAGTGTTGAAGTTTTGAAAGATGCTTCTGCTGCCGCTATTTATGGTAGCCGTGGTGCAAACGGAGTCATCCTGATCACAACAAAAAAAGGAACAACTCGCGATCGCGCTGTGATCTCCGGTTCTACATATTATGGAACACAAATGATCACTAAAAATATTGCGCTACTCAATGGAAGTGAATTTGCATCTGCATATAATGATCTCAAAGGTCAACCCTATTATCCAGATCCGGGAGCACTCGGAGAGGGTACCGATTGGCAAGATGAAATTTTCAGATTAGCTCCGATTAGCTAATTCCACCATCAGCGCTAATGGTGGATCTGATCAATACAATTATAATTTCAGCACCAATTATTTCACACAGGATGGTATTGTCAAAAATTCACACTATGATCGTCTAACATTCCGGTTGAATGCTGAATACAAATTGACGCCTTCCATTAGATTGGGACATAATCTTTCATATGCTACAACGCGTGAACAAGTTGCACCGGATGTAGTGAACAGTGCTTACAGGATGCCGCCTGTATTTGCTCCAAAAGACTCGACAGGAGATTTTACAGATCCCACCTATTTTGGTCTTGCCATCGCCAATCCGGCTGCTGATCTTTTTTATAAAAGCAATAATCACAATACTGCCTCAAGACTATTCGGATCGCTGTATGCTCAAATCAATATTTTAAAAGATTTCACTTTTAAATCAAATTTTGGAATTGACAGAAGCAATCGGCAGGGAGAATTTTTTGAACCTAAATTTGAAGTGAGTGCTTCACAGCGAAACCTCAATGACAGGCTTAGTGTTTCTACAGAAATGAATCATGACTGGATATGGGAACAAACATTGACGTATGACCATGCATGGGGTGAACATCACATCACTGCATTGGCAGGTTATACGGCTGAAGAAAGAAATCATGAAACGCTTGGTGGAAGCAGGGAAAATTTCCCGGGCACTGCAGAAGAATTACTTTTTCTTTCTGCAGGAAATGATACGACGCAAATGAATTATCAAACTGCAGTTGATGAAGCTTTGACATCCAATCTTTATCGGGTAAATTATACTTATAAAAACAAATATTTATTGACGTTGAGTTGGCGTACGGACAGATCAAGTCGTTTTACAAAAGCTAACAGGACTGCTAATTTTCCATCGGGTAGTATCGGATGGAACATAGGCCAGGAGTCTTTCCTGCAAGACGTTTCATGGTTAGACAGGCTTAAAATTCGGGCCAGCTATGGAGTGCTTGGCAACCAGGCTGCTGCTTCTGCATATCCTTCTACAGGTGCTGTCACCAGTGGATTGTATGGCGTTTTTGGCCCTGATGAAAGCCTCAACCAGGGCGCTACACTTGTCTCACTTGCAAATGCAAATTTGAAATGGGAGACTTCAAAACAATCCGATATCGGTGTCGAAGCTGGTTTATTTCAAAGCAAACTTCAGATGGAAGTTGACTGGTACAATCGATTGACGTATGACATCATCGCAGCAGTACCTATCCCTGATTACGTAGGATCCCAGGATGATCCCCTGGTGAATACTGCAAAAGTGAATAACCAGGGTTGGGATTTCAGTGCAACATGGAGGAAGTCAGGTAATTTTACTTACAGTCTCGGCGCCATATTATCGCCTGTGAAAAATAAAGTAGTCAAATTGGCTGAAGGAAGAAATGAAATCTTTGCCGCATTTCTGCAAGGCGAACCCGCAACTCATACTGTGGTTGATTTACCCATTGGAGCATTTTACGGGTATAAAGTGGCCGGAATTTTTCAATCCCAGGAAGAGCTAGATATGTATCCAAAACTTGGTGGTGAAAAAGTGGGTGATATCCGTTACCAGGATACAAATGGTGACAGTCTTCTCAATGCGGATGATCGCGTTTATCTTGGAAGCCCGATTCCTACTTTGACATACTCATTCAATGCAGGTGCAGAATGGAAGGGATTTGATTTTAATGCCGATTTCCTTGGCTCCAGTGGAAATAAGGTATTCAATGCTAAAGAAACATTCCGCTTTGCAGTGTACAATTGGGAAGAACATGTGAATGACCGATGGACGGATCAAAACCAATCACTGACAGAGCCTCGTATTACTAATGGAGGAAATAATTACAGGGTGAGTGACAGGTTCATCCAATCCGGTAACTTCTTTCGCTTGCGAAGTATCACGTTAGGATATTCGATGCCATCTTCGATCATTTCAAAAGCGAAGATCAACCACTTGAGATTTTATATTACCGGAACGAATGTATGGACGAAACAAAGCTATACCGGGTATTCACCTGAGTTTGCTAACGGAAGCAATTCATATGAAGTGGGATTTGATTTTGGAGGCTACCCCATTTCAAAAACATGGCAGGCCGGAGTAGAAATTCAGTTTTAAGCATTCAAAATTGACATCATGAAAAAAGCAATCATATCTTTTAATCTCGGGAATCACCACAAGATGATCATCAGCAGTTTGTTCATTCTGTTTTTTATTGCAGGATGCAGCAGTGATTTTCTAGATCGTAAACCCAAAGGACAACTCACCTTTGATACCTTTTTTGAAACACAGGATCATGCGATCTGGGCGACGAATGCCGTTTACCAGAATTTCCGTTCATGGGAGATGTGTGCGTTTCCGTGGATTGGCATTACAGATATCATGAGCGATGATGCTGACAAAGGCAGTTCGCCCAATGATGCATTGTATGTGCTTGAACTGGATGACTTTACTTTTAACTCAACGAATGAAGCTATTCAACAAGCCTGGTCAGGTCAATACAATACGATTTCACGGGCCAATCTTGCTATAGAGAATATTCCGGGCATCGACATGAATGTGCCATTAAGGGACAGGCTTGTGGGTGAATGTAAATTCCTGAGAGCTTATTGCTATTTGCGGTTAGTGCAATGGTTTGGTGATGTGCCATTGATTACACATCCTTTGACGGATAAAGAATATTATAACCAGGCCCGTACTCCTGTAGCGCAGATTTATGATTTCATTGAACAGGATTTATTGGATGCCATCGCTGCGTTGCCTGAAAAATCGGAATATCCTTCTGCTGATTTAGGTCGTGCGACTAAAGGCGCCGCAAGACGGAATGCTTGCTTATCTCTATATGCTCAAGCATGATTTTTCAAAAGCTGCGGACTATAGTGAAGCCATCATTCAATCAGGAGAATATAGTTTGTTGCCGAGGTATTCAGATAATTTTATGCCTGTCGGTGAAAATGGTGCGGAGAGTGTATTTGAAATCGGGGCAGTTGCTCTTCAGGCTTCTGTTGCAGGGCCCGGAGCTACTCCTTACAACATGATCCAGGGAGTTCGAGGTGTTCCTAATCTTGGTTGGGGATTCAATCGGCCAAGTGATGATCTCGTAGCGCATTATGAACCAGGTGATCCTCGTCGACAAGCCACCATCATCTATGAAGGTGAGGTGCTTCCTGATGGATCCACTATCGTACAGCATAATCCGGAAGTCCTCAATGCACGGTACAATCAAAAAGCATGGGTACCTGCACACCCGGGATTGCAGGATAACGGGCCGGGCAACATACGCATACTTCGATATGCCGATGTTCTATTGCTTGCTTCTGAAGCATATAATGAAACAGGTAATTCATCTAAAGCTCTTGAATATCTCAATATGGTCAGGGCGAGAGCAAGAGGTACAAATAATTTCATTTTGAAAGATGTCACCACAACGGATCAATCCACGTTGAGAGAAAAAATATACAACGAAAGGCGGGTTGAATTGGCAATGGAAGAACATCGATGGTTTGACCTGGCGAGATGGGGACGATTAGCTTCTGTGATGTCACCTCTGAAGCCGGATTTTGTTGCTAATAAAAATCTTCTACTTCCGATCCCTCAATCTGAGATTGATTTAACTGGAGGAATTATTAAGCAAAATCAAGGCTATTAATAACGAATTACGAATTACGAATTACGAATTACGAAAATACATAGCAAAAATCGTAAATCGTAATTCGTAACCCGTAATTATTTCTTCACTACGATGATAAGATTGTGATAAAAGGCGATTGAAGCAATATCATTTTCATGAATTTCTTTTTCTAATTCTTCTTTCAGCCATTCTGATTGATTGACACCGTGAACTTTATTAATAAAATAATTCATAGCTGAGGGAATGGTGTCCATTTCTTTAGTGCTTCCCTCGAATTTTGGCCAGTAGGATGTCTGTGTGTCCTCGATGACATAGATTCCATTTGTTGTCAAAAAAGGAAAAAGTGTACTAAAGCTGGTGATGATGTGTGACTGCATGTGACTTCCGTCATCAATGATGATATCAAAAGGGCCTTCAATATCTGAAACACTTTTTAAAAATTCAGTATCCGATTGGTCCCCTGTATAAATGTGAATTCTTTCTTCTTTTAATTGTGTTTTATCAAAAATATCAATGCCTGTAATCGTCCCTTTTGGAAAATAACTTTTCCACATTCTTAGTGAATTACCTCCCTGGTGTGTCTTTGCATAACCACCTATGCCAATCTCCAATAACCTGATGGGCTTATATCGCAAATCTCTAAACCACAGATGATATACGGGCGTATAAAAGTGGCGGCCCCATTTATCGGTTTTGAAAATGAGTGCTAATGCTGTGAGATCTCCCGACGAAAAGAAAACCCTGTATCGTTCACGAAACCTCTTTAACCACCAGTAAAACGGCCAGGGAAGAGAATTTCGGAGATAATCTTTCAAAGACCTATTGCTCATCATCGCTTCGGATCATCTTCGCTCAGCAGGCTTGATATCCTGAAGTTTTCGCGGTCAAATTTTCCGAAGAAATAATTTCGTTTTTTAAGAAGGTCTTTGTCCATCAGCAGGGCAAGAGGTTTTAGTACATCAATTTGTTGCGCCACAAGTTTGAAAATGGCCATGGTGGGAATGGCAAGTACAATGCCGCCAATGCCCATCAATTCGCCCATCACGACGATGGCAATCAATGCAAAAAATGGATTGATCCGGACACTTGAGCCTACGATTTTGGGCGTGATAAAATTTCCCTCAAATTGGTTAATGATGATATACATCACGATGACCGCCCATGGTTGCCACGAATGTTCACTTGTAGCAAGGGAATACAAGAAAGGTAAACTGCCACCAATGGTGACGCCGATGTAAGGAATGATGACCAGGCAAGCCGCCAATATTCCCCAAAAAATAGCGTATTTGACACCGATGATCAGCAAGCCGATGCTGTTCAATGCTGCCAGTATGATCACCACGGTGACCATACCCACCAGGTAGCGTTGGATAAGCAGCACCGATTCTGAAAGGATAATGCCCAATTCTTCGCGTTTGTCTTTAGAAAACTGGATCATGAGGAAATCACGAAGCGCTTCTTTATACATCAAAATAAAAATGACATAGATGAGCGTCAGGAAAGCATTGAACAAAAACAGGGCAATATTGCCAATGCCTGCACCGATAAATTCTACTGGAGCCTGAAGGATTTTGTTCATCATCCTGTTGACAGACTCCGGGTCGGCGTGAAGGTCCATAAAAGGCAAGTGCTTATCGGCATACATGAGAAGCGTTTGCACACCGTCTTTAAGCTGGTCCTGGATAGAACTCATGTCAGAAATGATAAAGGCCAGTTGATTGCCGAATAAAAAACCAAGGCCTGACAGGACTCCCGTCACCAATAAAATACTCGAAAAAATCGAGACAAATTTATTGGGGATGTGCTTGTAGATCCAGCCTTCGAGAGGCATGAGCATGAAGCTGAAAAACATCGCGAAGAAGATAGGGAAAAGTATTCCCTGGCCTTCCAGCAGGAGGAACCCGAAAGCGATAATGACAAAAAGGACACAGGCTAAATTTCTGAACCACTGCATAGTTTTAGTTTACTTTGTACAAATGATGGTGAAATTTACGCATTATCTGGTCACCCGATTTAATGTTCCTGTCGATAACTGGAATAAAGATAAGGCAGGGCAAACCACACTGGATGATGCCTGGATGCAACATCGCTTGTCATTGTTCACCCGATATTGCGTTCCGACTATCCGGACACAGACAGAGCATCGGTTTCATTGGATTATTTACTGCGACATCAATTCCAAAACAGATGATCTAAAGCAGATTGAAAGCGCGGTAAGTGTTATTCCGGGTTCCATGGTCAGGAAGGTATCGCACCCTGAAGAAATGATAGCAGATTTGAAACAATTGATTGCCAATGAACCCACAGAATACGTCATCACGTCAAGGGTTGATAATGACGATGGCCTTGGAATAAATTATGTAAAAATCATACAGGAGCACTTTAACGAAGAAGATAAATTATTGTTGAATTTCTCAGGTGGTATCCTGTATGCCCCTGATCAAAAAGTCCTGACTCAAATGAAAAGCAGTCTGCGCAATCATTATACGAGCCTTGTTGAAGAAAATAAAAATGCTCAGAATCTGCTGACCGTTTTAGGATTCGCACATGATCATCCTCCCCCTGAAATAATGATTGAAAATATTCCAGGTAAAGGAAATTGGTTGAAAATAATTCACCAAAGAAATGTGAAAAGTCAACTGAAAGGAAAACCAATATTTTTTCTAAGTAAAAATTATTTTGGTGGCATTGATAAAAAAGAATTCCCTGTCTCAATCACGAATACTTTTATTTATAGTCTTAAAAGGTTTATTAATAAATAATTAAAAGCCCCTGTTATTACAGACATTTCGCTCCTATGGAGCTAAATTTGAAATTATTCCCTTAAACGCCAATGATAATTAATTAATACGCCGTTAGCCGAACTCGGCAGCTTACCTGTAGGATAAAAATCTCCGGGAATAACTTCTATTTCAGCCGCCTGTTGGATAAAATCACTTTTTTGATTATTTATATTTAAGGAGGCATTCAAAGTAAAATGTCCTTCGCCCAATGGAAATTTCGGGATTTCACATTCCAGTATTGCCTCACCGGGGCATTGTGTAAACGTGCCATCACTGATGGTATTGCTGAGTAAAAACCATTGCTGGCCCATTTTATCAAATACATCCAACCGGAGATCCACATTTTGAATAAATTTTTCCTGTGACTTCAGCGTGACGATTATTTTCACATATTGACCACTATGCAGAACCGGTAAATGAATTCCATCCTTATTGACAAATCGGATGGAAGAAACAATCACTTTACCACTGCCTTGCCGGTCCAGCCGGTGGTCAAGGTCTGCACTGATCAGTTCACTTTTTGAAGTCAGGTATTTTTCGATTACGTCATCCATCGAGCCCGTAGCTATAATTTTACCCTGGTCAAGAAAGACCCCTTTTACGCATAATGTACGGAGCACTTCAAGCTGATGACTAACCATTATAATGGTGCGGCCTTCATTTAATTTTTCGGAAATTTTTTGAAAACTTTTCTTTTTAAATTCCAGGTCACCTACGCCGAGCACTTCATCCAGCAAGAGAATATTCGTATCGAGATGAGCCGAGATCGAAAAGGCAAGACGGACATACATGCCTGAAGAATATTGTTTTACCTGCGTATCCAAAAAAGATTCGAGTCCTGAAAATTCAACAATGCTGTCAAAATTTTTATCGATTTCTTTTTTCGTCATCCCATGAATAGCGCCATTGAGATAAATATTATCTCTCCCAGTAAGTTCGGGATGAAATCCAACTCCAACTTCAAGCAAAGAAGAAAGGCTTCCATTGATGACAATTTTGCCTTTCGTCGGGTAGGTAATCCTGGATAATATTTTTAATAATGTTGATTTGCCGGCTCCATTTGAACCGACGATTCCAACGACATCACCTTCATCGATTGAAAGGTTGATCGCTTCAAGTGCATTAAAATATTCATAGCCGGTATTTATATTATTCCACCAATAAGCAAGGCTCTGGCGAAGATCACCTCTCTTCGGCTTACCACGCTGGTATGATTTCCATAAATCCTCAATGATGATCGCTGCCATTTACATTTTCATTTCTAAATCATATCCTCTTAAATAATATCAGCTATATATTTCTCCATCCTGAGGAAATAAATAATGCCACTGATCCAAATCAATAAACTGACTCCTACTGAAGTGAAAAACACATTAAAATCTAACGGGATATTAAATAATGCATACCTGAATCCATCGATGATGCCGGTCAATGGGTTAAGACTGACGATCCACTTATAGCCATGCGGTACCAATTTTGTTCCATAGGCAATCGGGCTTGCAAACATACCTATCCTCAATAAGACCGGAACGATGTAATGAAAATCCCTGAACCTGATGGTTAGCGCAGCCACCCAGATGCCGCATCCTAATCCGATAAAAAATACGAGAAGAATACACGGAATTAACAGGAGAATTCTCCCTTCAAGCGGATATCGATAAATGATGATTAGAATAAAAAGCAATATCACCACTACCAATAATTCCACGAGACCACTGATGGCTTTTGAAACCGGGATCACCAGTCTTGGGAAATAGATTTTTTTAACCAATGCCTGGGCACCGACAATAGATATTCCGGCTTCCGATACCACTTTCGAAAAATAATTCCATGCACACAATCCACTCACTGTAAATAAAAGCGGTGGAATACCTTCGGTATCTACTTTCACTATGACATTAAACACAACATAAAGCAAAAGAACCGAAATCAGGGGATTAATAACCGCCCACAACATTCCAACCGCTGTCTGTGTATACCGGACTTTAATATCGCGATAGCTTAGAATCCCGATCAGGTCACGTCGTTGCCAGCATTCTTTTAGCCTGGCAAAGACCTGCACTCCGGATTTTGCATCGATGACAAGCGATTTCTGCATATTTATTGGCTAAGATAGAGATATCCGAATATTCAGCTTTTTCTAATCCTGATCATGGACAATGGCCTTTCGATCAATAAATAGGAAATGACGGATAAACAAATAGTGATGCCAAAGAAAAAATAAATTTTCAATGGATCGGGAATGAACATAAAATTCTGATTCATCACATAAATCACCGGCATATGAAAAAGATAAACACTGAAACTTATGACGCCGATAAACCGTAAAAATTTGTTTTCCAAAAAACGTCTGAACAAACCCTGGTCATATAATGCTGCAAATAACATAACGCCGCATAATAGCGCATAAATGATCATAAGTTTCCTTCCATTATTACTATTGCTGATCCCCATCCAGTCTCCCATATAATTCGGATTCATGACCAGGCAGAATATTAAAGCCATCATCCCAAAAATTCCGGCTCTTTTCATCCATCCCGTGTCGGAACCCGCCGGTTGAACGAGGATATTATAAATAGCTAAAAATGTTCCGGTCAGAAAAACAAGTAAATATTTTAGGGTGGATATTTTATTTAATTCAAATATTGTATCTGCCATAAGGGTCGCACCACTGAGTAACACAAAAAAAAGTGCAATACTTCTAATATTCCATTTCAGATACCGCTGGCAAACCAGGAGAATAAATGGCGAAAGAATATAGTATTTAAATTCAACAGGAATGGACCAGAAAACGCCATTTCCTTTCCATAATAAAACATGTTTTACCATATCAACACCATTAACAATAGAAGTTGGTATTCCCGCATTGGACGCCATCCAAAAAATAAAAAGCGATACGATGAACAATGGAAAGATTCTAAGAAACCTTTTGATAAAATATCTCCTCCAGAAAAAATAATCTGCACTATGATTCATCATAGCAGATGCTATCTGGCTGTCCAATAAGTATGCCGACAATACAAAGAAAAGGTACACTCCCCCTTTACCAATACCATTGAATGCAATAGCCTTGTGAAAATAGATCTGATTGTTGCTCGAATGAGACAATAACACCATGATCACTGCAATACCCCGCAATCCATCCAATGCCCTGACATGTTCTTTCTTGTCGTCATTAAAAAAGAACCATCGTTGGATTTTATGATTCATAAGCTTAACGAAGGATCACCAATTTTCCCCAACCCTTTTTGAAGTAGGTGTCATCCCCTGATGTTTTATACCGGTCAAAATTCTTAAGCTGTTCGTCCTTGACAATCATCCGGTATAAATAGGTTCCCGCAGCGAGACGCCCTCCGTTTTCATCTGTCCCGTCCCAAACATAATCCGTCATGTGCGTTCCAACAGCCAATGGACCCAATTCGTCCTGCGTAATTTCCCTGACAATTCTACCTGCAATCGTCATGATTTGGATTTTATAAAAAGGAGGTGATCCCCCACCAGTGAGCGTATAGACAAACCTTGTGGAGGTACTGAATGGATTAGGATAGTTGTAGAGATTCGAAACAGATTCAGCATTGATCACTTCAAAAGTGATGCGGAAATCATTGTCACCTGCCAGGTTGCCTGAAGCATCTTTTGCCTTCACCTGCAATGTATAGACACCGTCTTCCTTCAGGTCCGGTTTCAATTGTACAGATGCTGTATTTTGACCTGTACCGGGAGCCTGGTTGAACTGAACCCAATCTTCATTAAATGTAATCCGACGTGGTTGAACGTCCGATGGAAAAGATAAAAACATAGCGAACGAACTCGTGTCATTCAATCGTAGGAATTGATTTTCATCATGCAGTTGAATAGCAATGACAGGTTTTGAAGCAACAAGATCACCATCAAGAATGTGCTGACCGTCAAAAGTGACATCCAGGGCAGGATTAAGTTTATCCCCTTCAACATGCATGGAAAGTATGCCTATATTATTGGCATCATTCAATTCATTGACTGTGCCCCCGGGATTGACTTCCATCACTATCTCATAATTACCAAACAATTGTGCAGTAGACTTTTCGAAATCAACAGGAGCTTTAGTGTGTGCCTTTAATTGGTGAATGACATCTTTCAATTCTAGCGTTGAATGATCTCCGCTGATAATGCGCAATGAAACCGGTAATGAATCGACGTCATAACCGCTTACATTTTCAATATTGGTGATCAACTTCATTTGCTGGCCCTGCAATAAACTGTCTGCTTCAAATATATATCCTTCATCAGGATTGATGATGAATTCAGGATACCCTTCATAATAAACTCTCCAAAGATGTATGGAAGAAGGTTTATAAGATGAACTATCACCTGTAGTAAGGGAAAGTTGAACATACGGATACACTTTAGCGTCAATATCGCTAATAGATTGAGTTGTGTTATTCAAGTCATGAGAAATCCACAATGTATCTGTTAGGTTTTTTTTCAGCGCCCATGCCGACAACACATTTGTTCCTGCAGTATCAAGGAGGGTTTCAATTTGGTTCTCGATCGAATACCATGATGATGCTGGTCCGATGAGTGGAGTCGTATAAGCACCGGATGCCAGTGAAGAACCTCCTTCAAAACTGATGGAAATAATATCGTCAATATTTGCACCGATCCGTTCTTCGATGGGTCCCCTGTCTTTTTGAAACAAAACAATGTAGGGCACGCTTCCTGTCGTTGCCAACGTTCTGATCATGGAAGAAGGATATTGGTGTTCGATGACAGAAAAAATACTCTTACCAAAATTCACTTCATCCTGTGCCCATTTCTGCGGCTCATAGTCAGGAAATCCCTGATGCTGATAGGTGTAGAAAAAAACATAGTATCCAGACGGAATTACATTTTCAATCAGGTTGAGCATGTTCTGACGACTCTGCGGATCTTTTAGATTGTAAGCAAACCCTTCCATGGGAATCGTGAGACCCACAGAACCATATAATCCACCAATGGGATTGATCAGATATTTTCCGGTCGTCGAATCTATTGCCACGACAAAACCACTCACGTCCTGGTTTCTGAAAGCGGAAGTAAGCTTTGCATTAAATACTCCATCTTCATAAAACAACGGCACCAGCCCCTGGTCAACATCATGATATCGATTGACCATTCTGTAACTCTTGCCTACGCGATTAAATTTAAAATTGTGTTTTGAGCTATCGGCTAATATCTGGTGAAGATTATTATCCGTCAGCTGATAAAAATGAGATTGATTCCACCCGTTCGGACTACCCGGTTTATAAATAAATGATCTTTTATTCCAGATGTATCGTTGTTGCGGAGAAATGCTATCAGTGCTTACTCTCCAATAATAGACATGGTCAGGTATATAATTAAATTGAGGCGACCATTTTAATGTTGCTGAGTGACCGACGAATCGTTCCCTCATTTTTATCGGGCTGTTAAATAGTGCCGTAGTATCTATCTCCAATACTATATCCTGACGCTTAATAAATGAATTACTGCTCGTGGCTATCAATTCAGGAATAGCTGAATTGACAATGGCAAAATCCGGTGGATAAGCGGCAGAAATAATATTGTCCACTACAATGAATGGAATCCCAATCGTACCGAGATTGTCGGTCAATTGATTATTATCCTCTGCCATGGGTAGCGGCAACTCTGAAATGAGTTGATCAGGATCTAATTTGATGAGCAACCTGAAAGAACCAGGTTTGCCTCCCGTATTTAAAGGTACTCGGACTTTTACCGCAGTCTGAAATGCAGCTGATTCAATCTGACCACGTTTGATTTCCTTTTCTTGTCCATCAGGCCATTTGATGCTGATCGAATAATCGACTACAAGTGGAAGATTTTTTCCAATATTAGCAATCGAAAAACTGACATCGAAACTATCAAGCTTTGTATCCAGTACTTCAGGACTTATTGCGACTGAAGCCCGGTCAACAACATAATCAGGTCCGGGAAATGGATGAAAACGAAGTGCGGGGTCACCCTGAAAAGTCTGCTGTTCCAACAAATACCTGAATTGATTTGATGAACCAGATTCCGGGTCAACATAATTACTGACAGTCTTAAGTCCGACAAGAATGGATTGCCCCAGTGTTCCATCATAACCTGTGTCACCAATATAATGATACCATGGATCGGCCCAAACCGTAAGAGCAGAAGCGAATTGTGATCCTGACCCGGAGATAAAAGCTATGCAGCCTTCATCCGGAAGCTGGACATACCGGTCACTTAGACTTTGTATGGTTCCATGAATTTGTCCTGCACTGCAACCCATGGCACTAAAGATTGGGTAGCGGCCTTTGTTATTCCATTCTGACGGATCATTAATGCTGAATTCAAATGTGCTGGTAGAGGAGTGGCCGAGGTAGTTGATGATCGTGCTTCCTTCGTGAAGTAAATCTTCAACTTGTTTGGATTGGGATTCACCTAAAATATCAGTGGATTGTTTTTGGAAAAAACTGACATGCGCCCCAAATGCAGAACTCGCCAGGTATTCACCGAGAGAATTTAATTCTCCTTTAAATTCATCCTGTTCACCTGCATCTTTCCCGCCACCGATATGGATGACATTTTTAATCCAGGATTTAGACTCAAGCGTTTGATCACCATATCCTGAAAGATCATATTCTTTTACTTTATTTAAATAGGTGCTAATGCCTTCACTGTTGGTGATCGCGAGACGGCCAATCGGATATCTTGCGAGAAGATTCCAGACAGTGGCTGCCAGTAGTTGATCGGAACCAGGTCGTCCAAATGTGGGCACAAAGAAAGAACCTTCCCATCCTGTTCCTGCATACCTTGCCTTATTGTATTCAATGCCACGTCCAATGATAAAAATCATTTTTGCAGCCGGCCATTTGCGATGAATGAATTCTACGAAATTGCGGATCGCCTGTGGATGTTTTTCTATTCCATATCCAAACTGATCATAAAGATCCAGGATCGAATATGCTTTTGCCCGATAAGCTCCTCCTTCAACAGAACTCCGGTATTGAATGTATTCACTTCCTGTCCCAATCTCCATCAGGTCAGGATGAGTGATGACAATGAATTCCGTATTGTCAGTAGTGTAATCTGTAAATTGTTTTTGTTCAAGTTGTGTGATCGATTTTATTCCGGCACTTGCATCGGTAATATCAATTCTCGATGCTGATAATGTTTCCGGCCAGACAAATTCCACCTGGTTACCTGCATTTATGGATGCTATCATCCTGCTTCTTCCATCAAAACTGTAGATAACCGGTTGTACTCCCTGGTGAGGAAATCCATCAAATATGAAATGTTGAGTTCCGGGTTTTCCATTTATTATGACAGAAGCCTGGGGTAGGGCATCAAGAGTCAGTGTATGTGCATAAGTCAGTTCAATGCTCACCAGGGAATGTCGGCTGGTGATACTGAAGGGAGTTATGGCCAGTTGATTGTCATCAGTCAATAAGCTCATCGGAATCAGGAATGTCGTATCCCTGATCTGAAGGTCATGGGCATATATCGTATCCAGTTTTTGACCATTGAATGAAATGACAAAAGAATGAGCACCGTAATTGGTTGAGGTAAATCGAAGATGAAGTGTTGCATCAGGCACGCCAGGCACGCGATTCAAGGCAGGGATTTGAGTTGTGCTATTCGTTTCGGATGGTTTACAAAATCCTTCCGAATGAAGATAGCTCGAGTAAGAAACAGAACCGCCACCCGACACATTATAATAAGGGTCATTGAAACCGCTTGTATAACTTATAGCTTCGCGATGCAGATGATATGATTCAGCAGCAGGTGGATTGGATAAGTCATTTGTCAGATTGCTGACGCGTAATGGAGCATCTTCTCCTTCAAAAGCGAGATAATAGACATTCTGATCTGTGTAAAGGCTGTGATCCGGATGTAACATATCGGCAGCCGGATGCAAATACAAATATTGATCGAGCTCGCCCCTGTTTCTATACCCAAAGAATTCAATAAAATCTCCGTCTCCGAATTGGCCATCAGTGCTGACAAAAAGAGGCACTTGCTTTCCTCTATTATACAATCTGAAATTCGCACCTGTGGCTAATGCACCGGAGATTCCATTAGCCTGGAGAGTGGATCCGGGTATCCTGTATACACCGTCCTGATCAATGGAGAATTTATAATACGTCTGTCCATATTTGATCCATTCATTACCAACGAGCGTATCCTTTCCCTGGACCATTTGTCCATAAGAAAAATGTAGAGAGAAAAGCAATAAAAGAAGGGTAATGCAGGGTCTGTGTTCCATCATAAACCGGATATTAATCTGCCAGTCGTGTGTTCAAAGTTACTGATTTCAGGTCTAAATTGGTAAATGCTATTCCATGGCCTGCCTGAAAGGGAATTAAAGATTCATAAACGCAATTATCTGATCTTTTAGCGCCTCGGGCTGATCGGCATGAACCCAATGACCGGCATTTGGTATCGTAGTAAGACGAGCTTTAGGAAAGAGGGTCATAATCATTGGCCAATCTGCATCTTTCATGGTATCAGAATTCTCTCCCCGGATAAATAATGCTGGTTTATCAAAGGTTGTTGAGCTAATAATTCCTTCCATCAATTGATCGTAGTGAGAGATCAGCACAGGCATGTTTGCTTTCCATTCGAATCCGTCTTCCGGGATCCTTGAAAGGTTTTTCATCAGGAACTGAACTGTGGCTTCGTCGTCACCAAGATATTTCCTGAGAGCTACTTCAGCTTCATTTCGATTTTTCAATTTAGAGGGTTCAACGGATTGGATGGCATCAAGCTCGGCATGATGATGCGATGGATATTTTTTTGGAGAAATATCAACCACAATTAATTTTTCAACTCTGTCTGGAAAAGTAAGCGCAAATTGCATGGCTACTTTACCTCCCATTGAATGCCCCAATAAGACGGCATGATCAATGTTGAGATCATTTATTAATTCGAGAACATCCTGTGCCATCACCTGGTAATTCATATCACCACTTCGTGGAGACTTTCCATGATTGCGCAGATCGACGAGAATGCATTGATATTTGTCCTCAAGCATCTTTGCCATGGTACGCCAGTTGTCAAGCATCCCGAATAAGCCATGAAGGATGATGAGTGGCGGGCCGGAGCCGAAGACTTTATTATTCAGTTTCAATGTAGAATGCAGTTTTTAAGCTCATGAAAGTTAGTTCAATTGAATCAGCTTTTCATACGTGAATGGTGAATCGTCAGGCGTGAGTTGTCAGTTGTGAGTGGTCAGTTGTGAGTGGTCAGTTGTGAGTAGTGAGTGGTGAGTAGTAAGTAGTGAGTTGAGATGAAGGCGAGCACGTCGTACATCTGGCATCTGGTATCTGATATCTGGTATCTCTGCTCCCAATTATTAATCTGCAAACTAACTAAATTCAAACCCCTCCTTATCAAGCCATTCCTTTACCAACTCCTCCTCAAATCCCCTGCTCAATGCAAACATCATCACCCTTCTGGCATCTTCCAGCTTATTATCCGATTTTATTTCTTTTAATTTTTTTCGAAGCAAATCATCCAGTCCCTGTACATAATCTTCATCATCAATACGATGGAGAGCATCGTCAATCATTTTCTCATCCATATTTTTTTGCTGAAGGGCATTCTTTATTTTAATTTTTCCCCACCGGTCGAGATTCCATTTCTCTGTCACATAACTATTGGTATAACGATGGTCATCAAGAAATTTTTCTGAGCGAAGTTTTGCAAGGATAATCTCCGTTTCTTCAAGTGGTATTCCCCAGGAAACCAGTTTTGTAAGGACATCATGCGTGGACCGTTCTGCTTCGGCGCAGTATTTCATGATGCGTTGTAGGAAATCCGTTCTTGAAATAGTCATTAAACAATAAAGATGATTATAATTTCAAATCAGGTGAATCATATCAGAAGAAGATATATCCTGATGATGGTTTACGGTTATCACCAAAAAATAACCTCCCCCACCTGCACCACACAATTTGACATACACACCAGGCATTGCTGTCAATTCATCCCATTTCTTTCTGACATGATCAGGAATCATTTCTTTAAAATATTCCCGTTGAAACTGGTTGATCAGGCTGATGCACTGTTCCAGCATTCTATTTTCGCCCACAAGGTAAAAATGAAGTGCGTGCTCAACCAAAGGAATGAAATGCCTTTCTATATATTCTTTGAAATGATCATCCTTCAATTTCGCTTTGTAGGTTTGAACTAAAGGTCCCGTTTCTCTTCCGACTCCACTATCCAGCAAATAAAGCCTGTATCCTTCAGGCCATTCGGGATCATCAATGCTATGGTACTTTCCAATTTCATCTTTGTACACAGCTTTATTCGTGTAGGATATTAACGGATCCAACCCGGAACTGGCGCCATGAAAATAACCTTCCATCCGTGCCATGGTCAAATGGATTTCATTGATATCGTCCGAAGCCGGAAAATACCGGTCATACATCGCGGCCACTAATGCACCCGAACTTCCGACTCCATAGCCCTGGGGTATCGTTGATGCATAGCCCCAACCATTTTTAAAATCAGAAATGATCAATTGCTCCAATTCCTGGTTTATGATTTCATTCTTTTTTAACCAGGCCACGTATAGATTCAAATCTTCATTGCTGTCCTCTTTACGATTATTTCCATGCACCCATTGGCCCTGCCATTTGTTCAAAGGAATTGCCAATGCCTGCGATCCGTTTAACACGGTGTATTCTCCGAAGAGCAAAAGTTTCGCAGGATAATATTCTTTGTGTGGAGCCATGGATAACTATCGGTCTAAAAATGGTTTCCAATCCGTGTCATTGACCGGTTTCAGATGCATTACATTTTCCATAAAGGCTGTGACAGGAGTCCATACGGATTCAAGATGGGTATTAAACATTGATGAACCGATGATATGCGTTCCTGCATCGGGGAGTGCCACTTCCACTTTTTCAGAAGCCGGAGTACCTAATTCCCGGAACATTTCTTTCATCCGTTTTACAGAAACAGTCTTATCCTGGTGATCATCATCTTTGTAATAATAAAGAATGATCATCGGGTCATTGATTTTAGAAAAAGTTTGTTGATTCATCGTCTCGTTAATCATCGCTTTCAGCCTGGTCAATCCTTCAATACGATAATGTGTATACCAATATTGTTGCGCCAGTTCAGGAGCATCCCACCCATAATATTCCGAACCCATTACTTTTCTTGCAATCTGTAAACCCCAATGACTTGCCAATAATGATGAACGAGGATCATACAAATCTACATTGGGCGATAACATGATTTGTCCTTCTACAAGATCAGGATACCTGGAAGTAAGGTACAATGCAAGCGTGCTTCCTGTTGAACACGAAACCAAAATGACTTTATTACCGATCGCTTTTCCTACCGCTATTGCATCCAATGCAGATTGCATCCACTTTGCATCATCGAGATCCAGCATCGGTTCATTTCCTTTCAATCCATGTGATGATAATCGTGCCAGGAATAAATTACAGCCATATCGATGCGCCAATGCTTCATGTATCGGATCACCTTCTTCCTGGCTTGCTCCATTTCCATGGAGATAGACGATGCTGTATGGTGTTTTCTGATATGGAGATTCCCATACAATCCTTGCCTGGTTGTCAGGCTTCAATGGAAGAGCAGCTTCAGCTTTATTCAGACTGTCTTCAAGTATGTGGAGGTCTGAATTATATTTAGTGAGATGTAGTTTTGAAAAATCCGGTTCAGCAGCTTTTGGTCCCAGCAAATAAAATAAAGCAAGCAATGCAATGATCACTGCAACAATGAGTGGCCACTTTTTTCTTTTGCCCCTGAAGGAGATTTGATCTTTATTCACTTTGTTTTTCAATGACACACTGATTTTTGTTTCGAGCCTACGGCCCGAGTGTTGTTTTTACATTCCCTTATGTTACCAACCTTTAGCCCCGATGGGGCTGTTTTTAAACTTCTAAATTCTCAATTCCTTGATCCTTATTCTTTACTCACTTCTTCTTGCCTCTAATTACGCTGATTACGCAAATTAAATTCCTCCTCAAATTGATCCAGGACTAATAGATATTTCTTGAAACTTCTTAATTCTCAATTCGTTGATCATTATTCATTATTCCCCATGCTTCAAATCAGTTAATATAAAAAGTAAAACTGTTAAGTCCTGAACAACACAGAATACTCATCACAACTTACTTTCTGTCACAAATCTTTATGCCTCTCCCAATAGTTCTGGTCTTCAATCTCCGCCATGATCTGAAGATAATGTTCATAACGCAGAGGCGATACACTTCCATCTTCCACTCCTGCCTTAACTGCACAGCCGGGTTCATCTTTATGAAGGCAGTTTGGAAATCGACATTGAGAAGACAACACAAAAAACTCCCTGAAATTATGAGCGACATCCAACGGTTCAAGATTATTGTAGGATAACATCTTAATTCCTGGTGTGTCGATAATATGGCCACCCATCGTGAGTGGATGCATCTCCGCGAAAGTCGTCGTGTGCTGTCCCTTGCCCGAATAATCAGAGATCTCTTCTGTCTTCAGACCAAGACCAGGTTGTATCGAATTGATCAGTGTTGATTTACCGACACCGGATTGTCCGGCAACTAGGGAAGTCTTGTTTTTTAAAATTGATTTTAATTCATCAAGTCCTTCTCCTGTCCTGGCCGAACAACTGATCATGTGATATCCAATATCTTCATACGTGATTTTGAGACCACCAAAGATTTCTTTTTCATCTTCGCCGAAAAGATCATTTTTATTGATGACGATGATGACAGGGATATTATGAGGTTCTGTCATCAGTAAAAAACGGTCGATAAATCCCATCTTGAGCATCGGATTGATGATGGTCGTCACCAGGATAGCCTGGTCAACATTGGCTGCTAATAAATGTAAATCGTGTTTTTTTCGCGGCGATTGGCGAACGATATAATTCGTACGCGGTAAAATTTCAGTGATCACTCCTTTCGTCGTTTCTCCGGTTTCGTATTGAACCGTCACATGATCTCCCACACCAACAGGGTTAGTTGTTTTAATGTCTTCCATGCGCAGTTTTCCGGCAATTCTTGAAGGAAGAATAGAATCATCTTCAAGCCTGACTTCGTGCCAGCTGCCTGTCACTTTGACCACGACTCCTCTCATCTAAAATGTGATTACAGGGATGAAAAATTCAAACACACTGGAACTTCCGGTGTAACCGGATAATAATCTTACGAAACGAAATCCAAATGTAATCGGAGGAAATTTAATATCGACTACCATTTCCAATCCTGTACTCCGCATCCATTCAGAAGGAGCCTCTACAGCATCTGAATGTGCTACATCAAAAAACGGTTGTAACCTGACACGTCTTACAAAGAAAATATTTCCAAATCCAACATCCGGATACCAAATCGGAAATCCATAAGTAAATCCAAAGTGATATTGCCGCTCTCCATTTGTCGTAGGGAATCCCCTTGCACCTGAATAAGAGCTACCCAGTAAAAGAGCACCGGGACTGATATCCTGCTTTAAGAACTCAGCTTGTGCCACCAGGTAATGCACCGGTGTAATGCCCGGGAAAGCAAATTGAGAACTAAGGTAAAATTGCGACACATTCACGCCCGACAATTCATGTGTGTAATTGAAATCCAAACGTTGTGCCCATGATGGTATTGCTTGACGGTATGCACGGTTGCGGCTATTAATAAATACCACCCTGTTGGTGACATAATTAAATTTATAATTATAATCAACGCCATCTTCAATGGTAGGAATTTCCTTGCTGTTACCCGTATTAAAAGTTGATGATAGCAAAACCGCTTGCTGGAAAATTCCATGTGTATAATAAAGAGGAAGTGAAATGCCGGCATTTATCTGGCCATTCTTGATTCTGAAATCTTCTCCGTCACTTGAGGTCTCTTTTCGTTGCACTACACTTGTGCCAAAGCTTAATACCGGGTACCACATACCAAATCTTACATTGGCGTACGGACCGTTTGCTTGTGAATTTGCATTATATTCATATCCGCCTGAGATCGCAATGTTATCCATGATGTTAACAGAACGGATCTCGATACCTATGTATGGATCATTAAGCTTTACCGCCAGGCTATGAAAATTAATGGCACCCGACCAATTGGAATATTTTTGACTTGTATATGACCTTTCTTCTCCGGTCGGAGCTAAAAGATCGCGTGCTGCACCGGGTACTTTTTTTATTCCATCATTTAACCCGGTTAATTTCCAATCTTTTGATGGAAGCCCCGGTAAACGAACTAGTTTTTTACCATTCAGATGATATTCAGAACACACAATAGTCTCGTTCTTTGGGTCCCAGGCCGGATCGTAATGAGCGGTGCTTCCCCTGCTCACCCGGTAGAACACACCCTCATGCCTGTCGACTGCATAGACCTGGTCGAATTCATCAAGATTGGTTGTCACAAATATCCATTGATCATGCAGGAAAGGCCTCCCCAAAATATTATAACTGTAACTGGTAATATTTTTAATGTTACCGGTCGCAATGTCTTCTTCAACCAAAGCCATTTGTCCCTTGTCATCCCTCGCTGTTGCAATGATGGATACTTCATCTTCACTCCATATCGGGTAAGCGAGGTAGAGATTATCATTGTTTGGCAATGTCGCTAATACGTTCCCGTTACGGGCATCGAGAATCTCAATATTATTATTTCCTTCCCCATCCACATGCAGGACAGCAATTCTTTCTCCTTTTCTATCCAGGGAAGGTGTGAAAAAACCTTTCCTCGGTTCAATTGACATTTTATTCCCGGTATCTTCATCATACACCACAATCACATTTTTATCTCTGCGGATCCATCGTGGATCGAATCTTAATTCTGTCCAAACGATCCTGTGATTTTCATGATCGAAATATGAGTCCTGTTGTAAGCCCATGCTGACCACTCTTTTACGTACCCCATCAGGCCCAATTTTATAAATCGTCCTGGTATGGTCAAATGTCGCTATTGATGTATAAATCGTACCATCTTCTGTTACTCCGGGATATTCCATGTCAAAATAATCATTGCTCATACCCTTTTCACTTATTGGAATCAACGGATATGCAATGTCCTTATCCACTTCAGAATCCCATTGTGCCGCATACCATTCCATAGCATCATTATAAAATAACTTGTTCTTTTTTCCATACATCTCCACCATCGTACCGGAAAAAGGACTGAACAAATGTTTAAACGTTGCAGCCTTTAACAGGATGGTATCCCACATGGCTTCACCAAATACATGGTTTCCAAACTGAACAAGAAGATATCCCAGGGGATAGTGGTCAGGAGTAAATTCACGATAAGATCCATTGCGCAACTTGTAATAGTTCCATCTTTCGCCCTGCAATAATTTTTCATGGAATGGCAAAGTAAAAGCACTCAGTCTGCCTCTGCCCTGCAAGGTCCATTTCGTCTCAGCATATACAGCATCCCCTTCCCGGTACCAATTCGGCTGAGACACATTGTACATACCGGAGAAAGCCAGCTCCCCCAGAATTGATTTTACAAAATGACTTAAACTTCTATTGGCAGCATTTATTTGCAGTACGTGCCTGAATTCATGTATCGACAGCAGATCATGCCAGGGCAAGGATCCTAATTCAAAAGGATTTTCGTTAGCCTGGAGATAGAACTCTGATACATACGGTGCCAAACCAACATAACCATTTGAAACATTAGTTTGTGGTTGCAGTAAAATTGAAATGGGTTTGTAACGACCATGTGTTGTGATGGGATCTACAGCAGCAAGTTTGAGTGTCAGTGAAGCGACTCTTTTTGCGGTTTCCTCTTCACCTGCAGGATAAATGACGCGCAAACTATCATTACTGATCTGGTACCATTTTACTTTCGGAGGCAATAATCCTATCCGTTGGCCAAATGAATTGCCGGCAAATAAAAATATTCCTGCAAATACAAGGCTTTGAATTTTTCTAAACATTCAGTGCCACGTTATGATCGTGAATGGTGGCGGCAATATCGATCATCAATGAAGGATCATGTTCGAATGCATTTCCGATCACAATGACATCTGCACCAGCCGCGAGGTTTTCTTTTACTTTTTCAGCAGATTTTATTCCACCTCCGACAATGAGAGGTATCGAGATGGCACCACGGACGGCAGCTATTAATTCAGAAGAGATCGGCTGCATGGCACCACTACCGGCATCCATAAAAAGTAATTTCAATCCAAGCATTTCCGCAGCCATAGCAGTGCATACGGCGATGTCTGATTTATTGGCCGGTATTGGAGATGTGTTACTCATGTACTGCACTGTAGTCCCGACGCCTCCATCGATCAGCATATAGCCTGTAGGTAAAACTTCAAGCGGGCTTAATTTGAGATAAGGAGCTGCGATGACATGTTGGCCAATCAGCAAATCAGGATTTCTGCCTGACACCAATGAAAGAAATAAAATGGCATCAGCATGATAACTAAGCTGGTAAGAGTTCCCCGGAAAAAGGATGAGAGGAATTTGACAACGTTTGCGGATCATCTGCAGGCATTGATCCAATTGACTATTGACAAGAAGACTCCCGCCAATAAAAAAATAATCAACCTTACCTCGAACAGACAAATCGATGATCTGATCAAGCTTCCCCAGGCGCATCTTGTCCGGATCGATCAGTACAGCCAGCTTCTTACTACCCAGTTGCCTGGCTTTAAGAAGGTCGGAGTAGATATGATCCCGGTCAGTTTCCATTGATCAAAGATAAAAACTCGAAGGGAAAGGCGGAGGCTAAGACTGAGGCTGAGGAAAAGCAGTATAGAACCAATTTGCGTTAATCAGCGTAATTAGCGGCAAGAGAAAAGAGCAGTGACCTATGAAAATACAATTCGTGTGAATTAGTGTAATTAGTGGCTAAAAAAAATAATGAAGAATGTTATACAAAATGCTTCAGCATCCTGATCTCTTCTTTCGTCAATGGCCTGTATCGTCCGCGGGGTAAATTCTTCTTCGTTAACCCGGCATAATAGGTTCTGTCGAGCTTCATGACTTCATAACCGAGATGTTCGAAAATACGCCGTATCACGCGGTTCTTTCCGGAATGAATTTCGATTTGAACTTCTTTTTTGGGCATGTCTTCGATATAATGCAGGCTATCGGCTTTGATGTCACCATCTTCAAGCGTCACTCCGGAACGAATCTTTTCCAGGTCTTTAAGATTGAGATTTTTATTCAGCGACACATGATACACTTTTGGGACTTTATGTCGCGGATGTGAAAGTTTTTTTGTCAGCTCTCCATCATTCGTCAACAACAGCAATCCTGTTGTGTTCCGATCGAGTCGACCTACAGGATATACACGTTCGTTGATTTTTTCTTCCAGGATATCAAGTACCGTCCTCCTTCCCTTTTCATCATTTGAAGTAGAAAGTATATTTCTTGGTTTGTTGAGAAGATAATAAACAAACTTATCGACAGGCTTTACAGCTTTCCCTTTAAACTGAACGACATCTTTATCCTGCACCTTATATCCCATCTCCTGCACGACCACACCATTGACAGTCACATGACCTTGCATGATCAATGTATCTGCTGCCCGGCGACTTGCGATGCCGCAGTGAGCGAGATATTTATTCAAACGCATTTCTTCCATAAGGATCTATGTTCTTTTTTTCCGGAAAAAAGAACCAAAAACCTCGTAGCCCAAAAAACTCGCTTTGTTATTTCATCTTTTGCTTAGCCTTCTGGTTTGCATGTATGCTTGTTAGTTTTCCAAGTTCCTATTTCTTTCAATTGCTCTTACCTGATTAAGACTTGCTTACAAATGAAATAGGTCGAAGTGTTGCTCAAACAGTTTTGGGCTACACGATCTTTACTATTCGAAATGATTTCCAATTATTTTTTCAATATGGTTCTATTTTTCTAAGTGACTTCTTAAGTCCCTTAAGTTTCTAAGTGGTTAAAAAAGACCATGGACTAATGACTATTGACTAAACCGGCAGCTAAGACCAACAACCTTAGCCCATTTTTAGAATGGTATCGGTTCATCTTCTTCATTGATCCTCGAAGGTCGTGTGATGATCGCATTATAATTATCCGCAGGGCCTTTTCCTGAAATATCATTAAAGAAATCATCACCGGGATCAGTGAACTTGGCATACTGGCTGATAAATTTCAGATTGACTGTTCCTAATGCGCCATTTCTGTGTTTAGAGACGATGATCTCAGCAGCATCTTTTGAAATCGTCGGATCAGATTCCATCTCGTAGTAATCCGGACGATAGATAAACATGACGATATCAGCATCCTGTTCGATAGCTCCGGAGTCCCTTAGGTCGGACAACTGAGGACGTTTATTTCCACCGCGAGTTTCAACGGCGCGACTTAATTGTGATAAGGCAACAACAGGTACTTCAAGTTCTTTTGCCATGGTTTTCAATGCTCGCGAAATAGAACTGATCTCCTGTTCTCTCGTACCGGTTCGCTTTGTGGAATCAGGACCTGAGCTCATCAACTGAAGATAATCGACGACAACTAACTGAATGTCATGTTGCATCTTAAGTCGACGGCATTTTGCGCGGAGTTCAAAGATGTTGATAGCAGGTGTATCGTCGATGAAGATCGGGACTTCACTAAATCGCTCCACTGCACTATTGAGTTGCTGCCATTCGTAATCTTCTAATTGTGCATTCCTGAGTTTGGAGCCGGGGATTTCAGCGACCATTGACATCAGACGATGCGTAAGTTGCAATGCTGACATTTCCAAAGAGAAGAATGCTACAGGGCGATTGAAATCGAGTGCAGCATTTCTAGCCAATGAAAGACAGAAGGCTGTCTTACCCATACCTGGACGTGCAGCTACAATGATCAGATCTGATTTTTGCCATCCATTGGTGATCCTGTCGAGTTCGGTGAAACCTGCAGGTACTCCGTTGATACCAATTGCTTTTTTACTTAGTGCTTCAAGTTCTTTTTGCGCTTTGATGGCAAGATCACCGAGTCGGCTGTATCGACGATTGAGATTTTTTTGTGTGATGTCGAAGAGATTACTTTCTGCTTCGTCGAGCATCTGGAATACATCTTTGGTGTCTTCGAATGCATCACTGATCGTCGTCGTACTCACTTTGATCAACTCACGCTGAATGTGTTTTTGTGCGATGATCCTTGAGTGAAATTCAAGATTGGCTGCACTGGCTACTTTATTGGTTAACTCTGCGAGAAAGCCTACACCTCCGGCCATCTCGAGGTTGCCTGATTTTTTTAATGCTTCATGGACAGTGAGGATATCAACTGGCTGAGATCTTTCGAAGAGGCGGATCATGGCTTCGAAGATGACAGCATGTGGTTTTTTATAAAAGCTGTCCGGCGTCAGGATGTCAAGTACGATGGCCATCGCGTCCTTGTCGAGCATGAGGGCGCCCAGCACAACTTCTTCTATCTGAACAGCCTGGGGTTGTAGTTTTCCGTAGACGAGATTCGTCAGGTCATTATCTGTGCGTATTGGTTTTAGCCTTGTGCCGGAAGATTGAGGGGAGTATTGATTTGGCTCAGCCATGGTGATAATTAGATATTCAAAATTAATAATATGTCAAATGGGGCGTAAAGCTATATCCCCTGGTTCGTTTTTAGATCATTTGTTTTGCTACTGTGATCAGTGTAATGTTGGCAACTCGTTTTTTCCTGTGGAGAAGAATGTTAGAAAATAAATTTCCGAAGGCATTCTATTCCCAAGGTACACATTATAACAATTTTAAATTTGAAAAAGTGTCTGTTCAGGCTTCTGTTTAAGTGGAATTTAGAGCCAGTTTTACCTCATATCATGGAATAATGAATATATAAATCTCTCTAATCAAGAAACTCAGACATTCATTTTTAACACTTAGAAAAAAGTCAGATATGTGAGAAAAAAGTATATTAATTGATATTCCTCTGAAAAATTAGGCTAAGGTTTTTGGTCAGGGCAGCCGGTTTGGTCTTAGGGCTAAGGTTATTGTCTTAAAAACTATCTTATTAACTGAACTAGTACTTTGGAAACATTAAATATTATGTTTGTCTAATGAAGTTTTAAACTCCCTCTTGCAAGATTAACGTCGTATCGAACTGAGTTTTTTTCATAATACTCTCCGAAACCAATAATATATTCTTCGTTCCATCCCTTAAATTTTTCTTTGGCTATTTTCTTCTTTCTAAAATTGAGAAGATTGATTAAAATAATCTTATCGCCGGAATCATCTAAATATCCAAGGTATTGCCTGTTATATCTTTTATATTTTTTTTGAACATTTTTTATGTGTGTATATAGAGAATCCAATATTAAATCTTTGTTATACCTGTTAAATAAGATCTTTTCTGCTTGTTCAATTTCTGCAATTGAAGGAGTAAAAAGTCCTTTACTGTTATTTAGAACTAAGGGAGGGTTATATTCTTGAGTAAATACAACTGACTCACCAGAATATAAATTTGGGTTACCATATGTATAAAGTATTTCATTTTGAGAATATATTTTTAATGTATTGACTAGAAATGATATTATTATTCCAAGCAAATATTTCATCGCTGTTTTTTAAAATAATAATTACAATGCAAATCAGTGAATAATGCAGAAATGTCCGGAATGCATATGTCCTTTTTCAAAAATTAAACAGGTGTAATATCCTTCAGACAAATTCTGCAATTCAATTTGCATTACAGGCTGATTGAAGTTATTAAAATAAACTTGCTTACCCACAACATCAATTATCCGGACCTCCCCTTTTAATATCGTTTTATCATCAAAAGAAATTGTTAGTTGATCATTAGCCGGATTCGGATAGACTTGCACATGACTTTCATTTTCTGATTCGGTATTTTTATCACCCGGCTCTTCAATCGCGCTCACGATAGAAGATGTCACGATAGTTATAGCTAACGGATCGTTCAACCCGGAAGAAACAATAGGGACGACATCCATTCCGTCTAATGTAGAACGCATGATATGATTCGTTCCATAATCTGACCAATACAATTCAGCTTTGATGAGATCCAGGTAAAGTCCAAAAACGTACTCACCATCAACTCCCTGGTAAATCAATTCCCTGCCACTTCCATCAAAATTCATACGTTCAATACGACCCCGGCCGTCATCACTCCAGTAAAGTTTTTCATTGATTGTATCAACAGCTAATCTGACTGGAAAACCATCTGCGTCATTCATCAGGTTTTTACGGTTATTGCCATCCAGTGAACTTGACCAAATACTGGTGCTATCAAGGTCAGAGAAAAATAATAAATCATGCGATGGATAAACTGCAATGGCGGAAAGATTAGTGAAAGTATCCATGCCGATAACTTCTTGTCCTGTTCCATCAAGATTGACCCGGTACAGTCTATGACGCCTGTTGTCTGCCCAATACATTTTATGATTGTTATAATCAATATCCAGATCAACGGGTCCACCGACATCTGTGATAAAAGGACTTCCAATCGTATCACCGTCATCAGCCACCATTATTTGAGAAGGAAATTGCCTGGTCCAGTATAATTTACCTGCACTTGAATCATTTACCATATCATACGAGCCTACCACGTCTTGCTTGATCTGCTTTGTCAGCACTGCATTGGCACTGTCGAGATGCAAAGACATGATATTACTACCACTCCGGTTAAGGATATAAAGATTTCTTTGCTGGGAAAATAATGAAATGGCAGAAAAATGTAAGATCAGCAATAGCGAAATTGTGATTTGCAGGGAACGTTTCATCAAATTGAAATTTAGAAAAATGAAAAAAAATAGCAGCTTTATAATTTTAACATTCAGTTATACTTTTTTGAAAGTTGAAAATTTATTAATTACCCTAAACAATATTTTCAAATAACAAATAATATTACGTTCTGCAAAATAGAACATTTTGCAGCAATTCTAATTTTTATATTGATTTCGCATATTTCGAAAGAATGCCGTAGACTTCATCAGCAGCTCTATCCCACGAAAACTTTTTTTCCTGTTCAAATCCTTTCACGATCATATCCTCCCTTATTTTTTCATTCAACGAAACCGAACTCATGTGATGAGCTAGTTGCTCAGCATCCAACGGATTAAAATAAAGTACAGCATTACCACCCACTTCAGGCAAAGAAGAAGCATTGCTGCTGATCACCGGAACACCACTCGCCATCGCTTCAAGAAGTGGTAATCCAAATCCTTCGTACAATGAGGGATACACAAGTGCATGCGCAGCCGCCATCCATGATTTGGTATTATCCCGATCAATAAACCCGGGCATGTGAATATCATTTTTCCATTTACTCTGTTCGACACTTTTAAATACATCATCTGCATCCCACGACGCCCTTCCAGCTATGACCAATTGATGATCACCAGTGTTAATCGATTTGAATTGTTCAAATGCACGAACCAATGTCACTACATTTTTCCTGGGATGAATCGCACCGAGATAAAAAAAATAAGGTTTGCCTCCGGTATGCTGATCACGAAACAATTGAATTTTATCTGCGGCCATCGGATTATAACCTGACGACACTCCGTTGTACACCACCGATATTTTTTCAGGAGGAAGTTTATACGCAGCAATCAATTCGTTTTTTGAAAATTGAGATACCGTGATGATGTGATCCGTATGCTCTAAATACGCAGGCATCCAGTTTTTATAAAAATTCCTGATCCTCGGCACAAAATATTCAGGATAACGATGAAAAGCTACATCATGAATAATACTCACTTTCCGCGCCTTTAACTTTAGTGGAACAAATCCATCAGGACTGAAAAAAACATCTGATTTCTGACGCGTCACATCAGCTTTGACAGGATACTTCAGCCAATACCTTATCAATGCAGGGAGCCTCGCCGGCGGACCAAAGACATGCGGCATCACATTCGGTCCATGCACAAACTGCGGTTGAAACGGCCGATCAAAATAATAATCAAACCGATCCTCAGGATGAGCTGCTACCATCCTGCTCATGATCTCATGCGTCACCGTACCGATCCCTTCCAGGCGGTCCTGCATCATATGACGGGCATTGAGCGCTATTCGCATGCGTGAGAACGTGAGAGCTTGAGAACGTGAGAAACGTGAGAACGTAAGATAAAAATATTTGTACTGGCTGTGGCTTGCCCCAGCCAAGGTCAATGATCAAAAAATGAGAAAATGAAAAAAAACAAGTCCCTTAGAAAACAAATCTCAATATAATATCTTCTAAGTGTTTTCTTAAGTTCCTAATGTTCCTAAGTGGTAAAAAGGACATATAAAAACCAAAAACCAACTTGTTTTATGATCTTTGATGGCCTGAAAACACACATACATTTATGAGTATTGAAAAAAGGACGGACATCCTGGTTGTAGGAGCGGGAATTGCAGGACTCACTTCCGCCATTAAGATTGCCATGTCGAGACCTGATCTCAAAGTGACTGTCCTGGCCAAGGCAGAGAAAAATGAAAGCAATACCAAATACGCCCAGGGCGGTGTAGCTGCAGTCTGGAATCAAAAAGAAGACACGATTGAAAAACATATCGCAGATACGCTTGATGCCGGGGATGGCCTTTGCAAAGAAGATGTTGTCCGCATGGTCGTTACCGAAGGCCCGGTTCGTGTCCGTGAACTTATCGAATGGGGAGCAAGATTTGACAAAGAGCAAGGCGGTGAATACGACCTCGGGCGTGAAGGAGGACATAGTGAAAACCGCATCCTTCATTACAAGGATATCACCGGTTGGGAAATTGAAAGGACCTTACTGGATAAGGCTGCTTCACTTTCGAACATTACTATACTTGAAAATTATTTCGCGATTGACTTGTTGACGCAACATCATCTTGGTTATAATGTCACAAGACTTACACCTAATATTGAATGCTACGGTGTATATGCATTAGATAAGGAGACACTTGAAGTTGAAACACATCTTGCCCGCATCACCATCTTAGCTACCGGAGGAGCAGGTCAGATCTATCGGGCCACGACTAATCCTATCATTGCAACAGGCGATGGAATGGCCATGATGTACAGGGCAAAAGGCCGCACCAGCAATATGGAATTCGTTCAATTCCATCCCACTTCACTTTACAATCCTGCTGTTGAGAGCCAGGCGTTCCTCATCTCGGAAGCTGTCCGTGGTTTTGGTGCCGTGTTGCGCACACTTGATGGCGAAGAATTCATGCAAAAATATGATGAGCGAAAAAGTCTCGCCCCAAGAGATATCGTTGCACGAGCCATTGACAGCGAAATGAAGCGTCTTGGCGATGAATATGTCTACCTGGATTGTCGCCATCTCAATGTTGATGCATTTAAAATTCATTTTCCCAATATTTATGAAAAATGTCTTGAAGGAGGAATTGATATTTCAAAAAAAATGATCCCTGTCGTACCGGCATGTCATTATTTCTGCGGAGGTATTATCGTCGATCGAAATGGAAGAACTTCTTTCAATCGACTTTATGCAGCCGGAGAATGTACCTCATCAGGATTGCATGGTGCCAACAGGTTAGCTTCAAACTCATTGCTTGAAGGATTGGTGTACGGACATAACATTGCTGTCGAAGCAGCAAAGGAAATAGATAGGTTTGATTACAAACAAGGAATACCTGCATGGGACGCCATGAGCACGACGCATCCAAAAGAAATGGTACTCATCACGCAAAGCTGGAAAGAATTAAAAGATATCATGAGCAGCTACGTGGGTATCGTCAGATCCAATGTCCGTTTGCAACGGGCGCTGGACAGGTTGTGGTTGCTTTACAATGAAACAGAGAATCTTTACAACTCATCTACATTATCCCCTCAAATGTGTGAATTAAGAAACCTGATCACCATTGCCTATCTCGTGACAAGATCTGCATACATGCGTCATGAAAGCAGGGGTCTTCACTATACCACCGACTATCCTGAAAAACTCGATCACCTCGAAGAGACGTTGTTATAGTTTGAAATGACCATAGATTTATTACGTAGAGGAAGTCTTTTATTCAACCCATTCAGGGTTGGAAAATTCCCACTCACATTTTTCCGTGGGTTTCACCCACGGCCAATAATATTGAAGTCTTTCAGACTTATTATTAAATCCTGTTTATATGATCATGATTTTTTTTAACCACATCTCCATATTTAAAAAATGGAAATGTGAAACAATTCAAAATTATTTTACGTAAAATGTTAACTGTAATTGGGGAAGACTTTTATTATTATTGGATCCTGAAAGACTTCTCATCAATAATTATCATCTCATCATTCTCTTTATTAAACGATATTTTCACAATTAAAAAAAGGTATGTAAAAAATTTAATCATCACTCCTTATACCCTCAACTTCAATCGTGTAGAACCTTTATATTTTGATCCTGAAAGGATCCAATGTCATTAGCCGTGGGTGAAACCCACGGAAGATGACAGCCTTGATTTCTGAACCCTGAAAGGGTTGAATAAAAATCTGTTTGATGAATAAGATAATATTTCTTCAATTTCTCCCCACCACATCAACTTTAATCCGCTGATCCCTGTCAGCTAATTCCCAGACGGTATAAAAAGCAAGCTGAGCGATGGTCTTCGCTTTATCATACATGATTTTATCAGGCGTATCTGTTGGACGATGATAATCTGCGTGCACGCCGGAAAAATAAAAGATGGCCGGAATTCCATGCTTTGCAAAATTGTAATGATCTGATCGGTAATAAAACCGGTTTGGATCATCATCCCGGTTATACGTGTAATCGAGATCCAGGTGAGTGTATTCTTTATTCATGGATTCATTGATTTGATGTAACTCGGTGCTCAGTCGATCCGAACCGATCACATAAGTATAATTGGCGTTATGGTGTAGCGTATCCACACGACCTATCATATCAATATTGACATCCGCAACTGTATTTTTCAAAGGAAACACAGGATGTTCTGTATAATATTGAGAACCCAGCAATCCTTTCTCTTCTCCTGTCATCAGCATGCACAATACACTTCTCCGCGGACCATCACCTTTTGCTTTGGCGAGAGCGAGGGCCTGGGCAATTTCAAGGACAGCACTTGTACCGGAAGCATTATCATCAGCTCCGAAATAAATATCTTTTCCCCTGATGCCTAAATGATCGTAATGCGCGGATACCACCACTAATTCATTTTTAAGATTTGGATCCGTTCCTTCTACGTAACCCAGGACATTTTGACTTTGTATAGCATTAATTTGATGAATCGTCTTCCAATCTATTTGAACCGGAATAGTCAGTTCTGCTGTTTTACCTGATTGATTTATCCGTTGGTGAAGTTTTTCGATTTTGTCTTTCTTTTTGCCCATGATCTGATCGCCCAATGAAACAGAAATGAATGCATGCGGAATGTATGGCGCTGATAAAATTTGAAGAGAACCCATCAGCATCCTTTCAGTGAGCAAAGTCTTCTTTGCTTCTGTCACAAGATCCTTTAAACGGTCATCAATGATCCATATAGAAGCAGCACCTGCAGCTTTTGCAGCTTTAATTTTGAGTAGCGGATTTGAAGACCAAGTAGAAGCCGTATCCACTCCTGTTATTTTATAATTTCCATCAGAACCTCTCGGCTCACCTGCGTACACAATCAAATTTTGCCCCTTTAGATTTTTCCCTTTATAATCCGAATATGCAGGATCATCAATTCCATAACCAAGGAAAGTAAGTGATCTTATTTGGAATACACTGGCGGAGTCAGGAAAAAACTGCGGAATAGAAAGATAGTCTCTGAGATATTCTTCAGAAGTACCATTGACTGACAACTTAATGTTATCCCATTTAATTTTTGAAAATGCTAATTCCTGGAAATAATCGCCATCACCCGGTATTGGTGGTATGCCATCCGCTGCAAATTGATCAGCGATGTAATGAGCTGCTTTTTGATTTCCTTCAGTGCCGGTTTCCCTCCCTTCAAATGCCGGTGATGCCAGTGTATAAACATGGTCTCGCATGGTACTGCTTTCAATCGTAGCTCCATATAAAGAAGCTGTGGTAACTGGCGATTGAGCAAAAAGAGAATAGCTACGGGAGAAGATAAATAAGAAGGAAATTATTTTCATGGGAAATCGGATGTCGGCAGTTAAACAATAACTTGTCCTTATGAAAAAAATACTGGAATCAACCTGGCTGCAGGAGCAAACTCCATGCAGTGGCTACGCGCTTTTGTTGGAGTTTGTCCCAACAAACAAGACCAATTCTTAGCCTCAGGCACATCTTATTTTATCCACACGCCGTTGATGCCTGCCTCCTTCAAATGGCGTTTCTAAAAATGTTTGTACCATAGATAAAGCCACAGCCTCATTGACAAATCGTGCAGGAATTGACAGGACATTAGCATCATTGTGTTGTCGTGCCAATGAGGCTAATTCATTGTTCCAACACAAAGCAGCACGGATACCCTGGTGTTTATTCGCAGTCATGGCAGCACCATTTCCGGAGCCACATAATATAATTCCTGCTTTTGCTTCTCCACTCTCCACAGCTTCTGCAACAGGATGAATGTGATCCGGATAATCAGTGGATGCTTCGCTATTTGTTCCAAAATCAAGGACTACATATCCATTCTTGTTGAGCCAAAGCACGATATCTTTCTTGAACAGGTATCCCGCATGATCGGCTCCAACAGCAATAGTTTGTTTTTGAATATTTTCTTCCATCTCTATTTTTGCGGTGTTGCGGGTGTTATACTATACTGTCCCAGCAGGTCCTCCATTTCTTTTGCAAAAGCATCGTCTTTCAAACCTTTGGACACTTTCAATATTTCACTTATCGCACTGTTAGCAAGACGATAATCCAGGTTGAAACCGGATTTTAAATCATCATCATCCAGAGAAGCAAAGAACACCATGTATTCCGCCATTTCTTTTGCAAGAATACGAATGTGAAATTTAGCTTTCTCATATTCTCCCGCTCGAACATATATGTTGATGTGAGGCATCACCCTCGCATCATAAGGAAAGTTCATAGCAGGAAAACCTTCAAAATATTTGTCTGTGATGTCCACAGCTTCTTTTGTTTTTCCTTCATCCATCATTGTTTCAGCAGAGCGCCAGATGACCATTTTCTGAGCCTGGATGCTGGCACCATAACTATTGTCCACAAACATCTTCCTCTTATCCAAACCGCCAAAGCGCCATTTGTTCATCACACGATCATGTACTTTCTCGGCATCGACTCTTCCGCTGCCATAGATATAAAATTCCTGCTCGCTTGGTGTCTTCACTGGTATAATCCTCAGCCCTAGCCCCTCCATTTGCGTATAATCCTGAAGGTTCATCAGTTTTGAATCCTGGCATGTCACTGAAAAATAAATCGGCCTGTCATAGATGTTGCTCATGATGAGGTCCAGGACAGCCAATTCATCTTTAGTAATATATTGTTTGTTAACCGAAACTGGAATTTTGGTGACGACATTGCTGTCTGTCGGCAAGAGAAGGCCGGATTTCAATGCACGTTCTGTATCAATAGGTATGTATAAATTATTAGAGGGCAAAAAAGTTTCAAGTTTGGTTCCCTGTATGCTTTGAGGATTATCCTTGGCCATAAATTGCAATGCCTGGTCTAATGCCATCTCACCGGTCGTGCTCTTACCGGGAAGGAAAAATAATTGATTCCGTTTGCTACCCCGGTAGCTTTCACTTGGAATGGTCAATTTAATCGGGGGTGAATCATCTGTCCTGCGTCGTAGTCCTTCAATATACCAGTCAACCGCAATAAGACTCAGGTTAACAATTCTGACATCGCGCCTGACGCCTTCAACTTCCTGCGCATACCAAAGCGGATATGTATCATTGTCACCATAAGTAAACATGATGGCATTCGGATCAAGAGATTCAAGGAAATTACTTGCGTAGTCTCTGGACATGTAATGGAATCTGCGACTATGGTCATTAAAATTTTGTTCAAGCATTATAGCCGGTGCACTTAGTGCTAATACTGTTGCCAGCATCGGTACAGCCGGACCTGATTTCACCCATCTTTCTTTGATCGCAGCATAAATCGAAGGGATGGATAATCCAATCCAAATACAAAATGTGATAAATGAACCTACTAATACATAGTCTCGTTCGCGAGGTTCATTAGGCGGTTCATTAGAATAAACAATGATACCAAGCCCTGTAAAAAGAAATAAAATGAGCAGGGCTGTGAAATCTCTTTTTTGTTTTCCAAACTGATAGAACAAACCAATGAGACCAAAAATCAGTGGCAGAAAAAAGTATCTATTTCTTGCCTGGTTCGTTCTCATGTCTTCAGGCATTTTGTCCATGTTGAACAATCGCGCACTATCCAGGAAATTAATTCCGGATATCCAATGACCGCTTTTTGGATTCCACGGTTCATTCCCTTGTTCACCGTTTTCACGGCCTACAAAATTCCACATGAAATATCTCCAATACATCCATCCAATCTGGTAGCGGAAGAAGAATTCAAGATTAAAGCCCATATCTGCTTTTCGCTTGGGATCACCCATCCACCTGTGATACAATTCAGGTCTGTTACCATCATTGTGACTGATACGTGGAAAAAACATTTTATCCTCATCTTTATAGACATAGGATAATTTCGAATCCACCACTTCGTACTTTTTGCCTACAAGTCCGTACCTGTCTTCCTTCTTCGTATCAATTGGATCTGCTTCAAAATTTGGACCTCTTAAGAGTGGCCTTTCACCATATTGTTCGCGATTGAGATAAGGTATAAGCCGAAATGGATCGCAAGGATTGTTCATGTTGATTGGCGGGTTGGCATTTGCGCGGATCACGACGACACCGATAGTTGAAAAGCTGATCCCGAGAAGAGTCACGGCTATAAATAGTCTCTCCAATAATCCGTTATTCTTTTTCCTGGCCCAACGGATGGAAAAAAATGAAAGACCAACCAAAATAATTGTTGTGGGAAAAATCCCTGACTGGTATGGCATGCCAAAACCATTGACCATCATGTATTCCATCTGTGACCATAACTCGGGAATGCCGACAATGATCACATTTTGCACAAATGGGATCATCAGTGTACCTAATACAACAGCGATTAAGAGTCTTCCGTAATTGAATGTTTTATATTTTTTGAAATAATAAAGAAGGCCGATGGCAGGAAATGCCAGTAAGCTCAATAAGTGAACTCCTATAGATAATCCTGCAGAATAAACGGCGAAGATGAGCCATCGATCTGCATCTGATGTATCTTCCATGCCATACCATTTTACTGCGGCCCACAATGTCATAGTTGTGAACATTGTGGACATCGCATATACTTCACCTTCGACTGCGCTAAACCATACTGATGTGCAAAATGCTGTAGTCAATCCTGCTACCAGTCCTGCTCCGCATGTCACAAGTGTTTGTTCGTATGATATCGGCTGATCTCTGCCTACCATAGCCAAGCGGGCGAAAATCATTGTCGTCCATGAAATAAACATCGCAGCAAGTGCAGTGCACATGCCTGACATAATATTGACTGAAAATGCAATGTATGATGGGTCCTTATATAGCAAGTGGGCTACTGAGGTAAATAATCTGCCGATCAGGAGAAATAAAGGTGCTCCTGGTGGGTGAACTACCTGAAGTTTATAAGCACCTAGTACAAATTCCCCGCAATCCCACAAGCTTCCGCTGGATTCGGCACTAAAGAAGAAAACGACCATGGTAATCGCAAAGACGATCCACCCGGTGATGACAGTCAATTTTTTTTCTTTATTCATAGATCTGGAATATCAGTACATCAACGTGGATGTGTAGGAAGGTTGTGTGAAGAGGTTGAAATAAATGCTTGATTTGGTTTTTTGAGTGTGGGTAAAGTGTGCTTTCTTATGCCCTCAGAGCAAAAGTAGAAAAATGAAACCAGAAGCCATTTGGGATTTGGAGTCTTTAGCCATTTTTAACCGTGGCAGAGGTAATGGTGACGGACTGTGATCAGTCTCTTATATCCATGATAAATGAACGATTGAGTGATTCTATTCTCCTGGCCAATTCCTTACAGAATTTTTGGTTTAGGGAGTAATAGGTGTGGGGAGTCTTCTCCTCAACGGTAATCAGGCCCATTTCCCTCAGTTTCCTGACGTGTTGGGAGACGGTGGTTCTTGACAGTGGGATTCCTTTCCTTAAAATGAAGAAAGGAGTTGTTCCATGCTGGAGTAGGTGGGTAAGGATGATAATTCTGGCCGGGTAGGCTAATGCTTTAGACCAAAAGGATTGGTCATAAAGAGGTGCCGGGAAGGACCTCGCTTTTGAGAATGCCATAATGAGAAATTCAACTGGTTAAAAAATATGAACTAAAATAAGGGGTTTGAGGATATCCATGTTGGTATGTTTGAAACATACGTCATTATTAAATATTCCTCCTATTTGTAATATCCATTAAATCAATAATATATCCTTATTTTTAACGATAATTTTCAACCCTATTTTATACCCAAAAATGCTCGTTTCAATATGAATTCTCTCCCTCATTTATTCCACTTTTAATAATTCGTTTTATTCAAAACTCGTTTTCAATAATTGATGAACTCCTCCATACTAAAAGCTTCCCTTTTTGTCATCACATACTTACCAACTACTTTATTTTCTCAAAAAACCCCACAAATAAACCTGGTCCCAAACCCGGGTTTTGAACTATACTCAGACGAACCATCAGGCTGGTACTATTCAGGAAAAGATTTCTCCCGCGTTTCATTGTATTGGACATCACCCACCGCTGCCTCGCCAGATATCTATGGCCCCAAAGTCATCGTGCCCGACAGCTGGAAAAAAGTAGGGTTCGGAGATGTAAAATCATACGAAGGCGTCTCACATGCAGGCATCACCGTCTATGGCTGTGATAACGGCAAACCACATTGCAGAGAATATATCCAGGTTCAGCTCACCGAACCACTTGTCGTTGGCCAACATTATGCATTCACCTGCATGCTTTCTCATCTCGCGAAATCAGTCATCGTGAAGAACATCCAACTTGCATTCGTCGAAGATGAATTGGATGAAATGACGGATCAACCCATTTCTCTAAAACCTACTCTTTCACTTGACCGTTGGATACCCTCCGATGGAAAATGGTATAAGTGGTCAGGACAATTTGTGGCGACAGAACCTTCTTCATATCTCGTGATTGGCAATTTTAATACGGATGAAAACAGCGACATTAAATGGCCTTCACATACGACAGTGCGATTCGGTTATTATTATATTGATGATGTCAGGTTATTTAAAATTCCTCCTATTCTGGCAGTTCCGGTTTCAGATTCTCCTCTTTCAACATTTATTCCTGAAGCAGGAGAAATTGTAACTCTAAGTCGGATTTATTTTGAATACGACCGGACTGATTTTATGCCCAGGGCTCTCATTCAACTCAAACAATTATTAGCTTTTCTTCAACAACATCCATCGATGACGATTGAAGTCATCGGGCATACCGATATCGCCGGTACGATTGACTATAACCAGGATCTTTCAGAACGACGATCACAAGCAGTTGTCAAATGGCTGATATCTAAAAATATTGATCCTCTGCGACTCCGATCTTCAGGCAAAGGAAGTTCTGAACCAATCGCAACAAATGAAACTTCCATCGGCCGCAGCCAGAACAGAAGAGTAGATATAAAAGTCATCAGTCTTTGATATCTATCTATCATTTTTTTTTCCTATTCTTGTCTTAATGGCAAATCTCAAGCCTTACCTGAACAAAGGAATGTTGGAAGCCGGTTGTGATGAAGCCGGCCGCGGATGTCTTGCCGGACCTGTATTTGCTGCTGCTGTTATTCTGCCCGAAAGATTTCGTTGTCCCGGTCTCAATGATTCAAAGCAAATTTCTGCTGAACATCGTGAAGAAATGCGATGGATCATTGAAAAAAATGCAATCGCCTGGGCCGTCGCCAGTATTGATTCAAAAGTGATTGACCGGATTAATATTCTCAGAGCATCCATCCAGGGAATGCATAATGCACTTCGATCGTTGTCTATAAAACCTGAATTTATTATTGTTGATGGTAACCGGTTTTATCCATATGAGGATATTCATCACAAATGCATTGTCGAAGGTGATTCAAAATTTCGCGCCATTGCAGCTGCATCGATCTTAGCGAAAACACATCGCGATGAATACATGCGTTCATTGCATTTTAATTATCCACAATATGCGTGGGATCAGAACAAGGGATATCCTACAGAGTTCCATCGTGGAGCTATTGCAGAACATGGGCTCACTCCTTATCATCGCATGAGTTTCAGGTATGATGATAAAGCGTTACAACTGGATTTGTTTGAGCAGACTTATTCTCTTTACGAGGATCAAGAGATAAGTGTAAGTGATGTGAGAACGTGAGAGGCGTGAGAACGTGAGAGGATAGAGAGTATTGTTTTGAATTGCCCCATCGGGGCTAGAGGTTGGTAACATCAGGAATCAATAAACATCTCTCGGGCCGTAGGCTCGAAACAAAAATCTGATTCAAATAACAAACTTCATGAGCAGCCTCCAGGCTGCAGTTAAAAATTATTACACAAGGCAATCGCTATTCGAAGTTTTCAACTTCGAATCAATATTACAAGTCTGAATCAGAGTAGAAATCAACGGAAAGCAGCCTCCGGGCTGCAGGTAATTAATACCATCTGGTTTTTCAATTGACACAGATTTTTATTCAACCCCTTCAGGGTTGCGAAATCGTGCATAACACTTATCCGTGGGTTGCACCCACGGCCAATGACATTGGATCCTTTCAGGATCGAATTTCTAAATATCTATGATTTGTTACCCCGGTTTGCCCGGCAAACTGGGGACGGTACTTTGCAAAAGTGCCGGGGGAAATCCAGGTAATAACTCACGGCCAATGATATCTTACCCCAGCTTTATGTAAAATCGCTCTTCGAAGTTTCCAAACTTCGAAAAAATATCCACGGCTCTTCATCAAAGTTTGAATCCATCATAAGCAGTCTCCGGACTGCAGGTAAAAACTCAAATCCATTTGCATCGTTATGATTATGTTAAATGTGTTGACAAGGAAAATCTATAAATCCTTTACGAGAAATCCAGAATTTTATGTCTGCTAAGTACCCAAACTTTAACAAACTTGGTACTGCTTTGTGGCCCAAATACCCTATTTTTATTGTACAGAAGTCGGCACCCCATTTTAATCTTTGAACACCAACCTATGACCGACATTACTGACATCTTAAAATTCTTTCAGTGCAAATGGCTGATTGTCTTAAAGAAAGAGCCTCTATTGACTCTCGACAAGTTTACCGCCTTGATCTAAGTCTTGGGGTCAAGGTGGTAATCATAAGAGACTTAATCCGGTCTTTACCAAGGCATCTTCAGAATCATATTTTCTTTTATAGGGCACAAAGCCTCCTTTGCCGCGATAGCTTTCGGAGGCCGGTGCCCGACATAAAATAATTTCAATATGAAAAATATAACTTTTTTCATTATTTTAATCTGTTCAGTTTTCGTCATAGGAATTTATGGATGCGAGCGAACAGAACTACAGAAATCATCCAATAACAATGGATTGATTACTCCGAGGGAAATAACAGATTGTAGCCAATGTCCTAATGAAGACGATTGTTGTTGTGGAATTGAGTTAAAGGATATAGTTAGTGGTCATGCTTCATTAAGGCTTTGTGGTACTACTGATGGAGGTAATGCTTGTACTGCAACTCCACCAGCTTCATGCTCTTTTATAAGTGGTGGTGGTCAATCAACTACCCTTAATTCATCAAACCCCAAATTGGGGTTTTGTATGATAAAAGGAAATGCTTTAATGATTCAGAACTTGAGTTCCACAGATACTGCAAAGATTTATATTTCTTGCCAGTATGATTTGACTCATCCGCAAACTCTTCAAGTTAATATTCCGCCTAATAGTTTTTATTATGCCGGAACAAATAACTCCTGTGAGATTGCTGAATGTCAATGAAATATTAAAATGTTAAATATTGTGAGGTAATCCTGTATTCAGGATTACCTCACAATATTTAAATAATAAAACTGAATCATATTATATGGAAATAGAATATTGAAATTTAATTTGTTCTAAAATTACAGAACGATCGACGGAATAAAAATATAATAGGTGAGAAATTATTTTATATTAACTAATTCTATATATAAGAAAATATCCAATCGATCTTATTATTCAATATTAATTACTATAGTTATATTATTATCTAATTGTTATTTACAATGTCAGCCAATTTATATGGCAAGTGCTCAAAATACCTTTCATAATATTACTTTGGGTAGTGGACTTTGTAATTGTTCAATGCAAACCATCGGACCTACTGGTGGCTTTGATTCTGGTTTGTCTTTTGATCCAAATGGTAATCTTTATGGTTTATCAGGCCATTCAATTTATCAAATCGATATATTAACTGGTAGTTTTGGAACCCCAATTTTTACCGGACCTTCCTCCTTACCCTCCATGTTTGGTTTTGTAGGAGTTGGAAATGGCATCTTTTTTTCTAAACCTTGGCCCCCTGATTTATCGGATTTGATTTACAGATGGGACATTCACGCTGGTACTGTTTCAGTGCTTGGAGCAACAGGATATATAGGTGAAAATGAAATGACGATGTCCGGAGGAGAAATATATTATGGCGCAATAAATGTCATTCCAGGGATGCGATCCATTATTCGGTTAGATACACTTACTCCTTCTAACAGCACAGTAGTAGTTTCTTATCCGACTACTCATCTTATTACCGGCCTAACTGCCTCTCCAATTTGTAGTACTTTATTGGGAACTGAAGGCTATACAAATGAACTTGTCTTACTTAGTCTTATTGATGGATCGATTACTACTATTTGTGATTTTGGTATTTATTTTGGATATATTATTTCTTCTCCCATGGAGTTTGCACCCTCGCCTCCATGTGTAGTGACATTAGATCTCGACTGCGACGACAGCTCCGGCGCCATTGACGCCGATTACAATTCACTCGACTATGATTGTTTATCTCCCGGAGTTGGAATTGCTGATGAGGATATCAAAATGCTTTACGATGCGATCATCTCCACGATGACGATCAAAGTCGCAGGCAATGTACCGGATGCCCCAAATGAATTCGTCGAAATGACGGGATCCATCGCCGGGATCAACGTAGCCGGATCAGGCACCTCGATGATTACGTTATCCAATGCGGGCGGTGCGAAATCAACCGACTTCAAAGACGCTCTTAGATTAATTGTCTACAAAAATACAGCAGAGCCTCTTACACCCGGTCCACGTACAGTACAAGTTCAGTTTACAACAGAATCAGGACAATCCAGCAATATCGCCACCGCATTTATACAAGTCAATGCATTGCCACAGACCTATGTCGATCTGGGTCCGGACCAACAAGCATGCGATGGACAGAACGTCACATTTGATGCGGGTCTTCCCGGAGTTGCATATTCCTGGTCCACAGGAGACCATACTCAAACCATTACGGTTGGGCAGTCAGGCCAATATTTGATTACGGTCACTGATGGAGTTAATTGTCCCGGACATGATACTGTAGAACTTGATATCCTCCCTGTCATTCATGTCGCACTCACCGGAGATACCGAAATCTGCGACAATCAACAAGCCAACATGACCATCATCACCGATACACCATTTCCGCTGGATATCGAGATCACCCCGGACCCGGGATCGCCTTTCACATTCACTGATGTCACCAGTAATTATACTTTCTTTGATCTCATCGGCGGACTGACAGAATACACGATCACCAATGTCACTCCGTCACAACCTGCGTGCATAGACATCACTGATCCGACACAGGTAATCGATGTCTATCCGACTTACATCACGAGTGTAGATACCAGCATATGCAGCGGTGACAGCATTTGGCTTGGATATTATTGGGAGAACCAGGCCGGACAATACAACATCCTGTTTTATTCTGTCGATGGTTGTGACAGCACAGTTAATTTCACGATTGGTGTATCACCAGCTGTAAATATTTCTGTCCAGTCGACCACTTGTGATCCGTCAGCAGTTGGCGTATTTACGACTTACCTCAACAATCCTAACGGTTGCGATACGGTGGTTCAGACTACTGTCTCACTCTTATCTTCCGACACAACTTTGATTTCACTTACGTCCTGCAATACATCAAATACAGGTGTATTTACACAATTGCTGACCAATCAAAAAGGATGTGACAGTCTGGTCATCACGACGATCACATTGATTCCGCCTGTTGATACGACTACACTTTTCCAGACGACATGTGATTCATCTCAGTTAGGTGTATTTCAGCAATTACTTACAGATCAAACCGGATGTGACAGTCTTGTCATCACAAATGTGATGATGGCCACGTCGGATACAAGTTATTTGAGTTTTATTTCATGCGACTCAGCAGTCATTGGCATAAGTCATATACTTTATTCTAATCAATCCGGATGTGATAGTCTTGTGATTTCGACTGTCACTGCCGGTATTCCTGACACTACTTATATATCATCCACTTCATGTGACTCATCAAGTCTTGGGGTGTTTGAAATGCATTTTAATTCACAGTCGGGATGTGACAGTACGGTATTTACTACTGTCAGTTATTCGGCCCACGATTCTACTTTCATCGTTGGTTCATCGTGCGATCCAGCCGATGTGGGAACTTTTGTTCAGACTTTGGTTAATCGGTTTGGATGTGATAGCATCATCACGCGGACGATTTCATTTCTTTCATCCAGTCAGACATTTTTAAATTCGACAACATGCGATCCTGCAGTTGCAGGTGTTTTTGTGGATTCACTTATCAATAAAAATGGCTGTGACAGCATTGTGACAACAACAGTGAATTTGTTGCATAGTGATCAGATATTTCTTTTTTCCACGACATGCAAGTCCTCACAGGCTGGAATGTTTGTGAATACTTATTTCAATCAAAATGGTTGTGACAGTATTGTGACACTCACGGTTTCACTGGTAGCTGCAGACACTACGATCTTATCTTTTAAAACTTGTGATCCCAACGAGGTAGAAAGCATTCAGAATATATTTACTGATCAGAACGGCTGTGATAGCCTGGTGATCGAGCAGACGAGTTTGTATCCATTGCCTGATCTTCAGCTACAGATTACTTCTGATTTTAATGGCATGGACATCAGTTGCTTTGGTGAGGCGGATGGCAGCGCGATTGCAAATGTTTCGGGTGTTCCACCATATTCCTTTGCCTGGTCAACCGGCAGCACGGATCAAAGTATAACCGGACTTATGGCGGGTTCATACACAGTCACGATCACAGATGCGAATGGATGCAGGACGAATGATGAAGTGACATTAACTGAGCCGGGGCCATTTATGATCAGCTTTATGGTTTCACAACCGGGTTGTTTTAATCAGAAAAATGGAAATATTACCGTCGAAGAAACCGGAGGAGTGACACCGATCCGGTATTCAATTGATGGAATAAATTATCAGCCTTCGCCATCCTTCACAAGCCTGGGCGGAGGAACCTATCAAATCACAGCTCTCGATGCAAATGGTTGCGAACAAAAACAAATCATCGGCATCAATATACCGCTGCAGGTGAATGTAGATCTGGGTGACGATCAGACGATCAATGTCGGTGATACAGTCATGATCAAAGCCATTGTCAATGTCCCATTCGATTCACTCGCATCGATCACATGGACCGGGCTTACGAATACAAATTGTCCGACATGTCTTACACAAACTGTTATTCCCATTATTACGACAACTTATTCTGTCACTGTTTCAACAGTTGACGGATGCATGGATGAAGATGCGTTGACCTTATTTTTAGAAAAGAATACAGAAGTATTTGTCCCGAATATTTTTTCACCGAATGGAGATGGTATCAATGATCGGTTAATCATCAGTGCTGGATCGGATGTGGAGGAAATATCTTCCCTGGTCATTTTCGATCGATGGGGAAATAATGTATTTGCTGCAGAACATTTCCAGGCAAATGATCCGAATTATGGATGGGATGGGACGTTGAAAGGAAGGGCGTTGAATTCGGCGGTGTTTGCTTATAAACTGGTAGCTATTCTCAAAGATGGAAGTCAGCAGGTCAGAGTGGGAGACATTACACTAGTGAGATAGCAGGAGCGTGACACTTCGACACGTCCGGATATGCTTCGACCTGCCCCACTCAAACTTGTGCTACAGCTCAGCATCCATCCGATGACATTGCTCAGTGCAAGGAGCGTGAGAAACGTGAGAGCATAGAGAGTATTGGTTTGAATTGCCCCATCGGGGCTAGAGGTTGGTAACATCAGGAATCAATAAACATCTCTCGGGCCGTAGGCTCGAAACAAAAATCTGATTCAAATAACAAACTTCATGAGCAGCCTCCAGGCTGCAGTTAAAAATTATTACACAAGGCAATCGCTATTCGAAGTTTTCAACTTCGAATCAATATTACAAGTCTGAATCAGAGTAGAAATCAACGGAAAGCAGCCTCCGAGCTGCAGGTAATTAACATCATCTAAGTATTTCAATTGACACAGATTTTTATTCAACCCTTGTCAGGGTTGTGAATTCGTGCATAACACTTATCCGTGGGTTGCACCCACGGCCAATGACATTAGATCCTTTCAGGATCGAATTTCCAAATATATATGATCTGTTACCCCGGTTTGCCCGGCAAATCGGGGACGGCACTTTGCAAAAGTGCCGGGGGAAAATCAATGCAATAACATACAACCAACGATATCCTACTCCTGCAGAATCAGATTTCAATTACACACAGATTTTTGTTTCGTACCTACGGCACGAGAGATGATTTTTGATTCCTGATGTTACCAACCTTTAGCCCCGATGGGGCATTTGAAATTTTACTTGTTCGGCGTAGGCTGAGCCTACGTCGGTGTGTCAGCAAATTTCAGATTTGCGAATTGAAAGACTTATCACGCAAAACAGAGTTTTGCCTACGCTCAACAATTCTTTTTTTGAGGACAAATGCAAATCGTAATTCGTAATTCGTAATTCGTAATTCGTTTTAGATTCCTGCTACACTCACAGTCCCAATCAGATTCGACATCGTAGGCGATTGCACACCACCTTTCGCTTCAATGGTGATGGCATAGACATCTGTACCCTCAACATAAGTGACTTCAATCAGTCCATTGGCAGGAGCATCAAATACATTGAGTGGCTTAGGTGCCTGTCCTGTTGTAATTGACCACAATTCGTAAGATTGATTGGCAGCTATGGCTGGAAGATTGCGCACCTGGATGAAATTGCGCTTCGTGGCTTTATTGGTGTGCAGATAAATATCGGTGGAAGCAAAATTAGGTGTTGCTGTGAAAGGCAATATTTTATTTGCAGGCTGAGTAAGTTGTCGCAGCTGATTGAGTTGATTATTCAACTCATTGTTTCTCGTCTGACATGTATCTCTTACGGCGACAATTTCATTTTCAAGATTTTTTGTGTCATTGCTTTTTTGATAGAATAAATAACCCAGCACCAATGTCAGCAAACCAAAAATGATGGATAAAAATGGCCAAATAGAACCTGACCCGCCTTTTGCATTCCCACTTCCACCATCATTCCGTATGGCATCCATAATTCTATCCTTGACACCGGCAGGACTCTTCATGGCAGCTGTGACTGCAAAAATTTCAAGACTTCTCTCAATCTCTTTCAGGTCATTGCGAAGCTCAGGATAGGTGAAGAGATGCGCCTCCACCTCCGCTCTTTCGACAGGTGAAAGCTGGTCCATGACGTACAGCTCCAATAAACCCGATGACCTGATTTCTTCTAATTCCACTTTATAAACAGCAATAAACTTCTTAGTCCCGGTCCTCCCAGGAAATATTTCTTTTCATCCTTGAGTTCTTCACGAAGGATGCTTATCGCATTCCGTATTCTTGTCTTGACAGTTCCCAATGGTATATTCAACGCATCAGAGATTTCCTGTTGCGTATATCCCTTCAGGTAGGCATATTCCAGCACGATTCTGTTATTCGCATCCAGATTGGAGAGTAACCTGGCGGCATCTATGCTTACCCCTTCCGGAGTACTGACGCCTGCTCTATATACGACCTCATCGACCGAAACAGTTTTTTGTTTGGCCTGAAAAGTTTTTAGACGTTTCTGATCAAGAGCTGTATTCCGGGCAATAACACTGATCCAGGTAAAAAAAGTAGCACGGGTCGCATCATACCCGCTGATGTTTTGCCAGATCTTTAAAAATGTCCTTTGAAGTGCATCCTCCGCGAGCTGATCATCCCCCAGGATCCTGTTGATGATACCATACAGACTGTCCGAATAATGATCATAAAGGAGAGACATCCCCTTTTCTTTTCTATCCTTCAGAAGTGATATGATGTTGTCGACGTTGATATCCCGTTCTTTTGCAGTGTGAACTTAACTCTTTATTTTTTTTATTGCAAATACGTAAAAAAGGGTAAAAGGATTATTGGGTTAAATGGTAAAAATTTAAAATGAAACCGGGATCTCTTTACCTAGGCTATTTTATCCCACGCGATGTCCTGCCTTATCGCCATTTCATATTCTTTTTGAAGCGTGTATCCATGAGTTTGATTCCATGGTTTGCGAAATGGTTTTTTATCTAATGACTGCACACCGCTGACTTCCGCTGCTGTCCCTGCTAAAAATGCTCCGTCAGCATCATAAACATCCTTTGGTAATAATCTCACTTGCTTGACAGGTATCCCCAATCGACGACATAACTGGAGAATCGTATCCCTGGTAATTCCGGGCAATATGTGGCCTCGAGGTGCAGTAAATAATACCCCATCTTTTTCAACAAAGAAATTAGCACCACTGCATTCAGCTACATATCCATCCACATCAAGTTGCAATGCATCATCATATCCTTTAGCACGTGCATCAGTTGCTGCAAGAATCGAATTGACATAGTACCCCGATACTTTAGATTCAATTTTGCATGACTGGGGATGTGGACGACAATAATCTGAAATGCACAAATCAATCAACTTATCACCAAGTAATTTTTTCCATGGCCATGTACAAATCGCAAGATTCGCACTTTCAGGATAAGAAAGCGACATCATCGGCGAACTATATACAAATGGCCGTATGTAAGCTTCGACCACATTGATTTCGCCGTAACAAATCATAAGCGATTTGCTTCAATTCCATGACCGGCATTTGAAAAGGTAAACCTATCGATTTGGCAGAAGCATTCAACCGGTTAAAATGTTCGTCACTGCGAAACATCTTTGGCTGTCCATCTACAGAATAAGATCTTATTCCTTCAAATACACCGGTGCCGTAATGAAAAATCTGGTTGTAAATACTGGCATTGGCATCAGCGGCAAGTGTCCACTTACCATTGTCATAAAGAATGGTCTGGTCATCAAAATACATGAAGACAGCATTTTACCAGTGAGAAATCCGAACAGAACTAAAGTACAATTATTTACAAGGTTCTTGATGAACACAACAACATCTTAGAAAATAAAAAATTTCTACACCAAAATATTCACAATCCATTACTCACTACTGACCACTCACAACTGACCACTTACATCTTTTTTCCTTTCAGGAGTTCATTATACCAATCCCAAACGGCATGGCCCACATTCCTTCCTAACTTCAATCCTTCGAGGTTATCAGCCTGAATGTGATATCCCCCCAGCACTCTTGATATACCTGCCATCTCAGCTGTCTCAGTAAAAGTTGGAAACTTAAGGATGATTGAATCGGATTGGATATGTTCACCTGTCAATACACCAGGCATTCGCTTGACCTCTTCTCCGAAATGATCGCTGCCTGTATATAATTGTAATACAGTTGAACACCCGCCACTGACAGTGCTATGCCCTGAAACATATGCAGGGAAAGGTGGACAAACAAAAGTTTCCGGAGAATATGGCCGCCAATCCTGTCCCTTTAATGTTACTATACCTTTATCAGGACCGCCCCAACCTTTAATGGTTTTATCTTTAAAATAATGATGGACCAAGGCATAAGGTCTTGCATTGTCATAAAACATTTTAGTATCCCAGCATGTGATAAAACAATCCATGGCAGTGACTTCTGTCAGAAAATACATTTTCACGTCCTGATCAAATGTATGATTATCCCTGACAGAAACATTTTGTGCAAATCTCAACCAGTGACCGGCTTGTTGGACTGACCAGGGGCCATCACGCATAAACTCAACCAACGCTTTCTGCTCAATGGTCATATTCGCCTGCATATCCACTACAGCTTTTACCTCAGCTTCCATTTCTGCTGAACCTACTTTCAGGAGGTGGTGGAGACCGAAACTGATCAGATGACTTCAAACCAATTGGCTTGACGTTTTGCCAGAAAGGCGTCAGGCATGGCGGGCAAAATTTACCTCCCTTACCATCAGCAAAATATTTTGGCTGCCATCGATCGATTTCTGAGTTTTTATCAGGGTTATTGACAGGCTGATATTTGACATAATTAAAATAAGGCTCTCCGTTTGACCCTGCCTCATCTCCGTATTGATTGGAGCCATCGTGTTTTCGGGCTTCAATGACTGCTTTAGCTGCCAGGTTACCAATACCCTCAGGGGTATTTGGATCCAGGGATTTATTATTGGGATCAAGGTCTAAATCCAGCATATTCTGGCGGAGGATCACAGTATCACTGTAATAATATTCCCGCAAAGCACTGTATGCCGCGTAGCTGATGGCTATTTCTTTATTATGCTCAGTGCGCTCCTGGGCGGGTCTTCTCTCAACACCATCAAGGTAAACAGGGGCTGCTGTACTATCATACCTGGTCCATGCATCGTACATGGTCACCATCACAAGTCCGAGATATCTTGAGGTTACGGTCGGTCTGGGCTTAAAACGTTCGGTATCATGACCTGTAGCTACGAGGGCAAGCTCAGCCCATTTGTAAGCATAGTTATATTTTCCACGTAATACTTTTTCGTCCTGATCACCTGTTTTGCCGGAACCCACAGTATGGTCAGAGGTGCAGGCGGTAAAAAAGACCAAACCCGCAACGAATAGAAAAATGACCTTTTTCAACTTTGACATCTGAAATGATGTTTTCATAAACAGTATAATGGAGGATTTAAATAAAATGTCCCTTTTAGGGCCAAAAACACTGCAAAAGTAAAAAGAAAAGGAGATATGCCTCGTTTAGGTAGCTCAGGACAGCCAACGGTTATGCTGCTTTACCATGGACCATCTTGACCCTGTTCAGAATTAGTCCTTAAACGGATGAACAAAATGCAGAAACTTATTTTTCTGTATTTTTCACCGCTTTTTTGAGAACGTTTATGATCCAACAGTTACGATATTGAAACCTACTGATCTTTCTGATCCCGAATATTTCCATAAAGTTGTTGATTGTCAATATGCCTGCCCGGCACATACTCCTGTGCCGGAATATATACGGATGATCGCGCTTGGGCGCTATGATGATGCTTATATGATCAACTGGGAGTCCAATGTATTTCCCGGGAGTTCTGGGACGTACATGTGATCGTCCCATGTGAACCAGCTTGCCGTCGAGGACGGTTGAAGAAAAACCTGTTGCTATTTGCCGGCTAAAGCGAGTAGCTGCCGATTATAAAGGCGATATCCGCGATCGCATTGTCCAGGGCCCTTTTGCTCCCAATGGAAAGAAGATAGCCTTGATAGGAGGAGGACCTGCCTCACTTACTGTAGCTCGTGATCTCGCACCGCTTGGTTATGAAATTCATTTATACGATGAGCAACTTTCCGGTGGCGGATTTATGCGCAGCCAGATTCCTTCCTTCCGGTTACCCGAAGAAGTGCTGAATGAAGAAGTCAATTATATATTGGACATGGGTATTCATACTCATTTCAATACTTATGTATCCAGCCTGAAAGAAATTCTTGATAAAGATTATGATGCTGTTTTTGTTGGTACAGGAGCACCGCGCGGAAAAGATCTTCCAAAATTACAAGGCCGATGGGATGCTAAAGACAAGGTTCATATCGGAATCGATTGGTTAGCCAGTGTTGCTTTTGGACACATTGAAAAAATAGGCAGCAAAGTAATTGTCGTAGGCGGAGGAAATACCGCGATGGATTGTTGCCGCACAGCAAGAAGACTTAGGAGGTGTTGAAGTAAAAGTTGTCGTCAGAAGTCCGTTTGAAGAAATGAAAGCCTCATCCTGGGAAATAGAAGATGCACAACATGAGGATATACCCATCATGCCATTGCACAATCCAAAAGCATTCGTTGTTGAAAACGGGGTCCTTGAAGGGGATGATGTTTTCAAAAGTCAAAGCAGTGTATGATAAAGATGGTCGCAGGAGTTTAGTTCCTACAGATGAGCCGGATGTTTTTATCGAAGCAGATGATGTCCTCATGGCAATCGGTCAGGATAATGCATTCCCCTGGATCGAACGCAACATCGGGATAGAATTTGGAGAATGGGAAATGCCTGTTGTCAATAAAACAACATTCCAATCTTCATTGTCAAAAGTATTTTTTGGTGGTGATGCAGCTTTCGGACCTGAAAATGTGATTACTGCAGTTGCACACGGTCATTCCGCTGCAGTTTCGATTGATTTGTTTTGCAATAATGCTGACATTAATCATCGTCCTGACCCCATGACGAATCTCTATAGTCAAAAGATGGGGATTCATGAATGGAGTTATGATAATTATGTAGTCGATGATCACCGCTACAAAGTGCCTCATGCGAGTAAAGACCTGACACTTCAAAACAGGAAGATTGAAGTTGAACTTGGTTTTGATGAGTTGACAGGATTTAAAGAAGCGCAGCGTTGTCTTAATTGTGATGTTCAGACTGTTTTCGAAAAAAGCCGTTGTATTGAATGTGATGCATGTGTCGATATTTGTCCTACAGGTTGTATCACGTTTACCACAAATGGAGAAGAAAATGATTTGCGTACATCGGTTGACAATGCCGGCTGATAATAAAACACAGGATCTTTATGTTTCTGACATTTTGCCCACTCTACGGGTGATGGTCAAAGATGAAGATGTTTGTCTGCACTGTGGTCTGTGCGCAGAACGTTGTCCTACTTCTGCATGGGATATGCAGAAATTTTTTTATAATACCACAAAAGCTTCGCATGTATGTCATCTAGAGGTGGTGTGAATGATTTCGTAGTACGGTTTGCCAATGTCAATGGAACCGGATCTGCGAGTGCCAATACAATGTTTGCAAAATCCATTTTCAGGATGGGTGTTCCGGTTTCTGCAAAAAATATTTTTCCGTCGAATATCCAGGGATTGCCAACATGGTATGAGGTTAGGGTCAATGGTTCTGGATACGTTGGTCGACGTGAAGGCATCAACCTTATGGTCAGTGTCAATCCTCAGAGTATAGACCAGGATTTGAAATCAACTACTCCGGGTGGATATTTTATGTATGACAGCACATGGCCACTTCCGAAAGACAAGAGAAGAGAAGACCTTCAATACCTTGAGATCCCGCTGATGGAATTGAGCAATGACAATTTCTCTGATCCCCGCTTCAGGCAATTATTTAAAAATATCATTTATGTAGGCGCGATGTCTGCACTATTAAATATCGATAAAGAAGTTTTAATAGGGTTACTCAATGATCAATTTCCGGGTAAAGAAAAAGTAGTGGCCAATAATGTGAAAGCGCTTGACCTCGGCATTGAATATGCTAAAACGCATTGGAATTGTCCATTGAATTTTCATGTGGAACCTTTGGATAAAACCAAGGGCAAAATCATGATCGATGGTAATACCGCATGTGCGCTTGGTGCCATTTATGGAGGAGCGACGGTCATGGCATGGTATCCCATCACGCCTTCAACTTCTGTAGCAGATGCATTTGAATATTATGCAAAACAATTGCGCGTTGACCAGGAAACAGGAAAAAATAAATACGCCATTATCCAGGCAGAAGATGAACTTGCTGCTATAGGCGTTGTGATCGGGGCAAATTGGAATGGTGCAAGAGCATTTACGTCTACCAGCGGACCAGGAGTTTCTTTGATGAATGAATTTTTGGGTCTTGCTTATTTCGCAGAAATACCAACGGTGCTGATTGATGTGCAGCGAGCAGGTCCATCAACTGGTATGCCGACAAGAACTCAACAGGCGGATATAACATCTGCATTCTATGCATCCCATGGAGACACAAAGCATGTTCTTCTTTTTCCTTCTACACCGGCTGAATGTTTCAGCATGACCAGTACTGCATTTGATCTTGCCGAGCGTCTGCAGACTCCGGTGATGTTGATGACCGACCTTGACCTTGGCATGAATGATCATGTGTGTGAGCCTCTTTCGTGGGATCCGAAGAAAAAATATGACAGGGGAAAGGTGCTTACAGCAGAAGAACTTGATAAGATCGATAAGTTTGGAAGATACCTGGATATTGACAATGATGGTATTACATATCGCACATTACCGGGGACTCATCCGACTAAAGGCTCATTCTTTACACGCGGCACTTCACGTGATGAATTTGCCAAATACACGGAAGACGGTGCTGTCTACAAACGAAACATGGACAGACTTTTGAAAAAATGGAATACTGCTAAAACACTTGTGCCGCCACCTGAATTTTATCCTAAAGAAAGCACCGCTGAAATTGGTGTCATCTTTTTTGGAACATCGACAGACTCAACACTCGAAGCGATGGATGCATTACGCCAACAGGACATTGCCATTGATGGAATGCGATTGAAAGCTTGTCCATTCCCTCAATCCGTGATTGATTTTATTCTTGATCACGAAAAAGTATTTGTCATCGAGCAAAACCGTGATGGCCAGATGCGCAGCATATTAATCAACGAACTGGAAATGGATCCTCATCGTTTAATATCCGTACTCAACTACGATGGTTTCCCGATCACAGCAGATCATATCATCCGGCAGATTTATAATTATATCCCTCAACCCCAATCAGCTTCTGTACCTTTTATATGAGTTATAAGAGACCAAATTTCCGCCATCCTTCCTCCGCTACGAATGCGTTAGGATTTCATCAGAAAGATTACGAAGGTGCTTTATCTACATTGTGTGCAGGTTGTGGACATGATTCCATTTCCGCAGCGATTATCCAGGCATGTTTTGAATTATCCATTGCACCTCATCGTATCGCAAAGATCTCAGGTATCGGATGTTCTTCAAAGACGCCAACTTATTTTTTATCCAATAGTCATGGTTTTAATTCTGTGCATGGTCGTATGCCTTCTGTAGCCACCGGGGCAGTATTGGCAAATCGTGATCTTACTTACGTTGGTGTCAGTGGCGATGGCGATACGGCTTCAATCGGCATGGGACAATTTGCGCATGTTGTCAGAAGAAATCTCAACATGCTATATGTCGTAATGAATAATGGTTGCTACGGACTGACTAAAGGACAGGACTCAGCTACTGCAGATATCGGATCAATGGGCAAAGCAGGTGTACCCACTATGTTTAGTTCGATTGACCTGGCAGGACTTGCACTTGAATTAGGAGCCGGATTTGTAGCCAGAAGTTTTTCAGGTGACAAGGAGCAACTCATTCCCTTGATTAAAGCAGGTATCAGTCACAATGGATTTGCATTGATTGATGTGCTCTCTCCATGTGTTACATTTAATAACACAACTACTTCGACTAAATCTTATACTTATGTGCGTGACCACATGGAGTCAACTTCTATAGCTGATTTTATTCCTGAAAAAAGTGAGATCACGACATCAGTCGCTCCCGGAGAACAAAAAGTCATTGAGATGCACGATGGCTCTGAAATACGCTTGAGCGCACTTGAATCCGGTTGGGATCCTACTAATAGGTTATCGGCTATCAACGCAGTCCATGAAGCCAATCAGAAAGGTGAAGTACTGACCGGTTTACTTTTTATCGATGAGAAACAAATGGAAGTGCACCAGATATTGAATACGATCAGCAGGCCACTTAACCTTCTCACGCAGGATGAATTGACACCGTCTCTGAAGGAATTGGAAGACGTGAATGAATCCTTCAGATAAGACAGAAAGCAGGAAAGGAATGAAAAATAGGTTTGGTTAGAAAAAGTAAATCAAACCAATGTGAAGGTCTTTGAAATAGAGAATGGATTCAGGACTTGAACGGATTGACAATCTCCACTCCCCGTATAACTTGCCCGTGATTGAAATCTTCTGAATAGATGAATTTACAATTACCGGCACTAGCTGCAGATACGACAAGACTGTCCCAAAATGAAAGTTTGTGGAGAACAGAAATGTCAATCGCGTCAAAAAGAATAGAAGTACTGACGGGGACTATTTCAAACTCACTGAAAAGGACCAATACATTTTTGATGACAAGAGGATCATGACCCATTTTTCGGGTCATGGCAACATAAAATTCCTGAAGAATTTGTGTTGATAGCACAATCAGGTTATCCAAAGAATTATGCTCAAATAATTGCCGGCTTACTTTAGTTTTGGCAGGATCCATTCCTGACTGCATATAAACAAGAATATTGGTATCAAAAAAAACTTTATCTCTCATATAATTCATTTCGACTCCAATCGATCGATTTCATTGGCGATTTTAATTTCTTCATTTCACTCAGCACCTTATCCGCTTTTGTTTGTTGTCCGACCTGAACTGTTGATTTCAATAATTTCCTGACCAGGGCATTGAGTGTTGTTCCATGCCTGGAAGCATATTCCCGGCTTTGTTTGATTAGATCTTCCGGGATGGATAAGGTGATGTTTTTCATTTGACTTTTATCATTTATTTTATAAAAAAGCACACATATTATGTGTACAAATATACTTTCAAAATGGTTCATGAATATGAGGATCTACGGAAAAGGATCAAAACCAATCAGGTAAAACCGTGATTTTTAGAGGATTAACCACCTATTCACTTCATTTATTTAATACCCCGTAATACCTGGTTTAACTCATAATTGATGGTTTTTTACCCTTTATCCGAAGTAAATGATCATCAGTTCTTTTTAATAGAAATTTAGTTTTGTAATGCAACGTTAATCCTTAAAATTTTGTTAAATAAAACCTACGAAATCTTCAAAATACATTTACATTTGCGCCCAATATTCTGATAAACACAAACAATTATGAAAAAACTATTTTTCTTTATTCTTCCTCTTCTCGTCCTTTCTTGCAAAGGCGTAGAGCAATACAAAGCCGGTATCGAAGAACTTTCCGGTAAATGGGACACAACTACTAAAGCAGTATCTGATTTTTCAGGTATGGTTAGCTCCGACATGTCCAATTATACAAAGGCTTTAGCCTCTATAAAAATGGATGATGCCACCACTAAAAAATTGAAGCCAGAACAAATTCAGGCCTGGGAAGCAGGCGAAAAAGCAGCAACAGATGCTTTAGCTACTTATGCTCCTCTTCAAAAAACTATCAACGATTTCCTGAAAACATGGACAGAGAAATCTGCTGAGGTCAATGCACTGAAATCTGGTCTTGCAGCCGGTAAACTTGAAGGTGACGTTACTGCTAAAATTGCAGAACTGAACGCGATGGTGACTACTGCAGGTGAGAACCTCAATGCATGGAAAGCATCTTATTCAACTGTTAAGGGAGCTGCTGCTAGTTCGCTCACGAACCTTCAGCAAATGATGACTTCAATGACTACGCCTCCTGCAGCTACAACTGCCGGCAAGCCTATGACTGCGAAGCCTGCTGCCAAACCAGCTGCTAAACCAGCACCTGCAAAGACTACTACTCCACCTCCAGCAAAGAAGAAGTAATCGACAAACCGGAAACGGTAAGAAAAAAAGGCCTCTGCACTTTTGTGTGGGGGCTTTTTTATTTCTGCTTCATCGTGATCGATGAAAAGTGTCTTATCCTTTCAACTTATCTTTGACCCATGTATAAGGACAAAAAGGTCGTTGTTGTCTTACCCGCCTATAATGCTTCACGCACCCTGGCAAAAACGTATCATGAGATTCCTCATGACCTGGTGGATGAAGTCGTGCTGTGCGATGATGCCAGTCGCGACAATACGTATGAAGAAGCCAAATCCCTTGGGATCAATCACGTCATACGGCATGAGCAAAACAGGGGATACGGTGGGAATCAAAAGACGCTTTATAAAAAAGCAATAGAACTTAATGCCGATATCGTCATCATGCTTCACCCTGATTATCAGTATACACCATTGCTCATCCCAAGCATGGTCAATATCATCGGCGAAAGTCTTTACCCGGTGGTACTGGGTTCCCGTATTCTTGGAAAAGGCGCGCTGAGAGGAGGAATGCCCATCTACAAATATTGGGCAAACCGTTTTCTTACCTTTTTTCAAAATGTGATGGTCAATTATAAATTGTCGGAATACCATACTGGATACAGGGCCTTCAGCCGCGAAGTACTCATGTCTATCCCCTTCGATTCCAATTCCGACGATTTCATCTTTGACAATGAAATGTTATCCCAGATCATCTACGCAGGTTTCCAGATTGCGGAAGTGACATGCCCTACCAAATATTTTGAAGAGGCATCTTCCATCAATGTATCCAGGAGCATTAAGTATGGCCTGGGTGTACTTCGTGTTTCAATGCTTCATCGACTTCAACTGTGGAAATTGATCAAACATCCGCTTTATAAAAAAATTCAACCACGGAAAATCGTTACTGAACCAGTCCGGTTGTGATTTCGTTATCTTCTTTCAAATATCATGACTGCAACAACTGACATCAGAACACTCTCTTTAGCTGATCTTCAAAAATCTTTTATAGAAATAGGGCAACCCGCTTATAGAGCACAGCAGGTCTATGACTGGATGTGGAAACTAGGCGCGAAAAGTATTAAGGACATGTCCAATGTGCCGGCATCACTTCGCACCAAACTTTCAGAAACATATACTTTCAATAGCATCGAAAGCGATATTCGTCAGTCGAGTGCTGATGGAACCATCAAGACCCGTTATAAACTTCATGACGGACAGAAGATCGAAACAGTCATGATTCCTGTGACCAGGGATAAAAGATATACAGCTTGTGTATCATCACAGGTTGGATGCAGTCTCACTTGCAGCTTTTGTGCTACAGGCCAGATGGGCCGGATTAGAAATCTTACTGCAGCTGAAATTTATGACCAGGCATTTGAAACAAATCGACTTTGCGAAGAAACGATTGGATCTCCATTAACCAATATTGTGTACATGGGTATGGGTGAACCCCTTCTCAACTATGGTCCTGTCATGGAAAGTATTGACAAGATTACAGGAAGTGATGGCATGGGTTGGTCTCCACGTAGAATTACAGTCAGCACAGCAGGTATTGCAAAAATGATTCGAAGACTGGCAGACGATGAAGTGAAATTTAATGTTGCATTATCGCTACATGCAGCTGATGATCAGAAGCGCAGTCGCATCATGCCGATCAATGAGACCAACCATCTAAGTGCGTTGATGGAAGCACTTGATTATTTTTATCAGAAAACACATGGCCGTATTTCTTTTGAATATATTGCCTTGCAGGGTTTCAATGATACCCTCGAGGACGCTGATAAATTAATAAAACTATGCCGCAGGCAATTTCCCGTCCGTGTCAATATCATCGAATATAATCCTGTCCCCGGTGTCAATTTTGAAAAAGCAGATGAACAGCAGATTGATAAGTTTGCGAAAAAAGTAAGAGACAAAGGCGTGATGATCACCGTCAGAAGAAGCCGCGGAAAAGATATTGATGCAGCATGCGGACAGCTGGCGAATCACGAGTGAGTTGTCAGTTGTGAGTTGTTTTCTGTTCAGCTTCGACTCCGCTCAGCGACCATTGAAAATTTCTATGTGAATTGCTATGTGCGCTATGTGTCTATGTGGTAAAAAGAAAGGGACGTAAATTGTAAATCGTAAATTTTTCGCATGAAATCTGATAAAAACAATGTTCCTGACATCATCGCAGAAATGCATCCCTGGGAGGAAGGATTATTTATGTTGAGGGACATTATCCTTTCGACAGGATTAAAAGAAGAAATCAAATGGGGCGGTCCGATTTACACCTTGAATGGTCACAATGTTGTTGGCATTTCAGGTTTTAAAAATTATTTTGCTATTTGGTTTCATAATGGCGCTTTCTTAAGTGATCCTCAAAAAGTTTTAATCAATGCAAATGAAGAAAGAACGCGCGGACTGCGTCAATGGAGATTTCAGTCTGTGAAAGAAATCAAACCAGGCATAATCAAAAAATATATTGTTGAAGCTATTGCAAATGAAAAAGCAGGGAAGAAAATCAAACCTGAAAAAAAACCTCTCCCGCAAATTCCAACAGAATACCAATCTGCATTTAAAAAAGATAAATCACTGAAAGATGCATTTTCAAAATTGACTCCGGGAAAACAAAGGGAATATCTTGAGTATGTCATCGAAGCCAAAACGGAAGAAACACGTATCAAGAGAGTACAAAAAGCGATACCAAACATTATGGCGGGGATTGGGCTGAATGATAAATACAGATAGCAGGGAGCTGATAGCAGGGGGCAGGGAGCAGGGAGTTTATTGGTTTATTTGTTGATCAATATATAACCTAATAAGTCAATAATCTAAAAAACTCATGCCAATATATTGATAATCAATTAATTGTGTATTAATATATTGAGTTTAACCAACCTTTAAACCTAAGGTGCCAAAGGCTTGTTAACTAAACTTTATAAGCTCTGTTACCTATTAAACCCCCCAAAAACCATCCAAAATCGTATCTTTGTAAGCAATTAAATTAATTATGGCATACGGGCAACATCCAAAAGGTGACGGTAAAGTTTTCAAGAATCCTGTTCTTGATAAACTGACACGCACGCATATTGCTTGGCCGCTTTCCATTTTCTACGGCTTGGGCGCTTTTTTACTCGTCTATACTTTATATGAAGGAACCATCGGGGCCGGCGCGAGCATCCTTCTTTTCTTCACAGGCTTTTTCAGCTTTACATTAGTTGAATACCTGGTGCATCGCTATACCTTCCATATGGAAGTTGATTCACCTAAGAAGGAAAGACTTCAATATGTATTGCACGGTGCGCATCATGATTATCCAAAAGATAAAACACGACTGGCCATGCCACCCATTGTGAGTGTTGTATTGGCAGCCATCTTTTTTGTTTTTTACAGGCTTTTACTTGGGTATTATGGGATTCCATTCACTGCAGGATTTGTAGCAGGATATGCATCCTATCTGTGCGTTCATTATAGTGTACATGCATTTCCTCCTCCAAAGAATTTCATGAAGCGTCTTTGGATTCATCATGCACTTCATCATTACCAGCAACCTGATGCAGCTTATGGAGTTTCATCACCGCTGTGGGATTTTTTCTTCAAGACGATGCCGGAGAAAAGAGGATTTAATGTGAAGACAAAGACAGGGTTTATTGACGACAGACATACTCTGGCATAGAGCGTAGAGTTAAAAGCTAAAAGTTAATAGCTAAAAAAATATGGAGACCACATTCGTGGTCTTTTTTTTTAAGATTTAGTCAGCTAAAGGAATCTTTCGATTGTCATTTTATAAATCTTTGGTGAACAACCTCTCCCCGGAGTTCTTCCGGCAAGGCAAAGATCGAATCCGCCTGCTTGCAAAATATTCTCCACGAAGTCAAAGGAGCTCCTGAGTAATAAAATTTACTTGTTTGACTTTTGTCAACCTTTTGAAATGGAATTCTGCAAACCTTTGTGCAGAACTGGATTTGCCTAGTCCCCATAGGTGAATGTAAAAGCTAATACTGCATTTATGAAGACCTTTTGGACATATAGCCTCATTGCAGGGTGCACCTTTATTTTGCTTAACCAGATTTCCTGCACGAAAGAAAATAAATGGAATAAGGAATCAGCCCTATTACTCCAGTCTTCCAAAGATCTTATGACCCGACACCATCAATTAGATACCAGTGTCGATAGCCTTTGGGATGTCACCACAACAAACCTGGAAAAACAACTCCCCTTAGATTTTCCATCATCAGATCGGGAGATTTTCCTGAAGGCCCGCAATGTCTATCACATGAAGATGTTCAAGTCGTACGAACTTCTTGATACTAATGCTAAATCACTGATTGTACAGGCAGGTGAATATGATCAAAAGATCGCACAACAAATGCAGGAATTGATGGAAGAAGGATCCCAACTGGACCGGAATAAAAATCAATTTCTGAATGAGGTGGCACAAACCGATCCGAAATTAAGTCGTCAATATGCTGATCAGTTTCGATCTGCTTCAAACGTAACCATACATTAAACATCCTTTTAATTTTAACTCTAGTATGCGAAAACAACTACACATTCTCAAAAAATTATCCTGGGTCAGTCTTATACTGATTGCAGTCTTCACATCTTGTCGTGAAGAACAACCTGTTGCCCCTGAAACAAAACTTGTATCTGGTTACACAGCAGATGTCGTGTATCAATGGAATGCTATCCTGCTCGACGTTGAGCGTTTTACGCCAGGTTATTTGCCACCTGTATCTGCCAGGTCATTTGGATACATCGGATTAGTCGCATATGAAACCGCTATTCCAGGGATGCCGGATTATAAATCACTTGCTATTAAATATCCGGGTTTGCATTTACCTTATGCAGTTCCTGATGCAAATTATTCTTATCCAATAGCGTTGAACAGTGCATATGCAACGATCATTGCACGATTATATCCAACGGCCCCTGCTGCACAAGTATCGGAAGTTATAAATCTTCAAAACCAGATTAACAATCAATATGGACCTGAGGTTACTCCTGCGATAAATGAGGCCTCAATTGAATGGGGTGCTGCCGTAGCAGAAGCTGTGTATGCGTGGTCTCAAACAGATGCTGTTGGTAATGAAGGTTACCTGCATCCGTGGGACCCATCTTATGTACCTCCTGCAGGGCCGGGCAAATGGCAGCCAACCTTTCCGGATTTCACCAATGCGCGTTTACCACACTGGGGTGATGTGCGCACATTTGCTGCTTCTATTGATGATAAATGTAAGGACCCGCTGCCATTTAGTGCGGACGAAACCAGTGAGTTTTATGTCCAGGCAAAAGAAACGGAGAACAAGGTCAACCTTATTCGCCAGGGATTGAATTATGAAGACAAATGGATTGCACAATTTTGGAGTGATGATTGTGCTGCGGTCACGTTTACTCCTGCCGGTCGTTGGGAGGCTATTGCAGATCAGGCTTTGAAACAAACATCGGCTAATTTAGAAAAAGCGGTTGTCGTGCATGCGAAAATTGGCATGGCCTTATGTGATGCAGGAATTCGCTGCTGGGGTGAAAAATATCGATTCAACGTACTTCGTCCCGTTGATTACATCCGCAATGTGATGGGACACAGCACATGGAATACGATCATGTGTCCGGATGGAGTCGGCCAGTTTTACACACCACAATTTCCAACCTATCCTTCAGGTCATGGAACGTTTGGAAGTGCATCAGCAGAAGTTCTTACTGCTGAATTTGGTCAGCATTTCGTCATGACGGATAAATGCCATGAAGACCGGACAGATTTTATCGGCACGCCCAGAACATATAGCAGCTTTTATGAAATGGCTCAAGAGAATGCGTATTCACGTCTACCGATAGGTGTACATTTTCGAATGGATGCTGAGGCAGCTTTGGATCTTGGATATAAAATAGGGCGAAAGGTCAATGACCTTCCCTGGAAGTAACTAGATCATAGTTTCATTTGTTGTTGCTGGAGGCCATGTTTTGCGCATGGCCTCTTTGTTTTATTTAACTTGTGCAACGTGGAGAATAAAATTCATCGCGTTGTACAACCCTACCTGCTTCAGAGCAGCTTATTTTTCAATGACCTTCCTGAAAATGAAATGGAGCTTTTGAAAAAAAGCGGAAGAGAGGAGACAGGAAAACGCGGAAAACTTTTATTCCGGCAAGGCACATTTCCAAAAGGTGTCATTTGGCTTTTGAGTGGTAAGATCAAGATTTACCAGGAGACGCCATTAGGCCAGCGACAAACACTTTATATCTATACAGGTGGTGATTTGATTGGTTATCGCCAATTGATTGCAGATGTGGCGAACCCGGTGTCTGCAAGCTTATTGGAGGATACCACGTTTCTTCATATTCATGCAGATGTCTTTAGGGGATTGATCAGGGATTCACCTTTGTTTGCGCGAAATGTATTGTCAATGTTGGCTAGAGAATTTACGGTATGGATGAACCGTATGACTGTCTTCACGCAATATCCGGTTCGACATCGCCTGGTACTTGCACTTTTGATCCTTCAAGAGCTCTATCGGGCTACAGACGGGAGTAAAACGGTGATTACGATCACCAGGACAGAGCTGGCAGAATATGTGGGTGCATCTCTGGAGACAGTGGTAAGAGCATTAAATAAATTTAAGTCCCAGGGGCTTGTGCAGATCAGGGGTAGGGAGATCCGGCTGATCGATATAGCACCTTTGATCAATATGGTGGAGAAGCAGTGAAGGACTTCACTGCGTTTCGCCTTCACTGTAAACTCTTCACTGTAAACGATACAGTTGTGTTTCATTTTTTATATCCAAGATTTTCCAGTGTTTGTTTTAGTATGATTTGAAGTGTCTTCTTACCTGAAGATGTTTTAAAATAAGATTCTCTTCTCAATGCATCCTCTTTATACAAATGTGCTTCATAATAAATCAAGCGCAATGGACGGCGATAGGCTGTGCTGATGTTCGTTCCATCATTATGTTGCTGAAGCCTTCTGAACACATCTGAAGAAAACCCAATATAGAGCTTGTGGTCCTTGTCACTAAAAAGAACATACACATAGAAAAAGTGCATACTTCAACTGGTTAATCCTCAAAGTTAAGGTCTAAAGCGAACTTTTGAAAGAACCATTAAAGCGAATTTTGAGATGTCGCGAATGCAACATTAGGAGGTGCGCCATGAAGGCGTAGTGAAAAAAGGACTTCGTCTTTTTGAACGAAGTCCTTCGTGGCGCCCCCTCAAGGACTTGAACCTTGGACCTACGGATTAACAGTCCGGCGCTCTAACCAACTGAGCTAAGGAGGCAAATGGGAGCGCAAATATAAAAGTTTCTTGCGGTCTGCAATAAATACAGCTAATATTCTAATTATCACGCTGGAAGACAATTAGTTAACTGGATTTCCAGAGACTAAGATCCATCTCAATTTGCCTACATTACTCCAGGATTGACTGGCATATTTGGGAAGCGAATGAAGCAGATCAGGTCGCTTTGTCCTGTGTATTTCTGATCAGGCTTATCCCTGCAAAAAAGAAAATGGCCCCTAATACTGCGGCTAAAATAAGAGCTCTAATATTTTTTCCTCCGCCGCCACCATTAATAAAAATAACTCCGGCATAAATAAGTCCGATAACTCCTAAGAGGGTTAAAATAATTCCCAATATTCGTTTTTCCATTTTTTATTTAAATCGTTGTGGTTAAATGTAATTTTAGCAAAGCCATCAGGACTAAACTAACATCATTCCTTAAAAATGGTTGCATCAGGTATGATACTATAGATATTTCTATTACCATTTCAGAAATCCAAAAAATGGGACGCAGATTTATTAAGAAAAATAGGATCATTTTCTACCCACAAGAAAGTTCTTACTGTAGAGGTTTAATTTGCGAAAGACAGCGTAATCCAATAAGCAAAATTTTCTATTGATTTTTGCCTATTGCTAATTGCCTATTGATCCTCTCAACTTACTAAATTTCCCTCCTCATCCCACTTCGCCAACACAGCCCTCTTCTCCTGATCCACACATTTCGCAAGCCATTCTTTTTCATAACTCATGCCATGACTCGCCAATACATCTTCAGGCACACCATCCCATACATTCGCCACATTGCCCTGGTAACCCAGGTCATCGATGCCCATGCGCGTCGTGTAATAACCCGTCAGCACAAGATTGCGCATGCGTGAAAAGAATTCTGCTCCCTGCGCGAGCTCCGGTGCCACATCATCCGGATAAGCTATTTCATCCAATAATTTTTTCTGATTTTCCGTACTACCCATCATAAATACATCGTCAAACCTTAGCCGTGATTGATGATCCAGCCACATCAATCCACCACGTATCGGCAACTGGTGTGATGTAATGTCTTTGACAATGAAATCTATAAACTCAGGCACACCCGCATCTTTCGCGGATCCCGCCGTTGCTGTCGCAGGAAGAATGAGATCACACAATACAGCGATGGTCCCCAGTTCATGCTCAGTCAGAAAAGTTGAAGCCATCACCTGCGCATCATGTTCCTTTTCTTTCGGCGTACGACCATACACACCGATCGTATTTCCTTTTACTTTTATTTTTTCATCCGCATGTTCAGGCTGACAACCGGCAATGAACAATGGCCCGGCTATACCACCTACCAACATGGATTTAATCGTTTCTCTTCTTTTCATGTTCGTCAGATTAAATATTTTGTTTTTTCAATTGGTCCACGATATAATCACATGTCTTCCATGACAATGCCAGGATCGTCCACGTCGGATTTTTATCCGCCTGCGATACGAATGGACCACCATCTACAATAAATACATTTTTTGCATCATGCAATTGCTGATGTTCATTGACAACCGATCTCTTCGGATCCGTACCCATTCGTGTAGTGCCAACTTCGTGAATGATACGACCCGGTGCAGCAAGACCATAATCATCTTCCTTGCCTGGTTTATCGCCCAACGGAATACCACCTATCGCCGTCAGCAAATCATCAAATGTGTTGTGCATGTGTTTACCCTGCAGCAATTCGTGATCCGACCATGTATAATTAAAACGAAGAACAGGAATACCAAACTCGTCGACGACATGTGGATCAATTTCACAATAATTATCTTCGCGCGCGATACATTCACCTCTTCCGGAAATACCGACGACGGATCCATAAAATGATTTGACATCCTTTCGAAGCTGGTCACCATAGCCACCCACTTTTTTGCCAATGTGGACATTCAATTCATTCGGATCAAAACCAAATCCGTATGAGGGCATATCCAGTCCTCCCCACACTTCCATGTGATAGCCTCGTGGAAAATCAAGTTTCTTGTTGTCCAGCCACCATGGAAAATATACATGCATGCCACCCGTACCATCTTCATTATAAATTTTTCGATCCATGAGTGATGGAACGAATGCACCACGACTTGCACCTGTACTATCATGAAGATATTTTCCGACGACGCCACTACTATTGCCGAGGCCTCCCGGATGTTGTTTGCTTTTTGAATTCAACAAGATGCGCGCTGAACTGCAAGCCGACGCGGCGAGAACCACCACTTTTGCTTTGAGTTCATATTCCTGCCGGTCTTCTTTGTTGATGTAGGATACGCCGGTGGCTTTTCCTTCATCATCAGTCAATACTTCACGTACCATACAGTTGACCAATAGATCAATCTGTCCTCCTGCTTTTTGTGCAGGAAATATCAGGCAGGTACCTGCAGAGAAATCAGCATGCACTGAACAGCCGCGGTTGCACTGGCTGCAATAAAAACATATGCCGCGATCTTCATTTATTTTTTTTGTCACGATCGACAGGCGTGCAGGGATGACCGGGATATTTAATTTTCGTGCTCCCTTGATAAAATAAAGTTCATGCAGTCTTGGCTTCGGTGCAGGCAGAAAAAACCCATCAGGTTCGTTCGGTAAATTTTCTTTACTGCCGAATATTCCGATCAGCTTGTCCACCTTATCATAGTAAGGTTTCACATCATCATAACCGATCGGCCAGTTATCGCCAAGGCCATCTTCATCTTTGTGTTTGAAATCTTTTGGTCCGAAACGCAAGGAGATCCTTCCCCAGTGATTGGTGCGACCTCCGAGCATCTGAGCACGCCACCAATCGAATTTAGTACCCGATGTATGTGTATAGGGTTCACCTTCAATCTCCCATCCACCATACGAGCTATCAAAATCTCCGAATGGACGACTTTGACTCCCGGCTCCGCGACGTGGTGATTCCCATGGCCATTTCAATTGTGTCTGCTGATCTGGAGCTCCGGGATCAAAATAAGGACCTGCTTCAATGACAGCTATATTTAGTCCGGCTTCCGATAATATTTTAGTTGCCATGCCGCCACCGGCACCTGAGCCGACGATGATGGCATCATATTCTTTCGTTGGTTTTTTTATCTGCATAGTTGTGAGTAGTCAATTGTGAGTTGTGAATAGTGAAAGTACTATTTCTAAGTGGTTACTTAAGTTTCTTATGTTTCTAAGTGGTAAAAAAAAGAGAGTACATAACCAGGATTTTAATTTGTGGAATTCTGCGGAATTTGCTGCAAAAAAGCAGAGAGCAGAAGGCAAATGCCTTCGCCAAGGCTTCGGCATTCAAAGGAGAAATTTAATTCGAGTTAATTCGTGTCATTCGTGGCAAATAAAAACAAAAAAGGACGCGGACGGTTACTGAGCTGTAGCACATGGATGAGTTGAGGAGGTCGAAGCATTTATTAAGAAAAAATGGATCATTTTTTACCCATGAGAAAGATCTTCTGTTAGATATTTAATCTGTGGAATCAACGGCAAATAAATATTGAAACCCTATTTCAAAATACAAATCATGAACATATATTATTGGCAGGAATAAAATAAAAATACCTGCAAGGCACTTTGTTATATAAACAGATGCCTTGCAGGTTAAATAATTATTTTTTCTGTTGATATCTATTTAAAAATACCTGAACACATAGCGATGCTCCACTAAAATATTCTTATTTTTTGTTGTCAACAAATAAATCCTCAATGGCCTTGCCCAATTCATCCATATCGTGATTGAATTCGCGTTTGAATGATCCCCAGTCACTTCGGCTCCTGTCATAAGAATCGATCTTTTCCCTTAATTCCCTGTTTCTTTTTTCCAATGCAGTAATCCTGCTTTCATAATATTCATCAAGGACCTTACCAGGTTTAGTCAGTTTCACTCTTAATTCGCCGATCCGCTCATCATTCTTTTTAATTTTCTCCTGGGCCTCAGCTTTGAAGGCTTCATATTCTTCAGCTGTAGCTACCTTCTGAATAGAATCAGCTACTTCTTGTTGTGCTTTTTTCAGATCTTCTTTGGCGGCCTGAAGATCCTTTTCAGCAGATTCCTTTTTTTCGGATGGAGACTGACACCCGATAAATGCACTTACTACAAGCATGGATATAGCAAGAGCGAAAAAAATATTTTTCATAAGCATGCGGTTTTATTTTATGAATGTATTCCCGCAACTTTTGTTCATGAATTATTAAATTATTTCGCTGACCCCCAAATCCATTCAACCGCCGGATAATCTATATCTATTTTACATTTCCTAATTATATTAATTTTGGGGAAATTTTGAACATGGCCTTTAACGAATCCCTCGCCGAACGAGTAAAATCCGTTCTCAAAGCACGCAAAGTAAAACACACCGAAAAGAAAATGTTTAGTGGCTTGTGTTTTCTCGTCGATGACAAAATGCTCATCGGTGTGGAAAAAGAACGCATCATGGCTCGCATCGATCCTGATGATGAAGCGAAAGCCATGAAGAAGAAAGGGGCTGCACCCATGACATTTACCGGACGACCCATGAAAGGTTATGTTTTTGTGAGTGATAAAGGTGTAGACCTGGATAAAGACCTTGAATATTGGGTTGATCTGTGTCTGAAATTCAATCCCAAAGCAAAGTCTTCGAAAAATAAAAGCTGAGGCGAAGGAACTCTCACAAGTTATCTTTTAAGTTGCATCACTAGTTGCAAAGACAAAGAAATTCTTAACGTGAATTCTGGTGGCATCACCTGGCTTTTTAACAAACTTTCCCAAAGTGTGGTTGTTTTAAATCTTCGAACAATTAACTCTCATTATGCAAAGAATTGTACCCCATCTGTGGTTTGACAAAGAGGCCAAAGAAGCGGCTGCCTTTTACACATCCGTTTTTAATAGCAAAGACTTGCCTACAGATTCAAAAATTAAATTTGTCACCACGCTTCACGATACACCCTCCGGAAATGCAGATGTCGTTTCATTTACACTCTGGGGATATTCCTTCATGGCCATTAGCGCTGGACCGCTGTTCAAATTCAACCCATCCATCTCCTTTATGATCAATTTCGACCCTTCCCGATTAAAAGATGCAGGGATGCAGATCGATATCATGTGGGAAAAGCTTTCGAAAGACGGGAAAGTATTAATGCAGCTGGACAAATATCCTTTTAGTGAGAAGTATGGTTGGATACAGGATAAATATGGTCTTTCCTGGCAATTGATGCTCACAAATCCGGCGGGAGAAGCTCGTCCACTCATCATTCCATCGATGATGTTCGTTGGGAATGTGTGTGGTAAGGCAGAAGAAGCCACTGATGATTATATCTCCATCTTTAATAATTCTAAACGTGGGGTGTTGCAACGTTATAAATCCGGACAAGAACCCGACAAGGAAGGAACTATTGTGTTTACTGATTTTATGTTGGATGGACAGTGGTTTGTTGCGATGGACAGCGCCCACAAACATGACTTTGCATACAACGAAGCCATTTCGCTCATCGTCCATTGCGATACACAGAAAGAGATAGACTACTATTGGGGGGAACTCTCTGCCAATCCCGCCTCCGAACAATGCGGTTGGCTAAAAGATAAATATGGCATCTCGTGGCAGATTATTCCAAACTTGATGGATGAAATAATGCGAAAAGGTTCACGCGAAGAGATTGAAAGAGTAACACAGACGTTCTTGCCTATGAAGAAGTTGAATATCGAGCAAATAAAAAAGGCTTATGAAGAAAAATAAGCCTGTTGAGCGAGAGACATGAGCAAATAGTTTCATTCCTCTCCATGAAGTCAATGGTAAACCTTCTTTATTGGCTTTGATTTTTCGGTATTTTCCTCTAAAATCTTCCACTTAGGTAAAATCTTATGTTTTAAGGACAAATTCCATGTTTGAGCCGTGCGGGTTATCTTTGCCCCCTCAATTCAATTACATCAGCCATCATGTCTACAGATCTTTTCAAAGACCTTGTCTCTCATAGCAAAGAATATGGATTTATTTTCCCGTCAAGTGAAATCTATGATGGGTTAGGAGGTGTCTATGATTACGGACCGTATGGAGTAGAACTAAAAAACAATATCAAGACGTATTGGTGGAGGTCTATGGTGCAGAATCATGAAAACATCGTCGGCCTTGATGCCGCGATTATGATGCATCCAAAAACATGGAAAGCTTCAGGTCACGTCGACGCCTTCAATGATCCCCTGATCGATAATAAAACTTCTCAAAAAAGATACAGGGCCGATGTCCTGATCGAAGAGGGTCTTGAAAAAATCATGGCCAAAGTTGATAAGGAATTGGAGAAGGCTAAAAAGCGATTCGGCGATGACTTTGATGAGAATAAATACAAAACCGAAAATCAACGGGTAGCGGATTATATCAAACAACATGACAGTCTTCATGCACGATTTGTTGCCGCAATGGGCAAAGGCGATATGCCTGAACTCAAATCCATCATTGAAGAACTGGAGATAGCAGATCCTGTCAGCGGATCGAGAGATTGGACAGATGTAAGGCAATTCAACCTGATGTTTTATACACAGTTGGGTAACGTGTCAGGTGAAGAAGGAAAATTATATCTGAGACCTGAAACGGCTCAAGGAATTTTTGTCAATTTTCTGAATGTTCAAAAGACAACGCGTCAAAAACTGCCATTTGGAATTGCACAAATTGGAAAGGCATTCCGGAATGAAATCATTGCCCGCCAATTTATATTCCGTATGCGGGAGTTTGAGCAGATGGAGATGCAATATTTTATTCAGCCGGGTACCGAAATGGAATGGTATAAATACTGGAAAGAGACGCGCATGAAATGGCATTTATCGCTGGGTACTGATCCTTCCAAACTTCGTTTCCATGACCATGAAAATCTGGCACACTATGCCAATGCAGCAGTGGATGTGCAGTTTGAATTTCCATTTGGATTCAAGGAACTTGAAGGAATTCATTCACGCACTGATTTTGATCTCACCAGTCACCAGGAATTGAGTGGAAAGAAAATGCAGTATTTCGATCCGGAGACAAATGAAAGTTATGTTCCTTATGTCGTGGAGACTTCCATTGGGCTTGACCGGATGTTCCTGGCGATGTTGAGCAATGCTTATACTGAGGAAATTGTCCCTGATGCTGATGGTAAAGATTCTACAAGAGTCGTTTTAAAATTTCATCCGGCATTAGCTCCTGTAAAATGCGCTATACTTCCGTTGTTAAAAAATAATGATGATTTAACAGCGATGGCAAGAAAGATTTTTGATGAATTGAAATTTAATTTCCTGTGCCAGTATGATGAAAAGGATGCGATTGGCCGACGTTATCGAAGACAGGATGCGATTGGTACTCCATTTTGCGTGACGGTGGATCATCAAAGTTTGGAAGATCAGACGGTGACGATTAGAGAGAGAGACACATTAAAGCAGGAAAGAATCCATATTTCTGAAGTTGCAGGAATTGTAAATAAAGGAATCAGCTACAGTAATCTTTTTCTTCAATAAAGATTTTTAGACTAATGATCATTATGTCCAGAGGTGAGGTTTAAAATTTGGTGACATTACAAATCGAGTCACTCCATTTAGCTGATCAACTATTAATATCTGAGGTGTTGCAAATGCCCCATTCTTTTTGTTAATTTTAAGGGACAGTATTAATCTTCTCACCTCAAAACCAAAACGAATGAACAACAAATTTCTGGTGGGCGGCCTCATTGGAGGAGTCGCTTCTTTTCTCCTGGGTTACCTGGTCTACGGTTTAGCTCTAAGCTCGATGATGTCAGAAGAAGCTATGGCTGGCGTGAATAGAGATATGGCTGCTTTTAGTTGGCCCTTTTTGATCCTTGGAAATTTCGGATTTGGCTTCCTTTATGCGTATATTCTCACTAAATCCAATACAGGAGGATTTGGTGGAGCAGCTACCATGGGAGCAGTCTTAGGCTTCTTTTTTGCCTTTGCATACAATTCCATTATGTATGCTACTACCAACTTAATTACGATAAAAGGCATATGCCTTCATGTTGTTGCTTCTGTTGTTGTGGGAGCATTGGTCTGTGGTATCATTGGAGCTTATCTTGGAAAAGCCAAGACAGCATAGCAGAAAGTTAACAACAAACAGTCAGGAGCAATGAAGATGATTCACATCTTTATTCTGCTGACTGTTTTTATTTAAGGAGGAAATATTCGATTTGGGTTTTAAACTTTACGTTTTTCGCTTTACGTTTTTCGTTTAAGATTTACATCCACGGCTGATGATCCTTTTCCACCCGGTACATGATATAATCTCTCGCCTGTTTTGCAATTCCTGCTTTTAAATATGGAAAAGAAATTTCTCCCCCGGCAGTAAAAACATGTAAGGACATCAAACCGCGGAGACGTTGAATGGGTGAAGATTCAATCAGCACGCTCTGGATTTTATAAATTTCAATCAGCTTGAAAGATTTTCCGAATATTCCACCTTCTGAAAGAATATAATCAGGATGAATCTTCAACCTGCGTTTTTTCTGGTACGCATATCCCATGACAATCGCCAACGGAAATATAAGTGTCAATAACCATTGCATGACACCTTCATTGTACCAGGCCAATATGCCGAAAAGCAATGCAGGCACAAAGCCAAATAAAAATACCATGCGAATGACAATCGAAACATCCATTCGATGTGCCGCGAACAACGCATGCCTGAAACCGGGTATTGTCATGTCCAGCGTATGATCTACCTGGGTCAAATAACACCCCGGAATCACCAGTGATTTGTCCTTCGTATGTTCAATACTTGTTGCCTGGTAAATATTCATGTGATAAATTCCAAAGATTTGTTTCAGGGGCGATGTCATCCACTTAATCAATTGAATTTTTGATTTTTGGATCGTTTTTTCATTTCGGGTAAAAAGCCCACTGACCACTTTGAAATTTTGTCCTTCACGCCAGAATTTCAATCCATAATACCGCAATACAGTTCTGATCATCGTTATCGTAAAGGAAATACCAATAAAAAGTGGAATAACGACCAGGGTAGCAAGCAATCCCACAAGTGACATTGCCGTGGTGGTATTCTCCAACTGGCCATATACATCATATCCAAGTACCTGGTTGATATCATCAGCAATCCCAAGGAAAAAACCAAATATGATTCCCGCCGTCCTCAAATGATTTTCACTCATGCCAATTTTCAACAAATCTTTTGGTTTAAGTGATAGAATTAATTCCGGAACAACCTGTGTGCCGGCATTCGCATCAAGATTTATACTTTCAGAATTAACTATAGTTCGTTTATAAGCAAGTACGATTTCTCTCAATTCAATGGCTCTCTTCCGCTCGATCGCATCTAATTCCAGTTCGGTTCCTTTTGATCCGGCCGTATCCACCTGGACACTCACGACATTCAGAAACTGATGGAGAATATTTTGTTTGAAATCCACAAATTGTATCCGGTCGAAAGGAACATTGATTATTTTTTTTCTTATTACCCCCGACCTGACACATAATTCATTGTTTTGAATAAAAAAATAAAATTTCAGGTAAGACAGGATCGAGTAAATGAGAGAAAATAAAGTGACTAACATGACAGTCGTGATGATCACAATTCCCTTATGACTTTTCGGATTGATCAGGACAACAAGAAGAATGGGCCAGATCGTCTGTGCGACTATCCGGATATATTTAAGCAGGATCAGTAAGACTGCCCTGGGAGATTGCCTTTGAGGTAGATATAAATTCGATTCCCCTTCCGTGAAATTAATTTTCATCAATCGACTGTTCAGTTGATCGCAGGATAAAACTTTTTAGTCTTTCTGCTGTCTCCGGTGTCAATCCCGGAATGATCAGATCGGTACTCTGTCCACCTGCTGTATAAATCGTGAGTTTTGAAATGCCAAATCTCCGATCAATCAATCCCTGGCGGATATCACAATGTTGCACTCGATTAAACGGAACAGTAGTCATGCTCCGCCACAACCAACCCGATTTGAAACTGATATCTTTTTCACGGAAAGCATAACCCATGGAATGAAAAGAAATCCCGTTGTAAAAAATAATCCAGATTGAAATTAAAGTGATCGAAGCCGCAACATAGATCCCGGGTGGCCATGTTTTGAGTTCAGCCAATACGATGAACCATGATACCAGGATCATACAAGCGGCCAGGAGTGCACCATGAATGTAGCGTACCATTTTGTAAGCCGGCTCCAATGGAATCAATTCCAGTCGATCTGCATCGGGCAATTGTTGAATGTCTATTGCCCGGTTGGTGAACAATTCCTCGTTATTGTTCATGTGCTTTTAACCGGTTCTGTTTCGGCAAGGGCCTGCAATGAAAATAAAAATTCTCTTGCCGACTTCATTGACCTTATTTTTTCTTTGATCATGATTAAGCTTGTAGCAGATTGTTTGAGCTGAACATCCATGACTCGGCTATGTGATCCCAGGACTTTAATTAATTTATCAAAAATGGCACTCTCATAATAAGCCGATTGTGCATTCTTGTGAAAATAACATCTCAACACCGAATTGCGCAATGTCACCCTATCAAAACCCAGCAAACGGGCAATCCATCTCAATCTAAGGCCATCGAATAATTCTTCCACCTGGGCAGGTATTTGACCAAATCTATCCAGGAGCGCACTTGCAAATTTTTGGATTCCATCTTCTGATTCAATATTATCCAGTTCGGTGTAAAGTCGGAGTCGTTCGTCAATATTCGAAACATATTCATCCGGGATCAACATTTCGATGTCGCTGTCTATCTGTACATCCTGCACATATTTCCTGTCCCTTTCCATTTGTTCTTTGAACAGGTCTTTGAAATCGCTTTCTTTTAATTCCTGGATAGCTTCTTCGAGAATTTTCTGATACGTTTCATACCCGATATCTGAAATAAAACCACTTTGTTCTGCTCCAAGTAAATTACCGGCGCCCCTTATATCCAGGTCTCGCATCGCAATATCGAAACCACTGCCTAAATCGGTAAATTCTTCAATCGTCTGCAATCGTTTTCGTGCCTCCTGTGTCAGCGTACTTAAGGGAGGAGAAAAGAGATAACAAAAAGCTTTTTTATTGGATCTTCCGACACGCCCTCTCAATTGATGTAAGTCACTCAATCCAAAATGATTAGCCTGGTTGATCATGATCGTATTGGCATTCGGAATATCAAGGCCCGTTTCAATGATGTTGGTACAGACCAGTACATCGTGTTTTTTATTGATAAATTCCAACAAGGTTTCTTCCATATGGTCAGCTTCCATTTGACCATGAGCCAGCACTACATCTATATCAGGACATACCCGTTTGATCATCGCCGTGATTTCAGGAAGTGTTTTGATCCTGTTATGTACAAAGAATACCTGTCCACCCCTGTTCACTTCATAATAAATGGCATCCCTGATTAACTCTTCACTGAATACACGTCGTTCAGTGTGGATAGGTTGACGATTAGGTGGTGGTGTGCGAATAATCGAAAGGTCACGAGCTGCCATTAAGGAGAATTGCAATGTCCTTGGAATTGGTGTCGCGGTCAATGTCAGTGTATCGACATTGACTTTAAGTTTACGCAACTTTTCTTTAGCTGAAACTCCAAATTTTTGCTCCTCATCTACTACCAATAAACCAAGGTCTTTGAATTCTACGTCTTTACTGAGTAATGCATGTGTACCGATGATCACATCCAACTTACCATCCTTCAACCTCTCCATGATTTCCTTTTTCTGTTTCGCAGAGCGGAAACGATTGACATAATCCACACTCACACCCATGTTCGCCAGCCGGTCTTTAAAACTGTAACTATGTTGCAGCGCGAGGATCGTCGTAGGAACAAGTACAGCAACTTGTTTGCCATTCACTACAGCTTTGAATGCTGCCCGGATAGCGACTTCTGTTTTTCCAAAACCCACATCACCGCATATGAGGCGGTCCATCGGATGAGGTTGTTCCATATCTTCCTTTACATCCTGTGTTGCTTTAAGCTGATCAGGTGTATCTTCATAAATAAACGAAGCTTCTAATTCATTTTGCAAATAACCATCCGGCGCAAAGGCAAAACCTTCCGCGTTTTTCCTCAGCGCATATAATTTTATTAATTCGCGAGCTATATCCTTTACTTTCGCTTTGGTCTTGCGTTTTAGATGCTCCCATGCATCAGAGCCAAGTTTGTTTAAAACCGGTTCGGTACCATCCTTTCCGACAAACTTTGAAATTTTATGCAATGACTGAATACTGACGTAAAGGATATCGTTGTTTTTATAAAACAGGCGAACGGATTCCTGTACATGACCACTGATGTTTATTTTTTCAAGTCCTGAATATTTTCCGATCCCATGGTCGATGTGCGTGACATAGTCACCGGGTTGAAGTTCACGCAGTAAACGAACATTGAGTGCCTGGTCTTTGGTAAATCCTCTTCGGAGTTGGTATGAATGAAATCGTTCGAATATCTGGTGATCTGTGTAGCAAACAACATTTGCTGAAAAATCGACAAATCCTTCATGAATCGATTTGGTGACCGGAATGAACTGGACTTTGGCGGCGAGATCTTCAAAGATGGTATAGAAGCGTTCCACCTGCCTGGCATTGGACATGAAAATGTAGTTCGTTTTACCGGAAGCGGTCTGATTTTTCAGGTCCTGGATTAATAATGGAAAATTTTTATTAAAACTTTTCTGCGATTTCATTTTAAATGAAACCTTAGAATTTGATTTCAGTAATTCAGCAACATCTCCTTCTGAAACCCATCTGGATGATTGCAGTCCTGATAATAATTTATGAGTGGGCGTAAATTGTTTCTCTTTGATAAATCGTTGCGTGGCGGGATGTTCAGTATCAATGTCAATCATTCTGATCGTGGAGAGTCGTTCGAATGTTTCCTGGTATTTGTCGATTAAAATAATTGGTTCCTGGATCCATACATGGGTATCAGAAGGTATGGCTTCGAGCAAAGGAATATATTCTCCACTGTTGAAATGTGTCTGCACATTTGGAATGATATTGACATAAGAGAGATTACGCTGAGATAATTGTGTCAGCGGATCGAATGTTCTGATGCTTTCAATTTCTTCATCAAACAATTCAATTCTATACGGCCATTCATTACCAAATGAAAAAATATCAATGATGCCGCCACGAATTGAAAATTGACCTGGTTCATACACAAAATCAACGCGATCGAACCCGATATCCACTAACAATGAAAGTAAACCGTCGAGACCGAGATCTTCTCCTTTCTTAATTTGAATTTGTTGTTGGGCAACAGCGTATGGTGAAATGACTGATTCGACCATCGCTTCAGGATATGTCACCGCGATAATGGAAGCCTTCTTAAATCCTGTCAGGCCATTTTGATAAAGTTTGTTGATGGATTCTGTGCGTTCCATGACTTGACCTGCAATGACTTCTTCGAACAAGCCGGGACGTTTGAAACTATCAGGAATAAATAAAATATCGGCATCAGGAAGTATTGAAGCCAGCGTGTTTTGAAGATAAGCTGCAGCTTCTTTATCGGGTGAAATGACAATCCAGGGGCCTACTCCATTTAAAACCAGTCCGGAAAGGACAAAGGATTTCCCGCTGCCGGCCAATCCGGACACCTCTATGTGTGCCTGATCTGCCCGCAGTGCCTGTTGAAGAGATTTTACGGAGGCGTCCTGACTATAAAGGTCAATCAGCCGCTCCAGGTCACTCATGGGAAGGCAAAGGTAAACGAAAAGTGAGGAGTGAAAAGCGTAAAACGTAAAACGAAGAGTGAAAGACGTAATGCAGCTAAACTGGTTTCTTGATTTTGTTTTTGTTTTTCTCAAAGGCAACCGCAAGGGTCGCCAATACATGTCTTTTTCATTTGCGTACTGGCAGGGCTTGCCCCTGCCTATGATGCCTATATTATTTAAGACTTATTAATCATTATCGCCATAGCCATCTGAACTTGATGCGTATAATTTTCTAACGTTTTTGCCACAATCTCAATGTTGTCCTGCGCTTCTTTCCAATTACGTTGTTCAATGGCTTCGCGTATCCCTGGCAATGTCTTCACACCATACCCGGTATAATATCCCGGAGCATAAATCTGGTGCTTGTACCAGGGTCTTCGGGGCAATCCATTTTCATTGATCAGGCTTCTTTCCAACTTGTATAAAATTTCATTCAGCTCAGCTTGTTTGGCAACAGGCAATTGAACGGCGTTCCCGAACTGTTTCTGAGATTCTTCAGTAAGGTTCTTCATTTGAATCATGGCATTTTCCATGTTGCTGAAATTGAGAAAGGGAACCGCATCTTTTATTTTGGGAGCCTTGTATGTTTTCGTCGGATCTAATGCAAGATCATATAAACTATCGCGGATCATTTTATTTTCTTCATCTGTTTGCGTCCGTGTATCATCAAGCAATGTCTTCACTTCCGTAAAATAATCATCAACCGTTCTATAAAAAACATTTACATCAAAAGGCAGCACATCCGCGTTTGCCATTCTCATCATGACCCTGCCTGCAGTCTTTGCCAATGTCACGCCATACTGAAAACCCGGATCGCCAAATCTGACGAAATGATCATAGGAATCATAAATCGAATGATATTGTCCACCATTTCCTTCTCCCCCAAAACCAAGATTCAGTGAAGCAATACCTAAATGCTGAAGAAACCCTGACCAATCAGAACCGGCACCGAGTGCACCCAGCTTCATATTTTTATTACCGATCAATTTAGTTCTGGCTGTTTTATCCGCATTTACAATTGTAGAAGCATATTTTCTTTCTTTAATGCTCACACCTGTTTGCGGATCAATCACATTATCTGCTATTTGATTAAAAAATGATTCCAGCGTCTGTGAACCACCTGCATAAATAAAACCACGTGAATTGCTATCTGAATTCAAATACAATACGGCTTTGTTTCTTAACTCCTCCTGGTGATCTTCTGACCATTCTGTTGAGCCTAGCAAAGACTGCTCCTCTCCATCCCATGCACAATATACCAATGTTCGTTTCAGTTTATATCCTTTTTTTACCAATTCACTCATAGCTTTTGCTTCTCCAAGTTCTGACACCAAACCACTGATCGGATCTTCAGCCCCGTTGACCCATGCATCGTGATGATTGCCCCGAATAATCCATTCATCAGGGATTTCACTTCCGGGCAATTTTGCAATCACATCATACAATGGTTTCGTGTCCCAGTTGAATTGCAATTTCAAATGAACATTGTCCTTTCCCGGACCGACGTGATATGTTATCGGCAAACCACCTCTCCACGATGCAGGAGCAACCGGACCATTTAAGGATTGTAATAAAGGCAATGCATCTTCATACGAGATTGGTAATACAGGAATTTTCATAATCGTGACTGCATCGTTCCTGTCTAATCGTTTGGCATCTTTAGTGGCTGCTACTCCAGGAGTCAATGGATCACCGGGATATATTGGCATATCCATCACTGAACCTCGCTGTACACCATCCTTCGGTCGAAAAGCACCTTCAGGATAAACATCACCTTGTCCATAACCATCATCCGCCGGATCAGAATATATGATGCAACCAATAGCGCCATGTTCTGCAGCAACTTTCGGTTTTATACCTCTCCATGATCCGCCATATTTAGCGATGACAATTTTCCCTTTGACATCAATGCCCATTCTTGCCAGTTCGTCATAATCTTCAGGAATTCCGTGATTCACAAAGACTAACTGGGCGGTCACATCTCCATCAGCAGAATAAGCATTATAAGAGGGTAATTGCTCAGATTTTTGGCCGGATGTTTTATCCTCTTTCAATGTACCTTCTTCCAACTTTGCTTTGTACGGTTTTTCACCTAAGAGTTCCAATGATCTTGTCAATGGAGTTGGAAACAAAACATAGTAAGATGCAATTTCGGTTTGATAGCCCCATTGCTTAAATAAGTTGGCTATGTATTCTGCATTTGCTTTATCCTGTGGACTGCCGACATGATGTGGATGCGAAGAAAGAAACTGCATCCAGGTATCGAGGTCAGATGCTTTGAGCTGGGCATCAAACTGTTTTTCCCAATCGATTTGTTTTGCCGCGTTGGCATCCGTGAAGCCCATGAGCTTTTGGGCTTGGGATATTGTGAAAGAGAAGAGAAATATCAATATTATATTCAGTCGATTCATGTTCGTGGATTTTTTACAGGAACGTCAATATTAACACTCTTTAATTGCGTTGCTGGTATGTTATCATGGGTATTTTCTATTCCGCGGGTTGGACCTGAGGCTTATAATTTTAGATCCTTTCAGGACCATTAATTCTCTTCAATTTTTCAGACTTTTTAGATTCCTGAAAAGGTTTTAAAAATATTATTATATCTTATTGAAAATCAATAATATATATCTCAATTTTGGTTAGGTTATTCGGCCAATTTTCCTTATTTTTGCAGCTTCAATTTTAAAGAAAAATGACGGTTAAACAACAGGGTAATTATGGCGCCGAAAATATCCAGGCGCTGGAGGGTTTAGAAGCGGTCCGGATGCGTCCGAGCATGTATATCGGCAGTACGGATATCAAAGGTTTACACCACCTCGTATGGGAGGTTGTAGACAATTCAATTGATGAACATCTAGCTGGTTTTTGTACTCATATTGAAGTTTATGTCAATAAAGATGGCTCAGTGACTGTCATCGATAATGGCCGGGGTATTCCTGTCGATATGCATGAGCGATTAAAAAAATCTGCACTTGAGGTCGTCATGACGATGCTGCATGCCGGTGGAAAATTTGATAAGGATACCTACAAAGTGTCCGGTGGACTTCATGGTGTCGGTATTAGTTGCGTGAATGCGTTGAGCGTAAAAGTTCGTGCTGAAATAAAACGCGATGGCAAAATCTACCGGCAGGAATATGAAAGAGGAAAGCCAACGACCGGTGTAGATGAGATCGGTGAATCTACTGAAACAGGTACTACCATTAGTTTCTGGCCCGATGCTGAAATATTTGAAACTCTTGATTTCAAATATGAAACATTAGCGAATCGCCTTCGTGAATTATCCTTTCTGAACAGTGGTCTTAAACTGACCCTCCGTGATGACAGGGATATTGATGAACAAGGCAATTCACGCACAGAGACTTTTTTATCAGAAGGAGGGCTTCGCGAATTTGTAAAATTCCTCGATGAAAGTCGTTCGCCATTGATTGAAACACCTATTTATATCAAGGGTAAAGAAGACAATGTAGAGATTGAAGTAGCCATGCAATACAATACCGGCTACCAGGAACATGTCTTTTCTTTTGTCAACAATATTTCCACCAAAGACGGTGGTACTCACGAAGCCGGATTTAAAAGAGCTATCGCAAGAGTATTTAAACAATATGGAGATGATAGCGGGCAATTCACAAAAGCTAAAGTGCAGCTTTCCGGTGAAGATTTCAGGGAAGGACTGACCGCAGTTATTTCGGTTAAAGTACCTGAGCCTCAATTTAAAGGTCAGACAAAAGGTGAACTTGGAAATTCAGAAGTTGTGGGCATTGTTTCCAGGTCAGTGGGTGAAACCTTATCTGCATACCTTGAAGAAAATCCAGGAAATGCCAAAAGAATCGTTGAGAAAGTAATTCTTGCTGCAAGAGCACGAGATGCTGCGCGTAAAGCACGTGAACTTGTGCAACGAAAAAATATTCTTACAGGCGGTGGTCTTCCGGGAAAATTAGCAGATTGTTCTTCAAGAGATCCAAAACTCTGCGAATTATTTCTTGTAGAGGGAGATAGTGCCGGTGGAACAGCCAAGCAAGGCCGTGACAGAAATTTTCAGGCCATCCTGCCGCTTCGTGGTAAAATTCTCAATGTTGAAAAAGCCATGGAGCATAAAATATATGACAATGAGGAAATCAAGAATATGTTTACAGCCCTTGGTGTCAGCATTGAAGAAAAAAATGGAGAACGGATTCTGAATATTGAAAAACTCCGTTATTATAAAATTGTGATCATGTGCGATGCTGACATCGACGGCAGCCATATCGTGACACTCATCCTGACATTCTTCTTCAGGTATATGCGGCCATTGATTGATAATGGTCATATTTTCATCGCTGCGCCTCCGCTGTACAGGGTATCTAAAGGAAAGCAATTCAGGTATTGCTGGAATGAAACTGATCGCCAGGAGGCAGTGGACGCCTACGGTGCAGGCGAAAGTGAATCAGGTGTCAAAGTGCAGCGTTACAAGGGACTCGGTGAAATGAACTCAGAGCAACTTTGGGAAACAACGATGGATCCTGACGCACGTGTATTCCGCCAAGTGAATATTGATGATGCCCTTGAAGCAGATCGCACTTTCAGTATGCTGATGGGAGATGATGTCCCGCCTCGTCGCGCATTTATTGAAGCAAATGCGAAATATGCGAGGGTTGACGTGTAAAAAAAGTATTCGGTATTCGGTAATCGGTATTCGGTATTCGGTAATCGGTATTCGGTATTCAGTATTCGGTATTCAGTATTCAGTATTCGGTATTCAGTATTCAGTATTCAGTATTCAGTATTCAGTAATCAGTAATCAGTAATCAGTTTTCTTTGATTAATGATTACCAATTACTAAATGTAGACCAATACTTAGGGTCACTGAATAACGATTATTCTATTGTTCGACCAAATCAAATCTTTCACTCTATTCCAATTCCTTCGCCACGAATTAAACTAATTGACACTAATTAAATTTCCAAATACCTCTTCCGCCTTTTCTGGCAGTTCCGCCTTTTTTTTACAGCCTATACCTTTTCAAGTATAATTGCATATCCCTGTCCTACTCCAATGCACATCGTTGCCAATGCATATTTTTTATCCAGGCGTTGAAGTGTGCGTGCAGCCGAATAAGTGATTCTGGCACCGCTCATTCCCAATGGATGGCCAATGGCGATTGCGCCGCCATATTTATTCACGCGTTCATCTTCATCCTGCAGACCTAATGCTCTCGTACAGGCTAGGACTTGTGCAGCGAATGCTTCATTGATTTCTATGACATCCATTTTATCAAGTGTCAGTCCTGCTTTTTTCAATGCAAGTTGAGTTGCAGTAACAGGGCCGATGCCCATATAGCGAGGTTCCACACCAACAACTGCTGTCGAAACAATCCTGGCAATCGGCTTTAAACCATGTTGGCGCATTCCCTTATCTGATGCCATCAAAACAGCAATAGCACCATCATTGAGTCCGCTGCTGTTCCCTGCCGTTACAGTTCCACCTTCTCTGAATGCAGGGCGCAATGCTGCTAATCCCTCAAGTGTGGTCTGAGGTTTCATAAATTCATCTTTATCAAATACAAGAGGTTCCTGCTTTTTTCGTGGTATCATGACCGGAACGACCTCTTCTTTGAATATTGATTTTGCAGCCGCTGCTTTTCTCTGTGAATGGTATGCAATCTTATCCTGATCTATGCGCGATATTTTATAAAGGGTAGCTAAATTTTCGGCAGTTTCACCCATTGAATCCGTTCCATACAATGCTTTCATTTTTGGATTGATAAACCTCCAGCCAAAAGATGAATCTTGCATTTCAATATTTGCACCGAACGGCTGATCTGATTTAGAGATCACCCATGGACCACGTGTCATGTTTTCCACTCCACCACTGATGAATAAATCTCCATCACCTGCCTGAATTGCCCGATGTGCATGTGCCATAGCGGACATTCCGGATGCACACAATCGATTTATGGTTTCACCGGGAACAGTCCACGGAATTTCAGCAAGGAGTAAAGCCATTCGTGCCACATTTCTATTGTCCTCACCGGCCTGGTTAGCGCATCCCATGATGACATCATCAATCGCTACCGGGTCGAGATTATCATGCCTGCTGATCAAGGCGCGAATGACGTGTGCGGCAAGATCATCGGTCCTGATCGAAGAAAGTCCTCCCCGGAATGACCCAATGGCTGTACGTATACCGTCTATTATATATGTTTCCTGCATAATATTTGAACCAATATATGGATTAGTTTAATTGCCGTTGTTGGAGTTCGCTCCAACAACATGCTAGTATCTCCGTGGCTGCAGGAGCAAACTCCATGCAGCGGCAACCTGAAGATGTGCCTTGCAAATCTATATTAATTTGTTTCTGATGTTATTTTTTCATTTTTGAAAATCAGGGCAAAAGATAATAAAACGACGAAGGCTATACATGCAGGAATGATCCAGATCATTTTCCAATCATGAGCTCCTCCCTCCAGTTGATATTTGTTGTAAATATTACCTGCAAGCCAGAATCCGATAAACATCCCCAACCCATATGTCGCGAGGGTAATTAATCCCTGCGCAGAACTCTTTACTTTCTCACCGGCTTTGAAGTCGGTGTAGATCTGTCCCGAAACAAAGAAGAAATCATAACACACACCATGTAATAAAATCCCAAGGAAAAGCATCCACACACCCTGGCCTGAATCTCCATATGCAAAAAGCAAATATCGAACTGCCCAAGCCGCCATTCCAACCAATAAAGTAATTTTCAATCCAAACCGTTTAAAAAATAACGGTAGCAATAACATGAAAGCTACTTCAGATACCTGGCCAAATGTCATATTCCCTGCAGCATTTTTCATGCCGGTTGAATTAAGAAACAAGTTGGCGTTTTGATAATAAAATGCCAAAGGAATACATATCAGGATGGAGGCAATAAAAAACTGAAGAAAATTTTTATCCTTCAGAAGATTAAGCGCATCGAGTCCGAGAATCTCTCTGAGTGATGGTTTGGTACCGGTATTGCCACGAGGTGGGGTGTCAGGCAAAAGAAAACTAAAAAAACCCAAAAATGCAGACACCCCTGACGCCATGTAAAAGGTATCGCGCAATAATCCTTTGGATTCCCAATGCACGACATATCCAATGATGATTCCCGCAACGATCCAACCAATTGTACCCCACACCCGGATGCTGGCAAATTGTTTTGACGGATCAGTCATCTGCCGGAATGAAACTGAATTGACCAGGGCCAGTGTCGGCATATAAAGGATCATGTAAGCGAGAATAAATGGATAGAATGCAGTGAAGTTTTCTGCCCTCGCCACCATAAATAATAATGCGGCTCCTACCAGGTGTAGAAATCCAAGAATTCGTTGAGCAGCAAAATACCGGTCGGCAATCAGCCCAATGATAAAAGGAGCAATGATCGCGCCCAGGGATTGAGTGGAATATGCAGCAGCAATCTGGAAGCCCTGAGATGAAAGTGCCTGTGAGAGATAGGTACCCATGGTCACAAACCATGCGCCCCAGATGAAGAATTCGAGAAACATCATCAGGGACAACTTAGTGCGAGTAAGAGAATTCATAGTTGGAATCAGGTTAGTAATGAAGACACAATTTACGAATTACGAATTACGAACTACGATTTAGGATAATTTTTGATTGCTGGTATAATTCACAAGAAACTATAACATTATTGGATTAAATTTCAAAATCATTTCAACATTGATATATGAAGAAAAGCAAATTATACAGCTCCATTAAATCTGAATCGATCTTAATTCTACTGGCGGTTCTACTATTTTCTTCCTGCCAGGTATCCAATCAATTCAAAACTCTCGAATTATCCAAAACTACAGTTACCTCTATAGATTCTATTTGTAAACTAAGCCTGGACAAAGGACACTATCCAGGACTGGCTATCGCAGTTGTTGAAAAAGGAAAAAAAGAATGGACCAAAGGATATGGATACGCTGATATAGAATCCAAGCGTCTTATCAATCCATCTGATGATCTATTCAGAATCGGCAGCATTTCAAAAACGGTAACGGCCTCTGCTCTTGCCAGGCTGGTCAAAAAAGGATCTTTATCGCTGGATAAACCTATATCCGTGTATTATCATGGATTTCCTCCGGACAAAGATTCAATTACGCTTAGGCAATTGGGTGGGCACAAAGCAGGTATAAGACATTACATTGGCACAGAGTTTTTAAGTGATGTACAATATGCTAAGATTGAGGATGCACTCCAGGTTTTTATTCATGATACTTTGTTATATGAGCCCGGGACAGATTATAAGTATTCCACGTATGGATATACGATGATCAGCAAGGTGATGGAAAGCGGTACAGGAATTCCATTTCTCAAAATCATAAAAGATGAGGTACAAACTCCGTTACATCTCTCCGACCTGAAGCCTGATATTGCCGATTCCACGCGGTATCATCGGGTTCATTTTTATGATTTTCAGGATGATCATCTTGTTTTAGCGCCTCATGTCAATCTTAGTAACAAATGGGCAGGTGGTGGAATGTTATGCAGTGCGGAAGATTTGGCAAGGTTTGGATATGCGCTGACCGGCCCGGGATATCTTGATGCAAGAGAGTTGGAAGAGTTCACTACATCCCAATCTTTGCCTGACGGGAAAAAAACAAATTATGGCATAGGATTTCGCATCGGTAAAGATGATGATGGAAAATTATGGTATGGCCATTCGGGAGGATCAGTGGGTGGAACAAGCATGCTTGTAATCTTTCCTGAAGAGGATCTCGTCATCGTGACCTTAGTCAATCTGACTGGTGCAGAGATGAATGATTTGGCCATGAAAATAGCTGCCATCGTGAGAAAAATTTCCAATAAACCGAAAGGATAGCATCCGAATCAACTTATTCTTTTGATAATTTTCCTTGCCTGGCGCAAGTGATGAGCGATGTGATGGTTCATAAAGATCAGCATCTGCTTCATCGTCATCCGACCTGCATACGGATGCCTATAGACGAGATGAGTTTTAAATCCTGGCAGATTTTCCATGATGGTGTCGGAAATATCTTTTCGGACTGCATTCCACTTGTGTTCCAGTTCGTCCGGAGAAAGCACTTCCTGTTTATCCCACATATTGATTTTTGCGGGTGCTTTTACTTTAATCGGAGTCCATAAAGTGAAATTGACAAAAAAGAGCGACCAAAATGATTTAATGCTAAACCCGGGAATCGTATCAGGATAGGACAATTTTTTCTTTAAATAGGCGAGCGAGAGGCTTTCGCTCAGGTAAAGGTGATTAGCTACCTGGCCGATGGACCATGTCTTTTGATCAGGTTGGCGATAATAAATTTGTGCGGGCAGATTCCGGATGAGGTCCATCAAAATTTGTTTTTTCCTGTCCATTCGCTTTAACTGGAGATGAATGGATTGATCGGCCGTGGACATAGTCAGGGTAAAATTGTATCTCTAAAGTAGAGAATAGATGAGGAAACAACAGGTATCCTGCTTTCCTGGTCCGGAAATTGGCTCATCAATCGAACCGAATGGGAATTAAAAAAAAGAGCGCTGATTAGGTATCAACGCTCTTAATTCTCTCTTGATGTACGTTCGGGTGGAAATACTTTAAGTAATTCCGTTGTTCCCGTTGCCGATAACGGCAAAAGTAGGTTTCGTCTGCTTACTTCTTTGCAGATTTCTTAGCAGTCTTCTTAGTAGCAGCTTTCTTCTTAGGAGCTTTCTTAGAAGGAGCGGCTTTAGCTGCAGGCATTGCGGCGTTGGCAACTGCTTTCTTCACAACTGCCCTTCTTACTGCCTTGCGAACAACAGCTTTCTTCACAGCCCTTCTAACGGCTGCTTTCTTAACTGCTTTTCTGACAACAGCTTTCTTCACAGCCCTTCTAACGGCTGCTTTTTTAACTGCTTTCTTAGCAACTGCTCTCTTAACTGCTTTACGAGCACCTGCTTTCTTGACAGCTCTTCTAACTGCCTTTTTTGCTGATTTAGCCATAATGATTAATGAAATTTGGTTTACAAATAAATAGATAGAGTCGCTACCTACATCCAGGTATCGAATGGATACCCGATACAGGTAGTTTTATAATCCGTGAGTAGATGATGATGATTTCTATATGATAGGTATGTGGTCATATTCCAACACAAAAATACACTTTAGATTTATTTTGTATATATTTTTTCAAAAAAAGTTAAAAATATTTTTATCACGCGCGCGTCCTCAATCGCTTCTTCCAAATCATAAACGCAAAAACTGATCCAAAATTTTAAGCGCATACCGATCGATGAAATTTATCCTGTCCTGATAAATTCGAGCACATGATTTTTTCTTTATTCACCATTTCGCTCGTCAAATTTTACAAATGATCTGCGTCCGCAATGCTGATGATGATTGATTGCCTATTGCTACATGCCTTATGCCTGCTACATTCTATAAGGTGACGACGCATGCATGAGATGACTTTGATGCTATCGGGACGGAGAATCAACTTATGAAAATACCAGATCATTCTGCCCGGAAATAGAGTTGAAGAATTGGATATATTGCAGCTGAAGTTGATCCATTCCGAAGGTTGGATCATACATCATTGGACCTCTTTTGCATTCATTTTTGATAAAACGAGCATATGCGATATCCCTCCATTCCGTCGAAATTATTTGCTGAAAGGCGAAAAAAATTTGCAAAAAAGATGATTTCCGGTTCAATAGCCATCTTTTTTTCGAATGAATCCATGTTTCGCAACGGCGATCAGTCCTTTCCATTCCGGCAAGATTCCCGCCTGTTTTCATTATCAGGACTGGATCAACAAGGAACAATTCTCGTCCTCATCCAGGGTGCAAAAAAGAAATTATACCAGGAGATTGCATTTATTCTGCCGCAAGATCCTCTACATTCTACCTGGAATGGTGATCGACTGACCTCAAAACAAGCAAAGGAAATTTCAGGCATATCCGATATCCGAATGATTGATCAATGGGACAAAACGATTTCATCATTGATCCCTTCAGTCTCCTCAATCTATCTGAATACGCGTCAACCCGATCGTCCCGAATCAGAAGTCATTTCTCAAAATGACCGGAAAGCCGCGGAACTAAGACAAATGTATCGGGATCATCAATTTATTTCTTCTGAATCAATCCTCCGGGAGATAAGCATGATCAAACTCCCCGGCGAAATTGCTTTGATGAAAAATGCGGTACAGACGACAGGGATGGCTTTTGACAGCGTGTTGCAGACCATTAAGCCTGAAATGAAGGAGTATGAAGTTGAGGCTGAATTAACCTATATCATCACTCGCCAGGGATGTTATCATGCATTTGAGCCTATTGTGGCATCAGGAAAATCTGCATGCACACTTCATTATATCCGAAATGATAGAACCATCAAAAAAGATGATTTGGTCCTGATCGATTTCGGTGCAGAATATGCCTGCATGGCTTCGGATATGACCCGAACCATTCCTGCATCAGGACAATTTTCAAAAAGACAACGGGCCGTTTATTCTTCCGTTTTGAAAATATTGAATGAGGTCACCGACATGATGAGACCCGGTATTAAACTGGATCAGTTGAACGCCGAGGCAGGAAAACTGATTGAACATGAATTGGTCAAACTCAAAATACTTTCCTTGGGCGATTTACGGAAACAAGATCCCAAGTCCCCTCTTTGGAAAAAATATTTCATGCATGGAATCAGTCACCATCTCGGATATGACGTCCATGATCTCAGTGACAGAAACGCACCTCTTAAAGCCGGCATGGTCCTGACGTGCGAACCGGGTATTTATATCCCTGGAGAAAATATTGGAATAAGGCTTGAGAACGATATTCTCATCACAAAATCAGATCCGAAGAACCTCATGGAATCCATTCCCATCGATCCGGATGAAATCGAGTCGATCATGCAAACTCGTGCAGATTGAAGAATATGATCTCACCATAATATTTGTCTTAATTCAGCTCCAGGCATCGATACTGATCTCTATCAGGGATGGAAGGGTTCTGTCTGGAGTGTTTTTTTTCTCACTCAGTACCATTAGCCCATCATCAGCCTCAGAGAGTGGTCTTTAATCCCATAATTTAGATCACAGCATCTATATTCTTCCTCATAGATAGCCTTTTCTAAGTCTTATCCTAAATGTGATCTTTTAATATTTATTAAGTCATTCAAATCCTTAACTATGAAAACATCATTACTTTCTTTGCTATTATTCTTCTCCATTTTTTGGAGTAGTGCTTTCGCTGAACGTCTTACGTCCAGTTTAATTTTTACAGCCAAAATGAATGGCTCGACCGAAGTACCTGCCGTAGCTTCAGATGGACAGGGCCTCGGCATATTTACTTTCGATGAAAAAAAATCTACACTATATGTCAGTGTAAGCCTTAGCAATCTCACTGGACCCATTACAGGGATTCACATTCATGCAGGTGCACCCGGAGAAAATGGAGGTGTAGTGATTAACCTTACGACTTTCCTCAGCGGGAACAGGGTTAAAGGTTTTGTGCAAAATATTTCAAAAGAAATGATCGCTGCTTTTATCAGGGGCGGTTTTTATATCAATGCCCATACTGATTTGCATCCGGATGGTGAGATCAGGGGACAGATCGGTTTAGAAACGGATTTGCGTTATTCAGCATTGATGAAAGGTGCTTCTGAAGTACCGTCTGTAGCATCAGATGGTAAGGGGTTATTTGTTGCCAATCTTTCGGGAAATCATAATGAAGTAAAATTTAAAATGATCTTCGAGGGGCTGACCAGTCCTGTGATTGGAGCTCATATTCACCAGGGAGCAATAGGAAGTAATGGAGGTGTCATTTTTGATCTGTCATCTTTCATTGTGGGAAATGTATTAAGTGGCACATGGGATGCTACAGGTTTTATGGATGCATTAGCAGCGGGTGAACTTTATGTCAATGTGCATACCGTCAATAATCCTGACGGTGAAATTCGCGGACAGCTTTTGTTGAAAGAGGGCCTCACATTTGAAGCTGTCATGGATGGTAACCAGGAATCAACTGCAGTGAATACAAAAGGCAAGGCACTCGCCATTGCCACAATAACACCTGATTTATCTGAAGTAGAATATTCTGTAGTGTTTGATAGTCTTTCGGGTCCGGCACTTGCTGCTCATTTTCATACCGGGAAAGTAGGTGTCAGCGGCGGAGTGGTCATTAATATGTCAAATGATATCATTGGAAATACCATCTCAGGATTGCAGCCGATCACGATTGATCTGGTCAATCAAATGCTTGAAGGGGGTCTTTATATGAATATTCACACCACTGATCATCCGGGTGGCGAAATCAGAGGCCAGGTATATAAGCTGGCGCGTGAGCCTTATACATTTGATATGAATGGTGGCCAGGAAGTTCCATCAAATAATAGTACTGCCACCGGTGCAGGAATGGCTTCCATTGATCGAAATGAAACAAATGTTCATTTCATGATTGTTTACAGTGGATTGCAAGGGACTTTCTCTGCTTCTCATTTTCATTATGAAGAACCGGGTGTATCGGGTCCTGTCATTTTTCCTCTGACTGGTTTCTATAATAATTTTGGTGCTGCTGAAGGTTATTGGGATGCACTCAGTGCTCAACCTTTTGATTCAGTTGCTGCAAGTCATTTTGAAGAAAATGAAGTTTATGCTAATGTTCATTCCAGCATGTTTCCGGGTGGCGAAATCAGGGGTAATCTTGTTCACTCAAGTGATCTTTTTTCGACTCTGCCGTTCGATCCGCATTTCAAAGATGACCTGATGTTTTCTGCGCAGATGAATGGCGATCATGAAAACCCCCCAGTCACTACTGATGGAGTTGGTATTGCAACTGTTTTTTTCAATGAAGACCGAACTATTGCAAAAGTGAATGTGACTGTCACCGGATTGTCGGGGCCTATTATGGCTGCTCACATTCATGATGGAACACCAGGAATCAACGGTCCTGTTATTTTTCCGCTGACATTTACTGGTAATCGCATTCAAACGGAGATAACGGGTATCACTCCCGAGCAATTAGCCAAATTCATGGATGGAAGTTATTACATCAATGTTCATACTGCAGCTCATCCCGGAGGAGAAATAAGAGGACAAATCGGGCTGGAACAGGATTATACTTATGTGGCTCAGTTGGATGGAAGCCAGGAGAATCCTGCAATCACAACTAATGGAAAAGGATTGGGAGCATTTCATTATGCGCAGGGATCTTTATCCCTGGAAGTAAATGTTCAGTTAACTGGTCTTTCCAGTGATATAACTGCTGCTCATCTGCATGAAGCAGCGCCCGGTGTAAATGGACCTGTCATCGTTGACCTTGGAAGCCTGATTGATGGACATCGAATTCGGGGTAAAGTTGATCTGACGATTCCCCAACTTATTTCTCTGCTCGTTGGGAACATATATATTAATGTGCATACAGCCGACAATCCGGATGGAGAAATCAGGGGACAGCTCAGTGTGCGAAATGGTCTTTCATTTGATGGATGGATGTCAGGATCGCAGGAAGTTCCTTTTGCTGTAACGCCTGCAACAGGATTTGCTGTATCTACCATATCTACCGACTTAATGAATGTGCATACGTTGATGGTCACTGATTTTGTATCAGGCGTTATCGGTGCATCTCATTTTCATCATGGACATGTCGGTGTCAGCGGCCCTGTAGTGCTTAATTTTTCAGGTAGTCTGAATAATAATAGCCTGGATTTTACCGGTCCTATTTCAAGTGATAACATCATCTCTCTCCTGACGGGTGAAATATATATCAATGGTCACACCCCTGCTTATCCCGGAGGAGAATTGCGAGGTCAAATGTTCAGGTTAGCAAGGGATGGATATGGATTTGACATGTGTACAAATCAGGAAACTTCACCTATCAATGCACCGAATGCACAAGGTTCAGGTCTTGCATCCATCGATCGTCTGCATACTAATCTTAACTTATCCATTGTAACTGATGGACTGACAGGTCCGCTGGTGGCTGCACATTTGCACAGTGCTCCTATCGGTGTGAGTGGCGGAGTGATCCTGCCGCTGACTGCTTCATTTAATAATGGATCATTGTTTAGTAACGCAGTTGCTGTTGATACTTCTATCATCAATGGCATTCTTGCGGGAAATGTTTATGCCAATGTCCATACTGCACTTCATCCTGCTGGAGAGATTCGCGGACAGATCGTAAAAGATAATCTATGTTCGATCCAAACCGGAATAGCACCTTTAGATGAAATATCAGGTGATGCACTGTTAAGTCCGAATCCTGTAAGTGATCAGTTAAATGTCAGCATTGAAATGAATAAAATGTCTTCTCTCTCCATGAATGTTGTGGATGTATCAGGAAAATTAATTTCATCTGGTGTGCATTCATTAACACAAGGGAAAAATGATGTACAAATAAGCACCGAAAATTTGAGTCCGGGATTTTATTTGCTGGTGATCACAGATGGACACGCTTCCCAGGCGTATAAGTTTGTTAAATAGAAAATTAAATTAAGATTTGGGCATGGGCCGCACTTTGGAAAAGGTGCGGCTTTTTAAGTCTGAAAGACTTCAACATTATTAGCCGGGGGTGAAACCCCCGGAATAATGAATCACCACAATTTTCAACCCTTAAGGGGTTGAATAAAAAACTGTTGTCTAACATCGTGAGCAATATTTAAAATCGAAACAGAATTTGATTCAACCCCTTCAGGGTTGGAAATTCATCTCATTCATTATTCCCCGGGTTGCACCCGGGGCTATTAATGTTTGATCCTTTCAGGATCGAATTAGATCAATACAAAACCCAACCAACAACCTCTATTGCTTGCCCCCGACCCCTGCATTCCTTCATGAATTCATTTTTCCGCCTAAGGCGTATCAATGGAATCCAATTTCGGAAACGCGGGGGCGAAAGATTATACCTGGTGTTAGATCATATTAAAACTAGATCAGAAATGTGATTCCACCTTGGATCAATTATAAATTATAAAACTTAATCCTGTTACAATCATTCGCCCCGTCGTTTCCATGCTGAGGAAGTGCGGATGCGGAACCCAGGGGTCGGGGGCAATTCACCTCAATTTTTTATCTTTTCCTTAATACATCAGCAACTCACCTTAACACAAAGACGGGCGTCTTTTATACAACTGATCTAAATCATTGATGTATGAAAACGCAAAAAGTAACCGAAAAGAAAAGCCTCCAATGGAGTTTTGGAGTACATGCAGGATTGTTGCTGCTTGGATTATTGCCGATCGCTCATCAGATAGCGAAGGTCGAGCCGAAAGAATATTTCGTTGAATTAGGATACCAGGAAATACCAAAGGTGGTTTCCTCAGGAAGCGAAGGATTACAAGCGCGAAGCCCTATCTACAATGAACAACCTGAACCTACCACTGACAAACCGAACAACGATCCTGTTCCTGTCGAAGAGACACAACCTGTCACTGAAACTACGGTTGCAAAAGATGTAAGTGAGGTACAGAGTGATGTCGTGACCAAGGATGACACCGAAGTCACCGCAACTGAAACCAATGGTAACGGGGCAGATGCTGAGACTCATGCCGATGGAGGAGGACAAGGTAGTCCGATACCAGGTGACCAACAAGGAGCTGCCACTGCAGGAAATGGTGGTGGAGGTGACGGACTTGAAGGAAACGGAATCATCACTCGCCGTGTCATCTACAGATCAGATATTTCATCCATTGCTAAGATCAATGGAAGAGTCACACTCAATATTTGCATCAACAGGCAGGGAAGAGTTGTGTATGCAGGTTATGATCCTGAAAAAACCACGATCACAGATCACGATATCATCATGCGGGCTACAGATCTCGCCCTCAAATACAGGTTTGAAGAAAAATATTCTGCACCGATGAAAGAATGTGGTCAACTGACGTTCATCTTCAGCATTGATGAACCTGCAGCAGAAGAATTTCAATAAACTCACCCCCGACCCCCTCTCTTAGCAGAGAAATTTTTTACTTGCTAACATGTTGTTTCTCCAAAGAGAGGGGGCGTTGAGAAAATACAATTTCCATTGCGCCTTCTCTCTCTATAACTCACCCCCCGACCCCCTCTCTTGTAAAAAAAAGATTTTACTTATTGACACGAAAGATTTCACAAGGAGAGGGGGAGATCTGATAATACCATTCCATTTCGCCCCCTCTCTTTGGGAATCTGAATTGTCAATAGGTAATTACATTAACTACAAGAGAGGGGGTTAGGGGGTGAGTTATAGAGAAACTACATGTGGCTGGAGCAAACTCCAACCATCCGTGGAATCTATGCATACGGAAAAAGTAGGTTATTTTCGCTTTCGATTTCAATATTGATCATCGACCGCTAGCGACTATGTATCCGGATCTCTCTTATTTCTTTCATGATATTTTCGGCAGTGCTCCGGATAACTGGTTAAGTGTCTTCAAGACATTTGGTGTGCTCTTGATCTTGTCCTTTATCGTGAGTGCTTATTTTTTGAGGCTCGAATTGCTCCGAAAAGAGAAAGAAGGATTACTGACCGGCTTCACAGAGAAAATCCGAATGGGTTTTCCGGCGACCTGGCAAGAGATAACCCAAAATGCATTGTTCGGTTTTATTATTGGATTCAAACTTCCTTATATCCTCCAACATTTTGATCAATTTAAACCTGATCCGGCATCTATTTTATTATCGGCCAAGGGCACTTTCCTGTGGGGTATTCTTGCTGCAGGTTTTTTTGGTTTTTTAAGATATTGGGATAGCCGAAAAAAACAACTTCCAAAACCATTAATCAAAGAAGTTACTGTGATGCCTCATGAGCGAGTAGGTGATATCACTATTCTTGCAGCGATTTCAGGATTAGTGGGTGCAAGATTATTTTCCATCATTGAAAGCGAAGAGAATATTAAAGCTTTTATTAAAAGTCCGCTTGATCAGTTGTTGAGTGGAAGTGGTCTTGCTATTTATGGCGGACTCATTCTTGCTTTTATTACAGTCTACTGGTATGTCATTAAAAAAGGAATGAAGCCGATTCACATGATGGATGCGGTGGCACCTTCATTGATCATGGGATATGCAGTTGGAAGAATTGGTTGTCAGCTTTCAGGGGATGGCGACTGGGGTATTGTCAATTCAAATCCTGAACCATCGTGGTGGTTCCTGCCACACTGGATGTGGTCGTTTGACTATCCGAATAATGTATTGAATGACGGGATGCAGATTGACGGATGTATTTGGCATTATTGCAGGCATCTCAGTGAAGGTGTTTATCCAACTCCGTTTTATGAAACCACTTTCGCACTGATCATTTTTGGTATTCTATGGTCGTTGAGAAAGCGAATTAAAATTCCGGGAATACTTTTTTTCATTTATGTTTTACTCAATGGAATAGAAAGATTTTTTATTGAGAAAATCCGGACGAATCCTGATATCACCATTTTGGGAATGCACGCTACTCAGGCGGAGTATATCGCGAGTATGTTGATTGTGATTGGGGCGGTGGGGATTGTTTGGCTGTATCTGAAAGACAGACGCGAGAGCGTGAGAACGTGAGAGCGTGAGGCGTGAGATTTCATTCCCCCTGAAATCAATCTTAACATTTTTTTTATTTAAGCTTTCATTGTAATTTAGATAAGCATTTTACTCAAAATTTTGATAATAGTTCAATGCCTGGTAAATTTTAAGTAACAAAAGGATTGAACGATGTAAATTTTATTGTTAGTGTCTCGTCTCCCTTTTTTTGACACTCCTTTATTGTATTCTTAAGGACTAATTTACAAGGACACATACACCATGTTCATAATTAGAAATAAAAGTCAGTCCTCATTTCGGGCGTATTCTTCACTCGGAGTCTTTTATGTTATCTTCTTGTCTGCATCGGCTGCCAATTTTGCAGATAACAAAAATGGGGGGGGGTAAAATTGGCAGTTGGTGTCGCGTCATTCCGGTTCAGTTTCTATTCTTTCCAACCATTATTCTTTCTGTCGATCCTTGGCGCAGGCTCGGATTCTGCATTTCTATCGATGGTGCTATTGCTCCTGATTACTCCAAGGGTTTATTATCAATTTTTTCAATCAATAAAAAATAATTGACGCATGGGTCATTTTAATAACATTGAATTGCTCAAGAGAATACATGATTCAATTCTTCTCAAGAGCACAGGGAAGCCTGAGCAATTTGCCAGGAAGTTGACTATTTCGGAAAGTACACTTTACCGGATTCTTAATGAACTAAAGGATCATGGGGCTATCATTATTTTTGATGCCAGTCGGCCATCTTATATCTATGAAAATGAAGATGAAGTCAAATTTTTATTGAAGAAATATCTTCCGGGCCATAATCACTGAAATACTACATCCATCTTCCCCCATTCTTAAGACTCAGCCTACCGACATCCGAAATCAACTATAATTTAACAATTCACTGTCAGATTTGACAGTAGACGGCTTTAATCTTGTAAACATAGAGGTCTCCGGGATCAGATTCAGGTTAGCCTTTAGTGGTTAACGATCGACACGAATAAGATAATTATAGTGCAAGTCAAAAGGTGCATCAATTTTAAACTTGTATTCAGATTTTTTTATCGGGTGTAACCAATTTTTTAACCTCATAAATCCAATTTATATGAAAAATTTAATTATTATTATCTTATCAAGTCTACTAATCGCATCCATCGGTTGCCAAAATGAAGATGGCATGAAAAAACCAAATAATGACCAACAAATTGTTCCCAGACATTGTCCGGGTGATTGGATTGAGATTGGTCTTCAAAAAGGCAAGTGTAAAAATGATTGCACAAGGGGACTATCTGTCAGGTGTGGAGGATACATCGCCAAAATGCGATGCGGCGTCTTTACCATTAATTTTCCCGAGTGTGGAGCAGCTTACACAGAAAGTGGTGATTGGGAACTTATGCCAGCAATGGCAGATCAAGACACTTCTTCTGCAATTGACGTCAAAATCGTCTTTCCTGATCGGTACCATGCAAGATTTATCTATTTAGAAGATATCTCAAGTGAGCTTGCTTACGATTCTGATCTAACCATAAGTAACAATGTGAGATGGGTCGACGACGACGGATTTACTTTTGGAGCTCAGGTATTCCATTACTTTCAGTTTATTGGCGGCGATTATCCAATAACCACCTCGTATACTTATCCTTATGGCACTGCATTAGTTGACATGAATTCATATTAATTTAATTCAAAAATATTCTACCCTCAAATAATATTTTATTAGAGGGTAGAAATTTATATATACTAGTGAAAAAAACAATAAAATTAGTTTTATATTTTTGTGTATTTATTTCACTTTGTAATTGTACCCCAATTCGAGTAATTACCGCCACTTACCATGAACCTCAAATCCAAACACCTGAATCCATAATTAAATTTGCGCATAAACATAGGATTGACGGATATCCTTTATTACGTTATGATACTTCTTTTGATGATTTTGGTATTATTATGTTAAAGACGCCTATATTTAATAGGGAGGGTAAGTATATATCATTTGGTGATAACAGAATGAACTGCTCCGATGATAAATTTCAATATAAAGCCATGAAATTTTTACTTGAGAATGGTGATAGTTTATTTATTACAGATTCCATAACTCAGAATTATAACATTGTTTCTGATTCCATTACTCAACAGAAAATATTAGAACAAATAAAAAGCGGGAAACCAGTTTTATTAGACAGCTCTCAATTAAATAATATTAATAAGAAAAAATCAATGCATTTAAATAATTATGCCCCGTATCTCAGAACATTGAGTGGGGATAAAATTGATATCAAAACATTATATAAAGAGTATATTATTCTTGTGGAATTTATCATGTCCGGAAGACCAAATTTGACTGCAATTAAAATCAGGAGGGTAATGAAAGATGTTGAAAAGTTGAATAAACAATTTAACAATAGGATGCAAATCGTGCTGATTAACGGTGATTTAATAAACAATAATATGCAGGCAAATATGTAATAAGGTAAATTTTTTGAGAATCAAATTTTTAAGTAAGTATAAATTCTAATTAACATTGAAGTTAAATGGAAGGTGTAGCAATGAAACTAGGATTCAACGATTTTGTATGATCATAGGATTACACTAAACAACCCCTCCTTATTAAGCACAGGAAAAAAACCGTCTAATTCAGAATATAGGGTATACCAATTTCGCCCTCCGCCTTAGCCTTAGTCTAAGTCTAAGTCTAAGTCTAAGCCTTTCATTGGGGTTTGCATTGGCTTGTCCTCTAATCCGGAGTCGTGATAAGGTCATCCGTTTCAACATTTATAAAGGAATTGGAGTAAAACCCTGTTCGATTGAAAATATTTTATTCTCATGAGTATAATGACTTAGCCCCCTATTTTCTGGACACTTTATTCAAAACAATTTGCAAAAAGGTTAAGCATTCAGAAGGCACTCTATATAAGATTATCAACGAACCAAGAAATCAAAAATCAAGGAGCTATATTCATTTTTGAAAAAACCAGGGCATCATATGTTTATGAAAACGAAGAATAAATCAAATTAATTTTAATGCAACATCATAAAGACAAGAACGATTGATAATGTTTCAACAAATTCCTTTCATTACTATATCTAGTTGCACAGATCAGAAAAAGAATTTTAATATTTAACATTTGACTGTCATATTTGACAGCGACATGGAATAATCTTGCTTACAGAATCACTAAATCAATATTGGAAAATGCCGAAAATCCATGTAAAAGTAGGCCCCAAAACCCGATCGGGTCAGTCAAGGTATATGATCTTAAATTTTTTTATTATGAAAACACTTAATAATTCTTTTTATCATGCTCAAAAGCTAATTTCAAATTGGGTTTTGTGTGGATTTTGCTTCTTGTTAGCAATTTTTTACTTGATAGGCTGTGAACCAAATAACGATTTAGTTCAAACGGTTATTCCTCGTGGTGGAGGAGATACATTAGTTGAATATGAATATCGTATTGATAATTCTGTTGTCTCGGCTTTTACCGTGCCTTCTTTTTCCACTGACTCAACAACAATTTTCCTTTATGAAACCGGATTACACTCCAATATCGCTTATCACACAAAAACTATTGTACATAAGTTTACTGATATCTCGGAGTATTACGATTACGCTGATTCCAAAGGAGTTAATGCAGAATTGTATGATATTGTTACAGACAGTTTGGCTTATTATGCAACTAAATATAATATGGATAGTATTGTTCTTGCAGACAACGAAATTCCCTCCTGGTGGACTTTATTAGAGGAAACTGTTTATGGTCATGTGGTTCATGGAAATGGAAATGTTATATTCACTCGAGCAAATATGACTCAGTTGAATGACGATTGGCGAGAGATATGCAGAGGTCAGCATGGTGATGGAAATAACCAAATATTCACATTGCCAGGTATTGGAATCCCTGTTTTAGGATGGCTAGGTTGGAGAAATAGAGTAAGTGGAATGATTCCCTTACTTTTGGGTGGCTACGACAATATTTATCGGCTAGGTTTTTATAGAAAAAAAATAGCCAGATTATGGTCTTGGGGTTTAACAACAACAGATTTTTGTGGACCTCTCGAAAGATTAAACAATAGTTCAAATAGTTGGTGGAATGCTGGTATTTAAAAACTTACTATTTATATGTTTTGCTTTTACTTGTACTTTTAGAGCGTCCGGCCAGCAAATGCCGGACACTTCTAAATTAGCCTTAAAAAGAAAGTTTGAACTGGGATTTACGCCAAGATTTTCCGGTATAAAGGATTTTGTGACTTCACCTTCGGACTCAGGATTTTATTATTCCACGGCATGGTACAGATTACAAGGAGGTTTCGAGTTTTCAGAATCACAATATTTACATTTATTTTTTGATTATTATAGGGTTAGAACAGATCTTAATTTTCTTGATTCGACTATTGATGCATTTGGTTTTGGTATTCAATATTCATTGAAATTTGATGAAGCACTTGTATCCTTGCCGCCATTCCATATATTCAAGATACCTATTCATATCCGATGGTACCCGGAGCTTTCAACAGGCATTGGTCTTATGAACTTAAAAAATGATGAATTCAGGCTTTCAGGACTTCATCAAACGAAATCATATTATGCCTATGGACAATATGGCATAGCCTGGAATTTTTATATTAATGCCTGGGGGCAAATAAGCTTATTGTATTATCAGGAATATACACCGGCTCTTTCACATGATCCATATAGATACTCTCCCTTGCAAATAAAATTCGTAGTTAAACTATGAAGAAATGGTTACTCATATTTTCCGGGATATTCATGGGCATGAATTCGCTGAAGTCTCAGGATACTATCAGATCAGGTTTTTATTTGGGAGGATATTACACCTTTCTCATAGATCCGATTATTTTGGAAAGTACCGGTGATTCGGTGAATCTTCTACATCAATATCTCAATATTAACCTTCGATATGCTCTCAATCATAAATGGAGAATAGGTGCAGAATATATACTTGTTTTGACTTCTCCTGATGAAGTAAAAGATCCATTTTATATTGCTGGTCTAACAGTTGACTATGATTTGTTGAGGGCAAAGAGATCGAAACTCAATTTGAGAGCAGGCCTTAGCTTAAGTGATATCGTTTTCGCAGGTGATTTTGAGCCCAAAAGAAGAACCGTAGTCAATCGCATTATTGGTGGATCGTATGAATTTCGTATCACTAAGACAATTTGGATCTATGCAGGATATTACAATCACTTTCCTCTTAACAAAATTCCATATAAATATGCAATAGCTCAGCCTTTCATTGGAGTTTGCTTTGGCCTGACTAAATCAAAATCCTAAAACGCTAAACTGAATGTAAATAATTTTGTCCTTCGCCTCAGCCTTCTCCTTAGCCTTTTTTTATATACCTTTACTCCCCTGATGAATAGAATAATGAACCATATAATCATTACATAACAAGACAATTACAATCTCAGCTATAAAAGCCTCGTCAGATTGTAGTCGGGGCTTTTTTCATTAGTAAAATGGACATCCCAGAATGAATCTGTATCCGGAATATAAAGGATTGAATCTTCCCGCCATCGATAAGGAAATGCTCCAATGGTGGGAAGAACACAAGATTTTTGAAAAAAGCGTTTCTCAGCGGTCGCAGGAAAAGCGATGGGTTTTCTATGAAGGCCCTCCCAGCGCCAATGGCATGCCGGGCATTCATCACGTCATGGCCCGCACAATCAAAGATTTATTTTGCCGATATCAGACACTGAAAGGATACCGTGTCGAACGCAAAGGCGGATGGGACACCCATGGACTTCCGATCGAACTCAGTGTAGAAAAAGAATTAGGCATCTCGAAAGTTGATATCGGGAAAAGCATATCCATAGAAGACTACAATGCCCGTTGCCGTGAAACCGTCATGCGCTATAAAGCGGAATGGGATGATATCACCCGCCGAATGGGTTATTGGGTCGATCTCGATAATCCGTACATCACCTACAAGAATGATTACATCGAGTCAGTCTGGAACCTGCTCAAAATTCTTTACGACAAAGGACTTCTCTACAAAGGCTACACGATTCAACCTTACTCTCCTGATGCAGGAACAGGATTGAGTTCACATGAACTCAACATGCCTGGTGCCTACAAACTTGTGAAGGATACTTCTGTGGTAGCCTTATTTAAAATAAAACGTGACGAACGATCTTCATTTTTGTTTGATGATGACAAAGAAGATGTTCGTTTCACGGCATGGACGACCACACCGTGGACACTGCCTTCTAATACAGCTTTGTCGGTTGGGCCGGAGATCAGTTATGTGAAAATCAAAACAAAAAATCCATATACAAATGCACCAGTCAGCATCGTCCTTGCAGTAGAACTCGTAAGTCATTGGTTAGGCGGAAAAAATCAACCTGCGATCGAAGCTCAATCTGCTCCAATCAAAGGAAGTAAATTTAAAGGCATCCGGTATGAACCACTTTTAGATTTTGGAAATCCGATTGAGCCTCTTGTCGGAGGAACTGATGCATATGTTGTCCTGACAGGTGATCATGTGACTACTTCTGATGGAACTGGGATTGTGCACACTGCACCTTCATTTGGTGCAGATGACCAGCGTGTGGCTAAAGCAAATGGTGTGGGCACGCTTACACTTGTTGACATGACAGGTAAGTTCAAAGAAAATGTAGGTCCGTTTTCAAATCGCTATGTCAAAGACTACACCGATGATCCTAAATATGAAAATGTCGATGTCGATATCGCGGTATTGTTGAAGACTGAAGGGAAGGCACTCAATGTGCAGAAGTATGAACACAATTATCCGCATAGCTGGCGGACGGATAAACCCATTTTATATTATCCGCTGGATAGCTGGTTTATCAAATCAACTGCATGCCGCGACCGGATGATCGAGCTCAACAAGACCATCAACTGGGTTCCGGCACATACGGGAGAAAAGAGGTTTGGCAACTGGCTTGAAAATCTCCAGGACTGGAATCTTTCCAGGTCGAGATTCTGGGGTATTCCACTTCCAATCTGGAGAAGTGAAGATGGTGCTGAAGAAATCTGCATTGGTTCGATTGAACAGCTTACTAAAGAAATTGAAGCTGCAAATCAAAAATTGAAACTCAAACAATCTGTACCGGCGGATCTGCACAGGCCATTTATCGATGACATCATTCTTGTTTCTCCAAAAGGAAACAAAATGAAACGGGAGTTGGACCTGATCGATGTTTGGTTTGACAGCGGTTCGATGCCTTATGCGCAGTGGCATTATCCGTTTGAGAATAAAGATGTTTTCAAAGAGAATTTCCCAGCTGATTTTATCGCTGAAGGTGTGGACCAGACAAGAGGATGGTTTTTTACGCTGCATGCGATTGCGGTGATGGTGATGGATTCTGTTGCATTTAAAAATGTGGTGTCCAACGGCCTGGTGCTGGATAAAAACGGGCAGAAGATGTCAAAGCGATTGGGTAATGCTGTTGATCCTTTCATGACCATCAACAAATATGGAGCAGATGCACCACGATGGTATATGCTATCGAATGCGCAACCCTGGGATAACCTGAAGTTTGATGAAGATGGCATCACAGAGACGACACGCAAACTTTTTAGTACACTCTACAATACCTATTCATTCTTTGCGCTTTATGCCAATCTTGATCAGTGGAAGAGTGATGATACCGGCAATATCCCTGTTGCATTAAGGCCTGAAATTGACCGCTGGATATTATCAAGATTGCATACACTTGTTGATGCTTATCATGATAACATGGATGCATTTGATGTAACGACTGCATGTCGTGACATCGAAGTGTTTGTCAATGATCATTTATCCAATTGGTATGTGCGTCTCAACCGAAGACGTTTCTGGAAAGGAGAATTATCAGATGACAAGAGAGCTGCTTATGCTACATTATTTGAATGTCTCACCGTAGTAAGCCAAATGATCTCACCGGTTGCGCCATTCTTTGCGGACTGGTTTTACAAAAACCTTACCGGATCTTCGGGTAAATATCCGGAGAGTGTGCATCTTTCTGATTTGCCTTCAGCGTCTCATGAACTGAAAGATGAGGCCATGATCAGGAGGATGGATTATGCACAGCATATCAGTTCGCTGGTGCTTTCTATTCGCAAAAAAGAAAAATTGCGTGTGCGTTTACCTTTGCGCAGGATCATGTTGCCGGTGATTGATGATCTGTTCCATGATGATATTGAGCAAGTGAAAGACCTCATCTTATCAGAAGTGAATGTGAAAGAGATCGAGTATATCGTCAATACATCGGGCATTGTTTCAAAAAAAGCAAAAGCTAATTTTAAGACACTTGGAAAAAAACTTGGAAAAAACATGAAGGCTGCAGCTGATCTGATTGCTGGCCTGCCGCAGGAAGAGATCAACCGGTTTGAGAGTGGAGGCGAGTTGACGATGTTTATTGAAGGGCAGGAATATATTCTTGGCAAGGAAGATATTGAAATCAGTTCTGAAGATATTCCTGGTTGGCTTGTTGCTTCTGAAGATAATATTACCGTAGCGCTTGACGTGACGCTTGATGATGCTCTTATTGCTGAAGGAACTGCTCGAGAATTGGTGAACCGGATCCAGAACTTGAGGAAGAGCAGTGGATTGAATGTTACGGATAGGATAAAGATTAAAATTGAAGAACTGCAGGGAATCAGTGATGCAGTGAAAACTTTTGGAGAATATATTAAGACGGAGACTTTGGCAGATAAGATTATTTTAGAAAAAAACAAGTCCCCTTTAGGGGCAAACAAAGTGGAATGGCTGGATGGGACAGAAATTTATATTTCAATAGAAAAATAATTTGAAGTATTCACATAAGTAAATATTCCGGAAAGAGTTCTTTTCTAAGTGGCTTCCTTAAGTTCCTTATGTTCCTAAGTGGTTCAAACGGAGAAATTCACTTTTTTTACCACTTAGGAACATAAGGAACTTAAGTAACCACTTAAGCAAAAATCAAATATTGATTTATGAAATGGCCGGGGAAATGAAATAGGCTGATCATTCTTGTGAACGATCAGCCTGGGTAATTGCGATCCAGGGGGTATAGATAACCGTCCGGGATCCTATGTGGGTGTTATGAATACGAGGTGCTTATGTTCATTTAATTTTAAATGATATTTCAAAGACCCAGTAATATGATAGATCCCCTTTTATCAAAATCAAACCTTTGTGTTCTGATAGTGTGTGTTACCCATTGTTCCATGTTCGGCCATGGATTATGATTCTGACGGGGCTCAATCAAGTTCTCGTATTGATGAGTTTCTATGGTAAATATAGACCGGACACCGCACGAAGGACTCACCAATTTTGGTGAGTCGAACGAAATAAATGAAAGATTTTACATTAAAGCTGGGGTTAAAGCCATTTTTCTTCAATGGCTTTTTTGACTGCTTTAGTCCGGGAATGAACTTCCAAAGCGCCGTAAATAGCTTTGATATGGGAGTTGATCGTATTTTCCGTCAGGTGCAGTTCACGTGCAATTTCGGAGGTGGAGTTTCCATCAATTATTTTCTGTAGTACGACTGTTTGCATGCGGGTAAGCCCGGAGGTTGTATTTGTGTTCTTTGTTTCCCTGTTAAAAATGGATTGGAATCTATCCTTTACTTTATTGATCTTTTCGGCAATAGATACATCACTGAAAAGATTGAGAATTCGTTTTGCCACAGAAGGAGTCAGGTATGCGCCGCCATCCAGGATGATCTTGAGTGACTTCCGCATGGCTTCATGAGGCAATTGATGGGACGAAAAATCTGTTTTCAACATATACCCATCTGCACCAAGACATATGGCATTGAATATTTTATCATCGATATCAAATGTGGTGAGCATCATCACTTTTGTATCAGGCTTCACACTTTTGATCTTAAATAGTGCTGTCAGGCCATCGTCTTCGTTATCCATTTCGATATCCATGATGACGATGTCCGGTTTTCGGGAGTTGATGTGGTCGACTACAGAACTGGGCTCCGGAAAAGAATCCAACAGGACAAATTCGTCCCTAATCGCATAAAAAACATATTCCAGTTGCTTTCGCAACGAGGGATCATCTTCATAAGCAAGGACTGTTTTTATCATAGATCAAATCAATGGATGAGACTATAAATGTAGTCATATGGAAGTCAACCAACAACCAACAACCTAATTACACCGGTATATTGACTTCGATGGTTGTTCCCTCACCTGGTTTTGAACGAACTTTGATTTCCCCTTTTACGCGGGCAATTCTTTTCTCCATATTGCCTAAGCCGTAGCCTGAACCTTTTACTTTATCGCGGCCGACTTCTTCTGTATTAAAACCAATGCCATCGTCCCTGATGATCATGTGCAGGGCGCTGCCGGATTTATTGAATTCGATCCAAACATTTTTTGCCTGCGCGTATTTTGAGATATTATTGATGGCTTCATTGATGATGGAGGAGAGTTGATACCTGGTTTCTCCGGGTACGATCAGTTGTTTTAGTGAAGGTTCAAGGTCAAGATGGAATTCAATTTTATCATCGAGGATGAGGGATTTGTCGTATCGTATTTTTTGCACAAGACTGTTCATGCTGTCATTCTCAGGGTCGATGGCCCAAACAAGACGTCTCATGTTATCCACTATGCTTTTGGAAATTTTACTTATCTGCAGAAGGCCGGGATTGACGTGATGATCCTGGCGTGTAAGTTCTTCAGCAGAAAGAACTATAGCTGTCAACCTGGATCCGACATCGTCATGAAGATTCTCATACAACCTGAGCCGGACTTTTTGTAATTCAAGTTTCTTGCTGAAATTCAGGTATAGAATGTAAACAACCAACCCCATAGATGCTAATACCAGCAATATTTTAAACCACAATGTTTTATAAAAGGGTGAGAGAATTTTCAACTCTAGCTTTCTGATATAGGGGTTATATTTTCCGTCTGAGTTTGCAGCTTTGACATTAAATATATATTTCCCAGGTTGTAAATTTGGGTATCGAATAATGCTTCCGGACGGAGCTTCAATCCATTGCTCATCAATACCGTCCATCTTGTATTGCACCTTATTACTTTTTGGAGCACTGTATTCAAGTGAATTGAGAATAAAAGAGAGGGTATTGTTTTTATATGAAAAGGTCAGCTTTTTAATTTCGGTGATATTCGTAGAATGTGTTATCTCGCAGACTAATTTTTCGACTGGAGGATGATTGTTCACTTCAATAGAAGTGATCTGGGGAATAGCGACGATATCGATATTCTTGATTTGGTGAGGATAAAATTTAGTAATTCCTTTTGGTGAGCCAAACCACATTTCGCCATCATCAAATCGTATTGCTCCAGGGCGGTTAAATGCTGTAGAAGGCAAACCGTCATCATAAGTGTAGAGATGACTTGAATCCGTTTTGGTGTTAAACTGAATGACGCCACTGGCACAACCGATCCATAATATTCCGTCCTCATCTATCAACATAGAACTAAGTCCTTCGGAGGGCAACCCGTTTTTAAGGTTATAGTGTTTTCGAATTGTAAGATTTTTAGAATCAACTTCATAGAGCCCTGCTTCACTGGATACCCAGGCTGTGTTATTTTCATCAGTCTCGATCATCGGTCCGCACATTCCGGGAATGTCGATCTCGGTAATGGAATCAAAAGTAACCTGGTCAATAATTATAAATTTATTAAGATTTTCATTCATCCATATTCTTCCACTTTTATCCCGGAGTAAAGGCAAATATGGGTTTTTACTAAATCTTGGCAGGAAGGTATCATATGTATATGTATTATTTTCTTTAAATACCTCAAACAATCCATTCGCCTGACCCGCAAATAAAAATCTTCCATTATTTAATTCTACTCCGTCCAACATATTATGTCCCTGATCGCTCACGTGATGAATAATATCGAATGCTTCTGATGTATATGAAAGCCCATTATAAGTACTTAACCAAATATGATGTCCGCTGTCCTCAAATATTCCATAGATGGAATTAAATCTGGATTCGGTCTCAACATCTTCCGGAATGATTTTTTTCTCAATTTCCCCTTTTCTATTGAGAATAAATAACCCATCATTCTCTGTGGAGCACAAAACTTTGTCGGGAGATTCCAAAATAAATCCGTTTGGACTAAAATGCGTACTTATTGTACCCGGCATTGAATTTGGTTTGCTAAGGTTAAATTTTTTCTTTCCATCATAGGCATAACTTATTCCATAACCCGTCGAACTCATCCAAAAACCGTGATCACAGTCTTTAGAAATATAATTAATCTGGTTGGACAGAAGGCTCAATGGATTGTTTTGCTCAGGAAGATATTGGTATCCAAAAACCATTTTCAATTTATTAAATTCCCAAACTCCTTGCTCATCGATCGAAACAAGCAAATTGGAATCATTAAATTCCTCAATGGTCAGCAGGCCTGGAATTATTGATCTCCAAATGGATTTCGAAATGAGGTTGTATTTAACTAATTCATTTGCGCACGAAATCCAAAGAATGCTGTCTCCCTCTGTAATAATTTTCTGAGGTTTAAGGACTTGACCTTTTGCCCATAAAATCTTATCATAAACTACTGTGCCATCAGGAGCAAAATCAACTTCTTCCACACCTGGAAGGCTGTAGACAAAAGCAAATATTTTGCTGACATGACCAATAGGATCTGTAATGGCAACCGCTTTTTGTGGATCAATAAGCAAGTGTGTTATAAATCGAAACTTTTTGGTAGTGACATTAAAAGTATAGATGGATTGACTAGGAGCAATTGTCCAAAGCTGTTGATCTGAATCAAGTTGAAAAAATTGATATCCAACGACATGTTCCCCCGTAGTGCTATCATTCAGGAAATAGTGATGAAAATTATCATGAAATCTGTCATAACAGTTAACAGCCTCATAAGTATTGAACCAAATTCTAGAAGAGTCATCCTCAAAAAATTTACCTTGTAAAATATGGCCAACGATTGCTGTAGAATCCCCGGGATCAGGTAAATATTTAGTTATCCTACTTCCGTCAAAACGATTTAGCCCATTGATCGAACTTATCCAAATGAAGCCCCTTGTATCCTTATAAACAGATTCATTCGTTAGTTCACTTAATCCATCTTCAAGTCCCAGGTGGTGAAATAATAGTTTACCCTGTTGACAATAAGAAATGGATGTTAAATCACATAACGTTATTGTTATATAAAGAAATAATAATTTTTTGAGTCCGCGATTTCTCATTTTGTCTTTCCAATTGACAAAATAAGAAATAAACCTGCTGATAAATAGCCAAAAGTCAGATAAGACTCAGTTTGATGATTAATGACAAATAGGGGGGCAAGGCAACCGGCAGATATCAGTTGGGCCAATCAACGGCTGACCACTTGTCTGGTTGACTTGCGCCAATCCGGTCACATCAAAGCCTTCGGCGTTGACATTAATATTTTGATAGGTAAGTTTCTGCTCAGCCGATGATAAATCGTAATTAGCCTGGGTTAACGGTACGGGATTATCAGCACCGGTTCCACCTATAGTAAGGTTTGAAAATCTGATCATGTGAGACATAGGATAAGGGTTAAAAGGGTTAATGGTTAATGGTTAATGGTTAATGGTTAATGGTTAATGGTTAATAAAAACTATCTAAAAAATTGAATGATGTTCTCTGATTACCAACAAGTATCAAATTAATTTCCCATTACTTTTAAAATAAAATCTTGATCGCGGCAGCGGGAAATTATAGATTAAAACTAATAAAAATAATTTGCAATCCAGTTTTTAGTCCTTTGACTATTTCCTGTATCGTATTCATGTATAAAAGTTAATGCTAATTATTTTTAAAAATTTCACCTTTCATATACAACACGGCCTGACCACTGATCAGGACACGATCACCATTTAATTCACATTTCAAATTTCCACCTCTCGGAGAAACTTGTTTTGCGGTGAGTTTCTTTTTGTTCAATCTGCCTGCCCAATAGGGAGTAAGTGTTGTATGCGCTGAACCTGTCACCGGGTCTTCCGCTATGCCGTATGCAGGTGCAAAAAATCGGGACACGAAATCGACATCCTTGCCTTCAGCAGTAACGATCACTCCCCTGTTGCCGAGTGCACCGATCGCAAGCAGATCAAAATGACTGTTCTTAAGTGTCTTCTCATCTGAGAGAACTAATAAATAATCCGATCTGCCCTGGTACGCTTCAAGAATATTGGCGGTAGTACATTTTTGAATGGAGGATGTAATGTTGAGAGGTTTCAATTGGTCAGTCGGAAAATCAAGCGTAAGCCATGAATCATTTTTACTGACAGAAAGCCAACCGCTACGGGATTGAAACCGGATCGTGTTTTTTGAATATCCAAGCTCAGTGAACATGACAAAGGCTGCTGCAAGAGTAGCATGCCCACAGAGGTCAACTTCTACGGCCGGTGTAAACCAACGAATCCGGAAATCCTCCCCTTCCGGAACTACAAATGCTGTTTCGGCCAGGTTGTTTTCCAACGCAATGGATTGCATTAAACGATCATCGGGCCATGAGTCCAAAACGATAACAGCTGCGGGGTTGCCACCAAAAAGTTTATCGGTGAAAGCGTCGATTTGATAAAGGGTCATGAGGATTGATCTGGTTATTTATTCAGCTTACTATTTTTAAAATCAGGATCCATGTCCGGAGTTCGCAGTCCTGCCACTTCATCGGCCATTAATATAAAAACATTCCAACACAATCCACTTGTTGATGGCCACCAGCTATCCGTTGTCGTCCATTTAGTGGGTATAAATTCCTTACTGAATGGCCATTTAGGATTCAGATAAATCTCCGCCCAAACCCTGTTGTCCATCAAAGCATTTGCTTTTTCCCATCCATGTTTTAATCCGATCACGTAAGCGCAATATTCGGCCCTGAACCAACTCCCGCCATTATAATAGTAACCATCACTTTTCCCGTTGCTATAATTTTCTTCTCCAAATTTTTCAAAAGGCTGATAATCCCCGCTGAGATAAGCATATCCTTTTGCAGTCTTTAGTTAATCTTACACAAATAGGCGCCGTAGTTCCATATTCCGGATGAGGTGAGTTGGATACTTTATTGAGAATAGGTATTTGATCGAGATGATTTATGACCATTTCATCGGTCAGCATTGGCCTGCTAAATAACCACAAGGAAAAAAATTCGGGTTCCAGGTCAGTCAGGGTAATGATATCCGGATAATTCCGGTCGAAGAGTAAATGTTTTCGTTCCGCATCATAAAAATTCCGGTATCCCTTTTCCGCTTTTTCAATATACTCTTCCGAAATATCAAAACCCAATTCTTTAATCGTTCTTAAGGCTATAGCCAGCATGCCCTGGTTTACACCAAGCCGGTCGGTTTTTGGATTGAAGTCAATGATATCTACCTGGCTCAATGAAAAATGAGATTGACATATTCCGTCCCTGTCGGCATCAAATTCATTCAATACATAATCAACTGCTTTCTTAATTTTTTCCTGTGGAAGAGTAATGCCATAACGACGCTTGTTCATCATCGCCCAGATGAGCCATTCGATGGTGGCCTCATTGTCTTTTACTTCGACCGATCCCATCAGCGGAGTGATGATAGTCCCAATACCCCCCTGAGGTGTTTGTGTTTTGCCCCATTGATCCCAAATGGAAAGATTCAGTTCCTTATTATAAGTAGATACAGTAGAAAAAAAAGAATCCCGGTTGTACATATCCGGTGCGTAATTCATATTGGGCACATTAAATGGGGTAAAATCCCTTGTATCTGTAATCCATGCGAGCATATTGAAATTGGCATATACCATTTTCTCAATCATCGATCCTTTAAGACCTTCTCCTTCAGCTAAGCGAGATTGTGAGGAGATCATAAATTGTTGATGAGATGTCCAGGGCTCCGCAAATATGTACGTGATCTTTTGGACTTTTTCTCCCAGCGGAATAATATTATAGGGTTCCACTTGCGGCTGGTGTTCAATAAATTTCAAATCTTTTATCTGAATGCTGCATTCGTTTCCTGATTGTGTACCTATAAACATGGACACGCTGTCATGTTCAATATACGGAACCAGTATGCTTCCTTCAAAAAGGGTCCATTCGTTTTCCTTCACAGGGAAATGGTCAATGTACTTCACGCCATCTTCGAGTTCAATTGTTTTTTGTCCATTTTTAATTCTGAATAATTTTAGCGCTATCGGAGTATTTCCTTTGCATAAAAATGAGATCGTATAAATCTTTTGATCTTTAAATGGAGCAATAAATTGCATACCTGCTCTTAATCCCGGGTGGCCTGTCACAGAAATAGTTCCTTCCTTGATCTCTACTTCAGCATTGCCTTCTTTTTGATATTGATCAGGCATTCTCAATATGGTTTCTTCACCGGCATCAAGATTATACATTTCACCGAATGTTTGCCGGATGTAATGATTATTTTGAGCTCTGTCCGATACACTGGCAATAGAAAACAAATTCGGATCTGGCAATCTCCGCATGCCCACGAAACCTCCTCCGCGTCCGCTAAACCGGCGCCGTGTATTTCTCGTATACTGGTTTTTGTAACCTGCGTCTGTTAAAAACCCAATGACATGCTGATCCGATGTGATAAATCCTGCAGCAGGAAACATTTCATGCACCATACCACCCGGAAAACTATCATATTCAAATGTTACATATCGTTGCGGAGGTTCTGCAGGTCTTGAAGTTTGTTGCAAAATGTAATACATGTCCGGCATGGATGGCTGAAATAATTCGATTGTCTTTTTAATCAGATTCGGGTTTAATAATTCGTATGTAACGGTCACAGAAAGATCAGCATCAAAATCTTCAATGTATGAATCTCTTTGTAAAACTACCTTGTGATCATCTCCCGTCCATTTCTGGCCTGTCCAATGTAATATTTCGGTTGTTGTACTTAAATCCAGGTTAGCCATTTGCAGCGAGAATTCTTCCTGGTTCATCACCACCAACTTTTGCTCATTATAAATATTGACACGATAACCTGTTTTGTCATCTCCTGCCACTTTGAGCGATAGTTGTTGACTGCTCGCAGATGAAAAAATGTATAGTGTCAAAAAGAAAAGTAAAAAAACCGGAAGCAAGGTCTTGCTTAAGTGCATTTTGCTGAATTGAACTATAAAGCTAACTATAATTCTGCTTGACCATTTCAGTCAATCTTTATTGTTTTTACGAATAAACGCAAAATGGCCAAAGTATGCCGGAACCCCGAATTGGAGAATTTTGATTTTCCACTTGCAGGTTTCAATTAAAGTCATTTACTTTGTATTTCAAAGTACTTTGTATTATGAATTCAAATCAATATTCAGAGGATCTCGCCCACATCCGGTCGATGATGGAACGTTCCTCCCGCTTTATTTCCTTAAGCGGCTGGGCCGGCATCCTGCCGGGGATATTTGCCCTGGCCGGTCTTTCAATATCGATATGGTTTATTCACGCTGCAAAAGCGACCGGCTTATATAATGAGCGTATTGACAAAAATTCTCCATTAGCCCTTCAACTTGCTGTTATCGCACTGGTCGTTCTCTTACTTTCTGTCCTTAGCTCATGGTTCACCTGCATGCGGAAAGCCCGCAAGGATCATCAATCCACCTGGTCTCCCGCTGTCAGAAATATGCTGATCAATTTTTCAATACCTCTACTGGCAGGAACCATTATTACCGGTTGGGTCTATGAAAATGAACAATGGGAACTGTTGGCCCCAATACTCCTTTCATTCTACGGACTGGCTCTCGTCATCGTTTCAAATTTTACAATTAGACATGTCTTTTGGCTTGGGCTTATTGAAATAGCTCTCAGTATACCCGCGGGTATCTCAGGTTTTGGAATTCCGATACTGGCGATAGGGTTTGGATTTGTTCATATCATTTATGGCCTGTTAATGTTTGCTCCTAAAAAGAACATTCAACAATCAACGTAAAAACAAATCGAAAATCAAAAGATAAAACTCGACAGTTATCATCAATGAAGGAATTAATTGAGGCATTGGACAAAACTTTTGACAGCAGGATCCGGCTTGGCATCATGTCGGCTCTCGTCGTCAATGATTCAGTGGAGTTTAATACCCTCAAGGAATTGATGGAGGTCACGGATGGAAACCTGGCTTCGCATCTGAAAGGTCTTGAAGCCGCAGGATATATCTCAGTGCAAAAATCGTTTGTTGGCCGCAAACCGATGACACGCTACAAAATCACCAGGCAGGGACGCAAAGCATTTGAAACACATATTACTGCTCTTGAAAAACTGATCCGATATAAATCATGACGTTTCGACACCCTATTCTCAATATTTCGCTACAGCTCAGCATCCGCGGATTCAAAATACTTTTTGATTTAACTCAACTAAAATCATAGACATGGAAACCAATCAAGATTCTCAAATAAAAACCTGGACAGACAATGTACTGATCAAAGTCATCATCATTGGTGGGTTGATACTTGTCCTGATGGTACCGAGTCTGATGATCAATGCCCTGGTCAGCGAGCGTTCGTCCAGAAAAATGCAAGTCACCAACGAAGTGAGCAGCAAGTGGGGCCAGTTACAAACCATTACCGGTCCATACATTGAAATTCCATACCTGGAAGAAGTCAAACTAAATGATAAGCAACCTATTCAAATGGTCGATCACATTTTATACTATTTTCCTGATGCCCTTGAGACAAGCGGATCATTGACACCGGTGGTCAAAAAGAGAAGTATATATAAAGTCATCCTTTATGAAAGTAATCTTGAAATCCATGGAAGCTTTAAATATCCTGATCTAACTGCATTACATATTGCTGCAGACAAAATTCTGTGGGACAGGGCAACTGTGCACCTTTCCATCACAGATTTATCCGGAATCAGTGCTCAGGTCAATTTTGAAACTGACGACACCATCATACCGATGACAGCAGCAACGCCTTTGGGAATTAATCTCACGAATGGATTAATGTGTCATTTACCAGGTGTCGTGGCAAAGCATGAAAAACTGGATTTCCGCATTAAGTTGAATCTGAAAGGAAGTAATGGAATTTTCTTTTCTCCGGTAGCAGGTAAGAATACGCTAAACATATCTTCTTCCTGGCCTTCACCAAAATTTGAAGGAACCTTTTTACCGGACACGAGTACGATCAGTGATAAGGGATTTAATGCCAGTTGGACAATCCTGGACATTAACCGGCAAATTGCGCAACAATGGACTGATGCCAATCCACAGTCGTTTCAAAATGTAAGTGTATATCGATACGATGACCCAACCGGTTATGAGAGTTCTGCACCTAAGACGCCCGTATTCGGTGTTGAGCTCTTAGATACAGTGGATCAATACACAAAAATTGAACGCACAGTCAAATATGCATTTTTGTTGATCACGCTCACGTTTGCGGTTTACTTTTTTTGTGAAGTGTTGAAAAAACAGAAAGTACATCCGATGCAATATGGGTTAGTCGGAGCCGCGTTAGTGATATTTTTTATTCTTCTCCTTTCACTTTCTGAATATCTGGGATTTGATGCCGCTTATCTCATTGCATCTTTCTCGACCATAACCTTGATCAGTCTATATAGCCGAAGTATTTTCTCAGTGAAAAAATTTGCGGGCCTGGTAGCTTGTATGCTGATCCTATTATTTGGATTTATTTACACGATTCTTCAGTTGGAGGATTTTGCGTTATTGGCCGGAAGCATTGCGTTGTTTGGGATCATCGCGTTGATCATGTACCTGACCAGGAAGGTAAACTGGTCGTGAGGGTTTAAAAAAGAAAAGCTGACAGTAACGTTTTGCTGTCAGCTTTTCGACTAAATAGTCATGACAATTAATAATTTGTTTAACTACTTGTAAATTTATGATCAATTAAAATAAGCTTCTACCTAAAAAAGTTGAAGGAGGAGTGCGTTTCCGGGGTTGTGGGATATTTCCTCCTTCAGAACTTTGAGACCTAAATATAGATGTTCATATAAGGGATGTTCTCACCAATTTTGGTGATTTTTGGAAAAAAGAGCGAAATAATTCAGATTATTTGTTTGCTCGACAGGGTATTAGCCGATTATAGCCTTTGAATTAACCAATTCAATCTTCGTTGCACATTCATCTTTTTAGGAATTGGGACTTCCTTCAAAAGGCATGTATTAATCAGTTTTTCACCTGGCTCGCATTAACCTCCATCTGTGGCCCATAAAAATACAGCATGGAGTTTTTATAATTGATCAACACGCGTCGCCTGTTGAAAAACTCATATCCAATGACCCCGTCAACAGAACTGTTATTGGCGTTATTGATATCTCCCATGCTTGTAAGGAGAGTCCTCATATTCGAGCTTACCTGGTTTCCAAACTTTACATCTTTAAGCATACCGGATTGGGTATCCACTTTATTTTTTCCCACTCCTACCATAGCTATATTTTTTATTACTGTGAAATTTTCCAGCACTTTTTTGTTGATTTGATTGTCAATCAAATTGAGTTCCGCTCCTGAGTCCAGGATTAAATGCAATGGAACATTATTAACTGATCCTTTTACAATAATGAGGTATTTATTAAGGGTAAATTTCAGACTGTCCATTGGCTTTTCAGTTTGCAGAAATTGATCATCAATCCTCCCAAACTTGTCCATCTTGTTGAGGACTATTCGGCTATTTTGGACGTCGAAAAATATAGTGAAATCTTTGAACACATCATATCCTAATATTCCGATTATTTTTATTTTTTTACTTTGTTCGATGTGCGAAATATCTACAACGTGAGCCTGGAGATCAGAAATATTAATCGATCCCACATGAAGTGTGTCCACCTGTCTTAAATAAGCTTCTTCAACATCACCTGTATTTCCAGTGGTATAAACTTTCTTTCCATTATGTTGCCTGAAATATTCCTGGTTTAAGATTAATCTTTCAGATCCGGTGTCAACTAGAAAATTCCCAAGAAAAGTGTCAACGCGTGCCTGGATAAAAATCAACCGGCCTACCAAAACAAATGGAATTGAAATTGAATTCATTTCGGTGGAAGGAGATTGAATGATAGTCTTATTCATTTTCATTCTCTCCATTGTTCCTTCATCTTTGGCGTTCAACTCATAAAAAAGAAAAAAGCAAACGATCAAACATGCAAAAGCTCTGCCTGGGAGCTTGTGCAACAAGTCCTTTTTCATTTGAAAAAAATCTAAACATGAAGCCTACTCTGTGAAGGATTTTCGGCGTGGTCCCGAATGTGGGAGTATTGAATCACATCCGGGTATTAGTGCGGGATAACAACTGAATCTTAGCAATGTACATACGATATTTGCGATGCCAAGAGCATAAATGAAATAGTCATTGAAATAAAAAAAGCTCCCGTCCCCGGAAGCTTTACTAAAAAAATGAACAGATAGAATTTAATTCACCGCGATATGATAGGTGACATCCGCCACCTGGCCGTATCCATTCACATCAGCATGAAGATGTAGTGTGTGCTCTCCGGCGTCTAATGATTTAAGCATGATCCAATATCCGCCTGACACAGCATCCTGGACCAGGTCATGCAAAATGCATGCATCAAAACAATCTCCCAGCATCTGGTTGTTAAAAATTTGAAATGAAGGGGAAATAAATCTGTGTTGATAGACCTGCCGGTAAGGAAGACCATCTACTGAAACTTCCAGGGAATTAATACTCACCATTGCATTAGCTGCTTTGGCAGCCAGGTATTCATCTATTGATACGCCGAGGGGTCCACTTGTCGAATCCATAGAACAGGGATAAGTTTTAATAATATCCACCACAGGAAATAAAATGGCAGTTCCCGGTTGAATTTCAATATTTCTGTCTTTGGCAGTCGTATTTGATCCGCTTAAGAAATATACCAGTCCGGTATTGTCGAGAATTGCGTAAGTATCATTGTTTGAGGATTGGTTGCAGATATTGACCGGCACTGCTTTAAACCATTTATCGATCCATCGGTCATATGACAATCCGAATGGTTTTTCTGTGGCGCCATAGACAAGAGAATCAATGTTAGGTCTTGTGTCAACAGAAAGTGGTTCATCTTTCCCACAGGAAATCAAGGTCAGTGCTGTTTCATAAGCAAGAAATAATACAAGTTGAAGGATTAGGTAAGTTTTCATTTTTATAGTATTTAAGAATGATGTGCCTACTCTGGATGGGGATTTTCGGCTTGGTCCCGGAGGTGTCCTTCAGAATTTGAAATAATGAATCACGTCCGGTAATTAGTACAGGTGGGAGCTAAATCTTAGCATTCATGTGACTACCTTCAAAATAATTGGATGGGAATTCTAAGCAGAATTTTTAAGAATAAATAAGGGTGTCATGGAGGTGACACCCTGCGGCAAAAATAAATTAATTGAAGTATGAAATGATTTAGGTTGAAACGGTTGCTTTGGATGAAAACAAACCCATAATTCTTTTTCTCATTAAATACAATAGAATCAATGTCAGGGCAACCATCAATATTCGATTTAATGACTTATGCCCGGATGGTACTACAGTACATAAACACTGCTCACAATCAGTGGTACTGTAATTTCTAACCCCATTAGTGAAATGCGTATCAGGTCTCACAAGCGACTGATCATAAAAAGCTTCAATTGGATAATCTTTAGAACCAAAGCAAACAATTGTCTTGGTGGGTTTTAAAGAGAAACTGGGGTCATTTATAAGTTCTACTGATTCTTTTCTTACTTTGACACAAAATTCAATATAACCAAGGCATAATTGCAGGTTAGGGTCTTTATTTGCATCACAGGAAAAAACTGTAGCGCTGTGGTCAAAAGTGAAATTTATTTCCTGATTCTTAACCTCGAACCTGCCATTTGAATTCCCACCAGCATACCATTTCACAGGCCCAATACAATGGGGATCTAATTGGCCGATTAAACTGACTTTTATTGCCAAATTATCTGCAGGTGAAAAACTTGAGTTTCTGAATTGAATATGATAGTTAACAAATAGATCTCCATTACTTTTTTTACATACAGAGTTTACCTGTACTAAATTGGGGTCATAACTTGCTCTTAAATCTTCATGGGTTGCATAATTATGATTTATCTCAATTCCAAATACCATTTCATTTGGAGGATCAATATTTGGGTCGGTTGGGAACGAACCTGAAAGTAAACTTGTAGATCTCAAATTAATATAAATATAAGGTGGATTATTCCCGCCTGATGGCAAGTTTGTAAATCTATACCCAACATCTGCACCGGTTAGAGGAGCTAGATCGCCAACACTAATAAATTTACCATTTGGAAATATGGGAGAACCTGCGAAATAAGCGTCTCTTGTACCTCCAACATTACTGTTACTGTGCCAGGGCCGTTTAATAAAATAAAGTATATCACCATTTCCAACGCTCTCGAACTTGATAATAAGTGTAACATCTCTTCCCTCGACTATATCATGATTTGTAGTAATTGTATTAGCGAGAGGCTGAGATGTGCCAAGGATATAAGGAGTCTGAGTATTCTGGCCTGAAAGACCATTTTTAGCTTTTACGCTTAAAGGTGGATCATCTCCTTCATAAATATTTGTCATATATCCATATAAAATTGACTTACCCCTTGGGCCTGAAAAACTATGATTTAACTGGTTGAGGTTTTGATCAGTTTTAGTCGGATCTGGATAAAAAAAACCCTGGCTTGGAGGTATTACATCTAATCGGGAATTGAAATGCGACCAATCAGAATAGATGACAAATATGTCATTCCTGGCTTTTGGATTGCAATTTACATTCGGATGCCTGACCGACTCCAATGTAATATCTGTGCCACTGATTGTGTTTGAAAATACATTAAATCCTGGCGTAGAAGTAGTATTATAGTCAGATTTTCCTGCACCATTTACGATAAGCCATTGTTGATCGGCCTGGCCGTAACATAATGTAAGTTGCAGAATAATGCACCCGCTGAGGAGAAGTTGATTTTTCATATTTATAGATTTTATTAAAAGCTAAATATTTTAAATAGTAAAGCTTCTCTAAGTGATACTTTAAATTCCTAATTATTTTAAAAAGGTTCTCATTTCCCCTGCCGGAATAAACGCCGCCCAGAAATAAGGATGCCGATTGATCTGATTAGCTTTAGATATATACTCCAGCTTAGCTTTTCTTAGCGATTCATCTATGGGTAGTCCAGTGTTTAGGTATTTATAAAATAAAGACATAATCATTGAAGTTGATTTGTCATTGACATTCCAGAGCGAAATGATGGTGGATGAAGCCCCACTCTCGATAAAACTTCGTCCAAGGCTGCGGATCCCCTCTCCGATTTCAAACTGACCAAGTCCGGTCTCACAGGCACTCAAAACGACCAGGCCAGCACACTGAGGTAATAATGCAATTTCCTGTTCTGTCAGTTGCTTCTGAGGATCACCATCGCTACTCATAACAAGATAAGCATTATCCTTCTGCACAATTGCATGTCCGGCAAAATGAAATATAGCAGCCTGCTGCAATCCTTTGGCCATTTCACTTTTATCATCTGTATAAGAAATCATGGCTTTCATTCCAAAACGACGGCGAATAGAATCGGCCTCGACTTTAGCAAAAGGAAGTTGGTAGATCGAACCTCGGGATACTACTTCTTCCTTTTTTTCAGCTTCCGCATAGGTTGGAGCTAAACAATAGATTTCGTATTTGCGGGAAGTCTTTTCAAGTGGTGTTGAATAAGTTTCGTATTCGTATGCATATGAAATGGTGCAATATTGTATGAGCGGTTTTCCCTTCAAATCTTCAAGCATATCAAAAGGAATAAAACCTATCTCTCCATCTGGTATTATCACCATCCTTTGAGGCAACTGAGTTGTAATAGGTTCAATCAAAAAATGGTACAAGTCGCTGAGTATTGTTACATCATTACTTAAGCCTCGTAAAAGAATAAAGTCATCCATTCGCTTCAATAAATTCATCAGGACATTTTTATCTCCCAGCTTAAGAAATTTTTGAATGCCATCAATGGATGACAGAACAAATACGTCTTCATCCTGTACAGCATACTCTATATAATCTCCTCGTGTCTCAAATGGAAGCGCCTTTTCCTTATATTTAGCAAACAATTTGTCCATCTTCTCTTCATCTACCAGGATCAACCTGTTGAGACTATCTACATTCACTCCATCTATAAATTTATTTCCATGGAGATCACGAATCTCCGTTTGTAATCCTGCAATAGCAATGCTGTCATCAGGAGAAATTTGATCCATCAACCGATGCCTGCGAATTTTCTCATCCAATAACAATGCTTTTGATCTGTTAAAAAAGTCCCTGGCTTTCTGCAGGTATTGCACTTCTCCATTGATGGAATACAGATCATAAATGATCTTCAGTCCATCCTGGGTCATCATTTTATTGGCATGAATCGTAATTAATTTGGATGGATCTGCAATCACCAGTTCCCTGATGATATCGTTTGCTTTAAGACCCAATTCAATGGACTGAAGTGATTTTACGAGCAAGTTTACATCCTTTGAATTATTATATCGCTTTTGGTATAATTGACTTTGTAGTTTAAATAATTCGATAAAGCTATTTTCAGCATAAAGTTGATTTGCATGAGGCAGGGATTCAAAGTTGTTATAGTCTGCTATAATGCTGGAAAGTCCCAGGTTAATTGTTTGTTCTGCCTGATCTAATGAATCCATTCTCAAATAAACTTCAGCCAATGGGGTATAATATTTTGCGAATTCCCTCCTTTTTTTAATTTTATAATAATCGCTCAATGTATCAATGGCTGATGTATATAGTGGAAGGCTATTTTCAATAAGATGATTATTTTTTTCAGTCTTGCCTTCATTAAAAAATAATTGCGCCTTTTGAAATAAAATTTCTGCTTTTCGTTCTTTGTAATTTGCTTTTTTTCGTAAATAAGGAAGTGTGTTTTCGGCTATTTTAAGAAACTTATCACTTTGATCAAACATGCTGCTATCTATATAATACTCTGCAAGACCAATAGCGTTGGTATGCATTCCCACAATGAATTTTATAGAATCTGCAAGCTGGAAACCGTCATTGAAGCATTGAAATGATTCTTTGCCTTTGCCTTCTGATCTGTGCTGAATTCCCATGTTAGTATAAAACCTTGATAAATTTTGAATACTTGTGCTGTCTGCAATATTGGTTTTCGCCTGGTGTTTAAGGCTTTTTTCCACAAGACCTCCATAATAATCTGCCTTTTGATAATCTCCTTTTCTTGTATAAATATTGAATATCTCATTTTCTATGTACCAGGCATTGGCATCTAAATATTCTTTGTCTTCGACATTTTGATGAGCGAGAAGATAAAATTGCAAAGCTTTTTCGTAATTCCCGAAATTTCGACTATATCTATGCCCAACGATCATCGCAGAATATCTAAATGCACCTCTTTCCTTAGATGTAAGTAGTCCAAAATCGAATAATAAATATTTTCCAATGGAATCCAATTTGGATTGATCCATCAAAGTATCAGCTGCAATGCTAGCCAGTATTTTAGTTTTATTAAAATAAGAAACCAGATCCCTCTTTTGATAAAAATATTCCAGCGAATCTTTATTAAGTTGATATCCCGATTGTCCCCCAGCTTTAGACTGAAATAATAACAGATAACAGGTCAATAAGAGTACAAGACCTCTTTTCATCACAACTAAGTTTCATTTTAACTTCCGTCAATAATGCAGTTTGTTTATTTAATTTTCGCTAATATTTCTTTGGCTTCTTTCTTATGATATCCTTCCGAAGATTCGATACAGTTTAGCAGGTACTTCCTGGCATTCACCATGTCTCCCTGTTTCAAATAAAGCAATGCCACGTACCATTGAGCCTGCTCCCCATACATAGATTTATGATGATTGATGATATTGATTAATTCGAGCTGTGCCGGCTCAGTCTGTCCAATTCCTGCCAATGCGTTGGCATACATAAACCGCAAATTGTCATTGCCCTGGTAACTCGCACCCAGTTTTGAAAAAATAAATACGGCTTCCTTGTATTTTCCATCCCAATAATATTGCCTGAACTGATCCAGCAAGGATAATTCATTCCCTCCTCTGGAAACAGGTGTCATCGATTCATCTTTGTAGGCTTCGAAATTTTCAGCAAATAAAGCTTCACCTTTTTGGGTCGCCTCTGCAATATTGACATTAGGCTCAGGTTGATTTTTATTTTTATCCGGTGACTGATTCTCTTTTTGCTGATTCTCGTTGTGTGTTGTCGTGTCAATGTTATTTGAAGGAATATTCATCTTTGTAGTATCCTTACCATCCGTATAAACAGGTGCTGAGGGATGATCAGGTGAAAAAAGAAATTTCCATAATAGAAGACTGATCACCACAACGGCGGCAATCGCCACCCACAGAAACCAAAACTTCCGCGGGTCCCCAGGATTTTTCGATGGTGCATCCAATTTCTTATCTCGCTCTCTAAAACGCTGTCTCAACTCTTCCCTCTGCCGGATCACTAATGCTTCTTTGGTTTTTTCAAAATCGATAAGCTCCTGACGAAACACAGGATCATCTTTCTTCCTCTGTTCCACTTCGGCTCTTTCGGGCTCAGAAAGTTCTTTAGCCAGGTAGCGCTCAATAAGATTTTGATCTCTTTCTTCCATTATTTTAATGATGCCATTCGTTCTGTAATTGTTTCTTTCAGCCGCTTCAGACTCCTTGATAAGGTCACACTTACGGCATTGACTGAGGTATATCCCATAGCCTGCATGATCTCCGGAACGGATTTTCCTTCAATGAATCGTTGGACGAGAATTTGACGGCTTTGTTCCGGTAGCTCGTCAACTGCTTTATTCAGGATTTGCCTTTTTTCCTCATCCATATTATCCCACTCAAACACATTAATGCTTTCATCTACACTTTTATTAGCCTCGATTTCGTCGACGAGATCAAATTTTTCAGCACGCTTATGTATTTTAATCAGTCGGCGATATCCGATCAGGAAGAGAAATGTTTTCAATTCACAGGTCAGATGGATCAATTTCTGATCACGCACCTGCTCATAAAACATGATCATGGTATCGTGCCAGGCATCCAGTAAGTCATCCCGGCCAGTAGATTGAAATTTTGAAGCCGCCCATCGAAGGAAGTCATCCCTGTAAGTATCGTAGATCTTGTCGAGCACAGCCATATCCCCACCTGCCAGGGCTTTAATGAGGAGATCGGACAATTGCTTTTGCGCTTCCATTCTCCTGAAAAATAGTCAAAAACAATTAAAAGGCTGAGGTTAAGGCAAAGGCGAAGGTATGAGCGGCGAACCATCTGCAGGTAAGATTGTTTCTTTCTTGTTATTTGTTTGACTCACAGATTAAAATCGTTACCATGAAAAAATTGTACCTGCTTTCCATTTTCTTCCTTCCCTGTACATGTATATCGCTCCTTGCTCAGAACCATGTTTATACCCAATCCATCAACCACACCGCCATTACCCTGCGGGGCGGCTCAATCGACCTTGGAGAAATAAGTGCAACATTTCCTTCCGGTGGCTATGTAGTCGTTCATTTTGATGGTGAATGTTATGCCGCTGTTGGAGACCTGATTGTATTGGCTGCCAGCGATAATGGAAATTGGGGTGCAAATGATGGCCAGGTTTCAGTCGAGACTTCCAAGCCGGATTTTGGAAGACCATTTTCACATACACGCGTTTATTCTGTCGATGCGGGCTCTCACACCTTTTATGCAGTAGCCCAAAATACTGTCGAAATGGACGGCACGGGCATTGCATCGATTTACGGAACACTTACTGTAGAATACTTTCCTGAAACAAGTGCATCAAATGTAAAAGCCACCGGATTTATTTTCAATGGTGATGTGACAAATTCAACGGTCGTGCAGCAACAAACCATTCATGTGAATGCTGCCGGGAAAATATTAGTAAGGTTCGACGGATTTATTAACAGCGCTCCCGGTGATCGGATCGTTCTTGCGGCAAGCAATACAACAGCATGGTCGTTCAATGATGGCAATGTAGCCGTGGAAGCTGTTAATGAAGGTGATGTGATTGAAAACTCATTTTCTCATACAAGAGTATACAATGTTAACTCAGCGGGAGATTATACTTATTATGCTGTCTCCCAAGTCTACGGAGAAACAGGAGGCAATCACATGATCTCGGTTTACGGCAACCTGCTTACCGAATTTTATCCAACTGAAGGCCCTGACAAAATTTTGTTTTCAGGATTTACACTGCCCACGATTGATTTAAATGGCCAGTCCACGACAATCACTTCTATAGATCTCAACGCGCCTGAAGCCGGAAAAGTCATGGTTGTCCTTGATGGATATTTAACGGCTAACGAAGGTTATAACATTGTCCTCGCTGCAAGTAACAATGGCAATTGGCAACCCAATGATGGCAACGTGACTCTCCAGGCTCTGGATAATGATCAGAATCGTTATTCATTTTCACATACTCGTGTATATAATGTCAATGCCGGTAGCAATACTTTATATGCCGTGGGACAAATATTTGGCGGATCCGGAAGTAAGACAGCGGATTTATTCGGAGAGTTGTCCGTTAAATATTTCCCTAACTCTGCAACTGCTGTAAAAGATATATCTGCAGGAAAAAATTCATTTGATATCTATCCAAATCCATCCAACGATCAGGTTCATATATCTTTCAAGAATCCTGTTGAAAAGCAAATTCAGTTATTGGATGCGAATGGACGTGTTTTAAAGGAATATAGCAATAGTGCTAATAAAGAAATGAAAATTGATTTGTCAGAATTTCCTGCTGATCTGTATTGGATAAAAGTGGATGAGCTTGTGAAGCCGGTTGTCAGAATGTAATCAAAATCGGTTCGCTCCCGCTATCTTTCGAAATGGATTGAAGGGACGCGATAAATCGTGATGGAATGTAGAGACGCGATAAATCGTGATGGAATGTAGAGACGCGATAAATCGTGATGGAATGTAGAGACGCGATAAATCGCGTCTCTACATTCCATTTTCACTTTTCGTTTTTCGCTTACCCAGGAATATCTTCTCCTACTGCTACACTCAAATCAATCTCTCCGAATTTTTGTGGCCCTCCTGAAATAATTTCATCCGTGGCCTGTGCAGCATATTTATGAAAGTTCCGATGGAACGCCTGCGCCAGTATAATTGCTTTCTCTTTGTAAGCTTCGGGGTCTTTCCATGTCTGTACCGGGTTCAATATATTCTGATCACTGATCCCCGGACATGACATCGGCATCGCAAGGTTAAAGACTTCATGTGTTTTGTATCGTACATGGATGAGATTGCCTTCCAACGCGGCTGTAATCATGGCTCTTGTATTAGCAAGATTTATTCTTTTACCTATGCCATATGGTCCACCTGACCAGCCGGTATTGACAAGCCAAACATTGACTTTATGGCGTCGCATCAATTCGCCAAGCATCGATGCATAATGTGTAGGATGCAACGGTAAAAATGGTGCTCCAAAGCAAGCTGAAAATGTAGCCTGGGGTTCCGTCACTCCTGCTTCAGTACCCGCAACCTTAGCTGTATATCCGGAAATAAAATGATACATCGCCTGAGCAGGAGTCAGCTTACTGATTGGAGGCAATGTGCCAAATGCATCTGCTGTCAGAAAGAAAATATTTCGTGGATGTCCTGCTACCGAACCGGGCATTACATTATGAATGTGGTCGAGAGGATATGAAACCCTCGTATTCTCCGTCACAGATATATCACTATAATTTACTGTGCGCGAGCCAGGATAAAAACGAATGTTCTCCAACAATGCACCATGCTTGATCGCCCTGAATATATCCGGTTCTTTATCTTCCGTCAGGTCAACACATTTAGCATAGCAACCTCCTTCGAAATTGAAAACGCCTTCTTCGGACCAGCCATGTTCATCATCACCGATAAGAAACCGATGAGGGTCTGCACTCAAAGTTGTTTTACCAGTCCCGCTTAAGCCAAAGAATACAGCTGTATCTCCCTGCATGCCGACATTAGCCGAACAGTGCATTGACAATGTGTTTTCATTCTGAGGTAATATATAATTGAGTACACTGAAAATTCCTTTTTTGATTTCACCTGTGTATCCTGTTCCCCCGATCAAAATAGCCCTGTCGGTAAAATTGACAATCGCAAAATTCGTTTGTCGTGTTCCATGCTTAGCAGGATCAGCTTTAAATCCGGGTGCACATACAACAGTCCATTCCGGTGCATAACTATCAATCTCCGGTCCGGTGAGACGTAAAAACATATTGTGACTAAACAATGCACTCCAGGGATATTCTGCAAGTACACGCACATTTAGTCTGTAGATATCATCTGAACAAACATATCCGTCATGAATATAGAGTTCATGCTGACGTACATAATCCAGGATATCTTTTTTGATTATCTCATATTGATTTATTTCAAAGGGTTTATTTACGGCACCCCAATCCACCGTAGTCCTGGTGATATCATCTCGTACGATAAAACGATCCTTGGGAGACCTCCCGGTAAATTTTCCGGTATCAATGCACAAGGCGCCTGTATCATTCAAAACACCCTGCTTGTTCTGGATGGTAGCTTCGATCAATTCGGCCGGAGTCATCATGTAATGAATTTTTTCCGGATCCAGCGAGAGGTGCTGAAGGAAGATGGAGAGTTGAGGATTCATGTCAAGTTTTATTGCCAGGACAAAGGTAAAATCTTAATTGAAATAGGCGAAGACTGAGGCGAGGGCTGAAGCGAAGGCTGAGGTTGAGGCGAAGGCTAAGGCTAAGTAATTTTGGATGGTTGCTGAGCTGTAGCACATGGATGTGTGTAGCAGGTCGAAGCATTCGATTTTCGAAATAATTAAACTTTTAGTTTTTAGCTTTTAACTCTTTCGGGAGGTGAATCGCAAACGAAGTGCCTTCATTCATCTTTGAATGCTTAACATGAATCTTCCCTTTATGATAATTTTCAATGATACGTTTAGCAAGGCTTAAACCAAGTCCCCAGCCCCGTGCTTTTGTCGTATAACCGGGTTCAAAAACAGCTTTTAATTTTGATGGAGGAATTCCTTTACCTGTATCCGAAATATCGATTTCCACATCATGCGGATGATCATGTATTTCCCATTTTATTGTTCCGGTTCCTTCTTCCAATGCATCAAGAGCATTGCGCATGATGTTTTCAACTACCCAATTGAACAAAGGTGGATTAATGTTGATGTAAACAGGTGAACTATTTTCTGATGGTTCTTCGAATACAATCTTTCTGGGTGCGCGTCGACGGATATAATTTGTGATCTCCTTCATCTGGGTGTATACATTCACTTTCTCCAGGGATGGACTTGAACCTATCTTGCTAAACCGGTCTGCGATTAAATCAAGCCGTGCTACATCGTTTTGCATTTCTTCCAATACTTCCAGCTCTTCAGGATTCTTGTAATGGGATTCTCTCAAGTGCTCAATCCAACCGATAATTGCACTGATCGGTGTCCCCAATTGATGTGCAGTTTCTTTGGCCATCCCCACCCAGACCCTGTTTTGTTCTGCACGTCTTGCATTATTAATACTGAAATACCCGACCGAAATAAATGCTGCTAGTAATAATAATTGCACAAAAGGAAAATAAGTCAATAGCTCCAGCACACGTGAGTTCTGATAATAGAGAAATTGATTTTGTCCCAGTAACTCAATGGGCTCAGGACCTTTTTTCCTGATCTTAATGAGTTTTTCTTTTAATAACACAAAATTCGAATCAAGCTCCGGGCCAAAGTTGCGTGCATACATGATCTCATCGGCCTTGTTCACGACCATGATGGGAATATCTTTATTGGATTCGAAAATATTGAGTTGCAAATCAACATCATCATCTATCCCCGCGCGTTGCAATGCGTCATAGGCAGCAAATAATAATAAAGCTTTATTCCTTTCTCCCTCACGCAGCCGCTGGGCGAGGTAATTTGTATAGTACAAAGAAATCAACAGGATGGATATCCCTGCAACAGCAAGGTATATTTTCCAGCGGGACCGTTGAGTGTAGATATCTATCATCTCAATGCGTGCTCATATAAGCTTTCACACGATCCTGTGCATTCTTCCTGACATCAGCATAGAAGAGATTGTAATCCGCAATATGATAATTGGGTGTATTAAAAAAAATACTTCCGGGGAACTGTGGTTTGTTGACCCACAACAGATCTTCATGAATATCGGCATTGACCAAATGCGGCATCAGGGTATGGAAGTCCCTTAATACACCTCCTATCTGTTCCTCTTGTGTACACGAGGGCTGATCGCAACTCCAGGAAATAGGATTGGTAACTGTTATATTTTGACCAGGGTAATGCATCAGCGGCGGAATGTAACCTTCCCTGAAGGTACGCCAACTGCAAAAACATCCGGTATCATCCGGATGCATGCACGGTTTTATTGAAACGTATTGATCATTTTTCACAGGCCATCCCGGCATATAGGCCACAATCAATTTTTGTTGCAACGGGGTATTATCGATCAACTCACTGATCAGCCTGGCGGCATGCATTGAACCCTGGCTGTGCGACGCGATGATAAAGGGTCGGCCCTGGTTATAATATTTGAGATAATATTGAAAAGCTGCTTTCACATCCTCATATGCAAGATCCAGTGCTTGCTTAGATTCGGGTGAATCATGGTATTCATAAAAACATTTCAAATTGGCCTGCCTGTAACGTGGAGCATAAATTTTTCCTGCTCCATTGAATATGCTTGCCTGGTAACGGATCGTCGACTTATCCGTATCAAGATTTAATTTTTTATCCCTGACATCTCCATTCAATTGATGATTCTTCAATTTACCGGTATAGGTTGTTGGATGAATAAAAAATACATCAGCAGGTGATGTAGCTTGTTCATTATTCCAGGTGGCAATTGGCACTATATCTGCACTATCTGCAACTGTAGGCAGAGCTGCCCAATTTTGTTGTAATGAATAATCAGGAGGTGCAGGTATGTGTTGAGCGGATTGTCCTTTTGAAAGAGTTGCACATGACTCTGTGGAGAATAAGAGTATTAAAAATCCAAAGTAGAGAAGAATGCTTCTGGCCATTAATCGGGTTCGAATCCAAGGATAATATTAAAATTACCAAATTCTGACCACCGGGCTCCGGCCAGGATCTTCGCCTGGTTATCCCATCCATATCCAAAATCAAAACCGAGTAATCCAAACATCGGCAGGTAAGCACGAACACCAACACCTGCACATCTTTTCAGCTGAAATGGATTATAGTCCGAAAATGTTTTCCATGCATTTGCTCCTTCCAAAAACATCAGACCAAAAACTGTCGAACTTGGATTAAGTGAAATCGGATAGCGTAGTTCGAGTGTGAATTTGTTGAACACAGTGGAACCTCCATTTGCATTTGCAGGAACATCTCCGACTTCATATCCTCGCATAGCAATGATGTCATTACCTGTGATCCCGACCTGCTGATTACTTAACCCATCACCACCTACGATATAACGTTCAAAAGGTGGTGGTCCGAGAGACTTACTATAGAAGCCCAGGAATCCCATTTTTGCTGCTGTCTTCAACACCATTTTTCCGATGACAGGAGTATACCATTCGGCATCAAAACGCCACTTGTTATATTCCACCCATTGATATAAATCCTGAGGATCCAAAGAGTGTGGCATTAATCCCAGGGCTCTGTATGGAAGAGTAAACTGGACTGTAAGACTTATGTTTGATCCGGACCTGGGGAATGTAGGTTCATTGATTGTCGTGCGAGCGATGGTCTGTGCGATAGAAAAGTTGTGATAAAGTCCATTGGTGATCGGATGACCATATGGATCCACGAATCCACCAGTGAGATAATTTTCGAGCCGGAGGTTCTCAATATTCAATGTCGTGTTTGAAATAAAATTATCATCCGGCCATTTCAACCTTGTACCCAGTCCGATAAAAGCTCTCCCGATATTGAGCTTGCCACCACCATACGTAGCCTCATTATATTTTGTGATCACACCACCGACTGTAAAAGAGTTTGGTCGTTTACCCCCAAGCCATGGCTCGGTGAAAGAAAAATTATACGATTGAAAAAAGTCACCATTCGTTTGCGCCCGGATTGATAGACGTTGTCCATCACCCTGGGGTAGTGGACTCCATGCTTGCCTGTTCAGAATATTGCGCAGTGAAAAATTATTAAAGGTGACACCTAACGTACCAATGATTTTACTGCGGCCATATCCACCCCATCCAGCACTTAACTCCAATTGATCAGAAGGTTTTTCCTCTACCGTATAGATAATATCCACAGTTCCATTTGTCTGGTCCACCGGAGTTTCTATACCAAGGTTCTCCGGATTAAAATAGCCAAGTGCGATAATCTGGCGTTGTGAACGAATGATATCAGAACGGCTAAATTTTTGTCCGGGTTGAGTCCTGAGTTCACGACGAATGACATGTTCATGCGTCCGTGTATTTCCTTTGATGACAACTTCATCGATGGTAGCTTGCGGTCCTTCGAAGATCCGCATCTCGATGTCGATGGTATTTCCTACTACAGATACTTCAGTAGGTTCCACTGTAAAAAATAAATATCCGTCATCAAGATAAATGCTGCTGATGTCACGTCCGTCAATACTAAAGTGAAGACGTGAATCAAGTAATTTTTCATTGAATACATCACCTTTCCGGATACCAAGTATTTTGGAAAGTGATTCGCTATCATGAATGGTATTTCCTTTCCACGTGATGTTACCGAAATAATATTTCTGGCCCTCGTCCATGGTGATTTGTATATCCACGAGCCCGTCCTCAGTTCTCCAAAAAGAATCCTTGACAATCCTGGCATCCCTGTAACCAAGGGTGTGATAATAATCCACTACGGCCTGCTTGTCATTTTCATAGTCCTTCACTACATACTTTGATTTTTTCAGCAGGTTGGCTTTGGCTTTGGTTTCCTTAAGCAGTTTATCGAGTTTGTAAGCACCGACATTTCTATTTCCGACGAATATTATTTTTCCGACTTTAACTCTCTCTTTTGTATCAATGTCAAAGATCAGGTTCACTGCATTCGCGTGTTCAGCGGTTGGTTCTTCGATGACTTTGACTTGAGTATCGAGATAACCTTTCTTGACAAAATGATTTTGAATAGCATTTTTTGCATTGGCCTGCATGGCTTCTCCGGCCACTTGTCCTTTGATGAGGAATGGTTTGACGATGTCGTTGAGATCGTCATGTTGTCCTTGTGGTACTCCGCGGTAAGACCAGTTAGCAAGACGTGCCCGTTCAGTCAGATGAATGGAAAGGAAAATGATTTTACCGACTATTTTATCCTGCGTGATCTCCACATTATCAAAGAGGCGAAGTTTCCAGAGATTTTTCATGGCCTTCGTAATATCCGTTCCCGGAATCTTGATCGTCTGTCCAACTTTGAGCCCTGCAACAGATTTAATCGCATTAGGATCACTAAAGAATACCCCCGTCACTTCTATTCCTCCGATTTCAAGTTCCTGCACTTCACCGTATTCGATGGCAGGCATTTGAGCTAATAAGCCTGACATGGGGAACAGGTAAAATGAAAGGAAAATCGGTAAAAAGTAGAGGTATTTCAAAATCTTCATTCAGGTGATCAATTATATGGGTCAAAAACGAATAGCGGGGGCCTTGTGTTGTCTGGTCTGTTATTAGTGGGTCAGCTGTTCACTGATCTTGCCAAAACGCCTTTCCCGTTGTTGGAAATCCAAAATTGCATGATAAAAGTCTTCTCTTTCAAAGTCAGGCCAATATATATCTGAAAAATAAAGTTCTGTGTAAGCAATTTGCCATAAAAGGAAGTTGCTGATACGGTGTTCTCCACTTGTCCGGATAAGGAGCTCTGGATCAGGTATCTCGGATGTGGCAAGAAATGAGCTCACTTTTGATTCATTTATTTCTTCCGGACCTAGTTTGCCCTGGGCAGACAAAAAGGAGACTTTCCGCATAGCCTCTGTCATTTCCCAGCGGGCAGAGTAGTTGAGCGCCAGGGTTAAGGTCATGCGGTCATTATTTTTTGTGTTTTCAATACCTTCCAGGAGGGCTTTTTTAGTCAGTGGCGGCAAACGATCTATATCACCAATAGCTCCAAGTCGAATATTGTTTTTATTCATTGTGGCAAGTTCTTCCCTGATGGTGCTGACCAGGATATCCATTAGGGCATTGACTTCCGGCTTGGGTCGATTCCAGTTTTCTGTAGAAAAGGCATATAATGTGAGCCAGGGTATACCGATTTCTGCTGCAGCTTCAGTGACTTCGCGAACAGATTTGACGCCATTTCGGTGTCCCCAGATCCTGGGCTTTCCGTGTTCTTTTGCCCAACGGCCATTACCATCCATGATCACCGCTACATGCCGGGGCAATTTGGATAAATCGATACGTTCTTTCGCCGAGCTCATTGTAGCGGTAAAGGTATTGATTTAAGGCGGGTTACCTATGACAGACATCCTTCTGAAATGTCAATAAGATGATGAATAATTGTGGGAGAATAATTGTCTTTCCACCAGGCTTAAGGTTAAAAAAATGCGACTGCCTGATCCAAATCAAACAGTCGCTAGCCACTTATTATCGGTATTTCTAAGTCCATACCGACTGAAGCCCATTTCTATCAGAACATAATTGTTGCACCCGCACTATAACCGCGGTTGGTGATTTGCAGGTCGGTATTATCATCAAAAATATTGGTCAGGCCCACAATGTATCTCACATCAAGAAGGAATGCACCAAGTGCTACACCACCTCCGACATGGGCCCCGAATTCTGCTCTCTTATAAAAATCAAGATCGATGTCATTTTTGTTTCCGTCACCATCTTTATCTGTTCCATTCAAAAGGTAACCGACGCTTGGGCCACCTAATAAAAAGATTCCTGAGCCTTCGCCAAAATGAATTTTGAGCAACACAGGAATTTCCAGATAATCAAATGTCCTAATGCTCTCGGTGAATGGTCCGTCCAGGTTTTCGATTTTTGCTCCTTTCTGGATCCAATGTAATTCAGGACTCAGCGTGATCGGGCTGCTGACAGGGAAGTCCCAAATAAGGGCAATATCTGCACCTAACTTGGATTTAATATCCTGGTTTTGATTATTATTCTCAAAGTCCTGCTTTGAGATATTTACACCGGCGCGAATTCCCATTGATCCCTGGGCTTGTATCCTATTGAAAATAAACATCGCTGCAATGATTATCCCAATGAGTCTGATTTTTTTGATTTTGTTTTTCATATAATTGGGTTTAATGTTAAATGAAAATCTAAACCTTAGTATGCACTAAAGCACCAAAACAATTACAGAGCGACCAGGAGGGATGTTTAAAGTCTTTTTGACAGTGGAGTCAAACTAAATAAAACAGAAAACAAGAATAAAACAAACGAATAAGAATAAGGTTTATGCTAAATCATTAAAGGCCATGTATCTTTATTCAACTATCTCTTCTTAAAATCATTTCGTTTCATGGCATTTACAAATAAAAATAAATCACATCCCTGGCATGGTGTATTTATCGGTGATCAGGCACCGTCCCTGGTGACTGCATTCATCGAGATTACGCCATCCGATACCGTGAAATACGAAATCGATAAAGAAAGTGGTATTCTCAAAGTAGATCGTCCCCAATTATTTTCCAATGTGGTTCCGGCACTCTATGGATTTATTCCTCAAACATATTGCAAAGAAGAAGTGGCTGCATTGTGCATGGCACAAACAGGACAAACGGGTATTGAAGGAGACGGTGATCCGCTTGACATCCTGGTGTTGACTGAACATCGGATTGTTCGCGGAGATATACTTGTTCAGGCCATACCGATCGGCGGATTGAAGATGATCGATGCACACCAGGCGGATGATAAGATCATTGCAATACTTCAAAAGGATGCGATGTATGCACACATCAATGATATCTTCGAGCTCCCCGAATCCATCCTTCAGCGGTTGAAACATTATTTCCTGACATACAAATTATTTCCCGGAAAAGTACAACCTGTTGAAATCCCGAATGTCTATGGAAAAGAAGAAGCCATGAATGTGATCAGGGCTTCGATGAAAGATTATAAAAACTATTTCAGTTGAAACCACCCTGCATACTTGATATAATTCTCTGCTGTCCGGGTAATAAAAAATTGCCTGGTATCCGGATCAAGTTCTTTTAATTTTTTCGCCGGAGTGCCTCCATAGATCCAGCCTGATTCTAAAATTGAATTTTCCAATACGACCGCTCCTGCAGCAACAATCACGTGTTTTTGAACAACCGTATGATCCATTATGATGGCACCCATACCAATCAGCACTTCATCTTCGACCGTGCATCCATGCACGATGGCATTATGACCGATGGAAACGTCATTACCGATAATGGCCTGAGATTTTTCAAACGTGCAGTGGATCACTGCACCATCCTGTATGTTGACTCTATCACCAATCCTGATCGAATTGACATCTCCTCTGACAATCGCTCCCCACCAAACCGAACATTGATCCCCCATGATCACATCACCGACGATCACAGCCGTATCAGCAAGGAAACAATCGCTTCCGAATTGCGGGTGAATATTGTGGACTTGTCGAATGATTGCCATTTACGATTTTCGATGGTTGCTGAGCTGTAGCACATGGATGAGTAAAGCAGGTCGAAGCATTGGATTTTCGGTTTTCGATTTTCGATTTTCGATTTTCGATTTTAATATTTAGATTTTGGATTCAATTTGTAGATAACTCAAAATTGAGCGGACTTCGTTCACCAACGGAGGCGAACTTCACTTCTTAATTCATTATTCCTTGTTCATTATTCATTATTCATTTGATTTTCCCGGTCACCTCACCAAGAATTCTTTCCTTTTCAGCCCTTGCTTTCTCCACTAATTCATCTGCTTCTTTTTTAAATGCTGCAGAAGCCGTTTTGTTTTTCAATCCACTCAAATTGATCATCACGTTGAGCCAACCGCCTTCAATTGCTGCTAAAGCCATGATCGCACCGACGCCTGCATCTGAGACAGAATTTGGATTACCATCTTTAGCCATAGCATCAAGTAATGCAAATTGTTCGAAGGATATGCGCATGATATTCAATGGAGATTCAATTGCTCTTGTTGTTGCTTGTTCGATAGCATCCTGTCTTTTTTTCTTTTCATCGTCAGACTCCTTTGGAAGCCGGAAGGCATCCATCAGTGCATTAAATGCTTTTGTATCCTCATCCACAAGCTGTAGTAATTTTTTTCTTCCCTCTTCACCTTTGACAGCCCAATTCACGAAAAAGTCCATACGGTCTTCCCATCCTCGTTTATGTGCACTGAGGTTGGCGACCATTGTACCTAGCGATGCACCAAGTGCCCCGGCATAAGCCGCCGTTGAACCACCACCAGGTGCAGGAGAGTCTGAAGCTAATTCTTCAGAAAATTGTGTGAGGGTCATAGCAGTTAATCGATTCATATTATTAGCTTCAAGTAAATATTCAATGATTTTCTTTTGTGGATCAAATGGAGCTAACTCGTCAAGCCCCATACTTTTTACAGCGATGTGAATGAGTTCACGATCCGGTGTTGCATATGATAATCCCTGGCGTTTCAGATAATGACGTCCTGCATCAAGCATCACTTGCAATGGTACCAATCCTACGAGTTCTGAACCCGTCACTCTTAATCCTCTCGCTGTTGCACTTTGAACACAAGCATCAAATGCCTGGTGTAACGAGGTGAGATTGACATCGGTGATATTCATGGAGACTTGCGCGACGCCATATTCTTCAATATACCATCCGATGGCTTTTACACCTTTGCACTTGCCTTCTTCGCGCATGGGTTCTCCGTTAGCATCGCGGATGATTTCACCTGTCACAGGATTTCCTTGCCTGAGGATGCGGCCTTTTTCCCTAATATCAAAAGCGACAGCATTTGCTTTACGCTCTGAGCGGGTATTGAGATTGACATTGTAGGCAACGAGGAAATCTCTTGCACCGATGACAGTTGCACCAGATGTAGGATTAAATTTATCAGGGCCATAATCCGGATGCCAATCTGGTTCATTTATTTTGGTGAAGAAGCCTTCGTATTCTCCTGCTCTGATCGTCGCAAGATTTTTTCGTTCCGGTCGAGTGGCTGCAGCTTCGTACATGTAGACCGATATTCCCAATTCATCACCGACTCGTTTGGCAAGTTTGTGAGCAAAGGCAGCAGTCTCTTCCATGGTGATACCGCTGATAGGAATTAATGGGCATACATCTGTTGCACCCATCCTTGGATGTTCACCTTTGTGAGTGCGCATGTCGATCAATGAAGCGGCGGTTTTTATCGCCTGGTAAGCTGCTTCAATGACTCTGTCGGGAGAACCTGCCATCGTCATGACAGTTCGGTTAGTTGCCTTTCCGGGATCGATATCAAGAAGTTTGACACCATCGACGGCCCTTATACTTTGGGCAATAGCTTCTATCACTTCGGATCGGCGGCCCTCACTGAAGTTAGGGACACATTCTATAATCGCGGGTTGGTTCATGTATTACTTTTAAGAGGGGTAAAAATACAAGTTAGGCTCCATCTGAAATGACATAGGATCAACATATCGATAATCATGTCCCAAAGCCTTGCAATTATTGGGAAATGGGTTTACCTTTCATATATGAAGGCAGGTAAAATATCGTTCTTAGAATGATGAGGATCTCTATTCAGCACCGGATAAATTTTTGCACTTCAGTCATTTTAATATGCCTGTGCGGCACATCCTATGCCCAGTCCATCACCATTTCAGAAGAATTGCCTTTCCGGAATGATTACTCCTATACCGTCCTGGGCTGGGTGGGAGGAGACCTGTTGTTGTTCAGGGACAAAGGTCATGAGTTTTTCATCCAGGCCTTTGATGAAGAACTGCATATGAAATGGGAACGCGAAATCGTGCTCGGCCCCCACAAAGCAGATGTTATCGGCGTTGTCGCATTCCCGGACCGGATTAACCTGATCTGTGGTATACGCGAAAAAGGGGATTACTATATTCAACACCGGTCATATGATCATTCGATCACCTTGACGGACTCCACCACTTTAGGTGTAATCAAAAATGCATTTATCACGCCTATGATTCAAATGGTGAGTTCAGAAGATGAAAGCAAAATAGTCCTGTTCCGTGAAGACGGCGATGGATTGCATCTCTCCAGCTATGATCTGAATACCAGGACCGTTTTATGGATCAATACACTCAAACTTTCAGGAAGTAACCTGGAGCGCGACTACACCTCCATGGAAGTGACCAACTCAGGAGACTTCTATCTTGTTCTTGAGCCGGGCAATAACCAAAAAGTGATGCATCTCGATGTCTTTTGTTCCATTCCCGGCGCTGATGAATTGTTTCATGAGACGATCGACATGAGCAACCAACAAGTGTACGATTATTACACTCAATATGACAACCTGCATAAGGATCTTATCATCACAGGCATGTACAGCGATCACAATGTTTCCAGGGCGCAGGGATTTTATTTTTTAAGGTACCAGCCCGGTATGGGTGATGTCGTTCACTTATTGCCTTTTGATGAATCCCTTTTATCAGAAGTGAGTGGAAAAGATGTGGCTGTCTCAAAAGGTCTTTCTGATTTTAATGTTCAAAAAGTGGCACTGAGACAGGATGGCGGCGCGGTGATTATTGCGGAACTGAATAAAGAATTTTCGAGACGTTCCAGCATGCCCGTGCAGAAAGAGGAAATAAGTATGCACGGTGGCTGGGTAGATTATTATTATGAAGATCTCATTCTTTTCGCTGTCAATCCGGATGGTACAGAGCATTGGAAAAAAGTACTGCGCAAAAGACAATATTCGCAGGATGATGATGCGATGTATTCTTCGTTCTTCCTGTTTAAAACATCTAACGAATTGCGATTTCTTTTCAATGATGAAATCAAACAGGAAAACACTGTCGGCGGTTATGAAGTTACAGGCACAGGTCACGTCGAAAGAAAAACAGTCTTCAATACCGACTATCAAAAACTAAAATTGCGCTTTAAAGATGGCTTGCAAGTCGCCTACAATGAATGTATTGTACCCAGCGAAAGAAATAACAAGTTAAACCTGGTGAGGATACAATATTAAGCGAAAAACGTAGAGTGAAAAACGTAGAGTGGAAAACCGTAAATCTTTTTCCCAACTACTGACTACTCACAACTGACTACTCACAACAAACTACCTGTCTTCCTTTCCTACGAACATTCCATCACCGGCAAACATATAGAATGATGTATCCACAGCAACTTCGTATGAAGTCATTCCTTTGGGTTCAGTAATTTTTGTGGCAGCCGTTACTTTTTTCCCTCCTAAATTGCCTGAAATATAGTCTGTGATTTTTTGAGGTAAAAGAGAAGGATCAATTTTCACTTTGTACTTCAGAATGGTTCCATCTTGTATCAGGATGATGGTTGTGGGCATTCCCTTTTGTGTAAAAGAAGCTTCGTATTTCCCATCTCTCATTTCCCAGCTTATACCTGTTGCCGTTGGATACATGGCAGCAAGATTTGTTTTAACTGCATCTGGTATCTCAACCTTTTCACCAGTTTCCGCAACCTTTGCCTGATTTCCTGAAGATGAGCAACTAATAATGCAACAAAGACAAACAATGTAAAAGACAGCTATCAATTTCATACTTGAAGGATCAATCATTATCTTACTTATTATGTTTACCAGTTAATAGAGATTTACGATTTACAGCTTACGATTTACGGTTTACGATTAATCTTTATCCTTTCCTTTCTCCCCTTTCTCTTCTTCTTCCTTTCCGGTAAATTGCCCGATAGTGTTAAACATATAATCTGTCTCATCGACTTCAGCTTCGTATGAAACCAGTCCATCAGCGTTCGTTATTTTTTCGGCAGAAGATATTTTCTTATCTCCAAGATTGTTAGCCACATAATCCTTTACAGGTTGAGGAAGAAGAGCAGGATCAATATCAACCTCTTTTTCAAATAGACTTCCATCAGGTGATATCGTGACCGAAGTTTCCATTTTTCCCTGCATAAAGGTGGCTTCGAATTTTCCTTCGTCTAATTCCCATTTGGCAGTTATAGTAGGATACATGATATTGAATTTTGCTTTCACTACTTCAGGTACGTTGACTTTATCTTCAGATTTTGAGCAGGCAACAATGCAACAGAGTGCAAAGACCATTGAAGCAAATATTATTTTCATAAAAACAGGATTTAGCAGTGATATAAATTATTACCTCGTTTCAAAGAGATGTGTCTCATTTTTCCAAAAAGCTTTTGGTTGACGACCTATACAACCAATAACAAACCCCCAATAAACATGCCAGGCCAATGATCACAGGGAGGTGAGCACCGAGATCAAATACATTGCGCTTCCAGATCACAATCGGTACAGCCAATAATATTCCAATCAAAGCTTCTCCTGTGATGAGTCCCGATGCAAATAACAAACCTGTTCGGTCACTTCTCCCAATGGCTGCTTCCATATCAGGTTGTGCTTTTGTTTTATTTCTTTTCTGGTATTTAGATACGGCCAATGAAACAAGTCCGCCGAGCATGATGGCAGAACTTAAATCAAATGGAAGATATATGCCTACAGCAACAGCTAAAATCGGAACACGATATTCACTCTTTCTTTTTTCCTGTATCACATCAATGATGATGATGGCTACACCAATGGCCATACCGATATATACCATCGTCCATGGAAGTCCGCCCTGGAAAACTCCTTTCGCTACACTAGCCATCAGGTTAGCCTGCGGAGCGGGAAGTACCTTCGACCCGATACCATAAGCTGTATTAAGTAAATTTAAAATCAATGGCAATGCTAACGCTGCAGCCACAACACCCACCATCAGCATGATTTGTTGTGAACGTGGTGTAGCTCCCACGAGATAACCTGCTTTGAGATCCTGCAGATTATCACCAGCGATTGCAGCAGCGCAACATGTCACTGCACCAATCATGATGGCCGCAACTGGTCCGCTGGCAGAATTTTTTCCCATCAACGCCAACAAGATGAGTGATGATGTGAGAATCGTTGCAATCGTCACACCAGAAATCGGATTATTGGAACTTCCTACAAGGCCTGCCATGTATCCTGCAACCGCAGAAAATAAAAAACCGGCCAATATCATCAGCACCGACATGAACAGGGTGATGGGTACATTCTGAATTTCTCTGAGATAAATAATAAAAATGGGGACAATCATCGCCGCAATAGCTATCATCACTTGTCCCATCGGCATATCCCTTTCTGTTCGCAATTGACTCACTCCGTTGTTGCGATCCCTAATGGCCTGAAATCCATTTTTGATGGCAGTGATAATGGGTTTGGCAAGACTGACCAGCGCCCACAATCCTCCTACCACCATAGCACCAACACCCAGGTATCTTATCTGTGTGTCCCAAAGATCCTGGCCGATTGTCGTCATACTATCTCCGGCCGGAATTCCATTCACCGCAAAATAAATAGGTATCGCCACCCACCAACTGATCACTCCACCAAGGAAAACAAGAAATGAAATCCATGGGCCGACGATATATCCTACCGCCATCAGTGCAGGTGATTGATTGATGCCTACATATCCATATATTTTTCTTCCGATAGTTCCTGCTGTCTCCGCTATTGCACCCCACAAGGCTAAACCACCTTCAGCAAATTTTAATCCGGCTCCCAATAGTGCGCCTGTGATGAGATAAACAATAGTCTTACCTGCTTCTTCAGCGCTCTTCAAAACTTCTGCTGTAGCAATACCTTCAGGAAATTTTAATTGCTGCTGCACGATCAACGCATTCCTCAATGGAATGGTGAATAGTACACCTAAGACACCACCACATAAGGCGATCAACATTGTCTCCCAATAATTGAATTGTGTCCAGTGCCCTAAAATGATAATGGCAGGAAATGTAAATATGGCTCCTGCTGCCAGTGCCTCACCTGCTGATGCTGCTGTCTGCACAATATTATTTTCAAGAATATTATTGTTCCGAAACATTTTCAACACGACCATCGAAATCACAGCGGCAGGTATTGATGCAGATACAGTCATTCCGGCAAACAAACCGAGATAAGCATTTGCAGCTGCAAGGATGACCGAAAGAAGTGCTCCGAGGATAAAAGCTTTGACAGTTGTTTCGGGCAATATCGTCGAGGCAGGGATATACGGCTTATGTTCTTCACTCATCAGGCAAGACATTTTTAGATGTGCAGATCAAAAGTAACTTATTCTTTGTATGGTTATATTGAAAAGAGCTGATTAAATGAGTGGGGGCAGGCAGGGTGATGGAAACAAGGATGAAGAGTTGATGTGGTTCAGACAAAAACCTGAACCTTCGACGGAACCATTTAGATTTCGTCGAAATCCACTATCAAAAAAGTGCAATACTTTTATTCCTTGTTTTGAAATATTTTTAAGTATTCAATTATAAGTTTAATTGCTTTTTCCATAGTCTTTTCATTCAAATCATAAAAAGTATAAGGAAATCTTTCTTCACAATCTACCAGGGAAGCTTCTCTCAAAATTCTGAGATGATCAGACAATGATTCCTTACTGATGTGTTGGGTTAGTCCTAAATTATAGACGCACAAGGGACCTTCATCGTGAAGTTTGCGGAGTATTTCCATCCTCCCGGGATAAGCAAGAGCTCGAAAGAAATAACTGGTCATTTGATCATCGGGATCGTAAAGATTAGATTTTGAGAAAGCCATTGTTAATAGATTAATTGTTAACTGATAATGAGACAAAAGGCAATAGGTTACTGTTTCGTCTAAATGATTAGATTTCGACGAAATCCCCTACCAACTTACCTTAATGTATCGAGACACCTAAAATGTTACCCCTTTCCATCATTTTTTTTCAGAATTTGTATAAATAAATTTACCCGGACCTATGCGTGGGATCACGAACCAAAAATCATGAGGTATTTGGGATTGAAGTTGAAATGTTTTTTAACGCGGTATAATTGAAATATATATACCAGAACCCGGTCTCAACGTAACCAAAGGCTTTTCCGCCACCTCTTTTGACTTAAGAACAAAATTCCACTTGTTGACGATTTCCGTAGCTATAAGTTGCATCTCCATCAAAGCAAAATGCTCACCGATGCACAATCTCGGCCCAGCCCCAAAAGGCATGTAAGCTTCTTTGTTGAGATTCGGATCACTCCATCGGTCCGGAATAAATTCATCCGGCTTATCCCAATATTCAGGATTCCGGTGCATGCCCCTGATATAAATAACCCACAATGTACCCTTCGGAAACCTGTAGTCTATAACCTCATCTTCCTCCAGTGAATTCCGGTCAACGACCCATGCAGGAGGATATAACCTCATCGTCTCCTCAATGACATTCCGGATAAGAATTGCCTGTGTTTCAGCATTTGCATTTTGCAACCTGGAATATTCCCCCGGATGATTTCCCAATAAATAAATCATCCATGATAATGCATTGGCAGATGTTTCATGCCCGGCTACAAAAAGAATCAGGCATTCATCGATCAGCTGATCTTCCTCCATAGGCAATCCTGTATCCTCATATAAGGATTCCATCAACATGGTAAGAAGATCATCAGGCAAAGAAGAAACTATGTGCCTGGATTTAATGATCTCCCGGATCATTTCTTTTGCTCCCCTGGCGAGTTCGATATGCTTTGACCTCATACCACTCCATCTAAACCACCATCGTTTATGCGGCTGACGAACTTCTTTGATGATATAACCCTGGATGGTGCTGATCATTTCACTTAACTGATCAAGTCTCTGCTCATCGATTGAATCACTGAATAATGTCCTGGCGATAATCCGGAAGGTGAGTTGATTCATTTCTTTGTAAGCATCCAGGGATAAACCATCTGCTGCTTTAATCGTCCATCTTGTCATGCAATCATCAACCTGAATTTTCATCAATGATTGTAAAGACTCTATTCGTTTCCGATGAAAACCCGGTTGAATTAATCTTCGTTGTCGAAGCCAGTTATCACCGGTATTCGTCAATAATCCTATACCTAAATACCTGGACAGAATATCTGTGACAATGAAAGATTTTTCATAGACCCTGTGGTGTTTTTGTAAAATGTGTTTCGCCACTTTAGGATCGATGGTCAATACGCCTTTTTGTAAACCACCCATGTAAAAGGCATAGGTAGTACCCAATTTACTAAGCGCCATATCCAATATTGGAAAAGGATTCTTGATAAACTTATTGGCATTTATAAAAGATCGGAAACGACTGGCAACAGGAGGATATTTCTTAATTGTCTCCATAGGATTTGTCCTACTTCTTAACGATGTCAAATGCTTCCGATATATGCACCGCTTTCCTGTCAGCAAAATCAGCAATCTGGTGTCTGCAACTAAATCCATTTGCTACGACAAGTGCTTCCGGCCTTGCATTGATGGAAGGAATCAATACACGCTCCGCCATTTTTTTTGAAATGTCATAATGTTTTGATTCATATCCGAATGAACCCGCCATTCCGCAACAACCGCTGTCCACTTCTTCATATCTGACATCCGGCCAAAAAGAAAAAATAGATTTCACCGGATCCATCCCATAAATTGATTTCTGATGACAATGTCCGTGAACGAGAATATGATCTGATTTCGGATGAATTTTCACAGTGACATCCTTTGCTTTTTTCAAAACCTCTAATAACACTTGCTCAAATGGCCTGATCTTTTTTAGCGAAGCAGCAACATTGTCATCATCGATGAGATCCGGAATATCATCCGTCCATGCAGAGGTACAACCAGGTTCCAATACACCTATCGGAATATTTTTCTTCAGCCAGGGTTTAAGTATTTCAATGGAAGGGTTCAATTTCGCTGCAGCTTCTCTCAGAAAACCATGCGATATTCGTGGTCTTTGGCAACATCCTGCATCGAGAAGCATGACTTTTTGCCCCAATGCTTCCATCAGCTGAACAGCCGCTATACCGGACTCAGGTTGATGACATTGAGTGTAAGTATCTACCAGGAGTATAATGTCCGGATCACCAACCATTTTTTCAATATGATTTTTCCGATGTGTAGATGTCCACAGCTTTGATGCATAAGTTGGCAATCGGCGTCTTGTATCCATTCCCATCGATTTCATCAGCAGATGTCGAATCCCGAACACAGATTGAAATGTGTTGATCATTCCTGCGGTATTTCCGGAAAATTTTCTGGCCAGGTCTGCACTTCTTCCGATCATTTTATCTTTAAATGAGATGCCTGAATGATCAAATTGATATTGCATGACTTCTCCTTTCAATCTTGCCATATCCACACTGCTTGGACATTCAGCTTTACACGCTTTACACGAAAGACATAAATCAAGAATATCGGGAAGCCCTCTATTGGCAAGACCATCTTCCAATTGCCCCGACATGGCCAGCCTCAATGCATTTGCACGGCCCCGGGTGGAATCTCTTTCATCAAGTGTAACCATAAAACTCGGACACATGGTTCCACCTGAAACTTTACGACACGCACCGAGACCGGAGCATTGATGAACAGCCATATTAAAATCGTGCTGCTCACGGTACTTGTACACGGCATTAAAAGGTAAATCATGATAAGATGTGCCGTAACGTAAATGACTGTCTAGCGGAGGAGCATCCACAATTTTCCCCGGATTAAGAAGATGATGAGGATCAAATAGTGTTTTTGTTTTGACTAAGCCATCATAAATTTTATCTCCATAAAATTCCTTTAAATAACTGCTACGCACCAGGCCATCTCCATGTTCACTACTCCACGAACCTTTATAAAAAAGAACTAATTGAAATACCTCGTCTGCAATGTTTTTGAAATGATCAATATCCTCTTGTACCCTGAGATCCAGGATCGGTTTGATATGAATCACACCTACACTCGCGTGAGCATAATAGTCAACCCCTACTCCTCTTTTTTCGCATATCTCAACCACTTTAGCAATAAATGCATCAAGATGTTCCAGCGGAATGGCCGCATCTTCAATGATAGGCACTCCTTTTTTATCAGTTGGTTCGCCTAGTAATAAACCAAGACCACGCTCCCTGATGCCCCATACATCATAAAATGTTTTTCCCTCAGGATAATAATCATGTGCATATCCAAAACCAAGCGACTTCAATTCGGCATGCATCGACTCAGCTCTGTGTTTGATCTCTTCAGCGCTATCACCATAAAATTCAATGATCTGAATGGAGTCCGGATCACCTTTGAGAAAACCGCACATAGAAGCTGTTTCAATATTCTTCCTGCTGTAACCGAGAAGAAGTTTACTCAATATTTCAACCGCAGAAGGTTTGTATTTCACCATTGTAATGGTCGCCTTGATCGCGTCACGGGCATGATCAAACTGAACAACACTCAGGCCTTTAAATTTTGGTAGTTCAACTAATGACAATTTAGCCTCAAGGATAATCCCCAATGTTCCTTCACTTCCAATGATGATTCGGTTAAGGTCAGCATATCCTGATGTGATGAAATCATCGAAAGCATATCCCCCAACTCTTCGCATTGTTTTAGGATACCTTTCAATAACCTCATCTTTCAAAGACAACGCGATATCCATCATCTTCTGATAATAAAGCCTATCTTCATCATTGCCGGATAATTTATTTTGTAATTCATCCTGTGACAAAGCCTTCGTGTGCATTACTGTTCCGTCAATCAGCATTACTTTCAATTCTGTGACATGATCTCCAGTCTTTCCGTAAAGAATGCTTTTCGTCCCTGAGGAATTATTGGCGACCATACCTCCAATCGTAGCTCGCGTACCTGTGGCAGGATCGGGGGCAAATTCAAGTCCTTTTGGCTTTAGAAATTTATTGAGCTGAGCCCTGATGACACCCGGTTGAACAGTAACAATATTGTTTTCAAAAGAAAGTATTTTATTCATGTACTTTGAAAAATCAATCACGATAGCCTCAGCTACGGTTTGACCTGCGAGGCTTGTTCCACCTCCTCTCGCTAAAACAGGCACATGATATTGATTTGCTACACTCAGGCAAGTTTTCAGATCTTCTTCATCTCTCGGACATACAACCGCTACAGGCATAATCTGATATACACTGGCATCTGTCGCATAAATTCCCAGGGTGACAGGGTCATGATAAACATCCCCGCGAATTCGCTTAATCAAATCCTCCACAAAGCCAGGCTGCTTTCCCATCATGGTGTGACGCGTACTGCATTTTTTATTTCTTCAAAGAAAATATCATCATTCGGAACATCAAAGAGCAGTTTATCAGGCTTACCATTATTGTCTTTTAATATTTGCACCGTTCCAAAACTAAACCATGCTTGTTGCTTCAGCCAGTCTATTTGATAGACATCATATTGCCAATGAAGAAGTCGTGCTTTTAATCCTGGTGAAGACTTGAAGTCAATCATGAGCTGACCATCCTGCTGGTAGATATTAATGTCACCATACATTGGATCACGGTACACCCCGGAGATATCTGCAGGGCTCATCGTCGGTGTTGTACCCGCTTGATGTGCATCGGTTCGCTCTTTTATCCTTGCAGCTTTATTCTTCCATGTAGCAGCATCCGATTTAAGTCCCCTTTCTTTCCAATCATGTTGAGGTAAACCCAAAAGCTTGTCAAAGATTTCATAACTGAGAGATGGCCCTATACTATGCATTGAATTTGTCAAAACCACTACTCCTATTTTTTCATTCGGCAGCATCGTCACACTTGAATACATGCCGTCATATCCGCCCGTATGAGAAACCATCAGGTGACCCTGGTATTCTCCAAGACCCCATCCGAGGCCATAGGCATTGAAATTACGGCCATATATTTCATGTGCTTTGGCACTTACTGTAAAATTATTGTGCGGTGTCCACATGGTTGTTTGGGATGCCATTGAAAAAAAAGTATCTGTTCCTGCTACTCCATGATTTAATTGCATAGCCATCCATTTGAGCATATCATCAGAAGAGGAAATGATACCACCCGCTGCCCCCATGTTGTCCCAATTGACCCATTCGATCGGGGTTTCTTGGTCACCTTCAGGTTTATGTGGTGTAGCAATATTTGACATGGATTGAAAAGAATTCGTTGAGGTTACGGTCCTGTCCATATGAAGTGGAACTAAAAAATTTTCATTTACATATTCATCCCATCGTTTTCCCGATACTGCCTTTAACACCTCCCCTGCCGCCAGGAACATGACATTCGAATATCCAAATCCACTGCGAAAATCATATTGAGCCGGAAGTTCGGAAACCCTCTTAACGACTTCTTCAGCACTATAATCACTTCGATACCAAATGACATCACCACTAAAGGTCCCTAATCCCGATCTGTGACAAAGCAAATCACGAACAGTCATCATATCCGAAACACAAGGATCATATAATTCAAAGTAAGGAAGGTATAATTTGACTTTATCATCCCATTTCATCTTTCCTTGTTCCACCAGCCTTGCTATCGAAGCAACGATAAACGCTTTTGTATTTGATGCAATTGAAAAAAGTGTTTTCTCATCCACCTTTTCATTTTTCCCTTCTTCCCTTATACCAAACCCTTCAGACAATATCACTTTTCCATCCTGAATAATTCCTACAGACATTCCCGGTACATGATAATCACTTCTCCAGGATTCAATCAATTTCTCCCAATCAACATCCTGACCAGATAGAAAAGTATTGCTTGCAATGACGAAGAAAAACAGCAGAAGTCTTTTAAAAAATATCATCCTGAATTTTTCAATGTTTGCCATAAGAAGCTGATTGTATTTTATTAATTTGTGTATTTCAATCGTAATTCGTAATTCGTAATTTATTCCAGTCCCAAAATCTTCCTGTTCGTTTTGCTATCTGACGCACCACCGGCAAAATCATCAAATGCACGCTGCGTCACATTGATCATATGGTTTTTTATAAACACAGCTCCTTCCGCAGCACCTTGCTCTCCATCTTTGATGCAACATTCCCATTCAAGCACAGCCCATCCTTCATATTCATATTGCGCCAGTTTGCTGAAGATGGCTCCAAAATCAATTTCCCCATCACCGAGACTCCTGAATCGCCCGGGCCTGTCAATCCAATCCTGGTAACCTCCATATACTCCGCTCGTACCATCAGGATTAAATTCGGCATCTTTCACATGAAACATCCTGATACGTTCATCATACAAATCTATAAACTGGAGATAATCCAATTGTTGAAGTACAAAATGACTCGGATCATAATTGATGCAAATCCTGGGATGTTCATTGCATACATCAAGAAAGCGATCAAAGCTCGCACCATCATGCAAATCTTCTCCGGGATGAATTTCATAACAAAGGTCTATATCCAGATCATCGTATATCCTGAGGATAGGAAGCCAACGTTTTGACAATTCCGCAAAAGCTTCATCAATCAGCCCGGGAGGTCGTTGCGGCCATGGATAGACATACGGCCACGCTAATGCTCCCGAAAAAGTAACATGAGCATTCAGTCCAAGATTAGCACTTGCTTTCGCCGCCAGCTTTACCTGGTCAATGGCCCACTCAGTTCTTGCCTTTGGTTTGCCACGTAATTCTGGAGGAGCAAAGTTATCGAACAACAAATCATACGCCGGATGTACAGCTACAAGTTGACCTTGCAGGTGAGTTGAAAGTTCTGTGATTTCAAGTCCGTGTGATTTTACCTTTCCTTTGAGCTCATCACAATAAGTTTTGCTCTCGGCGGCCTTTTTCAAATCAATAAGCCAGCTGTCAAGCGTTGGCATTTGAATTCCGGTGAATCCATGTCCGGCGGCCCAACCACAAAGACCGTCCAGGGTGTTGAACGGGGCTTCATCGCGGATAAATTGTGCCAGGAAAATAGCGGGACCTTTCATTTCATTAGGTATTGATGATTATGGTAACAATATAGGTCTTTCAGGACAGATGTTGATACCCTGAAATGTTTAAGCTATTCCTTATTTTAGAGTGTGTTGGAAAAAATAATTCATTAAAATAAATTGAATAGCCTTCATTAAAATATTGTCATGACTAATACTCACTATGTCGAAGATGTCTATGAAGTAGTCAGATCCATTCCCCGGGGAAGGATCAGTACATATGGAGCTATTGCAGATTTTCTGGCCCTCGGCTCTGCACGAATGGTGGGTTGGGCACTACGTCAATCAAGTGTTATGGATGGGCCCATTCCTGCTCATCGCGTGGTCAATCGCATAGGACATTTAAGCGGTCGTCTCCATTTTCCTGATCCAAAGTATATGCAACGTGCCCTTGAAAAAGAAGGCGTCAAAGTGAAAGACGATACCGTCGTTGATTTCAAGAAACACTTCTGGCATCCTGCTGAAAACCTACTTTAATTCTGACACTTCAGCTTAAATCTGCACTATTCAATGATCTGCTTGTGAATAAATACATTACCGTCCGGCAGTTGAAACTTCACCAGGTATATTCCGGGAACAGATATTTTGATGTTATGATCACCTGATGTGATTTCACCACTATCAATTATTTCACCAGATGCAGAATATACTGTGTAAATCGCTTTTCGGTCCTGGTCAATGTTTATTGTGAATTGATCATGCGCCGGGTTAGGAGTCACCGAGATATATTCGGGAAGGACAGTCTTCACAGCAGAGCTATTGATATCAGAATAATGATAGACATCCTTGCTATCATAAAATAATTGTTGTGATAAACTATCAGCCAGGAAATACCTCGTTTCCAGTATGCTTGATTCATCCGCAACAAAGGAAGGTCCGCTAAAATAATCTGAAGCACTCAACACTGCCAATTCTCTCGGTGCTGCTACTTGTCCCCAAGGCAGCGCAGGATTCAAAAGGTTGACTGTAGAGTCTGATTTATTCCATGTTGAATTGGTGTCATCCCAATAATATCCGGTTGTAGGATATTTATCATTTACATTTTCAATAGCATATTTTGTCCAGGTATTATTCACCCAACTTCCATTTATAAAATTCTGGGCTAACTCACTGGACTTGGTTCCACTGCTAAAGTAATTATAGACAGTACGATCAGTTCGATCCCATGACATTCCATTCCAGGAGTAATTAGTGACAGTATCCTGTTTGCTGGATGCATTATAATGATAGGTAGTCCTTGTACTTGGTGTGACTTCCTGGGTCTGGAAATCAATGACAGAAGTTAGTTGATCAATAAGACGATCCGTACCGTCATATTGATAATCCGTTTTAGAAGAAGGAACCCAAAATCCAAACAACGAAAAATAAAACCATTCCCTGGATTGAGTAAGCAGGTTACCGGAATAAACTTCCTTTGTTGCAAGGGTTGGTTCAAAAATTCCTGAAAACGGATCTGCCAAAGAAATCACCATGCTATCCAGGCGATGCATATTACCATAAAAGATATTAAACTCAAGTTGTTTGTCCAATTGGTGTGTGGTGTTGTTAAGCGCTTCAGCGATAATGTGCCATGGGTAATCAGGTTCTGTATATTCCATCGTAAAGACACCTTGTAATTCTATAACAGACGTTAAAGAATCAGGTCCGAACTGCTTCAGATGAACTGTGTTGTGATTTGAATTGTAATCCATTGCTATCTTTTGCGTCACAGATGATGAGGCATCAAAAGTGACGACGCTATCCAGTTTCTGAGTGATGGCTGATCGAATGCCGGGATCAAGGAATTGTTTCCATTCTTGTCCTGCACAGTAATAAGCGAATTTCTTTGTCAGATTCTGAGCTGAATGGATACCGGTCTGACCTGAAAGATGAAGCGCTATAAATAATGTAAAAAAGGAGATTAGGTATTTCATAATGGTGTGGATTTGACCCAAAAATAATCCTCCCGGTGAAATGCTATGAATGAATTCTACCAAATGCTGAGTTTTTTGTTTTCCCCTTTGAAAGCTCGTTTTTTAGAAAATATATGATTATTTTGGCTGAATATTCGTCATATTTGTGACGATTTTTTGTACTTTTGCAGCAAATAAAGCATTTTAGTTATGTTACTTTCGCAAAATCTCCAATACCTCAGGCGCAAATCCGGCCAATCCCAACAGGAAATAGCGGATAAATTGGAAATACCACGAACCACATGGAGTGGTTATGAACTTGGAAAAGTCGAACCTAATATTGGTATGCTACAGCGTATTTCTGCATTCTTCAATCAACCCATAGACCGGTTGTTGAGCCAAAGGGTTGATCACGATGCTCTCGAAATAACACGCAACGATCATCTTCGGGTCCTGGCCATTTCGATGGATCAGGATCAGCGTCAGAATATCGAACTCGTTTATTCAAAAGCTGAAGCCGGATACCTGGATAGTTTTCAGGATCCTGAATACATCGGTGAACTCCCAAAAATGTATATCCCGAATTTACCTTCCGGAAGTTATCGCGCATTTGAGATTCACGGTGACTCAATGCTACCTATGCCATCAGGATCTCTTGTTGTTTCAAAATATGTCGAATCACTCTCTGATCTGAAAGATGACAAGACCTACATCATCATCACACAACGTGATGGTATTGTATACAAAAGAGTCCGCAATCATAAGGACCAGAAATGCCTGACAGCCATTTCTGATAATGAAACATATCCGCCATATACCATTTCTTATCCGGACATCCAGGAGATCTGGCGCTATCATGCACACATCGTTTTTTCAGACGCCCGCCAGCAAACTACTGACTGGCTTCAGGAGACTGTCATGGATATGCAAAAGAAACTGGTTGAGATGGGGAAAAAATTATAAGAGATAATTTCTTCTCATCAACCGGGATTTATTTTTCTCCTTCTCCTTCGCCGGTTGCTGAGTTGTAGCACGAGGTTGTGCGTTTGCAAGTCGAAGCATGCCACCTTTTCTGCCTTTTCTGCCTTTTCCGCCTTTTTCCCCTTAATTTTGCAGCCTAATTGAATGGTAATAAATCATGAGTGATTACAGTCATGTGTTCAATGCACATCCTCAATATATAGAAAGTCTTTATCGATCATTCCAGCAGGATCCCAATAGTGTTGATGAGGGTTGGCGTCTTTTCTTTGAAGGTTTCGATTTTGGTCAGAATGGTAATGGTCATGCAGTGGCTGAGCAAGTTTCTGCCCCCTCTACTTTTACCGATATCCAAAAAGAATTTGGTGTTTTGTCCCTGATCAATGGTTTTCGTAGCAGGGGTCATTTATTGTCCACTACGAATCCAATACGGTCACGCAAAGACCGTCAACCACGTTTGGAATTAGAGGATTACAATTTGAGTGATGCCGATTTGAAAAAAGTCTTTAAAGCAGGCATGGAAATCGGGTTGAACGACGCGAAACTTGAGGATATCCTGCATCAACTTAAACTTATCTTTTGCGGAAACATCGGCTTTGAATATGCCCACATCGAAAACCGTGAAAAACGGATGTGGCTCAGTGACCGTATTGAAAAACGAATCATCAGGGAAGACAACGATGATTATGGACTGCCGATTGAAATAAAAAAACGTATCCTCGAAAAATTAAACGGGGCTGTTGTCTTTGAAAAATTTCTAAATACAAAATATGTAGGGCAGAAAAGATTCTCTCTTGAAGGTGGAGAGAGTACGATACCTGCTTTGGATGCCATCATCCAGTTAGGCGCTACGATTGGCGCCCAGGAGTTCATCTTCGGGATGTCACATCGCGGACGATTAAATGTACTTGCGAATATCCTGGGAAAAACATACGAACAGATCTTCAATGAATTTGAAGGCAACATGATGCCTGAGCAAAGTTTTGGAGATGGCGACGTCAAATATCATTTAGGTTTCTCTTCGCAAATCACTGCGCAGGATGGAAAAACACTTCACTTAAAACTTGTCCCTAATCCTTCACATCTTGAATCAGTCGATCCGGTAGTGGAAGGTTTCGCTCGTGCTAAAGCAGACTTGCTTTATGGTTCAGATTACAATAAGATCATCCCCATCCTCATCCATGGTGATGCAGCAGTAGTTGGGCAGGGAATCGTGTATGAAACAGTGCAGATGTCCCAGTTGGAAGGTTATTATACAGGAGGCACTATTCATTTTGTCATCAACAATCAGATTGGATTTACAACTGATTTTGATGATGCCAGGTCTTCAACCTATTGCACAGCTGCTGCAGGCCTGGTGCAGGCACCAGTGTTTCATGTCAATGGTGATGATCCTGAAGCTGTTGTTTTTGCTACTCACCTCGCCACCGAATTCCGATTGAAATTCAACAGTGATGTATTTATTGATATGGTTTGTTACAGGCGTCACGGCCATAACGAAGGCGATGATCCTGAGTTTACACAACCGGAGATGTATGAGATCATCAACAATCATCCTAATCCGCGTGAGATCTATGTTAAAACACTTGCAGGCCGCGGAGATGTTGAATTAAAACTATCAGAAGAACTGGAGAAGAATTTTTGGGATGATCTGCAGAAGCGACTTGATATGGTCAAGGAAAATAAGTTGCCATACGAATACCAGGAACCTGAACTCGCATGGCGGCAATTAAAAAAGCATGCCTCACTCGAAGATATGCTGACGATACCTCAGACCGGTATTGCTGCTGACAGGATAACAAAACTGCTAGAAAATCTTCACAGGCTGCCACCTGATTTCCATCCTTTAAGTAAGATCACCAGGATATTTAAAGCAAAGCAAAAATTAATCGATGAAGGGAATATAGACTGGGCGCTTGGTGAATTATTAGCTTATGGAAGTTTGCTGACAGATGGAATGAATGTAAGGATGAGCGGTCAGGATGTCAAGCGTGGGACTTTTTCTCATCGTCATGCGGTGGTCTATGACCAGGAAAATTATGCGGCTTACAATCGACTCGATCATCTTGCAGACAAGCAGGGAAAGTTCATGGTGTATAATTCTCTATTGTCCGAATTTGGTGTGCTGGGTTTTGAATATGGTTATTCCTTGGCGAGCCCCGGCCATCTTGTGTTATGGGAAGCTCAATTTGGAGATTTCTTCAATGGTGCACAGACGATTGTAGATCAATATATCAGTGCTGCAGAAAGTAAGTGGCATAGGATGAGCGGTCTTGTCTTGTTACTTCCGCATGGATATGAAGGACAGGGTCCGGAGCATTCCAGTGGAAGGCTCGAAAGATTTTTGCAGGCTTGCGGCGATGGCAATATGATCATTTGCAATGTTTCGACCCCTGCCAATTTTTTCCATTTATTAAGGAGACAGATGGTTTGGAATTTCAGGAAGCCTTTGGTAGTGATGTCTCCTAAATCGCTCTTACGCCATCCTAAATGTATATCACCCATTACTGAATTATATCCGGGAACTCAATTCAAACCGATCATTGAAGAGGAAATATCTTCTGCCCGGTCTAAAAAAATAAAACGAGTTGTTTTTTGTTCAGGTAAAATCTATTATGACCTGATAGAATACCGTGAGAAGAATAAAATAGAAGATGTTACGATTGTAAGGGTCGAACAGATTTATCCCATTTTTAAAACGCAGCTCGAGGAGATCTCACGTCGGTATGCCGGAGCTGAAAAATACTGGGTACAGGAAGAACCGGCCAATATGGGTGCATGGACATTTATTCAATCCAAGCTTCCCGAAATAGGATTCAAATTAATATCCCGAAAGACAAGTGCGTCACCTGCTACCGGGTTTAAGAAATTGCATGATGAAAACCAGGAACGCATTGTAAGGGAAGCGATGACATTATAGCCCCATAAGGGCCTAAGGTCGGTAACCTGAGGCACCACGAAAACTCTACTTGGCCCGTAGGGTCAAAACAAAATCTGTTTCTATTCCGGTAACCTGAAAATATACCGTTCATCATAGTCTACTTCAAACTCCTCTAAAAAATCCGTATACTCTTCCAGAAAAGTCTTTTTTCTATGATGCTCTTCCTGGTTATCTATATAATTGGCCACAGTATGTACAAGATTTTTTGTGTAGGAAAAAGCACCATATCCTTCCTGCCACCGGAATCGCTTTTTTGTCAGATGTTCGAGGTTTATCCATTCCGATGATTCTCCTTTTACTTTGCTCATCAGATCTCCCAAAGACTGATGAGGCCTGAAGCCAATCAACATATGAAGATGATCAGGCATCGTATTAATGGTAAGCATTTTATGTTGGTGATTTCGGACAATGCCTGTGATATACCGATGTAGTCTGATCTTCCATTCCGGATGGATAAGAGCTTGTCTGTATTTCACAGCGAATACGATCTGGAGGTGAATCTGAGTGTAAGTGTTTGCCATGATGATTTGAGATTATTAAGTGTGAAAGAAATTTTTTACACACATAATGTCTCGAAGGGTCATGGATGTTACCGCGCAGAGGATATTTTTTACATGTCAGTTTTGCCACTACGTGGCAAGTGAGTTTTTTTGGCACCTGATGTTACCGACCTTAGGCCCCGATGGGGCTTTGAAGATTATTTCTTCGCAGTTATGTCACTATATGGCAAGTACCCATTCAAGAGAATCCAGCATGCGAGGATCAGTTGGTTATTTTTTAATCTGTAACGTAATTCCTAGTACAGCCCCATCGGGGCCTAAGGTCGGTAACATCAGGCATCACTAAAACCTTATTTGGCCCGTAGGGTCAAAACAAAATCAGTCTTTATTCCGGAAACCAGAAAATATACCATTCATCATAGTATACTTCAAACTCCTCTACCTTAGGCTCCGATGGGGCTATGGAGATTATTACATCTCAGTTATGCAACTATATTGAGATTGGCGATGTGTGGTTAACAAACACACCATCGTCGAAATGCAAAAAAAAATCCCACATCCAGACGGATATGGGATTTCCCTTTTAAAGGATTTATTTTTTGATTAATGTTGACTGACAACGATTTGCTTATAATCGAGTTGTTCAGTTCCGTTTAATATCCTCAACATAAAGAGGCCTGGTTGCATGTTCGTTTTAGTCAAATCAATATATTCCTGATTTGTATTGTCTGATACTTTCTGAGAGTAAACCAACTTGCCTTGTAAGTCATAAAACTCAAGCATTGTAGGCTGATCAACGTTGTTAGCATCCCATTCAACTTGTAGTCCGTCGGTAGTAGGATTTGGATAAGCAACAAACTCCTGACCTTTAGCTGCTCCGGTTCCGAAGACAACAGATCCGATCGGTGAAGTTTTATTTCGACCATCCAGATCGACCATTTGAAGCCTGTAATAAACAGTCATACGACTGTCACGGCCATTGTAAACATTGACATCTGTAAAGCTGTATTGCTCAACACCTATGCTATATCCTGCAGCTGCAACACTTCCGATGGTTGACCATACCAGTTTATCATATGAACGTTCAACCACAAAATGACTCGTGTTTTCCTCATTTGTAGTTGCCCATGAGATAAGAGCATCTTTTGGTCCTGATTGTTCAGCCTTGAAGGAAATAAGATTTAACGGTAATGCACCAGGTGCCGGCAAGAAATCCGAAAAATTATTTCCTATATTCGGAAATTGAGAATCCGGTGCTACGATGTCAAAATCCAATGCACTACCAGTTCCAACGATAGTGATTGTTCCTACATTAACCCATTGATTGAGAATCCAATTAGCCGGCCAAAGAAAAGCGCCACAGGTTGGGCAAAAACCAACAGTTTGAATTCTATTATTACCCGCCTGGATGACAACGCCTTGTTCATTGAGCGCACCACCAATGCTTGTAGCTTGAATCATATCAATACTGGTGATGGCAGCAGTGTTCCAATGTAACCTGAATCCAATGTCAGTACAGAAATCAGCTGTTGTCGGAAGATCAGTAGAGATAGCTCTATACTGTACTCGCATAGTATTTGGTTCACCACCTGGATTTACCAGGCGAATCTGGTAAAAACCTGGTGTACCCTGCCCATAACAAAAGGCTGTCACCAAAATAAAACTTAGTAGGGTATATATCTTTTTCATTTTAAATCAATTTAAATCTTGAAAGACCTGATTAGTTATTATTGTGTGCTGTGAGAATATCATTTGGTGTTGCTGCTCCCACATTTACGAGGATTACGTTTTTATCATTATTAGCACCATTGAATGATGTGATGCCATTCATACTAATGTCTGCTCGGTTATAACCTAAGACTGTATTATTGGGTGTTGCAGCACCGACCGTTACCAATACAACATTCTTATCATTATTAGCACCGTTGAAAGCTACAACGCCATTGAAATTGGCATCACCGGCCCATAATCCGTAAATACTTCCCGTAAGAAGTTTCTCAGGATCAACAGGTTTGGTTACTGCTGGATCATCAAATGCAGTGGCCAAAACTGTAAAGTCAACAAGTGCCGATGGTGCATTGCTTAAAGCTACAGTTGAATTAGATCTGATACCTAGGTGATTACGATGCCTGATTCCAATATAGTAATTTCCATCAGCGACTCCCTGTATCCCAAGATTACTAAAACCATCCATATCAACAATGTTACCATCTCTTTGAAGTAAGGCTGATTTGGTAGCGACAATCGTGGTAGGGGGGTTCCTTAATTCAACCACAACCCAGTCTACGATATCGTCATTAGTGCCAGGTTGATCCATAGCAGCTAATGTTGATGTTTCACCTCCACCATATGCTTTATGTACATAACTATAAGGTGCACCAGTATAGGGTTCCGTGAGTGGATAAGTACCTAGGTGTCTTAATGAATCTATCATAAGACCGGTAGCAATGGTATATGGCCCTTGCAAAAATGCCTTAGCATTCAAAACCAAAGTATTGCTTACAGCCTTTCCGCCAACTGCAAAAGCGCCAAAGGAATTTAAAGCTGTTCTTGTTCTTGTTGTTCCAGATCCACCCAGGTTAGCAAAAAGAGCATCCCATCCATTAGTGCCATCGTTCAAACTCACTGCATTCGCTGTTTCACTAAATCCGGTCAGTTCATCTGAAACTGCCCATCCAAGTGTAAGATCATATGTATTGCCGCCGGCAGTTGTTTCACCAACATCCCACACTGCATTCACTACTTGACTTGTCAATGGTGTACCTGTTAATCCATTTCCATTAGTTGGAGAAGCTAAAACGCGAGCACGATAAGTATCTGTAGCACCTGTCACATTTGCAAATGTTGCAGGATTGTAGGTAGTCGCATCAAAGCCAACAGGGAATACAAAAGGTCCGGCTCCTGCTATGATGGTTCTCTTCAGAGATCCAGCGCCACCGGTCATAACAAATTCATCATTATCATAGCCAGTTACAGTAGCTGCGCTACCCAATGTAAGGTTGTTGGCACCAAGGCTAACTTTATTTCCTGTGCCCGCAGAAGGAGCGTTGAAATCAAGATTCGCATTGATGGTCATATTGTCTGCTAAAACCACATTAAATGTTGTGCCTTTTTGGACAACCACATTTTGAAATTGCGCGGTTCCGGAGGTCACATTAGATACTTGATCGCCACTGAACTTTAATATGCTCCCTACTGCAGAAGTCATGGTTCCCTGGTTAAGCAGGTCGCCTTTGAGTTCAATGGTGCCGTTATTGGTAATGGTGCTTCCGGCAGTGACCGTATTTGTAATACCGCCTTCCACATAAAGTGTGGCTCCTGACTGGACGGTGACTGTCGCCCCATCATTGTATAGGAGGACCTGGGACCAGGATGATACAGAGATCATGCTGAGTACAGATAGGATAAGTAGTTTCATTTTCATCCGCTTAATGACTTTCAAAAATTAAAAAATAGGTTTAATCCGTGGGCTTATTTTTATTTCTTTCTCAAAAATAGGCATATCATCCTTTATTTGGTAGTGTTTTTGCTTGAATTTACCCTTAATTTAGTTTATGGTATGTTTCATTGAGTAAAGTGTCAAAAATTCAGTTTTTCCCGGTCATCAAAATAATGAGCGGGAGTCATTTTAAGTGGTTCATTCTATCATGAACAACTCGAATTATAGGTTCGGGGTAAGCTCAAAATACCACAAAAACCTTGCCTTATTTTTACAGGGGATGTTATACTGGTCGTGAATATAACTACATTATAATCAACCCACAAGAGATTTTTTTTAAAAGTTGAGTTGATCGATTTTTTGCATTTATTATCCCTTACAAATCAGAGGGATTGTGATCCGGAAAGTTGACCCACAAGGATTCGAACCTTGACTAACAGAACCAAAATCTGTCGTGCTACCATTACACAATGGGTCAATGAGGTCGGCAAAGATAGCTGATTCACTAAAATCTTAGAGATTTTAGTTTAATCGACCTGTGCAGGGGGAATGGAGCATGGAGCAGGGGTAAAGATTAAGTCAGTGACCCCTTTAGGGGAAATAATACGCAGTATTCGACAGGGCTATTTAACGATAAGGATCTTCGTGACCAATGCATCCGGCTTGTTATAACCATCACTTGCACCTACGGAAAAAACAAGATATACGCCTGTTGCAGCCTGCTGCCCATTGAGGTCTCTGCCATTCCAGATCGCTTGTCCGCCTAAAGCTCTTGTTTCAAAAAGAATTTGACCCCGAATATCTGTGATCTTGACTACTGCATCAGCTGCAAGTCCACGAATAGCTATCGGGCCATTATAATCAGGTCTGACGGGATTGGGCCATGCATAAGCATTCTTGTCATGCACCAATCCACCGGTCACAGCATCTGTGCGTACACTCATTATACCACCATCAGTGGCAATATATACGACCCCGTTATGTCCATCTATCGCAATATCAATGATCCGGTTACTTAAAAGCGGACTGTTACTAGTCGTGTATGATGCAACCTGCTCATTGCCCGAAGGTGATTGAACAAAAACACCGCTACCTGTTCCAAACCATTTTCTATTCGCACCATCTATGGCAATGGAATAGATGGTCTCTTCGGCTAAAAGATAATTAAGCACACCATCCTGCTCTACTTTAATCCTGCTGCCTTCGTGTCCCATTGAAAATATCCCCGCTGCCATCAAATACTACCGGCCCTTCAGCAGTTCCCACCCAAATATCTCCGTTAAGGTCAACCGCAAGACAATTGACACTGTTAGACGGAATGGCCGTATTGGACGAACTCAATTGAATGCAACGATCATCAGACTCATCATCAATCGTACCTCCATCATCATAGACGATGATCCCCGCAGATTTGCTGTAAAGCATTATCCATTTATATCCACGATGATCTATCACGATCTGCGAGACATTCGTAATGTTAGTACATGGCAGATCAAAAGACTTCCAAGTGCCATCTTTTTTCATCACACTCAGGGGTCGTGGTGCGAGATAATTAGTCACCCATAGATTATCACTATCATCAAAAGCAAGTCCGCTGACACGCTCCCTGGCAGGGTCTCCCACAGCACCCTGAAGCGAACTGTTTGTATCATCATAAACTTTGAAATGCTCAAAATCATATTCAAGCAATCCTCCCCAAAATGAACCTACATAAACTTTGTGCTCATCAGGATGAGGTAATATCCTGAAAAAATTTTCAAGGCCGGTGGCAGCCAGTTCAGGGTTATTGAATTGATTATAGGTCGTCCAGTCAATCCTGTCGAATGTATAAAATCCGTCCTTGTTAGCTGTATAATTATAACTCTCGGATACACCACCCGTCGCCACGTAGAGAACTCCATCTTTTACATCCAACTCACTCACACTGCCTGAAAAGGGTGTATTAAATTCAAGCAAATCACAGGGAGTAAAGTGGTTTTGAGCCACACGAAACTCATTAAACTTATCAGCATACCATATTCTTCCTTTTTCATCTTCTATAGCATAGGTGGGCCTGGCTGTACATCGAATTCCGTTTTCATGCCAGAAGGAATCATCTCTGAAAAAAAGAACCTTTCCGATACATTCATCACCACATTGTACACCAACCATCAGGTTCTGGCCTTCAGGAGAAATAAATTTAACAGAGTAAGTATCGAGATGATACCACAACAAAAAATTACCCTGATCCATCTTATAGAGATCGCCATTAGCCCCGGCATAAAGAGCATTGTGAAATACTGCAACTGCTTCGGAACTGTAATCAGGAGACAATCCAGGAATAACAATTTTTGTCCATTGACTGAAATTCTCAATAATGTTACCGGATGATGGATCATAGACGTACAGGCCATTATCTGTAGCAACATAATATTTATTTTGAAAAATAGTAAACCCATTGACTGGGCTGGTGGTAAAGACAGTTGATTTAAATTGCCTCGTGACAAGGTCAAGAACGACAAGTCCGAATGAAGTCGATAAGTAAGCTAATGGACCATCATCTGTATAAATATTTTTTATTCCCTTATCTCCCTGGATCGAACTGTTTCGGAGTATATCATTCACATTGCTGATTCCATTCGAATCTAGAAGATCAATATTTCCATTGACATAACCGATGATCAGGGTTTTCAGCCCGTTATGATAACGAATCCAGCTGGGTGTAACATCACTTAGCCCGTCGACCTTTGAATAAAAATCCAACTTGTGAACTGTCGTTTTTAAGTACAGAAATCAATGCAAACTCAGTACCATAGTAAACCCGTGTGGGACTTTGCGTAACCGTCGAGCCAACATTGTAAGGAAGATGTTGTGACCACTCATAAAGACGCAAATCACTCTGCGCGTAAATACAGGTGAAGAGTGAAAAGTGAAGAGTGAAAAGTGAAAATATTATTTTCATAAACCTGGTTAAAGATAATGGGTGTTCCACATGGAATTGTCGATGGACATGGATCATTCGTATTAATGGATTTGCGGTCGGAATTATTGTCTATATAACTTCGAACCATCCAAAAATTGATATACACTTTCAGGGACCATATACCGGACTGAACAGCCATCTGCAATTCGCTGCCGGATCAATGTAGAGGTGATATCCAAGCAATGGAACATCATGAAACCTTATATCAGATGCATTTTCTGATGTTTGGATGTTTTCACTTCCTGTTCGATTATAAATGTGAATCGTGTATCGTTCGAGCAGTAGATTGAAATTTTTCCACTTATTAATGCCTTGGAGATTATCGCTACCCATGATCAGGGAGAAATGATGTTCCGGATATTTTTCATGGAGATAGGCCATCGTATCAATGGTATAGGATGGCTTGGGGAGAGAGAATTCTATGTTCGATGCTCTTAATTTGGGGTTATCATCAATGGCTAGCTGCACCATATGTAACCTGTCAAAGTCATTGGCTAAAGTATGCGCGATTCTTGAGTGGATTATGAGGGGATACCACAAGCCATACCTGGTCAATATCCGGCAAGTCCGCCATGTACTCAGCTATAATAAGGTGACCTGTATGAATAGGGTTGAAGGATCCAAAGAAAAGGCCAACCTTTTTGGGCAATACCATGCACAATATTAATACTTAAAGGCTGAGGCGAAGGCGAAGGCGAAGGAAAGAAGCAGGCTAGACTATCAGAATTGTAATTTACAATTCCATTTTTCTCACTCCTCTCGCTCCTCTCGCTCCTCTCGCTCCTCTCACTTCTCTCACTTCTCTCACTTCTCTCACGGTCACTCTCCCATGGAGTCTTTGAGGCCATACAATGCTTTTTCGGCCAGATCGGGCCAGTCGTGGTGATAATAAAATGGTACTTCCACCCATTTTTGAAGGTAAACAGGTCGCCCGTACGGCCGATAATATTGCCAACCCAGGATTCCTGATTCAGGTAATTCATGCCCGTCGAGTTTCAACACGATCCTGTCATCGTACATCATGGCAAAGGCTCTTCCCTTGTATTCTATTGATGGAGAAGAGAGCAGGGTAGACTTCCTGAGATGTGGATGAAGGCTTTCCATTCGGGCGCATAGATTCATGAAAAAAGCTAAAGCTGTCATGGTCCGGTAAGAATGGTTAGCACAATATATACACTTTATAAAAAATTATAATGTGTTATGAACAAATTTTCAAAGAATTTTCACTTTTGTTAAAATGATCTACCCTTTAAAGCCATTTGTTTTATGGCTACTGTCGCAAAACGGATAGGTGGCAGATTGACCGCATCGGCAGATGGAGACGCCATTAGGCTTTTCAACAATTGACCCATCCTCGAGCGTAACCAGGCAATGGCCCTTGAATCGAACAGGACCGTCTGGAATGATTTTAATATTTGGTAATTCGGTTGAAGGTGAGGATATCATTTCAACTTCAGGCATTTGCTTTAAGGACAAAGCTCCTGAAGGACAGCCATTCACAGTATTTCTGATGGATTCTGTATCCGCATTTCCCATTTCTATCCAGGGCCGGTCACGTGGCCTGAATACTTTTGGTAAAGAATGAAAGCACACAGCCGAATGGATGCAAAGTCCCGGCTGCCAAACAACGGTAATCTCTCCATTTGTATATTCCTTCTTCGTCATTGAAATATGTTGAATAGTGACTTATTTAATAACAAGAGCGACGGGACAATGATCACTTCCCATCTCCGAGGGCATGATAAAACTGTCCACAACGGAAGGTAAGAATGTATCTGACACCAGGAAATAATCAATGCGCCATCCTATGTTCTTGGCTCTTGCTCCAAAACGCGCACTCCACCAGCTATATCCGACTTCCGAAGGACGCAGATGACGGTAAGTATCAACAAATCCAGAACCAAGTAATGCAGTCATTCCATCAATTTCCTGCTGAGTATAACCGGATGTCTTATTGTAATTTTCTTTTGGCCTTGCCAGGTCAATAGGTTGATGAGCGACATTGAAATCGCCGCAGGCAATGACGGGTTTTTTCTTTTGCAGCTTCTTCATGTATCCGGTGAAATCCTCGTCCCACGTTTTGCGATACCCCAATCTCGCCAAATCACTTCCTGAATTAGGAATATAGGCTGTCAATAAATAAAAGTTGTCATACTCTGCTGTGATAACTCTTCCTTCCTGGTCATGTTCATTGATGCCTAAACCATAATTCACAGACTTTGGATGACTTTTAGTAAGGATGCTTGTTCCGGAATATCCTTTTCTGATAGCTGAATAAGAATAAACATTGTAGTCAGCGATTTCGGCCAATGCCTCCTTCACTTCCGAATCCTGTGCTTTAGTTTCCTGGAGACAAATGATATCCGCTTTCCAGTCTTTGATTTGATTAGCGAATCCTTTTTTGGCTACGGCACGGACACCGTTGACGTTCCAGCTTATGATCTTCATGAGTCGAGATTTTCGCTAATATGGAGTTTTTTCTTTAGAATTTGATACCCTGTGGGATGAAGGCTAAGGCTAAGGCTGAGGCGAAAAAAAAGGAGAAGGCTGTGCTTCGACCTGCTTTCTCTCATCCTTGTGCTACAGCTCAGCAACCGGCGAAGGAAAATAATGGAGTTTCTCTTTCTCACTTCTCTCACGTTTTAACTGCCGAAGCACATTTCGCGAAGACAGTTTCACTTCACTTACACAAATACCCTAACTTTCACTTATGATTTACATAATCCTGTTTATAAGTTTTTTTATAAAAACAAATCCTGGTAATCCGGTTGAACTGGGTGATGTCCATTGGTTACGCTCGATGGATGAAGCACAAACCAAAAGTAAAAGTGAAGGAAAACCAATTCTAATCCTGTTCCAGGAAATACCAGGATGTATTACCTGCAGAACTTATGGTAATGAAGTATTGACTCATCCGCTCATTGTTGAAACGATTGAGACCTATTTCGTCCCCTTAGCTATTTACAATAATAAAAGTGGAGATGATGCTGCAGTACTGAAACAATACAACGAACCTGCATGGAATAATCCAGTGGTGCGGATTGTGGATGAAAACGGAAAGGAATTGTCTTCACGTCTTGATGGAAATTATAGTGCTAATGGATTAACTGAACTCATGACCAACATGCTGATTAAAACGCATGGTAAAGCTCCCGTTTATCTTCAATTGCTCGCAGATGAATTAGCTGCAGAACAACATAAAATTCAGACAACAACCTACACGATGTATTGCTTTTGGGCAGGTGAAGCATTGTTTGGCAAAGTAAACGGCGTGATCGCTACAAGTCCAGGATACCAGGAAGGAAAAGAAGCAGTTAAAGTGCAGTATGACCCGGTGGTCACCAGCAAGTCGCAATTAGATAAGATCGCAAATCAGTCTACATGCAGTGTTGTAGCTGGCGGAAACTTCAGGCAGGATGCAACACCAAAATATTACCTGTCTAATTCTGCTTACCGTGGAATTCCCATGACAGAAATTCAAAAATGCAGAGTGAACAGTGCATTGGCAGAAAGACAGGATCCGGAAATATATTTATCACCGGGACAATTAGCCTTTCAAAAAAAGTCAACTCAAAAGAATTATGTCGGCTTCACGTTGCAGGAGGGATGGGCTGATGCCAAGAAAGATTAAACTGGCTGCAGGAGCAAACTCCATGCAGCGGCGTACTTAGCTGGTTTAAATTACTTTAAGACTTTTGTAGTTTCCCACCGTTCTGAGCCATCTCGATCATCGTGATGACTTCTTCCACAAGGCCATCTGTATCACCTCCGAATCCAACGGATTTGAACCTGATCCTTTGATCCTTATCAATGATGAATTTTGTAGGAATACCGTCAACTTTATAATTGCCGACGACCTCATTTTTACCATCCAGCACGACAGGGAAAGGATAATTATGATCCTTAATAAAACTGCTGACTCTATCAGGTATGTTTTCACCGTTTTCCCAGGTATCAACAAATAAGAAAACAACATCTTTATTATCAGCATAATGTTCAACCACTTTTTGCATGCCGGGGAAACTGGCTTTGCAGGGGCCGCACCATGTCGCCCAAAAATCAATGATCACAGTTTTGCCTTTGTAATCAGAAAGCGAAACATCTTCACCCTTCAAATTTTTTAAGGTAAAATTAATCGCTGGTGCATCCATCCACATGGCCTGAATTTCTTCAAGCTTTTTCTCTTTTGCTTTTTCTTCGAGTTTGGTGACATATTGATCGTAAAGCTGATCGGGTGTTTTTTCAGTTGTCCAGATTTGCTTGTGGATCTCTTTCATTTTTGCTGAGGCTTTACCCATTTCGATCATGTCATCAACAAATGAAAGGAGCTCTTCCTTCTGACCAGCTTTCTGGAGATAGATGACATAACGTTCATTCATTTCAACATCTTCGAATTTGCTGTTTTTGACAGCATGAGATTGATAATCTACAGCGTTTGCATATTTACCTTCCTTATAGAGCGTCAGCGCATAAGTATCTCCATATTGAGCCCTGGTGTTTTCCAGGTTTTTCTTCCATTCATTCGGTGAAGTCGTGTTTGGTTTTTTCAGATCCGGAGTCAGGCAATGCAATGATGTCAATGATAAACTTGATGCCACATCCAGTCGTGAGGCTTCTTTATCAATTCCTTCACCTGCCAGTGTCCAGGCATAATTATTACAAACCTGGGCTTTATACAGAGGATTTACAATTTCATTGATATAAGATTCTACCTTAACCCAGTCTTCTGCCGTTGCGAATTTCTCTACAAGTGCAGAAGTCATCTGGTCATAGATTCCTTTGTTTTGATCCGTAATGGTATAGGTTGATTTAAATTGATTGCGGATAGCTATTTTATCTTCTGTTGATGTTGCTTTTGAAAATTTCGCTAACTGATCTTCCTGGTTTAGTATAGAATGAGGTTCAATTTTGTCCAGTTTTTTTCGCAGGGATTTGGCAAGAATAGTATCACCCATATATAAGGAAGTGCGAATGGCTCCTACCAACACTTCTGTAGACACAATATTCTTTTGAGCATCCAACAACTGGAGATGTGATTTTATCTTTTGCAGGTCAGTGTCAGATTTTGCAACTTTTGCCATGTTGGAATAACCTTTTAAAACATCAGGATTGTCAAGCCATTCCGGGTTTGCCTGGGTGGCAGTTGCAAATAAAGCAGTGGTATTTACTTCGTCTCTTTTCAGACCCATGTATCTATAATAGAGTGAAGCAGCCAGTGCTTGTTCGATTTGGCTTGATTGAGCCGGAGCACCAGTTTTTACTACAGCCTTTTGATCTCCTGAAATAGCTTGCCCGTCTTCATCTTTGACCACTACCCGGATCCAGTTTGTTTCGGAGGGAATAGGGAACATCACATGAAGACCTGCATTATCCGCTGTATAATTGATATCTGTAGTGACGACATCTTTTCCATTGAATGAATAGACTACAAAATAGATATCCCCTTTGGTGTCAACATCTTTAACATCAACGTTGACGGCCTCCCCGGCCTTGGGTGTTGAACTTGACCATGTCCAGGTTTGAGATTGGATCAAACCAAGTGAACTGATGGAGAATAAGAAAACGAATATTGATTTCATCATGATCGATTTGAAGCCAAAGATAGAACTAAGATGTAATGAAGAATGATTAATATTATGGATGACATCTACCATCGAAATAAGCCTCTATCCACTGAAGGATGATTACCCGGGTTCAGTGTTGTTATTCCTTCAGCAACTCAACCATATTCCGGGTATTGAAGTCCAGTCTAACGGCATGAGCACCATCATCATAGGAAACTTTGAAAACATGTGGGCCCGGCTTGGATTATTGATGGCCACTCAGTTATCTACTGAGGAGTCCGTCTTTGTGATGAAGGTCGCTCCAGGAAGAAGGGAGTTTTTAAATTGAACAGTCGAGCAGGAAGTAATGAATAATGAATAATGAATAATGAATAATGAATAATGAATAATGAATAATGAATTTAGAAGGCGCCAAAATTGAGTTTTACGAGATATTGAAGAAAACACCTTACTTAAGTCTAAACAGTAGGGATAATCATAAAAAAAATTAATATGTTAAGATTTGAAAAAAATAAGGAAATGAATGTTTGATTTCCGGATTTATTTACAATTTTGACCTGAGTTGATGGGTATTATCAGGTGAGTATTGACAGTATTCTTAGAAATCGTTTCCTTATCACCAGGCCAATCATTCAAAACGAATTCTCATCGAAAAGTCGTTCCGGAGGAGCGACTTTTTTTATTCAGAGTATCTCAACCATTTGATCATTTCGCGAATGGTTGCTTTTTTCCCGTACATAAGAATACCTACACGATAAATCCTGCTTGTCAGCCAGATGAAGAACCATACTGTGGATAACATAATGATTGCGGATACCACAATCTGCCACCAGGGCGGATCAAAGGCAAGTCGTGCAGGCATAATGATTGGCGAGAAGAGAGGAAACATCGAAGCAAATACTGCAAGGCTGCCGTTAGGGTTTGATAGTACCGGAAATAACATGTAGAATGCAATCAGGGACCACAATGATGATCGGCAACATCAATTGCTGGCCTTCACCCATATCTTCACTGATCGCAGAGCCCATCGCTGCAAACATGGAACTATAAATAAAATAACCGCCAAGAAAAAAGAGCACAAATACCGGAAGAATGAGCCACCATTTCAAATTAAATATGACATGAATGACTTCCTGTGGAGAAAAGCCATTCATGGATTGTTGATCGACCTGTGTCACACCGCTCACAGCTGACATCTGGTGGTGATCTATGCCGGGAAGAAATACCTGGGCAATCACCAGGAGTATTGGAATGAGTATCGTCCATATCGCCAACTGAGTGAGTCCTACTCCTCCTACACCAATCAACTTGCCCATCATCAGGTAAATGGGTCTGACGGAGCTGACCATGACTTCGACAATTCGACTCAGTTTTTCTTCCATCACACTGCGCATGACCATACCTCCATAAATGATAATGACCAGGTACATGAGAAAGCCCATAAACCCTCCTAAAAATGTACCGATGATGATATTCAGTTTTCCTGTTGCTCCTGTACCTGAATGATCATTTGGGTCCATGGCTCCATTTTCGAGATTGATATTCGCATTAAATGAATCAAGAAGTGCCTGGTCGATATTTGATTTGCGCATTCTGTAAGACTGGATCTGGTCACCCAGGTGAGATTCAATAGATTCCAGCAGAACCAAGGAAGGTTTTTCTACACTATAATAAGATGCTGAAATATGAGTGGACGCTGAATCTTTAAGTGCAGGTATATGCACAAGAAGATCATAACCCATGGAACTGTAATCTTCTTTCAAAGTACCGAGGTCTTTATCTGAAAACTGGTAGGGAAAGTTTTTGTCATTCTTTGCCATTTGTTCGATGATCCCGGTATCATCATGAACAAGAATCCTCTGATCATTTTTGCCTCCCTGGCTCATGATAAAACCAACTATCACTGAAAACAATGCAATTCCGAGCGGTGTCAGAAGGGTGACAAGGATAAATGACTTGCGTTGGACGCGCGTCATGTATTCTCTTTTCGCGATGATCCATATTTTACTATTCATGGCTTATTCCTTTGACCTGGCGAATAAATATTTCATTGATGGAAGGCAGTATCTCATGGAATGAATGGACCTGGCAACCGGCGTTGATGAGGTATTGAAGAAGTTCATTTGGTGATGCCTGGTTTGGAATTTTGAAAGTGGCTTTATGATCTTCTGTGCGAATCAATTCCAATCCACCCGTAAAAACTTTGGGTAAATCACCCTGATATGAAATCTGGTAAAGATGTTCTTTGTATTGGTTTTTGATTTCATTGACATTTCCTTCAAGGATATTTTTTCCATGGTTGATGAGGATAATGTTTTCGCACATCTCTTCGACTTGTTCCATGCGGTGTGTTGAAAAAATAATCGTCACACCTTTATCACGCAGTCTGAAGATTTCATCCTGGATCATGCTGGTGTTGATCGGGTCAAGACCTGTAAAAGGTTCGTCGAGAATGATCAGCACTGGGTCATGAACGATTGTCGCGATGAACTGGATTTTTTGCTGCATTCCTTTTGAAAGCTCTTCTACTTTTTTATTCCACCAATCCAATGCTTCGAAGCGGTAGAGCATTTCTTTGCATTTCTTTGTGGCCTCCTGCACAGAAAGTCCTTTAAGTTGGGCGAGATAAATCAGGTGTGCACCGACTTTCATTCTTTTGTACAATCCTCTTTCTTCGGGCAGATAGCCCATTTTAGCGGGATGTGTTTTATTGAGGTGTTCGCCCTGGAAATAAACGGTTCCGCTATCAGGGCCCATGATCGTCGTGATGATCCTGATGGTAGTAGTCTTGCCAGCGCCATTCGGTCCAAGCATACCGAATATTGTTCCGGGCTCAACTTCAAAACTCACTTCATCGACTGCGACCTGGTCTTTGAAGCGTTTTGTGACTTTATCTACTTTCAGGATGGACATAGGGGATGAAAACTAAAAACGTAAAGTGAAAAGTGAAAAGTGAATGGCGAAGATATGAATTACAATTTGGGATTTTCGATTTTCGATGGTTGCTGAGCTGTGGCACGAGGATGAGTAAGGAAGGTCGAAGCATTCGATTTTTTTGGACGCGGATTTTTTACGATCATTATGATTTATTAAGATTAATTATACATACTTTGTAAGTTATATTATAAATGACTCACCACCCACGATTTACGATTTACGATTTACGATTTACGATTTTCACTTTTCACTTTTCACTTTTCACTTTTCACTTTTCACTTTAATTCGGTGCTAATTTTACTTTCAATCCATCAAGATCGTCGGTGATTCTGATCTGGCATCCAAGGCGACTTTGATCTGTTACAAAAAAAGCTTTGTCGAGCATGTCTTCTTCTGCAGAAGATCTTTCGGACAAATGATGATCACTGAGAATATATACATGGCAGCTTGCACAAAGAGCCATTCCACCGCATGTGCCTTCTACAGGAAGATCTGAAGCTTTACACACTTCCATCAGGTTCAAACCGATGTCGGTAGGAACTGTGATGTTATGAGAATTTTCTTCGCGGTCGATTATTTCAATGGAGATCATATTTGTTTGGGGCGCAGACTATGAATATGAGGATGTCGCAATTTGCGATCACCTTGGCTGAATGATCTAATTTTCATAATAGGCATCTAAGAATTCTTGCCTGGTTATTCCTGATTGGTTCAGAATAATACGTAATGTTGAGGCCTTTATTTTCTTATGATTTGGAAGAGTCAGAGGAGTTGAAGTACCATCGGGATTCTTGCGAAGCATAGCAATGTGATTTCCCTCTCTGATCATTTCAAAAGATAGACGATTCAAGGTTTTTATAACTCTATCTTTCGGGGCGTCCTTTGGGAATTTTTGCATTACATCGCTATCAAAGTCTCGGCTATGAATACTTCTGTAGCCATGTCCTCACCTTCAAAGACATCCTTGCCAAAAGTTTCAATATGAAAATCTATGGCAGATTTGATTTCCAAAAGCACCTCTTCATAGGAATCTGCCTCTGCCACAACTACACCTTTCATTCCGATAGGATAAGCTACATAACCATCGGAATGTTTTTCTACAATGACTTTGATTTGTTTTTTCATGATTGATTCATCCTGCTTTACTGCATTTTCAAAGATTAAAAATAATGGAATTAAAAGAAATCATTTGAACGTATCCAATTTCGTGTTAAAGTTTTTAAACAATTACAACACACGTGGTCATTTTTTCCCTATTTTTACTTCAGCGCCTTCAAAAATAAATGAAAGCACTTTAGTAACCAGTTTGAAGTTATCTGAACCAAATAAAGTACGGGTTGGTTCAGCTTGTCACCAGTCATAAAGAAAACAAATCAATGCTAGCAAAAACCAATGCTGCTGCAGTCCACGGTGTGGATGCGCGGACTATCGAAGTGGAGGTCAATTCCGGTGGAGAAGTTCCACAAGGGCAAACGATGTATTTCCTTGTTGGACTACCTGATAATGCCATCCGTGAAGGATGGCAACGAATGGAATCGGCCATCAAAAGTATTGGGTATCGACTTCCACGATGCAGGATCGTCGCTAATCTCGCTCCTGCTGATGTCAGGAAAGAAGGAGCTTCGTATGATCTTCCTATTGCGACAGCTATTGCCGCCAGCACAGGCATGATTGATTCTGATCAAATACACAAGTACATGCTGGTCGGAGAATTATCATTGGATGGTTCTGTCAGGCCTATTAAAGGAGTATTGCCAATTGCGATCCAGGCACGCAAACAAAAATTCGCTGGGCTTATTGTTCCGGAAGCAAATGTCAAAGAAGCAGCGATCGTCAATCAACTTGATGTATATGGTGTCAGCAACCTGACTGAAGTATTTGATTTCTTCAACCACACACGTACGCTTACTCCATTTAAGTACGACACAAGAGAAGCATTTGCAGCGGCTCAGGATAAATATGCTTTTGATTTTTGCGATGTCAAAGGGCAGCAGAACATAAAACGCGCACTTGAAATCGCAGCGGCGGGTGGTCACAATGTTATTTTGATCGGACCACCCGGCTCAGGAAAAACAATGTTGGCAAAAAGATTACCTACAATCCTTCCACCACTCATGTTAAATGAAGCGCTTGAAACAACGAAGATATATTCCGTGGCAGGCAAATTACCGAAGGATTCTTCGCTGATCACTAACAGGCCATTCAGGGCGCCGCATCATACGATCAGTGATGTTGCACTGGTGGGTGGAGGATCAACGCCGAATCCGGGAGAGATATCCCTTGCGCACAATGGTGTACTTTTTTTAGATGAGTTGCCTGAATTTAAAAGAGGGGTGCTGGAAGTATTACGGCAACCGATGGAAGATCATAAGGTCACGATATCGAGAGCAAAAGTAGCCGTGGATTATCCCGCGAATTTTATGTTGATTGCTTCGATGAATCCATGAGGGTTCGTTGCTTAATTGTATGAATTTAATTGTAGAGTCACTTTGGGCTTCCATACAGCTTTTCTTTGTTGTTTTCAAGGATGGTTGGGATATAGGCAAGGTTGATTTCAATGTCTTCCTTGCCCACTTTGATTGATTTGGTCACAGTCTCGATGATGCTTCTCTTGTCCTGTTTTGAAAAGGATTTCCATCGCTCCTGTAGATTCATAGCTTCGTAGAGTACTTGGTTGTTGTCTAAAGATTGCATTTTCAAGGCATCAATCTCGCCCTGTATCTCTAGCATGGACTGTTCCACCTGCTTTTGTTTCTCATACATTGGACTATGATGCTCTTTGAAGGCTTCCTTTGACAATTCGCCCTCATTATATAGTTCTAATACATTAGCTGTCTTCTGTTTCAGTTTTTGGTACTCCTTTTGTCTGATTTGAAGGAGAATCTCCTTTTCCTTCAATATTTGTTTTTCTTTGTTTAGGTGGCTTTGGATTTCAGTATCTGATAAAAGGAAACTTTCCAATTGGCTATGGTAGATTTCTTCCAGATCATCAGGAGATATCTTGTTTCCGCATTTATAACAAACGTACTTTGGCGATAAAGTTCGAATGTACATTTTGGAGCCACATTCGCATTCAACAATTCCACTAAAAAGATGAATTCCTTTTCCTCTGACTTTTCCACTTTTAGCCATATCATCGAGAATCCGATTGCAATTCTCCCAAACCTCATCAGAAACGATTCTTGGGGCCTGAATAAAAACCCATTCTTCTTTTGGTTTTAATCTCCATTTCTTTTTGTCTCCGGTGCTTTCAGTGTAGTTGACACGCCTCATTCCTTTAGCGATCGGATCGCGAAGCATCCGGCCAATTGAAGTGTCTGAGAAATTATCACCTCTTCGGGTTTGATAACCTTTTTCATTTAGAATCTGGGCCACTTTTCTCTTTCGTTTATGCTTTACAAACAACTCATGAATCAACTTACGGATGGGTGCTTCATCCTTATCAAGCACGAGTTCTTTATTGACCCATTTATATCCATAAGGTGCTTCCCCTCCTAGTGATTTTCCAAGTGAAGCGCGAGTGCTTACTGAAGCTTTTACCCTAGATCCTATCTCTGCACGCTCCCATTCAGCCATACCTGCAATGAGGGTATAAAAAAAGCGTCCAGCTGGAGACGAAGTATCAATACTCTCGTCAAGGGATATTAGGTCAGCATTGTGATTTTTGAAAATATCAGCAAATTCAAGGAGCTCCCTTGTATTCCGACCAAGCCTGGCTAATTTGGAAAATATAAGCCCTGTTATATGTCCTTTACCTACATCTTCAATCATCCTCTTTGCTTCAGGATGATTAATGACACTTTTACCGCTTACAGCTTCCAGATGATATGTCTCTGCAATTTTCCATCCTTTGACTTCAGCATATGATTTTGCCCTATGCTCATGGTGCTCAGGGCTATCGCTTTGGGCTTGGTCCTCAGTTGAAACTCTTATCCAGATTCCAATCCTTTTGTTCATTATTTATCAATATATAGCTAATATACAAAAAAGCAACGAATGATGGTTCATGAATTTGATAACTTGAGGAAGATTTATTGTATTCTTGATTTTCGAAGCTTCCAGGTGTTATACTTAAATATCTTTCCAGATTTTAACTTCTCGTTTATAATCTGGTTTGCTTTCATTGATATTCAAGTATTATAAATGCAAAGAGCAAATCTTAATAAAGTGATTCTCAATTGTGAAATAAATGATGTTTTGGATTGCATCAATCTTAATCTTAATAGGGCAAGAAACAATCAGTACAAGTGCACTGTTTGTTATTGCGCTTAACAAGAACTTTAGCCTTTTAATCCTTTTAAGTATGTTCCTCTTAATTACAATACTTCAAATTGTTATTTTTCATTACTTGGGTTTAAAGATGAAAACTAGAGGATCAAAGAATATAGTTACTAACCTTTCCAGAATCTATATTCTAAAAGCTGATCGCTTTATAGGGCGATGGGGTTATAATGTCTTTCTTGTATTCCTAGCATCTTCAGTTTTTCCACCCTTCCTTACTTCCTTTATGGCTGCCTGGCTCAATCTACCTTTTCGAACTAAAATTTGTTGTATTCTCTTGGGTGATTGCATTTGGTATGGTACAACTTTGTCGATAATGCTTGGTACAAACCTATTAACTGAAAACCCTTCAAAATTATTGATGAGAGTCGTCGTTGTTTCCCTACTTTTTGTTATCTTTCAAAGGCGGTTTGCAAACCAGCTTTTATCTAAAACGTGGATGACTTAAATAGTTCTTAAAATTCTTAATAATGAAAACAGATCTTTTCCGAGTGGAATCTTCCAATCCATCTTTTTTGGCATACTTGCATTATGAACGTGAAGTAATTTCAGTTCGAGATAGTTTGTTTTCCTCTTTACATTCTAAATCTGATAGGATAGCTGCTGCAGCAGAAAAAATCTTTGACAAAAAGATCAATAATATAAATCAGGGGGGGATTCCTCATTTATTTGAAATCTTTCCCTGGCTCCTTAGAGACCTAACTAATTTGGATTATGTAAAGTCCCATGAGATATCAATAAATTGGCTGGCTCTATACCTTTATGTCACCTTTCTTGATGATCATCTTGACAACAAATCTAAAATTGAGCCTGATGAATTCATTGCCGCATCTGTTCTTGCTCAAACCAGTCTTATCAACTTGTTTAAAATTGTAGACAAAACAAAATATGAGGATCTATTTAAAGAATCCTTGATCCGTTCCGCAGAATATGAGCTCAAGGATGTCATTGAACAAGCTTTAGTTTATGATGAAAGTTTTACAAAATCTGAGTCAGCCTCGGGTAAAAATGCCATTCTCTTGGCATGCGCCGGAGCAATAGCAGCTTCAACTGATAGAGAATCCGATTTCATCATTAATATAACTCGTGAGCTTCTTTTATCCGTCCAACTATTGGATGATTTAACAGATTTTGAAGAGGACCTCAATCATGGCAATATAACTATTCCGTTAAACGATATTGCTCGCAACTTTGAACAGACTTCATTGCCAAGGAACATAATCATTGGGTTTATGCTTCAATCTAAGTCATTATTTAAAGTTTTAGAGCGAATTGAATTTTCATTAGGTAAAGTGATCGCCCTTATTCACAAATCCGACGCAAATATTTCTCAGTCAAATCCGGCTCTTCTATATTTCATAGCAATGCATTCTAAAGTCAGCCTTTTAAGACAGTATATTGAGTCTATTGAAGATTCGTTTGAAAACTTATCGTCCAAAATGCAGAATAAAACTATGACGAGACTACAAGCTAAACTAACTGAAATCTATTGTCATACTTAGTCAGTTAATCATTTATATAAAACCAGGTAAGGCCAAGAGAGAGCGCATCAAAAATTGCCATATTGCGGTCTTCACCAGCCCATATCTTCCTTTTTTTAGGAAGTCTAAGTTCTAGCTCCCTAAATTCGGTAATTAGCATTTGGGAAATTTCATATTTTGTCGAAGCTCCAAATTGGCCAAAGACATCTCTAATTTGATCTCGGGATATTTTGAAAATTTGGATTTGATTTTTTTCACAGTAAGCACTAATTTTCTTAATTAGTTCTCGAACCCTTTTGCCGATCCTAGAGGCCTTACCTTCAGGATCCACAGCAATGACTACTGAAGGTCTAATGTATCCAAGTAGTTTTTTTATCCTTCCTATCAATACTATATTATTGATTGGGTTCACCCTGATTGTTCCTTGATCTAACAACTTCCTAGCATTTTCCAAATAGACATAACCAAAACCATTTGCATTAGGATAAATCGAGAAAACAATCTTGTTATTTTTTGTTGATGCTAACATGTGATTAGATATTTAGGCTTAAAAGAGCTTCCTGCAAATACTGAATTCTCGGCTCATTATGCAGTGCTGTAGAATTTTCTTCCAGTTCCTTGATTAAAAGTTCAATTCGTTGTTTCAGGCTGATCAGCATTTCATTAGATTGCAATTTAAAAAACGATTCAATAGGTGTTTTGAAAAGGTAGTGATATGTAATAAGTAAATCTATATTAGGTACTCTTTGACCATTCTCATATCTCGAAATATTCGAGTAATCAGGAAGTTCTAGCAGAAAAGCAATGTCTGACTGGGTCAGGGGTGATTTCTTACGATATAACTTAAGATAATTTGGTTGTCTCATCATCTTTTTATTGATTAAGATTTATCACCTCATCTTATTCAAAATTCAAATCGAAATGAAGTAGGTATATGTTGCCAAATTGGCAATTTTTTTCCGCACATTCGAGTCTGATGGTTTGTCTAAACTGGTATCCCCAGGCACAAAGTATTTCTTGCTTGAGCTATGCTTATTATAACACTCTTCAAACCTGTAGGTCCCGTGTTATATGAGTAATAATAAAAAACAGATACCAAACCTTCGGTTTGAGAGCACCATAATTAGAGTGTGCAAGGATCCCCAAAGTCTGACCTTGTTTTCAACTAAGTTTTTATCCTTTTCTATTTCACAAAGATCATGGATTCTAATGAGTTTTGGTCACTGCTTGCTGATATAGTCTTTCTCATACATAGAGATTCTAAAGTAATCTGATAGTTTCATTAAGAAAGATATGTCCCTTTGGCTTAGTGGAGAACCTTTGAAAGGTTTTTGCACAAAAGTGCACAGGTTTGTGTCACTAAATGCACAAGTTGAAGATAAAATTGTAATTAGTTATTTTCTTGGCATTATCTAAGTGCTCCTGCAGCCTTCCCTATAGAGCTAAATATTACAACATACCTAAAATAAAATTGAGAAAAATATACTGACATATGCCACACTGCTCCATGAAAAATAATTCAAAAAGGATTTCTCATCAAGGTTTTGGCTATATGGTATTAGGCTAAGAAATGAAACCATTGTGCTTAAATAAATCGTCAAAATAAGACTAAACTTTAAATTTAAGTTAATAACTAGAACACTAAGTAAAACTGCAACTATAGTTAAAAGAATTACTGATATCTGTAATGATCTCCTCTTGCCAAAAGTTATTGCAAGGGATGATTTATCAACTGATTTATCAGCCTCATAGTCAAAATGATCCATAACAAATTCTCTGCATAAAACGTAAAAGAAAACATAAATAGAAAGTAATAAATATTCAATTTTAATACCATTTTCAAATGGATATAACCATATTAAGAGAAATGGGCAAAAAGATGTAAGTATATTAGCAAATATACCATACTTATTATTAATAAAACTATATCCACTAAGTATAATAAGTACAATAAAATTAATAAGAAAAACTGACCACGGCATAAAAGTACTTATGAGAATTGATCCAACAATAAATAATAATGTAAGCACTTTAATCTTCTGTAATAAGGCAGAATCATCCACTAAGTTTACCTTTCTTGCTCTTGAAAGTAAATCTTTGTGCCTGTCAATAATATTGTTCAAAGAAAATCCAAACATCGTAGTAAAAAGGACCATTACAAAGATAAAAACTGAATTCCATTTATTATCCAAGACTGAATAATAAATACTTGACCCTATTAAAGCAGATATCAGTGAAGGCCAAGCACAAATAACTCTAATTATTTTCAGCATTTGCATCGGATGTTTTTTTTGTACGATAATTCACTTGCTCCAAAATCGTAATCAGTTCAGATTGTGATAAGTTGCTTGAATACAATCGCCGCATGAATAGGTATATTAAAAAAGCAATTCCGAACAAAAGTAGAAATACACTTATTTGTCCAGCTGTATCTTTCTTACTCAATAGACTAAGCTCCTTTGACAAACTAGCAAAAGATTCAGGTGATATATTTTCCTTTTGAGATTCTAATATCTTTTGCATTGCAATAACGGCTGAATCATTAGAGAAATAGTCTACTATGTTTTGTCCTTTATAAAAGTCCATATAAGTACTGAATAAAATAGTAACTAGAAATACTAATCCAAGCGATATAGCCATTCTTCTAAAATACCCCGATACATTCTTGTTATGATTATTTGAATTGTCCATGTATTTCATACTTAAAAAAGATACATGTAATGCTTTAAGTCCAATAATTAAAATTACTGCAGGTATGACCATATATAATAACGGTGGTGCGGTAGAGGCATAAACAAACAAGAAACAACCAATTATTATAGTTAGAAAGGAAGAAATAAAGCTTGCTCTGGTGTCTATAATAAGCGAGAGAACAAACCCATAGAATAAAAGAGACACAATCGAAATTAAAGCCAACACTAGCAATACACCAATGACTTCAGCTCTACCATGATCATTAATAACACCAAGATTATTCCATGAACTGCTTACTATGGTTGCCCCAACACTAAATGTTGTGGTTAGGAGCAGAGCAAAAACTACGGACATGATATTAAAACTGTGGTGTCGGTCCATAGAGTAAAAGTAATCAATTCTTCTTTTAAACATTAATTTATTGGTCAAAGAGTTTTATAATATTTATTAGTTACTATAATTCAGCCAGTAAAAAGACCACTTGTCTAAGATGCTTCAGACAAGTGGTCAATTATTTATCCAATCTTCAAGATTTACCGGCCCTTCCCCAATTTGTAATAGTTGCTGTGAAAGCTATCCCTAAAGTAATAAATGGGTATGCTGCATTTACTAAAATACCAATGATTGGTGGAACCAATAGTAATGCATAACAGTTTAGTGTAAACCAAATTAATTGTGAAAACACATGCAAAACCATCCATATTTTGTGAATTTTCCTTTTTATTCCAGCCTCTAGTAAAGAAAGCATAGCTATCAAATTTGCAAATATGATCACAAGCATAGATGTCCCGAATGTTAAAAACATGGAGACAACCAGCAACAGAATTGATACCATACCATAAATAATAACATTTTTGAAATTTGAATTTTTCATGTCCTTTTTATTGAGTTACTTATAGTACTTGGAAGAACCATAAGTAACTCAATAAAATTGGGCCTAAATGAAAATAACTATAAAATTCCTTAATAATTATAATTCAATGCACAAATAATTTCAATAGTCGTATGATAAGCCAATAATAAATAACTTAGCGCATAGAATTAATGACTATACCATTTCTAACCTAAAATTTTAATCTAAAATGAATGATCCTGAATTAAAAGCAATGTCATGTGTTTTTGATGCTCTTCAGGGGCTTGACCAGAGCACGCAAAAACGAGTGGTCGATTGGGTATTGGCCAAACTTCAATCGTCAGGAGTCAACCCCACTAAGGGGGTGAAAAGAGGACCAAAGCCCGGTTCAAAGAGAAGTCGTATACGTGACCGCAAGCTTGCAAACACATCGGAATCTAAAACTATTTATACAAAGAGAGGTCCAAAGCCAGGTTCTAAAAAACGAGGACCAAAACTTGGGACAGGTGGAAGACCAAAGAGCTCTGGAAAAAAATCTTCTGTTAGTCGCAGAGGAAGACCTCGTAAAATTACTACCCCTTAATTTTCTTTGAATCGAGGATCTCCTGATCTTTGCTCAGTTAGGTCAGGAATGAAATACAGATCAAGATATATTATAGGGGCTAAAACTGAAAGGTATACCACCTAAAGTTGGAGTCAGGGAGGTGCCGAATTCAATTTAAAAAAACAGAATGAAGAGGTTTACGATAAGTGCTGATATTGAAATATTTCCCGGTTTCGCAGATGAAGGGTAGAGGGAAATTCACTTGGTGATTTTTTATCTTTCCCTGGCGAGGTTGAAGCAAGGTGATATCTAAATTATTTGATCAAAAGTCAGGTCTAAATATTAAAAAAGGTATTAAATACGTGACTGTTAGTTTAAAGTTGAGCAATATCATTGATTGATTTTTTGATTAAACCATTAACCACCTTCATTCTATTTTTTATAAAAACAAATATTATTTATGGGTACTAAAGAATCATTAAATATTATCCTTGACCAAGTCCCTTCGATAGGATCAAATATTAATTATTGGGTTGTTAGAACAGAATCAGGATCTTATTACTTAGATTATTCCCTTGGAGGATACGTCGCCATCAATTACAATAAAATAAGTGTCAAGTCCATAGAAGAGGCTTATCGGGTTGGAAGCAACGAACAGCTAAAACAAAGGGTTGGGGAATTACATCCTGAGGTTGGGAACACTGGGCTAGCTGCAAATCAATTGATAACATTTTGTAATGTGATTGCCAAAGGTGACGTAATTATTATTCCCAGCAGCAGTAGCTTCAAATTGAATATAGGATTTGTTCAAAACAATATTCTCTATGATAGGAAAACACTTTCCCCGAATGATGGATGCCCATATACTAAGCGTAGAAAAGTAAAATGGATTAAAGAGATTTACAGAGGCGGTGCAAAGGCTATTTCCTCACATCTTGCAATTTATAACGTGAATCATCATAAGGATTATATCAATAGATCGCTTTACGATTGGTATAAAATTGGAGAACAGTATCATTACGTGATCAAGGTAAAGTCTCTTGATCCAATTTATTACAAAGAACTTACTGGTTTCAGTTCTGCACTTATTGAAGTTGTTGAAGAATTTGAAAATGACACTGAAATTCAATCATCAGTAGAATCGTTACAGTCAAAAATTGAGTTGTCCTCCCCAGGACATCTGATTTTGATAGGTGCCGGAATTGCTGGCCTGTTATTTGTAGCTCTAATTAATGCCCTTTGTAAATCCAAAACGAAGATTAGTTTTAAGCTTTGGGGAGCCGAGTTAACAAAGGAATCTGACACTGAAGGACTCTTGAATGCGATCTCAACATTTATTGCTGCTCGCAAAAATGATAAATTAAAGAAAAGAGCGTTTGATGTAATAGAGAAGTTTGCCGAAAAACATGACGTTCAAGAACCTAAAGAGTATATTGAAACGTTAGAGAAATTGGGATTGTTACCACCTTCAACTGAACCAACAGAACCTACTCTTGCTGAAAAAGTATTAGTAAAGCCAAAAGAAATAGAACCACCACAGAAATCAGGAAAAAATGAATAAAAAGGAATCATTTGTTAGGTTTTCAGTCATATTGACATTGATATCTATCTTTTTAATTTGCCTAGGTGGTATTCTGGCCTTTTCAAAAGACTTAGGTTTAGATAAAATATTATCTAGTACGCTTATTCTATTTATATGTGTCATATTTTACTGTATTCTTAAAAATATTAAGATTACAATCTATCATTAACGACAAATTTATTATAGATAGATAAGACTTTATCGATTGAACTTACAAACTTGTCATTACCACCACAATTTTCCCTGCATAGTATCTGGCAATTTCATGCAATCTTTGGCACTTAAAAATGTTATAACATAGAGCATACAAAATTATTTGTCGAAATTATGTTCTTTATTATTTCTTCAGCCGCATTTATTATTACTGTATTTACTTATAGAAATTCAACTCAAATAAAGAAGGGTGAATGGCTAACTAGTTTGTCAGAAATATTCTGACAAAATAATTATTATAAAAATATTCAAGTTTAAAAGAAATATGTCAGGCCCGTAATTTAACTGGCATCAATGAATTTGAATATGAATTCAGAGACATTGCTGGAAAAATATATAGAGGAAGTCATTTAAATTTGATCTGGATAAAATGATTTTGATGGATAGGCTTCACAAAGATTAAATACAATAATAAAAACATTATTAAGAATATATTTCTAAGTCAATCTCCGTTCGTATTTTTAATGATTTTCTCATAAGAACAATTAGTAATTGTTTTAAAACTAGATTTTATTTTTCTTCTTGATTCATTTGAAGGGTATAATATAAAAAAATCGAAACCCCGCTTTTTGCGAGGTTTCTCGGGGTCTTTCGGTACTTTAGTTAAGTTTATCTTGGATTTACTTTTGATTAAAATGTTTTTTTATATCTCAGGTAAATAAGGCAGGAAATCTTCCTCTCTTACAAGTATTGTATAATCTGAAACTTTTGTCAGGCCAAAAGATTGACCTTTAGGATAGCCAACATACACCACATTTTTATTAAACGAATGAACCTCTTCTACAGCTGGTACTAAGTCTGTATCTGAACTTAACAAAAATGCCACATCATATTTGTCCTCACGGGCAAAACGAATCATCTCTACAGCGAGACGAACATCCACACCTTTTTCATGAAAACTCTTATCTGGGTGTTGAATTAAATTACCCATTATCGTAACTATGCCTTGTTGCTGCAGTTTAGCTAAGAACTTTTGCTGATTTGCATATAATTTTTCAGATTTCTGCTTATCCGGGCCAGATTGACGCTTTACAGCTCCTATGTAATATCGGATCTCGACTAATGTATCCTCTTTGATCAAATTGCTAAGGAAAGACGAATAGTTAAAATCGATAAGTGAAAAGTTCCCGGGTCTTGCTAGGGCTAGGTTCTTAAGCCGGTTATAGAAGTTACTGCCATCAATAAAAACCATTATTCTTTTTTGGTCTGGATTTGTAGACAAAATAAAACTGCCGTCCTGGCTTTCGCCAAGAAGGCAGTGAGGTTAACATGTATATTATAGCAGAATGCTTAAAATAAAGTCAACCCTTTTGAAAGCTGGATGCTCTAATAGCATAACACGAAACAATAGTTTTAGTCCTTTTCTCTTAAGTGAATCATGTAGTGCATTACCTAGATTGGTAGTAAAAAATTATGCTTCATTATTGAGATGGAATCCTATTAACAATATGTACTAAGATATTTAGTTGTGGGCCTATAGATCAGTGATTTAAAAAAGTTATCAACATTAAAAAATATAAAAGCTTGCAGATATCCATCCGATAGATTGGCGATAAATCATATAAACCTTTTTGGTTACTTGATGTGGATATCTTTACTATATATTAATAAAAGTCTATAATACATTTAAGATAGAAGGGAGAGTTGATAAAAAAAAGGGCCGTAGAAAGTCCTGTAGAAATACTTGAGAAGAGATGGTAGGTCATCCGGAGGTGCATTCCAGCATCAAAGAAAGGGGCCTGCCTCTCTTCTTTTACAAAGATAACAATCGTCAACAGTAATAAGCATAACACAATTTCTACTAGATTGAGGAAAAATCAAATTAGTTTTTCTTCTTAGTTTTAGTTTGTGCTAAATCAGAACCAGCAACCGACTTCATTGCCTTAGTAGATTTTGGATCTCGTAAAATTTTAGATGCCTTAGTGGCAACCTTTGGGCTGGTTTGTTTTGAATTCGATTTCGCCATAGTAAAAATAATTTAGAAGTCAAATATACAAATATATAAACTCATTCAATGAATCCCAGGATGATGTCCAAGAGCTGTTTCATACTCTCCTAGAGTTCCGGAGTATCCTCTATCTGTGGTAGAATTGGTACACTATTAGAAAAATCAACCTCCCTGGTCAGTGGGTTGATTGCCAGATTGGCAACGTAAAGAGGAGCTCTGCTTAGATCTTGTTCCTGGTTATCCACAGTTATTGCCGTAGTGGCAGAATCTACCGTACAGGTTCGAGGTGTGTTACGATCAAGTGCACATGTTGCCAATTTGGCAAGTTTAGCTAGTTGTTACCTAATTTAGTCTTGAATCAATTCCAGCAGATAATACATACTAGCTGGAAACTAGATATAAATATTACTTTCATACTTCAACAAAATCGATTTAAGCGTAGTAAATATATCCTTCTATTGTTGATTGTTTGGGTTCTGTAATCCTATAAAGTAATCCTTCATTGTTTGCTATTTTTTTTTAAATATTTTGTTTTTATTTTTAATTATAGTATATTTCGGCATTATAAATAGTTATTGACAGGTTGTATAGTGTATAACATTTTATTAACCAGTATTAATTTGGGGTTAGCAATTAGTATTTTTTAGTAAAGTAGTATCGAACTTAATTAAGTCGTATACTGCTGATGTTTTTAGTTAAACCATTGTGGCAAATTTATTTTGTTGAATTTCAAAATAATTTATTTTATTTCCTTAATACTAAAATATTTTTATTATGGCAAGTTTACCTCAGAGTTTCAACTTTAATCATCTATCTGTAAAAGATTTAGTTGAAGCACGTGACATGTTCCATGTGCATTTAATTAATAAAAAAAATGTTGTTGCAACAGCCATTGGTCGATATTTGATACGGAATTCAGATATTGATGAAAATGGAAAGTATATTCAAAGCCAACAAAATTTTGAAGATAAAAATAAGGCTCCTGTTCAGAAAAAAGAACGAACACTGGATAATAGTATTGTAATTGACATTTCTTGGCCTTGTATTTTAGTTTTTGTTGAGAAATGGGAAACCGAAGAGGACTTAATAAAGCAAGGGGCAACCAACATTGTTCCAAAAACTATATATATGCCCGATGGAAGAGTTGTTCCTGTCTGTATAGTAGTTGCCCCAAAAGTAATGGAGAAAAAGACAGATATTGATATTTCCACACTTCGATTCCCTGACAGTTTAATAGGAGGAGGATTCCCTGTTATTATTAAATCTCAAGGAAAAACAAATATTGCTTCTATTGGATGCATTGTGACCGATGGACACACATACTATGCATTGACTAATAGGCATGTTGCTGGGGACGCAGGGGAAGAAATAAAAACAATATTCGGCAGCACAGAAGTTCCTATTGGGATAAGTTCAGGGAAATCCTTAGGTAAAGTTAAGTTTAATGACCTGTATAAAGGTTGGAAAGATATCGATTTGTTAGTAAGTTGTGATGCTGGTTTGATTGAATTAACTGATATAAATGATTGGAAAACTGAAATTCTTGGCATTGAAAGAATTGATGAAATGTATGATATAAATACAATGAATTTGACTCTTGGAATTCTTGCTGAACATAGAAAAGAAAACGGGAAAATAATAGAATCTCATTCTGGAAACGTAATAGCTCATGGAGCAGTAAGTGGACAGTTAAAGGGAGAAATAATAGCGCTTTTTTATCGATATAAAACTATAGGAGGGATAGAATATGTCAGCGACTTCTTAATTTCTGGAAGGAATGGTGCGAATCTTGATGTGCATCATGGCGATAGCGGCACGGTATGGTTATTAGAAACAGAAGATGAGAGCAATGTTAAAAAATTACAGCCCATAGCTTTACAGTGGGGACAGCACAAGCTAATGCGCAACTCCACAAACGAGAAGTATGCCTATTCTCTCTCTACTTGTTTAAGTAATATTTGTCGTGAATTAGACGTGGAATTGGTAAGAGGCTGGAATATTGAACTTGATTTCTCTTGGGGAGAATCTGGTCACTATACAATCGGTAATCGTGCTATACAGGCAATTGATAAAAAGAAATATCCTCGACTGGCACAGTTGATGAAAAATAATGCAGAGAATATTTCTTATAATGACGTAGCAATAAAATCACAGATATATAATAAATCAACAGACAATTTTACTCCACTTGTAGATGTTCCAGATACTGTATTTAAATCAAAAACGCAAGGAATAAGTCGTTTCCCATTTGAGAATCCCAACCATTATGCGGACATTGATCTTACTAGAAAAGTAGATGGCAAAAGCCTTCTTGAATTAAGCAAACAAAAAGAAAATTTTACAGTTGTTTTCTGGCAAAAATTTTATGATGAATTGGGTCATACAGAAATGAAAAAGCGTGGATTATTGCCTTTTCGGATAAAACAAATATTCCGTGAAATGATAAATTATTTAAGAAACGGAGATGAAGTTGGGTTTGTCTGTGCAGCAGGAGTATTGGGGCACTATGTTGGAGATAGTTGCCAACCCTTACATGGTTCACAATACACGAATGGCGACACAAGACCAGAAACCAAAGGTCTGCATTCTGCATATGAAACTGTAATGATTGATAAACACCGAAAAGAGATTTTAGGCGAATTAAAGAATAGGATTGATGCCCAAGAAACATCGAACCACACCTACAATAAGATTCTTCCTATAAAAAATGATGAAAACGCAGCCAATGCATGTTTACATTTAATGGAGATTACAATGAAAAGAATACCGCCAAAAGACCTGAATGATATATATTTTGATGCTGTATCAACTGGATCAAAAGCTTCTGGAGTAAAAGCTCTTTGGGACAATTTTGGAGAAGAAACCAAAGAAACAATTGCTAGAGGTTCAAGGTATTTGGCTAAATTTTGGGAAGGTGCTTGGGAATTAGCTAAGGCCGAAAATAATCAAAACATTAAGACAGCAAAAATTTCCCAATCAAAACTTAAAGCCACCTATGATGACAAGGAGAATTTTATTAAATCATATTCCCTTGATACGATCAATGACTATTTTAATACCAATGCTTAAATCAATTATTGGGTACCTTGGGGGTTTAGTGGATCGTGTTTTTATATTCTAAACAAATATTTATGCATGAACGCCCTATAACATCGGTATTGGTTTATCATAAAAGCAATCCTGAAATTCTATTTATTGCCTTTAGCTTTAATAAAGAAAATTTTACTTATAAATGTCGTCATATAAGTTCTCAACCTGATTCTGATCAGTCAATATATGAATTTACATTTCATCATAACGAGTTAGAAGTTGCTGAGTTAACACAATATTACAAACGCTGGTCGGAATACGAGATTGTCCGACATAGGTCGAATTCAGATTTAAAGATGATTACTCTGGATGAGTTACCAGAAAGAGGAAGAACTAAATGTAGATGGATTACAATTGGGACAACTGGGACAATATTTGATCATGAAAATACATTTGAAGATTTTGAACTTATCAAAGTTGAAGAATAGAAGATGCGATTATGCATGAACTTTAGGTTATTAAAATAAATTTTCGATATAATATTTGGCAAATAAACAAAAGTTGATTATGAGATATTATAAAGTTTTCGGCCATCAAATAAGTCAACCATTTGTTGAATGCACACCATACAACGTTGAAAACTACCCTCTCGGCGAAAGTGGAAAATTTCAAAGTATTGATGATGCTGAATATGCCATTCAAGCAGCTACGCATTTTTATTATCCAAGGTACCCTAAAGATAACTTATTCAATAGGGTTGAATTATTACAACTTGGAGTTCAGTTTGTAATTATTCAATTTTATTCAGTAGATGATAAAAATTAATATTAGATAATATCCTTATGCTTTATTCTGTAGAATATTGTAAGATATTCTCTGAAGTTTTGTTCAGCCTCTAACATCACGATTGGTTTGTTATTCTATCCCTGAATTCTGCCATATCCACATATTGAAGCTTGCCACTTTTTCGTGAATTCGGTATAGTGACAATATGGTCAAATTAGTGAATCGAACTGATTTCATGTTAAAATTAAAGGCTAAGAAGATCGCTCTATTTTCAGGGAGAGACATTCAGGCCTTATTTGGTGTTTCTGCTGTGGCCACCTCTGGGATACTTACTCGGTACACTAAACAAAAATTTATTGTAAAAGTAAAAAGAGGGTTGTATGCATTTCCCGATGCTTTGCCACCTGACTTGTATTTAGCAAACAAACTATATGACCCATCTTACATTTCAAGAGAATTTGCACTGGCATTCTATGGAGTAATTCCTGAAATGGTTTATGAGATAACATCAGTAACTACCAAGCCTACTCGTAGATTTGAAACTCAGGGAAAAGTATACTCCTATCGCAGGATTAAAAAGTCAGCGTTCACTGGTTACTTGGTGACAAAACAGATAAATTTTTCATTTCGCATCGCAGATGCAGAAAAAGCATTTGTGGACACACTTTACTACAGAGTCATTTTTGGCAAGAAACCCATTACGAGATTTAATAAGGATAAGATAAATACAAATAAAGCTCTGAGATATGCTAAGCTTTTTGGAAATCCTAAGCTTATTGCTATACTTAAGAGAACATTACAATGATTACCCCAGAGTTATTAGAAAATATTGCTCGCCAAGAGCAAACCAGTGTTTTCCCTAATATTGTCCGTGAATATGTACAGCATCTTTTTCTTACCGAGTTATATCAAATCCCAGGTTCAGAGAAATTATTATTCAAAGGTGGTACAGCCCTTCGCATAATTTATAGCTCTCCACGTTTTTCCGAAGATATAGACTTCACGTTATTTGGTGTTGACTCAAATGAGATAGGATCATTTGTGGAAAATTTATTTCTAGCCGTACTTTCCAAGCTGGAAACTTTCGGTATTCATATAGAGATAAGTGGTAAATCTTCTATCACTTCCGGTGGATATGTTGGCCTAACATCGCTACATACTGATGGATATCCACCTATCAATATTGAAATAAACATTTCTTCGAGAAGTAATGAGTTAGTACAAGGCGAAGTTGACAGCATCTCAAATAATTTCGTGCCAACATATAACTTATACCACATACCTCAAGAAACATTAGTGGATGAGAAAATATTCGGCGCATTGATTGATAGAAAAAAGCCTCGCGACTTTTATGACTTATATTTTATGATGCGGAAAGGAATGCTATCTGGTGATCAGAAAAAACACTTGAGTGATATCGCATCTGAAGTGATTGCCTGGTCTCGTCAAATTGACTTTCAGGGTGAGCTTGGAACATTTCTTCCAGCTAATCAACAAGACATTATTCGAAACTTCCCTCAAACATTAGAACGAGAATTACGAAATCAACTCTCATTTAGACAGTAATTTTGAATTGGCTGCCATATTGGCAATAACTCTCCAACAGGAAGTACCGCGCTTGAGTTCTCCCTTAGTTTTCTCTTATTTAGTTTTGATAACTTCAAAAATTGTATTTTACATATCCGATATTATTTTCTTAGAATTTAAATTAAAAAATCATGATTAATCAAGGACCCGGAGAAATTGAAAAAGGATTAAAAGCAAGTAATGATAAATGGTTGAAAATCGAAGAAGAAGGGATTAAGAATATATTAAAGCATTTTGACCGAATTCAGGACAAATTATTCACCTTTAATAATATTCTAATTGCAGGATATTTTGTTATGGCAAAATTTGAACACCACGGATCACTTAAAATGATTTTAATTCCAATAGCAAACTTGATAATTCTAATTGCTATTGAATTTATAATGATGGAAAGAAGTAGATTTCAATCCAGAATAAAATCTGTAGATAGAAGTGAAATAGAATTTCGGAATCAAAAGGGTGATAGAGCGACTTTATTTTCTGCCCTTATTATCTTATCTACAAGTGTAGTGACTGGGATTTTCTTGATTTCTTTCCTCAATAGTTAATAATCACATTTAATTCTCAATAGATGATTTTTATTTAGCTAATTATCAATTAATTATAACTAGTGTAAAATTATAAATTGTTGCTTAAATTTAATATTAATCAGGCATGTAAAATTCTTGAATAAAAAGCTCAATTCCAACAGCCTGTAAATTAATGACGGAGCTAGCGGTTCCTTGAAAAAATGGAACTGTAAAAAATGTTGCTACCTTGATTGCTTCTTCCGCTTCATTTATCGAATTGTACTGATTACCTGGGGCATTAGGACTGGGTTGGATTCTTCCCACTGTTCTTGAAGGGTGGTGGTACCCCATAATTCTGTAATATTTCATATTTGATTTAGTTTAAACAAAGATACCGAAACACAACTATCCCTTTATTACGTCTCTTGCTATTTTGGCAATTACTTCACTGATCGACCTAACTCCAGAATCGCTCACTTAGTTTTGTCTTAGTTAGTTTTGTATAGTTAGTTTTGTATAGTTAGTTTTGTTAAGAGCACTTTTGTGCCCTAGGGTAGGTAACCTTTTCTCTTAAGTGACTCATGGATTGAATTGCCACTCTGACAAGAAATGGAGATTAGTCCATTGGTAACGAGTGATTGAAGAGCTTTGGAGATTACTCGTTTACATAGACCGGTCTTTAGTACAAATTGGTTCCGTAAGATTCTATCCCTTTGTTTACGATGTCCTGTCCTAGAATCGATCCAACCATAGGTTTGACGGATAATGACCAGCAGGAGCTTAATTTCAGCCTCTGTGAGGTCCTTTAGGATGTGATCGAAGAAGATATTGGGTACCTGGGTGGTTTGTTTGTACATCATAGATCTTGATCCTGGACAACTGGTAATAGCTCATCTTCCTCTTTCAAATCTCCACTATTAAGCTGTCTCATTTCCTCTTCAAAGAAGCCCAGGATAATGTCCAATAGCTGTTTCATGCTTTCTCTCAGTTCCGAAGTATCCGCTATTTGTGGTAGAATGGGAACACTATTACTAAAATCGACCTGCTTAGTCACCGGGTCTACTGTCAGATCGGCCACATACATCGGAAGGTTATCCACAGAACTTGCCATAGTATCATTATCTACTGTACAAGTTCGAGGTGTGTGGCATTCATGTGCACATGTTGACAGATTGGCAAGAATTGCCGTCTTGATAAGAAAAGTGTTTTATAGTATTCTAAATAAGAATTAGTTCAATGAATTGGATACCCTGAAGTGAAATTGATACTCTTAGTTCCTACTAACAGAAAGAGAGCACCAATTTCACTTTAGACCTAGTATTGTATCAGCCTTCGTTCTTCATTTTCCAGGAGATGTGTTACCAATTTTTAACTTTTCTAAGAAAACTCACCAAAATTGGTGAGTTTTCTTAGAAAATTGCTCAATAAATTTCGACTCATTGAAACCTAGTTAATTTAAATTAGTAAAAGGTACTTCTAAGTATAAAAGTAGTGAGCTATACAATCAATATCAAGAAAGACAGGATTAAGAATTTTAAAATGGATTAATAACAAATCAAAATGAAGCCAATAGTAATTTTTATTTTGCTGTCATTACTTCTCATTGGTTGCAAGGATATTAATCCTCTCAATGGATGTAGCAAATTTTTAGGTGACTGGAAATCAGAAAGATCAAATGAATTTAAGATTTACAAAGATGGTGAGTCATTTATTTTTGATGGGCATCTTCCTGAAATATTAGGGGACTATAAATCAGGGCTTGATTGTGATGATGGCAAATTAGTCCTAAAAGGTATTCCCATGATGGGAGAATTGTCATTAACCCTTTTGCAAGATGGTTCAATTTTGTTAGCTGGAAAAACGTTTAACAAAGTCAACGGAAAAAATCAACAAATGCGAAAATAACAACTACAAAACCTATACCTTCTAAATAAATATTTTTTGGAGCCAATGTGAATATAACTCTTATTACATAAGGTAAGTGGTCAACCAACTTAATTTTAGAAACATACTTGATATTTACGATCAAGTTTCTACGCCCTTGCATTAAGAAATTGAAAAGTACAATTTTATTCTTTCAACAATTTTATCTATTTGTTGATATGTAAAATGTCCTGAATTGAGATCAACTTCGGGCCAAGATTGATTCTTAAGTAAAATTTTTGCAAGCTCACGAGAAATAGGATCGAATGTGTGATGACAACGTTCGCTACCATTTAGAAGGCAAGACCCACCAGCATGAAGCCAAAAATCATATTCATCATTTCCAACTCTCTCCTTTTTATCAAAATATAAATTACTAATATATCTCACCGATAGAACTTTGTTATTATATAATTCACAGAACTTACTGGGATTTGTTAAAAGCCCTCCTTGGTAAACAAAGAAAGGAGAGTTGAAGTACAACATATTTGCAATTGACCGGAATCTGTACATAACAAAAGTGTCTTCTCCTTGAAGCTCGTCCTCCGGAACTCCAAGAATTTTTTTGACATCTACTTCATAATTTTCTGCTAAAAGGTCAAGGTACTTCATGGCCACTTATTGATAAAGTTTAATAATTAGTCGTTACAAGGGTACTTGGTGAAAAATACAATAAATGATAGAATCTTTTTGTGAAAGATTTTGATCAATGGAATGACCTAAAAAAGCAAATAGATTCAAGAGATGACGAACCAAATAAATTCCCAAAAGAAGGAGAAGTTTGGATGTCAAATCTTGGTATTAATATAGGGTACGAGCAGAATGGAAGTGGAGATAATTTTTCGCGTCCTGTTTTAGTTGTAAAGAAGTTTAATAACCATATGTTTTGGGTAACCCCGCTTTCAACTAAGCAGAAAAAATTTGATTTCTATTACAACTATTTAGATCCAAGTAATCAGAAAGTGTCAGCAATTCTTGCGCAACTTAAACTGATGAGCGTAAAGAGACTTAAAAGAAAACTCTATGAAATTCCTTCTAGGTTGTTAGAAGAAATGAAGATCAAACTAAAGAAATTTCTTTAGGAACTCGAAACCCCGCTTTTGGCGGGGTTTCTCGGAGCCTTTCGGCGCTTTGTATCTTAATTGTAGCAAATATTATTAATATTTGTCAATATATTTAATTCTTTACAAACTTTTGAACATTAATGAAGTTTGATGATTTTAATTGGAGAATATACGTACCATTATTGAAATTAGATACATCTATATTCTTTGGAAACATTTGATAATTTACGTTTTCCTGGTACTGAATATTTCCTAATAAATTAGAGATAGTTAAGACATACATCGAATGATCAACAGAAGGATTATTAATGTTAATCTCATCTGAAGTAGGGTTGGGATGTACTAAATCTTGTTGCCCATCAAAATTATTGCGCTCTCTAATAATATTTTCAGAGCTTAAATTTGCGGCATTTGAAATAGGGCCTCTTATACATTCATCATGCCCGACATAAATTAAATTACAACATTGACCTGTAAGATTAAAATCCTGGTGAATTTGGGTACCACCACCTGGTAGATTTAGATTATCTTGATTTACAAAAACTCTGTAGAAATGTGTTCCAGCTTCAATCGGACACAAATCGTATTCGTCTCTAACCACATACGGTAGCCATTGGATGCCATCTTTTTGAATGTGTATGGAATACACTGAAGAACAATCTTTATTAGTTACATGGATGGTATAACACTGATTGCCTATATCAAAACAATATCTAGGTGGAGCTGCATTATCATTACAAATATAATCACCATAAGTATATTGGCATGATTTAGTAACTAGTTCAATGCCTGGTGGTGTGATTGGCGTAAGAGTTGCTTTTACTTTATCGATGAAAGGAATATTGTCGGAAATAAATTGCATCCCGCTAAACGTACCCGGGCTATAATAGAGAATTCCAGGTACAACCATCCATCCATTTCCATTAGAGTAATCCCTTTGCCTACAATAAAAATAATTATACCACCACACCTGACAAGCCGGATCTAATAAGGTAAACCAATGATTGTCATTATATCCCCAACAATGAGAAGTTGGGCCATTAGAGGCTACGCCGCCATTCTTTACTGGTCCATACCCATCAAAGTGAATCATATAAGGTTGTTGTTCTACAAAACATCCTAATGGAGTATAACCAGATCCTCCTCCCCAACTGGCAATTGTGCATGGATCTACAACCGCAGCGGGAAAACCAGAACTGGGACAAGGAGAATTTTGCAATGCCTCCAAATCATCCGAGTTTATAGGTTGTGTGCATCCATTACCATTGCCATCCCCGCTTACTTGGGGATCTGAAATTTCTCTTGGTCTCATGGCCCTTGAATCAAAATCATAAACGAAATAGTTATTTCCATCTTTCAAATATTTATCTGTTTCGTTTGTTGTTGGCTCATAGCTTAACAAAACAAAGGTGCTCTTGCTGGAAGCGTATTGCCTAATGACCTGCGTTAGCTTATACATTTTGCTATGATCAGTATCATTATTCGCATAAATTTGAGGAAGTCCCATATGAATTGCCTTATAGCCCATGTCGATTACTGTGAAAGCTTGATATAAATACCACATTCGGGCTTCAATAAAATCGATTTGTGCGTAAAAAGTATATTCTTCTCCTCCGGCAGATAGCTTACATTCCGTAATCCTAGAACGTTCAAAATAAAGTGTTGTTTTTGGATGAGAATTTCCCTGACCGTCAATGTTGAAATAATGAGCAATGTTTTCAGAAGTTTTGTCTTCTGGATAATAATCAAAATATTTACTTATGATCCAAGTTGGCATTCGAATACAATACATTTTGGCTGCATCAAAATTGTTTGCATTTATAGGCTCATAGACGGTAGCTTGTATTATTGGTCTTCGCTTTCCCGCACAATCGTAGACATAATTTATATCCTTGATTACCTGTAACCCCGCTTTATACCAATTATCATCGACTACTTGAAGCTGATGCTCATGGTACGAACCAGCACCGTAAGCCCCAAGAATTAACTGAATGTCCATATCCCTCATTGCTTTAATGGTTGCACAGTATTTAAGGATATCATCTGGTGTCCCATCATGAATTAATTCTGCTAAACCAACTACAGTAGCAGCTCTTGATAGGTATCTATTGATTTCAACCTGGCAAAAGTTATTCTCAATAAACGGGTCTCCCACCGGAGGTTGACATGAAGAGTTGGGATCTATAAGACATGGTGTTACGACCATGGAATTTAAATAAGTGATGTCTGGGGGAAGATCTAAGTTCGTTGGATTCGGAGGATTGTAAACTGTACAATTAGGATCAACATATGGATCAATATATATTGGACAATTGATTTGGCTTAATCCTTTGGATATAAATCCACCAAGGAAAATTAGAACAAAAATTGATTGTAAAATGTGAGTAGAATTCCTTTTCATAACGCTTGAATTAAAATAATATCAACTAATATTCTAAGGAAAGTTAATCTTTTATTCTATAAAATCAAAATCTTCATAAAAATGTTTTAAAGGTCATTGTAGGTAACTATGGAAGCGTTAGTTAACCAGCTCAATGATATTGGCTTTAGAATGTATGAATATGTCAGTTAAATAATTAAATTTTAATACACTTCTTAAATTCCTTTAGTTTTCCATTGTCATCAAAGAAAATAAAAAAGTAAATTCCAGGCACTAGACTCTCTAATGATAAACTATATTTCTCTTGATTAACTGGAATTATAAGGTGAAAAAGATCTTCTCCATTCAAATTAAATATTCTAAGGATCAATCCATTAGAACGTTCCAAGGTAATAAGACCAGATGTTGGATTTGGATAGAGTAGTATTTTCTTGTCTACATCATTATCTATAGTACTTGTTATGCAAGGTTGTTCAAGTGGACCCATTCTAAACGGTGGGAATCTAGGTAATTCCTCAACATTTGCACCTAATGGTGGATTTAATGGATCATCTGGAAGTGTGATTGCTCTTTGTTCAAATAAGCAAGAATCGCCTGGCAAATTTGGATAAACAATATAATGCATAAAAGGTGTTGAAATGGCAGAAGCAACTAAAATCTTTCCGTTTGGAAGGCGCCATAATGCGTCAAAAATTGGTTCTAAAAAATTGAAATAGAAAAATCCATCCCACAAAGCTATAGTATCACGATTTTTAAAAAAATCGACATCTGTTAGATCCATTTGCAAAATTATAGATCCTAGAGCTGTATATAAGAATCGTCCATTTTCTGAAAACTCTACATCTCCTCCTCCTGAATATCGCTCAGCCAAAGGCAATGAGTCAACAAGGATCCTATTAACGGTGCCTTCGCACCTGTTAAAGCTAAAAAATTCAAAAATATGTTCGAAAACTGAATCCGGTCTAATTATTAATCGGGCTAAATATTCTCCATTTGGACTAAATGCAAACTCCGAAGTAGATCGAACTCTCCAGTAATTATCTGAAAATTCAATATTTTCCAATTGTTTTATTTCTCCATTGGAATAAATTAATAATCTATATGCTTTACTATCTAATGCTTTCGGTGCCACGAGCCACCAATCAATGCCATTTGCATGTTTACAAAACATTAGATTTTTATATTGAAATAAATCATTTATGAGTAAAATGCCTTTTTCGTCATCTAAAATATATAATCTGTGATTTTTATTTACTCGAACCTTAGTTAAGTAAAGTCCATCAGAATATGATGATAACCGTCTACCCTTTTCCTCAAAATGCACCGCAAAATTCGGCGCACCAATCCAAAGTTCTGCACTTTTATAAAATAAATAGTATAGAGAATCATTAATAGGGATAAATGCTGAATTCCCGCCATTTCCCAACCCTTCATCATCCGGCAGAAATGGAAAATAATAATTTTCAAAAAAACCAACTGCCATGTTGTTTCCATTAATAGCTACCCTACCTATAGAATCATAAAGATTTCTACAATTAAAATAACCTAAGAAATTTCCATCTTTATCAGAAAGGGTAGGAGAACCTGAAACTGTACCTGGAACTTCAAGAACGTTAGTTGAAATATCTTGAGTAGAGTCAGAGTATTTAATATACACACCGCTTCCATATGGAGTGGATCGATTGATAAAGTTATAATCATACTTTTGAGAAAAGCCATAGTGTGCTGACAATACAGAACACACTATGGAAATTGTTATTTTTGCAAAATTAGAATACACTAAAATGTTATTTCAAAGATTTAACAAATTTAATTTGATCTTTACATCCGTCAAGTTGAAGGAAATATATGCCTGATGATAACCCATTTATATTTAATTTCCTTCCGGAGAATTCATTATATGATGACACCAAATTACCTAAAATATCATAGATTTTAATCATTTGTTGATTCAGGGCATAGGAAAAATAAAGAGCGTCGGAGCAAGGATTTGGGAAGATAGATATGCTTCTTTCCAATTGTTTCTCTGAATTTACATTTTCTGATCTAGGCGTAACTGGAGTACATGATGACGCCTTGGTATAATCTAATTTAATTGCGTTTGCGATAATTTGAGAAACATATACAGCGGGTCCATCATCCACTACACATCCTTCAGCAAAGTCTATTATATCGGATTTCTCACCTGTAGTTAAAGTATCGCCAACTAAAAGATCTATTAACTTTAATATTGCAAATTGATAGTTCTCCTCAACTTGATTTTCAGGATCTATTTCCTCTACGTCTGATTTCAATGAAAGTAAAGAATTTACTTGATCAGTCATTAAATCATTGTATGCCTCTTCAGTGTCACTGAGATATTCTTCTTGTTCAGCAACATTACTTATAAACCCATCTTCATCACTTTCAGCAACTGGTGTAGTTTCGGGGAATAATTCTAAGTGCGAATAAACATTTTGTATTGTTGGCAGCATGTCAACCACTGTTTGATAATATAAATCGTAAAAATCATTTATATCCTTATCATCTAAAAAATCAGGTTGATCTTCAATCATTTCCAGGCCAATCATCATGTCATTCAGGCATTTACCATCTGGAGAAATTTCACCTGCACATTTGATCAAACGATTTACGTCTAAGGAAATTCCTGCAGGTGGAATAGGACCTATTGGTGTACAATCCAAAGCTTGTGTTCCGGTAGCTTGGAACCAGTGGTTTGGAGAATATGATGGAAAGCCTGTTGAATTGTTAAGTACTACATAACGCATTGAATTGATAATGTCCGGATCTGTCGCACCCTCATATTGAGCTCCTAGGGTATTCAATAGAAAGTAATTCCCTTTTTCAATTTGAGCACTAGTTAATATGTCTTGCTTATACACAAGGCCTGTTGCACAATGGCTCATCGAATTGTCATTTACTTCTAACATCATATTTGTGCTTTCAATAGTAATTCCTTGATCACCGTAATAACACGAATTACTACAAAGTGTTAACTTTTGAGAATTAGTTATATAAATATTTGCATTCGAAGAATAAGAACAGATGTTTGATTCCACGTTTGCACCTTCACACATAAGTATTTCAATATTATTAATATGCTCAGAAACATCATTGGAAACAATATGGGCATCATTGCAGCCTTCTACTCGAATCCCATAAGCACCGTCATTATCGTATACATTATTATTTCCGACTATTAAGCCATTTATCATAGCAAGATACATTCCAAAATTAGTTACTCCTTCGACATAATTCCCACTAATTTCCGTAGTACCTCTACTGAAGATATCAATACCTCTACTAGAGACATCATTTCCATTAATAATATTATCCTCTATTAAAGTAGGTCCGGTTCCATAGTATATTTCTATAATACTCTCATTTTCCAGACTCTCATTAAATGTATTCCCAGATAGTGTAATTTCAGAAATTCCTTTTAAAGAAACAGATCTTTCTTCGTTGTCATAAAATTCTGAATTTTCCTCTTTTAAATTCAATGAGCCATTCAGTGCATTACGATTAATTGCTATTTTATTATCATGAAATTCATTTCCGTCACCTATATATTCTCCTCCACCGTCAAGTGTTAGCGCTGCCGTAGTTGAATTGATGAAAATACTATTATTAACTACAATTCTATTATTACCAGACGAGACAATAGAGGAATTATTAAACGTAGTTTCTTCAGTTTTAAAATAGTCACAATTGTTAAGTGTTATTAAATCTACATCCAGAAATATTGAACCTGTATTATTTATCAATTGAGATCCTTCGTTTACCTCAATTAGGTCCCACGTATCAAAAGTTGACCCATTAGATGTTGCAAGGGAACTATTAAAAATAATAGAATTTCCATCATGAATTGTACATCCTCGGAAAGTAAAATATAAACAATCATGAAAAGTTAGATTGCCACCTGAAATAGAAATCAAATTAAATGTTAAGTGCTCAATATCAAAAAATTCAACGTCTCCATCAATAATAATATCTTGCACAATATCTCCGCCCACAAGACTAAAAACTGTATTTAAATTACTATAATCAACGGTTGGAATACTAACATTTGAACCAATAGTAATAGGAGTAGCTTGCACTTGAATTGGACTTATAATCAATCCAATTAGGATTGAAAATACCAAATAAATAATTCTAGTTTTCATAACTTTTATTTTAGAAATAGAAAAAACCTAACAAAAATGAATGAATTATTCTTTTGCCTAAATGCTAATAACATGAAGGTAGTTTCAGAAAGTACCTAAAATAATACAGAAAGTTGTGGGCTCTCAAATTTCGAATTTTAAAGGTTGTCGATGTCGAGGAATTTAAGATGAGATATTTATTCCTCGTCAAACTCACGGGTATATGAGTGTGCCTGCAATTTTATAAAGATAACTCCAATTTTGGACAACTGGTTAATTTTTCAAACTTTAACTAAAATATAATTATTAATACCTTTCATTTATCACTAACTTCAGTGAAGGATACACATAAAATAAAAAGGGGTAGTTCAACATGATTATTTGTAATTGTATTTGGCTTTTCACTTAAAGTGTTTCGTTGGCTTCTGATCCAAACACTCATAGCTATAATGAAAATGCATAGCATTAAGATTTTAATTACTCTTCTCATAGTATTCAGAAAATAGGCATACTATTAATAATCTCTCCAATCGATTTCACAGTGTTGAATCGCTCACTTAGTTTTGTCTTAGTTAGTTTTGTATAGTTAGTTTTGTTAAGAGCACTTTTGTGCCCTAGGGTAGGTAACCTTTTCTCTTAAGTGACTCATGGATTGAATTGCCACTCTGACAAGAAATGGAGATTAGTCCATTGGTAACGAGTGATTGAAGAGCTTTGGAGATTACTCGTTTACATAGACCGGTCTTTAGTACAAATTGGTTCCTAGAGATTCTATCCCGTTGTTTACGATGTCCTGTCCTAGAATCGATCCAACCATAGGTTTGACGGATAATGACCAGGAGGAGCTTAATTTCAGCCTCTGTGAGGTCTTTTAGGATGTGATCGAAGAATATATTGGGTACCTGGGTGGTTTGTTTGTACATCATGGGTTTTGATCCTCTACTATCGCTGGTAATAGCTCATCTTCCTCTTTCAAATCTCCACTATCAAGCTGTCTCATTTCCTCTTCAAAGAAGCCTAGGATGATGTCCAATAATTGTTTCATATTCTCCCGGAGTTCCGGAGTATCCACTATCTGTGGTAGAATGGGAACACTATTAGAAAAATCAACCTCCTTGGTCTCGGGGTTGATTGCCAGATCGGCAATGTAAATCGGAACGTTATCCCCAGAGCTTGCCTCATTGGCAATTTCTGCTGTACAAGTTCGAGGTGTATGGCATTCATGTGCACAAGTCAAGACGGTAAAAGTCGCCCAAAAAGCAACCTTAGATAGGGGAATTTAAGATTGACTTTTCCTCATATCAGTGTACACTAACTGGGTACATTAAACTCTGCCAATATGAAAAAAGTAGAAATTAACTTTGGATCCTTCCACTTATCCATTTCAAATTATCCTTCATGGATAGTTGTTCTGGCACTTCTCGTGTTTTCAGTCCTATTTTTGACATGGCTGATACATAAATAAAATAGGAAAAAGAGTTACCCCATAATTGTTTTTCTAAAAAGGGGAATTCGGTTATTCTGAGCCTCTATATATATATGTAGGTCTAATTGCTGGCACCAAAACATAGTCAATATGCCAAAAGAACCTCTACCCCAACCTGTGAGCGAACTTGATAAAGTTGATCATTATTTCATAGTCAACTTTGAAAAGCTGTTATTCAGGGCTTTAGAGTATACAGATAATGATGTGGATGCTGAATATGCAGTTCATTTAACCCTTGACTCTATCAAAAAGCGCCCAAGGAAAATTAATAATATGAAGGCTTATGTCAACAAGTCATTGAAAAGGATGGCGTTGGCATATAAAAAACGAAAAACCGACCCTATAATTCTTTCCAAACTGGTTACAGAGAATTTAATCCAGCTTGAGGATGATGTTTTCACTGAGGAGATTAGACATGATCTTACCGAAGAAGAAGCCAAGACCATTTTAGATTATGTCTCAAAGCGACTTTCTCCATTTGAATGGAAAGTTGTCCAAATGCAATATGATGGCAACTCAGTGCAAGAGATATCAGAAGAATTGGAAAAGCCAACTAATAAAGTCCGCAAGGCTATTGAAAGGGTACGGAAGAAGTTCAGTCGCAAGGGTAAAAGCCAACTCAACAGGTTCCTTCAATAGCAATGGCATTCATTCTTTAACCATAAAATATTATGAATTATGAATTTTCGGCTTAAACCAAACCACCGTTCATCGGTAATTAGGCCTTCCATTAGTACCCTACTTCGTTATCTTAAAGGAGAATTATCCAATGATGAAAAAGTATTAGTGGATCAGGCAATTGACCGCTACAAAGAGTACAAGCAAATCATAAAAGGTTTGCGATACATGCTGGATAAATACGGCGACAATACTGAAAAGGTGTTACAGCAGGCTTCCATGCGAATGATGTCTAAGGTTAAGAATTGGCATGAATCCAATTTGAAATCTACTCTGAAATTCTCTAACTTCTGTGAGTTAACTCAATTATTTGATGTTAGTTACGAACCACTAAATTATGGAAGGTTGGTGTATACCATTCCTTCAGCATTAGAATCATTACTTTTAAAACAAAATCAATTTATCTATTTTGTGGATTCAGGATTAAATAGACTTGTGAGAATGCATTTTACTTGTCGATCAATTAGTCTTAGACAATTTCTCATACACATGAGTAGTAATGTATATTGTTTTCTATCTACCTTACTTTCAGGAAAGAGGAGTCACGCTTCAAGTACTCTGAGTGTTGTTGATCAAAAAAATTCCTAACCTAATTTAGGCAAGGAATTTAATAAATTAGGGAAGAGCTGTTGAATATATATCCATTCTTAGCTCTTCCCTTTAAAAACATAGTCAATTCAGACTATCATATTTAATTTTGAAAGTAAAGACTTCTTTTTCTTTAACCTCATTCAACTTTTTCAGGGTATTTAGAATCACATTTAGTGGTTATATATCCGCGCTAGGTGATAATATTTACCTAGTGCTTTTTATTGTTGCATTTATCTTCCCAAAAGATGACTGTTTTATGGACAATAAGGGAATCATATCTTAGAGCGGGTACCCTATTAGAAAAATCAACCTGACGGTTGCCGGGTCGATTGTCATATCGGCGATATAAATAATAGACACTTCTTGGTTGTCTCCACTTTTGCTACATCGGCACTTTCTGGCGAATAGGTGCACATAAAGCTGAATTGGCAAATCTGGGCTGTCATCAACAAATTAAGACTTAAAAGAATGTCAGGAGATAGTGCGGGACTCGCAGAAAAATCCCTAGGAATTGAGCTATCAAGGCTCCGAGTCTTGAGGTAATAAATTGCCAAATCATTAGCTGCGAGTCTAAGCACACTGATTTACTGTGTCGTCTAGGAGATTTAGAAAATTTATTCACAAATGAAACTTCATTGTAATATGTAATGTTGTAGTGCTATCTAATGTCAAATAAAGGTTATCAAAATGGGTAAAAATCAACATGTAGTTCCAAAAGGTAAGGATTGGGCCGTAAAAGGTGCCGGAAATAAGAAGGCAACCAAAACAGTACCAACCCAAGAAAAGGCAATTAAAGTGGCCAAAAAAATTGCGAAGCATAAAGAATCTGAGGTGGTAATTCATGGAAAAGATGGGAAGATTAGGGACAAGGATAGCTATGGCCCTGATCCTAACCCGCCAAAAGATACCAAACACTAAACCTAAATTCAATAAATATGTCTCAACCTTTATCTCCAAAAGGACCAAACAGTCCAAAACCAATTCCCCCGAATAAACCAAGTCCGCAACCTCCTAAACCTAGTGTGCCCCCAAAACCCTCCACTGACCGCCGAATTGGTTTTGGAGATAAAAAGGGCGGGCCTGGTACTAGTAATACAGGTGCAAAAAAATAAACTTACCTAAATTATACTTTAGACTGCAATTTGGCCTATCAATACATTATTGATAATTCAATGTTATTGTCGCAGTTACATAAAAATTATCGACAAAAAAATTTATGGCAAAACAAAAAGATAAGAATAAAAAAGGAGATAAACAATCCGGAAGGTCTACAGCAAAAGGAGAGAAAAGGAGTCTCACTGAAAATAAAGGAAATCCTCCCAAGGATAAAATAGGAACAAGTGGAACAGGTGCTAAGAACAAAAAAGATAAAAAATGAAATTGAGTGAATTTAGAAAAGATTCAGATTATTATTCCTCATCAGCAAGCTCAATAAATCGTAGTCTGGCCTTCTCTGGTATTGCAATAATATGGCTATTCACTAAATCAGGTGAAGACGGGATAAGTATGCATAAGATCCTAATAATTTCTTTAGCGTTCTTAGCTGGAAGTTTATTAATTGATTTATTCCAGTACTGTTATGGATTTTATAAATGGAGCAGATTTCACCGAGAGCAAGAAATTAGTGCAATCCTCACTGACACAATTCATGATGAAGAAAAAGTTGAAGTATTAGCTCCTACGGGAATAAAAAAAGTAATTGATAGTCTTTTTTGGACTAAATTAGCCTTGAATATTACGTCTTATATTTTGATAATAATATTTCTTATTAATAACATTTTTATTCAATAGATATTAAGCGAAAAAATAGAAATTTGGATTTAGATATGAATGAACAAGAAAGCAAAATATCGGTTCCGGAAATTCTTGGTCACGCATCCAAGGAATTTGACAGGATTGCAGAAGATCTTATCAAACAAATGCCCTTAACTAATGTTACAGGCATTTTTGGGTTTCAAATAGCTGTTGTTGAACGAATTCAAAGTTTTTTATCCAAATATCCCGATCTCATTGCTGCTAAAAGCAACGAAATTATGGAAGAGTTTGATAATAAAATTCATGAACATGAAATTCACATCATACAAGAAGGATTAGTTTCACTCGGCAGAGAAAGAGTAGCACATTATACTAACGAATATTTTAATAAGCCATTGCGGGGCGAATCTTAAATTCTGAAAAGGAAAATCTGGGAATCCAAATGATAGACCGAAAGGTGCTTTGGGCCGGTCAACCATTGCCAAGAAATGGCTTGAACTAACTACAATAGTAAAAATATTAAGTCATCTATTTGAAAGACCTCGAAATAGTATATATTAAAACCATCATTTACATCACTATCATTTAATAATTATGATAATCAATTGGATTTACTTTCTTCATCCTTCTTGCAAATCCTCTTGCCATTTTATCCATATCTTTAGTTTCATATTGATCAATACAGTATTTTAAAACGCAATAACTGGAAGGATATGAATTTCCATTTGATGCTTCATTTATAGTTTTCGTATCTAACCGAATTTCGTCACCGATTAATGCACTCATACTATCAATTTCCAAATAACTCTTTTTGTCGAGTCCATCAGGATACCAACTGCAAACTTCTTCTCTAAAGCTTGTATCAATTTCAAATGGATCTGTACAAGAATACAGGAATTCAAATTTATAACGGAGTATCATCTCTTTTCGAGATTCTTGAGCCGAGCAATTACCGTAATATATGAGAATAAATGCAATTACGGTGATGTGTATAAATCGTTTCATTCTAAAATCCATAAATATGCTGTTCCAACCCAATTCCATTGAAATCCTGAGGTTGTATGGTATATTGATTTATCTGGCACTTTATATAGATAATCGCAATGTCCTGATGCCGCCCAATTTGAACCTGAATAAGGAAACATCATATAAATTCCTTGATTTTCTCCAAAAGAGGATATTGGTGTAGCCCCATTCTGAATTTGCTCACGTGTCACAGTTATATCTGGTTGTGGAAAAACTGCAAGACAATATTCAATTAAAAACTCGGCTCTAAGAAAATAATATTTGCCGTCAGCTCCTTCAACGGTAATATCTGATTCTCCGTTATCTTGGATACCGTCTGAATTATCATCACTGAAAATATGAGGAATTGTCACGCCACTGGCATTAAGGGCAATAGAAACCCTTATTGAACAAGTATTTGATGTTGGATTAGGTTCTCCATTGGCCACATCATTATGTCTAATTTGTTCTACGTCGCCACCAACAAGTTCGTAAAGATTATCAGCACCGTATAGCCAATGTTTATTATCAGCAGTTCGAGGTACCCCGTTATTGAATGCACTTAAAGTAGGTAATGTTTGAGGATTGATTGGATTATGATTATCCCATGTAGCCCCTTGCGTCTGATAATCTAATCCACCATCTATATCTTCGTAATACCAATTAATTTGATTCGTATATATCTCTGAAACACAATCCTCAAAATCATTTGAATAATTACAATTTTGTGTGAGGTAATCAAGAGCGTCAAGATCAAATTCTGTAATGTCATTATTATCAATGATGTCAGAAAGTGCTGCCCTTCTGGCTAAATAATATTTTTGTTCAACACATGCTTCAAAATCTTGAGACCACGGGTCGCAACCTTCCGCAATGTCATGTAAATCCAAATAATCGATTTTATTTTTTAATTCCGCCTCCCAATAATTGAGTAGTCTATCGTTAAAAACTGCTTCATCACTAAATCCATCTGGAAAAGTCCACCAAGGGTAAAAATTCGAAGGACAATCGTTGATATAATACCAATTGCAAATGATTGACCTGTTTCCTATGTGTGTTTCGCCCGTTATCCCGTGTCCAAAATCATAGCATCCTGGACCATGATCATGATCCCAAAAATCATCCCATAGATCACCAAAAAAATGTCCTATTCCATCAAAAATATTACCTAAATCGCTTTCTAAGTCATCAAAGAAATCACCAATGTCTTCCCAAAATTGATTCCAATCACCTCCGTTATAATTTGCGGAAAACCAACCCTCTGGGTCTTGCCAAAAAGTATCATAATCCCCAAATTGCTGTTCATAATGGTCTTCCCACCATTGCTCAATATGCGCTTGAAATTCGGCCTGAGTCACATTATTTCGGTTGGACCAATCATACCAATCTTGGTCAGACTCATTGGGAATCCCATCTAAATCGTGATCAAGATGTGGCGGCAGATTGTGCAAACCTCCTGTCCATGAAGAATTTGTATATTCATCATAACAGAGATCAACCTCAATCCAACCACATGGAACCGACTCTTGTGTTCCTGTATTCTCTTCATATTGCTGTTGCAATTCACAACATGCTTCTTCCAGATCGGGTGAAAGTCCATTAAAAAGATTGTGTTCAAATTTGAGCATGTTTTTGGCATAACCTAGTTTAGATTTGGTATTTCCCCTCCCAATTTGCAGTACTTCTTGCCTGGTTATACCATTAATGATAGTACCGTTTGATCGAAAGGTAACAACAATTAAACCAGAAACTATGTTTGTATCGTTTTGAACTAAAGGAATAGCAACGAAATTTTCATGGTTAGATCTATTATTGTAAATAAATGTTTGATTCCATAGAGGATACCCAACTTTGGTTAATATATTTCTTGTAAACGAATATCTTGCATTTTGATCCGCAATTTCATTGTAAGCTCTTATAAGCAACGGATGGTATGCAACGACTTCCAATGATCTGTGGGTAATTTGATTAGGTATATGATTATCGAGTGAAAAGAATTTTTTCTCGTCCTCAGCCCAATTATAGGATTTAAAATAAGATTTTAAGTTTTGGCCCTTTTGAGGATCTGGCAATCCTTCTTTTTTGCATGAAGGGAGTAAAACTGTAATAATCGAAGCGATGGTAAAAATTATTATCTTATTCATTATGTTTAATACTTTATTGATATACTTTCAAATAACCGGTCACTACAACAACTATGCCAATAGTATCAATTGATATTTGCATTCGAACGAGGATATAGGAAGAATTCATTTAGAAAAATGAAGAAGTATGACTTTGGACTTTCCAATTATTTCATTGCAAACTTTATACTCCTACTAAAGTCACTTTTCGAGAATCTGTCAATATTAGGAAAGGGTTCAAGAGCCATAAAAAAAGCAAGTTGGTTTCATTTAAGTTTAACCAACTGATATGACACGCGTCGTTACATTGTAAACTACAGCAGTGCCAAAGATTGAAAAAGTGTATCTTATTTGTATCCCATACAATTCAAAGTATTGATTTACAACAGACAATACTTTTTATATCGGAATATAATTACTTACTTTCCAAGATATTTTGAAATAAAATATAATTGGGAGTTTGTGAGGAGTTCACGTCTCCGGCGGTTTAAATTATACTTAAAAAAATCAAATGCCCATTTAAGGATCTCCCTAACAGTGTATTTTTGATTACTAGCCATTTTAAATGCAAATCTATAAATACATTATTAGGTTATCCACAACTATTGACTTCCAAATTGGAAGTATGATATACTTTACCTAAGTTACCTGGCCAGGCTTCACGCCTGGTTTTTCCGTTCTTGGGCCACTATTTCGTTCAATTTCTGTTCGTATTGAATCAAGCGAAATAAACCAAGAGCCGACTCTTATCTCCCAAGCTGAATTTTTCTCGTAAGCCAAGAACTTAATATGTTTTTGTTTTTTTAGAATTTTCTCTTTTGTCCTGACGAAATCACTATCTCCACTGCATATATAGACAATATCAACATCGTTTAAGTCTTCCATGATCTCATCATGCATCTCTACATCAAAATTGCATTTGTTTCTAAATCCCTTTGGATCTGAGCTATCCTTTATTTTTTTTAAATCTTTAGAAGTCACTTCAAAACCAATACTCTTGAAATATTTTTCAAGCGCTTCGCTGATACTCTTCTGAGGTTCATAACGAGGCCGTCCCATATAGATTCGAGCGTGAACAATGTTTTTTTCTGTGTTACCCAATTATATAGTTTTTTATAGTCTGTCATCCAACCACTTGCTTTACCTCTTTTATATAGGTTAGAATCATCGACGTACAAACCTGCCTTTGGTTTTGGAGGAAGTATAGGCTTGAAGTCTTCGATTGATTGATATCGATTCATCAAGGATAATTCTATCACAAGCCAGAATAAATGTCCTGTATTTGTTTACAAAATATGATCCCGCTTCATGATAGCCCTCTTCAAATAATGCAATTCGTTGTGCTCTAAAGTAAATACTCATTACAACAATGAAAATGACAATTACTAGGACTTTAATTACTCTTTTCATAGTATTTATCAATAGGCATACTATTAATAATCTCTCCAATCGATTTCAAAGTATTATATCGCTCACTTAGTTTTGTGTTAGTCAGTTTTGTCTTATTAGTTTTGTTATATGCCCTGGAGTTCAATTCTTCACGACCTAAAAGTGCACTTGACTGGTGTCCAATATGACCCGGCAGGCATTTCTTGATGTCGATCCAAAAACAGGGAAACAAGACTTGTCTTACATCAGAGAGTTCACAAACAAACATTGGTTAGATATTCAAAGGAAGGCTAACACTGGTTTGGTTCAATTTACTTACTTAGATGTCTTAAGTAGCTTCTGTGAAGTTGATAGGGTTTGGATGAATACGTTGCACGAGCAAATTAATCAAAGTGAATTTCTCGAAGCTAGTATAATGGAATCAAAAAGAAAAAGTGGTGATCAGCTAGCTGCTAAGAACCCTTAATACCCCACTTGAAGGAAAATCCATTGTAAAGTATTTAACATATATTTTGAAAAAGTGTTAATTTTTTTCATCCCTCTTGAAAAATTGAAGAGAAGTGGATATATTTGGCTACCATTAGTTACTAAAATGTTTTGTTGAAAGTTGTTTAAGTTGAGGCAGTATTCATCGGCCTTAATTGTTATTAAGTGTAATACCAAAAATCTTTTTTTACCACTCCTTTGTACTTTAGTGAAACTAATATGTCTTTCTAAAGCAGGTTAAGTTTTGCATCCTAGAAATGTTAATTTATTTAATAACCTAATAAAATAATTTATTATGAAAAAGCCTTCCAGAGTAAACTCAAACCTTTCACTTTTTCCAAAACCTACTGTGACATTTAGACATCCATTGACAGCAATCTATTTCATGTTATTCTAGCTATTCTCGATGAGCTCCTGTACAGAAAAACAAGGAGTAGCTCCTAATATTGATTCTAATACATTAATCACAAAGAGGAGCAGAGAAGACATTATATCTAACTCTTTTTTTCAATTGCACAATGATTTTATACTTTGGGTTTTTGACAATTATCAGGATAGCGCAGAATATTATGCGTCAGACCCTGTTGATTTTATGAAATTTGCTTCAAGAAAGTGGTTTCTATTTACCGACGTAGAACCAGATGCTGATATTATGGATTGGTTATTTCATAATAATGAATTAATTCTTTCCGAGCCATATTATACTTATAACGAAGGATTCACGGATGAAAGCTTATTTAATTCCTATTGGAGTAATACCGAATTGGGTTATATCTACACTGTTTTAGATTCAGTTTACGATGCAATTGGAAACGAACAGTCAGAAGGAAAAATCCAACAATTAATCAGCAATGGCAAAGCGAGAATCATCGCAATTAATCCAGCGCACAAGAACAGTTTGATTAATGCTTTAACACAGTCATCCTATAGTTTTACACTTGCGTATGAACTTGATGATTTATATTTCGATGACGGTCCCGAACTATCCCTTTGGTGTTTCTTTTATGGAGCAGAAGCTGACATTGAGGCACTTCACCTCTTTGAATCTTGGGATACAGAAGGTGGTGCGAGTGGGCATTTAGGTGCTATTGCATATATTTCATTATATGCTTTTGCCCAGTGTTGGTATAGCTAAATTGTTGACTGCAATAAATTAATTGATAAATGAATGGATTATTAGTGTTCTTACTTTGGTTTATTCTTCTTGACAACAGTCTAGTCATTATTAAACCTAAAATAGATAAGGACAATTATATAGCAGCCATATATTCAATGCAAATAGATTTTTCCAAGGATCAACAAATTATACCTGAAATTCAGTATGCTATCCCTGGGTTGTCAACTATTTTGTATAAATATTTCATTCAGTATGGAAAAGATACCATTATTGAAATTATTGATCCAGGGAATGAGATTAAGTCCTTTACAGCTTGTATCAGGAAATTGGACTACTCCAAAAGAGAATCGACATTTACATGTTTCATAGATCGTGCCAAAAATTATTACACGACCAAAGATTCAATTCCAAATTCAATCGAAGTAAGTAAAGGTTCTGTAACAGATCTGTGCAAAGGTGTTGAATTGAATTCAAGATGTGATTCAGTGTCATTCACTTCGTATTCTTCAAAAACTGACTACACAGTAATTTTAAGTGATACTACCGCCAATTTGCGCTCAGACGGTCTTTTCTATCCGGATATTCAGTATTTGCCTTTTAAAATAATTGGAATTGGTCCGAGTAAAAACACCCTAACCTTAGAAGAAGTAATATATGGCAAGTCATCTATTGACTCACTTCTACAATTATATTCTTATGAAGGTTATGCGAGAGTTACAGATGAGGAAATAGGCGCTGATTATCGACAAAAGGTGCTAGAACTGATTGAAAAAGTTAAGTGTAATGAATAGGTATAACTATGGTTATCCTTTTCTGCATTGATGGCTTAGAGAGGATGACCACTTTGGTTAGAAGCTTTGAAAAAATCATTCAAGCCTGAACGGTAATGTTTAGGCTTTTTTATTCTACTTCTCAACGCTTACTTCCTAATGGAAGTAAGCGTTTTTTCATTTCTAGGAAATAAAGCTAACATTTAACCCCTTAAATGTTGACTCTACTGTAACAATTCATACGAAAAATGGCTCTACAATTTTATTACACTCTTCATTGAAAGCATTTCGTTGAGCATTCACGCAAACACTCATGGCAAAAATGAAAATGCATAGCATTAAGATTTTAATTACTCTTCTCATAGTATTTAGAAATAGGCATACTATTAATGATCTCTCCAATCGATTTCACAGTGTTGAATCGCTCACTTAGTTTTGTCTTATTTAGTTTTGTATAGTTAGTTTTGTTAAGAGCACTTTTGTGCCCTAGGGTAGGTAACTTTTGTGCCCTACTTGAGTGAACAAAGTGCCCTAGTTCTAGACTGTAGAACAATTTTAGTCCTTTTCTCTTAAGTGAGTCATGGAGAGTATTGCCACTCTGGCATGAAATGGAGATGAGTCCTTTGGTAACTAGTGACTGAAGAGCTATGGAGATTACACGTTTACATAGACCGGTCTTTAGTACAAACTGGTTCCTGGAGATTCTATCCCGTTGTTTACGATGTCCTGTGCTCTGATCGATCCAACCATAGGTTTGACGGATAATGACCAGCAGGAGCTTAATTTCAGCCTCTGTGAGGTCTTTTAGGATGTGAAGGCAGAAATTTAATTTGAAAAGTGGGTTGGTCTAATTATCAGACGGTTATATATGGAGTGAAATGCAAAGAGGTACAAAAACTTAATATTTGACCCATACTGCAAAAGGTTTTTATCGTGATACACACTAAATAATTTATTTATACCTTCGAGGATACGATATAAAATTATTTAATGCCTATTCAGCCCCAATATTCTAAGGCTATTTGGTATTCAGTTTTAAGGTTAGTTTTCTCTGCTTCTATTACTTTCTTTCCCTTGCTGATTACTGCATTTATGGCCCCAACCTTATCAGGTGAAAGTTCAAATATGACCATTAGTCAATGGTTAACAAATCTATACAATCAAGGCACATTTCTCTTTTTGGCTTTTAGTATAGGTGCATCCGCCTTTATTTCGTTCTTTTATAGGAGAAAAGACGTTAAAATTCAGCATTATGTAGCTACTATTGCTTGGGGAGGAATAATTTTCCTTATCATAGCGTTATTACTGGGCTGGTCGCTTTTTGTTACCTTAGAGCGCCATTCTGAGAATATGGCATCCCTTCGACTTTTCAATCTAGGAATGCTTTTTGTTATTGCCCTTTATGCACTAGCAATTTATTTTAACTTACGCCTTTATACGCAGCCCGCATTAGCACTTAAAAAGACTAGAGCAGCAAAGAGAAATAGAGGGGCAAGGATACCACCTTTTCCTTAAACCATCATAATTTCCAATTGTTACATTTAAAAATTAAAACACCAAAATATTACCTCATGGAATTTACAACATTCATTGCAATGGGTTTAGCTTTTGGCTGCACAATTGCTTTGTTTGTGATGCCTTTTATCAAACGTCGTTCAAACGATCAAGAGCCAAAAAGACATCACGGACGCGTCTTAGGCCTAGATGAATCTGACGCTATCATGCACAGAGAAGTCCGCAAGCTCAAAAAAGCTTGACGTGAAAGCCACTCAGTGACCAACGATAACCTATACTTCCCAAAATCTTAAATAACTGCGAAATCGGGGAAGTATAGGTTCTCAAGAACAATTTAAATCTTACCATCTATTCTTCTGCTTCACCTCAGCTCTTACTTCTATCATTAGCTATTTTTATGTATAAATCGACTTGGCATGCTTTCTCTTTTACTGATGTCAATCTGATTTAATATTTCTGACTTTATTCGGTTACTGATTTTCTTTCACTGAATATTTTAGAGAATCAAAATCGCATATGGTAGGTTTTCTCGGAATCTTTCAAAACCTTATAGCAGTTTATTATAAGAAGGATTAATAAAAAGGACCATCAGTTTCGCTGACAGTCCACTGTTTTGTTTATCACGAAAATACCTTTGTAAGTCAGGTGATATTGGTGACATTTTTTCTCCAAAGTATATAATTATCGTTCCCGAATGTCATTAGGTTTAGCTGCGACATTTATCAAAGGAATAATTATTAGGAGAACCGAACAGAGAAATGCTAAGGTTAAAAAGACATAACTCCAAACTAGATGATGGAAAATACTAAATATCATTTTTTTTAATTTTCAATGTGAATTATTACATATCATTTTGATACTACCATTTATGTATATTATGTCAAAATTTGCTTCACCAGATATTAATTATTTAAATTACCATTTTATCAATTACTTCACTAGTCGACCTCACTCCATTAATTCGCTCACTTAGTTTTGTCTTAGTTAGTTTTGTATAGTTAGTTTTGTTATATGCACCTTTTTGCACAGGTTGATGTCGCAAAGTGCACAGGTCAGTGTCCGAGAGTGCACAGGTCGAGGAATAGAAGATATGAGTGCGACCTGTTCTTTCTCTTCCGGAAGCTAGGGACTTACCAATACTGTCGGTAACAGCAATTAAACCCCTGTTTTGGAGTTTAGAAATGGTTTGAGAGATGATCCTCCTTGATAGTCCAGTCTTCTGTATAAACTGGCTGTGGGAGATTCTATCAAGTATTTTACGCTTCCCACTGTAGCCATCTATCCAACCATTAGTTTGTCTCAATATCACCAGGAGTATTTCCCACTCTTCTATGCTTAAATCCGAGAGGTAGTGATCTAGTAGGACGTTTGGTATTTGTGTCGTCTTCTTGTATATCATTTAAAAGCATCTCTTCTTCTTTTAATTGACCGTTCTCGACCTTTTGTACTTCTGCTTCGAAAAACCCTAGGATCATATCCAGGAGCTGTTGCATAGCCACTTTAACTCTATCTGGATCGGCTAGATAGGAATCAATGGGAATGCTATTGGAAAAGTCCACCTGCTTTGTTTCAGGTCAATTGCCAAATCGGCAACAAAAGTTGCCTGGGTTTCATAGTTATCCCCATTTATTGCCGTACTGGCATTTTCTGGCGTACAAATTCGAGGTGTGTTACGATCAAGTGCACATGTTGCCAGATTGGCAAGTCTACTTGGATATAATCATATGTATTTTGGTACTAATTCAACTAAGCTATCAGAGTAACTGTCTAAAAGTTGGACTTACCCGCAATTGAACACCTAATTATTTTTTAAAATATTTTAGAAAACTCACCAGAAATGGTGAGATCTGTTCTTTCTACTGGCACTATATTTAGGACTATTATAGCTTTTTCAAAATAATTGTTATGAAGGGTAGAGGTGGGTGTATTATGGAATCAAGAGAATCAATCAGAAGGGCTCTTACTCCATTTAGAAAATTATCATGAAGGGAGTTGTTGTTTTTTTACTGGGTGCTTTCATCGGAAAATTGATTAGGAAACTCATGGATGGTTATAAATTAAAAAAGCACGTTAAATTACATCAAGAATTAGTTTAATCCACTCTATTGGAGTAAGCCTGCGATACAATAAAGAGATGAAAATCTATGAATTAATAGAAAAACTTCAAGAATTCAACAGTGATAATGAAATAGTGGTTTACATAAGTGATGAGGAATCTGAAGAAATATTATCTAAACGAGAAATCGTTGATGTTCAAGAAAGAATAGGGAGAAGAATAATAAGACATGAATCAAAATTTTTAGAAAAAAACCATATTTCAATTGATATATTTGGAGAAACAGAATGAGTGCACAAGTAAATGGGGAAAAGAGAAAATCTGATACCTATGTGAATATTCACATCTACTTGGATGATTGCAAATTCGTAACTGATTTATAATATTAAAATGGAGTGAAATCGACAATTCCAGTAATTAGAATACGGAAAATGCTGAAAATCCGATCAAAGAGTAAGCATAAAACTTAATTTATAGATGGCAACTACAAGATTCAACGTGGTATTAGATATACCATTGACCAATGCTCAAATATCCGCAATTGACAAAGACTTACAGTCTGTGGTGAGAAAACATTTAGCTGGTATTGATAACCAATACTTGGGTAGAAAAGTGATACCTAGAAAGGAATGGTTAGGTATTTGGCTTAAAAAATTCGCATCGGTAGATAGGCTTAAAAATTCATCTCAATTTAATCGACTTAAATAAGTGCTTTGTCAAGAGGTGAAAAGAAAACGTGTCCAAGCGCTGTTTGCGAAGAGGGATCGAGTCTCATTGGCGTTATCAACAAGGACGGAATAGTTGATCTTTTATCTATTCCGATCAATGTTGATAAAGAGTTTGTTGAGATTGCTTTTCGTGGAAGGCAACCTGAATTAAGATTTCGTTTTTCTGGCCAGTGCGTTGAAAGTGGTTGTAAGCAATGGACAGGCACTACTTGCAGTGTTATTGAAAAAGTATTGGAGGTCGTACCAGAGGAAAAAGAATTGCCACTTCCAGAATGTGGAATAAGATCAACTTGTCGTTGGTTTTTTCAGGAGGGTACCCCAGCGTGCCGGGTATGTCCACTGATTATTACAGATAATACCGAAAACTATTAAATGTTGATAAAAGGTAATTATTATCATAATTATCAATCCATAAAATATATTTAAGAAACTAATTTTAAATAATAAATTATGTCAGTCACTATTAAGATTTCGGTTTTTACAAATGGCGATGATGCTTTCGTTGCCTGGGCTCCAAGCAATTTCATTCCTGAATGTCGAGGTTTTTTATTGGAACGTGAAAGAATCAAAGGGACTAACGGGGTTATTGAAATTGTAGAAAATCGCCTAGGATTTGAAAAAGATAAACCAAAATCTGGAGATCATAAACCTAGTAATTTTTGGCCGTTACAACGTTTCAACTGGACAGATCATGCTGTTGATATTGGTAATAAAGTAAGATATCGGATAACCGCAATGACAGGAGATGTTCATTCTAGACCATTTAGTAAAGGGCCTTCTAGCAACTGGTCACCATGGGTCAAACTAAGTTCAGATGTTGGAGATGGATTTTCTTGTTATTTTAATAGGGGTTTAATTTTATCACAATTTGTAGCTCGCTATTTAAAGGCTAAAAAACTATCAACTGGAAAATTTAAAGCCCAATTGAAGAAGAATGTAGATCCAAAATTTAGAGATTTTCTTGCAGGAGAATTAGGATTACAGATAATGACGATCTTAAAAACTGCTAAAACTGCTAAACAAAAAATACATGCAGCACTCTATGAACTTGATGATGAAATATTGGAAAATAATTTAATATCTCTTCACAAAAACTTGCATCTTATTCTTGCTAATGGTTCCGGCGGAGTTGACGATCAAAATCAGACCGCAAGAAATTACCTTAATTCCCATGGAATTGTTACGATTGACAGAATGCTTAAATCAAAAGGATTAGGACATAATAAATTTCTTGTTCTTTCAAATGCTCAAGGGCCTATTGCAATTTGGTCTGGAAGCACAAATTGGAGTACAACTGGACTTTGTACACAAATCAACAATGGTATTTTAATTAAAGATAAAAAACTAGCATCACACTATTTTGCTCAATGGAACCTGCTAAAGCAATCTTCACCCCCTGCACTATCTTCAGCGGGTTTCCCACCAGCATTAGTAAGTTCAAACGATAAGTTCAAAACATTTAATATTGGTAAATCCAGTGTCAAAGTGTGGTTTACTAGAACTTCAAATGGCAATGATATGAAAATGTTAAGTGATTTAATTGGTTCGGCTAAATCTTCAATATTATTTTTAATGTTTACTCCTGGTACCCAAGGTCTGCATACACTTGCAGGAGAGCGAGCAAATGAGAAAACAATGTATGTTAGAGGAGTGGTTAGTACTCTTGGCAATACTAAAGAGGACAATGATAAAAATGTACTTGAAATCAATTTGATAAGTAGTGCACAAACCTATAAACCAGATCATTATAGTGTCATACAGCCACAATCTATAGATAATGCATTAGGCCCGTGGATAGCCGAAGTCACGCGTAAAAACTTTTTATCCCAAATTGGGCACGCAATTGTTCATTCTAAAGTCATGATTATTGATGGCCTATCCAAAAATCCTATTGTAATAACAGGTAGCCATAATTTTTCCACAAGTGCAAGTAAAAAGAATGATGAAAATCTTCTTATTATCCATGGTCATTCCCAACTAGCCAAAGCCTATTCAGCTTATGTAATGTCTGTTTATAGTCATTATCGATACAAATCTTATGTTAGAGAAATGATAGCCACGGGTAAGAAGCCTTGGAGTTATTTAGATGATAATGATTACTGGTTGAAACAAGAATTGAAATCCAAAGCTCAAGAGATAGATTATTGGACAACCTAACTTATTTCAAGTATAAAAGTTTCTTCTCTTCTTTAATTCTCCACTATCGACCATTTTAGTTTTCTCCTCAAAGGAGCCAAGGATTATTTCCAGAAGACATCATCGTATATTACTTCTTATTTCTTTTTTGAAGCTTCAGAATATTTTATTCTTGCCTTTTGGAAAAAATCACCATCGATTTCATATTGATTACAAACCCAATCTATGAAAGCTTCACTGTATTGCGGAGAACTATAGGTGGGTTTATAAAGATAGTTTCCATTTGATGAAATATCGTGAGCAAAAACTACTGTTTGGATATCACGAGAATTTACAGTGTGATCTTTTATCTTCTTATTTATTTCATCAATAACTTCCTTTCTTCGATATTTATATATTTCATCAGGATCGACCAATTGGACTTTTGGTGCTGAGGAATCATTTGTTAATCTTACTGGAGTTGCAGATTCTGTTGTTGAAACCTTTACATTTTGGGGCAATATGTGAACTAAATGATCGGACGGAGCCTCCATTACCTTCTTGACATTACTAAGCCAACTTTCTTTCCTCTTTTCCATCTCTCTTTCAAGAATCGTCTCCAAGTCAGCTGAAGTAGCAGGTTCGCTTTTGGCTCCATGCCTAACGTATAATGTGCCTTTTGTAAATGCAAATTTTTCTTTACCATTAAGCCCTACATAATTCCCTGAGTTAGTGAATATCATTGGTGGGTAAGTAGATTCAATAATAACAGCAGCTGTTTTATAACTTCCACGTAACAATTCTAATATTTGAAAATCTCCAAATTGTATTCCTGTGTACTTATTTATCTTATCTGTAATTTTCGCAGAATCAAAACTTAAAATTGGTTTAATATTTTGGTTAGATTTTTTGCCATCATCCTTCACACCAATTAAAATAACCCCTCCGCCAGAGTTAGCCATTGCAACAATATCTTTTATGATTTCACACCAATCACCTGGCTGGTTTATATCAATACCTTCTTTGAAATCAATGTACTTTGATTCTTTCTTTGCTGATTCGGCTCTTTTTAGATGTTTGTTTTGAGGTGCCATGACGATCTATTGGAATTATGATATGCATTGCTTAAATTGGCATATAAGTCTCTCATGCCTAGTTTAATAATCAAACAAGTTAGCATTCATTTAGTAATAGAAGATTGTCAGATTCAACGCCATCAGAAATCGTCTTTACATATTTATTTCCGTATGCAGAAGTTTTGACGATTAAATATGCCACCCTACCATATCCATCTCGAGTGTAAGCTTTACCACCTTGTTTTTCGATAAATTCAATCATTTGCTCTCGTGTGCTATTTCCTTCAGCACGAGTTTCCTCATTTACCCAACCCAAGTTAGTAATCGCTTCATGGGGATTAAGGTGATTACCTCCATCTTTAGAAATGCATGTTATTTTGACTGCCATGTTGTTTTTATTATTTAAGGTTTATAATATTCTTAACCAGTCCCATTCTAGCATATATGGGTAGGTATTACAATAATATGAGCAGATATTACTTAATAGCTTCAAATTAGTCAATAATAGATAGAGATTACATCCCAGTTGTGTAATCAGATAATAACATGTTATGATAGTTACCATGTTTCTTTATTCCTATGCACAAAGATGAATCAAAATTAATTCCAATAAGAGAGGCTTCAGAGATTTTAGGTGTTTCAATTGGCACTTTAAGACGCTGGGATGAAAGTGGCAAACTTCGCGCCATTAGAAAATCTCCAGATGGTAACAGATATTATAGACCGATTGACGTGGAGATTTTCCCAAGTGACCTATTTAATCTGGCACTAGAGTGGGCCTCAGCCAAATCAGTTTCAGACTCCCCAATACCTAATAAATTATTCTGCCAAGATAGTTCAATGTTTGAAGCACGTTTAATTAAGTTAGGCTCTAGTCTTCAATTAATTTCTGGGCTAGATCAAATATTTTCTTTGATTGTTTCAGCAGCAGGTGAAATTGGAAATAATTCGTTCGATCATAATCTTGGGAAGTGGCCAGATGTAACCGGTGTATTCTTCGGATACAATATTGAAAAAAGAGAAATTGTATTAGCAGATCGAGGACTGGGTATCTTAAATACTCTTAAATACGCTGTGCCGGATTTAGAAACACACCAGGAAGCACTAAATATTGCATTCACTCAATTCATTTCTGGAAGAGCTCCAGAAAATCGAGGTAATGGCCTGAAATATGTACATAAAATAGTCGTAGAAAATCCAATCAGCTTAGTATTTGTTTCCGGTGATGCAGAATTGAAAATTAGCAGAGAAGATTCAGAAATAAATGTTCAACTAACAAATACCCCTTTACGAGGATGCATTGCTTTAATAAAATTCTAACGATAAAATAAGATTATGTTGATAAATTTCAAAAAATTTGGTACTACACTTATATCTAGAGAATCTGGAAGAGAAGCTTACAAGGTTATTGAAAGAGATCTCAGAGATTTGAAAGGGGATGAAAATTTAATAATTGACTTTAACGGAGTCGTTACTTTTTCTCCTTCATGGGGTGATGAAACATTAACTCCTTTATACAAGAGATATGGAAAAAATATGCTTCTTAATAACACCCAAAATCTTTCGGTAAAAGCGACTCTTGAATTACTTCAACAGATACAAGCCATAACTTTTAAAAAGGCTTAATATGAGTAGTTAGGATTTAATATGACAAACACTCAATTTTATTATACTCTTCAATTGAAGTCATTCTTTGGTCTCTCACCCAAACACTCATGGCTAAAATGAAAACAATGATTACCAAGACTTTAATTACTCTTCTCATGGTATTCAGCAATAGGCATACTATTAATAATCTCACCAATCGATTTCACAGTATTAAATCGCTCACTTAGTTTTGTCTTAGTTAGTTTTGTATAGTTAGTTTTGTTAAGAGCACTTTTGTGCCCTGGGGTAGGTAACCTTTGTGCTCTACTTGAGTGAACAAAGTGCCCTAGTTCTAGACTGTAGAACAGTTTAAGTCCTTTTCGCTTAAGTGAATCATGGAGTGAGTTGCCACTCTGACATGAAATGGAGATGAGTCCTTTGGTAACCAGTGATTGAAGAGCTGTGGAGATCACTCGTTTACATAGACCAGTCTTTAGTACAAATTGGTTCCTAGAGATTCTATCCCTTTGTTTACGATGTCCTGTCCTAGAATCGATCCAACCATAGGTTTGACGGATAATGACCAACAGGAGCTTGATTTCAGCCTCTGTGAGGTCTTTTAGGATGTGATCGAAGAAGATATTGGGGACCTGGGTGGTTTGCTTGTAAATCATAGGTCTTGATCCTGGACAACTGGTAATAGCTCATCTTCCTCTTGCATATCTCCACTATCAAGCAGTCTCATTTCTTCCTCAAAGAATCCCAGGATGATATCCAATAGCTGTTTCATATTCTCCCGGAGTTCCGGAGTATCCTCTATCTGTGGTAGAATGGGTATGCTATTACTAAAATCAACCTGCTTAGTCACCGGGTTGATTGCCAAATCGGCAACGTAAAGAGGAGCTACACTTAGATCTTGTTCCTGGTTATCCACAGTTATGGCCATAATGGCATAATCTACCGTACAAGTTCGAGGTGTGTGGCATTCAAGTGCACATGTTGCCAGATTGGCAAGTTTTATTTCTTATCGAAATTCCCCTAAGTGTTAAAAAAATATTTTTTGGACCTTTTTGGACTTCAAATGGGTATATAGATAAAATAGAAGTTAATAAACATTCTATTATTATTTAATTAAGCCAGTTGACAAGTTAAATGGGCTATGTAAAGATTCTACTGTCCGTAAAAGTAGGACTTCCATAAACATGGAAACACGAGGGTGGTGAGATTTTCTCCCCACCTTTTTTTGAACCCTTTTGATTGGTTTTGGGTATATTATTATGTGTTTCCATTTTATTGCATAACATTAAAAAGCGATTTGTTTATGGAGAAATTTGACATTTTATGGGAAAAATTCCACAGGCGGATTTTTTCAGTCTGTTTAGATTATGTTGGCCCAGATGATGCACATGATGTGTGTGCCCAGGTCTGGGATGCCTGCCGACACAAATTACTTAGCGAATATAGTGAGCTTGAGTGTTACTCTTACATCAAGAAAACCGCTATAAGGAAAAGCCTAAGGTGGATTGATAGAAAGCAGCGCATTGAAAAAGCCGAAACAGAATTTGTTCGGAGAAGTGATCTGGATCCATTATCAATGAGACCTTTTGACGGTGGTTCTCCCGAAAACAAAATTGAGAGCCTTTTTATGTCGGGAATTTTGACGGACCTGGAAGAAAATATCTTGAAGGGGTTAATGGAAGGATTGACACAAAAGGAGATGTCAGGAGCATTAGGTGTTAGCTTAAGTACAATTAAGAGACACACAATAACTGCTTTTGCTAAAGGAAGAGAATTCCTTAAGGCACAGAATAATTAACCGAAATAAAAACGAAACCAACTAGGTGGTAAACATAATCTGTATTTATGAACCTAGTTTTGCTCACCTCCTTGAGCCTTATTTGGTATTGCCCAAACTCTCCAAAACAAGATGAATTCAAGCCATAACCAAAGATAATGCACTCATTTTTCAAACTATACTAAACCTATATCCTACGATGAATTCCATTTTATTCGAAATTAACCCCGATAATGACCGCCTGCTTTTTGATTACGCAAGCGGTAAATTGTCCGGCAGAGAGAAGAGGGAAATTTCTTCTCTAATAGAATCCGATGAAAATTGGAGAGAATACTACATTGATATGAAACGGCTTTTTGATCACTATGGAGAAGATGGTTTTGATGCCCATTTTCGAAATGATCATAATGATTTCCAAGCACAGAGAACCCTCCGATGGAAAGAGACCTTCAAATGTTATAATGAATGTATTGAGAACTTGATGTTCTCATACAGAAAGAATAAAATAAATCGACTTGTTGCCTCTGAGGTTCTTTTGGATATAATCGAACTGGGCGAATCATTAGTAAATATTCCGGATTTTGAGTTAGTAGCTGTACAAGTCGATTATAGCGCACTCTTACAATTTATTGTTAAATCAATTGATGAAATTGTTGAGTTTGATCTAATAAATAAAATTGAACATAGTATTGAAGATGTGATCGATGTGATTATTGAACCATACACATATCATGGTTTTCGCAGAATCGATTCATCATTTACTAGAGGGAGAATGAGAGAAATTTCTAAAAATTTTCCCAAACCAAAACCTGAACTGGATCAAAGAACGAAGGGGATTCTATTTGAAGAAACTGATAAATAGTCGAATAAATATATTCCTTTTAACAGAAAAAGCATTATACAGGGAGTAGTCGTCGCTGTTCTCCCAGGCGATATTTATTAATCAATAAAACTTAAAATAAAATGACAAAGTCAAATCGAAACTCAGGTAAGCAATGGAGTCAGACCGAAGTAAAGCTGATGAAAAAACTAGTTAGTGAAAATACTCCTACACGTGTAATTGGTTTAAAACTAGGAAGAACTCCAGAGGCAATTTACAAGAAAGCATCTTCGGAAAATGTCAGTTTGAAACCGACAAATCAATCTCCATATAATAGGAGGAATAAGTAATTTCTGTTTTTATTAAAAATAACTCAAACATTTAATACCATGGCAAAAGAAGAAAAATATAAAATTCTGGTCGATCAAAAACCTTTTGAGGTTGATCAGCAATTTATCACCGGAACTCAAATTAAAGCGTTAGTGGGAGTTCCGTCGAATTATGGCGTTTGGCTCAAAGTAAATGGTCCAGGCGATGATCAGGAAATTGGTGATAATGAATCTTTCGATCTTAGTCACCCAGGCAGGGAGCATTTTTTTACTGGCGCAAAAACGACTACTGAAGGATGACTTTCTTGCCAGAAGATGATCAAGAATATTTAACTTCAAAAGGATTTCTTTTTGAAGAAAAACTTGAAGGTGGTCAAAATGGCTTAATCATTCGGAATTTCGAATTACCATCAAGTAAATTTAATTGCGAACATTCTGATTTGCTTATCATCATACCACCTAATTATCCGGATACTCACCCGGATATGTGGTACTTTTACCCTCGTCTTTTATTGTTGCCTTCCAATGCATTACCTAGAGCAACCGAATCGAACCATAATTTCGAAGGTAAAACCTGGCAAAGATGGTCAAGACACTTGCAAGGAGGTGAATGGCGTGCAGGTATTGATGGTATTCATACTTATCTAAAAAGAATTGAAGTTGCTTTAGCCAATGCTGCATGAAATATACTGTAACCTTACAAGAAAATCATTATCAACAATTAAGAAAACATCTCATTAGGCCAGATGGAAAAGAAAGAGTTGCTTTTATTATCTGTGGCCGGTCACTTGTAGAAGACAAAGAAGATCGATTTTTATCCCGAGAAATAATACTACTGTCAGAAGACAAATTACTAACATCACACCATCTGCAAGTAAGTTGGGATAATAAATATTTTCTGCAAGCACTGAAGAAGGCAGAGTCAAAAGACTTTGCAGTTATTGTTATCCATAATCATCCGTCAGGGTTTACACAATATTCAACTACAGATGATGAAGGAGAATATCATCTTTTCAGGTTAGCATTCAATAGAAATGGAGGTAAACGTCCACATGGAAGTTTGATAATGATGTCTGATGGTTCTTTGTTTGGAAGAGCATGGAAGAACAACTATACTACTACGCCCTTTTATATTGTGCGAGCTTTTGGTAAAACCTTAAGAATTTGGTATCCCAATAGACTAAAGGACTTTACTTCACCTGAAGCATTTCAAAGACAACAGTTAGCCTTTGGAACTGCGCTTAATCAAGATCTTTCACAACTGATGTGTACAGTTGTTGGGGTTGGTGCAACTGGGTCAGCAACAGCTGTCCTGTTAACTCGATTGGGAATTGGAAAAATAAATTTAATCGATAAGGATGTTGTTGAGGAATCAAACTTGAATAGGCTTCATGGAGCCACAATGAGAGATATCGGTCTTAAAAAAGTTCAAGTACTTAAGAATCATATAGAATTGATAGGTTTAGGAACAGTTGTGAATGTTTTCGATGGTTGGGTTTCAGCACAGGATTCAATTGACTTATTAAAGGTTAGTGATTTTGTTTTTGGCTGTACTGATGATAATGCAGGTAGAATTACTTTAAATAGGCTGGCATATTTTTATTTAATTCCAGTTATAGATATGGGGTTAATTATTTCGTTAAAACCAGATTCAATCGAAATCCAAGACCTTCAGGGAAGAGTTTCCTATCTTTTTCCAGGATCAGATTGTTTAATTACTAAGGGTGTAATAAATATTGAAAGGGCAATCGCTGAAAATTTAAAAAGAAACGATACAGAAGCCTACACCAAGCTCATGGAGGAAAAATACGTCATGAGTGAAGGTAATCCATCGCCTTCAGTTGTTACTTTTACAACCGAAGTGGCGAGTATGGCAGTCAATGAGTTTATTAATCGTTTTGTTCAATATAACCCATCAAGCCTATTTCCTCACAGGACTAAGTTTTTCCATCGATCGGTAGAAATTTGTCCCTCCAATACCCAAAATAATGATTGTAGAATTTGTGGCCGTGATTCTTATTGGGGTCGAGGTGATATGAATCCTTTTTTAGACATAGCTTCCTAGAATGAATAAAAGTAAGACTTCCAAAATATTTGAAAAGATACTATGGAGTACAGGGCTTATTCAATATCGTAGTGAAATTATTTCTGACAACCCGAAACATGATGAAATAAAAGATTTTGTTATTTATCTAATAGGAAATAAAGAATATATCAAATGGGCTTATATAAAGTGTCCTGATAATTGTGGTAAAATCATAATGTTATCGCTTTCGACTAGAATTAGACCTTCTTGGAGTGTTAATTTCGACAGATTAGGAAGAATTTCAATAAGCCCTTCTATAGCTCAAATGGAAGGATGCAGAAGTCATTTCTGGATTAAAAAGGGCAAAATTATTTGGGTAAGATCTTTTGGAATTGAATAAATCATGTTCCCTTACAAAATCTTTTTTGGCATTGCCATATTGGCAATTAAATCACGCACTGACACCGCTCCATTTTCTCGCTCTCTTAGTTTTGTCTTAGTTAGTTTTGTATAGTTAGTTTTGTTAAGAGCACTTTTGTGCCCTAGGGTAGGTAGCCTTTGTACTCTACTTGAGTGAACAATGTGCCCTAGTTCTAGACTGTAGAATAGTTTAAGTCCTTTTCGCTTAGTGAATCATGTAATGAGTTGCCAATCAAAATAACTACACCCAAATTATCAGAAGGATTAGCCCACAAAATTTCTTCTTTGACCAATATTACCTTAAATTCTTCCTATATAACCATCAGGCTAACTGCCCATTAGATACAAGTGGCTCTCTTTAACTCGCCTAAAAGCTAAATACTTAAATATTTAAAGTTAAAGAAGAACATATTCTTGATCATAATAATTACTTCCAGAATCTCAATTGTTTCCATTATATTTGGAAATCAAACAAGTTATTAAGACTTATATTTAGCAAATAAATTAAAAATTTTCACAGACGAAGAATTATATACTTATAATATCACTTATACATATTGATAAACATTTTACTTTTTAAATTTAATAAATATGAAAAAATTAATTTTTTCCTTGTTTCTTTTTTCTACTTTTTGGTGTCCAAATGCTCTCTACTGCCAAACAGGATCAGACCTTATAATTTACAGATCCCAAGCACCCGTAATGAGTTCAACTGTTAACTCAAAATATCATCTATTAATAGACTTATACAGCGTTAACAATATCAAATTTATTGAATTTAATCCCATAGTGAGTGCAATCGATAGTGGAATGACACTAATAACAATTCCATTCATTTCAATGACTCCAATTAAATTTGAAACTGAATATATCAGATATAATAATGACGGTGATTTTCAATGGTATGCCTTGACACCTTTATCCGATACATCTAATGATTATGATGGTTCAGTAATGTTAATAAGTGAGAACGGAGGTAAGTTTGGTCAAGTTATAATTGATGGAAGTGAATTTATTATTGACTACTTAGGCGAAGGAGTAACAACCTTAATAAAAAACACAATTGCACCAGGAGAAGGTGGTTGTGGAACAATTTCAGATTCAATAATAAATTTCAATTCGGAACAATCCAGCACTAGAACAAATCATAACTGTAAATCAAGAATTCTAATCCTATTTACGGCTGAAGCTAAAGCATCGAACCCAGATATAGAACAAACTGCTCGATTAGCTTTTGAACAAACTGCTCAAGCACTCAGGAATTCTAAAATCAATTCTTCTGATTTAAATATTGAGCTTGCTGGGATTGAGTTGCTTCCCAATTTTCCGGAGTTAAGTGGTAACTTATTCGCTATAATGACTAGATTAATCAATAACACAGATGCTGAAACTATAAGAGCATCAACTCATGCTGATATAGTTTGCTTACTTGCAAACGTTAACAATACAGGCGGTACATTAGGTTTAACAGTAACTGCAAATAATACGGTTTACACAGATGAAGTTGCTCGTTTCGCAACTGGCCAAAATTATTATTTTGCTCATGAAATCGGCCACTGTTTCAGCGCAGATCATGAAACTTGTGATACTGAAGACCACGATCCAGTCTTATGTTCTGATGACCCAGGTATCGCCCATGCTCATACATGGACCTGGAAAAAATGGTTTCTTGGAGCACAAAAACGTTCATCTACGGTTGTTTTTGAAGGTAGCGCAGGGAATCATGTGTTAAATTATTCAAATCCATTAGTAAAAGTTAATAAAGGGTATACAGGAATTGCAGGTCATAGAGATAATGCTAGTGTTATGGAACAATCTGGTTGCACTGTTGCAAGTCATGATCTTGGTGACATTGACATGCTTTATGGTTTAATCCTAGGCCCGGATGATGCATGTTATTGCACATCCATTTCACTCAGTGCCAATGCTACTGGAGGTAGTCCAGGACCATACGTATATAATTGGAGTTTTAGTTTTGATGGGTTTAATTATTCTTCAATACCAGAACATGATCCAAACATTAATTTTGATATTCCTTGCTTTGAAGTTCATTCACTCCCAGCGTATCCAAAAGGCGTTTATATTCGGTTAACGATCCAAGATGTACAACTCAATACTTATACTACTCAAAAGTTAATTTTATTTTCAGGTGAAATCGGAGATCATCATCCCTGTGAGGATCCTATTAATCTAAGATCTATAAGTATAATTTCTGACCCTTCATTTGATATTGAATTATTCCCCAATCCAGCTCAAGATAAAATTAACATAATAATCAGCTCAAATAGCATTGATAAGGTTACATTATCGATTGCAGATATCACTGGAAAAAAGACAACCTTAGGGAATTATGAAATAGAGAAAGGTATAAATGAATTTAACATTCCAATTTTAACAACCTATAGTGGTTTTTATATATTGATGGTTGATTCTGATAATCATGGAATAATGAAAAGTAAAAAAATAATGATTAATAAATAAGATGAGAATTCAATTCGTTTCACTCATATTTATCTTTGTCGCTTGTTGTAAATCAGACGAACCAATTATTCCTGATCCTTATTGGGGCACAGCATCTGTATTGTTTAATGGAGAAATTAAAGACTTTAAACCTTATTGTATTTCCAGCGATACAACTACAAATATTTACTTGGATGGATTTGACCAAAACAATCTCTTGAGATATGAAATTGTTTTTGGATTAATAAAAGAACAAGAATATAGAATAGATTCTTTAACACCATTTAATTCGATTGGCATAAATGAAATGGAGTACTCATTCCTTGGTTCATTCATTGATGGAGGTGATGTTTTAGGAAATATCTATAAATTAATAGAAAGTGATGATAATTACCTTGAAATAACCGACTGGAACGCTGATAAAAAAGAAATTAAAGGTATATTTCATGCTAACTTTATTATCGATGGAGAAATTAGAGACCCTAATTCTCCAGATACTATTCGCTTAGTAAATGGCAAATTTTATTCGCATATATAAATTTTACGAATCATATCTCGAATCCATGAGCACTGTTATAAGAAGATTTATAGAAAAGTCTGTGGACAGATAATAAAACATTATTTAAAGCTGGTTTGGTATTGATAATTCTAGGAATACACTTTCAAGCAGAATGTTTGTTACTCAATTTAAAAACCATAATTTCTACAGAGAATACAATCTATATTAATTACATTCTTCAACGAAAGCATTTCGTTGAGCATTCACGCAAACACTCATGGCAAAAATGAAAATGCATAGCATTAAGATTTTAATTACTCTTCTCATAGTATTTAGAAATAGGCATACTATTAATGATCTCTCCAATCGATTTCACAGTGTTGAATCGCTCACTTAGTTTTGTCTTATTTAGTTTTGTATAGTTAGTTTTGTTAAGAGCACTTTTGTGCCCTAGGGTAGGTAACTTTTGTGCCCTACTTGAGTGAACAAAGTGCCCTAGTTCTAGACTGTAGAACAATTTTAGTCCTTTTCTCTTAAGTGAGTCATGGAGAGTATTGCCACTCTGGCATGAAATGGAGATGAGTCCTTTGGTAACTAGTGACTGAAGAGCTATGGAGATTACACGTTTACATAGACCGGTCTTTAGTACAAACTGGTTCCTGGAGATTCTATCCCGTTGTTTACGATGTCCTGTGCTCTGATCGATCCAACCATAGGTTTGACGGATAATGACCAGCAGGAGCTTAATTTCAGCCTCTGTGAGGTCCTTTAGGATGTGATCGAAGAAGATATTGGGTACCTGGGTGGTTTGTTTGTACATCATGGGTTTTGATCCTGGACTAATGCTGGTAATAGTTGATCTTCTTCCTTTAAATCACCAGTATCAAGCTGTCTCATTTCCTCTTCAAAGAAGCCTAGGATGATGTCCAATAATTGTTTCATATTCTCCCGGAGTTCCGGAGTATCCACTATCTGTGGTAGAATGGGAACACTATTAGAAAAATCAACCTCCTTGGTCTCGGGGTTGATTGCCAGATCGGCCACATAAATCGGAAGGTTATCCACAGAACTTGCCTCATTGGCAATTTCTGCTGTACAAGTTCGAGGTGTGTGGCATTCAAGTGCACATGTCAAGACGGTAAAAATTGTCATATTTTTATATTATGAATTGTATTGTCTTAGCTGCCGGAGTAGGGTCAAGATTACTACCCCTAACCAAAGATGTTCCAAAGCCCCTGATAAAAGTTAATGGAATTGCACTTATCGATTATTGTATTGAACTTTTATATGATAAATTTGACACCATAATAATAATAGTTGAATATTTAGCAGATAAAATAGTTAACAATCTTTCCACTTCAAATCGGTCAAACAAAATTCGCTTTGTATATCAAGATAGAAATTTGAATGGCACTATGGGGGCCCTTTTGTCAGCAAGTGAATTTATTACTGAATCGTTAACATAAATTGGAAGCGTGATTAAATCTTGCTCCTGAAATGTTAAACTTAATAAAATAAAAATGGTAAAAGCATCCTTTTTTATTTGAATACTTTTACCACAATTTAATAATCAATTTCCCTTGAACTTCAGAAAATAAAATACGATATTCTATTAGAAAATAATAATAAGTATTTTTAATTACTATTACTTTGTTTTGATATCGATTTTATTCTCATTGCGAATTTTATCGCCAACAAGACTGCCGCTAAAATTGTAATAAGAATAAACCATGTGTTTTCCTCTTTTATGCTCCTACTTAATGCAAGAAAGAATAAAAGACTCATTAAACACATTGAACTAATAATAGGCAAGTACTTTGAATGTGTATCCATATGGTTATATTTATTAAACTTTTTATTTAACAACCAGCCAATCCTCCAAACCAACCACCTGCTATAGCACCTACAGCCCCAGCTTCGGCCCCTGCAAATGCACCAAGAAAAATTGAGCCTGCACATTTCCAACCTGCCCAAGGAATATTATGTGGATACCAACAATAACAACAACGTGGTTGAATTTGATTCGGATTTCCAGAAAAATGTGTTTGCCCTGCAAATAAGTCGTCATTTAATGCCCAATTCATAGTAATATCTATCGCATAAAGTACGGTAGCGATTGTATCTTTTTGCTGATTTGTGTATGAAGATAAATTTAAATGATCTAAAATGTCTCGAAATTCAGGATACGCGTCCCCTATTTCTTCTTCAGGATCAATTGAATTTAATACCCCATTTAAGGCATTTTTAACAGTTGTTGAAACTCCTGTTCGTTGACTAATGCTTAAATGACAATCCATTGGATATGTTCCAATAGGACTCATAGATTTACTTGCCAAATAAGCATTATAAATTGACAAAACAAGTTGGTCGGGTGTTCTTGAACCAGCGACAATCGTAGTATCTCCCGCAAAATAATCTGAAAAAAAAGATAATCCATCAACAAAATCATCAATATAAGCAGAATTTGAGAGTTCTTGCATCGGACTATCAGTGTAGGGGTCAAATTCCTCATCATAGAAGGAATTTACAATAGGATTAGAGTTTTGATCTTGATTTTTCGATACCACTTCAGTAATTCCTAGTTCATGTTTACATGAAAGAAATAACAAGTAAAAAAATGATGTCACGCCCAAAAAAACAATTAACTTTTTCATAATACTATTAAATTATAAGATTATTAATTCTAGATACCTTTAGAATTATAAGGCCCTAATATTCATGGATTAAGGATTCCATCATTTGTAACAATCTTTACAGTGGTGTTCTAATTATAAAATTAAGACTGGGTCACCGTAAAAGGTAATAAATTATTAGTTCCAGATTGGGTCGCAATAACAATTTAATCTTCTGAGTGCAAAGGGTTTTCATAAATTGTGCTTAAAATAACTCTTAAGGCCCTTACCTCGATTATGATCTAGATTTCGAAATTATTATTTTAGTTTTCATATTAGTTTATACAATTATTGTTATTATTTATATAATTCACACATTAGAACGATTTTTAAATTCCTACATCTTCAGAATCGAGTCCACTTGTGAGTAAATCATAATCACAGTCTATGAGGCATTAATAGCCGAGTATAGTTTTTTGTACACTAATAGAATATTAATCATGGGAAATGATATACTAAATTTGAGTTAATTTGTCAGGGTTCAAACTCGACAGACACAACCTCTTAATATATGCACTTCGTTGCTCTCTCACCAAAACACTCATGGCTAAAATGAAAACAATGATTAACAAAATTTTAATTTCTCTTCTCATAGTATTTAGAAATAGGCATACTATTAATGATCTCTCCAATCGATTTCACAGTGTTGAATCGCTCACTTAGTTTTGTCTTATTTAGTTTTGTATAGTTAGTTTTGTTAAGAGCACTTTTGTGCCCTAGGGTAGGTAACTTTTGTGCCCTACTTGAGTGAACAAAGTGCCCTAGTTCTAGACTGTAGAACAATTTTAGTCCTTTTCTCTTAAGTGAGTCATGGAGAGTATTGCCACTCTGGCATGAAATGGAGATGAGTCCTTTGGTAACTAGTGACTGAAGAGCTATGGAGATTACACGTTTACATAGACCGGTCTTTAGTACAAACTGGTTCCTGGAGATTCTATCCCGTTGTTTACGATGTCCTGTGCTCTGATCGATCCAACCATAGGTTTGACGGATAACGACCAGGAGGAGCTTAATTTCAGCCTCTGTGAGGTCTTTTAGGATGTGATCGAAGAAGATATTGGGGACCTGAGTGGTTTGTTTGTACATCATTGGATTTGATCCGGAACTAATGCTGGTAATAGCTGATCTTCTTCCTTTAAATCACCAGAATTAAGCAGTCTCATCTCCTCCTCAAAGAATCCCAGGATGATGTCCAATAGTTGTTTCATGTTCTCCCGGAGTTCCGGAGTATCCTGTATCTGTGGTAGAATGGGAACACTATTACTAAAATCGACCTGCTTAGTCACCGGGTTGATTGCCAGATCGGCAACGTAAAGAGGAGCTACACTTAGATCTTGTTCCTGGTTATCCACAGTTGTTGCCGTAGTGGCAATTTCTGCTGTACAAGTTCGAGGTGTGTGGCATTCATGTGCACATAAAGAAAAACATTGTCTGTTTGCAAGATCACTATAAGGAATTTTCATTGCAATTGTTATATTTTTTCCTTCTACTATTAAGTTCGAGATAATAGTTTTCAGAATTTTTCTTTTTTCATCTGAAATTCCCGATAAATATGTCTTTTTAAAGCTTTTAATGTGTTCGAGAAAGTTTATAGCTTTCTTGAAAATTGCGTCTTTTTGATTTGAGAATTGGATGGTTCTATTGCGCAGTGTTTGTAAATCAATTAATAAAATTTCCTTTTTTCGATCAAACATTGCTTTATTAACCACATTTTCAATATAAGCATCGGTAAGTCGCTCCAGTTTGTTTGATATCCTCTCCTTCTGCATCTTTAAAGAATTTTCAAATCCCTTTTCATTTACGACCCAATTTAGTTGGGCTTCATTTAAAAGTTCGTTCAATACTTGGTTTTCCAAGGTATGCAATTGTAACCCTTCAAATGACCTAATTACTGTCCTTTCAACCTGATCCTCACGAATGGATTTGGTGGGGCATTCCTTGGTGTGACAGCGATAATAAATGAACCCTTTTTGTTTTTCACCAATTAGAGAATAGCCACAATCAGAACATTTCAAGAGTTTCTTAAAAACGAAATCGTGCTTGACTTTTTTGGAATTGCCTTTACCCTCCAAGATATTTCTCACCTCTGCAAATAATGTTGAAGAAATCAGGGGTATGTGTCCTCCTTCAAAAGTTTTTCCTTTTACTCTTAACACTCCTGCATAGAAAGGATTATTGAGAATCTTAGACATTGATTTGATAGATAAAGTATTGCCTTGGGAGTTATTTAATCCTAATTCACTCATGTGTTTAGTCAAAGTATTCAAGGTGAATTTTCCAGTGGCGTAAAGACCAAAGGCTTTTTTAACTAGAGGGGCCGTTATTGGATCGAGGGTCTTGTATTTTCCTCCTCCGTTGTTGATATATCCGACAGGAGCTAAAAACGGATAGATTCCTTGTTTTAATCTGCCATATAAGCCCTTGAGAGCCTCTTCACGGAGGTTTCTAATATAATCTGATGCAATAACCGCCTGGATATCAGCTGCGAGCCTACCGCCTCTAGTCTCCATGTCTAAACTTTCATGGGCAAAATGAACCTCTATTCCTTCATCAAGTAAGTCGCCCAAAACAGCCCAATCCTTAAGATTACGAGCGCTTCTGTCAATTTTGTGGATAATCGCCCCATCTCCTCCTCCTCCTCGTAATTGTTTGATCATTTTGTTAAAGAGAGGTCTTCCTTGTTTTGCTGCAGTTTCCAGCTCTTCAAACCACTGAATTATTTTAAGCTCATGCTTATCCGCATATCGAATTATCGCTTCTTTTTGTTCTTGAAGAGATACTCCCTCGCCTTGTTTTAAGGTCGAAACACGTATGTATCCAAATACTTTTTTCATGGTAATAATTGTACTCTACTAAAGAGTTAATGATTCGTCAAAGTCTGAAATACTATTTTCATCTCTTTCTATCCGATCACAAATTTCCTTGACCACCAAGAGATATTCTCGGAAATTTTGTTCAGCCTCTAGTAATTCTTCTTCCGTTTTTCCCTTACAGATTTCTCGGATAAATTTGATCGGTATTATTTTTTCATGCTTGTCATTCATAAAACAAGTCTAAAGGGTTCAAGCAATTAATTGTAGACGGTCAAATTTGCCTTACTGGAAATTTTGACCGTCTTGGGAATAAAATCTTTATCCGATATTATTTTCCTCATGCTTAATACTCCAAACAATGACGTCACTTACTTTGGCCAAGTTGGATATCGGAGTGATCGGAGAATTTTTGGAATTAAACAAGCAGATCGATTGATGCACACCTTTATAATCGGAAAAACTGGCACCGGGAAATCTACCTGTCTTGAAACAATGATTCTCCAGGACATTCAATCAGGAAGAGGATGCTGTTTATTGGATCCTCATGGTGATTTAGTTGAAAAAGTAGTCAAAGCTGTTCCTGATTCCCGAAAGGATGACTTGGTATATTTCAATTTCCCAAACCCTAATCTTAATCTTAAATACAATCCATTTAAGCGTGTGTCACCAGATAAGAGGTCCTTGGTCGCCTCAGGAATTTTGGAGGTATTCTCAAAGCTGTGGGACAGTGCCTGGGGAGTTAAGTTAGAGCATATCCTTCGGCACGCCATTCTGACTTTATTAGATCAGCCAAAAGCAACAGTTGCCGACATTGTGGAGATCTTGTTGGATAAAGATTTTCGACGCAATGCACTCCTCAATGTTGAGAGTGAAACGGTAAAGAAATTCTGGAAAAGAGAGTTTGTAGAATATCATAAGTATGATTTGCTGCCTGTAATGAACAAAATTGGAGGAATGCTTGTGCATCCGGTGATTAGACGTGCTTTGATCGAAAACACTGAGGAGGTTTCTTTACGAAAGGCAATGGATGAAAAGAAAATAGTTCTTGTGAATCTTTCCAAAGGACATGTTGGAGCAGATGTCGCAAACATGCTAGGAGCTCTTTTTGTTACTTCAATTGCTTCAGCAGCTTTTAGTCGAGTTGACACTGATGAAGAAAAACGTATCCCATTTATGGTCTACATGGATGAGTTTCACAATTTCACTACTTTATCGTTAGTCAATATGTTTTCGGAATTACGTAAGTTTAAAGTAGGTATGACGCTGGCTCATCAATATTTGCATCAGCTTGATGAGGAAATTAAACAGGCCGTATTAGGTAATGCCGGAACGATTATATCATTTAGAATCGGTCCTGAGGATGCAATGCATATGTCTAAGGAGATGTTTCCTGAATTTGATGTTGAAGATTTTATAAACCTTCCGAACTACAAAATTTATTTAAAACTTATGATCGATGGGAAACCAAGTAGGCCATTTAGCGCTTCTACGTATATGCAATTGCTTTAAAATCAATAGATTAGATCAAATAAATTTAATAACTTGAGAAAGAAATGTCTCAGAAGTCCAAATCAACATTACTTCGTACCTCATAGAAAGTTGAAGTCTTGCACATTAATAATTGAGTAAATATTCGACGTTTATTTGTTAAAGTTTACATTTTCATATAAAAAGCTCAAATTAATTAGTTACTTTAGAGAGCCGAGCAACTTTTTATATTGGTCTCACTGCAATTTTATTCGACCTCCCTTGCTTTATTAGATTTACTAACCACTTAAATTTTAAAAGATGAAAAACTTTTTAAACACTTCTAAATATTTAGTATTAACTGTTGTTCTTACTTTTTATTTACAAGTAGTCAATGCCCAGCAACTTATTAATGAATTAAATATTCCAGATTCTGCGCTAACAAATAAGCAACTATCAAGGAAGACCCTTTTTCTTGCTGACCATAAAACTCAAGAACTAAAAATAGTTACTATCGGGAACGTCCGAAACCGGCAATCCGGGAATTTAGTAAGTGTTGTTGTGCCTGGTAGATCAGGAGAATTTTTCTTTCAAGGCCGGTACATTGAATTATTGGATTCCGTACAGTATACTTGGGAAGGAGAGTTAGTCGTAAACAACAATGGTGTTGCGGAAATGGACACAAATTCAGACGGACGGCTTTTACTATTTTATAAGAATGACAGAATTTTTGGTCAACTGGTAATAGATACCTTATCTTATTTAATTCGTGATTTATCAGGAGGATTAAATGCATTGGTCTTGCAAAAACAATTGGATTCTGCTGATGTTTGTACAATGGGTGACTATGGGGTAAATTCAGGTTTAGGTAATGGACAAAGTATTCACAATAGAGACTTGACTATTTGCCCGGTCAGTGTGTTAGTTTGCTATACCGAAACTGTTTTGGCTAAAGCACCTGATATTGTCGATATGGCTGAAATGGGAGGTTTTATTACTAATAGAACTGTAAGGAAAAGCTTCGTAGAACCTATTGATTTAAAATTTAATATAAAAGCATATCATGAAATTTTAAAAAGCGATTGGGAAGAAACAGGAACCGTTGATGACATACGTACTATTGCAGGAATATCTAGTGTAATAACGCTAAGATCCTCTTTATATGCTGACATAGTAGTAGTTTTAACCGATGATGTTTATACGGACTTTACTGGGGGAGTTGCGGCTTATGGTTTTGATGATGGAAGTAAAAAAGATTCAGCATATGCATTAGTGGATTATAATGCAATTGCGGGATCACATCTTACATTTCCACATGAAATTTTTCATTTATTTAATGCTAGACATGAATTAAAATCTGTTTGTGGTGGAGGTGTATATGATACGGAGTTTAACCACCATTGGTCCCATGGATGGTTAATTAACACGAAAAATGATGGTAATGAAAAGAAGAAAACTAAAAGAACGATGATGGCAGTTTGCATTCCATACATCATTAAAATACGCATAGAGCAACTTTCAAATCCAGATGTAAAATACAAAAAATGGAATTCTGGTAATGCAGATATCGCAGATAATGCGAGAACTGTTAATGGTAATGCTTGTATGGTGGCTAATTATTTTCCAAGTGATGATGTGCCCTTTGTATTTATAACGGCACCTTCAGAAGGGTGTTATTTACATCATTTTGAACTTTCTGGAGATATTAGCGGACCAATTCCAACTCCCCATGAATATATTTGGAGATATAGTACAGATGGTTTAAATTGGTCACAACCTAGTCAAAACATGGTTACTTTCGATATTTATTTGGGATATCCTCCTGGGACGGTTATATTCTTTGAGCTTAAGGCTGGACATGTGGGCGGCCCATGGTCCTATGCGTATGCATCTGTAACTGTAATTGACGAATATCATCATTGTTTAAGGGAGACCACTACCAATACATCTGAAGTAAACAATTCTAGTGGTGAGAAATATTTACTTTATCCTAATCCTGCAGACGAATATATATCAGTGAGTTCGAATGATGACTTTTCTAAAGATATCAATGTTAGTATAAATGATATGTTAGGAAGAACTTATTTAACAATGAAAACTTGCACAAATGATTGCAAAATACCTACGAATGGGTTAAATAATGGTATTTATTTTGTAGTTATTAAGAATATCTCTTCTGGTCAATCCTTTTCTAAAAAGTTTACCATATTGAGATAAGAAATGAATATAATACTTGTTTTTAAATATATCAAAATAGTTAAATTCAACTTTACCAAATATGACTTAAAATTTAAAAGAAAAAGATAAATGATATTAAATGTAATTAAAATAGAGGCTGTGGTTTGGGCAGCATTATTGTTCATGTGTTCATGTAATCCGGATAAAATTGATTGTAGACAAAAGGATCAAAAGGGTTCAATGAATGCTGAAATAAATAATGAAACTTGGTCAGCATATCCAGATGCTTTTGAAACTAGTGTTATTGCTATAGAAGGCTCATATTATTATCAGCCTTCATGTAGATTGGAACAAGTCATCACTTTTATTATACCTACAAAAGATGGGGAATTCCAAATTTCAAATATAGTTGACTCATTAACTAATAAAGCAAAAATTTCTTTTGCTTATATGGATGAGGATGTCCTGTTGGGTATTTATGATATACCGGAAGGAAAGGATAATGGTTTTATTAAAATTAGTAATTATGACTCAACCACCAAAAGAATTTCAGGAAGTTTTGCTTGTACTATTTACTTAAAGCAAAATTATGAACTGCCTGAAAATCACCCAGATAGCCTTGTAATAGCAAATGGTCAATTTGATACATATTTTCGTGAGTAAGATTTTTTAGGCTAATTTTTATAAGCATGAAGTGTTACTGCGTTATATACGTTATTACGTTAAGAAGTTGATTCTGAGAATTGTTATTATTTGAAGCTCGTTACAATTTAACATCCGATTTGATTTTCCGGTTTTACAATATAAGATTTAGATTGTTTTTTGAAATAATGCCATTCTGGCAACTTTTACCGTCTTGGATTAATATAGATTTCCGAATACACTGGCTTTAGAATATTATTTCACAATCTAAAACCAGTAAACGATGAGACGTTCAAATATTTCTTTACCCACAACAACCACTTCACCGCCTTCAAGAATATTGAAGGTCTGCTATGCTTACTATGGCACTGGATTCAATAACAACTACCCGGTTATACGCATTGCTGGAAAGTACCTCAGGTCTTTCGGATTTGAAATAGGTACAGACCTTCGGATTGACCTAGAAGCTGATAAAATTACCATCAGTAGAATTGCTAATTCATGATCTTAAAATGTGCGATATCATGGAAAACAGCAACCATTCAAATGGTCAGTCCGGTCTATATCAAGAAGTAACAAATCAGATTCTTGATTTACTTGAAAATCAGAAACTGACCTGGGATAAACCTTGGATCTCAGTTACTAAAGACGGAAAGCGTCCACATAATGCAGTTACGGGTCGAACCTACTCCGGATTGAATCAAATCCTTCTCTCTATGCGACAAATGAAGGCTGGCTACCCATATAGTGGTTGGCTCACATTTAAGCAGATACAGGATAAAGGAGGACGAGTAATATTGGGAAATAAGACATCATCAATTTTCCATTACAAGCTTATCTATTATGACAATATGGATAGGAAGTACGAACCTGAGCAAGTTTTACAGATGTCATTGAATGAACAAAGAGACCTTGAATTAAAGAAGCGATCAATTCTCTTGTACTACAATGTATTCAACATCGCTCAAACATCGGGACTTTCTAAAGCATATTACACACTAGAAGAAGGACAACTTCTAACTGAGGTGGAGAAGGATGAATCAGCAGAGAACCTCATTGCTTCAACTAAAGCGAGAATTCTGCATATGGTATGTGATGAAGCTTGTTATAACTATCTGCATGATGTGATTTTCCTACCGGAGAGAAATCAGTTCAAAGGAATAGTACCGTATTACGAAACAACATTGCATGAACTTGCACATTGGACTGGACATACATCAAGGCTCAATAGAAGTCTCAAAAACATCTTCGGCTCTGAGGAGTATGCAAAGGAAGAACTGATTGCTGAACTATCTTCTGCTTTTTTATGTGCTGATCTGGGATTCTCAATGGGAATTACAAATAGCGCAGCCTACATCCAGGATTGGATAAGGGTTTTAAAAGCCGATTCCCGATATATTTTCAAAGCAATTCGTAGTGCAGAAGATGCAGCGAAGTACATTCATTCACTCGCCCAAAAAAACACAGGAACCGAGGCTATTAAAGATGAATCGAGTAACGAATAGTTGGTCTTCCACCAGCTCACCAGTTCTTCTATTTAAGGGGTAACCAAACATATTGGTTGCTCCTTTTTTTATCAGAAACAGTATGACAAAAATCTAAAAAACGTTATTTTTCAGACACTTTTTACGATTCAAGACCAAGTTTTTATTAGTACGAATAGCGGATCAATATTATTATTCACCCATAAATTTATTAACCATGATTGTTTTTCTCCTCTTCGTTGTTATTATAGTTTACATTGTTGTTAAGGTATTACAGAAAACAGAAGCTACAGGAAATTGGAGCCACTTGTTTCCTGACATGCAACATGATCCAAATTCATTTTATGATTTGGTCGAAAAAATTCTCTTTGAAAAACAAGTCCCAGAATTTTATTCTCGCAAGATTACTATTAGCGAAGGAAGTATTCTCTCTCATAATCGTTTATACTTGGAAGTTTCCAGGGGAGACTACATTTTTCACATTTGTGCTGCTCCTTGGGGAACGGGATTCTTTTTCTCCTGGTGGGTTAGGCAGAAGATGAGCGACGTTGATCAACTCATTATCCTAATTCCTTTCGTTGGTTCACGTATTGTAAAAATGAGGCAATATCAATCGTACTACAAGCTCGATACGGATTCCATGTTTAGAAAGAGTGTCCATCAAAGTGTCTTAGCTGCCGTTGATAGTTTAACTATTGCCAAAGGAATGCGAGGATTGAGTGAGCTCGAAAGAACACCTGACGTTAGATCAATGGTTAAGTAAGATGGGCTATTCTCTCACAGAATATCTCACAGCTCAATTCTATGCCTGGGAACAACGAGGACGAGGCTGGAAGGTATTTAGAGAACCAGTCCATCTTGAATCCGAGTTCATCCCTTTCTTTGGTCACCTACCTCCTGAAAGAGTAGAGCAAATAGATACAGGAAGGAGGCCAAGATTTTTTCCTGCATTGCAAGAGACACTTGGATTATATAAGAATCCTACCCCTGATGCTTTAGGTGAAATCGCATTTACAAAGCTTGAAGAGGTATATCCTCTCAATGCATACACTTATGATGAATCAATTGAAATTAGTGAGCTTCAAATAAATTTTGATAAGGACACAAGAGTATTGTTTGATAGCATAGAACAGTTACTCCTCATGATCTCCACTTGTGAAGGAATAATAGGATTTGAAATATTTGGAACTGGTGAAAAGATAACCATCCAATTTATGTGTCCTCGTGATAACGCAAACAGTGTTAAATCTTTCATTACAACGTATGCACCCGGTGTAGTTGTCAATGAAACTATCAATACTCTCCAAAGTGAAATTGATTTTGAAAAACCTGCTTATGCTGTTGACCTTGGCTTAAAGGATGAATTCATGCGCCCCTTGAGAGTATGGAACAAGTTCGATCCAGATCCTTTGACCGGATGCATTGCCTCACTTGAATCCCTTAACCAAGGGGAATTCGGAATGTTTCAAGTGCTCTTTCAAAAGGCAGCCAATCCCTGGGCTGACAGTGTTTATAGATCAGTAATGGACGGTTCCGGTGGCCCTTTCTTTGAAGATGCAGTCGATATGCTTCCATTAGCCAAAGAGAAAGTTTCATCTCCATTGTTTGCTGTAGTAGTTAGAGCAATAGGACAAGCCGAAACAGAAGAAAGGACTGTTTCTATTTCACATCAGATTGCTCAAAGTCTTATCTCGTACCACAGATCAGGAAGTAATATTTTGATTCCACTAACAGGCGAACTAAGCTGTGATGTAGGAGATGTAATATTCCGAAGATCCAGACGGATAGGAATGTTATTGAATAGCAATGAGCTTGCTTCTATGGTTCATATCCCTGACCGTTCCGTTATCTCTCCAAAACTTCGAGCGTATTCTGGCAAGACAAAACAAGCTCCAAAGGATGTATTAGGCCATTCTTTTGTTTTGGGCATCAATTCACACCTAAGCAAGGAAACTGTTGTCAGTTTATCAGATCAGTTTCGCTTGCGACACATTCATGTTATTGGCGGAACTGGCACAGGTAAGTCTTCACTATTGCTCAATTTGATTACTCAAGATATTGAACAAGGTAGAGGCTTATGTGTCCTTGATCCTCATGGTGACTTAATAGAGGAGGTCATTTCTCATATTCCTGAAGAAAGAATTAAAGATGTTGTTTTGGTCGATCCATCTGACAGTGAATATCCCATTGGACTTAATCTTCTTTCCGCATATTCTGAAGCAGAGAAAACTATTCTCGCTTCCGATCTTGTTGCATTGTTCAGACGATTTGCAACCTCTTGGGGTGACCAAATGACTTCTGTCTTAGCAAATGCCATCACTGCAATACTTGAAAGCGATAAGGGCGGAACTCTTATTGATCTAAGACGAATATTAGTTGAACCAAGTTTTAGAAACAAATTCCTTCAGACAGTAGATGATCCGAACATTCAATACTATTGGAAAAATGAATATCCATTACTCCGAACAAATGCAGTAGCTCCAATACTCACACGTCTGGATACCTTCTTAAGACCTAAACTCATTCGAAACATGATGGCCCAAAAAGAAGGACTTGATTTTAGGGATATACTCAATTCACAAAAAATACTTCTAGTAAAACTTGCACAAGGATTAATAGGTGAAGAAAACAGCTATCTTCTGGGTACTCTCTTTGTTGCTAAACTCAATCAAGCTGCACAATCGCGTCAAAATCTTCCACCTGATCAGCGACAGCCTTTCTACTTATACATTGATGAGTTTCAAAACTTCATTACTCCTTCAATGTCATCTATCCTTTCCGGAGCAAGGAAATATGGTTTAGGATTAATACTTGCCCATCAAGACCTTGATCAATTAGCTCGCAAGGATAGTGAGCTTGCCAACTCAGTATTATCAAACCCTGCTATAAGAATTTGTTTTAGATGTGGCGATAAAGATGCTGCTAAACTGGAAGATGGATTTTCGTATTTTGATTCCACCGATTTACAAAGTTTAGGAGTTGGTCAAGCTATTGTGAAGGTGGGCCAGAAAGATCACGACTTCAATCTTTCCTTTTCACTTATTCCTAAGATAGAATCTGAAGTTGCTGAAGAAAGACAACGCACAGTTATAGATCACTGTCGAACCACCTATGCTCTTCATCAAAGCAAGGTTGAAGAAATATTAAAAGATGCATTGCAAATTCAGGTATTCACTACTAAGCCAACAAAAAATTCAAAAGTAATAGTAGAGGATATACCTAAAAGTGAGCCAATTATTTCAATACCAGAAAAGGTAGAAGAGAAAATAAGGCCGGAGCTTGATTTGAAAGTTGAAGCACAGCAATTCATTGAAAAGGAGGTTGAAAAGGAAAAACTAAGGGAGCATAGATATATTCAGGAATACATTAAGAGTGTAGCGGAAGCCAGAAACTTCAAAGCAATTTTTGAAGAACCAATAAATGACAATAGAGGAAAAGTGGATGTTAGCCTGCTTCGAGATGGTCTTAGAATTGCCTGTGAGATTTCCGTGACGAATACAGTAGAGTATGAAGTTCAAAACATTCAGAAGTGTTTGAGAGCAGATTACCAATTGGTATTCATGATTACTAACGATCCAAAACATTTAGATGCAATCCGAAAACTGGCGGTTACCGCAATTGAGCCGTCACTTCACAATCGAGTGTATTTTGTTTCCAAAGATGATTTTGTTAATCAGTTAGACTTATTATTAGCTCACAAATCTCAACCTACGGAAACACGCGCAAAAGGATATAGGGTTAAGGTAACCTATACTGGTTCTTTCGATAATTCGGCACTGCAAAAAACATTGAAGGATATTGTACTTTCTTCATTACGGAGGAAGGATAAGTGAAAAGAAGGATAAGGCTTCATATATGCTAAATTTCAAGTTGGAGAAGATGCAACTCTGGGTTATTGGTAAGTTTAGAAAAGGAACACTAACTATTGCAAGCCTTTACCAGTTAAGGTTTTTGCCCAAATATCTAAGTATGAAATATATTCAGTTCCAGTCACTTCTCGAAACTCAGTAAACCCATTTTGCAAGTCGTTGATAATTTCCTCTGAGGAGGCATTTGAAGCGAGCTCATATTCTAACTTTTTCGATTCTAAAAAGTGCTTCAGGCAATGTTCTCTAGTATCCCTTGTAGGGTAATCTATTGTTACAACCGATGACCCTCTTTTAATAAGCTTAGAATCAGACCTTCCATACAAAGTGAAATTATCAGTATTTCCAGAAAGTGTATTCTTACATTCACGACAATTACATACATTGCTGTGAAAAGAGTTAGAATCATGAAGCCAACCTTTCATATTTAAAAAATTGATTGCCTCACCATATTTCACTCGCTTGTGTATAGGTCTTAGATAGTATTTAGCAATTGGTATTCCGCCACCAACCGGAATCACAGAACGCGATTCTCCAAATTCAGCACCATGAGCGACGCCAGTAAAATACTGTTGGCGAAATTTCCCTCCAGCGGCTAATAGTGAAAAATAGCCTCCATGTAAATTTATAAGCTCCCTATCATCCTTTCTAAGTCCTTCACACAGTTTAAGAAGTCCACTTAATTCTACTCTTCCGGCTTCATGCTCATTCAGTCCATCAATCCACAAAATAAATCCATCAGCTCCTGTATCATTAAGTGCAGTTAAGATGGAAGTTACTATCCCATTTTCAAGGAGAATGCCCTGACTTAATACAATACCACCAAATATCTTACAATCTTTAAAGTCTTCTGATTCTTTTGCATATTGTAAAGCTTTGACAATGATTGGAAGCCATTCTTGATATGATGTCTCGGTCATGTAAAAGTACGGTGCAATCAATGAATAAGGCCTTAAATCTTCTTCATTTTGATTTAAGTATTTTTTATTTAATTCACTTTCAAACATCTTAATTGAAAGTTGATTCTTTTGATATTCTAAAACTCTATGTGTAAATTCCTTCAATTTTTCTGGATCAGCCAAGTCACGTGAAAGTAGTGGCCGTTGGCCTAGAATCTCATTAATTGGACTTCCATAAGCTTCGGCAAGAGATTGAAATGGCGATTTGATACCTGAAGTACCATCTTTCTTTTTAGAGCTTATAGTTGAAATGTCATGCTGATATGCATGAGTTAATGGATCAATAAGATATTTAATGCCGGGATCAGCTTTCCCTGTTAAGAAGCCGGCTAATCCTGCTGGAGCGTGGCTAGTCATATTGGCATTAAATATAATTCCGTGATATGTGCTCTTATCAGGATATATGTAATAATTCTGTTCGGCGAAAGTTCCGAAGGTCATCCAATGTTGTATCGGCATAGCATTACAGTCTAATTTTGTTTAATAATACATTTTGTTGAGGTTGCCACACATTTAAATTTCTCTGAGCATCCAAATAAACATTACAAGAATCTTTTTCTTTGTCATAAAAAATAATTCCATATCCTCGTAGAGTAGCTTCTATTTTCAGAGCCTCAGGTACGTTGTTTGTCGCCAAGCCCAAGTATATAAAGTCTGCAACGACGCGATGATTACTACATTGAACCAAGCCACGTCTCCAATTGGTCAATTTTACCTCAATAAAAGTCAGAATTGATTTCTTCTCAGCAACAATATCTGCACTAAAACCCAAAGTTGGTACTTCGTGGTTGATGTTATACCCCATAGCACTGAGAAAATCTGATATCTTCTTTACAACCATTTCTTCAGACATTTCAATCAGATTTTAATAGATCATGTTCATAGCGTTCTAAAAGGCATACTTCTCGGAACATTAAGTATATTAAAAGCAATTCAGTGCATAATAGAATCGCGCTTAATATTAAAACCCATGCCGTTAGTGATTTCACAAAAACTAGGCCAAATAAGATAAGTCCAGAGGTTATCGTTAATAAAAGTACCCTGTCTAAAACGATATACTTCCTATGTGCTTCATCCAGGGTATATCCCATTAAGTGAAGTTTATACAATTGCTTATGGTATGAGTTTACTAAATCAGGTTTTTCTTGACCATTACCTCGTATTGGTTCTTCAGAATTTATTGCGCGATCAATTAAGTACGCGTGATTTTTACACAAGTCCTCAGAAACTTTTTCTTTCAAATAAATTGACCGACGACTATACTCTGCATTCTTGATAAACCAGCGATTCAAAATAGTTGGAATCAGCCCAACCACCATCTGCAATACTAGCAAGCCTACAGCGGCAAGACCTAAATTCGAAACTAAATCAGCAATGCTAGTTGCTTGTAATATCATTTTTTATACGTGATTTTTCAGTTTGGTCAGGATACTGCCTATAAACATATCTAAGTAAGGCTCTTAAAGGTGTACTCACAATTCTAGTTTTAAATTCAAATAAAATCTTTTTTTGGTTTTCTGACAATGAAGAATATAAGCCTTGAGCAAAATCTATTCCTTTAGGTGATGATAACCTAAATTCCTCCTCTTGATATTCACTTATTTCAGCATCATCTCCGTTGGTTCTCAACCAAAAATTCCATTCTTCCGCAGACTCTGTCAATACATCATCTTTTACCAATGTTACTTCAATAAAACCTCTCAAGATGAAGAATGTAATGTCATCATAAATCTGGGATGAGAACGGCCCAAAATTCCATGGAAAAAATTCATAAAGATTGTCCTCGGTTAGAGGAATATTACCTTTAAACTGCTTCCAAATTTCCTTCCTGAAGAGGAATAGCATTTTTACCAATCTTGTCCTCCCAGTAATAGGCTCATTTATTTGCCCTGAAGATCCGGGAGAAAACAACAGGAGCAGTAAAATATCTTTTCGGTTATCAATCGGCATATTATCACAAAGTTAAGTAACTTATTGATTATCAATAATGTAACATTTTTTGTTCAGATCCATTCCAGTAAGCCTTATAGAATAAGTTTCAGCTAATGTCGTTCACAATTGAGATTTATCAAAATACTCAGGGAAATCAATCTGAATGTTACCATTTAAATAGGAAAAATACTTCGTATAAAAGTTGTGACTATTTAATATTAACTATTATTTATCTTAGACATGTTTTCAACTGGTGAAGTGGCCAGACTCTAAGCCGCCGGGTTTAAAGCTGGCCTTTTTATTTAACTCTGTTGTGTAACTAAGTTCAATTTTTCCTTGGCACACAATAAATAGCTTTCAATACGCCTCAGCGTTTTAGGCTGCGGTACTCTTTTGCCAAGTTCAATGCATCGCAGATTAGATTCATCACATCCCATTTTTAGTGCTGCCTGATCTTGAGAATGACCGAGAACCAATCGGGCAAGATATAGCTGCCTACCAATTGAACAATTTTGTTCTTGAAAAGGCAAGTAGCTTAAAAATTTAATGATTTCTTTAGCTAGCCTAGCTTGCGGTTCATACCTATTAAGTTCCCATCCAGTGACCGTATCAGTAGTCACTTTAAGCAATTTGGCCATTTGGGGCTGGGATAGGCCTCTATCTAGACGAACCGTCCTTAAATGGTCTCCCAGGGTCAGTAATTGCTTCGGATAGGCCTGATTTATTGGTCTTTTGCACCTGAGGGTGAGGTTTACAAATATGCAACGCACGAGTGTCCATGCGGCTACTATAACCATCCTGAAAAAGAATGTGTGTGTGGTCCGGGTGTCGTCAAAAAATATTTGAACAAAATATCAGGACCATTATTGGATCGAATTGATTTGCATGTAGAGGTGACGCCAGTATCGATTGAGGAGTTATCAAAATATGAAATTGAATCTGAGAATAGCAACACGATCAGGGAACGTGTGATCAAAGCAAGAAAAATCCAGGAAGATAGATTTGCAGATTTAGAGGGTGTGCACAGCAATACATTAATGCCGAGCAATCTTGTGAGAGAAATATGCAAGATTCAGCCTTCAGGTGTTACACTTTTAAAAACAGCGATGAAGAAATTACAATTATCTGCGAGGGCTTATGATCGGATTTTAAAAGTATCACGGACTATAGCAGATCTGGAAGACAGTAAAGAAATTGAGATTCCCCATTTGGCGGAGGCGATAAATTTCAGAAGTTTGGATAGAGAGGAGTGGGCTGGATGAAAACTAAAAACTAAAAGTGAAAAGTGTAATAATTAATAATAGCCTTGGAATTGTATAACTTTAATGCTATATTTGCAATATGGGATGGCAAGTAATTTTCCATCCCGAGTTCTTTTTAGAATTTGGAGATCTTCCTGAAACGACTCAGGATGACATTCTGGCAAAAGCATTAATGTTACAACAATTTGGACCTCAATTAGGTCGCCCACATGCAGATATCCTTCATGGCTCTCACTACTCCAATATGAAAGAACTTCGATTAGATAGTGAGAATGGAATATGGCGTGTTGCATTTGCCTTTGATCTTGAAAGAAAAGCCATTTTGCTTATTGCAGGAAATAAAGCTGGAATGCCTACAAGATTGTTTTATAAACATCTTATTCATATAGCTGACAAACGATTTAATGCCCATTTGATCCAAATACAGAAAAAGTAAAATGAAAAACATCACATTAAATAAAGTCATAAAATCACTTCCTAAAAGCCGTCAACAAGATATTAAGGCAAAAGCCAATGTGTTAATCAATGAATATAAATCGCTTCAGGAATTGCGCAAGGCACTTGGATTCACTCAAACGGAAATAGCCAATCATCAGGGAGTGAAACAGGTGAATATTTCAAATTTGGAAAAACGAAAAGACATGCACATTTCGACCCTGAGGAAATATGTGGAAGCAATGGGGTGCGAATTGGAAATTATTATTCGAATGAAGGATGATACCATCACCAAAATAGAAAATTTATCTTTTTGATACCGCAGATGGCGAAGGCGATTAATTTTAGATCGCTTGACAGAGAGGAATGGGCTGGGTGATAAAAAAACAAAAATTGAAATTACAGAAATTAATAAAGCAAATTAATTACAATTATCATATCCACGAATATGTATTTAAAACTACATTTATACTTTGAATTGATGATAATAAATATAATTAAACTATTTTATTATTATTAGTTTTTCAATTCCAGTTAATTGTCCATTTTTATTTGTAGATTGAACTTGATGATATTATTTAAAGGATTATAGGTAAGGTCTCTTCCTTTAGAGTCAAAGTATCTTTGATAAGTAAGCAAATTTCCAAATGAATCCACTTTAGCAAATACCATCCCTTGCAGAAAAGGTGATACCGTATCGAGAAAATACCCTTGAAGAAGGATCGTATCCCTTTCTATGAGCATACTCCGAATTGTAGAACCAGAACTTTCAAAAGGATAGTAGTAACTAAATGAGCTTTGGGCAGTAAGTATCTTACACAGAAACATAAACCAAATGCATCCACTAAATTTCATCAAGCTATGTTTTGAGCTATCTTAAAAGGTGTTAATGACTATATGTTTACTCTGTTGGCTCTATAAGCAGTGAAAGCAATGCTTTGTTAAGATAATAATTATCCCGGCCTACTTTTCTTTTTTCGATCAAATCTAACTGTTGAAGTGTTTCAAGATATCGCACAATTGTATTTCTGCTAAGGGCGAGATCCTTCATCATGTATTCAATTTTGGTATACGGATGCCTGAATAAGTTGTAAAGCAAATCCTGCGAATATATTTTCGGAGCTCTCGTCTGCAATATATTTTTGTAAGAGGTCATCGCGGTATGCATAGCTTTGATCACCCTGATCGTGTCTTTAGCGGTCTCCGTCACGGCATTAAGCATGAAGAGTATCCATTCTTCCCACATATTTTCTTCTCTGACCTGCTGGAGTAACTTATAATAATCCACTTTATGCCTGATGATGTAACGGCTGATATACAGAATCGGAATGTCCAGTAAATGTTGCTGAATGAGATACAATATATTGATGATCCTTCCGGTGCGCCCATTGCCATCATAAAACGGATGTATACTTTCAAACTGGTGATGGATGATGGTCATTTTAACCAATGGATCTGCGTCATAGAAATCCTGGTCATTGATAAATTGCTGTAGATTATCCATGAGGGCAACAATAGTATCATAATCCTGTGGCGGAGTATATACTATCTCTCCTGTCCGTTCATTAATCAATCCGGTACCCGGGAGCCTTCGAAATCCTGCACTGTTTTTTTCGATGACAGACTGTATTTCCAGGATATGATTATTTGTCAGCAAATCATTTTGCTTTACGAGTTCATATCCTTTGCGTAAAGCACTCGCGTAGGCGTGTATTTCTTTAGCTGAAAGATTCAGATATGTATTGCTTTGAGCGTTGCTTTGGTATACTTCACTTAGCGTTGATATAATATTTTCTATGGCAGAGCTATCCCTCGCTTCCTGAAGCGCCAAAGTATCAATCAGGATTTCCTGGTTAGGGATACTTGCAGCTACTCCTTTTAATTCTGCTAAATACCTATGGGCTTCAGCAGCCTTTCGAAGTACTTTCTTAGACTCGAGATCTCCAGAAGGAGGAAGTACTAAATAGCTCAACTTTAGGCTTTATTTGGTTATAAATCTGAAATATACACCAAAAATAACAAAAATTGGGTTATATTTATTTGAAACAACCCAAATTTAGCCAATAATGGGTTGTTTTTTTTGGAAAGATGCCAAATGTCCCTTGCCAGACATAGGTTGTTCAGTTCAACCATTCATTACTTCAGGTTTTTGTATATTCGATCTCTTCCCTCTATTTCCTCACTCCATTCTCGTCACATATGTTAATTTTGTTGAATGCGTTCAATTCTATTCATTATTGTTTTATGTAGTTATGGGATGGTTTGGGGCCAGGGAAGTGGTTTCACGTTTACCTATACCGGACCTACACAGATCATCGTAGGCCCTGAATGCATGGCCCCATTGCTTTGGGGATCACCCGGTACACCTACTGTCACCAGCAATATCCCGGGAGGTATGATTGTATCTTTTGGCATCTATTCCATCAGCGGTGGATATCACATGGGTGACCTGGTCCATGGCGGCACCACGGTGACCGTATTTTACCAGGCTGTTGATAATTTTGGAAATAATGCGTTATTCGGCTTTTCCATTTCCTTCATCGATATATTACCTCCTGTATTTGATCCTCTTTCTCTCCCTCAGAATATCACCCTGAGTTGCTCTAATAATCTTCCTCCTCCTGCGATGGTAGAGGCCACCGACAATTGCTCTAACATAGATCCGCCTTTAACTATCACCTACACACAAACGGGAAATGTCGCGATCTGCACCGGTGGAACGATCACACGTAAATGGGTCGCCGATGATGACCTCGGGAATAAAGCAACATTCATTCAGACAATCACCATTGTCGCTGATGTGACGCCTCCGGTCATCACGGGCATGCCGGTGAACGGATCATCACCATGTGCCACAGAAATGGCTCAATACTCTGCATGGCTTACAGCTCAACGCGCGGCATTTCATGCAACAGATGCAGGTTGCGGCATCATGACATTAAGCGACAATGCACCACCACCATCACAGATCACCATGTTCTGCGGCGTCATCACTGTGACCTTCACTGCAAAAGATAACTGCAATAATATCAGCACCGTCGTACGCACGTTCACCATCACCAACCATGTAGCTCCAATCATCACAACTCAGGCAACAGGAGCCATGGGTGATTGTGGATCGAGCAACATCAACCAGATATTTAATAACTGGATCAATACACATGGAGGTGCGGTCGCCACAGATGATTGTAGCTCTGTTACATGGACAACAATACCTGCTAATCCATCGATCCATGATACATGCAATGCCGCAATACCGGTCATGTTCCTTGCAGGAGACGGATGCGGAAATTTTGATACGACGAGCGCCAGTTTTATTTTGACGGATATGACCGCCCCTGCCATCACTTTACAACCTTCGACATCAATCCTCAATTGCAATTCATCTGTTGTTGATTCTTTATTATTGGATTGGTTGATGAAAGCAGGTAATTCACATGCACATGATCTGTGTACTTCTGACGCAGACCTCGGACTTATCTACAGACTACATGGAAATGATCTGACGCTTGATGAGGTATTAAATGCATGGCAGGATTCACTCGCCAGCGGATGTCACGACAATGTAGTCATCAACGGTATAGGTATCAATAATATCAAAGCATACCTGGAAGTAAATTTTGTCTACGTCGATAAATGTAATAACCAAGCCGGGGCCACAGGTTTTTTTGGGATTACAGATAATGGCCGACCCGTATTCATCACTCAACCAGTGGATACTGCATTTTCTTGTTCTGAAAATCAAAGTTGGCAGGATGTCTTGACGACATGGTATAATTCGGCAGGTGGTTCCACTTATATGGATGTATGTAGTGCAGTTTCTGTCAATGCAAGCATAACTCTTGATAGTGCTCTTACTTATCTGAGTGGAGCTCTTGATACTGCATGTCAGCAAGGTGTTCACGTCACAATACAATTCGGACTACAAGATGAATGTGGAAACATGAGCCTTGCGATGCCCAGTGCGACATTTAGTTTAGGTGATACGATTCCTCCTGTCATTACCGCACCCGCAAAAGATTTTATATCTCCATGTTCTGCTAACGGACAGGTGCAACTTCAAAACTGGATTGATACGCTCGCCGGTGCTACTGCATCGGATGCGTGCGGATCGCTTATGTGGATATTTTCATGGATAGATACTTCCGGAATGACCATCAGTGGTGTTCCGGGTGTGGGCCCTTATCCTTCTGTGACAGGCATGATTTGTTCTACTGGCCTTAATGTTGTTTTTACGGTTTCAGATGCTTGCCAGAACTCTGTTTCTGATACAGCAATGTTTTCATTTATTGATACCATTCCTCCTGTCATCATTGTTGCAGCAGATACTGTTCATTTGCAATGCCAGGATACCATACCTATAACACTTCCTTTAGTAACTGATGCCTGTACGGACTCCTTATTGCTTTCTTTCGTCGATGTGGCGGGAATTGATTCCTGCAACGGACAACCTACGATGGTCGTCAGAACATGGACAGCGGTAGATGGATGTGGTAATTCATCCACAGCTCAGGAAATCTTCCTGCGACTGGATACAATACCGCCTACTTTTGAACTTCCTTCTGATACGGTTCAGTTTTGCAGCATTGATACATTGTCTTTAATCAATGTGCATGACAATTGCGATTCGTCTCCCGACATTTCATTTACAGATGTTATGACCGGCCTGGCTTGTCATCAGATGCTCATCAGAACATGGATAGTGACTGATGGTTGTGGCAATTCAAGTACAGCTATTCAGCAGTTTGATCTCAGTGATACATCTCCTCCGGTCATCACACATTCACCGGGAAATGTAGTCTATTCCTGCAGTGCAGCTGCCGGGGATTTGCAAACCACTTATGAACAATGGAAGGACTCGGTCACGATAATTGATGGTTGTTCGGCTTCCGGTTATTTCATTGCACTAAGGGGATCGTATACACCGGAAGATACCACTACATGGCCCGGAGCTCCTGTACCGGATTCTATATTTCCGATGTGTGCAGTGGATATTAAAGTTGAAGCGGATCTCGTCGCCTATGATGCATGTGGAAATTTTACAGTGGAAGAAATATCCTTTTCGATCATAGATACGACCGGTCCTATTTTCACGTCGTGTCTGCCTGTGATATCCGTATTGCCTGATACTGCTGCATGTAATGCATTGGTCACTCTTGACAGACCGGGTTTCACGGATACATGTTTCCCGGATAGTATTCACATCAATTTGCAAATTGATGGCGGGGATAAGATTGACATGGATACGATCGCCAGTTTAGATACGCTTTTGGATGTAGGAATTCACAGTGCACTTTGGACGGCAACAGACTGTAAGGGAAATCAAAGTACATGCCTGTCCAGTATTGAGATCATTGATGAAAATGCGGTTTCACTGACATGTCCGTTGGATACACTTTTATTTACGGATGAAAATAGTTGCACCGCAAGCTTGTGGGTTCATCCACCGGCTACGACTTCGGGGAAATGTGCTAAAGGTGTAGTGGTATTACGTACTGAAATACAGGGTTCTGCGAATCCAAATTATTATATATTCAGTTCTGCCACGGATAGCGTCCTCGTTGAATTTATGTCAGGGTTGCACAATGTCCTTCTGATCGCGAGAGACAGCACGGGTGACATTGATACATGTATTTATGTCGTTGAATTGAGAGATACTATTCTTCCACAGATCGTATGTCAAAATGATACTTTAATGCTGCCTCCGTCAGGTGTTGAAAATATTGATTTGTCAACAACATCATTAGTGGTGTCCTCGTCAGATAATTGCGGCATTCAAAATATCGTCTACAATCCTCCTACTGTAAACTGTGAAAGTAGTGGTCAAACTATATTGGTCACGATCACCGCTTTTGATCCAAGTGGAAATGCTATCAATTGTATAAGCAACCTTTATGTGACAACTCAGCCTTTTTCACCACAATGGGAACGAGCCCTGTGTGATGATACATTAAGGTTATTTGCAAACCTTCCTCCTGGCCCGAGTGTGAATTTTACATACATGTGGACAGGGCCAAATTCATTTACTTCCAATGATGAAAATCCTGTACTGCCTGGATCTGATTCCACCTTTAGCGGTACTTATTTCCTGACTGTACAAAGTGAAAGCGGGTGTGTCTCAAGCGGATCTGTGGAAGTGCTTATTCAAACTTTAATTTCACCATCCATCACGACATCTGACGATTCTATTTGTGCAGGAGAAGAAATAATACTGACCACTCAAATTTATTCCGGGGATGTCAGTTACGAGTGGTATGAAATTTTACCTTCAGGAGATACCATTTTGAATAGCACTCTTGATCCGACACTGACCATTTCGCTTTCCGATACCGGAACACATATTTTCTATGCAATAGTGATACAAGACACATGCAGTTCTGCAGCCGGTCCTCAGTTGGCGATATTTGTATCACCCGTTCCTTCTGTTTCAATACACCCGGTTACGATGCCGCTTTGTGTAGCCGATACATTATTTCTGTCACCACAAACAATTGATGCCAACCTTCAATATCATTGGACAGGACCAAATGGATTTGAATCATTTGTTCCCAATCCCCCTGGCATTCCCGCTTCGGATATTAATTCGGGAGCATTGTATATTCTGACAGCGTCAAATCAGTATTGTACATCAGTTCCTGATACATTGGAAGTCACCGTTCAAACTCCTCCGGCTACACCGGTCATCACCGGTGATACTGTTACTTGTGAAGGCGGAATGTTTTCACTCAATGCAAGTTCTCCTACGGATCAATTTGAATGGATAAGTCCATCAGGTTCAATGATATTGACTAATGATGCTTCGCTTCATATCGTTTCTGCAGATCAGAGTCATTCAGGAGGATGGCGTGTCATTGCTTTTGCTAACGGATGTCCTTCCGATACATCTGCATCATTCAATGTTAAAATTGATACCACGATCGATATTCAAATTGTTGGCCCGGCAGAAGCCTGCGAAGGAGATTCAATTGCGTTATCTGTAGAACCCGAGAATGAAGGCACATATTCGTGGACCGGGCCAAATGGTTTCACTTCCGATGCGCATTCGCCCACAGTATTGGCTAACCAGGGAGTTTATATGGTCTCTGTTTTAACTTCTACAGGTTGTGAATCTACAGACACATTCACATTAAGGGTTGACATCAAGCCTCAAATACTTTCGTTAATGACGGATGCTGATTCTTGTGTTAATGGCACAAATACGATACATATTTCTGCGAATATCGATCCTACAGATAATGGATTGTATGGATATCAATGGTCTGGACCTGGCACTTTCAATTCGCAGGATTCGATTCTTGAATTTCAAAATGCCACATCTGAAATCAATGGTGTTTATCATCTGTATATTACCAATGGAACTTGTGTCTCTGATACGGCTTCAATTGAATTGGCTCTGAAAGATAGTCCCGCACCACCGGTGATCAATGGTGACCAGGTGTATTGCAATGGCGATAGTATTGTTTTGGATATTGATTCTCCTGTTGATGGTGCAACATATACATGGGCATTTTCAACATCAACTCTCGTCATAGCTAGTCCCGGAACACTGATTATTCCTGACGCTTCAACTTCTAATACGGGCATTTATAAAGTTGATGTAACTGTGAACGGATGTACATCTTCACAATCACTTATTGCTGTCCAGGTAAGGCCTCCGTTAACTGCTCCGGTAATTACGGCACCTGCATTAGTTTGTGAAGGCGACAGTCTTGTCCTTACATCAAATGCACCTGGCCTTACAGTGCAATGGACTGGACCAAATGGTTTCATGAGTAATGATCCGAGTCCGGTTATTTATCCTGCCACTCCATTAAATGCAGGACTTTATACAGTTATATATACGCTGAATGGATGTGATTCGCCTGTTTCAAATCCAAAAGATATTAAAGTGCAATCCTCGATACCTTCTCCCGGATTGGACGCTGATATCAACAGAATTTGCCTCGATGATCCGCTACCGGTAAAAATATGTGTTGCTATTGAAACCGGAACAGAAGGCGCTTCATATACCTGGATAATTGATGGAACGGGTATTATCGATGGTCCGGGTACAGATAGTTGCATCGTCATCAATGGTGCACCTCTGCATGGAGGAGTAAATTCAATAACTGCTGTAGCTTCCTTGCAGGGATGCCTGTCGGATACAAGCAATGAGGTGTTGATCACTGCAGATGAAATTCCAAAACAACAAGCTGATGCAGGTCCGGACATGCAGTTTTGTCCTGATGAAGCAATAGTACTGGAAGCAATGGATCCTTCTCCATCCATCGGTGTATGGACGAGTTCATCAGCAGAGGTTGTTTTTTCTGACATTCATAATCCTAATTCGCAAGTGGATACTCTTGCACCTGGAGATTATAATATGACATGGACATTGAGTTATGAATCATGTATTGATTATGATGCAGATTCGGTCAACATTGGTGTCATTTTCTCTCCACTGGCTTTTCCGGATACAGTTGAAGTTCCTTTCGGACAAACAACAGAATTTGTTGTCACGGCAAATGATTCCATTTCGATGGGGGCATATATTTTGCAAATCGTGAAGGGTGCTCAAAAAGGTAACGCCCTGCATGCCGGGAATGGACTTTTCAGATATACACCAAATATAGGTTTTGTGGGTACTGATAGTTTGACGTATAGGTTGTGTTCAACAGATTGTCCGGAAGAATGCAGTGATGCGGTTGTAGTGCTCAAGGTTGGAAATGAAGATGATTGTTTTGTTCCCACATTATTTACTCCGAATGACGATGGCGTGAATGATATACTTGTTATTCCATGTCTTGAGACAGAAAAATATCCAAGGAATAAGATCATCATATTTAATGAATGGGGTGCGGTGGTATATGCCTCTTCTCCCTATGAAAATAATTGGGATGGAAAACTATCGGGGAATCCACTGCCGGTGGCGACCTATTTCTATATTATGGATTTGGGTGATGGCAGTGATCCGAGAAGATCTTTTTTAGTGCTGGAAAGATGAACGAATAACGAATACTAAATAACGAATAACAAATAACGAATAACGAATAACGAATAACGAATAACGAATAACGAATAACGAATAACGAATAAAAACGAATGATAATAGAAAAGAAAGAATTTCATATAGCTTAAATCAGGAATTTATGAAAAGAGCTTACATAATAAAACTAGTTGTTGTCACCGTGATGCTGCATAGCTTGTCTGTGTCGGGACAACAACAGCCTTTGCACACGATGTTTATGTTCAATAAATTGATGATCAACCCGGCGTATGCGGGATATCATGAACATCCTTGTGCTGTACTCAATATCAGGGAACAATGGCTTGGCTTTGATGGAGCACCGAAAACACAAACACTCAGCCTGAATGCTCCGTTAGCTTCACAACGAATTGGCATTGGGTTTAACCTGGAGCACCGTTCAATTGGAGTTTCGAGTTCCACCACTTTTGATGCCATATACGATTACCGGATCCCTATGGGGAAGGGCACACTCAGCCTTGGCGTGCAGGGATCTGGTCGTTCTTTAAAAGTTGATTATTCTGATCCTTCCGTAAAGACTGTTCAGGATATCAATATTGATCCCGGTGTGGAATTGATTTCAGACAGTAAATTTTTGGCGAATGTGGGAGCCGGTATTTATTACAGCGCACCTAACTTCTATGCAGGGCTATCTGCTCCGAGGTTGATGAATTCAGATATTGATTTTGAACTCAACAATCTTTTTATTGCGAGAGAACAGGCACATTATTATTTAATGACAGGTTTGGCACTACATCTTGATCAGAAATTGGCTTTCGTTCCGCAAGTGCTCGTCCGTTATACACAAAATACTCCCGTGAATGTTGATCTTAATCTTGGTTTAAGATGGTACGAAGATTATAGTTTTGCCGTCACCCTTAGAAAAGGAGGTGTGGACAATCAATTACTTGAATCAGTAGATTTAATTGCATCAGCCAAAATACTCAGAGGTTTGCGCTTAGGAGCGTCTTATGATATTACGATGAGTGAATTGCAGCGATTCAGTGATGGCAGTATTGAAGTCATGATGATGTATTGCTTCGGCGAACCGGCAAAACCATCAACGTTTATTAATCCAAGGTATTTTTAATCTGATCTATGAGAATTATATCTGCTTGCATATTATCCTTATTGTCTTTTTTTCTTTCTGCGCAGGATACTACATTATGTATGCCATTTTGAAAATATCAGCATGGCACCATTAGAAAAACTGAATACCAAGTCGATTGAATTTTCGCCCATCTATTATCAGAAGCGGTCTTGTCTTTGTTGTTGCCCGTGAACGTAATAGTATCCTTGATCCAAAAACAGGCCAGGCTTATTTTGATCTGATGTATGCTGACCTTGGGCCGGATGGAATGCCGGAAAAATCGTCATTCTTTTCTCACCTAATATCCAGACTCAATATCATGAAGGTCCATGCACCTTCAATCAGGATGGAAATGAGATTTTCTTCACGAGATCGAATATGTCCGGGGGCCAGGTGGTCAATGATGAAAAAAAACAAGTCCAGCTTAAAATTTATCACGGCATTAAAGGTGCTTTAGACTGGGAGCAAATAAAGGAACTGCCTTTCTGCAGTGATTATTATTCTGTATGCTCATCCTGCGCTAAGTGCTGACGGACACTTTTTAGTTTTTTCTTCCAACATGCCGGGAGGTTTTGGCGGAATGGATTTGTATTTGACAGAACGGTGGATAGTGTTTGGTCAGAACCTGTAAACCTTGGCCCGCATATTAATTCCAAGGGCAATGAAGTCTTTCCATTTTTTCATCCAGGATGGCTATTTGTTTTTTTCTTCTGATGGACGAGGAGGTAAAGGTGGACTTGATCTTTTTGCGACATCTTTTGCAGAAGATAAGACCTTTAAAGGATTACAACATTTATCAGCACCCTTTAACAGCAATAAAGATGATCTTGGATTGATTGTTTCTGCAGATGGTATGTCAGGATACTTTGGAAGTGATCGCAAACCGACTAAAGGAAAAGATGATCTCTATCGATGGACATCTCCAATTTCCATATTCTGTTTTACGAAAATGAAGCCCCTGAAGGTGAAGGAACTTTTAGTGACAAATGAGCTAGGTGAATCGGTAGATAAGGCTTATGTATGGTTGATCCCTATGAACCAGGATGGGCCTGCACTTCATAAAGAACATTTTACCACTGAACTTGTCCCAAATGGTGACAAGGAGGGTACTTTCTTTTTGCATTGGACCCTTCTTGATACACTGCCAGGAGCAAGTGCCAATTCAATTTCTACCGGTGAAGGCAGATCACAATTGAGTGCGGATGATAAATTGAATTATGCTATTGTCGTTCAACATGAAGGTTATGTACCTTTTATAAAAGTGGTCACGGGAAAAGATATTCCTGCAAAGATTAAATTGACGCATGAGCCCGAAGTTTCCAGGAAATGTCTGAATACGGTATTTACAGTTTTTAATTCTTCAGGTAGCACTCCGTTGAGTGGTGCTAATATTATGCTCTCAGGTCCATGTATTAAAGTGAACCTGAATGTTTATACAGATCCTGAGGGTTACATAGAAGCATGCATTCCTACCGGATGTCTTGTTAAGGCTGAAATTCAGAAACCGGGATACGCGATGCATACATTTACTTTTACTCCCTCAGAAGAAGATGAGAAATGGACCGTTTATCTGAAAGACGCAGCAGGTCTTACCCTGCCGGCAGCACCAATTGCCATCGGGAACCGTCATTGTGCTTAATGATATTTATTATGATTTCAATAAATCGGCCATAAGAAAAGGCGATGCAGAAGAACTCAATTCACTGGCCAATGTCCTAAAACAATATCCGGACCTCACCATTGAATTGACATCGCATACCGATACGCGAGGCACTGCCGAATATAATATGAAATTATCTCAACAAAGATCTGAATCTTCCAAATCTTATCTGGTTTCACGCGGTATCGATGGTGCCAGGATAAAAACCTAAGCTGCGGGTGAATCTTCTCCGCGTAATAATTGCCTTGATGGTGTGCCATGCACTGAAGAGGAACATCAGTACAACAGGCGTACCGAGGTGCGCATCACTAATCCTGCACAAGGGATGGAAGTGAAATATAAATCTAAGTGAGTACTGAGTTGTAAATTTTAAGTTACCAGCTATTTGAACGGAAAATTTTAATTTGCACGGAAATTTTTTATGCCCTTATTTAAACAAAATGAAACTACCCATCTTCTTCATACTTCTTCTTTGCACTTCCATCAATGCGTTTTCTCAGAACCAATCTGTTCCCCAGGGAATGAACAACAAGGGAAAATTTTATGTCTACTGGGGCTGGAACAGGGGATTTTATTCATTGTCTGACATTCGATTCCAGGAGAAAGATTTTGATTTTACACTGTATCAAGTATACGCCCGTGATCATCCCACTCATTTCGATTTTAAAAACTATTTCAGTCCTTTCAGGGTGACTATTCCACAGGTCAATTTCAGGGTTGGTTATTTTATTGATAATCATTATTCCATTTCCGGTGGATTTGATCACATGAAATATGTGATGGAACCCAACCAGGTCGTAAAAATAACGGGCCATATCAGCAACACAGAAACATTGTATGATGGTACGTATGAAAATGAAGATATCACCCTCAAAAAAGATTTTGTTCAATTTGAACATACCAATGGCTTGAATTACCTCAATGTAGATTTCCGGAGATTTGATCAAATATTTGACTGGAATAAAGTTAAAATAAACATCACCGAAGGCCTGGGAACCGGCATACTGTTACCCAGAACAAATACTACTTTATTCGAAACCCAGCACAATGATTCATATCACCTGTCAGGTTATGGCATTAATGGAATTGTAGCGCTCAATGTGGGTTTGTTTAAATTTCTATTCATCCAGTCAGAATTGAAATACGGATACATCAATATGCCGGACGTCAAAATTTCTCATGATAACGCAGACAATGGCAGTCAAAATTTCTTTTTCACTCAAGCGAATTTACTCTTTGGGGCAACTTTTAGCCTGGGTAAATCCAAAGCCCCATCCGCCGGTAAATAAATTACGCTATGAAAAGATTCAATGACTAATTGATTCACGGTTCGTCAATTCTTGTATTTATTGCTAAATTTGGCGCCTAAATTTCCCTAAATGAAAAACTTTCTTTACGTGGTTGCTATTCTTTCAGGAATTGCAATTGTGAGTTGTGCTACTAAGCCAAAAACAACTGTAGACAATACAGATCAGAAGTTCTCTTCTTTTGAGAACAGGTTTTTAGATGCTTATTGGAAAGAGTATCCTTCTGCGGCGGTATTTGTCGGTTATGGAAAATATTATGATAACCTTGTCATCCCGGATAATGCGGCTGTCGCCCATAGCATTTCATTTTCAAAACAATGGATAGATTCTTTAAACGCTGTCCATTTTGATAAGCTCAGCGACAACAATAAAATCAGTTTCAACATTATTAAAAACCAGTTGGAAAGTGATATTTGGTACCGCTCGGTTTTCAAACAGCAGGAGTGGGATGCTTCTATGTACAATCTCAGTGGGGAATGTGACTACATCATCAACCAGCCGTATGCATCTTTGGATGAAAGGCTTAAAATTCTTTCAAAACATTTACAACATGCTGATGAATATTATAAAGCAGCGCTCGCTTCGCTTCATCAACCCACAAAAGAGCATCTTGAACTGGCCATCCTGCAAAACCAGGGAGGCATATCCGTTTTCGGACCTGCATTAACCGATTCAATTAAAATCTCTCATCTCAGTAGCGCCGACAAAAACGCTTTACAACAAAATATTGCCAAAACCATCACCGCGATTAACGCTTATGTGGAGAGCCTGAAAGCAATTGATGCTGACAAAAATTATAAATTCCGGGATTTCAGAATCGGGAAACAATTATTTACTGAAAAATTCAAATATGACCTGGCAACCGATTTTACTCCGCAGGAGCTTTATGATAAAGCCACTGCTGATAAAAAATTGTACACGCATAAAATGGTTGGGATCGCTAATGGTCTTTGGGCTAAATATTATCCTTCGCAGACTAAACCAAAAGACAGCCTGCAATTGATCCAGTTGGTATTGGATAAAATACAATTGCAACATGCGAAACCGCAGGATTTCTTCGATTCTTTGACGAGCCAGGTATATCGATTGAAAAAATTTATTATCCAGAAAAATTTATTTGATTTCGATACGGTCTCGCCTCCGATCAAAGTCAGGATCATGCCTGAATATGCAAGAGGTTTTTCTGTGGCCAACGCCGAGTTTACGCCACCTTATCAAAAATCAGGAACCACTTATTACAACATAGATGATCTGACTTTATATGCGCCGGACAAAGCTGAAAGTTCATTAAGAGAATATAATAATTATTCTTCCCAATTACTTTCTATTCACGAGGCAGTTCCAGGCCATTGTGTCCAGGGAATTTATAACAATAAAAAATCACCAGATGTGGTTCGGGCTGTCTTTCAGAACGGAGCTATGATTGAAGGTTGGGCTGTTTATTCCGAAGGGATGATGCTTGAACAAGGCTGGGGAAACCATGCACCTGAAATGGAATTGGTGCATGCAAAATTGAAACTTCGTGAATTGGCTAATGTGATCATTGATTATGATATACAATGTCTTGGTACCTCCAAAGAGGATATCGTCCATTTGCTGGTGAATGAATGTTTTCAGACCAGTGCACAAGCAGGGGAAAAATATCACAGGGCTACTGTGTCCGAGGTGCAGCTGTGTTCTTACTACACTGGTGCCACAGCCATACAATCCCTGAGAGATGAGTATAAAAAGAAAATGGGGGATAAGTACAGTCTGAAAAACTTTCACGAAACATTTTTAAGCTTTGGCAGTTCTCCTGTCAAATATATCCGGGAAAGAATGTTGCAATAATATCAGTTTGCTATTATTGAAAAACGGAATGGATGAACAACATCATTGTTTTAGGTGCCGGCATGGTGGGCAGCGCTATGGCCATTGATCTGTCCAAACAACACAAAGTCACTTTGACTGATTTGAATATTGAAAGGTTAAATCAGGTCAAAGCAAAATGTCCGGTTCTTTCCATTTTACAGGTTGATGTTCGTAATAAGGTAAAGTTTCATTCCGTGTTGAATGAATTTGATCTCGTCGTATGTGCAGTCCCTGGTTTTCTTGGATACGAAACATTGAAACTGATCATCGAAGCCGGTAAGAACGTCGTAGACATATCATTTTTTCCGGAAAATTCTCTCGACCTGGATCGTTTGGCGAAAGCAAAAGGCGTAACTGCCATTGTGGATTGTGGTGTTGCACCCGGTATGGACAATATTATCCTGGGTTATTATAATGAAAAATTAAAACTGACAGATTTCGAGTGTCTCGTGGGCGGCTTACCTAAAATTAAAAAATGGCCTTTCAATTATAAAGCACCCTTCTCTCCCATTGATGTCATTGAAGAATACATACGACCTGCCCGCTACGTTGAAAATGGAAATATCATCGTACGTGAGCCATTAACGGATTGTGAATCGATCGAATTTGACAAAGTCGGAACATTAGAAGCATTTAATTCTGATGGATTAAGGTCAATCCTTTTTACGATGCTTCATATTCCGAACATGAAGGAGAAAACACTTCGATACCCTGGTCATGCAGAGTATGTGAGCATATTAAAATCAACCGGATTCTTTGACAAGGAGAAAATATTGATCAATGGAATGGAAATATCCCCACTTGAAGTGACGAGCAAAATCCTGATGGATGACTGGAAACTGGGTGACAACGAGGAGGAATTAACCGTTATGCGCGTAACGCTTAAAGGTGAAAATGCCTCAGGCAAATTGGAGACCGTTGAATACAACCTTTATGATGAATATGATCCCGTAACTCAAACTTCATCCATGGCGAGAACCACAGGATATACAGCTACTGCTGTCGCGAATATGTTTTTGGATGGTTTGTTTAATGAAAAAGGTGTTTACCCTCCTGAATTGATTGGGAAGAATGAGGTGTGCTTCAATTACATCATGAATTATTTGAAGGAAAGAAAAATTTATTATATAAAAACTTAAAAAGGTCTTTAATTCCCATTTCGACAAACCGGTGATGCTTTCATTATTTCGAAGTTCATATCAAATACAGAGGAGATTAAACAAATAAACTTTGGATAATCCTCGTTAAAAGTCTTTAGTTTTGACCTTCTGGTTGTGATTAGTCAGTTGCCAGTTGTGGGATAAATTATTGTATATTTTTAAGATCACCGAATACCTATCACTGATTACCAATCACCGAATAACTGGTATCTAATTTTGAAACTTATTATGATTTCGAAAATCTCTACCCTTTCTCTGTTATTGATCCTGCTTGCAGGCAGCCTGATGGCCCAGAGCAAAAAATTTGGTTATGGCTTCAAAGCAGGTATTAGCCTTGCACAATATGAAGGTCCATCTGAAATAGGTCCAAATGGCGAAACACTTGAAAAGAATAAAATGTCAAGTGGCTTTCATATCGGTGCGACATTTAGTTACAAGTTTGGTGACCTGATGGGAGTGCGAGGTGAGTTTATCTATTCTCAGCGCGGTACGGATTACGCATATAATGGTCCCTCATACTATGTTCTTGGTGCAGGCACTTTGCAGCAACCTTATGTTACACTGAGCGGCACCAGGAATCAAACCCTTAATGTCGGCAATTCCTATATTGATTTACCTTTCAGTCTTTACTATAGAATAAAAGGTTTCGAACTTGCCGGGGGATTTAATTTTGGTCTCCTGATTTCTTCTACAGCAGGAGGGACCATCAATTTCGATGGTAAATCCCCTTTGAATAAGCCTGTTCCTTTTAAGGTTGGACTGAATTACAATTATAAAACCGATAAAGCAGGAGGAGCTTCTCTCGCCACCCAGGAAGTATCTGTCGATGGAACAAAGTATTCTATCCCGACTACATTAGGTGCGTATTACGATTTTAAGGTAAAGGATAAGGATATGTTTCAAACTTTAGATATGGGACTAGTTGGAGGTCTATCTTATTTCTTTAACCAGGGGTTATTCATTGGGGTTCGATATTTATATGGCTTGGGTGATGTAGATAGAAACGAATACGATATCTCGCTTCAGCATATCAATCCCGATAGAACTTTGATTCCAAGAAGTGACGTCAACAAAAGCAGGTCATGGCAATTTAGCATCGGCTTCGCTTTTTGATCCGTTGCGATGATTAGAGTTCCTGTCTAATGTAATATTAAATAAGCCATCATTATTCCCATCATCCCGACAATAACGCCGAGGTAGACTTCCCTGGAATCATGCGCTTTCAATAATAACCGGGAAGAACATACGATGCCGGTAAGAAGAATTGCTCCATAAAGTAGATAATCCGTCGACAACACAAGATTAACCCCTGCAGGAAATCCGATTTGAGCTTCATCATAACCAAACTTAAGCTTTGTCAATGCCACCATGGCTACCAACCCTCCCATGCCCGCCGCATGTGCACTCACTTTGATAAAGTTGTTCAATAAAAAACAAGCCCACAATACGATCAACACTCCCAGTGAAGCCACGCGAATAGAAGTAGGAAAATCAGCTTTGGAGACATGAAGATAAAGCGACAAATACAAGATACCTGCGACGATATAAGGACCGATCCGTTCATGTCGTGTTTCCATCCTGAAGGATTGTATCCAGCCGAGCATTTTCATCATGACCACTGCAATAGCCGGCAATGTGATCGTCGTCATCACCACAATGATCAATAATATACCAGCCTCAGCTACATGTCTATATCCAAATGAAAAAGGATTGGTCCATAGCAACACCAATGTCATGTAGGTGAGAATGAGCAATGGATGAAAAAGGATGGAAAAAAAATTGGCGACGGCCTTCATCCTCTAAGGTTTGATGACTTTAATTTCCACACGCCTGTTTATTTCCCTGTCACTTTCTGTAGCATTATCAGTGATAGGTTGGGTAGCTCCCAGGCCATTGATTTGAATCCTGTTCTTATCAATACCTCGGCTCACAAGATAATCTCTTACCACGGCTGCACGCTGCAAGGATAGATCCAACAGGGCAAGTTCATCACCGACGTTATCCGTGTGGCCTTCAATCATTATTTCAAGGGTGTGATGGGTATTCATCATGTTGACCAGGTCTTCCAGGGCTTGTCCTGATTTGGAAAGAATGATGGCTTTGGTTTTTACAAATTGAATTTTATATAAAAATAGTTTATTGGCCAGGTCAACACTATCTTCATCTGAAGAGGCCTTTCTGCTGATGGAGTAAATATTTTTCCGGTGAAAATTCTTTTCTGTCGTATCACTCTTGATCATGTCTTCTATTTTTTGGGGCGTGATGTACAACACCATATCAATGGTGTCTTTACCTTGCTTTTCAATGATGCGGGGATCCACTAAAATCTGCTGTGCAGTGCTTCCCGGTTTGCGTAATTGGAATTTGTATGGTTCATATTCTGTCAGCTTCGCTTCAAACTTTCCATCATAGCTATTGAAATATTCCATAAAGTTCTTCGATGATTGCTGTCCCCAGAAAAGTTCACTCTTTGTCGGTTGACCTGTACTTGCATCAACAATGATACCTTTAATAAATATAGGTTTTTTCAAACTGGGCCTCGGAATAAGTCTCATCCTGAAAATATCGCTGCTGCCATCCCTTTTTGACGTGAAATACATGTAATGGTTTTGCGGATCAAAATAGGGCTGGCTGTCATCTGACGAGGAATTAACATCTCCTTCGAGTAGTTTCGGCGTTGACCAGCGCAACCAGGTATAATCAAGACGTTCTGAAACATAGATATCATCACCTCCTTTTCCACCCGGACGATTAGAGGCGAAATAAAGAAATCGTTTATCCGGAGTGATGTGAGGTGTAGTTTCCTGGTATTCGGAATTGAGGACATCTCCCATGTTGATGGGTGCTGACCAAACATTTTCACGCACATAAAATGAAACAAAAAGATCATTGGCTCCTTTACCGTCTGAACGATTCATGCTCAGGACAAGTACATGACCTGTAGGTGTCATCGTGAGGTTAACATCAGAACTGTCCACATTAAATCCGTAGATGTACATCGGTTTTGGAAAACTATGTTCTCCATCATCGCTGATGTTGACTCTTGAGAATCCTGCGTACATACTTCCATCCTCAAAGAATTGGTTGATGACAACATATTCTTCGGGGTTCATTCCTGTGGAGACGAGACTATTGGTCAGTGCACTGTTGAGCGGATATCCGGGATGGCGAATGGTGGTGATGGAATCATCTGAGATCGACGCCAACCAAATATCCTGGTTATAGGTAGAAGAGAATGGATCCGCTACGGTCTTACCTGCGATCTGAGAATAAATACCGGAAAGTCGTTGATGAAATTGCACATCATTTTTATTTGAGGTCACCTGGCCGGATTCATCCATTAAGCTTGGATCAAAATCCGGGGACGCAGTCCTCGTAAAAAACAGCCTTGTACCATCCTTGCTGATGACCGGGCTACTCTCGTCATATCGGTCCGTATTGATGGACGGCGGTAATTTCTCAAGTTGGCCCTGGCTTAAACCCACAGGGATAGCAAAGACCATCCACAGGAATATCCCTGGAATGTTATGCATTTCGCTAAAATAAGACCTTAGTTGGACTTTTATTCTAAAATAACGCCCGCATAAAAATCTAAAGGCTTGTTATTAAGCATTTTAGTAATATATGCGATCTGCCCGGTGTGATAGGAGAAGTGCTCAGTGACATGTATGAGTATGGTCAACCCAGTCTCATTAAATGTCTGAACCGATCTCTTTTTTAACAATTCTTCAAGAGGTAAGTTTTCTATAACCGGTTTAATCATTTCCATTGCAGAAGTAATCCGTGAAATAAGTTCTGCTTTATTCATTGGGCCGTGTTCATCAAATTCGGTTTGCCTTTTCCGGTGATCCGGGTATCCACCCAAACCTGAATAAATCCATTGCCTGACATTGCCAGACAGGTGGAGTACAAGATTTCCGATGCTGTTGGAAGAGTCATTCGGTCGCCACCAGATTTGATCATCACTCAGTTGGTCCAGGCAGTTCAAAATTCGGGGAAGAGATTCGCCATAGAGGCGATGTAGAACTTCGCGGAGGAGAGCATCGCGGATGTCAACAGGATTTGCCATTTGCTTGTATCTATTACTTAGTGTAAGATATAGGTATTCAGTATTCAGTATTCAGTAAACGGTGTTCAGTGTTAATTTTTAAATGGTTTTATGCAAAATGAAGATGATTTCTCCATCATTGAATTTAGCATTTTACCTATGGTTGTGCATTGGCCTAATAAATTTTTAGCGATTTCATTTGAAATATAACAACAATCCAACGCTGTTTCAATCCAATGCTGTGTCTCCATTTGTTCTCCGTCAGCATCGGTCAGTTTGCTAATAAAGTGTTTCTCATATTTCCTTTTCGCCCAGGCTTCAGCTATTTGTCCTCCGATTGACCGCGAAGCCCTTCTCACTTGATCAGTCAGTGAATACATTTCCTCTCTTGGAAAATTTTTTGAAATTTCAAAAATCTCCTTTACTAATTTCCGTGCAAGTTTATAAACCTCCAGATCTCTAAAACTTATTACATATTCCATATTTTACTAGATTTTTACTGGTTACTGATTACTGAATACTGGTTACTGAATACCGAATACCGAATACCGAATACTGGTTACTGAATACCATTTACAATTCCCCTGTCGCAATCGTCACCATCCGTAAAGAAGCTACAGGTGCAGCGATAAGTGCAAGTGCGCATGATTCAAGTGTTGCTCCTGTTGTCAATACATCATCAACCAATAGTATATGTTTGTTCCGCACAAGATCAGGATGTGCCAGGACAAAAGAAGATCCGATGGTTTCAACTCTTTCCAGTCGTCTCATTCCGGTAAGACTCTTATCATGTGTCACACGACTGAGTGCATTTTTGTGACATGGGATTGCCATCACCTCTGCAATACCGTCGCCGAAAACAGCACTTTGGTTATAGCCTCTTTTGCGTTGTTTTTTCCAATGCAACGGAACAGGGATGATCATTTCAACTTCATGCCATGCTTCAGATTGTAGAAGTTGCCGGCCATACCATTTTCCTATGGTGGTGATCAGGTCAGGCTGGTTGTTGTATTTAATCTGATGAAGCAATCGCTGTGTACCACCTCCCCTCGAGAAATATAAAAATGCTGCGCCGGCTTTGAGATCAATCCTTCCTTTGAAATGTGCAGTAAATGGATTTTGATCATGCAGGTGAAATCCTGTCTCCGGAAGTTCGTTGAGACAATCAAGGCAAAATATATGATGATCCAGCGGACGCTGCAGGCCACAGCTGGTGCACAATGGCGGATAGACGAGATCCATGATATGCCTGTACCATTGTTTCATGGTGAAAAAGAAAAAAAGCCGGATTCTTTTTTGGGTGCATGATCCGGCTTAATTCAACTGGCAATTTGCGCAATGACAATCCAACCTAATCTTACGCCTCTATAATGTATCGAGGAGGGCAAAATGTTACCCCTCTTTGTCATTTTTTTTTAAAAAATTTTTGGCACTGGTATTTCTGCCTGAATTTTTGTATACTTGTATGATGACGATCCGGTAAATCTGACGGAGGTTTACCATTCACCCGGAGCGCATCAGGTTGAAAACATGCACCAGTTGGATGACAGTCCTTACCTAAAGGATGAACACTGTATCATCGCCATCAAATCCGGTGGCCCGGAAGGCGATCATGCCATTCTTTGCCTGTATAAAAAATACCACAAAGAAGTCAGAGCTATTCTCTCAGAAATGATCACTCTTTACCCAAGCTGCAGAACAGAGCCATTGGATATTGTGCATGATGCATTCATCATCATGCTTCATAAAATTCAATTTGAATCCGTAAAACCCGGGTCCCTCAAATCATTCTGGATAGGTATCGCCAGGAAAATAATGCAAAATCACTCCAAAAAAAACGGACGAATAATTCTAGTCGAAGATCCCCCTGAAGTTTATGGGTCTGCCGATATATCACCCGAACTAATATTAATAGCTACTGAACGAAACGAAGTGCTTGAAGAATATCTCTCACGCATTGGCAATCGATGCAAAGAAATTCTTCTCCTGTGGACCGCTCAATACACCATGGATGAAATTGCAGCGCAGCTTCATCTTTCAGGCGCACGCATGGCAAGAAAAATCAAACATTCCTGTTTTAAAAAATTAAAAATTCTTCTACTGAAGGATAATCAATTGATGCTATGAAGTCAGACAGAACACTAAAATCAAAATGCAATGATAGATAAAGAGCAAGCGGAACTAATAGATGACTTCTTATTGGGTCGTCTTCAGGGAGATCGATTGGACAGGTTTATTCTTTTAAGAAAGTCTGATCACGAGTTTGACACTGAAGTTCGTCATAGCATAGAAGCTTTTATCGTATTGCAATATGCCCGCTACAAACAGCTACGGGAGAAGTTACATCAAATCGATGCATCATCCGCAACTCCAGGTAAGAGATCATTTTTTACGCCCCGTGTGCTGGTATTTATTTTAATCGTTTTATTTCTTTTTGGAACCTGGTGTTGGGCAACGGAATATTATAGTCCTACTTCCCTGGCCTTGAGATTTTATGATCCTGATTCTACAACTATAGTTTGGATTGGAAACGCGCATGCAGAAGATGCTCAGATTTGGGCAGAAGCCTGTAAATCTATACGCGATAAAAATTTTCAATCTGCCATTAACTTATTTCAACTTTATACATATGATCCGGATTATCGGATAGCCCTTTATTCTCGATGGAATATCCTCCTGGCCAGGTTGGGAGAAGAAGGTCCTACCAGCAATTGGATAGAGGAATTACAACAATTCGAGACTAACGCACCAGAACCGTTCAAAGCCAAAGCTCACAAGTTGCTTGGCATTACTGATTCTGCACTTTACAGGTTTTTTGTTTTACATCTTACCGTTAAGTTATCTGCTTTTAAACCTCAGCTGATGTGATCAAATCAGGTTCCTGTTAAACTATTGTTAAACGAAAAAAAAATTGATACCATCTTGCATTTGCTTCCGTTTAATTGATCACTTGTCATCTTTCAAAACCAAGTAACTAGAACTATGAAACTGAAAGCATTTTTCTCATTTATTCTGGCAGGTATAATGGGTGGTTTGATATGCTTTGGTGCGATCCATTATACTCAACACTTCAATGCCAGTGGCAATGGTCTGACTCCGGTATCCATGATGTCACCGGGCCCAACTACCGGTCCTGATTTTGTGGCCGCGGCAGAACAATCCCGTAAAGTGGTTGTCCTGATTGAGGCTTCTGAGAGTGAAACAGCGGCGAGGAACCGTAGCAAGCAGGATCCTTTCCAGGATTTTTTTGAGCGATTTGGGCTTAATTATGGTCCGTCCATCAGGAAAGGGGCGGGTTCAGGAGTTATCATTTCTAAGGATGGTTATATCCTGACCAACAACCACGTGGTTGATTTTGCTGACAAGGTCAATATTATTACAACCGATAACAAACAATATAAAGCAACCATTGTAGGCCGGGATCCAAGTACAGATCTGGCTGTTGTGAAAATAGATGCCGATAATCTTCCCACTTTGGAGATTGCAAACTCAGATAATGCCAAGGTTGGCGAATGGGTTTTGGCTGTTGGGAATCCTTTCGAATATCTCACTTCTACAGTTACTGCCGGGATTATAAGTGCTAAAGGACGTGACCTTGACATCATTCCCAACTCGAAGGCTATAGAGGAGTTTATACAGACTGATGCCGCCATTAATCCGGGAAATAGCGGGGGTGCCCTTGTGGATGCTGAAGGAAGACTTCTTGGAATAAACACAGCTATAGCCTCAGAAACAGGTAGTTATGCTGGTTATTCCTTTGCTATCCCCAGCAATCTGGCGATTAGTATAGCTAACGACATAATTAAAAATGGAAAGGATATCGAGCGAACATCTTTAGGCGTAGAAGTGTTTGTATTAGATGAGGAGCTAGCTAAAGAACAAGGGTTGGCCATTGACGAAGGTTTGCTGGTCGATCAGGTTAGTGAAAGTAGCGCTGCTCAATATGCCGGGATTCTTCCCAATGATGTCCTTGTAGAAATCGATGGAAAGAAACTCAAAACATTCAATGATCTGAAAGAGAAAATTGAACTGGCAAAAGTGGGAGATTCTGTGACATTAAAAGTTTACAGGAATGGTAAATATTTAGACATTCCTGTGCGTTTAAAAAAGGGATTGTAACAATAATAGCGATGAGGTCATCTCATCAGTAGAATATAGTTGGTTTTTCGTTTTGTTTTGATGCGCCTGTCTTAAAAGAAAGACAGGCGTTTTTTTATTTATTAAGAATTCGAGATGTAGAGACGCGATTTATCGCGTCTCTATTTGCCGGGGCAGGAGTTTGCTCCTGCCACATGCAGTATTCTACAGTATCATTCTCGGTATCTCGTTGATGGTTGGAGCAAACTCCAACCATGGCATACATTATTTCCAGTTAAATGTGGATATCATATGGTTGATATCTTCTTTGATAAATTTTGCAATCGGAGCAAGGCTATCCGGATTCACTTTGGAATCAAAATATAATGCGGCAGTGAAAAAATGCTGCGTCGTATCCGTCAGAAAAAAATGCATGGGCGAAGCAGCCGGTCCTGTCCACGTCAATGTCACTCCGGAAATACCATGCGGATTGACTATTCTTGAATCTTCCATGTAATTAGCCCGTGCATTGATGCGATCAGCTATGACATACGCATCATTGACGAGATCATCAAATTTTGCCCTGTTTTCCACGGGTACATATGTGCAATGAATGCGTGCATTGAACGAAGGCATAAAAAGATCAAACCAGCATTTTTCATCCCTTTTCCTCACTTCCGCATAATCAGGATATTCAAATTGGAATGGACATTCATCTTCGTTGTATGAGATGTAGTTGCGTTGAGGATATTCTATTTTGGGATAAGCTCTTGGCTTAGGTGAATTAGCGGATGGCTGACATCCTGCGATGACAACACTTAATATGAATACTGATAAAAAAGATCTTATCATTTGTCGATTTGTACTTTGATCCGTTCGATCCTTTTAGGAGAAACAGAAAGTATTGTAAAAGAAAAGGGTGGAAATGAAATTTTCTGTCCGATGACAGGCATCTTGCCATTGATGTCAAGGATCATTCCTGCTAACGAATCCGCATCGCCATCGACTTCTTCAAAGCTCGATTTGTCCACATCCATCAGCCTGCAGACATCAATCAACATCGTCTTTCCTTCAAAGATAAATTCATGATCACTCAGGCGCCTGTATTCCAGTTCCTGGTCTTCATCAAATTCATCTTTGATATCTCCGATCACTTCTTCGATGACATCTTCCATCGTGACAATACCGGATGTACCACCATACTCATCGACCACAATGGCCATGTGTAAATGTTCTCTTTGAAAATCTTTGAGCAGCTCATTTATTTTTCGGGCTTCAGGAACATAAAGTAATTCATTCCTCACCAGATCAGGCCATGTATGCGGTGGGTTAGCCTGGTCGAGATAGCCTATGAGATCTTTTACATACAAGATACCTTTGATGTTATCAAGCTGTTCTTCGAATACGGGGATACGACTGTATCCTGCTTCACGCACGACATGCATCATTTCTTCGAGCGTCATGACTGTATCAAGCGCGATGATGTCCATCCTGGATCTCATGATTTGTTTCACTGCAACGTCATTGAATGAAACAATGGATTTGAGTATTTCGGCTTCGACTTCTGAATCTTTGTCTTTTGCAACTGCCAGGTCAATGGCTTTATCGATATCCACTTTATTGGCGCCAAGAATATTTTCATGGCCGAGTTTTCGTTCAATCACATTTCCCCATTTGACCAAAGTTTTATTCAGGGGTGTCAGTAAGGACATGAGGATACTGACAGGCCAACTCATGAGTCGCGCAAAACCCACATTATTGAGATTTGCATAAATCTTTGGTACAACTTCTCCGAACAAAACTAAAATAAAAGAGATCCCAAGTACTGATATTAAAAAGCCCAGCAAATTCGCCCAATCATCTGCGTCTAACCAACTAAGCGCATTGACTGAATTAATATTAATACCCCACTGAAATAAGATCTCATGCGGAAGAATTTGTCTTAACAAGTAATAAGAAAGAATGACAATCCCGATATTGATCAGGTTATTTGAAATAAGAATGGTTGCTAATAGTCGCCGTGGTTTTTCTCTCAGCCTGAGAATTCGCTGACCAGTGCTGTCATCTAATTCTTCCAAATTCTTCAATTGGTTTCGATCCAATGAAAAAAATGCGACTTCAGATCCGCTGATCAGCGCAGAACATGCCAATAAAAAAATGAGCAGAATAAAACCACCTGTCAATCCCCAACTAATGAATGAAACTAACAGTAACGACCAGGAAGAATTATCCAAAGTAAAATTTTTTGTGTCAATAGATCACCGGATCAGCTTAGAAAGGCAGATCATCATCAGCGTGTTGCTCTCCACTTGTGCCGGAGGTGGAAGAAGTATCGCTGAAAGAATCTTCCGGTGGAAGTTCTTCGTCATGTCCACCCGGCCTGGAATCCCTTCGATCAAGGATCCTGAAACTATTGGCTACCACTTCAGTGACATATCTTTCGATGCCATCTTTGTCCTGATACTTTCGGTGAGTGAGTTTGCCTTCAATATAAACCTGGCTTCCTTTTTTCAATTGTTTCTCTGCCCTTTCAGCCAGGGCTCTCCATGCCACCACATCATGCCATTCCGTAGCCGTCTGCCATTCGCCTTTTTTATCCTTATAGCTTTCATTTGTGGCTACAGAGAACTTAGCTACTGCAACATTTCCTTCGAGGTAACGGACTTCAGGGTCACGCCCCAGGTTTCCGATGAGGATTACTTTGTTTACCATGGTGTTTAGGGGTTATTTTGGTCTGACTGAACAATAAAGATACATCTGTTTATAGTTAATAGGGTGTCGAAGGATAGCCTCTTATTGGTAACAAATCAATACTTATTCGGTCTAAAATTCCATGTTTTCCGGATGTAAAGACATCTTTATTTTTATTTTAACCAATTGATTATGAGGCTTTCACCATTGAATTTCCCAGTGCGATTAAAGACTTGTTCTGTACCGGCACGATCCATGGAGATGCTTTCCTTTACCTTTGATGATCCTTTGTGGCCAGGTAAAATCAAATGATCAGTTGAAATTTCCTTTGATTTTAATAATTGAAGTCCATTTTAGTTTTACATGAATATGATTATGAGGTATAAGTTCTTTTTAAGTGTTTTTGTTCTGGTTTTTTCAATACCTGGCCTTCAGGCACAGGTCACCGGTTTTTGGAAAACTGTTGATGATCGTGATGGAAGTGAAAAATCAGTCATTGAAATTTTTGAGCAAGATGACAAACTTCATGGAAGGGTGGTTAAATTTTTAGCCGGCGCTACCTATACTACCTGCGAAAAATGCGAAGGCGATTTAAAGGATAAACCACTCATCGGTATGGTTCTCATACACGATCTCACTAAAACTGAAAATGGTGGTGTTGATGGAACGGTGCTGGATCCGAACAACGGAAAAACTTATAGCTGTTATGTAGAATTAGAAAGTCCTGATGTTCTAAAACTGAGAGGATACATCGGTTTCCCGGCATTAGGAAGGACGCAATATTGGTACAGAGTGCACTAGCCTTTGGCCCCTAAATCCCCTATGCTTCGACCGCATATCACAACCTGGTTCTCAGCTCAGCAACCGGGGACTTTCTCATTTCTCAAGTGTATGAATCAAATCACAAATTTAATTCCTTGCGCAAGAGGTAGATCTTTACTCCAATTGATGGTATTTGTTTGTCGACGCATGTAATTTTTCCATGCATCTGAACCACTTTCACGTCCGCCACCGGTTTCTTTTTCACCACCAAAGGCTCCTCCGATCTCTGCACCTGAAGTTCCGATATTGACATTGGCAATTCCACAATCTGATCCTGAAACTGAAAGAAAACGTTCTGCTTCCTTAAGGCTATCGGTCATGATCGAAGAAGACAATCCTTGTGGAACATTATTTTGCATCCGGATAGCTTCATCAAGATCTTTATAAGGCATCACATAAAGAATAGGTGCAAAAGTTTCAGTCTGAACAATGGGCATATCATTTCTGACTTCAGCAATGCAGGGAAGAACATAACAACCACTCGCATATTTTTTTCCTTTCAAAACCCCACCGGGAACAAGCATTTTGCCGCCCTGGTTTTTAATGGCTTCTAGTGCTTTTTGATAATGAAATACCGCCTGCATGTCAATCAGCGGACCCATGTGAACATTCGGATCCAAAGGATTTCCTATAGAAATTTGTTTATATGCTTTGATCAAAGTTGATGTGACTTTATCAAAAATAGATTGATGAATGATAAGCCTTCTTGTAGATGTACATCGTTGGCCCGCTGTTCCCACCGCACCAAAAACAGCGGCAGTGAGAATCATATTCATATCTGCATTTGGCGTCACAATGATTGCATTATTTCCACCGAGTTCAAGTAATGATCTTCCCAGTCTTGCAGCAACAGCGGTTCCTACTACCTTTCCCATTCGTGTGCTTCCTGTTGCAGATATGAGAGGAACGCGATGATCCTGTGTCATTAATTCACCAACACGATAATCGCCATTGATCATATTTACGATTCCTTCCTGGAGATTATTTGCTTCAAGTATTTCCTGAAAAATATTCATACAGGCTACTGCGCACAGCGGTGTTTTCTCTGATGGCTTCCAGACGATGACATCACCGCACACTAGCGCAAGCATAGCATTCCATGACCAAACAGCCGTTGGAAAATTAAATGCAGAAATAACGCCAACAATGCCAAGCGGATGCCATTGCTCATACATCCGATGCATATTTCTCTCTGAATGCATGCTGAGACCATACAATTGCCTGGACAATCCGACTGCGAAGTCACAGATGTCGATCATCTCCTGCACTTCTCCCCAACCTTCCTGCAGACTTTTACCCATCTCATAAGAAACTAATCTGCCCAGGGGATCTTTATGCCTGCGCAAGGCATCTCCATATTGGCGAACAATCTCTCCACGTTTTGGAGCAGGAACCAATCTCCATGTTTCAAATGCTTTCGTGGCAGCCTTGATCACTTTTTCATATTCTTTTGGAGAAGTATTACTGACAGCACCTATGAGGTTTCCATCAACTGGAGATTGTGATGGCTGAAAGTTTTTCGAACTTGATGATTTCAGACCGGTGGAAGTACCGTTATTGAATTTTTTGATGCCAAGCTTATTCAGGAATCTGATGTCTATAGCCATGTCTCAGTCAGTTTAAATAATATTCTAAATTACCTCAGAAATTGAGCACGATTCTACTGCAAAGATGACTAATCCTGCCTAACTGATGGCAATGGAAATGAGAAAAAACAAAATCAAAATTTTAGGAGAAACCAGGTCAATGCACGACACTCATCAACCCGCTGTGTACAGGTTTGCCTTCATCAAAAATATCATAATGATAAAGACCGGCAGGCCAACCTGAAGTCACTACAATTTGCGTATTCCCTTTCACTGATCCGTTGACATAAACTTTATGTCCTAATAAATCATAAACGGATATAGATGCTTTATTCAAATCTGGCATCTGGACAGTAAAACTTTTTTCAGACGGGTTAGGATAAACAGAGAAGCCTGAGACATCGACATCATTGGTCGCTGTTGTTCCTGCCTTGATCGTCGTCACTTTGAAATCATCAAAATAAAAACCATCTGCAAAACCAAATCCATCGGTGACCAGCAGAAAACGTAATTGAATATTTTGTCCCAGGTAATCTTTTAGGTCTGTTGTTTCAAGAACCCACTGATCTTGTTTATCATCATACAGTGGTTCATCATAAAGCTGGAAGACGGAACCTAATTTTGATCTTTCTCCGCAAAGGTTTTGCCAGATATGGCCTCCATCCGAACTGACCTGGAATACAACATAGTCATAATAATTTTCAATATCCCATCTTGCCCAGAATTGAACATAGGCAGAAGTCACATCTTGTAAATCAATTTCCTGGTTGAGCAATATGGCCTCATTTTCGTTTGGACCATATAATCCTCTTGGACTATCTGTGATAGCCACGGGAGGTGACTTATACGATTCAGACGTCGTGTCCCATTTCATACCATTACTTAAATCCCAATTCTTTAATTCGCCCGGATCATCAACGGGCGTAAAGAAGTCAGCACGTTCTTTTGTAAGCGTATCGCGATAGGTATATCCACCCTGTTGGCAGATGATTTCAATTTTAACAGAGGAGCCGTATGCAATCTGAGGATCAACTGTAAAGTTCATCTTGCGTTCTTGTGGAACGAATTTCTGCATGCTGAGTGTAAAAGTTGCAGGCACCTGTGTCACGTATGAACTCAAAGGGTTGAAAGAAACTGTAACATCGCCATCTAATAGACCATAACGATTGAATTCAAGATTCAAAGGGTTAGCACCGCCATGAATGAACTTAGGCGTTTCGTCAGTAATAGAAACTAACGAATTGACAAGGCGGGCATAAAGAATATTCATTTTCAATGTTGACTGACATAAAGGAATGATTCTTTCTTTCGGAGGGTAGAAATTATCTTCATCCTGATCACCCACTTCAGGTGTCATAGAGTAGATGCCGTGCTTTCCATACATCCAGTCATCAGAGTCACCATTGCTGATATATCCAACTGTGGCTAGTCCCCTGCCATAGACAAATTTATTTTGTTGCGTAAGTAATTCAGCGTAATGAACAAATATGGCCGAATCACTCGTATTGACATCCTCATAACCCCATGGATAGATAAGCAGATTACCATAGGAATGGTAATTCAGTGCAATCTTAAAATGGTGTGTATCGCAGAAGTATTGCATAGCCTGGGTTTCAGGCTCAGAAGCCGGAGAGGGTCCACGGTAAGTGCTTGCCTGCGGACTTGAAGAAGAACCTTCATCATCATATCCCCATGCGTATCCATAATTCCTGTTGAGATCGACACCGTCATATTTGGGATCGAAGACACCATCATTATCATTATCCCGCATATTTTTTCGCAGGTAACGAGTGAATGTATCCTGCTGGATATTATAACCATCAATATTGTAATTCATTCCGTCCGGATTTACCACAGGGACAAAATACAATTCGGTATTATCGACAATTTGTTTTACCAATGGATCCTTGTCATAATTTTCGAGCAGGTACCACATATAGTAAATGTTCTGACTGACACTGATCAATTCACGGGCATGTGTCAAACCGGTGTATAATATTTGGGGTTCATTTTCATCTTCTTCAGGATGATCTGAAATCTTCACCCAAAAAATGCTGTTGCCTTCCCATGTTTTGAAATTGCCAATCGGCTTCCGTACAGAAATAAGATTTGGATAGAGGAATTGCATGATATCCAGATTATCCAGAACATCAGACAAAGAGAAAAACCCACCGGCTTTTCCAAGCTCAAAGTTTTTCGGAACATTGATATTGTATGTATTGTCCTGGCAGGAAAGGAGCTGAGTCCGGTCCTGGTGGTGGCCTTCTTTTCGGTATGAAGCAAGATTAGGGATATCAATATTATACCGGATACCTAAATCATGAAGACGTTCCAATTCATAACCTTCGAGTGAGGTGGTGAATGAAACTCCTATTTTCCGTGTGCCGTGAGACAGATCAATCCCGGCCTTAGCCAGGTCTGAGATCGTTTGTTTTTCGTCAATGGGAAAGGTGACTTTTGAAAGAACGCTTTGGCCTTCAAGGGATTGGAAGAGAAATATGGATATAAGTATAACTAAGAGTCTGGAAATGTTCATAGGAGCAAGAATAACAAGGAGGTCAAAACGTGTACAAAGTTAGAAATATACTGATACGATCATGGTCCTCAGGCGGATATCATCACGGGGAGGAAGCAAATCTAGTAATTAATTAACATATTATAGTATTGCATAATGCGTTATTTGCTCAGAAAGGAGGTATTTCTGTGTCAGGGTGTCTACAGGGGAGTAATAGGACATTTTCCCTCTAAGGAGTTACCCACAAAATCATGCCATGTGTGATTGATCCGGCTACAATTTTACCTGCACTGTGCCATTTGAAACCAGTTGACTCCCCGGTGCATTATAAAAAGCCGGCGAAGAATTGTTTGTCAGGATGACCTGGTTGCAGGATAAGATACCCTGGTTGTAAATGGCGCTTCCATTCTGGAGTGGAAATGTACCTCCGTTTGCGGTCCCGTCTTTAATTGTAATTCCATCGAGTAAAACACCAGCACCTCCTACCGGAATGGTGACGACGTGATATAAATTATCATTCGCATTGCCTGCAGATCCGATATTTCCACTCAGTATGGTTGGGTTCATTCCGTAAACTCTTTGATTGATGTTTGTTTCCGTCCCCACAAATCCTCCATACACACTTAATCCTGATCGGATCATGTATCCGGAATTACGACTCACTTCAAAATACGGCGAGTAGGTTCCTCCTGCGATCCAAATCTGCGTGATCCCCGGACAATGAGAAGCCCGATCCAACGCCTGCTCAAAAGATTTGTACGCATCAGTCCATGACGAACCATTTTGCAGACCGGAAGCATTGAGGTTGACATAAAGAATTCCGTTATCGTTGCAAACACTATCAAAAGTGATGATCAACTGAGCTGCTTTCATCGGATCGCCATCGTAGCTCCAGGATTCACGCAGTCCTGTTCCGTGCATGATCAGAGCTATATCCTTCCCATTGATCCATCCAGGTTGATCCACGATGTTCTGAATGAGATGTCTTAAGTCAGGTGAAGAATATTCCTGGTTCACTGTATTCCAATTATCCGGAGTGAATTGTACGACCTGTGTTGATCGCGCCCTTGATGTGATATTATACTTTGATGTAGTGAATGCAGATGCATCTGCTGAAAGTTCACCCTGCAAGATCCAATTAGCAGGAGTGCTTGCAGTATTGAATGATTTCCATTTTAGGACTGCATCGGATATATAACTTCCTGATGGAACATTGATATTTTTAAATCGCCAGCCTATGGTTTGATGGCCATCTTTGTCCGTCATGGCGATGACTTCACGCACCGGATCGACTGAGCCATTGTCCTGGTGCTCCTCTGCATCATCACTTGAACTACTGATTCTTCTTGATAGTTGACCTGATTTTTTTGTCACCAGTGAAGTGATCCACCACTCTGATAAACCGCTGGTATTCCATTCGGCATAATAGCCATTTTCATAAGAAAATATCTCAGTGGAATCCGGAGGATAAGCCAGGACTTGTGATGGGGTATCGTTGTTGAACTGTCCATCTTCATTTTGCCCCGTGTATCGAAGTGATGTAACATCAAATGCATCTCGAGCAGAAATACACTGCGTGCATCCCGTCGCATTGACAAGATTATTTGCCTCAGATGCTGTAAAGTATCCTCTTAGTTTAATCTCGCTTTGCGGAGCGTTTGTGCATGTCAGCACCCAATTGCGTGACATGAGATAAAGACTGTCTGATAAAATAAAATTCTGATTTGATTTATAAAGATTAAGCGTCACATTTCCGAGATCCTGACCTTCAGGATTAATGCTGAATATCCTTTGTCCACCCTGATCAAAATGAATCCAGTTATTTCCAGACACAGGTTGTGTCAATTGTAATGCAGCTCCATCATAAATTTGTTTTCGATCATAGACATTGACCTGGTCAATAGCGAGACCCTCCATTTCAACTCCAACATCACTTTGCATCACCCAGCGGAACTGAACAATTGTGTCAGTAACCGGAATCGCAATACCGGTTGTGACCCAATGTGTTTGCGTTCCATTCCATCGGTTAGAAGGATCATTATACCAGTTGGTGCCATTTCCCATCACACCTAATTTTATCCAATCATTACTTCCTTCGATTCTGTATTCCACCCAGGCATAATCATATCCGGACTCAAGATCATATTGAAATGCAAACGATAGAAAAGGTTGTGTGAACCCGGAAAAATCAAAACAAGGTGAATAGAGATAAGAGGTTTCATCAGGATTATATGGTCCGGATAAATTCGTTGTCCATGCATGCTGCCCTTCTGCGGCGTGCGAAAGAATTTCTTTTCCGGGAGTTCCTTCCATCCACGATGAATTGATTCCTCCGCTCACCCAACCATCAGGGCCTGATTCAAATCCTTCACGGTATGGAAAAATATTAATCAGCGATGAATTCACTATTTGTGTTTGCAAAGTGTCATTGTTATGATAATTATCCTCAATGCTGTTGACCCAAATCTTTAAGTCATAAGCGCCGGGTGCAGAAAAATCAACTGAAGGATTCAATGTATAATTAATAGTGGTGTCACCCGGAATTGAATCAACATTCATTGAGTGAATCATACCTCCATTAACCTGCCATGAGAAATTTACATCATTTACGGTTTTAATAGTTGTATTACTGACACTCACTTGCAGCATCTCCATTCCCAATCCACATGAGACAGCTTGTGGATGCAACAACTGGGCAATCTTAATATCCTTTTGAATCAAATCGAATGAGATATCATCGATAGTTTGTCCGTCTTCGCTTGTGGTCTGGCCGGCTGTGCCCTTGACATCCTGAGCGAATTTTACCTGGAAAGAAGTGCTGAAATCCTGATTCGCCTGTTGCAAAACGGAACTGATATGCAAGTCGGTTAAATGCTGATAAACACCTCTTAGATTTGCATCGTTTGGTAAATAAGTTAAAAGCAAAAAGGTATCCGCATCTGATCCCCGAATCCATATCGATTCCGTATTGTTGACATCGGGAATGATTTCATGATGCATAAAATATAAGCTCATGCGAATATCATCAGAGACGTCCGAGTAATTATCCATATTGAGCGTAAGGAAGAGATCACCGTGTTTTGATGTAGTGTTCTGCGTTGCATCAACGGTCAGAGCTCTTTCTCCTGAATGACAAAAGGGAGAACCGGCAAATGTTCTTATCCTACAAGTTGGTTGAAGATCTGCATCCCATGCAGTGAGACCAGGTAAACCAATCTCATCTGATAAAACCTGGGTATCAGGAATGGCATCAAAATTTTCGGACCATGGAAATATAACCGGAGGATTTGGAAGATTGCGCACAATTATTTTCAGCGTATCATTTTTATGGAATGGATCAGAAGCATATGTTGACCAAATCCTCACATTATAATTGCCGGTAGCTGAAAAATCAGCAACCTGGTTAAATGAAAAGATCGCGCCTATTCCTGCATTTAATGTTCCATTAAACGCTTGTGTTATCACGGATCCGTTATTGACTTTATAAGACAATGAAAAACCGGATGCATTCACCAGGCCTTCATTAGTGATATGTAACTTGATTGTGTCTTTTATCGTCAAAGCCGAAGATGTAAATTGACGACCTGATTTCGGAGCAATCAGCGAATCGAGTCTCAGATCATTATTCCATGAACATTGATTTCCACCTGCTGGTGTGATTAAAACAGCTCTTGCTCTTAGTCCTGCTTTCCCTGATGGAAAAACCCCCGCCACCGATATCCATATAGAAGAGTCTGGAGGAAATCCACTTAATACAATTGACGTATTTGATGTTGTATCCAGCGAAGTCAAAATTTCATTTTTTAAAGAATATAATTGGTAGTGATTTGCGCCTGTGACTGGATTCCATGTCATTTGGATGTATCCATTGCAAGGTGTAGTGGCTATGACATTTCCCGGAGGAGGCATGATCACGGCATACTGATCAGAAGTATCCATCATTCCATTGGATGCAGTCACCCTGACTTTCATTTGATCCGTCGGGTTATTTGGAATAAACCAATCCTGGTATCGTCTCGAGGAAGGCACATTTGTTGCAAGAGATATCCAGGATGCTCCACCATTAATAGTATAGTCAACATTGAATGTAGATGAGCCTGTTCCAAATGCGTCCCACCGGATGTATTGCCTGTCATTTGGTAAGTTGATATTTCCCGGTTTGAAAACTTCTCCGCCGATAGGAGATTGAATAGTGATTCCGGAGTGTTGAAGATCCCAGGTGAGCCAGCATAACTGAGGACCCATTGGTACCTGGAAACCCTTTACTAAAATGGTGTATGTTCCTGCAGTAGCAGTTTGTATTGTTACCTGTTCGATATTATTCAGGTGATCAGGACCGGTTGTAGCAGGAATTGAAACACCTGATGGAGTATAGTTTAATTTCCATGGCCATGTTGTATCACCTGCAGGTGAGATCACTGCAAGATCAAGATCATTGACGAGCGTGACTGTTTCATAGGGGGCAGATGCAGGATCAGTCCAATTCAACATAATGTCAATAGAAGCAACTCCTGATGGAACTACAATACTCGTTGTCACAACTTGTTGATCATCGACAGACAGCGATTTGAAATGATTTGATTCGAGTATTTCTACAGATCGGACTCCATTGATTCTTCCAAATCCATAAATAAAATCAGGGCCTGTGTTGCCTAAATCATCAGCGCCATTGCAGATGACATTTTTGATCAGCGCGGCATCCGGCAAACTGTCATTGTGAAGTTGGCGATATCGTTGATATAATAAGGTAGCCATTCCTGTGGTCGCAGGAGATGAAAAACTTGTCCCGCTGTTACTTGCATATTGGTTATTATCAATCGTGTTAAAGCGGCCCGCTCCATTGGCTACTACTTCAGGTTTTATTCGTCCGTCATCTACCGGGCCACGACTTGAGAAAGATGCATTCCCATCAGTAATGTTGACGGCTCCTACTGTAAGTACATTTTTTGAGGACTGGTAAATTCCTGCAACCGTTGCAAATCCTGATGGATAAGGTGAACAACTTATTCCTCCTGAATTACCCGCGGCAAAAACATGAAGCAGGGATGGATAAGTTCTCATCATCGCATCAAGCGCTGCACTTGTCCCATCATAGTCACCGATGACGGTACAATCCGTTAAACTTGAGCCATAAGAATTATTGGTCAGGCTCAAATTAAAGTCACTGATGTATTGAGGTGTTGACCAGAGGATATCTGAGAAATTCCGGATGATGACATGGGCATTGGGGGCATATCCAAATCCAAAAGCAGGATCTAATACTCCGGCGCCCGTCACATTGCCTGTCACCATCGTGGTATGTTGGCTAATGCTAAAACTTGCCAGGTCAAGGATTGAAGAAGAAATATCTTCATGTGTACCTATCCTTCCTTCGTCGCCAATTCCTACAGTAATTCCGGACCCATCCAGTCCCCGGGTAAGAGGTGATTTCAATCCCCACCCTCGCTCACCCGGCAGGGCCCTGTAGTTCAGTAGTTCATCTTTAGGAATTGCTTCTATATAGGAAATCCATGGTGTGTTAAAAATAGTATTGTTGACACCGTCATGTGCTTCAACATCGATGAATCCAAATTTCATGGCTCTCATGTCAAGAAGAGAGATATTATTATTGGCTGCCCATTCCTGGATCTCGTCTTGTTTCATACCCGGGGCAACTGATAATCTGAGTTTATGCGATGCAGACCGGTCTTCGGTGGTAATGCCGATCTTATAATCAGGATTTACGTCAAACAAATATTTTGAAAAAGTATTATCTGTTGTTGCCTTTATGCGAACCCAATATATATGTTGATGAAGTGCATATAAAATTTCAATTCCATTTTTCAATAGAATTTCTCTTTCGTGGAGCGATAAAACATGATCAGCTTTATAAAACAGGTATTCATTTTCTCCTGAAGAACGTGCGTGAATCCCGGGCTTTAAAAGAGGAAAAGTCCCTGTTTTGAAAGTGACGGAATACTGGCTTATCGCCGGGTGGCAATAAAAGAAAAGGATGGAGGAGAGAACCAGAATGTGTTTGACATAGGACGAAATCACCGTCATAAAAATACGCAAGTAAACGGTAAACGGTATTCAGTATTCGGTAACGCTTAAACTCATAAACCTATAAACTTATAAGCCTTCTGATTTTGGGTTAAAATATTTTTTAAAAAAGTTATTTTAAGGTGGAGGTTATAATAATTCCATTATCTTTCGTGTCGATCAAATATGATTTTTCGATGGAAATATTTCGGTCGAAAAGCCAACAAATTATGATCCTCAGGAATCCCTTCTCATGGAGGGATTCCCTTTTTATAGTTTGTTTGTTTGCTTTACTTGTCATATCAATTCCACTTTCTTCCCAGGGAGTCATCGGTGTCGTAAAAGAAAAAGTCACCAATCAACCTGTTGCGCTGGCGATTATCTCGGTACTAAAAGGAGATTCATTGATCACCTCACTCACTACTGATAATGAAGGCCATTACACATATCTCTCTACAAATGCGGAAAGGATCAGTATGACCGTCCAGGCATTGGGATACAAACCACAGACGACTGATTATATTTTCCTGGATGGATACTCTACTTATCGCCAGGAAAATTACCTGGAAATAAATCCTTTTAATCTGGAAGGAGTTACTGTTACGGCAACAAGACCTACTGTTCCATATACACAAACTATTTCTCCGGAAGATATAATCAATACTGCAGCTAATTTCGATGACCCTGTACGTGTGGCGCAAAGCAGGCCGGGAATTGTATTACTCAATGATCAGGCCAACCATTTATCACTGAGAGGCAAATCACCTGTTTTTAATAATTGGTATCTTGAAGGACTTGAAATCGTCAATCCCAATCACACCAACAATGCGGGAACATTTTCAGATCTGCCTACTCAATATGGTGGAGGCGTAAATATGTTTTCGGCACAAACGCTGGGGGAAACAAATATTTACACAGGAATTAATCCTTTGAGCATTGGAAATATCGGTGGCGCTGCCATTGATATGCAACTGCATGAAAGTGCCAAACCCGAATGGAGAGCTAAAGCCGGTCTCATCGGATTTGAATTGGGAGGAGGGACTGCGATAGGTTCAAGCAGCATTTTGGATGTCAATCTGCGATATAGTTTCACCGGTTTGCTGACTGATCTTGGAGCGGATTTCGGTGGAGAAAAAATTGGATTTTATGATGGAGTCATTTCTTTCAGAAACCAGGGACTCCGACATAAATTAAAACTCTTTGCTTGGGCCGGTAGCAGTAAAAATGAATTTAACAAAGTTGAAAATCCGGATGACCGGGAGCGGTATAAGGATTTTTTTGATATCGATTATGGAAATGATATCGTGGGAGCCGGAGCCAGGTATGATTTAAATATGAGTCCAAAATTATTTCTGCGCAGTGGATTTGCGTTTTCGACTAATCAATCTACATATGATAAGAATGGAAAGTTTGAAGCGGATTCGGTGATGATTGATTACAATGATCAGATATCCATTACGTCCTCTTTCGTTGAACTGTCGTTTTTACATTCTCAGCGAATTCATGCTACTGCAGCGATTCATTTTGAAAACAGGACCTATAAAAATGATCATTACAGCTATCTTCCTTTTTTCGAAGAATCCCAGATCAGGCCTTCATTCCAGATTGAATCTACTATTTCGAAATCATTGCAATTGGAATTAGGTGGTGAAGTTTATCATTCGTTTACTTATGAAAAATGGATTCCCGGTTACCGGGCTACATTGAATTGGAGTATCTCCGATAAGAATTCATTATTCGGTGGCATCCGTCATGCCGCTGGTGAACCGTTGCAGACCACTAACACTAATGATAAAAAAACCAGCGTCAACTTTATTTCAGACAATTATGAACTGGGGTGGAAATATGCAGGAAGGAGCCAGGGCTTTGACATCAATATATATTACCAGCAAATGAGTCATTTAACTGCCTATGAATATTCAGGTGCATTTATCTACCTGGCTGATTTTCCCTATTCGCCCATCGATACGGTTATCACCGGGATTGAACAAAATGGAATTTCCAGGCATATTGGTATTGAAGGAAGCTGGTATTTTAAAAATAAGAAAGGATGGAGCCTTGATCTTAATCAATCTGTTTATAAAAGTGAAAGAGGGCTTAAGGAAAATCCACTTGAATCCGGTCGGTATGATAATCGATATGCAACACACTTATCTATTGCCAAAGAAGTCATTAGAGTAAAAAATGGTAAAAACAGGATTTGGAATTTTTCGATGAGAGGTTTATTAAACGGTGGTCTCTGGGAAGCAAAAATCAATGAAGAAAAATCACAATTATCCGGAACAACGATATTTGAATATCCGGGATCATATGATCAACAATTACCTGCTTATAAAAGAATTGACTTTGGCATTTCAAGGACAATTGCCACTCCAAAAATCCGCTGGCGATATTCACTTGACATCCAAAATCTTTTCGGCCTGAGTAACATCGCTTACCATTATTACGATCCGTTCCTTCAAAGTACCCAGGCGGAGGAACAACTGGGCATTATCCCCGTATTTTCCGTTCAGGCATCCTGGTAAACCCCTCGAAAGAATTTTCTTAAAATGAGCGAAAGGATTATTATTTTTAACGACTTTAACCTAAAATCACTTAACCAACTATGGATGACAAAACAAAATCAATCGTTGCACACATCACGCTTATCGGCTGGATAATAGCGCTGGTGATGAACCAATCTGACAAAGGACCAAATACATCCTACTATCTCAGGCAAATGCTGGGCATAGCGTTGTTAGGTCTTGTAGGCTGGTTACTAGCTATGACACATATTCCATTTTTGTCAATGGCTTTTTACATTCTTGTATTGATACTATGGATACTCAGTTTAGTCAATGCATTGAGTGGTCAGCAAAAACCAATTCCTATAGTAGGAGAGATGTTTCAGTCATGGTTTAAATCCATTTCCTGAGCATTTCGATACAGGTATTTATTTAAGATACTACCGCAAGGAACTCCAAGCGCCCCCTTTGATTGGACTAATGCAATCAAGCTTAAGAAGCGCAAATGTTCCTTGCGGTTTTTTAATTTCCAATCCTTGCACAAAAAGCCCATGCGTGCAATTCTGTATTGGTCGCAGGAATAAGATTCCTGGCTTTAACTGCCCATACAGTACCGTTAGCGTTAGGTGCTGCATAAATGAGTTGAAGAGCGTCTATCCAATATCCACCCCCTAAAACAACCTTCCCGGGAGGACATCCGCAAGAAGCTGTCCCTTCCGATAATCCGGGAACATAAGTATCAGCTTCAACTATCTCATATCCTAATAGCGCCGTTCCGCTAACTTTCAAATTACCCTGTACATCCAGTTTTTCTGTGGGGCTGGCATTTCCGATACCCACGTTTCCATTTCCCTGGATCCGCATCAGCTCAAAACTATTTGTTGGACCTCCGGCTGCCATAAAAACATGACTCGAGTTGACGTCGTCGACCTGGTATCTTAATGCAGAAGGATTGATCCCAAAACCATAAAACTCCTGGTCATTGTTGTTTCCTTGCCACAATACAATCTTTCGGTTTTCCACAACATTGGCAAATTGTAATTTACCAGCAGGTGCGCTGACACCAATCCCAACTTTATCTGTGATATATGCAGAACCCTGCACCTGCAATTTTTGCGCTGGCGCATCAGTTCCGATACCCACATTTCCCAATCCAGCCTGGTCATTGAGAATAACATTTGCTCCTGCTTTACCACCGCGTATATACGTATTCTCAGCTGATGAAAAATCGAAGTGTGAATCAAAAGTAGTGCCCCTGAATACAGCCGTACCCTCGTTTCCGGTTCCCCGTGTAACATCAAGCCTCGCATCCAATGCACCAGTTCCGATACCCAAATTTCCAGTGCCGGTTATTCGAAGCAGTTCATTGCTGGCGCTGCTGGAAGTGCCGGCATAGAAAATATGACTTTCTCCAGTAGAGGCAACTTGATATCGCATAGCGTTAGTGTTGGTTCCGATTCCCTTGTACTGATTATCATTGTTAGCTGTTTCCGAAACAACAATTTTTCTATTGGCATCCGTATTGGTAAACTGCAAGGGTGCATTTGGTACTGCAGTTCCAATGCCAACATTCCCTGCGCCGGTAACAGAAACACGAGCACTTCCATTGGTGCTTAACTGAACAATTCCACTTGCCCCTTTCGCAGAGAGGCCTAAATTTTGTGAAACATTTGATCCTGCTGCATAAATAGTATTCTTTCCAAAACCAATACCCTGCGTGGCATCGGAAGTTCGAAATTCAATCCCGTTGGAAGCATCATCCATATTATCGGTCACATACAGGGACCTATGGATAGGATGAGTTCCTGTACGTGCAGGACCTCCCTGGATATCAATAGTATTTTCAGGCATGGGTACGCCGAAACCGACATTGGCATTACCTCGAATGTGCATCAGCTCTTTACTGGATGCTCCATTGATGCCGGCATAAAAAACATGATCGGACGTTGTGTCATTCACTTGATAGCGCATCGCATTTGCACTGGTTCCAATACCGTCAAATTCATTATCGTTGTTGTTCTCTTCGAATAAAACTATTTTTCTTACCAGTGCTGTATTTCCAAATTGCAATGCTCCATGAGGTGTTGAATTTCCTATACCGACATTACCCGCTCCTGTAATCCGCATTGTTTCTGTAAATGAATTAGCATTGCCTCGTCCGAATTCGATGGAGCTGGCTGCATCAGGAACATACACTTCCATTGCATTTGTACCTACGCCCAACCCATATTCATTCGTCCCGACTTTTGAAAGAGCGATCCTGTCTCCATTGCCGGGAGCAAAACTTAAAGGAGCAATTGGATCATGAATACCAATGCCGACATTGCCTGTTGGTGTCAATACAAATTGATCAGGAATATTATTGGCATATAAACTAAAAGGATGATTGGTCTTTGTTCCTATAGCGCCTGAATTTCCATTGGCGATGAGTGTTGATACAGTGACTGCATTGCTGGTTTGTGCGATCCCATATTCATCGCCATCGGTGGCTACTTGTAATTTATAATTAGGGTTACTAGTGCCGATGCCAACACTATCCGTAAGGCCCATGTAAATACGATCAGCGCCATTTCGATGTACTTCCAGATTCACGGAATCTGTTTGTGAATTTTGTATCTCTTTCCATTCACTATCTGTTCGGTACCACGGTGAATCAGTGTCCACATCAAAGACTTCTAGTCCTTCTGCCGGATTGGGAATCGCTAATCGTTCAGCGGTGGTCATTCTTGGCGGAAGGAATCCTTTTGAATCACTGGCTATTTCCAGTGCTGCACTCGCATCGGGGGCGTCAACGCCAACGCCTACTCCAGCACCAAAAGCGGCTACTCCTCCAAATGCTGCAACTCCTCCAAATGCTGCTACTCCCCCTACGGCCAATGCTGCGATTCCAAGTGTACCGCTGATATTGGCATTTCCTTCTACGTCCAGTTTTTCACTCGGGTTATTTTTTCCAACGCCAACATATCCTCCACCGACAGCCATGAAAAAATTATTTCCATTCCTATGCACTGATGCATTGCTTGAATCAATAAGCTCAGTCCAGGTAGAACTCCCTTTGAACCAAAATGAGTTTGTCGTCACGTCAAATACTAAAAGACCTGTGGCCGGACTGGTGATCATGGTTCGCTGCGCAGTGGTCATCCTGGGCACCAGCATGCCTTGTGTTGTACTGGTGACGTCCAGTGCTGCACTCGGATTGGGAGTGGCCGTATTGATTCCTACGCTTTGAGAGAATAACATTTCACTCCAGGCAAGACAAAGGAAAAGAAGGATATTATTTTTCATGATGATTGGATTTATTACTTGTGGTTTTTTATAATGTAGTTGAAGCAATCTTTTTTCTCTTTAACAGCAAAAGTCTTTGAGCTTGATTTGATGACCATGCTAAGCGAGGAATATTTATTATTCACTTGCTTTATCAGGTGCTCTGAAAACAGGTAAACCAACAGGATTAAAAGGATGGCAATGATCACCGTAAGCCAAATGGTTTTATTTGTTTTCATAAAACTTGCATTCAATTTCGATGCTGCGTCATGCGATCAGCAACGATGTAAAAATATTGATGGACTATGGCGGAATGCAAATAATGAGATCGACAAAATCGAGACAGGAGGAGGACAAAATCGAGACAGGATTTTTCTAACTGGTTGATTTTGAGTGGAAAGGACTATGAAAAATGTTCCGTCCGGAAAAGGAATGATACCCGATAGGTTAAACTGTAAAATAGGCCACAAGATCTGTGTCCTGATCAAGGTTAAGACGTTGTTTGAGTCGTTGCTTAGTCTTATTGACACTGCCGGGAGAAATGCCCAAAAGAGTGCCGGCCTCTTTATTATGCAGGTTGAGCCTGCACATGGCTGCAATCCTTTGCTCTGCTAACGTAATGTCCGGCGCCTGGTTTTTAAGATGAATAAGGAATCCTGGGTACACTTTGTCAAACAATTCTTTGAAATGATTCCAATCAGCATCTGTAAGAATCGTGTGGTTAGATAGCTCGAGGATATGTTGGACCTGGGTCTCATCCAATTCTTTTTTGAGCATTTGTTCCTGCATGTTCTCCACCATAGTATTCCTTTCCAAAAGATGTTGAGTCAATTGTGCTAATTGTTCCTGTGCCCGGATGACTTCCTGTTCCGCCAGGCGTTTTTCATCTAAGGTCTGTAATTGAATAATACGCATTTTTAAATGCTGACGATTGAAGTAAAGCAGAACTAATCCAAGTAATAATAAAATGAAGAGTATGATAAAATTGCGGATCAGGACGATTCTTTTTTTCTCCTTGTTCAGGTCGTTAATTCTGTATATACTTTGCTCGTGTTCCTGTCGCATCTTGACGATTTCAGCCTTTCCCGCATATTGCACTTGTTGTAATGAATCATGAATTTGCACATATCGTTGCATGTAAATGCTTGCGCTGTCAGCTTTGTCCAGGCCAGTAAATACATCTGCAAAACCCTTCAGGATATTCTCCAGGTACGTAGGGTCTCTTTTTTTATTTAAAAGCGACATGGATTCGCGCAACATTTGTAAAGCTTGCTCAGGCTGACCTCGTTTCAATTTGATGAGGGCAAGCCAATGCAATGTATTGGCTGCATTGTCAAATTGCTGAGCCTTTATGCTAGACTGATAGTCCATTTGCAACAATACAGCTGCGCTATCTATTTGACCCATTTTATAATATACATCTCCCTGGTTGCCTTTAATCAACCCGATCCAAAATGGACTACTATGCTCCCGGGCGAATACCAATGCCTTGTCAAAGGCATAGAAAGCTGAATCATATTTATTCAGTTGTTCATAGCACAACCCGATGAGATTCCAGGTATACATCTGGTGTTCAGGATTCAGGACTTCTGCTTCCTGAAATTTATTATTATGTGGAGGAGTAATGGCTTCGTTAGCAGCATGTAAAGCCAACCGGTATTCACCTGCATGGTAAAAATTATAGCCAAGATTGTAAAAGATAAAAGGTTGAAAAACGTAATTGTCCCTGAATCCTTTATCCCATAGCTCAAGCGCCATCAATCCATATAAAGTCGCAGTTCCAAAATTGGACTTCATTGTATAGAAAGAGCAAAGCTTGATATATACCTCGTAAAGCATTTGGTCATCCCCCAGATCAAGGGAAGCTTGTAATGCATCTTTCATCCATCTTTCTCCATCATGAAAAGAAGAACATGGACCTTTGTAAGCTACCACTAACCCAATGAGCTCATAGAGACGGATCTTAAACCTGGGTTGATTAACAGGACCTGATGAATTAAGGTATTGAAGGGCTCCACATCTACCTACACTGTCTGTATGAAAAACCAACGTATCGAGAATAGTTTCGACCGGGATTTCCGGTAATCCTCTAATCGTCGACATACTGGTGATCCACTTTTTATGAGCTAACTGACCGACTTGCCCGAAAAGGGGCTGATGGATAAATACTACAAAAAAGAATAACCATTGCCTTGCCCGATGAGGTAGTCTGTACATTCGGTTAGATTGTTTTGTATTCCTTCCTGAAAAAATAACCTTTTTTAATATATCACTTTCCCACAGCGTATCTGCTCTCCAATTCAAACTCGAGATGAAGCTTGTCAGAAATATTTCGGCTGTAATGAACTAAGCCAATATTAAGCGCATATATTTCTTCGCCGGTCCATGCAGATGTTGTCCACCCAACTTCTTCTGTTTCAAATTTATCTTCTGTACGAAACCGGATCGCCGGGATCGATTGTCCCTCGTGTTGCCATGTGGTATGACCCATGAAACGCCTGCGACGTTCCAATACCACATGTAGTGAATCACCGGGCTGCCACCATTCCATTTTGGTCAACCAAACTTTAGACGAGTCAACTGCATCGAATGGAAACCGATTGGCTGAAAGCACCCGAACGGGTATTTTGTAAATGACTCCGGAATCTCCTGCAAAGAACAGGGTTAATGAGTCAACCACCACCCCGTTATTTACTATCCTTTCGTACTGTTTTTGGACAACTTGTTGCCTTGAATCATAGTTTATACTCGTGATATGGTCTTTTGATGTCAATGTGTGAGCCCAAACCTCAGGAGCTGAACTAGTATCCACCAAATTCCGGTAAGTATACACCATACCGGAAGCAGGAAATGAGCTTACTGGCAGATAATAACCGGAAAGATCAAGGGTATTTTCTTCGGGAGATTTGCATTGCGTCAGAAATATCATCAAACACATGACAAATTGGCATATAACGCTGCATGTGGTACGGTATCTGATCATATCTTTGCACCTTTAACTGACAACCAATAGCATGTTTAAATTAATCACCAAAGTATTTGGTTCTAAATACGACCGGGACGTTAAGACTTACGGTCCAAATGTAGAGATCATCAATGAATTTGCCTCTCAATATGAATCCTTGTCGAATGATGAGCTCCGGGAAAAGACCGCCGATTTCAAACAGCGTATAAAGGATTATCTCAAAGATATTGATGAAGAAATCGAGACGCTGAAAACGGATGCTGAAGAGGAAATTGATTTCACTATCAAGGAAGATCTTTATAAGCAGTTGGATGAAGTCACAAAAGAAAGAGACAAATCCCTGGAGGAGATACTAAAAATCATTCTCCCTGAAGCATTTGCTGTGGTCAAAGAAACATGTCGCAGGTTTGTTCAGCATGATACCCTGGTCACAAAAGCTCTTGAGCACGACCGTAATCTTGCAACAACCAAATCCTACATCACCATCAATGGCGATGAAGCCACATGGAAAAATGAATGGATGGCTGCAGGTGGGCAGATCAAGTGGAACATGGTACCATATGATGTACAACTCATCGGTGGCATGGTATTACATGATGGCAAGGTTGCTGAAATGGGAACAGGTGAGGGAAAAACACTTGTCGCTACACTTCCTGCTTACCTCAATGCACTTGCAGGCGAGGGTGTGCATATCGTCACGGTCAATGATTATCTCGCTCGACGTGACGGTGAATGGGTAGGACCTATTTTTGAATTTCTACTGCTGACCGTTGATTGCATTGATAAACATAAACCACATTCACCGGAACGCAAACAAGCTTATAATAGTGATATTACGTATGGCACCAATAGTGAGTTTGGTTTCGATTACCTGCGTGACAATATGGTGCGATCACCTGAAGAACAGGTGCAACGCAAATATCATTATTGCATGGTCGATGAGGTTGACTCTGTATTGATCGATGATGCACGTACACCTTTGATCATTTCAGGACCTGTACCGGAGGGAATGGAAGAGCAGGAGTACATGGAACTTAAGCCCTATGTTGAAAAACTCATCGAAGCTCAACGAAGATTATCAACTCAATATCTTACTGAAGCAAGAAAATTATACCAGGAAGGTAAAATCGGACCACTCGAGGGTGAAGCCGGAATGGCTTTGCTGAGATCCTACCGCGCATTGCCCAAAAACAGGCCCTTGATAAAATTCCTTTCAGAAGAAGGAGTAAAAGTGCTGCTGCAGAAAACGGAGAATTTTTACATGCAGGAGCAAAACAAAAAAATGCATATTGCCGATGAACCTCTTCTTTTTACGATTGATGAAAAGAACAGGCAAATCGAATTGACAGAAAGAGGTACAGATTATCTCTCTAAATATAATTCAGATACAAACTTTTTTATTCTGCCGGATATCGTCCAGGAAATGCAGGCCATCACCGACAATCATGAACTGAAAAGTGAGGACATGGCAGAAGCCAGGCAACAACTGGCACAGGACTTCTCGATTAAATCACGTCGCCTTCATGCCATCAATCAATTATTAAAAGCATACACGCTCTTTGAACGTGATGAAGAATATGTAGTGATTGAAGGTAATGTCAAGATCGTAGATGAGTCGACTGGTCGATTGATGGAAGGAAGAAGATATTCTGACGGACTTCACCAGGCTCTTGAAGCCAAAGAGAATGTGAAGGTGGGAGAGATCACACAAACTTATGCAACAGTGACGTTGCAAAATTTCTTCAGGATGTATCACAAACTTGCCGGGATGACGGGTACAGCAGAAACTGAAGCAAGTGAGTTGTGGCAAATCTATAAACTGGATGTAGTAGTCATCCCTACCAACAGACCTGTTGTCCGTGATGACAGAGAAGATCTTGTTTTTAAAACATCAAGAGAAAAATTTAATACGGTCATCGATGATATTGTAAAATTAACGGAGGCTGGAAGACCTGTACTGGTGGGTACAACGTCGGTTGATATTTCAGAAAAATTAAGCCGGATGCTTCAATTGCGCGGCATTCCTCATAATGTACTTAATGCTAAACAACATCAACGGGAAGCTGAAGTTGTAGCAGAAGCAGGACATGCAGGTCGCGTGACTATCGCCACGAATATGGCTGGTCGAGGTACGGACATTAAGTTAGGTCCTGGTGTGAAAGAAGCGGGTGGATTAGCAATCATCGGTACGGAACGTCACGATTCAAGACGTGTCGACAGGCAGTTGCGCGGTCGATCGGGCCGCCAGGGTGATCCGGGATCATCGCAGTTTTATGTTTCGTTGGAGGATAATCTCATGCGTCTGTTTCATTCGGAACGGATAGCGAAGGTGATGGATAGCATGGGTCATAAAGAAGGAGAAGTGATCCAGCATTCCATGGTGACCAAGTCCATCGAGAGAGCTCAGAAAAAAGTTGAAGAAAATAATTTCGGTATCCGGAAACGCTTGCTCGAATATGATGACGTCATGAATATTCAGCGCGAGGCGATTTATCGTAAACGGAAACATGCTCTTGAAGGCGCACGCTTACAACTCGATCTCAACACGATGTTCATGTCGATGGCAGAGAACATCACTGAGCGGAGTAAAAATGCAAACGATTACGAAGGATTCGTTTCCGATAGCATCAATATCCTGGGTACGATTCCGGAAATTGATGATGAAACTTTTAATGAATCTGATTTAGATAGTACCATTGAAAATTATCAGCTCCAGATTCAAAAAGATTATGATAACAAGCGCTATAAGATAGCTGAAGTGTTGATGCCTGTCATACGAAATGTGTATGACAATGAGGGCCATCGCTACAAACGGATCGCCATACCCTATACTGACGGACGTAAATATGCATTGCCTGTATCGGCCGATCTGAAAGAAGCCATTGATACGAAAGGGAAATCGGTGATGATCGATATTGAAAAAGCAGTGAGCTTATCCCTGATCGATGATAACTGGAAAGAGCATCTGCGCAACATGGATGAACTCAAGGAATCGGCGCAGGCAGCTTCGTTCGAACAAAAGGATCCGCTTGTCGTGTATAAGATGGAAGCTTATGAGCTTTTCGAAAGTCTTGTTTATAAAATCAATCTTGAGGTTTGTTCGTACCTGATGAAAGGTAAACTTTTAATAGGTGCTCCGGATGAAGTAAAGGAAGCTCGTGAACAAAAAACAGATTTAAGCAAAGTGCGTACGAACCGGACGGAAGAAGTTGCGCGAAAAGCGGCTGCTGCTGCAGGTCGCAGATCAGAGGTGGCAGTTGAAACAGTGAGACGTGATGAGCCAAAAGTCGGACGAAATGATCCATGTCCTTGTGGTAGTGGGAAGAAATACAAGCAGTGCCACGGAAAAGGGCTGTAGAGCAATAAGTAACAAGTAACAAGTAACGAATAACGAGTAACAAGTAACAAGTAACAAGTAACAAGTAACAAGTAACAAACAATAAGCAATAAGCAATAAGCAACAAGCTTAAAGTAGAGTGCAGATTGTAATCTTTATCTGGTACTTCATTTTAAACATTAATTAGCGTTAATTAGTGTAATTCGTGGCTAAAACATAGGACATTCACCAGGCCAAAATCATTTTTATTTAATAAATAGCTCCATTGAATTAATCAATGAACACTCCAACTACATCTCAAAATATCCTCGTCACCGGAGGATGTGGATTTATCGGTTCACATGTTGTGCGACGATTGGTCAACCGCTATCCGGATCATAAGATCATCAATCTCGACGCCCTGACTTATGCCGGTAATCCGGATAACCTGAAGGACATCGCTGACAAACCAAATTATGTTTTTGTCAAAGGAAATATCAATGATGCGGACCTCATCAAATCCTTGCTGCGCGATTACCAGGTGAATGGGATTATCCATCTCGCCGCTGAATCGCATGTTGACCGGTCCATTGAAGATCCACTGGCATTCGTCCGTACGAATGTCCTGGGCACAGGCACTTTGCTTGAAGCTTGTAGAAAGTATTGGAAAGAAACGTCACGCGAAATAAGATTTTATCATATCTCGACTGATGAGGTATATGGTGAGCTCGGTGATACAGGTTATTTCACAGAAGAGACTGCCTATAGTCCGCGAAGTCCATATTCAGCATCAAAAGCAGGGAGTGATCATTTAGTGAGAGCTTATCATTCCACTTACGGTTGCCCAACTTTAATCAGTAACTGTAGTAATAATTATGGTCCCAATCAATTTCCGGAAAAACTTATTCCATTGATGATCCGGAATATTAAAGAAGGCCTTCCTTTACCGGTCTATGGTGAGGGCAGTAATATCCGGGACTGGATGTATGTGGAGGATCATGCCGATGCTATCGATACAATTTATCATCATGGAAAAGCCGGAGAGACCTATAACATCGGTGGCGGCAATGAATGGAAAAATATTGATCTCGTCCGCACCCTGTGCAAATTGATGGATGATAAGATGGGCCGATTATTGGGAAGTTCTGAAGAACTTATAACCTTTGTTACAGACAGGGCGGGCCACGATCACCGTTATGCCATTGACTTCAGCAAAATTAAAAATGAATTGGGGTGGAAGCCTGCAACCGATTTCAAAACAGGATTGTCAAAAACGATTGATTGGTATTTGGCAAACCAGGAATGGGTGCAACGGATCACTGATGGGTCATATAAAGAATACTATGACAAGCAGTACGGGGAGAGGAGTAAACGGTAAGCGGTATTCGGTATTCGGTATTCGGTATTCGGTATTTAAGTTAAACTTTTCACGGGAATAATTATTTATTAACCTATAACTTTATTCATCAACTAACCTATTTCGTCATGTCTAATAACCTCTTATTATCTATAGTGGCTGGTATCCTGCTTATTGCCTGCAGGCCAACTGTAAAGGAAGAAGTAAAGACAGTCGCTCCACCTGCTGTGACTGTGCCTGATAGTAATAAGGTTAAAACTCCAACGCTGACCCGTTTGTGGAATACAGAAGCAAAACTTACGACTTCTGAATCTGTGTTTTACGACACCATGGCCAACGTGCTTTATGTTTCATGTATTAACGGTGTTCCTCCGGACAAAAAAGATAAGGACGGATTCATCGCGAAGGTTGGATTAGACGGAAAGATCATTAAACTCAAATGGGTCACGGGACTTGACGGTCCGAAAGGAATGGGCCGGACGGGAAATACATTATATGTCACCGATATCAACAGGTTGGTTGCCATCGATGTCAGCTCCGGTAAGATCAGTAACACCTGGAAAGTTGCCGGTGCCACATTCCTGAATGATATCGCAACATCAAAAGACGGAATCGTTTATTTCACCGATTCCAATAAGAGTACGATATACCAACTGTTAAAAGGTAAAGTGGCAGTGATGAAGAAAGATACTTCAATGCACGGTACAAACGGAGTTTTTGTTGACGGAAATAATCTTCTCATCGCAGGTGATGGAACTACCTATTCAATGGATATTGGGAGCCTGAACGTGAAAAAGATTGCCCAGGGAATACCTGCAGGAGATGGCATCGAGCGATATGGGGACGGCATCTTTCAGTCAAACTGGAATGGCGAAGTCAATTATATTGATGCCAAAGGAAAAGTCACAAAAGTATTAGATACGAAAGATGTAAAACTCAATACCGCCGATATCGAAGTTGTTGAAAATAAAAACCTTCTATTCGTTCCGACTTTTTTTGGAAATAGTGTGACTGCCTATACCATCAAAAAAGAGAAGTGACACTTCGACACGTCAGGACATGCTGTCCATTGACTTTGCTCAGTGCAAGGAGAGTGAGAGGAGTAAGAACGTGAGAAACGCGAGAGACAACTCACAACTCACAACTCACAACTGACGATTCACGGCTCACGATTCACGGTGTCATCCGATCATGTTCTTAAATCTCGGTCTCTTCGGCGTAATATCTCCAAGTCGTTTTTTCTTCGCCTCTTCATAGTCTTCAAAATTTCCTTCGAAGAAAATAACTTCGCCTTCATCTTCAAAGGCCAGAATGTGTGTCGCTAAACGGTCAATAAACCACCGGTCGTGGGAGATCACCAAAACGCATCCTGCAAAATTTTCCAAAGCTTCTTCGAGGGCACGAAGTGTATTGATATCAATGTCATTCGTAGGCTCGTCAAGAAGCAATACATTTCCTCCTTCGCGAAGAGTGATCGCCAGTTGAACACGGTTTCGCTCTCCGCCCGAAAGTACTCCAACTTTTTTCTGTTGGTCCGCACCTGTGAAATTGAATTTACTGATATAGGCACGCACATTCACCTGGATGCCTCCAACGGCGATGATTTCATTTCCGCCACCGACTACTTCGTAAACGGTTTTATCGGGATCAAGATCTTTATGGGCCTGGTCGACATAACTGATCTGGACTGTATCCCCGATGGTGATTGAGCCATTGTCCGGCTTTTCAATGCCCATGATCATTTTGAAGAGCGTGGATTTTCCTACACCGTTCGGACCAATGATTCCGACGATTGCATTCTTTGGCACTTTAAATGTAAAGTTGTCAATGAGTACGCGATCACCAAAGCCTTTTTTCAGATGATTCGTCTCAATGATGAGATCTCCAAGACGCGGTCCGGGTGGAATAAAGAGTTCGAGCTTGGCTTCACGCTCTTTGATCTCCGCATTGCGCAATGTATCATATGCACTAAGACGAGCTTTTCCTTTCGCCTGTCTTGCTTTAGGAGCCATGCGGATCCATTCCAATTCCCGCTCAAGTGTTTTCTTTCGTTTTGATTCCACTTTTTCTTCCTGCTCGAGACGTCTTGATTTTTGCTCAAGCCATGAAGAATAATTTCCCTGCCATGGGATGCCTTCACCGCGATCAAGTTCAAGAATCCAACCGGCTACATTGTCAAGGAAATATCGATCGTGCGTAACAGCAATAACAGTTCCGGGAAAATTTTTCAAATATTGTTCAAGCCAAAGAACACTTTCTGCGTCGAGGTGATTCGTCGGTTCGTCAAGGAGTAAAATATCGGGTTGAGAAAGAAGAAGCCGGCACAGAGCAACACGTCTTCGTTCTCCTCCGGAGAGAACACTTATAAGTGCATCTTCCGGCGGACATCGCAGCGACTCCATGGCTGTTGATAATTTATAATCAAGTTCCCACGCATTGAAGTGATCGAGTTTTTCCATGAGTTCGCCCTGGCGTTCGATGGTCTTCATCATAAGATCATCGTCCATCGGTTCGGCGAGTTTCATATTGATGTCTTCATATTCTTTGAGAAGATCGACAATGGGTTGAACGCCTTCTTCAACAATCTGGCGAACTGTTTTCGAATCATCCAACACAGGTTCCTGTTCGAGAAGACCGATTTTGTAATCGCCATCGAACCATACTTTTCCCTGGTGATTTGGATCTTTACCTGCGATGATCCGCAAGAGGCTGGATTTACCGGAGCCATTTAAACCGAGTACCCCGATCTTAGCTCCGTAGAAAAAGGAGAGCCAAATGTTTTTTAAGACTTGTTTGTTGGGAGGATAAATTTTACTTACCCCCTCCATGGAAAATATTACTTTATTATCAGCCATTTTTAATTTACGATTTTGGATTTATTAGTGGTTGCTTATTGCTCATTACCTATTGAGGAATGGGCGGCAAAGGTAGGAAAAAAGGCATGGACATGCAATGGAGGATTCAACATTTAGCCTTAACGGATTTACAAGAACCAAAGGGTAAATATCTATATCAACTTATTTAAAATATACTACTACGACAGGTTTTGAATAGGGGGAAAGTGTTTTTAATGCCAAATCTATTTTATCATTCCACTTTTTTTGCTCTGCGAGATTGATGGAATGTTTTGTCTCCAGGTCATAAGTGGATTGTGCATTACTTTCTTCGTTAGCCATTTTTTTAAAAATTTCATCGAGTTCCTCATTAAAATGATACCGGTTAAAATGTGTTTGCATAAGGATTTGCCTCATCTTGCGGGCATAGATTTCACAAATATCAAAATGGCGTTTTTCATGGTTCAATGCTTCCTCCGGATGATCAAGATGCGGATAACGTGTCCATGATTCTGAAGGAAGAAATAAAGCTGCAACTTTAATGGTGGCTGAATTCCCTTTAATAACTGAGGTGTAATTCAGAGATGAGACGGTCACAGCTCCGGTATTTTTCCCCATCGATTCGATGTGGTGTGGATTGATTTTCCCCCTGAACATGCCCCAATTGAAGTCAACTTCAGGTGAGTATTCAATTCCTGCAGTTTCCTGCGAGAAAAGAGTAAGTGAAAAAAGTTCAAATGCGAAAACAAACAGAAAATTCATTTACTATTTAACTCTTGAGAAGAACGATTATTGCTATAAAGATTTAATAAAATTGTGTTAAGGAAAATGGATTTATATTGGAAAATAATCCAACAAAAACAATTAAAGCTGTGCTGACTGAGTCAGTGTAGGGAGAAGGGCAGCCTTCCAGGTGTTGAAGGTGCCATCGAGGATATGCCTGCGCGCATTGCGGACAAGCTGAAGATAGAAGGAGAGATTTTGAAGAGAAGAAATCATAGCGCCAAGTTGCTCGCCGGAGATGACGAGATGACGCAGGTAGGCGAGTGAGTGTTCACGACTGGTAAAAGCACTTGATTCAGGGTCGATTGCCTCATGACATTGTTTCCATTTTTCGTTGCGAATATGAACTATACCTCTCGAGGTATATAACAAACCATGGCGTGCATTGCGCGTGGGAAGTACACAATCGAACATATCGATGCCGAGAGAAATAGATTCAAGTATGTTGGCCGGTGTACCCACGCCCATCAGGTATCTCGGTTTTTCCTTTGGTAAATATTCACATACAAGCTCGGTCATAGCGTACATTTCGTCATCGGGCTCACCCACAGAAAGTCCACCGATAGCATTGATGGGCATGTCAGTAGCAGCAATATATTCTGCCGATTGTTTTCTTAGATGAGGATAAGTACTTCCCTGTACAATAGGTGCAAGTATTTGTTCATGACCGTATTGACTAGTGGTGTCATTGTACCTGTCGATGCATCGGTCAAGCCAGCGATGTGTCATTTGCATGGATTTCAATGCATATCGTTCATCACAGGGATAAGGTGTGCATTCATCAAATGCCATGATGATATCTGCACCGATCTTCCGTTGAATATCTATCGCAGACTCAGGAGAAAAAAAATGAGGCGATCCATCAATATGTGATCTGAATTTTACCCCTTCCTCTTTGATCTTTCGCTGCTGGCTGAGTGAATAAACCTGGTATCCGCCGCTGTCCGTCAGAATCGGCCTGTCCCAATGATTGAAATGATGTAATCCTCCTGCTGACTGAATAACATCTGTTCCTGGTCTCAGGTATAAATGATATGTATTCCCCAAAATAATTTGAGCACCGACCTGGTCTTTTAATTCTTGTTGATGCACAGCTTTCACCGTACCGGCTGTACCAACGGGCATGAAGATGGGAGTCTCTACATCTCCATGAGGCAGGTGAAGAATACCTGCACGAGCTTTTGATGAGGAGTCGGTTGCATTGATTTCAAAAATATTTGACATTGTGTTTAGTTCCCAATCATATCAAACAAAGGCCTCATCGTCGCTTCAACACTGAACTTGTTTTTTAATACTTCAACATTAACCGGTTTTCTATTCATCCCCGATTTTTGCCACAGCAGATATTCATGGAGGATAAATTTTTTTATTCCTGGCAAATCATCTTCCTTGTCAGAAAATGATTTCCCGATTTGAAGTTCTTGCAAATAATTCTCAAGTTCCGGGTCAATTTGATTCACGACAATTGTCAGTATCGGGCTGCCGGATTCAAAATATTCAATCATTTTTCCGGTTAATATTCCTGTCAATTCATCAGAAGAAATCGTTAATAATAAATTGATGCAGGCTTTTTTTTGCAGCTGCATGACTTCTTCAACAGAAAGAATTCCTTTGACCTCAAGCATTGAATTAAAGTCAAATAAAGACGCCATATCTTTCCAATAAAAAGAATCTTTGCCCGCGTAAATGATACTTATATTTTCTTTTTCGATTTTTCTCTCTTCTATTAATTCTTTCAGGGCCCGAAAAAGGGGCAAAGCATTTTTTTTATCAAGATACATTGACCCGGTATACACAATGGTAAACATGGAATTTTTCATTGGAATAAAATCAGTCGGAATTTCCGTAATTCCGTTTTTAAGGGTGATCACTTTATTATTGTATTCATTCAGTTGAAAAGTCAATCCATCAGAAACAGTAGTCAATAAGTTTGCTTTTTTAAATACACGTCTGAATATTTTTTTCTGAATTCCCTTAAAATATATATGATTGAAATAAGGATCTACCGGCAAATCCCGGAAATCAGCGATCCAATAAACTTCAGGATGCATTTTTTTTAAAATAAAAGCTGCAAAATGATCCGTAAAAGGACGGAAAGAGGAATAGAGATATGTGATTCTATTCTTCCGAATGGCTTTACTTCCTTTCAATACAACATTTACCAGGTACACAGGCCCTCCTTCACCGATCAAAATGGAAAAGGGGAATGTATTCATCAGCTTAATCATTCTTTGGAACCATTTACTATTTTTATTCTGATCAGGTATGGATCCGCTCTCATTTTTCTTTCTTACTATTTGGCGGTAATCAAGAGCCGATATTTTCTGAATAAATACTGACTCATTAGATTTTGCATTCGATGACGTAAATATTAATGAGAAGTCAGCTTTCTTCGAAATTTCTGTTGCTATCCGGTAATTTCTTTTGGTTGAAATTCCAAGGGGGGGTGGATAATGATAGAGTAGGAAAAGAATACGGAGCGATGGGTTCAATGGCTCAGGATAAAACAAATATTGAGGTGATAATTTTAGTAAAATATTTCATTCCCTGTTTATAAATATTCTTTTAAAGCCTGGTACAACTGGTCTGCAATAATTTTATCGTCAAATTCCTTCAATACTTTAATCCGGCCTGCTTTACCCATATTTATTTGGGCTTGTTTATTCAGGTCAATGAAGGTGTTCATCGCCTTTGCCAGTGCCTCACTATTTTTAATGGGCACTAAATATCCATTTACATTTTCATCAACGGTTTCCCTGCATCCTGCTGTGTCCGTTGTAATCACAGGACGTTCCATGGCCATCGCTTCCATGATCACCCTCGGCATACCTTCCCGGTAAGAAGGTAAAATGATGCAATCTGACTTTTCGATGAAGGCCCGGATATTATCCGTTGCGCCATGGTAATGAATTTTTGGATTGCGGATCCATTTCATCAGGTCTTCATTTCGGATGGAAGAAGGATTTTCTTTATCAATTTCTCCAACTAACCAAAAACGAATATGGTCATTTGATTTAATAAGCTGTGCAGCTTCAATAAATTCTTTCACTCCTTTATCATACAGTAAGCGCCCGATAAAAGTAAAGGTGATCATTCCTTCCTTTCGGCCATCGCCATTTGGGCTAAAGGCAGTAGTATCCACTCCGCATCCTTTTATGGCCATGCTCCGTAATGATGAGACAAGTCCCTCGTCTTCGAATAATTTTTTATCGTCGCTGTTTTCAAAAATGACTTTGCGATGATACGGTAGCGAAAATTTATAAAGTAACCTCGTGACCCGGTTGATCCATCCTTCATGTATTAAAGAATACCCAAGCCCGGTCACAACAGCGATCGAAGGAATCCCAAGTAAACGTGCTGCAAATCCTCCGAATATATTCGGCTTCACCGTATAGTGCAGCACAACATCAGGTTTATATTGTCGATAGACGCGAATAAATTCGAAAAGCAAACGGAGATCCTGAAAGGGATTTACACTGTCCCTGAGAAGATGAAGTACAGGAATATGCTGCACTTCCGGAAGAGTCTCCGTATAAAAAATAAATTTATCCACGGGGGCAAGCACAATCACTTCATGTCCCTCACTGATGAGTTTGCGAATGATGTTTAACCTGAAATTGTAAATATTCCAGGTCGTATTGGCAACAATGATGATCCGTTTTGCCTTCATGCCGGATCAGAGATAATTTCCAAGACCTTTATCTTTTAATATTTCTTTTAGCAATTTGATTTCCTGCTCATCTGATTTCGGAATGATCATCAGGCAGTCATCTGTGTCCACGATTATATAATCTTCCAGCCCTTTTATCACCATCAATTTGGGGTGTGACGATAATATCAATGAATGATGTGTCTCTTCCAGGTAGGCCGTTTTACTCAGCACGGCATTCTGATCAGCATCTTTCACGGAGATATCATACAATGAATTCCAGGTGCCAATATCTGACCACCCGATGTCGCATGGAATGGTAAAAACATTCTCTGCTTTTTCGAGTATGGCATAGTCCACTGATATTTTTTCCGTCTTTGGATATTCGGAAAGTATAAATTCCTTTTCCAGGATAGTATTGTAATAATCCATGCCTTTCTCCAATACAGAATAGATTCCGGGAGCATGAATTTTGAATTCGTCAAGAATCTGATTTAATTGCCAAACAAAAATACCGGCATTCCATGCAAAATTTCCTGTCTTTATATATTGCTTTGCAACATCAATCGTAGGTTTTTCTTTAAACGATTTTACTTTTCTTATAGGTGATACATCCTCATGACCAAATTCAATATACCCGTATCCTGTATCAGGTCTTGTTGGTTTGATACCCAATGTAATGATGCATGGATGAGCACTTGCAAAATCACAAGCTTTCATTACAATTTTTTGAAATTCATTGTCATCGTGGATGATTTGATCTGCAGGGGCAACAATACAAACTGCGTCAGGGTTTTTCTTGTATAGTTTAAATGATCCCAATGCAATGGAAGCTGCTGTGTTGTTCCGCGAGGGTTCGGTGATTAAATTATCAGGATTAAAATGAGGAATCGCACTTAAAGTCTGAGCTTTATAATTTTCATGGGTGATGACATAAATATTTTCAACCGGAACAAAGGATGCGAAACGGTCGAAAGTTATTTGAATCAAAGTCTTTCCCACTCCTGTGATATCAAGAAATTGTTTTGGCAGATTTTCACGGCTTGCCGGCCAGAAACGGGAACCGATGCCGCCGGCCATAATCAGGACGTAAGGTGAGTTACTCATTTGTATTTTTGATTAGCATGTACATAATCTTGTAACGATTATTTTTATTAAAGACTATTTCGTTGTAGCCAATCTGACAGCACCACCAATTGCCAGATCCTTGGCCAGAGAATTCTCTTATCCCCTTTTTGAAATCGGTCTAAGTTTATATGGATAGTGTCACCATTAAATTCTTTACGACCGGCGAGGAATGCCAGTTTTTGATTGACCATATCCGACAATTCATGTTTCAGCCATTTTTCCATCGGAAAAGAAAAACCCATTTTTTTCCTGTTGACATTTTCTTCAGGCAATCTTGGGGCTAATGAATCCACTAATAATTTCTTTGGTGTGTGCGGGTATTTATAAGCATCAGGTAATGCCAAAACATATTCTACAAGACGATGATCAAAGAAAGGAGCTCTGACTTCGAGCGCATGTGCCATCGCCATTTGGTCGGTATCTCTCAGCAGGACATCTCTTGTGTAGGTTTCAAATTCTCCAATAGTGCACTTACTGAATTCATCCATCCAACAGGTAGCGTGATTTATTTCGACCAGTTTTGTTTCAACAAAATCCTCTTTCATTTCTGAACTCAGCAGTTCATTTATTTCTTCCCTTCGATATGATCCTCTCAACTGTGGATAAACGGATGCTAAATTCCATCCTTTTAATTTGAGTAAATCTGCCAGTTTTGAATTTTTGTTAGTGCGGGATGATGCAAGGATAATATGTGAAAGTTGTTGTCTTATGCTCTGTGGAATCTTTAATAACCATTGATTTTGAATGATCTTATGGTAGAGTAAAAATTTAGTGTACCCGGCAAACAATTCATCTCCGCCAAGACCCGATAAAGCCACTTTAATGCCATTTTCCCTGGTGTGCTTCGCTACGATGTAGGTATTTGGGCCATCTCCGCTGGGTGAATCCATAGCGGATAGAATTTCATCTATTGAAATCAGAAATTCCTCCGGTTTGACTAGAATACGATGATGATTAGTTTTATACTTTGTAGCTATCTGTTGAGCAAAATAAGATTCATCAAATTCTTTTTCCTGGAAACTGATCGAAAATGTATTAATCGGTCTTTCTGACAATTCAGCCATGCAGGCGACGATGAGGCTGGAGTCAATACCTCCTGACAAAAAAGCACCAACAGGAACATCCGAAATCATTCTTAGCCTGACGGAATCAATAAAAAGATCTTTGATTTTATTTTTAGCGGCAGGATAATCATCATGGACCTGCTGAACATCTTTATAGTCCCAGTAAGGCTCATCATGAATGAGTCCATTTTTAATTATTCCAAAATGACCTGATTTAAGTTGTTGAACGCCCTTAACAAGTGTGTGAGCATCCATTGGAGCCTGGTAGGTTAAAAATTCAGGCAAATATTTCTCATCCAATTGTTTTGGTACGATACCAGATGCCAATAAGCCGCGCACTTCTGAACAGAACACGAAATAATGATCAGACAGGATATAATACAATGGTTTTTTGCCAAGTCGGTCCCTCGCGATAAATAATTCCTTTTCCTGTTTATCCCAAATGGCAAAAGCAAACTGGCCATTTAATTTTTTCAAACATGCAGGGCCCCATTTTTGATAAGCCGCAAGGATGACTTCTGTATCCGATTCAGTCTTGTAGGGATATTCCGTTAATTGTGTTTTTACTTCCTTGTAATTATAAATCTCACCATTGAAAATGATAAGGTACCTGTTGGCGTAATCAGACATGGGCTGATTAGCGGACTCTTTAAGATCAATGATAGCTAAACGGCGATGACCTAAAGCAACATGTTCATCTACATATATTCCTTCTGCATCCGGTCCGCGATGGGCAATGCGATCATTCATAGATTGAATGGCACTTCTTTGTGGTCTTTGATGCCCAATGTTAATGATGCCGGCTATACCACACATCTGCTACGAATACCAGTCTTGATTGGAAAGTTGACCATATACTTTTCTTATACCTTCTTCAAGGGATATGGAAGCACGCCAACCCATGACGGAAATTTTTGTTATATCCATGAGTTTCCGGGGTGTTCCATCCGGTTTTGATTTATCATAATTAATTTCACCATCGTAACCCACAATTTTTTTAATCAATAAAGCTAAAGTGTTAATAGTGATTTCGATTCCTGTGCCAACGTTTACAAGTCCGGGGTCATCATATTTGTTCATCAAAAATAAACATGCATCTGCAAGATCATCGACATGCATGAATTCACGCAGAGGAGATCCTGATCCCCATAATGTCACTTCCTGGTTTTGATTTTTTTTAGCTTCATGAAATTTACGAATCAAAGCAGGGAGAACATGTGATCCGGCAAGATCATAATTATCATTAGGACCATATAAATTAGTTGGCATGGCAGAAATGAAATTACATCCGTATTGGGCCCTGTAAGCATCACATAGCTTAATACCGGCTATCTTTGCAATCGCATATGGTTCGTTAGTAGGTTCTAATACTCCGGTGAGTAAATATTCTTCTTTTATAGGCTGAGGAGCAAGCCGGGGGTAAATACAGGAAGAGCCAAGGAATAATAATTTTTTTACTCCGAATAAATAAGCGGCATGAATGACGTTAGCTTCAATCATCAGGTTTTCATATAAGAATTCGGCCCTGTATGTATTGTTAGCGAGTATACCCCCTACTTTTGCAGCAGCCATAAATACAACGTCCGGTTTTTCCTTTTCAAATAATGCATGTACATCATTTTGATTCCGCAAATCAGTATCCTTTGAATCCCTAAGAATTAAATTTTGATATCCTTCTTCCGATAATTTGCGCACAATAGCAGATCCTACCATGCCGCGATGACCTGCTATGTATATTTTATCTGACTTGTTCATCGGCATTCATTGAATATTACTCGAATTCATTACGCACATCAAAACCTTCCCGTTTTAAAAAAGATAATTTCTGAAACAACTTTATATCTGCATGAATCATTTCATTACATAGAGCATTGATATCATGTTGTGGGTACCAGTCCAGTTTTTCTTTTGCCTTTGTAGCATCACCGACTAAAAGATCTACTTCCGTTGGCCTGTAATATTGTTTGTCTACTCTTAAAATAATTTTGCCTGATTTAAAAAGAGGCTTTGATCCTACAACGGCCTGGAATACATCCGAATCTATATGATCAATACATCCGGTCTCCATTTCCCCCTTTCCTTTGTAGGCTATATCTACTCCCAATTTCTTCCAGGTCATTGTGATAAATTCTCTGACACTTGTTGTAATTCCCGTAGCTATGACCCAATCTTCCGGTTGATCATATTGCAATATTTTCCACATCAATTCTACATAATCCCTGGCATGACCCCAATCACGTCTTGCATCAAGATTACCTATGAATATTTCTTCCTGGAGCCCAAGGGCAATTTTAGCTACACCCCTTGTTATTTTCCGGGTCACAAATGTCTCTCCACGTAAAGGGCTTTCATGATTGAACAAAATACCATTGCATGCGAACATATGGTAAGCCTCACGGTAGTTGATGGTAATCCAATACGCATATAATTTAGCTACGCCATATGGTGACCGGGGATAAAAAGGTGTTTTCTCCGTTTGGGGTGTTTCCGTGACCTTCCCAAATAATTCAGAGGTTGAGGCCTGGTATATTTTTGTTTTCTCAGATAATCCTAATAATCGCACAGCTTCCAAAACCCTTAATGTACCTAATCCGTCCACGTCTGCTGAATATTCGGGTTCTTCAAAACTGACTTTGACGTGTGACATGGCTCCAAGGTTATAGATCTCATCCGGTTGAACCTCCTGAATAATTCTGATGATATTGGAAGAATCAGTCAGGTCACCATAATGAAGTATAAAATTCCGGTTTGAGACATGTGGATCCTGGTAAAGATGATCAATTCTGGCGGTGTTAAATAAAGAACTCCTTCTCTTGATACCGTGCACTTCGTATCCTTTTTTCAATAAGAATTCCGAAAGGTATGCACCATCCTGTCCTGTGATTCCGGTAATTAATGCTTTTTTCATTCTTGCTCTTCTTTGTCGTGGAAAAATTGTGATACTTTTCTCAATGGCTTTAACAATAACGTACCAATATTCGGTTTCAATCCATTCAATCGCCATGCCGCACTATCTTCCTTGTTTGCTTTTATTCGATTGAATATCGAGGAATTGCTCACACCCCCTGATCGCATCTTGACGATGATCTCAGGAAGATAACTCACCGTAATTCTGTGTTTGTATAAAAACCGCAACATGAGTTCATAGTCTGCTGCTGAACGCAACGATGTATTAAATGATCCCCATTGATCATACATTTCCTTTCGAACAAAATAAGTCGGATGGGGTGGCATCCATCCGTACAGGAATTTTGATGCCTTAAATTCTCCGGCTATCCAGGTACGTAATCTTTTATGAATATCATTTTGTCCGACGTAGACCAAATCACCATATAATGAGTCCGTATGATCCTGTAGAATTTTCTGAACCACTCTGCTGATCACTTCAGGATGTGGATAAAAATCATCTGAATTAAGTATCCCTACAATTTGTCCCGAACTCGCCCCGATACCTTTATTCATGGCATCATATATTCCGTTGTCTCTTTCTGAAATGATTTTTTTGACATGCCCAAAATTTTTAATTATATCCAGTGTCTTATCTGAAGATAATCCGTCGACAATAATATGTTCAATGTGAGGATAATCCTGGGATGCTACTGACGCTAATGTATCTGTTATAGTTCGTTCACTATTATATGATGCTGTTATTATACTGACAAGGGGTTTGTTATATTCCTGATACAGGGACATTTTATATTTTTATTTCTTTTCGGTCAATGACCATGTTTTCAAGTACCAGCATATCCATATGAGTTCTTAGAAAACAATCCAATGCTTCTTTGGGTGTATTTACGATCGGTTCATTTTCATTAAAAGAAGTGTTGAGCAGAATGGGAATTCCTGTTTTGTCGTAAAAGCGTTTAATCAAACCGTAATACCTGGCATTAGTGCTTGCTTCTACTGTTTGCAACCGGCCTGTTCCATCTACATGTGTAACCGCCGGGATGAGATCCTGTTTTTCTTTTCGTACAGGAAATACTTTTTCCATAAAAGGAACCTCATCAATAACTTCAAAAAAATCACCGACAAATTCCTTCAAAATGGAGGGCGCAAAGGGTCTGAAACTTTCCCGACGTTTAACTTTTGAATTCAATAGTTCCTTGGCATCTTTTCTCCTTGGGTCTGCAAGAATCGATCTTCCTCCAAGTGCTCGTGGGCCAAATTCAGCTCGTCCATTGAACCATCCGATCACTCCCCCATCGACTAACCGATCTGACACAACTTCAAATAATTTTTCATCGGGATAAAAGGTAAATGGAATGTTTTCTGCCCTGAGCAACTTTTCAATTTGCTCATTATTAAAAGTACTACCCGTGTATGCACTTCGGATAGCCGGCATCCTGTTGTTTTGCAAAAGATGATTGTGAACGTATAATGCTGCACCCATCGCTATTCCGGCATCATGACCAGCAGATGGGATATAAACCTTTGTAAAAGGTGTATTCCTGGTAATTTTTCCATTTGCTACGGAATTCTGTGCTACACCACCGGCAATGCAAACGGAGTCCATTTTTGTCCTTTCATAAAGGCTATTTAATACATGAAAGACTACGTCCTCTGTCATTTTCTGAACAGATGAGGCAATGTCCATGTGAAATTGGTTTACGGGATCATTGTGTTTTCTCGAAGGCCCAATTTCGTTAACCATTTTCTGGCTAAATAATTTTTCGACCTTAGGTATATGATCATCACCGTATGAAATAATGTTACCTTTTGTAACACTGAAATAACTCAGATCCAATTTGAACAAGCCATTGTTTTTCAATTGAATAATCCGTTTTAATTTATCTACATGCACCGGTTTTCCATAAGGGGCAAGTCCCATTATTTTATATTCATCCCCATAATGCGGAAACCCAAGAAATTGAGTAAGTGCCGAATAAAATATTCCCAACGAATGAGGAAAATCAATTGAATCCAATACCTGTATGCCAGAATCAATTCCCTGTCCTATCATGCAGGTCGTAAAATCACCGCTCCCATCAATAGATAATAAGGCGGCTTCCTTATAGGGTGAAGCAAAAAAAGCAGAAGCCAGGTGGGCCCTGTGGTGTTCTATATATTTAATTTTGCTTAGGATGACCTCTTTATTACTTCCCGGAAATATTCTCGCAAATTCTTCGTCCAACGAACCAATCATATTGGCATTTTGAATTCGGTTCCTGATGGCTTTAATACCGACACCCGGATGTGAAGTGGCAAATAAAATCTTTTTTAATAGTTTGGCATGCGGGTCCCTTCCAATAGCGATGTGATCAACCTTGTCAATCGATATTGCAGCTTCATTCAAACAAAATTTTATTGCTTCACCCGGAAAACCGGCCCAATGTTTTACCCTGCAAAAGCGCTCTTCCTCAATGGCCGCCAGTAATTTGCCGTCTTTAAAAATCGCGGCTGAAGAATCGGCGTGATAGGCATTCAAACCTAATATATACATCGCATCATATTAAACATTCCTTTTAAAGAGCCAAAGCATGATTAGAGGTTTGCTCTGCAGTCAAAATCAAATTTGCAAATCCGTCAATATCTTCCTCTTTATTGATTTTTTTCATTCCTTCGTCGACTAAATAAATCACAAATCCAGCCGATGAGAATGTATCAACAATTTGTTTTTTCGTGTCAGTCCTCACTTCTATGAAATAAACTGTTTTTTTATCCAATAATTCCGGGCTATAAAAAATGATATTCTCTGCTCCCTCCACATCTACTTTTACAAAATCAGGTGTTCCGAATTGTTCCTTTAATCTCTTCAAGGTAATCGTTCCGACTTCTTCGGTTTTACCCTCATATTTATCACTGACATATTTTTTGATCAATGAGCCCATTCGTCCTCCTGTGACCGTATCCTTAAAGAATATTGATTTGCCTTCCTGATCCGAGACAGCATTGTGAAGCAACTCGATATTGTCACATTTATTTTTAAGCACATTAAAAGTTAAAAAAGCAAAATTATTAGTATCGGGTTCGACACAAACCAGCCTACCTGACGGACCTATTTTTTCAGAAATGCCAAGACTATATTGACCAATATTGCTCCCAATTTCGAAGACAAGGTTACCTTCTTTGATATGCTTCATTATCTCATCCCTGAACATGGCTTCGTAGGAAATTTTTCTATGGAAGAGGAAGCCAATATGCTGAGCTTTTTCATAATAAAGCCTTTTTGATGTCCCTTCAATTAATTTGCTGGTTATTGTATTGTGAAATAAAATTCTCAAAACAGGCGCAAACAATGCGTAGGAAATATTTTTCAGTTTATTAAACATGTAATGAATGGCTTGCAGGAATTTAATAATTCAATGTCCGGCCACATTTTCCTAATTTCTTACAATTGGATAGACTTTAATTGAATATCATATTTTTCAACAATGATATCCCTGACAGGTTTGTTTTGTTGTTTTGCCCACCATTCAATCTGAAGAATCTTTGCATCCACCAGGAACCTGTACCAGAAACCCTGGAGGAAATGCCACACAAGGCCCTTTTGACCATCCAGGAATCCCAATTTAATCCAAAACCTGAATATGAAATAAAGGAAGCACCTGATAAACATGGGCATTTTGAGATAGAGATTGTTTTTATACCAGCGCTTCACTTCCGCCTGCCTGGTTAAATCAGGTCGCTCGACAAATTGATCTGTTTTAATAAATTGATGCACATTGTTTAAGATTTCAATAGCTTCCCTCGTCGCATAATCATTATGTTTGGCCGTCCACCATGATAAGGAATTCAAATTGTCATCAATAAAATCATTTTTCAATGTGATCGATTTACCTTCCGTTAAAACGGTATGTTCATCCATCCAGCGTTGCTCAACGTATGCGTTGCCGGGTCGCCAGATACGAAGTAATTTTACAGGATAGTATCCTCCATGACGAATCCATTTGCCCATAAAATGGACTTGTCGTTTTAACACAATTCCTGATACATCCTTTTTGATGGTTGGCAATTCAGTTTTTAATTCATTAATCAATGCTGAAGTCAGGTATTCATCTGCATCAAGCCTCATCACCCAGGTTGTTTTTATTTCACAATGATCCAATGCCCACTGGAATTGAGCAGCCTGGTTCGTAAAAACATTTTTGAGCGTCCTGGCGCCGGAAGTTTCAGCGATGCTGATCGTATTATCGGTGGAATAAGAATCTACAATCCAAATAGCTGATGCAATTTCGGCAACACTTTCTATTGCTCTTTTGATGTGGATTTCTTCATTGAATGTCAATATGATTACGGTCAGATCCGGTTTTGCCATGTTTTCGTTTATTCGACCTTTTGGTTGATTGTTTCCTGATACATGTCAACGTAATTTTTAACCAGATTTTCGGTATTGAATTGATTCCTGATCATTTCAGGAGCTTTCCTTCGGATCTCGTTTAGATATTCCGGAAATTTCCATGCATCGTTTATTTTTTGTGCCCAGGATTCCTCATCAAAACTAATTACCCACCCAAACGCATTTCCCTGAATAATATCCTTTGCGCCTACGTTTTTAGAAATGAGTACAGGTGTACCCTGGCTTAATGCTTCAAAGACGACATTTCCAAAATTTTCGGTTAGCGATGGTAGTACCAGTATATCAGATTCGGACATCAAACGGAATTTTTCATTGCCATCTATATTCCCCATCCAATTTATTTCCGGATGACCATTTGTTTTTGCTTTCAATTCATTTACATAACGTCGATCACCTCCTCCCAAAATATTTAATTGATATGGAATGCTGACCTTATGTGTCAATACGTCAAACAACATTTCAAGGTTCTTGGCTGGATCTATTCTGCCAACAAAAATGATTTTTAAGTAATCACGGTCAGATGAAGGCTTGCTTTGTATGGCAGGAAAATTCAATACATTGTTGATAACAAATATTTTTTTGGGCGCAATCCATTGTTCGGTCTCATTCTTTTCCTGCAAAGATGTAACATGGACAATCGAGCGTTTTAAAATGGGTTTTCCAAAAAATAAGTGAATAAATCGTTTGGCAAATTGGCGCCGGTATGTAAAAGTGAAATTTGTTAAAGAGCCCCTGGGAGATATTATCGGTGTTATACCTTTCCACAGGCAAATTAATGCACTGAGTACTGCTACAGAATTCCACCATGAATGGATATGCACCACGTCATATTGGTCGCATTTCTGAAATACATTTTTTAATAACCCAGGGCTAAAGTTTGAATGATCCCTGGTCCAACGATTATAATAAAATACCCGAACACCATCTACATCATATTGTTTTCCTGCTTCAACCTCCAATTCATTTTTACCATTTGCATTAGTGGTGAATACATCCACTTTGTGTCCGGAGCTTACAAATGATTCACATAGTCCTGAGATTGACCTGATCGGACCGCCATAGAAAAAGGCTGGCTTGTACGAAGGAACAACGGTTAAAATAGTGAGGTTGTTTTTAATGCTAAACAGTCTTTTCATTTATTTTCAACTGTACCGGACGGTTTGTTTATGAAGATCTTTGATTCGCAAGATGAATCCGCTCATAAAGATCCAAATACATGGACGCAATGGCTTCACCCGAATATCTTAATCTATTGAGACGCCCGTGAGCAATCAGATTCGCCCGATATGTTGGTTCGTTTATAATGCGATGAATTCCTTTTCGGATATCCTCCACTGAAAATGGATCTACGAGACATGCTGCATCACCGGCAACTTCAGGCATAGAAGTTATATTTCCGGTGATGATTACCCTTTCCACGCAATTTGCTTCTATAATTGGCATCCCAAAGCCTTCATAAGTTGAGACCAATGTCACAATATCGCTACTCATATAATGAGCATATACTTCTTCAGGCGTGATAAAAACAAAATTTGTAAAGTCGATTTCGTTCTCTTTTAATATTGTGACCTGGCTGTCATTCAATTTTCCAATAATGGTAAGCTTGCAGGAAACGCCGGTAATCGCCTGAATCAATCGTTCAAGGTTTTTATTTGAGGCGGTTCCCAGTTGGAGCAATACCGGGCAGGAAGCATTAAATTCTTTAGGAACAGGTTTGAACATTTCAGAAACAGCTACAGGAATGACTATTATTTTATCGGGATGACAACCGGTATACCTGATGATGTCATCCTTAGTAGCCTGGGAAATGGCTGTCACATATTTTGATTTCCAAACCGGGATATTTAACCAGAATAGTTTTAATAAAAATCGTTTCAAAGTGTTACGTTCGTTCATAAATCCACAATCCAGGATGGTCAGAATGGATTTTTTCTTGTCCATTAGCAAATTGATATAATGAATATCGCCTGTGACATGATTAACTTCTCCCCGGGCTTTAAAAGCATCAAGTGTGTTTAGAATTCTGTTGTAAATCCCATTACTGTATCTTTTGGCATATACCACTTTAAAATTGATTTGACCGGCAAGTCTTGTTCGGATATCTTCAAAAATAAATTCCAGGCTAAAATTGCCCCCGAGCCTGTTTTTTCTTATAAAATGCACCACTTCGGGTTTAGCCGGCATCAACATAGTTTACTAATTCTTCTTCGATGAGTATATCCAGAACATCAAAAAAAGTTAAATCATACTTCCAGCCTGTTTTCGTTTTTATTTCAGTGTTATCGCCAAACATGTCTTCGATTTCTGACGGCCTGAATAATTCCGGGTCCTGGATGATGAGGTTTCTGTCTAATCCAAAATGATCAAACACGTAATAAATAATCTCCCGTAATGAAACCGAAGTACCACTGCATACCTGGTAATCTCCCGGATATTCCATCTGTAATATCAGCCATATCGCTTTGACATATTCTTTTGCGTATCCGAAATCCCTTTTAATGTCAATATTGCCTACGGTTAAATTCTGTTGGCTGCCTTTTTTAATCCTGATCGCAGACAGGATTACTTTTTTTACGAAGAATGATTCTGATCTCAAATAGGATTCATGATTAAAAAGAATTCCACTGGAAGCAAATAATCCATATGATTCACGATATTGACTCACTAACCAATGACCAGTAGCTTTTGAGATAGCATAGGGACTCAACGGATGGAGTGTGGTGTCCCTGGAAATGGGTAAGCTTGATGCTTTTCCAAACATCTCGCTACTGCTGGCCTGGTAAAATTTAATCGCATGATTATCAAATCGAATCGCTTCCAATAAATTCAATACCGATTTAATATTGAATACAATAGTCTCATTGGGATGTCGAAATGAATATGAAACCGAACTTTGCGCCGCCAAATGATAAATTTCTGTCGGTCTGTTTTCCTGGATTATTTTTTTACAATTCACTAAATCTGTAAGGTTGGACTTCTTCAGTTCAACATCATCTTTAATTCCCAGGTAATTTAAACCATTAAAATTAGGCGTGCCGTCATCGCGAATCATGCCAATAATTTTATAATTTTTCTTCAGGAGATATTCTGCTAAATAAGCCCCGTCTTGTCCTGTAATTCCGGTAATCAAAGCAACTTTATCTGAATGATTGGACATTAAATTCTTATCTTAAAAAGGTATTTAAATGAAAAGAAACATATCCAGCAAAATATACATCCTTTAATAAATGAGTTTAAAAAAGTTAATACATCGGTTTCAAGAGAAAGTACCGCGTAAAACAATAAAGGAATCCACAAGATCAATGTTGGATACCGGATGCTTTTTAATTTGATGACGTAAAAACAATAGTTGATAAAAAGCCCGTAGATAAACATAAAAATGGCTCCTCCGATTCTGCCAAAATTGACATAAGCTTCTCCTAACTGTCCGATATTGTAACTATAATTATATTTTCCGCAATCACCTAGAAATCTGCAAATATTTTCATGGCCTCCAACTCTGGGTTTATCATACCAGAAAATTCTCGGGACTACAGATGAAAGTATGGATTGTAGAATTGTTTCTCCGTCAGCAAAAGGCTCATGTTTGGGTACATAGGCCATAGTTCTTGCTACAAGAAATCCCTGGTTTCCCCGCACCGTCATATTGTAAACACGTTCAGGATCTACAATAGATGCTGGATTGGTTATCCTGTCCTTCACCAACTGGTATAATAAGGCGGGATCATTTCCCCGTTCAGCTCCTTTCCAGACTTTATCCCGGTATTCGTGTTTTACTGACTGGATCAGAAAGATGGTGAATGTGCCCAATACGAGCAAACCAAACCGTTTCATCAAATTCAATTTCGTATTTCCCACTAAAAGCATGATGGTCCCCAGAAGACTCCAAAAAATTAATTCGCCATACATTCCAGTGAGGACTACCTGTACCAATAACAGCCCCAGGATAAGTAACAAAATCAATTTTTTTGATCGAATGTTTGTATGGACCAGGTAAATCGCACCAACAAAAGTCAGCTGGCTGAAAAAATAGACAATCGCTTTTATGCTCTCACCTAAAAAAGGAACAAAGAGGGAGCAAATAACACCGATCACCATAAACATATATCCGATATATGCTCTGTTATACAAGTAAAGCTTAGCTCTTCTTAATAAATAGAAGTCGCTCATTTTTCTATACTTTCCTAACGGGAAACTTAATCCGATGATTAGCAATATCGTGGCCGGAAGTGCAAATGAAAAATAATCATACTTATCGATCACCATAAAGGATTTCCACTTAAAAGCCAGCGGATTTTTTTCATTGAAAATATTATAGGCAATAAGCGGAAAAACAAGGTATAGCAGGCAGGCAATTACATTAACGGCATTCAATATACCTATCCGGTAAGTCAGTCCTGAAATAAAAGTCAAAAGGGAATAAAAAAGAAGGGACCAAACCGACGAATCAATCAGAGGCACACCGGCAATCTCCAGAACCAAAAAGAAAATGACCGAGACGAAAAAACTATGTTTAAACAATGGATAACATTTAAGTTCTAATTAAAATCAGTCAAAAGCTTAAAATATCCGTTGAAGTTCAATTGCAGGATTTTCATCGCATACTTACATGAAACTCCTAACATTATAGTTTCAAATAGTAAGATAGAGACCGATACCACCTGTAGTCCATATTGCTTTAAAAACAGAATATTGATGACCACGGCCAGGAGAGAAGCAATGACAAAATAAATCCCGATGTTTTCCTGTTTGTTGGTTGCTCCAATCAATGTAAGAGGTACATTCCAGTTAATATTAACAAATGCTCCCAGGAGAAGTAAGAAGAAGAAAGGCTCTACAATTTCCACTTTTCCACCAAGCCAGTACTGCATGATTAATCCTTTCGCCAGGAAAATAGAACCGAGGGCCCCAAGGCTTAATACGATATTGATGAGTTGTGTTTTCTGATATAAATTACGAAGCAACATTATTTTCTGTTTCCCGAATGCATAGCTGAATTCGGAAAAGAAGGACAGGTTGACAACGCTTACGAGTTGCTTTGTCACATTGACCAATACTCTCGACGAATTAAATATAACCACCTGCGTACTTCCTAAATACAGTCCAATCAGTGTCGTCATTCCCTGGACCATGAAATTCTGCCCCATGTAAATCGTCATTACAGTCAGCGCAGGCTTCAGTAAATACTTCATTCGCTTAAAGCCGAATGAAAAAGGGAAAAGTTTAAAATGGGGAAATCTCCTGTATAAGTCAAATATGACAAATATGAAATTAAGCAATCTAACAGATAAATAAATGGCTGCCACACAAAGCACCTTAAAGCCCAGCATGATAAACACAACAACCAAAATAAATTCTATCAATTTGAAGATCGCCGAGATGTATCGCTCGACGTGATATGCTTTTTCTACCCTGTAATATCCAAGTGGCAACGTAAGAAAAAGGGCTAAAAAAATGTATAGAATTAAAAAAATGAATGTCAGGTTAAATTCAGAAGATGAAATGGCGTTTAAGCCAAGCCAGTCATACCAGGGAAAAATAAATACTGAAGCCAGCAAAAGGTAAAAAGGAATCCCGCCAACAGCCACAATGAACCAAAAAACATTCCGGAGCACTTCACCGGCTTCTTTTCTTTTTCCGCCTTCAATTAACATGCTCAGTTCTGCTGTAGTGGATGTCCCAAGCCCCATATCACTGATCGCAATGTAACTGGGTATGGAAAACAGGATAAGCCATTCTCCATAATAAGCCATTCCCCAGTATTTGATCATTAAGGGAATGCCAAATACCTGGACAATCATATTGATCGCCTGAACAACAACATTGCCAGAAATACCGGATATGATCCTCTTTTTAATCAAATGGTCTTCCTGTTATGCTTGATGCGATTATCCTCCATTGAAAAATTAAACTTCAATTTTTCGGATGCCCTCCACAATCTTTGTATTCGAATAGTCTTTAATGATTTCTCCGGAAGCTTTTCCCATTGGATTACCAGGTAAATTTCGATGATAGATGGTTTCAATGGCTTTGGCCAATAGATCTACGTTCTTAGCTTCGACAACAAATCCATTGACTCCATTTCGAATCAGGTCCTCAGCACATCCTACTGAATCATACGCCACAATCGGCAAGTCAAAATTCATAGCTTCATTGATGGAAAGGCCCCATGTTTCTGACTCAGAACATAACACCAGCACATCCGCCTTTGCATAATACTTCGGAATTTCTTTCTGATTAATAAATCCTGTAATTTCTACATTACTAATTTTGTTCTCCACCAAATACTCTTCCATTTGCTTTCTCAAAACGCCATCTCCCACAATAATTAATTTTTTGTAAGGTATTTCCAGTTGATTAAAACTGTCCAGCAAATCAAATGGCCGCTTAACATGATACAACTTGCCCGTAAACAGAACGGTAAAGTATTTTTGATATCCATTCATATCACTGTATTTTAACTTTTCTGTAGCCATTTCATATTCATGACGAAATCGATCATTATCCACTGCATAGGGCGTAAATATTAATTGCTCATCCTTCACACCGAAATATTTATAAAAATTATAATTTTGTTTACCGACGAATAAAAAATAATCTGTAAACCATTTGAATAAAATATATTTTAATATTAAATACCTTATTTTATCCTTAAATTTTTTTTTCGTTAATTCTTTAGAAAAAGGAGCTTCACATCGGATGGCCGTTTTATGTCCTGATATTTTTGCGACTAAAAATCCAAGAAGATAACTGAAATTATTCCAACCGCTGATAATGACTACACCCTTTTGAGCCTTAAATAACTCAGGTATTAAACCCGGGTTGATTAAACCCCAAAAGCCTTTGTGGATAGAGGGGTTAATGGCATAATTCTTTAAAAATGTGTATTGATAATGACTGAGTAGAGGTATATCCCATTTTACTTCAACTCCAAATTGCTTATCAATTGCCCCCTTAATCGTTTCGTCAGAACAATAAAAGACTTTTACATTTAAATCTTTATCCTCTGACATTTGCTGATAAAGCGGTACGTAATATTGAATGGGATGGGTAATTAAAAAATAAATATTCTTCACGAAAAGAGATTGTTTCCTGAATAGGTTTTCCGAATTCCTTCTGCAAGAGGTATTAAATCTCGTTTCAGAATACTTTTCATTTTCGAAATATCCGGTTTCCGTCTTGTCATATCACCTTCTTTTAGTGCCGGAAGGAATATAATCTCAGATCGTGATTTTGTCTCCGAAATGATCAGTTTGGCGAGTTCAAGGATGGTAATTTCATCATCACTGCCAATATTCAATACTGTATTTTTATAAAGTTCATCATTGAGAATTTTTTCAATCGTTTCCAGGTTGTCATCGATATAACAAAATGTCCTTGTCTGCAGACCATTACCGTAAATCGTAATATTTTCATTTCGAAGTGCCTGTTGTAAAAATCTTGAAATGACAAAATCTGTACTTTGTTGAGGTCCATATGTATTAAAGAATCTGAAGATATTGTATTCAAGGCCAAATTCCTGGTGATACGTTTTGAAGAATGCCTCACCTACATTTTTCACGATGGCGTATGGAAGCCGGGAATTCAGAGGGGTTGTATCTTCATATTGTGGGATTTCCACCGGCTCTCCATAAACCTCAGAAGAAGAAGAATAGAAAACCCTTTTTACCCCCGTATTTTTAGCCAGGGCCAGAATATTTTTTATTCCTTCAAGATCTTCCAGAACCAGTAATGGATTCTCCAGTGTACGTTTCACTCCTACCACTGCTGCAAAATGAAATACATAATCAAAATGATGGGCCAGCATGATGGAACTTATTTGATTATAATCATTCACATTCCCTTTGATAAAGCTCCAGTTTGGGTAATTTTTAGACGGTAATTTCTCTACTGATCCCGTCAAAAGGTTATCCACAACTACAATAAAATTATCCGCGTTCTTAACAAGTCTTGATGCCAGGCTGCCACCAATGTTACCGGCTCCTCCTGTAATTAATATCCTTTTCATAAAATACTTAATTAGGTTAAGAATGATTTATGAATAAATAAGCAGTCGGTCCATTGTGCGACAATATTTTTATTATGAAAGCCATAAAAAGCAATCAACCGGTAATCAGTATCAAGCATATACTTTATTACCTGATCCATTGCTGGAAGGTTTTTATAAAGTTCGGTGAGTGTTATTTCGATCTGTATAAGTGTAATCTTACCATCCGACATGGCCGCTTTAGCGCCCTTTAAAACTTCAAAATCATATCCTTGTACATCTATTTTTAAAAAATCTATTTTTGGAATTCTGTGTTCACCTAAATATTGATCAATGGTAGTGATCATTATTTTTTGACTTGTGATGACACTTCCCCACATTTCCGATGTTTGTTCAAGGATTGAGCTAACATCTGAAAATTCATTTATATGGAATATTACTTCTCCTACTTCTGCACCAAGTCCTGTCTTATTATAAATAATATTATTATACTTTGATGTTTTATCTTTTAAAATGGCAAACGTTTGAGAGGAAGGTTCAAATGCATGAATGATAGCATCAGAAAAATACCTTTTATATAAGGTGATGGATTGCCCAATATTGGCTCCAACATCAAATATGATCGGTTTTTTTCCCTGATCAACCATTTTTCTGACTATTTTAATGACATCATCATTTATATTATATCCAAATGAATCTTTATTGATCCTAATGACAATAATCCCAAAGAGAGTCAAGAGCCTTTTCATTAATCCTTTAATCATTCGTCCCATAATTCTTTCTGATAATCATGATTATAGGCCAGCTGTAATACCGGTATTTTTCCTGACCTGAACAATTGTTCCACGAATGCAATATCCTTGTCTGCAAATTCCTGTCTTTTGGAAACATGCATTGTATATCCAAGTCTCGTGGAATATTTTTCAAATGTTAGTTTTCCTTTTTCTATGTTCAATTGGATCATTTGCTCCAGGGCAAGATAGGAAGACCTGTTGTTCACGTACCTGTGCAATCTTCTTATTAGATCAAGTTTAAAAGGGGCCAGCGGGAGTTTTTTTTCAATATTTTGTTTTTGAATAAAAAATTGTCTCGTGGAAAACTCAATTGGCTCATCATTCAATCTTGGCAATTGAACAATATCCGGATGATCATCAGTATTAAGCTGATCCATAAATCCATTGTTAAAAAATAATATATCACAGTCTGATCTGATGATCTTATTGTTTTTACATTGTTCGAGTCCAAACAGAAAGGCATATATGGGGGTTCCGGCCTGGCACCTGATCATCTTATTCCGGTTAAACCATTTGCGGGAAATCTCCTTTACTCTTGAATAATCACAATCAACAATCCTAATCCTTGCATCAGCAGCTCTCAATTTTGCAAGAAAATCTTTATCGATATGCTTTTCTTCAGCCATCCATCCATGAAGTCTTTTTATTCTTCCAGTCTCCTCTTTGTGATCAATCACAATAATCAACTCATCAATATATTGGCTAAATACTTTAAGGACATGAGGAATAAAAACATTCAACCTTTCTGCATCCTTTATTGTGGCATTTGTAACGAAACTAAACATTCAAATCGCCTTGAACATACTCCCGGCTAATTCAGCCCTGTGTTCATAACTATGTCCATCCATTTCCACCTTTTTCCTGGAATTAAATCTGATTGTTTCTGAGTCAGTATTATCCAAATTCAATATTCCATTTATTTTATTTCTCAATTCCTTGGTAGAGTTATACATAAATATTTCCTTTCCTTCGGTAAAAAATATTTCATTTTCCCTGCTATATGGAGCTAATTGAATTCCTCCTGAAGCGGGTATCTCGAATGTGCGCATATTATGCGAGCCGGCGTTGAATGGGCGGAAAATATTTAACTGCACCCTGTATTTTCTTAATGTTTTCCAATAGTCAACACCAATTACCTGGTCGAATATTTTAATATTCTTATTGCTGGCCAGATGTCGCTGCCATTGATAACCAAATACATCAATTGGAATTCCTCCGCAAGCCACCTCATTTATAACTTTTGACCTGATCTTATCAGGATTCCCAATAAAACAAGCTTTAATTATTTCCGCCTCATTTTCTATTCCATGAAATTCTTCAACTGAGAATTCATACCCAAAGGGCAACCAACATGTTTTGATATTAAAAAGATGATTAATTTTTTTTACCAACTCCTGGGAATAGCAAAAATGTAAATCATAACACCGGACAGAATCTTCAATATTTTTTCCACCATTGCTGGCGTATGGTCTTATAAACGGATGATCTGGATTGTAATTCGCCAGGTAAATTCCGGCTTTTTTCAAAGCGTGAAGTGTTTCCGGAAATATTTCAACCCCCTTAAACACCCAAACGATATCAGGCTTAAAGTGATTAATTTCTTTAAGAAGGTTTCCTTTTACATGTTTGAATAGTTTTGCCGGAAAATATCTAAAATTTATCCGGTCGACCAGGTTTGTAACGGAATAGAAATGCGCAGGATTAAAACAGTCTATGACAAATCCTTGTTTTCTAAGATATTTAATGTAATAATTTTCAATGGCCCCCTGAGCTTCTGAGCCGACTACGAGAATCCGCACGAATTAAATCTTATTCATTTTTATACAGGGTGACATGCTCCCCATCTAATCCAATTTTATCACCGGAACTAATATTAATCCCCTGGCGAATCTGTTCATTTCTATTCACAAAAGGATAGTTATTCTGGTTATTATTCCGATAGAAATTACCAACACTGTATATATTGCTCAGGATCTTATCATCCCATTTAATCTTATTCACCTGGTCATTTCCGCCATTTCCTCCAAAATTATTATTCAATAAGATCAGCCCTCCTGACCCATCCCGAATAAAATAATCATCCTTTTCATTTCCATCAAAGTAATTATTGTTCATCGTCGTAAATGCAGGATTTCCTGAAACGCCATTTTGAAAAAATGCTTTTGATTGCTCACTATAATTAGAACTGGCGAACATATTGCAAAGCATGCAGGTGATATCCACTTCATTCAGGGCGAATGTGCAATGTTCCACGCGTACAATATCCGAAATATCAATATTGATGGCTGAAACTGTATAACCTAAAAATGAACATGACTGGAATACAAAATTTTTTGTGTTTGCCAGTCCACCAATCACAGCTGATTCTGTTTGCCATGTTTTATTATCATCGGTATATCCTCTAAAAACACAATTTTGAAATTGAATCTCAGAAACCTGGGCGTTGTTCCCTTTGTTTAAATTGATGTTTGCTGAGCCGGATCCTGCACACTTTGAAAAAGAACAATTGCTAAACGTCAATTGGTAATCATATGGAAGCAATTCGATATTGTATTTCAGGAGATGATCAGAAAGAGAAGTAAAATCTAACCCATCAACTCTGCTAAGGCAATTATTTCGAATAATCAGTATACTACCAGAAGATGGTCCTATCCATTGAAAGCAAGCACCTGCATCGGCAGATGAACTCATCGATTTTCCTATGAGATTAATGGATTTTCCATTTGGCAATTCATTCCCAAGTTCAAGGGTTTGAGAAATATTGAATTTGCCAATCGGGATTTCAATATTAATCGAATTGGGATATGCCCTCGCAATCGCAAATGTTTTTTGCAGTGCCTTAGTGTCATCCTGGTCATCATATCCTTTAGCTCCAAACCAGGTGGGGTTGAGCGAACTGATGGTTCCACCCCTGAATTCGACATTCACATTTTCATCAAAGACCTGGGATTCACCGATGATATTAACTTTTTTAGTGAAGACGATTCTGCCACTTCCTTTTGTCGTTAAATAAGCCTCTGGATAAATAACCACTTCTTTGTCAAAAACGGTTTCAGCCGTATATACTATTTCCTTATCAAGCACAATCATCCTTTCCGTAGTCATCTTCATATTTTCTGAAGACCCCGACCTCGTGGTTTTACAGGAAATAAAAATGAATAAAACAAATATGCAGAAGAGTTCACCGGGTTTCACAAACATTTTATATAAATTACTTTCATCAGAAATTGGATGCTGGTGTGAATGCATCAAATTTGATCTTAAATTTTTGAGACGAAAAATCCAATATTCACCAAGTATATTTTTTATTAGTTTTTTCATTTAGCTCAGCTACCGGTAGATTTTTTAAATATGCTCACCAAACAAAGTATATCCCTTGCTGCCAACGAGTCTTTCACTCACTAAGTTTTTATTTTTCACATAGATTGTATTCATATCACCATAGGTAGCTCTTTCGTTAAGGCGTCTTTCAAAAGGCAGGTATTCTACTGATTGGAATCCCTGATCAAGTAGACTTTGGTGAATGTCATTATCGCTATAGCCATATTTCCGGCCTGACCCATTCAGTTCGATGATGATTGCCTGTAAGCCGGAACTTTGCAGTAAATCCCGGGCACCCTTCAATACTTCGGTTTCATATCCCTCTACATCTATTTTGATCAGGATGGGATAATTCTGACCCAGTATATGATCTAATGGCTCAATAGCTATTTCTACTGATGGTGAATTTTCGTGTTCCAGCATTACATGGTTTTCAGAATCCTTGTCAATCGTGAATCTGATTTTAGAAGAAAAGCTGCCAATTCCCACATTAAATGCTTCGACTTTATCGTCGATATGATTTATGGCAATATTATTTTTCAATCGATCAAAAGTTGTGGGCACCGGTTCATATGCCATCGTTTTGCATCCGATTTGTCCTGAAGCCAGAATCGTATAGCTTCCAATATTTGCCCCAACATCCAAAAACAAATCTTCCTTCCTTAGAAAATGCAGCAAAAAACTCATGTCTTCAAATTCATGCAATCCACAATATAAATTTCCAGTAGCCCCAGCCATATTTTTTTCCACGATGAGCACAGTGTTGTCTGTCCATTTAAAGATGATGGGATATGGGTTAAATAATTTACTGATTTGATAGTAGAAAAAACGCTTTAATGCTGCTCCTTGGTGCCTGCGTGAGAGCGGGTGTTTGCGTATAAATTGGAGGACATTAAATAAATTTCTCACGTTTACAACCTGGAGTAATAACGAGTGAAACGATTGTCTTTTGTGCCCTTTATGTCAAACATGATAAGATCTCCATTTGAAATTGAATCAAAATATTCTAAATTCTGTTCTGCATATTCTTTATGCCCTACCGCCAGGACAATTGCATCATATTTCCCATCAGAACTCCGTTGAAGATCGATCCCATACTCATGTTTCACTTCATCAATCGATGCATGAGGATCAATGACCTCCACTGCAATAGAAAAATCTTCGAGCTCACGAATCAGATCCACCACTTTACTATTCCGGATATCGGCGACATCTTCTTTAAATGTTATCCCCATCACCAGTATGCGACATTCCCCCGGATTTTTCCCTGACTCAATGAGCGCCTGCACCAGTTTTTTTGCAATAAAATGCGGCATATAATCATTGACTCTTCTCCCTGCAGCAATCACCTGTGGCTCATAACCCAGTTCCCTCGCCTTATGCATCAGGTAAAACGGATCGACACTAATGCAATGTCCACCCACAAGCCCGGGATAATATTTATGGAAATTCCATTTTGTCCCTGCGGCTTCAATCACCTCCCGCGTATCAATTCCCATTTTATCAAAAATGATCGCCAATTCATTCATCAATGATATATTAATATCGCGCTGCGTGTTCTCAATCACTTTTGCAGCTTCAGCTACCTTGATGGAAGATGCTTTAAATAAACCGGCGCGAAGAATTTGTCCATAGACCTTCGATATTTCTTCAAGCGCTTCTTCATCATTCCCACTAACAATTTTGAGAATGTTGGTCAGGGTTTTTATTTTATCACCGGGTACGATTCTTTCCGGACTATAACCAAAACTAAAATCGACTCCACCTTTTAAGCCAGACTCCATTTCCAAAACGGGCAAACAATCTTCTTCTGTGCATCCGGGATAAACTGTACTTTCATATACAACGTAATCTCCTTTTTTTAAAGCCTTCCCTACGCTTGCACTCGCTTTTATTAATGGATTTAAATCAGGCACTTTATGATCATCAATATCTGTCGGTACGCCGATAATATGAAAATGGGCTTGCTTTAAATCATGAGCATCACTTGTGAATGTGATATCACACCCTTCAAATGCATCCGGTGACAATTCTTTCGAGGGATCAACATGGGCCTTCATCATCCGGATGCGCTCTTCATTGATATCAAATCCAATTACTTTAAAATATTTTGCGAATTCTAAAGCAAGTGGAAGTCCCACATATCCTAATCCTGTTACGCTAATGGCTTTGCGTTTTGATTTAAGGTCTTCGTAGATGGTCACTTAACGATGCGTTTTTAGAAAGTTTAGTTTATTTTGATTTATCATAATTTAATATTCTTTGTAGTTCTTCAACATCTGCCTCATCTTTTTTTCTCCCAGTATTTATTTTAGAAAGGATCAATTCTCTAATATTAATAATCGGAATTTGCAACCCTTCAAAATCATATTGTATTTTATTTTGATTTGCATCATCAAAGCTGACTAAGTTGATGTAGTTGATAAATTCTATTTTTTCGGGCTCTTCTCCGATACTAAATGCCATGTGCTCTGTTAAATCAATTTTATAAAGTGGAGCTAAGTCTTCCTGGTCGTATCCATAATTGTGTAAAGCATTTATCAAAAGAAGTTTATTCTCATTGGATGGTTTTACCCAAATATCCATATCTCCGGTTGATCGCGCGTACCCGTGAAAAATAACAGCATATCCTCCGATAAGTAAAAATTCAACGCGATTAGCGATTAGCTTAGATAGAATATTTTGATGTTCTTCAAGGAATATATTCATTGTGGAAAATGAATTTTTCTTCTTTCTTCGACTTTAATTCGAATCGGATAAATGCGTCTTATAAGTTCAACTGTACTTCTAATACGTTCAAGAGGTGACATATTGATTAATTCTCTAATTCTATCTTCTTCCATCGAATTTACATTTTTATAAAATTTTATTTTTTTCATTTTAAATAATTATTCTTCAGGCAAAGATCATCTTTGATTTTTTTATATTTTAAATAAGTTTTCCCTTTTAGTTAGTTTTTCGCTCTAAATCACCATGCCTGCCGCCACTGTTTCATTTGTTCCTTCATCAATTAATATGACGCTGCCGGTAATCCTGTTCCTTTGATAAGCATCGACAAATAAAGCCAATGTCGTCCGGATGGAAATCCGTGCAATATCATTCATGTTGATTTTTCGGTCGACCATATCCCTGTGAAGTGTATTCACATCCATCCGGTAACGCACTTCTTTAATGATGCATCGTGCTTCCTTGGTCGTATGCTTAATCACGTATTTACCTCGTTCTTCCAAGGGCTTTTCATTAAACCAACAAATCATCAGGTCCAGGTCCTGTTCCTGCCTGGGTGAATTGTTTGCCCGCACAATCATGTCTCCACGACTGAGATCAAAATCATCCTGAAGATGGATGATCACACTCATTGGCGGAAAAGCCTCTTCAATTTCATTTTTGAACATGTCAATCCTGCTGACGCGTGTTGTAAATCCTGATGGTAACAACATGACATCATCCCCTTTCTTTATAATCCCGCCGGCTACCCTTCCGGCATAACCGCGAAAATCATGGAACTCATCATTGTACGGCCTGATCACATACTGCACCGGGAAACGACAATCAATAAAATTATAGTCACTCGCGATGTGTACATTTTCGAGATAATATAAAAGTGTTGATCCTTCATACCAGGGCATGTGTTGACTTCTGTCCACGATGTTATCTCCCTTCAATGCAGAGATGGGAATAAAATTCACATCATGCACATCCAGTTTACTGGCAAAATCTTCAAATTCATCATGGATGCGGTCATAGACTTCCTGGCTGTAATCCACGAGATCCATTTTATTGATACAAATGACGAGGTGAGGTATTTGAAGAAGGCTTGCAATGATAGCATGTCTCCTTGTTTGTTCCAATACGCCCTGCCGTGCGTCGATGAGAACGAGTGCTACATTTGCAGTGCTTGCACCTGTGACCATGTTACGCGTGTATTGAATGTGTCCCGGCGTATCGGCGATAATGAATTTCCTTTTCGGCGTGGAAAAATATCTATAGGCGACATCAATCGTAATTCCCTGTTCACGCTCTGCTTTCAATCCATCTGTCAACAAGGCAAGGTTTATACCTTCCTCACCTCTTCGTTTAGATACCTCTTCGATCGCATCATATTGATCCTGGAAGATGGATTTGCTATCGTATAGCAATCTTCCTATTAAAGTTGATTTTCCATCGTCGACACTTCCGGCTGTTGTGAACCGGAGTAATTCAGTTGAGTTATTGCCTGGAATATTTGACTTTTGTGTCATTTAAATCTGAATGGTCATTATGTTTGTTACTCTAGAAATATCCTTGTTTCTTACGATCCTCCATTGATGTTTCACTTCGTTTGTCATCGGCTCTTCCTCCTCTTTCAGTCAGACGTGATGTTGCAACCTCCTCAATGATTTCCTCGATAGTCACTGCATTTGATCGCCATACTCCGGTGCATGTCATATCGCCGATGGTGCGGCATCGAATCATTTCTTCCTTTACAACTTCTTCCGGTCGACGAGTGATGAATTCACAATCGGCAAGTAACACACCATTTCTTTCAAATACTTTTCTTTTGTGTGCATAGTAAAGACCAGGCAAAGGAAATTTCTCTGCAGCCAGGTAACGCCATACATCAAGTTCGGTCCAATTGCTGATTGGAAATACTCTGAAATGTTCACCAAAGTGTTTGCGGCCATTAAATAAATTCCACAATTCAGGTTGTTGATTTTTAGGATCCCATTGACCGAATTCATCGCGGTGACTAAAGAAACGTTCTTTTGCTCGTGCTTTTTCTTCATCACGTCGTCCTCCGCCTAAAGCAGCATCATATTTTCCTTTTTCAAGTTCGTCAAGCAAAACAAAAGTTTGCAATCCATTTCGACTTGCGTTATATCCTTTCTCTTCTTTTATTTTTCCTTCGTCAATTGCTTTCTGCACTGAGCCCACGATCAACCTCAGATTAAAATGTTTCACCAACCAATCCCTGTATTCCATGGCTTCAGGAAAATTGTGGCCGGTATCAATGTGCAACAAAGGAAATGGAACTCTTGCGGGGTAAAAGGCTTTTACAGCGAGATAGACCATCAAAATGCTGTCTTTTCCACCTGAAAATAAAAGCACCGGGTTTTCAAATTGCGCGGCAACTTCCCTCAGAATGAAAATGGATTCTGATTCTAATTCTTCAAGATGATTTAGGTAATATTTCATGTGTGAGTGATGGTCATATTTGAAATGGCTAATACATGCAAATTATATACAGCGAGTTTAGAATTAATGCCATTCGGCAATAAATGTTTAGAAAGTTTAGAAAAAAATAGGTTGTTTAGGCTCACCATTTTATAAGAGGGAGTATCAGTTTCTGCAATTCTGAAAGTGACTGCTCCAACGAATTATTTTCTGTGCGAATATGAATATCCGGATGTACAGGAATTTCATACGGAGCATTCACACCGGTGAAATCTTTAATCTCTCCTGCTCTTGCTTTTTTATACAATCCCTTGACATCTCTTTGTTCACATATTTCAATTGGCGTATCAATAAATACTTCCACAAAATCTTTTTCACCAATGATGTCTTTAGCCATTTTTCGCATTTCAATCGTAGGCGAAATAAAGCTGACAATACAAATCTGTCCCTGTGAAATAAATAATTTCGCCACCTCAGCAATTCGTCGAATATTTTCTTTCCTGTCTTCGGGTGAAAATTGAAGATTACTATTTATTCCGGTGCGGATATTATCTCCATCTAATACCAGTGCATGATATCCATCATTAAATAATGATTTTTCCAAAGCATTCGCCAAAGTACTTTTCCCTGACCCTGACAAACCGGTCAGCCAAAAAACTTTGGCGTGTTGGCCAAGACGGTTTTCTTTTTCTTCGCGAGTGATGAACTGTGATGTTGGGTGAATATTTTCCATTTTGCCCCTAAATCCCCCTATGCTTCGACCAGCTTTACTCAACCTTGTGCGACAGCTCAGCAACCAGGGGGCTTAAAATTTTACCTGATTAATATCCACTTCGCAATTCGTCATTCGCAATTCGTCATTCGTCATTCGTTATTCTGAATTCAACAGGGCTTCGCCCTCTGATAAGTCGCAGCCTATCAGTAATTTTATAGTCCCCCTTTTTTCACTACTCACTACTCACTACTCACTACTCACTACTCACTGCTCACTACTCACTACTTACTACTTACTACTTACTACTTACTACTCGCTACTCGCTACTCACTACCATGCCAGCTCCAGCATCGCCGTATCCACCTGTATCGCCATCTGCAATCCAATACTCTCTAATGCAACTATTACTTCATGCTTAGATCGTTGTGAAAGAATCACCCCTTCCATTCCTGCCAATTGACCTGATGCAAGGACGACACGATCCCCTTGTTTCATGGATAAGGTTTCTGCTCTCACATCGAGGTCTGTGCCACTGATTTTTTGCAACCATTGTATTTCGCGATCCGTAACCACGCAATCATGACCGGCAGTGCGCAACATACCCTGCACATACGGTAGTGCCAGCACATCATTTCTTCTCGCTTTATCCAGTCGCACAAAAGTGTAACAAGTGATGAGAGGTAATTCATACACCTTCACTTTGCGATTATACCTGGCTGTTCTTCTTCTCAGAGGTACGAATGCCTCCAAACCCATAGCCTGCAATCTGTCGCGAACAAATTTTTCACATTTCGTTTTTGTTCGCACGACATGCCATGAAGATGAGTTTGGATCAGCTGTAATTGACTGTTGTCGTAATACATCAGAATCAGAAGAGTTGTGGAATCTGCCCTTTGCTCTTCGCCCTTCGCTCTCCGCTCTTAACTGTCCTTCGACCATAGCAATAAAGGTTTTGGTTCAAATTGTTTCCAATCAATTCCAGGTAATTCATCGAGTCTATAAATAATGTACCTGATCTTTCGCTTGACCAATGCTTCAGCTTTATGAATTAACTTGATCAGGTAGTCTTCATCAATATCGCCGGTAAACATAAGGTCGATGACCGGGCTGTCCAGTCCGTTCGAAAACTGACCGATGATGTATACTTCTTTGATTTCGCCCAGACGCTCTATGACCGTATCGATGATGGTGTCAAACCCGATGTATTTGATCAGGATATTATGAACCTCTTTGAAAAGCGGATGATCTGTGTTTGCCTGGAAGAACTTTTTATTCCCTTCGGTATAAGATTTGAGCATACCCGCTTTTTCGAACCGGTTAAGTTCCTGGCGAATGGCATTCGTGGAATCGCCGAATTCGGTTTCAAGCCCTCGGAGATACGAACGGGATTGGCTATTGAGGAAGAACTTCAGAAGAAGTTTGATCCTCATTTTGGAGGAAATGAGCGTTTCTATCATGACTTTGGCTACTAATTGAGTAACTAAATTACTCAATTATGGCAAAAATGCTGCTTTAATTGGACTTTTTTAGTGTGTGGACCCCAATTTCTGTCTATGCTTCAGGAATGGCAAAGAGCGTGCCTGAATGCTTCGACTTGCTAATACGCAACCTGGTGCTACAGCTCAGCAACCAGGCGGAAAAGGTATAATAGGCGGAAGGGACGGAATGCTTCGACCTGCTACGCGCGACCTCGTGCTACAACTCAGCAACCAGGCAGAAAATGGGAATCTTTGTGGCCCCGGTTTTTCGCGATTACGAAAAATTGGGGAGTGAATTTTCTAAGAAAATTTACGTGGCAGAAGATGTTGCTATCTTACTAGTGTGACATCACCAGCAAATGTCTTCGTCGTTCCATCTGTCAATAAAACTTCACAAACCCATGCCAACACGCCAGGCTGCACTTGCTGACCTCTGAATAATCCATCCCAGCCAAAACTTCCATCTGCAAGAAAATTTTCACCCTGCCAAACAGCATCACCCCATCGGTCATAGATCTGCAACTTTCTCACAATCTGCACCTCACGATTTCCGAATACAGTAAAGATGTCATTGATGCCATCACCATCCGGTGTAAATACATTGGGAATATAAATATTGACATCGCGTTTAACTTCAATACTGATCACTGCAGTTGTCACACAGCCATCCTGTGACCAAATCGTTAATGTATATTCAGTGGATTCCTCAGGACTGGCCCAGGTCTGAATACAATCTGTACAACTCAATCCTGCAGCTGGAGACCAACGAAGGGAATCGACAATAAAATCAATCTGAGGTATCAGCAGCACGCTGTCACCATATTGCAATGTGAATGAAGACGGAAGATCCACAGGTGCCAAATGAATGAGTGCCACATTCACTGTCAGGTCAAAACTATCGCACCCACTTACACTGTTTTGCCATGTATGTAAATAGCTATTGTCAGATGACGGAGTGACACTTTCACCCCATGGAAGCAACAATGAAGTTCCTGCACAAATGATTTCGTCCTCAATTGAATGGGCAGGTTCACTTTCCAACGTCAATATAACGGGCACAAGATTACTTACACAATTATTGATCGAAGGATCAAAAGCCATCACATACAATGTATCATCATGTAATACATGAGGCCAAATAAAAGTGGATCCTGTCCCGAGTAAATGTTGTCCACCTGCATCATCAAACCATTGATAAGAACCCGAAGAACCTGTGGCTGCAAGCTGAATATCACTTCCAGGACACAGAAAAGCAGGTAAAGAAAATAAAGGAGCAGCGAGCTGCCCAAAAGTGACATTGAAAGATTCTTCCGCAATAACACAATGGTCAATATCACTGACACTCACCGAAAAATTACCATCAACATTCACCATGATGGAATCACTTGTTGATCCATTGTCCCAAAGAAAAGATGTTCCTGCTGTTGCCGGCTGGAGAGATACAACAGCACCATCGCAACCACTCACATCATGAACCAGTAGCACTTTAGATTTAACTGTAAGGAAAAGTGTGACAATACTATCACAACCATTTTGACTCGAAAACGTGTTCATGTATGTTCCGGATTGTGTCAGATTCTGATTACCGAATGCATAGTTATCGCCCGGGCAAATTGATTTCGTTAATGTAACATTGACAGACGGATAGAATTGGAGATTTACATTCAATAAACTATCACAACCACTTGGATCTGCATGAGGCACAGTGACAATTCCCTGCGGATTTGATTTGTTAAATACCTGTCCATGCACCACAATACTATCCTCAGGACAAATCAAATGAGTGATCATCTGAATAGCATTAACCGCTGTGATTAAAGCTGTATCACGTTTTTCGCAACCATCTTTTCGGATAATCACCCAATAGGTTCCCGGCACAACTGCGGTCCGTGTAGGCAATGTCGAGCCATCATTCCATTGATACGTAGCCCCTGCAACCGTAGCATCCAAAATGACATTACCTGAATGATTGCATAGTGTAGCGTCAGTAAGGGGAATGTAATTGGCAAAAGGAAAAGTGATATCTATCATCAATGTTTTTGTAGCAGAAGAGTTTGATATCACATTGGTGACAGTGAGTGTTATCGTATATGTGCCTGGACCTGGTGGTATCCATACAGGATTAGGATCAGTACTTGTTCCATTTGGAAATTGCCATAAGTAAGTGATGTCAGTTCCTGATGTCGACAGGTTTTGAAATGATACCGAATCACATCCTGTATTCAATGCAAAATCTGCAAGCACCTGGTTCGGGTCAAAAGGATTAGTGCAGATCACAGGGTCTGAAGGTGTGGCTGTAATCGTCAGCATTAAGGTCCCTTTCAGCTCGGGACTATTTCCTGCTCCTGTTTTTTCTGGCATTGACACCTGCACATAGTACTCGCCTGGTGCAAGACAATTGAGCGTAATCACATTGGTACCAGAAGCACTGCAGACTATCGGCGTCATTGCACCACATGAACCCGAAAGTATCCGGTAGGACAAGTCGCTTAGATTGACAGCGCTGCCCTGGAAATTTTCGCCCAGCTCAAATTTGAGATCTACCATGGGTCCTGCATTGACAATAGCATGAAACCAGGTTGTTTTTCTCTCTAATAAACTAAAGCATGCATTTCCATTGGGAAGAAACTCACCTACATCTGTACCGATCGTATGACAATCAATCAATGTTGAACCCGTCACAGGATTGTTGTTGACCACATTTATTTGTATAGCATTACTACAAAAGTCTCCGGGGGAATCTTCCAGTTTTATAATAGCACGATAAGGCTGAATGGTATCAATGCGCAAACAATGTCTTACCAATAAATAATATACACCTCGATCGATACATCCATCAATCCATTCATGTCCGCCTGTATTGACGGAATCCATCGTGATCTGCACCAATGGTCCTCCCGGCGAAGTTTCAGTCCAGAGCGAAAGGTCCTGAACATTTGCAAACCATCCATTGGCAACACCTATTTCCTGAAGTGCGCCATAAAAATGTCCTGTCGCAGAAGCTTCGAACCTAAACCACGCAGACTTACCTGTTTTCAAAGCATCACAACCCGGAGGATCAGTTATGTTTTTAGTATAGCATAGCAATGAAAAATCAACTCCTGTAAATGAATTCCCCGGCGCAAGTTTTACTGTTGTATATGGAGGTGTGGTTTCCAAAAGTCCGTTGATGACATTCGCAGTATTTCGTTCGTCATAGTCAACATTGAATGTTGGTCGTGGATCATATTTCAAAGAAAGCGCAATAGCCTGGTTAGGAAGATTTGGCGGGATGTTGGCGTATTGTGTGTCAAAACTAGCCAGGACATAATAACGGACCTGGTCACGAATGCAGCCGCTCTTTGTAAAAACAAGATCAAAATTATATGAATCACATCCCGGAGAAACATGACTTTTTACCAGCTTCAAACCGGGAATGATGACATTAGCAGGATCCATCAATGTGGTTTGCAGGTTACTCCATGGGATCGTACCATCCTCAATGCTTTCATAGACTGCAATCAACGGTTTGTAAGGAGGTCCCATCAACACATCCGTATGTAGCGTACATATCCCCGATCCTGATAATTTAAATGTGTACCAAAGATTTCTCCAGGGTTGAAGTAAAAGAAGAGTCGGATCATTTTGTAAATAAATCGGTTTAGGTACACCCGGAGGTTGCGCATATATGAGGTCATCCAATTGGGCATCACACTTGGTATCACCTGGGTCAATATTCGTTGCGCCTGTAGTGCAATAAAAAACATCGCGGCTTGGAGCCTGACCAGGTAATGTTGGATTTGTATCGAATAATTTTCCGTTAACGAAAGTATTCGTGGTCGGAATAAGATCAAAATCATAGGCGCGCCATGCATGATCAAAACGGGATTGCGCGGCTTCATCCACATAGATCTGCGGAGAAATCACAAGTCCTTTATGGCTGTCATTGGCAAAAATCGCAATGGTGTATTTTCCAGGAGGTATGTCACAGAGTTGACGGTTATCACGCCAGATGCTTACACATGGATAGACCGGAGGTACAGTGAGAAGCAATGTGGAATCCGCATTAACATCATAAGGATATACCGCAGTATAATACGATTGCGCCAGGTTCCGGATCTGTACAAACGAAGGTTTGGTGACCTCGAAGACATACATGGATATCCTGTTATATCCCAGGGCACATGGAGCAATACCATTTGGAATAAATGGAAAATCCGGATCACAAAATGTATTGTTCGGAAACTGATAGATCACACGTGTCAGTGCATTTGGATTGGCAGGCGGTGGAGTAAACCAATCCGTAATTCCTGCCTGGTAAGCTTTACTCGGTAAATTATAATTAGGTGTAATCACCGGGCGCAAATTGATACTGATCCGGGTCGACCTGCCCACATCACCAGGAGAACCTATTTTATTCACGACTTTTGTATCCGTGTAGTTTGGCCCACTACCATAGGATACAATCGTATACCATCCTGCTTCTAACGGGGTACAATAATCATAGAAGAGATAATCCGTAAAGCAATCTGTATGCAGAGTGAGAGTGGCACTTAAATCAGAAGCCTGTCCTGTGAACAAGCTGAGCGTATTATCAGCTGTACCGGTTTCACTGATGATGACTACAGCAGGTTGCGCCAGATAAAATTCACGGTATATTAGTTTCTTAGCACCTCCGCAAGGAGGCATTAAGCCAAGATTGTCTTTGCATGAAAAAATATCAGGGCTACTGAAGTATGTACCCGGCACGGGTCCCAAAATGATCTCTTCTGATTTCGGACGACTGTCATGGAGAGTGTTGTAGACATTAAATTTGAATAACGGCGCATCACCCTTGCTTACATTATCTACATCTCCATAACTGGCTAACGTATAAATTCCTGAAGTCACACATGTACAGAAATTAGGAAGCCCCAACAACGTAAGTGTATCATCGTCCTGGTCAATGCAAAAGCCTGCATAATCAATCAACCCGGGAATGACCTGACCGGCTGAATGAGTATTTGCAGATGTTGCTTTTTGATCAGCATCGCCTTTCATGAATGAATAATAAATAGGAGGAGCTGCCTTCACATCAACACGAAGGTTGGCCATGCAAAGCAAACCATCATCAGCCATGCCGTCACCATCTGCATCGCCAATATTGATCTCGCGGTAAATGGCTTTGTCACGATTCATACAAGGATCTACAGCCGGCAACACTGTATTCTCACAGATGAATACTGTAGGTGTTGCATTATAAGTGATATTATTTTGCAATGGATTTAAACTGTTGACCGAATCTACATTTCCGGGTGCATCAAGTCTGAACAATCCCACATCAGGCAGTGAGACGACAGTGAATGATAAAGTAAATGGTGTGCCGAGCGTTGCGTTATCCCATGTATTATCAAAAAAGGCATGCGGAGGAAAAGCATACTTAGAGGCTGATAATACCTGGATAGAATAATCACCCGCCGGCATGCATTTCTCAAGATGATGTATCGATGGAAATTCCAAATATAGGTCGCCTGCAAGATTTGGTGAAGGACATGAATTACCTAAAGTCTTGCTGAAAATCCGGGTGTAATAAGTTCCTCCGGTCTGGTAAGCAGTATATCTGAAGTCTACATTAGAATCATCATTGAGCGTAAATGTCGCCCATGTGGTCATATCAAATGTACTGGCATTGGCGCCCGCACCTTTAACAATTGTACCACTTGCAGGATTTGCAGGTGCGCAAATATTATCAATGATAAATGAATTGCAGTTAAACCTGTCCGTCCAGGTCGTAACAAGTCCGGGTGCCGGAGTAGCAGCTAAAGTTCCTAATTGATTTGAAGGCGAATTCGGCGGGAGTACTGGTTTCGACCAACCGCTATTTGTTTGTGAACGTTGTCTTACGTTAATCTGGATATTGCTATATGAAAAATCGCGATGAAATATTATTGCCAAACTATATGTTGTATTGGGTTTTAATATGCAGGGAAATTCAATAAACCTCGTCGCGAATTGTGCTTTTGTAGTACCACAATCAATTTGCGTCAAAGTGGATGGGACAGAATTTCTGACATTGCCTTCGAGAAGTCTATAACCTGCAGCATCATTACCTACTCCCATCGGAAAATAAAAATCCATGAAATCAACGGCGGCTCCTGTTGTGAATACATACCAGGTACTTTTCACGTATTCATTTTTATTGACGAAAGGCAGGCAATTGTATTCGCTCGGATCTTCAACGCTCTGACATTCTATGTTATGAGGATCAGATATGGCATTTGCACCGATCGGCAGTCCACCATTAAATACATATGCATCGGATGGGCAATCAAACTTTGAATCGATCGGATGATTGGGACAGCCAAGATCGACTTTCAAAAATATTGTAGCATTCATAGCGGCGCTACCTGTGACCTGGATGAGATATGTACCGGGTTCGAGACAGGGATTGATCACATCACCGGAACTGATGAATGCTCCAAGTTTACTTCCACTTCCCGGTATACATGTGGGTGACAGGTAAATGGTGACGCCTGCATCAGATGGATTGGAAATGACACTTCCTGCAGCGATGGCCATTTCAATCTTTGCACTTCGCCTGGTGGGTATGCTGAATTTGAACCAGACTGATTTAGTGTGATTCGGAGCGAATTGAAAATATTCACCCGCCTGGGCCGTGGCTGTAGTCATGTCTGAGGTTGACGAGGCATAGGCTCCATAGTCAAATCCGCCTCCTGTGATCGTGATGACTGTGGCGCTGATGCACGAATCGTTTGAAGGCGGGGGTGGACTGAAATGCGTGGAAGAAAGCAGGAAACCTGCACAGGAAAGTAGAAGAAATATTATAACCTGGTTTTTCAATAATATACAAATTGGTCCTTAAAGATTCTGTCGGCCTTTACATTGGCTTGAGCCAGTAGTCTAAAACTAAGAATACTTGGCGTAAAAATGGTGTTTTGGGGCACAGGAAGGTGGCGAATTGGCGGGAGGAAGGCAGTTGAAGTGCTTTCCTTATGCTCCCGCTATCGCGTCCCCTGTTATTCTTTACTACGCTACGAAGAACAGGGGATACGGAAAAAGCATGATCACCTTCGAATTGCCCGGTCAGTCATCTACATAGAGATGGATCAAATCTTAATGCTTCGACTCCCTCATCCTTTCGCTCTTAATCCCGCTTTCAGAGACTTATCATACTTATTCATAATATTCCATTGATTGATTTTATATGGCTTTGCCAGCAATCCTGCCGGGAGATTCAATTTCTTGCTTAGCAGCCATACATGCTTTAAGGTAAGAGGTGACTTATAGGATAAAATTTTACTGGCGGTAGCTTTTGACCCAAAAACAGGTATCAGATCCTGTTGCCGTAATCCCATGTATTCCATTTTCATCTTAATCACTTCTATGGGATCAGCTTCTGCTATAGGGAAATTCTCCTCTTCATACGTGGTGATCAGTAAAGCGAGTAGATCAAACTCATCACTTTCCTGTGATCCGGAAGTGGCTTCAAATATCTCTTCAAACCGTGCCATTGCCTTATTATAGTCTCTGTCGTTTTTTATTAACTTCCACATTATGATCTAATCCTTTTTATTATTTATAGTGTGAACTGCGTCACCTAATTTATCATAGTCTTTGTGCCATCCTATCCACTTAATAAATGCTGTGTTCTTTTTATAGTTCATGCTGAGTATAATTCTCAGATGATGGCCTTTTACATCAATGCAGAGTCTTTGATTTTTCAAAATATCCACATTTCCTGAACCAAAAGTCTTCAAAGCATCCTGTGGCTTTACCCAGGTTTGACTCTTTAAAATGGCATACCATGTACTTAAACTCTTTTTAGTCAACGGATGTCGATCATAGAATTCCCGGATAGCTCTGAATGCAATAATCCTCATGTACCAAACTGTAAATTTAAGTAATAAGTTTCGTTAAACGAAACTTATTGACTTTCCCCAATGCGTGATGACAATTGCTCTGTGGTCAAAAAGAGGACGCAGCTGGTCGATCAACCATCTGAGTCCTCTTTTTTGCTTATTGTTAATTGCCTATTGCCAATTACCTTTTCCTCTTCATCCCGAACTTCTCTACCAACAACTTCTCGATCTTCACCGCAATAGTTTCGCTTGTTTCATCCGGATCGATTTCCATGGTATCTAATGCATCCCCGACCATGTCCATGAGTTTATTGTACTCTCCAAATCGCTGACGGCAAAGCGTTTCATCATTCGTTTCCCAATAATTGCTTTCATCGTGTAGTTCAAAGCGCTCAAAATATTGCTGACTGATATAGCGAAGCAACCGGATCATCGCCATGTGTGTTTCGACACCGGCATATTGCGTTTTGGTAAACAGCCATTGTTCTGCATTTTCAGGAATGCCCACCCCTTCGACTTCTTTTACACAAGCATACAGAATCGGATTGCACATGAATCCCTTTTCATGAAAAGTAAACCACAGGGGTTCGCTGCCTTCAGGCGAAACAAGAACTCCTCGAACAGGAATGTCGGTTGCAGGTTCAATGATTTCGTATCGCCAATGCATGCTGTCGCTGATGTCAACAACTTCGGCGATGAGTGATGGAATAAGTGATGGGTTCCGGAGCTTGCCGGAATAATGGATTGTGAGGCCCATGATTCAACTGGTTTAAAAAATGAATAAAAATTGTTTTCAGATGGAAATTAGGGTAAATCCGCCAGTTTTGCAAAAAATATTTTGGGGCTATTTATAAATGGGAGGCTGGAAAAAAGGCTAACAAAAAGGAGAAGGCTAAGGCTAAGGAAACGATTGAATTGAAAACTAAACTCTCCAAATCAACTAAACAGAAAGTCAAGAATGTTGTATTCAAGACTCCTCTGAAAAAAGTGAAAGTTGTTAAAAAAACTTCTGCTAATAAGTCAAGTAAATCTAACCAAAATAAAGTATAATATTAGATTTAAATTATTGTGAATCTGATATTTATATATATATTTATTTATATATATTAAGTACCTTTAATGTTTCTGTTCCAGGAACCTTGCAAGTCTAGAAAGAAAGTCCTAACTTCACCATGTGGGTAGTGTTGAATCAAAAATTTGTGTATTATACTTTTAAATGCGTATCCACATAGTTTAGTCAAATTGTGATTCAAGATTTTGTTCTGTGTAAAATTTAATAAATTAGATTTATTATTTCAAACTTTACCTAGAGAATGGCAAGTTGATATCAATTGGTTCAGGCCATTATTAATTTTTTTTATTTTACAGCTCATGGAAGACAATAATCAAATTTCTTTAATTGCAGAATTAGACGCGCTTTTAGAGGAAATAAAACAAATTCATTTTAATTCTGACAAGCATGAGAAAGAATTGCTTGCCAGTTATAAGAATGCTGTTGAGGATTTATGCCAATCCGAAAGTGATTACGAATTCAAAAATTCATCTCCTCAACATGCATCTATTGTTTTATCGACAATGATAAAGCATTCAACTCATGAAATTTTAATATATGATCAAGATCTTTCAGGAGATATTGCTTTAAATTCGAATGATTTCTTTATGTCTATCTTAGATAAAGCAAGAGAAGGACTAATTTTCAAAATAGTAATTGATACTATAGACGAAAAGGATGGTTTTACCAACAAATTTTTTAAATTGCTAAATAAAATTTTTCCAAAGAATGTCTATATTAAAATATCCAATGATAAATTCAAGGATATTATTTATAAAGCAAATAATAATAAATTATTAAATTTTGCTGTATCGGATTCAAAATCATACAGGATTGAGGAAATAGATAATGGTTTAGATTTTACCAATCGAAAGGCTTCATGCTGTTTTAATAATCCAAAATTTGCAAAGATATTAAAATCTGTGTTTGATGAGCAATTTAGTAGTTGTTCACCTGCTTTTTAATAATATTTATACTTTTTATTCCCTTATTAATTACAAACTTCTCACCACCAACTATAATGGATTTACATTTCTTCGGATCATTCTTTGAAATATCCGCTGCATTAAATTTAACATATGCTGGGTCTGAAACATTTAGACATGGGCTTACAGAAGATCTATTATGGAATAGTAAGACACTAACACCAAGAATTATTAATAAAAACAATATTTATAAAAAGAAACTACATCTAGAACATCAAAAATTAATTGTTGTAGCTTCAGAACCTTATGGAAAAGAAGCATACGGAAATCTACAAGAAAAGATTTCATATATTAATGCAAATTTTGAGATAGATTTTGATGAATTTGAAAAGGAAAATAAATTAATTAAAGAGAAAGAATTAAAAGGAAGAGATTTTTATAAAGGTTTACAATCTGCTTTCTTCTTTGCTGGTTTATTTTCTATTTATATTTTACTTTTAGAAGGTTATCAACAATTTTATCATTCAGATGATAAAGTTATTGATAGCGCATTTAAACAATCATTTTCATTTTGCTTATTTATTTTTAATTTCTCCTCTTTAGTATATATTTTCTTTTATTTCAGAAGCATTTCATTGAAGTGGATGGCATATCCTGTCAAATCCTTCTTCATAATTATTACATGGTTAGTTTTTATTTCAATCTCAATCTTAATGTGTATTTTATTTCCAACACTAAAATATAAAATTGATTTTTATCATTATGATAAATGGAACATTACTTGGGCTGTTTTTAATGCATATTTAGCATTTATAATACATTTAAGTAGATTATTCGGAAGGAAATTTAATTACCGATTCATCAAATATAAATTTTGGAGTTTTCGTTTCTTTTGTAAATACAAAATATTGAAATTTGAATTGAATAACATACAGTATAAAATTTCCGAAACAAATGAGGTAGTATTTGAAATAAAGCATTCAAAAAAAACAACATCTGAGAAACTAGTACATTATTTTTACTCAATGATTCTCATCCATGTATTTAATTTTACATATAGAAATATGTGCAAAAAGAAATTTTGGGGATTTTGGGTTACAAAACACACATGACTATTTTTATCGATTATAGATTTAATATAACATTTTTTATCAATCAATTTTCTGTTTAAACTTTGATAAATTCAATGAATATATTCAAACTTTCATCACCTCGCTCAATCTCACCTTCAGCTATATCTCATTATGCTCCTTTGAGAGCTGAATGTTTCACTCTATACCATCGCGGAGGTTCATGAGATAGGTATGTCCAAACTAATTCGATTTATTCCTATTTATTTCAATAATCTCTGGACTAAACTGATGTTTTATAGCAATTAAAATTGGTTTATATTCATAAATATCCTCTATTTTATACGAAATTTCGATGCCAAGAAAGCAGAATACATCAAGAGTTTGCAGTCTCATCAAATCATCTGGTTCAATAGAGAAATAATCAATATTTTTAATGCACCATTCAATATAACCAGGACTTCCTTCCCGAAATAAAGAATATTCGTCGTCCTCAAAATTCTTTAAATTGCTTAATCGATCTAAACTAATATTACCAATCATCCTATCATATCTGGTGTTACCATTACGCAAAACACCTTCTAGTTTATTTTTCCAAAAACCATTTGTATCATCTACATTTGATTTTACTCTGATTAATGTTTCACTTAATTCAAGCTTTATTATTTCTGCTAAAACTGGAAAATCAATAATATTTCTGTATTCGCCTAATACTTTATCAAGAATATATTCTTTAATGAGAGCATTCTCAATTTGATCCATTCCTTGGTAAACCTCTCGAAGAGAGTAACCTCTATACTTACCAAAATTAAAACGATCATCAATTTCCATGACAATAATTCATTTAGTCAAAATCGAACTTATATATTCTCCCTCATCACCTCCCTCAACCCCACCTGCAACAACATCTCATTCTGCTCCACTGAGGACTGAACGCTCAACTCCAAAGCATCAAGGAATTTGATAACCACTATATTCAAATAGTCATTGATATATATGCAAATAGAAAAACAAATTTTAATTGCAAAACGAAGCAAGTTCTTTTATTACGAATTTTAATCATCATCTCCATATTTTTCCCATAACCCATTTGAAATCCAAGTCAGAAGACCGCAAATCATAAGTAAAGGACACATACTCCCCATATATGTCCAATCTCGAAATATTAAAACAAGTAAAAAAGAAACTAATAAGCAAAAAATAAAAGTACCGAAATAAATTTCCCAAGTTCTGTTATCATTTTCATATTGCCGGCCTATTAAAATGCGAACAAATATTTTGGTAAAAAATAACCCTGTAGAGTGAACCATATCCAGGTAATTACCAAATAGTCCTCCAAAATTGCTTGTACTCATTTATTCTAATATTAAAACTATATAGTTATTAAATTCCTATCCATTTGAAGTGAAGATATTTTCAATCACTTATCTAATTCATCCCCTCATCTTATAACATAAAAGTATAACTTTATTCAATTTTTCATCACTTCCCTCAACCCCACCTGAAGCAACATCTCATTCTGCTCCTTTGAAGACTGAATGCTCGACTCCAAATTATCACAGTGTTTCATAAGTTCATCTAATTTTTTTTCAATGCGTTTTTGTTCTTGTGATGGAGGAAGAGGGATTGGCATTAGACTAAACTCATCATACTTTAAGCTATGAACTGTCATACCAAATTTAACATAGTCCTTTAAAATGATGGATTCCAATCCTCCAAACATATACTGAAGATATCTACTCATTGAGGAATACCACGGAATGATCACTTTCATATCTTGATTTACAGTGCACTCAACTACATTGATTGCAACAGGTATTTTTCTTTTTAGGATACCTGACCTTCCTACAATTAATAAAGATCCGGTTGGTATCATATTAGCCGTGGATTCCTGAACTCCTAATCTCGTAACCTTCATTTCAGTATCTGAAATAACATTCGTCTTCATATCCTTAGGGCTCACCCATGGAATATTACCATTCCAATATTTATCATTCCCCATTGATGGAGTCCCTCCTCCAGTAATTGTACCTGTCTCCAACAACCTACACCACACCCAATTCCCCGGAATCTCAAAAGGAATTTCTTCTGGTTTGATTTCAGGCAGGGACTTTTCCTTTTTACTTGATTTGGCTTTTTCGGCTTTTAACTTCTTCAATAAGTCCCTGGCATCTCCATCCTTTTTGTCCTGTGGGACGAGCTTTCCCTGCATGGCTTCACGAAGGAAGGATTGACGGAGTTGATAGACGAAATCCAATTGATTATCGAATTCGGTTCCAATTTGATTATTGATTTCCTCAATTTTTTTAAACTCCGAAATAATCTTACGTTGGTCCGAAACATTTGAAGGGATATTTACGGTGAGAGGTAAAAGATGTTTTGGTTTTATTTCTGTTTTAATACCTCCAGGAACCTGCTCTTTGATTGCTTGTTTGAATTCACGACTTTTTAGAAAGTATTTTAAAAACTCAATATCGATTTTTTGAATATTGAATTTATAAGATGAATAGTGAATCGTAGCTGTAACGTCTTGCTTACCTTCATAAACTGCCATTGCACCCTTTTCAACGTTAATGCCTGAGATCACTAAATCACCTTTCTTGATAAGAATCATGTCCGTATTGGACGGTTTCTCAGAAAGAAAGATATTCCCACTAAAGTCAATTTTATCAATACGTTTTAACCCGGCTATTGACTTATCCTTTGGTTTATACCGATTATCACGATTTGTGAGAAAATCTCCAAGTTTAATAGGACACCACTTCATTTAATTTCTTTTCGCATCTGGGTCAATAATAGGTTGCTTTTCGTAATACTCTTTTCCAACATTAATATCAATTCAGCACTTGTATATTCATGATCCTCTTCTTCCTTATTTGGATTTTTAATATCCAGATCATACCCCCTCTCCTTAATTATGCTGATCGGCACTTTCCAGCAAATCTCACTCTCTCCCCTTTTCTTCCACCATTTCCGGATAGGATCAAATTCCTCGACCCTGATGGGCTGAGTCTTGTTATAAGCCTTAACTCCTTCCGGCATCCGGTGCTCATAGTACCATACTTCCTTCGTAGGTTTCCCTTTATCAAAAAATAATAAGTTTGTAGACACCGAGGCATAAGGCTGAAATACAGAATTAGGCAGCCGTATAATCGTATGCAGATTGCATTCTTCAAGCAACCGCTGCCTTACCCGCTGCTTCACACCTTCACCGGTCAGGCTTCCATCTGGAAGTACAATCCCTGCACGTCCACCCTGCTTCAGCAAATGTATCATCAGGATCAAAAAAAGATCAGCACTTTCCTTCGTCCGGTAGCTCTGCGGAAAATTATTCTCATTGTTATTGGCCACAATCCCGCCAAACGGAGGATTCGCGATGATGACATCAACCCGATGCTTCTCAGTGAAGTTGCTCAAAGGCTGACCGAGTGCATCTCCAAAACGGATATTCGGCACTTCGATATCATGAAGGATCAGGTTAGTCGTCGCCAGGAGAAAAGGAAGCGGTTTATATTCCCAACCCACTACATTTTCCTGCAGTGATTTTCGAGCGGCCACACTATTCGCTTTTTTCTTAAGATGCTCGATCGCACATGTCAGAAATCCTCCTGTACCACAAGCCGGATCAAGGATCTTCTCCCCTTCTTTAGGATCGATCATCTCGGTGATGAACGATGTGATCGCACGCGGCGTATAGAACTCCCCGCTTTTACCCGCACTCTGCAGTTCCTTGAGGATCGACTCATACAATTCACCGAAAGCATGCCGGTCCTTCGCAATATTAAAATCAATCTCATTGAGCTTGTTGAGCACCTTGCGGATATTGATGCCGCTCTTCATGTAGTTGTGATTCCCCTCAAATACCTCGCGTACAATGAGCGCTCTGCGATTACCTGTACTGACATCAATGTTGCGCAAAGCAGGAAATAATTTCCGGTCCACAAACTCCAACAACTTATCACCCGTCATCCCTTCATCATCACCGGCCCAGTTGCCTTTCTTTTTGATCCAGTGATATTTTTCGGGGATCGGCGATTTATACTTGCTGTTCAGCAATTCCAATTCCTTGTCTTTGTCAGAAAAGATTTTCAAAAATAGCATCCAGCCCAGTTGTTCGATACGCTGTGCATCACCATTAAGGCCCTGGTCCTGCCACATGATGTCGCGGATACTTTTTAACAGTCCTGATATATTACTCATCTAGATCAATAAAATTATGTCCTGTAATCGAAATTATATTTTCTTTTGTTAGAAATTCCCTCATATCTATGCCCTCATGAAAAGGTAAAGTATTCCAAATAATTATTTTTGGATTTACTATTAATAGATCCACAATTTTTTGAAAGTACAATCTTGACCTACGGATTTTTTCTGTTACATCGCAATTTCCTGCAAAAAATATCCCATGATTATACCCAAGTTGACCATTTATCATGTCGTCAAGTTTCCGTAAATCATTGAAAATATCACGGGCGTTTAACCTTGGAGTCACTTTCACTTCTATGACGACCTCGTTGTTGTCATGAATTGTATAATTATGGATAATAAAATCAGGAAAAATTGCATGATCAAAATTTGGCAATAATTCATGGCCCTTCATTGGTTCTCCATTAATATCCAATTGCAAGTCATTAAACACTATTCTCAATTGATGATAAAATTCATAGGCAAAAACTCTTTCACCGAACCTGAGAATGTTACCTGCTGCGGGATATTTTAAATAAACTTTTTGAACTTTTCTTAATGCAGCATTGACTCTATCTATCATGCCAGTTATGCTAATTTGTATAATTCATTTTCCAAAGCCTTGACAGCTTTATCATATTGCTCTTTACCGCCAAACGATTTAACAATTTCATATGCAGATCCAAACTCATCAAACGGTTTTACTCGCAGCACATCCATACTCTCTATATTTTCAATCCCTTCATCGGCATATTTGTCAAGCAGAGCTTCCAGAACTTTCCGGCTTTGCTCTCCATATTGGGTAAAGTAATTACGTTTCTTCACATTATTAGCCCTTTCCTTTCTAGTCAGTGGCGGCTGATCATAAGCTACATGACATATGAGGTCAAATAAATCAACTTGTTTGCCCACAGCTTCCATCAAGGCATCGACCATCACACCATGTTCTTCCAGTTCTTTAATAATGGCTTCCTTACGATCTGTGCTATTCCACTTAGTCAGAAAGTCCTTTAACGAAGCATATTCTCCCATAATGATCTCACGAGTATGATCCTTGAGACTGACAGTGATTGGTTTGCCGTGTTGATCAAAATACATTTCACGGCTTACCAGGACGGACACATCTACTCCGTTAATATAAACTTTTTCGCGAGGATCTCTGGACAATGATCCCGTGGTATCAGGGCCGGGATATCTGATAGCAGGAGTGATTTCAACCGGCTGTCCGGTTTCGTCATCGATGATGGGATGTTCGTCAGTCTCCTCATCGTCTATAATGTTAGTTAAATCAATATTTTCATTTACTGGTTTGATTCGGATTGGTTCTCCATCAAAATCAGGATCAGCAAAGAGGTCAGTGGCATTTCTGAAATCGAGAATCGTGAAAAACATTTTACCATATTCTTCATTGATGCGTGTGCCCCGGCCGATGATCTGCTTGAACTTGGTCATGCTCGCGATATTGCAATCCAGCACGATGACTTTGCAGGTCTGAGCATCAATGCCCGTGGTCATCAATTCCGATGTAGTGGCTATTACCGGATATCTTGATTCCGGATCAATAAAATTATCGAGTTCTCTTTTTCCCTCATCATTGTCACCGGTGATCTGCATCACATATTTCGGATTTTCATTTGCCAGATCCGCATTGTGATTTTGCAGAGCAGATCGCATACGTTCAGCATGATCGATATCTGTGCAGAAAACAATAGACTTTGCGTAGCGATCATATCCTTTCAAAAACTCCGAGATCTTTTTTGCTACGGTATCTGTGCGTTCATCGATGACCAATGTCTTCTCAAAATCTCTGCGATTATATATCCTGTCTTCTACAGGGTTTCCATCTTTGTCAACTTTGCCTGCTTCAGGTCTGTATCCTTCGAGATCAACATTTAACCCGATGCGGATCACGCGATATGGTGCGAGGAAGCCGTCATTTATTCCTTGCTTGAGTGAGTAAGTATAAATCGGCTCAAGAAAATATTCGATGTTGCTGATGGTGGCCGTTTCTCTCGGCGTGGCAGTGAGACCTATCTGGGTAGCCCGATGAAAATATTGCAGAATTTCACGCCAGGCACTGTCTTCTCTTGCACTACCGCGATGACACTCATCGACGACAATCAGATCAAAAAACTCGGGGGTGAATTGTCGGTAGATATTTTTGTCTTCTTCATTTCCGGTCAGACCCTGATATAAAGCCAGATACACTTCATAACTTTTATCTATCATTCGATGCTTGACCACAGTCATCTTTTCTTTGAAGTGCTTGAAATCATTTCGGCGAGTCTGATCGATCAATGCATTTCTGTCTGCAAGAAATAGAATACGTTGCTTCGTTCCACTTTTCCAGAGTCGGTGGATTATCTGAAAGGCAGTATAAGTTTTGCCTGTACCAGTGGCCATAACAAGAAGAATCCTGTTTTGCCCATTAGCGATAGCTTCAACTGTGCGGTTGATCGCGATCTGCTGATAATATCTTGGTTTTTTACCTGAGCCATCATAGAAGTAATCCTGTCCTGCAATTTTCTCGGCTTTAGGTGTTATGATGCCTTTATAAGTTTTATATTTTTCCCACAGTTGTTCAGGAGATGGAAAATGATTAATGTCAAGTTCCGTCTCAATGTTTTTATTAGCTGTCCTGTCGTGAAAAAGAAAGCCATCGCCATTGCTGCTGAATACGCAAGGGATGTCAAGAATCCTGGCATAATCTAAAGCTTGTTGAATACCTGATCGGACGGAATGATTATTGTCCTTCGCTTCGATAATAGCAACAGGGATATTTGGTTTGTAGTAGAGGATGTAATCTGCCCGCTTTGATTTTCCCCTGCCTGTTAGCTTACCACGGACATAAATTTTCCCATCGGTAAAAGATACTTCCTCCAGGAATTGGGTATCCCGGTTCCAGCCTGACTTCTCAATGGCTGGAGTGATATACTTGGTACAGATATCTCTTTCGGAGAGGGATTTTTTGGACATTAAATTTAGGATCCTATAAATGCAAAATAAGAATTAAGATTAAAGCAATAAGGTATTTAGGATTTGGAATTACAAGAATAATATTCTAGGTGTGCCACTGCCAAAACCAATAATAATCTTAAAAACGGTCAAATTTAGAGGTTAAATTCTGCCAAACTGACAGAATAACACATATATAATTTAATCTAATGGGTGATAATTTGCCATAATTTCTGAACTTCTGAAAAAAAGGCAGATTCTATCTCGTTGGCACCTGGATTGATCATATGATATTTTGGCAAAATATGAAATCCGCCAGTTGGAGACAGAACCTACCTAGGTTTCGAATGCTTAAAAGTATCTTCTTCTCCCCGATAAAAGTGGTTTCTACCAGGAAATTTTATCCTCACCTGGATTACCTGAGGAGAAGACTAACAAATTCTATTTGAGAAGATTTTACATCTAACTTATCCAGGTTAATTCAGGCTCGTTGCGGGATCTCCGCTTCGAATAATTTCTACATGCATTAATGCATTTGTGTACCGACTTGTCGTGAGTAGGAAGGAATTTCTATTGCATAACATACCAAGTCAAGCTCTATACGAGAAGATGATTTTATTTAATTAAAAATTTAAAAAATGTATACTAAATCTATTAAAAAAGTGCAGGGATCAATTTTCCCTATTTTCCAATTTAGCAAACAAGGTTACGGCGTACTTGGAACAGGTTTTTTTATTGATGATGACGGTCGTTTTCTAACGGCATCACATGTTATTTCATCATTGAAACCTGGGTTCCAACTTGGATATCTAGGAAATGTGCCAAATCAAAGTCTAAGTTTGAATATGTTTACCCCTATTTCAATCATACAAAATGATCCTTCAAAGGATCTTGCAGTTGGTATGGTAATAACTGGTAAACTCAGACCACTTAAATTTTCAAACTCTAGCGCTGATGTTGGGCAATCAGTCATATTATGTGGCTATCCACTAGCTGTAATTCAGCATCAAACTACAGTGAACAACGCGAAAAATCAAGTAAACATTACTTTGAATGTCAGTAACGTTAAGCAATACTGGCAACCTACAATAATGATTGATAGTATTATACCAAACAGTTTGTACAATAAACCATTTAAAACATTTTTGGTTCAGGATGCATCACTTAATGGAATGAGTGGTGGACCAATTTTTGATTTAAATGGTGATGTAGTTGGAGTAGCTTCCGCAAATTTCACCAGACAAATAGTTAGGCCAAATTCAGTTCCTTTAAATGTCGAAAATGGTATCGGAATTGACCTATCAGAAGTTAAGAGTTTTATTTCAACGGTACTTAACTTAGTTAATGTATAAGTGAAAGGACTCAATAAAGTTAAGCTGCGCATTCTTAATATTTATTTTGAGTGCGCGGCTTAAATATTAAAATATGGAAGCAAAGGCCTAAAGCATAAAAGCATTCTTAAGCTGCAGTTTAAGAATTGAATACAAATCATTTGTGGATTTTGTTGAGCTACTACTTCGATAACATGGTATAATACCTATTGGTACAATAGGAAGACATTCAACAAACTTGGCTAAGAGAAAATTAATTGTAAAATAGGTTGGATAAAATTTGAAATTTCAAATGAAATACTCTACTATGACCACATCAATCCCACACTCCAAAATATTAAAGTATTTTATTAAAGTAAAAACAGTGAACTATTTCCCATTTTTTATTCGAGCAATATCAATTGAATCAATAGCTAAAGCCCAATATTTCTTTTTAAATCCCCTGGAAGATATCATTATTAAAGGTCTTCGATAAATGAATTTTAAAGGCCTTAAGATTATAACGATATAACTTTCTTCTGCAGTTATTCTTTCATTAAAGGCTTTACCAAAAACCTTAAATTTAACTGAAAGAGCATCAATAGCATCGTTTGTGTCAAAGGTTAGTAATTGACCTCTGAAATCAATTGCTTAAGAATCTGCGTTTTTGAAGTTCCATTTATTTTTTAAATCAAGTTTAAATTTATGATTTGCAGAATCCAATTTTATTTTTTCAAGTATTATGGAAAGTGCAGTACTATCAGGGGAATATGAAAATGCAAATTGACTAATTCCGGATTGTGTAAGTAAGCCCAACCAAATAGTAATTGCTATAATTTTCATTTATTCTAAAATTATCGAACAAAATTTACCAACATTTTCTCAATTACTTTACTCAAACGATTTTGATTCTACATCTTGTTTAGATTGGTTTGGCCTACTTACTATCGAGTAGCCTAAACCTACTGACCACCACCATTTACTTTGATATAACCAATTGTATCCTTTTTGAACACCTGAATCCAAGTTATTGTTAATCTTATCATAGCCACTAAAGAATCCGACCTGAACATTAGAGAATTCAAGTAGCGCTCCAAAACTCAGTGTAAAAGCAGCTATGTCTTGAACTGATTGAGTTAATTCAGGATTTGAATTTGAAGAAGTTAAACGAACTGAGGATATTCCAACCGAAGCTCCCAAGTCAAAGAAATAAGGTTTGTATTTACTTATTCTTTTCTTTATCCCAACAAAAGGGCCCAAAGCTATGTCTTTTGAAAATTCAAAATTTTTATTATTATCATTTATACCTTTGGCATTTCTTAGTTTAATTGGAATCAATACCGTGCCCGCAGTAAAACTTACGCCTTGAAATAATTTTTTAATTGGTGTAAATGATAAAGCTCTAAATTCCACATCAGATTTTTTTATTCTGAAATATTTATAACTTGTTAGACCTGATACGGATTGAGTCTTGAAAACATATGTATTGTTATAGCTTTTATTTACCTCGATATTGTGTATTATGTCATCCCCAAATTGAGGTTTTTCAGATGATGGTTCAGGTGAAGGTATTTTAATACTATATTCAGTTGCAGAATAACCTGTATTTGATACGGAAAGAACTACGGGGATTTTATCAACAATTAAATTAAATTTTCCTTCAGCATCGGTTACGGTTCCATTTTTTCCATTAGCTTTTTCAAATATCAATGCTTCAACAATTGGTTCTTTATCTTCATCAATCAATTGGCCAAATATTTTATATTTTCCATTACTCAATGCAGTAGTTTGAAATTTTAATGGTGTAGTATCCACAACATTCAAGTTTACATCATTTTTATCTGAATCTTTTACACTAGTTTTTTTCTTATCTTGTTTGGGGTCAATTTTCCAAAATCTAACAATATAATCATCATCCTTCTCTCCAATAATAGTAAATTGATATCCGGGATAGGCTATTAAGAAGGTTTCGGATATTTTATTGCCTGTTATAAGACATTCATAAATTGGCGCATCCCTTTGAATTTCTTTGTATAAATTAGATGGTAATTCATTGTCATCTTGGGAACCGAAAACATTTTTAGCTTCACTATTGTCATTGATATTTTTTTTAAGGTTATATTTAAAATCTGAGGAACAATTAGACAAGGATTCAGAAATATTTAGATTGTATTCGCCATAATCTGAAGGTCTAAGATCATCAAATTCTGCTATTGGTCCCTTTACTATTTTTTTATTGGGACTAGTCCACGTGTATTCAATTTCATCTTTAGGATTCTTTGTTTCCAGGTAAATATCATTTCCTATTTGAAAGTATGTTATTGGATTCTCTAATACTGGTTTTTTTCTTATTTTAATGAGAATTGTATCGTTATAGGCTTTTGTAACCCCTTCGTCTTTCACAATTGCATCGCAAGAGACAATAAATGACTCTGCGAATTTATTTACAGTTGGATTAATAAAGATCGACTGTCCTATTAAGGAAATGTTACCATGATCTGATGACCAAATATATTTTATTTCTCCTTGAATGTTTTCAGGTTTTGCCGTTAATTTTAAGGTATCCCCTTCGCATGCAATTCTGCTTGATTCGATTGTCAATGCAGCTTCAGTTTGGGAAAATAAATTCGCATCTTGGAAAAGAATAACAAATGCACAAAGAATCAAATGTAAATTTTTCATACCGTAAAAAGTTTTATAGTAAATAAGTATACCGAAGGGCTAAGCAACAAACCCAATAATTAACAATCCTTAAATCTTTACCTTATCAAAAAATTTAATAATAATATTTCACTCCAAATTAATTCAAAACAATACTCTATCTCTTAATGAGTGATTATTCAAGTGCGGTATTCTAACCCTAATTTAGAAATTATTTGAAATAAAAAAAATTATTGAGGATATTTTGACCAAATATATTTTAAAGTATCCTCCGAAATTGAACCTTGCAGCCTTTTCAAACCTATCAGACAATAAAACCTCTTCTATATAAACTTTGTTAGATGGCTTTACAAATAGACGGAAAGTTGGAAAGTAAATGATTCCAATTTGTTGCCCCTAACTGAGTCTCAATGTTTAAGATAAAGGTCTTGCAGTAAAGAAGGGATGAACATCACCAACTATAATAATTCTGCATTTAAAAATTTTTTTTGCTATAAATACAATGTATGTCTGAGCAAATTTTCGCAAAAAAATGTTGGAAGAAAAGATCTTCATTGTTTAATAAACTCACTTCTCGCCAGGCGGCCTCACTATCCCCTTCCAATCCATCCCCTTATACGACTCTATCACCAGCACCGCTCCAAGACTAAACAAAAACGCAGCCACGGTGCAAGCCAGCACGATGATCGATCTTTTCGGCCTGCTTTTATATAACGGAACTTCAGCAGGCTCTATCAGGTGAAGAGCCGATACTTCAATGTTCACCGCAGCTTTATAGGTTTTAAGTTTTTCAAGATCATAAGAGATCTGATCATACGCCCGCGCATATTGAGATTCCAATACCTCTACACGACCTTTGGCAATATTGAAATTAGTAAGACTATACAGCGAACCTGTATCCGGACTATTCAGAATGTTAAGCTCCCGGTTAAATCCTGCAATGCGCGCCTTCATCACTTGTATACTGTCTCGAAGTTTCGGGGATAAATTATTCATTGATTCCAGTGCCTGCAATGATGCCTTTTCACGTTCCACAGTATTCGTGACCTCAGTGACCCTCGTAGCCAGAATTTCAGTTTGTCCTTTGGAATCATATATGCCTGATTTCCTCCGATGATACACAAGACTATCCAATGTGGTCTGCATGAGGGCTTCCTTGCTGTGAATCGAGTTTTGATACGAATTGGCTATGGCGACAAGGCTGCTCCTGATGATGGATTTCACAAGGCTATCAATTCGGATACGCGCTGCATTAGCCATTTTAGCTGCACGTTGCGGGTCCTTATCTTCTATTGTAAGCTCAAGCGCATCCTGTTTTGTCAGGAGGATATTATAATTTTCCCTGACCTCTTTGCGCAGTTTGAAATGTGCTTTTGGGTTTCCGGATTTGATCTTGTAGACATGCCACAGATCAAATGAATCAATCAGAAAATCGATCACTTCATCTGAATTGCCAATCGTCATGATCCGGTCGATGTCTTCCCCGCTTCCATAGTAGTACATCTCTTGTTGCGTATTGCCAAAGACTTTCTCGGGTTTGAAGAGATCCTGGCTGGCGGCATAAAAGACCGTTTTCCCCTGGTAATAATTATGCATCAGCAGGGAAAGCAGGCAACTCAGGACAAAAACAGCTCCAGTGACATAAAGGATACGGCGGCGCCAGGGATACAATGTACCCAACAATGGTATGAGGCTATCCCTGGTATTTGGCATATGGAGACTTTAGACTACACAAATCGGGCCGTAAAAGTAAGATATTGTGACTGATGAACAACTTCGAGCGATTTCTCGTCATCCTGGCTTTGCCGGCCATTATTTCCTGCAGTAAAAAGGAAATGATCCACTATCCAGCCTCTTCAAATCTCATCCAATGGCAAGGCCGCACCATGAAGGATAAAGCTGGAAACCGCCAACTCATCAGTACCCTGGCAGGGATGAAATTTCGTTTTGCCGGAAATGAATGCAAGGTTTCATTAAAGAATGTAGCCCCAGGTCATGAATACAATTATATCTCCATAGTGCTCGATGGCATACACCAGGAAAGAGAGCCTATCCATTCAGATACATTTACTTTATTCGAAATCAAGGCTGATACTAAAGCGCCTAAGCATGATGTCGAATTGTACAAAGAAACTGAAGCTGTATGTGGATGGATTGTGATCAATGGAATTCATGCAGACTCACTCAAACTGATTCCTGAAGTCAGTAGAAAAAAAATTGAATTTATCGGCAATTCGATTACAGTCGGTATGTCTGATGATGCATCGCGAGTACCCTGCGGAAGTGGTGCATGGTATGATCAGCACAACGCTTACGAAGCTTATGGACCACGTGTAGCAAGAGCTTTAAATCTTGATTATATGGTCAACGGTGTTTCCGGAATCGGCATTTACAGAAACTGGAACACCGATGGTCCTGTCATAGGGAATGTGTACGATCAGGCTTACATGGATCCGAATACACTGAGTCCGAAATGGGATTTTTCAATATTTACTCCTGACATCGTGACCATTTGTCTTGGAACAAATGATTTATCTACAGGAGATGGTGTCACTCCGAGATTGCCATTCGATTCAATTAAATTTATCAACACGTACGTCAGCTTTTTAGAAAAAATACATACCCATTATCCCCACGCAAGAATATTGTTGCTCAACAGCCCCGTGATAGGAGGTGCAAGTTTCGAAATGTTGAATACCTGCCTGAAGTCGGTCAAAGAAAAAGCAGAATCAACGATTAAAAATCTTTCGCCGGTTTCAATTTTCTTTTTTAAAAACTTTGAAGGTTCCGGTTGTGTGGGACATCCGAGTGTGAAGGATCATGCACGAATGGCCGCGGAATTAACGCCGTATATCAAACAGATGCTACAAGAGTGAAAAGTGAAAAGTGAAGAGTGAAACGGGAGAGAGCGTGAGAGCGTGAGAATTTAAGAATATCAACTCAGGCGGGGGCAAGCCCCGCCAGTACATTCTAATATTAATCAAGGCGGGGGCAAGCCCCGCCAGTACATTTTATAGTGAATGTAATTTTATGGATTGTAGTGGCGGCGGCTTGCCCCCGCCTAATTTAAAATCTACTTTTTGGTTATTCACTTTTCACTTTTCACTTTTCACTTTTCACTTTTAGTTGTTAATTGTTAACTGTTAGTTGTTAGTTTTCTGCATCCTTCGGTTCTCCTTTCTTTTGAAACAAGATTGAATACAGAATTGATCCCGAAAGACATAATAAAATAAAGGCAAGGGAGATCACCACTTGCGCACTTTTTGTTACATAAGGATTGATCCAATGTTCACACAACATCTTAAGTCCGATAAAAACTAATACGATGGAAATTCCCTGCTGCAGATAATCGAATTTTGAAATCGCCCTTCGCAGTAAAAAAAATAATGAACGCAATCCCAAAAGGGCAAAAATATTGGATGTATAAATCACCATCCGATTCCTTGTAATCCCCAATACAGCCGGAATGGAATCAAGGGCAAAAACCAGGTCAATCACTGCCAGCATGATGACAACAATAAATAATGTGGTATATAATCTCTTCCCATTTTCAACGACCATAAACCGTCCTTCACCATCATGAGACGCCAACGGAAGGAATTTTTTTATTGCCTTATACACTTTTGATTTTAAAGGATCAAACTCTTCTTCTTCCGTAGCGCTAAACATTCTGTATCCTGAGTAAACCAGGAAAGCGCCGAATAGACAAAGAACCCAATTAAATTGTTCGACAAGTGTGACACCCGCAGTAATGAAAATAATTCTTAAAACAATGGCCATCAAAATCCCGATCAACAGAACACGACCGTAATGTTTTGCACTGACAGCGAATGCAGAAAAAATAAGGATGAATACAAAAATATTATCGATGCTCAGGCTCCATTCCATGAGGTAAGCACTGAGATATTCCAAAGCTGCAATGTGGCTGTCATAGAACCACATGAAAACAAAAAATCCAAGTGCCAATGAAACCCAGAAGACGGTCTGGTACATCGCCTGCTTAATGGATACCGTTTTATTCAGTTTGCTGAACAGGCCAAGGTCAAAAATGAGGGCTGCGAAAATAACAATACCAAAAATGATATAGGTCAATCCTTCAGCGGTCATCAGAGCAGGTTATAACACAAAGATATTCCATCACTTCGTCCGGATAGAAGTTAATCCCCCGATGGTTAAATAATATATAGAACATAATAAATACATTACGCTGATATTCAAATAGATACACATATGATTTGATGCTCTTATTGGCATGCGGTTTTAATAGAGCCTATGTGCTATTGACAAGTAGGCTATTTTACCCCTAACTTGGCACTTTGTCTGTAAAGCAGGCGGACCAGCTGTGGAATTTTTTATAGACGAGGACCGTTACTTTTACGTTATTGACAATCATTCATGGTGCAATCTGGCAATTATCAAATCCTCATCCAGAAACTGGATGCGTTTACAAGACGATATTACCTCAACAAACTGATCCGCGGCAGCCTCATTACCTTGGGTTTCATTCTTGCGGTTTTCCTGGTATATGCCCTGGCTGAAAATCAGTTTTATTTTGGGGGTGTCACCCGCAAGCTATTGCTGGGTTCTTTTATTCTTATGTCCATGGCGAGCCTTGGCTACCTCGTCTTGTGGCCCCTGGCTCAATACTACCGCTTAGGTAAAGTCATTTCTCACGACCAGGCTGCGGCTATCATTGGAAATCATTTCAGCCATATCCAGGATAAGCTTTTGAACATCCTCCAGCTTAAGCGCCAGGCTGATCAGGCAGAAGGTAGTCCGGAACTTCTTTTTGCAGGCATTGAGCAAAAGACGAAGGAAATAGAACTTGTTCCATTTAAGACAGCCATTGATCTTAATAATAACCGAAAATACCTGCGATATGCCCTACCTCCGGCTTTAGTGTTATTAGCCTTGCTGATCGCTGCACCAAGTATGTTGCGTGACAGTACCAACCGGTTGATCCATACCAATAAAGTGTTTGAACGTGCAGCACCTTTTAGTTTCGTCCTTAACCCGGAGCATACACTTTCGGTACTTCAATACGAAGATTACGATCTTCAACTCAATACAAAAGGATCAGTGACTCCTGCTGAGGTCTTCATAGAGATCGATAATTTTTCATACCGGTTGCGCAAAGATGGCCCAACTTCATTTTCATATCAATTTAAAAACGTTCAGGACGATACTCCTTTCAAAATCTATGCAGGTCCTGTGAGCTCGCAGGAGATGACGCTAGCTGTGATCAAAAAACCCGGAATTATTTCTTTCGACATAGGCCTTGATTATCCTGCATACACCGGCCGCAAAGATGATAACCTGAATAATATCGGTGACCTGGTTGTTCCGGAAGGGACACAATTGACATGGGATATTCAGGCGGCTCATACTGATGCCATGGATGCCAAGTTTGAAGGACAAACAACCAAAGCTGAAGCAGAACGTCGGAGTGAAGATCGCTTCGTACTGAAATCTAAAGCAAACAACGATGGTCACTATACACTTTATCTCAATAACAATTTAATTCCACATCCTGATAGCGTGCAATACACGATCAGAGTTATTCCTGATCGATTCCCGGGTATCACAGTTGAATCCTTTCCGGATAGCCTTGAGTCGAACCTGATCTATTTCGCAGGGCATGCGGATGATGATTATGGTATCCGGTCCCTGAACTTTCAATACGAACATGTAGATGCTAATGGCAATGTCATTGAAACAAAAACTCAGGGCCTCGATGTTCCACATCCTACACAGTTTTCTTACACACATACCTTTGACATCAATTCGGTTGAGTTAAAACCAGGAGAAGAAATCAGGTATTTTTTCGAAGTGCACGACAATGATGCTATCCACGGAAGCAAAGTGAGCCGTACACCGGTCATGATGTACAGGAAACCTACTGCTGAAGAATTTGCAAAAAAAGAATCCGAGAATAATACCAGTATCGAATTCAATCTTGAAAAATCGATGAAAGATGCCAAAGCCCTGCAGGAGGATATGAAGCGTCTTCGCGAAAAAATGATGCAGCAGAAAAAAATGGAATGGCAGGATAAGAAAGAAATGGAAAAACTGATCGAACGCCACAATGATCTTCAGTCCCAGATGCAGGAAGCCATGGATAAATACAAGGAAAACCTTAAGAACCAGGAAGAACACAGCAAGCCCTCGGATGAACTAAAAGATAAACAGGAAAAACTGCAGAAACTATTTAATGAGATGAATAGCGACGAGATGAAAGATCTTCTGAAAAAAATGGAAGACATGATGAAAGACATGGAGAAAGAAAACGCTATGGACATGATGCAGAAAAGCGAGACGAACGATCAGCAACTTGAAAAACAACTCGATCGCATGCTCGAACTCTTCAAGCAACTAGAAGTGGAGGCAGGAATGGAAAAGCAAATTCAGAAACTTGAAGACCTGGCTAAGAAGCAGGATGACCTGAGTAAGGAAACCGAAGAAAATCAAAAACCCAAGGAAGAACTTGGAGAAAAACAAGATACACTGAATAAAAAATTTGATGATATCCAAAACAAAATGGATACGCTTCAAAAGAAAAATGCAGCGTTAGAGCGTCCGAAAGATATGGATGGGGCTAAAGAACAAATGGAGAAGATCGATCAGGACATGAAGAACAGTAAAGATCAAATCGACCAGGGCCAGAATAAAAATGCATCCAAGTCGCAGAAAAATGCATCTCAGCGCATGAAGGACATGGCCTCTCAAATGAGCTCCCAGATGAAAGCCGGCAATATGGCACAAATGCAGGAAGACATGGCCATGCTTCGCCAACTTCTTGAAAATCTCGTGACCCTTTCTTTTGACCAGGAACAGTTGATGACTGATTTTGGCAATACTGAAGTGTCTACGCCAAGGTATGTGGCACTGGTCCAGGATCAATACAAGATTAAAGATGACTTCAAAGTCGTAGAAGATACATTGCAGGCCTTGAGCAAAAGAGTATCGCAAATAGAAAGTTATGTTCAGGATAAAGTATCTGATATCAAAGTCAACCTGAATAAAAGTATTGAACAACTTGAGGACCGCAATAAGGCCGTTTCCGGTGAGGCACAGCAACGGACCATGACCTATCTTAATGATTTGGCATTAATGTTGAGTGAAGTGATGAATCAAATGCAGCAACAAATGTCATCGATGATGCCGGGAAGCCAGATGTGTACAAAACCCGGGGGTAATGGAGCAGGAATGGATGGTAAAGTTCCTATGGACAAAATCACACAGGGACAGGAAGGGCTGAACGGAGATATGCAGAAGATGTCTGACCAGATGAAGAAAGGGGATCATGGCAGTATGAGTAAAGAATTTGCCCAGATGGCTGCAAGGCAGGCTGCATTGCGCAAAGCTTTGAATGATCTATCCCAGGATAAAAAATCACAAGGAAAAGGAAATCCTCAGCTTGACAATATCGGCGATGATATGAATAAAATCGAAATTGATCTTGTCAATAAAAGATTGAACAATGAAACCCTGAAGCGTCAGCAGGATATTATGACACGCCTATTGGAAGCCGAAAAATCCGATCGTCAACGTGACCAGGATGAACGACGCCAGGCGGAAACTGCACGCGAGCAAAAAAGATCAATGCCCCCGGCACTTGAACAATATATCAAACAACGTGAAGCAGAAATTGAACAGTATAAATCAGTTTCTCCTGACCTGAAGCCGTATTACAAGTTTCTTGTAGAGGAATATTATCAATCATTGAAGAATTCAAAATAAAGGGCCATCGGCGTAGGTGCTGAAATATTGAAACTTCCTTCTGATCCAAGCTGCATCTGTGAAGTAGAGCACTTCGTGCAACGATTAGTGACGAGATTGAAAATCGATCCTAATCTTTATCCCAATATGTTGATCAGTCTTACTGAAGCCGTCAATAATGCGATGCAACATGGCAATCAATTCGATGATCAGAAAAAAATATTGGTTTCTTATCGCAAAGGGGCTCACCGGATACATCTGATTATTTCGGATGAAGGAAGTGGTTTCGACCCCTTCAACATACCTGATCCTACAAGCGCCGATCACATTGAAGAAGAAGGTGGACGTGGCGTATTCCTGATGAAGCAGCTCACGGATGAAATTCACTTTCTTGACCAGGGACGCACAGTGGAATTGATGTGGAAAATATAATCGTCCCCTCCTGGCCCGGTATACACCGCGAAAAGCCCAGCGTCTTTTTTACAACGAATGAAATTGATTTTCAATTGAAGGATCCGGAGCTCCTGGCAGAATGGATCACTGCCGCGATTGAAGAGGAGGATTTTACACTGGGAAGAATCGATTATATATTTTGTTCGGATGATTTTCTTCTTGACATCAACCGTTCGCATCTTGATCACGATGATTACACGGACATCATCACCTTTCCTCTCGAAGAAGATCCTGTCGTAGGTGAAATATATATCAGCATTGAACGGGTCCGGGAAAATGCTGCTTCATTTGATACTACTTTCGAAAATGAATTGCATCGGGTGATGATTCACGGCGTATTGCATCTGTGCGGATATGATGATCATGAAGAGGATGATATCCAGGAGATACGTGCAAAGGAGGAGGAGTATCTGAACGAGCTCAGAATAACGAATAACGAATAACGATTTTAGAAGTAGGATTACCAGATTTCTGATGCCAGATGCCAGGCTCGTTATTTGGACTTGCCCCTTCGGGGCAAAAGGTCGGTAACAAATAACACTCAGAAATCTCACTTGCCCCATTGGGGCAAAACTTCATGGGTACTAACTCGAAAATAATATTTGCAATCATTTCTAAATTACGAAAATCAATTGTGTCTGGCATCTGATATCTGGCATCTTAAGTCTCTACTCACATCACTTCCTCTCTCTTGGCAATCAACTCTCTGAATGAATGCCACTGCAACAACCTGAACAAAAACCCTGCAAAAACTGCCACAAATAAAAACATTCCTATCTCTGCCGGCCAGTAAATGTTTGCTGATTCCAGCAGCCACCCGCTTGTTGCCAGTATTGCGAAATAACTTAAGATATCTGTCAATCGTCTGAAATCCATTTTTTCCTTTAGATGCAACTGGCCCAAAATAATCAGTCCCATTGTGGTAAAACTTTGAGTAATCAAAGCTGTCATCGCGGCACCAACTGTACCATATTTTGGAATCATATACAGGTTAAGTGAAATGCTGATGAAGACCGATGTGACGAAGAGAATATTTTGCCTGCGTAGTTCAGCCACTGCTGTGAGATAACTGCTGAAGATATACATCAATCCTATCGGGATATGACTCAATATCAAAAGGCGAAAAGTGAGTATCCATGTTTCATCAACATTCTTATATAACATCGTCATGATCGGTGCGCCCCACCAAAATCCCGCAAGACTAATAAAGGCTGTCATGCAAATCATCATTCCACTTGATAGCCGGAGTAATGACATCGTCTCAGTTCTGTCCTTCAGAAGCCTTGCATACATGGGTATCAACAACGGGCTAAACAGGTAAGCAATCATATTGGCTGCATCCAACAACCTGTACCCTGCCGCATAAATTCCCACATGAAAGGCACCTTCAGGTAATAGTTTTGAGATGAGGATGCTATCTGACCTCGTATAAATAAACATCAGGAGTGAAGCTAACGTATATGGCAGCGTGTCTTTAAAAACGACGATCATCGGTGTGAGCGTAACTGAAGTAGGTGCCCTGTCAATAAATTTTAAAGAAATAAATAATGCAACAATTACTGTGAAGACGAGAGAGGCAGTCTGGGCCCATACAAACCATTCAATTTGAAAATCAGAAAACCTCAAAAGTAAAATCCCACAGAACAAAATCATGAATGCTTTATCCATGACCGAGATCATGGCTTCCGATGGATAACGTCCCATGCCTGAAATGCCTGCTCTGAATGCTAGGATCAAAGAGACAAGAATATTATTGATCACAAGCCAGATCAACAGATGCCATGCATCTCCATAACCAAGCACCCATGCCACGATCCCGACAATAAGAGAATAAAATAATGCAAGGATTATTTTCAACCGCAATATCTGGTACCACCTTTCTACCCTGATCTTTCCGTGAACCGCGGTATCTGTATTGTGTAGCAGGTTCAATCCAAAATCATTGATGATCTGGAAAATGTAACACAGGTTAAGAAGCGTGAAATACAATCCATAAGATGATTGCCCGACCCGAAGTTGGACCTGTATGTCAACACCAAAAATGAAAATAGCCTTGATGATCAAGTTGACCAGGATGAGCCATAAGATGGTAGATAGGAAAATTCGCTTACTCATCAGGTGCAAGATATTAATATCTATTCGGGATAGAAGATGTGGAAATGTAATACAGGCGGGGCCGGAAGTTGCAACATTGACGGGGGCAAGAAGTCACAACATAGGCGGGGGCAAGAAGTTACAACATAGGCGGGGGCAAGAAGTTAAAACATAGGTGGGGGCAAGAAGTTAAAACGTAGGCGGGGCAAGAAGTTAAAACGTAGGTGGGGGCAAGAAGTTAAAACGTAGGCGGGGCAAGAAGTTAAAACGTAGGCGGGGGCAAGCCCCGCCAGTACATCCTAAGCAAGAAAAAATTGTATTGGCGAGGCTTGCCCCCGCCTTATTGGTTGTCTACCTGCAAATGCGCAATGAGTTTGGAATCTGGCGTTTCAGCATCCAAAGAATGCTTATTTTTCTCCAACATGAGATATGATGTTGCCATTATCGGGGGAGGAATCGTTGGATTGGCGTCCGGTTTTAAAATTCTTGAAAGACATCCGGGTATTAAGCTCGTCGTTTTAGAAAAAGAATCGAATGTCGCAACGCATCAGACCGACCGCAATAGCGGCGTCATTCATTCGGGCATTTATTACAAACCGGGAAGTGCAAAAGCCCTCAATTGTGTTAAAGGCGGAAAGATGTTGCTTGATTTCACTAGGGAACACTCCATTCCATTTGAATTGTGCGGAAAAGTTATTGTTGCCGGCCATGACCACGAGTTGCCTGTGCTTGAAGGTATTTACCAGAGAGGATTGCAAAATGGCCTGAATGAAATTAAAATGATAGATGCGTTAGAAGTAAAGGAGTTAGAACCGCATTGTAAAGCTATCAGGGGGATTTGGGTGCCACATGCAGGCATCATTGATTATCGTGTTGTAGCCAATCGATTGAAGCAATTGATCATAGAAAAAGGAGGTGAAGTCAAAACGGATTTCAAAGTAGAAAAAATCATTGATCATCCTGATCGCATAACTATTTTTTCAAATCATAAAGAAATTGAAGCTCGTCTTGCGATAGGTTGCGCAGGCCTTTATTCTGATCACCTGGCCAAAATGGCAGGGCTTGTTCCTCCGCATCAGATCGTTCCTTTCAGGGGCGAGTTTTATAGTCTTTCTCCCTCTGCAGAAAAATTAGTCAGAGGTTTAATTTATCCTGTGCCTGATATCAATTTCCCATTCCTGGGTGTCCATCTGACAAAAAGAATCGGAGGCGGCATAGAAGCCGGTCCTAATGCTGTTTTAGCTTTCAGAAGAGAAGGATATAAACACCTGGATATACATGCCGGTGAACTTTGGGAAGCGGTTACCTATAAAGGTTTCCAGCATCTGGCACTTAAGCATTGGCGAAAAGGTATGGACGAAATGGCTAGATCCTTTTCTGCGCGTGCATTTTTAAAAAGCCTGCAAAAACTTGTACCTGAATTGCGCCTTCAGGATATCTCGAGAAGTCGCACAGGAGTCAGGGCCCAGGCACTGGACAAGGATGGAAATATGGTGGACGATTATGCCGTGATGTACCAGGAAAAAATGATCCATATACTCAACGCACCAAGTCCTGCTGCAACGTCATGCCTTTCCATTGGTGAATATATTGCTGGGTTAGCTACTGAAAAATTGGCAATTAATTCTTAGTTTTAAACGGATATTAACTTCAGAAAGGGATGAATAAGTTTAACCCCACTTTCATCGTTATCGTGATCCTTTGCATCACCGCCGGATTAAAGGCACAGTATCTTCAAATTACCCGCGCCAAAAAATCTGTATACTTTGAAACCGGTACACTCATTAAAATCGACGTCCCTCCTAAAGAGAGTCTATTGTGCAATCCATGTAAAGACAATTACCTGATCGGAAGGATCATTTCATTTAAAAATGATACCCTGACGCTTCATGTTTTTTATGAAAGCGTACCCATCATGGATGCAAAAAATAAAATAGGCTCTCACGTCAATTATTATGAATTCAAAAATGAAAAATCCTGGCCTGTTTTTAAAATACCAAAGAGCAATATATATTCCATAACCAAACAGGGAGAAAATAAATGGAATCCTTCAAACAATGGTGATTTATTGGGAGCATCATTTACTACAGTCGGCATACTCTTTTTATCAGCAGCTGTGTTTGCTCAAGAGGAAAGTAATAGTGATGCTTTGGTGGGTGCAGGCGCTATTCTGGCAGGTACAGGCCTGGTGATGATCAGTAGTTTTCACAGAATAACCTATCACCTGGAAAATAGCCCAAATCATACCAATAAGCAGAAAGTCTGGAATATCAGGTAAATCCCGATCTTTACCCTCCCATTACAGCATTTTATAAACTTTTTACCCCTTTTAGACATTATTCAAAGCATGGAAACTACCACCGCGACCAGGAACCCGGTTCTTATCTATACCGAACAAACCCCTAACCCGGAGTCACTCAAGTTTGTGACCAATAAAATGCTTTATGCAGGCACTGCCGACTTCCGCACCAGGGAGCTCGCAGACCAGTATTCGCCTATGGCAGCGGCTTTGTTTGATCTTCCTTATGTCAAATCAGTCTACATCTCCAATAACTTCATCACCCTGACCAAAGAACTGAATTATGCCTGGGAAGACATGATGATCCGGACCAAGGATTTTATCAAAAATTATGTCGCTGAAGACAAGCCCATCATGCTGGATGGATTTACTGAAGCCATGGCAGATCTCGAAGAAAAGCAAAGGGCAGAAATTTCTTACAGCGATGATGATGGTGAATTGGTGCAGCGCATCCGGGAACTCATTGACACTTATGTGAAACCGGCTGTGGAAATGGACGGCGGTAATATCGAATTCAAATCATATCACGAAGGCGTCGTCACACTCACACTGCAAGGCGCGTGCAGTGGCTGTCCTTCAAGTACTGTAACTCTAAAATCAGGCATCGAAGCCATGCTCAAACGCATGATGCCGCAAGTAAGAGAGGTCGTGCAGGAAATGGTGTAATTATTTTCTCCTACTGTAGTAATTATCCGCCTTTGCCTTTAATATGCGAATTCGGTCACTGTAGTAAGCTATATCTTTTTGCCTGTCATTGAACAATCCAAGCGTCTTGACATACACATTCATTAACTGAACTACATAATTGCAACAATCAGCCTCGTTAGCAAAATAAATCGGATCAGTCACTTTTGTCTCATAAAAATAATCCGGTAAATATCCCATCAGTTCTGTATAGACTTTAAGGTATTCCTCATTTTTATTTTCAGCTTCAAGTTTAAGGAGACGATCCAGAAAATGCTCACCGTACATGGTGATCAGGTCATTTGGATTGATCACAAATGTTCCTTTTTTGACAATATTTCCTGTATAAATAAACGCAAGGATGGATAATCCCAACCATAACATAAAGGTCTTCCATTTTTTATTGATGATCATGTATGTCAATTCGATGATCAGGTAAGCAGCTGTCAATGACATCATGATTTCAAGCGGAGTGCGATAACGTGCAAGATTTCCGGCTACCATTAAAGGAACCATACTTGCAACTGTCATTAAAATGATCGGAACAAATTTTCTCCGGAATCTCCACCATCCCAAGATGAATCCAATGATACCGAAGGGCGCTATAAAATAATATCGAACAGGAAGCTGGCACAGGATAGGTGCAAACTCACGATACATATAGTAACTCATGTTATTGGGCAATTCAAGCCACATAAACATGCCATTGATCTTTTGCCTGTAAACTCTCAAGAAATCGCCGATACCATGAAATGTTTTCAGGCATTCGATTGCAGCAGGTAACATTTCACCTTTACTGTCATGGCGGATCTTCACCATTTCAGGTACATAAATGGAGAATGATTCCATGGGTGCCGCATTGGTGGTATTGGCCGGAATATAAGCCATTGCTCCATGACTGGCCAGGGCATTGAAAGGAACTCCTACTTTGATATTTCTATAGAAAAGAGGTGACATCACGAGGAGCAACGCTGCGAAAAATGCTGCAACATTAATGGCCATTTCCTTTTTATTTTTTCTATGCTCCCACGCAAACCAAATGATGGCCGGAAATAAAAAAACGCTGAAATAAGATTGCCCCATCAATGTAATACCTGTTGCCGCCCCAAAGACCAACTGAGTTTTCCAGCTTGGTTTTTCCAGGTTGATCAAATACAAATACAAAAGCGAGACAGTAAAAAAATTGGTCATCGTTGTCCGAAGTACCACCATCTCAAAAACCATAATCGGACCACTGAGCATGACTAATATTGCCGCCAGTAAGCCCGTCACAGCACCGAAATATCTTCTCCCGATCAGGAATACCAATACATTTGTCAAAGCCCCCAATAAGAATTGCCAGAAGAAAACCCAATCGTAATCGTATCCAAAAATTTTAAAACTGATGGCAAGTAAATACGGATACAATGGCTCCTGGTGGTACGTCTTTCCTTTATAAATATCATTGATCAGTGCTTTTCGTGCAGCTATGGAATCGATAACTCCATTGTGCGTATTTGCACTATAATATCCTGCAGCCTCTGCCGGATATTGCTTAAAGTAACCTTCAGCTACTACACCATGCCAATCATGAAAAGGATGAAGTATTGTATCGCATAACCAGTCTCCACCCGCAATGTGTCTCGACCATGTGTCAAAAAAAGCCATGTCGGAGTTTTCCCACCTGGTCATGCTTTTTATCGGAGAATTGTGTCCTTCAAAATAATAAATGGCACTTAATCCCAGGGATAAAATAAATATCAGTGCAGCAATTTTTTTTAAATGAGTGTTGATGAAAGCTTCTGCAGGAGCTAACCAATCCTTCACACGTTGTGAAACTTTTCCTTTTTGAACTTGCTTACGTTTGGGTTGTGGTTGATTGCGTTTTGCCATATAATATTTTTGTCCGTTGTAATAAAGGATACTTTATTTATTTCAACATTGAGCTTTACATAAACTAATCGTGAATTTCTTAAGTCCCCTTTAGGGGATTTAGGGGCAAAATCAATGCTTTCGCAAGGTATTCCTCTACTCTCGCCTGGTAAAGTGTTTGCATTTTTACAGCCGTGGGATGTACTGTTCCATCTCCGATCTGTTGATCATCAATTTTAACTACAGGTAATACACCTTTTGTGGTGGCTGTCAAAAAAGCACCTGCCATATTCGTAATTTCATCAAGATATATTTCCCGTTCGACTAACGGGAATTTATTTTCCGCTGCAATAGCGAATACCTGTTTGCGTGTAATTCCTTTTAGCATTCCATTTTTAGGCGTGTGCATGACTCCGTCATGGTCAATAAAGAAAATATTACATCTCGAACATTCTGTAATCTCACCTTTCCAATGGTATAAGACTTCAAATGCACCTGCTTTTTTAAGATGTGGCTGAAAATGCATTGACTGAATATAAATGGTTGTCTTGGCAGAAGGAATATCACGCTGATAAGAAGATGTCAATAAACTTACACCTTGTTGATATTGCTTCGGATCATTTGGTGGTAAATGATGCAACATCAGGTAAATATTTTTCTGCTCGGGAATTGAATAACCGTCTTCACTATATCCACCGGTAACCACAACCCTGAAACCCGCCCGATCCGCTTCGTTTATCCTGATCATTTGATAAAACCAATCCATCCACTGCTGCGCACTGGCATCCACATTGAGGCCAATCACCTGAAGTGAATGTTGCAACCGAAGGATATGATCTTCGGCAAAAACAGGAACACCATCCCAAACTCTGAAGAAATCAAATATACCGAGCCCTCTCAGTAAGCCGAGATCATAGACAGGGATGAGTGCCTTCTCTTTGGGAAGTATATCGCCGTTGATGCTTATATAGGGATAGATCATGCTTGTTCAGAATAAAAGAATTGAAGGTAAAATTAGCAATGGTTTTTGTTTGTTGGTTGTTGGTTCATTCACTTATCCCTAGGTTCATCGATATGCATGATATGAAGTAACCTGTGTACAATCGGTGAAAGCATGACTGCAATCGTGACAATAAAAATAACACCGGAGAAGATCGCATAACTTCCTGAGAATATTCTGGCTGCATCCGTTGGCATCTTATCTATTTCACCCATCCCGGAAAGGATCATCCCGGCATTATGATATGCGCTAACCCAGCCCAGGTCTGCAATGAAATGATAACCTATCATTCCCATCCCGAGGCAAAAGGCTAAAAACCCGAATGCATATATTACGAATTTAAGTTGTCGCTGATAAAATGAACGGCTATCCAGCAGTGGTTTGCTAATGTGTTCAAAAAGGGGTTTTTTCTTTGCCATGATTTATTTGTAATTATTTACTTATTAAATCTCGAATTGACACTGGGTGGAACGGGATATTGTTCTTTCATTGCGGGATCATCGATTGGTTTTTCAAAAGCCCGATGGACGGGTAGAACGCCGGCCCAGATAGGCAAAGCATAGTCTGCTTCGTCATCCGCAGGAGGTCCAGTCCTGATCTTCGCTGAGGCAGTATCGATTTCAATGGCGAGAACCGTAGTGGCTTTCAATTCAAGTTCAGTGGGCAATCGAACCTCGTCCCATCTTCCCGGCAGGATTTGTTCGGAAACAATGCGCAAAGCTTCCATCTTTTCTTCCCCTTCAATTTCATGAGCGTGTCCGTATATAATGGCAGAACGGTAATTCATCGAATGGTGAAAAGCAGATCGGGCCAGTACAAGTCCATCGATATGCGTCACCACAAGACAAAGAGGTCGTCCGTCAGTCAGTATGGATAACATTCTGCTTTTGCTGCTTCCATGGACATAAATGGTTTCTCCTTTCCTGCCAAAAGCAGTTGGTAAAACGTAAGGTTGGTTCTCTGCTTCCCAGCCCAGGTGACATAAAAAGTGCTCGTCAAGAATCTTAAAAACAGTTTCTTTGTCGTAATGGCCTCTCTTCGGTAGTCTTTTAACCGTATTGAGGGATGATTTTTTAAATTCTTCGTCACTCATAGACTTTAATTCTGCAGCAAATTTATAGTTTCATCGTTGTCTTTATCATGAAGTCTGACGAATATACCCTTCGGCCCCCTCAAACCCAGGAAGAATGGGATATCATTCCCGGGTTATTAATGGATTACAGGAAGGAATTCGATGATGAAACTTGTTTTACCTCCTTTGAAGAGGAATTGGCGGACATCAGGAAAGTTTATACCGCTCCGGGTAATTACTTTATTATTGCTTCAGAAATTAAAGGAAAAAAGATCGTTGGATGTGTGGGTATGCGGACCTTATTTACCGGAGTTAGCGAAATGAAACGACTTTATGTGATTCCTTCTCATCGCGGCATTCAATTGGGTAAAAAATTAGCTTTGGAAATTATTTCCTATGCTAAAGAAAATAATTTTAATGTCATGTTATTGGATACAATGCATGAAATGAAGGCAGCTCAGCGAATGTATCATCAACTTGGCTTTTCTGTCGTTAATCCATACCGTGATCAGGATCCATCGAAAGTAGTTTGTTATGAAAAGAAGTTTATTTAATTATTGCAGGTGAAGGAAAAAAATGAAATCTGGAATGCGCTTTTGAAATCCGAAGGAAAAGCCAGGTCAGGAAAATTCACCAGGTTGCTCAGGGCTCCCATTCTGTATCCTTCACTGATGACTTTCAACCAGGTTTTATATCCGTTATTTAAGCGAGGGATATATTATAAATCCAATACTTTTTTTGGCCTTCCCATTCGAACATTATTGCCTTCGGGTACCGATATAATTCTCAATGGAATTAAATCACATGATTCTGAAATAAGATTAAGTAAATATTTGACAAAAGCGTTGCAGCCTGGAAATGTATTTATTGATGTCGGCGCTCACTACGGTTATTATTCCCTCCTGGCTTCTGCTCTTGTAGGAAATAATGGTAAGGTTTATAGCATCGAAGCATCTTATTCTTCTTACAATATTTTGAAGGAAAATGTTGAGTCATATAAAAATATTCAAATCTTCCACACCGCTGCCGGAGATAAACCGGGAATGGTAACTTTTTATGAGTACCCTGGTCCATATGCAGAATATAATACGACAGTGCCAGATGCATACATTGATCACAAGTGGTTTCGTCATGTAAAGCAAACAGTGAATACTGTACCGATCCTTATGCTGGATGACCTTTTCAAAAATGAAAAAATTAACACAGCTATTTTGAAAATAGATGTAGAGGGTGGTGAATCATCAGTTTTGAATGGCTTGACATCGGCCTTGCAGGAAAAAAAATTGATTATTGCCATGGAATACCTTTCTTCAACCAGTCCAGGTTCTCACCACCAACAAGCTGCTGACATACTTTACAAATCAGGATATCAAAGTTATTCCATCACTTCTGAAGGGGAATTATTACCCGTCTCCGTGATAGATAAATACCTGGCAGATTATAAATTAAATTCAGATAATATCATTTTTAAAAAGGTGAATTAGGCGTTTGATTATGTACTTTAGCAACTCAATAAATGATCAACTATGTACCCGGTTTTAGTTCATATTCACGCAGTCCTTCGCTGGATTCTGCTCATTATGATCATTGTCAATGTCCTGAATGCTCTCGGAGGCTATGGTGGTAATAAAACCGTAGGCTCGGGGGATAAAAAATTGAGCCTGATCGCATTGATCTGTACCCATACCCAGGTGCTTGTCGGCCTCGGATTATATGCTATCAGCCCTAAAGTCCAGTTTTCGGCGAGTACCATGAGCAATGGCATGCTTCGTTTTTATACAATGGAACATACAGTGATGATGTTGATTGCTGTCGTCCTCATCACCATCGGTCATCGTGCAGTGAAGGCCGGAAGTTTTAAAAAAGAATTCTGGTATTATTTGATTGCACTCGCTATCATGGTTGCTGCTATTCCATGGCCGTTTAGGGCGATGCTCGGCGGAACATGGTTTTAATTCATAGGCACTGTTCATCCTATCTCAGGTGATTTTTCAGAAGCGTAGATATTCGCTGGCTCAACAGAGTTTAGATGTGGTTGCTGAGTTGCTTGCACTGAGCTGCTTGAGTAAAAGGATGTGCGTGGCGAAGTGTAGCACCAGGATGAGAGAGGCAGGTCTAAGCATAGGTGTTTAATGTTTGGGAATTCATGCTATCCTGTACTTAAATCGCTATTTTAAGTTTATTAACTTAAAATAAATATCCTACTCTGTTTCATCTAATAATCAACGGAAAGCAGTTTGTAACTGCATGTAAGAATCATACTCTAAGTCATTCACTTTTAGTTGTTCATTTTTAGTTGTTAACTTTTAGTTGTTAACTTATTTATGCTCTTTGCCTTTTATCTTCGTCCTGAATGTTAGATCATCTTATACAAAAGTGGCATCATCATTTCGGACCACGATTACCTGAAGTTATCGTCCGTGCACCCGGACGCGTCAACATTATAGGTGAACATACCGATTACAATGAAGGATGGGTTTTACCGGGAGCGATGAGTCTGTCTGTGTATATCCTGGTATCACAAAATGAAAAAAACTCTCATCATTGGGTGGCTGATAATCTTCATGAAGAATATCAGCATGATCGTTTATCTCAGCCTACAGACATGCCATTGTGGGCAAAGTATATTGAAGGCACCATGCGGTTATACAATGGTGATACATCTCCAATGAAAATTCTGGTTGGCGGCGATCTGCCTGTTGGTGCGGGAGTTTCATCTTCGTCATCGCTGGTATGCGGATTATTGTTTGCGCTTCAACAATTGTCCGGAGGAAAAGAAACAAAAGAAGAATTGGCGTTGACAGGAAGTCGGGTTGAACGGGAGATCATCGGTTTGCAGGGAGGCATCATGGATCAATTCGCCATCATGCTGAGCCGTGAGCATCATGTGATGATGCTTGATTGTCGTACGAGAAAGTATGAATTTTTTTCTGCTGATTTACCTGGGTGCCGGTGGTTGTTGATCAATACAAAAGTAAAACATCAATTGATCGACAGTGATTACAACAATAGGGCTGATCAATGCAAAAAGGCCGTTTCTATTATTCAAAAAAAATATCCTGCAGTTCAAAGCCTCAGAGATGTCACCATGGATATGCTCTACACTGTTGAATTACAAGATGTACTAAAAAAGCGATGCATTTTTATTCTTGAAGAAAATCATCGCGTTCATGCTATGATTAAGGCGTTAAAAAATCAGGACGCTGTTTATGCAGGTCTGCTGTTGAAGGCTTCTCATGAAGGCCTTCGTTATCAATATGAGGTTAGTTGCCAAGAGCTTGATCATGTTGCAGATTTTGCAAATAGCCATGATGGTGTTTACGGGGCGAGGATGATGGGGGGTGGTTTTGGAGGATGTGTGATATGTCTTTTGAAAGAACAATCTTTGCCTCAGTTTATCCATGAAGCTGAATTTTCATATGCTAAAAGATTTGGTTTTGCACCCGAAGCGATACGGTTTGAATTGGGTTCCGGTGCAGAATATTTGAAAAACTGATTTGAGATATGAGATTCAAGATTTACATATCACATTTCTCACACCTCACATCACATTTCTCACATCTCACATCTCATATCTCATATCTCATATCTCATATCTCAAAATCTAAATATCAATGGCAAAAAAAACAATCGTCTTCATTCACGGATTATGGATACACGCTTCTTCATGGCAACCCTGGATGGATTTCTTCAAGCAACAAGGTTATGAAACATTAAATCCGGCATGGCCGGGAGACGGGCCCACTGTGGCTGATTGCCGCGCGAATCCTCAGGCGATTGCCAATAGAGGAGTTACGGAAGTAGCTGACAGTTATGCTAAAGTAATCTCTTCACTTTCTGAACCACCTATTCTCATCGGGCATTCATTCGGCGGTCTTATTGCCCAGGTGTTATTGGGACGAGGTATTGCCGCAGTAGCGATTGCTATTGATCCGGCTCCTGTCAAGGGTGTTTGGCAGTTACCGATATCTGCACTTAAAGCCTCGTTTCCTGTGCTGCGAAATCCATCAAATTTTAAAAAAGCCTTTTCACTCACCTTCGATCAGTTCCGTTATGGATTTGCAAATGCAGTTTCAGAACAGGAAGCGAAAGAACTTTATGATCGATGGACTATACCTGCTCCATGTCGTCCCCTTTTCCAGGCTGCAACAGCATCATTTGCAGGTTCCGAAACAAAAGTCAATACTGCTAATACTACACGCGGTCCGTTGCTTATTACAGGAGGTGAAAAAGATAATATCGCGCCGCCGATCCTTGGAAAAGCATCATTAAAAAAATACAATTCATCTGTTATTACAGAATTCAAATTATTTGACAATCGCGGACACTCGTTAATTGTAGATCATGGATGGAAGGAAGTGGCGGAGTATTCATTAGGGTGGCTGAACAAGAATGGATTTTAATGATGCGTAATACTTAAATCAGCAATCCCAAAAGATCATCCATCAGCCCGTAATCCCTGACGCCAGTTTGATCTTCTTCCCCACCACTGAAACAAATACCTCCTTTATAACCTGAGTCAAGCAGTGTCTTAAGTTTATGCATCGACCAGGAAGATTGAAGGAATATTTTATCTGTGGGAAATCCCAGGATTTTTCCTGAGGCAAGCATATTTGTTTCAAAAGGAAGTAAAAATATCGGATCACCTTCAGCAATGTTCTGTGGAATCATATCCATTTCATAAAACATCTGAATGTTATTCGGAACTTCAGGATAAATCAGTTGATTCAGTAGAATGCCATTGGGTGCTGCATCTATGATCGTTTTCGCCAGCAGTGTTTCATCGTCGGCAACTATTTCTGCAACAAGCTTTACGCCTTCAATCCATTCTTTCAGTATATGCCAAAGTGAAAATGAAGCGTGATCCTGGTGTAACTCTATACTCATCCAATCCACTCCCATAGCAGCAAAATACCTGGCGTCGGTGAGATGACTTATTTTTCGGACCAGGATGGGGTTGTGATTCATCTGACTTGCAAATTTTTACTGTTGTGAAAGTAAACTTTCTAAAGGGATTTGGGCGAAGGGCAGAGGGCAAAGAGCAAAAATGCAACTATCTAAACTTTAACCATTAACCATGTAAACCTTAAACACTACTTCATGAAAATTAATTACCACGGAAGAATGTTCACAGGAGTTTCGAATTCCATGAATGGACAAGTAAGTAACCAAACTATCTTTCAATACAGCCAACATGATATGATACTTTCAGCCAAATATCATGGAGGAGATATTAAAGAAGGATATATGCTTGGATGCGTATTGGAAAACAACCAACTGGATTTTGTTTATCACCATATTGATCTCGAAGGGAATATTAAAAGCGGCCATTGCATCAGCACACCAGAATTGATAACGGATGGTCGAATCCGTCTCCATGAAAGATGGCAGTGGACCTACGGAGCAGAGGGAAGTGGAGAATCTGTAGTGATGGAGATTTAGAAAAAACTTATTTCATTTTATATAAACAAATAAGGACCTTTTTCATAAAGCAGAATAGGTTTGCATGTGAAAGATTTTAAAAAATAAATCATTCATTTATTAGTCCCTGCAAACAAATTTGGGACACTGGTATGGTGTCTCGTTTATCGAAAAATAGGTTTATTCTGTTAAAAATAAAGATAACTTTTGTTCTATGCAAAGTTTTCAGAGGTGGAAATCAAGGTATCCGATTTGTACATTAAACTATTCTTTTGGGATCAACTATAATAATTATTGAACCTTCAACTGCGATTCTGAGCTAATCGCAATCTCCGGCCTGCCTTTGTATATTTTTACCTTACCCGTCACACAAACCGTTTTCCCTTTTAAATATTCCGAAGGAACGTAGGAAAATTTTGATAAATCGTCATCAAAAATAACTCCGGTAAAAGATTGATTAGGATAAGGATGATCAAAATTCAGGTAAGTCATTTTGTGCTCCCCATTGGTGACATGTGTATCCACAATCTTGCTGCAGACTGTAATCGTTTTGCCATCATAATATTTCACGCTATCCGGTACGACTTTTTGAGAATAGGAATATTGGAAGAATAAGAATGAGATAGCTATAATCATTAAAGTTTTCATGCAGTTTAAGATTTTATGGATCAAATGTAATATAAAATGCAGGGCAAGAAGCTATCTGAGTTTGATAGCAATAAGAAAGGACTAATGATTATTAAACTAAACATCTAACCATTAACCATTTAAAATCTCTTTCCTGGCAATCATTTTTAAGAAATGTAAAATCATACTCTATTGAATCATTACCTAAGAAACGGATTATATTTTTTCTCATGCCCGATCGTTGTCTTTGGTCCGTGACCAGGATATACTACCGTATCATCCGGCAGAACAAATAATTGTGTTTCTATACTTTTCAAAAGCAGCTCGTGATCTCCCCCCGGCAAATCCGTTCGCCCAATACTTTCATAAAACAATACATCCCCGCCAATTAACCATCCATCTTTTTCATTAAAAAAACAAATACTTGCAGGAGAATGACCCGGAGTAAACAACACCTGTAAACGGATGTCATCAAGTTCGATCTCATCATTTTCCTGGATATAACTTTGAGGAAGTGGTGATGGATTATACGGAATTCCATAGAGACCTGCTATCGACATACCTGCCTGTAATACCGGCAATTCACCCTGGTGAATTTCGAGACCTAATGAATATTGAGAAGCAACAAAAGCATTGCCCAATATATGGTCAATGTGACAATGCGTATTGATCAATCTTACAGGTTTGAGTTTAAGATCCTGGATCGTACGTGTCAATTCATCTCTTTCGATCTGATCAAAACATCCCGGATCAATCACGATCGCATCATGTGACGATCCGCTGATGAGATATGTATTCTCTTCAAATGGATTGAAAGTAATGGAGTGGACTTGCAGACTCATAGGATTTATAAAAATCCGTACAAAGATGATGATAAGTGATCGTAGTTCCTTGTATTGGCGACCCTTGCGGTCGCCTGCGAAAAGACTATTAACAAATAAGACAATTTGAGTGGCAGGATTCTCATCTCCTTGCGTTCGCCTATAAATAAGCCAACTTCCAATACCTGCCTCCAAAAAGCAAGCCCTCATGGCTGCAACCTACAGCCCAAAACAGCCGTTATAGACTTCTATGCCTCGTGGTCAAGTTGCAATTATCTGTCTGACACCGTATATTCGTCATGTGGGCAGGTTTTTTACACTGAGTTTAGCTATTCTCTTCTGTTCCAGCAGGATATGGGGCCAGACTGTCAATACCGAATTCGGAAAAAACAGGGTTCAATACCACGACGATTTCAATGAGTGGAATATGTACGAGACGGAAAACTTCGTCACGTACTGGTATGGCAAGGGACGTGAAATCGCCCATACTGTCGTCCAGATGGCAGAACTGGACAATCCCTCTATCGAGAATATTCTCGAACACAAAATGAATGATAAGATCGAGCTCATCGTTTACCTCGATCTCACTGATGAGAAGCAAAGTAACCTCGGCATCGGTGACGAGTTCACGAGCCAAAGCGGGATTACAAAAGTGGTGGAAAATAAAGTTTTCCTTTACTACAATGGAGATCACAATGATCTCCGAAAATCTCTTCGGGAAGGCATCGCTTCTGTCTACATCAATTCAATGTTGCATGGAAACAATCTCCAGGAAATTGTACAAAATGCTGTCCTCTTAAACTTACCTGATTGGTTCCAGGAAGGATTGGTCTCCTACATCGGTGAAGAATGGAGCCCGGAGATTGATAGCAGGTTAAAAGATTTTTTTACTTCTCCACATAAAGAAAAAAAAGATTTTCTGCACCTGGCAAAAGATAATCCAAAGCTTGCAGGACATTCGATGTGGAATTTTTTAGCCACTCGCTACGGTCGTTCATCCATTTCTAATATTCTTTATCTCACCCGGATCAACCGAAGCCTTGAAAATGGCCTTCTCTATGTATTGGGCATTGATTCGAAAGAGCTTGACCGCCAATGGAGAGATTTTTATGAGAAAAAATATTATAACCAGAGTCAGCCTGAAAGTGCTTTTCATAATGACCTGAATCTTACAAAACAAAAACTGAATCTACCAATAGGCAGAATGCGGCTGAGTCCCGATGGCCATCAACTTGCGTATTCCGTCAATGATCACAGCAGGATCAGGGTGATCCTGTATGATATGGTCACAGGACATAAGCAAATTCTTTTCCGTTATGGTGTGCGGAATTATGAACAAGAGTCTGATCCGAATTATCCTGTACTTGCCTGGAATAAAGAAGGAACTGAGCTCACCATGATTTTTGAACTCAGGGATGTTATTTACCAGATGACGTTTAATAATAATTCAGGAAAAATAATTACAGATAAATTAAGCCCGGAATATCAAAGGGTTTATTCGGTAGATTATTGGTCTCCTGATACACTTCTTCTTTCAGCTTCTACAGACGGGTTATCTGACTTATATTTATATGCTCCTGTCACAAGGGAAAGCGTGCGCCTGACGCAAGATTTTTATGATGACCTTGATGCTTCTGTCGCCTGGTTTAACAACGAGCGTTATGTTCTGTTTTCTTCCAATCGTCCGAATGAGCTCCTGAAGAAAATGGAACTGGATTCATTGTTGCCACTCGGTCCTTTTGATTTGTATTTATTAGATTATAAATCCGGAAAAGGCTCATTGCGTCGATTGACTTTTACAGCAGGTGAAAGCGAAAGACAAGCCCGTGCCTCCGGGACTGATAAATTGGTTTGCCTTACAGACCGCGAAGGACGATGGCAGCGAATGGAAGTCAGCCGCATCTTTGAAGATCCTCCTGTCAACAAGATTATCACCCGTTATGACAGGGACATTATCATGCACGAGTATGTGCCTGGTTCTCCGGTGGTCATTGATTGGCTGGAGAAATGGAATTTACCATATTTCCAGACCAGCCCCATTGATTCTCTCCAACTTTATTATGGAAGTTCTTCGGAAGTTCCTGCAATGCTTCGGAGAGTTCAGGAGAAAGTTGATAATAATGATCGGTTTAAAAAAGAGAATGATGCAGATGAAGAGCCCATGAATCCCGGATATCAATTTCAAACTAAATTTCCGGAACCCGCAACTGTCAAACTAAAGCCTGTGACTGTTACAAAACCTGCGAAGGAAGATGCAAAGGTGAAATCAGATTCTATTCCTTCGACAGATGTTTCCAAATGGATAAAACCTGCTTCTGCTAATGGACTGAGTTATAACCCAAGCGATCTTGTTACGTTCAACAGGTCAAGAGTAATAGCTTCTCGTCTGAAGTTTAAACTGGATTACCTCAATACCACTTTAGATAATGATCTGTTGTTCGGAGGTCTTGATACTTACGCTGGCCAGAAAAAAGATTTTGAGCCTTCACCATTAGGTTTATTGATCAAAGGAAGTGTCAAAGATCTTCTCGAAGATTACATCATCACCGGCGGTGCTCGTTTTCCAACTACGTTTAACGGCTCTGAATATTTTCTCGTTTTTGATAATCTTAAAACGCGCATTGACAAAGAATACGCATTGTATCGCAAATCAGTTGTAGAAGCAGATCAAACTTCTAACAATCCTAACAGGCGCAATCAATATGTCACTGTTCTCGGTACGGCGAAGTTCTCTTATCCGTTTGATACTTACAATAGTGTCAAAGTAAGCGGTACCCTGCGCAATGACCGGACTATCGTTTTAGCGACTGATGCCATTTCACTGGCACAAAAGACAAATGATGAACAGCGATTTGGTTTAAAATTGGAGTGGGTATATGATAACACACGCGTCCTTGATATCAATAGCAGGACAGGGACTCGCGCAAAAGCATCGGTAGAATTGGTCAAACGATTCGATCTTAATCTATTTGAATCAGGTACCAAGTTTCAATTTAATAAAGGATTCATGACGGTATTGGGGTTTGATGCCAGGCACTATGTATCTCCGGATCGCAGAAGCATATTTGCCTTTCGTATTTCCGGCGCCACATCATTCGGATCCGAGCGGATACTTTATTATCTCGGTGGTGTAGAGAACTGGTTATTTCCTTCATTCGATCAAAGCGTTTCTGTACCGCCAGGAAATTTTGCATACACAGGACTTGCGGCTAATATGCGGGGATTCAGATACAATGCAAGGAATGGTAGTAGTTATGTCCTTGAGAATACAGAACTACGTGTACCCTTGCTTCAATATTTATCAAGTCAAAAAATCAGGTCTTCATTTTTGCGGAATATCCAGGTTATCGGATTTATAGATGCAGGAACAGCCTGGCATGGCCCAAATCCATTCAGTCCCGAAAATCCTCTCAACACTGTAGTTCTCACCAATCCACCCACAGTGGAAGTCACTGTAAGCTATTATCGCAATCCGTTAGTTGTCGGTTATGGCGCAGGTATTCGGACTATGATATTCGGATATTTCCTCAAGCTGGATTATGGATGGAACTGGGAAACAAAGACAAACCGTAAGCCTGTTCTGCATTTCTCCATGGGAACTGACTTTTAATAGAAGCGCACGGAGTACCTTTAGAGCAAATTCCTTGCTTCTGACCAAAAAGATTAATCCTTCCAGGAGTAATTAATTTGTGGAAGGAAGTGGGGTGAACTTGACGGAGTCAAAGATTTTCAGATCTATTCTCGTGTATTAGTCCCCACTCCCGGCCACTGTTGCTTAGGTCTATTTAGAATATTAAGTCCGCAATGACTAATTAAAGGTCTTAGACTACAGCAACATTTTTGTTAACTCTAAATTCAAAGTTATGGAAAATGTTTCACACATTCTTGGCGCTGACCTGTCCAAGAAAACCATTGATTTTGCATGTTATCAATCCCATGCTCACTATCAAATCAGTAATGACAATGAAGGATTTAAACAATTTTTGTGTTGGCTTCGAGAACAAAAGATCAGACCTCATGGAATCATACTTGTCATGGAACATACCGGGTTGTATAGTTTTTGCTTTGAGAATTTTCTGCATGAACAAAAAATTCCTTTTTGTAAAGTGAGTGCGTTAGAAATTAAAAAATCAAGCGGTTTAGTCCGAGGTAAATCGGATAAGATCGATGCCTTCAGAATTGCTTCATATGGCTTTGAAAAGATAGCCAAACTTCAACCTGAGGAACTTGCATCAAAATCCCTGGAACGTTTGAAAATGCTACAGAATACCCGTAACCAGCTTGTCAGGAACAGAGCAAGCGTACTATGCACTATTAAGGAATACCAAAACATCGGCCTTGCAGATAAGGACCTCATCCTGAAAACTCAACAGGCGGTGATTAAAACAATAAATAAGCAAATTGAAAAACTGGAATCTGCTATAACGGAGGTGATTGAGAATGACCCAACTGTGAAAGCAAATTTTAGATTACTGACCAGTGTTAAAACGGTCGGGAAAGTATTAGCTGTGACAACAATCATTAAAACCGGTAATTTTTCCAAGTTTAGAAATGCGAGAAAATTTTCTTGTTATTGTGGTACAGCACCATTTGAACACAGTTCCGGATCCAGTATAAAGGGGAAGACCAGGGTTAGCCATCTGGCAGATAAACAAATGAAAACATTACTAGATTTATCGGCAAAATGTGGGATCAGATATGACAAGGAATTAAAGGAATTTTATGAACGACGGTTAGCTCTTGGAAAATCAAAAATGAGTACAATCAATGTGATCCGCAATAAAATTATCTATCGCATGTTCGCTGTAATCAAGCGCCAAACTCCCTTTTTAATGGAGTATAGCAAGGCTTCATGAAAAAAATTTGGTTGTTTGGAAGACTTAGAATACACGGAGAAAAAATAATGCGCACGGAGTACACGGAGGCCACGGAGAAAAAATAGTCTAGCAAGGAGTACGCCGGTAAAATATTATTTCGTACAAAGAAATATTTTCATTTAATATAAACTTCCCCTAAATTTATTTCAACTTCTAAATCTCCGACAGTTGAAACATTCAGATCTCACTTCAAAGATCATTGGCATTTGCATTGAAGTCCACGAAACACTGGGACCCGGATTGCTTGAATCAATATATGAAAGTGCAATATGCATTGAGTTAGCCTTAGCTGGGCTTGCATTTAAACGGCAGCAAGGCATACGGACAATTTATAAAGGATATGATTTGGATATTGGATTTCGAGCCGATGTTATAGTTGAAGATAAAGTTATCCTGGAGATAAAATCAATAGAATCTGTTCCACCCGTGCATAAAAAAATTGTGATTTCTTATTTGAAGTTAACAGGAATTAAAATTGGGTTAATTGTAAACTTTAATGTGATTAAACTTACAGAAGGCATAACAAGATTAGTCTTAGACAGGAAATAGTTAGAAAATTTAGAATTTTTCTCCGTGTTCTCCGTGACCTCCGTGCGCAATATTTTTTTATCTCATTTCTTCCGATGTCATCTCTTTCAACCGTTCCGTATTTTCTGCATATTTAAGTGCATTGATGATTTCATCTAATGCTCCCAATACTATCCTGTCGAGATTATACAGTGTAAGATTGATGCGATGATCTGTGACCCTGTTTTGTGGATAATTGTAAGTCCTGATTTTGTCCGACCGATCTCCTGTTCCCACCAATGATTTTCGATGTGCCGCTGCTGCACTATTGTGTGCTTCACGTTGTGCATCATTCACTTTGGAATATAATCTTTGCAGAGCGATCTCTCTGTTTTTGATTTGTGATCGCGTATCAGTGCTCTCTGAAACAATACCCGTCGGAAGGTGAGTAAACCGTACACCTGATTCTGTTTTGTTGACGTGTTGTCCACCGGCGCCGCTCGATCTGAATGTATCCACTCTCAGATCTTCTTTGCGAATATTTACATCTTCCATTTCCAGTTTTGGAAGAATTGCCACCGTAGCAGCAGATGTGTGCACTCTGCCTTGCGATTCAGTTTTTGGAACACGTTGCACACGATGAGCCCCGGATTCAAATTTGAGTGTGCCATAAACATCATCCCCATAAATTTCCAGCACAACTTTATTGTATCCACCTACTGTGCCTTCGCTGACGCTATCAATTTCATATTTCCATCCCTTCGAATCAATGAAGCGAGTATACATTCTGAATAGATCTCCTGCGAAAATACTGGCTTCGTCTCCGCCTGTTCCGGACCTGATCTCCATGATGACATCCTTGGTATCATCGGGATCGCGTGGTATCAGGAGCCACTTCAGTCTTTCTTCGATTTCTTCTTTTTGATCCTTGAGTTGCTCCAATTCATTCTGTGCCATCTCTCTCATTTCCTGATCGGCTTCACGCAACATATTGGTTGAAGAAGTGATATTGGAAAGGATCAACTCATATTCATCGATCGCTTCTACAACTGGTATAAGGTCTTTGTATTCCTTGTGCATCCTGGAATACAGCTTGATATCATTCACCACTTCCGGATCGGAAAGCCGGAGTTCCAGGTCCATGAATTTGTTCTTAATCGCTCTGAGCTTATCAATCATAGGTGCAAAGATAATATTGCAAAAGTGAAGGCAGAGGCGAAGGCCAAGGCAAGGTTGTTTACAGCAAAACTGGTTTTATTAACTCCGCATCATTCTCTCTCACATTATTCACCCGATCAGAAACTCTATACCATGTGATCCAATCACCAGGAACAGGTTGAAGATTGTTCATCACATCTTTTGTGGGTACTGAATGATCGATCCATAATTTTTCCTGCTCTGGAAGCAGGATGAGTGGCATCCTGTCATGAAGATGTGCAATGACAGGATCGGCTTCTTTGGTGATCAATGTAAAACTGTGAATTATTTTTCCTTCAGGGTTCTTCCAGTTTTCGTACAATCCTGCTATCGTGAAAATATCCGTATTGGTTACTTTAATCCTGTAAGGGATTTTTCCTTCAGGAGTTTTCATCCATTCATAATAACCATCAAATGGAACGATGCATCTTCTTTTTTCAAATGCCTGGCGAAATGCAGGTTTCGTCTCAATGCCTTCGATGCGTGCATTGATCATGCTCGATCCAATCTTCATGTCTTTGGCCCAAAACGGAATGAGGCCCCATCGATAAAGATGTATGACATCAGGCTCCTCCATGGTGATCACAGGATGCATCTGTGTAGGCGCCACGTTGAAATTGGGCAAAGGATTATACCGCTCCAGGTCTTCACTATAAAAATTTGCCCGGAACCGCTCTTCTAGTTCTTTTTCGGTCTTTGTCAGCGATGACCGTCCGCACATCAGTTCCCTACTCTGACGTAAGCATCTATCTTTTGATAGTCCTTTAATTTTTTGACCATTCGCCTTGCATCATTGACATCCGCAAAGCGTCCGGCACACACTGTATGATATTCTGATAAATCAAAATTGAGAATCTCCACATCCTTGTATCCTGCTTTTTTCAATTCAGCCATGCGTTGCTCTGCATTAGCTTGCTGAAGAAAATTCCCTGCGATCACCAGGTGTATTCCTTCGGTTGAAGTGGCTAACGAGGTCTTCTTGGCTACAGGTTCTGTTGATTTAGCACTAGCTGTTGTTGGCGCGGGTGCAGGTTTAGGTTTGGGTTTAGATTCAGTTTTTGTAGCTGCAGGTTTTTTCTTTTCTGTCATTTCCTTTTTGACAGGCTCTGGTTTTGCTGGTGCAGTTTTAACAGGTTCCGTTTTAACTGTCTCAGTTGTCACTGCAGTGTTAGTATTTTTTGTGATTTCTTTTTTTGCAGCAGTATCGGCGGCCACTAAATCGGGACTTGTGTTGACGAACGTATCAATATCAGCACTTGGATCATCTGCTCCCAGGGTCTGATCACTGTGCGTTGCATCTACTATCTGCTGTGGATGTTTAGGCTTGTCTGAACCCCATACATGACTGATCCAGATATAGAGAAGCAGGAGTATAAAGATGGTGACGAGTATAGTGATTATTCTATTCATGATGCCTGTAGTTTTCTTAAGACTAAATCAAAATTACGATAAAGATAATATATTTTTATAATGTGTAATGTATTCTTATTATGGATTTTGTTCTTTATATAGAAATATTCTCAAGTATATATTAAAATTGGACTTTGGGTTATGGTTTGTGGCAGCCGGTTTGGTCATTGGTCAAAGGTTGATGGGTTTCTCTTTTTAGGTACTTTTTGGCAAGCTAATAGGGTCTCATAATTTGGTGATATGCAATCGACTATGCCATCTTTGCATAGCCCCTAAATCCCCCGGCGCCTTCGCAGAGTAGCTATGGCGCTCACTGAAAGGGGACTTAAATACTACTTAATCTTATATGAATTCTCTTCAATCCATTATAGAAACCGCCTGGGAGGACAGATCACTCCTCCAGGATAAGGCAACACAAAAAGCTATTCGTGAGTGCATTGAACAATTGAACTCCGGAGAAATAAGAGTGGCTACCCGAATTGCACCGGGAAATTGGCAGGTTAATGAGTGGGTCAAAAAAGCTATCACTTTGTATTTCCCTATTCAGTCCATGGAAACAATTGAAGTCGGTCCATTTGAATTTCACGATAAAATTCCTCTTAAAAAAGGCTTTGCAGCCCAGGGAGTCAGAGTAGTTCCACATGCATTGGTTCGATATGGAGCATTTGTTGAATCCGGGAGCATTTTGATGCCATCCTATGTCAATATCGGAGCGTATGTTGGTTCCGGCACGATGGTCGATACATGGGCTACTGTAGGTTCATGTGCACAGATTGGACAAAATGTACACCTCAGCGGCGGCGTAGGTATAGGAGGAGTTCTGGAACCACCTCAGGCTAGTCCAAATATTATTGAAGATGATTGTTTTATAGGCTCGAGATGTATCGTCGTGGAAGGCGTTATTGTTGAACAGGAAGCTGTCCTTGGCGCCAATGTTGTGCTTACCCAATCAACGCATATCATTGACGTGACAGGAGCCAAACCGGTCATATATAAAGGTCGTGTTCCGGCAAGATCTGTCGTGATCCCCGGAAGCTATGAAAGAGAATATCCTGCAGGAAAGTACAATGTGAGTTGTGCACTGATCATTGGACAACGCCAGGCATCAACAGATAAAAAGGTATCGCTTAATGCAGCCCTTCGCGAGCACCAGGTAGCGGTCTGATTTATCACTTACGGTTGTGTTATCTTCGGTACTCCATGCAAATAGCGCAGTATATTGATCATAGTTACCTTAAGCCTGACTGTACAGAGGTGGTCATCGACCACCTTATAGCAGAGGCCCAGGAATATGGTTTCAAAGCAATATGTATTCCGCCAATGTATCTGCAATATGCAAAGGAACACGCTGAAGAAAGATCATTTTTACTCTGCGTGGTAGCCGGCTTTCCGATCGGTTATGACCATGTTGAAGCTAAGCTTGCTTCGATACGTCGCTCGGCGGAATTGGGAGCAGACGAGGTGGATGTGGTGATCAATCTTTCTGCGGCTAAAACCGGTCATTGGGATTTGACAAGAAATGAATTGAAAGCATTACATGAGTCTGCTGTAGAGCAGGGCATCACTTTAAAATGCATCATTGAGGCGCAGTTGCTCACGGAAGATGAAATCATGCATATTTGCGAGATCAGCAATGACCTCGGCTTGCATTACGTTAAGACATCCACAGGTTTTTTTGGAGATCCTGTCAGGGAAGAAATTGTACGATTGTTGCGAAGACATCTTGAGCCTGCAACCCGGATTAAAGCCTCAGGTGGAATTAGCAGATACCAGCAGGCATTGAACATGATTCGGGCCGGTGCTGACAGATTGGGCTGCAGTCAAAGTGTAGCCATTGTAAAAGAAAGGACCAATGATTAGCCACCAGCTAAAAATGGAAAATAATTTATCTGCCATTCTCATGAAGAAACTGGCCTATACAGGACTATTCCTTTTGTGTTTTTATGTCCCTGCATCAAGCCAGGTCATTGAGCCTCCACAGGTAAGCGATTTGATGGAACGATGGAAAAAATACAACCTGGATAACACCGAAGTAAGAGGCTGGAGGATACAGCTTTTAGCAACTGTGGACCGAAGACAAGTAGAAACAGAACAAAGATCTTTTGCATATAAGTATCCGGATTATCCGACACACGTGGTGAACAATCAGCCGTATTTTCATCTCAAGACTGGTGCATTTCTGACAGCACAAAAAGCACAGGCTTTTTTGAAAAAACTTCAGCATGAATATCCTGCAGCCATCATCGTGGAGGATATGGTCAAAGGCGAAGAATTATTATTATACGATCAATAAAGACAAGCGGCCAGCATGCGGAGATTTGATTGGATCAGTTTTGCTATCGTCATCAGCCTCGTTATAATAGGATTGATGATGATCTATGCTGCAGGTTATCAACCTGATTCGGATGTTCCGTTTTTTTCCACACAAGCCGGTAAGCAGAGCATCTTTGTCATTATCACTTTCATTATCCTGACCGGTACTCAATTAATTGACTGGAAATTCTGGAGCGGAATCGCTTACCCTTTTTATGCATTTACTATTTTACTATTGCTCATAGTATTGGTTCTAGGAAGTACGATTAACGGATCAAAAAGTTGGTTGGAATTAGGATGGTTCAATGTACAACCTGCGGAGCTTGCGAAAATCGGTACGGTCATGGCACTGGCTTCATTTTTAAGTCATCATCGTACAAGAGTTTCGGATACGAGAGATCTGATGATTGCCTCAGGACTTATTTTATTGCCTACAGCATTGGTGTTGGCACAAGGAGATGCAGGATCTGCGCTTGTGTTCCTTTCTATTTTCATCATTTTATTTCGTGAAGGACTGGCCATTTGGATTCCTGTATTATTTTTTATTCTCGGTGTCCTTTTTATCCTGGCGCTTAAATATGATGCCTGGGTTGTTTTGCCTCTCCTGATGTTTGCAGGATCTGTTTTTTTGCTCAGCAGTTTAAAGCGGACACAATTACAGGTATTGATCAGCGCGGGAGTCCTGGTGGCATCGCTTGTTTTTGCTTATTTAAGTATGCTCAACGTTGTTATTGGACTTGCAGCTTTGTACATGGTGTATGCCACTATTGAAAGTGTATTGGCCAGGCAAACAAGACAAGTGGTATTACTATCAGCAGGAATAATAGTACTGTTTGGTTTTGCATATACAAGCAGTTATTTATTCGCCAATGTCCTCGAGCCACATCAGCAGGACAGGATCAATGTTTGGTTGAATCCGAAGAATAGTGATCCTCGAGGTTCACTATATAATATTCTTCAATCTAAAATTGCCATTGGTTCGGGAGGCCTTACCGGGAAAGGATACTTACAGGGAACGATGACGAAACTCAATTATGTGCCGGAGCAAAGCACTGATTTTATTTATAGCATCATCGGCGAAGAACATGGTTTCATAGGATCCGTTGCGGTGATTATTTTATTCATGATCCTGCTCTTGCGGACAATTGATATCGGGGAGCGGGCCCGGATGCCTTTCATCAGGCACTATGCTTATGGTGTAGTAGGCATATTATTTACCCATTTTGTTGTCAATATCGGAATGACGATGGGGATCATGCCTGTTATTGGTATTCCTCTTCCTTTTATAAGTTCCGGGGGGTCTGCTTTATTGGGTTTCAGTCTGCTTATAGGTATATTACTGAGTATGGATTCAAGCTGGCTTAGGTCACGTCGCGTGATGTAAAAACCCTTCCTTCATTGGTTCAACCGTTGAATCGTATCTTAGCCTAAATTTATTTCTTCAGAAAATCGCTTATACATGGGTACTATACGAGCCGGCATCACAGTTGGAGACATCAATGGAATTGGACTTGAAGTCATCATCAAGACGCTGGCGCATCCATCCATTGTTCAGTTGTGCACACCTGTCATCTACGGATCAAGCAAGGTGGTGAGTTATCACAAGAATATCGTCAACCCGCAAGAATTCACATTTCACAGCACCGGTTCTGCAGATAAGATCTATCATCAAAAAATCAATGTCGTCAATTGCTGGCAGGACACTGTCAATATAGCCTTAGGTAAAGAAACGGAAGAAGGGGGTCGCTTTGCGCACATTGCTTTAGATCAGGCAGTGAGAGATCTTAAGGATGGCCATATTGATTTATTAGTGACGGCTCCTATCAATAAAGCTGCCATGCAAATGGCGGGGTTTCAATTTCCCGGGCATACTGAATTTCTCGCTCATCAATTTGGTGTGAAAGAGGGATTGATGATGATGATCAGTGATTCACTTCGCATTGGTCTTGTGACGGGGCATGTTGCGCTCAACCAGGTCTCTCCCCTGATTACAAAAGAGATTATCCGTTCCAAGCTTGATATTCTCGTCAATGCATTGAAAGTGGATTTTGGAATTGCCCGTCCGGTCATTGCAGTATTGGGACTTAACCCGCATGCCGGAGAAAATGGAAATATCGGGAGAGAAGATGAAGATATCATTCGGCCAATGATCATCGAGGCAAAAAAATCAGGAGACATCATCATGGGTCCTTATCCTGCAGACGGATTTTTTGGATCAATGAATCACAAAAAATTCGATGCTGTTCTGGCCATGTATCATGACCAGGGATTGGTCCCTTTTAAAATTCTTCACTTCCAGGATGGAGTTAATTTTACAGCCGGATTACCTTTTGTACGTACTTCTCCAGACCATGGGACTGCTTATGAAATAGCCGGTAAAAATGAAGCTGATCCATCTTCTTTCAGAGCATCGTTGTTTGCCGCCATTGATATTTTCAAAGCGCGTGAAAGGCACAAGAAGGATAACGCGAATGCTGTAAGAAAAACACCAAAGCCTTCCGAGATCCCTGAAGAGACTTAAAATTAAATGGGTGAGATTGGTTTACTGGATCAGCGGAGGCTTTGGATACTAATGAATGAATTCATTCTGATATGTTCAAGAATGATTTCATTTTTGTGGCTTTTCGCAATTCTACTTTGGGGAAAGACTTGCTCGGTCCACATATTGAATGGTATAATAATCTAGTTCGTGCAGGTTATATAATTTAATCGTTTTGATCAGTTGATCGCCATATCCCGCCTGGGATGCATATCCGCATATTTCAAGACCCATAGCCCACGATTCATAATCGGTTTTGTCATAAGTAAACAAAGGCTTATAGTGATCTGTGTTCATTAAAAAATCACTATGATCTTTGTATGAATCTTCAACTGAATCATATTTGCGAAAACAGGAAGGAATGAGGTTTCCCTGTTCATCTTTGTCATCGTCTTTATGATAATACGTATTTCCTTCCCAGTAATCCTTACATTTTATACCGAAATGATTGTTGGTTTGGCGCGCTAAAGCAGAGGCGCCGGCATTTGATTCTACTATGGCCTGGGCGATGGTTATGCTGGCAGGTATGCCTGACTTTACCATTTCATCTATTGCCAGGTATTTGTATTCATCTATATAAGAAGTGACATACGGTTGAACTGACTCATCCGGCTTCATAGCGAAGAGCATCAACATCAGGAGAGAGATTTTGAGCACTATCATATTTCAGGAAAACAATCTTTTAGGGTGCATTTTGTTTCAAAAGCCAAAATTCATGCCACAAATTCACTTTTGGTATGTTCATCTTCCTTGAGGTACATTTGATCACACATAATATTAACCTCACAGATCATAACCTGGCATGACTGAGTCTGATACTCCAAATCCGGCGGAGACAAAATTCCGGGAACGCAAGGCTATTCTCGAGCTTCATGATTACCTGGAAGGACCCAAGTCCAGGGGAAGTGAATTTATGTTCACCATTAAAGTAGTCCTGCAATTTATCAGAGGCTTCAGGAAGCTTCACTTTGTGGGTCCTTGCGTCACTGTATTTGGATCGGCCAGGTTTCCTCCGGGTCATGAATATTATAAAATGGCAGAGGCAATAGGCCATGCTATAAGCGAAACAGGATTTACGGTTATGACCGGAGGCGGACCCGGCATTATGGAGGCTGCCAATAAGGGAGCTTTTGAATCGGGGGGTTACAGTGTTGGTTGCAATATCAGGTTGCCAACGGAGCAAAAACCAAACCCCTACATGCATGAATGGGTGACCCTGGATTATTTTTTTGTGCGCAAATTTTTATTGCTTAAATATTCTTACGCATTTGTGGTCCTTCCCGGAGGATGGGGAACAATGGATGAAATGTTTGAAACATTGACATTGGTACAAACAGGGATGATCCACCAATTTCCTGTTGTACTCATGGGGAAGGCTTATTATCAGCCATTGATGAACTTCCTTGAATCAATGCTTCAGCAAGGAACCATCTCAGCAAAGGATCTTAAACTGGTGGCGCTGACGGATGAACCTGAAGAAGCTATCGACCATCTTAAAACTTATATCCGCGATTTTTATAAAATCAGGAAAAAGCCAACGCGCTATTGGCTACTAGGAGAGGATCGGATATTTTAATTTAAAAAAGATTCTTTCGTTGACTCTTAGTGAATAGGTGTAAAATAAAAAGAGACGCGATCATTCGCGTCTCTTTTTATTTTACATCTGCAGATCTTATTAATTATTCCGCATGATGACGATGACTTTGGTGTAGATTTCCTTCTCCGTCTTCACTTCCATCAGGTAGCTTCCTTCGGGAATATGTGAAATATCAATCTTGCGCGAATTCAATCCCTTATGAGCAGTGATTTGATCACTTAGGATAGCTTGTCCAAGGAAGTTCATCAAACTGAAATGAACATCATGATTGATATCACTGTCAAAGCTCAGGTTCACACTTCCGTTTGCTGGATTAGGCCACAGGTTAATTTGTGTCAGATATCCATTCGGTGTCTGATCATTAGCCGGAGCTGTATTAATAGGTTCAGAAACAACACCTGACTCAGGATTAACTGATCCGGCAACTCCATTGAGTGGAGCTGATTGAATGCAATCGATAATCGCTGAACAAACTGTAGAGCAACCAAACTGATCTGTTATCGTAAGGATAATCTCTACCGGAGACCAGCCAACGTAGAGTTCAATCGTTTCACTTCCCTGACCTCCCTCAATAAAGCATTTCTCTCCAATGACTTCCCAAACGTAAGTTAACGTGCCTAACCCGCCTGAACTAGTACCAGATACCATCACCCCATGAGAATTACACTGAACACCTTCAGGTATAAGAAGACTACAATCGAGGAAGGAATCCGGTATCCAGATAATTTTCTGAGTAGCAACAGATACATTACCACAAGCATCAGTAGCCGTCCATGTTCGTGTGACAATGTATGTGCCTGGTCCTTCACCCGGATCAACCGATTGATTGTAAACAACGGTCACAGGTTGTGCAGGATCATCTGCAGTTACATCTGCGGCTGGTGGCAATGGATGGCAGATCACTGTTTCTTCTGCAGGTACATTATTGAAGGTAGGTGGAATATCATCCATGATATCAACCGTGAAGGTTATGGAAGATTGATTTCCACAAACATCAGTTGCGACCCATGTATATACCCTCCGTTCAAAATATCCATCTTCAGCACAATTACCTGAGTAGGTTATGTCAAGAGTGAAAACAGGTATAATCTCTGTATCACAATCATCACGTACGAATACACTGGCATCACTGAGCTCATTTAATTTCTTGATGAGATCTTCCTGGGATAAGTAAACCAGGTTTCTGCCTACTGCATCCAGGAATTTCCTGATAATAGAATATGACGGAACCAGGATTAATGGAGGTGTTTCATCCCCTACAACTATTGTTTGTGTCACAGAAGATGTGTTACCACAAATATCCGTTGCTGTCCATGTACGTTCGATGACCGTTCCATCCCTGCAAGTATTTGGAATAGTGTCCTGAGTCATTGTCACAGGAACAGCTTTCCCGGCGCATGGATCCCATGCCGTTACATCCGGTATCGAAAGATCGTTGCAAAGTTCTTCCACTACACCTGAGATAACTGGTCCACTGCCATCACCGACATGTATAGTCTGTATTGCAGTGGTCTTATTTCCACATGGGTCAGTAGCCACGATTGTCCTGCTCACATCATACACATACTGACATGGACCAGGAATGATCTTTTCTTCAACACTTACATTTGCCTCACCACAGTTATCAGTTGCTACGATATTAGGTAATGTATCATTGCAACCGATAGTTATAATAGGCCTGAAGTCAACCAGTACAGGAGGAATTGTATCAATGACATTAGCTCTGACCGTTTCTATTGTGAGGTTTCCGCATACATCAGTTGCAGCCCAAACTAAGTCAAGTACGGCAACAATTCCATTTGAACAATCACCTGCTTCAATCACCTTTTCATGGAAATGTACCTGTAAGCCAACAGAACAGCTGTTCATAACAATGACATCCTGTGGACCAAATGGCGTATAGTTTCCATTATAATTTCCACACTGTACGATCAGCGTTTCACCAAACTCAAGGTCTGCCAATATAGGATTGATAAACTTAATGTTCGGATGAGTGTGATCATTCGGGATGAGTATTGCTGTATCCCTGGTGATGTTTCCGCAATAGTCGTATGCTTCATATGTTCTCCTGAAAGCCGTTCCAGGACCGCATGGACTTGGAATCTTGACATCCCAGTAGCGTATGAACGGATCGCCACAATTATCAGTAGCAAATACTAAGCTCAATGAAGGATCATCCACGCATGTTACTTCAGGAACATTGTGCAACACCGGAGCTTCATGATCGACAAGTCGTGCAATAATCGTCAGGTTGCTGACATTTCCACACAGATCGACACCCTTCCAGTGATAGGTACGTTGTTCGAGATAGCCGTAGAACTCACAATTGTTGGTTGTAATTTCCTTCTTATCGAAAGTAATCATACCGGCAGATCCACAGGAAACCGGGCTATTGATTGACTCAGCACTTAGATGATTATAGAATGCTGGAATACCTCCTTCATTGCAGGTATAATCAATGATTGTACTATCTGGTAGACCTGCAAGCTCTAACTGTGTAAGGAACAATTCAGGTGGCTTGTTATCAACAAGCGTGATATGTTGTACGGCGACTGTCTCATTGCCACAATCATCCCTGGCGACCCAGGTTCTCTTGATGACCTGTCCATCCTGACAACCAGGTGCCGGCGTGCTTTCATTATAGGAAAGGATGCAGGCACACAAACATTCATCTGTAGCAAAAACAAGGAACGGAGGAGCGGGGATCTCATCACAATTGACTGTGATGTCCGCCGGAACATTGTGAATGACCGGTGGTACATGATCCACCAGTAAGAGGAATATGAATAAAGTGCTGCTATTACCGCAGGCATCCGTAGCCGTCCAGGTCAGGCGATATTTGAGAATATAGCCATCGACTGCACAGTCACCTTCATCCACAAGTACATAATTATAAGTAACTGTTACAGCACTATTACAATTATCGGTTGCACTTACGCTTCCGGTTCCAAATGTCGGAAGTTCCCAATTCGGATCCTGGCCTTCGCACTGAATTTCACGAGTACCACCATTTGGTATTCCCAAAAGGAGTGGATCAACGAAGGTGATGGTCGGTGGTGTATTGTCAAATACAACAACGGTATAACTGCAACTAGCTGAATTTCCACAGGCATCCGTTGATCTGTATGTCCTTACCTCATTGAAACGATTGACACATGTTTGATTTGTGATCACATCGCTGATAAGGGTTACAGTAGCTCCTCCACCGCAATTATCGGTCGAAACAAAGGAAGAAACATCTGCTGCTGGAGGTATTTGACTAGCACATTGTACTGTTACGTTGGCAGGACATGTAATGCTTGGTGGTGTATTGTCAAACACTACAACGCTATAACTGCAACTTGATGAATTACCACATGCATCAATTGCTCGGTATGTCCTAACCTCATTGAAGCGATTAGCACATACCTGGTTAGTGATTACATCACTAATCAGTGTTACTGTGGCTCCGCCACTACAATTGTCTGTCGACACAACGGTACTTACATCCGCTGCAGGAGGTACTTGACTTGCACATTGTACTGTAACATTGGCAGGACATGTAATACTCGGTGCCGTATTGTCAAATACAGAAATGATCTGGGTACATGTACCAGAGTTACCGCATTCATCGGTTGCTCGGTAGGTACGTGTCACTGTAAATTTGTTGACACAGATTTGACCTGAGATCACATCATTGACGAAAGTAACAGTCGCGCTACCATTGCAATTATCCGTTGCTGTCACTAGTGCCGGATTCGGTGCAGGTACCTGGCTGGCACATTGTACAATTATTGAGGCAGGACAGGTAAGTGTAGGCGGTGTATTATCATTCACCACAATATTCTGAGTGCAGGTTGCTGAATTGCCGCATTCATCTGTTGCTCTGTACGTACGAACCAAAGTAAACCTATTAGTGCATGTCTGGTTTGTAATGGCATCATTTACGAAGGTGATAGTTGAGGTTCCATTGCAATTATCAGTTGCTGTAACAAGCTGAATATTGGGCACAGGAACAAGGCTTGCGCATTGTACGGTTACTCCTGCCGGGCAAGTTAACGCAGGCGGAGTATTATCATTCACTATAATGACCTGGTTACACGTAGCAGAATTGCCGCATTCATCTGTCGCTCTATAGGTGCGCGTAATAGTGAACTTGTTGACACAAGTTTGATTGCTAATCACATCTGGAAGAACACTTACAGAAGCAACGCCTCCGCAATTATCAGTAGTCGGTATCCCTTCTACATTTGCAAACGGCACCTGGGAGGCACATTGAACAGTGATACCGGCAGGACATGTCAGCATCGGAGGTGTGATATCATTCACTACGATCAACTGAGTACATGTAGCTGAATTACCACATTCATCTGTAGCACGGTAGGTGCGAGTTATGTTATATCGATTGACACAAGTTTGATTAGAGATTACATCATTCACAAAGGTGATGGATGCAGCTCCGTTGCAATTGTCTGTAGCTGTCACAAGAGCCGGATTCGGTGCAGGCACCAGGTTGGCACATTGAACTGTGATACCGGCAGGACAAGTCAGGGTTGGCGCAGTGTTGTCATTTACTACGATCAACTGAGTACATGTTGCCGAATTACCACATTCATCTGTAGCCCGATATGTACGGGTCACGTTGAATCGATTTGTGCACGTCTGATTTGAGATTGCATCATTGACAAAAGTGATGGTTGCAGCTCCATTGCAATTATCAGTTGCTGTGACTAGGGCCGGATTTGGTGCAGGTACTAAACTTGCACATTGAACAGTGATACCTGCGGGACAAGTTAGGGTTGGCGCAGAGTTGTCATTTACTACAATCAACTGAGTACATGTCGCTGAATTACCGCATTCATCTGTAGCCCGATAAGTACGGGTCACGTTGAATCGGTTTGTACATGTCTGATTAGAGATCGCATCATTGACAAATGTGATCGTTGCTGCTCCATTGCAATTATCTGAAGCTGTGACTAGAGTCGGATCAGGCATCGGTACCAGGCTTGCGCATTGAACGGTGACACCAGCGGGACAAGTTAGGGTTGGCGGAGTGTCGTCATTCACTACGATCAACTGGGTACATGTCGCTGAATTGCCACATAGATCCGTCGCCCTATAAGTGCGCGTCACCGTGTACTTATTGACACATGTTTGATTGCTAATTACGTCTCCAACAAAACTTACAGAGGCTAGTCCTCCACAATTATCTGTAGTGGGGACAGCTTCTACATTTGGAAATGGCACCAGTGAGGCACATTGTACTGTTACCCCAGCAGGGCACGTCAGCATCGGAGGAATGGTATCTTTCACTACGATCAACTGCGTACAAGTCGCTGAGTTACCACATTCATCTGTGGCACGATAAGTACGGGTCACGTTATATCGATTTGCACAAGTCTGATTAGAGATGGCATCATTGACAAACGTGACGGTTGCTGCTCCATTGCAATTATCTGAAGCCGTGACGAGAGTCGGATCCGGCACAGGCACGAGACTCGCACACTGAACGGTGATGGTAGCGGGGCAAGTCAGCGTTGGTGCTGTGTTATCATTCACTATGATCAACTGGGTACACGTTGCTGAGTTACCGCATTCATCTGTTGCCCGATAGGTCCTGGTCAATGTAAAATTATTCACACAGGTTTGATTGGTGATCGCATCATTAACAAATGTGATGGATGAAGCTCCATTGCAATTATCTGTCGCTGTGACGAGGGCCGGATTCGGTGCGGGTACCAGGCTGGCGCATTGTACTGTTATACCTACAGGGCATGTCAACAAAGGAGGTGTGTTATCATTCACGACAATCAACTGGGTACATGTCGCTGAATTACCACAATCATCGGTAGCCCGATAGGTCCTGGTCACATTATAGCGATTGACGCAAGTTTGGTTGGTGATCACATCATTGACGAAGGTGATCGTTGCAGCTCCATTACAATTATCAGTAGCAGTCACAAGAGCCGGATTCGGTGCAGGTACAAGGCTTGCACATTGAACGGTAACACCTGTGGGGCAAGTCAGTGTTGGCGGAGTATTATCATTCACGACAATCAATTGCGTACAAGTCGCTGAATTACCACAATCATCCGTAGCCCGATAAGTCCTGGTTATGTTAAACTTATTAGTACACGTTTGGTTAGAGATCGCATCACCAACGAAGGTGATGGTTGATAATCCATTGCAATTATCTGTAGCTGTCACAAGGGCCGGATTTGGTGCTGGCACCAGGCTAGCACACTGAACAGTGACTCCTGGAGGACAATTCAACAGCGGTGGGGTGTTATCATTGACCGTGATGGTGGATGAACATGTCGCTGAATTGCCACATGCATCTGTTGCCAGGTAAGTACGTGTCAGGGTAAATCGGTTGACACAGGTTTGATTTGAGATAACATCATTAACAAAGGTTACTGTTGCTGCTCCGGTGCAATTATCGGTTGCGGTAACTGTAGTAGGATCTGGATTAGGTACCAGGCTAGCACATTGTACTGTGATGGGTGCCGGGCAAGTCAATCCAGGAGGTGTATCATCAGATACTGTAATTAACTGGGTACAGGTAGCCGAATTACCGCATGCATCTGTGGCTCTATATGTACGCGTCACATTATAGCGATTGGCACAAGTTTGATTTGAAATTGCGTCATTGACAAAAGTGATGGATGATCCTCCATTGCAATTATCAGTAGCGGTGACCAGGGTCGGATTCGGCGCTGGAATCAGGCTTGTACATTGGACAGTTACAGGAGCAGGACAGGTTAATAGCGGAGGTGTGTTATCATTTACGGTGATCATCTGGCTACATGTACCGGAGTTACCACACGCATCTATGGCCCTATATGTACGTACAAGAACAAATTTATTGACACATGTTTGATTGGTGATAGCGTCGTTATCAAATATAACTGTAGCGGAACCGGTGCAATTATCCGTAGCGGTGACTAAAGCTGGATTTGGTGCCGGTACCAGGCTGGCACATTGGACTGTGACAGGAGCCGGGCAAGTCAATGTCGGCGGAGTGTTATCAAAGACTGTTATGGTTTGATTACAAGTTGACGTGTTTCCGCAATTATCTATTGCTTTATAAGTTCGGGTTATTGTAAATCGGTTAGTACAAGTTTGATTACTTATGGCATCGCTAACAAAAGTGACGGTGGCAGATCCGCCGCAGTTATCGGTTGCCACAACACTTGCTGTATTATTAGCGGGTACGAGGCTTGCGCACTGAACAGTTATTGGCGCTGGACAGGTGATGGAAGGTGGTATGTCATCAAAGACGTCGATGAGTTGGCTACAGGAAGCTGAATTACCACAAGCATCTATGGCCCGATATGTACGAGTGACGGTAAATCGGTTAGCACAAGTTTGACTACTGACCACATCACTGATAAAGGTGACTGTTGCCTGGCCTCCGCAATTATCTGATGTCGTCACAGTTGCAGGATCAGCCGGAGGTATTTGGGAGGCACATTCAAATTGCAGGTTGGGTGGACATATGATCGAAGGCTTTACCGTATCCACAATGGAAATCAATTGAACACAAGAATCAACAGCCCCGCATTCATTAGTAACCATCCATTTTCGGGTTATTTCATAAGTATTAGGACAGTTTCCCGGAGTAGTGCTATCCATATATGTTATAATGGTGTCACCGGGGCAATTATCAGTTGAAGTTGCAAACCCGGTAAATAAAGGATCGGTCGATGTATTACAAAGTATAGTGGTATCAACCGCGCAAACAATCATGAGAGAACAATCAATAGAAATACAGGCTTCCTCTAGCGGCATACCATAAGGAGGTGTGCCCGGGCCACTGTATACCCAGTTGAACTGAACCACATTTTCATCACTAGGAACTGATTCCATCATCATCGTAGGATCAACCAGGGTAATGACAACTCCGTCATCTCCGATGATAAATCCTCCGTTGTCGGGATTTGCTTCAAGATCCCATACGATTGGCGGGCAAAAACTTGCCGCATTTGCCGCTGTGTCAATGGTAAAGCATACCTGAAAAAGTTTAGTCCAGGTCGTTGTAGAAAGGATAATGGGAGGAGCATTGGGATTAACCAGCTGAATAG
>CAVVAS010000004.1:0-388070 GCA_963746195.1 uncultured Saprospiraceae bacterium | reverse complement strand
CTCAAACACCTTGATCATGCAACGATACAGGTGGGAATCACTTTGCTGGTGAAATACCGGCCATCTTAATGGAAGCAAACGCAAATTGCGTTTAACAGTATCACCTGTGACGACATTAAAAAACCGGTAGGTGGAATCGCCTATAAAAGGAGATACACCATCCTTGTCAAAAACAGCAATCCTGGGATTGACTCTTATGATATAATCCAGTCTATAATTGTATTGAATAGAATCTATATGTACTATCTGGCGACTTGAATTGAAAATCGTATCATAATTGGTATGAACAGTTGGCGTCATTGAATAATCCAACTGGTTCAACACACCAAAATCCAGCGCAGGATTACTTGGCACATTAACTGTAGGCGTATATTTCAATGGTGGAACATACACAATGAATTCACCGGATGTGTCCACTGTCGTGATGTTGTGAGTTGAACAGCCACCGCCTTGCGTTGATGTCAGTACGATGTCAGCCTGGCCAATATTATTTTTTGATCTTCCCAATCCCGGAATTTTATTGCCTTCACGCAATCCACCGACAACGCGTCCGACAACTTTGACAAGTGTGGAGTCCTGAAAATTAATTCCAGCCCGATCTTCCTGGAAATCATATTTACCTGTAGCCGGGAAACGACCGACAGAATAAACATGTCCATCCTGGTCGACCGTCAGGGAATGTTCACCTATTGGAACCTGAATATTGAACAATCCTGCTGCATCCGTTTTAGCAGGCTCACCTTCGACGATGACCACTTGTCCGTCTATTTTGATCAACGCATCCTTTACACCGCAAAAAGTATTTTTAAAATTAACTGACCCGGTAACGGTGAAAGAAGATTTATCCAGGAAATCTATTCCCACATGCACTGCCGAACCATCACCAACAAACAAAGCTTTGGTGGATGGATTAAATTCATGCACGAGATAACTTGGCGTAAGCACAAATATTTCTCCGCCATTATTGTACGGAACCGTTAAGACATAATTGCCCAAACTGTCCGTATAGGCTGCTGCACCAAGTTGTGATGGTGACGGAATGACAGAAGACCATTGGATTATTCCCTGGAAGGAGGCATGATTTCTATTATAAATCAATCCAGTTTTAGAAATATCGTAAGCATTCAATCCTACACCTTCATTCATCCGGATATAAACTTTCAATCCGGTCTCACTGCCTATCATCAGTCGTGTATAATCATTTCTTAATTGGAATTCTGATTTACCGACATTCCAAATCCGGAGCTCATCCAGGTTACCACTAAACCCAACACCTACGACTAAATTTGATGCATTGTCCACTACGTCTACTCCTGAAGGAAATACAGACAAAGCACTTTGGCTTATCTTCTTAATGCCATTAACAAATATTTGCAGACTGTCGTTTCTAACTTGCGCTGCTATATGGCTGTAGTTATTCACCAACAGGTTGGTAGCAGGTATGGTTACTGTAGCTATTTCTGCAGGACTCTTATAAACCGAAAAGCTGTATACGTTAGTAGATTGAATGTATTTCAAGCTGTAACTTCCTGCTTTCTCCATCACGGTAAAATTAGCTGCGTACGAAGTTGGTTTAATCCAAGTTTCGAGCAAGAGCCCGTTATTGACATCCAGGCTGGCAGCATCATTGATCACTAAACTTTGTGTGCCGTTTAACAAAAGACTACTACCAAAAATCCCGGATGTACTTTCAGCCGTGATCCTTACTCCTTCGACAGCAATTCCTCCACCGTAGCTCACATTCCCCGTGATGGTACCAAAAGGACTTCTGAAACCGATTGATGTCGCCACATTCGAATAGATCGTAGTATGCTCACATTGTGATTCAGCTACGATAAAATACTGGTACAATATGCCGGCCTCGACATAATTGTCTATGAAAAAATTGCTCCCACCATTTAAAGTTCCAACAACAGTAGAATCTTCATTGGTCCCCATCTGTTTTCTATAAATCTTAAAGGCATCTATAAAATTGGAATTGCTCTGCACTGTCCAACTCATCTCTACACGGTTGGAAAAATATCCTTTAGACGCAACAAGGGAAGTCGAGGGAATAAATGTATTTGAAAGATCAGGGACTAATCTCATCCGGGGTACCGAATCACACAAGATTCCAAGAGGATTACAGTCATTAAAAGATCTCAGCCGGTATTCATAAGTCTGGCATTGAACTAATGACTCATCCAGGTAGCCTAGAGAATCCTTACTGATTTCAAAAAAAGATGACCCACCTCCTCCCGGGAGACTCCTTTCTATTTGAAATTTTGTCACTCGCGCTGTTGATGGCCATGTAAGCCGAATCCCTACGCCTGTGATGATGACTGCATTCAGATCGGCCGGTTTTGCAGGGCCCAGTGGAGAGGCACCAGTTACTTGCGGTGAGGTAACACTATATCCACAATCATTTCTTGCCTGTATAGTGTAATTATAATTTGTACCTCTTACTCTGTTCTCATCAACAAAACTCCGGAGATTACCTGCAAGATCAGGTGAGATGGCAACACCATTTCTGTTAATTCTGAAATTTAAAGGACTGGCTTCATTCCAATCCCATGTCAACAGAATGGTTCCATCACATCGGTCATCTGAAGCCGCGAAATTTGGTGGAAATGCCGGGACATTTTTTCTTGTTCCGTTATCTGCCGCAGAAAATCCTCCATAATTCTTATAGCCGTTCATTGATTTATAAAATCTTACGCGATAGGCATAAGTTGTTCCGGGTGTGCCTGCATCATTTATTGACAAATTCGTAGCAGCCACTTCAGTGAGGAATGCTGAATTTCTTTGTATTTCAGCCATTGCTCCGGAACAAATACCGGAAGGAAGTGGCCAACTGACTGTTGTAAAATTACAATCAGTAGCATCAGTCGCTGTACAGCTGGAGGCATCAGGAGTTGTGTTAAAGGTGAGACTCTCTTCTCCTGAGTCTCCGCCATCTTCCCAGGTCCCGGCGATTCTAAATTTCAACGTCTTCCCTATATCTGATGAAGCAAGTGCAATATTTAAACTAACATAAAACTGTACATCTCCGGCTGATACCGAATAACTATCAGGGCTGGCTAAGGTTATGGTTCTATAATTCTGAGATGTAAAACCTACTCCTCCATCATCATTTGGATTCCAGTTCCAGTCACTTCCGGAAGTACCCATATTGATATTTCCAAGGTCATGCCATGCGCCATCAACATTTATTTGCAATGTGCTTCCTGTATTCCAGAAATCATCATTTGTGGTGCCTTCTTCATCATTGTAGAGCACCATTTGAACATTCGCTATTCCTGTGCATTGATTTATGCTTACTGAAAACCAATTGGCGTTATAGGCAGTTGCCTGTAAACGTTGGGTGTGAAATAAAAAGCACAAAAGAAATAGGAGTGCAGAAAAGGAAGCAAGTTGTCGTGTCTGGGAAACTTTGCTCAAGGATGGGCCTGATTTTTTGAATGAAAAAAGGGCATCTGTTCCTTTGTCTGGTGATGGGTTGAGAGTGGAAAAGTGTAGCATAGGGTTAGAATTTTGTGCTTTTACATTTTTATGAAAAGCGTAAGGTGAAAAGATGGAGAGAATGTTATAGAACTGAAAAAAATATTGTGAAAATTCTTGATGACAAAACTATCCAGTATATAATGGCATGTCAATCATTGATTCCAATGATTCCAAGGGGTAGATCGATGGCTGTATCATTGATAGCAATGATGCCATTTAAGTTTACACACAGTTGATGTCTTAGTGAGATGATGAATAAGAAAAGATCTTACAGCGTTTAATTTCAAATATTTTTCGAAACAAAAAGTGATAAGATATCTTCAAAATGCTCAAGCAGGGATTACCTATTTGACCAACTTCTAAAAGTTGAGGCGAGTGAAGTAAAATGAAGGCAAAATGGACCTAATCCATAGAATCTCGCATAAGATTCAGTAGACTTCTGTTTTCAATTTGGTAAACTGGCTCGCCTTCGTTCCTCATTAGCATTTTCGGAACTACGGCGAGCGAAGAATATGGCGTTTTAGAAAAGCTCGACCAGACCCTGATTTTAGATATTTCTCGTACGAAAAGGCGATGTATTTGTCAGCAAATACATGGTACATCTCGAGGTTAACAGGCAACCGACCTTTAGTTGCAGGCACCCAACCATGTTTATGTCTATTAAGACGATCAGCTAAGTTGGAAGTACAACCTGTGTAATAAGTTTTATCGGCACAGGACAAAATATAAACATATTGAGGTGAAGAGAATGGCGGATCGTATCCGCCGAAGCTCGCCGGAGATTCAGTAGACATCTGTTTTCAATTTAGTAAACTGGCTCGCCTTCGTTCCTCATTAGCATTTTCGTAACTATGGCGAGCGAAGTAAAAATAAGGAAAAGCGGACCTCGTCCGCCGAAGCTCGGCAAAATTTCAGCAGACTTCTGTTTTCAATTTGGTAAACTGGCTCGCCTTCGTTCCTCATTAGCATTTTCGGAACTACGACGAGCGAAGTAAAAATAAGGAAAAGCGGACCTCGTCCGCCGAAGCTCGGCAAAATTTCAGTAGACTTCTGTTTTCAATTTGGTAAACTGGCTCGCCTTCGTTCCTCATTAGCATTTTCGGAACTACGACGAGCGAAGTAAAAATAAGGAAAAGCGGACCTCGTCCGCCGAAGCTCGGCAAAATTTCAGCAGACTTCTGTTTTCAATTTGGTAAACTGGCTCGCCTTCGTTCCTCATTAGCATTTTCGGAACTACGACGAGCGAAGTAAAAATAAGGAAAAGCGGACCTCGTCCGCCGAAGCTCGGCAAAATTTCAGCAGACTTCTGTTTTCAATTTGGTAAACTGGCTCGCCTTCGTTCCTCATTAGCATTTTCGGAACTACGACGAGCGAAGTAAAAATAAGGAAAAGCGGACCTCGTCCGCCGAAGCTCGGCAAAATTTCAGCAGACTTCTGTTTTCAATTTGGTAAACTGGCTCGCCTTCGTTCCTCATTAGCATTTTCGGAACTACGACGAGCGAAGTAAAAATAAGGAAAAGCGGACCTCGTCCGCCGAAGCTCGGCAAAATTTCAGCAGACTTCTGTTTTCAATTTGGTAAACTGGCTCGCCTTCGTTCCTCATTAGCATTTTCGGAACTACGACGAGCGAAGGCGGAGGAGGAGGGATTCGAACCCCCGAAGGCTTTTAAACCTTGCCGGTTTTCAAGACCGGTGCAATCAACCGCTCTACCACTCCTCCGTTTTAATCATTTAAGTGCCCTTGAACGGGCGGCAAATATAGTAAAAAAGGTGCCTTTTCGGGTTTAACCTGCTTATCGGAGAATCTGCAAATTGGAACCATGTCCGAATCCAGACAAACATTCGATCAGGCATTCATACGGTTGGATTCCTTGGTCGGGAGGCTTATTTAATCCATATTTGGAAAAAATTTACCTGTCTGATGCAATCCCTTGTCGAAGGTGAAGACTATTACATCAATGACCAGGGACTTTGGGTCTTTACCGAAGCCTACCACAGGAAAAGAGGTTACTGCTGCGGTAGTGGCTGTCGCCATTGTCCTTATGGTTTTAAGAAAGAAACAGGAGTCACATCAGAAAATGTGATCCGAAGTAATGATCAGATGGGAAACGAATTGACGATCTCATTTCCTCCGAATAAGATTATTTCATTAGTGCCCTCGCAGACAGAACTTTTATTTGACCTTGGTCTTGATCAGGAGATATGCGGCATTACAAAATTTTGCATCCATCCGGAAGAAAAAACGAAAGCCGTAGAAAAAATCGGAGGCACTAAAAAATTCAATCTTGAAAAAATAGTTGCTTTACAACCTGATCTAATTATCGGGAATAAGGAAGAAAATTACCCAGAGGGAATCCAGGCATTGCAACAAGAATGTCCGGTTTGGATGAGTGACATTTACACACTTGAAGATGCATGCTCGATGATCAGGGAGGTATCAGTGATTACAGATCGGGCTGAAGCAGGGTATGTAATGGCTGACGAGATCACGAAACGATTTAGTTCGTACATCCCGATGCCGGGTAATTTACGTGTTGCTTATTTTATTTGGAGAGATCCATACATGGTTGCTGCACGAGGTACTTTTATTGATGAAATGCTCAGAAGGTTTGGTGTCACTAATGCATTTTCACATCTTTCCCGTTATCCGGAAGTGAGTCTTGAGACAGTAATTGAAGCACAGCCAGACTTGATCTTTCTTTCTTCTGAACCTTATCCGTTTATGGAGAAGCATATTGGAGAATTCCAAGAATATCTTCCTTCCACCAAAATTCTCATTGTCGATGGCCAATTCTTCAGTTGGTTTGGAAGCCGGTTGCTTGAAGTACCCGGGTATTTCAATTCATTGAAGTTATTATGTAGGCTCTAAAGGTGTGACTTTCACTCTTCCAAATTCTGCCACTTAAAAGGATTTCTCACCAACTGCTCGGATGCATCTTCCAGTTGCTAAACAGCCCATTTTCAGAAAGAATCCGGTGATATTTTGGGTGTATCAGTCAAATTCATTGATACGCTTATGAACAGTTATCTCAAATTCTTTTTCATGACGATGCTAATTCAAATTAGCATCTTTTCTTTCGGTCAAAATGTTGGGATAAGTATTTTGACTCCTGCCGGAAAATTGCATGTCAAAGGAACCGCCGATGTCCCTCAACTCATCATTGATGCCAATAGTCCGCAGACGAATGTGAATCCATTGTTTAAGCTAAGAAAAAGTGATGGCACAGATCTGCTATGGCTTCACTCAGATGATTCAACGAATTGTTTTCTTGGTTTGAAAGCGGGACGATTGAATGTCATCGGTCCGCAAGGGATAAATAATTCTTTTATTGGAAGTCGTGCAGGATATTCAAATACGAATGGACGTGATAATACCGCCTTAGGTACGAATGCATTTTTTTCCAACACAAAAGGAGGTCAGAATATAGCTATCGGTACCAATGCATTATTCACTCAGTCTTTCGCTCCGGGTGCGACATGGTATCAAAGTAATAATGTGGCTGTTGGATTTGAAGCACTCTATTCCAATCAACCTACCAGCTCAGCGAGTGGAGTAAATAATACAGCCGTGGGTACATCCGCCATGCATACAAACACTACGGGAGCCCAAAACACTGCAATAGGTGCGTATGCTCTTCTACTCAATACGAATGGCACTAGTAACACTGCCATAGGTTATACTGCGATGAACTCAAATACAACGGCAACCGAAAACACAGCTGTTGGAAAAGGAGCCTTGACATTACAATCTTATGATAGTGAAGGTGCCGCCTGGCCTAGCGCTAATGTGGCTGTTGGATTTGAAGCTCTTTATTCAAATCAACCGGTGACTATAAATAGCGGTTATCAAAATACGGCTATTGGACATACAGCTTTACGAGCCAACACTACGGGAACGGATAATACCGGTTGTGGATATGATGTTTTGCATGCCAATACCACGGGGTTTTACAACACCGCCAATGGAGCTTATGCGCTTTGGAATAACATCAACGGAATCCAGAATACCGGCAATGGAGTGCAATCTCTTTATGCCACTTCTTCAGGAAATAATAATACAGCTCTTGGTTATAATTCGCTGTCATATAATACAACCGGAAGTTCGAATACAGCTGTCGGTGTTGGGGCATATTTTTCAATGTTTGCGGGGCAAAACACAACATGCCTGGGGTATGGTTCTGGTGGCGTGGTCAATGCGGATAACCGTGTTGAATTCGGTAATTCAAGTAATAATTGGATTGGCGGCCAGGTAAGTTGGAGCACCTTTAGTGATAGCAGGATCAAGGACGATGTCAGGGAAGATGTTCCGGGTCTGAATTTCATCAATCGTTTGCGTCCTGTCACTTACCATCTTAATATTCATAGAGAAAATGAAATGACCCATAAAGACAAAGTGATTGGAGAATGGGATTCTAAATATGATATTGAAAAAACGAAGACTACTGGTTTCCTGGCACAGGATGTGGAACAAGCAGCACTTGCGATCGGATATGACTTTAGTGGAGTTCAAAAACCCGAAAACCCGGACGATTTATATTCATTACGCTATTCAGACTTTGTAGTGCCACTGGTCAAAGCTGTCCAGGAACAACAAGCGCTGATCGTGAATCAACAAAACCGAATCGAGAATCAACAAACCCAGATCGAGAATCAACAAACCCAAATCGATGCGCTGCTAAAGAGAATTGAAGCACTCGAAAGAAAAATTCAATAATAGTTAATTAGCCACACTATTTCATGGAAAATAAAATAGTCCGGATCATCGCTATTTGTTTGATTTCATTTTATTACCATATAGCTTTTTGTCAAAATGTTGGTGTTGGGACGACCACCCCAACAGCCAAACTACATATCAAGGGAACAGCCGATGTTCCTCAACTCATCATCGATGCCAATAGTCCACAGACGAATGTGAATCCATTGTTTAAGCTAAGAAAAAGTGATGGCACAGATCTGCTATGGCTTCACTCAGATGATTCAACGAATTGTTTTCTTGGTTTAAAAGCAGGACGATTGAATGTTTTAGGTCCGCAGGGCGTAAATAATTCTTTTATTGGAAGTCGCGCAGGATATTCAAATACCAATGGACGGGATAATACCGCCTTAGGTACGAATGCATTTTTTTCCAACACAAAAGGAGGTCAGAATATAGCTATCGGTACCAATGCATTATTCACTCAGTCTTTCGCTCCGGGTGCGACATGGTATCAAAGTAATAATGTGGCTGTTGGCTTTGAGGCTCTCTATTCCAATCAACCGACCAGTTCATCGAATGGCGTAAATAACACAGCCATTGGAACTTCCGCATTACGCACAAACTCAACCGGAACGCAAAATACTGCGGTAGGAATGAATGCTCTTCTACTCAATACGATTGGTTTTAGTAATACAGCTAATGGATATACAGCTCTAAACTCAAATACTACAGCTGGAGAAAATACAGCTGTTGGCACCAGGGCTTTATTTTCTCAATCATTTAGTAACAATGGAATCGGTTGGATATCCGGAAACACAGCGATAGGATTTGAGGCATTGTATGCCAATCAACCAACAACAACATCTGGAGGAATAAATAACACCGCTGTTGGTCACTCAGCTTTATTCTCCAATACTATAGGTCACGGTAATACATCCTATGGATTTGAATCAATGCTTTCAAATACAACGGGGATTGACAATACAGCGATGGGTATTGATGCGCTTCAGAAAAATATCTCGGGGAATTATAACGTAGCCATTGGAAATGTTGCCTGTATAAACAACATGTCTGGTAGTTTTAATACGACCGTGGGAGGAAGTTCTCTTGGTTCAAATACGACAGGTAGCAGCAATACAGCTCTTGGTGAAGGCGCACTTAGCAACCTTGTTGGAGGAAGCGCAAATGTAGCAGTTGGCCGTAATTCAGGAACCGCTATAGAATCACCTAATGTTGCAAATACCATTAGTATCGGAAATGATGGGTACATGAATGCTGCCTCTAACCAGGCTTTTATAGGAAATCTAAGTACAACCTGGACAGGTGGACAAACTACCTGGTTTACGTATGCTTCAGATGCAAGAGTTAAAAATAATGTCAAAGAAGATGTACAGGGTCTGGCCTTTATTGAACGGTTGCGTCCTGTGACCTACAATCTCGACATCAGGGCTATGAGGGAAATAACAGGCAATAAGAAAACAGAAGACTATCCAGAGAAATATGATATTGAAGAAATTAAACAAAGCGGTTTTTTAGCCCAGGAAGTAGAGCAAGCAGCCATCGCATCGGGCTATTGTTTCAGCGGTGTTACAATCCCCAAAAATGAAAATGAACTTTATACGATGAGTTATGCACAATTTGTGGTGCCTTTAGTTAAAGCAGTCCAGGAACAACAAACCCTGATCGTGAATCAACAAACCCAGATCGATGCACTGGTGAAGCGCATTGAAGCACTGGAAAAGAAATGATTCCTTTCATGTTTCTCTGGTTTACCAATTACCTTTAAACTTATGCGCAGTGCCAAAATACTTTTCTTATTACTTTGGCATTGTAGCCTGTATGGTCAGTTAAACGGCAAGTACACCTTTCGCCACATAGATCAAACGGATGGATTATTGCACACGACAGTGCGGGGAATAGGCCAGGACAAAAGAGGCTTTATCTGGATACTGACTACTAATGGTTTGCAGCGTTTTGACGGGTACAGGTTTCTGAATTATCCCGATATCACCAATCAGTATTCTTTTGAAATGATTCATGACAGTGAATTGTATATCGATACGCTCAACAATACAATCTGGATATACAAAGTCAGGGAAATGCAAAAACTGGATCTGGCTACTAATTCCTTCACCACCATTTCATTGCAATCTTACATCGAAGACAATCCCCTATTTCCAATAGAGAAATTTAAAGAGAGGGACCAGAAAGATTGGCAAATCAGTGAAGCGGGAATTGTCCGAAACTTTGGCCCTGATACCTATTATAATTTCAACAACAACCCGGGTCAATCTTTTCGAGAAAATTTAGTCGTGAAAGATCCGGTGACAGGAAATTTCTGGTCACAAGGTTTTGACCGAATCACTCTCGCTCAGCATCAGACAGGGCGAATCCTTACTTCTGCAGATCCTCAACCGGAAGAATCTTTGTTGCGGCAAGTGAAGAATAAATATGGAACTAACATGCTGTTCAGGTTTCTTCTTCTTGATAGGGAAAATAATTTATGGATTTCAACCTGGAAGGAAGACTTACTTCGATATAACCTGGACACACATATGTTGACCACTTATTCTTTAAAAGAAATAAAAAACAGGGAAGAAGGAGAAGACCAGGGCACTCAGAATGTATTGGTACAAACCATGTACGAGGACCGTCAAAAAAATCTTTGGATTGGAACAGATTATGCCGGGTTGTTACGATATGACCGTACGCATGACAATTTCGAATTTATCACATCAGATGAAAAAATAAAGAATGGTCTGCAATACAATTTTGATATCTACACCATTTTCCAGGACAGGGATGATAATATTTGGGTCGGGACTGACAGGGGAATAAATGTTTTTAATCCATATCATCCCTATTTTCAGGTCATCCGACATATGGATGGCCAGGATGCATCCATGCCCAGGCATGATATCAATGATGTCATTGAAACTTCACAAGGTGAAATCATGGTGGCGACATGGGGCGGTGGCATTACCTTTTATGATCATGCGTGGAATTTCCTCCGCAATGTGAAATTAACCGGACCTGATGCATACAACCAGACCTGGTGTTTTGTAGAAAAAGAGGATGGTTTGATTTGGGCCGGAACACAAGAAGGCTACATTCACCAATATGATCCGGTGCATCATACTTTCAAAACGCTTCATCCACCGGAAACTGAAAATTCTACAATTAGCACCATGTCGAAAGACAAGGATGGAAATATTTTGATCGGCTTGTTTAATGGCAATATTGTGATGTGGAATAAAGCAGAGGATCGATTTTATAAATCAGACATGCCACACTCGCTTAATGTCTCAGCGATCAAAAATCTCTTTGTCGATCATGCTAATACTGTTTGGGGTGCTTCAGTAACAGGCCTGGTAGAATACCACGTGGACACCCGGATGGTGATGAATGTCTATCTTCCCGATAGCACGGATTCACATATTGGTGTATCTATTGAAGGTATTGAGCAATACAATGATTCCATGTTGCTGGTTGGCACAATCTATCGCGGATTGTATCTGTTCAATGTCAATACAAAAAAATTTTCGCGTCTTCCCGGATTTGACTTGCCAGTCAATAGTTCTGTTTTTGCCATCAAAAAAGATGAGGATGGCTTTTGGTTTACCACCAATTTCAATCTCTATCAATGGAGGGAAGCCACTCACCAGGTTATCATTTTTAATCTTGAGCCTTCTATGGTCAATGCCTCATTCAGCGCTGTCCGGTTTAATCAATTAAAAGACGGACGATGGATCACTAGCACGATAGCGGAGGTGATCTGTTTTGATCCGCAAGGCATGGCGAAGGATAAGAGCGACCTGTTTGATGTGGAAATAAGTCGAATGAATATTTTAGAGAAACCGGTTTACATCGATTCATTTCTGCAACATCATAAGGCGGTCGTGTTGCCCTATGACAAAAATTTTTTCTCTATCGAATATTCTGCTTTGGATTTTACAGGTGTGCGGCAAACAAATTTTTCCTATCGCTTAATTGGTGTTGATAAAAGCTGGATCCAATCTACTACTCAGCAACTTGCCAATTATACAGACCTGAAGCCGGGTAATTACACTTTTGAAGTCAAAGCCTCCGACGGGATTAAGACCTCCGGGATTACTTCCTTGCCCATCATCATCAATCCTCCCTGGTGGGGTACTTTTGGATTTCGAATAAGTGTTTTTTTAGTTATTGCTGCAGCGATTTACTGGACACTCAAAAAGAGAATTGAACAAATACGCCAACAATCTGAATTGCGACACCGGGTAGCGGATATGGAGATGAAAGCATTGCGCGCCCAGATGAATCCGCATTTTATCTTCAATTGCTTATCCTCCATTGATAACCTTATCCAAACCGATCAGAAAACAAAAGCTACTGATTACCTGGCCAAATTTGCATTATTGATCAGGGCTATTTTGGAAAATTCAAAAGCCAATTCAATCCCATGCTGGAAAGATCTGGAAGCGCTTAAATTGTATTTGGAGCTTGAATCTCTGCGGTGGGAAAATCAAATCATTTGCGAAATGAATATTGAACCTCAAATCCTGGAAGGTGATTATAAAGTGCCGCCTCTTGTGATACAACCATTTGTCGAAAATGCGATTCATCATGGTCTTCTCAATAAATTAAATGGTGTCAAAAAGCTCGACATTGATGTTCGCATGGAAAATCAATTTATCAAATACACCATTACCGACAATGGTGTTGGTCGTGTTCAGGCAGCCGCTTACAAAAAACTGAATAAATTATCCCAGGCTTCCTACGGGACACAAATGACCAATGAGCGAATCAGTCTTTTTAACCGCGAATCAAATGGTTCGATCAAGATCACCGATCTTTATGATGGTGAATCAAAGCCTTCTGGCACAAAGGTCGAAGTATGGTTAACCACACAACCAAATATCGGATGAGGGAACTGAGAGCTATATTAATAGATGATGAGAGTAATGGTCGCAATGCGCTTCAGCAGAAACTTGTAGATAATTGTCCAGGGATAATTATTGTCGCCGAATGTGAAAATGGTGAGCAGGGAATTACGGCTATAGAAAAACATAAACCGGATATTGTATTCCTGGATGTGGAAATGCCGAGGATGAATGGCTTTGTCATGTTGCAACAATTGCAGCGACGCAATTTCGAACTCATTTTTACAACGGCTTATGATCAGTATGCGATCCAGGCTATTCGATTTAGCGCCCTGGATTACCTGGTCAAACCCATCGAGATCAAGTTATTAAAAGAAGCGGTGGAAAAAGTCCGTGAACGAAGACAAACTGAAATCCCTAACCAACGTATTGAAACTTTGCTTCATAACCTGGTCAGCGAAAAAAATCAAAACAACCGCATCGCTATTCCATCCCAGGATGCGATTCAATTCGTTCAACTGGAAGATATTGTTTACCTGGAGGCAGAAAGCAATTATACATCTGTACACATGAAGGATAATGCCAGGATATTTGTGGCAAAGACGCTTAAGGAATTTGAAGATCTCTTACCAACGACTCAGTTTATAAGGATACATCATTCTTACATCATCAATAAAAACCACATGCGCAAGTATCTTAAGGGTGATGGTGGGCAGGTCTTAATGAGTGATGGCGCCACCATTGATGTGTCGAGGCGGAAAAAGGAGGAGTTCATGCGCATGCTGGGCTTGTGACATTCCTTCAGGCAACATGAACTTTTGCCTTTTGAAATTTTCTGCTACCTTGACCCCTGTCGTGTAATAACCATGAATGAAGAATTTGGCTGAACGCTTGCATTCCCCTGCTCCAAAACGAATCCTATCCCTTGATCATGGGGAAGTCAGCGATATTCTGTCATCCGGGATTCTCGAACGCATTGAGGAAGTTCTGGCTAAGGAAAATAATGATCCTGATTTTCGGATAAGTGATTTTTTCGACCTGATCGGCAGTACAGGATCGGGTTCAATGATCGCTGCTGCTCTTGCAATAGGGATGAAAGTCAGTGAGATTAAACAAAAATTAATCGATGCTCAACCTACAGCACAAAGTTGCAAAAGTCTTTTCGGGGATATCACTTTTGGCGATAGCAGAAATCTTAGAACCGGACTTTGTATTTTTTCCAAACAAGGTGAAACAAATAATATCCTGGAAATACATAATCACCCGGATGGAAAATATTTTAATCAATATAAAGATCAAACCCTATCCAAAATTGTACAGGATGGTATTGCTAACTCTGCATGCTTAATTGATCCGTCATTTCGATTGTTTTTATTAGCGGGACAACACTCATCTCCTTTTCATTGGAAACTTGGCACTCGAAATATGTTGATCGTTTCTATCGACACAGGAAGTGCTGAACATGATGACCGGGAAGCCAACATGAACAATGAAATGATCATGCAACTACTTGGTGATTCACCAGATGAGAACCATAATAACATTCAGCCAAGAGAATCTTTTCTTGGATTCAAAGCTTTTACTTATTTAAAATATGATGCTGCGAAAAATGTTTCCCCTGATCACTTCAACAAGTTTCTCAATAAACATCCGGTCAGAACTGATGGAATATTTTTTGTTTCCGGCACTCATTATGATTTGCCATTTGAATCATACACTAAAAAAGATATCCCGATTGGGGCTTGCAGAATAGATTCGGATTTTGAAATAATGACGATGGAAGGCCTGATGAAAGCAAAAGCGGGTGACTACCTGATCAAAGGTGTAAGAGGTGAATACTATGCGTGTGATGCGGAAGTATTTAAGGAGACCTATGCCAGGACTCATGAAAATTAAGTGCCTTGTTTCCTGAATCGAGTATCGCTTTTCCCTGTTTATAATACTTTGATATTGCAGAAATCGCTTTTCAGGCGTAAATTTTAATCGCTCATATAAATAATCTGACAAGCCTGCCATTTGAATTATCTTGCGCGCCCTTAACCCATATAAAGAAATGAATACCCTAAATTTTATCAAAAAGGCCATTTTAAACCTTGCTATTTTATTGATTGCCGCACAGGCTATTGCACAGCAAGACGCTCGCTTATTACGGTTTCCCACAGTGTCAAAGGATGCTATAGTCTTCAGCTATGCCGGTGATCTATATTCCGTAGCTCGCGCTGGAGGAGTCGCCCGTAAACTGACTACCGACATTGGGAATGAAATATTCGCAAAGTTTTCCCCGGATGGCAAATCCCTTGCTTTTACCGGGCAATATGACGGTAACACCGAAGTCTATAAAATGCCGGCTGAAGGAGGCGTTCCGGTTAGATTAACCTGGTCGGCAACGCTGGGCCGCGATGATCTGGGTGACCGCATGGGTCCCAACAATATCGTTATGGCCTGGAAAAATGATAATTCCGGAATCGTGTACAGGAGTCGTAAAAATTCCTTCAACTCATTCAAAGGCGAATTGTATTTGGTAAATGTCAACGGAGGTCCTTCTACTGAATTACCTTTTTCTGTCGGAGGATTTTGTTCGTATTCACCTGATAATTCAAAAATGGCGATGAACCAGGTCTTCCGGGAATTCAGGACTTGGAAATACTACCGCGGTGGAATGGCTGACGATATATGGATTTATGATTTTACTGCAGGCACCTGGGAGAATGTCACCAATAATCCTGCGCAGGACATCTTTCCGATGTGGTACGGTGACAGAATCTATTTCTGCAGCGACCGCGATCGTACGATGAACCTCTTTTTTTACGATACGAAAACAAAACAGACCACTAAAGTCACGAATTATACAAACTATGATATCAAATTTCCTTCCATGGGAGCAGACGCGATTGTGTATGAAAATGGAGGATATATTTATCTCTATGACCTGAAAACAAGTACAACTAATAAAGTAACTATTTCCATCGAAGATGATGGAGCGATCGGTCGGAATGAATTGATTGATGCATCGAAATTTATCGAACCCGGAGATTATGACTTAAGTCCTGATGGCAACCGGATGACAATGACTGCTCGTGGAGATATCTGGACGCTTCCTGCCAAAGAAGGCATTACAAGAGATCTTTCTAAGACTTCATCCGTCCATGAAAGATCAGTGACATGGTCACCGGATGGTAAATTACTTGGATTTATCAGCGATGCTACAGGTGAAGATGAAGTGTATGTTCAGAAGCAGGATGGAAGTTCACCTCCTGTTCAGTTGACGCAAAAAGGCGACACCTACAAATATTATTTAAGCTGGTCACCGGATAGTAAAAGAATTGCATGGCCCGACAAAAAATTAAGACTGCAGTACGTCGATGTCGAAAGTAAAAATGTCACTCTTATTGACCAGGCAAAAACATGGGAATACCAAAGTATTTCCTGGTCGCCTGACAGTAAGTGGATTGCTTACACAAAATCAGATGATGATTTCCGCACCAAGGTTTTTCTATACAATACGGAAGCAAAAAAATCATCGCTTGTGACAGACAATTGGTATGAGGCTTTTGGTGCTGTCTTTAGTCCCGATGGTAAATATTTATTCTTTGTTTCCAATCGTGATTTTAATCCAACATATAGCCAGACGGAATGGAACCATAGTTATAGTGATATGGCGAAAGTCTATTTTGCCACACTTGCCAAAGCAACGGTTTCACCTCTTGCTCCTAAAAATGATGAAGTCCAAATAAAGGTGGATAGTGCAGCTACAACTTCTGCAAAACCAAATGATTCAAATAAGGAGAAAGACCATAACAGCAAACCGGCAGAAACGAAAGAAACAAAAACTCCGGCTGTCCCCGCTACAGTCATTGATATCGATGGCATACAAGAGAGAATTGTAGCATTGCCAATTGATGCGGGTAACTATAGCAATATCAATGTGGCCGGAGACAATGTGTATTATTTGAACAGCTCAACCCATTCTCCACAGGGATCGTTAAAAGTCTTTGATCTCAAAGAAAAAAAGGAAACACAGATCGGCGATTATGACAACTACATTGTTTCAGTCGATAAGAAAAAAATGCTGATCGTGAAAGGTCGTGACTTTTCGATCATTGATCTGCCGAAGGATAAAGTCGCGATGGATAAAAAAGTGGACCTGTCGGACATGAAGATCATGATTGACAGGAAACAAGAGTGGACTCAGATATTCAATGAAGCCTGGCGGCAGATGAGAGACTTCTTTTATGATCCGGGCATGCATGGTGTGGATTGGCCTGCGATGAAACAGAAATATGCTGCTTTACTGCCTTACGTCAATTACAGAACCGATCTCACTTATATCATCGGCGAAATGATCGGTGAATTAAATATTGGCCATGCTTATGTTGGTGGCGGTGATGCACCAAAATCTGAGCGAATTCCGCTGGGTTTATTGGGAGCTAAAATCAGCCGGGATGCATCAGGTTATTTCAAGATTGATGATATCCTGAAGGGAGAAAACTGGTCTTCCTCTACCCGATCACCGCTGACTGAAGTAGGTGTTAAAGCCAGCAAAGGGGACTATATCCTTGCGGTAAATGGTGTCAGCACAACTACGGTCACCGATATCTACCAATTATTAATCAATACTGCGAATAAAACAATAGAGCTTACGATTAACAGTAAGGCGGATACAACCGGAAGTCATCGCACACTTGTTGTTCCCACAAGTGATGAATCAGGATTATATTATCTCAACTGGGTCAGAAAAAATATCGATTACGTCAATTCAAAAACCAATGGTGAGGTTGGATATGTCCATATTCCGGATATGGGTCCTGAGGGTTTGAATGAATTTGCAAAATATTTTTATTCCCAATTGCAGAAAAAAGCATTGATCGTTGATGACCGTGGAAATGGTGGAGGGAATGTTTCACCTATGATTGCAGAGCGCCTGCGAAGGGAACCGGCATTTTTTCTGCAGCCAAGGAATGTTACTATCGCCAATGTTGATCCTGAGATGGTGCTTGGGCCAAAAGTTTTACTAATTGATCAATACTCTGCATCTGACGGAGATATATTTCCATATCGATTCAGAAAATATCAGCTCGGTCAGATCATCGGCAGAAGATCCTGGGGTGGTGTGACAGGAATTCGGGGAACACTTCCATTTATCGATGGTGGCATGATGACCAGGCCTGAATTTGCGCGATTTGATACCGACGGCGCTACCTGGCCAATGGAAGGTCACGGGGTTGATCCGGATATTGAAGTCTTCAATACCCCTTCTGATGAATACAAGGGGAAGGATGCCCAGCTTGACAAGGCTATTGAGGTCATCCAGCAGCAATTGAAGTCAAGAAAAGACAATCCGGTGCATCCGCCTTATCCGAAGAAGAATTAGGCAATTGGCAAAGGGCAAAGGGCAAAGGGCAATAGGCAATAGGCAAAGGGCAATAGGCAATAGGCAATAAGCAAAGGGCAATAAGCAATAAGCAAAGGGTAATTGACAGAAAATGATTTCTGCTAATTGCCCCCTGCGCTTCGCTTAAACATCTGGCTTCTTTTATGACTCATTTTATTGGGTCTTCCTGAACATTTCAGACAAACTTTTCTTTACTAGTGTAATCTGTACTAATCAGTGCAGTGATTACATTTGAATACTTTCATTTTCCGTCAATTCTATTATCAATTCTAAAATTTAATACTCATGAAAATTAATGAGCTCATTCAAAAAAGATTCAACAATCCTGATAGCAAGGGTGATGAATTTGGCTTCACTAACCGGGCAGATACCAAGACTACCAGGATTATTAACAAAGATGGTTCTTTTAACCTGGTGAGAGTGGGTGAAAAAAAATCATTATTTCACAACCTGGTGACGATGAGTTGGTATCGGTTTTTTGGCACCGTATTCCTGGCTTACATACTCATTAATACTTTGTTTGCCCTCATTTATTTAATCATTGATCCCAATGGCATCGGGATGACACATGATTATTTATTAAGAAATCATTTTTTCATCGCCTATTTTTTCAGTGCACAGACGATGACGACTGTTGGGTATGGATCATTATATCCCCTGGACGGGATGATCAGTATCATAGCTTCTATGGAAGCGTTGATTGGATTGATGAGCTTTGCCATTTTCACAGGATTGATGTATGGGCGTTTTTCAAAGCCATCACATGGCATAAGATTTTCAAAAAACATTTTATATACCCCTTATAAAAATGGATACGCATTGATGTTTCGCATCGCCAATGAACGGGATAATAATCTGACTGAACTTGAAGCACGCGTACTGATGAATGTCATCGTTGACGACAATGGCCGTGCGACAAGGCGATACCAAAATGTGACGGTAGAAAACAGTAAAATCATTTACTTCCCGCTCAACTGGACGATCGTGCACTACATCGATGACCAAAGCCCGTTGAATGGGTGGACCAGGGAAGATTTCCTTGCTGCACAGATGGAGTTGTTGATTATGATTAAAGGTTACAACGAAACTGCGGCCCAAAGCATTCATGCTAAAAGTTCCTATCACGCCAGTGAGATTACCTGGAATGCCAAATTCAATATTCCATATCATTTCCGCGAAGACGGAGTCACCGTATTTGAATTGGATAAAATCGATGACTATGAGAAGCTGGCGGGCTGAGTGTAAGCACCTAAGAACGTAAGAGCATAAGATAACTGGGAGGCAGAAGGTATTTTCATAAAAAAGATAAAAAACTCTTTTTATATTAAATCCTGTTTTTATCTTTGGCGCCGAAATGACCTCGAAACCAGTTACTTTAGTCATATAACCCCACCTAATGTTTTCGAAAACATGCGAATACGGGATCAAAGCCATGATTTTTGTTGCCCAAAAATCAAAGAGCGGCTCCCGCGTCGGCATTAAGGATATTGCCAAAGGCACTGGCGCTCCGGAGCATTTTATCGCCAAAATCATGCAGGAATTGAGCCGTAAAAAGCTTGTGCATTCGATCAAAGGTCCCAACGGCGGATTTTATATGGATAAAGTGGACCTGAATACCTCACTGGCAGATATTGTCAAAGCTCTTGATGGAAATGCTATTTACCTTGACTGTGTGCTGGGGCTAAAAACCTGCAATGCAAATAAGCCATGTCCTGTCCACCACCAATTTCAGGACATTAAGAAAAACCTGATCAAAATGATCGAGGAGAATACCATCGGAGACTTTAACACAAAGCTCGATTCAGGAAAGTATTTTTTAGTGAATTGATTGCATCTCTTCAAAAATAAAAATCCAATTTTTACTTCAAAACATGAATCCGAAAAAAGCAAATATTATTTCCCTTTGTGAACATTGTGGCGATCAGTGCTACAATCAAAATGTCACATTAAGGGACTTGATATTTTGTTGTGAAGGATGCAAAAGTGTATACCAGATCCTGCATGATAACCATCTGTGCGAGTATTATGAACTCAACCCACATCCAGGCGTCAAACAAACAGGCATTATCCGTAAAGACAGGTTTGCCTTTTTGGACAATACCGATATTTCCGAAAAGTTAATTCAGTACACAGATGGGTCAACGGTACATGTTACATTTTACCTGCCACAGATCCATTGCAGTAGCTGTCTTTGGGTTTTGGAAAATATACGACGGATAAACCCCGCTATTCTTTCATCAAGAGTCAACTTTACCAAAAAGGAAGTCTTTATTGTATTTAATGTCACAGAAATAACTCTTCGGGAGCTTGTAGAACTTTTGTCCCACATTGGCTATGAGCCTCATCTCAGCCTGGGAGAAATATCAGAGCGTCAACTCCGACGCATTGACCGGACACGCTGGTATAAAATCGGGCTTGCCGGTTTTTGTTTTGCCAATATCATGATGTTGAGTTTCCCCGAATATTTTTCTGGTGGAAGACCCCTGGAGCCGATGATCAAAAGTACGATCACCTTTATCATAGTGATGTTGTCAATACCGGTGATCACGTATTGCGCCAGCGAATTTTTTATCAATGCCTGGAACGGGCTTAAAACTAAATACCTCAACATTGATGCCCCTATCGCGATAGCTCTGTTCATCACTTTTTCCCGCAGCATTTATGAGTTAAGTACGAATACCGGTTCCGGTTATCTTGACAGCATGAGCGGTATTGTGTTTTTTATGCTGATCGGGCGATGGCTTCAGGACAAGACGTATCAGACCATTTCTTTTGACAGGGACTTCAGGTCATTCTTCCCTATTGCGGTGAATATAAAGAAGAACAACCTCATTCAATCCCAACCAGTTGACTTGATCAGGGTAAATGACATCATACAAATCCACCACCAGGAATTAGTTCCTGTGGATGCAATACTTTCCAGGGGTAATGCAGAAATAGATTATAGTTTCGTTACAGGAGAAAGCCTTCCCGTTTCAGTCAGCAAAGGCGAGATCATTTACGCCGGTGGAAAACAATTAGGCGGCATCATTGAACTACTTGTGGTTAAGGAAGTTTCACAATCCTATCTCACTAACTTATGGAACAGGGATAGCAACAGCAAGAATAGCATCCCGCATTATTCCTTTATTGATCTGCTCAGTAGAAACTTCACCTACATAGTATCGACGATTGGTGTTATTGCAGGTATTTTTTGGTTCATAAAGGGTCAACCTCAACTCATGTGGAATGCCCTCACGACGGTATTGATTGTCGCTTGTCCATGCGCATTGTTATTGTCCGCCAGTTTCACAAGAGGGAATATTCTTCGCATCCTGTCGATCAATAAATTCTATCTCAAAAATGCAAATGTCATTGAGTCCATGTCTCACATTGATACGATTGTATTTGACAAGACAGGAACACTGACTCAAAATCACAAGATGAAAGTAGGTTATGAGGGCCAGTTGATTTCACATGAATTAAAAAGCCAGATCGCTTCGTTACTTGTTCATTCAAGTCACCCGTTGAGTAAAGCTGTATTACTTTATTTAGACACACCTGCGACGAGCCAAATTGAAAGTTTTAAAATCAGTGCACACCAAGGCATTGAAGGCTGGGTGGATGAGCATTATGTGAAAATCGGATCACCGGATTATGTGGGATATTCAAAAGGGGGAAATAAAGAGAGCATTGTTGCTATAAGTGTTGACGCGCAAATCATGGGTGCCTTCCATATTACTAATGTTTACCGTACAGGAGTAAGTGATTTATTTAAATCACTGAAAAATAAATATAAACTATCGCTCATTTCCGGTGATAACAGTGCTGAAGAAGTGACCTTGCGGGAAAAAATGGGAATGGGGAGTGAATTATTATTTGACCAGTCTCCTCATGGCAAACTGGAATACATTGAGCACCTACAGCAGAATAAAAAAGCCAGGGTACTGATGATCGGAGATGGCCTCAACGATGCAGGCGCCTTAAAAGCAAGTGACATTGGGATTGCGGTATGTGATGATGACAATAACTTCACCCCGGCGGCAGACGGAATAATACATGCTTCGAAAATCTCTGTGCTGGCCAATATCCTTGAATATATCAAATCAGGTAAAAAGATCATGCTGCTGAGTTTTGGCATATCCATTACTTACAATATCATCGGGTTATACTTTGCCGTACAGGGGACTTTATCTCCGGTCATTGCAGCTATCCTGATGCCGTGCAGTTCGATTACGATTATCCTGATTACATACGGTTTGAGTGATTTTTTAGCAAGAAAATACAAATTGAATACCATGAGTGGTGAGTAGTGAGAAGAACAATAGGCAATGAGCAATTGGCAATAAGCAAATAAAAAATAAACATCTAAACATCTAGCCTTTTTTACCACATAGTCACATAGTCAACATAGAAAGTCACATAGAACTACCTAATGAATAAACATCTGACCATCTGAACATCTAGCCTTTTTTACCACATAGTCACATAGTCAACATAGAAAGTCACATAGAACTACCTAATGAATAAACATCTGACCATCTGAACATCTAACCTTTTTTACCACATAGTCACATAGTCAACATAGAAAGTCACATAGAACTACCTAATGAATAAACATCTGACCATCTGAACATCTAACCTTTTTTACCACATAGTCACATAGTCAACATAGAAAGTCACATAGAACTACCTAATGAATAAACATCTGACCATCTGAACATCTAACCTTTTTTACCACATAGTCACATAGTCAACATAGAAAGTCACATAGAACTACCTAATAAATAAACATCTGAACCATCCATGAGTGCAATCATCATACTACTTCTGGTCAGTTTTGCGATTGCAGGAATATTTCTCATTGCATTTCTCTGGAGCGTGAAGGATGGGCAGTATGACGATAATTACTCTCCACCACGAAGGATTCTTTTTGATGACACCATAGATGAGAAGGGAGAAAATGATAAGCAATAGGCAGTAATCAATAAACAATAAGCAATAGGCAATAAACAATAGGCAATACGCAATTAGCAATAGGCAATTTGCAATTTGCAATAAACCAATAGACTAATAAACTCCTCATGGACAATAAATTTAATGACCAATACTATCAATACAAATTCGGGATATAGAATATGGAACTAGAAAAATTTTACTACGATAACAAGCTGCCAAAGTTGTTTGCGATTGCGACCATCACCTGGGGAACCGTGGGGATGTTGATCGGTGTGCTTGCTGCCTTCCAGCTGGCATTTCCGGTGCTCAATTTTAGTGAACATTTTCCAAACCTGGCATTTGGAAGATTAAGACCGGTACACACTAACGCCGTCATTTTTGCATTTGTAGGCAATGGAATTTTCACGGCTGTCTATTATTCGCTTCCACGTTTATTGAAGACTTCGATGTGGAGCAAAAAACTGGGGCAAATTCATTTCTGGGGATGGCAAACCATTATAGTTCTTGCAGCTGTAACACTCTTGAGTGGAATGACCACAGGTAAAGAATATGCAGAACTTGAATGGCCTCTTGATATTATGATCTTAGTGATCTGGGTGGTCTTTGGTATCAATATGTTTGGCACCATTCTTACACGACGCGAACGACATCTATATGTAGCGATTTGGTTTTACATCGCCTCATGGGTTACAGTAGCCATGCTGCACATTGTCAATTCAGTTGAATTACCTGTTTCCTTATTTAAAAGTTATTCGTGGTATGCAGGAGTACAGGATGCCCTGGTACAATGGTGGTATGGTCACAATGCAGTTGCATTTTTTCTGACGACACCTTACCTGGGCCTGATGTATTACTTTCTTCCGAAAGCAGCTGAACGCCCGATATATTCTTACAGGTTAAGCATCATTCACTTTTGGAGTTTAATTTTTATTTATATCTGGGCAGGGCCCCATCACCTGCTTTATACAGCTCTTCCTGAATGGGCGCAATCACTGGGCACTGTATTCTCGATCATGCTGATCCTTCCCAGTTGGGGAGGCATGCTCAATGGATTATTCACCCTGAGAGGGGCATGGGATAAAGTGAGAGAAGATCCGGTATTGAAATTTTTTGTTGTGGCGGTCACTGCTTATGGTATGGCCACTTTCGAAGGTCCGATGTTGTCATTGAAAAATGTAAATGCGATTTCGCATTACAGTGATTGGACCATTGCGCACGTGCACATTGGGGCACTGGGATGGAATGGCTTCCTCACGTTTGGCATGATGTATTGGCTGATTCCAAAATTATTTAACACAAAACTTTATTCCCGGAAAATGGCCGGTACACATTTCTGGATCGGGACACTTGGGATTATTATGTACGCCATTCCGATGTATTGGAGTGCATTCCGTTCCTATTTCATGATGAAAGCTTTCACCCCGGAAGGACAACTTCAATATCAGTTTATCGATGTTGTGCAAACGATCATTCCATTTTACATACTGAGAGCTATCGGCGGCACTATTTATCTCACGGGGGTATTACTGATGGTTTACAACTTATGGAAAACTGCAAAAGCTGGTACATTTGTGGAACAGGAAGCTGCAGAAGCACCTGCATTGGAAAGCAGGTATGTTGCACCCAGGGGAAGTTTCTGGCACAGTATTATCGAGCGCAAGCCAATCATGTTGCTTGCTTTAAGCTTAGTGGTGGTGAGCCTTGGAGGTTTATTTGAACTTATTCCAACGTTTCTTGTCAAGTCGAATATTCCAACTATTGCTTCAGTAAAACCATATACCCCTCTTGAATTACAGGGAAGGGATATTTATATCAGGGAAGGATGTTATAATTGTCATTCGCAGATGATTCGCCCCTTCAGGTATGAAGTGGCGCGTTATGGTGAATATTCCAAAGCGGGTGAATTTGTTTATGATCATCCTTTCCAATGGGGAAGCAAACGCACCGGTCCGGATCTCGCCAGGGAAGGAGGGAAATATCCCAATAGCTGGCATTTCAATCATATGTATGATCCGACCTCTATGTCCCCCGGATCGATCATGCCCTCTTATCCCTTTCTCTTCGAAAATGATCTTGATATTAATTCGACAAAATCAAAAATCCATGCTATGCGCAAGATGGGTGTCCCTTATCCAAACGGGTATGAAGCCATTGCCAATGATGATTTGAAAAAACAAGCAGAGGGAATTGTCGAAAATCTGAAAAATGATAAGCTCGCCATTCCGAGTACACGCGAAATCGTGGCGCTTATAGCATATCTCCAACGACTTGGCACCGATATTAAAGTTACATCTCCTGACACGAACAAATAATAACGATATGAAATTTTCAAATTATCTCGAACACATTCTGGGCGTGAGCATCTATCCGCTTATTTCACTTGGTCTGTTTGTTATCTTTTTTGCCGGTGTTGTGATTTGGAGTTACCGCATCGATAAAAAAGAAATTGAACACATGGAACATCTTCCTTTGAATGACTAATCCTCTATCATGCATAGTATATCTAAACATATGAAAGCAATATTAAGTATCCTCATGCTTTTGACGAGTTATGCTGTCTTTGGACAGGAAAAAATTCCGGAACCGGTACATAAAGGAATCACTTTTGATACCAATTTGTTTCTGATCATCATTGTGATAGGCCTTCTGCTCCCCATCTGGAGTTTGTCCAAAACATTTATCATAACTGCCAAACGTTTTTATTCGGAGAAGCTGAACTCAGGGTCAATGAAGGTGCTTGTGCCTCTGGGTTTAATGCTGATGAGTACATCGCTCTTTGCACAGCAGGCAGTAGTGCCTGTAAATGCGGCAACCTTTAACCGTACCATGACCATTGTGTTGCTTGGCACGATCGGCGTTGAGGTCTTACTGCTTCTCTTTTTTGCGCATAAGATCAATGAATTTGTGCAAAAATCAGAATCGATAGAAGAAAGTCCCTTACATGAGCTTGGACTTCTGCAAAGGCTTAAAGTAAAATGGAATGCCATGAACTTTAAACCTATGGAAGAGGAACATTCAATCGATACCGGGCACAGCTATGACGGTATTCGAGAACTGGATAATGTTGTTCCTCCATGGTTTACAACAGCCTTTGTCATCACCATCCTTTTTGCCATAGGTTATATCTACCGATATCAAATAGCCAAAACAGGTCCCTCACAAATCCAGGAATACAAAAGCGCAATGGCGCTTGCAGAAATTCAGCATGAGGAATATCTCATGACCCAGGCAAACGCCGTGGATGAAACGAATGTTAAATTCCTTACAGGCGCCGATCTCGAAGCAGGTAAGAAAACTTTCACCACGATTTGCGCAGCATGTCATAAATCTGATGGCGGTGGATTGGTAGGTCCGAACCTTACGGATGAATATTGGTTGCATGGTGGCTCATTGAAGGACATTTTTAAAACCGTCAAGTATGGATATCCGGATAAGGGCATGATATCGTGGAAAGCGCAACTCTCTCCTACTCAGATCGCGCAGGTTGCCAATTATGTGTATACACTTAGAGGCACACAATGTAAAGATCCCAAGGCTCCACAAGGAACATTATATGTAGCTGATGCCGGGCAGGCAGACTCCACTTCAGCTAAAATGCAAAAGCCCGAGACATTGAAGACGAAATAAAATGACAGAGGAAGAATTATTGCATGGGGAATCTTTCAGGGACCGGGTCAGCAGCGTCACCGAATCCGGAAAACGAAACTGGATCTATGCATTTAAACCATCAGGTAAATTTTATAAATACAGGAACATTGCTGCCTGGATTTACCTGGTTGTTTTTTTTGCCATTCCCCTGGTAAAAATCAATGGAAATCCATTTTTTCTGATCAATGTCATTGATAGCAAGTTCATTCTTTTTGGAAAAATATTCTGGCCCCAGGACTTTTTCATCTTCGCTGTGGGGATGATCGCATTCATCATCTTCATCGTTCTTTTTACAGTCATCTATGGGCGTTTGTTTTGTGGATGGGCATGCCCACAGACCATATTTCTTGAATTTGTTTTTAGAAAAATTGAGTGGTGGATCGAAGGCTCTCCTTCAAGACAAAGAGCACTTCATGAGGGCGGTTGGACAGTAGAGAAGATTTGGAAAAAAACGCTTAAGCATTCCTTATTTTTAATTGTATCTTTTTTAATAGCCAATACTTTCCTGGCTTACATCATCGGGATTGACAAAGTCATCAAAATCATAGAAGAGCCACTGGCCCAACATGTAACTCTGCTTGTGGGGCTTATAGGTTTTACTGTATTGTTTTATTCCGTTTTCGCTTTTGTCAGGGAGATCGTCTGCACCACGATTTGTCCTTACGGGCGATTGCAGGGTGTGATGTTTGATAAGGACACCATGCAGATTTCGTATGATTATAAACGAGGTGAGGAAAGAGGTCGATTTAAGCGAAATGAAGAAAGAACTCTTGGTGACTGCATAGATTGCAAAAAATGTGTCGTCGTTTGTCCTACCGGTATTGACATTCGCGATGGCGTGCAAATGGATTGTGTAGGATGTACGGCCTGCATCGATGCCTGTGATGAAGTCATGGAAAAAGTCGGTTTTCAGAAAGGTCTTATCCGGTATGCCTCAGAAAATCAGATTGCCAACGGTACTTCCTTTAAATTCAATGCCAGAATGAAAGCCTACACGGCATTACTGTGTATTTTGATTTCTTTGATGTCTGTCCTGATCGTTACACGCAAATATGTCGACACTTATATATCGCGCGTTAAGGGCCAACTTTACCAGGAAGTCGAAGGAGACAGGATCAGCAATCTTTTTGATGCCAAAATCATCAATAAGACGAATAAAGATTTCCCTGTTGAATTAAGAGTTGAAGGATTGGACGGTACTGTTAAATTAGTCGGGGGGGAGGAGTTTTTTCTGAAACAGGAAGCTGTGAATGAATTTACTTTTTTTCTTGAGTTGCCAAAATCAGAAATTCACAAACGAAGTAATCCGATTTCAATTGGCGTATATTCGGATGGGAAGCGGATACAGACCGTTAAAACGAAATTTCTTGGACCGTTTATGTAGAGATCTAACTGCAAAACAAAGTTTTGCGGACACACAAACGTCGGTCAACCGATGCTCACCGACAGGAAAGTGAAATCGTAAATCGTAAATTGTATATTGTATTATGAATTGGGGTCATAAAATAACAATCGTCATTGTCTTATTCCTGGTGGGAATGCTGGGGATGGTCTATTATGCTTCACTCCAATCCAATGAAATGATTGATGATCATTATTATGAAAAAGAAATTGAATACCAGTCGGTCATTGATGCTCAAAAGAATCTAATGGCCATCTCACCTGCTACAATGTTTGATCAAAACAAAGATGAGGTGGTGATTACTTTTCCGGCGGGCTCCTATGAAAAAATGGAACAAGGCACTGTTGAATTACTACGCAGTGACGCAGAAAGCAAGGATGTGCGTTTCGCCATTCAGATCAATGGAACGGATCATCTTAATATTGATAAAAATCCCCTTTCGAAAGGAATGTATAAAGCGAGAATAAAGTGGACAAATGATCATAAGGATTATTACCGGGAGGAGAATCTGTATGTAGAATGAACCAAATTACGAATTACGAATTACGATTTACTGAATACTGAATACCGAATACCGAATACCGAATACTGAATACCGAATACCGAATACTGAATACCGAATACTGAATACTGAAGTTATTGAGATGAACGAATTATTTTTAATTACGCTTACAGGTTTATCTATTGGATTCCTCGGAAGTTTTCACTGCATTGGTATGTGTGGTCCGATAGCTTTGTCTATGCCGATGTTATCAAAAGACGGGCTGAATAAATACACAGGAATATTTTTTTACAATTTTGGGAGGGCTCTTACTTATAGTGGATTGGGATTATTATTTGGATTCCTCGGTAACCAGTTTCGCATATGGGGTTTGCAACAAATGGTATCTATTGCAGCGGGAATTCTAATCCTGGTATTTATACTTTCTAATTTTTCTTTTTCGTCCAGGGTTATTTGGATGGCTCAATTTAATGCCTGGGTTAGAAATTCACTTGGAAGAATCTTGCAAGGGCCAAAAAATCCGGTATCCTTTTTATCGATCGGATTATTAAATGGGTTGCTGCCCTGCGGTTTGGTGTATGTTGCCATGGCTGCCGCGTTGGCCACAACAGATACTTTAAATGGAACATTATTGATGTTTGCCTTTGGATTGGGGACTATTCCGGTGATGGCAGCCATGATGGCTTTTGGACATTTGATCTCTTTTAATTTTCGCTATAAACTCAAAAGGGCTGTTCCGGTTTTTGTCGGCATTATGGCTGTGATCCTTATTCTCAGGGGAATGAACCTCGGCATCCCCTATCTCAGCCCAAAATTAGAGAAGCATTCAGCTATTGTTGAATACTGCCATTAAACCACTTAATTCCATAAGCGGCAGGCCCACTTTCATTATATTCGCATTAACCTCTTTCAAGCATGAACTGTTTATCGGTGATCAGTCATCGGTAATTTGATATCAAAAATTTTCAAACAATGAGCCACAGGACTTTTATCATTTGCTTAATATCCTGTTTTCTGACAGGATTGCTTCAAGCTCAACAAAGCGGAAATTCGGTTTACGGGCAAGGATATAATGCACCGCATGGAAAAAATCCGACAAAAGAAACGCTTTATCTCTCCGATTCCACTTTCATCATTGAAGCCAGTGTGGTTCAGAATGTCATCGCTGACGGCTACGTGGCTACATTTGGCCTCTCCGAAGAAGGCCCCACACTTAAAGAGTGCAATGAGAAGATTGATAAACGAATTAAAGAGTTTATCGAACAGTTTACAAAGATGGGTATTGCTAAAACAGATATTTACGTGGACATGACATCACAAAACAAGGTTTATGATTATAAAATGAATGGTGAACTGGCCGAAGAATACCTGCAGGGATTTGAATTAAAGAAAAATATCATCGTGAAGTTCACCCGCATAGGAGACCTTGATCAAATGGTCATCACTGCCTCCAATAATGAAATCTATGATTTAGTCAAAGTAGATTATGTGGTCAATGATCTCAATGCAATACATACCCAGTTATTCAATGCGGCAACAGAAATCATCAATCAGAAAAAAACCCAATACGCCACCCTGACAAATGCCCGCCTCTCCCCTGTCTCAGAAATCTATGGCGATCAGTTTTACAGTTATTATCCCGACCAATTATACTCAAGTTACCAGGCTTATGAAAGTGGAAATGTCTCCGGGACTGGTTATAACAACAATTACACCACGAAGAATATCAGGAAAAGTGCAACGATTTACTACGATAAAATCAATTACTCGGGATTTGATAAAGTGATTAATCCTTATGTCACCGAACCGGCTGTGGAGTTTGTGCTGACGCTCCAGGTAAAATTTGAAATAGAAAAATAAAGGCTAAGGAATACCTGCTATGCAAAACAGAGTTTTGCTGACACACGAACGTAGGTACATCCTACGCTCAACAATTCCAAAATAAATAAAATGAAAAACAAAACTATGAAACTGATATTCTACCCTTCAGGGATATTCATCGCTCTCCTGCTCTTCTCATGTAGTCCTAAAGAGGCAAGTAAAACTGCAGGCACTTCACCCCAGGATAAATTCCCTCTCGAAGGTATGTCCATAGATGACTTGCAACATAAAATGGAGAGTGGCAAGTATACAGCTCATGCCTTAACACAGATGTACCTGGATCGCATTAAACAAATTGATAAAAATGGTCCGTCATTGAATTCAGTCATTGAAATCAATCCCGATGCTCTTGCGATCGCAGATGCATTGGACAAAGAAAGAGCAAATAAAAAAGTAAGGGGACCACTACACGGTATCCCAATCCTGATCAAGGACAATATTAATACCGGTGATAAAATGCAGACCACTGCGGGTTCATTAGCATTATCCGGAAATATAGCATCGAGTGATGCATATGTAATTAAAAAATTACGTGACGCCGGTGTCATTATTCTTGGAAAAACAAATCTGAGTGAATGGGCTAATTTCCGATCCACAAGATCTGTCAGCGGATGGAGTAGCCGCGGGGGACAAACTAAAAATGCTTATCTCCTCGATCACTCCCCTTGTGGTTCGAGTTCAGGATCGGGAGTTGCTGTCTCCGCTGATTTAAGTGTCGTTGCGGTTGGTACAGAAACGGATGGCTCCATTGCATGCCCGGCATCGATGAATGGAATAGTAGGAATTAAACCAACTGTTGGATTATTGAGCAGATCTGGTATTATTCCAATATCAAAAACCCAGGATACACCTGGTCCGTTTGGTAAGACAGTGAGAGATGCAGCGATTTTGTTGGGAGCGATGACCGGTGAAGATCCGACTGATGCAGCCACGGCAGGAAGCAATCAAAAAAGTAAAAAAGATTATACGGCTTACCTGGATGTCAATGGCCTGAAAGGAAAAAGAATCGGTGTAGAAAAATCATTACTGCATCATCATGAAGGCGTTGATGCCTTACTTCAAAAAGCACTCGATCAAATGAAAAGCCAGGGCGCTACCATCGTAGAAGTTTCTTTCATGTCAAAGTACGATTCACTGGGAAATGATGAATTCGATATGATGAAATATGAATTTAAAGATGGATTAAACCATTACCTGGCTACTTCAAACAGCAAAATGAAATCTTTGGCAGATGTCGTCAAATTTGACAAACAAAATGAATCCACTGTGATGCCGTGGTTCAAACAAGAGATCATGGATAGTTCACTGGTGAAAGGCGGGCTGGATAGTGATGGATATAAAAAGGACATGAAAAATCTTGCCGGGATGAGAAAATATATGGATGATCTGATGACTGCTGATAAACTCGATGCATTATGCGGACCAGCTACCGGAGCATCATGGTGCATTGATTGGACTAACGGGAATCACTGGACCGGTTATGGAGCTTATGGACCTGCTGCTATGGCAGGCTATCCTTCGATCACTGTGCCTATGGGCATATTGAATGAGTTGCCGATCGGAATTTCTTTTTTGGGCAGAGCATATGACGAGCCCGGGTTGATTGCGATTGGATATGCGTATGAGCAGGCATCTAAGAATCGGGTATCTCCAAAATTTCTCCCATCGTTTACAGGAAAATAACTGCATGAAAATATTACTTCTCATTGGTACCGGAAGCTTTATCGGGGGTGTATCCCGTTATCTTCTTTCTCAATTCATTCAAAATAAATCATTGACCACATTCCCATTTGGAACATTGAGTGTCAATATCATTGGTTGCCTGCTGATCGGAGTTGTGTACGGTATTGCGGACAAAGGAAATATGTCGCCTGAGATGCGTTTGTTTTTTGCAACTGGCTTGCTTGGTGGGTTTACAACATTTTCCGCATTTTCGAATGATACGGTAGCACTTATCCATTCAGGACAATATAATTATGCGATCACTTATATCTTGAGCAGCGTTGTGATTGGACTTGTGGCTACATTTTTGGGGATAGTCTTAACCAGATTTATCTAGAATTTTTTTCGCACGGAGAACCGGAGGTCACAGAGAAAATCAGAATATAAGATTAACAACTCACAACTGACCACTCACAACTCACTATTTTAATTTTTCCTTGGCTGGACAGATTTATCCCACTGGGCATCTATCACATCCCTGTCAAGTTTGATGTATTGCAGGAAATCATTCGCGTCGCCCATCAGGGGGTCTTTACTGACAACAAAATATTGCTGATTAGGAACCACCCTTTTTTTCAGTTTAATGCCGAATCGATCATATTTTTTCATCCACTCATGGACATCAACTCCAAGATTGAGCAGGACGATGACATCCGTCTTCACGGCTTCAGGAGTTTCTAGTGGCCTGAGTTCAGTAGGTTTCCAACGACCTTCTTCCACGAGATGATTTATTTTTTCAAATACATGGACCAGGGAACTCGATATTTTATTTTGAACAGCTAATGTTCGTGTACCCTGGGCATGATAATAGGTCAGGGAAAGCATGGGCAGATCAGCTATTTCGGGCTCATCGCTGATATCTTCATGCCACCAGTTATATGGTTCCAATAACGTGATGATTTCATCTACATTTTCCTGGTCAAGAGGGGCAGCATACCATCCGGGTGCAAGTAAATTAGCATGAACATTGACAAGCCCGGTGTAATCTGAGAGAAGATAAAATGAATAAACGGGACAATCTCCAAAACATGGACCTCTTTGATATTTCAATACCCATGGTTTTAGTTCAGGTGTGATTTGATCAGGTGCCACTGTTGCTTTCTTTGAAGATTTACAAGATACGATCAGCAAGGATAAACAAACGAGGAAGATTAACTGCATTTGTGATCCGTGAGAACGTGAAAGCATGAGAGCGTGAGAAGCAGTTTTGGAGGGTTTTACTGTCATGAGGAAGATTTAAAAAAGGTATTCAGTATTCAGTAAGAGGTATTCAGTATTCGGTATTCGATATTTTGGATGGTTGCTGAGCTGTAGCAAAAGGATGTGTGAAGCACGTCGAAGCATTAGATTTTAGATTTATTAAATAATACTAAAGTGATGAAAGGAGTCGAGGCAATGGTCTATCGTCCATTTCAATAATAACTCACCACCTTCCTCACCATATCATGCTGACCATCGGATAAGCGCACAAAATAAATTCCGCTTGCCTGCGAATTGAGATCAAGGAGATAAGTCTGATCATCTTCCCATTTATCGTGGAGGATCAGTCGGCCATCATCCGAAAAAACATCCACCTGAATTTGTGCAGAATATCCATCAGGATGGTAAATGACATATTGCCTAGAACTATGATCGTAAGCCCAAATCAATTGATTATACCAGGTATCAAAGGATAGATTAGTCGGATGACATGGCCCTTCAATACCGAGGTTAGGATAAAAAGCATCAATTGAGGCATGCATGCGATCACTTTGTCCATGTGTGAAGGCAGCGAGGCAGCGATCATCTGTCAGGTCCATAAAGTTCTGATACATGTTGCTGACTCCACAGGACATCTGCGTGCCTGAAGGACAATTGAAGTATGGCCCCAATTGATTCGGTGTATCATCAATATCATCACTGTCATCACATACATCCATATTTCCTCCCCAGATATGAAATAATCCAAAGAAATGACCCATCTCATGTGTCAGCGTATGTCCCCTGTCATAAAAATCATGAAAAGCAGCATCACCAAGTGAACCAAATGCGCGAGGATCAATCACCAATCCTATTTCTTCAGGATGCGGGGCTGTACCGGGAAAATGTGCTGAACCAAGAATGCTGCCATACTCTCCCACCCAAATATTGATGTACTTCGTTGGATCCCAACCTGTCTTTCCACCATACTGAGTATAATGTATCGCAACCCTGTTTTCAGGACCAGGTGCTTTTCGCAATGCAATATTCGTGAACGTTGTAAATGTATTTGTAATTCCATTTGTTGGTTTCCCTTGAGGATCTGAAGTTGCCAGGCAAAACCTGATACCTGTGTCTGCAATTAAAGGTTCGAATTCAGGCAATAGATGTGAAATGTTTTCGCCTTTGCCTGCAAAATCATTATTCAATACGTCGATTTGCTGGATGACTTGTGCTGCAGAAATAGGTCTCGCATCTTCCCTGAGGACAATGTGCACCACAACCTGGAACCAAACTTCGGTGCGTGGTTTTATAGATTGAATTTGCTGCTGGGCATGAACCTTATTCAGAAAAAGATCATAGGTGCCATTCACTTTACTTTCATTCAACATCGAGTCAACATTGCACCAAATCGATTGAGTCTCCCCCAGCGTTGAGATCAGCAGGAAACCAAATAGATAAAGTTGACGCATGTACATCCTGAATTCAAAATTAAGGGAAATTGACGGACTGGTCTAAAAACCGAAAGTATCGTAATTGCCACGCCGGTATTGGAACTTGAGAAAATCAAACGTACCCGGTTTCACACCGAGGTGGAATGAATATGTTCCCCTGGTAGGTTGAAAGCTGAATGACATCTCCCAACAATGCAGGTCCCGCGCAAGACTAATGTCCGGATAGGTCAGTTGTTTGGCCTGGAAGTCATATCCTATATTTCCAAAGCGGATGGACCAATTAGGGGTGATCTGCATGCTGCCGACCATGTTGATACTGTTAGTCAATACAAAAGAAGTATCTCTTCCCGGCATCCAGACCCGTCCTATCCCAAACTCGTGATGTATTTGAAATCCACTGAGCATACCGAAAAAGTCATCATTTTGTTTGGTTATTTTGTTGGTACCATTTGGATTCGATCCTGATTGAGATTGCTGATCTTTAGTCTTATCACCTCTAAGCCATTTTAATATCTGTTCGAAACTGACACCGGTAGAAAATCGTAGCGATGCATTTTCAAAACGCAATAATTTATGATTTGTGTTTATGTAAAGAGCAGTATCCTGGTGAGTATTGTCAATTCGCCCATAATAGGAATATACAGCTCTAAATGTTGCAGTAGAAATGCCTTTAAAAAAACGTGTTGTTGAATTAATGGAGAGAGGGCTGAACTTAAAAAATTCAGCAGCCATATTATAACTGCCTCCTATGCTGAGATTGTCAAATGGTTTTAATTTTTTCTCCGTGCTGTCTCTTTTGGTGAAATATTTAATTTCTAATAAATTGTTGATCCCGTAATTAATATTGGATTGTAATATTTCAACGGGCTGTGCGGGATAAATCAGGCCGGCAAATCTGCTTAATTGTTTTGTTGAGTCCGGATATCTAATACTAACCATTGGGTTCTCATAATAGGAATCAGGAGACTTAGGTGTATATGAGAACCCAATACTTGGCTTATTGACATAACGGATACCTCGCAGCCATCCCTTTTTAAACTGAAGAGTACCAAAAAGTTGGGTATTCATACTGATGCTGGCAGATACAGTCCTGAACGCTTCAAAGCCAGGTGATAAGTTTTGTTTCAATTTGCCATAACTAACCGTATCAGGTTGAATGTGGCTTATGCTCCCATCAGGATTTAAAATGGTATCCTGTTTGACAAAATTGGTATCACTCGGATCGAACTGAAATTCATATGCACGTGTCTTGTAAAACCAGGTCTCATTGTAATCAATGGATGGCGTAAAATTGAAATATTTCAGTACATTGAAATTGACATTTGTGCTTGCCCTGTGTTGAACGCCCCATTGTGCATTGTCCCATGTCGTTTGATCAAATAATGTTGTATCCGTTGCCATTGAATTCAGATTTGGCGGAACCTGAATATTGAAAGGCAATTCTTTCATACCATTTTTCCGGTCCAACTCTTTTATTGTTTTTAAGTGGATAAATTCTATTGAGACGGAAATCAAAATTCGGAGCATTGATGGTCACCAGGTGAGTGTTCGTATTTTGGCTATGATTCAAAGAGGCACTGAACGAATATGGTTTGCCCGGGAATTGGCGGCTGTAACTAAAATTAGAACTATAGGTGCTTGTCAGAACACTTTGAGCATCATTGTAATTGAGTGAAGCATAATCATTAGTCTGAATATTAATGCTCCCACCTATTTGTTGATTTGGATTGGCTTTGGGATCCTGGTTGTGCGTTAATCGGATTGACCATGATTTATCGGCATGAGTAAAATAACTGTCAGCTGCTTCATTGATGCGTCTTGAATATCCCAAATAAAGATTTCCCCGAAATTTATATTTCTTGACATAATTCGTACTCACGGCAGCACCCCATGAGCCATTGAAATAAAAATCGCCTGTCAATTTAACGTCAGCCCAATCTTTAACAGGGAAATAATAGCCAAACTCTTTCAATCCAAATCCCCAATTCGGAGATCGCTCATAGTCTTTTGGAAAGATCACTCCTGCAGTTCTTTTTGCAGAAATGGGATAAAATCCAAATGGAAGCCACAAAGGTGTCGGCACTCCGAAAATTTCAAGATGAGATGAACCGACGACGGCTAATTTATCCGGAATGATTTTGACTTTACTGGCCAGGATTCCATAATGAGGATGCGGCGCATTACACGTGGTAATGAGCGCATCAGTATCATACAGTACATCATCTTTTTGTTCAGAAGCAGCATTACCGGACACAATCTTTGTCTTTTCGCCATGGATGAGCAGATCATTTTGCTTTGTCAGCACATTGTATATAAGTCCTTTCCTTGTTTTGAAATTATACCTCATCTTCTCCGCGGGAAAAGATTCAGTCCCCATTTTAAACACTGGCGTACCCGTCAGTTGCCCCACGCTGTCAAGTCTTCCTTCTGCAGTGGCAATGCTGCTATCCAGATCCACGACAATATAATCTGCTTCGATCGCCAGGTCTTTATACTTCACATAAGCTTTCCCAAAGAGATAAACCCTCCTCGTTTCATTATCGATGTAATTAGAATCAAGCGAACCGTATTCAATTTTCGCATCTACACTATCAGGAGACATTGAGATATGCAAATTCCGATGAGGACGAAGGCTGTCGGGAATGAACGTATCAAGCCTGATAGAATCTTTAAGATTATAAATACTCCTGCGATCCTGACCATGGGCCGTTCCTACCCCTACAAGGATTAGAAAGAAAAATGTGATTATGATGTTGAAATACCTCAATCCGCCAGGGTGACTGAATATGATTAAAAAATAAGGAATAATACAGAACCGTTAATCTGATCACCATGTCCGGAGGGCAAATGGGGAAACCTATCAAGTCCTGAAATATTATACAACGAACATGTGAACATATACTTACATATTACTACTTTTGCTAATGCAATCTACTCGTTCAAAGGTATGAAAGTTTGTTACCGTTCTAAAACGTCACACATCAACCTCCTGTCAAGGGCTTTCCTTGTTTTAACATTGTCTTTAGGATTGGCCCTGTCACCAGGTGCTCAAACGGCCTATAAAGTCACAAAAGTAGTCCTGGATGCCGGCCATGGAGGCAAGGATCCCGGCTGTCATGGCAATAATACCCTTGAAAAGGATGTCGCCCTGGCTATAGTCCTTGAACTTGGTAAAAAAATAAGTGCCCACTTTCCTGATGTGGAGGTGATTTATACGAGGGACACTGACGTATTTGTTCCGTTGAATGAACGGGCAGCCATCGCCAATCGAAATAAAGCTGATCTTTTCATTTCCGTCCATTGTAATTATATAGCGCCTCGCAATCATGCCACAGGGTCAGAAACCTATGTCCTGGGACTTCATCGGGCAGAAGATAATCTTGACGTGGCGAAACGAGAAAATGCATCTATCCTTCTTGAAGATAATTTTGAAAAAACGTATGAAGGTTTTGATCCTTATTCGACAGAAGGTCATATCATTCTTTCGATGTTTCAAAATGCTCACCTCGAACAAAGCATTGAATTGGCGACTTATGTCCAAAACTCTTTTAAAAGAGCAGATCATATACCCAGCCGTGGTGTCAAGCAGGCCGGGTTCCTTGTATTGAGAGAGACTACTATGCCCAGTATATTGATAGAAACAGGGTTTCTGAGCACTGATGCAGATGAGAATTTCCTGATGAAAGATGCATCGAAGGCTGATGTAGCCGAATCCATTCTAAAGGCTTTTGGGAATTATAAAAAGGAAGTGGAAGACCAGCAAAAGGAATTGCAGGTCGCCGGGAAAGAAATAGAGAAGATCAAGCCTCAACTCCAGGACACAACGGTTAAAGCTGAAACAACATCCACTCAACCCCAGGTTGACCATATTGCTTACAGGATACAAATAGCGGCATCATCAAAGCCGACTGTAGAGGCTAAGTATAATTCCCTGGAAGACCTTGAAGTCGTCAAGGAAGCTGATATGTATAAGTTCCTGGTGGGCAATTTCAGCAGTTATGAAGCTGCCCGTCCCCGTCTCGTAGCCCTTAAAGCCAATGGATTTGAGGGGGCTTTTATCGTAGCTTACAGGGGTGGTCAAAGGATCAGGGCCTGATAACCCAAATAATTAAATCCTTCCTCTTAAGCTTCGTGAATTAACTTTGCCGCCCAATGCTTGTTCCTTAGGTAAGCCCCATTTCGGCTTGCAACCGGGTTTACTTTAAGGGCAAATAGGCAGAAACCAATAGATACATGAGGATATCAAATGAATTTAAGATTGGACTTATGGCCATCCTTGTCATTGCTTCGACTTTATGGGGTTATAAATTCTTAAGGGGAAGGAATGTATTGAAGGCTACCAATAGCTATTATGTCCGGTATGATGATATTGAACAGTTGGCTATAAGTTCGCCGGTATTGATCCGCGGTTACAGTGTAGGGACTGTTTCTGCGATCCGTCTTGATGATAATATGAAATCAATCATTGCCACCCTGACGCTTAAGCGTGGTATCAAAATTCCTGCAGATGCAGTTGCACTTATTGTCAGTACAAGCATCATGGGAGGGAAAGCAATCGATCTGCAGATCAGTGGTCCCTGCAGCGGAGATGATTGTGCGAAATCAGGAAGTTATCTCCAGGGAAGAGTTAAGGGTCTTTTTGATTCATTTCTGGATAAAGGAGAAAATGGAACTTTAGCTAAAGTAAAAGAAAACATTGGTGAAATATTAAAAGCAGTGAGCGATTCACTGACTTCAAAAAACGCAAATAATGAAATTGCGAAGACCTATACGCAGTTGTCGGCACTGATCACCAATCTTGCCTCGATCACCGGTACATTGGATAAATCGATGGGTAGTTATGACCGTCATTTGACGAATACACTTACCAATGTAGAAACGATTACCGGCGCCTTGGCACAAAACCAGGATAAGATTGCATCAGCTATGGTGCATCTTGAAAGCATCTCCAGGCAACTTGATGAATCAGGTATAGGAACAAATGCCAATACACTTATAGCAGATGCACAGACTACAATGAACAATCTGAATGCCAGTGTTGCTGAAATGAATAAATCCTTTACCCAGTTATCTTCTATCATGACCGACATGCAAAATGGGAAAGGTTCAATGGGGAAATTATTGAAGGATGAAGATCTGTATGATAACCTGGAGAAAACCACTTATAATCTCAATCTTCTCCTGCAGGATTTCAGGCTAAATCCAAAACGGTATGTGAATGTATCTGTATTTGGGAAAAAGCAAAAGGAATACACAGTGCCTGAGATGGATCCTGCGATGCAACAGGATACCATACATTAATTTTTATCAAAGGAAAAGATTTAGCTCCAGGACTAAATCTTTGGAATGGTGTATAAATTGTCATCCATGACTAAAACATTTCTGATTTTTCTTTTACTATTCTTCTCTTCCATAGCCGCCCGGACTCAAAACCTGAATGATGATTGTGAAAATGCCACAGATATCACTTCTGAGATATTCAGTTCTAATGAATTTCGCATGTGTAACACAGTTAACGGGAGTGTCCACGCAGGTTGGGGTTCGAATGAAGATCGATTTGATCATGCTACAATAGATGCTTTACACTACAACAGTGAAAATTGCATTGGATACACATCAGGTACTACTGATGAATATCCTGACCTATGGTATAAAAGCAGCTTGCACAGTGAAGGAAATATGTTGCAACAAGTTTACCTGCTTGTGTATGATACCATTCAAATGGCTGTCTATATCGGTAAATGCGGGCAACTTTATCAAAGTCAGTGCTTCACGCTGCTGCCTACGGATTCCTTATTGTGGATTGGATTGAGTCTTGAAAATATACCTCATGATATCAACGACCAAATTTATTTTCAATTGAAAATGCCACCAGGAAGCACATCAGGTTTCAATATGTGCTTTTCAGATATGGTAGTTGCAGATGCCCATTATTTTTCCTATGGAAGGCCTGCCATCACCAAAGAAAGTTCAGCAATGATCTATGGAAAACCCGGATGGAAACGAATTAATGTTTCGCCCAAAATGGCCAAAGAGGAAATTATGATCCGATCTGATGATCCTGTGATCAGCTATGATATAGTAGACATGCTTGGCCGCACCAGGATCTCAGGGAATGAAAAAGGATATTCACTAAAGCAGTCACTCGAAAAATTACCTGATGGGGTATACGTCTTAAAGGCAAAGTCAGTGCATGGGTTGGCGGTAAGAAAGTTTGGTCATTTCGGTCATTGGTGACCCTTCATCCACAAGAAGCATTTTTTTCGCCGATATAAATTCTGGCGTAACATAATCTGTCATGCTAGTGGCACTATTAATATCTGTTCCCCAGTATTTTAAATATTGGAGAACAGATATTAATACATGGATTTCAATCCTGTCAGGCTGTAATTTTCTTTCCCTGCATGACCGATATTCCGGCAATAAGACAAAGAACACCAGCCCCTAATAATATATATGCTGTTTGTTCCTTCTCTTCATCTTCTGCAGAAATAGTTATACCCAGAAATTTTACCGTTGATCCTGTGTCGTTCAATTTATTGAAACCTGCGAAGCCCAGGAAGAGAGCAATAACGATCAGGATAATTCCAAGTGTTTTTTCCATTGCGAATTTTTTTAAATGATTAAATAATGACAAGACAACTTAATAAATTGGAGGGACCAATTTTTCATTTAACTATAAAGATCAACAATGGAAATATGCATTGTGTTTAAATAAATGCACATTCAATATTTTTAAAATAATGATGACTTCTTAATTTTATAATGAATGGTATTTAAAGTATAATAATAAATTGATAAAGTTTAATGTTTAATGAAAAAAAGACTAATCTTTAATTATCATTGTTTAGTTGCAGCAGTAGATAATAATAATCTACTATTAAACATTAATTATTCTGCCTCTTCTGCCTTTCCTGCCTTTTAAAATATTGACAATCCTGTTTTCGTCGTCAATAACTCAAGGAATTTCATTCCCCTGACTGAATTTCCTTTTTTGTTTAGCCTGGGACTCCAAACTGCAACTGCATATTGACCCGGGTGTACAGCAACGATGCCACCACCAATTCCACTCTTCCCGGGAAGGCCTACTTTAAAAGTAAACTCTCCGGCCTCATCGTAAAATCCACAAGTCTGCATGATGGCATTAATCCGTTTAGCCATGCTGGAGGTAATGATTTGCTCGCCGGATGAAATTAATTTTCCATGATTGGTATATAACAAAAAGGCTGAGGCTAATTCTGCACATGACATTTCGATAGAACACTGATAATAATACAGATCCAAAACTTTATGGATATCATTTTGAATATTTCCACTGGCTTTCATCATGTTGATCAGGGCAGCATTTCTATAACCAAGTTCCTTTTCCGAATTCGCTACTTGCGGGTTGTATTGGATCGTTAAATTTCCAGATACCGTCCTCACAAAATCAAGAAAAACAGCTTTTGGATCAGGAAAGAGACTGCACAGGATATCGTCTATAACTATTGCCCCAGAATTGATCAATGGATTTCTTGGCTTTCCATGTTCATATTCGAGTTGCCAAAGCGAATTGAATGGATTACCTGATGGTTCGACACCTACACGCGACCAGAGGTCATCCCCTTTTTGTTGGAATGCAAGCGTAAGTGCGAGAACTTTAGCTATGCTCTGGATGGAAAATTTTTCCGCATGGTCTCCTACGCCAAAGTGATCTCCTTCGGTAGTGCAGAGATGGACGCCAAATTTGGAGGGATTGATGGAGGCTAGTTCGGGAATATAGCGGGCTACTTCTCCGTCATCTTCCAGGTTATTAACCTTATCAAAAATTTCTTTTAGTATTTGAGCGTAATGTAAGCTCATTGGCCAGGTATTAAAATGAAAAAAGGATAGGGCATAAAGAAAGGCATAATTCAGAGTATTCCCTAAACAGTCAAAAAATGTTTAAGGAAAACATACAAATGTTTTAGGCAAACACAATTGTATTTAAGGCAAATATGAAATGATTGATTTTGAGGATATTATTGAAGTTAAATTTAAAACCTGCCAATTATATTCCAGATTTCACCTTCATTTTCTTTGAATTTCCATCAGAAACTGGAAACATCTATCACAAAATTCCTTTAGATTTTCCTCATCTATACCATAGATCAGAAACGGAGGATGCTTTCTAAAAGAGAGAAAATTTACATCCCGCAGAATTTCCAGGTGTTGAGATACAGCCCCTAAGGTAAGCGGATGATTGGAAGCCAATTGCTGCATTGTCTTTTCTCCTTCATTACGAAGAGTTCTGATGATACTGGTGCGAGTAGGATGGACAAAGCCTTTAAACGAATTACAGAGTTTTTGATCCGATTCCGGGTACAGGTTTGCTTTTGAAAGTAACTTCATGAGGAAAAGTGTTTTCAGGTGAAGAAATAAAAATCGGTATTCAACTCTGGTTTAATAAAATTAAGGGAGTTTATTACCAAAAGTCAAGACCCTGCATCAAAAATGTTTAAGGAAAACATACAAATGTTTTAGGCAAACACAATTGTATTTAAGGCAAATATGAAATGATTGATTTTGAGGGCTTTATATTGTTAATTCAACGATAACTTTTTTCAAATGTCCTATACCTCCTTTTCATACCTTCCCCTTAATGATATTTAAAACCCACAAGGACCGGATTAATGATGCATAAAGAAAAGTCATACCGGGACTAATACCAGGGTAAGACACTATCCATTCTACCTTTCCTGTGACCGTCGGAATAAACCCCGAAAATCCATGCTTGGTAATATCAAAAGCAAAACCAAAGGAATAAGAAAAATAACCCTTCCCTGATATCGGGTCAGAACTGTTGAGAACGTTCCGCAAACAAAAGCATTAAAAACATTCGCCCAAAGAAAAAAGACGATCAATTGACGATGTCGACCAAACCACAATTTATTAAATAAGAGGAGCAATACAAGCATACTGAAAGCACCTAAAATGAATATATTTTGCCTGTCATTAAGATGATCAAATGACAGCCTTCCTTCACGGTTTTGAAATGAAATACTCTGCGCACTGCTCTGCCTCGGAAACTGTTCATTAATGTATAAAAGAATATTGCGATGCTGAGGCTCTATTTCAAAACTCCCCAGCTGTTCCAAAGTTGAATAAAAGGATGCAACTGCGAACTGCACGAAGTATTTTCTGCTCCATATGATATCATTGATCATCCGTCGATACCCCGGTCCTGAAGTTTCAAACCCCCCGGTTTTATACAAAGGACTCTTCATGTTCCAGATAAAATCGGTTGGAATGGAATCTTTATACGGACACAGCACATAATTTCCTGCAGCACATTTTTCATTCAGGAATTCACCCAGAATTCCCATTTCATGAAGCCTTGACATAAAGAATACATGACCATTCTGTGATAAAAACAATCGCTGTGTGAACATGAAATTGACAGCAACAGTGATCGCCACTGCGGAGAGAAATACCGAAAATGTCAATAGCCATTTTCTCAGGAAATACGGACGTTCAATACTTTTATTGAGCAAAACAAATTTTATTCCCAACAATAACAGGCAAAGAAAAAATATCGGGAAATGAGAGTTGTGGACCATAGTTGAATAAACACAAATCGGAAATAAAATCCACAAATGCCATTTCATAAGATCTGCAAAAAAAATACAAGCAATTGAAATCAGTAAAATCGGGGTGAAAATATCCGGCATGAGGAAGCTAACAAAAAATGAATACCCTGTGAAGCAGCAAAGAACAAAGACTGAAAGCAAAAAATGAATCGATTTATTTCGATAAGAACTGAAATATTTAAAAAACAAATAAACCACAATGGAAATCAATAAACCCTGCGCGATGATGCAGAAGAATAAATTGTCCATCATATGTGTCTGCCTCAAAAACCAACCGTAAAAGATCGGCCTGTCCCGCGGAAGAGAATTTTCTATGCCTGATGCCAAATAGGCTGCTGTATCCGGATAAGTAATCGGGAAGTTATTATATAAGCCAATCGATATTGAAAGTAAAACTCCTGAAAGTATGGTAAAGAAGACAGGAGAATATTTTTTCACTATGGCGAATGTTTAGTAGTCTTAAATAAATGAAATAGGACACGTTGTTACAGCCAAAATAATCATATTATTCAATAATGTAAATGAAGTGATATCCAAAGCTGGAAAAACCTTGCTTATTTCTTTTTTGAACCTAAATGGATTCGCTATTCTGATTTTAGTTTGGAAAAAATAGAAGAAATGAAATTTAGATCTGACCATTGACCCAGGGTCACTTTCCTAATATTTCTACTGCCTGACGAACAGGAATCATACTCTTTTCGACAGCTTCATTCAAACTCCTGGATAACATTAAACGTGTATCATTTTCATTTTTTAAAATATCAGCTATCATGTCAACAGCATCCTCTGCACCTTGTTTTCCGGGATAAAAAATATAATCTGCCAGGCCCATTTCCTGCATGATACCGACATGTTTTTGATCGAAGGCATACATGACAACAGGACAATTAGCCTTCAATGACAGGATACTTCCATGCACCCTTGAAACCAGGCTCATATGACAATGTTGATATAAAGCTGATGCTGCCCGAGGATATATCTCTTCGTCTATCATTAGAGCAGATTTACCATTCCTTGCCTTGGCCATGATCATTCGTGAGGCGTAGCGATCATCATCCGGTTCCACCGTATTCATTGGAATAAAAAGAGGCTGATAACCTTGTTCCCACAAATAATCCAGCACTGCAGCATAAACATCAATTTCTTTTTCAAATTGGTCAATCGTTTTTAAGGTGTAGTGTGTCTCAGATTCTCCATCAGGTATTCGCAACGTTCGTGGTGTGAGTGCTGCCAACGGCCGATCACCGGGCTGCCAACCGGCACGATGCAATAGATCAATAACAGTATCAGCAGGATCGGTACGCATGAGGAAAACAGAGTCGCCAGTGATGGCGATTCTTTCAGAGGGAAGACCGCAGGATAAAAAGAGCTGACGCGTGAATTCATCCCGGCAAGTAACTCCAACAGCATACTCAAGCACCCATCCAAAGATTTTCTTTGTGAAATTTGAATTAATCTCCTGGCTCGAAACAGACCAAAGAAAATAAGGAACCCGAAAAAAACGAGTCATAAGCCAAAGTATAAGTATCGTCACCACTTGCGGGGTATAATCAAAAAAAGGAACTGCACCACCGAAAATGAACAGGTCGCTTTTCCTGAAAGCACGAATAACTTTCGAAAATTCTTTCCGGGTATTAATCGCACGAATATCAAATATTGAATCCCTTGATGCGTATTGATGCACATGATCCGGATTGTCCGTCAGAACAGTAAAAATCGCATCAGGATAGGTATGTCCCAACAGATCCGTGATCGCAAGTAACAAGGCCTGGTCTCCCACATTCTTACTTCCATACCATCCACCCCAAAGAATAATCTGCTTTCGCTTCATTTTTTCCGGCTTATCCCCTCAAAGTGCCTTAAATAACCTGCCATATTAATCACCTGTTCGAAAACGAAACTGTTCTCCGGATTAGTATTTAATGAATACACCATACTACTGGTATCCATATTTGATAAATGCAAACTGCCAACGAGATCTTATTTTTTGTTCGAGAGCGATATCAATTGTTTGCCCCGATTCGCTGGATTGGTTTTGAGTATTCATATATGATGTAAAAGAAGGTAGTGCTTTTTCAAAATGATCCACCTCAAGAGTGGCATATATTTTTTTCAATGTATCGAGTGGCTTTTCTGTGAAATCTTCATAACGCATTTCGATCAAATGACCTGCCGGGATTAAATTTTTCTGATCCTCATAATCATGAATAAGGCGCTCATACAAATTAAAAATCATTTCAGTTAATTCTGCACTATCATATTTTTGCATTTGCAAAGATTCCATGACAGCGTCAAAATATTTTAATGTCGACTGAAACACCATCAGCGGATTACGGTATATGTAAATAAATTTTGCGCCGGGAAATATTTGAAGCAACTGTTTAATCCTTCCTGTGTTGGCCGGATTTTTCGAAATAAATTGTTGCCTCCCCTGGTCAAGCAGGGACTGGGCAATCAGCTTTTTATAGTTCCGATTAAACTTACTTATCTCTTGTGGAGAAGAACTACTGCAACTGACAAATTTTTCATAAAACTTAAGCCATAGCCTTGGAAAATACCAAAAGAGGTAAAAGGAATAAGAATTACAGCTACACAATGCGAATCCTTCCTCTTGTGGAAAATCAGCCGATAATCGTACATGATCCACCGGTCTTTCTGCCGGCATTAATGCCTTCATCATCTTTTTAAACAACCAACGCCCTGTAAAAAACTGGTTGGGAAAAACGCTCTGATACGTGGTGATGAAAGCAAACTGATCATCCTGGCAAAGTAGGTTGTGAAGTAAGGTAGTTCCACTTCGCCAATGTCCCAGGATGAAGATCGGTGATGTAGGAAGTGACACTGCTTTTAATTTGCGATTGTACGCTAGGTTTTCAACTATCCGAAACGGTTCAGCAACTAGGCTCACAAATGAAGAAATAAAAAACCGGAAAACGTATTTCGGCGAAATACCATAGCTGATACACCATTTTATCAACAGTGGAAAAGGAGAAGTGGCTAAAGAACTGAAAGCGATCGGGAATTTTCTTTTTCTCTTTGTCATCCTTCTCCTGAATTCTTTAATCTTTTGTTTGCTGCCAGGTGATTATAACTCAATGACAGGAGAAATAAGCTGTTGGCAATCAAGCAAGAGATCTTCATGACAGAAATTATTTTGAAGATGAAAATAATTAGTCCATTGACTAAAAACCGGTTAGTACTACTTCATCATTTGCCATTCATCTTCATTTCCGCATTATTCATTCTTTTAAATGCCAACTGTACAAGCACGATGACAATGATAATAGACACAATGGCCTGCATCCAAAGACCCTTGATATCAAGCATGGTCAGGAAATAATCATAATACCCATGAGCTAACGCGGCAAATAATAATGCAATGACACTATAGAGCAAAGCTTTGTTCTTAAAAAATTTAGCCTCCCCTAAAAAATAACCCATGATGACAGCAAACACCGCATTGGCAGGAGCAGAAGTAATGATCCTCAATATCGCTGAATCTGTATCGGCACTGAGTACATACATGATGTTTTCAGCAGTAGCATAACCCATGCCCACCATGATGGCAAACACGATGCCATCAAAGGGATGATTAAAATCTTTATAATAGAAAGTAAATCCACGCAAAAAAAGAAATTTACTCCCCTCTCCCACTAATCCAACGAAAACAAATGCAGAGAGCATCTGGTGCACCACATCCTCATGATTGATGTAGATAAAATGATGCAATAAAAAACCAAGGCCACGTGAAATGAAATAACAGATAACTCCAAAAACCACGCTCATCAATAAAAGCCGATATGGTTCAGGTTGTCGAATGTCACGGAGATAAATCAAAATAGCGATGGCCAGGCCGGGAAAAATGGCAAGCAACAATAGAAATACGGTATTCATAAATAAATGCCTTTTGCAACGGTGAATTTATTCAAATTTTCACCGAATCACTTACAACCTTTACTGAACAGAGATAATTCATAGATTATACAATGAAATTGTATGTTGAATTATAGGTACTATCTCGCAAAACTGAGTTTTGCTGACACTCCGACGTAGGCTCAGCCTACGCCGAACAATTTAACACTACGAGGTAGGCCAAGCCTACGCCGAACAATTTAACACTACGAGGTACGCCAAGCCTACGCCGAACAATTGTTTTTTTATTGAACCTTCAATAGTATTAGGATGCTCACTATTAATCAGTGATTGCAACTACTTCTTGACTTTATAAAGACCCGCACCAATACTTTCAGACACAACCTTTGGCATGATTTCCGCGAGCTTGGCACCTAACCAATTAAGCACTCCCGGAATGATTTCTGCTTTACCTGCATACATTCCATTGATGCCAATCTTTGCGACTACTTCAGGTTGTACGCTGAATTTTTCCGCCTTGTCTTTCAGCGGACCCATGTTGGCCCTGTCAATAAAACCTGTGGATGTAGGCCCGGGACAAATGCAACTAACGGAGACATTTGTTCCTTTCATCTCCGATGTAAGGCCTCTTGAAAATAGAAGAACAAAAGCTTTAGTGGCAGCGTAAGTCGAGATCGTCGGTACAGCCTGGTAAGCAGAAGCACTCGAAACATTCAGAATATAGCCACGCTGATTTTTTTGAAGTAATGGCAACATAACTTTACACATGTCTGACATCGTCAGCATGTTCAATTGCATCATCCGGTTGAGATCATCGCGCTCAAGATCATTGAGATTGCCCCAGAGTGCATAACCTGCATTGTTGATCAGGATGTCAATTGAATAATTTTTCTCCTTTAGCCAGGCAAGGACTTTTAATGCAACATCAGGAACAGAAAGATCCAATGGCAGGAAATCAGCCTGAACTCCAAATTTTTGCCTGAGTTCTTCTGTATTTTTTTGAAGGATTTCTCCAGATCTCGCAATAAGCAGAATGTCGTGCTTGCGAGAGGCAAGTTCCCTTGCCATAGCCCAACCAATACCCCCGCTAGCTCCTGTAATTAAGGCGTAGGCCATACTACTTGTCAGTCACCGACATAAAACGCTGATAAAGCAGTGGTTTACTGTTTTCAGTCCTTGGCTCGAATTTACCGGCAGATGATCGGAATGTACATGACACGCCTGCGGCTTCTCTCCCCTACAAATGGGGACTGGGCCACACGGTGCCATAAACGGCCATCGTGGATCGTCAGGTCACCGGGCTCAACCGATAAACCGACTTCTTTTTCATCAGCCTTATTATTCAAATAATACACTTTTCTAAAAAGAAGTGTGGTAAGGCCCTTATTATGTGTCCCAGGTAAAAGTCTTAATCCACCATTCTCCGGTGTTGACTTATCAAGATGAAGACCCACATTGAGCATCGGCATTACTTTATGACCATAAAAAATATCCCTCAGTACATCTGTATGCCAACCGAGTTGACTATAATTGCTTTCGGTGATATTAATGTAATGATTGAATACCAACCCGTCTTTTTCATTTTCGCCAAGACGTGAATCTAATGTTCCATTAAGTTCAAATAGAACTTTCAGTCTTGGATCTTTTAGAAATTCCTGGAAGATCTCACCAAACTGATTGAGAAAAGCGAATCGCTGAACAATGGTTTTTCCATCAATATCTTTTCCGTATTTGATGGGGGTGCCATTGACCAGTTTACGATCTTCTTTTATCCATTGTTCCTGGATGCGTTCCGATTCCTGTAGCATTTTGGCTACGGTCTCCTTGCTGGCGAAATTTTTAAATTGGATGAAACCATTCTTGTGAAAAAATTCCTTTTGCTCCTCTGTTAAGGTTGAGCCTAATGTAAATAAAGGGTAACTCTTTTCTTTAGAATTGGACTTCCCATTCTCGTTAAGTTCGGACATAATTCGTAGGCGGCTTTGTTTGAATTGTAACTCGAAAGTTAGTTCAATATTATGGGATGGTTAAGACGAAAACTTTTCATTAACAAGATTTACATTTATGCCCCTTTATTTACACTGATTTCGAGGTCTTTCCGGAGAGGCTTGAGGAAGTTTTTTATGAGGATAAAAATCCCATATGTGACTACCGGTGCGGCCAGAAGATCAATGGTATAATGGACATGTTGCCAGGCCAAAAGCATTCCAATGGCGGCACAAGCCACAAATTTAACCTTTTTGGCCAACCGATTTTTCTCGATCAGGACGAGGAGGGTCATTGTGCTGAGATGCCCTGAGAAAAACATGTCCTTGGCAAAATGACCCGGAGGGTAAAATTTAGTGGAAATAGGGTCCGCCAGGAAGATCATGTCCGTAGGAGGCTCAAGAGTCAAAAAATACATCGTGGCCATCCGGAAAAGATTGACCGCGAAATAAGTTGTGAGTCCTAAGAGGATGAGATCAGGTTTTTTAGCAACTGAAAATATGGTCTGGAGAATGCATAAATATATAATCGAAAAAATGATCACCGACCAATTGACAGGTGTGAATAAATTTAAAAATGCATCATTAAGATAAATGCCATGTTTTGGCTGGATGATATCTCCATAGAAAACAGGCAGATAGAATACATCAATGACAATACAAATCATGCAAAATGCAATGGCCCACCTGGCTTGCGGAAATTTTAATACATTTTTCCATGTCATCTTAAGGAGTGAAAAGTGAAGAGTGAAGAGTGAGTTGTGAGTTATGAGTTATGAGTTATGAGTTATGAGTTGTTTTTTGCTTTATTTTTTATTTTTTAGTTTTTAGTTTTTAGTTTTACGTTTTTCACTCTTCACTTTTCACTCTTCACTCTTCACTCTTCACTCTTCGTTTTTACCTGACAATCAGTACCGGAATTTGCAAAGCATGCCTTACCGAATCAACTGTGGTGCCAAATAACAAATCTTTCAGTGCTTTATGACCATGTGCTCCCATCACCAGCAAATCAGCATTGAATTCATTTACTTTTTCAACGATACCGACTTTGGGACGGCCATAACCAATGGCGATTGAATTTTTATAACCCATCATTGTCAGATTGTCAGAATACATCTGGAGGTTTTTCTCATCCGATTGAGTTTCAAAGTCCCGGATGTCCTTACCAAATGCAAGAGCTCCTGCCGTCTCTACTACATGGATTAATACATATTCAGCTTCTTTACCTCCCTGGAGTATGGCATGACTGATCGTCGTATGATCTGTTTTCGTGAAATCAATCGTGATGGCAATGCGCTTATATTTCAGGGGAACAACCTTTGATATCTCGGTAAATGTTCCGTGAGGTAATGCCTGCCTGTATTTTTTCTTCCGGATGATCAGTGGAACGAAGGTGATGTAGAGGAGAATAATTCCCGTAAAAATGGCAATGGGTAAAACTGTCACTTTCAATATCCATGCATGTTCATTTGGTGAGGCCATCCAGTTGCCGAGAGTTTCCATGACAAGTTTTGCATTGAGCCCTACAATAATGGCTGCGGATATCCATGCGAAAAATTTGACGTAAGGTTTGATGACAAACTCTTTCATTTTGTCTTTATCGCTTACAAAATGGATGAGCGGAATAATGGCAAATCCAAGTTGCAGGCTAAGGATGACCTGGCTTAGTACCAATAAACTTCCTGTTGCACCTTCTCCGAAAATATTGATCACAATTAAAGCTGGTACGATGGCAATCAATCGTGTCATTAATCGCCTGACCCATGGTGCAATGCGCAGGTTGAGATATCCTTCCATGACAACCTGTCCCGCAAGCGTCCCGGTGATCGTTGAACTCTGACCTGCTGCGATCAAGGCCACTGCAAAAAGAATTGGAGCACATCTTGTTCCCAGCATTGGCTGGAGCAATTTATAAGCGTCTTGTATTTCGGCAATATTAAATAGTCCGTTTTTGAAAAACACTGAAGCTGCCAGAATTAAAATAGCGGCATTCACAAAAAAGGCAAGATTTAATGCGATGGTCGAATCAATGATATTGTACCTGATGGCTTTTCTGATTTCAACAGGATTGCGATCAAATTTTCGGGTCTGCACTAATGATGAATGCAAATAAAGATTATGCGGCATCACCGTTGCGCCGATGATCCCAATAGCAATATAAAGTGCAGCGCTGCCGGGAAGACTGGGAATAAATCCTATTGCAATTTCTCCAAGGTCAGGCTTTGCAAAAATCATCTGCGCCAGAAAACTTAATCCGATAATCGCGATCAGGGATATAATGAAGACCTCCAGTTTTCGCATGCCATAATTAAAAAGCAACAAGACAAGGAAGGTATCCAGGACCGTGATGCTGACTCCCCACATCAATGGAAGATGAAACAATAATTGTAAACCGATCGCCATTCCCAAAACTTCTGCGAGGTCGCATGCGGCAATCGCAATCTCGGCGAGGATGTAGAGATAAATATTGACAAAGCCGGGATACATTTCCCGCGAAGCTTGTGCGAGGTCCCGGCTGCGCACGATGCCTAATCTTGCACTTAAACTTTGAAGCAGCAGGGCAATAATGTTTGACATGAGAAGCACCCATATCAACTTGTATCCAAACTGGCTTCCACCTGCAAGGTCTGTGGCCCAGTTGCCCGGATCCATATAACCCACGCTGATCAGGTAAGCAGGACCTAAAAAAGAAAAAAGCTTCCGCCTATTGGAAGTGGCTTTCATCACATCCACTGTGGCATTTACTTCGGACAGTGAAGCCATTGGCTCTTCTCTATGCTGCATACGTGCTTTGCTTTTCTGAAACCGGACACTATGGCATCCGGAGGGTATTAAAGTCCCTGTGATATGATCCTGAGTTCCAAATATACTTATGTATCCTGAAACATTCCGTAGGGAATGCGAAAGGATAGATTCTATTCGAATATGAAATTATTGCAATAATTATCCATGTCCTCTAAATTTTGATGTTTAGCCAGATCGAAATTAGCTAAGGAGACTCTGTTTTCGCGATGAATAAATTGCCCTGTATAACCCAATGATTCCAGGAATTTAAAAGTTTCAAATACTTGTTCAGGCCCAATGTGTCGTTTTTCAATTTCTACCAAAATTTTAGGTTTGTATTTTTTCAAAACATCAGTTCCTCCTTTAAAAATATTTAATTCATTTCCTTCAACATCAATTTTAAGGAAATCAGGACTTATGTTATTTCTTTGACAATAATGATCCAGTGTATCAACTTTAACTGTTTCATTCAACTTAAAATCCGAACGTTCTTTATGTTCCACAAGGGTTGCTCCCGGTGATGAGCCCTTACTGACTTTATTTGTCGGTATAAAAAGCGTGGCATCTCCAATACTATTTGACAAAGCAAGGTGCTCTATGACAGCATTGTCCCACTTAAATAATTTCTTCATCCTCACGAGGTAAGAATAAAGGTTAAACTGTGGCTCAAAAGCATAAACTTTACCTTGCTCTCCCACTCTCTTCAAAATAAAATACAGATAACCCCCTTTATGAGCTCCGATATCAAGCACTGTCTGGTTCCTTTGGACGGATGCATTAATATAAGCTATGCCACCTATGTCATGTTTGGTCTTATATTTATCAGCTCTGAGTTTAAGTTTAATACTTTCTATAATTTTCACCTGAATGGGAGTTGTACTTTAAATAAAAATCTAATTTACGAATGCATCCATCATTTCCATCAATTTGGTAATGCAATAAGGTAATTTATTTAATATATCTTCCATTTTTAACGGACATATGATAACTTTACGATGAATAAGATGTTCAAATCAGCATATATGATGAAACTAATAATCTCCTTCCTGGCAGGAATGCTTGCATTTAATACGATGAATGCACAGCCAAAACCTTCTCCTTCAATACACACAGGATCAACTGTCAAAATCATTGTCACTGCGCAAAATACCAATCTCCGATTGACACCGACGGACACACTTCAATTTGCTCCGCACGGCCAGCCTTTTGAAACTGAGCCAAGTGTATTCGTGGATCCAACAAAAACATTTCAGACGTTTATCGGCATTGGTGGTGCATTGACGGATGCAGCTGCAGAAACATTTTACAAGTTGTCGCCGGATCAGCAGCAAAAAGTTCTTACAGCTTATTTTGATGATGAAAAGGGAATCGGGTATACGCTCGCGAGAACCAATATTCACAGTTGTGATTTTTCAAGTTCCAGTTACACTTATGTCAATGAAAATGACAAATCACTGGCTTCTTTCAGTGTGGCTCATGACGAAAAATATCGCATTCCATTTATCAAAAAAGCAATGGATGCCACCGGGGGAAAATTGAATTTGTTTGCCAGTCCATGGAGTCCGCCTGCATGGATGAAAGACAATCATGACATGCTTCATGGCGGAATACTTTTACCCGAATATTATCAATCATGGGCGAATTATTATATCAAGTTTGTGCAGGCTTATGAAGCACACGGCATTCATGTGTGGGGACTGACTGTACAAAATGAACCTATGGCCAAACAAACCTGGGAATCCTGCATGTATACTGCAGAAGATGAGCGTGATTTTATCAAAAATTATCTCGGCCCGGCATTGAAGGATAACGGGATGAAGGATATTAAACTCATCGCCTGGGATCATAATCGTGATCTTATCTACCAACGGGCTTCCACCATCTTAAATGATAAAGATGCTGCTAAATACGTCTGGGGAATCGGATTCCACTGGTATGAAAGTTGGACAGGAGCGCCCATACCGGAAAATGTAAAACTCGTTTCGGAAGCCTTTCCTGACAAACCTTTACTCCTGACAGAAGCGTGCAATAGCCCATTCAATTGGAAGACATTTGATGAGTGGCATTGGGGTGAAAAATATGGAAGTGAAATGATCAATGATTTCAACAATGGAGCAACCGGTTGGACGGATTGGAATATACTGCTGGACGAAACCGGTGGTCCCAATCATATCAATAATTTTTGCTTTGCACCCATCCATGCTGATACGCGTGACAACACACTCCATTTCATGAATTCTTATTATTACATCGGTCATTTTTCAAAATACATTCGTCCCGGTGCTAAACGAATCACTGTTTCTTCCAGCAGGGAACAATTGCATACCACCGGGTTTCAAAATGTTGATGGTTCGATGGTGGTGATCGTGATGAATGGAGGTGACACTGAAGTGAAGTATCGATTGTTTGTAGATGGTGAAGCAGTGAGCACGACGAGTTTGGCGCATTCGATTATGACATTGCTTTTTTGAAATAAATCACTCAAAGCGCAGCTTTGAGATGCGTCACGCTCTTTGCGCCATGCCCTCCGCTGACCGTAACATCCTCATCAAATCTCCTTTCTTTCTCCTGGACACCTCTGCCACAGAAGAATCTCTCATCATCACGGTGCCATCATGTCGTATGGAGGTGATGTGATTCCGGTTGACGAGATGGGTTTTGTGAGTACGGATGAAACCCATAGGTTCAAGGCGTTTAGCGAATTCTTTGAGCACTTTTGCTGTAAACATTTTCGCCCTGTTGGTGAAATAAATATAGGTGTAATTGCTGCTGGCTTCGAGCCTTACGATTTCTTCGGGAAGAAAGAAAAATGTTCCTTCAGAAGTGGCGACCATCAATCGGGATGGATTATCTTGAATAGTTTGGTGTATCATGATGAATGTAGTTTATTGATTTATTTGAATAGTTGCATTTTGTTTTTCCTTCGCCTTAGTCTCTTACTTATTGCCTATTGCTTATTGCCTATTGCTTATTGCTTTTGCTTATTGCTTTTGCTTTTGCTTATTGCTTATTGCTTATTGCTTATTGCCTATTGCTTATTTGTTTATTGATTATTCTTTTTTTCTAAATCGGCTACTTTTTGGAGCAGCATATCGATTTCAGCTTGTTGCTCCTGGATGGCTTTCACCAGGGGGACAACAAAATCTCCATAACGAAGAGCGTAAGTTTGTTTGGACTCATCCGCAGGTTTGTCAACTCCGCTGAAATCATAATTCATTGATTGTGCAGCTTGTTGTACTTCCTGGGCGACAAAACCTGTGAGCACCTGGCTTGATTTATCCGGATTTACGTTTTGTATTTTCTTGTCTGCAGGTAAATCTTTGGAATTGAAATCATTGATGGCATCAACATCCAATGTGTAAGTAACTGGTCTTAGTTTTTTGATAAACTCTATGCCCGGTACATTTTCCTGGATATTTCGTTTGAATCGGCCGTCGCTGAAATTGCTCCAGTTAGCATACCCTCCTATCGATGATGTAGATGCATTTCCGATGACCGCTTTGTTGCTGGCAGTTGCATTAGCCTGGTAACCGAGAGCAATGGTATTGGAAAAATTACTGCTCATCAGATTGGAATGATATCCAACTGCCGTATTATTTGATCCGTTTATGCAAAGATCCAAAGCGCCACTGCCGATGCCTACATTTCCATTACCTGTTGTATTGTCGAATCCGGCTTCAAAACCACTGAAATAATTATTTGAACCTGTCGTGTTATAATAACCCGCCTGAAAACTATCAAAATGATTATATCCACCCGTTGTATTCGAAAATCCGGACTGATAACCTGAGAAATCATTAACAGTTCCTATCGTATTGGTATATCCGGCCTGGTAGCCAATGAACTGGTTATAATTAGCTGTTGTATTATTAGCTCCTGCCTGGTATCCTTCAAAATGATTACCTATTTCTGTGGTATTAGCCCCACCTGCTCCATATCCCACGAAATGATTGTTACTGGCGGTGTTGTTATATCCGGCTTCATATCCTTCAAAAAAATTATTTGAGCCACTGACATTTTTTAAACCTGCTTCGAAACCATTGAAATGATTATTAGTCCCCGTAGTATTCCCGAGTCCGGCAAAATATCCGATAAATTGATTGTAGCTGGCTGTCGTATTCCCTAATCCGGAATGATTTCCAATAAAAAGATTATTGGTTCCGGTGGAATTGTAGTAGCCCGATTGATCTCCTGAGAAATAATTGTTGAGACCTGTCGTATTAGAATACCCGGCATCAAATCCTTCAAATTGATTTCCCGATCCTGTAGTATTGGAATTCCCTGCACCTCTACCTTCAAAATGATTTTCTGAACCTGAGGTATTGGACCAGCCCGAATCATAACCAACGAAATGATTATTACTTCCTGTTGTATTATCCAAGCCAGAATTAAAACCTTCAAAATGATTAGAAAAACCTGTGGTATTATTTCTGCCTGCCCTGTAGCCACTAAAATAATTATTCACACCTGTTGTATTATATCGGCCGGCTTCGAATCCTTCATAATGATTATAAGAACCGGTAGTATTGGAAGCCCCTGCATAATAACCACTGAAATAATTCGCTGACCCGGTGGTATTGGAATAACCGGCATTGAAACCTAAAAAATTATTTTGGTTGCCTGTTGTGTTTTTATATCCGGCCTGGTATCCTGTGAATTGATTTTGATAGCCTGTTGTATTTAATATTCCAGCCTGGAACCCCTCGAAATGATTTGAGTAACCAATATTGTTGGAATATCCGGCCTGGTACCCGGTAAAATAGTTGTTACTAGCTGTTGTATTTGCTTGCCCGGCTCCAAATCCTACAAAATGGTTATCGATACCGGTGGTGTTTTGGTTGCCTGCCGCATAACCAATGAAAAGGTTATTGTATCCGGTTGTGTTTGAATAACCTGCTAGATCACCTTCAAAATGGTTTTCAATTCCTGTAGTATTTGCATATCCGGCCTGGTAACCTATAAAGTGATTATCCCATCCTGTGGTATTAAAATATCCGGCACCTGAACCTATAAAAACATTGTTAAGACCAGCTGTATTCGTCATACCGGCTTTATATCCGAAGAACGTATTGTTCAGACCGGAGTTATTTTTTCCTGCCTGGTAACCAACACAAGTGGCCGGCATTCTTTCTGAGAATCTGAATACCTGCTCACCATCCACTTTTCCAATTAACGGCGACTGATCTACAGTACCTATGAATTGAGTGGTGGAATCAATCCCTAAATTACCTGTAACATTCCATGCTGTGGTATTCGAAGGCGGCGTATTTAATTGTGTCCAGGAGTTCCCGTTATAGAAATAAAATCCGTCTGTAAAACTTCCTGTCTGGTATACCAATAAGCCTGTTGCAGGAGTGGGAATAGCCACCCGTTGTGCGGCAGTCATCCGGGGAACCAATACTCCTTTCGCAGTCGATTTAATATCAAGGATGGCACTATTATCAGGGCTGCTTCCATCAGTGGTGATAGCTACACCCTGTTGCGCTAATGCAATATTGAAAAACAAGATGGTTTTAAGAATCATAAATATCCTTTTCATAATCTTCTGTTTTTATTGATTAATATTTAACAGTCAATGATTTTAAGTGCGATTCAAAATTGCATCCATTATAAAAGAGTGAAAACTTTTTAAGGTCGGAGATGGGAATATTTTAAATGAAGTGTATTAAAAATGAAATGAGGCATTGTGCCTCGTTTGCCCTTCACTAGCAAAAGCCTTCTTAAGCAACTTCGACACCTTTAGCACATCCTCGTGCAGCTCAGTCACCATGTAGGTCAACCGACACTCAACGATATTTAAAAGCATTCCATCGTTCCAATTGCATTTTGCCACACTCCAGGTAGATAATATGGTTATTGAACCCGATAAATTTTTATGCCGGGCCGCCGGGTATCAATTTTGTCCCGGCCAATAAAATCTTTAACCCAAGGAAATAGTATCGCTGGGATAAAGGATTGAAGTGGAATTCATTAATAAATTTATTATTGCATCGTTAAAATGAATTGGTATTTTACTTACAGTTTGACCGTCCAGCCAAAATCCCTTATGACAGAGGATCAGATATTATTGGTAAAAAAGACATGGAGTTACTTCAGGGATATCGATCCTGTGTTGACAGGAGATGTTTTCTTTAGCAAATTGTTTATTGATATGCCTCAAGTGAAACATTTGTTTCATACTTCCAGGGAAGAGCAGGCCAAAAAACTAATTGATATGCTTACGATTATCGTTGGCCGTCTTGATCACCCGGAGGAACTGACCAATGATATACAGCAATTAGCCAAGCGGCATACGCAATATGGGGTCAAGGCCCCTCATTACAAAGCGGTCGGAACGGCATTGCTATGGACACTTCAACAAGGTCTTGGAAAAGATTGGAATGATGATGTGAAAGCAGCATGGGAATCCTGCTACGCTATATTATCCAAAACGATGATTAACGCTTCTGGGTATAAGTAAGGATTGATTGAAAACTAAAAACAGACTTTTATTCAACCCATTCAGGGTTGGAAAGTGCCTTGTTTCTTTTCCGTGGGTTGCACCCACGGCCAATAAAATTAGATCCTTTCAGGATCATTTCTATAATTCCCAATAATTGCCGAAATTATTAATAGTACTTATTTTGAAATTTCTGATCAGCCAATTAATAATTCAATACTATTACTTTTGATTGAATTTACCCAAAGTCTGAAAGACTTTAATGTCATTGGCCCCGGGTGCAACCCGGGGCAAGTTATGTGGAATCTATGCCTACCCTGAAAGGGTTGAATAAAAATCTGTGGTCCGGGAAAGACTAACCTCTTAGTTTAGACCCGCTTCATTCTTCTTTTACCACATTTCATTTGAATTTTACTACACTTCATTAATTGAAATTCCGGATTGGCGGGTTTCTTTGTACATTTCCTTTCGTCATGCCTCATCACTGGAAATTAATGATTGCCGGTTGGAATAAAGTCCTCTTATTGCTTTGTCTCAGAGTCATTTTCATCCTTCCTTTACAATCCCAGGCTACTTCTTTTAATTTTCGTCATCTGACCAATACGGAAGGATTAAGTGACGGTGTTGTCCGCGCTATAGTGCAGGATAAATATGGATATATGTGGATCGGGACTTCTTATGGCCTCAATCGTTTTGATGGCATCAGCATTAAAGGATATTTTTCAAAACGGGGAGATTCAACTTCAATTGGTAACAATTTTATCCAGTCTCTCTACCGTGATTCTAAATCTAATATTTGGATAGGCACTTTCAGCGGATTATCCCGGTATGATGATACACGTGACCAATTCGTAAATTATTCTTCGCCAAGGCCAATCCTTATTAATGATATTATTGAAGATAAGAACGGAACTATGTGGCTGGTGACAGATGATGGACTTTGGACAGTTGATCAACAAAAGTTATCCATTCTGCCTTTCACCAATAATAATGACAAGAATTTTATTAAAATAATCCATGGCCTCATCAGACAAATCATGCCGGCTAAGGATGGCAATTTTTATATGGCTTCTACCACGGGGATTAAAATTTTCAATCCTGTCACAAAAGAATATGGTGAAATCATTCATGATCCTTCAGCTCCAATCTCCATCAGCAGCAACCCGGTCATCTCTATTTCATTTGATTCATCAGGATTTTTATGGGCCACCTGCACCTACCCATCCTTGCTCAACAAGATTGATCTGAAAAATCGCACGGTCAAAACTTATGATCACTTCATCACGGCGCAGAAGGACTGGAGCAATAATGCATTGCTAAAAATAATGACCGATCAAAAAGGCAGAGTCTGGGTCACTGCCGGATTTTCAGGCTTGACGTTGTATAATGAAAAGAAAGATAATTTTTACGACTATAAGAATTATCCATTTATCCCGAATAGTTTATTGTTCAACAGCAACATGAGTATTTACCAGGGTGTGGATGGTACGATTTGGCTCGGAAGTCCCGGATACGGACTAAGTTATTTCAACCCGGATAAAAACTTCTTCCATTCGATTTATCCTTTTCTCAGTAACGAAGGGGTGATCACGGATACGTGGTGTCGCAGCGTCTGCGAGGATAAAGAAGGAAACATTTGGCTGGCCACAGGAAAAGGTGTCGCTTTATATGATAGCACATGGCATCTTCTTCGCACATTCACTAATGATGCCGGGAAAAAACCGGTTCTACAATCCAACTCAGGTCGTTCATTGCTTCTTGATGATAACGGTGATATCTGGATTGGAACGGCACTCGGATTGAACCGATATCATCCTTCCACTGGCAAGATGGATTTTTTTGATGAACACCAGGGGATCCCCCATGTTTTTTTCTGGATGTTCGCAAAGGATACAAATGGCAGTATCTGGCTCGGCGCAGCACAGGGACTATATCATTACTTAAGAAATGAAAATCGCTTTGATGATTTAACCAGGGATACTGTCTTATCGAAGTTTGCTCATTACAATGTGCAGGCTTTGTATGCTGATCATAAAAATCGATTATGGATCGGTCTTCTGGATGTGGGTCTTGTGGAGTATGATATTGATCTAAAGACGGAAAAAATTCTGACGATTAAAGACTCCTTAATTTCAGACACGCGGTTTTCTTCATTTGCAGAGGATAAAGAAGGGATGCTTTGGATTGGTTCAGAAGAAGGCCTGACCATGTATGACCCGGTGAAAAATAAATCGCGCTTTTTTAAGAGGGAAAATGGATTGCCCTCCAACCGGACGAATAACATCATGGTGGATTCTCTTGATCGAATATGGATAGGAACATCCAATGGCTTATGCGTGCTCAATGAAACAAGAGACAAGATCAAGCGCTTTGATGTCAACGATGGCTTGCTGACCAATCAGTTTAATGAGCAATCAGCATTTCAAACCAGCAATGGATTATTCATATTCCCAACTTATAAAGGATTCCTGTTTTTCCGCCCGGAAGATTTCAGGGAAAATATTTCCAATGTGCCGGTACTCATTTCATCCTTCAGCATACCGGATCAAAAGGATATCATCAATCCTGAAAACCTTCAGCACATCGATCTCCGGTATGATCAGAATTTCTTCAACATTGAATTGGCAGGACTCAATTATATGAATCCTTATCAATGCCGGTATGCTTATCAACTGGTTCCATTCGATAAAAACTGGATTTATTCACGCAAGAGGGAAATCAATTATACGAATGTCCCATCCGGGCACTATTCGTTCAGGTATAAAGTCATCACAGATAATCCTGACTGGAATGTGCCTGAGAAAGTCATTGGAATAAACATCAGCCAGGTTTTTTATGAGACAGTGTATTTCCGCTTTATCATCCTCTTTTTGATTGGAGCTATCATTATCGCTTTCTTCCGATATCGGTTAAGCTATAGGGAAAGTTTGCTTGTGCTGAAAAACAAAGCCCAGTTGTTGGAAAAAGAAAAAACACTGGTGATGTATGAGAATCTAAAACAACATCTTAATCCGCATTTCCTCTTCAACTCACTGACTTCATTGAGCAGCCTGATCACGATGGACCAGAAAATGGCAGGTGATTTTCTTGATAAGATGAGTAAGGTGTATCGTTATATTCTCAAGAACAGGGAAAATGAAACAGTGCCTCTGTCTGAAGAACTAAAATTTGTCACTTTATATAATCAACTCCAGAAAACAAGATTTGAGAAGGGACTTGTATTCAATGTGAACATCGATGAAGAATATTATCATCGTAAAATCGCACCGGTGACACTGCAAAACCTCGTTGAAAATGCGATCAAGCACAACATCGCAGATGCAGATTCACCATTGGTGATTGATTTATTTGTAGAAGATGACTACCTGGTCGTACGCAATAACCTGCAGCGAAAATCATTTGTGGAAACAAGCAATAAACAAGGCCTGTCAAACATGATCTCCCTGTATCACTACTTGAGCAGCCGGCCTATGGTGGTCAGGGAAGATGAATATTTCACCGTTAAAATACCATTGTTATGAATGCCGTCATTATCGAAGATGAAACATTGATTGCAAAACAATTGCAGCATAAAATAAATGAGATCGCTCCTGACATTAAGATTGTTGAGGTATTGCCAAGCGTCAAAACTGCCCGGAAGTGGTTTTTGGAAAATGCCGAACCTGACCTGCTTTTTGCCGATATCCAACTAAGTGATGGCACCAGCTTCGAAATTTTTGAACGCTACGAACTGAAATGCCCTGTCATTTTTACAACCGCATATGATGAGTACGCGATTCGCGCTTTTAAAGTAAATGGAGCCGACTATTTATTAAAGCCAATCGATACGGATGAATTAAAAAAGGCAATAGATAAATGCAGGACCATCTATCAAAGTAAATCTCAGTATCCAAAAGACATACAGCAACTTCTGCAAATGGTAGCCAATCCCCAGGGGACGTTGCATACTTACAAAGAAAAATTTATTGTAAAAGTGCGCAACCAATGGCAACCGATACTGACCAGGGATATTGCCTGCTTTTACCGTGACAATCTCAATTATTTGTTCACGTTCAACGGGGATAAGTATATTCTTGAATTTGCGACACTGGATGAAATAGAAGAATTGCTTGATCCTAAAGTTTATTACCGAGCCAACAGGCAGGCTATTATCCATATTGACGCGATTCAAAGTGTAAAACCGGTAGAAAATCAAAAATTGATCATCACTTTAAAATCTCCTTTGAAAATGGAATTGGACATGAGCAGGGAAAAAGCGCCGGGATTTAAAAAGTGGTTTGACAGGTAAATGTCATGGGAATGCGCAAATCAGAAATTTGCTGACACACCGACGTAGGTTAAACCTACGCCGAACAGTTTTATAAAATAAAAATGCAAGCAATGCTTGCATTTTTATTTTACTTGTTAAGCGTAGGCTTTGCCTACGTTTGAGTGTCAGCAAAACTCTGTTTTGCGAGATACCAATTTAGTCACTGCTCAGATCAGGTCTGAATGTATCAAGTTGATCAAAGGTTTTTGTCCTGTCAATGGCGATGTCCAGTTCATCCATAAACTTTTGCCATGATCCTGCGCCATGCACCTCTTCAAAATCTTTTTGGATTGTATTCGGTTGATCAAACCAGGACCAGCTATTCATTCCTATTTCGGTAGCCACATGAGGACCCTGAGATGCGCCATATTTCCAATACACAGTATAAGTTGCATTATACTTTTTGGCTTTATACACATCAGCTATCAATTGAATAGCCGCTTTGAATCTGTCCGATTGTCCGGGGTTAAGTGTAAAGAACCTGAGCCTGGATTTGTTGTATGTACTAGTACCTTCGGGACGATAGGCAATATCTTTATCAACTCTCCAGTAATTGGATTCACTGATGGATTCAACATAAGGCAAAACATTTTTTGACCAGTCACCGTCATGTTCAGGACCAGTAGGTCGGCCTTCAATCTGGCTGAAGGTCACCGGTCCCATCACCATAACATATTCGCCTGAACCAGAACCACTTTCCACTCTAAACACCCCTACTTTAAAAGGGTCAGCATTGTGAAATTTTTTGTTGTGAGCGGCAAGTCCTTTTTCAAACATATCTCTCTGGCCCAATTTTACTTTGTAACTGGCTACCTCAAACTGGAGGTAATCAGTCTGTGCCCACGCGGAGATGGAAACCCATGTCAATAAACACAGGATAATCAGTAGGTTTTTCATTCGTTTCAATATTTAGGTTAAAAAATAGAAAACTCTTTATGGGTATTCAAATCTTTAATTGTAATGCATCCTTTTCCGGTTAATACATAACAATGAAGATAATTACGAATGAAAAAATACCTCTTTTTTACTTATAAGGTCAATAATCTTTTTTAGCTAAAATAAAAAAAGCCACCTTTAAGGTAGCTTCTATGTTTATTTCTTCTTCAGGGAGAAGAGATAATGAATCGATTGTTTATTTTTTAAGATTAATATTCATAAAACGTGGTTGAATTTTCACCGCCGCTTTTTTGTCGTTTAATGACTCTTCCCTTATTGTCTAAAGAATAGAGATAAGCAGTCTGGTTAAATGTTTTTCCATCCTGTCCGACACCATACCAGACTTTCACCAGGTTCTTATTGTCTTTACCGAGATACATATTTCCCCAGTTTTCATTACTTAAGCCATTAGGCAAGTCTGTATAATATGAATATTTGTAGGCATAGCTGAAGACGCCATTCGTTTTGTAGACTACCTGTTCGATATTTCCATCCTTGTAAGCGTAAAACCCCTCAAAAGTAGAAACAGGACTTTGAATTGTGGTTTTGATGACCTGTTCCTCATCGTTATACTCGTACCTGGTCTCAGAATCCGGAGATCCGGTGTATTCAGTTTTGATGACGAGGCCCTTATCATTTAGATAAAAGGTTTGAACTCCTGTAAATGAACCATCAGCTCCAAAAATGGTGCGCTCAATATAATCCTGATGATAGGCGTATTCACTCCTGTCACCTTCGGAATATTCATACGACAGTAGCCGTCCTTTTGCATCATAGGTATAGGTGGTGGAATCATTGGTATTATACTCCCTTTTAATTTTTGGGACCGTGGGCGGGGGATCACTTCCATGCCAATCGCCGACGATGGCGGGTTCAAGATTTTCCTGCATGCAGGATAATTGACAAAACGCAATAACGCTGAATAATAAAATAATGCTTTTCATTTGATTCTGTTTTTAAATTCGAATCAAATGTATCCGGGCCCCAAAAAAGGACGATGTTTTTACTATTGAATGGTGCGTGGAAATGATTGAAAGGCAAAAATCATTACTGTCAACGGACAGCATGGTTTGACGTGTCAGAGGGTCCCGTGTGTCCTGCTATATTAATATCCGCAGATTGTAAAATATTCTTTGAATATCCTTTCAGCGATACATTGATCATAGCCCGACCCATGGTATCTGTGTCTGTCACATATTTTGGAAATCGCCTGAGCAGAGGAGAAAATGGCCTGAATACCGTATAAAAAACATTGTACCATGTAGTTCTGGATTTTATTCCTCTCATCGGCCGGATGAGACCAGGTCTGAACATATATGCCTGTTTAAATCCAAATTTCATTAAATCATCTTCTGTTCTCCCTTTCACGCGCGCCCACATGGCTTTTCCTGCACTATCTGTGCCGGCACCAGATACAAAACAAAAAGTGAGGTCATGATTTAGTGCCAAAATTTCCTTTGCAAACAACATGGTATAATCATACATGATCCTGGTATAATCAGCTTCACTGGTGCCTACAGAGGTAACACCAAGGCAATAAAAACAAGCATTATAGCCTTTCAGATATTCCCAGATCGATTCGAGGTTTGAAAAATCTTTGACAATGACCTCTTTGACCTTTGGATGTTTGATATCGATAGGGTTCCGATTGACAAGAAGGATTGATTCCACTTCAGGATTATCGATGCATTCGAAGAGAACTCCCTTCCCCACCATTCCTGTGGAACCTGTGATGATGACGTTAAGCTTGTTCAAGGATGAAAGGTTTAAAGGACTATTGGATTATTTACGAATTGGAAAGGGTGTTGAAAAGGTTAATGGTTAAATGTTTAGATCTTTTCATAAGGTGGTTCTATGTGATTTCTATGTTTACTATGTGCCTATGTGGTAAAAAAAGGTTAGATGTTTAGAAACCTCACGATTCAAGTCTCACGATTCTAACCACTCACAATTTCTAAAGTAAAATAAATAATATCACACGGAGAACACGGAAGCCACGGAGAACTTACTCACATCTCACATCTCACGACTGACTACTCACAACTGACTACTAGTTGCTCTTCACTCTCTGCCTTTCTTCCTCTGCGCCCGATTGGTGATCCCCTATCGTCTTAATTTTCTGGTTACCAAAATCCTTCTGATAACTGATCTTGATGGTTGGCTGGCTGAATCTCAACGAGGCTTTGAAATATTCATTTTGTTCAGGAAGATCAGAAATGCCGGTAAATTTCTGGGTATTCAATACGTCATCATATCCAATCCGAAGCGTTCCACCATTATCTCCAAATTTCTTTTGCAGCCCGACATTCAGGGCACCGTTTGGGTTGATGGATACAACGCCAAACAATCCACCGGTCCCATAATAACCCGTTGCTTCAAAAGTGAAATTGGCCGGCAGGGAAATAGTTTGTGTAGAATAAAATCCAAGTCCTGCAAAGTCAAATGAAGTTAAATCTGTTCCATAATATTTCCTGGAGATTTTCTTTCCGGCAATCACATTATAGTACATCGTCCACCATTTGGCTGGTGTCACGGGAATGGATATGGTTAACGTAAATGACTTTGTATCTTTTAAGTTTTCTGCATAAAAGAGTTGACTATTCGTTCCTTCGATGACCGTGCTTTGAAATTGTGCAATCGTGCTGTCTTCAAAACTGTATTCAAGAGAAAATAACATCGATTTATGATTGTAACCCAATTTGAAATTGTCTGACGTTGATGGTTGCAAGGCGGGATTTCCTGAAAAGAATGTAGAAGGATCAAGAAATATCACAAATGGCGCCATATCATTAAATGTCGGACGTGTGATCCGCCTGCTATAAGCAAGGTTCACTGAATTCTTGTCATTAAAATCTTTCGAAAGAAAAACGCTCGGAAACCATTCCCCAAATTGCCTGTCCACAATGTCAGGTTGTTCTGCTGATCCTAAATTTGAGTTGGTGTATTCATACCGCATACCTGCTTTTAGATTGATTCCATCAAAAGTGGGTGTTTCAATAGTGGCATAGCCTGCAAGAATCTTTTCATTCAGATCATATTTAGCAGTGAGCGTATCAATCTCTACCCATTCCTGTCCTTGTTTATCCTCCACACCAACATCATTTTTAAAATTGGAAAGCGTTCCCTTTACTCCCGTTTCAAGTTTCAACTTCTTCCCTATTGGTGTTGTATAATCGATTTTACCTACTGAAATATTTATGGGCGTCAATTTATGTGCCCTTGTTTGGGTTGTAAAAAGGAAATTTTCTTCACCATCATAATAATTGTTTTGGTATTCTGTCGGGTTATTATCCTTATAAGAAAGCACATCGGCATATAATGTAAGTTGCTTACCCTCTGAAAAAGTATGTGCAAGATTAATATTTCCACCAAGATGTTTCCATTGATTTAATTCGGTATTGTGGATCAGAATGGTGGTGTCAAGATGGTTATTGGTAATGATGGTAGAGTTATTGTTGGCATCCATGACCCACTTTGTATCATAACCATCAAGAAGAACACCCAGGACAGTTTTACTGTCAAGTTGATAGTCGAGTCCAAGCCGGGCATAATGATTGTTGGTTTCAGGATCTCTTAAACTTTGGGTTGTGGTTTCCACCTGGTCACCATTTAATAATATGCGTCTATAAAAATCAAATTCCTGCTCAGCTCCATCCCTGGAATAACTATAATCACCGAATAGATTTGTTTTTCCTTTACGATAATTAAAATTCAAATTCGCGGTGATTTGCTCTCCTTTCCCATAACCAAGGCTCGCGCCGTAATTCCCGTTAAAACCTTCATCGAGGCTTTTCTTCAGGACAATATTGATGTATCCTGCATTGCCTTCTGCATCAAAACCTGCAGGAGGAGTGGTGATCACTTCTATGCGTTCCACATTCGCTGAAGGCATTCCTTCAAGTAAGCGTACCACGGCATCGGCAGGCATGTAGTTGATCCGGCCATTGATCATGACGACAACGCCATTTTTCCCGCTGACAGAAATGGAATTATTCTGATGATTGACGATGACGCCCGGAGTTCGTTCAAGAACTTCAAGTACGTTAGTGCCTGATGAAGTGATGCTGTTCGCTACATTGACGACCAGCCGATCTATTTTCTGTTCATACAATGGTTTTTTGGCGACGACCTCAACAGCATTCATGACGACGGCATCCTCTCTAAGAACAATAACACCAAAATCTTTTGATTGAGCATTCGCTTCTAGAGTAAAAGGATCTGTTATTTGCTCGGCTAATCCTGTCATGAGGATCCTCAGACGGTATGAGCCTGCTTTGACACTAGCCATCTCAAAATGTCCATTTTCGTCTGCAACACTTCCTCTGACCAATGAACTGTCAACCGGAGAGATTAACAATACGTTGGCAAACGGAACAGTTTGATCTTTCTCGTCTTTGACGATTCCTGTGATGGTTGATTGGGCTATCATGCCATGAATACCCAGCATGAGGAGGAAAAGGGCAATGAATATAGTCTTTAATAAAAATTCGGTTTTGGGTCGTTTCATGCGGCGAAAATAGAATGAATTATCGATAGTTCAGGGTATAGTTCGACATACTATAAAAGTGGTCGGACAAACGTGTGAGCTTGTGACACTTCGACACGTCAGGACATGCTGTCCATTGACTTTGCTCAGTGCAAGGAGAGTGACACTTCGACACGTCAGGACATGCTGTCCATTGACTTTGCTCAGTGCAAGGAGAGTGACACTTCGACACGTCAGGACATGCTGTCCATTGACTTTGCTCAGTGCAAGGAGAGTAACACTTCTTATTGTTTTATCATTCTAAATGTTTTCCTGGATGTCAATTGATCTGAAATTTGAATAAAATAAATTCCCTGTGGAATTCCCTCTTGAATATTCAGATTAATCTTTCTGTTTCCGGAGATAATTATTTTATTGGTCTGAAGGACTCGGCCATTCATGTCAATAATTGAAACATCGAATTGATTGATGTCGCCATTATATTTATCAAAATCAATTGTAACATAGTCATCGACGATAGTAGGGTAAACAAATAATTTTTTTAATGCTAAATTTTGTGAAACAGGGGCAACTCCACTCACCAGATCCAATTCATCCACCGGGAAAGTCATCAGCCCTCTGCTGAATGTTGCTGCCACAATCGTATTTTCAAAAGGATTGTATTCCAGGTCATAGACGGGCATATACGGAAAATTTGTGCCCAACCTTTCCCAAAGAGCACCTGAATTAAAACTGGTATACACTCCCCCGTCTGTTGCTGCAAACAATACTTCATCATTCCAGCCGGGTAGTATTAAAAAACTATTGACACCCAACATCGGCATATTTACTCCTACGGAAACCCAATGTTGACCTGCATCATCACTTTTGTAGATGTACGGTGTATGATCATTGTCGCGATAACCTGAATAAGTAGCAAATACCTTTTGAGGATCGATGGTAGAAGTTGTAATCGAAGTAACGAAATATCCGGGCGTGCCATCAGTGATATCTGTCCAATCCAATCCGCCATCCGGAGTTGTCCATATTTTACCATCCTGTGTTCCGGCATACAATCTCAGCGAATCAAGATCGGATTGTGCAATGGCAGTGACGGCCGGGTATCTGTAGCCTAGTATTGTATCACGTCTTGTCAAATCAGGGCTTATGCTTTTCCACATCTTGATCGAATCACGCATATCGATTCTATAAACAGTATTTGTTCCACAAAATAAAATCTTGGGATCCTGATGGCTCATGACCAAAGGCATGTCCCAATAGCGATACCCAACCAAGCCTGCAGTAATCTTATTATAATTAATTCCATTTTCATAACTCCAATAAACTTCACCACTTTGTGTCATGACATAAGACCAATCAGGTTCTCCGGGATCAAAGAGAGGTTGAAATCCATCGCCGCCGAAAAGTCGAGGCCACTCATTGAGCATACTCGCATTACCACCTGTCGTGCCATTGTCTTGAGCTCCACCAAAATATTGATCAGGCTGATGTGGATTGAAAGCTGTTCTGTAAAATTGAGTGGAAGGAATATTTTCAATATCACTCCATGGCAATGATTGATCTATCGGACATTTATATGCGCCCCCATCAGTAGCAAGAAACATCTGGCCTGCTGCAAATACAAGATCGTGTTTGTCACCGTGGACTTCATACGTCCACCAAATGGGCACAGACTGAACCCAAGTCTCACCTCCATCTAATGACCTGAACATATCAACACCAAGAAGAGAAATGTCCTGCGAGTTCTCAGGATTTACTTTAAGCGTTTCGAAATACCATCCATTAAATCCATAAAGGTCACATGGTAAAGTTTCAAGTGCATAAATTGGTACTGTATCCCAACTCATACCTGCATCAGTTGATTTGAAAATGCCTTCAAGAGACTCAATATACCCTGCGCAAGATCCTGAAAGTAAATTATTGATATAACTGACAAATAAGGTTCCATCAGCGCAGATCTCGAGGCCTGTCCTCGAATGACTTCCGGCCGGTAATCCATTGATTAGATTTTCCCAGGTAGCTCCATAATCAGTGCTCCTGTAAACGTCTGTACCAGGACCTATCGTAGTGGATATTTTATTTGATCTAATGCGTGTCCATCCACTTGCATAAATATATCCCGGATGCACAGGATCAGTGACCAGATCAATGACACCGGTGCTATCATCAATCGTGAGCGTTTTATTCCATGTCTGTCCTCCATCCGTAGACCTGAACAATCCTCTTTCACTTCCTTTTTGAGAAGGATATCCCATCGACCCAACATAAATAATGTTTTCTTTATTTGGATCAACAGCAACTTTTGATAAAACTCCGGTTCCGTTCAGACCAATGTAATTCCATGAATTACCGGTATCATCAGAGCGATAAATTCCTGATCCTAAAAAAGGATATCCTGAGATATTGACATCACCTGTTGTAGCATATATTTTATCAGGATTATGCGGATCAAAAGTGATCTGGCTGATGGACAATGAAACCTGGTCATCGAACACAGGTTTCCAGGTGATACCACCATCTTCTGTTTTGTAAATACCTCCTTGTGAATAACCAAGTAAAATGATATCAGGATTAAAGGGATGAACTGCTATTGTATTTATGCGACCACCGATATTTCCCGGGCCTTCTATTGTCCATGGATAATCCAGACCACGATGAGTTCGCTTGGCAGACTGATCAAATTTTATTGTTTGTTTTAAATGTTGTTGATATAGACCTGGTGACGCGTCGTAATCAGGATAGTTGCGATCCAGATAAAATAGTTCGGAAGGAGCTAAATGATTTGGGTCCTTATTTGACTCATCAAGGATTGAGGCAGGCTTTGAATTTTTATGTAGTGAATTTTCATTTTTAAAAATAAAGACACCAATCGTTACAAGGATTCCGGTTAGAAACGAAAATGAAATCAGGATGGATTTGTTTTTCATTGGGGTTAAAAGTACCTCACCTTGACCATATTATGCTGGGTATTTCGGTGAAGAATTAGGCGGTAAGTTGACATAAGCTCCTGTAAATCAAGGCGAGGATAAAAATGAGGGGGCTTTGTTTTTGTGGCAAGGCCATTCCATATCAATTCATTATATGTTTTCCTTAAATACTATAGTGTTTTCCTAAAATATTTTGATCTGATAAATTGACTAGTTGGCAGGAGGGCATGACATAATATGTTTGCCTTAAATACTATAGTGTTTTCCCTAAATATGTTGAACTGATAAATTGACTAGTTGGCAGGAGGACATGACATAATATGTTTGCCTTAAATATTATAGTGTTTTCCTAAAATATGTTGAACTGATAAAATGACTAGTTGACAGGAGGTCATGACATAATATGTTTGCCTTAAATACAATTGTGTTTTCCTTAAACATGTATATGCCCTGAGTACACATTTCCGAAGTCGCTCATTATCAATCATTTCATATTTGCCTAAAATATGTTTTCCTAAAATATGTTTTCCTAAAACATACCGTGTGCCTCTGGACAAAACACCTCTCAAATACATCAAATGATTATTTCTTTTTCGACCCTGACCTAAGACTAAACCGGCTGCTTTTCCTCGCCGTAGTTTCGAATGTGCTAACAAGAAACGAAGGAGAGCCATGACCAAAACCCAAAGACCTATTTTTCTAAATATTCCGCTATGGGTTGCCAATAATAAGTTTTCCAGCCATCACTCAGGCTTTCATAATTTGGAGCTGGCACATCCGTTTGTGTAAATGTGAGTTTTGTGCCCTTGGCTGAAGGTGCTAACAAAAAAGTGCATGTTGAAAAATGCTCTTCGGGCCAGCCCTCTTCCGCAAAATGCCATGCCTGAACAATTTTCTTCCCTTCCTTTAGATCAATATTATAACCATGGCAATATCCCCCGAATACCGTGAATTTTCCATTTGATCTTTTGGTCATGCTTGTTTTTTGTCCATGAATTGCCGTTAATTTTTTGGAATCCAATAACAATGCATACAATTTGTCGGGCGTAGTATTGAAGTTGACAGTTTGTTTGATGGATTTGGTTTTCATTGTATCAGGGCTTACAGCATGGATCAAGGTTGTATAATTCAGTTACTTCTTCAGAAGTGATTTCCCGGTTGTAAATCAATATATCATCAATTTTTCCTGTAAAGCGATAACCAATATACAAATCACCAACATCCTCTGCCAGATGAAGATCAGTGCAACTTGCTTTTCCTGAAATAGAGTCTTGCAAGACTCCGTCTTTGTAAATTTTATAATGATCATTATTGTAAACAGCCACGGCATGATGCCACGAACCAGTTAAAGAATATAAAATCTGCTGACAACTTGCAGGTGGAGGTGGCAAGGGAGCATTCTCCCATACACTATTATTATGTGCGAATAAAACTCTTCTGCAATCTTTAAGTCCGACAGACCATTCTCCATTCCTGTCAGGACAGTGTGTCTGGCTTTTATTTCGGCTTACTAATGTCTCCAGGTCACCACCATTGACTGAAGAATCCTGTGGCTGATACCACACTGAAATTGAAAACTGATGAAGACCATTCAAAAATGAAGAATTGCTGGTCGATAATGATTGAAACGAAGGATTATAGTCAAATGCATAAGCACAGTTTGGATTCCCAAATCGATCAGCTGCGGGTATTGGTCCATCATTTGCCATGAGATCCGCTTTAAATGAAGTCCCATTTTCAAGGCTACCGTTACTAAAAGAATAGGATGCAATAACGCCTTCTCTCAAATTCTGCGGATAGCATTCTCCATTAAAAACAATTTCTTCATCTTTTTTACAGGAAATAAAAACTAAAATGATTGTGGAAATAGTTAAAAAGATATTTCTCATAAATAAATATTTTTTCCAAATGAAATTGAAGAATAGTAATTGCTAAAATTAATGTGAAAACAGGTAAGGGATCTTAATTAGCAGGATATTAACGAAATTTTAATTTTCGCTGGTTGTTGAACTGCAGCAGAGGATGAGTGAAGTAGGTCGCAGCATTCGTTTTTCACTTTTCACTTTTCACTTTTCGTTTTACGCTTTCCAAACATTTACTTCCGGGCTCAACCTGATCTGAAACATTTCCTCAACCGATTTAATTACTTCTCCAGCCAAATTCCATATCTCTTCTCCGGTAGCACCACCAATATTAATGAGAACTAGAGCTTGTTTTTCATAACATCCTACATTACCAATTCTCCTCCCTTTCCATCCGGCTTGCTCGATCAGCCAACCTGCAGGAACTTTAATGAACTGATCTCCTGCATGAAAACCTGGAATAGAAGGATGCGATTTTTTTAATGATTCATATTGTGTTAAAGAAATAATTGGATTTTTAAAAAAACTACCTGCATTACCAATTGTTGCCGGATCAGGAAGTTTGCTTTGGCGGATCTCGATCACAGCATTGCTCACATCGCGAATGCCAGGATTTTTAATCCCCTTATGTTCTAAGAAATCATGCAAAGCTCCATAGCTCGTGTTGATTTTATGTTCTCTCGAAAGCTTCAATGTCACACTGGTGATGACGTATTGATCTTTAACTTCTTTTTTAAAAATACTATCCCTGTATCCAAACCTGCAGGCTTCTTTCTTAAATCTGACCATCTCACCACTACCAATCCTCACAGCTTCCAAAGCATGAAAAACAGATTCCAATTCAACTCCATAGGCACCGATATTTTGCATCGGGGCAGCACCTATCGTCCCTGGAATCAATGAAAGGTTTTCAATCCCGCCAAGATTTCTATCCAATGCCCACAATACCAATTGATGCCAATTCTCTCCCGCCGCCATATGAATCAAAGGTTCCGCTTCATTTTCTTCTTCAATCTCGATTCCTTTCAATTCAACACGCAACACATTTCGTTTAATATCTCCTATTGGCAACACATTGCTCCCACCACCCAGTATCAACGGATTTTCGAGATATTGAACAGCCAGTTTCAATTCTTCAAGATCTTCAATCCGGTACAGGTGATCGCACGTTGCTTCCACACCAAAAGTGACGAATGATTTGAGAGAAGTTCTATTTAATAATTCCACAATAAGAATTTACGAATTACGAATTACGAATTAAATTTTAGATTATTGTTTATTGCAAATTGCTTATTACCTATTGCTTATTGCCTATTGCCTATTGTTTTCCTTCGCCTTCATTGGATGCCGAAGCCATTTTGCGAAGGCCTTAGCCTTAGCCTTCATATATCAAACTGCAATCTCGCCAATGCACTATAGATCCCATCTTCTTTAATGCTCAACTCATCGTGTGTTCCTTTCTCCACCACTTTTCCTTCATCGAGCACATAAATGCAATCCACATTTCTGATCGTTGCAAGACGATGGGCAATGATGATGGCCGTCCTTCCTTCAAGTAATCGCTCCAGCGCTTCCTGAACTACTTTCTCAGATTCAGCATCAAGAGATGAAGTAGCTTCATCGAGGATCAGAATATCAGGATTACGAAGTACTGCGCGTGCAATGGCAATACGTTGTCTTTGACCACCGCTAAGTTTAATTCCTCTCTCACCGACAATCGTTTCAAATCCCTGTGGAAATGACTGAATAAATTCCAGGCTATTGGAGGTCATGGCTGCATCCATCAATTCTTCTTCCGTCGCTTGCGGGTGGCCATAAAGAATATTTTCTCGAATTGTTCCGCCGAATAATAAAACTTCTTGTGGGACCAACGCATACACAGACCTGTAAGAAGATAAATCCATTTGATTGATAGCCTCGCCGTCGAGCGTAATATCTCCCCTTTGCCATGGATAGAGTCGCATCAACAACGAAGCTATCGTACTTTTTCCTGATCCGCTTTGTCCGACAAGAGCGATCTTCTGACCGGGCATGATGTCCATGTCAATTCCTTTCAACACGGCCATTTCAGGTCGTGATGGATATTCAAAATATACATTTTCAAACCGGATATGTCCTTTGACTTTAGGTCTCACTACTGTAAGAGGTGCATTGATTTCAACGTGCTCATTCAAAATCTCCCTGATACGTTCGGTGCCTCCAAGTGCAGTCACGATTTCTGTATAAAAATTTCCAAGACTTCCAATCGAACCCCCGATGATAGCTGTATAAGCAATGAATGTAACAAGTTGTCCCGTGGTCATCACGTTACTTTGAACCATTGTGGCCCCATACCAAAGAATAAAAAAAATGGCGCCGAATAAAACAATGATGATGAAGCTTGCAAAAACAGCTCTGTATTTTGCCAGTTGAAGAGAGGTTTTTACAACGTTACCCATTTCATTTTTATACCGGTTATATTCAAAGGTTTCATTTGTAAAAGCTTTGACCGTATTAATATTTTGAAGAGTTTCTTCGACCACTGTATTTGTATTCGCAAGTGATTTCTGTCGGCTACGGGAAAGATTCCTCACAAATCGTCCGAAGAACATTGCGCCAACGACAATCACCGGAAATGTTGCCAGCATGGTCAGACTTAATTTCGGTGTTGTGACCAAGAGAAAAATAACACCGGTAATCAATATCAAAACTTGTCGGATAAGTTCTGCCAATGTTGTCGAAAAAACCATCGAGAGCCTATTGACATCTTCAGATATCCTGCTTGTGAGATCCCCCACTCTGTTTTTTTCAAAAAAGAAAACAGGCAGTCCAATCAGTTTTTGATAAATGCTACTACGAATATCCGCCATCCCTTTTTCGCTGACGACAGCAAACCAGATCACGCGTAAATAACTCATGATACCCTGCAAAACCAATATTGCAATCAGGACCAGGCCGATCTGATTAAGGCTTAGTCCCAGCTTGCCTTTGCCTGCAGCTACATCAACCAATTCCCCTGCTAGCCGTGGAAATGCCATGAATATCAAACTTCCAAGAAAAAGGAGGATCAACCCACCGATAAAATGCCATCGATAGGGCCTGATAAATGAAAGCATTCCCTTTACTTCCTTCAGTTGCTGAATGGAAATTCTTTTGGATTTATCCTCACCATTGCTGGATTCTTGTCGTCTTCTACCTAATGCCATAAGGTGCAAAGGTAGAGAAAGAAAAAGGTCTGAGTTCCCCAACTCAGACCATACAATAAACCAATCTCATGAAAGAGATAAATAAGACGAATATCATTCCTTACATCTCATGATCAGCAGGGCTTGTCATAGAGGTAAGTATTTCCTTTGATCACATCATCACTGTCGTCATCCGATACGGTGAGTCTTGACATTTTCAATTCCGATGCAGGTGGCACTTCATCCAGTTGGATCTTCCTTCTTGCAAATGCAGGCACCTTGGTCATCTCTGCTATCCACTCTGAATTTTGAATCCGGCTTGGATTAATATTCATTTGTGGTGCAGGTTCTTCGCGCTGACGCTGTGCTTCTTTTTCTTTTAGTGTCCTGCGAATTTCTTCTCTCTTTTCAGTATCGTCCGGCTTGACATACGGATCATTGTACGTATGTCTTGGTTTTTCCGGATGTATTTCTTTTACATCCTTATGCATGACAGGTTCCAATTCGATCACTCTTTCATCAGAGAATTGCATGTCATCCATGTCCATCGGCTTGGTGGATATTCCCATCATATCTTCATCGATGCCAACAAGAATCTTTTGTGTATCCTGTTTGTCAGCTCTCATCGCCTGTTGTTCAAAGCCGGTCGCGATGATGGTCACAGATAGTTTTTCACCCAGGCTATCATCGATGCAATTTCCCCAGATAAGATCAGTTCCATAACCTGCTTCAGCCTGCACATACTCAGTGATTTCAAATATCTCATCCATGGTGACTTCTGTACGACCTGATGAAATATTGAGAAGAATATGTTGAGCTCCGCGGATATCATTGTCTTCAAGCAAAGGAGAATTAAGAGCCGTTTGCACTGCTTTTCGTGCGCGGTTCTCGCCTTCAAACATGGCTGTTCCCATAATGGCTACACCACTATCTCTCATTACCGTGTTGACATCTTCAAAATCTACATTGACATATCCCGGCATCGTGATGATCTCTGCAATACCTCTTGCTGCAGTAGTCAGAATATTATCTGCCCTGCTGAATGCATCTGATAATCGCAGATCACCATGTATGTCTCTCAGTTTATCATTGGAGATGACGATGAGTGCATCCACATTGTTTTTCATTTCTTCGAGCCCTTCAAGTGCCTGGCGTTTTCTCCTGCTTCCTTCGAATGTAAAAGGCAAAGTCACGATACCTACTGTCAGTATATCTGCTTCACGTGCAGCTTTAGCGATGATCGGAGCAGCACCAGTTCCGGTGCCTCCACCCATACCTGCAGTAACAAACAGCATCTTTGTTCCATCGAGGATAAATTGACGCACATCATCGATCGATTCGATGCAGGCCTGTTTTCCCATTTGAGGCCTTGATCCTGCTCCACGTCCTCCGGTGAGCTCCGGACCCAGGCGTATTTTCACAGGCACAAGGCTTGTTTCCATCGCCTGGTTGTCTGTGTTACAGATGGCAAAATCCACACCGGAGATCCCCTGTTTGTACATATAGGATACGGCATTACTTCCACCACCTCCTACACCGAGGACCTTGATGATGCTCTTTTCTACTTTTGGTATATCGAATAACATGTTGTCTGAATTTTTAGATTATGGGCTATAATTTGATACTGATACGTTGTGATTTTCTAGTAAAAATCCTGGTCCGGTGTGGCTTCGAAAAACTCCTTGGTCTTATCAATAATTTTATCAAACCATTTTGGACCGGTTTTTTCTTTACTCATTTCCTGATGTTCCTCAGTTGCTTCTGCCGGAACCATCTTTTCTTTCGGAGCTTCAGTTGATTTCGTCGCAATCAATGTGTTGGTTGCAGCTTCTTCCTCACTTTCAGGAGATGCCAATCCATGAATGATCAATCCAATCGCCGTTGCATATATTGGACTGGATACATCATCGCGTTGCCTTGAAGCAATATGTTCGATCGGTAATCCAACTCTGGCACTCATCCCCGTTCTGTATTCAGCGAGAAGATCAACTTTACTCAACAACGCACCACCTCCTGTAAGCACAATACCTCCAATCAGCTTACGCTCATAACCGGATTTCTTGATCTCAACTCTGACGAGTTCAAGGATCTCTTCCATCCTTGCCTGGATGATCAGCGAAAGATTTTTTTCAGATATTTCTTTATAATCTCTCCCGTTGAAACTTGGTATCGTGATGATGCGATTATCGACAATGGTTTCAGCTAATGCAGATCCAAATTTCTTTTTGAGTTTCTCTGCCTGCTCATACATTACGGTACATCCTTCTTTGATGTCTGCTGTGATGACATCACCTCCGAAAGGAACCACTGCTGTATGCCTGATGATTCCTTCCTGGAAAATCGTGATGTCAGTTGTTCCTCCACCGATATCTACAAGTGCAACTCCCGCTTCTTTTTCTTCTTCGCTCAATACAGCAGCAGCAGATGCAATGGGTTCGAGAACGAAATCAGCAACTTTAAGTCCTGCTTTTTCAACACATCGTTCAATATTTTTATGTGCAGATAATTGTCCTGTCACCACATGGAAATTACCAATCAATCGATGGCCGCACATACCTACGGGATCGAGAATTCCCTCTTCATCATCCACAGTATATTCCTGCGGAAGGATATGAAGTATTTTATCTCCCGGGGGCAAGGCAAGCCTGTACATATCATCCAAAAGTGTCTGGAGATCTGACTTGGTGATTTCTTTATCAGCATCTGCCAGTGTGAGGATGCCCTGGTGCTGGAGACTCTTGATGTGCTGACCTGCAATACCTGCATACACTTCAATGATTTCCATGCCCGCACTTTTTTCTGCCTGGATGACAGCTTCTTCGATAGAACGGACAGTTTTGTCAATGTTGGCTACAACACCACGGCGTACTCCTTCCGAAGCCACCTTACCGACTCCCAGGATTTCAATACTTCCGTATTCATTCCTGCGGCCAACCATGACACAAATTTTTGTCGTCCCGATGTCAAGTGCGACCACCGTTTTTGACTTTTGAATTTCTCTGTATCTCATGAGGATAAAATTTTATTGGTTTAATCTTCTTTTAGCGACGATCTGCCCGGCAAATCGAGTATCAACGTATGCATAGGTATCCCACCCGGTGCTGGGAAGTACTTTTTTATAAAATTTCTGGATGCGTTCAATTTTATCATCCAAATCATTTGTATTTCCGATCAAAATCTTTGATGGTCCCATTCGCGGAACCAACCAGATTTTATCTTTTGATTCAAAATAAACCTGATCCACCAGCGAGCCCATGAACTCATTGTCCTGCAACATCATTGAAACATCGAATAGCGGACCAATCGGCCATGATTTGATATCATCAGTTGCAGGGAAATCACCATTCACCAATGGGACTCTCGCTGTAAAATTTCTCGACACCGGCATCCTCACCGTATCTGCATCGATATACCAGTGAGTGCCGTGATTATCCACGATACGCATGATCGGCATCCGTTGACGAATTGATAATGTAAGTTTGCCGGAGGCTCCAAGGAACACTGAAGCTTCTTTTACATATGGACTCGTCGAAAGGAATTGTTCGATACTTCGCATATCCACTTTATCAATGGTTAATCCTTCAAGCTTTCCGAATTTTTTAACCACCGTCTTTACGATGTCATCCGGAACAATCAAATTATTTCCTTTGTCAAGCAGGATCACTTCAGCTTCTACTCCGCTGATGACCTGCTCTGCCTGGAATCGCGCTGCCATAAGCGTGATCCCTGTGAGCGAAGCCAACAGCACCAGCCAGAAAAATGCTTTGATACCTTGCTTATTACTTTTTATCATTTTTATATAATCCCCTGATCACATCAGGAATATGTTTATCCAGATCTCCTGCACCCAGCGTGATCAAGACTTTTGGTCTTCTTTTTATGACCCATGCAACCCAGCTGTCGCCTCGACACCATTTCTTATTTGGATTCTTCATCAGGTCAAAAATTGTTTGGGAGCTTACGCCCGGTATTGGTTGTTCACGCGCCGGATAGATATCAATGATCACAGGTGTATCCAATAAATCCAATGCTTCTGCAAAACCTTTTGCCAGGTCTCTCGTCCTCGAATAAAGATGCGGTTGAAATACACCCATTACTTTGCCTCCATATGTTTCCTTCGCTGCCATAATCGCTGCTCTTAATTCTTCCGGATGATGTGCATAATCGTCAATCAGTACATGAGCATCATCCTGGTACCTTATTTCAAACCGGCGTGATACTCCTTTAAATCCGGGTAATGCCTGCTTTAATTTATTTCCATCACCTCCCACACTTAAAGCCATTGCACATGCAGCAGTTGCATTCAATACATTATGTCTGCCGGGCATTGTCAAAGCCATGTCATTCATTTCTTTTTTAGGTGTCACCAATGTCCAATTCCAAATTCCCTTTTCTACTTTCAGATCAGATGTATGGTAATCACCTTCATCCAGGCCAAAGGAGACAACTTTCACTTTATTTTTATTTAATTCATCAAAAACTTCATTTCCAATAAGCTCATTCAAATCATGACGATAGATCAATAAACCACCGGGTTGAATTTGCAATAGAAACTTTCTGTACCCTTCAATCATTTTTTCATACGTTCCATAGATATCCAGGTGATCCGGATCCATCGCTGTCACAACAGCCCATTTCGGATGAAGTCTCAGGAATGATCTGTCATATTCATCTGCTTCTACGACCATCAGTTCAAGGCTCTCTGAAATAAAGTTTGATCCATAATTTGCAGCTATCCCTCCCAGCAAAGCCGTATGCTTAATTCCCACACGGTCCAACAGGTAACTGATCATTGAAGACGTTGTCGTTTTACCATGTGTGCCTGCCACTGCGATTGTATCTATTCCTTTCGTTGTCCATTCCAATGCCTCGGATCGTTTGATCATCGGAACATTGAATCGCACAAAATGTGACCACAATCTGTTTTCAGGCGGAATAGCTGGAGTATAAATCACGAGGTCCGGATGTCCTTGTATTTCTTCCGGATCATCGTCAAATTGTATCTCCGCTCCTTCCTCCATCAATGCATCTGTGATCGGTGAAGATTGCCTGTCATAACCGCTTACTTTGATGTTCCAAAGAAGACAACATCGTGCCAGTGCACTCATCCCAATCCCGCCAATGCCAAGGAAATAGATATGATCATATTCTTTCAGCTCCATCATGATGTCGATCCTAATCGTGCTAAATGAATGATGATATCTGCTATTTCATCCGCTGCATTTTGTTTTGCGAGCTTCATGATATTGTTTTCCAGCTTCTGCATTTCTTCAGGATGATCTATCAATCTTAATGCTTCAGGAAATGCCTTTTGAGGTGCTTCTCCATCCGTTATTAAAACTGCAGCATCATCTGTTCCAATGACCTTGCGTTTCGCGTCTGGTGATCTTCAGCCACATGAGGTGAAGGCACCAGGATCGAAGGTTTGCCGGTCAATGAAAGTTCACTGATCGTAATGGCTCCTGCTCGTGCAATCACAACATCTGCTAATGCATAAGCCAAATCCATCCTGTCAATAAAAACAGTTGCTTTTACCTGATTCAACTTTGCCGAAGGTGTTTCTAAATATGTATCGGCGTAAAGCTTCCCAATCTGCCAAAGAACTTGTATATCATGTCGACCTGCTACCAGGTCGTACGATTGTCTGATGATTTCATTGATTGTACGTGCTCCTAAACTTCCACCAAAGGCCAAAATCGTTTTCTTCCCTGCATCCAATCCGAAATATTTTGCTGCTTCTTCTCTTGATATTTCTTTTGACAATTGGCCGCGCATCGGATTACCGGTAAGAACAATTTTCTCCTCAGGAAAATATTTTTCCATTCCCGGATATGCCACACAAATCACTTTAGCTTTTGTTGCCAACATCTTATTGGTTATCCCGGGATAGCTATTTTGTTCCTGCAACACTGATGGTATTCCCATTTCTGCCGCCTCTCTCACCAACGGACCCGAAGCATATCCTCCCACACCAACTACTGCATCCGGCTTAAATGATTTCAGTATGGCTCTGCATCTCCATAAGCTGTGTATCACTTTCACTGGAAATAAAAGATTAGTGAGTGTAAGCTTTCTTTGAAGTCCGCTGATCCAGATACCTTCGATTTTATAACCTGACGCCGGTACTTTTTCCATCTCCATCCTTCCCTTAGCACCTACAAACAATATGTCAATGAACACATCGCGCCTCTTCAGCGCATCGGCTATCGCAATAGCCGGATATATATGGCCTCCCGTTCCTCCTCCACTAATGATGATCTTCATCGAGAGGTTTTATTTCTACTTTCCCAACATCACTTGCTGATTGTTCAATAAATCTGCTCACGCTGAGTATCATACCGAATGCCATGCAAGTGATCAGCATTGATGTCCCTCCTTTACTGACTAATGGCAATGTCAAACCAGTGACCGGAACTAAATTGACGGATACAGCTATGTTGGCAAAAGCCTGTATCACGATATTCAGACAAAGTCCCATCGCCAGCAATGCCCCAAATGTTTTTGGACTGCGTGTCACCATCGATGTACATTTGAGGAAAAGCAATAAGAATAGTAAGATGATCACAAGACCTCCGAACAACCCATACTCTTCACAGATAATCGCGTAAATAAAATCCGCATAGGAATAAGGCAAATAATTTCGTTGCGTGCTCATGCCAGGTCCTACTCCAAACCAACCTCCATCTGCAATCGCAATCTTAGCTTGTTGAATCTGGTAACCTCCATCACTATTTCCTAAAAATTCTGAAACGCGGTTAGTCCAAGTCGAAACCCTGATTGCATCCGGAAATACCATGCCCAATAAAACCAGCCCGCCAAGAAATACAGCACCAAGCAGAATTAAAAGGAAAATATATTTCAAATGAACTCTGCCAATAAACATGAGCGTCATCGCCGTAACAAATAACAATAGTGCAGTACTCAGATTATTCGGTGCGATCAATCCACATACTACGATGATAGGCAGCATCAATGGAAGAAAAGCACTTTTAAAATCCTTGATGATATCCTGCTTCATCGATATCGACCGTGCGATATACATGATCAGGGCAATCGCTGCGATATCCGATGTCTGAAAACTCAAGCCAATTCCGGGGATGGATATCCACCTCCTCGCGTCATTTATCTCCGGTCCGAATAGCATGGTATAGAGCAGCAACGGAATGATACAAACTAAAAGAATCGGGGCCAGTTTAGAATACACCGTATAATGTGTATTGTAACATACATAGCAAAGAAAAATACCCACCATCGCAATAACCACATGTTTGATCAGGTGGATCTCCGCATGTCCTCCATTATATTTAAATGCTATCGTTCCGGTTGAACTGTATACAGCAAGCACAGAAGCAAGGCAGAGCAAAGCCACGATGACCCAGATCCCCCTGTCACCTTTCAAATTCTTTGCTATCGCTACTGCTCTGTACATTAAATATTCAATTGATTCGTATTAGTGACTATTTGTTCTTTTTTGGTTTATTAATTTATTTGCTTATTACTTTTTGCGTATTGCTCATTGTTTATTGCTTATTGCCTATTGCTCATTGCCTATTTATTTCCTTCGCCTTCATTGGATGCCGAAGCCTTTTTGCGAAGGCATTAGCCTTTTATTTACAATTCACTCACTTCTCTCTTAAACTGATCTCCCCTGTCCCTGTAATCTTTGAAGAGATCAAAACTTGCGCATGCCGGTGACAGTAATACAGTGTCTCCGGGTGATGCAAGCGAAGCAGCTCGACGTACTGCTTCGCGCATCGTTGTAGTTTCAGATATTGAGTTAACCTTCGTCGAAAAAGTTTCATAAAGCTTTTTATTATCCAGGCCAAGACAAATCAATGTCTTCACCTTTTTTTCTACCAGGTTCATGATCGCCTGGTAATCATTTCCTTTATCCTGTCCACCTGCAATCCATATCACCGGTGTTTTCATGGCCTCGAGTGCATAATAGACTGCATCTACATTCGTGGCTTTACTGTCATTGATGTATCTCACTCCATTTTTCTCTCCGGCTCCTTCCATCCTGTGCGCTTCATTGACAAAAGATTCAAGCGATTTCTGCAAACTCTCACTGGGACATCCTGCCAGTAATGCTGCTCTTGCAGCAGCCATCACATTGACCTGGTTGTGTTTTCCCATCAGCTTCGATTTCGATAAATCAAGAATCAGATCATCTTTCACAAAGACTTTATCATCTCCTATCATTTCCGTTTCTCGGATAGACCACAATCTTGCATCAATCTGGGCGGATACCACTTTGGCTACAGTCAACGGATCCATCGCATTGTATATCAATACATCCGTTTCATTCATTGCCTTCGTGATTCTCATCTTCGCATCTGCATACTTGTCGAGACTATACTCATACCTGTCCAGGTGATCGGGAGTAATGTTGAGCAGAATAGCCACATCAGGTCTGAAGGTTTCGATATCCTCCAGTTGAAAACTACTCAGCTCGCATACGTACCAATCTGCATCAGACACTGCAAGAAAATGACAGAATCCTTCTCCTACATTTCCCACTTTTGCAGCGTCAATTCCTGCACTGTGCAGAAAATGATGACACAATCCCGTGGTCGTCGTCTTGCCATTGCTGCCGGTGATCCCGATGATCTTTCCGTTTTGATTGAGAAAGGCCCATTCGATCTCACCGATGATATTCTTTCCTGCATTCATCAATGCCTGCTGAAGAGAGCTATCATGCGCGATGCCCGGACTTTTGACGATAATGTCACAAGCCACCAATTTTTCAATGCTATGTCCCTTTTCTTCAAAAGGGATTTTATTTTGTTCTAATAATTTTTTTCGTTCGGGCAGAATTTCATTGTTATCACTCACCCACACTGCATGGCCTTTAGATTTTGCCAACAAGGCCGCACCAATTCCACTTATTCCTGCTCCAATGACCCCGACCTTTGTGGACATATCACCTTACTTTTAAAGTGATCAGCGTGATGACCGCCAGCATCACCCCTACAATCCAAAACCTCGTTACAATTTTTGCTTCATGCATTCCCAATTTTTGAAAATGATGATGCAATGGTGACATCCGGAAAATGCGACGTCCCTCTCCATATTTTCTTCTCGTGTATTTGAAATAATAAACCTGGATCATCACCGATAATATTTCTACCAGGAATATTCCACATAAAACCGGTATAAGTAATTCCTTTCGAAGTGCGATAGACATGACAGCGATGATGGCTCCTAATGTCAGGCTTCCTGTATCCCCCATGAATACTTTCGCGGGATATGAATTGTACCAAAGAAATCCAATGCACGCTCCCAGGAAACATCCGCTGAAGACCACCAATTCACCCGAGTACGGTATATAAAAAATATTGAGGTAATCTGCAATGATTGTATTGCCGCTGACATAAGCCAGGATTGCTAATGCTAATGCAATAATGGCTGAAACTCCTGTCGCTAATCCATCAAGACCATCTGTCAGATTTGAACCATTGCTTACTCCTGTGATAATGATGATGGTGATTGGAATAAAAACAATCCATATCCAGTTCTTTGCATTTTTTCCAAGAAAATCAACAAAGGTTTCATAATCCAATTGATTTCCTTTGAAGAATGGAACATTGGTGAGTGATGATTTGCAGTACACCATATCTTTCCATTCGCCCGGCACTGTTTTGTCATGTATCTCTACGTGACTCACGACAGCATACCCCCTGCTCGCAGCTTCTTCAGGCGTAAGCCTGATCACAACATCCCGGTGAAAAAGCATCGTCAATGCAATGATCAATCCAAGTACAACCTGTCCGAATAATTTAAATTTCGCTTTGAGCCCTTGCTTATTCTTCCGGAAGATTTTGATATAGTCATCAATAAATCCAATGCATCCCATCCACACGGTCGTCAACAACATCATGAGGATATAGACATTATCCAATCTCGCCAGCAGCAAACACGGAACCAGAATGGCGAGCAATATGATCAGTCCACCCATCGTAGGTGTACCTGCTTTCTGCATCTGCCCTTCCAATCCGAGATCTCGTACGGTCTCTCCGATCTGCATGCGTTTCAAAGAACGTATGATCCTGTTTCCAAGTAACAGGGATATAATTAACGAGAGCATGATCGCCATACCTGCCCTGAATGAAATGTATCTGAATAGCCCTGCGCCGGGCAGTGCAAATTTTTGATCCAGATATTCAAAGAGGTGATACAGCATTTTGCTTCTCCCGATTTCATTTTTTTATTCTCAAAGTGCAGATGCGAGTGGGTGACCCGGTGATCTTTATCCCCTGCATTTCACCCACTGCAACTGCTAAAACCAACCTGAGAATGATAATAGAACCTATCTTATATATCTTCTATGCTAGCGCTTCCGCAAGCACTTTTTTATCGTCAAATGGATAGCGGTGACCGTTGATCTCCTGGTATTTTTCATGTCCTTTTCCTGCGACCAGCAGGATATCTCCGGCCTTTGCCATCATCACTCCTGTTCGAATTGCTTCTCTCCTGTCAGTGATCCGCAATACGATATCTTGTTTTTCTTCCGACACACCGGCCCACATCTGGTCCAGGATGGTGTCCGGATTTTCTGTTCTTGGATTGTCAGAAGTTAGAATAACCTGGTCTGCATGCATCGCTGCAATCTTCGCCATCACAGGTCTTTTTGTTTTATCCCTGTCTCCTCCACATCCGACAATGCAGATGAGTTTTGATCCGGGTTGCCTGACCTGGATAAGAGTGCTCAGGACATTGAGCAAAGCATCCGGAGTATGTGCGTAGTCCACCACTGCAGATACTTGCTTCCTTCCGGTGACAAGATCAAACCGACCTTCCGCCGGAGGCAAATTGCTTAGGACAGTCAATACTTGTCCGTTATCCTCACCAAGCAATATTGCTGCACCATAGATGGCAAGAATATTAGAGGCATTGAACTTACCGACCAACCGCACATGAAGTGGTATTCCATTCAATTCTAATTGCAAACCATCTATCCTGTTTTCGATCACACGCGCTCTGAAGTCAGCAATCCTGGTAAGACTGTAATTTGAGACCTTAGCAACAGTATTCTGTACCATGACTTCAGCGTGCTTGTCATCTGCGTTGATTAATGCAAAAGCCTGAGCACTCAATCCATCGAAAAATATTTTCTTAGCTTTTATGTATGATTCAAAATCACCATGATAATCAAGATGATCATGCGTGATGTTGGTAAAAATGGCTCCATCCCAATCGATACCTTCCACCCTCCGTTGATCCAGTGCATGACTACTCACTTCCATAAAAGCATGAGTACATCCTGCATCCAACATTCTGGACAAAGCCTCCTGAATCGATAAAGGATCAGGTGTCGTATACATTGTTGACTCAACTTTGTCACTAATCCTGTTCTCAATCGTTGACAACAACCCGCATGTATGTCCAAGCTCTGTAAATAGCCTGTACAGTAAAGTGGCAATCGTTGTCTTTCCATTCGTCCCCGTCACACCCACCATGACAAGTTGCCTGGATGGATGTCCATAATAAGTTGAAGCAATGTTGGCAAGGACAGATGCTGAATTTTCAACAACCATGACACACACACCTGGTCTATCCTTGTCATCGATCTCTTCAACGATCACACATATAGCTCCACGATCTACCGCATTGTCAATGAACTTATGTCCGTCTGTCGTTCTGCCTTTTACAGCAACAAATACCGACCCCGGCTCTACCTTCCTCGAATCAGCGTGGATAGATCCCACAACCTGATTTTCATCTCCTCGTATTTCTTTTACCCTGATGCTGACCATCAACTCTTTGATCGTCATATCATCCAAGTGTCAAATGAATAGTTGTTCCTCTGATGATCGGTTGTCCGGAATGAATCGATTGACTTTTGATTCGTCCCACACCTTCGTATTGTACATGAATCCCCCTGTTCTCTAATAAATAAATAGCATCTCTTATACCCATGCCATAGAGTTCAGGTATCATATTTTGATCAAGAATATTCTTCACTTCCATTTCCATTTCTTTTCCACCTGCAAGTCTTGCCCAATCACCCTGTCCATCGACATGAGTGTTCAGCGAAAGTTCATCTACGATCTCATTGAGTTCTGTTTTTTCGGACCAACCTGCTAACCGCACACCCGCCATAGTTGCCTGTGTATCTGGAAGCATAGTTTTGGGTAATAATTCTTTGTTGATGCCCATGCACCTGTCAGCTATTTTTTTGAAAATCGGTAATGCAGCCTCAGCGCCATAAAATCCACCCTTCACAGGATCATACACCATCACCAGGCAACTAAATTTGGGTTGTTCTGATGGAAAATATCCAACGAATGAAGCCATGTATGCTTTACGTGGGCTATCAGGATCGTAATAATCGGTTCGTGCAGTACCTGTCTTTCCACTGAACATGTAGTAATCAGGTTTGTAATTTTTTGCTGTACCATTTTCTACTACACCCTGTAATAGCTCTTTTGCTTCTTTGATGGTTTTCGAAGAAACAATATGTCCATCCACTACTTCCGGTCTGAATTTTTCAATCACTCTTCCTTCTCTTGTGATTTCAGAAACGATGTAGGGTTTCATCATTCTTCCATCGTTGGCTACCGCATTGTACAATCTCAATATCTGCAGCGGTGTCAATCTGCATTCATAACCTGTGGCCATCCATGGAAGAGTAGTTCCGCTCCAGTGATCTTCTTTCACTGCCGGGTTTTTCATCATCGGTGCACCTTCTCCATCCAGTTCAATCCCTGTGGGTTCATTCAGATGCATATTATATATGCGTTTGACAAATTGACCTGCGCGACCATCTCGACCGTAATAGTCCGTTACAAGTTTTGCAATACCCACATTTGATGATAATTCAAATGCCTGACGAAGTGTGCTTTCATGTATCCCATGCTCTTTTGAATCGTGCATGGTTCTGTCAAAGAATTTCCATGTGCCACCATTTAGATCAACAGGTGAATCAAGTTCTGCACCATTGTCTTCCAGCAAAGCCATTACACTGGCCAGCTTAAAGGTTGAACCGGGCTCAGAGGAAAACCCAACTGCATAATTGTAATCTTCATCATATCCTGATCCTCCTTCACCTCCAAGATTTGCCATGGCCAGGATTGCTCCTGTTTCGACATCCATCACAATCGCAGTTCCTTTTGTACCATTGCTTTTTTCAATGCCATCTAACAATGCATATTCCGCGATGTCCTGGATTTCAGGATCAATAGTGGTGACGATATCTGAACCTCGTTTCCCTTCAAGATCGGAGAGATCATGTACAGGTATCCATGCACCTCCTGTGACACGTTGCACGAGACGTTGTCCTTCTTCACCTTTGAGATATTCATCAAAGGTTCTTTCAAGCCCGATGGATTGTGCATTATCACGATCAAGTCCAAGGGTACGACTCGCTAATAATTTATAAGGCTTCACCCGGATATGTTGTGGATCGATGATGAGGCCTCCTTTATTTTTTCCTAACCGGAAAATTGGGAATGTCTTGATCTGTTCAAGATCCCTTATGCTCACACTCTTCGCCAGCAAGGCGTAGCGATCACCTTCTCTTCTCTTATGAATAAGCCAATCCCGCATTTGAGTTTTACTCACGGTGGTATTGACCTTTGATGATAAATAATAAGCGAGACTGTCTACGTTGGCTTTGAAAATATCTTCACGTAATCCTTCAGCTTTGAAGTCCATGTGCAGATCATAGAATGGAAGAGAAGTTGTCAACAAACTCCCATCTGCTGCAAGGATATCACCTCTGTCTGCAACGATGGGTATGTATTTCAAATAAAGGCTGTCGCCCATGCTGCGCCAGTGTTCCCCTTCGACAACGGAAATTTTAGCCACCCGGTAAAAAAGAAGTGCCGCGATCCCAACCATCGCCAGTGCGACGATGTAGACTCTGATCAGCAATTCTTTTTTAACTTCTTTCATCCTGGGGGGATTTTAAAGACGCGGTTATTTTATGACCACTGGGTTTTGAGTGAGAAAATGTAGATCCTGCTCAGCGACACTGCGCTCTATCATCGTGGGTGTGGATTGATACATGATATCTGATTCGATTGTCATGTATCTCCATTTTTCTTCTCTTGCTTCCGTTTGCAAAGACTGAACTCTCCGGATATTCCTTTCAGCAAAATGTACATTGCCGATATAGATCACTCCCAATCCACATAAGAAATAGAGGAAAGGAAGATTTTTATAGATCATCTTTGTCCCGAGGATTCGATATAGAGAGTTTTTGATTGCCACTGCTTTGCTACTTATTGTGTTTTAAGATTTTTATTTGTTATTACCTTTTTTCGTGAGTCGTGAATCGTCAATCGTGAGTTTTAGTATTCGGTGATCGGTATTCGGTGATCAGTTCTCATTTGTTTATTGTATTTCACTTTTTTTTATACTTATTATTAACTGATTACCGCTTACTGATTAATGGTTACCATTTTTTCTGCTACTCTCATCTTCGCACTCCTCGACCTCGGATTTACTTTCTGCTCTTCGTCATCTGCTTCAATCGGATTTTTCGTCACCGGCTTCCACATCGTTTTTCTTTTTCCGAAAAAATCTGTTTCAGGTTCTCCTTCGAAATTGCCTGATTTAAAAAATCGCTTCACTAATCGGTCTTCAAGTGAATGATAAGAGATGACCACTATTCTTCCTCCGGGTTTCAAAACTTCTTCCGCCCCTCTCAACATTTCTTTCAGTGCACCCAACTCATCATTTATTTCAATTCGCAATGCCTGGAACAATTGTGATAAATATTTCATCTTAGGTCCTCGCATTACACTTTCAGCTATTCCGACCAACTGACCCGCTGTCATAATTGCACTTCCGGATCGGGCTTCGACAATTCGCTGAGCTAATGTTTTTGCATTGGTGATTTCACCGTTTTGCGAAAACATTTCCTGCAGGTGTTGCACTTCATATTCATTGAGCACATCCGCAGCAGTGAGCGATTGTTTCTGGTTCATCCGCATGTCAAGTGGTTCATCGTACCGGTATGAAAATCCTCTTTCGGGATGATCAAACTGGTAAGAGGATACACCGAGATCTGCGAGTATGCCATCGATCTTTCCATTGACACCGTAGTATTTCATCCATCGATTGAGATATCGAAAGTTGGATACGATCAGTGTCACACGATCATCTTCCCACATATTGCTTGCTGCATCTTCATCCTGGTCAATGACGAACAGATGACCTTTGTCATCCAGACGGTTTGCTATTTCTCTTGCATGGCCACCTCCGCCGAAGGTGACATCCACATATATTCCATCCGGCCTGATCGCTAAACTTTCGAGCGATTCATTTAATAATACCGGGACGTGATATTCACTCATTTGACCCTTTGGTCCTGAGGTGTGCTATTTTCTGAGCCAAAGCAGATAAGTCATCGGGCTCTTTGTTGATAAGCTCTCTATAGGTGTCAGCATTCCACATCTCGATATACTCGCCGACGGCGGTCATGATCAGTGTCCTGTCGATACCTGCGTATTCAAGTAAAATTTTCGGAAGGAGAATTCGGTCTGCTTTGTCAGGAGTGAATTCGGTGGCACCTCTGTAGAAGTACCTTTTAAATTGCCTGACTTCGGGTAGATATTCATTGAGGCCCTGGACTTCGTTGAGCTTGATATTCCAGACTGCCTTTGGAAAGAGATAAAGGCAACGTTCGAAGCCCCGATTGGCCACAAAATCACGAGAGGTGGACTCGCCTAACTGTTGGAGGATGGCTGAGGGCACCTTGAGACGACCCTTATCGTCCAGTTTGCACTCATATTCCCCAAAAAAGTTGGTTTGCATTTCCATTCTCGGTCTTGTAATGACTCAAATGTAGAAATTCGTCCCACTTACTACCACTTTTTCCCACCGATTATTTTTAAAAAACCACCGGAAAACTTCATCTCGGGTGGCTGGTATTCACAAATTAGTGAAACAGTATTCTCAACAAAAGTATATTATATATTTCAATAATGTAAATATATAACAATAATATATAATACAAATACCCTTTGAAAATAAATTTACTACATCTGGCAGGAAGTTTGAATGTAAGAAAGGCTTAATATGTAAAATGGAGGATGATGCCTTCGCAAAAAGGCTTCGGCATCCAAAGAAGGCTAAGGCTGGGGCGAAGGAGCAAGACAAACTTGCCCATTACTTATGCAAATTGCTTTTTGCGTATTGCCCGTAGCTATTGCCCATTGCTCATTGACTTTTGCTTATTGTCTATTGCTCATTGCTTATTGCTTATTGCCTATTGCCTATTGAATTGGTCCGGTCAGCCGGTTTGGTCAAAAGAGTTATGTTCAAAGGATTTAATCAAACTAAACTTCTAACCGCCTAACCATTTAAACATTAAACATTAAACATTAATCATTAATCATTAATCATTAAACATTAACCAACCAACCATTCAATTAATAAGCAATTCCCTTTGTAAACTTTCAATCTGGTAACCAAAGCCATTTTCACTTGAGCTCCATCGGAGCGTAATGTTTGTAGCAACAGTGAATAAAAAATCTTTCAAGCACCGTAGGTGCGAAATGTAAATCCAGGCAATGACTTTGAAAACTGATATTTTTAAATAAATAATAGCTGACCTCTTCTTATCTAAATAATAGAATTAAATATTAGAATGACAATGGTCTTTGGTCCATGGTCATTCAACCCAAAACAGTTCTTCAATTTCTATGTTATACCTTTATGCCCTCAAATAAACCCAAATCCAAAAATTGTACTTATGAGGACTATTCTCTTTTCTTTTATCGCCGCTGCATTAATATTATCCTCCTGCAAAAAAGATGAATTCTGCGACCCCGGTAACCTGGATACGAATATCGTAGGGACCTGGAAAGTAAGTGTAATCGGTATTCCGGCAGGCAAAATTGAATTTCAAGCCAATGGCGATTTAGTGACTGACCCTAATATCCTGACGGACGCTTATTTTGGAAGTGATACCCTGGGCCAAAAAACTTATGTAGTGAATGCCGATTCGAGCGTGACTGTGACGGCTACAAATAATAATGTAGTTCAAACATCTATACTGACTGTCAATGATTATTCATGTGATGAAATAAATGTTGAGACCACAGGTGGTGTCGCGATGAAATTCAAAAGAAAAAATTAATCCTGAATAGATCGGTTACTTTTTCTGTTTGACAGGCTTCATCCTGAAAACAGAACTCAAGCGCAGTTGCAAAACTCCAATGATCGCTTCTTGTATGATCCCCATGTGCATTTTGCTGACACCATATTGTCTCTCCACAAACTGAATCGGAACCTCCTTCAATATGAAACCTGCTTTATATGCCAGGTACTTCATGCCAATCTGAAAAGCATAGCCGACAAATCGAATTTTATCAAGATCAAGTGTCTCCAAAACTTCGCGCTTGTAACACACAAATCCTGCAGTTGGATCCTCGATGGGCATCCCCGTGACCAGCCTGGTATAAAATGAAGCTCCTTTAGATAAAATCAACCTGTTTTTTGGCCAGTTGACCACTCCTCCTCCTTCAACATACCTCGAACCAATGGCTAAATCAGCACCCTGTTCTGCACAGGCCTGATATAATCTCGCTAAGTCTTTTGGTGGATGTGAAAAATCAGCATCCATCTCAAATAAATACTGGTAATCGCGCTCCAACCCCCACTTAAAGCCATAGATATAAGCCGTACCAAGACCCAACTTCTTCTCTCTTTCAATGATAAAAATTCTTGGCCCGAATTCTTCCTGCTTCCCTTTGACAATATCCGCTGTCCCGTCCGGACTGCCATCATCGATCACCAATAGATGAAAATTGCCCTCCAATGCCATGATGGCATCGATCATCGATCCTATATTCTCCTTCTCTTTATAAGTGGGAATAATAACGAGCTTGTCGGACAATCGGCTTTATTTAAGGCTCAAATATATAGGAAAAGATACCGGAGATTAACCTGAATTGACAGATTAGGAAAAGGTTAAGATTAAAAGGCAAACAAAAGGCTAAGGCGGAAGCTAAGGCGGAGGACTTTAAGGAAAATCACGATATCTAAATGACCACGACTTCAACTTTCAGAAATTCAATTCCCCGAGGTTGGAGAACACACATTGGACAGCAATTTGAAAAATTACACAAGGCAAAAAAACAGTTCCTCTCACTTTCTCACTTCTCTTACTTCTCTCACTCCTCTCACTTCTCTCACTTTCCTTGCACTGAGCAAAGTCAAGGGACAGCATGTCCTGACGTGTCGAAGTGTCACATTGCCACCATCTCCAGTATTACCTCTGCCACTTCCTCCGCATTCGGCTTAGAAAAATAATCTCCATCAGATCCATATGCAGGTCGGTGAGCTTTTGCAGTCAGACAACGTGGCTTTTGATCAAGGAAATAATATCCATCCTGATCCTGGAGAACCTCTTTCATCATATAAGCGGTCGCTCCACCCGGAATATCTTCATCCAGAAATAAAATATTGTTAGTCTTTCTGAGTGAATGCCCAATCACATGTTCCAGGTCGAATGGAAATAAGGTCTGCACATCGATGAGCTCAACAGAAATATCATATGCCTCCAGACATCCCAATCGCCTCCATGGCGACTCTCAGACAAGACCCATAAGTTACAAGAGTGATATCCTGTCCTTCGACGAGAACTTCAGGCATACCGAAAGGAACAGTAAATGATTCAAGATTATCAGGACATTTTTCTTTCAATCGATATCCATTGAGGCATTCAATCACCAGTCCGGGTTCATTGCCGCGCATCAAGGTATTGTACATCCCTGCTGCCTGAACCATATTTCGGGGAACACAAATATGGATTCCTCTGAGTGAACTGAGTATTAAATTCATCGGTGAGCCCGCATGCCAGATACCCTCAAGTCGATGACCTCTTGTCCGGATGATCGCTGGTGCTGTCTGCATACCATTAGTCCGATACCGAAGTGAAGCAAGATCATCTGACAATGCCGTGATACCATAAATGAGATAATCCAGGTATTGTATTTCAGCTATCGGCCTCAAACCTCGCAACGCCAATCCAATAGCCTGACCCATGATCGTCCATTCACGGATACCTGTATCCCACACTCTGTCTTTTCCGTATTTCTCCTGCAGACCTGCAAAGCCCTGGTTGACATCACCGATATATCCTACATCTTCACCGAATGCAACAACGCGCGGATCATTAGCCAACAATTGATCGAAGTAACGATTGAGCACCTGGAATCCATTGATGCTTTCCGAATGATCACTGTACAATGCATGGACGATGGGCACTTGAAGACAACTGCCGGGTCCTTCTGCATAAAGATTTGTATTAAAAGATTCTTTTCCTGCAGCTTTCCATTCAGACAATAATGTTTCAAGCGCAGGATCTGAATAGTCAAACTGACTGGTTAATAAAAGTTTTATACGTCCAGCCATCGCAACGATCTCCGAAAAAAATACGTCTGTCGATCCGTTCAATTTTGAAGACAATTCATTCAAAATACCGGCCTCAATCATATTTCCGGGCAATTGATTGTATGTATCAATTAATTGTTTTCGTTTTGTTCTCACCGGTGTGATATAAGCATCCCATGCTCTTTGCTTGCATTCGCGTGTGTAAGCAATGGCATTGTTCCGCATGTCATCGATCACCTGCTGTGTAGCAATTCCGGCTTCAATCATCCACTCCGCCATCTTCAGTATACAATCTGTCTCAACTTCCCATTGCAATCGTTCAGGAGTTTTATATCGCTCATGGCTTCCTGACGTTGAATGTCCGAGAGGTTGTGTAACTTCCTGGATATGAAAAACAGCCGGAAGGTGATTTTTGCGCACTTTCTGAATTCCTCTTTCGTACATTTCACATAAGCCGGGATAATCCCATGCCTTGCATGTGTAGAGATAAATACCTTCTCCATTTTCATCGATATGAAATCCTTCCAGTAGGCGTGATATATTTTGTTTTGTGGTTTGTAAGGAAGTTGGAACTGAGATACCATAACCATCATCCCAGACAGAGACAGCCATCGGTGCTTTAATCACACCTGCAGCATTAATCGCTTCCCAAAAAACTCCTTCAGATGTACTGGCATCACCGATAGATACAAAACAAACTTCATTTCCATCGCGGCTCATCTGGAGTTGTTTTCCTAAATCTGCATGCTTCCTGTACCATGTTGATGCTTGCGCTAGTCCGACTGCACGGGCCATTTGACCGGCAGTAGGGGATGTGTCAGCGGAAACATTATATCTGTCGTCCTGTGATAACCAATTTCCATTTTTATCAATCATGGGTGTGGCCCAATGACAATTCATCTGGCGGCCTCCTGAGAACGGATCATTTTCAGTATCCGCATAAAGTTGTGCGAAATAATCTTCCACTGTAGAAACCCCGATGGCAAACATCCAGGTCTGATCCCGATAGTATCCTGATCTCCAGTCTCCCTTTTGAAAATATCTTGCCAGCGCTACTTGCGGAACTTCTTTTCCATCGCCGAGGATACCAAATTTCGCTTTGCCGCTGAGCACTTCTTTGCGCCCTAATAAACTGGCCTCTCTGCTTACACAACAGATCCAGAAGTCAGACATGACCTCCTGGATGAAAGCATTTGCTTCACTTTTAGTTTTGTATTGCTTTAATTGTTCTGTAGCGATATCTCTGAGCATGGATTTCAGATTGATGCTTCAAAAGTAAACAATTATAAAATGCAGATTCCTTTTAGTGTGCTATTCCATAAAGTCTGAAAGACTTTAATATCATTGGCCGTGGATGAAATCCACGGATTGAAGCAAAACGCATTACAAACCCTGAAGGGGTTGAATTAATCCTGGGTTGCAGGGAATTATCATCACTTAATGAGCTTCAACCCTTTCAGGGTTGTTAATTTGCTAATTGCCAATTCCGTGGGTTGCACCCACGGCCAATAAATTTTAACTCTTTCAGGGTTAATTCTAATATGAAGATTATTCGATGATCACTTTTCGTGAATAAAAACCTTGTCCAGTTTCCATTTTCAAAAAATAAATTCCGGAAGCATAATGATCAACCGGGATTGACATCTCACTTTTAAGATTCCGAGTGGACCAAACTGTTTTTCCATAGACATCCATTAAGGCAATTTGCAACGGAAGTATTTCATTTTTACCAAATTCTATTTTCAAAACATCACTGACTGGATTTGGATAAATATTAAAATCAATATCGCGAAGATTCGCAACGGAAGTTGTTGTGTTTCTCACAATGGTAAGTATTGCATTGGTAGAGCTGCTATTTCCACATTCGTCCATAGCTATAAAAGTGATTTTAATGCTGTGTGTTGAATTGCATGAATCTGCTCCAGGAATAAAATCATTGGACCAAATGACCCCACTACAAATGTCCTGGGCATGTGCTTCACCATGATTGTTCAACCAATTCTGTAAGATTATTTCATGATCGGGAATTTCACAATCAATACTAGTATCCCGAGCCACTATATCGATATTCGGAGCTATATGATCTTCAATAGAAAAAGTAGCTGAAGTAGAGCTGCTATTTCCACATTCGTCATTTGCTGTGAAAATTACAGTTGCATATTCTGAAATTCCGCAACCGGCATTTAATCCGGTATAATTATTTATCCATGTTACATTGCCACAAGCATCCGAAGCTACTGCGCCTCCCTCGTTGTTTAACCAGTTTTGAAGGATACTATCCTGGTTAGGAGACCCGCATTCAAGCACGGTATCCCTGGCCACAACATCAATGTTAAGCGGAATAATATCTTCGAAATTTATTGTGGCAGACGTGGTGACCGAGTTACCGCATTCATCAGATACCGTAAAGATGACCGTTGCACTGTCCATTGTATCACAATTAATAGTCAGCGTCGAATAATTATTTGTCCAATTGACATTCCCGCAAATATCAGTTGCATTTGCTCCGGCGTGATTCAATAACCAATTTTGAATGATCATTTCCTGATCAGAAGCACCACATTCTACAGTGATATTATTAGCTGCCAAATTAATGGCCGGTGCCGTATTGTCTTCAATCGTAAAAGTGGCAACAGCGGATTTACTATTGCCGCATTCATCAGTTGCAGTAAAAATAACTGTTGCATTACCCGTCACACCACAACTATTATTCAAAATCGAATAGTTATTGGTCCAGTTCACATTGCCACCGGCATCTGATGCCAGAGCACCCCCGTGATTGTTAAGCCAGTTGTTGAATGCAACAACATTACCTAACCCATCACATTCCACTACAAGGTTAGAAGCCGGAACATATATGATCGGAGGTTGAGAATCAACAATTGATAGGATGGCACTGGTCACTGTACTTCCACAATCATCTGCAGCAGTAAATGTCACAATATCACTTCCTGAGATCCCGCAATCATTACTTAATCCGATAAAGTCATTTGTCCAATTAAGATTTGCACAGTAGTTCGTCACAGCTGCTCCACCATGATTATTAAGCCATGCCTGGATAGCCATTTCCTGGTTATTTAAATCACTTTCAATGACAGTATCCATAGCAGCGAGATCCAACATCGGCGGCAGTGTGATGGGTTCTGCTGTAAAATTCATGCTGGCATCCCAATAATCCTGGAGGTCGTTATCCTGAACCACTCTTATTCTACCTTCTGTAACACTAGTATCAGGCACTATCCATTGATAACTCAATTGCCCCACCGGAAGATCAAGCTGAATCGCTGACCATGTTGTTCCCCCATCACCTGAAAAATAAAGGTCCCAATTGAGCGTATTGTGTGGAATATATACGTGCCATTGTATGGTCACCGTTTGTCCCCAGGTAAATGTTTCTCCTCCCACGGGATAATCCAGTATAACATGTGCAAAAAGATTAAATGAAATACCCTGCATCAGGGCAATGAACATTAATTTGAAAACAAGCGTCTTCATCTACATTTAAATCATTCTTCGCAAAATAACAAAAATTGCTGAAGCAGGGCATCAAAACTCAATGCTATTCAATGATCACTTTTCGTGAACAAGCACCTTTGGAAGTCTTAACCTGCAAAAAATATATCCCCGGAGAATAGGAGTCAACAGGGAGGGAAATTTCATTCGATGATTTTTGATACGACGCAAGAAGTTTTCCACATGCATCGAAAAGCATGAGTTGTATATCTGATGATTCAGTTTTATCAAGATCGATATGGAGCATATCACTGACAGGATTGGGATACATCTTAATTTCTAAATCTGAAAAATCCGGAAAGGAGGTAGCTGATGTAGCTACAATCTTAAGCATTGCATTTGTCATACTGATATTACCACATTGGTCGTGAGCTGTAAACGTGACCGGGATATTGAGACTTGATCCGCAAGTGTCTGTTAGTACAGGAAAATTATTTGTCCAGGTAACACCCCCACAAGCATCAGAGGCAAAAGCCCCTCCCCTGGTGTTAAGCCAGGTATTGATTTGAGAAGTATTACTGCCGCATTGAAACACCATGTTATTTGCAGGAACGGTAACCACCGGAGGTTCGGTATCAACTACAGCGAGAACTGCACTTGTCACAGTGCTCCCACATGCATCTGTAGCTGTAAAGTGTACAACAGCACTACCTGTAGCTCCGCAATCATTGCTTAATGATGTAAAATCATTTGTCCAGACCAGATCTCCACAAAAGTTAGCGACCGAGGCACCACCATGATTAGACAACCAGGCCTGAATGGCGCTACCCTGGCTATTAAAATTGCATTCAATATTAATGTCTGACGCTGCTACATTAATACTTGGTGGCAATGCGGTAGTTTGAATCGTAAAATTCATGCTTTGATCCTCGTAATCCTGATCACTATTATCCTGGATGACTTTAACCCTGCTTTGCGTACCTGCTGTGGCCGGCACCTGCCAAGCATAACTCAAATCACCAGCCGGCAAGTCGAGTTGTATCGCTTGCCATGTCGTGCCTCCATTTGAAGAAAAATATAAATCCCAGTTGAGTGTATTGTGAGGTATTGCGATATGCCATTGGATGGTAACCATTGAACCGCTTGTGAGTGTTTCCCCTCCCTTTGGATAATCAATGACAACGTGCGCCCTGGCATTAAGCGAAAAACATAGAGCCGATGCAATGATCGCTATTTTAGTTAAAAGAGTATTCATAGTCAAACCATAAATTCAAAAAAAAGAAATGTGTCAATTCAGTCTCAATGATCTGAATCAGTAACAGTAGAATCAGGCAATTGTTATTTTCTTATTCAAATAAACATCCTGTATCGTATTCAGCATTTCCACGCCATCTTTAAAAGGACGCTGAAATGCTTTTCTACCCAGTATTAATCCCATTCCGCCTGCTCGCTTATTCACCACAGCGGTGATAACAGCTTCCTTCATATCGCTTTCTCCTAAACTTTCTCCTCCGCTGTTGATCAGCCCTACTCTTCCACTGTAACAGTTAAGCACCTGGTAACGTGTTAAATCAATTGGATGGTCAGTCGTCAGTTTATCGTACACAAGCTTGCTTGTTTTACCCTGCTTCGTAGCCAAATATCCTCCATTATTAACCGGTAGTTTTTGTTTGATGATATCCGCCTGTATTGTCACTCCCAAATGATTAGCCTGTCCTGTAAGATCTGCGGAAGAATGATAATCCACACCGTCAACTTTAAAAGCATTATTTCGGGTATAGCACCACAAAATCGTGGCCATACCCAACTCATGCGCCTGTTGAAATGCCTCTGCAATCTCCTTTAGCTGGCGGGTACTTTCTGCACTACCCCAATAGATCGTTGCACCTATCGCAACAGCACCCATGTCCCATGCATTTTTAACCGTACCAAAAAGTGTTTGATCATATCGGTTAGGTATGCTCAGCAACTCATTGTGGTTGATCTTTACAATGAATGGAATTCTATGTGCATACTTGCGGGACATAATCCCTAAAACTCCAAAAGTGGATGCTACTCCATTGCATCCGCCATCAATCGCAAGCTTAATGATATTTTCAGGATCGAAATAAATCGGATTCGGGGCAAAGGCAGAACCTGCACTGTGTTCGATCCCCTGGTCTACCGGTAAAATGCTGCAATATCCTGTGCCGCTTAACCTGCCATGATTTAATAATGACTGAAAATTGCGCAGCACCTGGTTACTGCGATTACTGTTCATCCATATTTCCTCGATATGAGTCGGGGAAGGGAGGTGAATTATTTTTTTGTCAATCGAAGTGCAGACGTGGTCTAATAGATATTCAGCTTTGTCACCTAAAAGTTCAAGAATGGAATTGCTTTTCATAAACCTGCCTATGATATTCCGGAAATAAAAGTTGAAATTAAGATAAAATGCCTTTATTGATTTTATCGTTTATCTCTGTCCGAAGGATTTTCATGATCAAAATCAATCACAACTTTATTTACAACAATCCTTTTTGAAGTAGTTGCGGAATGCTTTCCAGAATGTTTTTAAAAAAGACATCTTATGGCTAAGAAGGTGAGAGGTAAAAAAAGGATGTTATTGAAGCTGGTTGCAGATGCGAATTTAGGGAAATTTAATGAGTTCATTTTTTGCAAGTCCGAAAGACTTGAATGTCATTGGCCGTGGATGCAATCCACGGATAGAATTCACGCTGTATATCCAACCCTGAAAAGGTTGAATAAAATCTTCCTCATATGTGTATTTCTCATTTCTGATGCTTCTCCATTAATAAGTAAAGGTTATCCCTGCACCCCATCCCATGTCACTGTCATAATGTGTTGACAAACTAAAATATTTGGTCACCACATACCTCAAGCCGGCCATATATTCTCCAGTGACCCAAAAGCATAATGAGAATCAGGGTACTGAGTTCCCAGAAAAAATCCATCCCATGAAGACCGAATACAATTGCAACGCTATAGATGTACGCTACTGAAATGGCAAAACCAATCAATGTCATCATACCGGGATTCTTCACCCTTAGTTCACCTACCAAGCCTATGAGGAATGGCCAGCCGCCATAAATGAAAACGATGGTTGATAAAACAAGAAGCACGTACTCAGCACCAGGAAAACTGAAATGCAAATTCAACCAATGCTGAATCATCTCAGATAGCAACATTATGGGAATAGTTAAAACTAATACGACTAAAAATCGTCTTTTGAAATCAGCTATGCCTGAAGAATGAGGACGATGATCATCATGGTTGTCCCCTTTTGAAAGCGGCACAAGAGTCATCCCGCAAATAGGACATTTACCCGGTCCATCCTGGATGATTTGCGGATGCATCGGGCAGGTGTATTTATTAAACCCGCCTTCAACCGGATTCAAATTATGTTGATGCTGCAACATTATGAGGGTTATCGACCATTAATGTTTTGCTTCCAGTGTATCCTTGGTACTGCCACAGTGTAACATCATTTTCCCGAAATAAGGATTGAGAATGCCGTTCTGCTCACTCACCCAATAAGCACCTTTACCATCATTGGCCATGGGACAGTACTGGTAGTAAAGATCAGCCGTATTTACATTAAGTGCTTTGACCATTTTATAAAAATTATCAGACAGCTTTATGAAGTGCTCTCTTTGATGCTCGATATCATCTGTCTCTTTCAAGTGCTCAGCATCATAACTCAATTTTGCCTCATATTGCATCCAGATTTTATGATCTGCAGTTGAAAGTTTTTCTATAGGTACTTTATCGATAGCAGTGTAGAGATTTTTAGCTGCACCACGTACCTTGCCGGCATCATCGTTGACAAGAGCATTCTTGACACTGAGATAGGTGGTGATCACATTTTGCAGGGAGGTATCTGCAGACTGCTGAGCGTCCACTTTGGTTAAAAAGGCTGTTGCGAGTGTGACAACTATCAGAAATATTTTTTTCAATTTAATTGTTTTTTTATAGGTTATTTAAAACACATTCAGTGAGGAAAAATAGGTTGCTGATTCTTACAGATCTAACATCTATTGAAATAACAGAGCTCAACGAATTTAAAGTTAAAGGATTTCACAGTTTATTCCCTCGTTGTATTCTATATGAACCAATAATTTACCTGATTGGGATACTTTTTAAGTTATTTCGGTGTTAATTAATCACTAAAATGGGAAGGGTTAAACAATTGGAACAATTTTGGAGTTAATTTTGAGTCGAAAATAACAAAGGGCATAACTATGAAAGCAGGCATTTTATTTACCATATCTCTCTTCTTTATCTTGTTTGTTTCCTGTAAAAAAGATTCAGCTCCGGAATCCAAACCGGGAGCTGTTTCTATGCATTTGCACACTTTTGCAGGGACTTCGGAAGTAGAAAATTATGGTGATACCATTACGTTGCCCGATGGAAGGAAATTGACAGTGACCACTGCTCAACTTTATATTTCAAATGTCAAGTTGATTAAAACGGACGGTGGTGTTGTTGACGGCCCCTCAACCATTGTTTTAATGCAGCAAGGCATTGAAGATTATGATCTTGGAGATGTACCATCAGGCAATTATAAGTCAGTGCGCTTTGATGTTGGTTTAAGTGATGCCGTCAATGCTTCGACACCGGTTTCAACGGATCCTGTTTTATTTCAGCCTTCCATGTGGTATGGAGCAACAGCGCAGCCCGATGGATTTGTATTCTTAAATTTCCAGGGGACTATAGATACTACCAGTTCTGCACATGGTAATACTTTATATCCATTCCAATATAAGATCGGTACGAATGACCACCGGGTAACGGTGACAATGCCTGATCTCAATTACCAGGTACTCCCTGATCAACTTACCGTTTTGCATCTCGAGGCGGATTATGCCAAGATCCTTGATGGGATTCAGCTTAGTGGCAGCGGCAATCTTTCGATCACAACTGTTGAACAGCAATCATGGTCCTGGATATCCATCATCACAAATAACATTGCATCTATGTTCGTATACGAACAATAAGAATTTTACCCTTTCAGATATGTTTCGAATTATAAAAGTATTAGCCTACTTCTGTCTCTGTATTTTGAGCATTACGGGTATATCATGTACTTATGATGTTGCAGAAAAAACAGGCTGCACAAATATCCCTGACGCTGTTTCTTTCAGCGCCGATATTATTCCGATTCTCAACAATAATTGCAGCATCCCTTCATGTCATTCAGGAATAGAAGCTACAGGAAATCTTAATCTGGAAGATGCGCAAGCCTATCAAAATCTTTGGCGGAATGGAAGTGGTTACATCGATACGGTCAATGCGAATCACAGTATTCTGTACACTCAATTGGTTTCCTCCACGCTTCCTATGCCTCCCACTGGACCTTTGGATGAATGCCAAATCGATGTAATTTTAAAGTGGATTGACCAGGGAGCAAAAAATAATTAACTCCCGGATAATTCCACCACTGTCACAATGGTAGGATTTCAAATTCGTACTTCTGAAAATCTCGTCATCCGGTTCTGGTATTTTCCTGATAAGGCCCCTTTGACTTGCAATGCTTTTAATGCTATGCTTCCTTTCGAACGAACCTTGTATCATGCCAGGGTATCGGGACTGGAAATTTGGACGGATGATGGCCCCAAACTGGACATTCCGCAGGAAAATGCCTCAATTTTTACGGAGCCCGGAGAGATCGTTTTGGGTCCTATTTCCCCGGAAAGGAATAAAATCAAAGGTTGCCTGGGTATTTTCTATGGCGAGGGCAGGCTGTTGGATGCCGGGAATATATTTGGAAAAGTGCTTGAGGAGGACCTCGAACCCCTGCAATACCTGGGGGATACCATCTGGCGCCAGGGAGGATCTTTAGTTAAATTCGAACTTTTGGACCCAAAATAGGGTTTGGAGAACGACCTGCAAGGTGATCCGGTAGTTTTAGGACAGGGAAGGGGTTTTCTTTTCAAAAAGTTGAAAAAAAATTACATAACCTGTATGATTATCAGAAATATGTATCTTTGCCGGCTAATTAATCAATTAATACAATGAATAAAGGAATTGTCAAATTCTTTAATGAATCCAAAGGATTCGGATTTATTAAGGACGAGTCTTCTGGAAAGGAGTATTTCGTACACGTAAGTGGTCTTACCGAAAAGGTTAAAGAAAACGATAACGTTAGCTTTGATCTCATCGAAGGAAGAAAAGGACTAAATGCAGTAAATGTCAGAAAAGCATAAGCCGGCAGTAAGTTATTTCTTTTGAATTCTAAAGACAGAGGACCCCGCGATGAGCGGGGTTTTTTGTTGGCCCCTCCTTAAAAAAATAGAGACGCGATAAATCGCGTCTCTACTTTTTTAAAAAACCTCTCCAAATAGCCCCATCGGGGCGGAATGTCTGTAGACATATGTTGCGGAGTTAATTTTAAGCGCCGCAGGTGCGAAATGTATTTCAAGGTTGGAGCTCAAAGTTTTCGGTGACATTGGGTAGGCTAGAAACAAAAGGTCCTTTAATGTTTTAATCAAGAGATGTAACGGATCTGACTCACTCCTAACATTCCGCACCTACGGCGCTTGAAAAATTTCTGATATGTTTATTGCTACAAACATTTCGCTCCGACGGAGCTTAGTCATTTGAGCGCGCGATAATTCAACCTTTTGATTGTTCTCTCACTTCTCTCACGTCTCTCACCTTCTCACGTTCCGAGTCTCTGGGCAGCAAACTGTTAACTGAATGGAAAATTTTCTTAACTCTTTTTAAGAAACCCTGTTACCCGGCAAGTCGTCATGACAGTAATAAAACGCAAACTGCCATGAAAAATCTGCTACTATTATCAATCCTCATCGCAATGCTGAGCGCATGCGCTTCTGCCGACAAAATGGTTGAACGGGGTGATTATGATGGCCTCATCAACCTGGCTACAAAAAAACTTTCAGGCAAAAAGAAAAAGGATGAATACGTTCGTGCTCTTGAAAAAGGATTTGAAAAAATCACCCAGCGCGATATGGCTACCATCGAATCGCTCAAAACCTCTAACGATCCTGAAGATTGGGAGGAAATACTTCATGTGGCAGGTGATATTGACCGTAGACAGAATAAAATAGATCCATTACTTCCTTTGGTCAGTGAATCCGGATACCATGCAAAATTTACTTTCGTTCGCACAGACAAGATCGTGACTGAAGCCAAGATCACCGCTGTCAATCTTTACGAGAAACAACTTGATGATATGGTAGCCTCTGCTCGAAAAGGAAATAAAGAACAAGCCAGGCTTGCATTCAACATGATCGATCACATCCGATCTCTCAGTGATAATTACTACAAACCGGAATTGCGCGACGAAATGCGGAATATCGGAATCAACAAGATCCTTCTCCGCATTGAAAATAACAGCAACGTGATCATGCCTGCCGGATATGAAGAAGAATTACTGTCCGCCAATTATTCCAACATAGGCGGAAGCTGGGACAGGTATTATACCGAAATCGATGAAGATATGAAAGTTGACTACCAGGTAGTCCTACACATCCTTGATGTCGCCACCACTCATGATGAATGGAGCGAAATCGCAACACCTTACAATAAAAACATAGTTGATGGTTGGGAGTATGTTCTTGATGAAAGGGGCAACGTGAAGAAAGATTCACTCGGCAATGACATCAAACGGGACAGGATCATCAATGTCAATGCAACCGTAGTGGAAACACAGCAAAGCAAGAAGGCAATGATCAGGTCAAGAATGGAAATCATCGATGCCAATGACAATGCCAGGATCTACTCTCAGCCTCTTGAAGTGGAAGATTGTTTTTCTCACACGGCAAGAAATTTCTTCGGCGATGAAAGAGCACTTGATGGCAACCTGAGGAACCGGATCCTTCCCGTGACTTATCCTTCCGATGCTTCCCTCATTCGGGATGCGTTTAAAGAATTGAAACCAAAGTTCTTTAATGAAGTGAGGAGAACGGATTTCTCAGCATGGGAGCGGGAGAATGTGAGAACGTGAGAGGAGTGAGAGGTTCATTCCCCTAAAAACTAATCTTAAACTCCATCTCTTTCCCATCACGCAATGCGGTAACCGTTGTTTTATCGCCTTTGTGGAAAGTTCCCAATACATGCATATAAGCATAGATATCCTTAATGTCCTGGCCTCCCATCGTGATGATGATATCTCCTTTTTTCAATCCGGCCAACTGTGCAGGCTTGCCTTCATGCACTCCGTCCAATTGAAGGCCATGACCATCATATAAATAATCCGGCAAGACGCCAAGGGTCACTTCCATTTTAGGCACAGCGCCCTGATCGACATCTTTTGTCTTTGTAAAAGGCATGACTTCTTTACTGCCGATCTGATCAATGATCAACATGACCATATCCGCAATCTTCACCATTCCGGCAGAATTGATTTTATCCACATCATCCGTTGGCTTATGATAATCTTCATGTGAACCGGTGAAAAAATGCAAGACAGGAAGATCCATGAGATAAAACGAAGTGTGATCTGAAGGGCCAATTCCGGATTCACTTAGCTTGATATCAAATCCGGATTTATTTGCAGCCTTGATCATGTCGGGCCATAAAGGTGATGTCCCTGTCCCATTGATCTCAATTTTATTTTGAAGGTTAAGCCGACCTACCATATCAAAATTGAGCATCGCTGTCACAGTCTTTAAATCAATTGTCGGATGTTTGGTGAAATAATTTGAACCCCACAATCCATTTTCTTCACCGGTGAATGCAATGAATAAAAAATTAAGCTCTTTGTGCCCTCTCAATCGCTCTGCCAATTCAAGCATCATAGCGACTCCACTTGCATTGTCATCAGCGCCGTTGTGAATTTTAGGTTTGCCTTCATACAATGAACCGAATTCCCCCATCCCCAGGTGATCATAATGCGCACCGAGGATCAAAGTATATGGTGCGTTATTATCAATATACCCTATCACATTACGCCCATGCAATTTTGCTGTCTCGCCATTTTGAGCGAATTCTACATCGTGAGGACTTGGATTTTTGACGGCGAGTGCCTGGAACCAGGTGCCATTTTCCCCTTTCGGCTTTAGTCCCAATCCTTCCATTCGCTTGGCTAAATAATCACCGGCGGTCATTTCTCCTTCAGATCCAAAAGTCCTGCCCTTCAGTTTGTCAGAAGCGAGGAAACTGATGTCTCCCAGCATCTGGCGGTCGTCCGGGGCAGTACTTGTCCATTTAACGGTGCTGCAGGAAAGAATGAAGGAAACACTTAAAACAATGACTAAACCATTGAATATGCGGTTGATCGGTATAAATTTCATTTGCAGAGGTATAAAGCCAAGGCCATCATCAGCCTATATTTGAGGAACTAAAATACAACGGATGAGCCAATCTCTTTTCATCGCATTCCTATGTACTGCCGGATTCATGTTCAGCAAGCCCAAAACGGAAAATGTCATCGAACCAGCAAAACAATTTATTGTAAAGGATTCACTGCGATATGACCAGGAAAAACATCTTGCGAATATGCGCCAACTCACCTTTGGTGGTGACAATGCCGAAGCATATTGGAGTTTTGACAGTAAGAAACTGACATTCCAGGCTACACGGAAAGCATGGAATACTTCGTGTGATCAGATCTTCATGCTCGACATTACTCAACGTTTGGATACGAGTAAAATTCCTCAGCTCATATCAACTGGAAAAGGACGTACAACTTGTTCATTTTTCATGCCGGGCGATACAACGATATTGTATGCCAGTACGCATGAAGCAGGTGATGAATGTCCTCCCGCACCTGAGCGCATTGTAGGAGGAAAATATGTTTGGCCCATTTATCCTTCATTCGATATTTATGTAGCTGATCTGAAAGGCCATATAAAAAAGAAGCTTACGAACTCACCAGGATATGATGCTGAAGCTACTGTCTCACCAAAAGGTGATAAGATTGTTTTTACGAGCATGCGAAGTGGTGATCTTGAAATTTATACAATGAATATAGATGGAAGTCATGTGCACCAGATCACACATCAACTGGGATATGATGGTGGTGCATTTTTTTCACCTGATGGAAAAATGCTGGTCTTCCGCGCCTCGCGCCCTTCCACTGATGCGGAAATTGCGGATTATAAAAATTTGTTGGCTCAAAATCTTGTACAACCGGTGGCGATGGAATTATTTGTTTGTAATGTGGATGGATCGGGGATGCGTCAATTGACATTTTTGGGTAAGGCTAATTGGGCTCCCTACTTTCTTCCCTCCGGAGATAAAATTATTTTTTCCTCCAATTATGCAGGAACGAAAGGATTCAATTTTAATCTCTACATGATCGGACTTGATGGCAAAGGACTTGAACAGGTGACTTATGACCAGGTATTTGCTTCATTTCCTATGTTTAGCCCGGATGGAAAGAAAATTGCATTTTCTTCCAACCGAAATAATCACGGAACACACGATACCAATCTTTTCATCGCTGACTGGGTAAATTAATTTCAAACAATATCTTCGCGAAATGTCATATCCCACCTGGATTGAAAAGCTCCAAAGCAGATGGCAAGTAAAATCTGCAGTGCAAGTCATTATCATTTTAGTGGTGTTTGCCTGTACGGGACTTACTGTAATGTTTATCAAACCTCACATCACCGGATGGTTGTTTGAAAATGGACACAGTACATGGTTTTCTATCCTGTACTGGGTCATGATTATACCGGTGTATAATTTCTTTCTGTTGTTCTACGGATTTATTTTGGGTTATTTCAAATTCTTCTGGGAATTTGAGAAGAGGTTTTTTGGGAGAATATTTGGAAAACGAAAAGTGAAAAACTCCGCGAATAATGAATAAGGAATAGCGAATATCGAATTAAGAAGTTGAATAAAGAATAAGGAATAACGAAGTAAGAAGTTGAATAAAGATTAAGGAATAACGAATATCGAAGTAAGAAGTTAAAAAAGTGCCGAAGGGGGGACTCGAACCCCCATGTCCTTACGAACACACGCCCCTGAAACGTGCGTGTCTACCAATTCCACCACTTCGGCTTCAAAAAACGAAAAGTGAAAAGTGAAGAGTGAAAAGTGAGCCCATCAGGCTTCACATCTCACTTTTCGTTTTTCACTCTTCACTCTTCACTCTTCACTTAAAAAGTACCAGAGGCGGGACTCGAACCCGCACATCCTTGCGAACACTGGATTTTGAGTCCAGCGCGTCTACCAATTCCGCCACTCTGGCAATAGTATCAGGGCTTCCTCTCTTCAGAGGGACTGCAAATCTATGATTTTTTCTAAAAGGCGCTATCTGATGAGGGTAACATCCCCAAATCTCGTCTCCGGTTTATCGTCTTTAAATAAAACAGTCATCTTGTACGTGTAGACGCCGATATTTAATTCTTTTCCTTCCAAGCGACCATCCCATGAAGCATCAGGATCATTTGGCGGAAAATGTTGCTTATTGAATACAAGATTTCCCCAACGATCATAAATAGAGAGCTCTTCAATTTCAGTAATATCTGCAACGGATGTAATGACAAAACGATCATTGATACCATCACCATTCGGCGAGAAAATATTTGGAATAAAGATGTCCCGATTAGTGAATACATCTAACCTGATGGAATCAATACTTGTACATCCATTTTCATCGGTTGCAGTGATAATATAAATCTTTCCGGAGACAACATCGATTGTCCTGGATTGACAATTATCGCATTGACCATCTGACCAGGCGAACTGCAATGACCCATATGGCTGACCCTGAATATTTGCAGAAAGGTCAATGCTATTCCCATAAGCAATCAAAGTATCAGGACCCAATTTCACTGACCAATATTCAGGTTCCGTTAATGCAAATTGTTCTTCACTGCTACAGCCATTCTGATCCGTGATGACCAGGTCATGATCACCGGCATTCAAATTTATGTATGAAAGATTTGTTTGAAAGGAATTTCCATCTATTGAAGTCATCCATGGAGAAACTCCACCCTGAATACCCGATAATATAGCCTGTCCATTTTGCTCGCCAAAACATAAGATATCCTCATAACTGAAATTATACTGCATGGGTGGTGGTTCAGTGATGATAACCGAAGAAGAGGTTTGACATCCATTACCATCAGTAATATTCACATTATAATTTCCTGCGCCTAAATTCACAACAGTCTGATCTTTACTTCCCGTTGACCATAAGAATTGAAATGGTCCGGAACCGATGACAGTGGCTTTTGCACTACCATCACTTTTACCAAAACAACTGACTCCATAACTATTGTAATCAGTAGTAATTTCGACTCCCAAAAATGGCAGGTCATATAATTCCGTTATTTCAATCACTATACTATCGCAACCATATTGATTGAAGAAAGTATTTGTTAAGCTTCCCACCAACTGTGGATCACAGGTTTTATAAAAGATGTCCGTTGTATCTGCAGCCTGAAAAATGACTGTCAACCTCACGATACTATCACATCCATTTTGATTTTGATAATGGGCAATAAATGTTCCTGTATCCGACGGATGACATGTAGTAGATGAAAGGAAAATTTCACTTGAAGCCACCAGGGAAACGGTTTCGTGAACGATACTATCGCATCCAAATTGATTATTAAAGTTATAATTGAAGCTACCCGCTAGTGAGGAATCACAGGTCGTGGAAAAAATAAAAGATTCAGTAGATGGTAACAATGAAACTCTCATGGTCAAAACACTATCACATCCAAACTGATTAGTAAAATTTACTATAAAATTTCCAGTGTCTGCAGGATTACATGAACTGGAAGAAATATACATTGAATCAATTCCTGCATAAATTGTATGAGAAATCACCAAACTATCGCATCCTTCAATGTTGATTAACAAGGAAGTTATTGTCCCGGTATCCGCATAAATGCAAGTCCCCGAATAAAGGATGGTTGTGTCTGCCAAAGAGAATGAAATCATTTGAATGACAAGGCTATCACACCCCGCAACATTGCTGAGTTGTTGGATCATAATACCTATTTCAGAAGAATCACAACTGGTATGAAACAAAAAAGTAGTATCTGATAAGAGTAAGAAAGTATTTGTAATGACCATACTATCACATCCATCATGATTTGGAAGTAATTGCAAAGTTTGCCCGGTGTCCGAAAGTGAACATGAAAACAAGAAAACTAATGTCGTGTCCGATGGCAATAGAAATACTTGATTCACAACAGTACTATCGCAATTTCCAAGATGAAATGTTGTAATGTTGATTCCCGCCAAAGCAGGATCACAGGTAGTTGAATTGATCAAGGTGGTATCAAAAGCTGAAACAATCAAATCTGTAATTCTTATGCTGTCGCAGCCATAAATGGTAGTTAATGTATCGACGTAAATTCCGGTTTGTGTTTGAAATGCACCCTGCAGAAAAACCGAATCCCCCATGCATAACATTTCAGTAACCATTAATTCAACTCCGCTTAATTCTGTGATTACAATTTCAACTGTACTGTCGCAACCCTGCAGACTGGTAAATAATTCTGTGCCGAATAGAACACCATTTCCATATTCATTACCATTGATAAGGATCGTCGTGCCCTGACAAATCGTTGTATCAAAGAAGGTTTCATATCCAGAAAACATACTAAGCGTAAGACAGCTTGAAGTTGTGCCGCATTCATCTGTCATGTTAACACATACTTCCGCTTCGTCGATCATCCCCCATTGGATTTCAATCACATTGGTACCTTGTCCATTCAAGAGATCAATACCTGCCGGAACGATCCATTGATACTGATCGACAGTGTCATTTTCAGGAACGGATAACATGACGATCTGACCCGGACAAAGTAGGCCCGGATTTGATATTTCCGCAAAAGAGGGTTCCTGACCTATGGTAACTGGAAAACATCCGAAGTTCGAATGGCAAAGTGTTTCAATCGAAAGACATACATTGGTCTCTCCTATAACATTCCAATGAATTGTTATTTGATTAGTGCCCTGCCCGCTAATAATGGTACCTCCAATGGGTTGTGACCATACATAAGACTGTATAACTGTTCCTGGGGGAAAGGAAGCCGTATATACGCCAATACCACCCTGGCATGACAATAAAGGTCCGTCGATCATTGGCTCAGGTGCTACATCATCAAAAAGTGTGATGGTGACTGAATCCTGAACCGGACAAAGTTGATAAAATGAAATATCATCCAACGCATAATCATTTCCCGGAAAACCGGTAACATTATGAAGGCAAATTTCTACTTCCGTTGCCGCTGCTGAAAACCAAACCGTAGGATAAAAATCTTGCCAGGTACAAACATAAGATCCAGTTAAATAATTAATATAGATATCATCATTCATTGTGATATTAAAAATAGGAGCTCCAGTAGGAATGACAGGACATACCCAGGCATCAAATAGGTAATAATTGTTGGGCAGGACTGATATAGTCTGACACCATATCGTGTCAATCGATTGGGTGCCATTTATGAGCATCATGTTGACACCTGTCCCAGGAGTGTGATCAGGGCAACTTGGCCATCCGTCGTTCACCAGATTCGGATTATCAATTACTGTATACGTTCCTTGGGGATACATTTCATTTTGTAAAATCGGGACATCTGCTACATAATTTTGTTCTGTATAAAATCCGATATTGCCCTGTTCGAAATCCCCATTGTAGACCAGGTTCATATTAGTAGGATCTGATGCCAATGCTGTTAGAGTATACGTAATAGGTCCTGTGACATCAGCCGATGGATGAAGGATGAAAGGATTGCTTAGTCCGATATGTGGCGTCCATTCAATCCCCGTTGGATTACCTGTTACCGAACCATCAAGTGTAATAAAACCGCCCGGAGAGCAAAGTGAAGTGTCCGGGCCTGCATTTACAATGAGATTGCAAGAGGAAGGAGATGTATTCGGACAAAAATTATGGAGATCAGCATGTTTTTGATTCCATGAATTGAACCAGAAAGTCAATAATAGGATACCCGATACTGTCCAGCTCAACATAAGGAATAATTGATCCTAAGAATCATGACAAGAATGTACTAATTTAAGCAAAAGGTCTTAAAAGTGAGTTGCGGTCTGTCATTAGTAAGATTCAGTAAATGAGTGGTAAGTGTATACTTTTGCTGAAATTATAACGCAACATTGTTTTGCCCCGATGAGGCAAGAAGTGGTTTTTACGTATCGTATGTTACCAACCTTCAGCCCCTACAGGGCAATAATAATTGACCTCTAACTTCTCTCACCCTTCTCACGTTTCTCACTTTCTCACGCTATCTGATGAGGGTAACATCCCCAAATCTCGTCTCCGGTTTATCGTCCTTAAATAAAACGATCAGCTTGTACGTGTAGACGCCTATGTTTAATTCTTTTCCATCCAGGCGACCGTCCCATGAAACACTTGGATCATTCGGTGGAAAATGTTGCTTATTGAATACAAGATTCCCCCAACGATCATAAATGGAGAGCTCTTCAATTTCTGTAATGTCTGCCTCCGATGTAATGATGAAACGATCATTGATGCCATCGCCATTCGGTGAAAAGATATTTGGAATAAAGATGTCCCGGTTAGTGAAAACATTTATCGTGATGGAATCCACACTTGTGCATCCATTTTCATCCGTTGCAGTGATAATATAAATCTTTCCGGAGACAACATCGATTGTCCTGGATTGACAATTATCGCATTGACCATCTGACCAGGCGAACTGCAATGACCCATATGGCTGACCCTGAATATTTGCAGAAAGGTCAATGCCATTCCCATAAGCAATCATGGTATCCGGACCCAACTTCACTGACCAATATTCAGGTTCCGTTAATGTAAATTGTTCTTCACTACTGCAACCGTTTTGATCTGTGATGACCAGCTGATGATTTCCGGCAATTAAATTCAAATAAGAAAGATTTGTTTGAAAAGTATTTCCATCCATTGAAGTCATCCACGGAGAAACTCCTCCCTGAATGGCGGATAATGTTGCACTACCCTTTTCACCAAAACATTTTATTTCATCAACGTTAAATTCATATTGCATAGATGAAGGTTCTGTGATCATCACAGAAGATGAGGCTTCACAACCATGACTATCAGTGACAGTAATTTCATAGTTCCCTGCAATGAGATTGATGAGAACGGTTGAATCACTTCCATTTGACCATTTATATATTAATGGTGGTGTCCCGCCAGTTAACACATTTACAGAAGCTTTACCATTTGCATCTCCGAAACATCGTACTCCATAACCATTATAATCACTTGCCAGCTGCCCGCTGATTGTAAGCGGTGGAGGAAAATCTACATCAACAGTATCCGCTAATGTCAACCCACTAAAGGATGTCAATAATAATTCTGTCTGACCTTGTTTTTTAAGAGGAATTGTGAATTGCCCGGTGGTGGGAAATCCAATTGAAGACTGATCAATACCATTCCTGAGTGTCAATACAAAAGATGGAAGCCCAACCTGGATATCAATATTTAACCAGGCCGTGTCTCCAAAGCAGTTTGGCTGCAGCACGGAAAAATTAGCCTGGAGTACACAGTTATTTACAGGCTCTAAGGTCGTCGATGTAATCACAAGGCTATCACAACCGCCTTTATTTGAAAGCAACCTAACTACCACCCCTGTATCCACGGGATCACAACTCGTACCTGTGAGATACGTCGTATCAGAAGAAATAAAAACATTGTAAATGGAAACAATACTATCACAACCAAATTGATTGACCAGGTGAGAAACGATCAATCCCGAATCTATTGGAGAACAGGTGTACCCAAAATAGTTAGTTGGATCGGATCCGGCATAACTCGCATGAAGTATCACCAGGCTATCACATCCCTTTGAATTGATCAGCAAAGTTGAAGTGATCCCTGTATCTGCGTAAAAACAAGTTAATACCGATGTCAAAGTAGTATCCGAAAGCAAATAGGAAATCGTTGTGACTACAGTACTGTCACATCCGTTGATGTTGCTAAGTACCTGTGTAGTTATGCCGGTATCAGACGGATTACAGGATGTTTGAAAAAATAATGTCGTATCCGATTGCAATAAATATGTATTCGTAACGACAAGACTGTCGCATCCTGCAGCGTTACTCAAGGATTGAATGACCTGCCCGGTATCAGCGAGTGAACAGGAATAGAGCGAAATCAAGGTAGTATCTGAAGCCAATAATAATACCTGGGTGATCACAGTACTGTCACAACTGCCCTGATTAATCGTCACAATTGTCATGCCTGCATCAGCCGGATTGCATGTCGTGGAATTGATCCAAGTAGTGTCGTTAGCAGAAAATATTAATTCGGTGATGACCAGGCTGTCACAATTTGAAATCGTAGTAAATGAATCGACATAAACACCGGCCTGGGTCTGAAATGCGCCCTGTACAAATAATGAATCACCCGGGCACAAAGTTTTAGTCACCATAAATTCGAGTGAGGAAGCTTCGGAAATATTAATATTGACAATGCTGTCACAGCCATTTATTCCTGTAAATGTTTCAGTACCTGTCCAAACCCCGTTTCCATAAGTATTTCCATTGATGATGATCGAAGTGCCAAGACAAAGTATAGTATCAAATTGTGTTACGGATTGAGGGAGCAAAGTGAGATAAGTACAATTTTCTGTGGTGCCGCATACATTCGTGACGTTCGAGACATATTTCAGCTTCACCGGAACCGGCCCATTCAATTTCAATCTCATTGGTGCCTGCGCCATCGACGATTGATACCTGTGGTGGAACAATCCAATCGTAGGTATCATCAGGCCCATTTTCAGGTGTATATAATGTTGTGGTCTCACCAGGGCACAAAGTATTAGGCGCAGAGATCAGGGGCAGATCAGGCACATCACCAACTGTCACATCATAGCATCCTTGATTCTGATCACAACGTGTTTTGATCATCAGGCACAAACTTGCATCTTGTGGGTCATCCCATCTTATCGTGACTTGTGTAGTCCCTTGTCCACTGATCAATGTGGCGCCTGAAGGGATAATCCATTTATAAGTAAGTATTGGAGGAGCAGGAGGAAAGTAGGCATAGTATGTTGCCGTTTCACCCGCACAAATAAATTGTGGACCGTCAATTTCAGGATCAGGAGCTACTTCATCATAAAGCGTGATTGTGACTTCGTCTTCAACAGCGCAAAGGCCCACCATCGAAATATCATCGAGAGCAAAATCATTTCCACCACCTGCCAAATTGAGATTGACAATACAAATCGTAGCGGTGGTATTATTTCCCGAATTCCAACTGGCATTAAATGGTTTCCATTGACATGCATTGAATGGCGCAGTCACCGTATTCCCGATCTGGATTCCATTGATGGAAAATTTTAATATGGCGGGTGATCCCTGGCTGACGGAGGCAACCCATGCAGATACATTGTACCATGTGTTAGGTGTCACTGTGACCGTCTGGCACCAAATATTTACTATGGAAGATGCTCCATTGACTACCATCATGTTACCACCTCCTCCGGTATGATCACTACATGGATTAAATCCTGTGTGTACAAGGTTTGGATTGTTCACTACGGTATACGTTCCTTCAGGAACTAATTCATTCTGAACATTAGGTAAATCAGGCTTATAAATATAATCAGAAGTGAATCCCGTATTACCAGCCTGGAAATCGCCATTTGTGATGAGATCAGGATTGTTTGAATCCGCAGCATATCCTGTCAATGTATAGGTAATGGGACCTGTAATATTCGCTGTGGGGTGGAGAATAAATGCACTATTCAATCCATTCGATGGAGTCCATTGAAAGAAAACATAATTTCCCTCAATAGAACCTAATAACCCAAGCATGCCTCCCGGATAACAGACATTTGTATCCGGTCCTGCATCCACTACAATATCACAAGAGGAAGGATATGCATTTTCAATTTTGTCCGGACTTTCCCCCGGACCATGCTTCCATGGAACAAACCAGCAAGCCAATAATAGGATAGCTGACGTTGTCCAGTTTGCCATTAGTTATTCAGGTAGGTAAATAAGTGAAGGTAGCCCGGACTAAGGTAACACTTGAAGGAGAATTAATCGAAATAAAGGCTGATGCCTTCGCAAAATGGCTTCGGCATCCGAAGAAGGCTAAGGAAACAAAAGGCTAAGGCTAACGCTAAAGAAAAAATATGTCTCCCCTCTTGATATTACGTTTTTCACTTTTCACACTTCACTTTTCACTCTTCACTTTTAGTTGTTAGTTGTTAGTTGTTAGTTATTTGCCAAACAACCGCATGATGTCCAATCCATTTGCAAAAACAAGAAGTCCTAATACGAGTGCGAAACCAACATAAGTGGCGTATTCCATAAACTTATCTCCCGGTTTTTTACCGGTCACCACTTCCCACGCCAGGAACATCACATGTCCACCATCGAGTGCAGGTATGGGTAGTAAATTCATGATCGCCAGTATAAAAGATAAGATTCCGGTTATTCTCCAGAAAGCTTCCCAATCCCATGTTTTGGAAAATAATTTAGTGATGGAAATAAAACCACCAAGGCTATCTTTCGCTTTCACATTCCCGCGAAAGATTTGTCCGATTCCTTTAAACCAATCACCCATAAATGAAACACCTTCACTAAAGCCGGCAGGTAAAGCTGAAGCAAGAGAATATTCCTGGCGTGAAGTCCAGTTGTATTCATGAACACCTTTCATGGCTACGCCAATTTTACCTTTATCTGTTATGGCAACGGAAGCATGTTTCTCAACGCCATTTCTCACAAAGCCCAGGTCAATCGTTTTTCCAGCATAATCTTTGAACATTTTGGTGATTTCATGTTGGAACCTGAATGACCTTTTTTCAACTGAAATAATACTATCTCCTTTCATCAATCCTGCCCTTTCAGCAGGTGATTTAGCTGTGACTTCAGCGATAACAAATGGAATCCGTGGACCTGCAATAACAAAATCTTTGTATTCGTTGGATGCTGCCATCGAAACATATTTTCCATCAATCGACACGCGAACGGGGAGCGAATCACGCTCCACCATGATCAATTTTGCATTATTCAGTATGATCTCGCGCCTGAGTGTAGCCGGAGAAAACTCATCCAGTTTTTGTCCGCCAATAGAAATTATTTTATCTCCGTCTCTAAGTCCTATTTGAGTTCCTAATGAATCAGCATAAATACCATACTGCATTTTATCATTGACGAGGTATTCTTTTCCATATACCCACAGCATCATTCCGAAAATGAGGAAGCCCAGAAGAAAATTGACAGTGACTCCGCCAAGCATAATGATCAGGCGTTGCCATGCTTTTTTTGATCTGAATTCATAGGGCTTTGGGGGTTCCTTTAATTGTTCAAGGTCCATGCTCTCATCCACCATTCCTGAAATCTTGACATAACCACCTAAGGGCAGCCACCCGATGCCATACTCGGTATCCCCGATTTGTTTTTTAAATAAGGAAAATTTAACATCAAAAAAGAGATAGAATTTTTCTACCCGGGTTTTGAACCATTTTGCAGGAATGAAATGGCCCATTTCATGTAATATCACTAATATGGAAAGGCTCAGGATTAACTGAGCTATCATCGTCAATACGCCCATTGATATGGAAAATTTGGTGATTTAATGCTTAAGATGCTGATAAACGATAGTTTTGGGTTTTATGTTTCAAAACGAACACGCAAAATTAGGCATTTATGGGGGTTAATTCCCTGCATTGGTACTACCTGCCTTCATTAGGGCATGCCGGAGATATGGTATCACTTGCGGGCGACGAGTGGCACCATTGCTTCCACGTGATGCGACTTTCGACCGATGACTCCATTATTTTGACGGATGGACGCGGAGGATGTATGGAAGGCGTCATCAGGAAAGCAACAAAACCTGAAGGAATTATTGAATTGACTACTGATCACCAGGCCGAATTTCAAAATCCTCGTTCGTATCATTTAAGCATTGCTCTCGCCCCGACAAAAAATATTGATCGCACTGAATTTGCCGTTGAAAAACTGGTTGAATTGGGTGTTGATGAAATTTGTTTTCTCGATTGCTTACATGCTGAAAGGCATCATATCCGTTTAGAAAGATTTGAGAAAATAATTATTGCAGCAGCCAAACAATCCCGGAAGATATTTTTACCAACTCTCATTGAACTTCATTCACCGGAAAAATATATCAAACGAAAAAGAGTGGAAAACAGCGAGGAAAATATTCTTTGTTGCCACCTCGATTCATCAAGCAGGCCATTAATTGAAAATTATTCACCTGGTTCTGACGTTGTGATGTTGATCGGACCCGAAGGAGGTTTTGCATCAGAAGAATTGGATTTGATGACAAATATGAATATTAAGTTTGTTCATTTAGGACCTTTCCGGCTCAGGGTTGAAACTGCAGCAATTGCAGCCTGCTGTGGTGTTCATATGATCAATGAATTAGCTGCTAAATTGAGATAAGTGCCGATCTCACTACTGACTACTGATTAAATAGTTTGTTAAAGTGGACCACCTATATTGCTTTACTGCTCTAACCCCCTATTTTTACCACAACAATATTCAAATCCTTATTTGTGAAAAAATTTAATCATATCGACGATCTATTTGATTCTAACCGGCATTTTCTCGAGAAATCCGCTTTTGGAGTTTGTCAGCAATTGGGAGAATGGATGAAAATCAATCCTGCCACGATAAGGCTTTATTTTATTTACCTTTCATTCGTCACATTTGGCTCTCCTTTCGTCATCTATCTCGTGATGGCCTTCTGGTTGAATATCAGGAAATATATTTCTTCAGGAACGAGCAGGATTTTGTCTGAGTAAATACTTCCCTTTGCCCCTAAATCCCCAAAAGGGGACCCTTTCTCCTTTCAAAATTCATAGTTTTGTTACATGTCCTCTCCATCTTTATCTATTGAAGCCAATATTGTAGACATTATTCATCGAAAGATAAATTTTGGAAAAATTGATGTTACGGATGGATTGATTCAGTCCATCAACATTAAGGGTGAGGAACAAAAAAATCAACCTTATATACTACCCGGGTTTATCGATGCGCACATTCACATCGAAAGTTCAATGCTGACTCCGCCTGCTTTTGCAAGAAGAGCAGTGATGCACGGAACGGTTTCCACTATTTCTGATCCGCATGAGATCGCCAATGTATGTGGCATTCATGGCGTCAGATACATGGTGAATCTTGGGAAAAAATCCGGATTCAAATTTTACTTCGGTGCTCCTTCGTGTGTACCTGCCACGGCTTTTGAAACAGCAGGTTCTACCCTGCCCTTGTCTGATATCAATGCACTTTTTGAAGAAGGAGATATCAGGTACCTGTCAGAAATGATGAATTATCCGGCAGTTTTACATCGCGATCCGCTTGTGATGGATAAAATTGAATTAGCTCATCAATATCATTTTCCCGTCGACGGTCACGCACCTGGCCTGAAGGGAAAAGATGCAAAGTCATATGCGTATGCCGGCATCACAACTGATCATGAATGCACTACGCTCAAAGAAGCGCTCGATAAAATTGAAGCCGGGATGCACATCATCATCCGTGAAGGTAGTGCAGCAAAAAATTTCAATGCATTGCATACACTGATTGGTTCACATCCTGGCAAGGTTATGTTTTGTTCTGACGACAAACATCCCGATGATCTGTTGCGCGGACATATCAACCAACTTGTTATGCGTGCGCTCGCACTGGGATATGATTTAATGGATATTCTTACCATTGCCTGCATCAACCCGATTCATCATTACACCCTGGACACCGGATACCTTATCCCGAATCATCCTGCTGATTTTATCATGGTTGAAAATCTGAATTCATTCACGATCATAGCAACCTGGATTAACGGCAATAAAGTTTTCGATGGCACACATGTCCACTTGCCTAAAGTCAGTTCTCCGGTGATCAATTCTTTTGGAATTACAAATTTTGAGAAAGAAGATCTCGCTTTGAATCTTGCTCAAGGAGACGCCAATATCATCGTAGCCATCGATGGCTCACTTATGACCGAAAAGAAAAAGGAATTGATGAAGGCGGGATTATTTGAAAGTGATCCTGACAGAGATATCCTGAAGATGGTTGTGGTCAACCGGTATTCCCCAAGTCCTCCTGCAATCGCCTTAATCCATGGATTTGGTTTGAAAAAAGGAGCTCTTGCTTCAAGCGTGGCTCATGATTCACATAATATAGTGGCAGTCGGAACAAATGATGACGATCTTGCCTCATGCATCAATGAAATTATTCATCATAAAGGAGGTGTAATGGCAACGTCAGGAGATGAACATCACATTCTTCCTCTTCCTATCGGTGGATTGATGAGTGCGGATGATGCTGAAGTAGTTGGAAATGCCTATGAAGTCGTTGATCATTTTGCAAAAAATATTTTAGGCAGTACGCTTACTGCTCCTTTTATGACCTTATCTTTTATGGCTTTATTAGTGATCCCATCATTAAAACTCAGTGATAAAGGTCTTTTTGATGGAAGTAAATTTGAATTTGTTACTTTGCAATAAATAAAATCTTTATTAAGGGATAAATTCAATTAAATATTGATTTAAGTTTTTTGCAAATAACAAAGATTTTTATTGGACCCTTTCAGGGTCAATATATTTATCCTATTTCAATTCCGAGGGTTTCAACCTCGGCCAATAATATTTGATCCTTTCAGGATCAAGGCAAGCATTAAATTTGATTTTCTCAGTCTTAGAAATTGAATTTTGAAAATGAATTACGCGAAGTCTGAAAGACTTCAACATCATTGGCCGTGGGTGAAACCCACGGATAATTGATCACTCGACTTCCAACCCGGAATGGGTTGAATAAAAATCTGTGTCTTTTGCTTAAATTTCATGGCATGAAGTATCTTTCTCAGGAACTTTTTTTAATTCAACTATTTTTTTATCTTTAATACCCTCCTGCTGCGTTAGCGTCTCAACCCCGAGAGGCGAATGGATTGACTGCTGAGGACTATCATAACACCTTTGATATCTCTTTCTCCGAATTTTTATTTATTCATTCATAACATAACAACCAACTATGAAAAAGATTCTCTTTTTATTTTTATTGAGCCCCCTGATGGGAATTGCTCAACCACAGGATTATCTCATGTTTGAGATCAATACACTCAAAGTGAGTCCGGCCAAAGCTGCCCAGGTAGAAGCTGCAATGGGTGTGCACAATAAAAAATATCATGCCTCAGGCCCAAGTGGGGTGCGCGTGTATGATGTATTGGGCGGTCCGAATGCAGGTGATTACAAATGGGTGATGGGGCCTGCTCCGTGGAGTGCTATGGACAACAGGCCTGATGATCCGCTTCACAACCTGGATTGGGACGCTAATGTTGGAAGCAATTTAATGCCGGGTGGTGGTGTTGAATATATCCGGTTCGATCCTAAACTTTCAAGATTTCCAATGGACTTCAATGTCAGTAAATTATTTGTCCGGTACATTGATGTTGCAAGAGGGAAAATGGATACAGTGAAGGCAATGCTCGAAAAAATACATAAGGTCTATATGGATAAAATCCCCGCTGAAACTTATGGAGTTTATTTTAATGAACTCCCGAGCTCAAGCAGTGGACGAGACATTACAATTGTTTCCTTCTTTGACAAATTTGCCTGGATGGCAGTAGATGATGGCTTTAACGCCAAATATGATGAAGAATTCGGCAAAGGAAGTTCTGCTCAATTCTGGAAATCATGGATGGATAACACAACAGGTTATGAAACTGAAATCTGGAAATACGATCCGGATCTTAGTGGGTTACCGGCTGGTGTTAAAGCCGCTGAAAGGCAATAAAATTTAACATCCCTCTTTTATTAAAAATAGAGACGCGATGAATCGTGTCTCTATTTTTTTATTTGAACTCATTGTTCCGAAAATGGTTAATACCTTTGCTTTATTAAAATCATGTCAATAACACTAAAATGGCTGAAGATAAAAATCAACAAAATCAATTAAATATCGAGTTGCCGGAAGATATCGCAGAAGGCATATATGCTAACCTGGCGATCATCTCACACTCCCATTCCGAATTTGTAGTGGATTTCATCCGGATGATGCCGAATGTACCAAAGGCTAAAGTGAAAGCACGTATTGTACTGACACCCCAACATGCCAAACGACTCATGCGTGCATTGGCCGATAACATCAAAAAATTTGAAGGCCAGTTTGGTGTCATCGATGAATCCGATCAGAATGTTTCTTTTCCGCCGATGAATTTTAATACACCTAAAGCACAGGCATAGAAAAGGCTGAGGCAAAGAAGAAGGCGAAGGCGAAGGCAAGGGAGGTTAAATATTAATTAATACAACACTTCGAGTTTCGTCGTATCACAACTTTGATTCTCACTTCTCTCACTCTCCTTGCACTGAGCAAAGTCAATGGACAGCATGTCCTGACGTGTCGAAGTGTCACTCCTCTCACGAGAACAGATCTCTCTGTATCGGCTTGTAAGGAACTCCTAAATGCTGAAATGCTTTTGGAGTTGCTTCTCTTCCACGTGGAGTGCGTTGAATAAATCCTTCCATGACAAGAAAGGGTTCATACACTTCTTCAATTGTACCGGGATCTTCACCAACTGCAGTAGCTATTGTAGTAATTCCTACAGGGCCTCCATTGAATTTATGAATGATGGATGAGAGAATACGGTTATCCATTTCATCAAGACCATATTCATCTACTTTGAGGGCATTGAGACCATGAATGGCAATCTCTTCATCAATGGTGCCATTCCCTTTGATCTGCGCGAAATCTCTAATTCTTCTCAACAATGCATTTGCAATTCTAGGGGTACCTCTTGAACGTGAAGCCAATGCATGTCTTCCTTTATCTGTCACAGGTACTTCAAGAATATTTGCAGAGCGTGCGATTATTTTTTCAATTGTAGCGACATCATAATAATCAAGATGAAAATTAATTCCAAATCTTGCCCGCATCGGAGCAGAAATTAATCCCAATCTTGTTGTGGCACCAACAAGTGTAAATGGCTGCAGATTTATCTGAACAGATCTCGCGCTTGGTCCGCTGTCAATCATGATATCAATGCGATAATCTTCCATTGCTGAATACAAATATTCTTCAACGACTGTATTCAACCTGTGGATCTCATCAATGAAAAGAACATCGCCTTCCTGCAAATTAGTCAGTAGTCCTGCAAGGTCTCCCGGTTTTTCAATCACAGGACCGGATGTCATGCGCAGATTTGCTCCCAGCTCCGAAGCGATGATATGTGACAATGTGGTTTTACCCAGGCCGGGTGGTCCATGAAGCAGGACATGATCAAGCGCTTCATGACGCTGGCGGGCAGCCTGGATGAAGACAAAAAGGTTTTCAACGATATCTTCCTGGCCTGCAAACTCTGTCAACCCTTTGGGACGCAGGGCTTTTTCTACCTGCTTTTCCTGGGGGGACAGATGCTCATCACCGGGATCAATGACAGGGTTGCGCATGTCCGGCTAAGGTATTGAAAAATAGGAACCCCGCCCTTACACCAGAATTCCTAATTTTGCGCCTCATCCAATTGCTTGTCTTAGAAATGAATGGATCAAAAATTACAATGACTGCGGACGGTATCCTCGTACCGGCAGACCCTATTATTCCCTTTATCGAAGGTGATGGCACAGGTCCGGATATCTGGGCTGCTTCAGTGCGTGTCTTCGATGCAGCCGTCAATAAAGCATTTAAAGGCTCCCGAAAAGTCATCTGGCAGGAAGTCCTGGCAGGTGAGAAAGCCTTCAAAACAACCGGTAGCTGGCTACCCCAGGAAACACTTGATGTCATCTCCGCTCATCTTGTGGCGATCAAAGGACCCCTGACCACTCCGGTGGGTGGTGGAATTCGATCATTGAATGTAGCCCTTAGACAAAAGCTGGATCTCTATGCATGTCTCAGGCCTGTGAGATGGTATACAGGAGTTCCTTCCCCGGTGAAAGAACCTCAAAAAGTGAACATGGTGATCTTCAGGGAAAATACAGAAGACATCTATGCCGGCATCGAATACCTGACCGGCACTCCTGAAAATGAACGACTAAAACATTTTCTCATCGATGAGATGGGTGTGAAAAATATCCGTTTCCCCGATACTTCATCCTTCGGCATAAAACCTGTTTCCATTGAAGGCACTGAACGTCTTGTCAGAGCCGCGATTGAATTTGCACTCCGTAAAAAAAGCAAGAGTGTCACCATCGTACACAAAGGCAACATCATGAAATTTACAGAAGGTAAATTCAAAGAATGGGGCTACAACCTTGCCGAGAGAGAATATGGAAAAAAAGTCTGGACGTGGGCTCAATATGATCGCATGGTTTCAGAAGAAGGACAGGATGCGGCAGATGCAGCACAGAAGAAAGCAATTGACAATGGTGCACTTGTCATCAAAGATGTGATCGCTGATGCATTCCTTCAGCAAATCTTATTACGTCCTGCAGATTATGATGTCATAGCCACTTTAAATCTTAACGGTGATTATATTTCTGATGCTCTCGCTGCCATGGTGGGTGGTATCGGTATTGCTCCCGGTGCAAACATTAATTATGTCAATGGTGCTGCTATCTTCGAAGCTACTCACGGTACTGCTCCTAAATATGCAGGACTTGATAAAGTCAATCCGAGTTCTGTGATATTGTCAGGTGTCATGATGTTCGATTACCTGGGATGGAATGAAGTATCTGATCTCATCGAAAAAGGACTCGAGAAAGCAATTGAGAAGAAACGAGTTACTTATGATTTCCATCGCCTGATGGAAGGAGCGACGTTGCTCAAGTGTTCTGAATTTGGGGATGAGATCATCTCAAACATGTAATCGGTATTCAGTATTCAGTATTCGGTATTTGGTATTCAGTAATTGGTAAATGACAATTCAATAGAGGAATCATGATGCATCATCCGTGACCTTTGACCAGAAATTTGTAACGGATTGACAATGAGTATTCTAAACTCCAATAACCATTAACCTTTTGACCTTTTCACCCCAGCCTTTCCCCTTGGGTTTCAGCCCAAAGAAAGGAAATATGTATCTTTCGACTTATATGATGAGTGAACAACGTACCTCTATTCCTTTGATGGCGGGCATCGTGCTTGGAGATTTGCAATTTTATCTTGAAGTCATCGATCCTGTCATCTACCAGTCTCCCCTGGAGTTACTTTCTGGTTCTACAATCGGTCAGCATACAAGGCATATTATCGAATTTTATACCTGCCTGATCGAACAATCTTTCCAAAAGACAGAGCCTGTCATCAATTATGCAAAACGACGCCGTGATCATCGGATTGAATCTCAACCTGATCACGCAACGAATTGTGTCATTGAACTATGTGATCGACTCAATGATCTTGACCCGCAACAAAAATGTACACTCGATTGCGCTGAACACGGCCAGGAAGATTTGTTGGTTTACTCTACGATCGGACGTGAACTGATTTACAATATCGAACATACCATTCATCACCTTGCCATCGTCAAAATAGCGCTTAAAGCAATTCTTCCTTCACTTGAATTGCCGGAACATTTTGGTGTGGCTCCATCAACGATCCGCCATCGCCAAGAGGCATGTGCACAGTAACCTTTATTCCACAACCCGGTGTTCGTTTTCTGACCTCCAACCGCGATGAGAGCCCAAGCCGGCAATCACATGGATTGATTTCAAAACATGACCCCGGACAACATTCGATTTATTTTCCATTGGACCAGGATTCAGGTGGCAGTTGGATTGTGATGTCTGATGCAGGAAGAGCTGTTTGCTTACTTAATGGCGGATATAAACCTTTTGTTCCAAATCCTCCATATCGAATGAGTCGCGGCCTGGTCGTCACCGATGCTGCCAGGGCAGAGGATTCAAAACTTTATTTAGAAAATTATGATTTTACAGGAATTGCCCCTTTTACTTTATTGATATATGAAAGTGAAAATTTTTTTCAATTGGTGTGGGATGGCAAGGAAAAGCACATCAGTCTTCTTCCTATTGATCAGCCACAAATCTGGTCATCGGCCACTTTATATCCACCTCATGTAAGAGCATGGAGAAAATCTCTTTTTGAAAAATGGATCAATGAAACCAATACCTTCGACCGGGAGTCTATCATTAAGTTTCATCAAATCTCACATGGAGATCCGGACAATGATTTTATTATGAATAGAGATGATGTGGTCAAAACACTTTCGATTACGAATATTATCCTGAAAGATAATTCAGCTTCCGTCACGCATATTGAATTGGATAAAGAAACGAGAGAAGAAATCAGGGTTCAGTATGGAGAGTAATTCGACAACATATCAAACCGTCAATGTAAAAAACTCATCTGTGCAATATTTGTGGTGGCGCAGGTTTTGGATACGCTTATGGCATTGGGAATACTGGCCTGTTTATATTTTCAATATTCCTGTTGTATTTACCTGGTTATGGCATGCGTTGAGATCACGTGATTTATTCTTCTTTACCCTGACCAACCCAGGTATCGAAACAGGCGGTTTTTTTGGTGAATCTAAATCAGCGATCCTCGATCATATACCAAATGAATATAAACCTATAACCCTCTTTCTGAAAAATCCTGTCGATGAATCAGGTTTAGAAAAAATATTTAATGAGTCGGGATTGTCTTTTCCGGTGATTGCAAAACCTGATATCGGAGAGCGGGGATGGCTTATCGTGAAGATTGAAGGGATGGATGAACTCAGGAAATATCTCAGGGCACATCCGATCGATTTCATCCTTCAGAAATATGTTGATTTTCCCCTGGAGTTAAGCATTATGGTTTATTGTATACCAGGAGGAAGTGAATCGAGAGTGACTTCAATCTGTGAGAAACATTTTTTAAGTGTTATAGGCGATGGGGTTTCTACGATCGAACAACTCATATTATCGAATGACAGAGCATTGTTTCAGTATGAGAAATTAGTGAATAAGCTCGGAGACAGAATCAATGAAGTACCGGTAACGGGGAAAAACATCCTTTTGGAACAAATAGGGAATCACTGCAGGGGAACAATGTTTCTTAACCGGAACCAGGAAATAGACGAAGCTATTACACATCAAATGGTATCATTACTGGCGACCATGCCGAATGTTTTTTATGGTAGATTTGACATGCGGGTAGCATCCTGGGAATTGCTGCGACAGGGAAAAAACATTAGGGTGCTTGAGTTTAACGGAACCAGTAGTGACCCCGCACACATCTATCAACCGGGGTATTCATTGCTTAAGGCATACCGGGATATCTTTTATCATTGGGGGGTCATGTACAGGATCGCGAAGCAAAACAGGAGGGCCGGATTTAGGCCTGAATCATTTAAAAAAATAATATCAGCATTAATTATATATTTTCGGTACAAAAGAACTAATTAAAGAAGAAGATTGGGCTTTCTCATTCATTTCGCCTGGGGCTGGTTATGCAGCTTTTTAGGAACGCTTCCATTCGGAACGATCAACGTCTCTGTCACGGAGGCGGCCATCCAGCGTGGTGTCAGGGTGGGCATATTCATGGGAATCGGTGCTTCGTTTGTTGAATTTTTTCAAAGCTACCTGGCTCTTTCCTTTTATCATATCCTGACACATAACCCGGCTATGGAACGGACCATCATCCTGATCTGCATTCCTATTTTCCTGGCGATCGGCCTGTATTATCTTCTTAAGAAAAATTACCCGATGACCAAGCCAACCACGAAGGCTACTCATGCCATTGGTGCTGCCAAAGGTTTGATGCTGAGCTCGCTCAATCTCCTGGCCATCCCCTACTACGTATTCATCGGCGGATATCTTTATTCATCAGACTATATCAGCCTTAAAGGAAAATTTATCGCGGCGTTTGCATCGGGTGTTGTAGCCGGATCATTTATGGTTTTTGTCATGTATGCCAAACTTGGACAGGTGATAAAAAAGAAGAGTGAAAAAATGAGCCGTTATGCCAGCAAAATAGTCGGGGCTATCTTCATTGCGATTGCGATCAGCCAGGCCCTGAGGTATTATTGGTAGTGATGAATCCCTGCTGATGTTCTATCAAAGGTAAAAACATCAAAATTTATCTCTTTTATACGAAAAAATAAGGGTAAAATTAATTTTTCACCAATAGCCGAAATCCAATAATAACAGGCTGTCCAATGTAATAAAATAAAGAAATCAATGAATTGCAAAGCAGCGATTTAGGAAACTGGCGAGTTTTTGTTATAAAGTAACGATATTAGATGGGCCGAAACCTATAATAACCCAATTTGAATCCATAATCACCTTACATATCTCTCCAATTAAAATCCAATCATTAAATCAAAACCATTATGAAAAAATTATTACTCTTTGCGTTTCTTTTCGCAATGTCTACTTCCATTTTTTCACAAAAAATGGCGAAGGACCGGTATACAGTATCCGGTGGCTTACTCGGTGCAATGAATTATGATAAGTTCAGGATCGGTAATGACAATACCGCTGACATACATTATAAGCATGACATCGGATGGTCTGCCGGCGGTTGGTTAAATCTTCCATTGGGTTCAGCAGTTTCATTTGAGCCACAGGTGATGTATTCCCTGTATGCTTATAATTCAACTTCCGGATCTGCATTGCTCCCTTCGGGTAATCTCACCTATGTCTCTGTTCCTTTATTTTTCAAATTTCATTTTAATAAAGGATTTGCCCTGACTGCAGGTGGACAAGCTGATTTCCTGGCTGGACTTGACAATGCTTCTAATTCTGCAGAAAAAGGGGATTTCACTTCGGCTAGTTTTTCTGCATCTATTGGATTTGAATTCTTACCTCATGCCCCTATTGTTTTCTTTGGCCGTTATATTAATGGCCTGACCAATATGGATGCAAATGATGCCGGTGGTAACTCTGAATACTTTAATACCAACGTTCAGATAGGAGTTAAAGTGAAATTATTCGGCAAGATGATACCTGCGGATACAGATGGTGACGGTACTCCTGACGAAACAGATAAATGTCCTATGGTTTCCGGTCTTGCTGCATTTGACGGCTGTCCTGATACTGACGGAGACGGTATCACTGATGCAGATGATAAATGTCCTAAAGTAGCCGGATTGCCGAAATACGGTGGTTGCCCGATTCCTGACACAGATAAAGATGGAGTCAATGATGAAGTGGATAAATGTCCAAACGTAGCAGGTCTTGCCAAGTATAATGGTTGTCCGATTCCGGATTCAGATAATGATGGTGTGAACGATGAAGTGGATAAATGTCCAAAAGTGGCTGGTTTAGCTAAATACAATGGTTGCCCGATTCCTGATACTGATGGTGATGGTGTCAATGATGAAGTAGATAAATGTCCATCAGTTCCCGGACTTGCTAAATATAACGGCTGCCCGATTCCTGACAGGGATAAAGATGGTGTGAATGATGAAGAAGATCATTGCCCCGATATCCCGGGACTCAAAGACAATTTTGGTTGTCCTAAGATTGAAAGTGCAAAATTCACTACGCAAAGAATTCAGTTTATCACAGGAAGTGCTACACTGACCGCAGATGCCAAGGAAGACATTAAGGAAGGTGCGAAACTGTTGAACAGCAATGACTTCAAGATGCTTAAAGTTGAGATCCGCGGTCATACTGACAATACCGGAAATGCAAAATCAAACCAGGCGCTCAGTGAGAAAAGAGCTAAAGCAGTTATGGCTGAATTAGCAAAAGATGGCGTAAGTCCTGACCGCATGACTGCTGTTGGATATGGTCAAACCATGCCAATCGCTGATAACGCTACTAAGGAAGGAAGAACCCTTAATCGCAGGGTTGCTTTTGATGTAAGACAATAATAATCATATTGAAAATAAAACTCCACACTCTTCACTGGGTGTGGAGTTTTTTATTTTTATCCAATTGCTGTTAACCATTATTAAAATCCTATTTATGAAAAACTCCATTTTTTTGGTGGTATGCACATTCATAATGATTAATGGGATATATGCACAATGGAGCCTGGGTGCCCGATTTGGTGGTTCTACTGGAGTCAGTCTTAAAAAATATCCTTATTCGGGAGACTTACAATTTGAAGCTATTTCTGCTGCGAACCTTGATAACAATATTGATGCATTCAGTGAGACCCTCTTATTTGAAAAATTTAGATCCTTTACCCGAAGCGGAAATTTAGGTGCTTTCCTAGGATTGGGTGGAACCATGATTTTTGGAAATGACTTCTTACTCGGCGTGAGTGGAACTGTTGGATTTGACAAACGTTTAGGGAGACTAGGTTTCCAGGTCGATTGGACGCCAACCTATATTTTTATCAACGATAGTTATTTCAGTGCTGTCAATGCTGCCTTTACTATTCGCTGGGTATTCAAAGGTAAGCGGTTAATCAATTATTGAATGTGGCAATTTGATATTATTTGTGATAACGCATAAGCTCTTTAATCTCGTTCACAATTTCCTTATGTTTTGTCCAGGGGATAAAATGATTTTCTCCTTCAAAGATTAATGTACGGACAGTGTCGGCTTGTGTCAGTTTTTCTTTTGCATAGTTCATGTTTTCAAAAGGGACAAGGACATCCTTAGTGCCCTGGATGATAGATACCGGCACATGGATTCTATCCCAATCATCCTCCATCATCATAAGGTCATGTTTCAAGGGCATTAATTCTTCATTGCTGACACGAATAGAAACGGGCCACAATTGCCGGATAACCGGAAGGTCAATCCATCTTCGCCATTTTGCAGGTGGTTCCAATTCAGGACTGACTGAGCCTGCAATAATGCAAAGGCCAGCTAAATTCGCCGGGAAACGCATAGCTGTGTAGACTATGATAGGTCCTCCATAACTGTGTCCCACCAACCAATATTTCTCATAATGGAAAGACTTCATTAAATCTGTTAAAATGTGTGATTGTGCGGACAGTGATGCTTCAACTTTTCCAAATCCGGAATGTCCAAATCCAGGCCTGTCATACGTAATTAAATCTGCCGAAGAAAGCAAACTTGTGTCTACCATGAAATCGAGAAAAGCATCAATCGATCCGGGAGAACCATGTACAAAAATGATAGCCTCCTTGTGTTTTTTCCCATCCGTAGTTAATAAATAAGAGATATCTCTATTATGTAGCGATAACGTATCGATGACACCGTTAACCTGGTGCTGTGATAAAAACGACTTGATATCTGAGTCACTCTTGCGCATAGTCATTCCACCAAATAACCTGATGCCAATCAATGCAAGTATTGGGATCAAAATAATGATTGATACAATCCTCCGGATCCATCGCCATATTTTTTTTAATTTTTTTTTCACATCAGATTATTTGAAGTGTGTGGTGTGAAAGCACCTGGTCAATCCATTGACGTGAATGATCACAAGCATCTGCTCTCTCGATGACCGGGCCGAATACGATTCTTCCGGTGATATATCTTGATCTGAATAATCTGAAAAAGTGAGGTATGAAAGTATGGTTACCGATAAAAGCCACTAGTGGACTGTCATACATAAGGGCGATAGGCTGAACAGGCACTCCGGCCTGATATGCCGCTTCAAAAGAACGAGGTCGAAAAGGTAAAGTGACGTTTCCGTCACTAGTTGTTCCTTCCGGAAAAATTAGAATCGATGTTCCCTCTTCCAATGCCGACCTGATAGCAGCAACAGTTTCATGACGGCTTGATTTATTATCCCTGTTGACAAAAATGGTACCGGCCATATATCCTCCGAGTCCAACGAGAGGCCATTTGAGTATTTCTGCTTTTGCTACCACATTGGCCTCCACATGAACAAGGATGGCAAACGGATCTATATAACCAATATGGTTTGCTATGTAAAGACAGGGCCTTTTAAAAGGTTCTCCTTCCATTCTCATCCTCATTCCCATCATTGCGGGTACATGGCTAAGCCATCGCCTCCTTAACCGGGCTCCTGCCTGCTTTTTTGGTTTTCCTAAAATGATCATCAGAATGAAACCGGCAATATGAATGATTGTAGCCATGACGAAGTAAAAAAACCGCCAAATAACCCTTATCCATCCCTGCATTGAACAAAGTAAGCAGTTGTCAGCGAGACTAAAAACACAGGAAAAAATATAAATCCCGGCGGCAAAAATCCGAACTCTCCGGAAAGGGGTTTTTTGTCAACGGAAATTGACCTTGTATACCCTTATCGGCCGTCAAAATATTTAGGGGAAAACACTGATAAATGATGCAGAAAATGTGGAGGGTATAAAAGGGAATTACACTGAATTTTTAACTATATATAATTGAATATCATGTAGTTATAAAGAGTAGCTCAAAATTTTGCAATCCTTTTTTATACTATTCCGTTTAAATCATCAACATATCTGATGGAAGGAGATTCAAAAAAAAATATCCAAAATCAGTTGAAATAATAAACATCAAAATTATAGGAAGACTCATACATAATTATATCTCATCATTTTTCTAAACTCTTTTTTATATGGCAGACATAAATAATCAAATCGAAAATTCAGAGGATCAGGGTAATGGTTGGAAAGTAGCTTCCATCATCATGGGATTACTTCTCGTCATCTCTGTTGCATTTGGAGTAGTTTTCTATGCAAGGCATAATGAATCCGCTCATAAAGCAATGGACCTGAGCACTCAGCTTGATAACACCCGTACAGAGCTCCAGGGTGAACTGGCTAATCTCAACAAATCATACAATGGAGAGATTGCAACCAATGATACGCTATCTTCTGCGCTTCAAAAGAAGGTCGCAGAAGTAGAAGATCTTCAGGCCAGGATAGCAAAAGCTAAAAAGGACCTGAAAACAAGTGTAGCCAACAACAAGGAAATCCAGGCACGACTTGACCAGATGGAGGAATTAAAGGTTGCACTTGAAAAAGATATTTCTAACCTAAGGGATGAAAATGTTGCTCTTGCAGCAAGCAATCATGATTTGAATACAGAATTGACAGCAACAAAAGACCAAGTTGTTGATCTGAATTCAAAAGTAATGACGCTGACAGCAGCAAATTCAAAACTGACAGGCAGGTTGAAAATATTAGCTCCTGCAGGATTCAGGGCTGATAATTTCACAGTTATTTCTCAGGACAAGAAGGATAAGCTGACAACTAAGGGTAAGAAGATCAATGAGATCACCGTCAAATTTGATCTTAACAATATTCCTGAAGAATACCAGGGTAACCGTGAAATTTACCTGGTGCTGACTGAATTCAATGGCAACCCTGTTGCAGTTGTTCCGGGCAAAGAAGTAAATCTTGATTTCGGAGACCAGCAAGTCAATGTAAAAGCAGCTGATCTTGAAAATATAGATTTAAAGGATCGTCAGTCAATGACCATGTCATTCGAACCAACTGATGATCTGACTCCGGGTACATACAATTTAATGGTATACGCAGACAATGGATACCTGGGAAGCACAGGGTTCATGGTCAGTAAATAATATAGTGAGAGGCCATATATCCTTATTACCAACCATTATCGTAAGAAGCCGGTTCTCCCAACCGGCTTCTTCATTTTAGGGTGATGGGGAGAAGAAAATACTTGGACTTCATTCCCAATCAAAGTGAAAATAGATTTAAGTGAAATATGTTTTCACTCTGAATTATTTTTACCGTGAAAACACAAGTAAAACTCTAATTAGCATCTGGAAAAAATGAGAATATATTTCGGCGAAATACGTTTTCACTTTGGATTATTTTGCCATGAATACACAGGTAAAACTCTAATTAGCATCTGGAAAAAATGAGAATGTATTTCGGCGAAATACGTTTTCACTCTGGATTATTTTGCCATGAATACACTCGTAAAATCCCAAATAGATTCTGGAAACATTGAAAATATATTTCGTCGAAATACGTTTTCACTTTTTAGTCCTGGACAATTCTTTAAGAAGAATATCTGATATCCCGACCTTCGGATTTTAGTTCCATTAACCAAATTTAAAATCTGAATTTCGCACCACTACCCTTCTCTCTGCAACATCTCGATGGTACTCTCCGGAACATCGGCAATATCAAGGATCATCAATCCATCAAGACAATTATTAAAATTAGGATCAAGGTTAAATCCAAGAAATTTTGCATTCTGACGAATATATTGTTTCATCAGGACCGGAAACTGAATATGATCAGGTTGAAGATGATCCAATACCTCTTCAAGATCAAAGGTGGTTTTTTCATCTTTATCCGCTGCAATGCCTGGCACCATGACAATCGCAGGATTAAAAGGAGTTCTTGGAGTAAACCATTTTGCAAATGTGGTGTGGTAAAAATTTCTTTTAGCAAATTCCATCAACACTTTCCTGGAAAAATCAGAATAATAACGGCTGATACTTACAGGTCCTATAAAATATTTATACCTGTTATTCCTGACCATATAAGCCAGGATCCCCTTCCATAAAAGATAAAGTGGGAGGTTTTTCTTTTGATAGTCCAAAACAATAAATGAACGCCCCAACTCGACGCATGAGGGGAGATAAGAATGAAAAGCCTTATCAATCTTAAAAAAGGAATTGATATAAAATCCTTCAGGACCATATTCACCCATAATTTTATCACCACAGCCAAACCTGTATCCACCTACTAACCGGTTAGCCTGTTCATCCCAAATGATAAGTTGTTCATAATAATCGTCAAAGGAATCAGTGTCGTAAGCCAACCCCGTGCTTTCGCCAATTTGCCTGAAGGTAATCTCGCGCTGCCTCCCAAGTTCCTGCCTCAAAGCAGGACACACTTTTAAGTTGCACACAATCAATACATAAGGACCTGTTTGAAGGATAACATTGTCCTGCATGAGTTCCTCCAATTCTATTCGAAGAAGTATAGGGTCTGGGGCGGGTCCAATATTATCCATATCTGTATCCAGGCAGAATACTTCCTGAGCGATAAAAATAGAATAATTCATCCTGCAAAGGTCATTACTCTCCAGGGGGATGATCGCATTTTATATGGTAATAAATTGTAATGTTTGTGCAAAGGAAAGGACTAAAAGGTCGGGACGTATTGAATCCTTCCAGATCAGCCTAAAAGATACCGATCGATAAATTCTCTTACACAACCCTTACCTCCCTCCCGGGTAAGCACGATATCAGCTGTCTTCACCACATGGAAATGAGCATCAGATGGGCATGCCGACAAACCGACTTTTTCCATGATCCCGATATCATTGACGTCATCCCCAATGTAAGCGATTTCTCCAAATGAAAGTGATAATTCTGTCATCCATTTTTGGAGCACATCAAGTTTGGGTTCCTTACCTGAGTAAACATACTGTATCCCCAGCATCCGGGCCCGTTCATCGAGTATAGCCTGTGCACGACTATGGCTTATGATCCCAACCGGAATTCCTTTTTCATGCAGCAGCGTAATGCCCATGCCATCACGTATATTAAATTTTTTGGACTGAACTCCATTTGCATCGATATATACACCACCGTCCGTCAGCGTACCATCAACATCCAGGACAAGTAACTTTATCCGCGAAGCCTTTTCTTTCAATGTACTTTCTTCCATCACTGTAAGGCTTGTTTTATTCGCATCACTTTGACCAGGATATTATATAACAAATCAAGTTGAAGCATTGACGAAGCATCACTCAATGCATTTTTTGGATCCGGATGAGTCTCAATAAATAATCCATCTGCTCCCGTTGCAGCGGCAACTAAAGCAATGGTTTCAATGTATTGAGGATTACCTCCACTGATGCCCGAACTTTGATTCGGCACCTGTACGGAATGTGTACAATCCATGACTACAGGTACACCATGTTTTTTCAAGCGGGGAATTACTGTGGCATCTACCACAAGATCTTCATATCCAAAACTGAAACCACGTTCACAAACCCAAACATTATGATTGCCTGTGGCCACCACTTTCTCGACAGGATATTTCATGGCTTCAGGACTTACAAACTGGCCTTTTTTGATGTTGACAATTTTTCCGGTAGCTCCTGCTGCCTGAAGCAGTGCAGTTTGCCTGCATAAAAACGCCGGTATCTGTAATACATCAACATATTCAGCTACCATTGGAACTTCATGACTCTCGTGTACGTCGGTAAGAGTCTTCACCCCAAACTCCCGTCCTATGCCAAGGATAATCTCAAGTGCTTCTTTATCACCAATTCCGGTAAAACTATCCTGGCGTGTTCGATTGGCTTTGCGATAACTCGCTTTGAAAATATATTCAATTCCAAGATCATCACACATCGGTTTCACAGTCCGTGCAATCAGCAGAGGCGTGGTTTCATTTTCAACAACACATGGGCCGGATATCAAAAACATTTTATTCATCTTTTCTGCTCTTTATTCCAAGATAGCCACTATGATGTCGCATGGCATAATCCGATTTAGTGAAATTGATTTTTTTCATCAGGGTGACAACGATGACGTCTCCCAGTACAGTCATCACGGTTGTACTGGTGGTTGGTGTCAGTCCAAGCGGGCACACTTCTTTTGGATATCCTGTACTAAGACATACATCAACAAGGCCTCCTAATTCATTTTCAGGATGACCGGTCAATCCAATGGATTTAATGCCAGGAAATAACCTTCTTGCTAATGGAAGCAATTCTAATATCTCTTTTGTCTTGCCCGAATTAGAGATGAGGAAGAGGATATCATTTTGTTGAAGGATTCCAAGGTCTCCATGCTGTGCTTCAAGTGGATGCAGGAAAACTGACGGAGTACCCGTGGAACTCAATGTTGTTGCAATGTTGTGTCCTATTTGTCCTGCCTTTCCAAGACCCGATACCACGACCTTGCCTTTATTCAAATGCACTGCATTATGTATGAGCTCTATCGCCTTGAAAATAGTTTCATCGACAGGGATATTCCGGATACCTTCAATTTCCCGATTAATAATATCCGCTATTTCAGCTGCTAAATTCTCCATGAGATGCAAAAATAGCATAATAATAGCCTGCCAATTGAATTGTCAGGCTATATAACCTAAATTATATTTTAGAATAAATAAATCAGAAGTTGTCAAATATAATTCTGATTCAAAATCCTCCCCAGGTAAAATGAATGTTCTGCGGATGCCTTATGCTCCTTTTTTATTCCTCAATAAAGCGACTAGTAATAAAATAAAAACAGCGGCTCCCGCAACCCACAACACCTTATTTTCATACCACTCATGGTGACTTCCGGCATTGATATTAATGTCTATTCCCTTATCCTGCGCCCATGCAACAGTCGTCAGGATAGATAAAGTTAATACAGCCAAAGTCTTGGCGATTACCGCAGAGGATATTGGTAAATGTTTCATTTGTTAATTGGTTTTATGATCAAATAATAGTTTAGCCACCAGGTATTAACAAATTAACATTGTCGACGCAGAAAGGTTTACTTACTAAAATTGACCAATTAATGGTGAGAAGATTAAGAGAAATGAAGGCGGGAAAATTATCAATCATCAATTTTATTTAAATCTTCACCGCTTTCCATTTTCCTCTCCTGAAAATAGCAACGGCAATAACCGCAAGGCTGGATTCACTGATAGCGATTCCCCAAAATACTCCAACCGGTCCCCAGTGAAATAAAGTTGAAAATGTGTAACAGAGTGGAATCTGCAATAACCAGAATGCAATAAAATTTATCCATGTTGGCGTAACTGTATCGCCTGCTCCGTTGAAAGCTTGTCCAATCACCATACCGTATGCATAAAAAATATACCCAAGACAAATAATGCGCAGGCATAATACTCCCTGCCTGATCACCTCCGGGTCCTGGGTAAAGAATGGAATAAGCACCGGTGCAAATAACAGGAAGAGAACAGAAATAGATGTCAGAAATATCATGTTGAAAAATGCAGCGCGCCAAACAGATTTTTCTGCGCGATCAGGTTTTAATGCGCCAAGGTTTTGACCTACCAGTGTTGATGCTGCACTGGCCATTCCCCACGCAGGTAATATTGTAAAAATGATCATCCGGATCCCAATCGAATAACCGGCAACAGCCGCATCTCCGAATTGAGAAATAATACGAACAATAAACAACCAGCTTGCAGTCGCAATTGCAAATTGCAGCACACCGGTTGATGAAACTTTAATAAGCCTTCTGACAATGTCACCAACCCACACCAAATGTCTTTTCTGAAGATGAATCAAACTCTTGCCATTGACCAGATGATATACCTGGTAACATACTCCAATTCCCCTTCCGGTAGTCGTAGCTATGGCAGCTCCTGTTACCCCAAATGCATGAAATGGACCTAACCCAAAAATGAGCATAGGATCCAGAAGAATATTTACTCCATTCGCCAACCACAATGTTCTCATGGCAATCGATGCATCCCCTGCACCACGAAAAATAGCATTGAGCAGAAAAAGAAAAAAAATCGTGCTGCTTCCTGTCAGTAATATTCTTGTGTATCCATTTCCTTTTCGGATAAGCTCTTCCGATCCACCCATAAATCTTAAAATGTCCTGGCTTGTAAAAAAGAAAATGATGGCGATGATCGAACAAACAATGACCCCGATAAAAATGGCCTGCATCGCTGCAATACATGCATCCTCACGATCTTTTTCACCGATTCGTCTAGCTACCATGGCAGTGGTGGCCATTGAAAGGCCAAGAGTTAATGCAACAACCTGGGTAATCACTACTTCTGTGAGACCAATTGTGGCAGTGGCCTCTTTTCCCAATTTCGAAACAAAGAAGATATCAACGAGTGCAAATAATCCTTCCATGATCATTTCAAGAACCATGGGTACAGCAAGCAGAAAGATAGCTTTATCAATACTTCCTACCGTAAATTCCTTCTCTGTGCCGTTGATGGCCTGGCGAAAGAGATTGAAGAAGTAGGTTATTTTCCTGGTCATGGGGCGGTAAAAATAGCCTGATTACTTTAATCAAAACTAAAATAGGATTCATTTGGTTACCTGGAATTCAAAATTGTGGTGTTCGCATCGTGATTCATCAATACCAGCCTAATTCAATATGAATATCCATTGATCAGCAATATTATTTTTATAAAAATAAATTTCTTCAACTCATTCATTTAAGCTTGCGATCAAAAATTCTGATGATCATCCTAAAAATGAATCCGGACATTTTTGAATTTTCTGAATAAGTTTTCATAATACTTTTTTTGATTCAAATGTATAGGCGACACAAGGCCGACACCAAGGACATATGTTTCTTTCATAAGCATTATTGAATGGATGCCATGGAATTTGTAGCACTATTGTTTCGAAAAAGAGAAGAAAAGATTTTAAGTCGATGAATGTCAGCTCTTTAGATGTTTCATCCTCCCGGTTTTTCACCCTGGGAATTTTGAAGAAAAAGTGTCCTTTTAGGAGGTAAACGGAAGGTATTTGTTGAAAAAACCTCTTATAAAAGCTCATGAACAAGGATGTCTTACCTTTGTTACTCCTACTCAGCGAACTGAATACCCTGATGGCGATCTATATCACAGACGATTGTATTAATTGCGGTGCCTGCGAACCCGAATGTCCTAATAATGCTATCTATGAAGGTGGCATTCAATGGGCGATGAAGGATGGCACGACATTAACCGGACCTTACACCCTCGAAGACGGGACGGTAGTGGATGCCGCACACCTTCTAGAGCCGGTCTCAGCTGACTATTATTATATCGTCCCTGACAAATGCACAGAATGCAAGGGATTTCATGATGAACCTCAATGCGCAGCTGTTTGTCCCGTTGATTGTTGTCTTCCGGATCCTGACCGGCCTGAATCAGATGATATCCTCCTGGGAAGAAAAGCCAGGCTCCACCTGTAAGAAAGTGAGTGGTGAGTAATGAGTAGTGAGTATTGAGTGGCTTTTAGAATTTAGAGCCAGTTTTTCCTTCTATGTTTAAGTTCTTCCTTTTACCCTTTAAGTTCTGCACTTCACATTTTTCACTTTACGTTTTTCGCTTTACGTTTTTCGCTTAATCGGTGATCTTTCCTCCTTTATCATACCATTTCACTATCACATCAATGTCATGAGCTGAAAGTGTTCCATTCTGTGGCATTCTTTTGTTCGTGATGGTTATTGGATCAGCTACTGCGGCTTTTATGGCAGCATATTGAAGTGAAATCATCGTATCTGTATCAAATTCAACAGGTCTGCCGGCCCAGCTTCCGCTTGAATTATGACAGGTCATGCAATTATTTTCAATAATGGATTTGACTTGAGGAAAATATGGACCGGAAGGCATATCTACTGCATCATTATTGCCACATGCACTTAATATTGCGATATACAATGCAGCTCCGGTAATCTTAATATATTTTTTCATTTAAAATAAAGTGTTTTATATATACGAGTGGTATTTCGTATAATCTATTGATCATTTGAATACTGGTCTTTGTTAATTATTCAGGCCTGGATGTTCTTCTACAATCTGTAAGCAAGATTTAGCCTTAGCCCGCGGATATAATCGGTTCTTTTCTCATTTGGATTGACCTGGTCAATCAATAAATAATGATCCAGTCCCTGGTACCACATCGCCTGGAGATTAAAATGCCTGCTGATATTGTATCCAAGTCCTCCGTACACAGATGTCATCGAAGAACGGATGATATCATAATTATCAAATGATTTTGCAGTAAACCCATCAGCTATTGGTGTAAAACCTCCGTTTGTGATGATTGGATATTCGCTGATGGCAGTTGTGCCAAATCCAAGAGCAGCACCTCCTTCAACAAAAAATCGAGAAGTTAACTCATACTTTATTCCTGCACTGATCTGCCATTGACGTATAGAATGTACAAGTGAATTTAATGCATTGTAATCTGAAGCCGAATTGACTTTCGCCCCTTCAACATAGAAACTATAGGCACCGGTATAGCCTGTATCAATACGGATAATCGCGTTTGGCTCTGCAGTAATAGATTCAACATCCGATGAATTTCCAATGTTCCAAGAATGTGGTTGATAGGATCCATACCCAATGCTTGCCGTAAGATTAAACCTGGAAGAAATCGCATAATCTGTACCCACACCAACATTGGAACCAAAACTATTTTGAGTCCCTATCATAACACCCGCAAAAACATTCGGACTGAAGGCTGATTGTTTGTGAACCATTGGAGCATAAGCACCATTTCCGATGTCACCATTTTTGGTCAGATTCATTTCGGAATAAGTCAGGTCTGCTAATGGTAATGCCGCAATTTCATCTTGATTCCGTTGCGCTGCAATCGACATCTCATCAACATTCTGTGGTTGACTTGTATTCTCTAAAACATTGTTGACTCTTGCCCCGGAATCATTATCACTTATATTTCCTTGCTGAACACTTGGCGCAATATTGTGATTCGGAGAAGACACATTATTTTTCTCTGAATCCTTAGCTATAACTAATGAATTTGAATGACCGGCAGAATTTTGAGTTTTAATGGAGGATGCGGAATTCAATTTAGTTTTATCCGGATTTGAGGCTGTTTTACTATGACCATTAGAATCGGAAACCTTCATTTCTGCTGAAACAGAGGAAGGTGAAGCAATGGATTGATTTTCATTCGCTGGCTTATTATTCTCACGGCTTGCTATTTCAACGGAAGATGTACTTACAGATGGAAGAGTAACTGATTTATGTTTTGGAGAAAAAAGAAATACTGATACCAGAATGGCAGCAATAGCAGCAGCTCCGGTCCACCAATATGCCAAAAACCGTCTTGACCGGTCCTGCACCGGCATTTCTTTATCGAGGACGGATTGCATCTGCGACCAACCCTGATCAGAAGTGATTTTATATGGATGCTGTTCTTGCATGATTTTCATTGACTATTAATGACCTTAATCTTTCCCTGGCATGTGACAAATGCCATTTTGATGTACCTATACTGATACTCATTTTTTCACCTATTTCTTCGTGTGAATATCCTTCGATGGCAAATAATCTAAAGACTTCCGCCGACCTTCCGGGTATCCTGTCCAACAAACTGATCAGGTCCTGGAATTCAAGAGGATCACTTTGTGGTGACTGCGTCTGCCGTTCTTCAGGCATTTCAAATTGTATGAACCGTATATAACTTTTTTCCTTTTTGTAAAAATCGGCAAGGGTGTGATAGATCAGTCTTCTGATCCATCCTTCCAGCGAACCTTCACTTCTGAAGGATCCGATTTTTTGAAATACTTTTAAAAACCCATCATTTAAAATCAACAGTGCTTTGTCTTCATCTTTCGTGTACCTCATGCACATGGACATCATCGTCGGAAAATGACGCTTATACAACACCTCCTGACACCTCCGGTCATTTCGAGTACATCCTTGTATGAGTTCTGCTTCTGACAAAATATTACCTGTTGTTTTTGCTTTTATTACGTTCTCATATTCACAATAGAATTCATTCAATGATTGATGATTCCGATTTTTTCATTGATCCTGTCGACAAAGAGATTATATATTGCCGGCATATTATCTTTCCATTGATCCAATAACCAAAACCGGTGCGTACTCCCTCTCTTTATTTCAAAATAGATCCCTCCCCAATCTCCGGCATCAGGATGACCGATCACTGTTTTAGTTTCATTCAGTAGTTCCTCCGGAAAATAAGATATCAGATCTTTCACTTGTTCAAACTTATCATTGGACCATTGGGTATGGAATTGACCGGGATAAAAATCATTTCCTTCCGGATACAGATCCTGGGTGTCTTCTAATAATCTTGAATCATCGATTTTATATATCTCTATACATCCCTCTCCCAGGCATTCACCATAGAAATCTCCAAAAACAATATAATCCTTGTTAGGATCAGTTGATTCTGTATCGTGACATGAAAAAGTTCCGACGCAAAGGATAATTCCGAAAAAGAATATTTGTTTCATTCAACTATTTATTCCTGAAGATTAAAATAACAACCCTGTCCGCAATTCAACTCTTCTGTAGCTGACCTCATCAGTAAACATCCCACCTCCAAAATCAGCACCACCGGATGTAAATGTGGCATCCTGAATTAAGTATTCAACGCCGAAATAATAATTGACATCTGCTCCGCCAAAACGAACACCAAACTCAGGACTGAAATGAAATCCTCCTTTGGCATCAATGGTGCCCCTGGATTCATCTTTTAAAGCAAACCCATATCCTATTTTCAAAGCATAGTAAGGGGTCACTCGCTTCGGCGCAAGAAATCCCCTGGCTTCTGCATAAACGGGAATAATATTCCTTACAGCATCAAAATCGTGAGTTTCAATTCCTGTCCCCAAACCAACGCCAAGCATTCGGCTAAAACGATATCCCATGGCATGATGTATACCGGCACCTCCACTGTATGAAAAATTGAAGAATCCGGATGTATTTTGATACCACCCTGTTTCCCTAAAAGCATAAACTCTTGGAGGCTTGGCATAAGCATATTTAACACCTTCATTTCCTTCAGTGATCGGTACATCCTGCATTACACGATCGATGTCTTTTTTTGGAATATCAATTTCTGCCCCAGTCAATAATTTAAAATGCATCCCCCGCTCCAAATCCCATTTCAAAATAATGCCCCTCAATTTGCTTCCGTCTTTCAGCCAAACAACATCAACAATGGTTGAATCGACTTTTTGAGCGGTTACATTTTGTATCATCATCAAAGACAAGATGAAACAAAGGATGGTGCAGGTTGCTTTCATGCGGTTATTTATTTATTCAAATATTATTTCCCAATCGAAATTACACTCAATTGCCGGAGATTGCTCCTGTCCTTTGCATCAAATTGGTAAAGCCCATCTGATCCCACCACCATCACCAGGTCTCCGGGAGGCAGTACAATAACATCCCATCCAAAGAACCCGGTCACTTTATCCAAAAGATTTCGATCAATCTTTTTATTGTCCGAGATATCAAATGTTTTCAGACCCGATTTGCCTTCACACAAGTAAAGTGTTTTATCCACGATAGAAAGTCCATGTGGATTTTCCATCGGATAAGTTTTAATCAAAGTGGGATCATTCAGGTTCGATACATCAATCACATCCAGTTGATTGACAAAACCCTGGCAGGCATTTCCATCTCTCAAGGTTACATAAGCTGTTTTATCCGAAACTGCCACAGGATCGCATGCAGTTGCATGACTGAAGGTTGAGCGATATTCAGGTGATTCAGGATTTGAAATATCATAAATGAGCAGACCTGAATTAGAACCTATAAATAAATTACCGGCCATCGGAAATAATGTCTCAATTCCCCATTGAAGATCCACTTTGTTTTTAAGCGCAGGTAATGGTTGACTGACATCAAAGACCTTGATTTCGGAACCATCAATTGTGTATAAATAATTATTAATAGCTGTAAACCTGGCCATGGAACCACCAGCGACAACACTGCTACTCACGGCGGTAGATGAATTAATTCCTACGTCGAAAGACCCTGACTTGGCAAATAACATTCCATCTTCCTCCCACACTCCTCTTCCCCAATTGGTATTGCTGCAATCAATGGTCACTTTCTGAAGTGTCGGAACATATTCAACGAGGTATCCCAACTGATCATCAAATGAATAAAAACTCTGAAATACATCAGGCACGCGGTTCACTTCAGCAGGTGATGTCGGATTTGAAATATCTATCGCAACGAGATCCAGATAGCTATCAACATATAGGATGTCATTATTGACCGCCATATCAAGATTACCCGGCACATCAATGAAACCTACCTGCACAGGTGATTCAGGATTTTTATTATCAATCACATGTATTCCTTTGTGCATCTCATTGATCAGGAGATATCCTTTGTAATAAAAAATCTTTCCGGGTGAGACCAACGCTTGTGAAGCGCCAAATGAAACAGGTATTCTCATTTCATCGATGCGCTTGAACACGGGCTCATAAGCAGTATATTCTTCAGTGCGGGTGCAACGATCCTGTTCGCATCCCGTCATAAGGAAAGACGAACATACCAGGGCCAGAAATGAAAATTGGAAGATTGATTTCATGATAGCTTGTTTGTTTGACCCTATAGACCTTTGGATAACGGTTATGGTTGGGTAAAACGTCCCTGTCATTTAAATATAAACCTTTTGCGGCAAAGTGATCCAGAAACACCCCAGATATACGTGCAAATTCTGGCATGTGGATAACCATCCGGGAGTACTGACATTCAACACGTTAGGACCTCGTGGCACCACTAGTGGTGCCACGAGTGATTTTGAAGCAGATTCACTGGTATTTACTGTGTTTGAAGTCGATTGGCAAAATTAACATTCATGCCCTGGAGACGATCCAAATGTTGACTGAGCCGTTTTGAAAACTCTGGCCAACTTTTTCGCTCTGGCTGGGTCCAAAGCACCTCCGACAAAGCAATAGCCCTGGGGTAAGCCATATATTCCACTTGTTCAGAAGTAGAGATATATTCTGTCCAGACATTTCCCTGTGCGCCCAGGATATGTTTCACCTCATCGGTTGAAAGTCCTGCAGGAACGGGTTCAAAACCATACACCTTCTCAAGGGGTGTAAATCCTCCTATAGCAAGAGGTTCCGTCTTCGGGTCTGCCTGGTAATGATCAAAATAACAATAGTCTCCGGGTGTCATGATCACATCATGTCCTGCTTTAGCAGCATCAATACCACCCTGCATTCCGTTCCATGACATGACTATCGCATTCGGGGCAAAACCGCCTTCAAGAATTTCGTCCCAACCAATGATCGTCTTGCCTTTGGAATTGAGATATTTTTCAATGCGCCGGATAAAATAACTCTGCAACTCATTTGCATTTTTGAGGCCTTCTTTCTTCATCAGGGATTGGCAATATTTACTTTGCTCCCATCTTCCTTTTTGACATTCATCTCCGCCAATATGCACATAGGGGGAAGGAAATAAAGTCAATACTTCATCCAGTACATTTTGAAGAAAAATAAATGTCGAATCCTCAGGGCAATACACATCATCGTAAACACCCCATCTTGTGCCCACTTTAAATGGGCCGGGTGTACATGCTAATTCAGGATATGCCGCTAATGCTGCCAGGCAATGCCCGGGCATTTCAATTTCAGGAATGATCGTCACTGCCCTGTCAGCAGCATATTTCACTACGTCTTTAATTTCATCCTGTGTATAATATCCTCCGTGACGTTTACCGTCATACTGCTCGGGCTGATCACCACTGCGGCCCACGAGTGTTTCGTCTCTCCATGCACCAACATCCTGGAGCTTCGGATATTTTTTGATTTCAATCCGCCATCCCTGGTCATCCGTAAGATGCCAGTGGAAATAATTCATTTTATAATATGCCAGCAGATCGATGTATTTTTTTACAAATTCGACGGGCATAAAATGACGACTGACATCGAGGTGCATGCCGCGATAAACAAATCGCGGCTGATCGTAAATATCGACGAGCGGGACTGACCATTGCTTATGCAGACCTGTAGCATCCGGCACTGCATCCAGGCGCATGATTTGTCTCAATGTCTGCAACGCATAGAAAACGCCGAGCTCAGTTCCTGCTGTGATTAAAATACCGGATGCTTCAATTTTAAGATTATAAGCTTCCTTATTTTCCATGTTATACACCAAAGTCACTTTGATCAGGTGAGATGAATCTTTTAGAGAGACCTTATCATGAATATATGACAGTGCATATCCGCTTTTCTTTTCGAATACTTCATTGAAGACTTTGAATGGATCAAAGTGAGGGAAGTTTTTTGAGTTGGTCAGGATCCTGATTTTCTCATCCACCAGGAGATACCCGGTTCCGGGTCTCATTTTGTTAGGAAGAGGAGCGATGGCGAGATTGCCTTGTACGACTTCAATTTTTTCTTTTTGGCAACATACAGACAGCGCCATGCCAATGACCAATATCCAAAATTGAGGAAAATATTTTTGCATTAATTGTTAGTTATGGTTGGGAGTTATCTTACAATAAAAGACAATCAGATTGAAGACTGGTCTGCTAATAAATTCCAAAGTTTATCTTTCAATTTATCCAGTCCAAGACCGCTGACAGCAGAAATAAACACAACATCAATATCTTTCGGTAATGTTGGCTTCAACATTTTTTGTATTTCCTCATCGATCAGGTCACATTTGGTGATGGCCAGCAACCTCGGCTTGTCAAGAAGTTCTTCATTATACATTTCCAATTCATGTAACAGAACATCAAAGTCCTTGCTGATGTCATCCGTGTCACAAGGAATCATAAATAACAATACTGCATTTCGCTCGATATGCCTTAAAAACCGATGGCCAAGTCCTTTGCCCAGATGTGCATCTTCGATGATACCGGGAATATCAGCAATGACAAATGAGCGATTGTCGCGATAGCGCACAAAGCCAAGATTCGGAGTCAGTGTGGTAAATGGATAACTTGCTATTTTAGGTTTTGCTGCTGAGACCGATGCCAACAATGTAGACTTGCCTGCATTTGGAAAACCAACAAGTCCGACATCGGCCAATATTTTAAGTTCAAGTATCCGCCATCCTTCCTGGAATGGCTCACCGGGTTGTGCATACTGCGGAGTTTGATTGGTAGGCGATTTGAAATGATCATTCCCCCACCCTCCTTTACCACCGGGCATCAATATAAATTCTTCCTTGTCTTTTGTGATTTCAAATAATATTTCACCAGTGTCCGGGTCTTTTGCCACTGTGCCCAACGGGACTTCGAGAATGACGTCTTCACCATCTGCACCGCTTTTCAAAGTGCCCATTCCGGGATTACCGTTTTTTGCAATCACATGTTTTCTAAACTTGAGATGCAGAAGTGTCCAGAGTTGTGTATTACCACGACAGATGACATCGCCGCCTCTGCCTCCGTCGCCACCATCGGGTCCTCCTTTAGCACTTACTTTGTCGCGAAGAAAATGCGCAGAACCCGGGCCGCCTGCACCCGACTTGCAATGGATTTTGACATAGTCAACAAAATTCTGTTCAGCCATTAGACATGAAGACTGTCAATCGCCTCGCGGAGATTTAGGAAAATATCATCGATGGAGCCGATGCCTGATATTTTATAAGCTTTGCCACGGTCATCATAATAATTGTAAATAGGTGCCGTCTTCGATTGATACACCTGGAAGCGCGTCCTGATGACATTTTCATCACAATCATCCGAACGATTAGAATCCACTCCACGAATTAAGATACGATGTACAATTTCTTCTTCAGGTACTTCAAGCATGATGAGTGCATCAATTTGCTGTTTCATGTCGGACAATAATTTATCAAGAGCCTGGGCTTGTGGCGCTGTGCGCGGGAAGCCATCGAAAATGAATCCTTTTGCTTCATTATGCGCCAACATCCTGTTTCGTAACATCGCGATCGTAACTTCATCCGGCACCAATTCACCTCTTGCCATATATCCCTGCGCCTGCTTTCCAAGGTCAGTGCCATTTTCTATTTCAGACCTGAAAAGATCCCCGGTAGAAATATGAACCATGCCATAAGCTTTTTCAAGTTTCGAGGCTTGTGTACCCTTGCCACTTCCAGGAGGTCCAAACAGGATAAGATTGAGCATAGTTGGTTTAGGATATTAGATGCAAAGTGCGCAAAGATAGGAAAAGGCAGGGAGCAGAGAGCAGGGGTTAATGGCGAAAAGCTTCAATCACCTGAAGTAAACAATTTATAAGCTTTCGGCTCCTGGTCGCCGATCTGCACACTCAGCACATAAACTGCAGAAGGTAATGCTTTTCGGATATCATCGAGTGAAATAGAAACGCTATTTGGAATGGACTCTTCATATTTCACTAATCTTCCTGAGACATCGAAAAGCCTCAAGGTAACTTTCTCGTTGATGATGCTACTAAAACTAACATCGATCCTGTCCGTAAAAGGATTGGTAAGTACTGTATTGACAATGCCAGGATCTACATCACGCAGCACAACAATCGTGTCCGAATAAAAATCATAACTATAACCGATATTAGGATTTTCATTGATCACTTTCATCCTGTAATAAATAACCTTATGCAAACTTTGATCAATCCTGCTATATTCGTGAGCATAGGTGCTGACAATACCTTCTGCCGGAGTTTCTGCTACCTTAATAAATCCCAACCCGGTATATGATCTTTCCAGTTCAAATCGCTGACATTGATATTCGATACCTGTAGCCCAGGTAACGTTGATGACCTGGTCGGAAGTTCGGACTGCATTGAATGCTGTGACGGTAGTCTTTAATTCCTGTTCATACTTCGATATTTCAAAATTATCCAAAGCCAGTCCGGGAGCCTGTCCTTCATAATTGGAAGCAAACACAAATCTAAAACTCACTGTTGCGTTCCCTGCTAAGAAACTGATATCCTTAATGGATTGCGTCCATGCGGGCTGTGCATTCGTGAAATAAGATTTACCAATCGGAAACGCTGCGTAAGCAATATTGTCATTTTCATAATTGTACCATTTCGGATCATCTTTACCACCGAGTTGAAGCCATGAATGACCTGCATCCAAAGAATATTCAACCTGGAAACCATCCACCTGGTTTTGAATTGAATATTTTGACCAGAATTTTAATTGATATAATTCCGGCGCAGTCAGATCAAATAATGGTGTATACAATGCAGCATAAGAATTATTCTGATACACATTTTCATTGATACCGGTGACCCAGGCTGATGTTCCGCTGACAGTTCCATTTTTGCCTGGCTTAGTAGATGCTCCAAGTTCGAATCCTGTGCCTTTTAAATTTTCTGTTGCAAAATGTTCAGGATGAGTTTCAAAGTCGCCGCCATAGTTGGTGCTATCCTGCTCATAAGGTATTGGCAGGTAAGGTAGTATCGAAATGGTTTTAGTTCCGGTAACTGTTCCGTTTATTGTAAGCGTTAATGTGTATGTTCCCGGAGCAGAATAAGTGTGATTTATTTCACCGCCTGAAGCTGTATTCGTATCCCCCAGATCCCATTCAAAGCTTTGTGCATTGACAGATTGAGTTCCATCGACGTAAAATGGCTGACCAACGTAGCCAATAGAATTTGCAATAATGACTGCAGCAGGTGCTGCAAAAATATCCGTGGTCATTAAACCGCGACCATAGGTTGCAGCCAGAACTATTTTATCGCTTTCACGTAACTGAAGCATATCCACTCTCACAAAAGGCAAGCCCCTGTCAGGATTCGTTGGCTCCCAATGCGTCTGATCGCCATTGATGTCATCAGTAGTCCAAACTCCTGCATCTGTAGCGATCATGGCCCGATCATGATCAGCAGGATCAAATATGCACCAGCGAACAGGAAGGTCCGGAAGGTCACCTTCAATGGCTGTCCAGGTAATACCGGCATCATAGGTCACCCAAATATTTTCGAGTGTTTCTCCGAAATTAAAGAGGCTGACCAAAACATCATTTGATGTCTTTTTATCCAAATAAATACATGAAACACTTGCGCTACCCGGCAGATCAGCAAAGAGAGTTCCCTGAACCGGATTGCCGATATTTGTATTATCTGTTCGAACGACTTGTCCTGATTGTCCACCGAAATAAACACGATTAGGAAAATTTGGATCCACCTTAACAGCAGATACGACCACATTAAAACCTGATATGTCCACATATTCAACTTGCGTCGTGATAATATTCCAGCGAAAGAAATCAAGATCATTGACTCCACTTTGATTGACCTGTCCATACAGGATGTGCTCATTATCATCATATCCGGATCGATTGACAAATGCGCCATCGATTGAAGTACCATATCCAAAATTGACACCACCATCTTGTGACAAACCATAATTACCTCCCTGGGAAGAAACAATCTGGATATTCGGATTTGTCTGATCAATAAAACAGAATATTCCATCGCCACCCCAGGCTGTTCGAGAAGGAGACAATCCTGCAGCACTGATCACAAGTGAATTATTATCCTGTGTTCCTCCCATGATGTAAGGAGATCCTGCATCAGGATGAATAGCCCCTGCATAAAATTGAGTTGTTACATATCCTCCGCTTTTATCCACTACTGATTCACCGCCATTTTCACTCAACCATATTCCTCCGTCATTACCGAATAATACGCGACCTGGTTTCTTAGGATCAAAAGTGATATTGTGATGATCTGTATGCATATCCTGTGCAATAGGTCTCCATGATGAACCCTGAAAAGTAGAAACTGCTACGCCCACTCCCGCAGCAAGTACTCTCGCACAGTTTGTAGGATCAACAGCAATATCAAGGTCATACCATGCCTGGCCATAAGTAAAAAAGATAGCAGGCACTGTTTTTGCGGCCCACGTTTCACCTCCGTCATTCGAAACGAAAGTGTTTGAACAATAAGATCCAACGGCGCCGATAGCTAAAATGACATTTGGATCAGTTGGACAAAGCGCAAATTCAACACGATTGACATTTCCCGGGAATCCGGGTTTACCTGTTCCTATGCTGGTCCAATCGCCAACATCTCCGGTAGTCGATTTATAAATGGAAAAATCGTTTGATGTGTAAAATGTGTGATTGACCTCATGAAAAAAGAAGTCATGAAAATTTTCACTGGTTGCACCAGATAAGCCAATCCCTAAAACTCTTTCCCAGTTTGCACCACCATCATGTGTCCGCTGTAATCCGTGGTCAGCAGTTGCTGCATATACGTCACCATTAGTATGGACGTAAATTTCATTGATAGTTTGAAAAGTAGCCGTATTTGTGCCTTGCATTTGAGCCCATGTAGCCCCATCATCTGTTGATTTGAAAATGCCGTCTCCCTGAACATCACCTGTATAACTCTCTCCGGTGGATACATAAATGATGTTGTGGTTATTCGGGTCCTGTGCAATATCGGAGATCGAAATACTTTCAAAATAAAGACCCAGCTTAACCCATTTTGGATTTGCCTGCGTGATATCCTCCGTTCTCCAAAGTCCGCCTGAGACACCTCCAACCCAAATACGATTTCTTTTAGGATCCGATTCATCGATCATGATAGCCCTCGTTCTTCCTCCCCGGTTATTTGGCCCTCGTTCATGCCAGTTAGGATTTGCTATACTTCCCCGCTGCGATCTGTTGCGTGAGGGATGATCAAGGCGCCTTTTGCCCTCATCAATGGCTTTAAATAATTTATCATACGGGATGGTACCGGAATCTACGTCGGATGAGGTAAAAAGGTTGTCATCGATTGCACCCTGAATATCCTCATGTTCGTCCTCTCCGGCTTCTCTTTTTTCCGTTAAGGAGGCATGAGAAGAATAAGTAATAATCACCAATGCGATGATGATCAAAGAAGCAATGAGGAAGTAAAATTTTCGCATCGGGACGGTTAATTCTCAGGGCGCAAAGATAAGGCTATAAAAGGGAATACAGGACCAGGTATGAATGGATTGTAATGTGCCAGGCAAAGGTATTTTATTAAAAATAAAAAAAGGGACAGATCGTGACCTGTCCCTGTTATCTAAGGTATATTTTTATTCTAAATGCCCGATGTCTTTCTATTCGCCGCCGGTAGTAAATAATTTATAAGAAGTCTGTTTTTCTTCTCCTATCTGAACACTGAGAATATAAATTCCCGGAGGGAAACTTAATTTATCCATCTCATAATATACAGAATTTGGAGTCGTGATATCTTCCTTGACCAGTCTTCCGGAAATATCATACAACTTGACATGAATCTGTTGCGTGATCACACTGCTAAACGTGATACCAATTTTATCGACAAACGGATTGGGGAGAACATAATGAACAAGGTCCGGGTTAACATTCCTTCTCACCACAATGGTGTCTGTATAAAATTCAAGATGATACCCCAGGTTAGGATTATCATTGATGACGTTTAACCGGTAATAGATCACATCGTGAAGGCTTGGATCAGTAAATTGATATGATTGAGGTACTGTGCTGGTCCCGCCAGTGGCTGGTACTTGGGCAATTTCTGAAAATCCGAATCCTGTATATGAGCGTTCAAGATTAAATTGCTGACATTGATATTCAAGACCCGTAGTCCATTTAATCGAAACTTCCTGGTCACTTGTATAATCACCCGTAAATGTAGTGACGGTCGTCTTCAATTCTCCTTCGTACTTACTCAATTCAATGTCGTCAATCACAAGGCCCTGAGCCTGCTCATCACTGGAAGATCTGAAAACAAACCTGAAACTAACTGTAGCCTGACCTGCCAGGAAACTTATATCCTTAATGTATTGCGTCCAATTGAGTTGGGCATTAGTGAAATAAGATTTTCCTTGTGGAAATGCACCGTCTGCAATATTAAGATTGTGATAATTATACCAGTTTGGATCTCCTTTTACGCCAAGTTGATCCCAGGTCGCACCACCGTTTGTTGAATATTCAACCTGGAAACCATCGTTGCCATATTCAATAGCATATTTACTCCAGAATTTAAATTCATACAATCCGGGATTGGTAAGATCATACATGGGTGTATATAACTCGGCTCTTGTATTGTTTTGGTAAAGATTGTCATTGATGCCAAGTACATAAGCGTTTGCTCCACTGTGTGTCCCATCTTTTCCTGGCTTATTGGAGACCCCGCGTTGAAATCCGGTTCCCTGTACAAGGAAAGCTGCGAAGTCTTCCGGATGTGATTCAAAATCACCAGCATAACCCGATGTGCTAAAATCATATGGCGCAGGGAGATAAGGCAGAATTGAAATATTTTTTGATTGTGTTATGACTCCATTTACAGTAAGCGTAATATTGTAAACACCTGGAGCAGTATATGTATGAGATACGGTTTGTTCAGTTGAGGTTGAACCATCTCCAAAATCCCAGGCATATGATTGTGCATTGACAGATTGTGAACCATCAATTTTCACCGGTTGATTAACATAAGCAATGGCCTGGGTCACGATGACTGCAGCCGGTGAAGAAAATACATCGGTGGTCATTAAACCACGACCATGAGTAGCTGCCAGCACCACTTTGTCACTTTCGCGCACCAGCAACATATCTACACGGACAAAAGGCATACCGTTTACCGGATCGGTTGGATCCCAATGGGTCTGATCCCCATTGATGTCGTCGGTTGTCCAAACGCCAGCATCGGTGGAAATCATTGCTCTGTCATGATTCGCGGGATCGAATATTCCCCACCTGACCGGAATATCCGGAAGATCGCCTTCGATGGAATTCCATTCTGAACCAGCAGTATAAGAAACCCAAACATTTTTTAATGTAGCACCATAGTTGAATAAAGTGATCATCATATCATTTGGTGTCTGCTTATCCATATAAAAGCAGGATACACTTGCAGCTCCGGGAAGATCGGCAATTAAAGTACCTGTCACCGAAGCACCAACATTCGCATTGTCAACACGCACGACCATTCCGGATGCACCACCAAAATAAATTCTATTGGGAACAAATGGATCCGCTTTGACAGCACTGCAATTGCTAAAATTCACTCCTGATATATTGACATAATCCGTTAAACCGGTATTGATATTCCATCTGAAAAAATCAGAAGAAGCCTGTCCATAAAGAATATTGGCATTGTCATCGTATCCTGAACGATTGATAAATGCGGCGCCATCTATTACTGTACCAACACCGAATTGTTGTCCTCCGTTAGTAGAAAGGCCGTAATTACCACTCTGTGATGAAACGATTTGGATATTGGGTTCATTCTGATCAATAAAACAAAAAGCGCCATCACCTCCCCAAAGGACTCGGGCCGGGCCCAGGCCGGGAGATTCCATAGCCATGGAATTGTTGTCCTGTGTACCACCGATAATGTATGGAGAACCCGCATCAGGATGTATCGCGCCACAATAAAATTGCGTGGTCACATAACCTTCATTCTTATTGTTGATCAGGTTACCACTATTATTACTCATCCATATTCCACCATCATCCCCGTATAATACGCGTCCTGTTTTTTTAGCATCAAACCTGATGTAATGATGATCGACATGTATTTGTCCACCAGCGATGTCCTGCCAGCCGATTCCAAAATTTGTTGATTCCACCATTCCAACTCCACCTGCCAATATGCGTCCACATGTGAGCGGGTCTACTGCAATGTCAAGATCATACCATGCCTGGCCGTTCGTAAAATCACTTCCTGCTCCACCTGGTTCTGACCTTGACGTCCATGTCTCTCCTTCATCAGAAGATACGTACGTATTTGATGCAGCATTATTAATCGATCCTAAGACATAAATCACATTGGGATCAGTAGGACAGACAGCCATTTCTGCCCGGCTCAGATTTAAAGGGAAACCTGGTTTACCTGTACCAATTCCAACCCAATCGCCACGATTACCTGTAGTAGATTTAAAAATGGAGTTAGAATTGGAAGTAAAAAAAGTCTGATTGACATCACTAAAATAGAAGTCATGAAAATCATTACTGTTAGCGCCTGATAAACCAGAACCTAAAACTTTTTCCCACACCTGGCCGCCATCTTTGCTTCTCAATAAACCTCCTGAAGAAGTAAGCGCATATACATCACTGTTTTTAAAAACATAAATTTCATTTACGAATTGAAAACTACTGTTTTGTGTGGAGGGAAGTAATGTCCAGGTACTTCCATCATCTGTGGATTTAAAAATTCCCACACCCTGAAAATCACCCGTGTAGCTTTCACCCGTACCAACATAAATTGTATTCAAGGCATTAGGATCTTGTGCTATGTCTGAAATGGATGTGCTTGAAAAATAAATTCCAAGTTTTTGCCATTGCGGATCTGATTGTGTTATGTCTTCTGTTCTCCACAGGCCGCCAGATACACCTCCTGCCCAGATACGGTTACGATTGGGATCTTTAGCATCGACCATGATCGCTCTTGTTCTTCCTCCTACATTGTTCGGTCCTCGCTCATGAAATATCGCTTCAGTCAAACTTCCGTCAAGTGAACGCCTTGATGCTTTCCTCAAATCCAGTCGCCTTTGACCTTCTTGTATAGCCTTGTATAATTTATCGGCAGGAATAACTCCCGAATCGACATCGGAAGACGTGAAAAGATTGTCCTGCATGGCACCGATGATGCTTTGACTTTCATTTTCTTCAGCCTCATTTTTTTCTTTAGAAAAAGGCCGAGTGGACCAAAGAATGATCACAAGAACTATAAAGATCAAGGGAGAAAAAACAAAGTAGAATTTACGCATTCGCAGGGTACTTAAAAGGGCTTTGAAACTGGTTCCCGGTTTTTCTATTTTTTTGAAGTCATTACTTCAATTTTACTGTAAACGCTTTGATGGCGGATCTGATTTCAACAATGGGCCGTAAAGGTAACGAAACGGACTAAAATTAAATCTTGTTTTCTGGGCAATTGTCTCATATCTGCCTTTGAGGAGCCAAGTGAACCAAAAATGAGGTTCAACCCCCCTGTTTTTATGTTTTAAACTGATAACAGAGGTGATTGGGGAGAGGGTTCATTTGAATGCGCTCCTCCTGTTAACGAACATCCAATTGCCCTTAACATCGAGGTAGCCACCCTCAGGAAAGACCTTTAGAAATACCTCTCTTTGAAATTTCAGACTTGCCTCAATATCAGGATCATACCTGCTCAAGCGGTTATAAAGCAATAGTCCGTTTGGCTTAAGCATTTCTTTCATAGAAAACAACGCTTCCTCGGTTTGTAAGCCGGCCGGGATTCGATCTCCCACGAATACATCAGAACAAATCATATCGTACTTCCCGTGGTGCCACTCCAGGAATGAAGAAGCGTCCGCAGTGAATACGTCCACATTGATATGTTTGGGCTTCAGTACATATTCCATCGCCAGTTGAATGACCACATCATCGATATCTACAGCTGTAAACTTTATATCTTTTTTAAACCTGGTAGTCAGCATATCAGGTATGCTTCCAAGTCCTAAACCCAGGATAAGGCAGGTCTCAACCTTGTAATTGTCCCAATCAAGCCTTTCAAAACTCTTGCGGAAATTGGAATACAGGTCACCAAAACTATATATCGCACCATAGGTGATGAGCTTGTAACGACCTCGATAAAGGGCAACCTGAAGATGTGGATTATGGTCACTTGAGCGTTCAGTTATCGGAAGTTCAATGACATGGCTCAACCACCGCTTCCAAGTGTCTGCCCTGCTCAATTTAGGAGAACGTCTTTGTAAGTTCAAAAACATGCCTGAGGATACCCTCTTCTTCCTTGGACAGCACCAGGTCTCTCCTGGAAACTACCTTACGCGCTGTATCTAATGCATCTTCAAGTCTATGCGTTGTGAGGCCGGCCGCGCCTCCCCATCGAAAAGAAGGAATGAACTTGGGTGGAAACCCTTCCCCAAAAATATTGGAAGCCACTCCCACGATAGTTCCGGTATTGAACATCGTCTGGATGCCTGATTTACTATGATCTCCCATCACTGTACCTAGATGCTGCAAGCCTGTATCTCGCATGCTTTGAGTGTTGAAATCCCACATGCGAACATTTGAATAGTTGTTCTTAAGATTAGAAACCGACGTGCCTGCTCCAAGATTACACCACTCACCGATGATCGAATTTCCGAGATAGCCATCATGTGCTTTATTGGAGTGTCCCAATAGGACAACTTCCTTGACTTCTCCGCCCACTCTACAGTCAGGTCCTATAGCTGTCGGGCCGTAAATTTTTGCGCCCATCTTGATGATGGTTCCCTCTCCGATAGTCACAGGACCCCTGATCATAGAACCTTCCATGATATGGGCATTTTTTCCAATATAAATCGGACCTGACTGGGCATTTAGAATCGAACAGGTGACCTGGGCGCCTTCTTCGAGAAAGATATTGTCAGGAGCAAGCACCTGGTTATGAGAAGGAATGACCTGGCTGGTTCTTCCACTGGTCACAAGGTGATAATCATACTCGATCGTAGCCCGCAGGTAGAGGAACAAATCCCATGGGTAAGCAAGGTGAATAAAAGGAGTGTCTGAGAGTTCGAGGCCTTCGATTTGTTCAATTGATTCATCGCGAAAGAGATTATCAAACTGGAACCTGTTCAACCTGGCGGCGATAAGGTCGCCGTCATCCATAAGTGCTTCATTGGGTTCAAGTTGCTCAATCACACGAACCAAACGATCGTTGGGCATGACTGCGCCGTTGATGACGATGTTGTCATCTTCAAGCACCATTGGAAAACGTTGGTTGAGGTAGTCTGAGGTGATATAAGAGGCTGTCCCTTTGAGAAGTTTTTCCCATCTCTCCCGGATGGTGAAGATGCCCGTGCGGAGTTCCGCTACCGGCCTGGTGTAGCTAAGGGGTAGCATTTGCTCCCGGGATTCGTCATCGAATAGGATGATGTTTCTCATAATAGCTGGGCATCAGAATCAAAAAAGCCCCAGTATTTACCGGGGCTTTTAGATTATTCAGTTTCTTCTTTTTTCGCAAATTTTGTTTTTGCAAATTTCTTATTGAACTTATCAATCCGCCCGGCGGTATCGATAAATTTCATCTTACCGGTAAAGAAGGGATGAGACTGGCTTGAGATCTCAAGCTTGACCAGGGGGTATTCCTTGCCGTCTTCCCATTTGATAGTGTCTCTTGTCACAGCGCAAGACTTCGTCAGGAATGCAAAATCACAGGAGAAATCCTTGAATACAACATACCTGTAATTGGCCGGATGAATATCTTTTTTCATGACGATTTTTTATAATGGACGGCAAAGGTAAGGTTATTTGAAATTCCCCACAAGATGTAATTCATAATAATTTGACAATAAGGCGAAGGCTGATGCTGATGTCTACGCCAAGATTACGGCATCTGAAGAAGGCAAAGGCAAAAGTTCGAATAATTATCTTATGATGATTATTTATAATTTATAATCAATTCCGGGAAAGAAGGCATCCCGAAAATGCTTCACTTCTTTGACCGAATCCGGCGTCCCGAGAATGGCTATTATATCAAACCGAATCTCCCATTCATGCCCGACGGACCTCATATAAGCCATCGCCGCATCGATGATTAAAATCTGTTTTCGTTTATTCACCATAAGCTCAGGTTTCCCAAAATCATCATAGGCTCGAGTCTTGACCTCAATAAAAACCAGGATATCTTTTTCCATGGCGATGATATCGATTTCAGCCCGCTTATACCTCCAGTTGGTTTCCCTCACTATCAATCCTTCCCGATTGAGGTAGTCAAGGGCCAGTGATTCGCCCCATTTGCCATGGTCTTGCTGGATGGTCATTCAGTGAGAGAGTGAGAACGTGAGAGAAGTGAGAGAAGTGAGAGAATCATAAGCCAGGTAATTCCTGTAAACCACAAATTCGGGAAAAGAAAAATGATTTAAATCTAAAATGCTCTCAATTTTTTTATTTCTGACAACTATTTTGGCTATCAAATCCGGCCAATAGTTGGGCCAGAATCTGTGCCAGGCTTCCACTTATAACAACGTGTATTATCAGGCTGTTATGACAGTGTGGCACACCTAGGTGTGGCACACCTAAATGTGGCACACTGAGTTGGGTAGGAATTTTACGAAAATTATGCTGATCTTAAGAAGTCTTATCCTTTTCTAAAAAATGCCTTGTTTTACATACTTAAATATTAATTGACCAGAAACACATTCCTACCATGATGGATCAACTTATTGCCCGGTTTATAGATCAGCTCGAAGAAGCTATTGAGATCGGAAGAAACGCCGTTATCAAACCTTCGAAAGACATTCATCACATCTATGTAGCAGGCCTGGGAGGTTCGGGGATAGGTGCTGATTTTGTTGCTGCATTTATTCAGAAGACATGCAAGGTTCCTTTTATTGTTAAAAAAGGGTATTCAGTTCCGCATTATGTCGGACCAAATACACTGGCGATAGCAAGTTCTTATAGTGGTAATACTGAAGAAACCCTGATCTCGTATGACCAGATCAAAGCATCAGGTGCAAGATTGATTTGTGTGGCTTCAGGCGGAAAAATAATTGAGAAAGCTAAAGCTGACGGTTTTGATTATGTACAGGTTCCGGCTAACTGGCCTTCACCCAGAGCATGCCTGGGATATTCATTAACTGCACAATTGTGGGTCCTGCAGCATTTGGGTTTTATCAACGATCAACCCATCAAAGAAATTCAATCCTCTATCACTCTCTTGCGTAAAGAATCAGACAACATTCACGCAGAGGCTCAGAAAATAGCAGCAAGACTTTATCATCATATTCCTGTCATCTACATAGAAGATCGTATGGAACCTGTTGCCGTGAGAATGCGGCAGCAGATCAACGAAAACAGCAAAGCGCTTTGCTGGCATCATGTTGTCCCGGAAATGAATCACAATGAACTCGTGGGTTGGACGGAAAAAAATGCTAGCCTCGCTGTGGTATACCTCCGGAACGAAGATGATTATTCACGCAATTCATTGCGCATGGACATTAATAAAACCATCATCGGAAAATATGCCGGTGACATCATTGAAGTCCATTCGAAAGGAAATACGATGATCGAACGCGCACTTTATCTTGTCCATCTTGGAGATTGGGTTTCATGGTACTTGTCCCAATTGCGCGGAGTTGATGCCCTGGAAGTGAATGTGATTGATTACCTGAAGGGGGAACTGGGGAAAGTCAAGTGAAGCGTCAGTTGTGAGTTGTGAGTTGTGAGTATTTTAGATCTTGTATTAAACGTGATTCATTATTTTGAACGCAGATTCTAATGATTGGTCATGATTTATCATGATTATTATTGCCCGATTAACTGATTATTCACTAGATTAAATTTCACACCACCCAGGCACTGACTACTGACAACTCATAACTGACAACTGACATTTCACGATTGAATCGTACTTTTGAGGACAAGAATTTAAACTATCGAACATATGCCATTGCTTGAAGGAAAAGTAGCCATTGTCACAGGGGGCTCCAGGGGAATTGGAAAGGCTATCGTTGATGCATTCGCTGCCCAGGGAGCATCAGTAGCTTTTACATATTTATCATCCAGGGAAAAGGCTGAAGCTATTGCTGCAGACTGGAAGGCTAAAGGCTCAAATGTCATGGCCTATTATTCGGATGCGAGTTCTTATGTGCATGCGGAATCGCTTGTTCCTTCTGTACTCGAGCAATTTGGCCGCATAGATATTCTCGTCAATAATGCAGGGATCACGAATGATACTTTATTATTGAGGATGGATGAAGATCAGTGGGACAGTGTGATCGATACGAATCTCAAATCTGTCTTCAATATGACGAAGCAATGTATTAAAGTAATGCTCCGTCAAAAATCAGGATCATTGATTCACCTCAGTTCTGTTGTGGGTGTATTTGGAAATGCGGGCCAGGCTAATTATGCAGCTTCAAAAGCCGGCATTATCGGTTTCAGCAAATCCATCGCCAAAGAAGTCGGTTCGCGAAATATCAGAAGCAATGTCATCGCTCCCGGATTTATCGAGTCTGATATGACCGGTGAACTCGATGACAATACCCGAAAAGCATTTTTATCCAATGTGCCTCTCGGAAGATTGGGACAAGCAAGAGAAGTTGCTGACCTGGCAGTATTCCTCGCATCAGAAATGTCAGCGTACATCACAGGTCAAACTATCAGTGTGTGCGGCGGCCTGAACACCTGATCATGAATCACATCTTTAGCATCTTCTTTTGCATGCTGCTATTCATTTCCTGCAGCCCTAAAATGCAAATGCATTTTGCGCAACAGAAAGATGTTCATGTTTTACCCAAACCCGCTTCGGTTGCATCAAAAGTAAGTCCCTGCTATGAGCCATTGTCCTACGTAGCACATCCCGAATTGATGCGCTTGAAATACATCCGGGTGAATTTTCATTTTATGAATTCGACTGATGGCCGGTATAATATGCCGAAGGAAGAAGTCACCAATTATGCATATGAATGGATCAAGGTGGCGAACAGCAACCTGGAGCAAAACATGAAAATGTTTTTACCTCCGGGTAATAACACTCCTGTCCTGCCGATTCCTTACCGTTATGTTATATCGCCGGATCCTTCCATAAAGGGTGACAGTGGAGTATATTATCACATCAATGATACATTATGTTATGCGGTGAAGACAGGGCGGGAGCGAAACATCAGTGATATGCGTGTGATTAAAAAATATGCCATCAGAAGTGATTCTGTCCTGAATATTTTTGTGCAGACGCATCAACTTGACAGCATAAAATCTACAACTTATCTGCCCGACAACTCAGGTATTTCTTTGGGAAGTTCAGTTAAAATATTTGGCCGCTGGTTTGAACGCACCAACGTATGGGGATTACGTGGTATAACAAATCATGAAATCGGACATTCGTTGGGGTTAGCACATACATGGCAAGGTTATGACGGATGTGATGATACACCGGAGAATCCCAATTGCTGGAACAAAACAGATAAGGCTCCATGTGATACTTTGTATTCTGATAATATGATGGATTACAATGCGCACCAGGCTGCATTAACTCCGTGTCAAATCGGGAAGGTTCTGATGAATATGGCCCGCATAGGATCTATACAGCGAAATATATTGGAGCCCCGTTGGTGTCATCTTGATACCTCTGCAACCATTACGATCAGAGATAGTGTAAGATGGGAAGGAAGTGCTGACCTTGAAGGAAACCTGATCATCGATCGAGGTGCAACTTTGGAAATCGGATGCAGGATATCACTTCCTAAAGATGCTTTCATTCAAATCCTGCCCGGCGGAAAACTTGTGTTACTCTCCACTGGAAAATTACACAATGCGTGTGGTGACACCTGGGCCGGAATCCAATTGATGAAAGAAAAGAAGGAGACCGGAACACTACTTCTCACAGAAGGAGCTGTGATTGAAAATACACCAGTCCTCCTGGTCACTAAACCATGAAAGGGGCTAAATATGTCTTCTTTCTTTTTTGGGCCATCACGCTCCTCACTTTTATTCCATCCATCGGCAGTGGATTTGTTTATGACTTTTTAGGATGGCAAAAACAATATGATCATGGCTCCTGGTCAGGTATCTTCAACTGCTTTGGTTATCCCGGCAATCAGCAATTCCTTCATTTAATATTCTATAGTTTTTATAAATTATTTCATATCCAGGGACTTCCCTGGTATATTTTATTTTGCAGTTTGCATGCCGTCAATGGCTATCTTTTTTATTTGCTCATTTTACGTTTGATGAAACTATGGGGAGGAACAATTTCTCCTTTATTGGCCGCACTGGGCGCCATTGCATTTCTGATACATCCATATAGTGTTGAACCTGTTGTCTGGAAAGTATGTGTCCACTACTTGTTTTCCCTGATGGAGACCTTGCTCATTTTCATCTTGTTCGTGAAATATATCGAATCCGGTGAAAGAAAAATGATCCTGTATGGGGGCATTATTTATTTCATCTCTCTTTTCACGCTGGAGCTTTCCCTGGTTACTCCCATGGCGATTACTTTTTGCGGACTGATAACGTATTGTATCGTTGAGGATAAAAAGAAATTAATTCAATCAGTTTTATTATTTGGAGGGATGCTGTGGGGCCTGATGGTCTTATACCTGGGGTTGAATAAACTTACGTTAGGCAGTATTGTGGGTCATTATGGAGCCACTGTTCATTTGCATTTTGATTTGATTTCCATGGTATCGACTGAAATGAAATACCTCGTAAAGCATTTATTTTATGCCAGGTATTATTCATTTAAAATAAAAAATATACTATTTGATCAAGTGCTGTCATATCCGGAGACAACTTTTATCAGCATGGCCGGATTATTAACCGTTTTTATTTTATATTTTATTAAAGTAAAGAGGCTTGCAGGCAATTGGCATATCGTCTTCTTTGGTTTATTTACCTCTTTACTATACATCCTGCCAGTGGCGAATATATTTTTTTATCATTTGAATGCCGGGTTGAATGATCGCTACAGTTATATTCCATTAGCTTTTTTGTTGTTGGCGGGTGTGGCCATTTTATCGAAATGCCCCCGATGGGTGAGTTATGGATTGATGGGGATTGTGCTGGTAACCAATCTTTACTTTCAACAAAAAACATTGAGATATTGGCACGAATCAACTGAAGTATTAACATCCTTAAAGCAGGATTTCCGTTGGTATGATGCACCATATGTATTTGTGTTAAATAGTCCTGATAATATGGAGGGAATCATCATGGCATCGGCTGTTGATGATCCATCAGGCATAGATAAATTGATTGATTACCAGACTCCGCGTCCTTATGACGGACTTATGTTTGATATTTTTCAATACAATATGACGACGCCTGACGATGGTGTCAAAGTTGAACAAGTGGGTCCAATGCAATTGAAAGTTACTTTCAATCAATGGGGCAACTGGTGGCACAGGAATGGAATCGGAGCGACAAGCTATGAAAATGAATATTATAAAGCTGAGACGTTGGACTATCCTTATGTAGTAACATTTAAACAATTACCACAAGGGAGTGTCATTATTTACCAGGATGGAAAAAAGTGGAAGGAGTTTAAGTTTAGTGTCAGTAATTAATGATTAATAAAAATCGGACAGATGAGTTATTTGAAACATATTTTTAAAAAATATTTTCAGTTTCTATGGATGAAGCAAAGATATTCACCTGCTGTCCAGGTTGCTTTGAGACATCTATTTCATTTTTATCAGCTTCATTACGATCAGCCGGAGAAAATAAATCTAAGCACTGCAGGGTTCAGGGTATTTTCTCAATTTGAAGAGGATGGGAAAATCCTGTTTATTCTGTCCGTCATAGGTACCGGTTCTTCCACTTTTATTGAAATTGGTTCTGATGACGGATTGAATAGTAATTGTGCGAACCTGGCTATTAACTTCGGGTGGAACGGATTATTTATTGATTCAAATTCCCGAAGCATCTCTCGTGGTAGATATTTCTACAAACATTATCCTCATCCTTATGGCTCCAAACCATCATTTCTTCATTCAAAAGTATCTCGTGAAAATATAAATGATCTTATCGAGCAGTGTGGGTTTGCCGGTGAAGTTGATTTATTATCCATAGATATTGATGGAAATGATTATTGGATTTGGGATGCCATACATGTGGTCAATCCTAAAATTGTCATTATTGAAACTTATATTAATTATGGTAAAAGGAATATCGTAGCTCCATATGATCCGAATTATTCATTTCCAGGTCAACATCCGCAATATCATGGAGCATCTCCTGTAGCTATGGTTAAGCTTGGTCATAAAAAAGGATATCGACTCATCGGTGCTAATCAGTTAGGATTCAACTTTATTTTTCTGCGAAATGACCTTGGTGGAAATATTTTACCTGAAGTGACGATTGATGATGTATTGATCCATCCTTCGTGCAAAAAAGATGAACTGCTGATGGATCCGAAAGTGTATAATTTCCCTTTTGAAACGCCTATAGGTTAAACTACCTTCTTATTTAAACTACCCCAACACCAATAATTTCCCAGTTCAATCGTTTTCTTATCTTAAGCTTTAGTTAAATTATCTCAAACTTTCCAAAAGAGTCCTTATATTTATTTGAACTTAGAAAAACCCACATTATGAAATTATCTCACCTTCTCCCACTGATTGTCATAAGTGCAGTTTCCCTCCTTCCTGCCTGTGAATATGACAAGGTCACAACAACTGTAGAGTATTATACATCTGATGAGTATCATACCCTCAAAGAAAAACTCAATCTCCCGTCCACACCATTCAACTATAACCCGTTCTTTTTCGAACATTCGGGAATAGATCAAACAGGGACATTGGGAAGGGTACTTTTTTATGATACCAATCTTTCAAGCGACAACACAGTCTCCTGTTCTTCCTGTCATCAGCAGAACTTAGGCTTCGCAGACAACAAGGCATTTAGCACAGGCATCATGAACAGATCCACTGCAAGAAATGCCCTTTCCCTGGGTGCTTTCAAAAGTTTTGATTCCTACACAAATGATCCGGAGACGACACTTTTCTGGGATGGACGAGTGAATACGCTTCACGATCAAATGATCCAAACGATTCGCAATCCCAAAGAGATGGGAATGGAAATGTCTGATATAGTAGCCAAGGTCAAGGACCAGGATTATTATAAGATTCTGTCCAAAAAAGCTTTCGGCACGGATGAAATTGACGAAAATATTATCCTGAGATCTCTCGAAAGTTTCATGAATTCGATCAGTGCTCAATCATCTAAATTTGATATGGCTCCCACACTGTCATTGTTCAATGGTACGATTACTCTGGGAGGATTTAATTCCCAGGAAAACCTGGGAGCAAATTTATTCAAAGACAATTGTGTTACATGCCATTCGCAGGGTCTGGAAAAATTAAATTTTTCGAGCCACCCGAATGCTCAAACACTTCGGAAAGCCAATAATGGTCTCGACCTGGTGTACACGGACAAAGGGGAAGGAGAATTTAATCCGGCGCCTGAAGCATTAGCCATTTTTAAAATTCCAGGTTTGCATAATATTGAACTCACGGCTCCTTACATGCATGACGGAAGATTCAAGACACTTGAAGAAGTTGTTAATTTTTACAGCACAGGTATACAGGACCACCCAAATCTAAATCCTCTTTTGAAAGAGAATGGTCATGCTAAAAAATTCAATTTCAGTGTTGGAGAAAAAGATGCATTGGTACAGTTCCTGAAGACACTGACAGATCCCCAGATGGCCCTGGAAGAGAAGTGGTCGGATCCGTTTCTGTAGTGAGTAGTGAGTTGTCAGTTGTGAGTTGTTAATACCATTGACAACAGCTTTTCTCAGTTAAACGTCAGCAAGCTATTTCTTAAATGATAGCTAAAACAAGGTTATCGTCTTGAATGCTATCTCATTAATCCGGTTAGTAACTTAAAAGTATTGACGATAAGGACACCCATGGCTTGAAGCCCATCTTCGGTGCAATAGTTTAAACTTATAGCAATGTCCAATGCCGTATCAATTTCAATAGCTGATCCCCGGGCAATTTCAAAATATCTCTCCCTTTCAACTTTCGATCTTCTTGAAGCTCCTTCTGCAATGTTTAGATGAATTGACAGACCGGCCCTGCGAATTTGGGATATCATTCCAAATTTTTCATCATCCGGAAATTTTTTAGTCAATTTATAGCAATCAAGGACCAGTGCTTTAGAAGATTGGTACACATCAAGTTTGGTGTGAGCTAATTATAAGAACATGGCATTCAATTTTAGTTTGAAAAAATAAATTATCAGCTATAATGTCTCGAATCGCCTTAAATGTTACTTCTAATTTTATATTTTAACATAATATTTAATAATTAAATAAAATGGCTGATGACATATGACAGCTGAGAATCCAATCACAACTCACAACTGACAATTCACTCACAACTCACAACTGACAACTCACTGCAGCGCCGCAATGGTGTAGCAGTCACCATCCTTGCTGCCATCGTCTGGAGCACAGGCGGCCTCCTGGTGAAACTGATCTCTCTCGACGCCTTTACTATACTTTTTTATCGAAGTCTTTTTGCAGGAATGTTCTTCCTGATGGTATTCAGAAGTGAAGCATTGAAAATTGATCGGAGAGTCTTCATGATCAGTGTTTGCTATGCTCCGTTGTTGATTTGTTTTGTGACGGCAACAAAAATGACAACGGCTGCCAATGCGATCTTCCTACAATATATTTCTCCTGCGATTGTCCTGGTGCTTGAACCTCGAATATTGAAAACAAAAATGCAGCATTACAATATCCTCACAGTGATATTGTGCATGGTTGGTTTATCCTTTTTTTTGCTCGAACAAAAAAGCGGTCATCATTGGTTGGGCGATGGGTTAGCACTTCTTTCAGGATTCTTTTCGGCAGGATTGATACTGGTTTTAAAATTCAGTACGAGGTCGCAGCAAATGAGTGGCATACTCCTGGGAAATGTTTGGGTGGTTTTAATTACGATTCCCTGGTTCATTCAATCAGCCGGCCCAACCTCCAATGAATACCTGATGCTGGCATTCCTCGGTTTTATACAGATTGGATTGGGATACTTGCTGTTTACCTATGGACAGCGGCGAATTCCGGCCATTGAGAGCTCGCTGATCGCTTTATTGGAACCCATTCTCAACCCAGTCTGGGTCCTGATCGGTTATCATGAAATTCCATCTTTTTGGTCCCTGGTGGGGGGATTTATCATTTTATCTACCCTGGCTACCAGGATGATCTACCTGGGCCAGAGGCGCAAAATCGCCTGATTTACTGCCTTATTTCATTTTTTAAGAATCAAATCCAAATACATATATGGCCTCGTATTTAGGATAACACATTCAACTATATGAAAAAGGCAATTCTCTACATCATCTTCATCTTGCTGTTTGGCACAGTCACAGCATTCATTATCCTGAAAAACAATCAAAAGGAAGAACTCATTCTTCCGATGAAAGAAAGAACTGGAGTTCAGGCTACTACTCAAGAATACAAGACTACTAAAGCTAAAGCTGACGCTCTGGTGGCCCAGATCACAAAAGATCCGGAGAATATCAAGCAGAAATTAGCGCTTGCTTCTCTCTACATCCAGGAGGCCCGTATCACCGGCGACCATGTTTATTACGATGCTGCTGCGATGAAATTAGCCAACGCAGTTTTAAAATCAGACTCTACGAATTTTGAAGCCAATGTTTTCAAAGGCACGATATATTTATCTCAACATCATTTTGCGGATGGGTTAAAAGCAGCTGAGAAAGTTCGTCAATTGAATCCAAATAATGCATTTGTATATGGCATGCTGGTAGATGCGAATGTTGAACTGGGTCATTATGATGCTGCGGTGGCGAATTCAGATAAAATGATTTCCGTTCGTCCTGATATTCGTTCCTATTCAAGGGTATCTTATCTCAGGGAAATTTATGGTGATTATCCGGGAGCAATTGATGCCATGAAACTTGCTGTGAGTGCAGGTTACCAGGGTGAAGAAGGAACTGAATGGGCACGTGTACATCTCGGGCAATTGTATGAATACACAGGTGATATCGAGAATGCAAAAATGCAATACACGATTGCTTTGCAGGAGCGCTCCGGTTATGCTTACGCTTATGCAGGTCTTGGAAGAATTTCAAGGTTTAATAAAAACTATCCTGCAGCCATTCAATATTATCAAAAGGCTGATTCACTGGTCAACGATTATACATTGAAAGATGAGCTGACTGAATTGTATTTATTAAATGGGGACCATGAGAAATCTGAAGCCAGTGCAAAACGAGTCATTGAGATGCTTTTGCGTGATGCGCAGGTCGGTATTAAAGATCAAAGTATCGGGCATTATGCCGACAGGGAATTAGCTTATGCTTATCTGAAAACAAATGAACTGGATAAAGCACTTGATCATGCCCTGATGGAATATAATCGTCGGCCGGATAATATCGATGTCAATGAAACACTGGCCTGGGTATATTACAAGAAAGGAGATATCCAGAACGCTATGAAATATATTTCGGTGGCGATGAAAACAAATAGCAAGAACCCGACTTTGCTGTGCAGGGCAGGATTGATTTATGTAAAAAATGGAGATTCTGCAAAAGCTAAAGAGCTAATTCAAACTGCACTAGAAAAGAATCCGAATATCAATGAAGAATTGAAAGGTGAAGCTCAAAAAGTAGCAGTTTTATAATGACGCCAACATAAAGAATTCTTTAACGACTATTCTTAAATGATCGCCGATAATTACGCTGAATACGCTAATTATTTTTAACAAAAAGGGGTATAAATATTTTATGAAAAATCTTCAGAGAATAATTGCAACTCTTACTGTGTTAATTTTATTATTGTTCTTCTGTGACACGATATCTGCACATACCATCAACTACCAGTTGGAATCAGCGCCGGTCAATGATGTGGTTTCTTTCTATTTAAAGCTGGGTTATAAACACATTATTCCCGAAGGTTTTGATCATATACTTTTTGTGATTGGGTTGTGCCTGTTGAGCTCAAAGATCAAGACCATCTTATGGCAGGCCACGGCCTTCACAGTAGCGCATTCCATCACTCTTGCTTTATCTATGAAAAATTTGATCATAGCTCCGAGCGCCATTGTGGAACCGATAATAGCTTTATCGATTTTATTTGTTGCAGTTGAAAACATCATCATCAGTCAATTGAAACCCTGGAGAATTATTTTGGTCTTTATGTTTGGACTGATCCATGGAATGGGTTTTGCCAGCTCGCTGAACGAAATCGGTTTACCCAGGAATGCATTTCTCACTTCAATTCTGTCATTTAATGTTGGAGTGGAATTGGGTCAGATGACGATTATCATCGCAGTATTTGGATTGTTGATATTCTGGGCAGGGAAGAAAACCTGGTACAGGCAAATAATTGTCAATCCGCTTTCTATTTTGATTGCCTGCATTGCGGGGTATTGGACGATAGAAAGGATATTCTTTACGTAATAAATTCTATGTGGTTTACTTTGTGATCTATGTATCTATGTGGTAAAAAGGTATGAGTATAATTCCTTAATAAAAAATGAACCACATAGACACATAGTAAACATAGAAAGTCACATAGAAAAATCAACTACGTACCTGAAGACACCTTAGTTAAGTGGTTAAAAAAAAGGAATAAGATATTTTATCCCTTATCCTGTTTGGCAAATACGCTCTTTAGAAGATCGGTTGTTCTTTGAGATTGATCTGTGCGGATCTTGGCTTCTTTCACTTCAATAAGGCTGAATAAACCATCGAGTGCTTTGTTATTGACGTAATCGTCAAGTGCGGGATTTGCTTTTTTGACAAAGGGGATGTTATTGTATGCATTGATCACCGACTTCCAATATGTCCTGGCATTTACTTCATCGAGAGATGATTGAATCACAGGTAAAAAAGCGGTATAGAGTGAAGAACGTGTTTGTGTTTCCAGATAACGGGTTGCTGCATCTTTGTTTCCCAACAGGATATTCATGGCATCTTTTATCGTCAGATGGGTGATCGCATCCACAAAAATCGGGGTTGCTTTCTTTGCAGCTATTTCCGCAGCCTTGTTCATTTTATCAATCAATTGATGCTCCACATCGCCGAAACCCGGGACCATTTTGACTTTGGAGATGATGATTTTCGCATCTTCCGGAATAAGGATTTTATATGGGCTTTCCAGGTACCCGTTCTCTGCGGAGAGTTTTTGAACGGCTTCGTCTACGCCGAATTCAAGAGCTTGCTTTAAACCCGAAGCAATATTATCGTCTGAAGGCGCTACTGACTGGACTGTTTTCTTCAGGAGATCTTTTATCTGGGCATTACTTATGGATGGTGTGATCACCAATGAAATAAGTAAAATAGCCGTGAGATACAGGAATCGGTGTTTGTCTATGTTCATATTGACCTTTATAACGTAAGAAAACGGATTTCGGCACAAACCGCATGTAAAATTAACTTGATCTTAACCTAGATGGCCAGTAAAGACAGTCTTAAAAATTGATAAGCTTGATATCAAATATGATTACAGAGTTTGCCGGAATGTTCGACTGAGGATTACTGCCATACCCAAGATCAGAAGGAATAATTAATGTTCCTTCTCCTCCTTTGCCAAACAGTTGAAGGCCTTCAACCATACCGGGTATAAGGTTGCTCAATAAGAAGGTCGCTGAAGTACTTGCATCAAATATCTCACCGTTAAGTAATGATCCCGTATAAGAAATTGTAACATTATCAGTGGGTGAAGGATGTCCCAAACCTCCCGGAACGGCGATGATATAATATAGTCCTGATGAAGTGGAGTCAGCCTGGAGATGATTGTCATCTAAATATTTCCTGATCAGGTCTGAGTCTTTCATTTCCTGGCTTTCTTTATTACAGGAAGTAGAAAGAATTAAGGTCAATCCCGCGAGAATGATAAAATAAGAGTTTAGGCGCATTTTCATGATTATGTTAACGCTCAAAGGTAGCAGAATGTATGCTTCTTATAAACCAGGCTTTTAGTTAAATCTATTCGGTTCAAATTTTGAATTAAAATTTTTGTTATACATCAGGATATCTCTTACCATCCTTCCAGTAGAAGGTGCAAGGCTCAATCCCATCATCCCATGACCTGTGGCAACCACAATTGATGAGCCAGGTTTCCAAGCGCCGATGTAAGGCATTCCATCCGGTGGACAAGGTCTGTATCCATGCCAAACAGGCCCCGGTTCAACATTTTTTAAATCAGGATAACAATCCATGGCGGCATCAAGAATTGATTTTACTTTATGCGAATGGATATGATCATCCATTCCACTGATCTCAAGTGTACCTGCAATCCGAAGACTATCTCCCATCGGCGTAATGGCAACTCTTGCTTCTGTGAGTATGGCAGGAATAGAAGGTTTCTTCACCGGGTTTTGAATGGTCATCGAATATCCTTTTCCATCCTGCATTGGAAGTTTGAATCCCGATTTTTTCATTAACTGCCCTGACCAACTTCCCGTTGCCAGCACAACATGTTTTGATTTAACGATAGATCCGTCTTTGCAAAACAATGTCGACCCTACCCCGCTATCCTCTTTTATCCCGTTTACTTCACAATGATGAATAAGCTCAACACCTGAATGCTGAAGATGCATCATCAATTGTTTCATCAGGATTTGCGGAGAAAGATGGGCATCACCCGGATAATGCACTCCTCCTTTTGCATCAATATGAATATCATGTTCTATTGACTTCAAGTCAGCTTGTGAATAAATATTTGCTTCAATACCTAACTCATGTGCCATTTCAGCCTGCTCAGCTTCTTCATGTTCTCCTTTCACGGTCTGGTACATCATCAGGATTCCTTTCTTCTCAAAATTGAAATTGAATCCATCCGATGCATTTAACCGTTCATAAAATTCCCGTCCCTCGATATGCATATCCCGAAGAAGAGGCGCTACCGCAGCAACATGTTTTTTATTTCCTGATCGATAAAATTGCCAAAGCCATTGAACAAGTTCTAAATTCAACCTGGGCCGGATATAAAATGGACTGCTTTTTTTCAACATCCATCGCAGCCCTTTTGATACCATCCCGGGTGATGCTAATGGCACGAAATGACTTGGCACGATCATGCCGGAATTACCAAAAGAACTTCCATCTATAAAATCAGTTTTGTCTATAATGGTGACTTGCATTCCTGCTTCCTGCAGATACCAAGCGCAGCAACAACCGATGATGCCTCCTCCTACAATGACTACATCCTTCATATGACCTGGAAACCGTGAGCATAAGGATCATCCTCGTCATCAATGATGATGGTATTGTAACCGGTAATGCGGGCCCAACCTTCGATCGACGGAATTATTCCTTTAAATTTTCCAACGCTTGTCTCAGCCATGATGATTCCGGTAAACTGGCTACCGATGATGCTTTCATGAATAAAATGATCACCGATTTTCAATTTTCCTTTTGAATGCCATTGAGCCATTCGTGCCGAAGTCCCTGTTCCGCAAGGTGACCTGTCGATTGCTTTTTCTCCATAGATGACCGCTCCTCTTGCAGTTGAATTTGGATCCAAAACATCACCTGCCCAAAGGATATGAGAACATCCACGTATCACACTATTTTCCGGATGAATAAATTCATATCGCGCATTGATATCATCCCGTAAAACTCTGCCCCATGAAATCAATTGATCTGCATCAACATCATCAATGCCGGGAAAATTTATTTGCTTGTCGACGATGGCATAAAAATTTCCACCATAAGCTACATCCACTTTTAATTCACCGAGATCTGGACACTCGGCGACAAGATCTGATGCAGCGAGGTAGGATGGAATATTTGTCAGGCAAACTGATTTTACTTTTTTATTTACCTCACGATAAGTCACGTGAATGATTCCGGCGGGCACTTCGAGAATGAGCTGACCAGGTATTTTAGGAATAATCAAACCTTCCTCAATAGCGATGGTGACGGTTCCTATTGTTCCGTGGCCGCACATTGGAAGACAACCGCTTGTTTCGATAAATAACACTGCTGCATCATGAGCGGGATTTTGCGGTGGATAAAGAATACTTCCACTCATCATATCATGGCCACGCGGTTCAAACATCAATCCTTTCCTGATCCAGTCATATTTATTCAGAAAGTGAAGTCGTTTTTCATGGATGGAATCGCCCAGTAAAATTGGACCACCCGATTTGACAAGGCGCACAGGATTTCCACAAGTATGGGCATCAATACATTTATATACCGTTTTCATCAGGGAGTAAAAGTATCGAAGCGCCGCGGAAATCAGAAGCAAATCATTTTTTTGCAGGAATTGACTTTTTTATGACACTAAGAAATCTAATAACTTTTTAACAAGATATTAGGCTTTAAAGGAGCGAAATTGTAGAAATTTGCCTCCTGAATCATTCCATTAATTGAGGTCAATAAGAATACGCTTCATTATGCACCGTAATTTTTCACGAAATTCCATTCTTTTTCTGCTGACCCAGTTATGTTTTCTGTACTTGCATCCTTCCCATGCTCAGAATTCGCTTTTCACGATTAAAGGCACGGTTTCCAGCTCGACTGGTGAAAAACTTGATGCTGCAGTAGTCATCCTGAAAGACACAGATTTCAGGGTATTAACGAATGCTGAGGGGGAATTTCAAATTAAAAGTGTGGCCCCGGGTACTTACCATCTGATTTGCTCTTATCTCGGATATCATGTATTTGAAAATGAAATAATGGTCATCAATGCTGACCCTGATCTTGTCAAAATTGTCTTGTCACCGGATCCTCAGATCCTCAATGAAGCAGTTATCATCGGACAAAAGGAAGTCAACACTGTACAACGAATGCCTGAAACAGAAGGCACCATGATCTACGCTGCAAAGCGCAACGATGTCATTCAAATGGATCGTCAAAACAGCAATACTGCACAAGTGGTCCAACGCCAGATCTTTTCAAAAGTCCCGGGTGTAAATCTTTGGGAATTTGACGGATCAGGAAATCAAATCAGTATCGGCACGCGCGGATTAAATCCTCACCGGAGTATTGAGATGAATGCGAGACAGGATGAATATGTGATCAATTCTGATTTGTTTGGTTATCCGGAAACCCACTATGCTCCTGCAATGGAAGCTGTAAAAAAAATTGAAGTCATCCGTGGCAGTGCGGCATTGCAATATGGTCCCCAGTTTGGAGGTCTCATCAACTATATCATGCGAGAAGGAGATCCACAAAAGAAATTTACCTTTCACACGCAAGAGACGGTTGGATCAGAAAAATTATTATCCTCATTCAACGCTGTAAGCGGCACCATCGGGAAGTTAAATTACTATGGGTATTTTAATGCCCGAACCTCCACAGGCTACAGATCTAACAGCACATACAACAACTATTCAGCGTTTGCATCTATTGGGTATCAATTCTCATCCAAATTGTCTGTGAAATTGGAATACTCTTTTCTTGATTATGTAAACCAGTTGGCCGGAGGATTGAATGATTCTATGTTTCATGCGAATGCTTATCAAAGTACAAGGGCGAGAAATTACTTTCAGCCTCATTTTGATATTCCGGCACTCGCTGTGCGTCTGAACTTAAGTGAAAAAACGTCCATATCATTTGTCAGCTGTCTTATCAAAGGTCAACGCAACAGTGTTATGTATATTCAACCTCCAACAGTACCGGATTCGATTAATCCTGTTACGCTTGAATATGCTCCTCGCCAGGTTGATCGGGATTGGTATTCAAGCTTCTCTAATGAGGCAAGATTATTACAACGTTATTCATTCCTTCAAAATACCAACATACTCACGTTTGGCATAAGATATTCGGATAGCAATACCCATCGCGCGCAGCGTGGACCCGGAACCACCGGGAGTAACTTTGAACTTTCTACCAGCGGACCTTACCTAACTGATTTGCATTTTACCACGATTAATTATGCGGCTTTTGCAGAAAATGTTTTTCATTTCGGAGAAAAATTTTCATTGACACCAGGTGCACGTATTGATGCGTTGCAAACAAGTTCTACCGGCACCATCAATTATTTGCCCAGCGAACTCCTCATCGATAAAAACAGGAGTATTCCACTTTTTGGTTGCGGGGCTCAATATGATATTTCAAACCTTGTCAATATTTATTCTAATGTGTCCCAGGCTTACAGACCTGTACAATATAATGACCTGATTCCGCTTGGTTCTTTGGACCAGATTGATCCGGACATGAAGGATGCTCATGGATACCAGGCTGATCTCGGGATCCGTGGAAGCATTAAGGATTTCTTGCGATTTGATGCGGGATTGTATTACCTCTCCTACCAGGATAGAATTGGCAACATTTCGCTGAAAGATGAACATGGTAAGAGTTACAATTATAAAACAAACACCGGCAACTCAGAAGCTAAAGGAGTGGAAGTATTTATTGAGTTCCATCCTCTTAACCTCATCAGTAGTAATGGCAAGAGTGACATCAGTATTTTTACTTCTACTTCAACCGATCAGGCTGTATACATTAAAGGAAGTTCAATCATCGTGAAAGGTGAAAACATTGACATTACAGGTAACAAACTTGAAAATGCTCCTCAAGTCATTACACGAAATGGAATCACTTACAGTTATAAAAAATTTTCTCTGACGGCTCTATATAGTTATACCAGCAAATTCTATAGTGACGCCGGTAATACTGAATTTGATGTTTCAGGAACTAACGGAATTGTTCCGGGTTATGGCTTATTTGATTTAAGTGGTGTTATTGATTTTGGAAAATTCAACCTGAGTGGTGGCATCAATAATCTGACAGGGTTGAAATATTTCACACGACGTATTAATACCTATCCGGGGCCTGGTATCTTGCCAGGTGATGGGCGTACATTCTATCTTAGTTTTGGATGTAGGATATGAAGTGTTGTTCCTAACACAAAAGTAAAAGCCAATGCGCTGCACAAAATACGTACAACACATTGGCGGGGTACTATGCAATTTCCTTCTTAACTGATTACCCCGAGTGTAAAAACTACACTGATGCCATTGGAATTAAAACTCCTCGACCGGGATAAACAAAGGATGCATCGTATATTATTGCAAGATGAGAAGGGTTCTCGGTTTTACTGAAACTTAGAAAGCACCTCGGCAATGCGGTAGCCTTTCACTACCACATTATCGAGAGCCTTTATAATCAATGTATCCTCATAGTGTTGGCCGAAAACCAAAATGGGTATGTAGGTGATTGCAGCCAGAAAAATTAATCTCACATTGATTATTTGATACCTCAAAGATAGATCGGATATAGATTCATTGTTTGATTATGTATTAGAATATTCTTAGATTTTAAATTTCAATAATAAATGAAAACACGAAAAAATAAAATGCAAAATGCTCCCCTCACAAAATTAAATGTCAATAAGTTAAGTGCTAAATGGCTAACTGTCGCGCAACAGACAATTCACTTGGACAATTTGAGTTTTATCAACTCGATTTACTCAAATTTAAGCACGGCAAAAAAGTTAAAAAGAGCGGAAAAAAAGGGTGTGCCACACCTAGGTGTGCCACACTGTCATAACTGGCTGATAATTCACGTAGTTAGAGTGTGTCGGTTGGCACCGATTCTGGCCCATTTCCGACAGGGATTAATGTCTCTTACTCGGAGTAGAAACCTCCGGGTACTGTTGTGTATCAGGATGGAAAAATTTCCAGCTATGCCAGTATTCCTGATAGACCTGCAGGGGTTTCAATTTTTTTGAAGGATCATTTAATGAGTGTCCTAAAAGATTGTAAATATTTACACCATCACTTAATGTATTGTTCCGGATCGTAATCATTTGACCGGGTACGAATTTCATAAATGCAAATAAACTAAGATGGTCAGCGGCTAAAACGATAACAACAGGTTGAGTAGAAATTACATCATTGATCACTTGTTTATCCACCAGGGTATTCCAGTCATAAGCTTTGCTGTGTTGCATCCATACAACACCTGCAATCCATGATTTATCATGCCACGATAAAGTGTCCCTTCTTGTAAGCCGTCCGATTCTTTTACCGGATTCATAATTGGCGAGTGAATCATATTCTTCCTGGTAATTGGGATCTGGTTGCATGATGAGACTATTGGGATGGAGGACGAGCCAGTTCTTCAATGTGGATTGAGAGGAAGGCCATTCATATAAATTCTGTCCTTTCAACGGACCTGCAACTGCTTCACCTGTCTCCTGGCGCCACCAGCTTTTAGTGGTGTTGTCTTCAAACATGGCATTATAATGATCCATTCCCACCAATCTGAAATTTTCCATTTTACCATTGACGAGTGGTCTGAATGCACGACCTGTTCTGCAAACTGTGCAATACGTAATCATGATCGGCATACCTCCTATTGAATCCCGGACCTGGTGATGAAATCCAATAAATTGAATGGGATAGGCTTTAGCTTCATTATCGCCGGCAACCCCAATAATGAGTTTATCTAAATCAACTTTGCTTTCAGCTGCAGGTAAAAGAATTAATTTTTTTGGCTGATAAAACATATGGTCAGCTTCCATTTTATAATTGGTTTCATATACAAACCCTCCAGCGACTGCTAAGGAAATGAATACAAGAATCATGGAGCCTTTCAGCGCTGATTTTAATCCAATAAGAATCAACAATCCAAATGCAAGTCGAAAAATCCACTGATGTGAATGAAGAAAATAAGCCAAGGCAATACTTCTCATATCCTGGCTTCCGGGAACAGGAATGATAAAAAACACATTACCGATCTCAAATAGAATCAATCCGATAATGCCGAGGTAAAAGAGTTTTTTCACAATATTTATTTAGAAAAAGATTTATATCAAGTCAGAGATTTAAGAGCATTGACACAGGGCGAAGGGCAGAGGGCGAAGAGCATAGAGCAAAAAAAATAAAGAAATGTTATTAATTCGGTCATTTGACTCACTTCTCTCACTCATCTCACTTCTCTCACTCATCTCACATCTTGAACCTGTAAGAAAATCCGACAGCCACATATTTCTCGGGGGCATTATCACTGAGACCAATTCCACCTGAAAGATTGACCATGACGTCGTTACTGATCAGGTAACTTAAGCCTCCGTCGAGCCGGTGATGATAATCTCCTTCCAACTGTTGTGGTAAATCACCGTATGCTTCAATGTAAACACCTAATCCATGAATAACATTTGCTCCTATTCCCAATGCATATAGAAACGTCGGCCTTGGATCCTGGCCATCCCATTTGGCTCCCATATCATAAAAGACATTAAATCGTTGTGAGATATTATTTTGAAATGCCAGTGACATAGAAGGAGCGAAGTAATCAGTTTGAAACTGTGTAGATGCTACACCCGGCAGTGAAAGATGGCCAAGGAAAGCAGCCTGTGGTATAACACCATGTTCATCCAATAATTTCGCTTTGAACCCAACTTGTATCGGTAACAATCCACGGACATCTGCCAGCCCTTCATGTTGAATATCGATATACTCAGTAATTAATCTGACTTCAAAATTTTGGTTCACTCCGACTTTCCATACAGTGGAAGGATAATAATAGAGAAAACCAGGATCCGTATCCGTGATGGAAAAACCATTTTCCATTTCAAAATAACCTTTCGGTGTCACATAAGCTCCATCTGCCTGGCTGGGTCGGTCAGGACTAATGGGCCCTACAATTGTGTCTACTTTTACTGGATACCCTCCGTCTACCATCACTGCTTTTAATGTGTCAGACTGAGCGTTTATTCGCGGAATAACAGCGGCAAATAAGAATACCAAACCTATCAGAAGTCTGTAAAAGATGGATTGTTTCATGTCGTTCATTTTGGGTTTGATGCGAAAGATAGTATATAGATAAGTCTTAATATGAATTTTTAGCTAAAAAATGATTAGAATGCTATGATCCTAAATTAATTTAGAAAAAACATTCAACGTTTCGGTTCCCTGACAACCATCGTTAGTTCTGATAATTCAACTCCTATTTCATTAATTCCGTTAATAATCCTTTCCACCTGCTTCCTGGATGGCTTTTTCCTGCCTTTTACATATTGAGACAAAAGAGTTTCATTCATTCCAATTCTTTCCGCAAGAAACTTCGCATTGATCACCCTGTAATGCTCAAAGAATTGTTTTAAATCAATTTCAATTACAATATTTTCAGGACCTGCCGAAATCTCCTCTTCTTCTAAAAAAAAATTGATGGCTTCTAATATGTTTGAGTTCAACTTTGTAAATGTTCTGCCAGTTGTAAAGACAGGATGAATATCGCTGTATGCTGAAAAGCCAGTCCTTGTTTTTTCGACAATAAATCTGAATTTCCTTTTGGTTTTTTTCATTTTAACCCTGCTGATTTTTTCATTTTAACTGGTGTAAAGGACAAAGGTAAATAATTATTTACCTGAAATTTTATCGTTTTTCAACTCAATTGGCAGCAATTCTTCAGGTAAATTCTGAAACGTCACCGGCCTCAGCCATCTTCTGATCGCGGCATTTCCAACAGCGGTAAACCTACTGTCAGTACATGCAGGATAGGGGCCTCCATGGGTCATTGGTGCACCAACTTCTACGCCTGTCGGGACACCATTGAAGATAATGCGTCCTGCTTTTTCAACCAGGATTTCAACGAACTCATGTGCGATTTTTATTTCATCATCTGATGCATGAATTGTCGCTGTAAGCTGGCCTTCAAGAGCATGACCTACCGATTTCATCTGACCAACATCACTGCATATTATAACCAGTGAATACGGTCCAAATATCTCCTTGCGTAATTGTGGATGTGTAAGAAAAATATCCGAACTAACTGTTGCCAGGACAGGAGAAGCTGTCAATTTCTGACCAGAAGAATTTTGAAAAATGGTAACGCCTTTTTCAATCCTAACCGCAGCAAGTCCTTTCTGAAAATTCTGCGCTATGTTTTCATTGAGCATCGTAGCCGGAGGAATCTTCAGCAATAATCCTTCGATCGATGAAATCAATTTTTGAGTGTCATCATTATCAATGGCTATGATCAGTCCGGGCTTTGTACAAAACTGGCCCACAGAATTCGTCATCGAGTCAACAAGTAATGTGGCTATTGCAGATGAAGCAGCCGCTACTCTACCCGGCAGTAAAAAAACCGGGTTGACGCTTCCCATCTCAGCAAAAACAGGTATTGGTTTTTCACGTTTGCATCCAAGATCAAATAATGCTCTTCCGCCTTTCTGTGAACCTGTAAATCCAACTCCTGCAGTTAATGGATGATTTACTAGCTGTTGACCTGTCTCAATGCCATCTCCATTGAGCGATGAAAAAACTCCATCAGGCATGCCTGTTCTTTCTGCTGCACGCATGATAACTTCTGCAACTAATGCATTTGTTCCAAAGTGTGATTCATGAGCTTTGACTATGACCGGGCATCCTGCTGCCAAAGCAGATGTCGTATCCCCACCGGCTGTAGAATAGGCTAAAGGAAAATTACTTGCAGTAAATACAATCACCGGGCCAATGGCCATATTCATTTTTCTCAGATCAGGTCGCGGAACCGGAACCCTGTCGGGTAACGCTTCATCAACAATAATATCTTTCCAATTTTCCTGGTGAAGAATTTCAGCATACATTCTTAATTGAGCACATGTACGACGACGCTCTGTCAAAACTCGTGCTTCGGTGTATGCCGTTTCCAGCATAATTCTTTGCACCAGCACATCATCCAGTTTTTCAATTCCATCAGCAATGGCAGACAGAAATAAGGCCTTTTGAGCTGAGTCTATTTTCCGGTAGATACGCCATGCCTCATCAGCTTTCTTCATGGTCATATCCACTTCTTCAGATGAGGCAACAGAAAATCCTTCCGGCAAATATTTCATTTGATATGGGTCAAATGCATAAATCAGTTTTCCAGATTGGGCTGACAATTCAAAACCGATAATGTTATCTGTGATCATGGTGTTGTTCTTTTATAAGGATAAGTAATCAGGCAGATCAGGGCGTGATGCAATACCATCTTCAAGAATGCGGAGAACAAGTTCTCGATGATTTCCTGACAATATTTTTCTTGGAAGTCTTACAGGTTCTGTTCCCATTTTCGACATGGTTTCTGCAAGTTTGATATTCTGTACGAGCTGGGGACTGACATCGAGTTCGAGGATAGGGAGGAACCATCGGTGGATATCCCGTGCTTCTTCAATTCGTCCTGCTTTAACGAGGCGGTAGATGGCGACTGTTTCTGCAGGAAATGCATTGACCAGTCCGGCTACCCATCCATGAGCTCCCATGATCAGCGATTCCATTGCGATGGTATCAACACCCGTTAAAATTTTGAGCCGGTCTCCGAACCAATTGATCAACCTGGTAATATTTGTGATGTCTCGTGTGCTTTCTTTTACAGCCTGAATGGTATCATGCTTAAGCAATATCTCGAACATCAATGGAGTGATTTCAATTTTATAATCAACGGGGTTATTATAAATAAGTAAAGGCAATCCAGAGTAGGTGGCTATATCAACAAAATAATCAACCACTTCGGTATCTGTTGCTTTGTACATCATCGGTGGCAGAACCATAAGTCCATCTGCACCGGATGTTTCAGCCCGTTGAGCCAGGGCAATGGCGTTACGTGTCGATCCTTCTGCGATATTAACCAGTAAAGGAATTCGGCTTCCAAATTCATTTCGTGCAACTGATAACATTTCGATCCGTTCGTCATGCGTGATGGTGCTGCTTTCACCAAGGGAGCCTCCGATGATGATGCCATCGATACCTGCGTCAATTTGCGCCCTGAGATTATGGATAAAGGCCGGAAGATCAAGTGCGCCTTCGGAAGTAAATTTAGTGGTTACTGCAGAGTAGACGCCTTTCCAGGGAAGTGTTTTCATGAGTTGAATGATTATGACAGCAAGATAGTGAGAGAGTGAGAGAGTGAGAGCGCGAAAATCCTAAACATCTAACCATTTAAACAACTAAACTTTTTTTGAACCACATAGACATTTAGTTCACAAAGAAAAGGACATAGAAATATTAAACTTCCATGTAGAGCGAAGCTGAAACATCATTTGTGTAATTTTGCAGGTCGCTGAGTCCCGATAGCTATCGGGATCGAAGCGAACCGGAAGGAATGGAATTTACTGCAAGACTGGAGAATTTCAATACGAAGTTGTGGACCTATCATATCAAGGTTCCTAAAGCTATTGCATTGCATTTTAAGGAAAAGGGAAATAAACGAGTGGTATGTACATTGAATGATGAACATTCGTTTCAATGTGCGATCATGCCTGCAGGCGATGGAGTCTTTTTTATTAATATCAATAAAAAAATAAGGGACCATTTTAAATTGAAGGAAGGAAGCAAGCTCAATGTATTCCTTGAGCCTGATACGAGTGAGTATGGATTACCGTTTCCGGAAGAATTAAAGGAAGTATTGAAACAGGATAAGGCTGGAAATAAATTTTTTGATCAGCTCACACCGGGGAAACAGCGGAATATCCTTTATTATGTCAACCAGGTGAAGAATACAGATCTACGCATCCAGCGAGCAATGATGTTTATTGATCATCTGAAAAGGAATAACGGGAAATTAAATTTCAGGGAGTTATTTCAGGAATTTCAACAGAAGGAGCGATAGCCAGGCTCATCCTTTCGTGAGGCGTGAGGCGTGAGTTGTCAGTTGTGTGCTTCGACCTGATCTAAACAACCTCGTCCTACAGCTCAGCAACCGTAGTGAGTAGTTTGGAGGAATGCGGATTGTCCCTACTCTTAAGAATAAGTCCATGAATATAATGAGATCACTTTACCTCCGCCTTAGCCTTTGCCTTAGCCTTACTTTTAGTTTTCTTTACCGGTTGCTTCTTTTTTTTCTCTGCTTTTTCTAATGCTTTCTGTTTTACTTTTGCCGCTTTCTTTGCAGCTTTTACTTTTTCTTTCTCTTCTTTCTTTGCTGCTTTTACTTTTTCTTTCTCTACTTTCTTAGCTTCCTTCACTTTATGTTTTTCAGCTTGCTTGATTGCTTTTGCTTTTTCTTTTGCAGCTTTCTTTGCAGCCTTTGCAGCTTCCTTTGCTTTCTTTTTAGCCAGTTTCTTTTTATATTTTTTGATGATGGAAGCGGCTATCTGGGTGTGGCGGCATTTGGGTGAGCCGCAGTAACAAATGTATTCTTTGATGACTTTGTCTGTGATCTTTCCTTCTACGATAAGATGATAATCATACGTGAGCTCTTCTCCTTTAGGAATGTTCCTCAACGACTCGATGTATATCTTATCATCTTCATACTGCACAGTTTCACAATTAGGGCTACAACTGTGATTTACATATTTAGCATCTCCGCCAGTATTTCCATCGATCACTCTTTTATCATCAACGGTGAATAACATGGTATGCGGATGACCGTCAATCATCTGGGGGCCGATTTTATCAGCTTCCTTTATCGAGATAATTTTACCGGTGTATTCGATGATCTTCGTGCCCTTGCGGATAGGCCTTTTGGCAAAGACGCCCTTGCCGTGAATCTTTGAATTCCGGACTATATGATAAGGCTGCGTTTTCATATTGATTTTATTAGGATTGCAAATATGAGGATATCCGACTGATTTAATTACAATAACTTAACATTAAGACCTCATTTTGAATAATTTTACATTAAAACCAATCGATTTTATGCTGTTCATATTTATATAGTTGTAATAACATCGCCTTCCCTGTCGATTTTCTCATTTGTAAGATCATTGTAAACACATTAAAGAATATTATCATTTGCACATGAATTCCATTTATTTTATTCCAAACATTAATTAGGGACAACCAGCCTTGAGTAATTTTAACTGATGATGAAATTATTGCAGTATACCTTCTTTATCCTGATCCTCTACATCTTTAACCCGGAGCTTATACTCAGCCAGGGGATTGACAGTACATTAGCAAGATTGCATGAAATACATAAACAACCTTCTTCTCCTCAAAGAGATTCTGCACTGATCTATCAGTATAGTTACCTGGCAGAAGCTTATAGCGGCCAGAATGATAGTACAGCACTTTTATATATTGATTCCTTAAAGCAAAATTTAAATACATCATCGTGGAACAAAACAGAGGGTTTGTATTTGAGGGCCGTCGGTAAATATCATGATCGCAGAGGAGAATTTGAACAAGCTTTAAGTTTTTACACGCAAGCAATAGAATCCCTGGAGAAAAACGGAGACCAATCTGAGCTATTGGCTTATGCATATATCCTCAAAGCATTTGTCCTCAATAATAATGGGCTCGAAAATGATTGTTATCAAACGCTGGAGAAAATCCGTCCGTTGGCTGAGAAATTACCCAATAAAAATTACCTCGCGTGGATCCTCGACTGTTATGGAGATCATTTATTCTATTCCAGTTTTGGTCACCAGGATTTTCAAAAAGCATTGGAATATTATCTCCAGGTTGAAGCCTTGCTTCCCCAGGTGAAAAGCAAAATGATCAAAGCAGATAATGCTCATGGACTCGCAGGCTGTTATATCCGACTTGGACAGGAAGAAAAAGCCATCGCCTATCGCGACAAAGCACTTGAGATCGCGAAAGCAAACAACCTCAACTCAGTCATTTTCGCAGTTTATGGAGATATGGCCGATGTATATGAAGAAAAAGGAAATTATGCTGAAGCTCTTAAATACAGGCTCATGAGCCTGGATTATGCCAGGCAAACCAAATGGATTGAAATGGAAGCGAGAGCAGAGCGCACCACGTTCAATACTTTTAAGCTGGCGGGAGATTACAAAAATGCACTGATTCATTATGAACAACTCAACAAAATCGAAGACAGTCTCTCGAGATTTGAAGTACAGAATCGCTATCACGAACTTGAATTAAAATATGAGTCAGGAAAGAAGGATCTTGAAATCCAGCAATTGAAGGCCAGGAATTTATTACTCTTTTTATATATCCTTGGTGCATTATTAATGGGGGGTGCTCTTTTCTTATTATATTATCTGAATACGAATAAAAAATTGCTTCTTCATAATGCCGCCCTGATTGAAAAAAATCTTGAGATTCAAATGGCTTTGACAGAGGGACAAAATATCGAACGGAAGCGGATGGCCATCGAACTGCATGACAACATCAATGCTAAAATAGCTGCTGCCAAATGGATCCTGGAAACGATCAACACACCGGATAAATCACCTGAAGAACAAGACCTGATCAATCGCCTGGTCAATTCGATGTCCGATATTTATGAAGATGTGCGATTAATTTCTCACAACCTCGTGCCAAAGGATATTCAAAACAAAACTTTAAATGAGATATTCGAACAACTCATCCAGAGTCTAAATCACAATCAAAAAATCAGGTTCAATTTTATTTCAGAGGGAGCAGATCCCGGACTGGACATTTCACTCAAACTGCAATGTTATGCGATGACCATGGAGCTCATCAATAATATCATTCGTCATTCCGGGTGCAAAAATGCTTCGATCCGTCTTCACTATGAAAATGAAAAGTTTATCATCCATGTTGAGGACGACGGCAAAGGACTTGATCCGGATGCTATCCGAACCGGAACCGGGTTGAAGAACCTGGCCTCAAGAGTCAAGAGTGTCAATGGCAGTATGGTCATCGGAAACAAAGAAATGGAAGGTACTTCGATCATTATTACCATTCCATTAATCAGAAAACCGGAACCGGTTACTGTTTAATTTTTGAAATCATAGAAATTATGAGCTTAATGACTGTCCATAATATTTATCACCATTCATAATGGTGCGAATCGCTATACTTAATTCTTCTTTATTTGCTTTTTTCAGAATATATCCTTCAACGCCGAGCGTTTTGGCCTGTCGCATTTGTTCGGAAGAATCAGAAACCGTAAGGATAAGAATTTTTGTAGCCGGATATTTTTGTCGAACCAAAGCTGCAAGAGCAAGGCCATCCATGTGTGGCATGCTCAGGTCTGTGATCATGATATCAACCTTTGCGCTGGCAAGAAAGTGATCTACTTCCCTGGGGTCACTGATTTTACCCAGGACTTCCATATCAGGTATTGTGCCGATCATCATGGAAAGGCTATCCAGGATGATCTGGTGATCATCGACAAGAAGAATTTTATTTTTTAATGCTACACTGCTTGTATACGCCGTTCTGCTTCCCTGCATAAGTTTGATGGCCTGAGTTTTGGAAGTGATGTGTAATTTCTCATAGATATTTGAAATGTGCTTTCGCACCGTATGCGGACTGATGTTGAGTTTATGTCCGATGTCTCTGTATTCGAGTCCTTCGACCATGAGATAAAGGACATCTTTTTCCCTGGAAGACAAATCATGGAGTTCAATAATCTGTGTGCCCATGACAGGTTTGGGACTTGTGGCAAGGAGTTCCAAGGTTTTCCTGGCTATGCGTGGGCTCATGGGCACACTTCCATTTTCCATCAGGCTTTCAATATGTGCGATGATGACAGCAGTTCGTTCATCTTTCATCAGGTAACCGCTGGCGCCTGCTTTAATAGCTTCGAATAAAGTATCCTCATCATCAAAGACGGTGAGCATAAGAAATTTGACTGTCGGATATAACGCTTTACTGTGACGTACCACGTCAATACCGCTCATGCCTGGCATATTGACATCCATGATGACCACATCAGGAAAATCTTCAGTAGAAATGGTTTTTAATTTTTCCAAAAATTCGGCACCTGACCTGGAAGTTAACACCACTCTTGTCTTGGGTGAATAAGAAAGGAATTCATTCAGTGAAGCAACGGTGCTTTTATTATCGTCAACAATGGCAACTTTAATTAAATGCGTGTCAGATTTTGGCATTTTCAAACCGTATGCTTCTGATATATTACTCATGCCAATATAAGTATTCCGAATGGTATTATAGGAACAACCTATCACAAATGAACGCAATAGGTCATTCTCCCGGAATAATGCAAATGCTGTATTTATCTACGGACTAAGAAGTGATGGATCATTGGTTTTTCGTCTTCAATCCTGAAAATACAGCATATGTATTATTGATCACGGATGTCTTCTTTCACAATTTTGAGGTCGTTAAATCAAAAGTGCAATTCAACACCCTATCGCTTCTCCTCGCCAGGGACCAAATAAGACAAAAGACACCATGCAAATCTTACTTTGCAAAACGTTTAGTTATTCTTACAGATTACTTAGCTTTTTACTATTGCTGAGTACCATAGATATTAATGCACAATCCTACACTGTATCCCAGACAGGAACTTACGCTATTGAATCGGACAGTCCAACCAATATTAGTATTTCAGGCGACAATGTGACCCAAATCCCAATCGGGTTTAATTTCACATTCTTCGGTGTGAGTTATTCAAATTGTTTCGTCGGTGGAGATGGCCTGATCACATTCAATGATGATGCAGGAAATGGCTGGTGCTGTGGTCAGCAAATACCCGACGCCGATGCACCAAATAATCTCATTGCTGCAGTGTGGACTAATATGGATGAAACCTTTGGCCAATACGAAGTTTTTGGTTCTGCTCCATATCGAAGATTAGTCATCACGCTCGATCTCACCGATCCTTGTGGCACGGCGTACTATGGACAGGTAAAATTATTTGAAACTACTAACGTCATTGAGATCCATACAGAAACATGGGGGCAAACACAAAGTCCATGTGGTGCTACCACCCAGGGCATTGAAAATGCAAATGGTACAGAGGCGATACCTGTGCCCGGCAGGAATTTCAATTCGGACTGGACTGTCAGTAACGGAGACAATGATTTTGTTTCATTCACTCCGAATGCCGGTGCTCCGGTGACATACCTGGTATCCCAGGCGGGAACCTATAATATTGAAATCAATGATCCCACTTTTTTTGATCTCTACCAGGACCAGGTGACTGAAATACCTATTGGTTTTAATTTTAATTTTTTCGGAACTGCTTATTCTTCCTGCTTCGTCGGTGGTGATGGATTTGTTGCTTTCGGAGGTGATCCGGGAAGTTATTGTTGTGGCCAGTTGATTCCTGACGTTGCTCCGGCTAATAATCTTATAGCTGCAGCATGGACAAATATGGATGCCAGCAATGCACATTATGAAATATTTGGTGATGCTCCGTACAGAAGATTCGTCATCACTTTAGACCTGCGTGATGTTTGTGATCTTACGTATTATGGCCAGGTCAAATTATACGAAACCACTAATGTCATTGAAATCCATACGCAGGAGTGGAGTGATAATAACACCCCATGCAATCCGACAACACAAGGACTTGAAAATGCAGATGGGACCCAGGCTGTAATTGTACCCGGGAGAAATTTCAACACCGATTGGACAGTCCATAACGGAGACAATGATTTTGTTTCATTTACGCCTTACACCCCAGCTAATGTGATATATATAGTGGATCAACCGGACATTTATAATTTCGAAACTGTATCACCCAATGAAGTTTTTGTATATGAGAATGGATTGATTGAAGTTCCGATTGGTTTCGATTTTTCCTTTTTTGGAACTCCGTACAGTACCTGTCATATCAATCAAAATGGATTTATCTCTTTTGGTGATGATTTCTCAGATGGATGTTGTGAAGGTCAGCTATTACCGAATGTCAATGGACCCAATAATTTGATTGCCGGGTGCTGGATGGATGCGACGACTGACCAATGTTGCGATATGGGAAACGCATATGATATCGTCAGTTATGAAACGATTGGTGATGCTCCAAATCGGAAATTTATTGTGACTTATACGTTACCTGAAAATTGTGGTCAATATTATCATGGACAAATTAAATTATTAGAAACATCAAATATCATTGAGCTTCATACGGATCATTGGAGGGAGTACAATGAGTCTTGTTCCAATGCTACCCAGGGAATTGAAAACATTGATGGGACTGCTGCATATTTCCTGGCGGGAAGAAATTCAAATACGGATTGGCAAGTCATGGAGGGTGATAATGATGTAGTGAGGTTTACTCCTTCTACCTCCCTACCGCCTGGAGATGCAGGTGTCAGTGACATCAATGATGATCCATTCTGTGCAGGTTCTCAAATGATGAGTGTACACATCAGAAATTATGGAGGCAATGAAATTGATTCTGTGGATGTGAATTGGGAATGGGATGGAGTTCCACAGACGCCTATTCATTTCATTGGAAATATGCCCTTAGGTGGTGGAGACTCTCTTGTTAACCTTGGTTTGCAAACATTGACATCCGGTCAGACCTATACTTTAAAAGCCTGGACCAGCCTGCCCAATGGCATAGGCGATGAAAACAATACGAATGACACTTTGAGTGCTTCCATTCATACAGGAATGACGGGAACATATACCATTGGCGGTTCGAGTCCTGATTATTCGACTTTCACCGATGCGATTAACGATTTAAAAACAAATGGTTTTTGCGATACAGTGATCATGAATGTTCGGCCTGGCACATATACGGGACAAATGGTCATGCTTTATTTTCCGGGTTCGAGTGGAAAACAGGTCATATTTCGTGCTGAAAATGGTGACAGCAGTTCGGTTGTCTTACAGTATAGCGCGACAGTCGTCAACCAGGATTATGTAGTAAGGTTTGATAGTGCCCATGATATCGTCCTCGAAAAAATGACAATCAATGCTTTGGGCAGTGCATATGCAAGAGTGATTGAATTAAAAAATTATTCCAACACGAATATCATCCGTCATTGTGCGATCACAGGAAGAAATGCTACGGCCACGAATACAGACAGAGCATGTATTTATTCAGATTCCTATGATCATCATAATACTTTTGAAAACAATACGATCAAATACGGATCTTATGGATTTTACCACACCTATGACTCCTCTGCAGGTAGTGGATCTCAGCCTCCCGATGGGTTAGTGTTCAAGAGAAACATATTCAGTGAATTCTACAACATGGCGATCAGTACTAATGATACCAAAGGCCAGCAAATTCATTACAATACATTTCAATCAACGAAAAGCAATGTTCGTGCTATCAGTATTACAACAGAAACGGACACGTTATCGATTTCTAATAATATGATCTATTTGACCTCCGGTGCGGCAGGCATCAGCCTGGATGGAATCAATCCGACTTCAAACGCAAGGGTTAAAATCTTTAACAATTTTGTGAATGTACCCGGAAATAGTTCTGCGGTCGGCATGCAATTATTTAATAGTAATAAACTGAATATTTATCATAACAATGTCAGGAATTCAGGAACAAATTATACGGTTATACATTCGTCAGGAATTCAGGATTCGATTTACAATAATATTTTCGCTAACACAGGAACAGGGCCTGTCATGTATTCAGGTACGACCACCCAAAATTCTTTTGATTACAATGACCTTTATGCAACAGGCCCACAATTTGGTGAGTTCCTCAATGCTCAAAACAATGCTATCAACTTGCATCAATGGCAAAGTTTCACAGGATATGATACACATTCCTTAAATGTAAATCCCTTATTTACCTCCACAACAGATCTTCATGTAGCCAACAATGCTTTAAATGCTGTGGGTAATCCTGTATTGAGTACTGCGCTTGATATCGATGGAACGGCAAGAAATACTATTCATCCCGACCTTGGAGCTGACGAATTTATTGCCTCAGCTGACGATGCTGCTCTCACTCAACTACTGTCCCCTACCCTGATCTGCAATCCTGAACAAAATATTGAAGTGGTATTGAGCAACCTTGGTTCAGATACCCTGCATAATGTCACCATAAAATGGACACTCAATAATATACCTCAACCGGATGTAAATTATACACAAATCATTCTTCCTGAAGGAGATACTGCTCATGTCATCCTGGCCTTGCATACTTTCTCCAACCAGGTGGACACTCTCAAAATCTGGACGAGTCTTCCTAATGGGAACGCAGATTCACAGCAAATGAACGATACGATTTCATACAGATTCCGATTGCCTTTGAGTGGAGTCTATACTATCGGAGGAGCTAACCCTGATTTCTCAACATTCACGAAAGCAGTGAATGATCTTAACCTTTTTACAACCTGCGGACCTGTCACATTTCGTTTCAGGGATGGGATCTATGAAGAGCAGGTAGTCATCGATTCAATTGCAACAGCTTCAGCGTTGAATACGATCACGTTTGAATCAGAAAGTGGTGATAGCAGTGCAGTCACGATTCAATTTACACCTAACAGCAATGACAATCCTTCTGTCATTATGCTCAATGGGACTGATTATATCACCTTCAGACATCTTGGCATCAAAGTAAATCCATCTTTCTATAGTGATGTCCTCGAATTGAGACATAGTGCGAAGCATGTCACTGTGTCCCATTGTTATCTTGAAGGATATTATTCAGGAGGTTCAAGTATATTATTTAAATCGCTAAATTTTGGAGGTCTCAACGAATATTTCAATATTGATCATAACTATTTTCTGGGTGGTCTGCAGGCTGTATTTATTTTTAATAATAGCGGAAACGGGCAGCATGAGATTCACATTGAAAATAATACATTCCAGAACCAGCGATACGAAGCAATACGTATTGTGAACACAAATGGACTGTATATACGCAGGAATAATATCCATACCAACACTACCGTCAATTTTACGGGCATAAATCAAAATAGTGCAAATGGCTACACGGAGATATCCGGAAACAACATCATCCTGGACAACATTGGAGATGGAATGTTCCTAAATTCAATCAATTTCGGCACCAATATCGGTAACGGATATGTGTTTAACAACATGGTATCGACAGCCGGCTCCGGATCGGGGATTCGCCTGTGGAATAGTGAAAAGGTTATCACCGGGTATAACAGTTGCTATGCGAGAGGAAGCGGAAATGGATTTGAATTGGTAGGAGGAGATTCAGCCTACGTTCGTAACAATATTTTTATTTCCAATACCGGTCGTGCCTTTTCGTCATTTGCATATACGCCCACCGTGTCTTGTGACTATAATGATCTGTATAGTATCTCCGGCGACCTTGGATTCTGGCATGACACACTTTATCCAACCTTTCTCCAATGGAAGACAGGGACAGGGTTTGATGCGCATTCCATAACCATCACACCACAATTTGTTTCACCCACTGATCTGCATATTTTAGCTGATACACTTGACGGTGCAGGAAATCCTATCCCTGGCATTGCCATAGATATCGATGGTAATCCCCGAAATGCTAACACACCCGATATCGGTGCTGATGAAATCGGGGCTAATAATAATGATGCCGGTGTTTTTACAATATTTCCTAAAATGCCTTTTAGCAGAGGACTTCACGATGTCAAAGCGGTCATCAGGAATTTCGGCGGCAACACCATTACATCTGCAGAAATTCATTGGAAAGTAAATAATGTTGTCGAGGGTACATTTAATTACTCGGGATCATTACCTACACTGCAGCAGGATACTGTTATTCTCGGCCAGGTAAATTTCTTACTCAGTACACCCTATGTACTTAAATCATGGACCGCACAACCAAATGCTGTAAATGACCTGTATAATGTAAATGATACGATCACTACTGCTGTGCTCTACCCGGCAGTATCGGATACGCTGACGATAGGAGGTACTTCTCCTGACTTCCTGAATTTCAATGAAGCATTGACAGCACTTTCATTGGGTGGTGTACTTGATTCTGTTCATTTCCAAATCAGGAATGGCATTTATCATGCTGTGTTAAATATCCCGCAGACGATAGGAATGAATTGTACAACGCCTATCATTTTCGAATCCGAATCAGGCAACCAGGCCGATGTGACCTGGGATAATTCAAGTCTCACAGGAACTACATTGACGCTTGATGGTGCTGATGGTTTAAGTTTTAGAAATCTGACTATTAAAACGGTTCAACTGCCTTATCATGCACTTGAATTTAAAAACGGGGCAAACTGCAATTCATTTATCAACTGCCTATTCGAGGGAATGTCAACTACTTCTACAAGTATCAGCCAGGCAACTGTATATAGCAGTACATCACCAAACACTGACGACCATTTTGATGGTAATACGATCAAGAATGGATCTTATGGCATCTATTGGGACGGCGGTGCTAACACGACCGGTTCAGTCATTAAGAATAACCACTTTCAGGATGCTTATTACATAGGTTGTAATGTAGCCAACTTAGTCTCTCCTGTCATACATAAGAATATATTTACTACCAGTAGTGCTTATAATAATTTTACTGCGCTGTTTGTCTATTCATGTAATTCGAATACTGCGGTAACAGCTAACCAGGTCCTGCTCCCGGGAAGAAAAGGAACGGGGATGCTCATTTATCAATGCTTTGGTACTTCTGGATCCCCAATGCTGATAGCTAATAATTTTATCATCCTTGGGAATGCTGGTTCTTCCTATGGCATCTATCACATCTCTGGTAATTATGCTAATGTTTACAATAATACGATTCGTATAAATGGTGGCGACAATACAGGTACTCCTTATTATCGCCAGTATGGAACCAATTTTAATCTTCGGAATAACATCTTTCAAAATGAAGCTGGGGGTTATGCCATGGTTTTCAACGGCAATTACGGTCCTTTCTCTTCCGATTATAATGACTTTATAAGCACTGGTGCGAACATTGTATATAGTGATGGAACAATGTATCTTGATCTCCTGTCATGGCAATCTACAGGACAAGATGCAAACGGCATGACTGAAGATCCGATGTATTCCAGTCCGACCGGATATCACATTACAAATGCAGCTTTAAATGCTACAGCTCAACACCTTGTTGATGTACCTCTCGATATTGAAGACGAGGTGAGAGATCCGCTGACTCCGGATATCGGATGTGATGAAATTCAACTCTTCAACAATGATGTGGGGATATTGTCCATTAATTATCCAAAAGAACCTTTTCCATCCGGGATAAATACAGTCTTTATAAAATTTATCAACAACGGACAAGATACGCTGACCAGCATGCAGGTGGATTGGGAAGTAGATGGAATTCCTCAACCGACTTATGCCTGGATGGGTTTATTGCCGTCAGCAGGTACATACGATTCACTGGATATCGGTACATATAATTTTGCTCCGTATCAATACCACACAATAAAAGCATGGGTCAGTCTGCCTAATGGAAATATAGATGAACTCGTGAGCAATGATACTTTACAAGTCAATAATTTGTATCCTGCGCTTCTCGGCACTTATACCATTGGTGGGTCGAACCCTGATTTCGATTCATTGAAAACTGCGGTGGCTGCTTTAAATCTTGGTGGAGCAGCAGGACCGGTGACATTCAATATCCGCACAGGAACTTATCTGGAGACACTGACGATTACAGATTACCCCGGATCTGATTGTGACAGGCCGGTTACGTTTCAATCCGAAACAGGAGATAGTACAGATGTCGTCATCACTAATCTTGGCATTAATGCCAACACCATCACTTTAAATGGCGCTGATGGAGTTATTTTCAAACATCTCACTTTAGTTTCTGTCAATCCTGCTTTCAGTAAAGTAGTCAATTATTTTAATGGTGCTCATTGCAACCAATTTTTGAATGATCATATTGATGGTTTTGAAAGTACATCAACAAGCATTGAGGATGCAGTGATCTATTCATCCAATACCCTTGACACGGCCAATGTATTTAAAAATAACTGGATTGAACACGGATCCATGGCATTTTACCTGGCTGGAAATGGAGCAAGTGCAAATACCCTCATACAACATAATTTCCTCGATCATAATTACTATACGGGAATATACGGCAGCTCGGAATCAGGTATTAAAATTTTAGACAACACCATTTCCGGAGATGGCTACACCTATTATATTGGGATTTATCTTGAATATTGCGAAGGACCTGTTGATATTGAATCAAATCACGTCGTAGCGACGCATGCTCAATATACAATCTACCTGGAAGGCTGTATAGCCACAGCAGGTTCAAGAGGTAAGATCGTAAATAATTTTGTGAGTTCAGGCGGAGCCACCGCCGTTGACGGGTTAATTATTGATAATTCCAAGTACTACGACGTATTCAATAATAATGTGAATGTCCATTCAACAGGCGGTTCCTATGCCTTTTACTATCATACTGATCAATTCCTCAATATCACCAATAATATCTTCTCCAATAAAGGCGCCGGTGACGCTGTGTATGGAAATAATCAAACTTCCTTAACAAGCAATCACAATGATTATTATGCCGTTGGATCATTTGGTGTATGGAATGGCGGAGATATTGCAAATCTCGCCGCATGGAAAACAGCAACCGGACAAGATGCCAATTCATTGAATGTCAATCCTCAATTTGTTTCCGATGCAGATCTTCATATATCAAATATTTTACTCAATGGGACAGGACAAACATTATCCTATGTCACTAAAGATATTGATGGAGATCTTCGCTCAAGTCCGCCTGACATCGGCGCGGATGAGTTTAATCCTGCGATAGCCAATGACGCAGGTATTTTCAGTTATTATGGACCGACGGCCCCTTTCGCTTCCGGATCAAATCCTGTAAAAGTAGTTCTGAAAAATTACGGTTACAATACGCTGACCAGCGCAGATGTAAGATGGTTGGTCAATGGAATAGAACAACCTATATATCACTGGACAGGTTCTTTGCTTTCAGCCAAAGATGATACCATTACGGTGGGTAATTACACATTTGCACCACACTCTGATCATGATTTAGTTTTCTGGCCCGAATCGCCAAATGGCATTCCTGATAGCACGAATGTCAATGATACACTTTCCGTCAGCGGTATTTTCCCTGCCCTGCTCGGAACTTACACCGTCGGCGGCATATTACCCGATTTCAATTTATTCTCGCAAGTTGAAGATGCTCTGAATAAAGGAGGAATCCTGGGCAATGTTACATTTGAAATAAGGAATGGGACATATTCCTCACAATTTGTCATTCAAAACTTCCCTCGCATTAATTATAATCACCAGGTGGTCTTCGAGTCAGAAGGAAGGGATAGCAGCCTGGTCACGATCACCAAAGATTTCTATCTCCCACAAAATAATTATACAGTCAAATTTTCGAATGCACACAACATTGTCCTGAGGGATTTGACTTTCGGCTCAAACCAGGGCAGGGTCATCGATATTGCTGACGGGTCAAGTGTCATTCACATTAACAACTGTCACTTAACCGGCCCTCAACTTTCTTATTATAATGAAGTCTTCCCGCTGATGTATAGCACTTCTACTACAGAAGACTCTCTTTACATCGCTGACAATCAATTTGATTTTGGTGATTATGGTATCTTTTTGACCGCCAGTTGGGGAAATATGGAAAAAAATATAAGCATCCTCAATAATCATTTTTATAACTGTTATTACAGGTCCATTGATGTGGAATTTGATGATGGCCTTACCGTAAAAGGAAACATTATTTACAATGATGCCAACCAGCATGAAGGAATGTACATTCTCGCCTCAGCGAATACGAAAGAGATTTCAAACAATGATATAAGACTGCTCCATGGAGGAAGTAATGGTATACAAATGTGGAATGTCAGCGGTAATTCCTCCACTTCTTCATCGATTTCTAATAATTATATTTTCATTAATAACTTTAGCGATTTCTGTATTGGTATATCTCAGAATTATGGGGACTACAATAATTTTTATTATAACACGGTTCGCCTCGACAATGTAAATCCGTCGAGCATCGACTTTTACGATAATAGCTCAAACAACCACATCAATCTGCGCAATAATAATTTTGCAAATTATAGTGGAGGTCGTGCGATGTATAATTTATGGTATCCGGGTTCCAATACCAATACTATGGATTATTGCAACCTTTACACCACCGGCCCAATATTAGCCAGGTACAGCAATGAATATTCTGACCTGGTTGCGCTTCAGGCTGCCAATGCACAGAATCAACATTCTGTAAGTGCTGAACCCCTTTTTACATCAGATGATCCCGATGTATTTCAGGCTGCCCTTAATGGATCTGCTGTTCCAATCTCAGGCATTACCACAGATATAGATGGGGCAACTCGGAATGCAACTACACCTGATATCGGGGCAAAAGAATTTACGCTTCTGAATCATAATATCGGGGCTAAAGTGCTTGTATCTCCACATACCTATTGCGGGCTTAGCAATGCTGAGGCTGTCACCATGCGAATTCAAAATTATGGGTCACTCTCAGCCACCGGTTTTGATGTCGCATACTCTGTAAATGGATCACCATGGACAATTGAGAATGTAGGATCATTGACTGTTTCACCTGGAGGAACACAGGATTACACTTTTACCCCAACGGAAAATCTCAGCCAGGTCGGAACGTATCACTTCAGTATTTATACTTCATTGTCCAGCGATCAGGATATTCACAATGACACGATTTGGAATATTGAAGTGCAACATATTCCCGCTCTTGTTTTACCTGTAAGCAACATGATTCCAATGAATGGCGAAATGGATTTAGAGCAAACTATTTCGTTGTCATGGGTGCCTGCTCCAAATGCCAACCGCTATGATATCTACATCTGGCCTTATGGTCAAGATCAACCAGGTACGCCGCAGATAAGTGATCTAACCCAAATCAATACTTTATATAATAATCTTAATTATGGCACTGAATACAATTGGCGTGTCGTTGCTAAAAATGTATGCAACCAGATAGTCAATAGCCCAGTGCAACAATTTTCTGTTCGAAAACTTCCGGATCTCGTTGTTACCTCCGTCACATCTCCTCCTACAGCTTTCAGTGGGCAAACCATCGGTTTGCAATGGGTAGTTAAAAATAATGGTCCCGGATCAACACAATCTACTTTGTGGTCAGATGCCGTTTACCTTTCTTCCGATGCCACATTAAATACAAGTTTTGATACCTACCTGGGTGCTGTACAAAATCTAACTGCACTGGATAGCGGAATTGCCTACACGTCCGTAGACACCTTTATGGTGCCACAGGGATTTTCCGGTAATTATTATATATTCATTTATGCTGACCGATGGAACAGCATCACGGAAACATCAAATAATAATAATTGGGAGCGCACCTCTGCCCCGATGATGATCAGTCTTACTCCTGCACCTGACCTTACAGTTCTATCAGTCACCACACCTACAACTGTATTTTCAGGGGCAACTATACCCGTGACGTATGTCGTAAAAAATGACGGACTTGGTGGCATACCTTCTTCGGCATCATGGTCTGACCGGATTCTTCTTGGACAGGACCCACTCAATGCAATTGGCCAATCACTGGGCACGGTAAACAGATCATTTCAGTTGCTACCGGATAGCACTTATTTGGTCACCCAAAATGTGCAGATGCCCGCTGCAATTTCAGGAACGTATTACATGCATGTCATTACTGATGTTCAAAATACCGTTTATGAATTTTCAGCTGAAGACAACAACTCCAAAGGAAGTCTGCCGATCAATGTCGTACTTGCTCCTCCTCCGGATTTGCTCGTATCTCAAATTACTTTTCCTGATACTGTTTCCAACAATGAAATTATTCCATTCGGATGGACGACGATGAACCAGGGTGCAGGTGTAGCGGACTCACCTTACTGGATAGACAATGCTTATTTTTCATTATCCCCTGTCTACAATCCTAATTTTCTTATTCCGTTGACCTATGCGTATAAAGCAGGTCCTGTAAGTCCATTCTCCAGTTATACAGTAAACCCGGGAATGTATACACCTGAGAATCTTTCAGGATTTTATTTTGTGTATGTCTATGCGGACAGAAATAATAATGTATTTGAAAATACCAGTGAATCAAATAATATCCTGAAGGCACCAACGCAAATTTTCGTAGCCAATGCTGATTTGATAGCTGCCAATCTTAGCTCTCCCGATACGACGTTGTTTGGAAGCTCTATCTCTTTAAGCTGGAACACTATTAATGCAGGTCCCGGAAAAGTCGTGAACCGTTATCCCCATTTCAAGATCTATCTGTCATCCTCTGCTACCATCAATACAGAGTCAGTTCTCTTGTATCAATCGACAGGCGTCCTGATGAATCTATTACCGGATGATACGATTCATAGGTCTGTATCTATCCATATGCCTTCCGGAATCACCGGAAATAAATATCTCGTCGTGCAGGAAGATGCATACAATGTCGTGAATGAAGGAACAAACGAGAACAATAACGTATCCTCCAAACTCATCTTTCTTCAACCCGGACCTGCACCAGACATCATCACCACATCTGTGAGTGTACCTGATACCACCACAGCTGGTATGGTTGTGGAAGTAGCTTATCATTTTACTAATCTGGGAAATGATACGGTATCTCAAAACTGGATCGATAAAATATATATATCGTTTGACTCCATATGGCATCCAATGAATGCAACAGAAATTCAAACTATAAATCAATCATCCGGTCTATTACCAGGTATTTCACGTGTGACAAATTTACCGATCATCATTCCGCAGACTACCGCTGAAAATGTCTATTACATCTATATTGTCAATGATCAATCTTCTGTGGTCTTTGAAGGTACGCCCGGTGAGTTGAATAATATCAAAAGAAGTCATCCTGTCTATATCAAAGCAGCACCACCCATTGATTTAAATTTGGATAATATCTCCGTGACCGCCGGAAGCTCGATATATACAGGAGTATCATACCCATTCCAGTGGACGACAAAAAATATAGGCATTAGTACGACGCTTACGAATGCATGGACCGACAGAATTTATTTATCTACGGATACGCTCCTGCAACCCGGTACGGATATATTGATCAGTGAACAATCTTCTACAGGAACATTACTGTCTCCCAACCAATCAAGAACCCGAAACCAATCACTGATGATTCCGAATGGATTGTCAGGGCAATACTACATCATCGGCGAGACAGATGTGCTTGATGTCCATCATGACGTAAACCGAAATAATAATACCAACCTGATCCGGAATGTAAATGGAACACCACGTTTGTATACTGTCCTATTGTCACCTTATCCTGATCTGACCATTACGATGTTCAATACGCCTTCTACAGCAATAGCAGGGCAGCCAATGCAAATCATCTATATGATCGCTAATAACGGTACTGGTGCTGCATCTGCGTGGATTGACAAGATGTACCTGTCCTCTGACAATGCCATCAATAACCTGGACCTCATTCTTCTGTCCAACAACAGAACTTTCCTGGCTGCCGGAAATATGATCACCGATACTGTCAATGTTCAAGTCCCTGTCGGTTATTTCGGAAATTATATCCTTATCCTTCAGACCGATGCCAATAATCAACTCTATGAGCATAATGCGGAGAACAATAATATCCTGACCCGATCCATCAACATTATCAATCCACCACCTTCAGATCTCCAGGTGTCAACTGTCATTGTGCCGGTCAGTGTCATTGCCGGAGATAACATCAACATTTCATGGACGACAAAGAACATTGGAATCAACCCTGCATCAGGTGTATTCAGGGAAGTAGTATATATATCTCCTGATACGTTGTGGAATACTGACGATGTCGTCTTCGGCGTGAAAGATCAGTCCGTTTATTTGTCACCTGCAGCACAACTGGATCAACATCTCACGGATAATGTTACGGGAGTTTCCACCGGAGATTACTATGCTATCGTGCAGACCGATGCCCGAAATAATTTTAACGAATCGAACGAGAATAACAATTTCACTTCCTCGCTTGACAGCATGCATGTGGACGTAAAGAATCTCTTTTTGGATTCTCTTACAGCAGATACACTACATAATAACCTGGAATTATATTATAAAATCAATGTCGGCCCTGATCTCGATGGTCAGACTATCCTTCTGGATCTTAAAGGTGACTCCCTTGTAGGTCTCAATGAATTGTATGTGAAATACAATCAGATGCCAACACGAGCCTTATTTGATTACGGATTCAAAAATCCATTCCAGGCCAATCAGCGCATTATTATTCCAAATGTCCACCCGGGTACTTATTATATCCTTGCCTATGGTTTTACAACAGACAATACCACACAGAACATAACCCTATTTGCCAAAGTGATTGACTATGAAATACTCTCCCTGGCGCCGAATCATGGTGTTCAGAATTCGCAGGTCACCTTGAAGATCACCGGATCAAAACTGAGTAATACCATGCTATTCAGGTTAAGACAAAGTAATCCATGGTTTGTCCGTGATGCTATCTCATCTTATATCGCCAATGACAATCTTGCATTTGCCACATTTGATTTGACAGGCATGGCAGTGGATACATATGCGCTTGACCTGATTAAATTAGACAGCTCCCTTGCATTCGTTGATAATTTCATGATTGAACCTGATGGAGGTCAGCCGCAACTTCAGATTAATGCACAACTGCCCGGAGGTGTTCCCGGAAGAAATGTTCCGGTTCAGATCATACTTACATTTATCAACAACGGTGATGCTGATGTAGTCAATCCTTCCATTCGGGTCGAAGCTCCTTATGGTAATATGATATCCATGACGCTCGAGGATCTTCAGGCAGGCATCGGATCTCCTGTGATGATAGTCCCTCTTGTCGAAGAAAATGGCCCACCCGGAGTCATTCGTCCAGGCGCAAGTGGAAGAATTGAAATATATGCGAATTCTGCACCGTCAGCAGTGTATGGTATCAGGTTAAATAATTGATTCATGAAAAAGTATTTAGTATACATCTCAACTCTCATTTTCTTTCCTGTGTGTTTGTATGGACAAGCAGTTGATTATGCAGGTCCTGATCAGGTAGCATGTCAGGGTGATGGTGCTCACATCGGCAACGCCAGTCCCGGTAACGTTTGTTATACCTGGGATGCAACAGAAGGTCTGGATCCAAATGATATACATAATTCATTTCCAACCGTTCATCCTGATCATACGACCACTTATACTGTACATGTTGTTGGAAATAATTTCTCCTTTACTGCCACTGACCAGGTGAAGGTGATTGTCCATTTTGGCGGCCTGGTCATTAATCCCGCCTACATCAAACTTTCAGATAACACGACAAATCAGGCGACTGCAACCTTGACGGTAAATGATGGAAATGATCCTATTACCTGGGCCATAACCGGTGCGGGTTCCACAGGATGCCTCATCGATCAAAACGGTGTGATCTCAGGATGTACCGGGACCGGATCAGTCAATGTAGTGGCAACAAGCCAAACTCATCCTGATTGTTTTGCAAAAAAAATACTTGAAATTAATGGTGGTGTAAAAGATGTTACCGCCTCAGATAATGCTAATGAAGGTCGCATAGCTCACAAAGGTGAAAAGTTATACCTGGTAGGGCCAAATACAGGCGGGCCAGCCGGAACCGCAAAGTTTACCGCAGTTCCAAATGAAAATTCAAATTTCCCTGCCGGCCAACCTGCATGGTCCGGACCCTATATGCCTCCTGCCGGACAGGAAGTAAGTTGGGATTCTCCTCAACTCCCAATCGGTACTTATGCTGAATCCGCCGGTACACCGGATCCAAAAACCGTAACTGTACAAGTGGTAGGACCGAACGAAATCAATATTCAGCTCTCCGTTAATACTGTATTGGTAAATCAGTTAATCGCTAAAATAAAAGGAGAAGCAAAACCATCAAATTCCACATTCTGTGATAGTCCATTCGCGATCACGCTGCCAACCATAACGGCTACAGGAAAATTATATAATGTTCCCAAATTTAAGGATCTGAATTATGCAACGAAAAAAGAAGTAGCCATTGACATACCTGGTTTTACGATGACCGGTTGTATGTATTTTCCATGTTGTACCGGAGGAGTCAGGTTTTCACAAAACATATTCGTGTTTTATTATACGTACTTCGGTTCATCACTTAAGTTTAATATTAATCTCGCCGGTTCTATTGATCCAAGCACTTCGGCAAACCCGCAATGGGAATTAGCCAATCCGACCATCAGTGTCACGGGTAAACTGGAAGCAGGTGTCAGAGTGGAGGGTGATTTGGGAGGATTCGCAGGCGTTATTGCAGGTGCAAGTCTGTCTACTGAAGGTAAACTTGAAGCCAGGAAAGCAACCGGTCAACCAAAGCTGGAATGGAATGCTTCATGGGGAGGACTTGTTGGAAAAATCACTGCAGCGGTCTGGTATCAAACTTTGGACAATGCAATCGGGGTGGAATTTCAGCGAAACCTGGTGAATGGTTCCGAAACAGGCTGGATGACATTGTATGATATGTCGGGACTTTAACCGTCAAAAGTAAATCATGAAAAAATTATATACCATATTAATATTTGCATTCCTGTCACCACTTTTACTGACCGGCCAAAATACTCCAGCCATAGGCGTAAGTTTTGGAATCAATTCATACGTTATTACAAATGTTCAGGAATGCCAGACATCATCTACAAGTGTAATGCCGGACGATCTCTCCTTCTTCTACGAACATTTCGGCCAGAATGATTATCAGAAATACAGGTCCTTCTATTACAACAATTCATGCCTGGCTTCTGAAGAGGATTTCACAAATTGGAGAGCACATATTTCTTCCTGCACCATTATTCCCGTGGCCAGGTATTTGGTAGAATCAAAAAACGATACGTTTAGTGTTATTTCCTATACCATGGGATCTCCAACAGAACAACCATATGCACCGCTTGCACTGCAGAAAAAAAACAACCGATGGTATTTACTGGATCTTAAAAAAAGTGAGGAGACCATGGGATTGAAGATGTTTTTAACATTTGTCAATCCTGCTTTCATCAAATCTTTCCTGGACCGCCCGGATGAAAATGAAAGAGAAATACATGGCCTCTATTTTCACAGTGAAAGGAAATCTTAATGGCGATCTCCTGATGAATTATTATGAAGCCCGCTATGATCCATCTTCACCAAAATATTCATTGTCCCGAGATGTCTTTCACAATACAGCTGTCATAAGCCCGGATAAAACAGAAAGGATCACAAATGAGATCAAAAATCTAGCCGATGAATACAAAATTCCATCTGCCAGGAAAGTCGTGCTGGACAATATGTGTAAGGAGGGAAATTACACCATGGCCCTGTCGAAAATCGCAGAGTGGTCAGCTACTTCTGATGTCATTGAAATCACGGACAAGTTTCACGCAGGATTAAGTGCAGAAGTCAAAAAAAATTGACGCCCTATGAACCTTGAGATCAAAAAAATATTAACCCTTTTCATCTTCCTTTCATGCCTGACATGCATGTTCGGGCAGGTCAAAATAACTAAAAAGGATCCCACCTGCAGAGGGGGCAACGATGGATGGCTCAATGTTAACGTAACCAATGCTGCTCAACCGATTAAAAAATATTTATGGGATAGTGGTGTTGAGAGCAAGAGTAGAATGCACATTTCAGCAGGTCATTACTGCGTCACCGTCACCGATGCAAATGACTGCACCGGCGTCGATTGTATTGAAGTAATGCAACCTGAAACAGCTCTTGATTTAACGTTAAGTATTACCCCCGATCCTACAGGTGTGCCTTGCGGGGTTCCTCAACCAGTCGTCGTTACAGCTTTCGCTTCTGGTGGAGGTGCTCAGTACAAAATCAATGGTGCTGCCGGTGCTACAAAAGTCATCAGAGTCCCGCACACCATGAATGTAAAATTCCAGGTAACGGATGGGAATGGATGCTCTGTGGAGAAAGAACAACGTGTCTATGTACTACCAAGATTTTGTCCAAGGGATCCTAATGAAATGGTTGGCCCTGTCGGATTTGATTCACTCCAATGGGTTTCCGTACACGACACACTGGCTTATAATATCAAATTTGAAAATGATCCGTCTGAAGCAACCGCACCTGCACAACGCGTGACGATCACACATCATTTCGATGACGATATCAGTCCTCTTTCCTTTCGATTAGGATCATTTGGTTGGGGTAATTTTTTGTTTAATATTCCCGGAGCACCTGCATTTTATCAGACGAGGCTTAATCTCATTTCACAAATAGGTCTTTATGTTGATGTCACTGCGGGAATTGATGTGAATACCCATACTGCATTTTGGGTTTTTGAATCCATTGATCCTGCCACCGGGCTGCTGCCAATTAATCCGTTGATCGGATTCCTGCCTGTCAATGACACGATCAACAGGCGCGGTGAAGGTTTTGTCAATTTCTTTGTCAAACCAAAACTTCCCGGGCATACGCGCGATACCATACTTGCCAAAGCCAATATTGTTTTTGATCTAAATGAGCCCATCGAAACCAATATCTGGTCGAATATTATTGATGCCCTTCCACCTTCAACGACATTGACACCTCTTCCTGCCATGCTTGACAGCAACATTATTCATCTGTTATGGACTGGCGCTGATGATACTGGCGGAAGTGGTTTAGATAAGGTTGAATTGTATTATTCAAAAGATGGTGCTGCATATCAGTTATTCCCTCAGACATTTGCCGATTCTGTGACATCTTTCAATTTTATCGGGGAGTACGGGGCAGACTATGCATTCTATATCGTGGGTGTGGATCATACCGGCAACAGGGAAACAGGGATCCCGGGAGAAGCTGCAACCACCATATTGCCCAGAAAAGCAATCAGCCTGCTTAAGCCTGTGGCTAACGAATATTGTATCCGGGACACACTGCAGGTCAAATGGTCATTGATTGAAATTGATACAGTGGATGTATCCATTTCCATCGATAGCGGTCAGACATTTCAGACTTTGTTTTCTTTACGTCCAAAGTCAGATAGTTCAGGTTATTATATTCTCCTGGATTCACTGGCTGGTAAATTTTTACAAATTAAAATCAAGGATCACAGGGACACCTCCGTTATCTACAGCTCAATCCTTCCGGTCAAACCTCTACCGGACGTAAATGCAGGAACAGATAAATCAATATGCCTGGGTGATGTGGCATTTCTGATCCCTGATGGTGCAAATGTATTTCACTGGAGCCCGGATACCATGATCAACAATCCTGATCTGACAATTCCAACGGTGAATCCTTTAAGTAATCAGAAATATTATGTACAGGGAACGGATGTATTCGGTTGTAAGAATATCGATTCGTTAATGGTCATTGTACATCCTCTGGTTCTGGATTCTGTCATATATGAAATGTGCAATGAAGACAGTGTCTTTGCAGGAGGTGCTTATCAGACCACTCCCGGATATTATACCGATAATCTTTCTTCCGCATTCGGGTGCGATAGTACTGTGGTTACGCAGGTTGTTCTCACCGGGCCATGTCCGTTTCCGAGTCCGCAGGTCTACGTGGATAAAGATGCTACTGGTTTGAACAATGGTACTTCATGGGTGAATGCGTTTAATGATTTGCAGGACGCCATTGCCGCTGTAGATTATTATTTAAATGTCAAAGAAATATGGATTGCAGAAGGTGATTATTATCCTTCTTCTACCGGTGACCGGAATAAGAGTTATGTGCTGAAAGATAGTGTCAGGATCTATGGAGGTTTCTTAGGAACTGAGGCTAACAGGGATGATCGGCAGTCGGATGCTACACTGGTCCGTGTCTCCGGAGATATCGGTGTGTTGAATGACAGTACTGACAATGCATATCATGTCATCAAAGTAGATTCAACATGCCTGGATTGCATTCTTGATGGATTGACGATCAGGTTTGGTGAAGCGAATGGTACTTTGGTACCTGCACAGATAGGTGGAGGTCTTCTGATCAAAGGAAAAGTATTGCTGGATCATCTTGTAATTGAGCGCAATACGACAGTGCTCGATGGAGCGGCGATTTACAATTCAGGATCAGGCGCCATCACTACTGTAAAAGATTGTCTTTTCAAATTAAATACATCCGGACTTGAGCGCGATATTCTGAATTCGAATGGGGCGCAGATTAATTTCCAGGGGATGAACAGTATTCAAAATTAGTAATCGGTATTCGGTAATTGGTAATCAGTTTTGTATCCCCTTTAGGGGAGAGAATACGCAGTATTCGATGGGGCAAAGGCGGTATTCGGAATTCGGTAATCAGTTGTGAGTTGTGAGCAGTCTTGGATTTACTTGATGATTCCTATCTATTTCAAAATTGCCCCATCGGGGCTTAAGGTTGGTAACAAATGATACTTTAAAATCTCTCTTGCCCCATCGGGGCAAAACTTGCCATCGGTCTTGCCTTTATCTTTGCAAAAACAAAGCATGAAATTCATCACTCTCGGCAACACCCCCGTTCAGGCACTTGGACTAGGAACTTATCGACTCACAGGAAATATGGCAGTTGATATTGTCTCAGATGCTCTTGCTATTGGATACCGGCTTATCGACACTGCCCAACTTTATGAAAATGAAAAAGAAATAGGAAGAGCCATTCGTCAATCAAATGTATCAAGAGAAGATATTTATCTCGTTACGAAAGTATGGCCATCGAATTTTCAGAAGAAGCAATTCATCCCCTCTGTAAAAGAAAGCCTGCATCAATTAAATACGGATTACATTGATCTTCTCCTGATCCATTGGCCTCATCCTTCCATCCCGGTGCAGGATTATATTCCTCTGCTCATTGAAGTAAAGACATCAGGACTTGCAAGGAACATTGGTGTCAGTAATTTCAATATTGCTCAACTAAAAACAACGATCGACCTGGGCGCACCTATCGTCACCAACCAGGTTGAATTTCATCCCTGGATCAACCAAAGAAATTTACATGCCTGGATGAAAGAACATGACCTACCGCTCACCGCTTACTGCCCGCTTGCCAAAGGAAGAATGTTTTCCTCCAAACCTCTTGTAAATCTCTCCAGCCAATATTCAAAAACACCGGCACAAATCATTCTACGCTGGTTGATGCAGAAAAACAATATACTCGCTATTCCCTCTTCATCAAAAAAGAACAGGCTCCAGGAAAACTTCAACGTCTTTGATTTTGAAATCGGAAAAGAAGATATCGATCTGATCGATTCATGGTATTCACAAAATCAACGATACGTCAGTTCTTACGGTGGTGCGGCCTGGGACTGAAGCGCAAAGCAATTGGCAATCAGCAATTGGCAATCAGCAATAGACAATCAGCAATAAGCAATTGGTAATAAGCAATTGGTAAAAAACGAAAGGCAGTTTAATTAGCTGTTTTTAACATGAAAGTGCGGATACCTGCACTTTATTTTGCCTGCCAATATCAAGATCTGTTTTATAGATAATATAGTCTGTAAAATAGCTCACTTGATCCATGATTGATGTCTCTAAGGCTAATTTATTACTATCCTATTATTCTTTCCCGAACCTTGCAACCTTGGTCTCCTCCCTCATGTCTTTGCTTTTGTCTCTTGCTGCATTTTTATGGAAGGTAAAACCAGGTACATTCTAACATTTATATGCATTTTAGCTTGCATCCTAACGGGTTTTTCCCAGGATATGCAGGTTAAAAACAATCTTACCTCTGCAGGAATTGAAAGGCGACAATACGAAACTCAATCCATCGGCGATGATGTCATCAAACTGGACGGTATTCCCGATGAAGAAGCCTGGAATAAAGTAGAATGGGCCACTTCATTTATCCAGCATGAACCTGATAACGGAGCTGCCCCATCGGAACAAACCAGTTTTAAAATTTTGCACAACGGTAAATATCTATACCTCGCTTACAGGGCTTATGATTCATGCCCTGACAGCATCGTTTGCCGCATGGGCCGCAGAGATGAATTTCCCGGCGACTGGGTGGAAATCAATATCGATAGTTATCATGATCTGCGCACCGCATTCTCTTTTACTTTCTCCGTTTGCGGTGTGAAAAATGATGAGTTTGTATCCGATGATGGCAACAATTGGGATGCCAACTGGAATCCTGTGTGGGATGCCATATCCAATATTGACAGTCTTGGCTGGACAGCAGAATTGCGTATTCCTTTTAGTCAATTGAGATATGGAAATCAAAAAGATCCCGTCTGGGGCATCCAGGTGACGCGGCGTGTATTTCGAAAAGAAGAAAAATCAACCTGGCAACACGTCCCACAAAACGCTTCAGGTTGGGTAAGTCAATTCGGGGAATTGCATGGATTAACCGATCTTCCAAATAAAAGACAAGTTGAACTTGCACCTTATGTACTGGCACAAACAGAACGATTTGAAAAAGTACCGGGCAATCCCTTTTTAGATGGATCGAAAAGTAAATTTTCTGCAGGCCTTGATGGAAAAATAGGTGTCACCCGCGACATGATTCTTGATTTTACCATCAATCCCGATTTCGGACAAGTGGAAGCTGATCCTGGATCTGTGAGACTTGATGGATATGAAATATTTTTTGAAGAGCGCCGACCATTCTTCATGGAAAGCCGCAACGTTTTTAATTACCAGATTACAGGATCTGCTGCAGGAGGACAATATGATTCGGATATTCTTTTTTATTCGCGTCGTATTGGTGGCTCACCGCATGGAAATCCTGCTTTAGCTTATGGTGAATTTGCCGATGTTCCGTCAAACACTTCTATTCTCGGGGCTGCCAAGTTTAGCGGGAAAACAAAAACAGGTTTATCTGTCGGAATACTTGAAAGTGTGACTAATGCTGAGATGGCTGACATCGCATTGGGTGAAAATCATCGGGAAGAATTGGTGGAGCCGCTCACTAATTATTTCGTCGGCAGATTAATCAAGGATTATGACCAGGGAAATACGATCATTGGCGGAATCATCACTGCAGTGAACCGCGACAATGGGATCGATGAACTCAATCGCGGTGCTTACAGCGGAGGTTTGGATTTTCAACATTCATGGAAAAATAAATGGTGGCAATTTAAATTCAGCGGCGTCATGAGTCATGTGGAAGGAAGTAGAGAATCCATCCTGGCTACACAAACCAACTTTGTGCATTTACTGCAGCGAAGTGATGCCGATTATCTCGGTGTGGATCCAAACAGAACATCGCTCACCGGAACAGCAGGTACAATTAAAATTGGAAAATATAGTGGAGTTGAAGATAAAAACGGAGGCAGATTTCAATTTGAATCAGGAGTCACCTGGAGGTCACCACATCTTGAATTAAATGACGTTGGTTTTTTATCGGCTGCAGATGAAATCAATCACTTTACATGGGGTTCGTATAACATCCAGCAGCCGTTTTCCATTTTCAGAACTGCAAGATTCAATTACAATCACTGGTTCAGATGGGATTTCGGCGGGCATTTATTGTATTCAGCCTTTAATACCAATATGAATTTTTGGTTCAAAAATAACTGGATGTTAGGAGGAGGGTTCGACTGGAATCCTTATGAAGTTTCTAATAATGCTTTGCGTGGGACTACATCACTGCGTAAACCTCCCGGATATGGATATGGCATATGGATTCAATCCGATAGCCGGAAGAAAATATCATACAATCTGAATTACCATACCGGAATTGGATATCAAAAGGAAGTCACATTTTTAGGCGTTAGTGCGGGAATTGAATATCACCCGATTGATGCTTTGAGTTTTTCAATAGCTCCCGGATATGATCATTCTACGAGAAAGAAAGATCAATTTGTAGATCACGCCAATTATGGCCCTGAGGTTCGTTCAATCGTGAGCCAGGTCGACCAGGAGGATTTTTCAATCCAGATGAGACTTAATTATTATGTCACACCTGAGTTCTCGATACAGTATTATGGTGAGCCATTTATATTCAGGGCTACATATGGCAATTATGGTTATGTCACTCATCCACTCGACAAAATTTATGATAATCGTTTTCACACCTATTCACCGGATGAAATCACCGTCAATGATTTTAATGCGAATGTGGATGAAAATCATGACGGGCAAATTGATTATTCATTTCATACGCCTGACTTTAATCTTGTTCAATACAGGTCGAACCTCGTGTTCCGGTGGGAATATGTTGCCGGATCTGAAATATACTTTGTATGGTCACAAAATATCCTTCCGGATGCTTATGATGATCTTCATTCCCCTCTCTTCAGCAGCTTGTCTCAAAATGTATTTAATAAACAGGCGCACAATATTTTCCTGGTGAAGGTGTCGTACAGGTTTTTAAATTAATATTTCGTTTCAAAAGATGATTGTCTAGTAGAGACGCGATTAATCGCGTCTCTACAAGCCGAATCCAACATTATTCTATCGGGATCGAAATGAACATCGAAACCGAAATATTGTTCTTACCGGTTATTGGTTTTCCTCAATATCTTACCTTTAGAAAAACACAAAAAAGATGAAGAAACTACTTACTTGCCTCCTTTTTGCTTCAATATGGATGTCTTCGATGATGGCGCAGACCACAGAAGAATTAATTGCTACGCAAGCGGCGAAGCAAGCCGAACTTGATACGCTTCAGCCTCAACTCAAGGCTTTGACCGCCAAAGTCGAAACGCTGACAACGGAAATTGCGGCTCTCCATGACCTGATTGCACCTTATCCCCGGTGGGACATTGGGGTTCAGGGCAATGCAGGTTTTGATTTTGCGGGCTTCAACGACTGGCTTTCAAAGTCAAGTCCGAATACCACTTCCTTCAACATTAATTTCACCGGAACGGGGCATGTGAACCTGGATCAAAAAAAATATTTCTGGCGAAACCGCGCGGGTTTGACGATGGGTTGGAATAAATTTGATGACAGGGATGATCCCACAGATGATAGTGCCTTTAAGGTGACATCAGACGCTTTGGATGCAAGCTCATTGTTTGGCCGTAAGCTGAGCGATTATTTTGCTTTATCTGCACTTGGCGAATACCGCACATCTGTTCTGGAAAACTCATTCAATAATCCCGGATTCCTTGATCTTGGCGCAGGTCTTACCTGGACACCTATAAAGGATTTAGTGGTCGTCGTACATCCGCTCAACTATAATTTTATTTTTTCAAAGGGGCCTTTCGAATACCAGGAATCATGGGGTGCAAAACTCTTTGCTGACTATACATTGCAGATCACTAAACATCTTTCCTGGAAATCGAATGCATCCGGATTCCTGAGTTATAAAGACATAGATCTTTCTAACTGGACATGGACCAATAGTTTCAGTACGGCTATCAAGGGCATTGGCCTTGGATTTGATTTCGGGCTCAGGGGCAACAAACAGGAAGCTGCTGCTGCAGGTCGCACTGTCAATCCTTTGCAATCTTATTTCATTGTTGGCATATCGTTCAAGTTCTAATCGATTTTCGATCTAACCTTTTTTGAACCACTTAAGGGCTTAAGAAAACTTAAGTGAACATTAAATAAAATGAACCACATAGACACATAGACCACATAGAAAGTCACATAGAACAATGAATCCAAATTTGGTTTTAATCTATGTGGTTCACTATGTGTGCTATGTGTCTATGTGGTAAAAAATGGATTAGTAAAACCTCAAAAGCATTCATCGAAAACTCAGCTGGTTCTTATTCTTTACTTTTATAGTTATAAAGTTGATTGGAATGAGGATATTATTGATATTTTCCTTTTATGCCCTTGCATGTTTGTTAAACAGAAGTTTAGCCCAATCCTTTTATTTCGGTGCTGATCTTTCCTATGTCAATGAAATGGAAGATTGCGGTGCCGTTTATAAAGTCAATGGCACGCCCGAAGATCCTTACCAAATCTTCAAAGACAATGGGGCCAACCTCATTCGGTTAAGATTGTGGCACACACCTTCATGGTATGATGCATTGAACCAGGGACATCGCTACAGTGATTTCCAGGATGTAAGACATTCGATCATGAGAGCAAAAGCACAAGGGATGAAAGTGCTGCTGGATTATCATCTCTCTGATACATGGGCGGATCCCGGACACCAGGTTGCTCCTTTAGCATGGACGCCTGTTTTAGATAGCCTTGGCCTATTAGAGGATTCACTTTACAATTATATCCATTCTACATTATCCAACCTCGCTGCTGAAAATCTATTACCGGAAATCGTGCAGATCGGAAATGAAACCAATAAAGGAATACTCCAATCCCAGGAACAAAACGATGCAGGATGGGCGCTTGACTGGCCGAGGAATAGCGCTTTATTTAACACAGCGATTTCTGCGATCAGGGATATTGAAAATGAATACAGCACTCAAATAAAAATTGCCATTCATATCGCCAATCCATCTGATGTAGGTTGGCTGACGCACCAGTTCTGGGTCAATGGTGTGCAGGATTTTGACATTATCGGCATTTCATATTACTGGCAATTTCATTCCGTATTGATTGATGTTGTAGGAAATGCCATCACTGACCTGAAAAATACTTATCCGGGAAAAGAAGTCATGATCTTTGAAACCGCATATCAATGGACCAATAGCAATGCAGACGGTGCTAATAATATCCTTAGCCAACCTTACCCGGGTTATACACCACCAACGCCTCAACTACAGAAACAGTGGATGATTGATTTGACACAGACTGTGATCGATCATGGCGGCAAAGGAGTTGTTTATTGGGAACCTGCGTGGGTGAGCACACCCTGTAAGACTCAATACGGAAAAGGTTCTAATTGGGACAATGCGACATTTTTTGATTTCAGCAAAAACGAACAATCGGCCGGTGGGATCGGTTGGATGACGCATCAATATGATTTTACGCTTGCCACAAAAGAGATCAATAAGATTTCTGATCAGATTGAAATTTATTATACCGGAAATGAAATGAATATTAAAAGACAAGATGATTTAATACTGAATGCATCATTTGAAATGGAATTAATGACGATTGAAGGAAAACGAATCATTTATCAAAAAGTCGAACCGCATTGGATAAATAATTTTATTCAGATTCACATACCGGAATTGGTACCAGGTTGTTATTTCATCTCCATGACAAATAGAAATAATTTTTTTGCGACGAAAATGTTTTTTTCAAAGTCTGAGTAAATAAAAAAGGCGACAACTTTCGTCATCGCCTTATAACTTGATTTTTCGATTATATTTAATATCCCGGATTCTGAACTAAATGAGGGTTTGCTCCTAAATCTGAAGTAGGAATCGGAAATACATCTCTGAATGGTTCGACAGATTTTCCTTCCGGTACACCTCCCTTCCAGGCCCACACATAATCAGTTTGACTGAATTTGCCGAAACGTACGAGGTCAGTACGACGGTGACACTCCCAATACAATTCCCTGCCGCGCTCATCTAATATCAATGGTAAGGTAAGTTCTGCATCAGTAATATCTCCTCCGGTAGACTTGTAGGCTCTTGTTCTTACCTGATTGAAATAGTCAAGTGCCAATCCACGATCACCTCCACTCCGTAAAATTGCTTCACTGGCCATCAGCAAAACATCTCCTAATCTGAACATAGGAAAATCAGTATCAGGGTAATAAGGATCAGATGTAGCCCCACCATCTGATCTCACGTTTGTAAATTTCGTAATGGCATATCCATCTGTGAATAAACTGAGATCGTTAATTTCTTCGTTTTGTCCTTTGGTATAAAACATACCCCTTCTGTCATAACTCGTCAGCCTGATTTCATAGGTGTAATCAGGTTTGTCAGGAAAAAACCGGATGAGATATCCGCCATTGCCGATGTTGATATTTGCACCATCCTGGGTGAGGATAGCATTAGCAAGATTATCACCAAGGTTTACGGCATCGGAATGATCGACTCTAAATTTAAATTGCCCTGCAGTGAGCGTGGCATTGAGCTCCAATGCCTGCGTGGCATTATTCCAGGTCAAATCCAGATCATTCCCGCCTGTTGCAGTGCCTGCAATACTCCACGTACGTCGCGTCATTGTATAGGTGTTGTTATTCAGATTGACCTGAATAAAATATAATCCCGCTATGCCGGCATGTATGGTGTCGCCATTTGTTTCCAGTGTGCCATCAGCTCCGTTATCACCCAGTCTTGCTGAAAAAGATGGAAACCGGGTAAATAAAAACGGACTATTATCTGTAGGAAAGTATACATGACCTTCGTAGATTTTATTATTGTGCACAGAGGAAAGTGAAGTGTTTGTATTTCCGGCATTCCATCCCTGGTAGGCACCGGGTACATATATCTTGGTATAACTTGCCGTTTTGCCTTCATTAGGTGCCACGACAAGATCAGTTGTCACCGGGAATTTTTCAACAAATTGCTTTGTGGTTCTTGTTCCGGCCCATGCTCCATCGACGCCATATTCTGTTGGATTCATACTGCCTCCTATGGCAGCTCTGATAATAAATGTAGTTCCACCATACGTCCTGGTATTGACACCATCAAATGTGATGGGGAAAATGATTTCATTCGATTTATTATTGTCGGCGAGAAACAAATCCTTATACTCAGGCTCAAGTGTATATCCAGCGCTAATGATTTTTTGACAATACGTTACACAATCTGTATACCTGGGTGTCCCGATATACACTTCAGCATTGAGATAAAGTTTAGCCAGTAAGGTCCAGACAGCTCCCTGATCGGCCCGGCCATAAGGATTGGCATGCGGCGCAGCAATTTGATTTTGAATATCCAATAATTCGGATTCGATATAAGCAAATAACTGAGGCGCTTGTATCTGGTCCGGAAAAAATGCACCAACTTTATCATTCTCCGTAACAAAAGGTACGTTCCGGAATAAATCGAGTGCATGCCAATAACTTAATGCTCTCAGGAAACGTGCTTCAGCACGATATCCATGTATTTGCGCTTTCAGGGCATCATCTACACCACGACTGGCAAGTTTTTCGTCTGAAGTTTCTCTGATGAATTCATTACAGATTGAAACCTGGTAGAAAATCCGGCTATACAACGCAAAGATGAAGCCATCATCGGCGCTCCATTTTTGATTATGAAAATCCTTAATGGTCTGATCATTCCATGCAATGACAGATTCATCAGTGGAGAGTTCCTGGTGATACCAATACATACGAAGATATTGGCCAAAACCTTCATCAATGCCTTCGATATCCGATTGTCCTGCAGGTCCTTGTTGTCCGGTTAAAGCAAGTCCCGCATATAATTTGGCCAATACTTGTTGGTAAGCTGCCGGATCTTCATACACCACGTTGGAGGTCTTGACATCCGGATCCAGCGGAACCGTATTGAGGTCATTAAAGCAACCAACGCCAACCACAGAAATTAAGGCAACGCTGAATGTCAATTTTATAATGAGTGATGATTTCATGCGATTTGAGTTTTAAAATTCAACATTCACGCCAAACAGAATGGTGCGTGGACGAGGATAAATATTATTATCTATACCATTAATCACTTCAGGATCGAGTCCGTCATATCCGGTGATCACGAATGGATTTTGAACAGTGGCATAAAGTCTCAGGAAATCCCCAATGACCTTATCGAAATTATACCCTATCGTGATGTGATCCATTTTCAAAAAATCAGCTTTCTTGACAAAATGATCACTAAATGTCAGGCTGGACTGATTTTCAACATTGAGATCCACGGCGGATTGATTGACATTCCAAAGGACATTTGAACTGCCATACAAACGCATCAGGTATCCCATATCTGTTTGTATATTATTATACACATAATTTCCTATGCTGGCCCGTCCTGCAAAACTGAAATCGAAATGGCCGATGGCAAGCCGGCTCGTAAAGCCGAGGGTAACATCAGCAGCAGGTTTTTTAAACCGGTATTTGTCAGATCCATTGATGATACCATCACCATTAAGATCTGCAAAAGAGTTTTCAATAATTTTCCCGTTTTCATCATACAGTTGTTTGTAGACGAAAAAAGATCTTGGCGCATATCCTACAGTATGTATTTGAATATTACTGCCCACTCCGCCTGCGATTCCACCGGTCAACACACCCTGGTAACTGGGATCGTTAGTGGCAGTCAGCTTTGTGATTTCATTGTGATTGTAGGCTCCATTAATTCCGAAATCCCAAGTCACCTTTTTAGTCAATACCGGGGTGGTGGTAAAGGCGATTTCAATTCCTTTGTTCTCCATGTTGCCAATATTGGTGGTTACAAAATTGGACAGGTTAGTTCCTGCAGGAACCGGGATTCTATTGAGCAAATCACTGGTATTGCGTTGATACAAATCCAGTGAACCTGATAACCGGCGATTGATGATGGAAAAATCAAAACCCAGGTTATAGGTTTCTGTCTCTTCCCATTTTATGTTTTCATCATATGCATTAGGTCTCAATGTGGTGATAAACTCATCGCCAAATTGGTACCGGGCTGAGTTACCAATTCCATATTGATAACGGGCGAGATAGGCATAATAATCTCCGATATCTTGTTGCCCGGTAATCCCCCATCCCAACCTGATTTTTAGATTATTAAAATGCTCGTTGCTATTTTCAATCACTTTCACTGCCAGGGCAGCTGCCGGGAAAAGACCCCATCGATTCTCCGGTGCAAAACGAGATGTTCCATCTCTTCGAAGGGTAAACGTCAGCAAATAACGATCCTTGTATCCATAATTCAATCGGCCATATTCGGAGATAAGGAAGTATTCAGCCGGATCAGAACCAGTGGTCGTTTGCGAAGGAGTACCTGCTACATCAGAATTGGTAAATGTATTACCCACTTCAAAATGCTGCCATGAATAACCCCCCATCAGATCAATGCTGTGATCACCAAATGTCTTTTTATAATTTAAATAAAATTCCAGCAGGCTATTCTTTTTGGTCTGTTCATATACATTGTGTTGGCCACCACCTGTGGATGCGTTGAATGCAAAAGCAGCAGTAGTATCAACATCCACTGTTCCTTTACCATTTGCATAATCATAAGCAAGATTAAGATTGGCCCGTAAATCAGTTAAAAATGGAATGCGATAATCTACACCCAGATTCGTCAGATATCTGATTTCATCTGATTCATCATCCTTCAGCGTAAGTAGTGCGATCGGATTTGTAGGGCCCAGGGTATTTGGATATCCAGTGACGCTATTGGTCCATGTGGTAAAACCACTATATGGACTTAATGTATCGTAAATTGATTGTGTGGGATCAAAATTCAACGCATTACCAATTGCCCCCCGATCAGCGAATCGATTATGGGTAAATGAACTTTTGAAGTGAGCATTGATCTGAAGTGTATTGTCAAAAAAACCGGGAGTTAAATTAACTGAGGCCGAGGTCTTCTCAAATTTATCTGTTTTCAGAATCCCTTCTTTATTGGTATACCCCAGGGATACGCGAAATGGAACAATGCCTATGCCGCCGGATGCATAAAGGTTATGATCGGTACCTATGGCGGTTTGATAGATTTCATTCTGCCAGTTAGTACTGGCTTTTCCCATAAGGGCAAGGACTTTGGAGTCTGATGCATTGGTGGAATCATATCGTGAATACATCAATGCTCTGTATTCAGTAGCGTTAAGAGCATCCACCTGATTTTCAGCTTGTCCGCTTGATATGTTGCCGTTATATCCAAATTTTATTTTTTTACCTAGAACACCTTTTTTCGTAGTGATTAGGATAACTCCGGCAGCTGCCCTGTTGCCGTAGATGGCTGCTGCAGAAGCATCTTTTAATACGGTAAAAGTTTCTATATCATTTGGATTGATCACATTCAGTGGATTCCTTCCTCCTGAAACACCCCCATTATCCACAGGAACACCATCGATAACAATTAATGGATCGTTTGAGGCACTCAGAGATGATTCACCCCTGATTCTTATAGTAGCCCCTGATCCAGGAGCACCATCAGGAGCAACGACGACCACACCAGGGATCTTCCCTGCGAGTAGTTCCTGCGGACTGGTAATCGCCCCTTTGTTAAAATCTATCGAGGAGACCGATTGAACTGAACCAGTAGCATCTTCTCGTTTGACTGTTCCATATCCGATGAGTACAACTTCCTCGAGAAGTTTTCCCTGGCCGAGTGCAACATTCACTTCATCAGAAGATGTAAGAGTGATTTCAACAGTAGTGTACCCTGTATAACTGTATGCAATGACATCGAATCCCGCGGGTACGACCAGGGAATAAGATCCATCATAATCTGTCACCGTGCCGACAGTTGCGCCTTTTACCACGACGTTCGCTCCGATCAGCCCTTCTTTGGTCTCCGGATCTGTGACTTTTCCATGAATAGTTCGTTGTCCTGCAAGAGAATAAGTAAAAGTGACAACGAGTACTAAGGAGAAGATCAACTTTTCAATGAGATGGTATTGTCTACCCATATAAGTGATATTTATCTGTGAAAATAGACCATTAAGATTTCTTGTTTGAATTCTGTTTAATGCGTAAGTTTACAGCAATTCAAAGATACATTCACTTTAAAATTACGAACGATGAAATTACGTGTACTTTTTTCTTTTTTGGCTTTAATGACATTTATTGCCGTCAAAGCTCAGATCGTATCGGTCGGTTTGATCGGTCCAGCTCAACCTGGAGGCTGGGATGTAGATACTAACATGATTCAGGATGCCCTGGATACTAATCTGTGGTCATTGGACATACTACTTGTAGATGGTGATGCTAAATTCCGGGCTAACGATGCCTGGGATCTCAACTGGGGTCATACCGATTTTCCAATCGGGGTAGGTACTCAAAATGGACCTAACATTCCTGTGAGAGCTGGCATGACACATGTTACATTCAATTCTGCTACCGGAGCATATTATTTTTCCGTTGCTTCAGATATTGGGATACTTGGATCGGCTGCTCCTTTTGGTTGGGACAGTGATGTCAATATGTACCAGGATACCGGAGACGCCACTCAATACTCTCTCTCTCTTAAACTTGTAAGCGGAGAAGCGAAATTCAGGCTAAATGATGACTGGACTACCAATTGGGGAGCAACAGATTTCCCTGCAGGTGTAGGAACACAAAATGGACCGAATATTCCTATTGCTGTAGGAGGAACTTATACTGTTTTATTTAACAAGGGAACCGGAGCTTACAGCTTCCAGTTAACTAGTTTCTCTACGGTTGGAATTATTGGTGATGCAACTCCAGGTGGAGCTACGCCAACGGCTATGACACAAGGAGGTAATCCGGATTCCTGGTCTCTCAGCGTGGTTCTTGTTGCAGGTGGCGTACAGTTCGATGGTGATAATGGTACTGCTGTATGGGGTGGAACAGACTTCCCGGCAGGCACAGCTACTCTTGGTGGGCCTCCTATTGCTGTTCCTGCAGGAAGATATCTTGTAGCCTTCAATTCGGAGACTCTCAATTACATCTTCACCCCAGTAATTTACTATCACCCGGTAAGTATCATTGGAAGTGCTACGCCAGGAGGATGGGATACAGATTCAGATATGGAACTTGATCCACTGCAATCTGATTCTTCTGCATGGTACCTCAGGATCGTGCTCATTGACGGAGAATTAAAATTCAGAGCAAACCATGACTGGACAGTCAACTGGGGAGACGTAGCCTTCCCGTCGGGTATAGCTACACAGGATGGTCCGAATGTTCCGGTTACAGCCGGCGAGTATAAAATATATTTTAATTCATTTACCGGTCAGTATGGTTTCGTATTGCTCAAAGTTTTCAGCAGTATGGGTCTCATAGGCCCTGCAACTCCTGCCGGTGACTGGACCACTGATGCACCAATGGAAAAAGATGCCAGTGATGAAAATCTCTGGAAAATCCAATCCATCAACCTGACAGATGGAGAAGCTAAATTCAGAGCGGAAGCAGCATGGACTACCAACTGGGGTAGTACAAGCTGGCCTACTGGTACAGGTTCACAGGACGGACCAAATATTCCGATTGTCGCAGGCACATATGGTGTAACATTGAATTCTGACTCAGGTGATTATGCTTTTGGTGATCCGCTCACTGCTACAACTGAATTGCTTAATCCTTCCAGCATATTGGCTTATCCGAATCCTGCAAATGATGTCCTTAATGTTGATATCAGTGCAGTAGACCTGAAAGGCGAATTAAAACTAAGTGTCTATGATATCAATGGCAAACTTGTTCGAACAGATAATCAACAAGCACAGCCTCTAATGCAAGTTCACGTGACTTCTTTACTGCCTGGATTTTATACACTGCAAATCAGTAATGATAAATACATTATCGGAAAGAAATTTGTGATCGCGAGATAAGCTTAATTAAATTTCTTTGCATCAAAGGTGGTCTCCTGTATATTGGTGACCACCTTTTTTTTTACGTAAAATCTTATCTTTATTATTCATCCAAATAATTTCTTTAAAAAATGAAACTTCTCTATTCCTGGTCTCTGATGACAGCATTGGCCTTATTGATTTTTCATGGATCACAGGCTCAATTGTTTACGGATATGTCTGTGGCAACAGGCTTCAATGCGACGGGAAAAAACCATGGCGTCGCTATTGGTGATTTCAACTATGATGGATTGGATGACATCTATGTGTGCAGGGGAGATGCCCCCAACTTACTTTATGTCAATCATGGCAATTTCCAATTTACAGAAGAAGGTGCAGCTTATGGAGTAGACTTTGCGGGGCATACCAATTGCGCAGTCTGGTTTGATCTCGATCAGGACAATGACCTGGATCTTTTTCTTGGAAATGGTTTGGAAAATAATGTCCTGTATCGGAATGATGGTGATCACTTTACAGATGTGAGCGCTCAATATGGCATTCAGACCACCGGCAATGTAAGATCTGTCAATGCGGTGGATTTTGACAATGACGGAGATCTCGATATCTATGTCGCACAAGTACTACAGCAAAATATTCTATGGAGAAATGATGGAAATGTATTTACTGATGTGACAGCACAGGCTGGAATTAATATTCCGGGCAAATCACTTGGTGCTGTATTTTTTGATTATGATAATGATGGTGATCAGGATCTGTACCAGGGACAGGATGGATTTGATGGGAATGTTTTCTATCGCAATAATGGAGATGGCACTTTCACTGATATGTCTGTGCAGACTAATTTGAATTTTGCAGGTTATTGCATGGGTGCCACCGTCGGCGATGTCAATGAAGATGGATTTGCAGATGTATATGTAGAGAATCTTGACTCCAATAAATTATATATCAGTAACGGGCTCGGAAGTTTTAATGAAATCTCCACAAAAGCAGGAGTTGCCGATATCGGAATGGGATGGAGTGCATTCTTCTTTGATTATGACAATAATTCTCTACTGGACATTTATCAGTGCAATGACAGTTATTTTGGAATCCCGGGTCACGGCAAATTGCCAAATCAACTTTTCATCAACCAGGGTAATTTGAAATTTACTACTGAAAACTATTTAGGAAATATTCAAAATCAATTCGGTTCGTATGGCGGTGCCAATGCCGACTTTGATCTTGATGGCAAACTGGATATGGTGGTCATGAATGAAGGCCCTGATGATGGCAACCAGATTTTTAAAAATATAACCAATTCAGGAAATTATATTGCTTTCAATCTTGAAGGAACGATATCCAATCACCAGGCAATTGGCAGTCGCGTCGTCCTATTTACAAAAGATAAAAGGCAGACACAATTTGTTACGGGCGGATCGGGATATGCTTCTCAAAGTTCATCGGTAGTTCATTTTGGAATCGGAAATAATACTTCGATTGATAGTGTCGTGATATATTGGCCATCAGGAAAAAGGCAGAAATCGGGCAGACTTCAAATCAATCAACGATACAATGTCACTGAAGGAAAAAGTATCATGGCCACAGGAGCAGTCATTTGGACTGTACCCGCCTTCCCTACAAAATTTGATGATGTCACTGTGTACTTTGATGCTACCCAAGGAAACGGAGCCCTGGCAGGATTCACGGGAGACGTTTATGCACACACTGGTGTCATTACAAATGCAAGCGTAAACGGCAATGACTGGAAGCATGTCATCGGTAACTGGGGCACTGCAGATGCACGCGTGAAGATGACCCGTGAGGAATCAAACATCTATTCCATAAGTTATAATATCACCAATTTCTATGGTATACCGGCTCCGGAGGATGTTTTAAAGATGGCATTTGTCTTTAGAAATGTCACCGGATCTATTGTTGGCAGAAATGCTGATGGTTCTGATATATTTACGAACGTGGCACCTTCAGATTCCGGATTATTTTTCAATCTGAAATCTCCCTCAGGATCTGATGTGATCATATTTGAAGATGACAGTCTGCTGATCAATGTCGATGTAAGTGATACGGCTGCACTGCTCATTTATGATAATGAATCATTGATCTATTCCGATACCGTCAACAAGGCTTTGTTTTATTATCATCCGTCGACCCTGGGAAATCATGTCTTGAGATTTGAAGCAGCCGCCAATGATACTTCAACCACGCTTGAGGAAAATTATTATGTAGTGAGTCGAAACCCGGATAAAATGAATCCTCCGGCTGGTGTGGTCAATGGACTCAATTATTATACTGACTCTACTTATTTGTTTCAACTGTATGCTCCCCTCAAGGATTTTGTGTTTTTGCTTTGTCCTGATAATAAATACAAACCGGATGCTGCTTATCAAATGCATGTAGGAGATGATAACAGCACTTATTGGATAGAACTTCCCATGTCAAAATTTGCAGGCGGTAAGAGCACGTATCAATACCTGATGAATGATGGTGTGAAAGTAGCGGACCCCTTTTCTGAAGTTATACTTGACCCAATCAATGATGCAGGGATCGATCCGCAAGTCATGGCTACTTTACCTCCGTACCCGAATGGATTAACTTCAGGAATAGTCACTGCATTTGATGAGACATATCATCCATTTAACTGGACAGTTCACAATTTTCAAAAGCCTGAAAAGACAAAGTTGGTGATCTATGAATTACTGGTGCGTGATTTTCTTGCTCACCATAGTTACAATGTACTCCTGGATACACTTGATTATTTTCAAAGGCTTGGCGTGAATGCGATCGAACTCATGCCGGTCAGTGAATTTGAAGGTAATGAGAATTGGGGATACGGTCAGGATTTCCATATGGCCGTAGACAAAGATTATGGAACAAGAGAACAGTTGAAGAAATTTATTGATGCTGCACATCAAAGAGGTATCGCAGTGATTCTTGATGTTGTTTTCAATCATGTATTTGGCCAGAGTCCTCTGGCCCAGATGTATTGGGATCCTGTCAATTCCAGGCCCGCTGCCAACAGTCCTTATCTCAATGTCATAGCTAAGCATCCTTACAACGTGGGCTACGATGTGAACCATGAAAGTGCTGCCACAAAAAGATGGGTAAAAAGAATACTGTCTTATTGGATTACTGATTTTAAATTTGATGGCTTCCGTTTTGACCTGTCAAAAGGTTTTACCCAATTCAATTCAGGAAATGATGTCGGCCTTTGGGCGCACTATGATGCCAGTCGAATTGCCATTCTCGAAGACTATGCGCATCATGTCTGGAGTGTGGATTCAACTTCGTATGTGATACTTGAACACTTCACCGACAATGATGAAGAAACGGTTTTATCAAATTATGGAATGATGATATGGGGAAATATCAATTATGATTTTAGCCAGGCCGCAAAAGGATTACAATCCACCCTGAAAGGGTTGGATTATACTGCGCTCGGCTGGAATGATCCCCATCTCGTGGGGTATATGGAAAGTCATGATGAAGAGCGAATGATGTACCGTGTGCTGAATGAAGGAGCTAGCCAGGGAGATTACAATACCAGGCTTTTGCCAACAGCGCTTAAACGCATAGAAGCAGCAAGCGCTATATTTCTTTCTGTTCCAGGACCAAAAATGTTGTGGAAATTTGGCGAATTGGGCTATGATTACTCGATCAACAGATGTACTGACGGAACCATCAACAATAATTGTCGTCTTGATAATAAACCGATTCGATGGGATTATCAGCAGGATCCAGATAGGAAGAGATTATTTGATGTGATTTCTTCTTTAATTTATTTGAAAGAGACCTATCCCACATTTTCTACTACCGATTTTCAGTTTAATGATGGAAACCTCTTTGTAAAAGCAGTTCATCTAAATCATCCGGACATGGATGCAACAGCACTTGCCAATTTCAGGGTGATCAATTCAGATGTAATCCCGAAATTTCAATATCCGGGCACCTGGTATGAATATTTCACAGGGGATAGTATTGTGGTGACTGATACTGAGAAACGAATCACATTTGCTCCGGGGGAATATCGTATTTATACCTCTAAAAGAATTGTTCCGCCGGGAGGATTTGTAACGGCCACACATGATCTGACACAACAAGAGATAGGTATATATCCAAGCTTAATCTCCGGGCAAACTGAGGTGCATGGAATTATACCTTCTGATAGTGAAATAAAATCCGTTAAAGTGATCGACATGACCGGCAGGCAATTCGAAGTAAATTTTGATCAACACGGTGATGGAGAATTTAGTATATCACTACCTCAGGATTTACCGGGTGGAATGTATTTCATTTATCTTCAAACATTGAATGAATCCTACATTGGAAAGATTATAAAAGAATGAAACAAAAAAATATTTTCGATTTTCGATTTTCGATAACCCTTTTTACCACTTAGGAACATAAGAAACTTAGTAAAAAACTTAAGTACTATTTTACAAAAAAGTTTTTCTAAGTGGCTTCTTAAGTTCCTTAAGTTACTAAGTGGTTCAATTTTCATGGTGCTTCTATCTAAGTACTTTCTATGTCAATCCTCAAAAGTCTTCCCTTTTTCATTTTTAATGCTCTGTTATTGTTCGCATGCACAGAAGCAGGCTACGCCCAGCATCCGGATCAGATATTTATCAATGAGGATGGCATCATGCGATGGTCAGCGGACAGTAGTGAAGTGACAGGGTTTGGAGAGAATTATACAGTTCCTTTTGCTTATGGTTATCGGACTGCGAAGAAACTTGGAATAGATCCTAAAGTCGCGATCGATCAGGATGTTTACCAGTTCTCCCGGTTGGGATTGGATTTGTTCCGCGTCCATGTATGGGATTGTGAAATCAGTGATACGTTTGGCAACTTATTGAATAATGAGCATCTTGAGTTGTTCGATTATCTTCTTTGGAAATTAAAATTAAACGGGATCCATGCTGTCATCACCCCGATTGCATATTGGGGCAATGGCTGGCCTGAAAAAGATGAAGCTACTCCAGGCTTTTCAACAAAGTATGGCAAGGACAATTGCCTGGTCAATCCCGCAGCGATATTAGCCCAGGAAAATTATTTAAATCAATTTGTCAATCATATCAACTCGTTCACCGGAGTAGCTTATAAGAATGAACCGGATATACTTGCGTTTGAAATTTGCAATGAACCTCATCACAGAGGATCGCCTGAAGAAGTGACTTCGTTTGTAAGAAAAATGAAAGATGCTATTCAATCAACGGGTTGCACTAAACCTATTTTTTATAATGTCAGTCACCGGGTCCATCTTGAGGATGCTTATTTTGCCGCCGGTATTAATGGGGGTACGTTTCAATGGTATCCGACCGGGCTAGGTTTTCAAAAAGAATTAAAAGGCAACATGTTGCCTAATGTGGACAGGTATGAAATTCCTTTCAATGATATCCTCAAGAAAAATGGTTCTGCACGCTTCGTTTATGAATTTGATGCAGCAGATATGACATCATCTGTCATGTATCCAGCGATGGCCAGAAGTTTTCGAACTGCGGGAATGCAATTAGCTACACATTTTGCTTATGATCCGACGTATTCGGCGCCATTTAATACAGAATACAATACGCATTACATGAATCTCGCTTATGCTCCGCGCAAAGCATTGAGCCTGATGATTTGTGCGGAAATATTCCGGCAGATTCCATTGTACAGTGATTATGGTGTCTATCCTGACAATACATCTTTCGGACCATTCAGGATCAACCAGGAAAAAGACCTGGCAGAAATGGTGACCAATGAAAAATTTTATTACACCAATAATACTTCTACCATTCCTTTTTCTCCTGAAAAACTTAAACACATTGCCGGTTGGGGAAATTCGCCGGTCGTGAATTATGACGGAACAGGCGCTTATTTTCTTGATAAAATGGCGGAAGGTCTGTGGCGTCTTGAAGTGATGCCGGATGTGATCTGGGTGGATAATTTATTTGGAAGAAATAATACAGATCAACGACGAGCTGTCATCAAATGGGCAACCCGAAAAATCAAAATAAATCTTCCCGACCTGGGTGACGATTTTAAGATTGGCGCGTATGACAGTACTTACCAGGATTTTCCAAAAGAAGTAAGCAATGGCGAAGTCGAAATAAAACCCGGCTCCTATTTATTAGCCAGCATCAATTCTAAATTAATATTTAATGACATCAAAGTACCGCAGGCATTCCTGATCTATGAATACAATGCACCTGCTTCAAACATCGATACCACTTATGTGATCCATCAACCGGTGAGAGAATGCACGATGGGAAAGGATATTGAATTAGAAGCCACGGTTGCTTCAAATCACCAGATAGATTCCGTCATTGTTACTTACAAGTCTGTGTCTTATGGCGCACAATCCGAAACCGTGAGAATGAAATTAATTTCCGGATATACATATAAAGCTTCTATACCCGCAAATAAATTCAAGGAAGGAAAATTATTTTACGAAATAGCTGCTTACTCAGCAAATACAATTACGAACTACACTTCAGATAAGCAGTTAATAAATGGATTTAAAATAGGTTCAGCAATACTAGATATTGTACCACCAACCAATCCTATTCCACTTTTCGATGCCAAACTTGATTACACCAGGCTTAATCGTCAGTGGGTACAGGGATCAAGGTATCAACCTATTCCAGGTGCAGGTACAGAAGCGTTTTTATATATAAAATTGAATGGCCTGGTGAGAAAGGATGATGAAAACCCAAACGGGCCCGTGATTGCAGATTATAGTATGCGGCATTATTTCGGAGATTTAATTGACGGAAGAAAAAATGATTTACCCAGGAAGAAAAAGCTTGTCATCAATGCTCATACAAACGGTGATTCAATTTGTCCGCTTCAAATATCCCTGATCATGAAGGACGGTTCAGCATTTGGAGGGATTATAACCATTGGATCACAAAAAACAAGGTATGAGATCCCCTTGAACAAATTGACGAAAGTCAAATCTGTTTTACTACCGAGACCCTACCCTACTTTTCTGCCCTATTATTCAAAAGCAGGAAAAGCAGATCAACTAGATCTCTCGCAGATTGAAAGCTTGCAGATTTCAATTGGACCAGGCATTAAAGAAGAGTATTGGGGGAAGACTTATGCAGTGATGATAGGGAGTGTCCTATTAGATGAGTGACACTTCGACACGTCCGGACAAGTCCGCTGACATTGCTCAGTGCAAGGAGAGTGAGAAAGTGAGACATTATGTGATTAGTCGAAAAGCTGAATCTGTTGCTATTTTATATAAGTTTTGTGCATGGATTTGTTTTGCCCCGATGGGGCAAGGATTGATTTTTATCGCCTGATGTTACCAACCTTAAGCCCCGATGGGGCGTAGATCAACATTACATCCTGATTCAGAAACAATAGTTCACACCTTATGACAATCTTGGGTTATGAAAATAACAGAAAGTGTGATGTGTTCCAGCCCCACAAGGATGTTGATCAACATTAAATTCTGATTCAGAAACAATAGTTCACATCGTATGACAATCTTGGGTTATGAAAATAACAGAAAGTGTGATGTGTTCCAGCCCCATCAAGGATGTTGATCAACATTAAGTTCTGATTCAGAAACAATAGTTCACACCTTATGACAATCTTGGGTTATGAAAATAAGAGAAAGTGTGATGTGTTCCAGCCCCACAAGGATGTTGATCAACATTAAATTCTGATTCAGAAACAATAGTTCACATCTTATGATGATCTTGGGTTATGAAAATAACAGAAAGTGTGATGTGTTCCAGCCCCACAGGGATGTTGATCAACATTAAATTCTGATTCAGAAACAATAGTTCACACCTTATGACAATCTTGGGTTATGAAAATAACAGAAAGTGTGATGTGTTCCAGCCCCACAAGGATGTTGATCAACATTAAGTTCTGGTTCAGAAAGAATAGTCCTCATCGTATATTGATCTTGAGTTTGGAATATGAAGCGATAGTGTAAGTGGTTTGTTCAGGCCCCGTCGGGGCTAAAGGTTGGTAACAGGTGTCCACGCACAATCTTTACTTGCCCCATCGGGGCAAAACCTATCAATGTAAAAAACTTAATACCCTTCAAATCTGAAATAAAGCAGAATTCTGATAGGTATCTCAAGTGTTACGTCTGGAATCTCATATCTCACATCCCAATCCACTAATCAAAAAATTACCTCCCTAGAAAAAAACTGCCTCCACACGGCATCACCAGAACCTGATATAAATCGCAATCACCAATAACAGAATGATGGTAATCAACGCCAGGTGATTCTTAGCTACTTTATACATCGACGTATCCACCTGTAATGCATGGATATGTTCTCTTCCTTTTTTATCCAGCAAGCTCACCGTGATGATCAGTATCGTCGTAAAGAAAAATACCCACCCCATTTGAATTAGGAATGGAATTTGAAATACTCCACTTGCATCCGGGTAGGCTGTATATAACCAGGTTTCAGGTCCGGCGATACCGGTCAAAAATCTATCAAATAAAATCGAAAGCATCAGCCCGCCAATGATACCTGTAATGGCTGCTTTTGAAGTTGTCTTCTTCCAGAAAAATCCAAGCAGGAAAACGGGAAAGATCGCGGGTGATATGTAACCGGTGTATTTTTGAATGAATTCAAATCCTCCTTTCCCACCAATACCTAATGTATCATTCCAGTTGACACATATGGCTACGAGCAATGAAAAAATAACCATGCCCCGGCCGACCCATACCATTCTGTTCTCCGTTGATTCTTTGTTGAAATATTTTTTATAAATATCCAGCGTATAAATGGTCGAAATACTATTTGCCTTACCGGCTAGTGATGCCACGATAGCAGCAGTCAATGCTGCCATGGATAATCCACGCAAACCTGTAGGAAGAAAACCAAGAACAGCAGAATATGCATTGTCTTCCCTGAATTCTCCGTTCGTCAGCATCTGTTGCTGTAGTTCTCCATGTTGATGCAATACAAATGCAGCAATGCCCGGTAGCACTACCAGCAAAGGCATCAATAATTTTAAAAATGCTGCAAATAAAATTCCTGTTCGCGCAGTTTTCAGATCAGCTCCAAGTGCTCTTTGCGTGATGTATTGATTGCAACCCCAGTAATTGAGATTCGCTACCCACATGCCTGCAGCCAGCATCGCTAAACCTGGCAAACTTGAATAATGATTGATTTGATCCGCCGTGGCTCCAACTCCCGGTTTTTTGAATATCATATCAAAATGATCGGGCGCGGTTTTAAAAAGTTGATTTAGTCCTGCCAGAGCATCGGTTCCCAAGCCAAATTTTTCACTCACTACAGTCAATGCAATATAGGAAGTGATTAAGCCTCCGGAAATTAATACCAATACCTGTATCACATCCGTATAACCAATGACCTTCATTCCTCCCAAAGTGATGACGAGTGCAAACACAGCGAGTCCAATCATGATAAGATGAAAACCCTGTCCACCGGTAAGATTATTGATGGCCAATGTTCCCAGGTAAAGGATGGAGGTAAGATTTACAAAAATGTAGAGGAACAACCAGAAGATCGCCATGATCATGGCTACAGTTTCATTATATCGCGTCTTTAAGAACTGCGGCATCGTAAAAATGCGGTTCTTCAGATAAACCGGCATAAAAAATACCGCCACGATAATTAAGGAAACGGCCGCGAGCCATTCGTAACTTGAAATGGCCAGACCAAGTCTGAACCCATTGCCGCTCATGCCGATAAACTGCTCGGCGGAAATGTTTGATGCTATGAGTGATGCGCCAATGGCCCACCAGGTTAATTGTCCTTCGGCTAAAAAGAATTGGGTGGACGTCGTCGGGCCTTTCTTCTTTCTATTATATACCCACAGTCCGTAACTGGCTACGACCAGGAAGTAAATGATAAAAACGATGTAATCCTGGGTGTGAAGAGATTGGTTCATCTATTTTATTTTTTCGAATAATAGGAATTTTAATTGGTACGTGCAAGTTGCACACTACTCACTTTTTCGGTTCATTAAATTCAATCACATATCCGTCCGGATCAGTTATATATATCTGCCATGCTCCATCAAATCGTTGTTGACGACGATAAGGAATATTTTTCAACTTCAGAAAATTTTCACAAGCATCCACATCCGGAATTTTTAGGGCAACATGAGATCCATTTTTATCATTAAAATCATCACATACAGGCTTAGTTCTTCCGGCTAACAAATGCAACTCCTGGCCGGGACCGATCACAAACCATGAACGGATCGCCTTAAGATCGTCAGGAACAGCAAGCGGTTTTAATCCAATGATATCTTTGTAAAACGCTGTGCTGATATTTATATCCTGCACAGACAATGCCACATGATTATATCCGCTGACATTGATTTGCGAAAGAGATGGAGTATGCAATGTCAAAACGAGAAAGAAAATCAGTAGGCCCTGGTATAGAAAGACTGAATAGCTGGTTTTTTCCATGATCCACAATATTTATTCATGTAAAGTATTACAATTCGATCAGAAGAAAAATGGAATCAGGGGGCACAGTATTCCATCCATTGCCATTATCCTGACCTTCTTTTTACCTTTGCAAAAATCTCCCAAACAAATGAATCAGCTCCGTTGTCAATTATTCTTTAGCATATTGGTTATCAGTCTTTTATGGATAGGTTGTCAAAAGCCGGAAACTGCCGTATCCAAGGATACCTCCGGGTATAAAGGATTTGTTTCTCTTCCTTCTTCAAAGACGAATGTCAAAAACGTCAATAGCCTACCTGAAACAGAGCAGACCAATCACCTTATCTGGGACTCCTATTATAATGGTGGCGGTGTAGCCATAGGCGATGTCAACAACGATGGTCTTCCTGATCTATATTTCACCAATACCATGAAGCCAAATGCATTGTACATCAACAAAGGCAACATGGTATTTGAAGATGTGACCATGAAAGCGGGTGTTACCGGTGGAAACGGAGTGAGCTGGGGTGCAACGATGGCCGATATCAATGGCGACGGATGGCTGGATATTTTTGTTTGCAAATCCGGTGACAAAGAATTGCCTGATAGATGGGACAAATGTTATATCAATCAACATGATGGCACATTTAAAGAAATGGCCAAGGAAATGGGAATTGCTAATCCCGGGTATTCTGTACAAGCTGCATTCTTTGATTATGACGGGGACAATGATCTTGACCTGTTCATCATGAATCAACCGAGTAATGCACGCGCAGAACGCGGAAAATATTCCACCGGTGATCCAAAATTATTTACTACTCCCGCAACAAGCGATAGGCTATTTCGCAATGATGGCAATATGAAATTTACAGATGTCAGTGATGAAGCTGGTGTCACCAGTTTTATTTATGGACTTGGTCTCAAAATATGTGATCTCAATGGCGATGGCTGGCCGGATGTTTATATAGCCAGTGACTATGACTGGCCGGATCAGTGCCTGATCAATAATGGCGACGGGACATTCAAAAATACCGTGAACGAGTCTTTCAAACATATCTCCAATTTCTCCATGGGAATTGACATCGGTGATATCAACAATGATGCGCTTGACGATGTATTCGTATTGGATATGGCCGGTATCAATCACCTCAGGTCGAAAACAAATATGCCTTCGATGAGTGCAGAGAAATTCTGGAAAATTGTTGGCAAAGGATTTCACTATCAATACATGCACAATGTCCTCCAGCTTAATCGTGGAAATGGAGAATTCAGTGATATAGCTTATCTCGCCGGTGTTGCAAAAACAGACTGGAGTTGGGGTATCCTGATGATGGATGCGGATAATGATGGATTCCAGGATATCTATGTCACGAACGGTATTAAAAGAGATGTGAGAAACAGTGATTATACGGCCAAGTTTAAAGCCATGATTGACAATCATACCGTTCCTACAGAACTGATGAAAATTGTGGACATGATCCCGAGTACGCCGATGCCGCATTTCATGTATCACAATGATGGTCATCTTCATTTCAAAGACGAAGCACCAAATTGGGGACTGGGGCAATTGGGTTTCTCAAATGGCTGCGCTTATGCCGACCTCGATAATGACGGGGACCTTGACATCGTCGTCAATAATGTGGATGCAGAGGCTTTCATCTATGAAAACAAAGCCAATGAAACCAACAATCATTACATACAGTTTGAACTGAAGACTTCCAAATCAAAGAGGCCTATTGAAGGTACACGTGTTACGCTTTATGCAGGTGGCAAAGTTCTTCAATCTCAATATTATCATCCAGTTCATGGATTCATGTCATCCAGTGAGCCACTCGTACATTTTGGATTGGGTGATTTGACTGCTATTGACAGTGCAGTATTTCTCTGGCCTGACCGGAATATCAGCCTGATGCCTCAACCTAAAGTCAACTCTCGCATTGTCGTTGATCAGGATGCTGTCACGCGGATAAGAAAATTCAAACCTAACAATACTATTGGTGACTGGGCGGTGGAACAATCTTCTCTGATCGTGCCGGGTTTTAAGCACCAGGAAAATGATTACAATGATTATGCTGATCAGTTGCTTTTGCCGTTTAAGATATCAACATTAGGTCCTGGCATTACGGTTGCTGATGTGAATGGTGATAAATTGGAAGACTTTTTTATTGGTGGTGCGGCGGGACAATCCGGTGCATTGTATTTGCAGAATGCAAAAGGTGGATTTGATTTAGCACCTTCTCAACCGTGGTCGAAAGAAGCTGTAAGTGATGATTTGGGAGCGCTGTTCTTTGATGCAGATGGTGATGGTGATCTTGATTTATACATCGCTACCGGCGGAAGTGAATTTCTTGCCGGCGATGAGAAATACAACGATCAGTTATATCTCAACAATGGTAAAGGAATTTTTTCTTCGTCCTCGGGGTTACCGGCTATCAATATAAGCACGAAAGCAATTGCAGCAGGAGATTGGGATAAGGATGGGGATATGGATCTATTCATCGGCGCCAGGAATACACCAAGAAAATATCCGTATTCGGATAAAAGTTATTTCCTGGCAAATAAAGGCGGCAAATTTACGGATGTCACAAAAGATGTTTTCCCTGATGACGCTCATTTGGGGATGATCACTGATGCCAAATTTGTGGATAAGGACAATGACGGTGATCTAGATCTGCTGATCTGCGGTGAATGGATAGCACCGACATGGCTGATCAATGAAGGTGGTAAATTTAAAAAGCTGGATTCACCCACATTGAAGGCTCATACCGGATGGTGGAATACAGTTGATGTCGTTGATATCAATGGAGATGGGATCCTTGATATCCTTGCCGGTAATGCAGGAACGAATAATAAATTCAAAGCCACTCCAAAAGAACCGTTTATCGTGTTTGGAAGTGATTTTGATCAGAATGGAACATCTGATATTGTATTAGCTACTGAGTTTGACGGAAAAGAAGTTCCTGTGCGTGGAAAGGAATGTTCTTCTCAGCAACTTCCTTATATCTCTAAAGAATATCCTACGTATGATGGATTTGCAAAAGCATCTGTCCAGGATATTATTGGAAAAGAAAAAATCAAAGGCAGCCTCCGGCTTGAGCTTACTGAATTCAATAGTGGAATATTCTGGGGCACTGCGGATGGAGATTACAAATGGGAGCCATTTCCGGTTGAAGCTCAGTTATCCCCTATCACTGGTTTTGCAGTTGCTGATGCTAATGGTGATGGAAAACCAGAAGTTATTGCAGCAGGTAATCTTTATGATATGGAAGTGGAGACAACACGTTATGATGCCGGTCAGGGAGTGATCATGAGTTGGACTGCAGATGGCGGGTGGGTATGTCATACTCCATTGGAAACCGGATTTTATGCCGGTGGAAATATCCGGGGATTGAAACCGATTAAGATTGGAAATAGAAATGCGGTTCTGCTGGCAAGAGACAATGACAACCTGGGGCTTTATATGCTTGGGAAACCTGTAGAGAACTAAAAAGGTATTCAGTATTCAGTATTCAGTATTCAGTATTCTGTATTCAGTATTCAGTATTTCATGACAAACATGATCGTCAACTTTATTAGAATATTGTCCTTACTTTCCTGCTTAGGAAAAAATTAAACGTGTCCAAATGTAAGAGCATTTGAATCGTACAAAATGATCATAACTGATCATAAAGATCTGCGTCCTCATTTCTTCTCTTACTTTCCGCCTTGTCCCTTTCAGTTTCCTCCAAAAATTACCTGCTTTATTCACAGCAGGAATTTGGTAATTTCATGGTTTACAGATTCTTCCCGGGCAACTATTTTTTAGACCACCTTTCCGGGGAACATATTTTTCGTTGCTTCTTTTTTATCAACCTCAATAACACTCATCATGAAGTCACATGCCCTTTCTTTCCTGACTATTGCTATGATTTTGATTTTCTCACTCCGGGGAATTTCCCAATCGGTTGGTGTCAATACCTCTTCACCGGATGGCAGTGCGATATTGGATGTAGTATCCACTACTAAAGGAATGCTTGTTCCACGGATGACCACTGCCCAACGTACGGCTATTGTAAGTCCTGCCGCAGGATTATTGGTATATGATACAAACACACAATCTTTCTGGTTTCGCAATGCAACTTCATGGGTTAACATTACAGCTGCACTCAGTGGCTGGACACTTGCAGGAAATACCGTCACCACTGGTGATTTTTTAGGTACGACGAACGCACAATCACTTCTCTTCAAAGCAAATAATTTGCAAGCCGGAAAAATAGATATTGATTTGAACAACACATTATTCGGTCTCAACGCAGGAACTTTTTGTACGGGGACAGGTATGAATAATTCCGCGTTTGGATTAAACGCACTTTACTCCAATACAACGGGCTCTTTCAACCTGGCATTTGGAAAAAATGCTATGTATTCAATGACTATAGGATCAAAAAATATTGCCATTGGTGATAGTTCACTTTATGCAACCACGGCAAGTATTGTTAACCTAGCCATCGGAAGTAAGGCAATGAAAAATAATACAACGGGAAATAGTAATGTCGCTATTGGCCAGGAAACGCTGCTGTTGAACACAGATGGAAGTACTAATGTAGGCCTTGGGCCCAATGCCCTTTACAACAACCTGGTTGGCAACGATAATATTGGCATTGGTGCCGGAGCACTCTACAATAATATTAGTGGAAATAAAAATATTGCTATTGGAGTGTCTGCACTATCAACCAACACAACAGGATTGTCAAATATCGGTATCGGAGAACTTGCCTTAAGAAATAATACGAACGGAAATAATAATATAGCAATAGGAGACAGTTCTTTACGCTCTAATATAACAGGCACCGGTAACATAGCACAAGGCTTTAAATCTCTTGTGTTAAATACATCAGGTTCTTATAACACTTCTGTAGGAGATAGCACTCTCTTCTTTAATACTACCGGTTCATTCAATACTGCCTTTGGTAAGAATGCCCTGCGATCAAATACCACAGCATCCGGGAATACTGCAACCGGTCAAAATGCAATGCGGCTGAACACAACTGGTTCTGCAAACACTGCTTATGGAAGAAATTCACTTTCTTCCAATACAACCGGTGCCTCAAATACATCCGTAGGTGATAATGCATTATTCTCAAATACAACAGGCCAGTCTAATACAGCTATAGGTATTAATTCACTTAATTCAAATACAACCGGCATCATGAATACAGCAAATGGTGCAAAAGCATTGTACTCAAATAGCACCGGTTCTCAAAACGCGGCTTATGGTGACAGTTCGCTTTATGCCAACACAATAGCTGATTTTAACACAGCATTTGGAAGCAGATCGCTTAGATTCAATACGAATGGAACTAAGAATACAGCCGTTGGGAGAAACTCTCTTTTCAAAAATACTTCAGGTTCAGAAAATGTTGCTGTAGGACAAACTTCTCTTCAACTTAACACCACCGGAAATTTTAATACGGCAACAGGTAGCAAAAGCCTCGGTTCGAATGTTTCCGGAAATGGCAATACGGCAAACGGATATGCTGCCCTTGAATCCAATACAGGATCATCCAATACAGCTATGGGCAGGCAATCACTTCGGGCAAATACAACAGGTGGGGCTAATACATCCACTGGTGATAGTTCTTTGGTTGTAAGTTCCACCGGTTCATTTAATAGTTCATACGGCGCTTTTTCTCTTCGATCCAATACGACAGGTAATGGAAATTCGGCCATGGGTCATCGAAGCCTTTTTTCAAATTCAATCGGAAAGGATAATACAGCAGTTGGAGATAGTTCTCTTTATTCCAATACAACTGCATCTTATAATACAGCCTTCGGGGCCTCTTCACTTTTTTCCAATTCTACCGGCCAGGGAAATACAGCGATTGGGAACAGAGCACTTTTTACCAGTTCAGCCAGTATGAATAATACATCAGTTGGGGATAGCTCACTTTTTTCTAATTCAACAGGTTCTTTTAATACAGCTATAGGATCCGGTGCATTGCGTGCAAATACTACTTCCTCAGGAAATACAGCTATGGGAGGTAATGCATTGCACGTTAATACAACAGGAGATAAGAATACAGCCATTGGAAGCCATTCTCTTTACGCAAATACTACCGGTCACTCGAACACTGGCCTGGGAGATCATGCTTTATTTTCCAATAATACCGGATACGCAAATTCCGGAATAGGATCGTATTCCCTCTATTCAAATACCACCGGTCAGCGTAACATTGCCATTGGTCGCGCAGCACTTTATCATTGTACGGTTTTTTCCGACAACACGGCAATCGGAGATAGTACTTTATTTTTCAATCTTGCCCCCTATAACGTTGCCATTGGTTCTAATGCCCTTTTTTCTAATCTTGATGGTAATGCAAATGTGGCTATTGGAGTTCGATCCCTTCATTCCAACATAAACGGAGGAGGGAACACAGCTGTTGGATACACCACAATGGAGTCCAATACAACAGGGTTCTCGAATACAAGTTTAGGTTCAGCCGCACTTAACTTTAATACAACAGGAAACAATAATACAGCTATTGGGAGCGGTGCCCTTTCCCGCAGTGTCGTTGGACAAAATAATACCAGTGTGGGATCAGGCTCGTTAACCAGAGCACGGGGATCGAATAATACTGGCATTGGATTCTTGACCATGAATTTTGATTCCATTGGAATTAACAATGTTGCCGTGGGAGATTCTAGCCTTTATTTACACTACACAGGAATGAATAATACTGTTTTGGGCTCCAATGCGGGAAAGAAGAATGTCACCGGATCAGGTAATCTTTTCCTGGGATACAAGGCTGGATATAATGAAACAGGTTCGAATAAATTGTATATCGCAAACAGCAGCACTAACCCACCTTTGATCTATGGTGATTTCGCAGCAGGACAAGTAGAGATCGCAGGAAAAACCAAAACCACCACATTCCAGATGACGAATGGCGCTAATGCAGGTGATGTGCTAAGAGCTGATGCTAACGGAAACGGATCATGGGAATCCATTTCGCTATTCTTCGGCGATCAATGGTTTGTCTACGGGAATAGTGGTACTGATGTGAATAACAATTTCATCGGTACGCTGGATACTCAGGCATTAAAATTTAAAGTCAATGATCAGAAATCAGGTTACCTGGATTATGATGCAGCCATCGCGAATACAACTTTTGGATACCAGGCGCTCAATGTCGTTACTTCAGGTTCCGGAAATGCAGCTCTTGGATACAAATCAATGCTTTCAAATACAACAGGAAAAACGAATACAGCCATCGGCTTCAACTCCCTTTCCAATAATACTTCAGGTTTTAGCAATGTTGCTCTTGGTACACATGCTTTATATGGAAATACAACCATCGGAAATCTTGTCGCTGTTGGCGATTCATCTCTTTTGGCTAACACAACCGGCACTGGAAATACATCCATTGGAAGTAAAAGTTTACGTTTCAATACTTCCGGCATAAATAATACTTCCGTTGGATATCAGGCACTGTATACAAATACAAGTGGTGGCAATAATACTGTTATGGGAAATCTCGCAGCCGGTCTAAATACATCGGGTAGTAACAATACATTGCTGGGCTATAGTGCAAGCTATGGTAATGTTACCGGTTCCAATATTGTTTCGATAGGACTTCAGACTCTCCTGACGAATGCTGCCGGAAATCAAATAGTAGCTGTAGGAAATGAGGCTATGTTCTATGCCAATCCTACATCAACTCCTATTAATGTCCAAAGTGTTGCTGTCGGATATCAGGCTTTAAGAGGTTCTACTACTGCAGCCAACAATACAGGAACTCAGAATACAGCCGTTGGCACATTTTCACTTTTAGGCAATAGCTCGGGAACGAATAATGTTGCAGTAGGTTTTAATGCACTTTCCACCAATACCACCGGAAGTGGAAATACAGCTCTTGGTAATCGGGCACTGAATTCAGCAACAATAGCGAATAATTTGGTGGCTGTCGGTGATTCTTCATTATATGCAAATACCGGAAATGATAATACTGCTGTCGGAAGTAGAGCTCTGCGTTCAAACGTAGGGGGGTCAAGCAATTCTGCATTTGGTAGGGAGGCACTTTATTCTAATATATCCGGTGCTTTCAATACAGCATTAGGACTAAGGACCTTAAAATTTACCACAACAGGAAGTGGTAATGTGGCTTTGGGATACGAGGCATTACTTTCGAATGTCACAGGAGGTGACAACACTGCATTAGGCTATCAGGCCCTGCGCAATTTCACCAGCGTCGGTTCCACCAATAATATTGCCATTGGTGTACTTACATTAAGAGGATCAGTTACACCAGCAAACAATACCGGTATTAACAATACAGCAGTAGGAGGCTCTGCTCTTTTTAATAATACATCAGGAAACAGGAATACAACTATTGGCAGAAGTGTCCTCACCGATAATACTACAGGATCAGATAATACAGCCGTTGGGTACAATGCCGGCGTTGGATGGTTAACGAATAACAAAGTAACTCTCCTCGGTGCCAATGCAGGCACTACCGTTGATAATCTTGTCAATGCTTCAGCGATTGGGTACAATGCAACAGTTTCTGTCAGCAACAGTATGATATTAGGGGGCACAGGTACTGATGCTGTCAACGTTGGAATTGGAACAACTTCCCCGGGTGCATCAAATATTTTGGAACTCTCATCAACTACAAAAGGATTTGTATTGCCGCGCATGACTAAAGCACAACGAAATGCCATCACCGCCCCTGTGGCAGGAATGGCCGTTTATCAAACAGATAATACGCCTGGTCTGCGCGTATATAATGGAACGAACTGGATGAGATATACAGAGACTGTTGATTAGTAGTCTTGGCCCCTGGTAATTTATATTAAGAGGAAATCGGTTTATATAATTAAGCTAAACGGATATTTAAAGATATAATGTGTTTAAGTTGAAGTTGCCTAAACTCAACGGCTGATGTCATCAACTAAAATATTGACATAAATTGATACCGGTTAAAAAGTAATTAGCTCTATTCAAAACAATTTTGGCCTTTCAGGTTTTTTAATTAAATTAGGATTCAATCCCTACATCGATTCAATTGTTTTACATCATAATCTAAAAAAAAACCTGCTTATGAAATCCTCCCTACACTATTTCTTCTTTTCTATTCTCGTATTATTCACCTTCTGGCAAGTCGATTTGAAAGCAAATCCTGAAATTGTTTCAGCCACCGCCTCCAATGTCCGTGAATATTCAATTGAGAACCTGATTCCAACCAATTTAGACGTACCTTGCTATCCACCTGATTGGCTTAATACCTACAACGTTGGCCAAAATTGTGCTACCTGGTCGTGGCAAAGCTGCTATGGAGCCAATAGTTACAACCTTCAGTGGCGCTATCCCAATGGCAACTGGTGCAATCTCCCTGGAGTTTGCTCTCAAACGTATGTCAATGTGATCAACCTACAGTCTTGCACTGCTTATGAATGGCGTGTTAGGGCTAACTGTTCATATGGATGTTATAGTTCATGGTGCTATCAACAGCCATTTACCACACTCTGCGATTATTGTGAAACTCCTTCCGGATGCTATAGCAACAATATTCATGATTGCTCAGCAACCTTCCATTGGTCAGAAATTTGGGGAGCTCAGAGCTATGATGTTCAGATCCGTTTCAATTATGGATCATGGACCTATGTACCTGAAAGCCCTTGCGGAAATAACTGGGTCACTTGCTACAATCTGCAACCGGGGACAAATTATGAATGGCGGGTAAGGGCACATTGCAGCTATAATAGTTATAGTGACTGGACATATACTAATTACTTTACCACCCTTCAGTCTTCGTATTGCCCACCTCCTGATTGGTTGCAATGCTACAATGTCACAGATTGCTGTGCAACCTGGAAATGGGCCGGCATGCCTGGTGCTGATTATTACTCCATTCAGTGGTGTTACCAGGGAGGTTCGTGGACTGACTATGGAGGACCGTATTATGGAACCTGGTGTAATGTAAACTTCCTTCATTCCTGCACCACATACCAATGGCGTGTCAAATGTTACTGTCAGTACGGAGGCTGGAGCAACTGGTGTTACCCAAATACATTCACATCCTCATGCACTAATTCATGTTCCGTTCCTTCCGGATTAATTACGAAAGATATTGGCGATTACCAGGCCACTTTTAAATGGGCATCTGTGTATGGGGCCACAAGTTATTCAGTTCAATTAAAGGATCCGGCGGGAAACTGGTATGATGTCCCCGGCAGTCCGACTACAGGAGTATGGATCACGGTTAATAATCTCTCATCCTGTAAATCATATGAATGGAGAGTTAGGTCTAATTGTAATTATGACTCTCACAGTTATTGGTCAAATTCAATGCCATTCACGACCACCTGTGGTAATGGTTGTAATGCACCACAATGGGTATACACCAATGGCATCTCAAATACATCGGCGACACTGCATTGGGCACCGGTTGATGGTGCGGATTACTATGTCGTGGAATGGCGATCCGCCGGCGGCACTTGGTATGAACTGCAAGGTGGCCCCTGGACAAATACCTTTACAGATATTACGGGTTTACTCCCGGGCACAACTTATGAGTGGCATGTGAAGACTCATTGTCATAGTGGATACTTAAGTGGCTGGTCACCTACAACTACCTTTTCCACTGGATCAGGTTTATCCTGTGGTATGCCTTTCTTCCGATGGACTTCACCTATTTCTGACTCGACCGCGAAGTTCAATTGGACTTCAGTTTCCGGGGCATTGAATTATACAGTTCAGATAAGGATCATCAATGGTCCATGGCTTGATGTAGTGGGAAGTCCTACTGCAGATACATCTATCGTCGCCACCGGATTGGCAAACAATACACAGTATGAATGGCGCATGCAAGTTAATTGCAATAATGGTGGCTATAGTCCCTGGTTATCTTCCATTTTATTTCATACAGGATCATCCGCTGGATGTGCTACTCCGGGCTCGCTCTTTGCAGATAATCTCACCCTGACATCTGCTACATTAAACTGGGCACCTGTTCAGGGCGCAGAAACTTATTCAGTAGAGATTCGATTAGTGCCCTTGGGCTCATGGAATCCGGTATTAGGCAGTCCTTTTGATACGAACGCTGTTGTTGTAGATGGTTTAAGTCCCTTCACGACTTATGAATACCACGTAAGATCGAATTGCGCAGGTGGATTGCATAGTTTTGAATCTTCTGCTGTTCAATTTACGACAACCAACCAGCCGACATGCACAGCGCCGGATACACTAGTATCAAGGAACATCACGGAGACAACGGCTACATTGAGTTGGTCAGTTGTTCAGGGAGCTATGGGGTATCATGTGCAGACACGATTACCGAATGGAACATGGATAGATATTCCCGGCGGAGTCGTGACTGACACAACAGTCATTGCTACAGGATTTACTCCGAATACTACTTTTGAGTGGCGCGTACGGTCAGAATGCAGCATCAGTCAATTTAGTAAATGGTCATATACCGCCACCCTCACTACGACAGGAGTAGGTCCCGATAATGATGATTGTGCGACAGCAATGTTGTTGACTGTTGAAACCAATTGTGTTCCCACATTTGCATCTAACATTAATGCTTCTGCCAGTAATCCTCCGCCGGTTGGAGGTTGTTGGACAAATGGTTACAGAGACGTCTGGTTTAAATTCGCCATGCCGGATGTACTAAATCCAACTGTAACGATCCGAACCACAGCAGGTAGCCTGGCTAACGCCGTGATGGAAGTATATACCGGAACCGACTGCGGCGTGAAATCTTTCATTGCATGCGAGGACAACAATGATAATGGAAATGGATCTTCCATGCCGGTGATTAATCTTACAGGCACTCCAAATGCTATTATCTGGGTTCGTGTTTGGGGTTTTGACGGCAGTACAGGAACATTCAGCATTTGTGTTTTCAATTACATATCACTCAACTACAATGGTGTCGCTGATGCTGTTACTCCTGATGTTGGCGAACCAATTTATCAAGTGGATAAAGATGTGGTTGCGATACAGAAGGATGTTCTGCCGGAAATTCGTATTTCTCCTAACCCGGTGAGTGATCAATTGAATGTTGTGGTTCAGCAGACTGAGCAGAGTCGTGTGATCGGCTTAAAGTTTGTTGATCTTTCGGGTAAAATAATGTTATCCCAGGAGATCGAACCTGCTGAAGCGAATGAATACAAAACCAGGATAGATGTTTCTGATTTTATTCCGGGGATTTATGTATTACAGGTGCAGACTACAAGCGGGATGATGACGAAGAGAGTTTCTGTAGTGAAATAGAAATTAAAATTAAAATCCCAAAACGACAAGAAGAAGCCCTGGAGACAGGGCTTCTTCTTTTTTATAGATCTGATCGTTTTACAGTGAGATTAATTTGCTAACATCTATCATCGAGCATTTGAAATGTCCTTTGGGACAACTTTTATATCCATGTAATCCGCAAGGTCTGCAATCCAGTTCATAATCAATCTCTGCAATCTTCGAAATATCAGATAACGGCCCAAATCCAAAAGCAGGAACAGTAGAACAAAAAATAGCCGTCACCGGGGCATTCATGGCTGAAGCAAAATGCAACGGTGCAGAATCATTGACGTAATTCATTTTAGCATTTTTCATTAATGCGGCTGATTCAAGAAAAGACAATTCTCCTGCCAGGTTTTGGATTTTGGATTTTGGATTTTGGATTTTGGATTTTAATTCTTCGCAAAGTTCAATGTCAGCTTTGGCACCTAGAAGAATTATAGTGAAATGATCGGGTAACAAATTGATTAATTCTACCCATTTATTCGCAGGAAATTGTTTAGTGAACCATACTGACGCAGGGGCGATGCAAATGTATTCATCTGTTCTTGCTACTTTTTCAAAATCAGCTTTTGTAGGATAAAGTTTAGGCTTTACAAAAGTCGTATCCGTAATTTTTTCTATCAATTTCAAATCCCGTTGCACTTCATGCACCCCATCTCCTGATTTAGAAATATGATGCCTTACCCGCTCCGAAAAAAATGCTGACAAAGGGTTTTTATCAAAGCCAATTGTATGTTTGGCTCCCGACAGGAAAGTCATTAAACCTGTAACAAAAAACCGCTGGGCATTGATGACATAATCATATTTCTCAGAGCGAATAAACCTGATCATGTATTGGATATTCTTGTACTTATGATTCTTTTTATCAAAAATTAAAACGTTGCGGACAAACGGATGATCAAAAAGCAAAGATTCATTGCCCTTCCTGACCAGGAAATCGATTGTACTATCCGGATAATGTTGATGAAGCTTTTCCACGATGGCTGTAGCCAGAACGACATCTCCGATAAAAGCTGTTTGAATAATGAGAAATTTCAGAGGATAGACGGTTTTTGAATTTGGAATTTGGAATTTTTAGGACGCAGATTTTTTAAGAAAATGTAAGATTGATTTTGATCACCATTACTTTATCTCCAGAAAAATCACTAGATTTAATATACTTACAACTTACAACTTACAATTCACGCTTATAATGTTTCGGCATTCTCTTTTTCAATGCTTCCATCGGCTCAGGAATCCAATGATGCAATCCACCCGCAAGATCATCATTAAATGTGGTTGGAATATTTCCGGCTGTTGTCCGATCAGTCCAGGTAGTTGTCTCCCGGCCATCATCTCGACGCTCCATCGTGATGCATTCTTCTACCGGGCAAACGAGTGAACAAAGATTACAACCGACACAATTTTCTTCAATGATGTGTAGGAATTCGGTTAGACAAATCAGATGACAAGCCTATTGCCTGGTGAGCACCATCTTCACATGCTGTGTAACATAACTGACAACCGATGCATTTATCCGCATTGATTCTTGCAACGATTTTATATTTCAAATTCAAATCTTCCCAATGCATCACATTTGGCAATGCTATACCTCTCATATCATCAATGGTTTGAAACCCTTTTTCATCCATATATTGTTCGAGACCGGTCATCATCTCGCGGATGATTCCAAACCCATAATGCATCACAGCTGTACATACCTGAACGGTAGTTGCGCCCAATAAAATAAACTCAACTGCATCGCGCCAGTTTTCAATTCCACCAATTCCGGACATCGGAATTGTGACATTCGGATTGATGTGCACAATTTTTTAGCATGTTCATCGCGATGGGCTTGACTGCAGGACCGCAATAACCGCCATTGGTACTCTTACCATCGACCACCGGATAAGGAACGAAATTATCTATGTCCACACCCACTAAACTTTGAATGGTATTGATCAATGAAATCGCATCTCCCCCACCTTCAACTGCGGCAACAGCAGGTCGTGTGATGTCAGTGATATTAGGAGTGAGTTTGACGATCACAGGAATAGTAGCCACTTCTTTCACCCAGCTCACAATCGTCTTTAATACTTTTGGTTCCTGTCCGACAGCACTGCCCATCCCGCGTTCGCACATGCCATGAGGACAACCGAAATTTAATTCAACGCCATCGGCACCTGCATTGGTCACCTGACGCATGATATCATGCCATTCTTCTTTTGTTTCCACCATGAGCGATGCAATCAACTGCATGATCAGGAAATCTTTTTTTCACTTCTTCAATTTCTCTCAGATTATCTCTGAGTGGACGGTCTGTGATCAATTCGATATTATTGAAACCGATCATTCTGCTATTGCGATAATTGACTGAACCGTAGCGTGAGGATACATTGACGACAGGAACGCCGAGTGTTTTCCATACTGCTCCACCCCATCCTGCATCGAATGCTTTCATGATCTGGTAGCCGCTGTTGGTGGGAGGTGCTGAGGCAAGCCAGAATGGGTTGGGGGATTTGATGCCTGCGAGATTTGATTTGAGGTTTGGCATTGGATGTCTAAAGTAAGGAAAAGCTCAGTAAGGACCGAAAATCGTATGTTTGTAACATACGTCACTATTAAATATTTAACTAATATTCAAATAATTGTAAATTAAATACTTATCCATTTTATTTAATGAAAATTAGAATACACTTTTAACAGGAGAAAAGAGTTCAGCTTACACCCTATTATGAAGTCACCTGCCATCCTTTTGAAGATATTCTATAATTCCTATTGCCGCCTTCTTCCCATCAGCCACTGCATTGACAACTTCCTGTCCACCACTAACTGCATCTCCGGCAGCAAAATATTTCTTATTCGTTGTCTGCTGATTTTCATTGACTATAATCGTTCCATTACTATTTATGTTGATCCCGCCGATGAGATTCAATAATGAAGTTTGCTTGGATTGTCCTGTTGCTTTAATCACCCAATCACTTTCTTCGAAAAATTCCGATCGAGGGATATTTTCAATTTTCCCATTTATAGTTTGTGTCCGGATAAATTTAATTCCACTCACAACTGACTCCGTTTTGCCCCTAAATCCCCTGAAGGGGACTTCAATTTCATGATTACTTTCGATACTTATTATCTCCAAAGGAGTAACATTGAACATCCCTTTCACCCCCACACTTTTCGCAAGCTCATATTCAAAATCAAACGCCGGCATTTCTTCTTTACTCCTTCGATACGCAAGAATGACTGATTCCGCTCCCATCCTGGCACATTCACTGGCTGCATCCATCGCTGTATTTCCACCTCCGAGCACTATTACCTTTTTCGGCACTTTCACAAAATGATGATGAATTTTTAATTCTTCAATAAATTCAACAGCACCAAAAACATTTTTTAAATCCTCACCAGGAATATTCAGCTCGGATGTATAGCCAAGTCCGATTCCAAGAAAAATAGCATCATAATTTCGCTGAAGTTGATCAATGTCTTCTTTCGCAGCTATAGTTGTATTGTGAAATAAGCGATAACCGAATTGTTTTTCCAGGTAAGACATTTCATCCAGGACATCTTCATTCATGATTTTATATGGCGCTACTCCATGAACCGTTAGTCCCGATGGCATTGCTTTCGAATCAAACACATCCACTTCAAACCCATTCAACCTCAGTTCGCAAGCACAACTTATGCCCGCCGGACCAGCACCGATAACAGCAACCTTTTTTCCATTTGAAGGAAGCGGATGATAAAATATTTTTTCTTCACTAATGGCCTTTTGAGTGGCAAAGGATTGCAATCGCCCGATTTCTATCGGTTTGACATCTGAATGATTGTACACACAAGCTCCTTCACACAATACTTCAGTCGGGCACACTTTGCCGCACGCATGACCGAAATAATTGGAATCAAAAATGGTTTTTGCGGCACCAAATATATTTTCTGAATTGATCTGCCGTATAAAAAGTGGAATATCTATCCCTGTAGGACATGCATTCACACAAGGAGCATCATAACAGAATAGACAACGCGAACTTTCATAGTAAGCTTCTGTGCTGTTCATCAGCGGCTTAATCTGGGAGAAGTTCTCTTCGAATTCAGATTCTGTAGTAGGTGGCTTAAATTCAGACATACGCTAAGAGATGAGATACAAGATATGAGACGTGAGACAATAAGATGGTATTTTCAAGTAGTTCATTTAAATTTTTCTATCAGACTGAATAGAATTTTTTGAATCTCATCATTTTGAATCAGCAATTCTTTACTCGCTGATTCATTTAAGTATCTTAATTGTTCCGCCAGAAGCAATTGTGTTTCAAGTTCGCAACTGGAACCATAAGCATAATGAAGAAAGGATTTGAAATCCCGATTTGATGATCGACCCGAACCTTCAGCTATATTGGAAGGAATAGAAATTGCAGATCTTCGAATTTGCTGTGTTAAACCAAACATTTCTTCTCTTGGAAACGCTTTTGTATTGAGGTAAATTTTTTTGGTCAATTCCATCGCCAAATCCCAAACCCTGAGTTTTTTGAAATCATGCATTACATTATGTTTTAACTGGTGAATAAACAACAAATCAAAATATAACATCTCAAGTCTCACATCTCAAGTCTCACGTCAGATTTACAAGTCAACTATTTTCTCATAGGTCTCCGGTCTTCTGTCTCTGAAAAATCTGCCAGACATTCCTTACTTCTTCAATCATATCAAGTCAAATTCTGCAACAAGCAATTCATCTTTATCTTCTGATGCCTGTGCGAAAATTTGTCCGCGCGGATCAACGAAATAAGATGAACCATAAAATTTACCGAGATTCCATGGTTTCTCTTCACCCACTCTATTGATACATCCCATGAAATATCCATTTGCAGCAGCATGTGCAGGTTGTTCCAGCTTCCATAAATATTGCGATAAACCTGCAACGGTTGCAGAAGGATTGTAAACGATCTCTGCTCCATTCAATCCGAGATATCTTGCACCATCAGGAAAATGACGATCATAACAAATGTACACACCAATCTTTGCATACTTCGTTTGAAAAACAGGATAACCAAGATTACCTGGTTTGAAGAAAAATTTTTCCCAGAAACCTGATGTATGCGGAATATGATTTTTTCGATATTTTCCAAGATAGGTTCCATCGGCATCAATCACTGCTGCAGTGTTATATAAAACACCTGCCTGTTCTTTTTCATAGACCGGAACGATGATTACCATATTATATTTCTTTGCATACTCCTGCATGATCTCAACAGTAGGACCGGGAACAGGTTCTGCACTTTCATACCATTTTTTATCCTGGCCCGGACAGAAATAAGGAGTATTGAAAATTTCCTGGAAACAAAGAATCTGCACACCTTTCTTTCCTGCTTCTTCAATGTAGGGAATATGTTTCTGCACCATCGCATCTACTATTTCCTGTAATGGTTCCTTCGCCTTCTGTTTTTGGGAGAGACATTTGGATTAGTCCTGATTTTATGATTCTTGGCATTTTAAATATTTGAATATTGTAAGGTAAAAAGAGGACGCGGATTAATTAAGAAAAGTTAGGATGAATTTAAATCTGCGTCCTTGTTTAGATAATCCCTGTAACTTTATTCCTCTTTATAAACTGTCCATATCCTTTTCTGATCTTAACTTTTCCATTTTCAATTGCCACTTGTCCTCTCAAGATTGTTGTCTTACATTTTCCCTTAAGTTCCCATCCTTCATAAGCGGAATAATCAACATTCATGTGATGTGTATTTGCAGAAAGAGTATGTTTTTCATTCGGATCAAAAATCACAATGTCGGCATCACTTCCTACGGCAATCGCTCCCTTCCTCGGGAACATGCCAAATATTTTTGCGGGATTGGTTGATGCCACTTCTACATATTTATTAATGTGATCTTTCCTTTTTGAACCCCTTCACTGAATAATAATTCCATCCTGTTTTCAATGGCAGGATGACCATTCGGTATTTTTGAAAAATCCTTTTCCCCCATAAGTTTTTGCTCCCACATAAAAGGGCAATGATCTGTTGCGACAACCTGCACAATGCCCTGGTTAATTCCGGCCCATAAAGTTTCCTGGTCTTTTTTCTGTCGCAACGGAGGACTCATCACCCATTTCGCTCCTTCAAAATCTTTTTCATATAACGATGCATCGAGAAGTAAGATATTGAATGCATGTTTCTGCAAATACTTTTTGATTTCGTCGTTCAATGTCGCGGATGTGGTTCAGTGCTCCTTCGCAAGTCATGTGAACAATATAAGCCGGGACAACCAGTATAATTAGCCATATCCGTAAAACGCCCCGTTGCTTCTGCTTCTGTTATTTCAGGTTGAGATAAATAATGATATAAAGGAGATAAGTTTCCCTTCAGTCCTGTGTTTTGCAATTAGGAAATCAATCATATCTCCATTGGTTGCATGTACTGTGACCATGCCGCCGCATTTTTTTACTTCCTGCATTAAGCCTACCATCTGTCGGTCATCGATCATCAATGCGCCTTTATAAGCCATGAATGTTTTAAAAGAAGTGATCCCTTCTTTCTCCACCATCTGCGTGATTTCCTTTTTCGTTTCTTCATTGAAATCAGTTACCGCCATGTGAAAACAATAATCTCCAAAACAATTTCCATTAGACTTCGTCCTTGCCATTGTTCCAGCGCTTGGTGAAGTGATTTCCCCTGTGTCTGCAAAATAAAATCAATCACCATTGTTGTGCCACCATGAAGAGCAGCGAGTGTTCCGGTTTCATAATTGTCACTGCTGAAAGGTTCCCATGAATGGCATATCCAGATGCACATGCGGATCGATACCTCCGGGGAAAATCATGAGTCCTTTAGCATCGATGATTTCATCCGCAGCAATATTCAGATGCTTACCGATGGCAGAGATTTCTTCCCCATCAATGAAGATATCTGCGGAGTAGTCTTCTGAAGCAGTGATGATGCGGCCGTTTTTAATTAGTAGACTCATTCAATTTTGGATTATCGATTTTAGATATTTTAGGACGCAGATTTATTAAGAAAATGATTGATTTATTAAGATTGATTTTAATTGCCGGAAAGAAATTAAATTAAATTGCAGCTCATACCACATTTTTCAACCACTCACAACTCACAACTGACTACTCACAATTCACCTATATCCTCATACCACAATTCAGGTCGCGCTTTAATAAACGCCTTCATCATTTCTTTACATTCTTCAGATTCCAGGTTGATGACTTCGACCCCATGGGATTCCATGAAAGTTAAGGCACCGCTGAAGGTTTCATCTTCTCCGGCAAATACTTTCTTTATTCCAAACTGGACCACTGCACCGGCACATAGAAAACAAGGCATTAATGTAGAATACAAAATTGCATTCCGATAATTCCCAACTCTTCCGGCATTCCGGAGGCAGTCAATTTCAGCATGTGTAACGGGATCTCCATCCTGCACCCTTTTATTATGACCTCTTCCGATGATCACGCCATCCCGCACCAATACCGAACCAATAGGTATACCTCCTTCAATTAATCCCTGCCTCGCTTCAGCAATGGCGGCTTTCAGAAATTCATCCATGCTTTATTTTCTTTTCATTAAAATTAAATATACAAAAAATGAAACGGCAAATCCAACGAACCATGCATAATGATAAAGTGAAGAAATAAAAACCGGTATAGTAGCTGCATCAACTAAATGAACTGTCACTAAAAAACCGGGCACATTCGGAAGGATGCCCAGCAAAAGAGCAATAAGAGCTGCATAATTTATTCCTTTCTTATAAGAATAAATACCGGTTGAATTATACAATTCGTCAGTGACCAGGTCCTTTTTTCTAATAAAATAATAATCGGCTATCATAATTCCTCCAATAGGTCCGAGCAGACTCGAATAGGCAATTAACCAGGTGAAAATATAACCAGTAGGGTCTGCAATCAATTTCCATGGAAAAATAAGAACACCAAGAATTCCTGTTATAAACCCGCCTGTCCGGAAATTTATTTTTGAAGGAGAAAGATTCGCAAAATCATTTGCAGGACTGACAATATTAGCCGCAATATTTGTTGCTAAAGTAGAAATAACAACAGCGATCATCGCAATGCTGACCAGGATCTTGCTGTCAAATTTTCCTGCAAGTACGATCGGATCCCAGATGGTCTGTCCATAAATAATCATTGTAGCAGATGTCACTACTACGCCGATAAATGAAAACAATGTCATCGATGATGGCAATCCAATCGCCTGCCCGGTGACCTGGGCCTTCTGGCTTTTAGCATATCGTGTGAAGTCGGGAATGTTAAGTGATAATGTTGCCCAAAATCCAACCATACCGGTGAGCGCAGGAAAAAAGAAATTCCAGAATTGTGCGCTTGATTGAAATTTTGAAGGTTGTGCGAGAATAGGACCAAGACCATGGCCAGCCTGTATCGCCCAAAACAAAAGTGCAAGAGCAGCAATAGGTAGAAAAATTGCTTTGAATACTAATAATTTCCTGATGCTTTCAACTCCCAGATAAACGACCAACATATTGATCAGCCAAAAAAGAAAAAAAGTAATGGCAGGCCCCGTTTTCAATCCCCATGATTCAGGAAATATTTGTTGCAGTGTCTCTAATCCGGGAATCCATAATCGCAACATCTGGTACAATGCAAATCCGCCAATCCATGTTTGAATTCCAAACCAACCACAGGCAACGATCGCCCTAAGTATTGCCGGAAGATTGGCAAGGCGTGTTCCGAAACTTGCACGTGCTAATACGGGAAATGGAATTCCATATTTAGTTCCGGCATGTCCGTTCAATATCATTGGCACGAGGACAATTGTATTTCCCAGGAATATCGTGAGTATAGACTCCCACCAGTTCATCCCACCTTCGATCAATGAACTTGCCAACATATAAGTCGGGATACACAGACTCATGCTGATCCATAGAGCGGTATAGTTCCAGGTATTCCATGTGCGTTTGTCCTGCGGAATGGGTGCTAGATCAGGAGAATAGAGGCTGTTATTTGTCATCAATGCAATTTAAAATGTAGTACGCAGATTTATTAAGAAAAGCTAAGATTTATTAAGATTTGTTTCCAATGCAAAACAGAAGTAGAAATGAAATCAGATCATAATAGATCATAAATTTTCTTACTAAATCCGTGTCCTTTTTTTAATTCGTATGGTTATCTGCGATTTGCAAGGCTTCAGATATGATCGCAAGGCCTTCATCCATTTCTGCTTTATTGATAGACAGTGGAGGACATGTGAAGATATAGTTCCACCGTACGAAGGTGTACATACCGAGTTCTTTTATTTTTGCAGCAACTTTGTTCATTACTTCCATTTGTGCAGCAGTCGCATTGAAAGGAGCCATGGGTTCTTTTGTGGTTCGATTTTTTACCAGCTCAATGCAACCCAATAATCCCGTGGTACGAAAATCACCAATGCTGACATGTTGTTTCTTTAATTCACCCATTCGGTCTTCCAAATATTTTCCCATGACTGCAGCATTTTCAATCAGGTTTTCGTCTTCATATATTTTTAATACTTCAAGTCCGGCAGCGCAACTCACGGCATGAGCAGAATAAGTCAATCCAATCATGAGTGGCTTATCATCAAAATGCGCAGCGATCTTATCTGAAACGATCAGTGCTCCTAACGGAAGATATCCCGCAGTAATCCCTTTTGCAGTAGCGATCATATCCGGTACGACACCATGATAATCCACAGCGAACCATTTACCAGTTCGCCCAAATCCACTCATCACTTCATCCGCAATCAACAGGATATTATATTTATCGCACAACGCTCTTACTTTTATGAGATAATCCGGTGGATATTTGATGCAACCTGATGAACCACTCTCCCCTTCCATTAAAATAGCTGCAATATTTTCAGGGCCTTCAAATTGGATGACCCGTTCGATGTGACTTACACATTCCCTGTCGCATGAAGTTATCTCTTTTCCCCACGGACAGCGATAACAATATGGATCTTCGACATGCACCACATTCGGCATCTGCTGTGCATCAGAAGGTAATTTACGCGGGTCACCTCCTGCGGTCATGGCGCCATAAGAAGCGCCGTGAAATGCGCGATAACGTGCGATGATTTTATGTTTACCTGTATAAAGACGTGCAAGTTTAATCGCATTATCAACTGCACTGGCTCCACAAACTGTAAAAAGTGTTTTTGTAAGATTGCCTGGAGAAATTTCAGCGAGCTTTTTTCCTAATAATCCACGTGCTTCTGTGACACAGGAAGGAGTGACAAAACTCACTTGCTGCATTTGTTTTACTACAGCATCAGTCACCCGTTGATTTCCATGACCGATATTGACATTCATCAATCCGGAAGAAAAATCGAGATATTTCTTTCCATCATAGTCATAGAGATATACTCCTTTCGCATGGCTTATCGCCGGCGGAGTAAGGCCTTTTTGCTTGCTCCAGGAAAAAAGAGTGTAGTCGAGGTTATCCTGTAAAATCTGGTCTCTGAGTGATGTGGTGGCAGTTATGGACATGAGAATATTTACGATTTACGAATTACGAATCACGGTTAAAGAAAACAATTGACTTGTATTAAGAAAGATAGTAAATTTATATTTCACATTACAGTTGAAACAAAATGGTTAATTCAGACCTTCAAGATCGATTCTTGAAATTTGCTTTGGCAATCTATCGATTTACAAAGCTGTTTCCTAAGGAAACCGTATATTTTTCGATTACTAATCAAATGATAAGAAGTTCTTCATCCTCGGGCGCAAATTACCGTGCTGCGTTTCGAGGGAAGTCAGTACCTGATTTTATTAATAAACTTAAAATTGTTGAGGAGGAGTTAGATGAAACCCTGTATTGGCTAGTCTATACAAATGGAGTGGATGCAAAATGGATAGGTATTTCCAATGACCTCATAAAGGAAGGAAATGAATTAATATCTATTGTTGTGGCATCAATAAAATCTGCACGCAAAAACTTAATTTGAACCATATCAACACAGGAAAGTTCTTAATCCAAAATCGTAAATCCTCAATCGTAATTCGTAATTCGTAATTCGCCCTAGCTCATCCAATTGGTCTTCGATTCCGGATTCCATTTGATAGTTGTTTTCTTCAGTTTGGTCCAGAATTCAATTGAACTTTTGCCGGTGATATCGTTGACGCCGAATTTACTTTCATTCCAGCCTCCAAATGAAAATGGCTCACGCGGAACAGGGACGCCGACATTGACACCGATCATGCCTGCACTTGCACCATCCATAACTTTTTTCGCCATGCCACCGCTTTGCGTAAAAACGGATGCTGCATTACCATAATTACTTGCATTTTCAATTTTGATAGCTTCATCCACATCCTTTGCACGGATGATGGCAAGAACAGGACCGAATACTTCTTCTTTTGCTATGGCCATGTCAGGAGTCACAAAATCAATCACAGTTGGCCCGACATAAAATCCATTTTCTTTTCCTGCTACGACGTAGTTTCGACCATCCACGAGAATTTTCGCTCCCGCTTTTTCGGCTTCGGTGATGTATCGTTCGATTCTTTCTTTTGCTTCCTTACTGATGACGCTACCGAGATTTTTACCGGGAATTATTTTTTTTGCTTCTTCACAAATCTTGCTGATGATGGAATCCAGCGGTCCGACTGCCACCATCGCTGAAGCAGCCATGCATCGTTGTCCGGCGCAACCGCTCATACTGGCTGTGATATTAGAAGCAGTCATGTCAGGATGTGCATCAGGCAACACGATAAGATGATTCTTCGCGCCACCAAGAGCAACACATCTTTTTAAATTATTTGTTGAACGGCGATATACAATCTTGGCGACTTTTGTTGAACCCACAAATGATACTGCTTCAATGCCCGGATGATCACAAATCGCTTCAACGATTTCTTTATCTCCATTGACAACATTGAATACACCATCCGGCAAACCGGCTTCTTTCAATAATTCAGAAATACGATTTGAAGAAATCGGCACTTGTTCAGATGGTTTTAAGATCATGCAATTTCCCAGGGCGATAGCATTTGGTATAGTCCAGTGAGGAACCATGTTTGGAAAATTGAACGGTGCAATTGATGCGACAACTCCGAGTGGTTTGTGTTCTACCCGGCATTCAACGCCTTTGCTGACTTCAAGTAATTCTCCGGAAATCAATTGAGGTAATGAACAGGCGAATTCCGTCAATTCAATACTCTTTTCTACTTCAGCGGTTGCTTCCTCGATGGTTTTACCATTCTCTTCGTGCACAAGCCATGCGAGTTCTTTTAAATTTTTTTCTAATAAAGTTTTATATCGATAAAATACCTGGACTCTTTCTTTGATTGGTGTAGCGGACCATGATGGAAAAGCGGCTTGTGCTGCTTTTACAGCTCTGTCAAGTTCGGCAGCATCAGAAAGTGTTACTGCAGAAAGTACTTCACCTGACAATGGAGTGATGACATCCAAAGTTCTCTTTGACAGCGGTACGAATTTCCCTGCGATGAAGTTTTTAGTCTCAGGATATTTAAGAGCAATTGTTTCCATGATTTAACATTGGCTATGATAATGCAAATATCGGGGAAATAATGCGAAGGGCGAAGAGCGGAGGGCGGAGGGCGAAGGGCTAAGGGCAAATGAAGAGAATTTAGAATTATCAAAAAATAATTGATAAAAATGGTAACGTTTTGGCAAGCTCAAGACATTATAGGAGATAAATCAAATATCAATCCTTAATGCGGCACTTTAGATTTCAAAATTTGGAAATATGGAAAGAAGCAATTGAAATAGCTATGATCCTTTTTGACATAGCTGATGATTTGGAAGCAAAAAAACTATGGCGCTTCGCCGATCAATGTCGGGGCGTCGGAATGAGCATTCCAAATAACATTTCTGAAAGCACCGGAACACAAATGAAAGGAGAACAGCAACAATTTCTCAGGTACTCAAAACGCGAATGTTTTGAAGCGGCTAATATTGTTATCATACTGGAAAAGAGATCACTTATCTCTAAATCCTTAAAAGAAGAATTATTCGAACGATTGGATATTGAATCCAGACGAATACAGGCATATTCGGATTCATTATAAAATTTTCAAAAAAATATCAACCTGGGGAAATTACTTCGAAGATTATTCTTGATCTCGCGAGATGTAGACCCACTGCTCTTCGCCCTCTACCTTTCTTATTGACGTGTATATAGCAAAAATCAAACTGGATGTAGACCCACTGCCCTTCGCCCTCCGCCCTTTGCTTACTGCCCTACGCTTTTTTCTCAGCCTTCTCCGTAGCTACCTGGACTTTGTTGATCTCTTCAAGCTCTTTGTCTATGAAATACAGACTCTGGCTACCATGCCCGATCATGTTGATCTTATCAAGTATCATGCGGATAAGGTTTTCTTCTTCACGTTGTTCAGTGACATACCACTGAAGAAATGCATAGCTGGCGTGATCACTTTCTTTGATAGCGAGCTCAACAATATCATTGATTGATTTTGTGACGCGTCGCTCATGTGCAAGAGTTTCTTCGAATACGGATTTGGCGTCAACAAATTCTACCAGGGGTGATTTGATCCCGGGACTGATGGCATGAGCATCCATTTCAAGGACATAATGAAAAAGCTTCATCATGTGCATATGTTCCTCGGCGGATTGTCGATACATAAATGCGGCGCATCCTTTCATGGATTTATGATCAAACCAACCGGCCATCGAAAGGTAGAAAAACGAGGCATACCCTTCCATCGCGATCTGATCGTTGAGCGCTTTTACCATTTTGTCAGTTAACATGAGTTTTCATTTTGATGTGTCGCAAGATAACAAGAAAAGAGGCGAAAGGTTAATTAGTCCGTGGGTGCTGAAAATCAATTTCTGCCGGCTTTATCCTTTATAATATGCTCAAAATCATATATCCCGCTAATTTATATCATCCACTGATTGTCCCGGGTCGTATACTTTTATGCCCTATACAGCGGTTCAATTGCCGGGATTTAAGCAATGAACCAGGTACTTAGCAACATTGAACCATTTGAATCGTTTCACTAATGCTTAAATTTGCGGTGTGGAAAATAATCTTGTAGTTGAGGCCTCAGTTCAGGTCACGGAAGTTGAAATAAAGGACCATGGAGTGATCCGCGGTCTTCAATGTTCAGAAAAGAGTGTGGTTGACATAACCTCTAATCCTTTAGAGGTATATCTTTTTTGTGTCAGGCAGGGGCAGCTCATTTTGCAGGCTTCATTTATTCCTCATCCATTAGAACTGGGCGGTGGAGATGCCATATTTCTCGCTAACCCCAGGAGTGCATGGCATGTCAAGCTGAGAGCAGAAACTTCAACAGAATTTTATATTCTGAAAATGGACGCTTCAGTCCTTCACCATCTGATCATGCCGACATTTAATCAGGGGCAACTTGGAGAGACGCAACACATGAATATGCGCGATCTCATGAAGATTATTCCTGTTGGTCCTTCGATGATGAATTGTTTTGACCAGTTACTTCATCACAAATTAAAACCACCTTTCAGTGCATTATATGAAAAGGCAAAATTTTTGGAAATCTTTAGCCTGATCATGGATTCTTCATTCGGTCAGCATATGGATAGTTGTCCCGTTGCCCTGAGTCCTGCTATCGAAATCAAACTCAACAAAGTGCGCAAACACATCATCGAACATGTGGACGAGGCACCTGATCCGGATCGTCTGTCGGTTCTCTACGAGCTTCCACGAAATACATTGCGTGAAGGGTATCGATTTGTTTATGGAAAAACCATTCACCAGTTTCACGCTGATCACAAACTTGAAACGGCGATGGAGATGTTGAATTCAGGTGAATACCTGGTGAAAGAAGTTGCTTTCAAAATCGGGTATCAGAATCCGAGCCATTTTATTTCGGCGTTTAAGAAGAAGTTTGGCTTCACTCCCAAACAGTTCTTCAGAAGGGAAACGGTTTCTTAGATCTTTTGGGTTTACCAACCTCTAGCCCTTACAGGGCAATGTTAATTTTTACATTGTCATTTCTACACATTCTATTCAATATTACATCAGCCCAAGGAAGAGGTATTCTAAAATGATTTGAACTTGGGATGATGTATAAATATAATCAAAATCGTTCAGAAGACATATTTTCGATTTTCGATTTTCGATTTTCGATTTTCGATTTTCGATTTTCGATTTTCGATTTTCGATTTTCGATTTTAATGAGAATCTTTTTTCATAAGAAGAGTTCGTTTCGAAGCTATAATAATGGACAATAATTCATCGCCTTCACTGCATAAAATTGATGTTATTTTTTCCCATCTGGTGTCAATTCCGATTATATATTTAAACCAATATATGGTCTCATCTAGTTCTTCTTCGACGATACGGAGTTTATTGATAAAATCTGGTGTAGATTTTCCACGGCAAGCTGCATGGTAATTAGCACCTGAAGAAGAGGAACTCTTGAGGATTTGGTAAGTGACCACGTTATAAACTGGTTCCTTCGGGAATTTCTTCGTGAGGAGATAAACGTCCCAGGCAAATCTCAAAAAACGGTCTTTGAGAATGAATTCATTCATATGCTTTCAATTGGTTATTTCAAATTTATCCTGAATTTATGATAAAAGCAACTCCAAATTTTGAAACTACAGTACCTTCAGCATTTTGTACTTTGCAGCAAAGGATTGATTAAAATCCCATAGTGAAATCGAAAATCGAAAATTCTTTTGATAAAAAGTGACACCATCGTGGCAATCGCAACAGGCGAGGTAGTATCCGCCATCGGCATGATCCGTTTATCCGGGCCACAATCAATTGCCATTACTGAAAAGATTTTCATAGGAACGATTCTTTCAAAAGCAGGATCCCATACTGCGCATTATGGACAAATCATCAATGAAGAAGGAGAGATGATTGATGAAGCTGTTGTCACTATTTATAAATCTCCTGGATCTTACACATCAGAAGATGTTGTTGAAATCTCTTGTCACGGTTCGCCTTACGTACTCAAAGAGATCATTTCTCTATTGATTCGCCAGGGAGCGCGGCCTGCTGATCCTGGCGAATTTACGATGCGTGCATTTCTCAATGGAAGGATGGATCTCTCGCAGGCAGAAGCTGTAGCGGACCTTATAGAATCACAATCGCGTGCTGCACATAAGATAGCTATTCAACAGTTGAAGGGAGGCGTTTCAACTGAAATCAGGTTTCTGAGGGAGAAGCTAATTGATTTTGCAAGCCTGATTGAACTTGAACTTGATTTTGGAGAAGAGAATGTTGAATTTGCTGACAGGACAAAATTGAAAACATTAGTGACAGAAGTCATTCAGTTGACTTCAAGATTAAAAGAAACATTTCACCTGGGCAATGCCATCAAAGAAGGAATCCCGACTGTCATTGCAGGAAGACCTAATGCAGGTAAATCTACTTTATTAAATAAATTATTGCAGGAAGATCGGGCAATTGTTTCTGCTATCCCGGGCACGACACGAGATACGATAGAAGAAATATTAGTGATCGATGGTATTCAGTACAGGTTGATTGACACTGCAGGAATTCGTGAAGCGGATGATGAAATTGAATCGATGGGGATACAGCGCACGATGGATAAAATCGAGAAAGCATCGATATTGATTTATGTATTTGATGTGAAGAAGTTATCGCCTGAAGAAGTTGCTGCTGATCTTGCTGCTATTTCTCCCGAAAATGTAAGGGTGATTCTTGCTGCCAATAAAATGGATCTCAATCCATATGCAGAGCCTGCGAAATGGCGGTTGAAGGAATATCCTGTTGTGCCTTTGTCGGCGATTAACAATATGAATATTCTGTATTTAAGAGAAGTAATTCGTGATAGTATTAAAAATGAAATTCCGCAGGACATACCGATGATTAGTTCGGCGAGACATTATCATGCATTGGACAGGACAGAGTCAAGACTGAAGGATGTGTTGTCGGGGTTGGAATCCGGAGTGACATCTGATTTTGTGGCGCAGGATATAAGGCAGGCGTTATATCATCTTGGGGAGATCACGGGGCAAGTCTCAAGTGATGAGATATTAGGGAATATTTTCAGTCGTTTCTGTATTGGAAAGTAATATTATAATTTAATTATATGCATTATATATTGAATTAGAATCCATTATATTATTATTACTGATGTTATTCCATTTTTTGTATAATTATACTAATACATAAAATTTTATTTTGTATCAATATAATGATACTTTTATCCTATATTTGTATCATAATACTGATACAAAATGAAAAAGATACAGATTGATCAACTCCACCAAAAGATGCTGGCATTTAGTAATGTCCGCAGAGTAAAGGTTTCAGATAAAGGATGGGTGCATACCATCAGGACTACCCTGGGAATGTCCCTTGAGCAGCTTGGCAAGAAGCTATCGCTGACCAGGGCAAGTGTGAGCGCTATTGAAAAGCGTGAAGCTGATGGCAGTATAACACTCAATTCCCTACGAGATGCTGCGTTAGCTTTAGACATGGAATTAGTATATGGTTTTGTTCCGATCGATGGTACTCTCCATAAGCATATAGAAAGAAAAGCAGAACGACTGGCTTCAAAGATCGTGCATCGAACTTCCCATTCAATGAAGCTTGAGAAACAGGAAAATTCGCACGCAAGAATTGTAAAAGCAATTCAGGAACGAAAAGAAGAGATCATCAGAGAAATGCCTAAAGCACTATGGGATTAATGCATGAATACACTGATGGTCAAACTCCCCTGGATGAAGAGGAAAAGGTGGGTCTTCTGATTCCTACCATTACAACACGCGGTGAATTAGATGAATTCGAACAGCAAAATATTGAAGACGCTGTGCTTTGGATATTAAACCGAAATTTCTCTCCTGCTCAGGTATTCTCTGCTGACTTTGTCAGGAATTTACACCAGCGAATGTATGGACACGTATGGGCATGGGCTGGTGAGTTTAGAAAGTCAGATAAAAACATTGGTGTTCATTGTCATAAAATCCCTGTAGATCTAAAGCTACTCCTTGATGATGCAATCTATTGGCATATCAATCAATCTTATACTACAGATGAAATCGCTCTTCGATTTAAACACCGTCTTGTCAGTATTCATTGTTTTCCAAATGGGAATGGCAGACATAGTCGGCTCATGGCAGAGATCATCATTGAAAAACTTTATAGACTGCCTGTATTCACCTGGGGAGAGAAGAATCTGACAATGGAATCCGACCTTCGGAAGAAGTACATTGTTTCTTTACAAGCAGCAGATAAAAGCGACTATACATCGCTGTTATCTTTTGCAAGGATGTAAGAGGAGATTGGTGCAGTCCTCATCTCTTCAAGCACCCGCTCAAGCCGGTTATATTCCAAATTATTTTCCTTGTCCAACATCTTTCTCGCCAATAAACGGAACACTGTCTTCGTCAACCAATCCCTTTGGATATTTCGCGTGCGGAAAGAAATTTTAGTACGCCCATCTTCCATCGGCAGGAATTCAAACGTGCATTGGACAGGAGGAGGCTTGTAAGGAATTTTATGAAAACGCTGTTGAGTGATATTCGTCATATAATGAAACGGACGCCAATCCAGCATTCGGGTGATCCTTGAAAACGCACCATGATCACAATGAAACTGCGCATCCACACCCAATCGACCTGTAAGGTCCGGTGTGTTTTTCACTTCTTTGATGTTTTGCCACATTAGCCTGCGCTCCGGATCTATAATAAAGCTCCACAATTCTTCCGGAGAGGTATTGAATATCCTTTCATACACGTAATCCGCCTCTTCGGACCGGATGTAAACACGACGCGTATCCCGAACACGCTCTTCGTACAATTTAAGATTATAAATGCCGCACGAAACTTCGCCAATATGTTCATACTTCTCCTGGTGTGTTGTGACAGAAAGCAGTGAACCGATACGCTCCAGGCATGCATTCGTGATCAGTGCATAACCACGCATCCCGGTATTTTCCGTTACACTGTTTTTGAGGAGACGATGTACCAGTATGACATCACGGCCTGCGATACCTTCAGGAGTATTGGATATTTTCTGGACGATGTACTCCCCATAATGAACCACAAATTTGAGATCGAGTGAATGGATAGAGGAGCAAGCCCTGCACTGGCAGTTACTAAAGAGATTTATTTTTAATAAATGGTCCCTGAAGTCCATATAACAGGCTTCTATGTTTTCTATCACACGTTCCGCTTGTGGTATTAAATGACCGGGTGCATAATAAAATACGGCATCACCTTCCAGTTGAATCAGCTTGTAGGGTGCACGGACATGAGTTAAAATAATAGCCATAAGCTCCTGCGTAATGGCCTGCGCATGTTCCATCTCCGTTTGATGAATAAAAGGTGTATAACCGCTCAGGTCTGCTATCAGCATGTATCCTTTTTGTGTCAATGATGAAACTGCCATCTGAAATCAAGGGGAATGAAGAGTATATAAATAAGACTTTGCAAATTAAAAAATAATGCCCATCCACTTTTTTCTCTATTTTCCCATCCTACTCGGCCATTATGTATCGACTCCGCCTGTCATTTTTCCTTCTGCTTTGCTGCCTCACCGGCAATACATTCGCACAGAAGGAAGTGGATGACCGGCAAATCAACATCTGGATAAAAACACTGTCAGTTAAAAAGGATCTCCGTGATAGCATGCTTTCTTCGGTGATCAGGGAGGTAGCCGGAACCGATAGCTCAACATTGTGTCAAACGATGGACCGCATCGACACCGTAGCACAAAAGGCGAATGTCCGCTGCCAGATACGCGTAAGAATTCTCCGTAATTCAATCCAAAAGCCTGGTGGAAATTGTCCCGGGGGCATTAGCCAAATTGATAATTACAATGCAGCATTACAGGCAGCCTATGAGATTGAGGACGAAAACCTGCAATATATGATCCACCTTACCCTGGGCCAGATGTATAATGGCAAAAGTCAATATGGACTCGCCTCGATGCACTTTCATATGTTCTTTGACATCCTCAATCGAAACCGTCGTGAGGATTTTTTCATTCCAGCCGGAGCTTTTTATGACATGAGTTACAGTCTTTATCATACACATGATTATGCCGGATGCATCGAGACCGGGTTGAATGGATTGCTTGCCTTACCTCATGCACGATATCAACCGGACAATGTACTCAACGACTATCAACAAATGCAACAATGGAATACCATTGGCCTTGCCTACCAGAAAATCCATCGACCTGATTCTGCTTTCCAGGCATTCAGCCATGCTTCACAGCTGGCTCAAAAAGATGGCGGACCATTTTGGCTGGGTATCATTGCCGGCAATAAAGGCGATGTGTATTATGACCTGGGACAATATGATTCAGCGTATGTCCTGCTTCAATATGATTACAACAACAGCGTCGCTGCACAGCAATATGATAATGCAGCCAATTCACTGCAATGGATTGCCCGCATTGATCTGAATAAAGGCCGGACGCACGAAGCTTTGCAGAAACTACATACAGCTCAGCAACTCCTGGATAAAAAACCTCAACCTAACTACCAAGCCAATGTTGATTTTTCTTTTTCCCAGGTATTCGTTGAACTTGGTCGTGCGGACAGTGTCAATATGTATTTGCAGCGATACCTGCATTTGCATGATTCGCTTGAGGCTGAAATCACAAAAAGCCGTACAGATATATTACAGATCCGGTTAAATAATCTGGATCAGATCCAGACGATCAAAACTCTTAACCGGCAAAAAAAACAAATAGCCCTCACCCGCAATTTTACAATTACACTTGTCTTGTTACTCGGATGCCTTGCTTTCATGTGGTCAAACAGATTGCGTCTAAAAATGCAAATTCGACAACGCGAAGCCAACGAAGGCAAACGACGCGCTGAAGCCGAAACACAAAAAGCGATGGAGCAACTCGATATTTTCCGGCAACATCTGCTGGAGAAAAATGCCCTCATTGAAAAATGGCAGTCAGCGAATGACGATAAAGAAAGTGATACCGATCACATCCGGCGCCTTTCGGATCTGACACACCATCTCATCCTGACCGAAGACGACTGGATAAAATTTAAAACTCTTTTTGATTCCGTTTATCCAGGTTTCTTTTTATCACTCCGAAATAAGGTCCCCGATATCACCCAGGCCGAGCAGCGCATGGCAGCACTCAGTAAACTCAAATTGACAGCTAAAGAAGCTGCCAATCTCCTGGGTGTTTCTCTCAATACAATCTATACCACCAAGCGTCGTCTCCGTCAACGACTTGGGCTGGAGCAGGATTCGGATCTGGATCCGTATTTTAATAAAGGCTAAGGAGAAGGCTAAGGCCTTTGAAAAACTTTTGTCCACCTTCTGAAAAGGTATTGTCCACCACAAATCCTTGGTCATACCCCAGGCATGCCGGTAGTTTTATCCCATGACAACCAGTAAGCCTAATATCATGCAAAGACAACGTACACGAATCCTGATCCTTACCATTATCATTATCCTGGTGATCTACTTCATCTTGTTTCAGTCAGACAAGATGATGCAGGAACTTGATCAGCAGATGCCACTGATCGGAGTTATCAGCTTAGGAATTCTACAGCCACGTGCTCTCAGAGGAAAATCTTTTCGTCACCTGATCCGGAGCATTATAGGATTGTTTTTCCTGACATGTTTTGTTTCATCAGGTTATGCGCAGGTTACTATTTCAGGTTCAGGTGGTGCTGCCAATGGATCGTACACCACATTAAAGCTTGCCTTTGACGCCCTTAATGCTGTGAATACACAGGCTGGGAATTCCATTTCTTTGACCATCACGGCCAGCATAACCGACAACAATTCTGCTGTCCTGAATCAACCTTCAGTGAGCTCGTGGACGAACCTGACCATAACACCTTCCGGCGGATCATGGACACTGAGTGGATCCATCAATGCACCACTATTGGATCTCAATGGTGCAGATCATGTGATCATTGATGGACTCAATACAGGCGGCAATGCACTTACCATATCGAACACAAGTACGTCCGCAGTAACGGGTACATCCACCATAAGGTTGATCAACGATTCATCAAATAACACAATCACCAATTGTAGTATAAAAGGCTCATCAACCGGTAATGCCGCACAATCAGGTCTGGGAATAATTCCTGTGACTGCTACCATCATCATTGCCGGAACAAATAGTGCTGCAGGAAATGATAACAATACCATCACGAATAATACAATTGCAGAAGCCGGAACCAATCTTCCGACTGTTGCGATATGCTCGTCAGGCCAATCAACTTCTATCTCAAATGACCTGTCAGTCATCATCGGAAATAATATTGCCAACTTCTATGGTGGAAATGGTGCGAATGGTATTGCAGTGGTATCGAATAGCTCCGCGTTCACGATCAGTGCTAATAAATTCTATCAAACGGCGGCACGATCTGGTTTGAGTAGTTCGAAATACCTCGAATGCATTTTTATCAACACGCCTTCTGGAGGAGGATACATCATCAGTAATAATATTATCGGTTATGCAAGCGCGGATGGAACCGGGATGCTGATCAATACTAACGGCCGGTTTGCGGGAATCGATATTACCGCAGTCCCAGCAACACCCGTATCCGAAATTCAAGGAAATACGATAAACGGAATTAATTGGGCATCAGATTATAATTCCAGCAGCACATCGGATGCAGCTTTCTACGGAATTCTCGTCAGAGCTGGTGGTCTGAATGTAGGCACGTCAACAGGCAATACGGTTGGTGCTGTGACAGGTAACGGAAGTACAACAACTAACCTTTACATTACAAATGTAACGTCAGGAATCAGTTCCTCTATGATATACCTGAGCTCTGCTGTGAATTGCACTATTTCAAATAATCATATTGGGGCTATTGCTATGGGAGCAGGAAATATTTATTTTTTCGGAATTTCAATAGAAGGAACGGGTTCCCATTCCATCTTATCCAATGACATTGGAGGTTCAACTGTAGGCAGCATTACGCTTGGAATGTCGGGCGGTAATTTTGGCAATTGTTATTTTCGGGGGATATATTGTAATGCTACAGGGAATGAAATCATTGGCATTGCAACACATGGAAATACAATCCAGCACATCACATATATTTCTCAAAATTATAGTGAATTTAATGGTATTATTAATAATGGGACAGCACTCTCCCTCAGCATCAATTATAATACCCTGGAAGGCATTGTGTATTCGGCCACACCTGGTATAACTAACTCCAGTTTTTGGGGGATAGTGAATTATGGTAATGTCAGCAATTCACTTACGATCAATTACAATCAACTGGGTACTGCCGGCAGTGGTTTGATTTCATATGATCTGGTTTTCGGGAATGCTCAGGGTGATTTTCATGGAATTTACGTGAATACTTTAGCTTCTGCAGCTGCCTTGTCCATTATCAATAACGATTTCAGGGGGATTACGTTTGCCGGAACAGGATCGGTAGTCCTTTCTTTAATCTACTGGAACCATTCTGGCTCTGTCACCGATAACATTAATGACAATACGTTTACCAATTTAAATATGAATACTATCGGATTTGTCACTTTTATGGAGCGCGCCGGCAATATGACTTCGACAGGCGTAGAAAATGTGAATGGGAATACGATTGTGACCGGTTTCACAAAGAATGCAAGCGGTAATTACGTGACATTTTATAATGGAATGGGATCATCTGTCACCGGTTCTGTCTCGAACAATCAATCCAATAATTTTTCAAATGTAACTGTAGGCGGTCAAACACATATTGACGGATGGGTAAATCAAAATGGTAATTCCTCCTCCAATGGACCGACAAAAATAATCACGAATAATATTTTTAATAATCTTATCGCTTCATCCAATGCGAATGCTGCAGTCCAGGGAATGAGCGTGAACTATGCGAGTGCCGGTTCTGTCATTTCTTCCAATACATTTCAGAATCTAACCGGAGGTGGGTCCGTCACCGCAATCAATCTTTGGATTAACAATTCAACCAATGGGTCCATAACCGTTTCTCAAAATTTGATCAGTGGATTGAATAGCCAGGCAGGAAGTTCTACTTACGGAATTTACAGCCAGATGTTCAGTGCAGTTATTTCTAAAAATAAAATATGTGATCTCACTTCAACCAATGCATCAGGATTTGTCAAAGGAATTTTCATGGACACGCCTCTTGCATCCGGGGGGACAAATACCATCAGTAACAATCTAATAGGGAACCTGACTGCTCCTTCAGCTACCGGGTCCAATGCAGTGATCGGAATTGATCTTACGTCCAATATATCGCCGTCTACCTACAATGTTTATTACAATACGATATACCTGGCGTCGACAGGTGGTAATGGATTCGGCAGTTCGGGCATTAATCATCAGACAAGTGTTTTCGCCGATAAGGGAAAATTGAATTTAAGGAACAACATTATTATAAATCTTTCTACGCCTGGTACCGGAGGATTGAGTGTTGCTTTTCGGAGAAGTAATGGCAATGGCGGTGATTTAAATAATTATGCTAACACCTCCAATAACAACATGTTTTATGCCGGAACTCCTGCAACTAATCATTTGATTTATTATGATGGCATCGGTAATGCCCAAACGATTGAAGCATACCGTGCAGGGGTTTTTAATGCAGGTGTAATTTCGCCACGTGATGCACAATCCGTCAGCCAGGCGATTGTTCCAGGATCCTTCTTTTTAAGTACATCATCAGTCAGTTCTGATTTTCTGCATATCAATCCTGCCAATCCTACACAAATTGAAAGCGGAGGTACACCGATCGCAGGCCAGGCAGATGATTTTGATGGTGATGCCCGTAATGCCCAGGTGCCCGATATCGGGGCTGATGAAGGCATGTTCATTCTTTCTGATCATATAGGCCCGTTGATTTCATATACACTTATTCCAAATGGTGTGGTTGCCAATACGCAATCCTTTACGAATGTGATCATCACCGATCTGAGCAATGTTGAGGGAAATGCAGGTATTCGACCGCGGGTTTATTATAAAAGGTCAACTGATGCAAATACATTCACTGATAATACAAGCAGCACTCCAGGATGGAAATTTGTTGAAGCTAATGGTTCGACATCTCCATTTGCGTTTACAATGGATTATACACTGCTTTCCGGAGGAGGTGTATCCGTTGGGAATGCGATTCAATATTTTGTTGTAGCACAGGATCAAATCGTGCCGCCAAATGTGGGCATGTTTTCCGGCGTATATGCAAACTCTCCGGTGAGCGTCGCTTTAACATCAACAGCGTTTCCAATCGCAGGGCCGATTAATAGTTTTATCATTCTGACCTCCTTCAACGGAACGATATCTGTGCCGGGCAGCTACCCTACACTGACAGGATCAGGAGGGGTATTCGAAGCCATCAATGCCGGTATAGTGACAGGTAATTTAAATATTCAAATCAACGGCAACATCACCACTGAAACCGGCTTAATCAGTTTAACTGAATTTGCTGCACCGTATACAATTAAAATTTATCCGATCGGAGTGGCCAGAACACTTTCAGGTTCAATTTCAAACACCGGCCTTATCCGATTGAATGGAGCAGACAGAGTGACGATCGATGGATCCATCGGAGGCACGAGCACTGACAAAAGTCTGACCATCATCAACACAAGCTCTACAGTACCTTCTGTCATTGTATTGCAAAGCCTGGGAACAGGTGCCGGGGCACATCACAATACAGTTAAGAATTGCAATATCAGTTTTGGCAATTCCAATGCTACGGGTTTTGGAATTTCTGTAAGTGGGAGTACGCCTGGTACACCAGGAGCAGACAATGATGATGTGACGATTCAAAACAACAATATCACATCTGTATCAAATGGTATTTATGCCAATGGAACTGCCTCGTCATCAGCAGGCGGAGATGACAGCCTTCAACTTATAGGTAATACCATCGTGATCAACACTTCTGCTTCAGAATGTACAGGTATACGCGTAGGGAATGCACTGAATAGCAATATTTCAACTAATACACTGAATGTCTTCAGCACCGTTCCAATCTACCCGGTGGGTATTTCCCTGGAAACCGGTTTTGTTTCATCAGTAGTCACGAGTAACAAGATACTTGCAGTATTGTCGAGTGGCACGACAGGATATGGTGCCAGAGGAATTACTGTTGGAACGGGAACTACCAGCAGTAACCTGACGATTGCCAATAATGTGATCTATAATGTCAATGGTTCCAACAACTCTATCATGACAAACTCTTCTATGGGCATTTGTATTGGTCTGCTTGGGAGTAGCCTGACTACCTCAACTACAGGTGGAGTTAAAATTTATTACAACAGTGTAAACATTTATGCGAGCATTGGCATATTTGCAAATGCCATTACAACTGCTCTTTATATTGGTTCAGCTGCCAGTAACCTGGATATCCGGGATAATATTTTTTCCAATACACAATCCGGTACAAGCAATGCACAGAAAAATTATGCTATCTATTCCGCTGCTCCCTCAAGTGCATTTTCGTCCATTAACTACAATGATTATTATGTGAGCAATTCATTTTATCCTGCGGGAGCCATCCCCGGATTTCTCACATCAGACCGGATTGATTTGCCTGCCATTCAAACCGGGTTCGGACAAAATATAAATTCAATCATTGCAAATCCTTTCTTTTTTGCCAATGATGATTTAAGACCATCTTCCGGATACGTTGTGGGAGGTGCAGATAACACAGGCACCGGAATAACATCTGATTTTCTTTCTGTTGCCCGCCATACAGGTACACCACCAATGGGTTCTACAATGGGGGCTTATGAAAATCCATTTGATGTCACAGCACCGGTCATACAATTGACTACCATATCTACATCCTGTTCGACAAGTGACAGAATCTTTACAGGCACGATCACGGACAATCTGGGTGTACCGGTCACCGGATCTTTTGTGCCTCGTGTTTATTTTAAAAAAAATACCGGAGCTTATTTTTCAACGCCGGGTGTGTTGACATCAGGCAACGGGATCAATGGTGTCTGGACATTTACGATCACTGCTTCGACTTTAGGAGGATTGACCGGAGGCGATGTGATCTCTTATTTTGTCATTTGTCAAGATCTTGCTGATCCGATTAACATCAAGTCTAATCCTTCGGCCGGACTCGTTGCAACAAATGTCAATAATGTGACGACACCGCCTGTATCTCCAATCACGAACACAGTTTTGTACACATTTGGGCCAGGTTCTTATTCTGTCGGATCCGGCACAATACCTAATCAGCTTGGACATTTTTCTACGCTGACTAATGCTGTTCAGGCATATAATAACGGATGTATGGCGGGTCCAACTGTATTTGTTTTGACTGACGTGACATACTCAGGAGGAGAAACATTTCCACTCACTATAAATCAAAACGCACAGGCGAGCAGCACGAATACGCTGACCATCAAACCTGCTACAGGCGTGACAACCGTGATCTCAGGAAGTGCGAGTACAGTACTTGTTGATTTCAATGGCGCAGATTATGTGGCGATAGATGGTTCCAGTAATGGAACCAATACAAAAGATCTGACGATATCCAATACCAATACATCGGGTGCCGTCATTCGATTCATCAACGATGCGACACAAAATGCAGTGAAGAATTGCATATTAAAAGGAGTTAGCACTTCCAATTCGAATGGGGTGGTCTACATCGCTTCCACGACATTAACTACAGGTAATGATTACAATTTGATCCAGAACAATGACATCACAGCCGGAAATACAGCCATTGCGATTGGAATATATAATTCAGGAAACGTAAACTCATCCACTTTAAAGAACTCAAACCTGCAAATCATCGGGAATAACATTTATAATTTTTCCTATACAGGAATCTATGACAACGGAGGTTCAGTCGGCACTGTCTATCAGCAAAACCAGATCTATGAGATCAATTCTCAAAATACAGGGGGACTGATTGGTTTTGGATGTTTCTCCAACACTATTGAAGGATTTATATTTCGGGGCAACCGGATTTATGATCTGAAACTTAACGGATCCGGTGTCTACGGCATCTATGTCCACGACATTGCGACAGGCCCTGGGTACGCCAGTGAGATATCAAATAATATGATCTCATTAAATGCAACACAGAATTGTGACTTGTATGGTATGATAGATTTTACATCAGGGACATACCTGAATATATTTTACAATTCCATTTCCATTTCCGGATCTAATCCGGGATATTCCGCAGGATATTATCGGTTTGGAATCAACATAATCAATTTTAAGAATAATATTGTTTCGAATATGAAAATCAACAATACTAATAGTTGGGCCATGTTCATGGGCGGAGGTATTTCAAATTTAAGTTCTGATTATAATAATCTCTTTGTAAGTTCTTATGGCGCTATAGGATTTAACGCATCTTACAATCTTTACAATTTGAGTCAATGGCAATCGGTCACCAACGAGGATCTGCACTCGGTCAGCGTTGCAACCGCTTTTATCACACCGTCTGATTTACACCTCGCGACAAATGGCAATTGCAATTTAGATGGAGCCGGGATTACCATCTCCGGAATTACAGACGACTACGATGGTACATCTCGATTGTCACCTCCTGATATCGGTGCCGATGAATTTACAGCCACTCCCCTGGGTCCATATTCTGCCGGGCCTGCTCAAACGATATGCGCAGCATCCACTCCATTGGCTGCAACACCAGGACCCGCAGGGTCTATAGGTACATGGACAGTTGTCACAGGAACCGGTACTTTTCAACCCAATGCAAATACACCTTCCGCCACTGTCAGTGGAATGGCTCCCGGATTAAATACCTATAAATGGACAGTAAACTTTGGAACCTGTTCCACAAATTCAACAGTGAATGTTACCAATAATTCTACTGCATTCACTCAGTGTCCCGCCTATCAACTTGCTATGGCTGATCCCGCGACATGTACATCCATATTTAATTATACCGCTGTTGCTATCGGAACACCTGCCCCGACATTGAGTCATGTGTTTTCAGGAGCGACTACCGGGAGCGGTGCTGGCACTGGAAGTGGTAGTGCTTTTAACGTGGGCGTTACCAATATCGCCATCACGGCCAATAACGGATGTGGTGTAAATGCAGTCTGCAACTTTTCTGTTGAAGTCCAGACTCCTGAAATAAATGTCAGTGGGAATGCAATTAATATTCCGGATGGTCAAACGATTCCTTCTCTGGCCAATCAAACAGATTTTGATACGATCATGATCGATACCAGCCTGACCAGAACGTTTACAATTTATAATGGAAATAGCGGCGATTTAAATATAAACAACATCTCGATCAGTGGCCCGGGTGCATCTATGTTCACCGTCAGTCCTCCCAATCAATCCACTGTAAATGGTTATCAGAGCACATGGTTTACTGTGTTATATGCACCGACAAGTTTAGGTGTTCATACTGCTACCATTCATATTGCTACGAACGATTGTGATGAAAGTGATTTTGATTTTGCCATCAAGGGTACCGGGGATAATAAATACTACTTTACTGGTCAAGGATATTGGACAGACCAGGCTAAATGGACACCTTATTATCCTGGCCTAACGCTAAAGGCAGGCTTCGAAGCGCATGAAGCAGGTCAAGTTACTTCACTAAACATACCGCCTTCAACTACAGTGACCATTAATGGGTCCCTATTATATCCATCCTGGATGGAGTGTGAAGGAAACCTGATCATAAATAATGGAGGTCTTGTGCAGGTATTTACCATTTACGCTGAAGATTCGATCACCAATAATACAGGAGGTCAGTTTATCATCGATGGCGGACAATTGTATGTATCTTCTAGTCCTATACTTGGCACTGTCATTAATTCAGGCACCATCAATGCGATCAATGGCGGGGCTTATTGGAATGAAGCTTATTTCTATAATAATCCTGGCGGCCTCATCATCAACAATAGTGACTTTACAAATCTGGCTGCCATTTTCGATAACCATGGTACTTATGCCGGAAATGGATCATTTCATGGTCACATTTATAATTATGCTGATGGTATTATCTCACCCGGCAATTCTCCAGGATGTCAGACTGTAGTGACTAATCCTTTCGATGATGATGCTTATATCGACAACCAGGGAACTTTTCAAATGGAAATCAACGGCGCCCAGGATGATTGCATGCATTTTGACAAAGTAACAATTGGCGGACCTATTTACCTGGGCGGCACACTGAATGTTTCGGTTGGCTATACACCACAGAATACAGATGCATTTACCATTATTGATGCCGAAGCAATCACTGGTGTCTTCAATACTGTGAATATCCCGAGTGGCTGGTCCGTACATTACAATGATCCCCTGCCGGGAAAAATCACGCTCAGAATAAATTGTACTTCTACGGCTATCACTTCACAACCAATTGCATCACAAACGTTATGTCAGAATACAACACCTTCCACTCTTGCTGTTACCGCAACAGGAACAGGACTTCAATATCAGTGGTATGTAGATACAGATAATACCGGGTATAATGGAACATCCATCGACGGCGCCACCTCATCCAACTATATTCCAGGTACGTCGGTCGCGGGTACCAAATATTATTATGTCATCGTGAGTGGTACCTGCGGTGTGGTAAATTCACAATATGCCGCTGTGAAAGTGAATGAAACCGGAAGATGGTTGGGCACGGTGAATTCGGATTGGCATACTGCGTCAAACTGGTGTGGGGGTGTGCCTGATATGGCAACAGATGTGATCATAGGACCTGCACCCTTTCAACCTGTCGTCTCTTCAGCAAATGCGATTTGTCATCATCTCTCGCTTCTGCCGACGACTGCGCTGGATATTCATGCGCCACGCCAGTTGAAGGTGATGCAGAATTGAAAGATCATTTGGAAAACACTCAAAAAATGGATACAATAAAATTCCTTCGGTTCAGAGAAGTAAGGCATGGAAACAAACGCGAATTTCTGCCGGTAGCTAAAATTCTTCATATCGAAGCATCGAGTAATTATACTACTATCCATGCTGAAGGCCATTCACCTGTCATGGTCGCTAAAGTGTTGAAGAAATATCAGCAACTGTTGGAAAGACATGGATTCATGAGAATAAACAATTCTGTGTTGATCAATAAAAACAGAGTTCGTGAGATACACGATGATGGGTGTGTGGTCATGGATAATGAATCCATGTTTTATCCCTCACGCAGACGTAAGGCGGTATTGAAAACTTTTTTGTTGTGATGGTGATGCTCAAGGGACAGAATAATTAATCACTTTCGCTTCCCTGTAATCCCCGCCTCAATGGCCAATGCTACAGCTTCTGTTCCGGAAGAAACATGCAGCTTTTGATAGATGCTGCTAATGTGCGTATTGACAGTAGCATAAGTAACATTGCATTTCGCAGCAATCATCTTGTAACTATACCCTTCGACCAGCAGAGAAAGGATCTCCGTTTCACGAGAGGTCAATGCAAAATCATTTTTAGCAAACGACTTGTGCTTGTTGTTGAAGATTAAAAGGACCTGCTTGGCTACGACCGGAGTCATAGGAGCCCCACCCTCCATGACCTCCCGAATACCTTCAAGCAATTTTAAAGGTGAAGCCTTTTTGAGGATATATCCATCAGCGCCGGCAACAAGGGCATTGAAGATCTTGTCTTCATCTTCAAAGATGGTCTGCATCAATACTTTGACCTGTGGAAAATGCTGCTTGATGAGCACCAGGCCTTCGATTCCATTGACATGCGGCATATCAATATCCATCAGGACCACATCCGGCACATCACCGGAGATATGCCGCAGGACATCGCGGCAATCTTCATAAGCACCTGTACATCTAAAATCTTCTGTGGAATCCAGCAGGATCTGCAGAAACTCACGACGAGGCAGGTTGTCGTCAAATACAGCAATCTTGATGGATTTCATACTGCAAAATTGATTCCTTATTTTGAATTATTCAATCATTGATTACAATGACTCCACAATGCTTTATATAGCAAAGGTGAGTTTAACAAGGGTTCCATGACCCGGTGAAGAATTAATCTCCAGTTTTCCATTTAATTCACTTGCCCGCTGTTGCATGTTTTGAATACCGTTACCACCCATTCCGCTTGAGAATCGGTCGCTTTCTGCTTTCAGGCCATCCACTTTCAACGGATGCATGACAAATCCCACTCCATCATCGCGAATTTCCATCACCAGGTTACCATGCGTATACTGTAATCCGACCCATACATTATGGCATGATGAATATTTCGCTGCATTATGAATCACTTCTTTGAAGATGAGATAAAGATTTTTTCGTTGCTGCATGTTTAGTTGCAATTGGCTTAAGCCTGGATTGCTTTCGAAATGCACCATCACATCATTGGGCTCAAGGATCTCACCTGCAAAAGCTCTCATACGGTGAAGTACCTGCTCGAAAAGATCATTCTTTGTATTCACCGCCCACACAATGTCACTCATCGCTTCCATCATCCCCTGTGTATTGTGATTGATCTTATCGAGTAATCCATCAACTTCCGGATTGTTTCCTTTCAGTTTATGTTGGATGACAGTGCCCGCCAAAGAAATACTGCTGAGTGTACTTCCGATTTCATCATGGAGATCCGCGGCGATCCGGTTGCGCAGATGCTGAATCTTCATGGCTTGTTGAAGACGATACCTGTAAAATGCATAGATACCAATAACGATTAACACGAGTATGATGATTCTAAACCACCAGGTTGCCCACCATGGTGATAAAATAACCAATTGCAATTTCGCCGGTGCTGACCAAACCTTATCGCTGTTAAGACCTGAGACCATGAATGAATATGTACCCGGATTGAGATTGGTAAAGACCGCTTCATTCAAGTCACCTGCATCAATCCATTCATCATTAAATCCTTGCAGCTTATACCTGTATTTATTTCCCACAGGGTTGGTAAAATCAAGCAGCGAAAATCCCAGCGAGATCATACGTTCTGTGTATGGAAAAATGAGTTCATGGCAAAGCTCCATCGGTGCGGGAAGGTGATATTCATTCGCCGATTGATGATCATTGGCAGAAGAATAGTTAACCTCTTTATTCGAAAGTTTCAATCGGTTGATCACAATAGTTGAAGAATCTGCTGATGCATAAAAAACTTCCGGATCAAAAATGGTTATGCCTTCGACTCCACCAAAATATAGGTGGCCATCAGTAGTCTTCCCATATTCCAATCTGTTGAATTCGTTTCCGGGTAAACCGTCTTCAACTGTGAATGACCATACCTCTTCATTTTCAGGATCAAAACGACAAAGACCCTGGTTGGTGCTCAACCAAAGTTTGTCATGTTTGTCGCTTTGGACAGCATAAATCACATTGTTGGGTAATCCATCTGCTGTAGTATAATGATGGAATGTTTCCGTTTTGATATCCATCTTGTTGAGGCCTCCACCATCAGTACCGATCCACAAATATTGACCTGGCGATTTTGGATCAGGACAGATGGAAAGAATATGATTATGTGACAAAGCATCGGTGCGCTGGGGATCCACATGAAAGAGCTTCCATTGTGAAGTGGAGGGATCGAAAACGAACAATCCCTGTTTGGTCCCTATCCAAAATAAATTTTGATCATCCACATACCAGTCTGTGATAAAGGAATGTTCATTCCGGACTACCTGCACGGGAAAATCAAACGTGTCTTGCTTACCGGAAGATAGATATAGACGAATCAACTGAGCTTTTCCTTCAACACATTCAGCACCTAACCACATCACTCCGTGACGGTCGATCATAATGGCGGCATAGTTTTCGGCCAAGAATTGATTGCAGAGTTCAAATGGCTGCGATGAAAAAGTAAAATCTTTTTCGTTGATCCTGAGCAGAAAATGTTGTTCATTTGACAATTCGAACGCTATGCACCAAAGAATTTGTTGATCGTCTTCGACATAAGGACTAATGATCATCAATCTTGCCGCTTCAACTTGCTGTCGCAAGATTTTTTGCCGGCCAATCGTGAATTGATCATGGATTTTGAAACTGAAACCATTTCGAACAACACGCATGCCTAATTTATCCTGGGCATCCGGACTAAACCGGGCAAACTGGTCATTGCGTGATGAGATCTTTACAATGCCATTACCGCTGGTTCCGGCCCATAGATTGTGATAGTGATCTTCGCACATAATCGTATAATCAGTGACAGGCGTTCCGCTAAAATGATAGCGGGTTACCTTCATTTCCTGAATTGTTGCCTGGTAAGGATCAATAAGAGACATGGGCGTCTTCGCTGCATTTTGCCAAAGACGATCGTGGTGATCAACAAAAAAATGAGAGGTCCACAAGGAATCACCAGGTGGTAGACGTAACCATTTCTGCAATGAACCCATCTTCTCATCCCATTTATAAATCAGCTTTTCCGTAGTTGACTTACAATAAAGACGTCGTTGATCATCCAGAAAATATTGAACTGTATACACAGAGTTCAGGGAATCAGGAACAACATGATTTTTTAAAAAGTCAGGTAACCATGTATTGACATGATCGGGATAAATCGCATATAGTTTTTGTTGATGCATCATAAGAAGTGCACCATCTGTTCCAAATCCAAGCATTTCATTCATCGATGGCCTGGGTGTATCCGCCTGAATGTGATAGACCTGCTCCAGTGATTTAATTTGCCATGCATCTATGGATTCAGGTTTTTTCCCCGGAACCGGAATCAACAATTCACATTGTTCACCTGTACCGTCCCAGATCAGTATTTTTCCTGATGGGTCACAGAAAATCGCAGAGACACTTTGGATCCTCGAGGTGGAAGATGGATTTAATGTTGTACCAAAGTGTATAAATTCCGCCTTTTCCGGAAGATAAAGATCGAGACCTGAATCATTGGTGCCTACCCAAATCAATCCCTGGTCATCGACATGCAGGCTGCGGATGTAATTAGAAGCAATGCTATTTGTGTCGTGTGGATCATGACGGAACACCTGAAAATGATTTCCGTCATACCGGTTAAGACCATCTTTCGTACCAACCCACAAATATCCCTGGTGATCCACATCAAGCGCATGGATCATACCCTGGGACAATCCCTGGGCCACCCCAATCTCTTTTATGGCAAGCTCAACGGGATCCGCCGGCCGGATGGTTTCCTGCGCTTGTATAGGTAGCGTGGTCAGCGCCAACAGGCAGGAAACACAAACGATCATCCAGGAAGTATATCGCATAATCATCAATGATAGGGAAATCTACAATCTTTCCTGTCATCAAAAAATCATTGATTTCAATGAGAAGCAGATCCTTGCCGAATACCATGGATAAAAGATTATTTGACTATTTTCAAATTAGGAATTATAAATGGTTAACTCAGATTGTGATAGCCTTTGATACTAACCCAGGCGTAAAAAAATGATAAAACTTTTTGCAATAGTTTGCGCCACTTTATTCTTATTCAGCTCGTGCGGGATAATATGGACAAAGTTTCCCGCAGCTACGGGGCCATTGCCGATTGCCAGAAAAACGTACACATGGACAGATTCTTCCAGGAACGATATTTGGAACGATATCCTTACACCGCATCGAAAACTGATGGTGCAGATGTGGTACCCGGCAGCTACAACTTCACATCATCACGCTGAATATTTTCCAGGATATAAAAATTTAAAGAAACAACTTGCTGATGGAGAAAGAATGGCAATACGTGCCATGCACACACAAGCAACAGAAGGCTCTTCAGTATCTACCACACAAAATACGTATCCCGTCATCTTATTTTCTCATGGAACCAATACGCCATCATTCTATTATACTTCATTGATCGAAGACCTGGTCAGTCACGGTTTTATTGTTGCAGCCATTGATCATACGTATGAAGGCAAAGGTCAATCATTCCCGGACGGTTTAGTGACACAAAATGATGCTGATAAAAAAAGACCAAAGAGCGGCACACCCGGATATGAAGGGCTGGATGCAAAATTTTTCAGGGACCGTGTCAATGTACGAGTGGAGGATGTTTCTTTTGCGTTGAATAAATTAAATAACCTGAATGCTAACGATTCTTTATTGGCAGGAACAATGGATATGAAACATATTGGCATGTTCGGTCATTCCATCGGCGGCGTGACAGCAACACAAGCAGCTTTAAAAGACAAACGCATTAGTGCAGCAATTAACCTGGATGGACTAACTTATGCAAGACCATTTTATCCTGATTCGGCAGGTCATGTGCTTACCCAGCCATTTATGTTTATCACAAAACCATTTCGGAGAATGACGGCAAAGGAATTGGAAACAAGAGGCAAAACTCACTCGCAAGATGAAGCTGAGTTGAAAGAATTGTTGAACAAACAGGAAGTGTTGATGCGGAAAGTGACGGGTGGGAGTTATCGAGTTACGATTCCCGGTGCTTATCATACCAGTTTTTCCGATGAGCCTTATTTTAATCCGGGCGAAGGAAAAGCCAAAAAGCAAATGACAACAACCATCCGAAGTTTTATACTGGCATTTTTTAATGCGACGCTCTATGATTTGCCGGAATCATCGATAGAATCAGCAGCGGCGAAATATCCGGGAGTGACGACAGAACGATTTTAATATCTCTACTCAGAATGCACCATCTTATCCACTGTATCGATAAAATCCTGTGCAGAAGGATTGTAACCAGTCTTGCCTAATCCATTGATGCTATATTGTCCGCTTGAGGCATCTTTGTCCAGCTTGATGACCCAGACCGTTGGATAACCGGTGACCTGAAGTGCATTCTGCATGGCGTAATTCTGCTGCTGGTTTTTCTGTGGTATTTGCTTTCTTTTTGGAAAATCCAGTTCGAGGAGCACAACATTCTTTTTTGCCCAAGCCATGAATTCAGGCTTTGAAAAAACATCAGCATCCAGTTTCTTGCACCATCCACACCAATCACTGCCGGTGAAGTCTGCCAGGATAGGTTTTTTCTCTTTAACGGAGAGCGCATAAGCTTCATCCAGGTCCACGAGCCATCCGGCTTTGTCAGAAGTATAGGCTTCGGGCTTTGGTTTAGCCGCCGTTGTAGTCGTCACTGGTGCCTGGGCACATCCCTGAAGTGCTATGGTACAGAGGAGTATAAACAGAAATATTTTTGTCATAATGATGTCATCATTTTTATGAAAAACCAACCTAGCCGTAAAATTAAGGTTTTCTACGTGGGCATTCACCCATCGGAAAGACTTTAAATAAACCTTAAGTGTTTCAGAATCAAAGCATGACCCTCCCCCATATTTTCCTATTTTGCCCTGACAAAGGAAGATTTCATGTACCGGCTGGTTTCCATCATTATTTTCATTTTCAGTTTTCTTTCTATCCCCTTGCAAAAGGACAGGTAGCGGATCCGCCATATGCAAAATGGATCTCCAGGCTTAGCGTAAAACAGGATCCGCTCAGTAAAAATTACAGGGAAGTATTAGAGGAGCTCAGAGCGATAGACTCCTCGAAGTTTTGCGGGGTCTTAACTACACTCACATCAATGGCTCCTACTCACCCTCCGCAGTTACAGATAAGACTCATGACCCTTGAAGCCAGGGCTCAAATGCTTCACCTCGGGGTCCCGGATTGTCCTGCATACAAAGATCCTCTTGAACTTCTCAATACTGCACTCACCATGTCCTACGAACTTGAAGATGATCTACTCACCTTCAGTGTGTATAATGAATTGGTGTCTTATTACACGGAGCATGAAAAATTTGGCCAGGGAGTCTTGTATGGTTTATTGGCCAAAGAGTTGTTTGAACATTTGGGGAAGGACAAAGCTTTCCCGATGAGTCCCATTCTATACAATCTATCCTTTAACCTCTATCGGTCGCGGGAATACAGAGCGGCGATTGATGTGATGCTTAAAATGGTGGGACCGGAGAAAAATAATTACAGCCTCCCGGATGACACGTTGGCTGATTATTACTCAATGTTTAGCTGGAATACACTTGGATTGGCCTATACCAAACTTAATATACCGGATTCAGCCTTTATGGCTTTTGATAGCGCACTTGTCAATGCAAAAGAGGAGCATCGTCCATTTTGGATTTCCCTGGTGACGGGCAATATTGGTGATGTGTATTTCCAGCAGGGAAATTATGATTCAGCTGAATGGAGGTTGAAGTTCGACTATGAAGGAAGTATTAAAGCGAAGGAATATGATAATGCAGGAAATTCTCTTCAATGGCTTGCCCGTATTGACCTTTCCCACGGCAAACCTGCTGAGGCATTGCAAAAGGCGAGGGAAGCTGAGCATTTAATCACCACCAAGTATGAACCTGACTACATGGCCAGAACACTTTACACATACAACAAAGTGTTTGCAAGTCTTGGCAAAGCGGATAGTGCCAGTTTTTACATGGATAAGTTTCTCACGCTGCATGACTCCATCGAACAGGAGGCTTCAGATGCGCGTGCAGATAATATACTCATGCGATTGAAGAGCCAGGAGAATATTCAGACCATTAAATCTTTTAATAAAGAAAAACATAAAATAGCGCTCGTGCGAAATTTGATCATTGCTCTTATTCTTCTACTTGCCATGATCGGGTTTATGATCCTCAATCGACAAAAGTTGAAATTAAAAGTTCGCCGGCAGGAAGCCCTGGAAGCCAAGCTCATGGCAGAACAGGAAACGATGCTGGCAAAAGAACAACTCAAACTATTTACACGAAACCTGATCGAGAAAACTTCCATGATCGAAATGCTGCAGGAACAACTTCTCGATCGAAAGATGAGTGAAGAACAAAAATTACATATAGAAGAACTCTCGCGTCATGCTATTCTGACCGATGAAGACTGGGAGAATTTTAAAGGATTATTTCAAAAAGTATATCCTGGTTTCTTTCTTAGCCTCAGGCAAAAAGTAGCAGATCTCACTTCTGCAGATCAGCGCATGGCCGCCATCTGCAAATTGCAATTGTCTAATAAAGAAGCGGCTACCCTGCTGGGCATTGCATCGAATAGCGTGATAAAAGCGAAACAACGCCTCAGGCATAGGCTCGGACTCGAGCCTGAAGCCGACCTTGAGTTGTATTTCGAGCAATCAAAAGATTTTAATTAACTTCTATCCCCCTCATTCTCAGAGGCATTACATCCTGTCACTTTTTCGTCCACCTATGGTCACGATTTTGTACACCTGCAGTCATGCTTTTGTACATACCCTATTCTAGGATTCACAAATGAACGCATCTACTTTTATCCTGATGCCATTACAAACACTATTTAGCTGGAAAGAACGTGGATCGTATATGTTGATCCTCTTGCTACTGATCATCCTGATCGTGATCACCGTATACCTCAGTGAACTGAGGATGGAACATATCCACCAGGAGATCCCTAAAGTAGTGTTGGATATCTTTGTCCCCGGCATTTTTTCATTTCTCTGATATTATAAATACACCTGATCATTAAAAGAATTTGATATGAAAAATTTTACCTGCGTTTGTTTGTTCGTCTTTGTTTCCATCGGCATGCAAGCACAATCAGTCGGTATAGGCACCACCACACCGAATGCAAGTGCATTGTTGGATATTTCGAGTACGACGAAAGGTATACGCATACCGCGAATGACCACTGCTCAACGCGATGTGATCTTGTCACCTGCAGCAGGACTTCAGATTTTAAACACGGATGATTATTGTCTTGATGTTTATAATGGAACTAGCTGGATTAAGAACTGCGGGTACAAAGTGACAGGAACGGATACTGCATTATCATACAGAACCATTGCAGCTTTAGGTGTTGCCCGCAGTGGCGCGGTTGCATTTACAGTAGGTTCGAAAGGATATGTAGGCACAGGTTCTGATGCACTCAACTCATACAAAAAAGATATTTGGGAATATGATCCTGCTACAAATATCTGGACTCAAAAAGCTGATTTCGGTGGATCAGCCAGAACAGGCGCTGTTGCATTTGTCATAGGTACGAATGCATACCTCGGAACCGGGTTTAGTGGAAATATGGAAGCCGACTTTTGGATGTTTGATCCTGCCATTAATTCCTGGATATTCCGAACGTACACTCCAAATTTAATTCCAAGGATGGAGGCAATTGGTTTTTCCCTTTCCGGCTTTGGTTATTTCGGACTTGGATATAATCCGATATCCAATATATGGTACCAGGATGTTTTTAAATATGATCCCAATAGCAATGTGTGGTTTGCACAAGCTGATTTCCCGGTTAAATGTCATTCCATGGTGGCTATATCTTCCCCAATCGTATCTAACGCTTACGTGGGAATCGGATTAGCGAAAGTTATTTCAGAATACTATGAAACTTCATTCTATAAATTCACTCCCAACTCAGGTCCCAATACATGGACAGCGGTGGCCGCATTTCCAGGCGAAGGAAGATATGAAGCAACCGGTTTTTTCATAAGTCAAAATGGCTATGTGGGAACCGGATACAATGGCAGTTATTTGAAAGATATGTGGCGGTATGATATCACTGCCGATAGCTGGACACAAATGCAGAATGTGGGTACTACAGGTCGTTCAGAAGCAGTGAGCTTTGCCATCGGTACCGAGGCTTTTATTGGGACAGGATATGATGGCAGTTATAAATCAGATTTTATAGGCTATGTCCCATACCGACTTGGGCCGGTTTATGATAATACGCTTGATCTGTCATTGGCCGGTGGAATTTCTGATGGAATATGGGTACAAGACCTCAACAAGATTTCAACCGATAATTTCGGGCCATCACATATGATGATCACCTCCACCGGAAATGTAGGAATTAATACAAATATTTCGCATGCACCGCTTCAATTGGCCAATGGTGTATTAGACAGGAAAATCGTTCTTCATGAAATCGCCGATAACAATCACCAATTTTTTGGATTTGGTATCGATCAGACAGGGGCGTTGCGCTATCAGACAGGAGCGACCACGTTTGATCATGTTTTTTATGCCGGTGTCAATTCCACCACCTCCAATGAATTATTACGAATCAAAGGAAATGGCAGTGTTGGTATAGGTACCTCTTCACCAAATGCAAGTGCATTGCTTGATGTCTCGAGCACAACAAAAGGTGTTCTCATTCCACGCATGACCACAACACAACGAAATGCAATTGTTACACCTCAGACCGGTCTGCTTGTTTTTGATATTACTACCAATTCGTTTTGGTTCAGAAGTACTTCTGCATGGCACGAATTGTCAGACGACCTTGACACTGAAGTGTATCGCAATGGCCCTGATAAAATTTACATGGGATTGACGGATTCTGTAGGTATAGGCACGTCCAATCCTGCGTACAAGTTGGAAGTGAAGACCGCCACAAATGACTATGGTATTTCACAAACAGATGGAACTGTACACCTGGCAACCTACATAGGAGACGGAGGTGAGATCGGAACTGTGAGCAATCACCCTTTTCGATTGTTTGCAAATGATGGATTTTATCAATTTGAACTTTCTCCGACCGGCAATATCGGAATGGGATTGGGTAACCCACAAAACAAGCTCGATATCGCTGCAGGTACTGCACGCACAGGAGTTCATCCGACAGGTTGTCCATTATACATCACTGGATCATTGGGAGACGCATCCAATGGTGTTGAAATCAGGGACTTTGATGCAACACAAGGTGTCGGCATTGGAAGGAATACAGTTTATGCTGCAGGATCAGCAGCAGATCAAAATATTGGTCTGTCGGCAAAAGGAGCAAATGGTAATGTGTTGTTCACAACGAATGGCGCTGAGCGAATTCGTATTTCGCCTACTGGACAGCTTGGTCTGGGCACGACCACGCCACACGCGCAGCTCCAACTATCATCAGTTTCAGCAAATCGTAAAATCGTAATGTGGGAAACAACTAATAATGATCATCAATTTTATGGATTTGGAGTCAATGGTGGTGCACTGAGATACCAAACCGATGCAACGACCAGTGACCATGTTTTTTATGCCGCCACATCTGCCACCACCAGCAATGAATTGATGAGAATAAAAGGAAATGGAAATGTCACAGTAGCAGGTGTGGTGGAAACGGAAGCATTTATTGCCCCTACCCTGCTAAATGGATTTACTAATTATGGAGCTGCGTTTGCCACTGCAGGGTATTATAAGGATAAGATGGGAATCGTGCATCTTCGTGGACTTATTACGCATACAGGTGATCCGGATGGCCTTGTGATGTTTACACTTCCAGTCGGTTATCGTCCTGCCACCAGTGGACAGCTTATATTCACGGTGCTTAGCCTGGATGCCTTAGGTCGTATCGATGTGTATACCAACGGTAATGTGGTCATTACTACAGGGGCTTCGGGCTGGGTTAATCTGAGTGATATATCCTTCCGTGCAGACTGAGGTAAACTGATTGATTTGGTCGACATGTTGCAAATCCATTGCTCAATGTAGCCGGGATTGATATCGAATGCAGGTGTGTAACCTCACTGTTACTCATATTTCCCTATTTTGTTCCTCACAATAGAAGATTTCATGAGCCGCATTGCGTTCGTCATCTTTTTTATTTTCTGCATTCTTGCCTGCCATCCGTTAGTTGGACAAGTTGCGGAGCCACCATATGCAGAATGGATCTCCAAACTCAGCGTAAAAGAAGATCCGCTTAGTAATAATTATATCTCCGTTCAAAATGAAATCATTAAGATTGACACCCAACAATTGTGCGAAGTCCTTACTCATCTGATTTCAAAAGGCCCTGCAAATAATTTACGTTACCAGATCAGGCTCAGGCTGCTACAGCAATCATTACAATTTAATCTCCAAAATGTGCGTGATTGTCCGCTGAAAAGACCGGCAATAGATCTGCTGAATGAAGCGCTCAACATGGCATATGAGCTTGAGGACGACCAGTTAACTTATCATGTTTACCAGGGTTTTGTCTCGTATTATGCTACTTTGTCAAATTATGGAAAGGGTGTTTTATATGGTTTGCTGGCGAAGGAATTATTTGAGCAATTAGGAAAGGACAAGGCATATCCGATGAGCTATGTATTGTATAGCCTGGCACATTGTCTTTATCATTCGAGGGAGTACCGTGCTTCCATTGATGTATTACTTAAAATACTTAGTCCTGAAAGGAATACATATTTACGATCTGATGATACCATTGTTAATTTTTACAGGATGTTTTCCTGGAATACCCTGGGCCTCGCTTATGCCAAGCTTGAAAAACCGGATTCAGCTTTTATAGCATTCGACACTGCTCTTGCGATTGCACAATCTGAACACCGGCCATTCTGGGTATCTCTCGTTACCGGCAATAAAGGTGATGTTTACTTCCAGGAGGGGAAGTATGATTCAGCCGAACCGCTTTTGAAGTTTGATTATGATGGAAGCCTGAAAGCTAAAGAATATGACAATGCTGGAAATACTCTTCAGTGGCTGGCCCGTATCGACCTGATCCATAACAAACCTGATGAGGCTCTAAAAAAAACGAGGGAGGCCCAGCGATTAATATCAACTTCATATGATGCGGATTACATGGCAAGAACACTCTTTACCTATACCAAAGTGTTTGCGAGCCTTGGTAAGTCAGATAGTGTAAGCTATTACCAGGATAAATTTCTCACCCTGCATGATTCGATCGAACAGGAAGCCTCCGATGCCCGTGCTGAAATAATACAACAGCGACTTGAAAGCCAGGATAATATTCATAAAATTAAAACCCTTCACAAAGAGAAAGATCGCATCAAGCTGGTACGCAATTTTGTTGTCATCATCATCCTCATGTTTGCACTGGTTGGTTTTATGATCCTCAACCGGCAGAAATTAAAATTAATTGTTCGCCGACAGGAAGCTTTAGAAGCAAAACGCATTGCTGAACAAGATGCCCTATCAGCAAAAGAACAACTCAATAATTTTACCCGTACACTGATCGAAAAGACCACATTAGTGGAAACTCTCCAGGCGCAATTGATTGAAAAGGAATTGAGCGAAGAACAATCCCAACATATCGCTGAACTTACCGGCCATGCCATCCTCACAGATGAAGACTGGGATAATTTCAAAAGCATGTTTGAAAAAGTGTATCCTAATTTTTTCCAATCCTTAAAGAGAAATACTGAGGGCATCACCATTGCTGAACAGCGTATGGCTTCCCTGATCAAGCTTAAAGTACCCGCCAAAAAAGCTTCTATTATTCTCGGAATTTCACCAAACAGCGTTTACAAAACCCGTCAACGACTGCGACATCGTCTTGGCCTGTCTACAGATGGCGAACTGGATGATTATTTCTCCTAAACTAACGTGAAAAACTTCCTTTAATATCCTCTGCAGTCCCTGAAATCATTGGATTGTCCACTGATTGTCCACTGGCTGTCCAATCGTTGTCCATAAGATGTCCAATCGTTGTCCATCGTAGAATTAGGTGCATGGATTACATCGCCTATAATTTTGATTTACTGAAAATCAAAAGGATAATGCAGGTGGGAAGTCGCTACAAATGGATATTCATTCTTGGATTTATCACAATCCTGATGATCGCTTTGGCTTACCTGGTGTCTGAGAAATTGATCCGGCATCTCGATGAGCAAAATGTTCGGGTGGGTGTCAATATCCATCCTGCGATCGATGATGAAATTAAAGTTAATGATGATTTGTGTTTCCAGTTCAAAAAAAATAACACTTCTAAAAATATTTAGCCATGAGAAAGTTATTCAGCCTTCTATTGACCATCAGCATATGTCAGATCGTATACAGCCAGAATGTTGGCATCAATAATCCAAATCCGCATGCGCCATTGCAATTTGAATCCCAGGCTGCAGAGCGAAAAATTGTACTGTATGAAGGGGGTAATAATGATCACGAGTTCTTCGGCTTTGGTGTGAGTCCATATGGTGAATTGAAATACCACACAAATTACAATGATCATGTGTTTGAATCGGCCCTTTCTGACAGTACCAGTTTAGAACTCATGCGGATTACGGGGTACGGTTATGTAGGTATAGGCACCTTGCCGGGTAATAAGCTTGATATTCACGACGGGTCTCCGAGAACCGGGGAGCATCCGTTCAACAGGCCTTTATATGTTACAGGTGATATTGAAGAAGGTAATGGAATTGAGTTCAGGCATTCAAATGGCACACAAGGAATAGGATTCAGTTATAATACCATTTATGCCACCGGAAGTAATGATGACCAAAGTTTAAAATTAGCATCAAGAGGATATGCTCCATTATTATTCAAAACAAACTATGCTGATCGAATGATCATTTCCGGTGATGGATATGTGGGAATTGGGTTGTCAACTGTGAATAACCAAATGGACATACAAAGTGGTACTGCACGGACAGGAATACATGGCACAGGACTTCCATTATACGTGACAGGTGATCTGACACCAAGCAGTGGAGCAGAGTTTCGCCAGGCTGACGGAACACAAGGTGTCGGGATAGGAAACAATACGCTCTATGCAGCAGGATCCAATATTAACCAGGATCTCAATCTGACTGCTAAAGGTCCTACAGGAAATCTTTCACTATCAACCAGCGGGACTGAAAGAATGAAAATTACCGGCAACGGTTTTACTGGATTCAATGTAGCTAACCCGCTGAGCGTAATTGATGTCAGTGCCGGCCCTCGTACCGGTGTGCATGGTGCCAATAATGCTTTATATGTTACAGGATGGAGTGAATTCAGAACCTCCAATGCTGACCTGGGACTTAGCATTTTAGGAAACCAAATTTTGGCATCAGGTGCGCTTACAAATGTTGATCTTACATTGGCCGCCAAAGGTGCTACAGGAAATTTTTCAATATCGACCAATGCAACTGAAAGAATGAAAATCACCGGCGCTGGCAACCTTGGACTCGGGGTAACTACACCTGCCAACAAGCTGGATGTCCTTAACGGAACAGCGCGAACCGGTACACATAATACAGGTCAAGCCTTATATGTCACAGGCGGTGGTGAATTCAGAAGTGCTGATGCTACAACGGGGCTTGGTATCGGATCGAACAACATCTTTGCAACAGGATCGAATGCAAGCGTTGATCTATCATTAACTGCCAAAGGTCCTACAGGAAATCTTTCACTATCAACCAGCGGAACTGAAAGAATGAAAATTACCGGCAATGGTTTTGCTGGTTTCAACGTAGCTACACCGCTGAACACAATTGATGTCAGTTTCGGCGTACGTACCGGTGTGCATGGTGCCAATAATGCTTTATACGTCACAGGCGGTGGTGAATTCAGAAGCGCTGATGCAGCAACAGGCCTTGGCATTGGATCGAACAACATCTTTGCAACTGGATCGAATGCAAGTGTTGATCTTACGCTGGCGGCTAAAGGAGCTTCAGGAAATCTTTCATTCTCTACTAATGGAACTGAAAAATTAAAAATCACCGGTACCGGAAATTTTGGATTTGGAGTCACTGCACCTGCTAATAAACTTGATGTTCATAACGGGACTGCACGAACTGGTACGCATAATACAGGACAGGCATTATACGTCACAGGTGGTGGTGAATTCAGAAGTGCTGATGCTGCAACGGGACTTGGAATCGGATCGAACAACATCTTTGCGACAGGAACGAATACAGATGTTGATCTCTTGTTGGCGGCCAAAGGTGCTGCAGGAAATGTTTCATTTACTACCAATGGAACTGAAAAATTTAAAATCACTGGCGCCGGTAATTTTGGATTCGGAGTCACTGCACCTGCCAATAAACTTGATGTCCATAACGGAGTTGCACGAACTGGTACACATAATACCGGGCAGGCATTATACGTCACAGGTGGTGGGGAATTCAGAAGCGCTGATGCCACAACAGGACTTGGCATAGGCTCGAACAACATCTTTGCTACAGGATCGAATGCGAGTGTTGATCTTACCCTGGCTGCTAAGGGTGTTGCGGGAAATTTTTCATTATTAACTAATGGAACTGAGAAAATGAAAATCACTGCTGCCGGAAATCTCGGCCTCAGTGTACCTGCGCCTGCAAATAAACTCAATGTCCAAAATGGAACAGCACGTACCGGTACACATAATACCGGGCAAGCTTTGTACGTCACTGGCGGTGGTGAATTCAGAAGTGCTGATGCCACGACGGGACTTGGCATTGGATCAAACAACATTTTTGCTGCAGGAACGAATGTGAGTGTTGATCTTTCCATGGCTTCGAAAGGTGCTTCGGGAAATATTGTTTTCAATACAAACGCCGCAGAGAAAGTAAGGATCACTTCCTCGGGCAAAGTGGGTATTGGTACGACAACACCGAATGGCACATTGCAATTGGGCAATGTGGTTGAAAACCGGAGGATTGTACTTTTTGAAGGTGCGAATAATGAAAATCAGTTTAATGGTTTTGGTATAGACGGCACAGGGGCAATGCTTTACCATACCGGATTCAGTGTCAATGATCATATTTTTTATTCGGGCAGCTCTCCCACTACCCATCTTGAGTTGATGCGCATCACAGGCACCGGCCTGGTGGGTATCGGTCAATCCGCACCACATGCACCGCTTCAATTTTCCAGCATTTTGGCAAACAGAAAAATTGTTCTGTATGAATCCGCTAATAATGATAACCAGGTTAATGGCTTTGGTGTGGGTACTAATGCATCCATGAATTTCCAGGTACCAAATGAAAGCGCAGATTACGTTTTTTCAGCAGGCGTAAATTCGACTACATCTGTTGAACTATTGAAATTTGGTAGCCTTTCCGGGTTTTTATTTGAACGCAACGTGGTCATGGGCGGCGATGTGACGGCATATGGCAATGCATCTATAGGCGGGACCTTAACGGTCGACAGCATGAACATCAACACCACGATTGCCACAGAAGCTTTTACACAACCAACGTTGTTGAATGGCTTTACCAATTACAACCTTGGCTATGCGACGGTTGCTTACTTCAAAGACAAGATGGGAATTGTGCATCTGCGTGGATTAGCTTTGAAAAATACCAATCAAAACGGGCTCGCCATCTTTACACTGCCGGCAGGTTATCGACCTTCTACCAGCGGCACTCTCCTCTTTAGCACAATAGCAAATTCCGGAGGCGCGAGAATCGATGTCCAAACTAATGGAAATGTCGTAGTGATGGGCGGTTCCACCGGTTGGATTGGTCTGGATGGAATTACGTTTAAGGCAGATTGACAAGATATCTTAGATTTGATGCTTATCATGAAAAAAACAATCATCCGTCTCGTGGTAAGTATGTCCATGTTTTATGATACTGCATGTACACAGCTTACAAATTCTAATGACACGGTGAATTCTGGTACATCAACATCTACCTCATCAACATCTTTTATTTCTGATTCTGTCGCCCAGAAACTTAAAATACAGAAAGCCGAAATCGCCCGGCAAATGAATGCTATGCAGCTGACTTATTTTGTGACAAAAGTGGCGGATGGAAAATTCGGATATATGATACTTACGGATGGAAAAATATATATTGAACAAAAAACCATCCCGGCCATTGAAGGGAATCGGGGATTTGCTACCAGTGAGGATGCTGAGAAAATAGCTAAGCTGGCTATTGAAAAACTAAAACGTGGAGAAGTACCGCCTTCGATAACGGTTGAAGAATTGAAGGCGAGAGGGATTCAGTGATCCAATAAAAAACTTCGGTGCTACTCATACGCAACACCGAAGTATATAAAAGTTCTGTCCTCTGACATTTAATCCGTGACCGAAATCATTTTTATTTCATGATGGTCGCCTGCATCCAGGGTGAGATAATAGATTTCCGGACTTAAGATGCTTTCATACAAAATCAATGTATCGATATTACTTTTAATAGGAAATAGTTCCATTCGCTTCAGCGGTGAATGTTCCGGTAATAAAATTTACAGTTCCGCTGATCGTAAATGAACCGGATGCACCATTAAATTTTCCTGTACCACCTGTGATGGTCCATGTTCCGTTAATGCTTCCTGAAGTACTGGTTGCTGTCAGCAATCCTGAGACATCAATCACATCGTTGCCGGTATAATAGACCAGGTCTCCGTTAGCTGCTGCAAGCTGGCCGCTGACACTTGCGGTGAGGAGTGCTGTTGCAAAACTTAAGTCGCAATTAACATGATGAAGTTTGCTGAGACTACTATTCAAATTACCTAGGTGCGTTGCCTGGCCTGCTAAAAAATGATCAAGAAGTGCGAATCCGGGCAAATCACCTGAACATGATGTGGGAGAAGAACCAGTGTCCAGCGATGACTGAAAGTTTGCATGGTCATCCTCCACGATCACGACTTTAATCATGGGTATTTTTGGGGAGTTGGTTGCAAAAATATCATGGGCTGTAATCCGGTAACTATATTCTCACAGTCATTGACTAAAGGTATGGAATGAATTCAGAATTAGATAGAATAATGCTCCTTTATTCTTTTGCTTCCGCTGTTCAACTACGGCTTATATTTTTTGATCCTTCTCCCCTATTACCTCCCACACTACAATCATTTCATTCTTTCCTTTGACTGCAACAGGTTCCCACATGTGTGCATCCACCAGGTGTCCTACCTTTTCATGGACTACATCACTCATCAGGATGCTATTTGATTTCTCTTTGGTAAGCGTCTCAATTCTTTTTGCAGTATTCACCGTATCGCCTGTGACGGAATAGGAAATTTTGTCTTCACATCCCATATTGCCAGTCACAACAGGACCTGCGTGAATGCCAATTCCCACACGAATGGACACGCCCAACTGCTCCTGTAATTCTTTATTGATGGCTTCTAATTGCCTGATCATACCTATGGCACAATTGACAGCACGAACTTCAAAATTGACGAGTGGCAGAGGAGCGCCAAAGATCACAAAGATCTCATCGCCGATGAACTGGTTGATGATACCACCATGCTGACGTATGACTTCATTCATGCTGGAATAAAATGTATTGAGTACAAACACTACCTGCTTTGGTGTCAACTGTTCGCTCATCGGGGTGAAGTCGCGAATGTCACAGAACAAAGCTGCGACATCATGTTGCTCACCTTCGAATATGGAATCCGGACTTTCCCTCAATGCTTTTTTGACAATAGTTTCCGGTACGTATTTTATAAAAAGACTCAAGGTGTTTTGCTGCGTCTGCGTGAGATCAGATAATTTTCTGTTCATCTGCTCAACTTCCAGGAATCGTTGGCGCTCTGTTTCATACATGCTGGCTTGTTGGATCACGATGGCAGCCTGGTTAGAAATGAGGTTGATGATTTGTTCATCTTCTTCTCTGAAAACATTAATATCCATACTCTCCACTGTGAGGACTCCGATCAATTCATCTTTATTGAGTAAAGGAATAGCCACCTGGCTCCTGGGGTTTTTCAATCCTGGTAAATTGATGAGGATTTCATCTTCAGGATTTGAAATTTCTTCACCGGCCAGCAGGTACATGAGACGAAAATTGATATTGCCCATTCGGAGCATTTTTTTTCGTTTTGCGGCAGTGCCTATGACCCCTTTACCAATTTCGATTTTAGCGCCGATTCCCTTTATTTCATATCCATAACTCGCAACCACTTTGAGGAAATTCCCCCGACCTTTTAATAAAATCATCGAATGCCTGAAAGCAAAATAATGATCGAGCTGTTCGAGGATTTTGTTAAGGATAAGTTCGAGATCCATGGAACTCCGGATCTGCGAATAGATCTCCCCCAGAATTTCAAGTTCTTTGTTTTTCCGAATTAATTTTTCATTCAGCTTCTCCTGGGAAGGGAAGTCTTTGGAGTTATTGTCTTCCATGTTCCTCAAGTTGAAGGCATCTGCATTCAGACGATTTTTTCAATGCGAAGAACCGTAAATATATAGGCTGACAGCAAATGAAATACATCTTCCATTCCGGTCATAGAAGCTATGGCTTCCAATTGCATACACATCTGATCAAATAAATCACCTTCTGTTTCCTTATGGGAGAAGACAAGCTCAAGCTTCCACATCTGGAAGTCCTCCGGATGGACGATGCTCACTACAGCCTGTGGATTTTCGTCGATGTTACGGATCGATTTACTGAAAAACTGGTGGGAAAGAGCCACATGTGTATCATCGACATAGTAAACCTGCGAGATATAATTGATATTTGGAATACCTATTTTCGAACATGTCACCAATGTTGAAGGGATAATCCCCTGCATGGCTGCTTTTAATTCATCTGTAATAATTGACATGATTATAAAATTACTTTTTTACCGGTACCGGCCTTGGGTGTTTGTTCAAATATTTCCTCAACTTCCATCAGCAGTGTCACCATGGACACATGAGGGTAATTATAAATAGCATTTTCGGGCATGCCCATTTTATTTAATAATACATTGATGTTTTTTAAATATGCATCGATCCATTGAAGTTCTTCTGCATTGGATTCACGCCAGCTCAGGGATATTCCTTTTAACTGATAACTCTCAAAATTTTCAACTGAGACCAATACTAAAGCCAGGAGGCGATTGTTTTCTAAATTCGGAAAAGTTCTGCCGGAAGACTTTCCATCAAAAAAAACATGAATGTGCTGATCGTCAACCACTCTTGTTCCAAGCACACGTGCATATTCAGGATTTAACCCGGCATCGCGGGTGCCTATGTTCATGCCATGTGGCCCATCAATAAATTGCTTGAGTTTTGGAGATATTTGCATATGATTTTTGACCTTCTTATCCGCTCAGGGAGCGCAAGTTAAAAAGAAATGAGCGTTCGGAAATATTATTCAAAAGCAGGCTGAATTCTAACTCAGTAAATGGCAATATTTAATTAAGAAATTTTCAATATAAAAATGCACTGGTCTTAAGTTGTGGTAATATCAAGTTCCCTGATCTGTGCTTTATATTCATCTGGTAGGATGACAGATTTTAGTACCCTGTCCAATTTTAATCTTCTGCACAATTTATAGGGCGGAAGCAGGAAACGCATCCATGAAAATGTTCCAAGGTTTAATAAATGATTTACACGTGGCGGAACTACCAAGATCTGACCTTGTATTAAAACCTTGTATCGAACATAACCCAGGTGCTTTTTATATTGTTTAAAGAGATCAATGGTAAAGCCACTGAGGTAAAGATCCTTCTCGAGATGTTCATTGCGCATGATTAGCCACTCGTTGAAGTTTTTAGGAAGTCCTTTCAAATTCATTCGATCCCCTACTCTATAGAATACATCAAAAACCTCTTCTTTTTCCGCAAGAGATAATTTTCTTTCCAACAATTCGTAGGCAGCAATCGAATAATGAATCAACATAAATAATACATCCCTGTATGCCCAGTCCGGAATTTGTTGTTGACGGCTGGATTCTACCGCAGCATGAATCGCAGTAATCCGGTCAATCGCTAAGAGCGCTGCTTCATATTCTGAGAAAACAATTTGCCTGGCATAAACAACTGTAGAAAATAAGCGGCCTATCGGATCTGCAGGCAGCTTACCTGTGTAATACAACCAATCCACAGCTTTATTGAGTGCAAATTCAGCAGCAGAGCCGGCGAAAATGAAGATAATGGTATCACTCTTTCCCCATATTTTCCTGACAATGGAATGCTCATCTACAAAAAAACGCATTGACAAAATTACGGGATTTAAGATATACGATTTTCGATGGTTGCTGAGCTGTAGCACAAGCATGAGTTAAGCAAGTCGAAGCATTCGATTTTCGATTTTTTATATAAAAATTAAAATTTGAAACTTTGTTCAAGTTAATGTGAGTAATTTGAGAAAATATTGTACTCACTACTCACTACTCACTACTCACTACTCACTACTCACTACTCACTACTCACTACTCACTACTTACTACTCACTACTCACTACTCACTAAAACGGATCCGCAAATTCCTCATTCTGAGTAAAAGCCAGATCACTTAACGTTCCTAAAAACGCTTTCAAATCTTCTTTGTCCTGCACACTTAATTGCAAGCCGCCCGGCTGAAGATTGTGATCCATAGATTCATCGAGAGTACCGGAAAATAAAACACCTGTATTGTAATGTTCAATCACTTCGTCCAATGTAGTAAAACGACCATCATGCATGTATGGCGGAGTCAAAGCAACATTACGCAGCGAAGGAACTTTAAATCTCGCCATCTGCTCCGGATTGTGCGTTACTTCATATCGTCCGAGATCAGTGAATCTTGCTTCCGAGTCAAGACCGTTGTTGAGGTATGCATTATTAGTGAAATTAAATCCTGCATGGCAATGAAAACATTCTCCACCTTTCTGTCCAGTAGCTGCATTAAAGTCTGAATAAAATAAAACACGCCCTCTTTCCTCACTCTCTGTCAATTGAACTTTGCCGGACAGAAAATCATCATATTTTGAATGATTGGAGATCAGCGTGAATTCAAATTGTTCAATGGCCAATGCCATTCGGTCAGCAGTAATTTTATCATCTCCGAAAGCTCGTGTAAATTGATCTTTATATAATTGATCCTGATCGAGCTTGCTGACAACATTAGGAAGTGTTTCATCCATTTCCAGTGTGTCCTGGATAGGACGTAATGCCTGCTCTCTTATCGTATTCACTCTGCCATCCCAGAAAAAACCAAACAAGTGCCAACCCAGGTTCGCAAGAGGCATAGCTTGTCTTCTGCCCGGAAGATTTTTGGTTCCAATACTAAACTTGCGGATATCAGAGAAACCATCCGTTTGCTTATGACAACCGCCGCAGGATAAAGTATTGTCGCTCGACAAACGTTTTTCATAAAAAAGCATTCTGCCCAATTTCACACCTTCTACGGTTGGACGATTATCTGGTGGAATCATTGGTGGGGGGAAAGAACCGAATGATAATAAATATGGAGTGGGATCATATTGAACTCCGGGATCGTCCTTAGCGCAGGATACCAGTCCGGTCATGATCACGAAGACCAGGCAAACAAAAAATAAAATAGACTTCCAATTCAATGAATGAACAATTATGTGAGATTTCGAAAAGAAGGGCAAAAATAACATTCTTCATAGGTTCATCTTCCTTTTATTTGTGCATTTATTTCGCCGCTAATTCCGCCAATTTTCGCTAATTCTTTTTTTGCCCAAAAAAAAGGGAGAGGCGCGAAAAATCTCACCTCTCCCCTTTTGCAGGGCTATTTATATAAAATATCAATCATGCACCACCGATATCTTCCTGGTGATGATCCCGGAAGTAGTTTTGAGCTGCAGGATATAAATGCCAGACGATAATTCGGCAATGTCCAGTTGTTCATTGAACTCGTGTGCATCACCTGTTTCATATTCTTTTTTCAAAATGACTTTACCGGAAACATCTATCAAAGCGAGACCAGAAACAATATCAAATGTGGTTTCTGAATAGGTAACATTTAAAATATCATTTGCAGGATTAGGTGCGACAGTAAGTGTTGATGATATTTCACCATCAACTGGTGTATCCACAGATTTGTCTAAAGTTGCAATTGGTTTTCCTTCATCTGGAATAATAAATGTGTGGTCATCTCCAGCGTAATTCGCCGACTGGTAATTGAGAATGCAAATGCTAAATGTGCCGGTACTTCCGCCATAACCCCACACACGAACAAAGATCGTGACGTTAGGACCACCGCTCAGACTGATGACAGGCATCTTGGAACCATTGCCATTGTTATTGTCATCTTCACAAGTCAGGAATGACATGCCTGAGCAGCTATTGCCTACATAAACTTCCATCACACCATCTGTCAAGGTGCCAGCAGAAGTGCGTATAGTTACTACCGGGTAATTCACATTTGGCATATTGAACCTGAACCAAACATCTTTGTATCCACCTGAAAAACATCCTCCTACCGGTGGAGGCATACTGGGTGTTGCTCCAATGCTTGAAGCAGGTGTATTCATGCAGGTACTGTTCACTGTGAGATACATGGCATCAGCGCAATTGTCATTTCCACTATTCGTACCGCCTGTCGTAAAACTCATTCCCGAAGTCCAATAACTGTGATCTCCATTGCTGCAATTCGAACGGACGCGCCATTCATAAGTTGTATTTGGATTTAAACCATCGACCGACGCATAAGTATTGATGAACGGACTTCCTGCTATATAATACCATGTCCCATACGGAACGCGTGTCTGTACTGAATAGCTTACTGCTCCCGGAGATGCTGACCAGTTGAATGTAGCAGATGATTCTGTAATATTTGTAGTGAATAATCCTGTTGGCATATCACATGAGAATCCCAAAGTGGTGAAACTTGCGTTTGCTGACCAATCACTAGTCATTCCATTTGAACAGTTGCTTCTGACACGCCATTCATAATCGGTATTGGGCTGTAATCCTGCGATATTAAGCAACGTGTTTGTCCATGGACCGCCCGCCAGATTGTACCATATACCACCAGCAAAACGCCATTGAACCGAATAACTAACTGCGCCACTGACCGGAGCCCAGTCCCATGTCGCAGTTGTCTGCGAAATGTTATATGTCGTGAGGGTGTCCGGTGCATTGCATGTAGAGGTACCATTTGTCGTAAAACTCATTCCCAATGTCCAATAACTATGATCCCCATAACTACAATTTGCACGAATGCGCCATTGATATGTTGTACCCGGACTTAGCCCATTGACAGTGGCCGAAGTATTCATGAAGGGGCTACCCGGAATAAAATTCCAGGTACCATAAGGAAGTCTTATTTGCACTGAGTAACTCACTGCGCCAGGAACAACTGACCAATTGAACATCGCACTTGTATCTGTGATATTTGTTGTGGAGAGTCCTGATGGAGGGGTACTGCATGCAGAAGATAAAGTGGTAAAGATTGCACCGTTAGAGTATTCGCTATGCATCCCATTTGGACAATTGCTTCTTACACGCCATTCGTATGTTGTACCCGGTTGTAATCCTGCGATATGAAGTATTGTATTTGTCCATGGACCTCCTGAAAGGTTATACCATGTTCCTCCGGCAAATCTCCATTGGACAGAATAACTTACTGCGCCGATGACAGGTGACCAATCCCATGTTGCCGTTGTTTGAGTGATGCTTATGGTAGTCAATGTATCAGGAACATTACATGATGATGATCCAATTGTAGTGAAACTCATCCCGGGTGTCCAATAACTATGATCTCCGTAACCGCAATTCGATCGGACTCGCCAGTGATATGTTGTTCCGGGAGCCAGGCTATTGACAGTTGCTGTCGTACCCATGAATGGACTTCCCGGTATGTATGACCAAGCGCCATAAGGATATTGTATTTGAACGGAATAACTTTGTGCTCCCGGGACTGCCGACCAGTTGAATGTAGCACTTGCCTCCGTAATATTTGTTGTAGAGAGCCCGGTCGGCATGCTGCATGAAGAAATTAAAGTGGTAAAACTTGCGCTATCAGACCATGTACTCGTCATGCCGTATGGACAATTACTTCTGACACGCCATTCATAATCAGTACCCGGTTGAAACCCTGCTATGTTGAGTGCTGTGATCGTCCATGGACCGCCGATAAGATTATACCAGGAACCCCCTGGATGTCGCCATTGTAAAGAGTAACTCATTGCTCCGCTGACCGGATTCCAATCCCATGTTGCTGTCGTTTGTGTAATGTTTATAGTGGTCAACATGTCAGGAGCATCACATGTAGAATTCATCTCCTGCCCGGGCCAGGCCAGGTTCATTCCATTATATGCAGCCATATGACTATCAATGGCCAGGAAGAAAAAGGAGAAAATGACTGTGGTAAAGAGTATCGATTTTTTCATAATTCTTTATTGAAGTGTTTTAGGTGTTTGAAGTTTAATAAATTCATCAATGTTCATAACAGGATCAATCATTTATTTCTTTCAATTGATAAATTTTCCTCCAAAACGATTAACCTCTGGATGAAAATCCAATGTTGTTTTCCGTCAGGAAAATTCTTTTACTGCAATCTGTTTTATGTAGTTGGTCTCGGAAGGTGAGGTAAGAAATTTTCTTACTACTGTATTATGAAAAGATCCTTGCATGCCGGGAGATGACATGAAAAATCATTTCAATGAGTTAATCAAACTTGGAGGGGCGGGAATTTAATTATTCAACAAACATAAGATCATTATGTTTCGAACCAGGGTAAGTAAGAACAAATTTTAAAAAAGATCTCTAAAAAAATTGTAAAACCTCGTACTCTGTCGGGAAACAGTCAATTCATATAAGAGGCTTGAGGAGTTTCCCCCCCATGTTTTTCTCCAAATCACTTTATAATCAATCAGATACCACAAATCTGTATGCATTTCTTCCATCCAGAATAATTGTATAAATACCTGGAGTCAAATCTAGAGGGCTGAGATGTAAATCCTCTCCTTCATATGTCATATCAAAACAACATTCCAATCTTCTTCCCGTATGATCTAAGAGTTGAAGTTGATGCATTTTATCATCATCAATTTTGATATTCAACGATTCCCCTGTTTTCACAGGATTCGGATATGCAATTAATGCAGGTTGGCTTTCGGGTAGGTGGTTTATTGAACTCGCAAAATCTATTGAGACATCATCGACGTATAAAATATTTGATGCTACCTCATTCGTATCGTTACTTGAAAAAAGGATTACGATAGAATCTGTTGCGGGATTAATGCCTGATTCCGTAATGGATAGATGGGCTTGAGTGTAGATATCAACTGCGGGCAACTCTAGTGTCCCGTGATAAACCGTATCGGGAATCGAAGAACCTGATGGTCGTTTGATCAATACTTCAGCGACTGCATATTCGGCAGGTGCACCAATGGTGAGTTGGTAATAAAATGAGACCTGGTCAGGTATCATCGGTAAAGATTCTCCGCCGGAATAAGCTCTTACCTGGTAGTTAGAATAATCCAATTGGCAATTTCCTAATGCCAGTTGTGATCTCCTCAGGGTACCAAATATGTTCAATGTTTTGATCTGGGCCGCGAATTCACCTGAATAATGATAGGTATTGCGTGTAACGCCGGCTGTGATGAATTCGGTAGTGGCATTATTAGCGGTCCAACCTGTTGGAAATATCCAGTTGAAAGGTGGTGGACTGCCGGAAGGTGACCATGATTCAAAATCTCCATTTTGTTGTCCGCTCAAAGGGCAAATGAATAGAAGTAGATGCAGGAAAAATGCAAATAAAGTGATTGATGTAAATGAATAGTTCATATCGTGTGATTTGAAAGTAATTATACCGGATAAAATCAAAGACATCAAATGGATTCATCAGGGTTGGGTGACTTGCTTATTTATTCAAAAGGGACTATTTTAGAATAATATTTCTTTAGAATAAGATTTCTTTCACCGGGAAATACTTTGCCATGGAATTGAAAACAATCCCTTCAAAAATCTATGAGATCAGGGGACAAAAAGTAATGCTGGATTTTGACCTGGCTCATTTATATGGGGTGCAGACGAAAGTCCTAAACCAGGCTGTCAAAAGGAATCACCACCGATTTCCAAACGATTTCATGTTCCGTCTGACAAAAAGGGAATGGGAAAAACTGGATATTCAGGAGAACGAAGTAAATAACAACCGGTCACAAAATGTGACCGGTTTGCAAAAGCACAGATCAAGTACCGCTTTGCCTTTCGTTTTTACAGAACAAGGTGTTGCTATGTTATCCAGCATACTGAATTCAATAAAAGCAATCAAAGTAAATATCGCTATTATGCGGGCATTTGTATTTATTCGGCAATATGCCCTTTCTCATAAAGATCTTACACAAAAACTGAAAGACCTGGAAACTAAATACGACCGGCAATTCAAAGATGTTTATGAAGCCATCAACTTTCTTCTGCAAAAGGATAAACTTGCATCCGATCAGAAATCAAGAAAACGAATCGGGTTTAAGATAAATAAGGAGCAGTGAAAATGCAATGATGTCCTTAAATCTAAATCAATGCACATTTAAAATTGTAAAATTATTTTTCCCGAGTGTAAAACTTTCTCCTTTTGATTTTCCATTAATGACAGCGAATGCAGGAGACTCAGGTGAAATGCCAAGCAATTCCTTATCCCCGACGTGAAGTACCGGTATGGATAAGCCCAATAAAATATAATTCTTTTCCGTCTCCACAAGCGCTCCTGTTTTGGCAACTGAAAATGTTTTTCCTGAAAATTCCTGTAAACGGTTAAGCCCGGACTGCGCATTGTCCAGCTGGTATTGCATCTGGTATTGCATTTCTTTCTGCTCTGCCTGTTGCGAATAATCTTCAGGATCAATAGTGTCGCCCTCATCAAGATTGGAAGCATTCTTGTAATCTTCCAATGACTTGCTAAGTTCCATGACATTGATTTCCAATTGACGGGCTATGAGTTGCAGTATTTTCTCTTTTTCCATTTTTTTAAATGTTTGTAAAGTTTTTTCTAAGGCTTTAAGATTTCCAAATGCAAACTTCAATTTAGAATAAGGAGCACAATGTAGAGATTTCCTTTAAGTATGTCGTAAATGAATAGGGGCAGGAACAGCAAAAAAGTGTATTTTTTAAATGCCAGGGAATTAAGCATAATTTACTGATATCCTGCAGTTAACATATTACATAATTATTTAAAGTTGACGTATGTTACAAACATATGATCATCGCTATTTTTTTAACTGCGGAATTATGATTTTTGGTTCAATCTTTTAACCGATCTCATTAAGTCTCACCGTAAAATGCCTTTAAGTCGGAGCTTAATTTATCAGGAACAATAAATATCCCTCCAAATTGCTCATGGTTCCAGTCTGAATATCTTTTTTAGCAACACGAATAATTTCGGATGATTCTCTTCGAGCAATTTAGGTTGCTGAAAAAAATATTCACCCACTACACTGAAAAACTCAGCTGTATTAGTACTTCCATATTCTGGAATTTCAGATACACCGCTTTTAATGGCTTCTATTTCCTGATTCATTATTTTAATCCATTCTTCCTGGTAAGGCTGACTCAGGAATATTTCCGGAATACCATCTGTCGACCCATCCGCTTTGTCTAATAAATGGATAAACTCGTGAATCCCCACATTGTGTTTAGATAAGTTGTCTTCAAATCCATGGCGCAAAGCCGGTTTGGATAATATCATCATCCGGTTCATGCTATTAGAACCAACCATACCGAGTATGTTTCGCTCATCACCTTTTTTGGTTTCATAATCATAATTGAATGTGCCTTCATAAAGCAATACTTCATTAAGGTTGCGATAGTGCCAGCCAGGGTAGCCGAAAAGAGGAATAACCGCACTCGCAGCTACGAGAAGTCTATCGATATCATCCACTTCAATGCCTACGCCGGTGATCTGAATTTGATCAAGGAATTCCTGAACAGATTTTTTGAAACGAACTTTCTCCGGTTCCGGAAGTTGCCGATAGAAATTTACTTTTTGCATCAATATGGAATTCCATTCATCAGGAAATTTTTTTGTGATGCTTTTTTTCTTTTTAAAAAATAACCACCACCACGCAGCTAATAATGCCACAATGGTAAGTGCAGAACCGATCATTTCTGAATTCGACATATTATGAAATGGTAAAAACTCCGGGTAAAGAAAATCCTTTTTGTTTTCTCACTTATGAATTTGTTCGTCCAGGTATAATTACAAGTAAGATTCTCCATTTGTTATTTAAGTGGGTTTTGATTTGATCCTGCAGTAAATACTCACCGATAAGTGTCTCAAAATGAGAATGTGGATAACTATTTGGAGACCCTCAATATCAACAGGTTAGGACCTTGTGGCACGACTAGTGGTGGCACCACTAGTCGTGCCACCACTTTATTATCCCACTGATGGCAACCCGATTCCTCTGATTTTGTTGTTTACTTAAACACTGTCTATTAAAGTGCCGAGCAATCCGCTGCAAGACTTTTTATCCCAGATCGGAATCACGTTTCTGGGTGAAAACCTCATGCGTAAATATGCCAATGAAAAATCTCCACTTCGCGCCGAATTATTCAGCACGGAGCAACTTGAACAATTCGCCATTTCTTTAGCTGCATCTCACACTTTAAGTACCGGGCCTGCACCAGAGCAACTACTCAAACGATTGGGTGAGAATAAAGACATGTTGCTTGAAGTGCATTCTATACTGACGGAATCAGCTAAACAAAACAGCCAGATCACCCCTGCAGGAGAATGGTTGCTCGATAATTTTTATCTCATCGAGGAACAGATTTATACGGGAAGAAAACATTTCCCTAAAGGATATAGTGAAGCATTACCTCGGCTTGCTAAAGGTCCATCTGCAGGGCTGCCACGCGCATATGATATTGCATTGGCTATTATCTCTCATAGTGATGGACGTGTAGACCTTAAAAGTTTGTATGCGTTCATTACATCTTACCAGTCAGTTACACCTTTGAAATTAGGTGAGCTGTGGGCTATCCCGATCATGTTGCGACTGGCACTGATCGAAAATCTCAGGCGACTCGCTGCTCAACTGGCCATCGACCGCATCAATAAAAACCTGGCAGACTATTGGGCGAATCTCATGACAGAGACTGCAGAAAAAGATCCGAAGAGCCTGATTGTCGTTACAGCAGATATGGCTCGATCCGGGCCTCCTATGGTGAGCTCATTTGTTTCTGAACTCACACGAAGATTGCTGGGCAAAGGTCCGGCGCTGTCTCTTCCGCTCACATGGATTGAACAGCGCTTGTCAGAATATGGACTTACCAGCAACGGTCTCATTCATGCAGAAACACAGAAGCAGGCTGCAGAGCAAGTTTCCATGAGTAATAGTATTGGAAGTCTGCGATTTCTCAATACGACCGACTGGCGCGAGTTTGTAGAAATGACCAGTCTCGTAGAAAATATTTTACGAAAAGACGTGGGCGGTGTCTACGCCAGGATGGATTTTCATACACGAGATCATTATCGCCATGTCATCGAAAATATCGCTAAGAATAGCCCTTCATCAGAAGCACATGTAGCAGGTATTGCCATTCAATTAGCAAAAGAAAATGTTGAAAAAGATTCTCCCGACGAACGCAGTTCACATGTAGGATTTTATCTCATCGGAAAAGGTCTTGCGTTAACTGAATTGAAGTCAGGAGTTCATTTGAAGTTTAAAGAAAAATTAAAACGCGCTGCTTTTAAGTTTCCATTTTTATTGTATACAGGTTGCTCGATCTTACTCACTTTGATTCTGACAGGAATTTTAGTTTTCAAATTGCATCTCGATGAATTACATCCTGTATGGATCATCTCCATTGGGACAGTGTCACTTGTAGCGACGAGTTCCCTGGCGATTGCTTTGATCAACTGGCTGGTCACGATCAATATCAATCCATATTTCTTATCCCGGATGAATTTTTCAGAAGTTATACCTCCTGAGTCGAGAACAATGGTGGTCGTCCCTACCCTCCTGGACAGCAATGATGAGCTTGAGCAATTGCTGGAAACTATGGAAGTGAGGTACCTCGCCAATAAAAGAGAAAATCTACACTTCGCATTGCTCACTGATTTTCGGGATGCGGAAGCCGAAACTTTACCGCGAGATCAACCAATCCTCGAATATGCCAAAACGAAAATAGGTGAACTCAATCAAAAATATAAACGCGAAAAGAATGATATTTTTTTCATGTTTCACCGTCCGCGACGATGGAACGAAGCTGATCAGACCTGGATGGGCTATGAACGTAAACGCGGAAAACTGGGTGAATTTAATGAACTATTGCGAGGTAAGTCAACAGGTAAATTTTTACTGATTGTCGGCGAAGAAGAGGTGTATCGAAAAGTGAAATACGTGATCACACTTGATGCAGATACCTTATTGCCAAGAGATGCCGCATGGAAAATGATTGCTACCATTTCCCACCCGTTGAACGAGCCTCATTATGAGGAAAAGAAAAATCGTGTCACCGAAGGATATGGAATTCTTCAACCAAGATTAGCAGTGAGTTTACCACGAGCTACAAGTTCGTGGTTTGTAAAAATGCATGGCAATGAGCCCGGGATTGACCCATACACGCGTACCGTTTCAGATGTATACCAGGATTTATTGCATGAAGGATCTTTCATCGGGAAAGGGATTTATGAAGTAGATTCATTTGAATGTGCATTGAATGATCGCTTTCCGGAAAACAGGATTCTCAGCCATGACCTGTTGGAAGGATGTCATGCACGCTCGGGGCTGATCAGTGATGTTCAGCTTTTTGAGGAATATCCTGCGGGTTATTTGCAGGACATGAAACGCCGTCATCGCTGGATCAGGGGTGATTGGCAGATCGGCCGATGGCTTTTCCCTCTTGTACCGGGTCCGGGGAAACAAACGAAAAAAAATCCGCTTTCCGGTCTTTCACGATGGAAGATATTTGACAACCTGCGCCGAAGTCTTGTGACTCCGGCTTTGCTGATCCTTTTATTATTTGGTTGGATTTTTTCTACTTCTCCCTGGTTTTGGACGATCAGCGTTATCGGGATCATTATACCTGCGACCATTCTCGATTTTATTTGGAAGTTGTATAAAAAACCAACCGATCTGCTCTCCCTTCAACACACAATAAGCACAGTTGAAAAACTTGTCAATCAATTCCTCCAACATTTATTTTTTGTGGTCACACTTCCTTATGAGACTTATGTCAACCTGGATGCCATCTTCAAAACGAACTGGAGAATGTTTATCTCCCATAAACATCTTTTGGAATGGGATCCATCTGTCAATGCAACAAGCAGGAAAAATAAAAATCTCACAGGCCATTATTTAAAGATGTGGATTGGCCCTGTCCTGGGAATTTTTCTACTTTTTTATCTGGCTTCTCATTCCATATCATCTTTCATCATCGCAAGTCCTGTTTTGATCTTATGGATTATTTCCCCTTTTATTGCATGGATCATTAGTTTACCACTATCGAAGCAACAAGCCCAACTAACTTCTCAACAAAATATTTATTTACAAAAACTTGCTCGGAAAACATGGGCTTTCTTCGAAAATTTTATGAGTACAGAAGACAATTGGCTGCCCCCGGATAATTTCCAGGAAATCCCGCTTCCAAAAATTGCACACCGGACATCCCCAACGAATATGGGGATTTCACTTTTGTCCAATTTAGCAGCACATGATTTTGGATATCTGACAACAGGAAACTTGCTCAATCGATGCACGAAGACATTGGATACCATGCAGTCTCTTGAACGATACAGGGGCCATTTCTATAATTGGTATGATACCATTACGCTCACACCATTGCCCCCCAGGTATGTTTCTACAGTGGATAGTGGAAATCTTTCAGCCCATTTACTGACTTTAAAACAAGGGCTTCTTGAATTATCCTCTCAACCGTTTATTGGATTAAAACTGATCAAAGGACTCCGCGATACGGTAGGTGTTCTGATTGAAAACATGGATCAAAAAAATTTACTGGTGGAGATCGTAGAAAATATTCAGTCAGCCATTGAGTCACCACCAGGTACATTATTGGCGTTGAAAGCATTTTTTGAAAAATTTGAAAAAGCGGCCATTGAAATCCAGGATAGTTTGAAAGTAAAAAACAATCCCGAAGCATTATGGTGGGTGAAATCACTTACAATACAATGTACTGATGCATTGGAAGAAATAAACTCGCTCGCACCCTGGTCCAACCAACTCCGAATTCCTCCAAAATTCCAGGGACTTGAACCTTTCCTTCAAGGGATTCCTACCCTAAAAGATTTATCCCGGATGAATATTGGATGGAGAGAAATGACTGAACCTATCAATCAGGGTGACAACACACAAGTCGAAAATCAATGGTTGGAAAATATCCTCCACCAGGTCAATGAAGCCAGCCATAAAGCAATGGAACGAATATCAGTCATTGAAGAGCTTTCATTACAATGCTCAGACCTGAGTGATGCTGAATATGATTTTCTATTTGACAAACCACAACATTTACTTTCTATTGGTTACAATGTAGATGATCATCGTAAAGATCCTAGTTTATATGATTTACTTGGATCAGAAGTACGTCTTGGCATTTTTGTAGCTATTGCGCAGGGAAAGATCCCACAAGAGAGTTGGTTTGCATTAGGCCGCCAGCTTATCAATCCGGGTACCGATCCTGTATTACTATCATGGAGCGGTTCAATGTTTGAATACCTCATGCCTCTTCTTGTGATGCCATCTTTCGAAAATACCCTTCTTGATCAAACACAGAAATCAGCTGTAAGAAGACAAATCGAATACGGACAAAAACGCGGACATCCCTGGGGCATCTCAGAATCATGCTATAACATGGTTGCGGCGAATCTCGATTATCAATATCGCGCTTTCGGTGTTCCCGGACTTGGATTGAAACGCGGTTTAGGTGAAGATATGGTCATTGCTCCTTATGCTACTGTGATGGCTTTGATGATCCAAACTGAAGAAGCTTATGAAAATCTCAGGACACTTAAACGAAATGGATATGAAGGAAAATGGGGTTTCTATGAAGCAATTGATTACACTCCTGCCCGGATGCCAAGAGGCCAATCAGAAGTCATCATCAAATCTTACATGGCACATCACCAGGGTATGAGCCTGTTATCACTTGCCTATTTATTACTCGATCAACCCATGCAACGAAGGTTTGAAACATGAACCACAATTCCAGGCAACATTATTATTGCTACAGGAAAAAATTCCACAAGTTTCCACATTCTATTCTCCAACGATTGAAGTTGCCGACATGCCGGCTGTAACTGAACAGCCTCAAATGAGAATCATCACCACTTCCAATACACCAGTGCCTGAAGTACAACTCTTGTCGAATGGCAGATATCATGTGATGGTCAATAATTCAGGAAGTGGATATAGTCGATGGAATGACCTGGCAGTTACACGTTGGCGTGAAGACAGTACCTGTGATCGTTGGGGAACATATTGTTTTATAAAAGATCTGGAGACAAATGAATTCTGGTCATCATCGCATCAACCTTCTCTGCGAATCGCCGAATCATATGAAGTTATTTTCTCGCAAGGCCGCGCAGAATTCCGGCGGAGAGACAACAATCTTGAAACACATACTGAAATTGTTGTTTCTCCGGAAGATGATGTTGAAATGAGGAGAGTACATATCACCAACCGCTCTCGTAAAAAGAGGCAAATTGAAATTACCAGTTATGCAGAGGTGGTGTTGAATATCCCCATTGCCGAAGCGCTTCATCCTGCGTTCAGCAATCTTTTTGTTCAAACTGAAATTATTTCTCAGCGAAATGCTATAATCTGTACGCGTCGTGCCACGATTCGTTGAAGAACATCCTCCATGGATGTTTCACCTGATGAAAGCACATGGTGCGGAAGTCATGCAGGTTTCATATGAAACCAACAGGGATAATTTTATCGGGCGCGGTAATTCTATTTCGGATCCTAGGGCGATGCACCAGGCAGGAGGTCTTTCAGCCGGTGAAGGATCTGTCCTTGATCCCATTGTTGCCATTCGTTACCTGATCACTTTAAAACCTTTGGAATCTGTAACGATTGACATGGTATTTGGCATCGGTCATACTCCCGAAGTTTGTCATGGATTGATTGAAAAATACCAGGAGCGTCACATGATCGACAGGGCTTTTGAACTTGCATGGACACATAGCCAGGTGGTGCTGAGACAAATCAATGCGGTCGAAGCTGATGCACAATTATATGCCCGACTAGCCAGTTCGATTATTTATGCCAATGGTTCACTGCGTACAGATGCAGCTACCATTATTAAAAATCAGCGAGGACAATCGGGCCTCTGGGGTTATTCCGTTTCCGGCGATTTGCCCATCGTGTTGTTACAGATTGAAGATGTCGCCAATATCGAATTGGTTCAACAACTTGTGCAGGCTCATACCTATTGGCGCCTGAAAGGTCTCGTGGTGGATTTAGTTATCTGGAATGAAGATCATGGCGGATACAGGCAAAATCTGCAGGATCAAATCATGGCGCTGATCTCTCCGGGAATTGCTTCTGAATTGCAGGACAAGCCCGGTGGTATTTTCATTCGCTCTTCTGATCAGATATCAAATGAAGACAGAATTTTATTTCAAACCGTTGCTCGAATTGTTATTTCAGACAAGATGGGTACTCTTGAAGACCAGTTGAATCGACGCAAAAGATTGAGAGGTATTGTTCCAAATTTTATTCCCTCAAAATTTTATTCAACACTCGAATTACCTTTCAAACCTCCTGATGATTTACAATTTTTCAATGGGACCGGTGGTTTTTCGCCTGATGGAAAAGAATATGTCATCATCACATCACCTGCAAATGTCACACCGGCTCCATGGGTCAAATATTCTGGCCAACCGTCATTTTGGAAGTGTTATTTCTGAAAGTGGTCAATCTTATACCTGGTATGAAAATGCACATGAACTCAGGCTCACTCCATGGAATAACGATCCCGTAACTGACACAGGCGGAGAGAATTTTTATTTGCGTGATGAAGAAACAGGACGATACTGGTCTCCTGCTCCACTGCCTTGCCGAGGGAAGATCACCATATATCACTCGTCATGGATTTGGATACAGTGTATTTGAACACAATGAAAATGGCATCTATTCCGAAATGTATGTTTTTGTTGATCTGGAAAAGCCAGTAAAATTTACAGTTATAAAATTGCGCAACGACTCAGGGAGACCTCGTCGCATTTCAGCAACCGGTTATGTGGAATGGGTACTTGGGTGATTTGAGGCCGAAGACGATGATGCATGTAGTGACTGAACTTGAATTAAATACCGGGGCGATCTTAGCCAGGAATTCTTATCAAACCGAATTCGGACGCAGGATTGCGTTTTTTGATGTCGATGATGCTTCAAAAGCGATCACGACAGATCGTGAAGAATTTATCGGAAGAAATGGGACATTGAAAAATCCCGAAGCGATGAGCAAATCAAAGCTATCAGGAAAGACTGGAGCAGCGCTTGATCCTTGTGCTGTGATTCAGGTCATTCATGACATTGGAGATGGGGAAGAATTTGAAATTGTTTTTCGTCTTGGCACCGGGGCGAGTACAACTGATGTCACCAACCTGATTCGTCAATTTCGTGGTAAATCAACGGCAAGAGAAGTTCTTGACAAGAGTGAAAAAATATTGGAACAAAACGTTGAGTGCTGTTCAAATTGAAACGCCTGATCAAGGCATTAAATATTTTATCGAATGGCTGGCTTACGTATCAGACCATCGCCTGCCGGTTGTGGGCACGAAGCGGATTTTATCAGTCTGGTGGAGCATTTGGATTCCGTGATCAGTTGCAGGATGTGCTTTCCGTGTTGCATACAGAACCTGCATTGGCGCGTGAACAGATATTGCTGTGCGCATCAAGACAATTTAAGGAAGGAGATGTTCAGCATTGGTGGCATCCGCCAGTTGGACGAGGTGTCCGAACACATTGCTCAGATGATTACTTATGGTTGCCTTATGTGACAAGTCGATATATCATTACGACGGGAGATACAAGCATATTGGATGAAAATATAAATTTCCTGGAAGGTCGCCAGTTAAGCCAGGATGAAGAATCTTATTACGATCTTCCGGTTCGTTCTGAATTATCAGCAAGTTTGTATGAGCATTGTGTCAAAGCAATTGATCATGGATCAAATTTAGGATGATCATGGTTTACCGTTGATCGGCTCGGGTGACTGGAATGATGGGATGGATAGAGTGGGCATTAAAGGTAAAGGTGAAAGTGTATGGTTGGCTTTTTTCCTTTATGATGTCATTCATCGTTTTATTAAAATAGCTCAATGGCGCAACGATGCTGATTTGATCATTCAATATGAGTCTATGGAAAATCAACTCCAAAAAAATATTGAACTCAATGGGTGGGATGGTGAATGGTATCGACGGGCCTATTTTGATGATGGCACTCCTCTCGGTTCAAAGAAGAATGAAGAATGCAAAATTGATTCTATTGCACAAAGTTGGTCTGTACTATCCGGAGCCGGAGATCCGGTCCATTCAAAAATGGGAATGGAAGCAGCATACATGAGGTTAGTGAAAAAAGATGATGCCATCATCCAGTTATTTGATCCGCCTTTTGATAAATCGGATTTGAATCCGGGTTACATCAAAGGATATGTGCCGGGAGTAAGAGAAAACGGTGGACAATACACGCATGCTGCCATCTGGATGATCATGGCATTTGCAGCCCTGGATGATCGAAAGCGCACATGGGAATTAATCAACATGATCAATCCGCTCAATCATGGATCTACCCTTGAAAAAATAGGAATATATAAAGTTGAACCTTATGTAATCGCAGCGGATGTTTATGCAGTATCTCAGCATTCCGGCCGGGGAGGCTGGACCTGGTACACCGGTTCTGCCGGATGGATGTATCAACTCATTGTTGAATCGTTTCTGGGTTTGCAGCGCGAAGACAACTTGTTACGCTTCAATCCATGCCTTCCTCCTGAATGGGAATCTGTCAAATTGACTTACCGGTTCAAAGAAACGATGTATAATATTAATATCTCCCAGGAACAGAATGGAATTGAAAATGTGATGATCATATTGGATAATGTCGAGCAACGTGATGATGCCTTAACCCTGGAAGATGATGGAAAGATGCACGAAGTGAGGGTAATGTGTTATGTGGGGGTGAGTGAAGTTGTGGAGTGAAGAGAATTAAAATATTTGCCGGGAAATAAGCTGCAGGCATTGTTCAGTACCGTTAACTAAATGACTTTATCCGTTTTCTAAGTGCGTTTGTGACTTCTAAAACACCACATATACATTTGCTCCGTCAGTTATTTTTTCAACTAAAAACTAATAACAAATGGAGCGTTTATACTTTTTCTTTATTATTCTGATTATAGCCCACGGATTGCGGGCTCAAAATGTAGGCATTAATACAACCACGCCTTTGATGCCTCTTCATGTAGCTTCTTCAAATGGAAATGTGGCCATACTTGAAAACACCACCCCTTTGACTTTGGGTGTCGAGAACAACCTATATTTTGCTGACGGACTTAATGGTCCAAATGATACAAAATACACAGGTGCAATAAAGTCAATAGGCACAGGAGGTGATTATGCAAGACTTGGATTTTTTACTTACGCTAGTCCACAGCCTTCATACCTCCTCGAACGTATGAGTATTACTGACAACGGGGCTGTCGGAATAGGAACCACGAATCCACAATACACACTGGATGTAGCGGGAGCGGCCAGAGTTCAAAGCAGCCTCCAGGTCACCGGAGGACTCACCATCGGTTCAACTCTCAATCCCGCTACACCTCTTTCAATCGGAAACAATGCAGCTATTGGAGGTACGCTCACTGTTTCCAGCGGCAAAGGTATTGTACGCAGTGTGGATGCAACACAAATGAAAATCAAACGGATCTCCGTGACGTTAGCAGGGACAAATCTCGCTCCAGGTGGCACCCTTACAAGTAGTAATTTATATTTCGGAGAGGACTATTCATCCGTAACTGTCAATGTAGGCCAGGTGTATAATGGCTCAGGCGATTGGGCCAAAGTACTTCTCGTGCCATGCAATGTAGATCTTGCGGCCAATTCATGTCAGTTTACTTTAACAAATACAAGCTCTGCTCCAATTACTTTTTCATGTAGCTGGGAGTTGGCATTGATTGGAAATTAATAGTTTCTTCGTTTCGAAAAAATGGGGATGAGGGAGGGCATTTAAAAAGATTGACCCCACTTATTCGCAGCGCAGCGAAGAATATTTGGGGACGCGTAGCGGGGGTAACAATCTTTTCACGCAGAATATTTGGGGACGCGCAGCGGGGGTAACAATCTTTTCAGAAACTACTGCCTACTCAACATTCACCTTCCTTTTCCCAGGTAATTTAATCCTCACCATCGGCGGCATAGTATCACCTAACAAAAATCCCCATGGTTGAAGCTCTTCAATGCGGTCAAAGACAACCTTGATCAGAGCGATCATAGGTATCGCCAGGAACATTCCGGCTACACCCCATAAGGCACCTCCTGCTATAACCACTACGATGGCCACCAATGCATTGATCTTTACTTTGGAACCGACGATTTTGGGCATGATAAAATTATTGTCGACCACCTGGATCGCAAAAAATACAATTGCTACATACACGGCATACATTGGATCAACTTTGGTAAGCAACGCCATCAACATAGTGATGACAAGTTGAATAGCTCCTCCAATGTATGGGATCATGTTTAAGACAGCACCTCCGATGCCAAGGAGTATAGCAAATTGAATGCCTAACGCCAAAAGGCCTATCGAATTAAGTATGGCCACAATCACCAATTCGATGAGAAGTCCGGCAAAATATCCTTTTAATATACTTCGTGTCTGGCTAAGAACGATGCTGAGTTCATTTTCATGTTGCCTGCCAACTGCGCGATGCACAAATTCAATCAGGATGGGCTGGTAATAAAGAAATAAGAAAATATACACAGGCAGGAGCAACAAGATGCCTACTATACCTCCAACCGAAACAAGAGTATCGCCTATCGATGATCCACTCAGATGAGTCAGGTCTGTACGGGCATCATTGACCCACTTATTGGCTGTCCTGGCATCTAAATTAAAGTGGTCCGCAAACCATGGAATGAATTGAGCCTGTAACTTATCCAATTTCTCCATCAGTAAAGGATAAGCGTCAATCAATAGATTAGCTTTTGTGGAAATCCAAGCCGTAAGAAGTGCTCCGATCAATACAGCTACACAAACAGTCAGAATGATAGCAAATAACCTATCCATTTTTTTCTGGACCAGGAAATCTACGACTGTACTCAGCAGTATGGAAAAAATAGATGCGAAAAGCAGAGGCACAATAATACTTCTGCCAATAGAAAGCATATTGATCAATACAAACAATCCGATAAGGGTCAAAGAAGCCTTTGCATAAAAAGGCAGGTTGAATGCCTGATGATTTGAATCTTTTAACATAGATCACAGATTGAGCAGATTGAACAGATTGGGGAGAATTTATAGATCGAATACAGAATTATTTCGACCCCCTTCCTGAGGTTTTCAATATATTTTGTTAAATCAACAATTGTAAGGCCACTTAGTTTGAGATCGGGCAATAAGATTTAAGTATTCCGGGACTTTTACTGATTGAAAATCACCGTTCGCTCATTCGCATTATCCGTTTGCTCAACAATAGCAGGGTATTTCATTTCACCGGATTACATTTAGTCGTTCATTTTATTTCGTTATAAAAGAATCTTTTTCAAACCACTCAGATCAACCCCTTCTTTTCTATTCGGTTTTATGATATGAACCTAATCCCATAAAAGCGTTGCAAAATTGTGACGCTTTTTTTATTTCTATTCTTTATCATTATTCTCTCTCTTTCAAAAAGGCTGAATTAAAACTTTAGTCGCTTTGTTTCCGCATAATCATTTACACACGCCTTTCAATCGGAATTTCGGCGAAACACTATCCTATAGCCATAGTTTTGGATCATAAAATTAAATGACATGAAAAAATTAATGTTCATCGCCTCTCTTTTTATTTTCTACACCTGCGGATTTGCCCAGGGAATCGCAATCAACGAAACAGGTCTTCCTGCTGATGCTACAGCTTTGGTTGATATGTCAACTCATACAAAAGGGTTACTCATACCAAGACTCCGAACAATCGAACGAACAGCTATCGTAGCTCCCGCTGAAGGACTATTTGTTTATGACACTGACACACAGACTTTCTGGTATGCCACCAATTTTATCTGGAAAGAAATATTAAAAACCGGAGATAATACCTTTTCGCTTCCCTACGACGGAATAGGCGCAGATCCTAATAAATTATTTTCAATCACTAATAATAGTGCCGCACTCAGTACATCCATCTATGGTCGCAGATTCAACGGTAGTGGTCTTGGCCTCTCCCTTTCGAATGGTATATGGGGTGACAATGCAGATGGAAATGGTGTGGCCGGAACAAGCACTTCGAGTAATGGTGTTGGGGGTTATAGTGACACAGGCGTTGGTGTCTCCGCAATCAGTAATATAGGAACAGGAATGAATGCTGTTTCCACAGGCGGTCTCGGTATTTCAAGTACATCGCAAAGTAATTTTGGTGTTGCAGGTTCATCAAATGGAGTAGATAAAGCAGGTATTTTCGGAGTGAACATTAATTCAACCGGTAATGGCTATGGTGTCATTGGATTAATAGAAAATCCAACCGGAGGAGCTGCTGTTTTTGGAAAAAATAATGCCGCCGGCGGTAACGCAGGTTTATTTACAATAAATAACAACAGTAATTTTTCCCCTGCATTAAAAGCATCTACATCAGGAAATGGACCCGCCGGTTATTTCACAACAAGTGGAGGCGGCCATGCAGCATATATGACAAGTACTAATGCAGCCAATACTTATCCTATACTTTTTGTAGATAATACAAGCAGCGGTACAGGCATTTCTGTGTCTCAAGGTCCTTCAACGACTTCACATGGAATATATGTTAATGGCCTCGGAAGCGGTACAAGTTTATACAGTCTTGCAGACGTGGGTCGCGCAGGTTTCTTTGGTATTTTTAATGCCGTTAATATTAACTCCGCCCTTGAAACGACTACATACGGTAAAGGCAAGGCAGCTTATTTTCTTAAAAATAATACTACAGGCAGCATCAGTGATCAACAAGATCCTGCTGTCTTAATCGATAATACAAGCAAAGGAAATGCACTTAAAATAACTTCACTTCATTCGCCTTCAGTCAATTGCGGTATTGATGTCAACTATGATGGCCAGGCATTTGGAATTAATGCCAGCAGCACACATGGCGGTATTCACGCTTCATCTCAATCTGCAACAGGTTCTGCAATGCTGGCTGAAAATTATTCTGGTGGTTTTGCTATTAAAGGATACAGCAATGCCTCTCTTCAGGCTGCAATCTATGCTGAGAACAGTCATATGTTCGGGATTGGAATGAAAGCTGTGGTGACCGGTTCACAGGCAATAGCAATTCAGGGTGTATCAAATTCCGCTGTTGCCGCTGTTGAAGGGATAACTACAGGAGGCGTTGGAATCCGGGGATATGCCAACGGAGCACCTGGAAATGTTTGTTATGGTGTCAAGGGAGAAACGAATGCAACTTGCTGGGGCATTCCCGGATACTTTGTAAGCAATTGTCCGACTGCCTTAACGAATACATTGTGGGCGATTGATTATAGTCTTGGACAAACGATGAGGATCCAGGTTAACAATACTTCAAATGCATCAGAAGCTTTATTCATAGAACATGATGGAACAGGCAAATTAGCTTCGTTTAATCACAATTTTACTGAGAAATTTTCAGTAGCCAACAACGGTGATGTCACCACGACAGGAACTGTAACTGTAAAAGGCGACAAGGGCATTGTAAGAAGTGCAGGTATAAGCCAGATGATTGCAGAAACGATTGTCTCACCTACATTGACTAGTGCAAATCTTGCTATTGGTGGTAGTGTATCCGTTACAATCAATTTCGCCGGGATATATAACACACCTCCTACTGTTTCTGTAGCCAATTTAAGTACAGGATTCACAGGTCCATGCGATGCTCTTTCAACCTGCATCAAAAATGTAACTACCACCAGTTGTACACTAAAAGTTTTTAATACCTATATGTCCTCAACGGGTGCTTTTAGCGGTACCTGGAAGATCATGGTTCTTGGAGCTGAGTGAGAAGCAGAGGGCAAAGGGCAAAGGGCAAATGCCTTCGCCAAGGCTTCGTCATTCAAAGGAGAAATTTAATTAGAGTTAATTAGTGTAATTCGTGGCTATAAAAGCTAAGGATAAATGCCTTCGCCAATGCTTCGACATTCAATGAAGAACTTTAATTTGCGTAAATCAGCGGAATTTGCGGCTATAAAATGTAAAGCGCAGAAAGCAAAGTGACATACTCACTCTACTTTCTGTTTTTTACGACAGTCCTTCATTGCAATTCCTTTTTCCTTTCAATCATTATCATCAGCCAATCACTAGTAATTCCATCAAAGACCTTTTTGACCACTTTAATTTTGATGAATAAAATTAAATGGATATGAAAAATCTAATTATTATTTCAATGTTGATGGTCATACATCTCTCAGTTTTTGGACAAGGCGTCGGTATTAACCAATCCGGAATACTTGCTGATCCAAATGCTATGCTCAATATAAATAGCACTACAAATGGAATATTTCTACTCCATGCATTCAGAACTGCATTCTCTTCACCTCCTTCAGTTTACATTGGTAATGTCGTGAGTGGAAGTATCCTGGGACTTACCATGGATGTAGAAGATGTGACGACGACGGGTTGCACGCTTGTGCTTGGGAATTATACACCATATGATTTTACAATTGTTGCATCGCAATATAAGATCATCGCGATAGGGGCTGAGTAAAATCAATGGACCAATGAAAAGCGGTCAAGTAAATCTGGACATCAAGAATCAAGAAACTGAATACTGAATACTGATTACCGATTACTTTTTTACACCGTTCCCTCGGCAGGAATAACCGCAGAATAATTTCTTACTTTGCAATGCATTCAAATCCAATAGTTTACCATAAAACCGGGATCGAATCCCCGTCCAAAACTGTTGACAATGAGCAAGGTGAGAAATATCTGCTCCGGCCGAAGATTTATGATAAAACATTTAATCCTACTCATATCTATTGTCACAGGCTATATGCAGGTCAGCGCTCAAAGTAATATCAACTTCAGACAACTCAATACGAGCAATGGCCTCTCCTACACCGGCGTCGTCGATATGTGCACCGACCAAAAAGGTAATCTGTGGATCGGTACAGGAAATGGTCTGAACATGTTCAACGGAGAAACGGTAGAAAAATATTTTGCCACCGAAAATCCGCAATTGCAAAGCAGCTACATTCTACACGTTGCCTGCGACAACCATAACCGGATCTGGGCACTCACATTAAATGGCTACCTCACGATCGTCGATGAGAAAAGAAAGTTTCACCGTGTAGGCTTATATGATCACAATACACTCATCAAAACGAGATGGGTGTTGGATTCACAGAAAGGCAATCTTATTCTTTTTACTTCGAAAGGTCATTATATCCTCACTCCAGGCGTACCTCTCAATGATTTAGATTCTCTATCGATTGATCAATTTACGCCTGTCCCTATAATTGGGTTTGATACGTTACTGACGAAGTATTACAAACAGATCTTTTACTATGATGATGACCATTACCTTTTTGTCCAGGACAGCGATTTCTATAAAGTGAATTACGCCACCCGTGAGGTGGAGAAAAAATATAATATCCCCCACTGCAATGCATTAACCAAAATGAGTAATGATTCACTCCTGGTATTCGATAAAATAACCAGGGAGGTCAAGATCATCAATATGTCCACCGAAGAGATTACTTATCCCTTCAGGAATCTAACGGATCAATTTGGTCATCCGATCACGGCGATATTCAGCTATGGAGATAAAATCAATGCACATCAATACATTTTTACAACCCTGAGCTCAGGTATATATATTTATGACACTCAAACCAATAAAGTATTTAACCATACACACCATTTCTCCGATGTTTCGTCCCTGGGAGGCAATATGACCTCCGCTATTAAAGTAAGCCCAATGGGATGGGTATTTATGAATTGCAATTCAGCGGGAATCAGTTATTACAACAGCAATGAAATCGTAAGCAGTCAGACTGTATTTACTGATCAAAACGGGAATGGCTATGATGGTTATATCGACGGGATAGACACGAAGGATAACAACACGTATTACATCGGTACGAGTGAAGGACTTCTTGTGTGGAAAAAGAATACCAATACCACTCAATTTTTAAATTATAAAGATAAAGATGGTGAGCCCTTGCCTAAACCGGGCGAAGTCATTTCGATAGTCATTGACAGCCTTGACAGGATATGGGCCACCACGATGACGCAGGGTATCCTGGTCATTGACAAGAATAATCATCTGCTCCGCAACATCACAAACACCGGCAATAAAAAATATGCGACAAAGATCGAACGCACTAACCGTTTACTGATCGGACCGGATGGATACATGTGGGCTTGTGGCAAAAATGGAATTTGTAAAATAAATCCCATCACATTCGAAGTCGATAATTTTGAAAATAGTATTCTTTCAAAATTTGATTCACTTTATTGTTCACTGCTTCTATTCACTGACAAGGACAATCTATGGACCTCTCCATCTTCAGGAGGTGTCGCTCATGTCAACCTGGCGACAGGCGAAATCAAACATTACACCGTCGATGATGGATTGATCTACAATGGCATCTTCTGCATCGGGGCGGATAGCAGTAAAAATATTTATGTGGGTACCCGATTTGGGATGAGCATTATTCATACTGATGGCAGAATTAAGAACATGACTCAAAAGGATGGACTATTGATTAACCGGGCTGAAGGTTTTCTTCTTGACAAACACAACCGGATGTGGATAGGAAATGATATTGGCCTTGCATGTTATACACCTGCTGATTCCAGTTTGAGGATATTTGACGAACGACATGGATTGAGCATATACGGATTCCGCGTAGGCTCATATTTTCAAACTCCAAATGGTGAATTTGTTTTTGGTACGCCACATGGAATACAATATTTTCAACCGGATTCATTATTCGATAAAAAAATCACCTTAAATACTCTAATTCATAAAATCGAAACCAAAGACATTGTTTCGCCTATCAATGACAATGCCACTTTCCATCTCTCTCCTACGGATAAGCAGGTCACTTTTTATTTCAGCTCGGTAGAATTTTCACCTCACGTTCGTACCTATTACGAATATCAACTTTCAGGAATAGATGATGACTGGATAAAACTGGTGGATCAGAATTCAGTAAGATATAATTCGTTGCCTCCGGGTAAATATGTATTCAGAGTCAGAATAAGTAATGACAATAGGAATTGGCAAAATGCCGAAAATGAAGTCACCATTATTCTTGAAACACCATTCTATCGTAAATGGTGGTTTCAATTATTGGCCATATTAACAGGCTTAGGCGCATTGGTGATGCTCTCATTGGCAAATCGGAAAAAAGAAAAAACACAAAGAGAAGAACTTGAGACCGAAGCCGTCATCAATTACTTTGCCTCCAGGATCAACAGGCACCAGACAACAGAGGATCTACTATGGGATGTCGTGAGTAATTGCATCAGCAAACTTCAATTCGAAGACTGTGTGATTTACTTACTTGACCAGGAGCGAAATGTACTGGTGCAAAAAGCAGCTTATGGTCCAAAGAGCGCTACTGATTATACGATTCATCATCCTATTGATATTCCTTTAGGTAAAGGCATCGTGGGAACGGTGGCACAAACCGGAACTGCCGAAATAATTATTGATACATCAAAGGATCCAAGGTACATTGTTGACGATCAGCTTCGTTATTCTGAAATAGCTGTACCGATCATCCTGGATGGACATGTAATAGGTGTAATTGATAGCGAGCATCGCAAAAAGAATTTCTTTACACAAAAACATTTAAGCATACTATCAACGATAGCTGTGCTATGCGTTAATCAAATTCAACGGAATGAAGCTGAAGCTGAAAAACAAAAAGCAAAAATCGAAGTCCTTCAAAACAAGCAAAAGGCTACAGAATCGAGATTGCAGAGTTTACGTCTACAGATGAATCCTCACTTTCTTTTCAATGCACTCAATTCGATCCAGCAGATGATCCTGGCGAATGAAGAGATGGTTGCCACAAAATATTTATCAAGGTTTTCAAAATTACTTCGCTCCATTCTCATACACAGCGACAAGGAGACGATTTCACTCAAAGAAGAACTGGAAATATTGAAACTATATATCGAACTCGAATCAGTCCGGTTTAAAGAAGCATTTACCTACGATATATTTTGCGATGATGAGATCGATACGGATGAAGTTAAAATTCCAACTCTCCTCATTCAGCCATTCGTAGAAAATGCAATATGGCATGGCCTCATGCACAAGGAAGGAATGCGAAATCTGAAGATCTCATTTGAAGATCGTGGAGACCATGTGCAATGCATTATCGAGGACAACGGCATCGGACGACAGAAAGCACGTGAAATGAAAATCAGCACCGGCCAGGATAAAAAACATACCAGCAAAGGAATTCAGGTATCCCTGGAAAGACTGAAAGCAATACAGAAAAATGGAAACAATCCAGGTTCACTTCAGATCATTGATTTGATCGATGGACATGGACATCCTATAGGCACCCGGATTGAAATAAATCTACCTATTCAAAATTAAATGTCATGCTAAAAGTACTACTGATCGACGACGAACAAAGGGCCACTGATGCCTTGCGATTGATGATAGCCAAAACCATCCCTGAAATTGATGAGGTGATGGTATGCAACGATGCGCGCCAGGCTGCGGAAAAAATCCATCAGTTTCAACCGGGCCTCGTCTTCCTTGACATCCAGATGCCGCATCTCAATGGATTTGAAGTGCTCGAGAAAATACCCAATAAGAATTTCAAGATCATTTTCACTACGGCCTATAATGAGTACGCGATCCAGGCGATTCGTTACAGTGCTTTTGATTATTTGCTCAAGCCGGTGGATATGGAAGAATTGCAGTCAGCCGTTCGCCGGTTTAAAGAAGGTCATGAAGACTACAAGCAGCAATATGATCTTTTGAAAAATATAATGCACAATATGTCAGCACCTTCAGCCGAAGAATTCAGGCTGGCACTTCCGACAAAAGATGGTGTTCATTTTCTGCAACCGCATGAAATCATCCGTTGCGAAGCATTGGGTAATTACACAAAGTTTTTTGTGACTAGTGGAAAAAGTTACCTGATCTCGCGCACCCTCGGCGAATATGATACTCTGCTGACACCACAAAATTTCATCCGAACTCACAAAAGTCACCTGGTCAATAAAAAATTCATATCCTTCATCGATCACGATGGCTTTGCGGTCCTGAAAGACAATTCGAAAGTTGAAGTCAGTAGAAGGAGGAAAGAAGAAGTGATGGAAGCGTTGAAATAATTTACGACTTACGGTTTACGATTTACGAATTACGATGGTTGCTGAGCTGCTCGCACTGAGCTGGATGTGCGATAGGATGAGGGAGTCGAAGTGTAGCCCAAGGATGAGCTTAGCTGGTAGAAGCATACGATTTACGATTTACGATTTACGATTTACGATTTACGATTTACGATTTACGATTTACGATTTACGATTTACGATTTACGATTTACGATTTACGATTTACGATTTACGATTTACGATTTACGATTTAAAATTTTGGCTTTGCCAAAATTTTATAATCAAACATTTGTTCGGCGTCGGTTGACCGACGTCGTGGTGTCTGCAAAGCTGCGCTTTGCGAGACGAATATCATCATAACTCAAATCAAAGATTTGATGACACCAGAACGTCGGTCAACCGACGCTCAACGGTTCATTTTTTTATTACTTCAACTATCGGGACTTTGTTTCTACTGCCGCCTTGAGTGTTTCCATTTCAGCAACCAAAGTCGCAACGGTATTTTGCAAGGTTTGAATTTCTGTTTGTTGTTCCTGCATTCCTTTCACAAGAAGAGGCACAAAAGACCCGAATGCCAAAGAATAATTGTCCGTTTCATTTGCCGGAACATGGAGTCCGCTGAAAGTATAACCAAGGTCGTTACAAACTTTCTCCACATCCTGTGCGAGAAAGCCTGTTTGGATAGGTTCTTCCGCTTGCTGCGATGCTAATTCGATTAATCTTTCCTGTTTAGTACTATCCGGAAAATTTTGCATCAGGTGAGATTCATATTTTCTCCTGTCAAATTGATAGGTCACGGGGTGCAACCGTGTGATGAAATCGAGGCCCGGGATATTGGCATCGTGAATATTATATTTAAAACGAGCATCAGAAGGAAATGACCAATCGACCTGTCCTTCGATCACTGTGATGCTTCCATCTCCTATGCGAATTTTATTTGTTGCGTTGACAATAGCAGAGTAACCTAAAGCGGTCCCATTATTAAAATCAGTGCTTACGTTAGAAAATTTTCCAATACAGGTCATGGTTGTTCCACCGACGTTAGCGTCTCCGGCAGATCTGCCAAAAAAAGAGTTCCCTTCCGCTGTAGACAAGTTACCTGCACTCTGACCAACAAAAGTATTATTGCTTGCTGTACTTGCGATACCCGCACCTCCACCTATAAAGGTGTTGGAGGCACCGACAGTATTTGATTTCCCTGCATCTTTTCCAAGAAAAGTATTTAAATTGCCTGAAGTATTTGCCCCTCCTGCGTCCTTTCCTAAAAACGTATTGTTGGCAGCTATATTGACATCTCCTGCTCCCTGGCCTACAAAAGTATTTGATGCTCCAATGAGATTAGCTAAGCCCGCGTCTTTACCGATAAAAGTATTGGAGGTACCTGAAGTATTGGAGCCTCCTGCGTCTTTTCCCAAAAATGTATTGTCACTTGCAGTATTGACATCTCCTGCTCCCTGGCCTACAAATGTATTTGACGTTCCTGTTAAATTTAAACCTCCTGCATCAACACCTATAAATGTGTTATTCCCGGCTGTCGTATTGGCATCACCGGCTCCTTTACCTAAAAAAGTATTATTATCACCAGTATTGTTCAGACCTGAATTGTTTCCAAAAAATGAATTGTTACTTCCTCCACCGACATTACCTGAATTTGTTCCCACATAGGTATTTAAATTGCCGGTTGTATTTCCAAATCCTGAGTCAGAACCAATGAATGTATTTGCTACTCCTATTGTGTTGGATTCACCCGCTTCAGATCCGATGAATGTGTTATTACTTACTGTGGACAATATACCTGCTCCGGATCCTAAGAATGTATTAGAACTACCGGTAACATTTGCCGCCCCCGCATTGTAGCCCAGAAAAATATTAAAGGACCCTGATGTATTTGCCCCGCCTGCATCCTTACCGATGAATGTATTATTGCTTGCCGTATTGACATCACCTGCCCCAAGGCCAACAAATGTATTTGATGAACCGGCAATATTAGATAAGCCTGCATCCTTGCCAATATAAGTATTTGATGTTCCTGTTGTATTTGCACCGCCCGCATCTTTACCAAGGAATGTATTGTCGCTGGCTGTATTGAGATCTCCTGCTCCTTGTCCTACAAATGTATTTGCTGTCCCTGTTGTCGTAGCGCTTCCTGCACTTGTTCCGATAAATGTATTGTTTGATGCAGTAGTTGAAACACCTGCTCCACTTCCTAAAAAAGTATTTGAGCTGCCTGTAAGATTGAACCGCCCTGCATTGACCCCCATAAAAACATTCGAAGTCCCCAATGTATTTGATCCTCCAGCGTCAGTCCCAACGAATGTATTATTGTTCGTCGTATTGGCAGTACCCGCTCCAGTTCCAACAAACGTATTTGATACTCCTGCAATATTCGCAACGCCCGCAGTTTCACCTATGAATGTATTGTTGAAGCCACTGGTATTATTCAATCCTGAATACACGCCTATGAATGTATTGAACGTACCTCCAATATTGGCTCTTCCGGCAAGAGCTCCTACAAAAGCATTGTTTGACCCTGTGGTATTTGAACCGCCTGCATCTTTACCAATGAATGTATTGTCACTTGCCGTATTAACATCACCAGCTCCCTGGCCTACGAATGTATTTTCGCTACCTGTTGTATTCAATTTTCCTGCTTCGAAGCCAAGAAAAGTATTATTGTCAGCATTCGACATCTCTCCTGCGTTTTGCCCGAGAAAGACATTCCCGGTGCCCGATGTGTTTAACTCACCTGCCAGCGAACCCATAAAGGTATTACCCGATGCTAAATTCGAATTACCAGCACCATAGCCAAGCATTGTATTATCAGATCCACTGACCAGATTTTCACCCGCTACATTTCCCATCACCGCATTCCGGTCACCGGAAACAAGACTTCCTCCTGAAAATGCACCCACGAAGACATTGCCAAATGCTGTACCATCCTCACTATTCCCGGCATCTTCGCCGATGTACACGAACTTGTCGGACTGTAGATTTGCAATGACTTCGAATTGAATGCAGCGATGTCTGAACCTCCGGCTTTAAAATGGATCACATTTTCATTTGGCGTTCGCTCCACTTCGACTTTCGAATCGCCATCACTGTCTGACAATTCTTTGATATTGCCAGCCGCCATCGCGATCCATGCTGTACCACTCCAATAATTAAAAGCTGAAGTAACTGTATTGTATATCATCAAGCCGGTTGCAGGAGTAACAATGGCATTTCTTTCCGTTGTCGACATTCTTGGTATCAACAATCCCTTGGTTGTAGAAGTAATGTCTACTATAGAAGTTGAAGCTGGAGTCCCGGGAGCAGCGCTGATCAATACCTGGCTTTTTATAATTTCAGGCATAAAGCTTGACAACATTAAGAATATCGGGATGAGTTTGCTAATCAATGACATGGTATAAGGTTTTAAAGAATGTGATTAAACGTGTACTTAATTTGATTCCTTTCAATATTTGATTCCTTCCAATATTTGATTCCTTCCAATATTTGCTCAGCAAGAAATAATTTAAACAAATCTAAGACCACCAATTTCACCTCTTTACCCACAATTGTGGATTCATGCAGACAGACACATGCATGAACCTGTTGGAAAAACTTTATTCAACTTATCGTTTAGTGAATATACGAATAATATTGTTTAAATAATTCGGCAACATTAAATATCAAGGCGTTGATTGACGATTGACGATTGACGGTTTTCATCAGAACCTCGGTCAACCGACGCTAAACGATTTTTCACCAGAACGTCGGTCCACCGACGCTCAACGGTTTCATATCAGAACGTCGGTCAACCTACATTCAACGGTTTTTTAAAACAACACAGTTCAATTGTTTTTTACCACATCTAATTAAGAATAAAACACATTTAATTATAAATTTTACACCCGTTTTCACAATCTTGAATACATTTGGGGCCTTAATCAATACATCATGACCACAACCAGGTTTATCCATTCACTAATTCTTCCAATTTTAATAAGCATTTTAAATTATCAAAACATGAGTGCACAAAAACTTGATGGAGAATATAATCTTCATATGTTCGAAATGGGATCCGCCTTTCGGTTTACAAAAGACAGTAAATTCGAATTTTATTTTACCTATGGCGCGGTTGATCGTGCCGCCACAGGAACATACATGGTAGAAGGCGATACCCTAAAACTGAAAAGCGACAAAGAACCCGGCAAGGACTTTCCCATAAAAAGCCAGTCAAAAAAAGGAAAAGGATATACGATCCAGGTCAGTGATCCAAATGCATACCTGGTCAAAAATGTAAGATGCATTTATTTCATAGGCAACAAACAAAATGCAGCCGAAAGTGATGACAAAGGAATGATCCATATCAATGAAGCTCATGTGGATAAAATCTATCTCATGCACGAACTCTTTCCGGATATTGCCTCCCTCATCAAAGACGAAAACAATTCAAATAATTATTTTGAAGTGTCCTTGTCTCCAAGCCTTGGAAATGTAAGTTTTAAAGGAATTGATTTTGTGATCAAGGGAAATGAGCTTTCGTGCCTGCCTAATTATTTTATGCCTTATGATAGTATAAAATATGTGAAGGATTAGGGATTAGGGCCGGTATTGAAATGGAGGATATATATTGCATGGAGATGAGAGATACCAGATGCAAGATGCAAGATGTAAGATGTAAGATGTAAGATGTAAGATGTAAGACCTAATAAAATATCTCACTTTTCACTTTTCACTCTTCACTCTTCACTCTTCACTTTTTACTTTTCACTCTTCACGACTAACCTGATTAGAGATTTCAGAATACAAAAAATCGTAATTCGTAATTCGTAATTCGTAATTCGTAATTAAAAATCCCGCACTGCGCAAACACAGTACGGGATTTTAAATCTTCCTCTAATCGACTATGCTGCTTTATAAAAATAATATTCAGCAGTATAAGGAACGTCTATTTCCTGGCCAACTGTTGAAGCATTTGCACCTGTGGCAGGGGCTTTCCCTCCAACCGTATTAACACGCTGGACAAATGTTGTCCCGTCCAATACACCAGGACCCTGGGATGATACTGCGCCAAGCAGAAGCCATGGAATTGAATTCGGATCAACCGTTGCACCCTGAAGTCTTATTCCCACCACATTACTTCCACTATTGCTTTTCCAGGTCGGACCTGCAAAATGTGATCCCACACCATTGCCATTGTAATTGGCATTAGCAAATAAGTCAGCATCCGGTGCTTTAAACACCCAGGCATAGACTCCGGGAGAAGTTTCTGTCACTACATAAATTTGAGACCCCTGTGCATATACATGAAAGCTTACTTCATTGCCGGCAGGAACTTCCAAAATAGCGGGAACAGAAGGTGGCTGAGACCTGGTATGCACTTCTGAAGTCAATCCCTCAGGAGACAAAACATCATCTTGCTGACATGCCGTGAAGAATAATGAAACAGCAAACATTGTGCTGATCGCTGTTAAGGTGAAAATTGAATTTTTTTTCATTTTTTAAGATTTTAAATGAGTTTATGAATAAATGAAATAAATAAGGACTAATCTATCATCGAACAGCGCAAGGCATTGAAGTTTGATCGTCAATATTTTCAGTAAAAGTATACGGCAGCTGAGAAGAGGTCAACTGCATAAACATGTAGCGGAAGAAGTTGCATAAAAAAAATGGACAGGTTTTCACCCGTCCATTTTTTGTTTCAAACCAAACAACAGAAGCGAATTAAAGCAGCAGGAGCAGAATAATAATGACTATTAATACGCCCACGGGTATAAATACCCCTTCTACTACTTTGAGGTTATGCTTCATTGTCTTCAACTCCTGCTTCACAGCTTTTTTCTGCTGCGCGGACATGGATTTAAAATCCATCGCTTTAATCTCGTCTATCCGCCTGATCATGGCCTGAACTTCTTCAGCATTCATTTTCTTTTCCACAACAACAGGTTCTGTAGTTTTAGAATCTGCTGCATTCACTGCGGTGGGACTGAAGAAGCACAGTGTACCTATGGTCATCACGGAAAAAATTAATTTTTTCATGATGAAAGATTTTGGTTAATGATATAAAAACAGGAGATTAAAATTATGGTTGTATAAATATTGTTAAAGTATAAGTTCAACAAAATGAATGTGTCCAAAGCATGAAAAATAAAATAACATAATAACGTAATAATATAAGAAATGAGAACAAAAACAATAACACTTCGACACGTCCGCACAAGTCCATGAATTTGAACAAAACCGGCAGCCATGACCATGACCTATGATTATACCCTATATTTGAATGAGCATAAAGATTTGAGTAGTATGTATTATCTCTATGATACTTCAATATTTCACAGGCCATGGCCATGGGCCTTTTCCGGTGTCATGATTGCAATCGTAATGTTTCTTTTATTGTTTGCCGGAAGAACATTTGGTGTTTCATCTTCATTTGATGCACTTTGCACATTGGCTGGCGCGGGAAAAAAAGTGAAATACTTCCAGGGAGACTGGCGGGCAAAAGCATGGATGTTTGTATTTCTATTAGGTACTGTTGGCGGATCTGCAATGGCCACAATTTGGATGCAGAGTCCTGAACCTGTACAGATCTCACAAGCCACTCGTGACGATCTTTCCGCATTAGGAATAAATGCGCCGAAAACTCTCACTGAGGGAAGAGGTTATGTGCCTGAAGAGATCTTCAATTTTAAAAGCTTGTTGACTTTGAGAGGATTTATACTCCTGGTCGTCGGTGGATTTGTGATTGGATTTGGAACGAGATGGGCAGGAGGTTGTACTTCAGGGCATGCCATCAGCGGATTATCTAACCTTCAGTTGCCTTCATTGATTGCCGTGATAGGATTTTTTATAGGAGGATTGATCATGACTCATTTATTACTACCGATGATACTGAAACTGTGATGAGAGAAAGATATTCAACATTCAATTTTGGATTTTGGATTTTGGATTTAAATGGTCCCCTGCTTACAAAATCAAACTCACTACTCAATACTCACTACTCACTACTCACTAAATGAAATTATTTAAATTTTTGCTCATCGGTATTCTCTTCGGAATCATCATGACAAAGTCAGAAGCTGTGTCATGGTTCCGTATTCAGGAGATGTTCCGGTTTCAGAGTTTTCATATGTATGGTATCATCGGGACTGCAGTTGTTGTTGGTATAATTGGTGTGCTCATCATTAAAAAATCAGGACTCAAATCATTTGACGGTTCGCCCATAGATCTGACCCCGAAAAGAATGGAAATTCCACGCCTGCTGATTGGCGGAACTTTATTTGGATTAGGCTGGGCCATGACCGGTGCCTGTCCCGGACCATTATATGCGTTGCTTGGACAAGGAGTATGGGTTGTATCTGTTGTATTACTGAGTGGATTGTTTGGTGCTTTTATGTATGGAGTGCTGAAACCTAAACTGCCACATTAGACAACTCACAACTGACAACTCACAACTGACGATTCACGGCTCACGATTGACGATTTAAACCTTACCCCTTATCTTTGTGTTAAACGGCATTGTCTTACCCATTATCTATGAAATCAGTCGAACAGATTTATACCGGTTGCCTTGCCCAGGGGGCTTATTTTATTGAGTCTGAGGGGGAAGCCGCCGTCATTGACCCACTCCGGGAGACACTTCCCTATATCCGGAGAGCGGAAGAAAGAGGCGTCAAAATCAAATACATATTCGAAACACATTTTCATGCAGATTTCGTAAGCGGCCATGTTGACCTGGCTCACAAAACAGGGGCTACAATTGTATATGGCCCTACTGCTGAAACTTCCTTCAAAAGTCATGTAGCTAAGGATGGCGAAGAATTCAACATTGGTAAATTAAAGATTAGGGTTTTGCATACGCCCGGTCACACCCCTGAGAGCACCACTTTTTTGTTGTTCGATGACCAGGGTAAGGAGCAAGCCATATTTACCGGTGATACTTTATTTATAGGTGATGTCGGAAGACCTGACCTTGCACAAAAAGCAACGCATCTGACTCAGGAAGATCTGGCCGGATGGTTGTACGAAAGCCTGAGAAAAAAGATCATGCCTTTGCCGGATGATATCATGGTCTACCCTGCTCATGGCGCAGGATCCGCATGTGGAAAAAACATGAGCACCGAAACATGGGATACACTCGGCCATCAGAAAAAAACAAATTATGCATTGCGCGCTGACATGACACGTGATGAATTCATCCATGAAGTCACAACAGGACTTCTTCCTCCTCCTCAATACTTCGCCAAAAATGCAGCGATGAATAAGGAAGGCTACAAAGAATTTGATAAAGTCATGGCCGATAGCTCGAGAGCATTGTCGACTCATGAATTTGAAATGCTGGGTGAAGAAGATGATGTATTGATCCTCGATGTGCGCCATCAGAAAGATTTCGTCAAAGGATATATTCCGGGTTCAATATTTATTGGTTTAAATGGATCATTCGCACCTTGGGTTGGCGCATTAATTCCGGATATCAATAAGAAAATAATTCTGGTCACACCTGAAGGACAGGAAGAAGAAACCGTCATGCGACTATCAAGAGTAGGTTATGATCATGCTCTTGGATATCTGAAAGGTGGATTCAATGCCTGGAAAGAAGCAGGCAAACCTTTGGCCGAAATAAAAGCAATCGATGTTCCTTCATTTAAAAATATTTATGATAAAGATCCTGACATCAATATTCTCGATGTCAGAAAACCGGATGAATGGGATAAAGCCCATATTGCTACGGCTCATCACTTTCCGTTAGACTTCATCAATGAGCACATGGCAGAAATCTTACCTGGTGATTTGTATTATCTACATTGCCGTAGCGGGTATCGTTCAACCATTGCCTCATCTATTTTAAAAGCCCGCGGTTATCACAACCTGATCGCGGTGAATGGGCTGTTTGATGACATGAAGGCGATCCATTTTCCGATTGAAGGAGAGAATGCTGCTTTGACAACTACGTCTTCTGCCCCTAAATCCCCTAAAGGGGACTTGTTGGAATCTGATTAGACTCTACCCTGCTCCTTCGCCCCCTTATCAAGGTGAATTTTAAGTCTGTAAGACCTCAACATTAAGTCTGAAAAACTTCAACATTAAGTCTGAAAGACTTCAACATTATTGGCCGGGGGTGAAACCCCCGGAATAAGGATCATATGTTTTTTACAACCCCGGAGGGGTTGAATAAAAAACTGTTGTCTTTCTTTTATGAAACAGTTTATTAAATTGAAACAAATTTTAATTCAACCCCTTTAGGGTTGGATTTGCTTTCAATTCACAATCCGTGGGTTTCACCCACGGCCAATGATATTTGATCCTTTCAGGATCGAATTTGCACCGATTCGCTTCGTCACCTTCGACCTGCTCAACGTCGTGCTCCCATTTATCGAACTGCAAAGAGTGGATCGGTCTTTCGTTTTTAGTTGATGGTTGTTAGAAAGTAGATTAGGCAATTGGCGTTTGGTATAACGGAGAGGCAGGGGCAAGCCCTGCCAGTACTAATAAGAAGAAATGTACTGGCGACCCTTGCGGTTGCCTAAGTTTTATTCCAAAAGGAAAACCTAACAACCTATTTCCAACAACCTATTTTCCAATAATAACATTATTCACCTCCTGAATATCAGGCTCGCCGGGATCAGCACCTAATTCATGCATGATGGGGATCAGCGTTGCGCCAAAGGCCTGGAAATCTTCCATGGTATCCCATATATCAGTCACCATAACATTATCGGGATCGCCATAACACACGTGGTATGTTCTTCCTTTAGGAGCACCTGCACCTGCAGCTTTAAGTTTTTCGATTACCTCACTATAGCTTTCAAGAGAAAAGTTGGAAGGGGAAAAGTTAAATACAAAAGGCATGGCATTAGTTTTTAAAAGGTTAAGAAATAAAGATCGGTTTAATTATACGGAATAAATCGGGATTTGGATTATTTGGCGATTAATTTATGATGGGTTTACATTTAGTGCAACCCCATCTTTAATATAAAATCACTCAAAAAAGTCCCCTTCGGATCCAACTGGTTCCTCACCTGCACCCATGTCGCCCATTTCGGATAATGATCTTTGATAAACTGGTTATTGAGATACAACTTTGAGTTCATCTTGCCCCAGTGCGGGATCCCTCCCATCGCCATCATGATCAGCTGGTAATTTTCCAGCATTTCAAAATCACCAATGGTTGTATTTAATGTTGGTACATCAATATAAACTGTCGGCTTTCCATAAGCGGAAGACATCAATGCTTTAGACGGCATAACAAATCGTACAGGGATGTGCGATGATTGATAGACATTAGCATAGTCCTTATTATGCTCGGTGGTAGCAAATACCTTTTCAAGAACTTCAATGATTTTATCGGTGTTGGCTTCAAAAGCAAATTCAGAACTGATCCCATACCGCAAAATGGCTGCACCACTCTGATATAAAACCTTATAATTTTTATCCTCGTAGTTGATGACTTTACTCAATTTCAGATTGAGCTGGATCTTTTTACCGCTTTTCTTAGGATCACGGTTCGCAGCTTTGACAGTACTCTCGATTACAGCTTCAAGATTTCCAAATAAGCCGGCTAGAAAATTTCGTCGTCCTGAATGAGTCCCACTATCCAATACATTTTGCACCACTACAGAACATAGATGATCTCCTTTGATCACATACGGATTAACCCGGAAGGCTACAAAATCATTACTCTGGACCATCTGCATGAAGGCACCACTTTGCATTTGCTGTTTTAGTTCAGACCAATTGATTAAATATCTTCTTTCTTTTATAAAATAACTGGTCCTGACTTCAAATACAATTTGATACACGATGCCCATCCCGCCAAAACTCAAGACCGCTGCATAAAAAGTATCATCATCCTGTATCAACTTAATATTACTGTGAGCCTGGTGATATGCAGGATCAGTAATTCCCTGCGTTGGTTCTATCTGAATCAATTCTCCACCTGTACCAACCAATCTCAACGCCCTTACCATATCCGGAAATGCAGGCCTCTTGATTCCTGTCCCATGTGTCCCCGTCATCATTGCACCTGAGATCGTCTGAAAATCTACAGCACCCATATTCTCTAATGCAAGTCCCATGCTGTCCAATACCCTGTTGATACGACGAATCGTAATTCCTGCATCCGCCATCACAAAATTTCTTCCCTGCAATCCCGCCTTCACCCACGGTGATTCATATTTCACGACATCACGCAGATATTTCATGTCCATCAGGAAATCATTACACTTCGCCACTTCAGAAAAGGAATGCCCTGATCCCACTGCTCTCACACGCAGATTTTTGTCCTCGGCTTCAGACACAATAGCCCGGATATCTTCCGCATTTCTTGGATAAAAAAATCGAAGAGGTTCACTGATGACATTGTTAGTAGCATTATGCCAAGTATATCGTGTTCTTGAGATTTCTAATAATCGTGGGTTCATAATCAGAATATTATTTGAGTTCTGTTAAGTTTTGAGCAGGTACATTTCAGGATGATGACGGATCGATAACCATTCAATCGACAATGCATTGACAATATGAAGTACTATCCCGGGTATGATGCTACCGGTATCAATAACCATGTAACAGGATAATGCGCAATAAAGAATGGAAAAGAAAGAAACCCGGTTGCGTTTAAAATAATGAGCCAGGGAATAAATAGCCGTAGCAGCCACAATAGCCAATAGATCCGACATATGAAATCGAAGTGATTGAAATAACAGGCCACGATAGAACAATTCGTATGCAACGAGATAGACGATCCACCAAATGGCACTCCATACAAATATCCTCGGCCGCCAAAACCTGACACGCACATCAGGAAATAACTCCAGGCTTGATGTTGTTTTCGTGGAGAAATAACTTGCGATCAATACCACGGGAATCAAAAACAACAACCACATACTCACTTTATGATTCCAGTGAAAAAAAATATTCAAATCAGAAAGATCTGGCCGGCCAAGCAATCCCGTGAACTTAATCACATACAAAGGGATAACTCCATATATAATAGCCCCGATGATCCGTCTCCTGAATATCCGGTTGACATAAGGCGGATTGGCATCATAGAGCACCTGGAATCTCACCGGCAGTAATAATGATGTTGAAAGCATATACCAGGTGATAAATCCAAGTGAAGCGATGACCAGTGTGAGGATTAAGAATTTATCTTCCATGATTAAAGTTGATTGAGGAAAGAAATAATAGACGCACTATTTTGCTGGTAAATAGTTTCCGCATAGGACTTGATGGCTTTCAACTGGTCAGGATCAACGACATCAATTTTTAATTTTTTTGATCGAAGCACTTCAGGAGCAGATTCATCTTTGTAGTAAGCATTTATTCTCAGGAAATTTTCTGCAGGAAGTATTTCTCTTGACAGGTATTGATTCGCTACCATATTAGAATCGATTACCAATGAAATTAAATAACGTTGCCATTTGAATAATCCCCAGTCCGGATTTTTTAGGTATTTAGTTTTGACATAAGATGCTCCTGTAGAACCACAACCAAGTGATAATATCCTCACATCATAAGGTGACTTACCTAAACCAAGTTTAGAATTCTGCAATCTTGATGTTCCATCATGATCATGTTTGTCATTGAGTGCAAATGATACTCCGAACACGGAAGGATCATTGGCATAATTTCCTCCTTCACCATAATCCTGGTAAATGGGAAGATTGACAGCAGCGGCAGAAGTGCGCATGGCGATGTCAATTAATTTTTCATTCTTATCCCGGTTGTATACCGAATTAAAAATAACCGGTTCAAATCCGGGGATATCTTTTGCTCCAAGGTATGGATGTAGATTCAGCGAGGGTATGAGGAAAATTGTTTCTTCTCCATATTTGTGAAACACATCATCCATCGTCATCACATCACCAATTTGTGCCTTTAATGCTGCGTACAAACCTTTGTTGGAATATTTAGCTCTGAATAAATTCAACGGATTAAATAAAAAGAATTGACGCCACGTATTTTTAGGCAGCAAATCTCTTGCCTGGGTCAGGTAAAGTTGTTGTATTTCCTCCATCGCCAACCCACCTGCAATGGCACTTACGATGATACCTCCCGTAGCTGCACCGATAATGACATCAAATTCCTCGGTCACTTTTTTCCCTAAATCAATTTCAAGTTGCTTAAGGATCGTGGCAGGAAATAATCCTCGTGTGCCACCACCATCAATAGAAAGTATTTTAATTGTCATAAGGAGAAGGATTTGAAGTTTATTATGTTGAAATAGTAATGATCAATTCTCGCAAAGCCACAAAAACAAAAAGGCGCAAAGAAATAGATGAATCAAAAACTTTGTGGGTTATCGGCCTCACCATAATCGCTTCAGCTTTTCAAATAAATATTTTTGATAAAAAGCTATTTGCTGCAAAAAAATGTAATGACCTAAATATAATGAAAAAAGAGTTTGAATTGGAGTGAAATGTATGTGTGACTTAAGTTTCTCATGTTACTATGCGGTAAAAAAAGACAATACTCCTTTTCAACCACATAGAAGCAAAAGGGATAGAGGAAACATCATTTAATCATACGGTATACCGTCTTTTTTGATATTTTTAGCGCCCCTAACACCTCCTCAAAAAGACAAAAGATGAAATATACCTTTTCCTTCATCCTGCAGACCGCGCTTTTGCTCTGCTCCTTTACTCATCTCCACGCCCAATGGGTACGTCAATATCCAATGGCCAAACTTGAAGATGTCCTCGACGTCGATGTCAGTGCTGATGGCTATGGATTCGCCGCAGGCACCAATGACCTGTTACTCAGAACTCTCGCGGGCAACAATCAATGGGAGTTATTGCCGGGTTTCGGTGAAGGTTGGCGATTTGAGGCAGTTGACTATCTCGACGGCTCGGGAGGAAACGTAGCTGCAGCCGGTGGTGATGGCCTCATCATCACAATGGATAAAGGCGATCACTGGAACTCCATCACGGATGCTCCTGCCGGCATTCACTCGATAAAAGTTTTTTCCCCGACACATATTATTGTCGCCGCCGATGCAGGTGTTTTTAATTGGGAAAATGATACATGGACAAATCTCAACGTGGGAGCAACTGCATCATTGAAAGGCGCATTTATTTTAAATGACCAGGTGATGTGGGCTTATACATTCTCCACTAATCCCACGATTTATTACACAACCAATGGAGGTACAAACTGGAGTACCAATGCAGATATTCCAAAAGTTGATGTATTAAAATTCTTTGACGCCACGCACGGAATCGTGCTCAACGGACGCAATGTATATCAATCTGTAAATGGTGGCCAAAACTGGACACTGATCGCACCTAATGGAATGCCGAATGCTGCCAATGATCTTTCATTCGGAAGTTCTTCTAATGTATTAATTACAGCAACATCAAATGCGAAACCAAATATCTCGATCGATGGCGGTTTGACATGGTCTGCCATTTCGCCTAATCTTACATTTCAACGCAGCTTTTCAGTTACAGCAATTTCAGATACCGATTTTTGGGTAGGTGATGACATCAGTAGCATTATTCACAGCACTGATGGTGGGGTGACATGGGTAGAAACTTCCGGGCCTGATCGCAATTTAATCCAGGATGTATTATTTGTCAATCGACAGGTGGGTTTCGCAACAGGAATGAGGGGTATGTTGTTGCGCACGGAGAACGGTGGTTCATCATGGGAGGATATTTCATTTGGAATAAAGACATATTTGTGCATTCATGGCATTGATGTGAATGATTTGTGGATTGGAACATCTCAACGCATTTTACATTCAGTGGACATGGGTAGTCACTGGACTGAATCGGGAGTCTTCACCGGAAATATCAATGACGTACTGGCGATTTCATCGACACGTATTCTTGCTGCATCCACGACAGGATATATTTATTTAAGTAAGAATAGTGGCATGACGTGGGATTCAGTTTATAATTCAGGATTGCAAATGCGGTCGTTAGCTAAAATTGATGACCAGCATTATATGGCCACAGGTTATAATGGTGTGATTGTGCGGAGCGATGACCAGGGACAATCATGGCATTCAGTGACTATACCTGAGGCGGGTCTTCAATATGAGCAAAGTTATTTTCTCAACGGACAAGGCTGGCTGATCACATCCAGTTTCAAAAAAGTAATGTGGCATACCATGAATTCAGGTATGACATGGGATACATTGAATTTGCCTATTGATCGCTTTTGGGATGGTGTGTATTTTATCACACAAGACACAGGGATTGTTATTGGCAGAACTTCCGGAGAAGGAAGAGCTTACACCACTTTTGATGGCGGGCATCATTGGCAGTCCGGATACACTGTACCTTATCCATTATATGGCGTAACGGGGATCAATAACCCCAATGGTACAGCATGGATTTATGGATATGGTTCGGATATCGAAAATCTTCCTTACTGCAATGCACTTCCTGCTATTTCAGAATTTGCCGGAGATCTTGCACCATGCGATAAAGATACAGTGCAATATAGTGTTGCTTCACATGATGTAGAGATGTTTACCTGGCATTTTCCTGCTGGTTGGCAAATCCTTGGTGACGCAAATAACGATACACTGAAAGTTGTAGTAGGATCTAATCCTGGGAACATCACTGTATTCGCGTCAAATATTTGTGGTGTAACTCCGCAAATTACAATGAATGCCAGTCCACATTCACTGCCTGTTCTCTCCACCATCACGGGAGATCAAATCCCTTGTGAAGGATCGATAGCGGTTTACACAGCCAATGCGATGAATGTCAGCGATTTTGTATGGAGCGTTCCTGGAGATTGGACGATTCAGGGCAATTCAAATTTACCATCTATTATGGTTCATGTAGGTGCTATGTCAGGTCCTGTCACGGTCATGGGGTCAAGCGTTTGTGGCAGTGTCGGTCCATTGAATTTAAATACAGATCCCTCAAGTCTGCCTTCCATCTTAAGTATCGCCGGTGATGAAGCGCCCTGTGTTGGTGAATTGGTAGAATATGATGCTACATCTATTGCAGTCGATACATTTCATTGGACTATTCCTTCCGGATGGACGATAGTTGGTGACAGCGATAAAACAAATATTACGGTCATTGCCGGATCTTCCCCGGGAAATATCCTGGTACAAGGCTCTAACCATTGTGGTTCGGCTCAAAAAAACAAACCGATCACACCTTTTGTGACCCCGGATGTACACGTCATCGTAAATGGAATTACACTTTCTCTTTCTGTTCAGGGTTCAATCTATCAATGGTTCCTCAATGGGGCACCGATCCTTAATGCAAACAACCCTACTTATGATGCCATGGAGAATGGATTGTATAGTGCTTCTCTCATCTTTCCCCAGCAATGCACTGCGATATCAGATACAGTGGAGGTGATCATCGACGCTACGCACCAACCAGACATCCAACCTCTTGATGTGTATCCTGTTCCGGCATCTGATGAATTATTTATCAAAGGAATCAATGGAGATTTTGATTACTCCATCATTGATCTTTTAGGAAAAAATATCCGTCACGATCATTCATCAATAAATATAATTCAAACTTCAACTTTGCCGGAAGGAATGTATTTATTGAAAGTACAATATGATGAGAAAATTTACTTGACGAAATTTATTATCAGTAGAAGGTAAATAAACCAGATCAGTTTACTTATGAAATCTCCTTTCACAGGTTCCATCCCTGAGCACTACGATCATTACCTCGGGCCGATGTATTTTGAACCCTATGCTGTTGACATTGTGACGAGATTTAATCCCGCAATCATGCACGATGTTCTTGAACTGGGATGTGGCACGGGTCGTGTGACGCGTCAATTGAGACGAGTACTTCCTGCGAATGTGAACTTTATCTCTTCTGATTACAGTCCTGACATGCAGGCTATAGCTAAGGAAAAATTAAAAGGAGAAAATATTGACTGGCGAATTATTAATGCACAGGAATTACCTTTTGATGACAAAAGCTTTGATCTGATCGTTTGTTGCTTCGCCTATATGTTTGTTGAAAATAAATTAAAAGCATTTTCAGAAGCCAGGCGTGTCCTGAAGCCCGGTGGAATGTTTCTGATTTCAACCTGGGACAAATTGGAGCTCAACGAGCCATCCTTTATTTTCAGAAGCATCGTTAAAACTTATATCACTGACAAACTGCCTGAGATGTATGGTCTTCCTTATGCATTCAATGATCATACTGTCATCAGGGATTTGCTTGAAGAAGCAGGATTCTCAAAAATATCTGTTGAATCAGTGAAAAAAATGGCGATTGCTGAATCCGTTAGTGAGGCTGCCTTCGGTCTTTCACACGGTGGATCCTTATACAATGAGATCATGAATCGCAATCCCGCCTGGATCGATGAAATAAATGAAAAGCTGGAAAAAGAATTATTAGAAAAATTCGGCGACTCACCAATGCAAGCTCCAATGAGTGCAGTCATCTGTGAAGCTTTTGCTTAAACATTTTTCTTTAGTGGCTACTTATGATCCTTATGTTTCTATGTGGTAAAAAAGGAATATTCTTTCTTTACCACATAGAAACATTAGAAACTTAGAAAACCACTTAGAAAATCTTTTCTGCCTCTTCCACCTGGTTGCTGAGCTGTAGCACAAGGATGAGTGCCAGCCGGTCGAAGCATCTGCCTTTTCTGCCTTTTTCATATATTTGATCATCATCAAAACCATCAACTATGAAACGCATTGACTTTATCAAACTAGGTGCTATCGCAACAGCCCTTGCCCCCTTAAGCACAACATTTTCCGGCGGATTGACCGGTAAAAGCCTGCTTTCATTCCTTGAAAATGATGATAATAATGTTGCAAAAATTAGTGCCTTTGTCGAGGAGAATTTTGAAATACTCCTGAAATGGCTCAACAAAAGCGGCTGGGTCACTTATTTCAAAGATAATCTTGGCGTCAACTTAGGACTTTCTGGTGATGCCCTTAAATCGGAACTACTGAAAGATCTTGATAAAGATGCACTTCAGAAATTGAAGGATAAACCGGATTCAGGGTTTGATGATTTTGCAGGAATGAACATGGTTAAACCAGGCTTCCCTGCATTTAGCCTTTTGTATCATGCCCTGGCAAGTCCAAGGGTAAGATCCACAGCTCTCCATTCTTATCCTACCATGGAGCATATCGATGTTCTGGAAAACTACATTTATGCCCTTGCTGACTGGCAGCATATCAAGGACATCTATGAGGTAAAATCAAATGATGATTTGGTGATGGCTGTATTTGCATATGAATATCGTCCTGCTTTTAAAACACCACATCATGAATATGCGGATCTTGTTTTTTCAAGAACAGGCGTTGCTCGCGTTGGACAATATGAAATGAATTTTGATGCCGTCAACCGATGTTATACCAATCAACCTAAAGATTCAATTCCTATTCAGAAAGTCGCCGTGGTACCAGCCAGGTATGGATTATTTCTTGCAAAGCGTGTTAAATCCAGTGAGATCGATTTGATGACCACCGGTATTTATAAACCCGGTGACAAGTTTAATGACAAGAACGATGATCAACGTACATTCTTACAACCTATCCGCAAAGTATTTCATCATGATTTAATATTTGGAGAAGCAAAACTAAATTTCCATGAAGAGCACAAGAGTGAGAAATTGGCAAAACTCGCTGAACATACCGACCTTAAATTTTTTCATGATCTGAAACCTACGGTTCGCGACTCCTCTTACCTGATCGTGCAGGATCCTAATGTGACAAAAGTAATTTCTTCTTTCCTGGTGATTTCACAACCAAAAGAATTGATCAGGATTGCAAAAGAAGGAAATAAAAATCTTTACTTTTTAGTGCCGGCGATGATTCCCGGTAAAGATGGCTTATTCTACAAACAGGTATTTCACCAGCTATAATACGCAGGAAGTAGAGGATGTTGAGTTGCTTGAAAAAGCAAAAGGCAAAAACAACTATCAGAAAATTCCGAATCAATATAATGAACCACGAACACAGCCATTATTCTTAAATATTACGCATCAACAGGACACATTGATTGCTGCCGGATTTCATGAAGTGACAAAGGATCTGCATTTGAGAAACGCATCAATGATGGTCTGTTACCAATCGCCATTATTTGAAGACAGCATCTGTGAAGGAAAAGTAATAGCGCAAATTTCAATATGATCATAGCTGATTTGCTTAAAGGACTTTATCCGGAGTGCTTTGCCTGCATTTTCAATCGTTACAGCTCCTGATTTTTTTCCGCAAGTGGATAATTTTGATTTGACTGGACTTTGATGTTGCACCGGGCAAGGCTGTAGGAAAAAGTAATTTCTATGAAGGAGGTGTTGCCAGTCTGGCAACCGCAAGATTAACGCCGAATCCAAAGTTGATCACACCCAATGATCAATCGGATAATCAAACATACACCGCAGTGCTGAGTCAAAAATCAAAGACAACATGCCACTGCCAAAACGGAAATTTTAATAATCCATCATTGCCAAAAGGTTATATGGTTTCTGGTTTTTTGCCGGATGTAGCGTCATCGGTATTTGCACCGGGATGGGATATTACTTATTCTGCAGATAAGCCAGGAAGTACAGATGTATATCTCAGTACGGAAGGATTAGGTTCTCCTTTTGTGGAGGACATGAAATTGTGTGCAGCCAGTAATGGCATGTGGCCTGCATCTTCACCTGATTCTGCGAGAACGTACCAGGGTTCATTGGATCGTGATTAGCAGGAATCCAACGGCCATTCCTTTATTGGATGATGAACTTGGATTTCATAAGAATTCACCGGCAGGTCAGCTGATGGGAAAGAAACTTTCGGATGGGACGGAGTACAGGGACCTTTTATGGAAATGAATGATGGCAAATGGATGATCAATTTCGCAGATATGGGGCGTGCAGATGTTGTGCAAAATGCACTGGATGGCAATTTAGATATGTCAAAATTGAGAACCCTCACGAGTGCAGAATTGATTTCACGCATGGCATGTTTGAGGAGATGCATTGATCATCTGCCGAAAGCGAATTTTCATACTCATCAAAGTGATGCCAAGATGCCGGCATTTACAAGGTGGTGGCTGATCAGTGCGGAACCGGTAATATTTGGAAAAGAAAACGCATCGGGTTGGGGCATTCCAAAAAACCTGGTAGGTACTGATACAAAATGGGCCACTGATGTAGCAAACGCAAAAGTATCCGGCAAAGGATATCTGTATGTCATCGTGGATGTGAATGATAAAAAAGTATCCTGGGATGGTTTTGGCAGGAGAAGAATTGAGATGACAAAACTTTATGTATGCCAGGTTGTGGATGATTCTGCCGCAGCTCCACATCTTGCTATTGCTACGATAAAGAAAGGCACTGTGAAGTGGGGAACTGTGTAGTGAAGCGTCAGGCGTGAGGCGTGAGTCTATGATAAATGAACTGAGGCGGGGGCAAGCCCCGCCAGTACAAAAGAATATTTTTAAATAATCGTATTGGCGGGGCTTGCCCCCGCCTCAGTTGAGACTCCTTTTATGTTATAAGTTCTCTTTGCGGCTTTGCGAGAAAAAATCGTGAATCGTCAGGCGTGAAGCTTGAGTCGTGAGTCGTGAGTCTATGATAAATGAACTAAGGCGGGGGCAAGCCCCGCCAGTACAAATGAATATTTGTAAACAATCGTATTGGCGGGGCTTGCCCCCGCCTCAGTTGAGACTCCTTTTAAGTTATAAGTTCTCTTTGCGGCTTTGGGAGAAAAAATCGTGAATCGTCAGGCGTGAAGCGTGAGTCGTGAGGCGTGAGTCTATGATAAATGAACTAAGGCGGGGGCAAGCCCCGCCAGTACAAAAGAATATTTGTAAACAATCGTATTGGCGGGGCTTGCCCCGCCTCAGTTGAGACTCCTTTTATGTTATAAGTTCTCTTTGCGGCTTTGGGAGAAAAAATCGTGAATCGTCAGGCGTGAAGCGTGAAAGATTTTCCCGATATTTATTTTCATCCATAATTCGTCAATCGTAAATTGTTATTCGTAATTCTAATGCCCCATAGGGGCTAAAGGTTGGTAACAAATGAATTCGTAAATATCTAACTTGCCCTGTAGGGGCAAAACATGTCCGGGTAGTTACAAATCCATAGATTGAGTACCTATGAAACAGAAAAATCAAGGATGACGGATCACGGCTCACGGCTCACGGATGTGATCGTCATCGGTTCCGGTCCAGCCGGCTGTGCTGCTGCATCTACTTGTTCACAGTCTGGTTTAAGTGTCCTTATCATTACAGAAGAATCTGAGCCAAACATTTCTGATCCTTCACCTCCATCACCTCTTGAAAGCATTCATCCCGGTGTCACTTCTCTACTCGAAAAAATTGGTGCAGCTGGTGCAGAACTGGAAGCTTCACGTGCAATGTACTCCGGTATTTATTCAGGAAAAAATTATACTGCTCTTGGAGAAGATGAGAATGGACCCTGGCAGGGAATGCATATAAATCGCAAAGTGTTTAATGCTCAACTTCTGAATAGAATTAATGATCTAGGTGTGTCTATTAGGTTCAATGACAAAGTGGATAGTTTTATACTTGAAAATGCAGGGAGCAGGGGGCAGGGAGCAGGGAGTAACGAAAAATTAATAGGTCTCAAAACTCAATCTGGTGATCTGTTCGCAAAATGCATCATTGATGCCAGCGGTAAAAAATCCATCGCCGGAAAGAAATTAAATTTCAAACGAAAATTCTTCTCTCCTCCATTAGTCTGTTGGACTGGTGTATCCGTCATTGATGAATCATTTCCTTTTGATCCGCATGCAGCTCATTTCATTCCCGGTCAAAATGGATGGACATGGTTAGCTCCTCAACCTCCTCACTATTGCACATGGACAAGGTTAAGTGTGAAAGGAGAGAAATCTTTCTTACCTCCTGATGAGCTCATAGCCTATCCCACCACTGGGAAAATCAATGTGGCCAATATGCGCTGGAGTCTGTTTCGCCCAACTTGCAGTGAAGGAATAATTCTATGTGGTGATGCTGCCGGAATCCTCGATCCCGCTGCCGGCCAGGGAATATTCAATGCATTGATGTCAGGAATCGTTGCAGCAAATACTGCTATCAAATGCATTCGTGAACCGGAATTAGCAAGTTTTCATTTAGCTTATTATGACGATTGGTTTGTGAGGGAGTTTGAGGGGAAGGTGGAGAGACTCAGACAATATTACAACGAGAATGGCATAAGTATTTTTAAATAACATGATAGATGCAGAGAGCAATAAGCAATGGGCAATAAGCAATAGGCAATAAACAATAGGCAATAAGCAGCGAATGACATTGCAATTGAAAATGAATTTGCTCCTCTCCTCTCACAAATCATTCGCCCCGGCGTTTTCGAAAAGATAATGACATTGATCCGCTTTAGGCGGTGAAATGGATTGAGTGAAGAAACGCAGGGGTCGGGGGCAACTCGCAAAAATCAGCCTGCGATGTACTCGCTGATAAGCATTTTAGCTAAGTAATATTATTTGAAAGTGCTCCAATCGCTTAAGAAATCGTGGGTTTTGCTTACTTTTCAATTACAAAGGTGCAAGTATAAACAAGTTAGCGGTCATTGTAAGACACCTCACAACGATTAAGACAGGAACAATAAAAAATGATAATAGACAGAAAACATTTTGACATCAATAATAAATGTGCGATTGAAAAATTAATAATCAAGACACCATTAAGACTTGGCTCAGTTTTTCAGGACGAAGCCTGTTTTACTTACATTAAGGAAGGAGAAATGTCTTTGACTTCCCCAACTGACAACCTATCTATTCAAACAGAGGAAAGTGTTTTACTTCGATGCGGTAACTACTTCACAAACGCAATTCGAAAACTACCTGCTAAGACTTGTGAAGTTTATGCTGTCCATCTATATCCAGACATTTTGAAAGAATTATACAAAAACGAATTTCCAAATTTCATAAAAGAAAATGCTAACAAACCCTACATCAGGAAAATAGAAAAGCAAAGTGTTATAACCCATTTTATCCAAAGCCTTGATTTTTATTTTGAGAATCCAAACTTGGTTACAGACGATTTGCTTAAATTAAAAATCAAAGAACTCATCCTGCTGCTTCTTCAAACAGACAATGCAGAAAATATAATTACTTTATTCTCTCATTTATTTAACCCAAGACAAGCAGGTTTATTTGAAGTAGTAGAAGCACATTTATACTCATCTATATCTATAGTTGATTTAGCCCGTTTGACTGGGAGAAGCCTATCAACTTTTAAGAGAGATTTTGAAACACAGTTTAGTGATACACCTGCTAATTTCATTAAAGAAAAAAAATTGGAAAAGGCTCTTGAGCTACTACAATCAACCGAATTATCTGTATCTGAAATTTGTTACGAAATTGGCTTTCAAGATACTTCACATTTCACAAAGACCTTCAAACAAAAGTATAATCAAACACCTACTGAGTATCGTAATGAGTAGTTGAACTGAATTTACCAGTTTTTGAACTTTACTGCCAAGTTTGAATTCACTCTAAGTTTCATTTTTGCATCGTGATTTTAAATCAATAATAAAACGATAAAAAATGAACGAAAGTATTTTAATAACCGGAGCTAATATTGGGCTTGGGAAAGAAACTGCCCGACAGTTAGCATTGAAAAAAGAAACAAAAAAGGTAATTCTTTTCTGTAGAAATCAAGCAAAAGCAGAGGCAGCAAAAAAAAACCTTGAGGAGCAAACAGGGAAAAAGATTTTTGAAATTATTATTGGGGATGTGGCAGATGCAAATTCAGTAAGAAAAGCAGTAGAAAAAATAAAGGAACCTATTGATGCAGTAATTTTAAATGCGGGTGGAATGGTAGGCAAAACGGCTGCGAAAATTACGTCTTCCGGTATGAATAACTTAGCTGCTACCAATATTTTAGGTCATGTAATTTTAGTTGATGAATTAATAAAACATGATAAGTTAAAAAAAGCAGTATTATATCCCAGTGCGGAAGCTGTGCCCGGAGTAAAGATGCTTGGTATGAAACCGGTTGCAATGAAGACTTCCTCAGTAGATGAGTTTACAGCTGTTCTTAACGGAACATATTTCGGTAATAAATTTGATGTAACGCAAGCATACGGATATGTCAAATATGCAGCAACCATGTGGATGTTATCAATGGCAAGGAAATATCCTGACATCAAATTTGTTGTTGTGAGTCCTGGGAACACAAAGGGAACTTTAGCACCAGATAATCTTCCACCGGCAATGAAATTTATGTTGAAGAATTTTATGATGCCTGTTGTACTCCCATTGATGGGGGGAATGGTGCATAAGCTGGAAGTAGGTGCAAAACGTTTTGTAGATGGCATTTCAGATGAGCAATATAAAAGTGGTGTTTTTTATGCAAGTAAAGAGGGCAAGTTATCAGGGGATGTGGTTGACCAGAGCACTTTTTATACTGATTTGAAAAATACTACATTTCAAGATAACGCTGATAAAGCAATACATCGTTTTATAAAATAAATATCACGAAATACAAGAAAACAACGAACCGCTAACATGGAGTTTATGAAATGGGGGCTGACGTGCTTAATTGAACGTCAGTCCTTTTTATTTACATTTGTGGTAGGTTGAAAGTGAATGCTTCTAATTCCCCCACTTCATAAACCACCGACCGTTATACCAACATTAAATTCAATACATTGATACGACAACTCTTTAACTGGATAATTATTCTCTCATTAACTCTTCCATTCACTTCCTGCAACGCACAGGTAAAACCTGACATGTCTAAAAACAACAATAGCGAATCAAAAGCAATCACGAACGCACAACCAAAAATCAAAAAAAATCATTTCATTCCTGAATATCCGGATGAATTTTTTTTTATTCAATGCGGGCTTCAGGATAAGGCGGGAAATATGTGGTTTGGCAGTGCAGGTGATGGCATCTATTATTATAATGGAAAATCGTTTACGAATTTTACCCGCAATGACAGCTTATGCCATAATGATATTCTTTGTTGCCTGGAAGATAAAAGTGGATTGATCTGGTTTGGAACAAGAAATGGTCTCATCCGGTACAAGCCTTCAGGCGATCCTCCAGGAAAAAATAATTTTAAAAATTTTTTAATCTCCGAAAATACGATCAGTAATTCTACGCATAAAATAATACCCTACACATATATACCTGCTGATAATTTTGTTTGGAGCATTTTCCAGGATAAGACCGGAAAAATTTGGTTCGGAACAAATAAAGGTGTCTATTTCTATGATCCTTTGACCGGATCGAACGATGATACACCAACGTTTACAAGGTTTTTAGATAACAATAGCCTCATCAACAAAAACAATCTTCAATTAATAGATGTAACAGATATGCTGGAAGACAAAAAAGGAAATATTTGGATCGTTTCAGGCTATTCTAAGGGTGAAGGCATTTGCCGTTACGATGGTAAATCCCTGGTGAATTTTAAACCCGACAGTATTAAATCCTTTCGCTCCATCATCGAAAGAAAAAACGGAAATTTATTATTCCTCAGTTCATTTCATGGTGTCTATTCGTATGATGGAAAATCCTTTACCAATCTTACTGAAAAAATAGGGATCAAAAATGATACGCTTATCACTATGATTGAGGATAAATCAGGAACCCTTTGGTTTGGACACAATAGCGACAATATGAAAAACGGTGGAGATGGCGGAGTGTGGCGTTATGATGGCAAATCATTAAAACTTTTTACAACCAAAGATGGTTTGAGTCACAATTGTGTTTTTTGCATCGTAGAAGAAAGGGATGGAAATATCTGGTTTGGTACCAGGAATACAGGCTTGTGTCGTTTTGACGGAAAAGCATTTACTGATTTTACGGAATAGCTAATTCTAAGTTGAATGTCCATTCTTAATTCAAAATTCCTTAATCATTATTCATTATTCAAAATGCCTTTGGACTATGACCCAAAACCAACCGGCTGCCCTGACCTTAAACTAATGACCAATTTTTATGCCCTCTTTTTCACTTCAACCGGTGTAATCCGTAAATCTACTTTTTCAGTATTCCTGATCACCGTCAAATGCTGAAACATCCCGATCTTATCTTCAGTCAACATCTTAAACAATTCATCAGAAGATTCCAGCGGAACATCATTGAAGGCAATAATAAAGTCACCATCATTCACGCCGGCTTTAGCTGCCGGTGAACCAGATTCAACTTTCGTGACAAAAAGAGCTTTCCTGTTTTTCAGGTGATGATGAGATGCTAAACGTGGCACAAGGTCCACCTGCTGTGTACTGATGCCCAGCCATGCCCGTTTCACTTTACCATAACGAATCAATTGGTAAGCAATATGTTTTGCAGTATCAATACTGATCGCAAAACACAAGCCCTGCGCACCCATGATGGAAGCAGTGTTCACACCGATCACCTCTCCATCCGAATTGATGAGCGGTCCGCCGCTGTTACCGGGATTGAGTGGAGCATCCGTTTGTATGACATTGTCAATCAATCGACCGGAACTAGTGCGCAATGTCCGTTGCAGTGCACTGATCACACCATGAGTAACCGTGTGATGAAATCCATAAGGATTACCCAATGCAATCACCAGCTGCCCGATCGATAAATCGGAAGCATCACCCAACTTTGCAGGATTGAATGAAGATGCACTTGTCTTCAAAACAGCCAGGTCAGTATCCTCATCTTCGCCGATCAACTCAGCTTCTGCCTGCGTTCCGTCATATAAAGTAATACTGATCTGTTCAGCCTTATGGATCACATGACTGTTAGTAAACAAATATCCATCTGAAGAGAAGAAAAACCCCGAACCGGTTCCTTCCGGCATCACTCGATTTTGTTTTCGTTTCTGCCGGTCGATTTTCACCAGTGAGGTCTTTGCCGTCTCCACAGCCTGGATAATGATGGAAGAAAAAGAGTCCATATTTTATAAATATTCGTCAGATACAAACCATCGGAGACCGAAAAAGTTCCGGGAACAAAAATGGTCTGAGGTTGTTTGTCTGGGCAGCCAGTTTAGTCATTGGGAAGTAGTCTATGGTCTTTTCTGTGAACATGACTTTAGACTAAACCGGCAGCCAAGACCATAAACCAATAACCACCCTAATTTGGTATTTTAACGAAGAGGTTTAATTTTGTGATTCCAAATCACTCAATAACGAGCCTGCAAAAGCATATCTCCTCACGATTTAGGCGTTTGACAGGCATTAATCATCATCTAAACATATCTAAAAATGAACCGTACTTTATTAAGCATTTTAGCTTTATCCATGATTGTTCTTGCTTCATGCGTGAGCAAGAAAAAATTTACTTCTGCACAAAATGACCTGAAGTCCTGCAATGAACAGCTGGGCAAATGTGGCGAAAGCCTCAATGATTACATGAACCGTCTGAAAGATGCTGAAGCCGATAACCATGCTCTCAAATCTCAAATCACGAATGAGGAGGGAAAAACCACAGACCTTCGCAATCAGCTCGATGATTGCAAAAAACAAAGAGACCAGCAAATGAGCCATGTAGGTGATCTCACTGTCCTCACCAAAGACGCAAATGACAACATCAAGGAAACCCTTGAGCAATTGAAAAAGAAAGATCAATACATTCATTACCTCCAAGCCGCCAAGACTAAAGCTGATTCACTCAACCTGGCACTCGCGGTTAACCTGAAAGGACAACTTGCCCAGGGCCTGGACGATAAGGATGTCAACGTCAGCGTGGATAAAACAGTTGTCATGATCAACCTTTCTGATAAAATGCTGTATAAATCCGGCAGCTCCACTATCACTTCGAGAGCAACTGACGTGTTGGGTAAAATTGCAACCATTATCAATTCACACCCGGACCTCGAAGTAATGGTCGAAGGTTATACAGACAATCAATCTATCGCCACTGATTGCATCAAGGACAATTGGGATCTAAGTGTGGACAGATCAACTGCAGTCGTTCGCGTCCTGCAGACAAAATATAACATCGATCCTAATCGTCTGATCGCTGCAGGTCGTGGAGAATACAATACCCTTGCCTCCAATGATACTCCTGAAGGCCGCGCTACAAATCGCCATACAAGAATCATCATTATGCCAAAACTTGATCAGTTCTACGATCTACTCGATCCTGATAAAGCTCCTAAATAATTCTTTTGGAGAATTACTAATCAGGTTCTGATTAAAAAAAAACGGACAGGTTGCGATCTGTCCGTTTTTTTTATATCCCCTCTTTTGAACCCCATAGAAAGATAGAGGCATAGTTCACATAGAAAATCAGATAGAAAAATGAGCTTTCTTCCTTGATCTTTGATTTATGGTCTTTTGTCATCCCAACATTCTTTTGTAAATTTCTTGTAAAATACATTGTATTTTTTCTTATACGTTGGACACCATCCTTTTGACAGATTGAAAAAAACCTGGCTTATGCGCATCCTCATTTTAATGGCATTCCTTTCTCAGTCATTTATTTTGGCCAAAGCCCAAGTCAGTATAACTACGACTGGCACCCCACCCGATCCGTCTTCAATGCTCGATGTTTCGAACTCTGCCCGCGGCCTCCTCATCCCCCGGTTGAGTCTCTCGCAAAGGAATTCAATACCCTTGCCGGCAAACGCACTGCTGATTTATCAGACTGATAATAAACCGGGCTTTTATTACAACCAGGGCACCCCATTCGCCCCGGTATGGGTCAGCCTTTCCTCCCTGCTGGACCTGGAAAATTTCCGTGACAGGATCCCGATTGATTCATTGCCCTATAATATCACCATCCCAGGCTCCTATTATGTCATCGCTCATCTTTCAGGAGCAGTTGGCATCAATATCATGACTTCGAATGTCACACTCGATCTAAACGGTTATACGCTGAAAGGAACAGCAGGAAATAACTCCGAAGGCATTGAAGTCACTCTCGCGGCCACCAATATTTCAATCCTCAATGGCGGCGTCGTCAATTGGGGAAGAGAAGGAATAAAAGCCGATCTGGCCACAAACTCTAGTTTTTCTAAGCTACAGATTGTTTCGAATGCCCTGGACGGAATCAATGCAGGTAACAATAACCTGATTTCTTTTGTAGATGCAGGAAATAATGGCTTTGATGGCATTGAAATGGCTGAAAGCGCTGTGATCAATCATTGCTCTGCTTCCAACAATATGCGTGATGGCATTGAAGCAGATGCAGGTTCAACACTGCTCCAATGTACTGCCAGGAATAACACTAACGCGGGTATTCACACTACAGGTGCTTCTACGATTTCCAATTGCACCGCTGCTGAAAATAAAACAAATGGTTTTTCCTGCGGAGCCGGATCAGTAATACGTCAGAGTACTGCTTCGAATAACATTCAAAGCGGCTTTTATCTTTTCAGTGGTTCGACCGCCACCGATAATACTTCCAGGAATAACGGGCATCATGGATTTGAATGGCTCAACGATTGCGTACTTGAATCAAACAATGCATCCCTCAATTCTTATTCAGGATTTAGCACGACCTACAATGGTGGAAGACTGGATAACAATACCAGCAGTTCAAACGCCCATCATGGATACAGCATCCTCAATACAGGTGGATGCACGATCATTCGAAATACCGCTTCCGGAAATGGCATCAGCGCTTTCAATGTATTACCCGGCAATACATTTGCCACCACAGTAACTCCAGCGACGATTAATACGAACACCAATCCTTTCGCGAACTTCCAACTCTGATCCACTATGAAAACAACTATACAAAAACTCATACTCTCTTGTTTTTTATGCTGTTCATTTTTTATATCCGCCTTTGCACAATTGACTGGGGTAACTAATGATACCGTTGTCATCATGCCCGGCCCGCCAATCATGTACAATGGGCTGCCTTCATACAATGTCACCGCAAATGATCCCGCTTGTCAACAGCCACCACCATGCTTTGTCGCATTGATAGAGCAGTCATCCTGTTTCCGTCTTACCGATAATGGTATTCTTCAATTTATCGGCCAGATACCGGGATGTTGTGGAATGTATACGTTGCATTACCGATACCTGATGAATCCAGGACTCATCGGAACAATTGTCATCACTGTTAAATGCCCTAAACCAGATTGTGGATTTGTTGAACTGATGCCAACCTCTGGAGGAAGTGCAGGAGGAGGACCGGGGAAAATAACTTTCAATGCATGCGAACACAGCACAGCCACTTATTATTTCATGCATACGCTTGGAAATACCTATAACTGGATGGTCATCGGTGGAACATTCATGGTGATCGATTCAGGCAAGATAGATGTGACATGGGGTAATGCAGGTTCAGGTATGATTACACTTACTGTGACGAATGGCACCAATGTGCAGACTTACATGTATTGTGTCAATATACTCAACGGACCTACTGCTGCATTTACTCCTCTTTCTACAAATGTGTGTCTGAATTCGCCGGTGAGTTTCATGAACAATAGTATTGGTGGTACCTCCTTCTTCTGGGATTTTGGTGATGGCAACACCTCACCTTCTTATTCACCGACGCACACATATACGACACCCGGCACATTTACGGTGACATTGTATGTGATGCAGACCAATTATGATGCACAGGGAAATCCACTTTGCTGTTGTTCAGATTCAGTATCACATACGATTATTGTTGACCCTTTTGCAGGACCTGACATCTTATGGATCTCAACTCTTTGCGAAGGGGATTCGTCCTGTTATTGGACTACAGCTACCGGATGCACATTTACATGGACCGTTGTTGATGCTAATAATGTCCCTGTTACTTTTACCGGTCAGGGGAATGATACAATATGCCTTCGATGGGGCCAGGGTCCTTTTGGTATTGTCACTTTACAACTTTCAAATTGTACGGGCAATTATTGTCTGCAACCAGTGTCAGTCCTTGTTCCAATCGTTGATGCTAACTCACCGATCAATGGACCAATCGTCGTATGTGCAAACAGTACGGCAACATACACCTTACCTAAGTGGATGAGTGTAGCCTATCATTGGCAAGTGATGGGGGGCACGATTGTATCCACAGATACATTAGTCAATACGATCACGATTCAATGGGGCAATGGCCCTATGGGCATGATCATGGCCAATTGGAAAAGCAAATTTTTAAGCCATCTGCCGGGGCATGATGAAGGAGATTGCGAAGGGATGTCCAAATTGAATGTGAGTATATTACCACAATATCATTTGTTGCCTCCGCCTGCACAGGCATGTGTGGGAGGTATATCCTTTTTTACAACGGACATGACCGCAGTCAATGGATTTACATGGAATATCTCTCCATTGATAACTCCTTTCCCTATCGTCGGACCAAATAATATTACTGTCACCTGGCCTTCACCTGGATTTTATACAGTATCAGTCTATCCGAATGCCGCAAATCCATTTTGCAATGATACTTTATATGCGCAGGTGCATGTCATCCTCGTACCTCCACCAGATAGCATTGTCGGACAATTAAAAGTGTGTCCCGGTTCGACGTATACATACACCGGATATAGTTCGACGACAGGAACAGGATTTATGTGGGCGGTTACGAATGGCACACCATCTTCATTTACCGGAAATCCGATTTCAGTGACATGGGGACCATCAGGGCCATATACATTGTCACTCAGTCAATTTCAGTTGAGTTCTCCATTCTGCAGTTCAGCTCCCGATTTCATTGACAGTGATGCCGCTTGCACTGAATGGTCCGCTTTCTATTGCAGGACCCAATGGATGCATCAATGATGTAGATACGTATACGATATCGCCTACTCAACCTTCTGGCACAACATTCAACTGGACCATTAGTCCTCCATCGGCAGGTTCTGTGATTTTGGGCCAGGGAACAAGCAGCGTGAATATTCAATGGAACAATACACCCACATCAGTGACCATCACATGTGCTGTCACTATCTGTGGAAACACAACCAATAAGAGCAAGGTGATTACTTTAACTGCTCCCTTACAACCCACGATCACCCAGATAGGAATACTATGTCCCGGTGTCAATGCCACACTTGATGCAGGTCCCGGATTTACAGCTTACCTGTGGTCAAATTCTTTGACCACTCAGACGATTTCAATCAGTGGTGCCGGTGTTTATTCAGTCACTACAACAGATTCAAATGGATGTACGGCGGTGGATAGTTATGAAGCCTTCAATGTGCCAGGACCAGTCGCTGATATCACGACACCTAATCCGGTCGTGCTATGCATCATGCCTGTCGTACAAACTACCGTTACCCTTTACGCTTTGACTAATCCAAACTATACCTATCAATGGTACTGTAATTTTGCTCCCATTGCATCAGGGATGGGTGGAACCGGTAATCCATATGTCCATACGAATACCAATGTAGCGGGCACCTTCGTCTACTTTGTGATCGTCACCGATGTTACCACCGGATGCATGAAACAAAGTAATTCTATAACAGTGACCCAACAGTTATGTCCGGGCGGCGGTGGTCCTGGTTGTGTACCACAACCATATACATTTACAATCTCGGGCATGAACAATACACCATTGTGCAATGACGTCACATTTCTTGTCAACAATAGTGTCAATGTAATTCCTCAATTCTGGAATTTCAATGACCCGGGTGGAAATAGTTATACAGGACCTATCTCTAATCCAACGCATACGTATTCTAAAGCAGGTTATTTTTTGGTAACTCTTTCTGCCACTGTACCAAATACAATGCCTCCTCCTGCACTCTGTACAGTCACAGCCTCAACACAGGCAACTGTTCCGGTCGCAGCAGAATTCAGTTGCACCAACATGTGCCGCAATTATACATTCACTGACTTCAGTACCACGATTCCGGGTGTATCGATTGTCAATTATTTCTGGAATTTCGGTGATTTCAATACGATGTCCTGTACATGTCCGATCATCAGTCATACCTATACATCAGGTGGTCCATATACTGTGATATTGACAGTGACGACGAATACTGGTTGCCAGTCGATGTTCACAAAAGTCATCAACGCTCCTTTTGATCCGAATGCTAATTTTACCATGGCCCCAAATCCAGCATGTGTCGGTGATGCGATTGCCTATACGCCAGCATCAACTTTAGGTATTGTTTCTTTCCTCTGGAATTTTGGTGATGCCAGTACGAATGGATCAGCTACACCATCGCACTCATATGCATTGATGGGTACGTATACGGTCACGCTTACTGTAACTGATGTCAATGGATGCACAGCAATGAAAATGAATTCTATCCTGATCAATCCACTTCCTGTGGTAGGACCGATTATCGTGTCAGATTCCACGATTTGCCAGGGAGACACAGCGACATTGACAGCTGCCACAGGGACATATACTTATTTATGGAATACAGGTGCCACTACCCAAATCATTATGGTGACGACCACAGGTACATACCAGGTCACTGTCACTGATGTCAATGGATGCACTGCTGTACAGGATTCAGTCACCATCAATGTGAATCCTCTTCCACCGGCGATCATCAATGGCAGTCATTTTATCTGTGACAATGGATGTATCACCTTGCAGGCCAATACCGGCTACGGCTATATGTATCAATGGTACAATGAGAACCTGATGGCTGCACCTAATCAAACTAATTCCTCGATCACGATTTGCGCAGCCAATTACCAGGATACAGTGATCGTCAGTGTTACCGATGCAAACGGTTGTGTAGCTTTCTCTGCGCCATGGGCTATAGCATTAGCTGTTTCACCGCCCGATTCAATTGTTCTTACATCAGGAGATTCATGTGCCGGGACTCCGAAATTATTGAATGTATATCCTGTGCTGTCGTATTGCAAATATTACTGGAGTACGGGTGCAACAGGAACAGGTATCATCGTTTCCAATGCAGGCACTTATACTGTGCTTGCTGTCGATACGATTACCGGATGTTCTTCTATGGCGAGCATCGTTATCCATCCCCTGCCCGATTTGTGTTTTGTGCCTGTAGGATGTTATATCATGTGTGATAATGATACACTCTGCGGACCTCCGGGTCTGAGTATGTATCAATGGAATAAGAATGGAGTGCCGATTCCAGGTGCTACCATGATGTGGTATGTCGTGACGATGAATGGAAGTTATTCGTTGACCGGTACCAATAGTTTTGGTTGCAGTGCGACCTCAGATTCATTGATCATCATGGTCATCACCTGTTGCAGGGATTCCAGTACAACGGTGACAGCTACTTCTATTCCTTCCTCAGGTGATAGTTGCTGCTGGTCTTTATCTTACATCAATACGCTGGATTCCATTTTTGCAATACAAATCAGTACTTCGGATGCTGATATCGTAGCTAATATAGGATCCATTGATCCATCGCTTTCACTGTTTGCTACATCTTCTAATTCCATCACTTTGGTGAGCAACATACCGGGAGATCCTCTTCCTGTAGATACGATCATGGGTTTCATTGATGTTTGTTTTCACAATATTAACAACAGCCCTATTGAAGTTGTGATCAACTGGCTCGATAGTGATTATGTGGTACTCTGCATGGATACATTGCATCTCCCTTGTAATCCTGAGCCTCCATGTCTCTACCTCGCCAGTGATTCCATCTGGTGTGACCTTGATGTGGTCGTGTATCAGATGGAATTATGCAATCCGGCTTATAGTCTGTATCCTATTTCTTTCATCAATTTTTCTGTCTTCTCTCCATTAGGAGCAGTATTGAATCCCGGATATCTTAATCTGGGCACGCCACTATTGCCGGGCCAATGTGGTACATACACGTTTACAATCACCGGTGGGAGTTTTGCAAATCAGCAATTCTGCTTTAACCTGACAGGGCATGAGACGGATCCGGCCATTGATTCTGCTGCCTTATGTTGCACGCTTGATACACTTTATTGCATCCAGATTCCTGGTTGCAATACTTGTGATAGTGCTTATATCGCCAGTGTAGTGCCGGTTCAAACAGAGACAGATTCATGTTGCTATGCCATCACGGTTGACAATTATTATGATGCGTATTTCTATGATGCTGTTAAAATTTGCATCATCACTCCAGGCAGCACCATGACATTGGATAATACGCTGGATGGTCCATGGTGGACAACTGATCTGACAGAGACAATGGCATCCCTCAGTTATATCAATCATGAGGATCCCACTAACATTTACATTCCTGAAGGCCCGGTTACCCTGCCTACGATATGTGTAGCTAACTCTTCAAACCCGATTACGCTGGTGGAAATCAAATGGATGCATGCAGGCACTGTAGTGTGCAGAGATACAATCCGGTTGATATGCAGTGATTGCGGGTTCTTTGATAATACGGTTAGTTGTGATGAAAATAATAATTGGGTTGTGAAGGGAACCATTACCAATAATACCGGATTCACGATGGGATTGACCAATATTATGTTTGAAGATCCGGCTTACGCAGGATTCGATCAGACTATCAATCTTGGTGCCCTCAATCCTGGTGATTCATACGGACCATTTACCATAAACATTGGGGCTTTAGGTAATCCAGGAGATACAGTTTGTTTCACCATCACGTTGCACACGCTGGATGATGATGCCCAGCATACAAATTGTTGCTCATTCGAAGTATGTGTGATCCTTCCGGATTGCGCCAATGCGGGAGAAGACTGCGCATGCGATCCTGATTTTTTCAAACAGGTGGATTTAGGGGTTAACTGTGTATTCAATGGTAATACGATCACCTTTACCCCGATTGGAAATCTCAATGAGATCTGTGACAAAGTTGTCTGGACATTCTATCATGACAATACTGCGGTCACCACACATGGAAATGAAAGTGTAATCCATACATTCCCTGGTCCCGGCGAATATGATGTGTGTATGATCGTCTATCGTACTACAGCTACCGGAGAGGAATGCAAAGAGAAAATAGTAAAAACAGTCACGATCTTTCCTCCGGGGGCACCGCCTGCTATATTCCCGAATCCGGTCAATAATGAACTACTCCTTCAATTACGGCAGACTCATCCATCGATCAGGGTTATCATTTATGATATGGCCGGTCGTGAACTACTTGATCAAACGTCTTCTGGAGAAATCGGGCAAATACTTCGTTTTCCGACACAATCTTTTGCTGAAGGTGTTTATACACTGGAGATCATTTCAGGACCGGATCATTGGATCAGGAGATTTATTAAGATTAACCAATAGCGGAGTGCGAAGGGCAAAGGACAGAAATAAAAGGTAGTTTGGTCAAAAGAATTAGGATAAATAAGTAGAGACTCGATTAATCGTGTCTCTACTTATTTATCTAATTTTTCCTTAAAAGAAATTGAATCCAATATTGTTTTCATGATTTCATTTCCTTTTGGATCTCCTGATTTCATATAGATGATGACCTTCCACACTTTGTTATCTTCTGAGACAATAGTTGAAGTAAATTGCATATGATTTCCATTGTCTTCAAGTGTCCCCGATTGGCGTATGCCTTGCTTTCCGCCAATATGGATGGTGGAGGTTTTATACTTCACCTGTAATGCACCACTTGCTTCTAATTCCCTAATGGCCTGATCTCCGACAATATCCAGGTCCGGGCGAATCCCCTCTGCATAACTGATATGATAAAGCATGACTGAAATACCGGCTGGAATGTTCTCATAACCGTATGCCAAATAGCTCTGGATCACCTGGAGTAAAGATGGTTCTATCAGTGTTTCCTTAGGCTGAGGCGCACCTGGAAGATGAACCGTCATGACCGGAGTACCAAATGAAAAATCCTGCCATGTTGAAACCTGACTCTGTCCACTCCCCACCATAGGCAGGGCTAAAAGGAAGAATAATATTTTACTCCCTTTCAAAAACATTCTCTGTCCCCGGATGATTCCCTTCACTTTTCGTTTTACGTTGTTCACTTTACGCTTATACGGTGCAATTTATTCAATTCGCCTTTCATTCCAATATGAATTCCAAAGTAACTAAGGTTACATTTGCAAATAATGGATTCATTGACTCATTTAGTTCTCGGGGCTGCCATTGGCGAACTCGTATTGGGAAAAAAGATCGGTAACCGTGCACTGATCTGGGGAGCTATTGGCGAAACAATACCTGATCTTGATGTTTTCGGCAAATTGTTTTTGAATCCAATTGATGCACTTGGATTTCACCGTGGCATCACCCACTCTATTTTATTTGCGATCATAGCCCCCTTAATATTCGGAGGCCTGGTCTATAAGTTGTACCACACGGATAAGCACAGAAGCCAGGTATATAAAATAATAATAGCCATCCTTAACCTGGCCTTAGTGACGAGCATGATATGGATATTAAACTATGCATTCAATGTTGATCATCATCCACGTTGGTGGCTATTGATCATGTGTATTGGTTTCGGAGCTTATCTGCTGTGGCGCTTGTACAAATATTACCTGGTAAAAGATCTTGAAAGTCCCAGGACGACATATGGCAAATGGTATTTATTATTTTTCCTGGCGTTTTTTACGCACATCATGCTGGATTCATGTACGACGTTTGGCACCCAGTTATTTTTACCTTTTTCTAATGTAAGAGTTGCTTTCAATAATATTGCTGTTGCGGATCTTTTTTATACGATCCCATTTTTGATCTGCGCGATTATTTTTCCATTTTTAAAAAGAGCGACAAAAATGAGGGCCTTCTTCAATTGGCTGGGAATAGGAATCAGCAGTGCATACTTGTTATTTACGTTTGTCAATAAATATTATGTGGACCAGGTATTTGATAAAGCATTGCATCATCGGGGAATTGAAGCTACCCGATGCCGGATGGCACCCACGATATTGAATAATTTTCTTTGGACGGCATTGGCTGAAGACAAGAATTCATATTATGTCGGGTTATACTCAGACTTCGATTCAGATCCGAATCTGCATTATCTCAATGTGATTCCAAAAAATGATTCCATACGACTTGCCTATTCTGCTTATAAAGATTACAAAACCCTGCTTTGGTTTTCAGATGGATACCTGGCAGCATATCCCTCGGATAGCATGACCGTACTGACTGATTTGCGCTACGGTGGATTGACAGATACGATTCATGATTATCATGATATGATATTTAATTTCGTCGTCAAAGAGAAAAACGGTACTCTTGAATTAACCGAAAACCGCGAACCACCGAAAGGTAATTTTGTAGACGTGCTGAAGAAATTCATTCTCCGAATTGAGGGATACTGAAAAAGCAAAGGGAAAAGGGCAGGGGGCAAAGAGCAATTCTTAACTCACGACTGACTACTCACATCTCACAGTATAGGATTAGCCTGGTGAAATAAATCGTTCCTTTGACTCAGAGAATACTCATGCAAGCATCTACACGTAAAGCATACCTGGCCCTTCTTGTGGTTTGTATCGTCTGGGGCGTATCCTGGGTGGGAACAAAAGAAGCCGTGAGATACATGCCGCCGATTCAAATGGTGGGCGTGCGTCAGATCATCGCAGGGTTGTGTTATGTTTTGTTTTTTATCATCCGGCGTGATCCTTTGCCAAAAGGAAAAGATTGGTATCCGATCTTATTGTTGTCTGCTCTCAATTTCATGATCAGTAATGGTTTGGCTAGTTGGGGTGTTAAGCTCACCACTGCCGGGGTGAGTGCTATCCTGGGAGCGATATTTCCATTGTGGCTTGTATTAATTCTGACATTGCGAGGAGGCAATAAAATTCCGATTATGGCATGGCTAGGGATCATCATTGGATTTGGAGGGGTGTGTATTATATTTTATGATCACCTTAAAGACTTATTTGATCCGGATTTTCAGTTTGGTGTCATACTTGGTTTATTAGCAGCGTTGGCGTGGGCATTCGGTACGATTTATACCAAGGAGTATGCTTCTGATTTCAATCCTTATCAAAGCATCGGGTGGCAGATGCTGATCTCCGGCATCACATTAAATATCATCGCCAAGATCACCGGCAATGTTATTCCGATTGTCGATGTCAAATTATATACATGGACTGCTATCATGTTTCTGGTCATTGTGAGTTCTATTATTGCATTCATGGCTTATCTCTATGCATTGCAGAGGTTGCCGACCGGATTGGTTTCCACTTATGCCTATATCAATCCAATCGTTGCGGTATTCACCGGAAGTCTGTTTATTCATGAGCGGGTGACTATCCTGCTGATCATAGGAGCGGTTGTGACGCTTACGGGTGTTTATATTGTCAATTCGGCGCTAAGGAGACACAGGCGGAGAAACTCCCTTGCATAATTCGGTATGTAGATAACTATCGGGGGCCTAACAGAATAAGACAGTTAGGACCTCGTGGCACGACTAGTGGTGCCACGACTAGGATAAACAGTCAATTTAGCCGTTTCGTCATTCTATTTGGTCGTCTCAGTCATATTAATTCTCTCTTATCATGATTTTGATATAATATCACTACGTGCTTAAAGAGAAAAGGACATTATTTATTATTAGTAATAGTATTTGTAATTAGAATTCACTGATCCCATCGTAGGATATTGAAAGATTTACTTTAGATCGAATCTCCTACATGATCATGTAGTTGTTGTGGCCATCTTGCCCTCCTATTTTTGTAAATTAGGAATAAACCGTAGAAAATGAGGAATTGCAGTTGCATTTACCTAACCGTGCCACCTGGTATAATTCTTATGACATGAAATATTTGCATTCTCTCCTCTTTATCATTCTTCTCTCCGGGATTACCCGGTCTCAGATTCCGACTAATTTTAATCACTTTACTTCAGACAATGGTTTGACCTCAAATGCCATTGGCTGCTTATGGAAAGATAGCCGGGGTTTTCTGTGGATCGGCACTGATGCAGGACTAAATCGATTTGATGGTAAGAATAACATTACATATACTCATATTCTTGGCGATTCAACGAGCCTGGCAAGCAATGATATCGCCACAATTTTTGAAGATAGTTTGCACAGAATGTGGATCGGAACGAATGCAGGATTGAGTGTGCTGGAACCAGGCTCCTCATCGTTTATAAATTTTTATCAAGTCATCTCGGGTAAAGACACTTTCGATTTTAATAAAGGAGCTTTGTCAATAAATCAATTTCAGAATAAGATATGGATCGCTACTCATGATAAGATCATTAAAACTTCATTAACCAATTTCAATTTTGAGATATCCGTTGAGAACTTGAAACCTGTTAAAAAGGATAAAATACCTTACTTCCTTCCAAACAAAACCATCACCACAAAAAATGCAATTTGGTTTTTAGCTTCAACAGGACCTGTATGCATTGAGGATGGCAAAACAATGTATAATTGGAGTAACAATCCGCAAAACTGGCCAATATTTAATCATGATATTAAAAAACCTTGGATTGCTTCTATATATAATGATGGTGATTCAATTCTTTATTTCACGACATTCTTTTACCCTGGAGTCTATGCTTATCACACGGTAAGTCAGAAACTAGATTCGATTCCTTTTTCGAATCATCCCGAGATCAAGGATATATGGACAATGTCCATGGCAAGATTAGATAAGGACAAACTATTGTGTTCATCATGGCGTGACGGAATTTATACTATTGATACTAAGTCAGGGACTACTCAATTCTATGCCACAGATAAAAATAATCCGTGGTCAATAAATAGTAATCATAGTGAACAGCTCTTAATTGATCATCAGAATACAATTTTTGTAGGCACCGACAGAGGGCTTAATTATTGTAATCGATCTCAGCCCCAGTTTACAATATTTGATATTTCCAATATTCTAATATCTAATATGGGAGCTTCTATTGATAAATTTGGACTTGCAATAAAAGAAGATGATATAGGGAATTTATGGATCGGAACGCAATCAGGGGGCCTATTCTCCTTTACTCCAAGTACAGGCATCACGAGACAATTTCTTTTACCGGGGAGATACAACAGAATATGGTCCATTTGCTACGAACATGATAATTTACTTCTTGGAACGGATGCTGGTCTTGCAAACTTCTCAACTACTTCTAAAAATTTTAGTCCACTGATTCATGAGATTCCAGAGGAGGTTCAGAAATTAACTTCTCATCCTTTTATTCCATCGTCTTCAACTTTTATTTTGAAAGATCCTTATGGTTCCTATTGGATAGCCCTCTTTCCTTATGGACTTCTTAAATACAATATGAAGACAAAAGAATATATTCATTTTTCATCGAATGATGCATTGCATAATTTGCCCGGCAGTGGAATTATTGCATCAGGAACTATTGATGATGAAGGTGTTTTATGGTTAGGTTATAATTCCAATAATATATCCGCAATAAACACAAGAGATAATACCATCCATAATTTCAGAATCCCCATAAAAGAAAAACACGAATCTGCTGGCAAAATATCCTCTATAGCATATGATCACAAAGGAAATCTTTGGATTGTGACAACATTGGCAGGATTATACAAGTACAATATTGCTTTAGATACTTTTACATCTTATGATTCCGGAACAGGACTATCAAGCAATATTTTAGGATCAGTTATTAACGATAATGAAGGCAATCTTTGGGTAAATGCATCTAATGGATTAAATAAGATTGAGCCCGAATCAAACGTTGTGACCATCTATAATACTTCAGACGGATTTCTGTCCAACCAATTTAATTTATCACCACTTTTCCTTGCCAGGGATAGTACTTTATACACATGTAGCGGGAATTATCTCATAGGCTTCAAACCTGATGGAATTCAAAAAAATACCTCTATTCCAATTCTTGTTTTCTCCTCCTATAAAAAATCAGGCGAAGAATTTACCTTTAAATCTAGTGTTCGGAAACTCAATTTTAATTACATGGACAGGACGATCACTTTTGAATTTTATGGAATAAATTTTATTTATCCGGCTAAAACCAGTTATGCTTATAAATTGGATGGTTATGATGATTATTGGCATTTTGTGGACAAGGCATCAGCACTCTATACTTCTTTACCACACGGAAATTATACTTTCAGGATAAAAGCCACAAATAATAAAGTCGAATGGACTTCCGAAACAACCATGAAAGTTCATGTAGAGGGTCCGATCTGGATCCAATGGTGGTTTATTGCATTGTGTTTGAGTTTTTGCTTTTTGGTGGTGTATAGTTTCTATAGGTTAAGATTGACCCAGCAGAAAAACATGCAGGCTATCAGGAATAAAATATCCAGGGATCTGCATGATGAAATAGGCAGTGCCCTGGGCAGCATCTCCATCTTCAGCACCGCTGCAGAAATGATGAAGGAAAATCAATATTCTGAAATCATGTCTACTCTCGGACAAATTGGTTCAGGAGCACGAAATGCCATGGAAAACATGAGTGACATTGTCTGGGCCATCAATCCTTCGAATGATACCTTTAAAAATTTAATGGAACGACTGCAGATCTATGCCTATAAAATACTGGAAGCCAAAAATATTAACCTTAAATTTGAAATTCCTGAGACCCTTTATAATACAAAACTTACACTGCAACAAAGAAGGAATATATACCTTATCCTTCGCGAGGCCGTTTATAATGTAGCTAAGTATTCCAAAGCCAACAACTGCACCATCACCGCTGAACTTGCTGACAAGAAGATCAATTTGCAAATCAAAGATGATGGCCATGGATTTGATGTCATTTCGAAAAGCCTTGGTGGTAACGGCTTTACGCACATGAAACAAAGAGCTGAGGAATTAAACGCAGTCTTTTCAGTTTTCTCTGAAAAATTAAGCGGCACTGTTCTCACTCTTCAGCTTAATAATACATGATGGCCATGAAATCAGAATCCATCATAAAAGTGTCGGTATACGATGATAGCTGGGCCCTGCGCGAAAGCTTATCCAAATTATTTGCAGCGTTTCCCCAATTTGAATTGATAGGTGCTTACCCTAACGCAACATTGATCCTTGAAAACTGCCGCTACCAAAAGCCTGATGTTATCCTTATGGATATTGATATGCCGGGTATTTCGGGCATAGAAGCTATAACTATGTTAAAAGATAATTTCCCGGTCATAAAAGTTTTGATGCTGACGGTATTCGATGACAATCACAGGATTTTCCAATCCATTTGTAATGGTGCAGTCGGTTATATCCTGAAGAAGGAAGAACCCAGGAAAATTGTAGAGTCAATTCAGCAAGCCTATGAAGGTGGGGCTCCTATGTCTCCCTCCATAGCAGTCAAAATCCTTCAAATGTTGAGGCACAACAATCATTTATTAAAAGAAGAAATTGACTTTAGCCCAAGAGAGCTTCAAATACTCACCTTGCTTTCAAAAGGTTTTAGTTATAAAATGATAGCTTCAGAAAGTGATATCTGTATTGATACCGTCAGGTTTCATATCAAAAAAATATATGAAAAAATGCAGGTTCATTCCATGACTGAGGCTGTAAGTAAAGCCATAAAAAACAAGTGGGTCAAAATTTGAGATTATTTCTAATTTCTTCTTCTAAAGGAAGTCCATTCCTCTGGGTTTAATCTCCCCGTTATTTTATTTTTTTTACTCTAATAATGATACTACATGATCATGTAGTCAAATGAGTGAGTACATCATTCATTTCCCAGGTCCTTAAGTTGTTACATGTTTATGTAGTGGATATGATTTTAAACAGTTCTTATTTTTGAAATAATAATATTATGACCTGGAATAAAAATATGTTTTTCTTAAACGCTAAAATTCAAGTATTAAAATTTAAAACCATTTTTATTTGAAAGCTAAAATAAATCTTTTATCAATTTAAAAATCCCTGAATAATGAAAACAATGATCTCTATTTTTATCCTCCTGATGGTGAAGGTTCCTCTCCCGGCGCCAGTCCCCTGATCTCAGCCTTCTTCTTGGTGCAAATCACGAAAGAATGATTACCGCTATCGGAGAATGTGATAACTTTATCTGGATCGGAACGAACCAGGGTGTTTACAAAATCAATAAACGAAATGGCAAAAGTGTCCATTTAACTAAAAAGAATTCACAGCTACCTCATAATTACATCACAAGCATTGCCTGTGCTGAAAACGGACAAACTTATATTGGTACTATCAATGGAATATTAATGTGGGATAACAGCACTTTTTTCCAGATCACTACAGAAAATTCAAATATCCCGGATAATTGCGTGACTGCCCTCGCCATTGATCGCGATGGTAATTTATGGATTGGAACGTATGGCGAAGGCCTTGTAAAAAGTACGGGGAATTCGATAAAACCATTCAGTGTTCATCCCATTGAATACAACAATGAAAAAATCTATTCCATCACTTTTGATCAGCAAGGAAATACCTGGGTGGAGTTTTTTAATAATAAAGTGGCATGTTTTCGGAATGGTCAATGGCAAACTTATGAGTCCATTCAATCATTAGACCTTAACCAATTCCCTGCTCCAGGTAAATTTATTCTGAATACTCCTGATGAAGGCACATATTTGTTTGAAGATTCTTCTTTCAAAGACATTACACCCGCATCGACCTCCGGGGAAAAAACGTGCGGGTATTTCAATGTCAAATATTCCAGGCTTGTTATTTGTTGTAAGGATGGTGTTTATATCTTTAACCCAAACAACCCATTTGATGTTCCTGAAAAAATAACTGTATTGGAATATTTAGAATCATTTGGAAATGCAGGTTCCGATAAAAAAGACTTTATAAAGCCCACGGATCCCAGAACCGGTTTTGGCAATTCTTCAATTTTATTATCCCGCATATAGAGAGGAGTATTTAAAAAGTTATTGATGGAAATATCCGTAATCTTACGTAAGCGAAACGAATAATACAAAATAGAGTCCTAACTTTACATGAAACTCCGAAGTCATGTCAGTTATAAAACTTCCCATTTTGTTCGTTGGCTCTAAAGGTGAAGCCAGACTTTATTCAATGTTCGACAGTGGTGCCAACCTATCGTGCATCAATCCTGATTATCTGGAACAGCTTGAAATACCGACAAAATTGGGTCGGGTCAGGAAAATTGCTACAGCGGCTGAGGGTCACTACATTGAAGTTAGCGAAGCCGTGCGTTTGGACTTCTACTTAGAAGATGTCCTGCTTTCCGACGAATTCCTGGTGGTTCCGGGATTGAGTGAAGAAGCTATCATCGGTGCTACCACCATGCAAAAATGGAGAATCAAGCTTGATTTCGATGATGATACCGTTCATGTAGATCCCAAAGTGGCCAAATTACAATTGAAGCGCAGCGCAGCAGAATTCGCATAATTTATTTATAAATCTTTGCCATCGCAGTGAAATACTGATCAATAGCTACAGGATCTGCAAAGAAATGCCTCCCTTTAATAATTTTCCCATTCTGGAAGGTCCACATCACAGAGACATAATGATCCACATTGATGCCATCCGTTCTATTGGTCTTGATATGAGAACATTCGAAAAAGTGATTTTCATTTTCGCCTTCGAATATCTTTTCCATCGTTGGCTTTGAATCACCCATGATTTTGGCCATCGTATCAAAAAAGGAAACCACTTCCGTTATTCCTTGTTTAACACCTGCATAAGGATGCTTTCCGCGAAAATACCAAAGCACATTTTCCGACATTACTTTTTTGATGTCATCCATGGCATGCTTGCCATAGGCTTCAAAAAACTTTTCGACAATTTTTTGATTTGGATTATCCATCTCACCGGGTTTAAATATGAAATGAATTAAGCTGCCAAAATGTTTTAGATAACGGACGATGCTTTTGTAGCTTCTTCTGCTATTCGGAGTGACTCCACTGCATTATTGTCATCAATCTTCCGTCGGTGAGAATGGTCTTTGATCCAACTCCATTGATCCCTGATCATGGAAGTGACAAGTTGATCATATCGGTCCATTTTATCCGTGATATCTCCTGCTGTCATCGTAATCAGTGCATCAAAATGAATATCCCTGAATTTACCCCTGGCTTTTTGATCAGTTGATTTCGGATCTGAATGATATTCAATATTGCAACCCGGAAATAAAGACTTCAGTTTATCTACCTGGGCTTTCTTTAATAATCCGTGTAACCTGATCTTGACAGGTACCCACTCATATAAAGTGATATCTCCCCTGTCAAATTGCAATCTCAATTCCTGCCTGTCCAGAATCTTCGGTTGATTAAATCCATGATAGAATGTAACAGGTCCATGCTTATACAATACATCCGCCTGCACCCTGTCCATAATTCGGCCTTTCGCATCGGGCCGCCTTATTTCGAATGCACTGATGAGCTCTCCTTCTCCAAGCCATCCGCTGAACATATCAAAGAAATGAACGCCGTGTTCGATGAAAATACCTCCACTCTTCCCTTCATCCCAAAACCAATGTTCCGGCACAAGCTTTTCATCACTGGCATAGTTTTCAAAAAACCCATGCACAAAGTCTCCAAGCCATTTTTCATCAATAATGGTCTTGACGATATCATACAACGGGTTGTATCGTTGCATGAGATTTACAGCGTAGAGCAATCCTTTTGCTTTGGCATATCCCGCCAATGTTTCAGCATCAATGGTCCGCAAGGCGGCGGGTTTTTCACATATCACATGTTTGCCCGCTTCCAATGCCATCATCGATTGACGATAATGCAAATAGGGCGGCGAAGCGATGTACACAAGATCGATATGATCATCTGATACCAATTGTGCATCATCGCGGTATACCACGGCTTTCAATTCTTCTGCCATGCGATGAGCAGATGACTCATTAATATCTGTGACGCCCACGATATGTATGCCTTCAACTTTCAGGAATGCTTTTGCTGCAAATTCAGCAAAACCTCCGGCGCCAATAATTCCGATGTTTAATTTTGGATGGTTACTGAGCTGTAGCACAGGGTCGTGTTTTGCAGGTCGAAGCATTCGATTTTGGGTTTTAGTTTTTAGATTTTGGATTTGTAGTATGCAAGGAGTTACAACAGAGGCGGGGACAAGCCACGCCAATACTAAGGAATTTTCGTAATACAATTATATTGGCGGGGCTCGCCCCCGCCTTTGCTTATTCTTAATTCAGTTATTAGTCACAACCAACCGAAAAACAATGCATTAGCACGGATGCCACAGGGCGCATGGAGAAAAAAAATTATCTCGCACGGAGGCCGCGGAGCTCACGGAGAAAAAAATTACTCACCTTTTACATCTGAAGACAGCTCACAACTCACATTAATGGCAGTGCCCCAGCAACATCCAGATAATGATGAATACGACAATAGTCCCCAGGCAGCCTCCACCAAGTTTGTAAGCTCCATAGCCTGCTATTAATCCTCTGAATAAGTCGTTCATTGCTTATGATTTAATTAATTCTTTCCAGCCAAGATCATTTCAGAGGTAATGCCGTCAAATTCTTCATCATCTGCCATGGCTGCTTTTTTCGTGACATGAATTGTTCCATCCTTATGATGGGCCGGTGAATAAATGGTATACATCTTCAAAGGCTTGTTGGCATCCACATTCATGACATTATGTTTCGCTCCGGCAGGAATGACGATCGCATCTCCGTCATTGATTTCATATTCATGACCATCGATGAAGCATTTACCATGACCACTTTCTATTCGAAAAAACTGATCATTGTCATGGTGAGTCTCTTCACCGATTTCTTCATTAGGATTTAAACTCATTAGTACCAGCTGACTGTGTGTAGAGGTGTAAATGACTTTTCTGAAATTAATATTTTCCAGTGCGTCTTTTTCGATTGTTGATTTAAAACCTTTCATGGTATTTATATATTAAAGAAAATGAGGAAACGATCAAACACAAAATTCCATTGCACTGTTGAAACAGGGTACTATTTTTCAAACCTGTCATGTATTGCTTTTTCAAGTTCTTCCCGGTGAGCAGGGTGTGAAATATTAACAAGGGCCTTTGCTCTTTGTTTCAGATTCTTCCCAAATAAATCAGCCGTCCCGTATTCAGTGACGACATGATGAACATGAGCTCTCGTTGTCACCACTCCTGCCCCACTCTTCAGAAATGGGACAATTTTAGATGCACCTTTTTCGGTAGTTGAATTCATCGCAATAATTGGTTTACCCCCTTCCGACAATGCAGCTCCTCGCATAAAATCCATCTGCCCTCCTACTCCGGAGAATTGGTACATCCCGATAGAATCTGAACAAACCTGGCCGGTTATATCAATTTCAATGGCTGAATTGATGGCGATAACTTTCGGATTGGCCCTGATGACCTTGGTATCATTGACATAGGCAATGTCCAAAAAAACAACCTGCGGATTATCATCAATGAAGTCATATAATTTTCTTGTTCCTATTGCAAATCCGGTCACTAATTTCCCCGGATGTCTTTTCTTGCATTTATTATTAATAACTCCCTTTTGCACCAGGGGAATAATGCCATCTGAAAACATTTCGGTATGAACCCCCAGGTCTTTATGCCCATCAAGGAAAGAGAGAACTGAATCCGGTATGGCTCCAATCCCCATTTGCAAAGTGGATCCATCTTCAATCATCTCCGCACAATACTTCGCTATTTTACGTGAAGTGTCCGTCACTTTATCCGAATAACTTACTTCAGGCAAAGCTTCATTTACTTCAACTAACGCGTTAATTTCGCTGATGTGTATTATGCCGTCACCATGTGTCCTTGGCATTTGCGGATTGACCTGCGCAATGACATGCTTCGCATTCTGTACTGCTGACCTGGTGATGTCAACGGATACGCCAAGAGAGCAAAAACCATGTTTATCCGGCGGGGATACATGAACGAGCGCCACATCGATTGGCAGAATTTTTCTTTCAAATAACAGGTGTATTTCGCTCAGGAAAATAGGAACATAATCCCCATCCACGCTGTTGACAATCTTCCTAACATTTTGGGATACAAAAAGAGAATTCATAAAAAAACTCTTCCCAAAATCAGGTATATCAAAAATATGATCACCTAACGTAGAGATACTGATGATTTCTACTTGGTTTAATTCCTGCTTTCTTTGAAAAAGAGCTTTCAATAATAGCAAAGGTGTTGCCGCACTTCCCTGGATAAAAATCCGGTTACCACTCTTAACGATTTCAACAGCTTCCCGGGCAGAAGTATAATGAGGGTTGATCATAGGTAAAATTAATAAACTATTGCGCTACCCAACCACCATCAACGGTCAATGAATGGCCGGTGACAAAAGATGCTTCATCAGTGCACAACCAAATGACGGCTTTGGCTACTTCCTCAGGTTCGCCGAATCGGCCAATCGGTTCCATTGTAGCAAATTGCTCCTCAGCTTCTTTCTTTTTTCCTGTGAGACGGTCGATCATGTTGGTTTTGATCACACCCGGGCAAACGGCATTGATACGAATGCCTGATTTGACAAATTCCAGTGCAGCTGTCTTCGTAAGTCCGATCACACCATGCTTCGACGCGACATACGCCGGTAAAGTCGGGAATCCTACCAGGCCGGCAACTGATGCACAATTGACGATTGCGCCTTTACCATGTTTCAGCATTTCCGGTATTTCATATTTCATACACAACCACACTCCTTTAAGATTGATGCCAATCGTGCGATCAAAATTCTCTTCAGTACTTTCAGTGGTTGTACCACTTATACCTTCTATTCCGGCATTATTAAATGCAAAATCAATCCGGCCAAACCTGGATATTGTCTTTGCAACCATTGCTTTCACATCTTCGGATTTCGACACATCGCATTTAACGAACAAAGCTTCGCCACCCATAGCCTCTATTTCAGCTACGGCTTCAAGATCAACAATCCAATCGGCGACAACAACTTTTGCTCCTTTCCGTGCAAAAGCAATAGCGGTCGCTTTACCAATTCCAAATGAGCCTCCTGTCACAATAGCTACTTTCCCTTTTAAGATCTCTTCCATAATGAGTTATTTAATATTCCCCTTATTGAATAAGACAAAATTACGGGTTTGAATGCCGCGAGAAATGACTTCTGTCATAAATACAGGTGATACGCATCACCATTTGACATTAAGGTTTTAATGGTAGAAATATTGAAGCAGATTTTTATTCAACCCTTTCAGGGTTGACATTTCATTGATCATTCGATCCGTGGATTTCATCCACGGCCAATAAAATTCAAGTCTTTCAGACTTAATTTTTTTTGACCTTTCAAGGTTATTTAGAAACTATATTTCATCCACGGCCAATGATATTCAAGTCTTTCAGACTTAATTTTTTTTGACCTTTCAAGGTTATTTAGAAACTATATTTCATCCACGGCCAATGATATTCAAGTCTTTCAGACTTAACTTTTTTTGACCTTTCAAGGTTATTTAAAAACTATATTTCATCCACGGCCAATGATATTCAAGTCTTTCAGACTTAATTTTTTTGACCTTTCAAGGTTATTTAGAAACTATATTTCATCCACGGCCAATGATATTCAAGTCTTTCAGACTTAATTTTTTTTGACCTTTCAAGGTTATTTAGAAACTATATTTCATCCACGGCCAATGATATTCAAGTCTTTCAGGCTTAATTTTTTTTGACCTTTCAAGGTTATTTAAAAACTATATTTCATCCACGGCCAATGATATTCAAGTCTTTCAGGCTTAATTTTTTTTGACCTTTCAAGGTTATTTAGAAACTATATTTCATCCACGGCCAATGATATTCAAGTCTTTCAGGCTTAATTTTTTTTGACCTTTCAAGGTTATTTAAAAACTATATTTCATCCACGGCCAATGATATTCAAGTCTTTCAGACTTAACTTTTTTTGACCTTTCAAGGTTATTTAAAAACTATATTTCATCCACGGCCAATGATATTCAAGTCTTTCAGACTTAATTTTTTTGACCTTTCAAGGTTATTTAAAAACTATATTTCATCCATGGCCAATGAAATTCAAGTCCTTTGGACTTAAAATCTTATTTAATTGACTTGAATGATTTGAACTCAAGAATTCATCCATATCCATTTACATTCAAGTCCTTTGGACTTTATTGTCTGTATCTCATTTCATGAAAAATGTAAAACTATTATACTCTGATCCTGAAAGGATCAAATGTTATTGGCCGTGGGTGAAACCCACGGATAAGATGGAAGGTTACTTCCAACCCCAAACGGGGTTGAATAAAAATCTCTCAATTATTTGGGACTTGTAATATGAAATTTTAGAGACACTAGTATTTTGGATCATACATATACTTCGCGATGCTCTCCTTCAAATTTTGGGGACGTTCTATCTGTGCAAGTCCTGAATTGAATATCCTGTCTGCAACAGCGACCGCAATTTCCAATGATATTTTCCGAATATCTGTCAACGGAGGATACACAGAGCCCCTGTCAATATCTTCCTGTTTGACAATTTGCGCAAGTGTTTTTGCTGCAGAGAGGAATACATTGTCCTGTACTGTTTTAGGCCTGGAGGCCACAACACCTAATCCAATCCCAGGAAAGATATATGCATTGTTTCCCTGTCCTGATTTATATGTTTTCTCTTTATAAATAACTTTATCAAATGGACTTCCACTCGCGAAAACAACTTTGCCATCACTCCAATTGTAAGCCTGTTCTGCAGTACATTCAGCCCTGCTTGTTGGATTAGAGAGTGCAAAGATGACCGGGCGTTCATTGATCTCACACATGCGCTGCACGATTTCTTTTGTGAATGATCCAGGTGCACCCGTTGCCCCTACCAGGACACTTGGTTTAAGTTCCTCAATAGCTTCAAGGAAATTTAATGCGATATGATTCTGTGCATACCTGGCTTTATGATGCTCGAGGTCTTTCCTGCCCGAAACAACGAGGCCACTACTATCTACAAACCAAAGTCGACGGTACGCTTCCTCCTCACTCAAACCCTCTTCCATGAATGCAGATATCATTAAATCCGCAATGCCCGTAGCCGCTGAACCTGCGCCTAAAAACAAAACTTTTAAATCTTTATATGGCACCCCTGTGATCCGGCTTGAAGCAAATATTCCTGCTAATGCTACTGCGGCAGTTCCCTGGATATCATCATTAAAACAAAGTATTTTTTCCTTGTACTTATTCAACAACATATAAGCATTGGGCGTGGAAAAATCTTCAAACTGGATTAATGCACCCGGGTATTTTTTTTGAACCGCCATGACAAATTCATCCACGATGTCAAAATATTCTTTTCCGGTTAGCCTGTCATAGGGATAACCGATATAGAATATATCATCACGCAATTCTTTATTGTTAGTCCCCACATCCAGCATTACGGGCAAACATTGTGAAGGATTAATGCCTGCACATGCAGAATACAATGCGAGCTTGCCAACAGGTATTCCCATACCGTTAGCGCCCAGGTCACCAAGACCTAGAATGCGTTGTCCATCCGTCACGACAATGACACGAACATCTTTATTAGGCCAGTTATCGATAAGTTTTTCCATTTGACCTTTATCATCGGGGGTGATGTACAAGCCCTGGGCATGACGATAGATGTGAGAAAATTCTTTGCACGCCTGTCCTACTGTAGGAGTATAAATCAATGGCATGATTTCTTCAATATTCTCAATCACGGTCTGAAAAAATAATCTTTCATTCCGGTCCTGGAGGGCAGACAGAAAAATGTAGCGTTCGATATCATATTCTTTTCGCCTCATGTTCCCCAGGATCCGTTTGATTTGGATTTCCTGGCTTGAGGAAACGTAAGGCAGCAAACCCCGCAGTCCTAGCGTATCGCGCTCTTCTCTGCTAAAAGCTGTGGACTTGTTTAAAGACTTGTCCTTGAGCAATTCAACATTTCTTTTTGACAATGTCATAATTCAATGAGTTTATTAAAAATCCAATGGCTGATTATAAATTCTGATCAATAGCAGGGGGCCATTTCAGGTTTGGGCATGCAAGATACATTAAGTCATCTTTTTCACCCCGGATTCAAATAAAAAAGGCCCGTGGTTAGCGGGCCTAAAGCATGAGATTCTTTTAGACTTTTTTTGAAAAGATCATTTTTATTTGATCATATGAATGTAACCCCCGACGTCATTTTGAACAGGCGTGATGGTATGGAGGTATTTCCATATTGCATGAAGCTCTGTATCATTCAGTTTTTTGAATGTGGACCAGGGCATTGGTGATTCCTTTACAAATTTTCCCTGTTGAAAGCGATTTTTAAATTTTTCATATGTCCAATCATGGAGAACTCCTGTTTTCTCATCAGGAGTAAGGTTTGCGGCATAAATCATTCGGGTTGGATCACCATCGACGGGTCTCCATGGGCCTCCTGCAAAATCTTTCCCAATATAAGCAGCGGTATTTTGATCTCTTTCTGTATGACAACCATGGCAGCCACATACAAAGTTTGCAAGATATTTTCCATAGGCAACTGTAGTGTCCGGTGTCATTTTAGCCGGTGGTGTTTCAATTGGTTTTTCAGGCCGGATCATAAATGCAAGGATGGCTTTACCCAACAAGTTAAAATGATTGTCGGGTACTTTATGGCTTATAGGGGGCAACGTGCGCATATAAGAAATAATAGCTGTAAGGTCTTCATCACTTATATTTTGAAATTCCATCGCAGGGATCAATACAGTACCATCATGCTTCACACCATATCTCAATGCACGTGCTATCTGGCCATCTGATAAATTGCCAATTCCGGTTTCCTTATCACTGCTGATATTTTTGGAGTAGAAAACACCTCCTGGAAAAATAAATGGGAAAGCGCCACCTGCCAATTCAAAATCTTCTCCATTGACCACTTTGAGAGAATCACCCGGCCTGTAATGGCAATCTCCGCAATGTGCATTGACCAGCATGAGATGTTTACCACGAGCGATGACGGCACTGTCGGATGACGCATGGATGTCAGGATAAGGAGCATCATATTTCCTGTCGTAAGTCATACTGGCCGTGATGAGAAGGCCTGCTACCACCAGGATGAAGACAATGCCAAGCCATTTGAGAATGCGTAAAGCAATTTTCATAAGATAGTTGGTTTTTTCGATTTTCGATTTTCGATTTTCAATTTTCGATTTTCGATTTTCGATTTTCGATTTTCGATTTTCGATTTTCGATTTCTAAGGAACGAAATTATTAAAGAAGATTTAAATCATCTGACTTTTTTATACGTTAAATTTTTTATCAAAAAATCTAACGAATAAGATCAGAATGAATCGTAATTCGTAATTCGTAAATCATAAATTCTCTCACACTTTTTCCCATGGATGAAATGCATTCTTCACATTTCTCAACGGGGAGCGCAGTTCAGGAAAGTGCCGGATGAGCACATCCTTCATCGTTGTATTCTGCACCCAATCCATTCCGGGTTTCGTATATATGCTTTCTTTGAAATCGGAGGAAAGAAAACGATCACTTTTCAATCGCCGCGATGCCATCAGGATGAAAATACGGAAGGCCGTATCACTAAATCCAAATCCTTTTGGAAGTTTTTCACTGAGCATGCCCACCTGCAAGTCAACTTTTTCTATATCTCCTCCATAAATATCGCTGATCTCTTTTGCGAGCTCTTTATTTCCACCTGTAAGTTCTTCGAATGTCTTTGGTGCTTTCATGTGGATGAGGCGGCGGAATTTATTATATCTCGGTACACCTCTTTCCCGATCACGCAAAATATCGACTGTAGCCATGTCCATGTGCTTGCCATCCGGAGTGGTAACATTGCGAAGGAAGTTTGGAAAATTATGAATTGTGATAGCCCCCGGATAAGTAATGCCGAAAGAATAAAATATATCTGCAAACGTGAGGCCTTTTTCCATAGGCTTACGCGCACGTTCAAAGATGACATCATTCATCTCTGCCGTATAATTATATTTCCCCGTCTGCAAATCATAAAATGGAATATTATCCGGCAATAACGCATGCAGGCGATAAACAGAAACAAATTCTTCTGTCAGCGAAAATGGAGCACCGTGATGTTCGACAAGTGAACCCGGGATACCGCTGATCACTTCACTCTCCCCTACCCGGCCCCACATTTTATACAACTTCTCACCCAGCAGTCCCCACCAGTTGGCATGCATCGCAATTTGCAGTGCAGGATGAGGAAGAATTGCAGGAGTCCATTCCACTGTATGAATTTTGGCCATGAGGGCACAATTCACCAAACGGGCCGTATCGAATATCTGATCACTGGTCCATTCAGGAAATTCTTTTTTCAACTCATTGCAAATGGCATTATGTTCAAGGGCAAATAAAGTATGTAACAATTCAAGTCCTGTCCACCAATTGTCTGTAAAACCTGAAACCGGAATTCCACGACTGTCACGCGGCAGGAAATAATCAGTGCTACTTTCCTCAACAAATAATTTTCCATCAACTGCTTTACCTCTTAATGAAGTCGTTTGAGCTTCTGAAGATCCATAGATCTGCGAACCATCCCACCAATGCGTATTTTTATTCTTGTAGGCAGGAAATTTTCGATCGACTTCGCTGAGAGGCGTATCAGGAAGTGTTCGGAATATTTTCATTTTATCTTCAGACCAGGTATCTCCAGCAGGTAATGGAATTTCAATCTTTTCTTCGCTGTCATAATGACCAAACCAATCATGCACCATAAACTGAATCCACGGTGCTGCCAACAGGTTGACAATGGTGGCCGGTTTGAATTCAGTGCGCTTCATTAATTTTTCACTGATTACTCGAGGGTTAGGTGTCATCAATTCTTCATCAGTTGGAGCTGCAGTATCCTCACGGGGCATATTGCGTCCAAGCCGCATTCCTGTGCATCCCATCAGGGGTTGATTGATGTCATTGAACTTACCGTCAGAATTTCGGATCGAAAAATATTTAGTGTCCAGGAAAGGACATGTCTTCTGGTCACCCTGGTATTCCGGCGACGGATAGGTGTCCGTTAGATTTTTAGCTCTCAACTCATAGCGAAATGAGAGAAGATTCATGATACCTATCCATTTGGGGAGCTTATGCCATGCAATGACTTTATTGACACCTTTAAAAAAACCGACGAAGGCACGCTGGCTGAGAGTAAGTTTCATACGAGGAGTTGGTTACATCGTTAGGGGGGTGAATTTATGCTTTTTTGACAGTAATTGAAATGAGGAGGCAGGTGAAGGCTGAGGCAAAGGCGAAGGGAAAATTAGCTCTTGAAGTTGAAAGGTTAATAGTTTATGATAAAGTAAATTTCCAACTTTAGATCGAAAATTTCTATGTGGCTTTCTATGTATGCTTTGTGTCTATGTGGTTCAAAAAAGAATTTAATTATTGCTGAGAAGTTAAATTTTTAATCCCCTTTTTTTACCACTTAGGAACTTAAGAAACTTTAGTAGCCTCTTAAGATAGCAATTCGTAAATCGTAAATCGTAAATTGTAAATTTCTATGTGGCTTTCTATCTATTCTATGTTTCTATGTGGTTCAAAAAAGAATTTAATTAATGCAGAGAAGTTAAATTTTTAATCCTCCTTTTTTACCACTTAGGAACTTAAGAAACTTAAGTAGCCATTTAAAATAGCAATTCGTAAATCGTAAATCATAAATTTCTATGTGGCTTTCTATGTTTGCTATGTGTCTATGTGGTTCAAAAAAGGGTAAATGAGTAATCCAATGATTAACTTCCTTCGGGATAAACATAGCCTGTAGTTTCTTCTTTAATCTTAATCGGCCGCACTTCAACTTTGGCTGTAGTGCCGAATTCAAATTCGGGATTGTCTTTTGCTATTTCGATGGCTTCATCCATGTCTTTTGCCCGGATATGGTAATACCCTACCTGGACTTCTCTTGTTTTATTAAACGGTTCTTCTTTCCACCTGCCTTTTGGACCTGAAATAATTTTTCCTTCCCTCAATAAAGGCTGAGCAATGATGAGTTTACCATCCTGTTTTAATTGATTGATGTATTCCTCGCATTTTTTCAGGAAATCGCGATGCTGCGAGGGTGACCATGTGGCCTGGTGGTCATATTCATTGCGAATGAGCAACATGTATTCTTTCATCTTCCCGGGGGTTTTAGAAACCTAATATAGCGAAAAAAGATGAAAAGAGCAAGGGACGAAAAGTTAATGGTAAATCGTTAGGTGCTTAGATGTTTATGTGTTTAGTTTTTTTTCTAAGTGGCTTCTTAAGTTTCTTAAGTTCCTAAGTGGTTCAAAAAGGGTTAATGGTTAATCGAATCATTAAACACTAATCATTAAACACAAACATTTGCCATTACCTATTTTTGAATCACTAATTTCCTTACAGATTTATTCCCTCCTGACGATAGCATCATCATATAAATTCCCCCGGGCTGTCCGGTTAAATCAATTTCATCATTATCCCTGAAATTCTTTTTACTAAAAACAAGCTCACCAATAGCAGAATAAATCTCAACATCAGCCATTGAGGTTTTATCTCCATTAAAAGTGATCTTGAATCTTCCAGGAGAAGGGTTTGGATAAATAGAAAAGGCGGAAGATGAAGAAATATCTTTAGTGCCTGTCAGCACAGAAACCGGCAAGTAAAATGTATCCAGGTCACACCCATTGCCGGCAACCAGTGTAGCAATGTAATCTCCGTCGGCATAAACATGGACAGGATTTGCAAGTGTGCTCGTATCGCCATCATCAAACAGCCAGAGATAACTTGTAGCATTAGTCGATGTATTGATGAAAAATACCTGGGTTCCATTATACTCATAATGGGCATCCGCATGTGCCTCAAGGTCCTGATTATTTATCAGTGTATCCGTAATTCCCTCACTGAGATTATAGTAAGTTCCACTTGGTGAGAGTTGCAATTCCAGCGCACGAACCATGTATGTATAAATACCCGGTGTCACCAAACATGTATCTGTGAATGAAGTGCCGGTAATGATGCTTTTGTTAATCCTAACAAAATCACTCATGTCATCCGTCTTCAAATAAACATTGTAACCAAGAATCTTATCAGGAGAAGCAGTCCAGGTTATTTCACCATTTGTTCCATTGCGGGTAGCAACTACCTTCGAAACCGGTGCGATGATATCATTCCTCAAAGTAGGATCACCCAAAAATTCCATGTGCACAACACGCCCGCCAAAATTTGAAAAATAAAGTGAACTGTTATTTTGCGAAAGACGCACATCATAACCAATATTTTCACCAAGTCCCATGTGATGAAATTGCCAATGTGGACGACCGCTCCAAACATTTGTCAATATTTTACCTTGTGCAAGTGGTGCTCTCAGAAAATTATCAGGCGTATCCCAATCTCCAAAATAGCTTCCAAACAACATGGTAAAAACCCCCTGGAGATTTGAATTTGCAAAATCTGTTGTACTCCCTATTCCACCTGCTCCCTGGTACCAACCCCCACCACAACCATAAGACCATAAATAACTGCTGTCTGCCATCGTCGTGAAATAATCATCTGCTCTCACATTGTCATGTCCCACCAAAGGACCAAAATTTTTCCATCCGCTTGCAGCAAATGCTTCCGCACCAAAGAATCCAAAATTATCATCTACTACTCCACGATGAACAGCAGTAAAAACTTTTTTACGATAATCATGATCCTTATTCAGATAATTTCTCAGCAATTGCAGTTCTGAAGCAGCAAATGAAGGCATATTGTAAAAATCAACTCTTCCTGCCTCCAATTCAAGATCACTCGGAATAAAACCCTGGTCGTATTTTCCATCACCGGGTATATTATGATTGCGTTCATCACCGGCAGTCACATTATTGATAGATACGTCGGTCCAGACTCCATTCATATCGGCATAAAATACATCTGCAGGATATGCACCGGTGTGATCACCATGTCCATCAACATTGATTTCACCACTGTAAGGAATCGGAACATGTCCAATAATAAAAAGTGCCTTCGTTGTGGCAGGCGATAAATTATAAGCAGCGACAATTTGAGCTTTTATCGATGGCACACTTGTAGTCCTTGCTACATTGATCTGAATCACCTTCCAGCCATCTCCCTGTATGTCATCTTTGTACCTGTCGATTTCAACAGCAAGAGAATCCGAATATGTGCTATCGACCACCAGGATTAAAATTCCTCTCTTTTCAATAACAGGTATTTCAATGCCGGCATTGATGTATCCGTAACCGGTATAATTGGCAGCTGATCGCAGAACCTGGTATTCATAGGAAACACCTTTTACCACTGTCGAATCCACATACTCAGTATCGGTTCCCAATAAAGTTTTCACTACTGCACCCCAGGCAGTTGCATTTTTTAATTTTCGATATACATAATGCTGCGTTGCTCCGGCATTTGGCGTCCAGCTTAATGTAATTCTTGGAGGAGAAGCCTGAACGACTGCACTAATTTCCACGCTTGCATCCTGGCAAGTTTGGGAAGACAAGGAATAAAAAGGGAACAAGAGGCAGAAAAGGCACAAGAGGCGGAAAGGGCTGAAAAGGCGGAAGAGGTAAAGTGTATATTTTTCCATTTCGTATTTTGTCTTGTAAGATATTGGGTTCAAATATTTAGTATTCTTATTTTTTATTCAACTTTAATGGATGCAATATCCTGATTTAATCCATTTGAAGTGGCAGTAACTTCGATATTGCCTTTTTTGTGAATGCTCCGTAAAATTACCATTGCTTTTCCATAAAAAAGCTGAACATGGTCAGATTGAAAAGACTCTGTCGATTGAGGATTGCCGTTTCCTATGCCTGCTATGCTTCCCTCTCCTTTCACTTTGACATTAATAAAACTATTAGCTAATGGGCATGGATTTCCATTTTTATCCAATGCTTCTATTTGCACATAGGACAAATCCATTCCATCACCTGTAATGGTTGTTCGATCAGGAGTCAACTTAATTTGAAATGGTTCTCCGGTAGTCTTCATAACAGATTCACCTATCTTTTCTCCTTGCTTGTATGCAACAACTTTCAACTCACCCGGCTCAAAGACCACATCTTTCCACAAGAGGCGAAAACGTTCAGTTGAAGTTTGAGAATCAGGTACTTTACATTTCAGGCCAAGTGATTTTCCATTGAGAAATAATTCTGCGCAATCACCACTTGTATAGACGAATACCGGGATCGTCGTTCCTTCCAACCCTGTCCAGTTCCAATGAGGTAAAATATGAATCGTAGTATCCTCAGTATTCCAATAACTTTTATAGAGATAATATCGGTCTTTCGGAATTCCAACAAGATCCATTGCACCGAAATATGAACTCACTGACGCAGAAGCATCGGTCATACCTATTTTCTTCACCGAATAATTATCGTAGGGCGTAGGCTCACCCAAATAATCAAACCCTGTCCATACAAATTCGCCCGCGACATAGTTTTCTTCCTGCTGCCACATAAAATCATCATCAGGTATTTCGGCCCATTCCGGAGCATTGAGATCATACGAACTGACCTGGAGTGAACTGGTAAAATCAGTTTTATTTTCAGGCAAAGGGAATTCATAAAAACCACGAGTGCTGACAGTCGATGCTGATTCGGAGATAACAACAGCCTTAGTTGGCTCCAACTGTCGAGCAAGATCATAGCGACGCCCGTAGTTCCAACTATGTACATCGTAATAATCAAAATGACGAAGCTTTGCACTATTCCGGCTATCGCACACCAGTGTCACAGCACGTGTCATATCGTATTGTTTGACGTTGGTGACCATTGTGTGCAATTTTTCAAATCCTCCATTGTAGTTCCACTGGACATCACCGATTTCATTTCCGACGCTCCACATAAAAATGCAGGGATGATTGCGATCACGCGTCACCCAGTTTCTGACATTGCGTTGTGAAAATTCCTGGAAATCTGTTTCGGGAAGGATATCAGCTTTTTGATCATATTTATCAAATATCTCATCGAGAACGAGGATGCCCATTTTATCGCATAGCTCCAGCAATTCAGGAGCCGGGCAATTATGGCTGGTGCGAATGGCATTGCAACCCATTTCTTTCAGGAGTTGAATTTGTCTTTCCATTGCTCTTGGATAAAATGCAGCTCCCAGTGGTCCCTGGTCATGATGAAGACATACACCTTTCAATTGAACACGATGATCATTGAGATAAAATCCATCGTCAGCAGTGAATCGCATGGTTCGGACTCCAAAAGTTGTACTATAAGTATCTAATATTTGTGCGCCGTTTTTAACGACGGTTTTCATTGTATATAATACGCCGTGATTCACTTCCCATTTTTCAGGATTGGACAATGTTATTGTCGCTTCAAAATCCTTTTTTGTTCCCGCAGGTATTTTTGCTTTTATTTCTTTTGAGACAATTTCTTTTCCTTGTGGGCTGATGATGGTTTGTTCAACAGTGATCTCATTTTCTGTATTTGTTGATTGATTGATGACTGTACTGACGACATCTACATCCGCATAATTTGGTTTGACGATAGGGGTGGTGATATGCGTACCCCAGATGTCAACATGAATGGGATTGACCAAAATCATCTGGACCTTACGATACATTCCGGCTCCCGGATACCACCTGCTGTCATGCATTCGTGTATCGGCATGAACGGCAATGCTGTTTTGGGTATCATATTGCAGGAAGTCAGTGATGTCAATGTAAAATGAATTATAGCCGTAGTCCCATTTTCCGGCCATTTGTCCATTGACGTAGATTGAAGGAAAGGCCATGACTCCGTCAAAGAGCAGGATGATGCGTTTTCCTTTTTGTACGGATGGTACGAACAATTTGTAGCGATACCAGCCTTCACCTTTCCATGGAAGTTTGGCAGTGTTGCCGTTCCCGTTGATGTCAAAGGGGCCTGCGATCGCCCAGTCATGGGGAATAGTGACATCTTTCCAACCGGAGTCATCAAAATCTTTCTGGTAGGCATTATCATTTTGTCCTAACGCAAATTTCCAATTGGATTGAAGGGTGACGACGTCTCTTGTCTGACTAAAGAGAGATAAATAATTAAACGCAAATAGAATTAAGATGAAATTTCGTAAAGAGTTGGAATTGGAGATCATGTTTTGGGAATAATGTTGGATGAAATGGTCAATTAAGGTAAGAAAAATTACAGAATGCCAGTTCCCAATATTTATTGCACACGGAGATACATTGCCTCATTTATTTCGCACGGAGATCCTTTAGAGCAAATTCCTTGCTTCTGACCAAAAAGATTAATCCTTCCAGGAGTAATTAATTTGTGGAAGGAAGTGGGGTGAACTTGACGGAGTCAAAGATTTTCAGATCTATTCTCGTGTATTAGTCCCCACTCCCGGCCACTGTTGCTTAGGTCTATTTAGAATATT
>CAVVAS010000003.1:0-195405 GCA_963746195.1 uncultured Saprospiraceae bacterium | reverse complement strand
CTCAATATCCTTCACCGTGCGCTTAAATTCTGCATCCGTATCCAGCATATCATTCACAGCACGGACACTATAGATGACTGTGCTGTGATCTCTGCCACCAAAGCTGTCTCCAATCGCTTTCAAAGAATGATTCGTGATATTCTTGGCGAAATACATGGAAAGCTGACGGGCGAGCACCACATTCCGTTTACGGGTTTGTGATTTTAGTTTTTCGATGGGCACTTCGTAATGATCAGCAACACATTTCTTGATGTGATCGAGTGTGATGACAGAGCCGGTATTGATGACAACATTGTAGATTACTTTTTGTGCGAGCTCGAGATCGATTTCCTTTCTGGTCAGCGATGCGTGTGCAATGAAGATTGATGATGACTCCTTCCAGTTCACGGATATTGTGCCGGATGTTGTCGCAGATGTAATGTTTGACTTCAGGGGAGAAATTAATACCGGCTGCGCTTGATTTATGTTCCAGGATGGCCATCATGGTTTCATAATCCGGAGCCTGCAGATCTGCTGACAGTCCCCATTTGAACCGGCTGATCAATCGCTCTTCCATCCCCTGCAAATCTTTTGGAGGGCGATCGGAAGTGAGGACGATTTGATTACCGCCCTGATGCAATTGATTAAAGATGTGGAAGAAAATTTCCTGTGTCTTTGTTTGCCGGCTAAGAACTGAATGTCATCAATGATCAGCAGGTTGACCAATTGGTAAAAATTGGTGAAGTCACCGACAGCATTGTTCTTGATGGCTTCGATGATCTGATTTGTAAACTTTTCTGAGCTGACATATAAGACTGTCTTGTCATCTCTTGTGTTTACCACCGCATTGCCAATGGCTTGTGCAAGGTGAGTTTTACCTAAACCTACATCGCCAAAAATGAAAAGGGGATTGAAAGCAGTGCCTCCCGGGTTTTTGGCAATGGCCTCTGCAGCACTAGTAGGCGAGTTTGTTGCAATCACCAACGATTAGATTTTCGAAAGTGTATGAGGTATTTAATTGGGGATCAATTTTGAGTCGCTTGATTCCCGGGATGACAAAAGGATTGCGGATATCATTTTCTGTCTTCAGTAGCGGAGTGGTTGTTACAGGTTTGCTGACGGTTTCCGTTTTTTTGCCAGGGATCATCTTTCACATAATTGTATTCAAGGTTGCCTTTTGGTCCAAGAGTTTGCTGAATGGATTTGCGAAGAACAGGAAATAATGTTCTTCAAGCCATTCGAAAAAAAAACGATTGGGAACCTGGAGGGTCAATGTATTTTCCTGCAACCTATGGGTCGGATGGGTTCAAACCATGTCTTAAAACTTTGTTCGCTGATTTCTTCACGAATTACGCTAAGACAACCATTCCATACCGCATTGCAGTCCTGCATTTTTATTGAGTCTACTAATAAGGTTATTGAATATTCCCGTAAAGCTTCGCCGGCGATTTGCTCCGGGTGGAGTCCTTGTGTCGGTAGAGGCTTGCTTTGCACGATTTGTTCTTTGGTCTAAAGATCTTTGGGATGTGACAAAGATCAAAAATTTTTTGAATGATGTACGAGGTGATTTGGTTTTTTAACCAAATCATGATTTATATTTCTAAGGTTATGAATATCAATTTATTATATATTTCTTTATTACTCTTCAGTAATTGATTGACAGTCAGTCTGTGCATTGCGAATTGAATCAAAAAATGAGGTGATTATTTTTTATTTGTGATCCAGATTCCTTCACAAGTGATGCACTTATTCTTTTTATTTTTTTCAAAAGTGACATCAATTTTTCCAAGACGTATACCGGCCCAGCCTACCTGGTGGATGACAACAGGATGACCATCCAGGTTTTTGTATATATCCGGTTCATCCATAAACGTGTGTGTATGACCTCCTAAAATCAGATCAATCGATTTGCTTTTTTGTGCAAGATGGATATCACTCACTTTATCATTATCGTATTTGTAACCCAGGTGAGAAAGACAAATCACGAGATCACATTTCTCATCATGCTTGAGTATTTCAGCCTGCTTGGTGGCGTTGACAATCGGATCAAGATATTTAGTGTTTCCATAAAGCTGCTGAGGAACCAATCCATCCAATTGAATTCCACAACCTGTGATACCGATTTTAATATCTCCTTTTTGAATGATGTGTCTTGGCACATATTTGTCATGCATGACCGTATCACTAAAATCATAGTTGGAAATAATGACAGGAAAATTTCCGTGCTCACGCATTTGTTTTTCAAAATTTTCCAATCCGCCATCGAAATCATGGTTACCCATCGTTGTACCTTCATAGCCCATCTGGGTCATCAACTTAATGTCAAGCTCCCCCAGGAAAAAATTGAAATAGGGCGTGCCCTGGAAAATGTCACCTGAATCAAGCAGAAGGACATTCGGATTATTCTTTCTGATTTCTTCGATGACAGTGGCTCTCCTGGCGGCGCCTCCAAGTCCTGCATTTTTCGAACCATCTTCAGGGAAGGGCTCTACACGACTATGGACATCATTCGTATGAAGAATGATAAGTTTGGACAATTCTCCATCTGTCAGTGCAGCAGCATTCAACCAACCCGGAACCAACAATGCCGCCCCGGCACCAGTTGTTCTATTTATAAAATCTCTTCTTGACCACATGTTATTTTTGTTTAGTGGGTGATGATTCTTCCTTCCATAAATGCTGCAACGTCCTTGCCATCAGCTTTCGCTTTTTTCACATAATCGATGAGTAAATCGCGGAGTATTTTGCCAGTCTGAACTCTGTCAACGGAATAAACTGCTTCATATCGTCGCCACCATTTGCAACATAATCCAATGTGGCCACTTTATAAATGCGGCTTGAATCAATGGGTTGACCGGCAATAAGACAACTTGACATCATCTTATTGGAGATGACCATTTTTACTCCTTTGCTTACTGGCCAACCACCGGAAGCTGCGATCTGCCGCATGATCGTGTCCAATGCCACTCCCGGCACATCCACCACCATGATCATGTTATCAAACGGACTCAGCTCAAATAATTTACCACGTGTCAACGGTCCCGCAGTGATGGAAGGCAAACGCAAACCACCATAATTAATAATGGAAAAATCAGCCACATATCCTTCCTTTTGTGTAGACTCCAATAAAACATCTGCAACCCAATTTCCCATATTGGATTCAGGTTTTTGTTTCGTGAGATCATAACGCAGGGTTCCCAGCACTTCATTCATCACTGTATCGAGCTGAACTTTGTAAGGTGCAATCATCGCGACAACTTTCTCATCCGGAGCATTGGTTGAGTCAGCCTTGATGACCTGGTAGCTTACATCAGTTTTGCTGATATGTTGTACGCTTTTACATCCTGCATTTAGGAGGAGAAGCAGGAAGAAAAACCATGTGTACTTTCTTATAACCATAAGGCTGTTTCTGTTTTGATTGCTTTCTTGCCTATGCGGGCAGGTAGATTGGTTTCGTTAGAGGCAAGGTCGATTAGTTTTGTGCCATATTCTTCTGCTGATGTTTCCAATGGAAGGCCTTCTCCGGCATTAATAATCATATCCATTGTTTTTGCTTTCATCGCCATTAGGACTTGCCATAATTCTTCTGAAATATAAAGTTGTTGTGTGAGATTATGCTCAAATTCCTGTTGAACAGCGAAAAGTAACGCAGATCTAAGTTCAACGGCCGAAGTTCCGGGTGCTTTTAAACGAAGAACAAGATCTGTGATATCAATTCGCTCACACAAAAGGATCAGTCTCTCATAAGCCTGCAATTTAAGTGGCAGTGTAACTTTCTCATTGAGTTGTCTTGTTCCGAGAAGATTCATTTTCATTTGTTGCTGATGGTATTGTTTCAGCGTAAGATATACAGCTAAAAATACCATCAGGGAAGGTAATGTAAATCCTAATATCATTTCCCACGTCATGAAGCAAATGTAGCGAAACCAAAGATTAGGACAAATGCTAAAACGAAGGCTAAGGATAAGGCTAAGGATAAGGCTATGGCGAAGGACATAGTTTTTATTCTTCCCATTTTATATAACCATTCTTTTACCCAATCTGACAATTCAACGTTTGCAAGGGGTCCCGGATTGAACCTGAAGCTGTCTGCAGGTGTTTAACTGATTTGAAAAGCGATACTTATCTTTGCCAAAGAAATGAATCAAACATTAGAGACCGCAACCGCTTCGCCTGTGAAACTTACAGGAGGTGCCATTCAACAACTTCTTCGCATTCGCCATGAACAAGAGGTTCCGAACCACTATTCTTTGCGTATTGGTGTCAAAGGGGGAGGCTGCTCAGGATTTTCCTATCTCCTTGGTTTTGATGAGGAAAAGGAGCGGGATACAATATATGATTTTGAAGGGATCAGGATCCTGATGGATAAAGCCCATGCCTTATATCTCCTGGGCATGGAAATCGATTGGCTGGAAGGTCTCAATAACCGGGGATTTGTCTTCAATAATCCCAATGCCAAAGAAACCTGTGGCTGTGGTACTTCATTCTCCGCCTGATTTGTCAGATATTTTCTCTGATTAGTAGATAATTAACTCAATTTCCTTCACCTCTAAAGGTATCTTTGCCACCAATCAAATCTTAATGTATATGCGATATTTTTTATCATTATTCATTGGCGTCATCTCGATTTCTCAGTCGTTGACAGCTCAAATGAATAAACTCCAGTTCGTTGAATACGATCTGCCAAACGGACTTCATGTTATACTATACCAGGACAAGACTACCCCTATCGTGGCTGTTTCAGTAATGTATCATGTCGGATCCAAAAATGAAAATCCGGAACGGACAGGTTTTGCTCACTTTTTTGAACACCTGATGTTCGAAGGAAGTGATAATATCGGCCGTGGTGAATACGACAAATATGTTCAAAATGCAGGCGGCACATTAAATGCCAATACAACTTTTGACCGCACCTATTATTATGAAGTTCTCCCCAGCAATCAACTGGATCTTGGACTCTGGCTTGAATCTGAGCGCATGATGCATGCCAAAGTTGATGAGAAAGGAATCGAAACACAACGCCAGGTTGTCAAAGAAGAAAGACGCCAGCGCATAGACAATCAGCCTTATGGTTCTATCCTGGAGGAAACGTTTAAACGGGCATATCATGTGCATCCGTACAAATGGCCTGTGATTGGTTCGATGGCTCATCTTGAAGCAGCACAGGAAAGTGATTACAAGCAGTTTTACAAAGATTTTTATGTTCCGAATAATGCTGTTCTTTCCATTGCAGGCGATATAGATATTGAAGCTGCGAAAAAAGGAATTGAAAAATATTTTGCCGGCATACCAAAATCTGCTCAACCTGTCTATCGTCCAAAAGTTGTTGAGCCTCCATTGGCTGGTGAAATAAGAGATACGGTATGGGATAATATTCAGCTTCCGGCTGTCATCCAGGCTTACAGGATTCCTGCACAGGGTACTAAAGATTATTATGCTGTGGATATGCTTTCACGCATTTTATCTAATGGAGAAAGTTCAAGATTGTACAGGGCATTAGTAGATGAACAACAAAAAGCATTGTTTGTCGGAAGTTTTCCATTGGCCCTTGAAGATCCGGGAGTATCGCTGATGTTCGGTATCACTAATATGGGAGTAAGTGTTACTGATTTGGAGAAGGCCATTGACGAACAAGTAGCCAAAGTGCAGAATGAATTAATTTCTGACGAAGAGTTTCAAAAATTGCGCAACCAGCTGGAGACAGAATATGTAACGAATAACAGCCGGGATGCAGGTGTTGCTGAAAGCCTTGCAACGTATCATATGTTTTTTGGAGATGCCAACCTGATCAATAATGAAATTGATCGCTACCTGGCCGTTACGCGTGAAGATATTCAGGCCGCAGCTAAAAAATATTTTGTAAAATCCAACAGGGTTACACTTCATTATCTTCCAAAATCACAGCAGACAAAATCCTGATTTTTCTTACCTCTTATCCAACCAAAAATTAATTCAATATGCATCATATTAAATATTTCATCTTACTGGCGGTCATTGGCATAGCGTCTTGCGCACCAAAAGTGGCTAAAGAAACGACTTCAACTGCGCCTGCGCCTTCAAAAGATTTTCGCACCATGGCTCCTCCGGCAGGACCAGCCCGGGCCATTGAGATCGGTAAATCATCACAGTTCACACTGGCAAATGGCTTGAAAGTAATCGTTGTCGAAAATCACAAGATCCCTGAGATTTCTTATCAGCTGACCATTGACATGGATCATATGCAGGAAAAAGAAAAGGCCGGACTTTCTGATATCACAGGTACTTTATTATCTGCAGGCACAACGACAAAAACCAAAGCTGAGATTGACGAGGCAGTCGATTATATTGGCGGATCAATGGTGACAAATCCTACAGGAGGTTTTGCTTCCTCCCTCACAAAACATACGGATAAAATCCTGAGTTTGTTTTCCGAGGTCATTCTAAATCCTTCTTTTCCGGATGCGGAGTTTCAAAAAATAAAAACGCAAACGCTATCCGGACTCCAGACCAATAAAGATGATGCGAATACTATTTCCAGGAATGTCTCCAGTGCCTTAATCTTTGGCACTAATCATCCTTATGGTGAGATCACGAATGAGAACACTGTTGCTAACATCAACCTGGACGATACGAAACAATATTACAAGACCTATTTCAAACCAGGCAATGCATACCTGGTAGTGGTAGGTGATATCACTCCTGCAGACGCAAAAGCGAAAGCGGAGAAATATTTCGGTTCATGGCCGTCAGGGAAAACACCTGTGTATCAATATCCATTTCCAAAGACTCTGGATAGCACATCAGTAGCATTTGTTGATAAAGCAGGGGCTGTACAGTCAGTGATTAATATTACTTATCCTGTCCAATTGAAACCGGGAAGTCCTGATGAAATTCCATCACGTGTCATGAATACGATTCTCGGCAGTGGTTTTTCAGGAAGGCTATTTAAAAACCTGAGAGAAGATAAAGCATACACCTATGGAGCTTATTCCAGTTTGAATTCCGATGAGTTGTAGGTTCTTTTTCAGCTAATGCCAGTGTACGCAATGCCGTAACGGATAGTGCCATCGTCCAGTTTTTATATGAACTCAATAAACTGAAGAATCAACCTGTTTCCAAGACTGAAATGGAACTGGCTAAAAGTTATATCGCAGGTGCATTCGCCAGGTCTTTGGAAAATCCTCAGACGGTAGCCAATTTTGCTTTGAATACTAATATGTATGGTTTGCCTGCAGATTATTATCAGACCTATCTGCAAAAACTTGCTGCAGTGACGATTGATGATGTATCAAAAATGGCAATGAAATACATCACCCCATCAAAAGCCCGCATTGTTGTAGTAGGAAACAAAGATGAAGTCATGCCTAAACTTTCTGTCTTTGATAATGAAGATGGAAAAGTTCAGTTCTATGATATCTATGCCAACCCCCGCAAAGATGAATCCGAATCTCCTATTTCGATGACGGCTTCCGAGTTGATCGATAAATATATCATGGCCATCGGTGGGCGTGCAAAACTTGATGCTGTCCATTCTTTGGATCAGACCTATTCACTTGAATTGATGGGGATGTCCATCACTGCCCGCATGGTGCAATCCGGTGGAAAGTTTCACATGGAAATGACTGCCCCCGGGATGAACCTGATGAAACAAGTGTATGATGGTGAGAAAGGTGAAATGGAACAAATGGGACAAAAAGCTCCGGTCGAAGGAGACGATCTCAATTCAATGAAAGAACAAGCTATTTTATTTCCGGAAAGATTTTATAATAATCCGGAAAATAAAATTGAGATAAAAGGAATTGAGGATGTGAATGGCAAACCTGCTTATAAGATCAGTGTTACATTGGGTACAGGATCCAAGAGTACCGTATACTTTGACAAGGATACTTTTCTAAAAATAAAAGAAATCCAGACCAATGAATACCAGGGACAAACTGTCACAAATACGAATGAATACGCTGATTATAAAAATGTTGATGGGATCAATATTCCCTATACCGTTACGATCAGCGGACCGATGCCTACTCCTATGGTGATGAAAGCAACTTCCGTTAAAGTAAATGGTGAAGTTGATCCTTCACTGTTCAAGATTTAAAGCAGAAAACCACTTCCATATATCATGGAGGGCTTCGATGTCACGAAGCCCTCCATTTTTTTTATTCTTCTACCTTTGACGCATGATACAGGTATTCGTTACCGGGGGCACTTTTGATAAACAATACAATTACATCACCGGTGAACTTTATTTTGAAGGCACTCATCTTAAAGAGATGTTTCAGCGGGGACGGTCCTCACTTGATATTGATATCACGACATTGATGATGCTGGATAGCCTGGACATGACCAATGCTGATCGCGAAATCATCATTACCCACTGCCGGCAGAGCATCCACGATAAGATTCTCATTACGCATGGTACGGACACGATGGTGGAGACTGCAAGAGCATTGGCCGGTGCAAAAATTAATAAAACCATTGTCCTGACCGGTGCGATGATTCCTTATGCTTTTGGGACTTCTTCCGATGGTTTCTTCAATCTTGGCAGTGCACTTGCTTTTGTGCAGGTACTGACTCCAGGGGTCTATATTGCCATGAATGGACGCTGGTTTGACTGGGATAAAGTGGTTAAAAACAGGTCAACCGGCCTGTTTGAGGCCATTTAGACAGGTTATTTGACTATCTTTTCCTTGTTTAGTGGCATAAAAGCTCATCCCCGGCAGATATAAGATATCATATATTAAAATATCATTATATCTTTATCCTTATTTTTTAATCCTTTTGCTATGATAAGTTCAATATACCATAGGCTTGTTCTGCTCTCTTTTCTGTCGGCATTCAGTTTATCTGCGTCAGCCCAAAATTTTGGGTTAAGCTTTAAAAAATTGTTTCTGGATTATCAGACCCTTCAGGGAGGTGATTTTGGCGCACTTAAGGATTACAGGTCCGGATTTGAATTTGGAGCACACTTTCGTCTGTCAGATCATTTTGAACTCAATATCCCTTTGAAAGTTGGATTAGCAAGTACGGACAAAGAACTCCCGAATCAAAATTTATACGCTGCAGATCTGCAACTTCATTTCTCTTTTCTTTCGCATCCGAACAGGTTTAAACCTTATCTGCTCATAGGCGGAGGTGGAGTATATCTTGGTAAAGACAGTATTGCCGGACAGGTTCCCGTAGGTATAGGTCTCGATGTCAAGATTGCAAAAAATGCCTATTTCAATATTCAATCTGAATACAGATGGAGCAGTGCAGAGAACACCGATAATTTTAATCACGGCATAGGATTCAAATATTATTTTGCTCCGAAAGAACCGGATACAACAGTAGTGCTTCCGCCTCAACCTTTGGATACAGATGGAGATGGTATTGCTGACGACTTTGATGCATGTCCTACCTTGCCTGGTATTGCTGCTTTCTCAGGTTGTCCGGATACTGATGGGGATGGTGTACAGGATTTGTATGATGAATGTCCTTACGTAGCAGGATTGATTGAACTTAAAGGTTGTCCTCCGAAGCCGGATACAGATGGCGATGGAATAATAGATGAAAATGATAAGTGTCCCGGCGAAGCCGGCCTTCTCCAATTTGGCGGATGTCCGGATACAGACGGAGATGGTGTACCTGATCCAGATGACAGGTGTCCAAATGTTCCAGGTCTAAAAGAATTTGCAGGTTGTCCTGACAGCGATAAAGATGGTATTGAAGACAGCAAGGATAAATGTCCTCATACGTACGGCCCGATTTCAAATGGTGGTTGTCCCGTCATAGAAACAAAGGATCGTGAAGTGTTGTCTTTCGCTATGAAGGCTGTCCAATTTGAGTTGGGTAAAGCCACATTGAAACCGGAAAGTTTCACTGTCCTCACACAGATTGCTGAGATCATGCGCAAGTATCCTGATTATAACCTGAGCATCGAAGGACATACCGATAATACAGGAACAGCAGAGGTCAATGAAAAACTTTCTGAATCAAGAGCTAAAGCTTGCTATGACTACCTGGTCCAAAAAGGAATTCCTGCGAGCCGCATGAAATACAAAGGATACGGAAAAGCCCGTCCAATTGCTGATAACAGTACATATTCGGGAAGAACCCTCAACCGTAGAGTAGAATTTAATTTGTCTCCCGGCAATTAACCATTAAATAATAAAAAACATATTTGGTCGTAGAGACGCGATTTATCGCGTCTCTTTTTATACACGATAAATCGCATCTCTGTTCAATTCGCGATTTATCGCGTCTCTTTTTATACACGATAAATCGCATCTCTGTTCAATTCGCGATTTATCGCGTCTCTTTTTATACACGATAAATCGCATCTCTGTTCAATTCGCGATTTATCGCGTCTCTTTTTATACACGATAAATCGCATCTCTGTTCAATTCGCGATTTATCGCGTCTCTTTTTATACACGATAAATCGCATCTCTGTTCAATTCGCGATTTATCGCGTCTCTTTTTATACACGATAAATCGCATCTCTGTTCAATTCGCGATTTATCGCGTCTCTTTTTATATACGATAAATCGCATCTCTGTTCAATTCGCGATTTATCGCGTCTCTTTTTATACACAATAAATCGCGTATCTGTTTAATTCGCGATTTATCGCGTCTCTGCAGCCTGCATCCATCATCGTCCATCAGAAAATAGCCGATGCATAAGTTCGCTCCTGCATCCAGCATCGTCTATCAGAAAATTCTATTTTTTGTTAACCAATTCTGGTAACGTTGCGCATTCATATGATGGGCCTGAAGTGTTTCAGCATAAGCATGACCCGGACCATCTTCTGTTGGTCTTGCACAGAAATAGTGATAGTTGTGATCTTCTTTATTCAGCACGGCATCGATTGAAGCCAGTCCCGGCATATAAATAGGACCGGGGGGGAGGCCAATATTTTTGTAAGTATTGTAAGGACTGTCAACTTCCAGGTGGCTATATAAAATTCGCTTCAGATCAAATTGTCCAAGAGCAAAAACAATCGTAGGATCAGCTTGCAATGGAATTCCATCCCTGATGCGGTTAAGATAAACTCCGGCCATTCTCGGCTTTTCAGGATTGTAGTTTGTTTCTTTTTCAATGATAGAGGCCAGTGTGTAGACTCCTTCCGGAGTTAAGCCTATTTTCTCTGCTTTTGCTTTTCGCTCTTCTGTCCAAAAGCGGTCATACTCTTTAAGCATCCGGTTACAAAATTCTTCCGGGCTCGCTGTCCAGTAAAATTCATACGTATTCGGAAGAAACCTTGTAAGCCTTGTGGGTGGGGTAGTGCCGGCTAAAGAATCAAAATGCTGATCAAGATATTCGGTAAGTTCAATAGAATCAAATTCTAACCTGTCTGCGACTCTGCCGACCATTTGATCAATTGTTCGCACATTGTGAATCGTGAGCTGGACAGGAGTTTGTCTTCCTCCTCGCAAAAGCGTCACCAGCATTCTGCTGTTGATATAAGGTGTGATGATGTAACGCCCTTTCTTTATGGTCTCATTTTCATAATACATTTTGTGAGCCGTCCACCTGAAATGGTTTTCATTCAATATCTGCCCATTGACCTTAAGACTGTCGATGACATCATCCAGCGTTGAGCCTGTTCGAATCAGCAAAACATTATTTTCGAGCGTTGACGGTGTATTCACCGAAAACATATTGACATAGAAAATAGAACCGAAATATGCAGCGAGCGCTGATCCGATTAGAGCAAGGATCAATAGGATTCGTTTCAAAAGAATTCGTTTTTGATTTGAAACTCAGACCGTCGGCTAATATTGTTCATTATCACTTGGAAAATTACCGGAACGAACATCCTTCACATAGTTTTCAACAGCAGTATGAATTTGCTCATACAGATTCAGATATCGCCTCAGGAATCTTGGATGAAAGTCGTGCGTAATTCCAAGTGCGTCATGGACCACAAGAACTTGTCCATCCGTATCATGCCCGGCTCCAATGCCGATGGTGGGAATTCTAAGCGATTTGCTCACTTCCATCGCCAGGGTTGCAGGGATCTTTTCAAGTACCAAACTAAAGCATCCTAGTTCTTGTAAAAGGATAGCATCAGATTTTAATTTTAATGCTTCCTGCTCTTCCTTAGCACGCACCACATAGGTTCCGAATTTATAGATGGACTGTGGAGTAAGTCCGAGGTGTCCCATGACCGGAACTCCAGCAGAAAGAATTCTACTGACCGAATCACCTATTTCTTCGCCTCCTTCAAGTTTGACGGCATGAGCTCCTGATTCTTTCATGATTCTTACAGCTGATTCAAGAGCAAGCTTGCTATTGCCCTGGTAAGAACCAAAAGGGAGATCAACCACCACGAGTGCTTTGGAGACTCCTCTCACCACTGACGAAGCATGATAGATCATCTGGTCAAGTGTAATGGGTAAAGTCGTCTCATGACCCGCCATTACATTTGAAGCGCTGTCTCCCACAAGAATGATATCAATACCTGCATCATCCAGGATCCGTGCTATAGAATAATCGTAACCAGTCAGCATAGCGATCTTTTCGCCGGCTTCCTTCATTTCCTGAAGCGTGTGTGTGGTAATTCTTTTGGCTTTGCTATGGATTGACATAAATTAAGTTTCCTGGTAATTGATTTAGGATTGGACTAATAAGTATCAAAGATATCGACCCAAGTCTGACACTTTACTATGTTTTTGCCTTCGCCTTTGCCTTCGCCAACGCTTTTTTTCTACCTTCGCGCCATGAAATGGATTTTGGGCCTGTTATTATTTATTTCTTTATTATCAGCTTGTTCTAATGAACTGATAGTCACGGATAAGTGGAAGGATATCTCTATTGTATGGGGCATTCTTTCAAAAAGTGATACTGCACACTATATCAGGGTGGAAAAAGCCTTCCTAGACCCAAACACCTCTGCTCACGACATTGCCCGGATTCCTGATTCACTCTATTACGATGATGCTGTAGTTACCTTGAAGAGGGTTAATTCCGGTCAGGTTTTCACTTTGGAAAGAATAAATGGTGACTTGGAAGGATATCCAAGAGAAACCGGAGATTTTGCTGAAATACCAAATTATCTCTACAAGATTAAAGCGAATGTGATCAACCTCGTCGTCGGAGAAAAATATGAATTTAGTTTGCAAAAAAGTGATCAGTCTGCACCGGTGGTAGCCCAAACGATCATACTTGCGAAGCCTACACTCAGAACTCCAAGTCCGGGTTCATCACTTCCATTTAAATCAGGTTCTAATTATAAATTCGATTGGACTGATGTGACAGATGCAGGCATTTATGACCTGAAGCTTCAGTTTAATTATGTCGAGTCAGATTCCACGGGAAATCCATTTGTACCTAAAACTTTCGAATGGAATATTGAAAGTGGAATTGATGTTAGCGATTTTACGATTAACGGCGCTGATTTTTTCAGTGCAGTTAAAGCCAATGTTGAAGAAGATTTTGACGCCAAGAGGATTTTTAAGGACATAGATATTGATGTCTGGTGCGGAGGAAAAGAACTTAAAGATTTTCTCAAGATTGCTAATGCGAATTCCGGACTCACGAGTACACAGGACGTCCCGGTGTACACTAATTTATCGGATGGCCTTGGAATTTTTACTTCCAGGAATGTTTCCTATAACAACGGCTTTTCTCTCACCCCGCAGGCACTTGATAGCCTTAAAAACGGGAGTATTACCGGTAATTTGAATTTTAAATAAACCCTTCGGTTTTCTGCCTATTTGTCAGTTATTGAATTTGATAACTGTCATCCCTTCCCGTTTTGTCAGAAATATTACCCATTCTTGGTCATGGCACAAGCCTTGATCAGGGGTATTTGTTAGATAAATGATCAGATAAAAAACCAAGAAAAAAACTAAAAGTATGGGCAAAATAATAGGAATCGACCTGGGTACAACCAACTCTTGCGTGGCTGTCATTGAAGGAAGCGAACCAACAGTCATTGCCAATGATGAAGGACGAAGAACTACTCCATCTGTTGTAGCCTTCCTGGATAATGGCGAACGTAAAGTCGGTGATCCCGCCAAGCGCCAGGCCATCACGAATGCCAAAAGGACTGTGTCCTCGATCAAACGATTTATGGGCACCCGTTACAATGAGGTGACCAAAGAAATCACCCGGATGCCGTATTCGGTTAAAGCAGGGCCTAACGATGCTGTCAAAATTGATATTGACGGACGTCAGTATACTCCCCAGGAAATATCTGCTATCATTCTTCAGAAAATGAAAAAAATAGCTGAGGACTATCTTGGTCAGGAAGTAAAAGAAGCTGTGATTACCGTTCCGGCTTATTTCAATGATTCTCAAAGACAAGCTACCAAAGAGGCAGGCGAAATTGCAGGACTTACTGTCAAGCGGATCATTAATGAACCAACCGCTGCCGCATTGGCTTACGGTCTTGACAAGAAACACAAAGACATGACCATCGCCGTGTATGACCTCGGTGGTGGTACATTCGATATTTCAATCCTCGAACTCGGAGATGGTGTATTTGAAGTTAAATCAACAAATGGTGATACACACCTGGGTGGTGATGACTTCGACCAGGTCATTATCGATTGGCTGGCTGAGGAATTTAAAAAACAACAAGCCATTGATTTAAGAAAAGACCCAATGGCTCTTCAGCGTCTGAAGGAAGCAGCAGAACGTGCAAAAATAGAATTGTCCGGAAGTGCTGAAACAAGCATTACACTTCCTTATATCACGGCTGTAGATGGTGTGCCAAAGCACCTTGATACAAAATTGACCAGGGCGAAATTTGAACAATTATCGGCTGATTTAGTGCAACGCACTATTCGTCCATGTGAAGATGCCATCAGGGATGCAGGAATCAACAAAGCTGATATAGATGAAATTATTCTCGTAGGAGGCGCAACACGGATGCCAAGGATTCAACAAGCTGTTGAAGAACTTTTTGGTAAGAAGCCAAGTAAGGGTGTTAACCCGGATGAAGTAGTAGCTATCGGTGCTGCCATTCAGGGTGGAGTTTTAAGTGGTGATGTACAGGATGTATTGCTCCTTGATGTAACTCCACTGTCGATGGGTATTGAAACCATGGGAGGTATTTATGATACGGTGATCGAATCCAACAGTACCATTCCGACAAAGAAATCAAAGGTCTATTCAACAGCATCAGATAATCAACCTTCGGTAGAAATTCATATTCTCCAGGGCGAAAGAAAGATGGCTAAGGATAACAGGCCTGTTGGAAGGTTCATCCTCGATGGCATTCCACCGGCACCGCGTGGTTTACCACAGATCGAAGTCACTTTTGACATTGATGCGAATGGTATCCTCAATGTATCCGCAAAAGATAAGGGTACGGGTAAGCAACAATCAATCCGTATAGAAGCAAGTACAGGTTTGTCAAAAGAAGAGGTGGCGAGGATGAAAGCGGAAGCAGAAGCAAATGCTGAATCTGATCGCGTTGCAAGAGAGCAGGCGGAAAAAGTAAATAATGCTGATGCCTTAATTTTCCAGACTGAAAAGCAATTGAAAGATTATGGCGACAAAATACCTGCAGATAAAAGAGTGGCTATCGAAACAGCACTTGCCCAATTGAAAGCTGCTCATGATGCAAAGGACATCAGTCGGATTGATCCTGCACTTGAAAGTCTTAATACGGCATGGCAGGCAGCAAGTCAGGACATTTACCAGGCTCAGCAATCAGCCGGTCAGGCAGACGGAGCACCTCATGAAGATGGAGCCCCAAAAGGAAACAATACCGGCAAAGGTTCTGAAGATGTAACTGATGTTGAATTCGAGGAGATGGATAACAAGAATTAATTATTGAAATATATTTTTTCGATGATAAAGGGCGGCAGGTATTACTTGTCGCCTTTTTTTATTTTACAACACAATATTATTAAAACACTGTTCGGCGTAGGCTAAGCCTACGTCGGTGCGTTTACAAATTTCAGATTTGTGTGCGGGATAAAAACATTTCGCAAAACCGAGTTTTGCTAACACTCGAACGTAGGCTCAACCTAGGCTCAAAAATGTTATTTTTTATAAATTTTGAAATACTACAAATTAACCATGTCATCATTTAACCACCTTGACTTTAACCTTCTTAACCCTTTCTGCCAATTTCGCCCATTTCGCCCTATCATTCCATCCCCCTCACAAAAGGCCCAGTATCCAATTCTGAAAACTCTCCCGCCAAATATTGATAATGTCCGGCAATGGCAATCATGCCCGCATTATCAGTACAATACTGCATCGCAGGAAAGTATACATTCCAACCGTTTTCTGAAGCCAGTTCTTTTAATCTTGTTCTTAATCCAGAATTTGCTGCTACACCACCCGCGATTCCAATTTCTTTGATCCCGTATTTTTTTGAAGCGGATAAAATTTTCCTGGTCAGAATTTCAACAATTGTATGTTGAATGCTGGCACAAATATCCCGGAGGTGATGCCTGATAAAATCAGGATCTTTTTTCACTTCATCCCTGATAAAATAAAGAATCGCTGTCTTCAATCCGCTGAAACTAAAATCAAGTCCATCGATTTGTGGTATGGGAAATGAATAAACAGGTTTTCCTAAACCAGCCAACCGATCAATTTCAGGACCGGCAGGATATGCCAGGCCCAATATTTTTCCTGATTTATCAAACGCCTCACCTGCTGCGTCATCACGCGTCTGACCTAATACTTCCATGTCATCAAATGATTTCACCATCACGATCTGTGTATGTCCACCTGAAACCGTCAGACATAAAAATGGAAATGTTGGCTTGGGATCATCTATGAAATGAGACAAAACATGAGCTCTCATATGATTGACCGATATGAAAGGAATATCAAGACTCAGCGCCATTGCTTTTGCAAAACTTAAACCTACGGTCAATGATCCTAAAAGTCCAGGACCTGTGGTACACGCGATGGCATTAAGTTGTGATAAACTTATTCCGGCTTCACGTAACGCAGCTTCGATCACTACATTAATATTTTCCTGGTGCATGCGCGAAGCCACTTCCGGGACGATACCTCCATATTTGGCGTGAATCGCCTGGCTGGCCACGATATTGCTCAGAATATGTCCATCCTTGATAACAGCTGCAGCCGTATCATCACAGGAAGATTCGATGGCAAGTATGACGACCGGGGCACCATTCATGGCACAAAAATAGCTTATATAAAACTGCCGTTTTGGAAACCAAATTTTTAACCTGGTTTTATAAAATTGGATGATTCAGGCTGCAATAGATTGGATTCGGGAACAAGGCAGGGAGGCCCATATGCCTGAAATTATCCTTATCATTGTTGCCACAAAGAGGCATTTCGGATTTTAATCTGAGGATATTTAATGTCAAATACTGCCAGTCAACCTGATCTCATTATTTCCCTGTCTCATGACAGGGTCGGGCTTATCCTTAAGGAAAATATTGAAGCCGGAAGACCTGGATGGCAGGCTTCTTTTGATGTGGATAGCATTTTTATGGAAGAGCAAATCGCCCATTCATTGGACAGGGCTTTGCTTGAAAATCCTCATTTGATAGATGAGTTTCCCTGTGTTGAAATAATAATGTTGGACTGCCCGAATATTTGTGTTTCGGCACAATATTTAAAAAATGGAATATTAGGTCAGATTGCCTCCCGTCATCTGAGATTAAGAGTAGGGGATAAGCTGACCACGGACGAGCATGAGAATAATGCTGTGATCTGTTACACGGTGCCCTCAGAAACTTTTTTAATGTTGAAAGAATATTACTCCAACATCGGTTGCAGTCATCTCGCCTCTATTTTATGGAATTCTCTTTCGACCCGGGAACCTCGTCCTGAAAAAGATTCATCACGTTTGTATTTCACGATTACGAATGATATTCTGCTCATCCTTGGAGAAAGAAATAATAAACTTATTTTTTCTAAAACATTCCCGATTAAAGACCAGGCTGATTTATTTTATTATTCAATTGCTTGCAGCCGGATGCTGAAGGCTAAGGAACAATGGCTGATCACCATCGGGGGTGAAGAAATGAAATACGAAATGCCGGGGGATGTCATTTTGAAAATTGACAAACAACTCATGCTCCCAACCTTGCATGTCCTCATGTCTCAATATAAAGTATGCGAGTCATAGGCGGGCAATGGAAAGGAAGACGCATCCATATCCCTTCAAATAGCTGGCCGGTCAGACCGACCATGGATTTTGCAAGGGAAGCCCTTTTTAACATTCTTGACAACAGGATTGATTATGAACAAATCAGTGCCCTGGATCTTTTTGGTGGGACAGGTATTCATTCTGTCGAACTAGCTTCACGCGGTTGCAGGGATATTACTTACGTAGACCGTTACAAAGAAAGTACGCAGTTTGTCATTTCGTTAGCTAAAGAATTGGATCTGCCAATAAATGCGGTGCAAGCTGATGTATTTTCTTTCATTAAAAAAGCAAAGCAACAGTGGGATTATATTTTTGCTGACCCTCCTTATGATCTCAAGGGAATTGATTTATTTCCTGAATTCATACTTGAATCATCCATTTTGACGCAGGAAGGGTTTTTTGTACTTGAGCATACATCTAAAAAATCTTTTGAAAAATTGAAGGGATTTAAAGAAGCCAGGCACTATGGGCAAAGCGTTTTCAGTTTTTTTGACTTAGGATCGTAACTTTGCCGCCCTCATATGAATAATATACTCAAAGAGATAGAGAATGTGGCGATAGAAGGCGTCAGGGAGATTTACAAAGTCGATATTTCTCCCGATGATCTTTTGGTGACGCCAACAAAGAAGGAGCATAAGGGTGATTATACGCTTGTCACCTTCTCATTGGCGAAAGCTCTGCGTCAATCACCTCCTCAGATTGCTAACAGCCTGGGTGAATATATCCAACGGTCCAGGTCATGGGTGAGTGGGGTAGAAGTGGTCCAGGGATTTCTGAATATTTCATTGTCATCTGAATATTGGACTTCCGTCATGCAGGATATGATCGGAGATCCGAATTTTTGGAAACCATCCGTAAGACCTGAAAAAATTCTTGTTGAATTTTCCTCACCTAATACCAATAAACCTCTCCACCTTGGGCATATCAGGAATATACTTTTAGGTTGGTCGATGTATAAAATACTTGATGCCTCGGGGCATGAAGTCCACCGCGTTCAAATTGTCAATGATCGCGGAATAGCTATATGCAAAAGCATGTTAGCCTGGAGAAAATTTAGCGGTGGAGAAACTCCTCAATCTGCCGGAATGAAAAGCGATCATTTTGTCGGTGAGTGGTATGTCCGTTTTGAAAAAGAATTTTCTAAAGAATATTCCGAATGGCAGGAAACTAGTGATGCAAAGAAAATTTTTAATCAGCGTGCCGATCAAGATGAGGATGCACCTGCGTTTTTCAAGGATTACAAAAATCATTATTTTAATACCCTGAGCAAACTTGGATTGGAAGCAAGAGAATTGTTGTTGAAATGGGAAGCCCATGATGAAGAGACATTGAAACTGTGGAGGCAAATGAATGCATGGGTTTATGAAGGTTTTGAGGAAACGTATAAAAAACTGGGTGTCGAATTTGATCAATTATATTATGAAAGTGATACCTATCTCCTGGGGAAAGGCATTGTTGATGAAGGATTAAAACGAGGAGTCTTTTATGCTAAAGATGATGGCTCAGTTTGGGTTGACCTGACAGATGCTGGCCTTGATCATAAATTATTGCTTCGAAAAGATGGAACATCTGTTTATATGACTCAGGATCTTGGTACAGCCCAGAAAAGATATGAGGAGTTTGGTGCCGAGCGCATGATTTACGTGGTGGGCGATGAGCAAAATTATCATTTCCAGGCTTTATTTGCGATGATTGCAAAATTCGGAGCTCCATATGCTCATGGTCTTCATCATTTATCTTATGGCATGGTCGAATTGCCGGAAGGAAAAATGAAATCACGGGAAGGCACTGTCGTGGATGCTGATGATCTCATCGCAGATGTATTGCAGGAAGCAACTGATGCAGCTTCGGAACGTGAAGTCAAAGATCCCGAGATCATCCGCAAGATTGGAATGGCGGCCCTTAAATTTTTCCTTGTCAAAGTTGAAGCTCGGAAAAGAATGGTATTCGATCCGAAAGCTTCTGTCGACCTTCAGGGCCAGACAGGTCCATACATTCAAAATGCTTATGTCCGTATTCAGTCTATCTTGCGCAAAGCAAATGATATCAGGAATTCAACGGAAGCCTATGGACCAAATGACGATGAAAAACTTTTACTCAATATGCTTTCACAATGCAGGCAAATCATCGAATCGGCAGGAAAAGAATATAACCCGGCACTCGTTGCTAATTACGCATACGGCCTGGCTAAAGAATATCATCGTTACTACCATGAAGTAAAAGTATTACATGCAGAATCTGAAGGAGCACTTACATTTCGCTTAAAACTGATTCGTCTGATAGGTCAAAATATATTACAGACAATGGATTTGTTGGGGATCGAAATGCCGGACAGGATGTAGTAGTCAGTTGTGAGTTGTGAGTTGTGAGTTGTGAGTTGTGAGTTGTCAGTTGTGAGTGGTTTTAGAATTTCAGGAGCACTCGATTTAGTGTAGAATCAGCAGCATGAGTAATAATAATCATAATAAATCATGATAAATCATGAAAATCTGCGTTCAAAAAAAGGAAAGCTATTAACTAAATTCGTAATTCGTAAATCGTAAATTGAAAATGGAAGAATCGCGGTCACTGAATTTTATAGAAGAAATCATTGAAGAAGATATCGCCAACGGTAAGCATGCGGGCAGGGTGCATACCCGTTTCCCACCCGAGCCGAATGGATATTTGCATATAGGACATGCGAAAGCAATCTGTCTGAATTTTGAGATCGCAAAAAAATACGGTGGCAAAACGAATCTCAGGTTCGATGATACAAATCCTGCTACTGAAGAAACAGAATACGTCAATGCAATCAAACGCGACATTCACTGGCTGGGATATGAGTGGGAAGACCGTGAGTATTATGCTTCCGATTATTTTGATCAGTTGTATGAATTTGCATTGGATCTCATTCGCAAAGGATTGGCTTATGTGGATGATAGTACGGTAGAAGAGATCGCGGAACAGAAAGGAACACCAAATGAACCCGGGAAAGAAAGCCCGTTTCGTACCAGGACTATCGATGAGAATGTAGATCTCTTTGTCAGGATGAAGGATGGTGAGTTTCCGGATGGTTCGCGGGTGCTTCGGGTTAAAGTGGATATGACCTCTCCCAATATGCACATGCGTGACCCTGTGATTTATCGGATCAAACGCCAGCATCATCATCGTACCGGAGATAAATGGTGCATTTACCCGATGTATGATTTTGCTCACGGACAAAGTGACAGCATTGAGGGAATTACACATTCTTTATGTTCATTGGAGTTTATTCATCACAGGCCATTGTATGAATGGTTCATTGAAAAACTTGGTATATTTCCAAGCAGGCAGATTGAATTTGCCAGGATGAATGTCAATTTTATGATTACGTCCAAACGTCGTTTGCTCCAATTGGTGAATGAAAATATTGTAACCGGATGGGATGATCCACGTATGCCGACGATCAGTGGTGTGAGGAGGAGAGGTTATCCAGCTGCTGCTATTAGGACATTCTGTGAAAAAGTAGGCATTGCTAAAAGAGATAATTGGATCGAAATTGAATTGTTAGAATCTTGTGTGCGGAACGAACTTAATCAGACGGCATTAAGGCGTATGGTTGTGCTGGATCCTCTCAGAGTCGTGATCACAAATTATCCTGAGGGACGAACAGAACTTCTTCCGACAGAAAATAATCCTGAAGATGAAAACGCAGGTCATCGCGATATACCATTCGGACAGGTGATCCTGATCGAGCGGGAAGATTTTATGGTGGATCCTCCAAAAAAATATTTTCGTCTTGCTCCCGGAGCAACAGTTCGTCTGAAGAGCGCATATATCATCACTTGCAATGAAGTCATCCGGAATGAGAAAGGGGAGATCCTTGAAATTCATTGTACGTATCATCCGGATTCAAAAAGCGGTTCGGATACCAGTGGCATTAAAGCAAAAGGAACTTTGCACTGGGTGCATGAAGCATCGGCATTGAGTGGTGAAGTCAGAATGTTCGAACGGTTATTTACAACAGAAAATCCAATGGATGAAGGGACCGATTTTATGATTAAGGTGAATGTAAATTCACAGAAAATTATAAAAGATATAAAACTAGAACCTGCATTTAAGGATGGAAAGGATGGAGATAGCTTTCAATTTATCAGGCATGGATATTTTACGGCGGACAGAGATTCCAAACCTGGGCACCTGGTCTTTAATCAGAACAGTTTCGCTGAAAGAAGGGTGGACTCCAAAGGAATAGCTATTAGTTTATAAGTTTAAAAGTTTGCTAAGTTGGTAAGTCCGAAGGACTTGAATTTCATTGGCCGTGGATGAAATCCACGGATTGAAATGGAGGAGAAAATTCCAACCCTAAAAGGGTTGAATTCGATAAGGAATTAGATTTCTATTCAACCCCTTCAGGGTTGGTCACTTGTTGAATTTAAATTCCGTGGGTTGCACCCTGGCCATTGAGATTCGATCCTTTCAGGATCAATGAAACCTTGGTATACTTCGAATTTAGTAAATGCCTGTTGAAAAGAATATCAGTCTCGCCTTTAATTGAAATATGTATAGAAATTTGATGGACTCTTTAATTTGGATTATGAGTTCCGGTTACATCACCCGTACGAATATGAAGTAAATTGATAGTTACATCGGACATCAGATGATTGATGATGTATTGATCAACCTGGCCCTTTCCATTACCATCATAATCACGTGTAGCAAAACGATAATTGAAACATTGTTTCGAGTCTAAGGTGCAATTCAGGATCAGGGCCATATCAGTACTATCAATCTTATTATCTCTATTGACATCAGCCGCAAGTTTTTGAAATGCATCGAGGACCTGTTCTCCTTCAATGTAATTTTTAACAAATACATAATCCAAAGCGGTCAGTCCATTGCCTTCAGTTCCCACTTGCTCGGGAATGATGGTATACGATTTTCCTTCCTCCAGGCCGGGGAAAGTAAAAGAGGTATCAACAGATGTAGCAATGATCTGATCATTTGAAATAAGGTTGACAGCAAATTTTATGGTGTCAAAGCGTATATCAAGGTTTGGAAGGAAAGTCACCAATATCTCTCTGCTTACTCTGCCACTGATGGTGTAGGTGTTCTTCACATCTTCAGAAGTATTGCAACCAGCAATACAAAGACCCAGGAGCAGGATAAATAATAGTTTGGAGTTGTTCATAGTTAAATATTTTTAGTGGAATGATATGGTATTATTCACATCCCCAATTTTAACGGGAATAAAATTCGCTTCCGTATCTGCATCAAGGTGTGAAATGGTATATTGATCAACATAACCAATACCATGTCCATCGTAATCCTCAGAAGCAAATCGATATGAAGGACATTGGCCAGCGCCTACAATACATAATCGCATTTGAATTAGATCCCTCTCATCTATCACGTTATCTGAATTCATATCGGCAGCCAGTCGTTGAAAAGGACTGAATCTCGCTTCACCTGCGATGTAATATCCAACTTTCACATAATCCAGGGTTGAGATACCATTGCGACTAAAATCTAAAGATCGTGGGATGATCGTGTAAGATTTTCCTTCTTCAAGACCAGGGAATGAAAATACTTCATCATGAGAAGAGGCGATAATTTGGTTATTGGAAAACAGATATACAGTAAAATCCTTTAAGCCGGATATTCCGTCAAAACCTTCATAACCAACTCTACCGGAAATGGTGTAAGTGTTTTTTATGTCATCAATACTACTCGTACAACCAGATATACTGACACCAAGCAAAAGGATAAAAAATAATTGATTCCTGTTCATGGCCAACTATTTTATATTGAAAAAATAATAATATGTCCATCTAAATTACTATAAAATATTGAATATCAGGCCTTGTTTATGGAAAATTTACAAATAAGAGGCTCAATAGCCATTTAAAATTGGACAAAAAGACCCATCCTCATCGAGGCATTAGGGTCATTGTCAAATTGAGTTCTGAAATTAATAGACAGGTCTTCATTGATGTCGAATTCCTTAAGATGAGCATCAACATAGGCATCGACACTTTGAAGTAACCATACGGCTACAAATCCAACGATCGCTAATTGCCTGTTCTTATTAGCATCGTCTCTGAGTGTGCGCATTCTTGTTTCGTCGATTTCTTCCAAATCCCAAATACCATTATTGTTACTATCATGCTGACAGTGTTTAGGAAGGTTCAGGGGCGTGCCATCTATTAAATGAATATAAGCATCTTTATAGCATTCATATTGCTTTATATTATGGACCATTAATGCACCCATGCCTCCTACTGCACCCCAGACAAATGGTACCCTGAGATAACTTTTATTGTAAATCTGTCCTGCACCCGGGATCACAAGACTCAGCAACATGGACTTACCCGGTCGACCTGCGAAAATGGAAGTCTTCTTTTCTTTTGCCGGCGTCGGCGCGACAGTAGAACTATCCGCACTTGCCTGTGAAAACAATCGACCAGGTGAGGAGAGCATGAATGCAATCGTAAAACAAAGTAAAAATGCTTTCATCCGTTTATTAACGAATTATAGTAGTTGTTCGCGTTCACGATTCTTTATCAATTCCTTCCAGCAAATCAAGGATGTAGTTCAGTTCTTTATCGCTTTTGAAAGGGATCTGGATATTTCCACTCCCATTTTCCTTGTAATGCAATGTCACCTGAACACCGATCATAGCACGTAATTGCTGCTGGATTTTATTTAAGTCGGCGGATTTTAATTTTGAAGTATCCGTCTTTGAGTTTGTTGTTTTTTTCTCTTTTGCTGGTCCGGCATTAAGGTATTTAGCCACAAGTCTTTCGGTGTCGCGCACACTTAATCCTTTTGACATGATTTCACCGAGCACCATTAATTGAGAACTTATATCCTCAAGACCAGCTATAGATCTTGCATGTCCCATTGAAATTTCTTCCTTCCTTAATGCCTGTTGAATTTGAGGAGGTAACTTAAGTAATCGGAGAAAATTAGAAACTGTGCTCCTCTGCTTTCCTACTCGTTGAGATAATTCTTCGTGAGTAAGTCTGCATTCATCGATCAGGCGCTGTAAACTGAATGCCATTTCCATTGCATTGAGATCTGCTCGCTGGATATTTTCAACGATGGCCATCTCAAGCATTCCCTGATCATTTGCCAACCGGATATATGCCGGCACTGATGTTAAGCCTGCAATTTTTGCAGCACGCAGACGCCTTTCTCCAGCAATCAATTGGTATGAACCTTCATTCATCCTCCTGATCGTGAGCGGCTGAATGATCCCATGAACCCGGATAGATTGTGCAAGTTCTTCAAGACTTTCCTGGTCAAAATCTTTTCTCGGTTGAAAGGGATTGATTTCAATAGCATCCACAGAAATCTCCAACGTCTCTCTTGTCAATTCCCTTAACTCAGGTACAGTTGGGGCGGTGCCGCGTTCATCAATATTCGACAAAAGAGCCCTGATCCCTTTGCCTATCTGCATTTTATTTGTCTCCTTAGCCATTGATCAATATACGAATTACGAATTACGATTTTGGATTTACGATTTTGGATTTACGATTTTTTTATTTCCAATTAGTTTGAATCATTTAAGCCGGAGGCAAGCCCCGCCACTACATACCTAGAAACAGATCGGGATTTTGTACTGGTGGGGCTTGCCCCCACCTCACGTAAATGATACCGATTGTTAATTAATTCACGCCTCACGATTGACGATTCACGATAAGAAATTCACTTTTCACTTTCACTTTTCGTTTTTCACTTTTAGTTGTTAGTTGTTAGCTTGATTTTCGTTGTTTCTTTTCAAAAACTCCATGGCCAATTGCATGAAATTCATGCTTCCCGTACTGGCTGCATCATACATGATGACAGGAGCTTTCATACTTGGTGATTCGCTTATTTTACTATTGCGGTGGATGACTGTCTGATAGACGTGATCCGTGACATTCGTTCTGACTTCCTCCAGTATCATATTGGCTAATCTCAGGCGGCTGTCATACATTGTCATAACGATCCCTTCGATTCTTAAGTTGGGATTGAGATGATCTTTTACGAGGGTGATTGTATTTTTTAATTTTTGCAATCCTTCCAGCGCATAGATTTCGCATTGAATGGGTATCATGACGGAATCTGCCGCAGTCATCGCGTTGACGGTAAGGAGTCCGAGAGAAGGCATACAATCAATCAGAATAAAGTCGTAGTCATCCCTGATTTTTTCCAGGATCTGATGCAGTTGATATTCCCTTCTCAGCTTTGGGACTAATTCCAGTTCAGCTCCGACAAGGTCAATGTGAGAAGGTAATATGGACAAATTTGGTGTCGAAGTAGGTCTGATGGCCTGGGAAGCTGGTAGATTATTGATGATACAATCGTAGATGGAAGGCTGCCCTGAAGGAATCTCTATCCCAAGTCCTGAAGTGCTATTCGCTTGAGGATCAGCGTCTACCAGCAAAATTCTTTTCTCCAATATTGCCAGGCAGGCACCCATATTGATGGCCAGAGTTGTCTTGCCCACTCCACCTTTCTGATTTGCTATCGCAATGATTTTACCCACAAATGACTTTTGAAAATTAATTAAATGACCCGGCCTGAATTTCCGGACGGCAAGATTAACATAACTTGTCCGGATACCGGGGCGCAAAAATACGTCTAATGCCAAAACATTCAGTGTAGCCCCTCTGTATTAGTGCCGTCTTATCCATTGACTATGATTACGATTATTCAAGCTACGAACAGGCCGGACAGCAATACTCAATTCATTTCAAGGCATGTTCAGGACCTGATCAAGTCTATCCAATCTGAGCCTGTCAGTTATGTCAGCATGCAGGATCTTCCGGCTGACATGTTGCTGGCCGATCCTTATGCAGAATCAGCCATGCCTGAAAAATTGAAGATGATCCAGGATCAGCTGATGATACCTGCGAAGAAATTTATCTGGATATGCCCTGAATACAATGGCAGTTATCCGGGAGTTGTGAAGTTATTTATTGATGCACTTTCAGTTCGATTATACCAGGAAACATTTGCTTATAAAAAATCGGCTCTGATCGGAGTCACTAACGGCAGATCAGGAAATATACGTGGAATGGATCATCTTGCTTCTGTTTTACTTCACATGAAATCGATCATTTATCCACGACTTCTGCCCATCAGCAGGATTAATGAATTAATGGATGAGGAGGGCCACATTATTCATACACCTACCCTGAAGGTATTGGATGAGCACATGAGAGGGTTTATGGATTTTTAATGAGCCATGATACAGGATTCAGGGTTTAACATGAATCTTTTCAGTAAAAGGCTCCCGATATACACTGAATTTTTTATAAATGACCGATGCATTAAAACTTGATCTAATATCTTTCGTTAAAGGACATATCACAACAATTAAGATAGATTGATGTGGTGATCGTTTAACCCTTTTATTAAATCAAAATCATTTATGAAAATCATTAAGTTCTTTTCTTTTTCAATGCTGCTCACGATCGCATTCGTGGCCTGCAAAGACAACACCAAAACAGAACAAACCGCTGAAAACACGCCGGAATCTTTAGAGACTGCTATGCAAACTGCTAAAGCTGACCTGGCAAAGAATGTAGCAGAACTCCAGGCTTCAATCGATGTGAAAATCACTGAAGCCGAAAAGGAACTTGCCACAGCAAGTGAAGGAAGCAAGGCTGAGATTAATATAAAGCTGGATGGCCTTCGTAAGCAGCGCACTGAACTCGAGCAAATCACTGCTAAGGTGAGTAAGGCTACTGCTGAAAATTGGGCTCAACTCCAGGCAGACGCTATCAAGATGGTGTCTGATATCCGGGAAGCCCTCAACAAATAATGCATTGGGTGAGATTGTAATAGTCTTTTTAAAGCCGCCTATCCGGGCGGCTTTTTTTATTTATACGGTTAATCGCCCAAAAATTGAAAGATCAATTTGAGTATAATTTGCTGAATTTCAATCGTATAAACCAGTTAGGCTAAACCGATGGAGGATGAAATTTTGTTGGTTAAGGCTGTTGTCGGGAAGAGACCGGATTGAAAAGGGGAAAAATTCAGATATTTAACCCCGATTATACTTTTCTACTTGTCAGGCAGGCATGGAATTTGGGCACAAATGGCGATTTCAAGGGGGATTAGTGTTGTCAACATTTTAAAAAATTCCCATTGCGAACTTTTGCCTTGATAATCAAATTGTTATATTTGTGCTCCTCCTTGTATCCAAAAAGTAGCATATGATGGAATCCGTAGCCTTGCCTATGAGTAAAGATGACGACCTGATTAAGAAAATTTTGGACTCCTTTGTGAGCCGTGGTGGCTATACAGAGGTGAAGGCAAATATTGATGGTTTCGAAACTCCATCTGCACTCAGCAATAAAGAAAATGAAGATCGGGTAGTGCCTGATATAACTGCGCTAAAACGAGGCGGCCGATGGTACATTGAAGTTGTCAGGAAAGATTCCGAGGTAGAAAAAACGGTAAGTAAATGGAAGCTCCTGAGTATGCTCGGAAAAGCACGCAACGGAGGTTTAATCCTGATGGCACCGTCCGGTCACTATGCTTTCGCAGAGCGGTTGACAAAAAAACATGACATCCATTGCAAGATTGTCAAAATGTAATTTTTGAATTCTTGTTTCCGATAAAAATAAAGGTGGGTCAATAGCCCACCTTTTTTATTTATCCTTAGAATTGCTTTTGAAAGTTCAACTTTTGATCACAACAACTTCAATAGTTGTTCTTCCAGGTTATTCCTCGGGTCGAGTGCAGCAATTTTACCTTGCTTATCAATTAAAAATGTGTGCGGAATACTGGTCACTCCGTATTCTTTGATAGCCTTTGTGTCCCACTTAGCCAATTCACTTACATGGTATGGCCATGTCAACTGATCCATCTGGATAGCTGCGATCCAGTTCTTTTTTGATTGTTCAAGCCCGGCTTTGTAGGAATCCTCATTTGGATATCTTTCCTTAGATCTTTCATCAATTCCATCCAGGGAAACGCTGAATACAGTAAATCCTTTGTCTTTGTATTTATTATAAACCGCAACGACATTAGGATTATTTTTTCTGCAAGGGCCACACCAGGAAGCCCAGAAATCCAGCAGCACAACCTTTCCTTTCAAATCAGATAGCGAATAGTTTTTTCCATCCGGACTTTTTAAGGAAATATTTGGAGCGGGCATTCCCACCTGGACTGATTCAGAGACTCCTGTTTGTTTTGCTGCTTGTTCAATTGCTGTTGCAAAATTAAGGTAGTCAGAACCATACTCACTGTCGGGATATTTTTTAAGAAGAAGATTAGCCGCATTTTTATGCACTTCATAATATTCGGGTCGATTGCCAAATGCGTTCATAGCCATTTGCATTCCTGCAAGGGGATATTTGGTGTTGTTTATATAATCCTTGACATCATCAGCAGTGAGCTTTCCGGTAGAAAGCAGGTTCATCGCCTGGATAAAATCTTTTGCACTTTCAGACCCGGTCACTGTAACATCATAATTCTTTATGCCTTCCAAAGTTCCTTTGATATTAATGTTTGAAATAGGATCTTCAAGTACAAGGATGATTTTCCCGGAGCCAATGCGTACCCTGTAGATCGCCATCGTCATTGGTTCATCTAATTTGATGCTGAAATTCCCATTGCCGTCGGAATCAGCAGTAGCGATGACACTTGTACGATTATTAGATCCCATCTTATCAAAGTACACCTTCATGTTAGGTGCATCAGAAATGCTGCCTGTGATATTGGACGCTCCGGAAGAAATAGCACCGCAAGAAGCAATGCTGGTAAGGCCAAGGATAAAGAGAGCGAATGCCAGATTTTTCATAGGGTTAAAATTATTTGAATATTTATTGTTCGAGTTTGAGTACTAATGAATTATTGTAGAGTTCGGACCATTCATCAAGGTGGCCAAAATCCATATCATTTATGGTTAATGTCGAATGACTCACTGCACCTAAACGTAAAAAGGGGAATCCTTGTTGATCAGCGAGTTCCTTTGCTTTCTTAAAGTTTTCTAAAGAAAGAGACAATACAACCCGACTTTGGCTTTCACTGAAAAGAAATATGTCAGACCTGGCAGAATCCTGAATGGAAATGTTAAATCCAAGAGAACCTGAAATAGCGCTTTCCATCAACGTCACGAATAAACCGCCCTCAGAAACATCATGCACTCCTGAGACAAGTGAATGGCTGATTAAATCTGTGACCAATTCATGCAATTTGTATTCAGTTTCCAAATCAAAATCAGGGCATGGAGAAAATTTATTGCCAAGAATCTCTCTGACATAAACAGAACTGTGAGCATTTGAAGGTGCTGGTCCAAGCATGACAATCACGTCACCTTCTTTTTTAAATGGAATCGAAGTAAAAAGTGAAAAATCTTCCAATAAGCCAACCATACCAATTGTAGGAGTAGGGAATACGGGTTCCGTCTTGTCTTTTAATACGGATTGATTGTAAAAGCTCACATTTCCACCGGTGACAGGAGTATTGTATTTTCTGCAGGCATCACCCATTCCTTTCAGGGCATTGACAAATTGATAATACACTTCAGGATTATAAGGGTTTCCAAAATTCAGACAATTGGTTACGCCAAGGGGGAGCCCTCCTGAGCACCTGATATTTCTTGCTGCTTCTGAAACCGCGATTAATGCTCCTTTGTAAGGGTCTGCATAGACATAAGCACTATTGCAATCAACTGTGACAGCAAGCGATTTACCGGAGCCTTTAAGTCGGATGATCGTTGCATCCGAAGGTTCGTTTGTATTTGTATTTCCTGTTCTGACGGTATGATCATATTGTTCATACACCCATCGCTTTGAAGCAACATTGGGTGAAGCCATTATTTTCTTTGCAATCGAAATAAGTTTTTCAGGTGCAGGTGAGGGAGGATCAAAAGGTTTGATGCGGTCCATATAATCCGGACGTTTTGATTCACGATCATACACCGGTGCGCCGCCTCCTAATACAAGCGAATGAGCGGGAACATCGGCTACTTTTTCTCCATGCCTGAAATATTCCAATCTTCCTGTGTCGGTCACAACTCCGATTTGTGAACATTCGAGATCCCATTTTTCAAAGACCTGGATGATTTCTTTTTCTCTGCCTTTCTTCACGACGACGAGCATTCGTTCCTGGCTTTCTGACAGAAGTATTTCCCAGGCGGCCATGTGTTGTTGACGAGTAGGTACAAGATCAAGATTGATGATCATTCCTGTTCCTGATTTAGCGCTCATTTCGGATGTCGAACACGTGATTCCGGCTGCGCCCATATCCTGCATGCCCACTACTGCTCCTGTGCGAATGATTTCAAGCGATGCCTCAAGAAGTAATTTTTCCTGGAAAGGATCTCCTACCTGAACAGCAGGTAAATCCTCCGCTGAGTTTTCTGTGAGATCTGCTGATGCAAATGTTGCTCCATGTATGCCATCTCTTCCTGTGGCGGAGCCAACGATGAAAACCGGATTTCCGGGTCCGTCTGCGCAAGCTGATACAGTTTCTCCTACTTTGACAATTCCAACTGACATGGCATTGACAAGTATATTTTGTTGATAGGATGGATCAAAATAAACTTCTCCACCTACTGTTGGTACACCGAGACAATTGCCATAGTCGCCTATCCCGCTGACCACTCCTTTGATGAGATGTCTCATGTGAGGAGTAGAAGGATCACCAAAGCGGAGAGAATTAAGTGCCGCGATAGGGCGGGCACCCATTGTAAAAATATCCCGGTGTATCCCACCAACTCCGGTAGCAGCGCCCTGGTATGGCTCTATCGCTGAAGGGTGATTGTGTGACTCAATCTTGAATGCGCAGGCCATGCCTTCGCCAATATCCATTAATCCTGCATTCTCTTCGCCTGCCGCTACCAGCAAACGACCTCCGTCACGCGGAAGTGTTTTTAGATATTTTATAGAGTTTTTATAGGAACAATGTTCACTCCACATTACGGAGTAAATACTCAGTTCCGTAAAATTGGGTTCTCTGCCCAAAACCGAACAGATCTGTGTAAACTCCTCCTGAGAAAGGCCTAATTGCTCAGCAACCTTTACATCAACTGCCAGTTCAGCTTCCTGCATAACCATTCATATATGCCGCAAAAGTAATATATCACGAGCAAACGCGCTAGCCTTGCTCGCATCCAGGTAATCAGTAATCAGTATTCAGTGATCAGTGAAACTTCCCAAATATTTAAAAATCAGAAATAATCACTTTGCTCTATGCTCTATTCTCAATGCTCAATGCTCTATGCTCTATGCTCTATGCTCCATGCTCTATGCTCCATCCTCTATGCTCCATGCTCCTTGCCCCATGCCCCATGCCCCATGCCCCATGTCCCATTTCCCATTTCCCATTTCCCATGCTTTTTCGCCTCAGCCTTTCTTCACAATGATCGCATCAATATTCTTGTCACGGATCATTTGATTAAATACAGGTATCATTTCTTTCTGCACCTTATCAAATTTCTCCAACTCGGCATCAATAAGAGCTTCAAGTTCTTTCCGTACGGCATAGGCTTGTTCAGTCGGGGGATATTCTCCGTTGCCAAGAATGCTATTGAGATATGAAAGTTTATCAGTCAGTCTTACAGGGAAATTCAATGGATCCTGCCTGCTTTTGTTTTTAGTTTGGTAAAGAGCCTCCTCAATTTTGGTCATGACGCTGTCTATTTTAGTTATTTCTTTTTTAAGGGTATCGTCCTTTGGAACCCGCTCTTTATAATTCATCAATTGCTCACGAATATCCCTTATACTGATAATGACTTTATTTGCTTCAGTGATTTTATCTCTTACATCGGTAGCAAATTCATTGTATAACTTGTAATCGTCCGCAGTAGCTTTTGACCTGGGATCCTGTAATACTGCAAATGATTTTCGAACGAGTTTATGATTGTAATTTATTTCCACAGCATAATTTCCGGGTACAGCTCTTGGTCCTGATAAACCTCCGCCCCATAAAATCATTCCCTCAAATCCTTTTGCAGGTTTATACTCCAGGTTCCAGTTAAATTTATTCATTCCTTTTTTCGGTGTGATTTTATAATCCTTATCCCTGGGTGATGTACTGAATGAAACAATGCTGTCACTGGTTGCATTGAAAATGGTGATAGCAAGTGTATCCGATTTTTTTAAGGAGTCGGGTAAAAAATAATAAGCATTTAACCCACCCGCATAATTGGTTCCTTCATGAAGACTCTTTCCGGAATAGCCTGTCATTCGATAAATATCTTCTGGCTGATACATATTGAACTCCTTTGTCGTCGATTGTTTCAAATGCCTTACCTGTGTAAGGTCATCAAGGATCCAAAAACTTCTTCCTTCAGTTGCCGCAATGAGATTATTGTTTTTGATCGTAAGATCAGTAACCGGGACGACCGGCAGATTTAATTGCAAGGACTGCCAATGATCACCATCATCGAAGCTCACATACATTCCGGATTCCGTACCAGCATAAAGCGTTTCGGGTGCATTTGGATCGGAACGGATGACACGGGTGAATTGAGTTGAATCAATTCCCTGGGTGATCAGTTTCCACGTCTGGCCATAATCTTTTGTCCTTAATAAATAAGGTTTGTAATCACCCCATTTATACATTGTGGCAGCTACATAACATCCGCCATCGAGATGTGGATCCGGTTCGATAGAATTGATCATGATCCATTGAGGAAGAAAGTTCGGAGTTACATTTTCCCAAGATGAGCCTCCATCCTTCGATACATGAATGAGGCCGTCATCACTTCCCACCCACAATAAATCTTTGACACGTGGACTTTCTGCAGCTGCAAAAATCGTACAGTAGTATTCAACAGAAGTATTGTCTTTTGTGATCGGTCCTCCTGAAGGTTTCAATTTTGATGTATCATTTCGAGTCAGGTCAGGACTGATCGTTTTCCAACTCTGACCTTCATCCGTAGTGACATGCAGGTGATTAGATGCTGTATATAATTTCTTTGGATCATTCGGTGAAAAGAAGATGGGGAAATTCCACTGAAAACGATATTTACTTCCTTCAGCACCATGACCCATTGGAAGATCCGGCCATACATCAACATTGCGGCTAAAATCTGTTTTATGATCACGTCTTTCGATGACTCCGTCATAACATCCACCATACACAATATCATCATTGAGGGGATCTACAGCAAGAAAACCTGATTCACATCCTGCGGTTGATTCCCAGTCTTCTTCCCCGATCGATCCACCCCCGGTTCGGCTGAAAATCCTGATCGTACTATTATCTTGTTGAGCCCCGTAAATGCGATATGGAAAATGATTATCAGTCGTGACTCTGTAAATTTGAGCAGTAGGTTGATTGTGATAAGTGGACCAATTGTCGCCGCCATCATAACTCACTTGTGCACCTCCGTCATCACCGATGATCATGCGGTTAGGATCGTCGGGATCAATCCAGAGATCGTGATGATCTCCGTGACTGGCACCATAGGAAGAAAATGTTTTTCCGCCATCTTTGGATTTGTGATAAGATACATTGACCACGTAAACAATATCTTCCGAAACGGGATCAGCATAAATGCGGGAATAATACCAGGCACGTTGTCTGAGATTGCGATCGGAATTCGTTTTGTCCCATGTTTTTCCTCCATCATCAGATCTGAATACACCTCCATCTGCATTCTCAATAATGGCCCATAAGCGATTGCTGTTAACCGGTGAAACGGTAACGCCTGAAATTCCCCATATTCCTTTTGGCAGGCCTTTGGAGGATGAAATATTCACCCATGTTTCTCCACTGTCCTTACTTTTCCACAAAGCAGATCCTGCACCCCCACTGCTCAGTTCATAAGGATTACGCCTTACCTTCCACGTCGATGCATAAAGTATTCGGGAATTATTTGGATCTATGATTAAATCAACGGCTCCGGCTCCTTCATTGACGAATAATGTTTGTCGCCATGTTTTCCCACCATCCATTGATTTATAAATACCTCTTTCTTTTGTGTCTTTAAAAAGATCACCCAATACAGCAGCATAAACGATATCGGGATTGTGGGGATCTACTCTTACTCTTGGAATTTGTCTGGATTGTAGCAGGCCAATGTGCTGCCATGTTTCTCCTGCATCTGTGCTGCGCCACATTCCATAACCGGGAGATACATTGCCGCGTACAGTTTCTTCACCTCCTCCGACATAGATAACATTTGGATCGGATGGTGCAACTTCAATAGCCCCGATGCTGCCACCGAAAAAACCATCTGAAATATTCTCCCATGATTGACCACCATCTTTTGTCCTCCAGACTCCGCCTCCTGATCCACCGAAGTAATAGAGACTTGGTTTGTTGCGAACACCTGTCACAGCAGAAGATCGACCTCCTCTGAAAGGCCCGATATTACGCCATTCAAGTGCGCCGAACAATGAAGTATCTATTTGTGTATAAGATGGAGCAGCAGTTTTCTTTTTTTGACCATAAGTGTTGGTCAATAAAGAAAATGATATTAAAAAGGATATCAATATTTTAGAAGCCATAAATCAGGTAATGATCATTTTAGTAGGAAAAATAGACATTTAACCATGAATCAGAATTCTCCCCCTTCATCCAAAGATGAATATTCGACCAACAGGGTAGAAATCCTCATTGAAGAATCGTGGATAAACCGGCTTCTTGGTGGGCTTGAGGCCAATCTTCCTGTCGGAGACAAAATCCACCTTGTCAATCCCAAAATAACCCTGGATTCCGGTGTTCTCAACTTACAAGTGGACATTCTTGAGAATGAAGGATCTTCTATTGAAATCACTTGGCATCCAGTTTGGGATCCGGCTCAGCAATATCTCCATATTGAAGATTTTAAGTTTCAAATCATCAGCAAGAATCTCCTGCTTAAAAGCAAAGGATGGTTTGCACAACTTTTTTTGAATGCAAGATTGGATAAGAAAATAGAAGAGAGGGCTAATCTTTTGTTATACAATCAACTTCAAAAGATAAAAAAGGAACCGGTTAGATTTCCAATATCCAAAGGAGGACATGCAGAGGTATTTGTTTCCAATATCTCTGTACAGGAATTGATATTTCAAAAAAAATCTATTAACGTAAAAGCAACAATCGAAGGAATATGGAAAGTGGATCTTTATGTCCGTGAACCGTGAATCGTGAGTTGTGAGTTGTCAGTTGTCAGTTGTGAGTTGTCAGTTGTGAGTTGTCAGTTGTGAGTTGTCAGTTTTTTTGTTTATCTCTCGCCTCTTACGTTCTCTCTTCTCTCACTTCTCTCACTTCTCTCACTTCTCTCACTTCTCTCACGCTTCTCACAGTCTGAGGCTGATGCGATGAAGTCCGGGCCTGTACTCTTTAAAAATAATCTTCTCAATTTCTTCCTGGTGTTCAGGTTCATTGACAAAATCTAAATCTTCAATGTCAACAATGACAATAGGGTAGGAGGGCTGGCTATAGAAAAATTCAAAATAAGAATCCTGGATCATCTGTAGATAAGAAACTGTGATACTGCTTTCATATCCACGGTCCCTCAGATGAATTTGTTGAAGAAGTTTTTTTGGAGTTCTGTGGAGATAAATCAACAGATCAGGGTTTGGTGATGCAGCATTGAGCATGGTGAATAGTCTTTGAAAAAGTTTGTATTCCTTTTCGTCAAGATTTTTTCGCGCGAAAATCAATGTTTTCCAAAAGCAATAATCGGCTACGGTGAACTCGTAAAATAAATCATGCTGAAGGGTAATTTGTGACAATTGCTTATGACGTTCAGCCATAAAAAAGAGTTCAACAGTAAAGGCATACCTCTCCGGATTTTGATAGAAGAATGGGAGAAACGGGTTGTCATCAAACTGCTCCAGCAGAAGTTGAGCAGGATACTTATTGGCAATAAGCTCGCACAGGGTTGTCTTTCCTGATCCGATATTGCCTTCGATGCAGATATACTTATAGGGGGTTATCCTGCTCATCTGCGTTGAATATATATACTTCTCCCGTATCCCTGCATTCAAGGTAAAGTTCTTCGATGGATTTATGCAAAATCGGATGCATCACCTGGCTGGCGATTTCCATTAATGGAACCAAAGCAAAATTTCGTTCATGGAAATACGGGTGAGGAATGACCAGGTCTTGTTGTTCAATCACCTTATCTTCTGCGAGCAGGATATCAATATCAATATGTCTTGCATGCCATTTCTCACTGGGTTTCCTGCCGGCTTTAATTTCAATTTGCTTGATTTTATGCAATGTTTCAATCGGCTCTAAAGATGAAGAAACAACTATAGCCTGGTTGAGAAACCAGGGTTGATCTTCGAATCCCCATGGTTGAGTTTGATAGACAGAACTTTCGGTTACGATAGCCCCAACATCTGAGCCAATTAACTGAATGGCGACTCCAAGCTGAGTTGAACGATCGCCAAGATTGCTGCCTAGTAAGAGATGATAAATATATTTTGACATGTGGGATACTGCAACGGAAAGGTAAAAAATGATTTGGTGCAGTGTCTATCATTTCAGATCCGGGTGATCCCACTGACCTTGTGGCACGACTAGTGGTGCCACCACTAGTGGTGCCACAAGGTCCTAACGTGTTGAATATTAGTATCCCCAGGTAGTTATCCACATGCACTTTTTTTGTCCGGTTTTGTATCAGAAAATGATGGTGATAGACTACCTGGATCTCAACCGCCAGTTCAACGGATAATGATTTTTCCAGCCTTGTGGTGTGAATTTCATCCACCCAAGTATGGTGTTTTCGAAAGTTGGTAAATACCATCCATTTTTATTAGCTGGCGAAGCCATTGAAGTGGAACGCTCAAGATAATCCAGGGCCCCTTTGAGATCAAGATCAATTTTGGTAAACGCTGAATTCTGATTTCCTGCCATGGCCAAAAAATGTGAAGGAATAAAATCCTTTCCTTTAAAATGCCCGGCATTTCCAACAATTTCAGCTTTGGGAAATTTCTGAAGTACTTCGTTTGCTTTCTCCTCTGCTGATATCCCGATGAGTGAATTGTTTTCATCGTTTTTTCTGATCTTCCAATTTGATGTATCATTAAAAACTCCATCCAATGAAGTCGGTACTGAATTGAATTCACTAGATTGTTTTTTAGATCCGGAAGTAATGCTTTGAACATTCGATTGATTGTGGAGCACTGCAATGAATAATCCTTCTCCTTTTACTTTGTGGGGGTACAACTGATAACCAATTGCCCCTTTGTGCTCCATGGTAGTGATGCCCCATGCTCCCGGGAATTCTAATGATATTGTTTTCAAACTATATGCTTCGATGAAATCGGAGATATTATAAATATTCTCTTCAAAGCTGTAAGAACAGGTACTGTAAATCAAATATCCACCAGGTATTAATGACCTGATCGTATCATGGACAATCTTTTTTTGCAATAATGAACAAGAATTAACCAGGCCCTGTGACCATTGATGGATAGCTTCAGGTTCTTTTCTCATCATTCCTTCGCCGGCACAAGGAGCGTCTATTAAAATAACGTCTGCAAAAGGATGGTTAAATGATAAAGGCTGTTCACCTGTAATTATTGTGTTGGTATATCCGCCTTTCACAAGATTTTCCCATAGGATTGTTTTTCGTTGAGGCACGACTTCATTCGCGACCAGGATATCGGAAGGATCCAGGTGCTTTGCCAGTATTCCGGTTTTGCCTCCCGGAGCAGCACAGACATCAAGCCATATTTTCGCTTTGGGATCAAGGTCCAGTTGTTTTATCACTTCATCCAATATCATCGATGAAGGCTCTTGCACATAATAAGCTCCGCCGTGCCAATGAGGATCAAGATGAAACCGAGGTCTTGCATCGAGGTAATATCCATTTTCACACCAGGGAATATGAGCAAGATGGTCAAAAGAAGATCGTCCCTTTAGGTGATTGAACCTGATGCTTGAAGGTGAAGGTTGAGATAAGGCATTAAAAAAATCATCAGCTTCATTTCCAAGCTGAATTTTCATTCGTTGCACAAAATCTTTTGGTAAGTTTTCCATTTGCCTCCAAACTCCCTGAAGGAGTTTTTGCTTTTCCTTAGTTATAGACAATAACCTATGGAGTTATGGCCTTTTTACTTTTCCTTAGTTATAGACGATAACCTATGGGGTTTTTACTTTTCCTTAGTTATAGACGATAACCTATGGAGTTGTGGCCTTTTTACTTTTCATTAGTTATAGACGATAACCTATGGGGTTCTAACTCTTTTACTTTTCATTAGTTATAAACTATATCCTATGGAGTTTTTACTTTTCCTTAGTTATAAACGAAAACTTATGGGATTTTTACTTCACCATAGTTATAAACGATAACTTATAAACTCATAATCCTTTTACTTTTCCTAGTAGAAAACCCCCTTTCGCAAACATCTTATCCACTCTCCGACTTACTTCAGGATCCTTCTCCAATACAGGAGCATGATGTGGTTTTATTCGTGCATCAATGATGATCGGAGGCTTACACAACCAGTGTTTATCAATTATTTCAACGTCTACCCCATATACATCTTTTGCAGGATTTGACCTGGTAAAAGTTGCCCATAAAAAGTTGTTCAATTGACTACTCATCCACTTGCTGTCTTCTGTCAATATCCAAAGCGGCCATTCATCGAGATTGGAGGATGATAAGTTCCGGCATAATTCATCTATTTCCTTTTTCGCAGAATGATAATCAATAAAAGGATCAAATGATATGGCAAGCACACCCGGTAAAATCATATCCATGCCTTTGCATGAGTTGGGAAGGGAAAGAGCAGTGGGTAATTGTGCACTTAATTTTCTGATGATTGGTCCCCGTGCGGCGATTACCAATTTAGAACCGGTATTCCATCCATCACCACTGTAATCCAACGTATCAATTGTTGTACGTGTCTGAAAATGCAAATCCCGCGTGAAATCAATTCGACTTAATACATGTTGAAAAAAATCAGGTATGTGATGCGTTGAAAGATTCGGATCATCTTCATGACATGCTATGAATAGATACTTTGCCAGGGATGTCTGGCCTTTACCTAAAAGATGATTGGAGATCGTCAGCAGTTCTTCAGGAACTGGGTCGCGAAAAGGCATATAACGTTCATGACCTATCGCAAGCAACAAGGGATGAACCCCTGCTGCATCCACAGCATGAACTTCCTTTAATCCGGGAAATTCTTTTGGAGCAATCGATTCTGCCAATTGGTGAATCAGCCAGCCAAAATTACTGTCCTCCTGTGGCGGACGTCCAACTACTGTAAAATGCCAGATGGGGTTTTTGCGATGATAAATTTTGTGAATATCCAACACTGGAAAATCATGCTGAAGGCTGTAATAACCGAGATGATCACCGAATGGCCCCTCAGGTTTTTTTCCTTTTAGCCTGATGGTGCCTGTAATACAGAAATCCGCATCAGAAGAAAGGATGAATCCGTCTTTCCAAAAATATCTAAATCGCCTGCCTCCCAATAATCCTGCAAAAACAACTTCACTTAATTCTTCCGGCAATGGCATAATGGCTGCAAAAGAATGTGACGGAGGCCCGCCCACGAAAATGGAAACTTTGAATTCGTTTTCATTCTGACTATACAATGTATGATGTATGCCAATACCACGATGCAACTGGTAATGCATTCCTGCTTCCTGATCCTGAATATATTCATTGCCACTTATCTGGATCCTGTACATACCGATATTAGAATGCATAATATTCTTGTCTCCGGGTGGCATGCTCATCACTTGTGGCATGGTGATGAATGCACCTCCATCTTTAGGCCAACAAACAATCTGTGGAAGTTGCCCAAGTGATGTTGTGCCGTACAGGATAGGTTTATCCAATTTAGATTTCAGAGGCATTCCATTCAAGGCCGCTCCGGATAATTTGAAAGATCGCATTGGATGCCGAAGAACGTCAGCCGGATCAGCTTTTAAGCGAATTAAACGTTGAACCTGCTCAAGTGTATTTCGAAATAAAAAAGTTGTGCGCGCTTTTGTTCCAAATAGATTGGACAGGGCAGGGAAGGGGCTTCCTTTTACTTTTTCAAATAATAACGCAGGGCCATTAGCTTCAAAAACACGGCGATGAATTTCAGCCATCTCCAGGTAAGGATCAACCTCGTCAGGTATTCGAAGGAGTTGACTCGAATCCAGGTCATTGATACATTGAGAGAGTGAATGGTAGGACAATTTGAAATATTTGGCTCATGAAAAATCCAAAAGCAATAATAACTCTAAATTATTAGTGGGGAAAATGAGGCTGAGTAGATTACTTTTCCTGGATATTCATTTACTTCTGCCTGTTCCGCGACAGTAATGCTATATATTTTGGATCCTGGTTTAATCCCATCAGATCGGGATCATGTTGAAAAGTTGACCCCGGCTGAAATTTTATGCCTTCATCAAGCGCTGTGCTCAGGTATTGAATTGCAGCTTCGTTCTCTCCCAAAACTGCCTTGATTCTTCCCTGGAAATAAGGAGTTTGACCAAAATCCCAATCCTTCTTTAAAGAATTGAGTTTAGAAATAAAATCATTTGCTTTTTCAGTATCTCCCAACCTGGCATAAACTAGTCCCAAATATTCATAACGATTGCGGGTTGGTTTCTCCTTTATTAAAGTGTTGAAAATTTTCTCTGCTGCCACGAGATCTCCTTTGAGATAATAACATCTCCCCTTCTCTACGTTGATTGCATTTCCGTAACGAAGGATGGCTCTATCCGCATAATAATTCCGAAGGACATTATTTCCGTCCAACATCGCATATTGTCCGGCCTGTAAACTATAGAATTGGTAATTATCTTTTTCTCCGGAAGTGTCCCTGGACATTTGGAGAATAATTTCATTGACAGAAGCAGTGTCTCCAATGCTCATATAAAAAGCAATCAATCGGGTAGCATGGCCTGGTTTCTCCGGGTAAGGTTTCAATTTTTCGGCCAGTTTCTTTGCATTGATATTATCAGATGCATCGGCATATGCCTGCATCGCCATACTCGTTCGGACCCGGCAATAAGTACATGTCTTAAGATTAAGACTATCCATATTAATATCCTTATTGAACCTCAGTGCAGTGTGCGGGTCATTGAGATATTCAACAGCCATCACCATGCCCGTAGTATTGATAAAAAGATCACTTGAATCAACCGGGTATTCTTTGATGAAATGATGATACGCTTCCAGGTTGTTTCCTTCGAGATCCTCCTCATAATAAGTGAGATTATTTTCTTCACGGGGCTGGAGCAATGGAAATCTTGATTTGAATAAATTAATAGTATCCTTCTCACTGTCATAGTCACCATCATTGTGAAACCCATCCATTAAAAGAAAATAAGCATCCTTAAATGTTGAATCATAGGTAATAGCCTGAATTAATAATTCTTTAGCCTTTTTTTTGATCTCCGCAAAAGGACTTGCCCATAACTTTTGTGCCTTGATAAAAGCTTTATAAGCATCATCATTTGTAAAACTGATAAGATGTTCACCTTTGCTCTCCCAATAACCTGCCACCAGGTTTGACATTTGCCTAATACCGTCCATTGGGCGATTGACACTACAATAAACTTTTGGAATTGTGACTGGTAAAGTTTTATTTGTTCGGGTATCAATAAAACTGGCCCAGAATACTAATGTTTCATTATTAGAACCCGTGAGACCATATGATCCTTCAAGCACATTGGCAGCTCCTGTTTGTCGGAGTAAAGAAGGATTCTTGCTCATTGAACCGATATCGGCATCAGTATATAATAATCCGCTTGTAAAACTGACGACATCAGCATTCGATGATGCTTTCAAATCACGGCTGATATAGCTGGAAGCCTCATCACCCACATCATTGAGATTAGGATTTAAGGTATAATTCTGAAAGGGAAGAACCGCAATTCGCCCTTCCTGAATTTTAGACTTACTGGATTTAAATAGACCTGTATTGAAGAAAATGGCATAAGCAATAAAAGCTACAAGAACTATCCATAAATAAATTGTCGTTTTTGATTTTTTTTGCTTTGTCGCTTGTACAGGAGGTATGACAAGTCCTGGACCAGTGATAGCAAATAACTCTAACCGGTTTTCAACGTTTTTCAATGAATATTCTCCAAGCCTGGTGGTTCCCAATGACGGTTGATTCTTTATTTCATCTGCTACTTTCCTGGAGACCACAATTGATCCGGGAACTCCTATTGTCTGAATCCTCGAGGCGACATTGATCACATCTCCGAATACATCCTTGTCTTTAAAAACCACATCGCCGATGTGTATTCCGGCCCGAACAGGTATTTGCCATTCCTTTGATGTTTTTTGAATTTCAATAGCACTCCGGATAGCGTCCATGACACTATCGAAGATGACCAGGCTGCCATCACCATAGAATTGTATGATCTGGCCGTGATGCTCGCCGGTTATTTTTTCAAGGTATTGCCTGTGAATACGGATTTTATTCATTGATGAAGGCTCATCCTTCTGAAACATAGCTGTGTATCCCTCGAGATCAGTGAACATGACCGCGGCTAATTTTCGGATTTCACCAGGCTCACTCACAGGCAGGAAAATTTAAGGACGCGGAAGTTATTTTCAATGGAAAGAGACAATGACTAAATTTTATACAGATCATTTGGGGTGGAAATAGCATTAAAAAGATCATATGCTTTTTTGAATAATGGTTTCATTTAATGTCTCCAAAACACTTTTTGGGCATGAACGAAAATTCTTTGACCTCAACAAATAATCCCTTCTATCAGAAATATACATGAATGCGTTGAAATATGCTCCGATTTTTGGAATTATCAACAAGGTTTTTTAATTTAGGGTTTCGTTCACTATGTGTTTCTACCAGTTTTTTAGTCAATTTGAATTATGCTTTAAGGTCACCAATGATTGTTTTAGAATTTTAGATTTTTCTCCTCACATTTAAAATATCAATATTATGTATTGCAAACCATGGAACCCAATCCTTACACTATTGTGGAACACCCTGATTGTGACTGCTGTATTTATGGCGCTGGACTATATTTATTATGGACTGATTTCGCCCGGGCCGGATCCTTATGATAAAGATTTATTAAACAAAATCATTTTTACCATTCTATTTGCATTGGTATTTTCTCATTTATATAATAAATCCTCCCGGATGTGGCGTCCCAATAATAATGGAGATGCGTTCTTGTTTAAGCAAAAAGTTGTGGCTTCCACAGATTTATGCAAAATATCCATCTCTAAATTAGCAAATGGAATTGTCTTCAGTTTGCTTATCAGTGCAGTGATCTTACTCGCTATGTGGCTGGCTACCTTCGTTGCTTCAACCATCTATGTTTATCTTTTGGATGGCATAAGATCTTTACCGGCCAACGCGGGCGATACTGGTACGATTGCAGGTAAAGTAGTTATTGCAGGAGTCGCCCTGGAATGTATAGGTAAGACTGATAGTGATCCGGTCAGGGGAGGCTGAGCGTAAGAATTTCATTTACATTTTTATTTTCCATTTTGGATAATCAGGATATTTGCAACAGTATTCCGGTATTGATGTTTTGTTTATGATGTAAAGAATATTTCTTTAAATCAATAGTAAACCATTGAAACCTTATCAATCATGGATATTGTCTTCATGCTGATGATCGGTGCTCTTGCCGGATGGCTGGGTAGTTTAGTTTTTTCCGGCAGAAGTTTAGGATTATTTGGAAACGTCATTGCAGGAATCCTGGGAAGTGCGGCAGGCTATTGGTTACTTGGTGAATTTGATATCAAATTAAGTACCGGTATATTCAATACAATTCTTACCGGCGTTATAGGTGCAATCGTCATCTTAATTGGCCTCAATCTTTTTTTTCCCGGACGAAAAGTTTAGCTCTATCCGTTGGATTTTTATATATCCTTCGCATGATTGTATCTTCTTTCCACAAATATGATTTCTTCTCATATATCTTTTTACCTTAGCCGGCAAATGACTATGAGTTGAAGGTTTATCAGGATCTCCTCCGACATATACTGGATCAGGGTATTCGCAAGAGCGATCGCACTGGCACAGGGACACTCAGTGTCTTTGGACATCAAATGCGGTTCGATCTCAGTGAAGGTTTCCCCCTGGTGACCACTAAAAAGCTCCACGTTAAATCCATCATATATGAATTCCTTTGGTTCTTGAAAGGCGATACCAATATTGCTTACCTACAGGAACATGGAGTGCGTATCTGGAATGAATGGGCTGACGGAGAAGGAAACCTGGGACCGGTATATGGTCATCAATGGCGAAGTTGGCCCACAGCTGATGGTTCAACAATAGACCAGGTGTCAATGGCAGTAAGAAAGCATCAGGAATAATCCTGACAGCCGAAGGATAATCATTTCAGCCTGGAATGTGGCGATATTGATAAAATGGCACTTGCACCATGCCATTGCCTGTTCCAGTTTTATGTAGCCGATGGAAAATTAAGCTGTCAACTTTACCAAAGATCAGCTGATGTCTTTCTCGGGGTGCCATTTAATATTGCATCTTATGCCTTATTGACCATGATGATGGCCCAGGTATGTGATCTGGAAGTTGGAGATTTTGTGCATTACATTTGGTGATGCACATATCTACCTGGATCATCTTGATCAGGTGCATGAACAATTATCCCGCGAACCCCGTCAATTACCGCAACTGAAGTTGAACCCTGGTGTGAAAGACATCTTTTCGTTTCAGTTTGAGGACTTTGAATTAATAAATTATCACCCATATCCACATATTTCTGCGCGTGTTTCTGTGTGAAATCAGCATATATTGTTTAGATTAAGTCTAAATAGTAAATTTCAACCCATCGCGACTCAGGTTAAATCTTGTATCTGGGTTATTTTTGTGGCCATAATCAGATGTCTGTTATTGTCTCTACTTTAATGTTATGCATCCTAACTACTTGAAATACTGCCTTCTCCTTGCATTTAGCTGGATTTTTATTGTAGGATCTTCGTTTGCCGCACCCACCATTGATGTTGGAAAAACAATTTTCCAAAATCAATGCCGGACATGTCATAATCCTAACATGAAAGATGACATGACGGGCCCGGCATTAGGAGGGTTTGAAGATAGATGGGCCGCTTATCCTAAATCAGACCTTTATAAATGGGTCCGGGGTTCGCAGGAATTGGTTAAAGCAGGTCAACCAAGAGCGGTAGAATTATGGGCTAAGTGGCATCCTACGGTGATGACCTCATTTTCAGATTATACCGATGACCAGATCGAGTCAGTTTTTCTATACATCAATCAACAGGCTAACAAAGGCCCTGCTATCGCAAGTAATAATCCGGTTGGAGGTGGTGGTGGAACAGGAGTAAATAAATCAAACGACTTTATTTACTGGATACTTTTTGGAGTTCTTCTTCTCCTGGTGATGACTCTTGCCAGGGCAATTTCGAACCTTCGAAATATTGTTGCAGAATCAGAAGGCGAACCGGTTAAAGTAAAAACGTTTCCACAAATTCTGACCAGCAAAGGAGTTATGGGTTTCCTGATTTTTGCCCTGATCGTCCTGGGTGGTTATACGACTGTCAATAATGGTATTGCCTTTGGCCGTCAGCAAGGATATGCGCCGGATCAACCTATTAAGTTCTCTCATGCTACCCATGCCGGAGTTCAGAGAATTGATTGTCAATATTGCCATGATGGAGCAAGGAGAAGCAAGCATGCTGTCATCCCTGCTGCAAATACTTGTATGAATTGTCACAAGGCCATTAAAAAAGGATCTCAATTCGGGACACAGGAACTTACCAAGATTTATGCTTCTATAGGATATGATCCTACTACGGACAAGTACATTGAAAACTATGATAAGCTTTCAAATGATGAGATCAAAGCCATTTATACAAAATGGATAGGGGACAACTATATGAAGGATAAGAACCTCCAGGCTTTAGATATGCGCGGTACCAGGACGGTTGATGAACAATGGAATAATATTTCAGACTCCATGACTAATGAGCTAAAAGATAAAATTTCAGGACCGATAGAATGGACACGTATTCACTATTTACCAGATCATGTTTACTTCAACCATTCACAACATGTCAATATTGGTAAAATCGCTTGCCAGCAATGTCATGGTAAAGTCCAGGAGATGGACAAGATGTATCAATATGCTCCATTAAGCATGGGATGGTGTGTCAATTGCCATCGTCAGACAGCCGTTCAATTTGAAGGAAACAAATACTATGAATCCTACAAGCAATATCATGAGGCTCTTAAAAAAGGTGAAAAAACAAAAATAACGGTTGAGGATATCGGTGGAATAGAATGCCAGAAATGTCATTATTGACAGACGAAAACAAAACGAACGAACTCTCTTTATAGAATTTAAATAAGATCATGAAAGATCATTCATCAAACAGTGATATTTGGATTGGTTCAGAGGACTTAGGTCGCGATGAAAACTTTATTGACCAGGCCACGCAGGAAATGCCGGATGCTTCTGTTGCTTCAATGCTCGCACAGGGGGCCTCCTTCGCTTCAGCATCAACCGGCCGTCGTGATTTTCTGAAATATCTTGGCTTTAGCATTAGTGCAGCAACAATTGCTGCGAGTTGCGAAATACCAATTAAGAGAGCTATCCCTTTTGTGACCAGGCCTGATGACATGGTCCCGGGTGTAGCAAATTACTATGCTACATCTTATGTCCAGGGCGGTGATTATTGCAGCATTTTAGTGAAGACCAGAGAGGGACGTCCGATTAAAGTTGAAGGAAATCCTTTATCAGGTATTTCGTCAGGAGGAACATCAGCGAGGGCACAAGCTTCTGTGTTGAGTTTATATGATATTCATCGTTCCCGTAACCCCCAAATCAGAAATGCTGAAGGGAAACTTGAGAATGCAACATGGAAACAAGTAGATGATCTTGTCGCAGGTACATTAAAGCCTGAAAGCAGAATAGCCATTGTTTCTCATTCAATACTAAGTCCTACTGAGAAAAAAGTGATCAAGGAGTTTCAAACTCAATATCCGAATACGAAGCTTGCTGTATATGATCCAGTGTCATCAGCAGCTATTCTAAGGGCAAATGAAGCAATGTATGGTGTCTCGATGATTCCCGGTTACCATTTTGACAAGGCGAAAGTGATTGTTGCATTGCAGGCTGACTTTTTAGGAACCTGGATTTCACCTGTACAATTTGCTCACCAATATTCGAAAAACAGGAAGATCAAAGATGCCAAGGACGCCAAAATGTCAAGGCATATTCAGATTGAAAGTTATATGTCCTTGTCAGGAACAAATGCGGACAATCGTATCCGGATAAAACCAAGCGAATCTTCTGCTGTCCTGGCACGCTTGTATAATAATATAGTATCCGCAAAAGGAGGAACAGTTGTTTCTTCGCCGGCGTTGAATGGTGCTCTTATCGCCGCTGTGGATAAGACATCAGATGAGTTATTGAAAGCACAAGGTGAAAGTCTTGTTGTATGCGGTACCAACAGCATTGCAGATCAGAGCCTTGTTTGTGCTATTAACCATCTTCTCGGAAATGAAGGAACTACTGTTGATGTGCAACAATATTCATATCAAAGACAAGGAGATGAAAGCAAAATAAATGCACTCGTTTCCTCCATGAATAATGGTGAAATAGACATGCTCATTGTCTATGGTTCAAATCCGGTGTATGAACTTCCTTTTGGATCTGCATTTGGACAAGCCATGTCGAAAGTGGCATTGTGTGTTACGACAGCATCAGCTTCAGACGAAACATCAGCTCTTTGTAAAGTTTTGGCACCCGACCAGCATTTTCTTGAATCATGGGGTGATGCAGAACCGGTACGGGGACAGATTTCCATGATTCAGCCTACCATCGCGCCTTTATTTGACACACGCCAGCGTGCATTGAGTTTATTAAAATGGAAAGGCGGAAACGATGTTTTATTCACGGCTGAGCAACCTTACTACGAATATCTTAAATCAGCATGGGCTGATCAGGTCGGAAGTGTTTCATCGTGGAATGAACTTTTGCATGACGGTGTATTCACCTATTCTGCCCCTGCATCAGGAGCTGCATACAAAGACAATCTTTCTTCAATCTCCAGCAAATTAATTCAACCGGGCACAGGTCAGGAAATAACTTTCATGGAAAATGTTACCATTGGTAATGGACAACATTCCAATAATCCCTGGTTGCAGGAAATGCCTGACCCGGTGACAAGATGTGGTTGGGGAAATTATCTCGCACTTCCGGTTGCTTTTGATGGTGTCAGAAAATTCGTTGCACATGAGAAACTGGAAGATGGTGAATTAGCAGATGTGGCACTGAATGGTCAAACTTTAAGAGTTCCTGTCATCAAACAATTTGGGCAGGGTCCTGACACATTTGCGTTGGCACTTGGATATGGAAGGACGGCCACAGGTCGTGCCGGATTAGGTGTCGGCGTCAATGTCAATCCGTGGTTAAAAACTGACAGCGATGGACTGATTCAATATTATGGTGAAGGTGTAACTGTATCTGATAAGAAGGGCAAGGAAGATTATTTCTCTTGTGTCCAGTATCATCATACCATGGGCGTCACCGGTGAGGACAGTAAGACACATGAAGTGATCAATGCAGATGAAGCGGCCACCGTGTACATGACATATGGTATTGTTCGCCAGGGCTACCAGGGATCACTTACCAGCAGGACCATCATCAGAAAGAGTCACCTGGATCATCTTGATGAATTCATTCATGATCTTGAAGAACACCGTCATGAATACCAGGAAGACAATAAGCACCAGGTTTACCCGGGTCATGATGCTACCTATGCAAGAGGTCATCACTGGGGGATGCATGTCGATCTTAATTCCTGCATAGGATGTGGTGCATGTACTGTGGCATGTATGTCAGAAAATAATGTTCCAGTAGTCGGCAAGCGTGAGATGAGCCGTCATCATGAAATGGCTTGGCTTCGTATTGATCGTTACTACTACGGTGATGTTGATAATCCAAGTGCAGTGTATCAACCGTTAATGTGCCAGCATTGTAATAATGCTCCATGTGAAAACGTGTGCCCTGTAAATGCAACTAACCATAGTTCTGAAGGTCTTAAATCAAATGGCTTACAACCGTTGTGTTGGTACAAGATATTGTGCTAATAACTGTCCTTATAAAGTAAGACGCTTCAACTGGCTGGATTATACCACTGCAGATTTGTGGCCGATCAATGAGCCTGACCTTGGAATGAAATCGGAAAAAGATGTTATTCCTTATGGTGCAGATAATCTCACCAGGATGGTGCTCAACCCGGATGTAACTGTCAGGTCACGTGGAGTTATTGAGAAATGCAGTTTTTGTGTTCAGCGTATCCAGGAAGGAAAACTCAGAGCCAAGACAGAAGACAGGCAATTGAGAGACGCTGATGTCAAAACAGCATGTCAGACTGCATGTCCTACAGGAGCCATCACTTTTGGAGATTTTAATAATGAAAGCGGTGATCTAAATGAGAAACTCAAATCACCTTTGAATTACATCGTACTGGAAGAAGTGAATACCCGTTCTGCCGTCAATTACCAGGCAAGAATCATTAATAAAGCTGAAGGTGTGGATGCATAAATGTGCAAAAACATAAATAGACGAACTACTACTATCAATAGAATTTAAAATATGAGTGCAGGAGTTACATCACCGATCAGAGAACCGCTGGTTCAGGGACATAAAACCTATCACCAGATTACGGAAGACCTTTGTTCGCCTACAGAGAGGGCTCCAAGCAGGGCGTGGACACTGGCTTTTATTACAGCTCTGAGTGCTCTGACATTTGGGGTCATTTGCATACTCATTACCATTTGGGTAGGTATCGGAACCTGGCGACTCAACAGGACAATTGGATGGGGATGGGATATTACCAACTTTGTTTGGTGGATCGGGATTGGTCACGCAGGTACCTTGATTTCCGCCATCTTGTTGTTATTCCGTCAAAAATGGAGAACAGGTGTCAATCGTGCTGCTGAAGCCATGACTATTTTTGCTGTGATTTGTGCTGCGTTATTTCCTGCTATTCACGTTGGAAGAATTTGGGTTACGTTCTTTTTCTTTCCTTATCCAAATACACGAGGCCCGGTATGGCCTAATTTTAATTCACCGCTATTGTGGGACCTTTTTGCGATCTCAACATATTTCACTGTTTCACTTTTGTTCTGGTATACAGGTTTGGTCCCTGATTTTGCAACAGTAAGGGACAGGGCAAAAGGCATCAGGAAGAAACTTTATAACGTACTTTCTTTTGGTTGGACAGGGGCAGCAAAACATTGGCAGCGCCATGAATCACTTTCATTGGTTCTTGCAGGTCTTGCAACACCTCTTGTGCTTTCGGTCCACACCATTGTAAGTTTCGACTTCGCTACATCTGTAGTACCCGGATGGCATACGACTATTTTCCCTCCTTACTTTGTTGCCGGTGCTATCTTTTCAGGATTTGCTATGGTATTGACGTTGATGGTGATCACCCGCAAGGTTTTAAACTTGCAGGAATACATCACCATTGGTCATATTGAATCGATGAACAAGATTATTCTTGTGACAGGTACTATCGTAGGAGTTGCTTACCTGACGGAATTGTTTATTGCATGGTACTCCGGATATGTCTACGAACAATTTGCTTTTTTCAATAGGGCACTTGGACCTTATTGGTGGGCATATTTTGGTATGATGACTTGCAATGTATTATCTCCGCAAATCTTTTGGTTTAAGAAAATCCGGAGAAATGTGACGATGACATTTCTGATGTCCATTTTCGTCAATATAGGTATGTGGTTCGAACGATTTGTCATCATTGCGACTACACTCGCAAGGGATTACCTGCCTTCAAGCTGGAGTTTCTATGTTCCATCCATAGTTGAGGTGGGAATCTTCATAGGGACGCTGGGAATTTTCTTTACATGTTACCTGATCTTCGTTCGCATTGCTCCGGTTGTCGCCATTGCAGAAATTAAACACATTCTCAAGAGCTCCGGAGATCAATTTTCGAAGCCAAATGCCACCTCGACTTATCAACAAGTTGAAAGTGGAAATACTGAATTAGAATTAGCTGGTCATGACAATCATGCCGGTCACGACCATCATTGATTGAATTAAACGAAACAAAAAGAAGTGATTCATTAAATTATGAAGCACCCAGAAAAAAATATAATATTCGGATTGTACGATGATGAGGAAGATCTCAAATCTGCAGTCATCAAAGCCAATGAGGATCACCTCCAGATCATGGATGTGTACACGCCTTTTGCAGTACATGGACTTGATCCGTTGCTTGACCTTAAAGAGTCAAGGATTCACATCGGGGGATTTGTGTATGGATTGATCGGAACGCTTACTGCATTCCTGGGCATGACATGGATCCATACGAGAGATTGGCCCCAGATATTTGGAGGCAAACCATTTTGGCCGATCCTTGCATTCGTCCCTATCACATTTGAGTTAACAGTTTTGTTTTCTTCAATTGGGATGGTGACAACATTTTATATTATTAATGGACAAGGTCCTGGTGTCATGAATCCGATACTTCATCCAAGCATTACGGATGATAAATTCTGCATTGCCTTTGAAACAGAAGGTCTTGAAAATAATGAAGTGGATAAGCTCAGAAATTTTTTCACCAATACCGGAGCAAGCCTGGTAGAAACGAAGACCATCTGAATATGAAGTATACTGCAGCATATACCATCCTGGCCTGTTTAGTCATCTTCACGGCTTGTTCGCCTGCAAAAGGCAATCGTCGTGGACATGAGTATATGCCGGATATGGTTCATACGACAGGTTATGAAGCTAACTTGTTTGATTACTATTATTACAACAGGTGGGGGACAGAAAAAGAATACAAAGCTTTTGTCATGCCCCGTAAAAGCGTACCTGGTACAGTAGCTCGTGGAGATGTATCATTAGCCAATGCAGCTGATCCTGCAACCCGCATGGCTGATTTTAATAATTTCGAGGGCCTCACTGAAGGATCAATGGCCTATCCGCCAAATGGAAGTGTACCTTATTATTATGGCGACACAGAAGAGGAAAGAGCAAGAGCCATCAAAGAAATTACTCAAAACCCGTTTCCGATTACTGAAAAAGGCCTTGCAAACGGTAAGCAATTATTTAATATCTATTGCGGAATCTGCCATGGTGAAAAAGGTGACGGCAAGGGATATCTCGTCCGGGAAGAAGATCCTGCGAAAGGAATTGTAGCAGGTGTTTATCCTGCTGCACCTGCAAATTTTACGTTGGATACTTTCATTAATTCCAATCCGGGCAGATTTTATCATGCGATCATGAGAGGGAAAAACGTAATGGGTTCATACGCTGATAAATTGAGCTACAGTGAACGTTGGGATGTCATCCACTACATAAGATCTCTTGAAGCTAAATCTAAAAAGCTTGAATATTCGGCATCTGTAAATACATTGAATCGAGAAGCCACACCCTGGAACACCTTAGAAGCCGGTGCAAAAAAAGAAATGGTTGGAATGGCTTCGGATACTACCGCTGAAAAAAAAGTAGCTGAAAAAAAAGTAGCTGCAAAGCCTGCGGTGAGTAAAAAGCATAAATAAATAACAGTTCGAATCGACTAACACAGATATGAATCAGTTTATATTTGAAACAAGGCAAAAAACATTATTTGGCATCATGATGCTGATTGGTGTCATCTCCATGTTGATCACATTCATAGGAGATGATCAATGGCATACACGATTTTGGTCAAATTTCCTGCATAATTCTGTCTTTTTCACCGGGATTTCCCTTATGGCACTCTTTATGATTGCTGCCAAAATAACCGCATGGGCTGGTTGGTATACAGTTTTCAAAAGGTTATGGGAAGCCTTTTCTTTATTTCTTATTCCCGGATTTATATTGATGATGATCATTTCCCTGGGATTATGGACCGGATGGCATCATATATATGAATGGTCGGATAAAGCTGTAGTAGCAGCTGATCCGGTGTTAATCGGTAAATCGGCTTTCCTCAATAAAGGTTGGTACACATTCGGCGGCATTATCATCATGGGAGGATGGATATTTTTTGCAACCAAACTCCGCTCACTTTCTGTGGATGAGGATACGAATGGCGATACGACATTTACACACGCAAGAAAAATGAGAATTTGGGCGGCACCGACATTACCGTTTATTGGATTTTCCAGTGCGGCGATGATTTGGTTGTGGATTATGTCCGTGGACGCACATTGGTACAGTACGCTGTTTGCATGGTGGACGTCAGTCAGCGTGATGGTGGCGATGGTAGCAATGACCATTATTTTACTGATCACGCTTAAGATCAGGGGATATTTTCCATTGGTGACCATTGAACATCTGCATGATCTTGGCAAATACATGTTTGCATTCAGTATTTTCTGGACCTACATGTGGTTTTCACAATTCATGTTGATCTGGTATGGAAACATTCCGGAAGAGACGGTTTATTATCATACCCGCCTGCATCATTTTCCTGTTATTTTCTACCTCAATATCGTGTGCAATTTCGTCATCCCGTTCATTGTATTGCTGAGAAATGATACAAAAAGAAAGTATGGAACACTGATGTTCATTTCATGTCTTCTTGTCTTCACGCATTGGATCAATTTCTTTTTAATGCTGAAACCGGGGATTTTGCATACAGCACATCCTGAACTGACATCAGCTCCCGGATTTACAATGCCTGGATTCCTGGAGATTGGAACCTTTATTGGTTTCCTTGGACTGTTTTTTTATTTTGTTTTTTCCCGTTTGACGAAAGCCTCTTTATTGCCGCGAAGAGATCCTTATGTCATGGAGAGCGCATCACATCATACATGATCAAATTGGAAACTGACATAACATTGAATGAAGTATAAAAAGCCAGATAGCAAATGACCGCTTTTATCATCATATTAAGTATTGCCCTGCTAGTCGTTGTGATACTTCAGATCAGCAAGCTTAACTGAACTGTACACTCGAATCCGGGGAGAAGAGGAAGTAGAATTAAGAAGCAACCGTAACCAGGGTAGGGCACTTCTGCTTTTCATGATCGGTCTTCTCTGTACTTGTCGTGATCTCCGCCTATTATATGAAAAATTATATGATGGGCTATGGACCACATCAATCAGCGTCGGCTCATGGTAGAGTGTTGGATAGCCTGTTCAATGTAACACTGTTCTTCTGCGGAATTGTTTTTGTCATTACTCACGTCGCCTTATTTTATTTCGCATACCGATATAAAAAAGTAAAAGGCTCTAAAGGAACTCACTGGGCGCACAATAATACTCTTGAAATCGTCTGGTCCGCTATTCCTGCAGTCGTGATGACCTATCTCGTGATCAAAGGACTTTTGGCGTGGAATACAGTGATGGCAGATATTAAACCGGATGAAAATGTTTTCGAAATTGAAGCAACTGGTTATCAATTTGCCTGGCATCTGAGATATCCTGGTCCTGATGGTGTATTAGGTTCACGCGATTATCATTTAGATCACTGCTGAAAATCCACTTGGGCAGATTTGGACAGATCCTAAAAATTTTGATGATTTCTATCCGGATGAACTTTGGTTACCGGTCAATAAAAAAGTAAGAGTAAGAATTATTGCAAGGGATGTACTGCATAGTTTCTTCCTTCCACATTTCAGGGTGAAAATGGATGCATTGCCCGGGCTTACCCACTTATTTTGTTTTTACCCCGACGAAAACAACGGAAGAATACCGCGAGGAATTAAGTAAATATCCTGAGTACAATGTACATAAGGATCCAAATGATCCCGACTAGCCCACTGCTCTGGGAAGATTTTAATTATGAACTCGCCTGTGCAGAATTGTGCGGTAAAAGTCATTACAGTATGCGCAGAGTTGTACGTATAGTGACCCAGCCGGAATATGACGCATGGTTAGCTAAGCAACACTCCTATTATAAGAATACGATTCGTGGGAAAGATGATGATCCGAATAAAGGAAAGTTACTGGATTATGAAATCAAAGATATCAGGGATGCCTTGGATATGTCTTTCAGAAAGCAACTGTTGAAACGGGGATGGCTCCTGTAGCAGGGGCACCGGATCTCAAAACGATCAGGCTTGATTATGTCCAGTTTGAAACCGGGGTTGCAGCATTAACTCCTGATTCCAAATACCAGCTCGACGATTTGGTTGAAGACCTTCAGAAGTATCCTAAGATTCGCATTGAAGTCGGAGGGCATACGGATAATACAGGTGACCCCGCAGCAAATAAAACATTATCACAACAAAGAGCAGACGCCGTCAAGGCTTATCTCATCAATAAAGGCATAAGTGCTGATCGCCTGACCGCAGTAGGATATGGCTCAGGTAAACCAGTCGATACGAATGATACTGACGAAGGACGTCAGAAGAACAGGAGAACTGAATTTAAAATAATAGCTCAATAAATAATATAATTATGTCTGAATCACATCATGATGAGACTGATGTTCTGATCCGTGAGCAGGGATATGATGATCACTTTCACGATCATCATCATGGTGATAAATATCAATCCAATTTTATCACCCATTATATATTCTCACAGGATCATAAGATCATTGCCAGGCAATTTTTGATTACCGGTATTTTCTGGGCCATTATTGGTGCAAGCATGAGTATTATATTCAGGCTTCAATTGGGATTTCCCGATGAAAGTGTGGCCTGGTTGAAACCCACTGCTTGGAAAATGGATCACGATCAATGATGCCGGAGTAGGATCACTTAATCCTGATTTTTATTATGCGCTTGGTGACCATGCACGGAACGATCATCGTCTTCTTTGTATTGACTGCAGGACTAAGCGGAACATTTGCCAATCTATTAATACCATTCCAGGTAGGAGCGAGAGATATGGCTTCTCCATTTCTTAACATGCTATCATATTGGTTTTTCTTTATGGCCAGTGTGGTGATGTTTATCTCACTGTTTCTTAATACAGGGCCATTTGCGGGAGGGTGGACAGCCTATCCGCCGTTGAGTGCTTTACCTGAAGCAAGTTCGGGCTCAGGAGCAGGTATGACGATGTGGTTAGTGAGTCTTACGCTTTTTGTAGTGTTCAGTTTTGTTGGAGGTATCAATTATGTGACCACCGTATTAAATCTCCGTACCAAAGGAATGAGCTTGTGGCGGATGCCACTAACAGTTTGGGCTTTACTTGTTACGGCTATACTTGGTATTTTATCTTTTCCTGTTTTGGTATCAGGATTTTTCCTTCTGATGTTTGATCGTGGTATGGGTACCAGCTTTTACCTCAGCGAAATATTTGTCAATGGACATGTAATGGAAAATGTGGGAGGAAGTCCATTGTTGTATCAGCATTTATTCTGGTTCCTTGGACACCCTGAAGTATATATCATCATTCTTCCTGCGATGGGACTCACCAGTGAAGTTCTTTCAGTTCATTCGAGGAAACCAATTTTCGGATATAAGGCCATGGTGTATTCCATCCTGGCGATTGGATTTCTTTCATTCCTCGTGTGGGCTCACCACATGTTTATGTCAGGTGTAAATCCGTTTATTTCAAATTTCTTCGTGATCTTCACGCTGATCATAGCGGTGCCTTCTGCGGTAAAAGTCTTTAACTGGATTTCAACATTGTATAAAGGAAATATCCGATTTACATCAGCTATGCTATTTGCAATTGGTTTTGTCTCTATGTTTATATCCGGAGGTCTCACTGGAGTATTCCTTGGAAATTCAGCACTCGATATTCAATTGCATGATACCTATTTCATCGTAGCTCACTTTCATATTGTGATGGGGATTGCAGCATTCTTTGGAATGTTTGCCGGAGTATATCATTGGTTTCCCAGGAATGTACGGCCGGTTTATGAATGAGACGATGGGACGAATACATTTCTGGATTACCATGGTAGGAGCGTATGCCATTTTCTGGCCGATGCACTATATGGGGATGGCAGGTGTTCCACGTCGCTATTATCGATTTGATACATTTGATGCGTTCAACCATTTTCATGGACTGAATCAATTTATCACGATTTCCGCCATCATTGTTTTTGCGCCCAATTTTGTTTGTTTTCAATTTCTTTTATAGCATTTGGAATGGGACGAAAATGACTACACAAAATCCATGGGGAGCAAATACATTGGAATGGACTGCACCGATTAAGCCAGTGCATGGAAATTGGCCGGGTAAAATTCCTACAGTGCATCGTTGGGCGTATGATTATAGTAAAGAAGGATGCTGAAAAAGATTTTATACAGCAACATATTCCACTGACTGAAAAAGAAAAAGCCGAGGAGGCCCATCACTGATGAAAGTAAAGAAGTAGGTACGCGTCAGGACACCATCCATTACCCTCAAGGACTGGCTGCAGGATTTAGAACTTCTGGTAAAGTTCCGCCTGAGCACTTTTGTTGTGTTCTCTTCTGTCGTGGCTTATTGTATCGCAGCAGGATCAGTAATTTTCAAATCGATCCCTTTCCTGTTATTGACTTGCTGGTGGTTTCCTGATTACTTTTTCAGCCAATATTCTTAATGAAGTACTTGAGGCAGATTATGATCGGGTGATGCAGACGGACTGCAAACCGGCCTTTGGCTGCAGAAAGATGGAATTCATCCTCAGCTGTTGTTCTTGGCAGGATTAGCTTGTCTTACTAGGAATTGTATTATTGGCACTTCTCAATCCTTTGACTTCGTTCCTGGGAATGTTTTCACTGGTGACTTATGCATTTTTGTATACTCCTCTTAAGCGATATAGTACAATTTCTGTTCTGGTAGGGGCTATACCGGGAGCATTACCTGTGATGATCGGGATGATTGCATTTGATGGTGTGATCACACCCGGGTGTTTATTCCTTTTTGCCATTCAATTCTTCTGGCAATTTCCGCATTTCTGGTCGATTGGATTTTTATCATTTGATCAATATCAAACGTGCCGGATATAAATTATTGCCGGTGAAAATGGTGATTAATTGACAGGAGACTGGGCCGGCAGGCATTTATTTATGCATGCCTGCTGATTCCTGTTTTGTTGATTGGTTTTTGGGCAGGCACTTATTTCCATTGCCGGGATCAATCGGAATGAACCTCATTTCCGCGTATTTCATCTGGAAAGCATGGAGGTTTTACAATGCGATTTGATAAATGGAAGTGCAAGGGCATTGATGTTTTCATCTTTCATATTTCTGCCTGTCGCACTGATGATTTTATGGTGGAGCATGTAATATAAATAAATCTGCAAATTGAGTACGAACAGTCATATGACCAATGTTGTTAGACCGGCCAAGGAGAGGATTTCAGTCCTCCGCTTGTTTGCCTTGTGGTTGCCATGGGCAGCATGATCATGATGTTTGGCTCACTGACCAGTGCCTATATCGTGCGACATGCAGTCAGGAATTGGCTGGAATTTAAGGTGCCGGATATTTTCTTTTTCAGCACTGGTGTAATGCTGCTCAGCAGTGCTTGTATTGCATATCAGTTATTCGGCTTTTAAAAACGGACGGCTGGTTTATACAGGTTGCTCTTCCATTGAGTCTTTGGTATTGGGTATTGTTGTTCATCGTGCTGCAATATCAGGGCTGGATGCGTTGTATAATATTGGGGTGGCATTGGATGGAAATCCGAGCGGATCATTTTTCTATGTCATCTCCGGCATTCATGCAGCCCATGTCCTCGGTGGAATTTTCGCACTGACCGTTGCCTCAATGACATGCATTCTCATTATCCTATAATCCTTCTGAAAAAAGAAGAAGAAGATTTCAACTGGTGGTTCACTATTGGCATTTTGTTGATTTCCTTTGGTTATATCTCTTTTTGTTTTTGTTGATTCAATGATCTACTACTAATACATGGCAACAGATACATTAGACAAAAACATACAGATACCACACGGATAATGGTAGTTGGGAAGGAGGTGAATATCCTTTTAAAGTAGGATATGGCAAACTGATGATATGGTATTTTTGCTATCAGATGCCTTCACTTTTGCTGGCTTCCTGATTGCTTATGGTACTCTTCGTTTTAGCACACCGTCATGGCCGGTTCCTGATTTTGTATTCAGCCTTTCCCTTTCCTTAGGGCCACATCATCCTTTATTGTTTGTTACGCTTTATGACATTCGTCCTGCTTTTCAGCTCATTCACTATGATCAGGGCTGTGCAGGAAGGACATAGGGAAAATAGGAGAGGGGTTGTCATCTGGATGTTCACTGACCATCATTGGCGGTCTTGGATTTTCTAGGTTGCCAGGCATGGGAGTGGACCACATTGATCGGAAGAGAGCACATGAGCATCACCACCAATCCATTTGGCAGCACATTAGAAGCAGGAATTTATCTCGGATGCCGCATGGAAAAGAATCGTAAGAAGTCATTTAATGCCGGATACAAGTTATCTTATTCATAAAACCGCATTCGATTTACAATGCAAGTAACAGGATGAAGGGGCAGAAGCTGCCTGAACAGAACATGGAAGTGAAGCCGAAGAAGAAGAGGGACCATCCTATGCAGCACCGGGCGATTATCCGGATGCCGTAGTAGATGCAGCGGGTTATGTCCATCGGAAATATATTGTGTCTCTTCGGTGACCAGATGCCGGACTCATTAAACCGGATAACTTTGGTCCGAAAGCTTTTGGAGCATTGTTTTTTTTATTACCGGATTCCACGGATTCCACGTATTCTCCGGCGTTTTATTTCTTCTGACCATCATTATGGTCAATGTGATCGGCGGGATTTATATCAAACGAACAAATAAAAATGAGATGGTGGAGAAGATCGGATTGTACTGGCACTTTGTGGATCTGGTCTGGGTGTTTGTATTTCTTGTATTTTATCTGCTTTAATCTTCACGATTTGAACGCAATCACTTATTTACAAAATTTGAACTAATAAATCATTCTAATGGCACACGATTATAATGGAGCAAAAAAGATAGCCCTTAAAACCATTCTCATCCTGGCGGTGGTGACCATCAGTTGAAGTCATGGTCGCCCTGACAGGTAAAGGATATATCATGGAAGGATATCATGCCCCGAAATACCTGATGAATGCCGCTGATGATTTCCAGAAGTTTGTATAAAGCATACCTGATTGTTTTTGAATTCATGCACATGAAATATGAGGCCACGGGTATTGATGATGAGTGTTCTGTTCCCGTCGGCCTTCTGATTTGGGCCATTATTCCTTTCTGTATGAAGGAAATGCATGGAAACATAACCGTCTTACTGTCAAAGAAAGAGAAAAGATGGAAGTTGCTGTTCCGAAATAATTTTTTTTGAGATCCTGTTGACTTATTGTTTCTTTCACCAGGCCATTGGTCATGCTCTCCTGATGAATCATTATTCAACTCATCATATCCGCACATCAACTCATGTCCAGCAGAATGTCAAGGAAGATTTATATCACGGTTATTTTAATGCTGTTTCTTCTTCCCTTGGTCTCGTGGTATTATCTCCAGTCCGGGTTAAAGTGGCGCCAACAGGCACAAGCCATCATGAATGGAACCGAACTTTTTCCGGATGGTGCATGGAAAGATCTTTCCGGAAAAACATTTACCTCTGATCTATTGGCTGAGCATGTCACGATTGTCAGCCTGGTATCCTGTGAAAATCTTGATTCGGTATCTACAACACTGGATTCTTTGTACAAGCAGTTTATTAAAACCAAGAATAAGAATGCAAACTTTATTATCCTGAACACTTGCCGGAATTTGCCAAATGCATTTGTTGATTCCCTCAAGACTGGATGGTTCGTTTTTTCCTGCACAGATTCAACATCCATATGTGATCAGTTAAGAGTCCATTGGCCGGCGATGAAGACCTATGCTTTGGTCGATCGGCATAAAACAATCCGCCACTATTACAGTGAATCAACATTGGAAGAAAAGCGGATACTGAATGAGCACATGGTATTATTGCTGCCTGCAGAACGATCGGATCAGATCATATTAAAAAGAGGCGCCAAAAATGATTGAGACTGTTGCAGTTGAAAAAAGGAACCTCAGGATAAAGAAATTAAACCGGCTTGCCTGGGTGTTGACAGTGATCGTTTGGCTCCTGGTTGGGGTGATGCGACGCTATAAGTTTGATGTGGGTATTGATCTGAGCTTTCTCGCAGGTTTGAATGCTTTATTCAATACCGGAGTAACCATTGCCCTGCTGACGGCATTTTATTTTATTAAGAATAAGCAAATTGAACTTCACCGAAAGAGCATATATGTGGCACTGACCCTGTCTGCCGGTTTCCTGATTTCATATGTAGGTTATCATTTTACGAATGAAGAAATTATTTTTTGTAAGACAGGCCTGATCAGGTATGTCTATTTCTTTATCCTGTTTACACATATATTTTTAGCTGGTGCCAGCCTGCCATTTATCCTGATGACGTTTATCAAAGGATATATGGGGGACTATGTCAGGCATGTTAAGTTGTCAAGATGGGTTTTCTGGGTCTGGTTATATGTGGCGGTTACAGGACCTGTTGTCTATTTGTTCCTTTTACCCTGCAGATAAATAAGCAGAAAAAAACTTACATTTGTAGTATGAAAAAGGCATACCGTCTGTTGTTGATTTTGATCATAACCCTGTCAGGGATGATCATTTCAGGGAAAGCTGTTGCCCAATGCCCCATGTGTCACATTGCCGCTGAAAGCAACATGGAAAATGGCGGAACCGGTGGAAAAGGCCTTAATAACGGTATATTTTATATGCTCGCCCTTCCATATAGTCTTGTCGCCACTTTGGGGTTTATCATGTGGAGAAATAACCGCCGCAAAGAGGAAGACGAAATCGAAGTGCTTCCTTAAATTTCCTTAACCTCTCTATTTCCTATTCGTTATTCCTTGTTCTGCACTCAAGCAAAGTTGCATTGAAACAGGTCACAGAATGAATTAGAATGATAAACTTATTCTGAATCTTCGAGCTGAAATAAAAAAAGTGCACCGACTCAGGGTGCACCTTCTTGATCAGAAAGAAATGAATATGAAACCGTTTAGAACTTCATCGTGTATCCAATACCTGCGGAAATGCCATAGGTTTTAATTCGGATATCAGTAATCTTATCTGCGAACATATCATTCAAACTATGCCTGTAGTTGATATCGAATTGTATGGCTCCCGATTCATTGACAGGAATGCTGACACCTGCACCAAGTACGCCTGAAATATCAAACCTGTTGTACATATTATCTTCCAGGTTGATGTTGATTGCCGGTAAATTCCAATTGATGATGGCATTTACCTTTGGCTGAAATTTTCCCGATACGGCATAACCGGTAGTTACGCCTGCCCTGACATAAGGTTTGACGGCACCATCCGCAATTTTATATTTAAGCATCAAAGGAACTTCAACATACTGCAGTCTGGTATCAATCCGGGCATCAACCGGGAGGTCCAAACCAATCACTTTTATATTGAAATTATCTCGCGATGTGAAACCCCTGGAAGTATATTGAGCTCCGGTCGCAAAAGAGAAATGACGACTTAATTCTTTTTCCCATTGCAGACCTGCGGTGTACTGTGCGATGGGCTTGATGTAAGGATCTAATACATCCAGGATGCCTAATCCGGATATCTGAACATCAGAGGCCCCGTAAGAACCAAACGCTGTAATGCTGGTTTGTGCTTGCATCATCTGCGTCAAACCGAGGAAAAGAAATAACCCGGGAGTCAGAAGGAATCGAAGTAAAGCATGCGTTTTCATGGCAGAATGTTTTTGTTATAAAGATGACGTCAGCCATGAGTGCAGGTTTCATAAGATTGAGTTAAGAGGGGTATAATAAAATATTAAACCCGGAATTTTTTAGTGATTTCTTTTATGATCTTAAACCTTTGTGCAATTCAAAAAATATCGTTTCGCATCCCAATAATTTATGCTAATGACAATAAACTTTTCCGGAATGTGTACTTAAGACAATGTTCAATCAAAATAGACAACCAAATTTTGAATCTCAGGAGCCAAATTTTTTAACCAACCAAAGAACCAGTGAGACACTGCCTATTCCAAATGCTAAAAGCCAGAGAATTCCAAGGGCTGCTCCCGCCATCGCTCCTGCAAAGATGATCGTCAATAGGATTCCAAGCCCCCAGGAAATCACCCAGATCCAAAACCATTCATCGACCGGGTCACTAATTCCACCCAAAGGATGCCTTGCATTTCGAGCTTTTAATTTTTTTTGCAACCGGGACAAATGATTTTCTATGCGAACCTGATGTAAATCATTTTTCCCTGACATCCTGAGATCTTTGTGGGAAAGCTGGTGCTCAGGCATCATTTTACTCATTTCAAATAATCCTGCAGGATGATCCTCCGTATTGATCACCGGGGAGGCCATAAGACATGAATGAATGCAAACAAGACATGTAATAAAAGAAGAAATGGTTTTTATTAACATGGTTATTCGTTGAGGTGAGAAAATATTTCAATTCAAAAAAATCGATTGATCTAAGATACATCAATGCGATAATATGCCGGCCAGCAAAAACAAAAAAGGCTGTCCCGGAAAGAACAGCCTTTTTTCGAAAAAATGTTTTTATTATTTCAGCACATACCTGGCTGAAAAGGCGCCCCACGCCGTAAACCCATCATCAAATCCGCCAAAACGGATCGTGGGCATAAAGTCAACACTCAAATTAATGGGCGCAGATTCAAACTTGTAATCAAGTCCAATCACTCCATTCACCCCAAGACCAGTAGTCCCATCACTACCACTAAAATCATAGCTAAAAAACAATACACTGGCTCCTCCGCCGAAAAACCAATGGAGATGTTCAACATCCGGAAATGGCTTGTGAACCTCATACTGACCACCAATATTCCAATAACTATAAACTCCCGAATAGCCCCTGTATCCTGCATATAATTCAATAGCATCTTCCTCATTCAGGAAAAACTTATAAGTGGCCGAAAGAGGATAACCTAAGCGTAAACCAATAGCACTCTTATAATCCTGGGCATGCAGGGAACTGAAAAGGGCTACGAGAACAAACACTGAGACGAGTAACGCAAGTTTTTTCATAGTTAAAGGTTTTGTATTTATTTAGATTATGGATTCAAATGCTCCGAAATATAATGAGAAATAAAATAACAACAACTATAACTAAGATTATTAATAACTAGCCCTTTATATATGGGAAAATGAGTAAATAAATAGCATGATCCATCCCATAATGAAGCATAAGCCACCAATGGGTGTGACAATTCCTATGGAGGCTAAATTCAGACCTGAAAGGCTTTGCGTAGCAATGAAAAACAGCGACCCGGAAAACAAAATAATGCCTGAGGCAAATAATATTCCGGCACCTCTCAATGCCCTGGAATTGAAATCATTCCTGGAGAGGATAACTATAACCATGATGATGAGGACGTGTATAAAGAGGTAGAGTACTCCGGTTCGAAGAACTTCTAAATCTGAGGCAGCTAACCGGCTCTTGAGAAAGTGAGCTCCAAAAGCTCCTACAATGACACCCATTGCCCCTAAAAATGAAGCGGTTCTTAAAAGACGGGCGTAAAACAGACTATTCATTGAGCGACCAATTTATAAGGGTTTCACCTCTTTTTTTCATGATCTCATTCACTCTCGAAAAATGACTGCATCCACTGAAAGCATCCCTGGCCAAAGGAGAAGGATGAGCTGCCTCCAGGACTGTATGTTTGGATAAGTCAATCAGCTCTTTTTTTGACTTGGCAAAATTACCCCAGAGAAGAAATATAAGATCCCGGCGTCCATCAGATAACATTTTGATGACGGCATCCGTAAAAAGATGCCACCCGATTTTACTATGCGAACCGGCTATATTTTTTTCTACCGTCAACATAGCATTGAGCAAAAAGACACCTTGTTTAGTCCAGGCTGTCAGATCACCATGTTGCGGAATGCTAAATCCAATGTCACGATTCATTTCTTTATAAATATTCTTCAGTGAAGCAGGTACAGGAATATTTTTCGGTACAGAAAAACACAGCCCCATCGCCTGTCCCGGACCATGGTATGGATCCTGGCCCAGAATCACAACTCTTACTTTATCGAAAGGAGTTTGATTGAACGCATTGAAGATAAGCGGGCCCGGAGGATAAATCGTTTTACCATTATTTTTCTCTGCTAAAAGAAATTGTTTGATTTGAGCAAAATAAGGTTTGGAAAACTCCTCTTGTAGCCTCTCCCGCCATGAAGATTCAATCTGAATATTAGATGGATTGACTACGGGAATCGTCACGTCTACACGAATTGAAAATAGATGAAGTGACTCCGACTGGGTTCGAACCAGTAACCTACGCTTTAGAAGAGCGTTGCTCTATCCAGTTGAGCTACGGAGCCGTGATTTGGTGATTGGTTGTTAGTTGTTAGAAAGTTGAATGGTTATTAGTTATTGGTATAAACTATAAATTTCTAAATCAAGAATTTCCAATGACCAACAACATTAGACCTGTCCAATTTCCTGCAATCCAAAACCTTAGACTAACTTTTAGATAGATATGTGTTCCAATCGATTGTCCTGTATAGCTCTTGTGAAGCATATTTCATTTCTTTAAGGAGTGCATCTCCAAGTTTGTAACCGGGAGATATGGCAATCCTGGCATATTCGCCATCAAGAAGAACAAAAGTTGGGAAAGACATCTGGCCATCAAGGATTTCATAAGCAAGCCTGTTTGTTCCACCTCTTCCTCCGGGCTCCCATTTAAAATCCATGTCTTTCCAATGGATGGTTTCCTGTTGCTCAGCATTCAGCTTCACGGCATAGAAATCTTTATTCATGGCTGCTATAACTGCGGAGTCCTTAAATGTGGTTTGTTCCATTTTTTTACACCATCCGCACCAATCGGTGTAGACATCGACAAAAATCTTTTTAGGACTTTTGGCATTGGCGGCAGCGGCTTCTTCCCAGGTCATCCATTTTATTTCCTGGGCCTGCAGGCTGATGGAGCTCAATACGAGCATTACGAATAAAAAATACTTGGATAAAGACATTATATTTCTACTTTGATTAAGATGCAAAGATATGCATAAACTGATATTAGGTCTAGGGGGTTCCAGCGGGTCCATCTATGCTAAACTTTTACTTGAGCGGTTATTAACACTTAGGGACCAATTTGATGATTTGGGGATTGTGATGAGTCGGAATGCCCGGATCAATTGGAACCTGGAGATGGATGGCACCCCAATCGAGAGTTTTGGCTTTAAAGTCTATGAAAATGATGACTTTAATGCCCCTTTTGCCAGTGGTTCTGCCAGGTTTGACACCATGATCATTTGTCCGTGTTCTATGGGGACATTGGCACGGATAGCGCATGGTTTTTCGGACGACCTCATGACCCGTGCTGCGGATGTTATTCTTAAAGAAAGACGTAAATTAATTGTGGTGCCGAGAGAAACACCCTTCAGCCTGATACACCTTGATAACATGAGAAAACTGGCTGAAGCAGGTTCGATCATATGCCCGGCCATCCCTTCATTTTATAGTAAAGCAGATACCATTGATGCACTCTGCCTTACAGTTGTAGATCGTGTTTTGGATCTTGCCGGATTCAATCTTATCACCTATCGATGGGGTGACAGCCAGGCATGATCTGCTATGATATAAGCGCAGTAATCATTAATTTTTATTCATGACAAATGTTAAATAAACCATTTAGATTCAATAAGGACTGATTCATTTAATCCAGGCGGCACACAATTGAATATTTTTCATATATTTACTTATCCCGTAAATTCTTTAAACTCATAACTATGAAAAAATTAATTACACTATTAATGACTATTTCAGTCATTTTTTGCTCTTACCAGGCTAAAGCAGTGAATTCAGCTAAAGGAAGTGCCAGCAGCGCATTGCAGATCTCGGTTGGTGGTCTTCTCAAAATGAATGCAAAAGAATTTGCCCAGCAATCAGGCCAGAAGCTGACCATGAAAGAGCGGATCATATTTGGAATGGTAAAGGGTAAACTGAAAAGCGAGGTACGTAAAGGAAATCTATCCTACAATGATTCTCCGGCTCAAGTTGTATCTGATGCAACAGCTGGATTCAGTCTCGTTGGATTTCTGCTTGGTGCATTCCTGAGCTTTATTGGCTTCCTTTTAGTCTGGCTTTTTATGGATAGAAATGCATTGAAGTGGGCATTTTGGGGAATGATACTATCATTCATCATATATGGAGGTTTGCTCCTGGTTTAAGATGTGAGAATGCTCCCAACTACTAGAAGAGAAGGAGATAATGTATTGTATTAGATGGAATGTCGCCGTAGAATTAGTTGACGTACTGCTTATTTCCATGTATCTAAGAAAGAAAAAAGTTGATTGTGTAGAGGAGATATTTTTTCACTCATCGAAAGATTGAATGATAAAATATCTCCTCGCTACGTCAAGTCTTGTAGCCCCGGCGGGGATCGAACCTGCATCAAAAGTTTAGGAAACTTCTATTCTATCCATTGAACTACGGGACCAAAATGTCAAATTTTTGAGGCTGCAAAATAGAGAATTCAGGGCTCTCCGAGGGAGCCGGAATGAGCCTCAATTTTAAGGAATCTTGTTTCACACCTCATTAACAGGACCTGATAGATAAGGCCTTACATTTATATATGAAGTTTTCATATTTTTGCGTCATTATTGAAAACTAAAAAAAACTTTAGAAATGAATCTACTCAAAAATCTATTTGTAGCTCTTATTGTGGTCGTTTCCATGACGATGATAGCATGTCAGGGTGATGCAAAAGATGCTAAAGACAAAGCAAGAGAAAGCCTTGGGACTACAACATCTGATGGAAAGCCAGGTACTTCTGCTCAACCTGGGGTCAATCCTGAAGATCAGGTACCTGCCGGCCCGACCACTTCTATGGCTTTTGAAGAGACCGATTTTGATTTCGGTACAGTTGAAGAAGGTGAGCATGTCAAACACACTTACAAATTCAAAAACACAGGCAATGAGCCTTTAATTATTGCCAGTGCTAAAGGTAGCTGTGGTTGTACAGTTCCCAAATGGCCATCTGATCCTATCGCTCCGGGTCAATCCGGTGTGATCGATGTTGAATTTGATAGCAAAGGCAAACCAGGTAAGCAAACAAAAAGGGTTACCGTTACAGCTAACACTGTCCCGGCACAATCTTTCCTGAACATTACGGGAAATGTCAATAAAGACCCTAACGCACCTGCACCAGCTACTCCTACAGCTCCAAGTCATTAATTGGGGACAAGGATTTGAATATCATTCAAAAGATAAAATGCCTGTAAAGTGAAATTCTTTACAGGCATTTTTAATTTTAGGCCATGAAGTCCTATTTCTCACTTATAAAATTTACCCATACAGTTTTCGCACTTCCATTTGCCTTAATGGCTTTTTTCCTTGGGCTTAAACTGGAGAACGTAGAATTCAGTTGGAAATTAATGGGACTGATCGTACTCTGCATGGTCTTTGCCCGAAGTGCCGCAATGGCATTCAACAGGTACATTGACCGGAATATTGATGCAAAGAATTCCCGCACGCTTCTCCGAGAAATTCCTTCAGGGATCATAAAGCCATCATCGGCGATTCTATTTGTAGTGCTGATGTCCGTTGCTTTCATATTCACTACATTCTGGATCAATCCGCTTTGTTTTTATTTGTCACCCGTTGCACTTGTAGTTATTCTTGGATATAGTTATACAAAACAGTTTACATGGCTATGCCATTTTTTTCTGGGCGTTGGATTAGGCCTTGCACCGGTGGGCGCTTTTATTGCAGTCAGCGGTAAATTTCATCTCTTGCCCATCCTTTACGGCATCATGGTTCTTTTATGGGTCAGTGGTTTTGATATCATCTACGCCCTGCAGGATGAAGAATTTGACAGGAATAATGGACTCCAATCCATTCCCGGCAGATTCGGTAATGTTAGAGCGAATCAAATTTCAATTGGGCTTCATATTGTTTGCGCCTGTTTGTTATTTTTTATTGCCTGGTACCAAAGTCAATTATTTTCCACATTGGGATATTTGCATTGGATAGGGGCGATAGGTTTTGCAGGATTATTGTTTTGGCAACACCGATTGGTAAGGCTAAATGATCTTAGTAAAATTAACCAGGCATTTTTTGAAACAAATGGTATTGCCAGTATCCTGTTTGGCTCAGCCGTGATAATTGATGTGTTGATCTGAGGATGAATAAATAAATTAATCCAATTTCGTATTTGTGATCTTGTGCTTCACATTATATACAAACTCATCAGTGGAATTTGACTTTGGAAAAGGTATAGAAGGCACTGGCACTCCCAGGAAGTTGCAGAGCGGTTCCCAACCACTTTTTACATTGTAGAGCAAAAGTTTTTCTTTCGGAATTGTACGGAGTACTTCATCGTTGTGTTCGTTATAGACACTGATGACTTTTGCTTTATCTTTTAGGTCATCACCAAACACTTTGTTGACCATCCTTCCATTAAACTTTAACACCTGAAGACGTTTTCGCAGTGCGGAAGAAAATGGCAATCGGATCATCATCCTAAGCATTCTCCCCGGAGATGGTTTTACAACCCAAAAAATGGTGTTGGTCACACTTTTAAACCACGACTCCGGATCACGAGTTGTATGAATCACCTTTGCATCCGGATATAAGTCAAGTATTTGTTTATAATAACGTACGACAGGAAAATCACAGGCAGAATGATAGCCTTCGAATAATTCATCCCAATTCACTTCTTCTCCACGCTCAGCCTTTTCAAAATAAATCACCTGTTCCGGGTGATTTAATAATTCAAACATATGATAACATTTCCCAAATCCTAAATGCTCGAGCGCATTTTTTAAGGATGTGGTTCCTGTACGGCCCTGACCTGTTCCAAAAACCTGTAACGACATGGAGATTTATTTTAAAGGTAAAATCATTTAATGGGTATTATTGATGAGAGGTAAGGTAAGACATAAACTGTTGCATGGCCAGCGCCCTGTGACTTATCCTGTTTTTAATTTCTTCAGGTAATTGTCCGAAGGTCTGATCAAATCCATCAGGAATAAATACAGGATCGTATCCAAAACCTCCAGTGCCCATTGGTGTTGAAGAAATTTTGCCTTCTACTTTTCCGGAAAAAACATTCATCTGTTTGTGATCATCAATGAATGCGATGCAGGAAATAAATCGGGCCTTGCGATTGGTTATTCCTTCAAGTTCAGTTAATATTTTTTGAATGTTATCACCAGGATTTCTATCCACACCTGCATACCTGGCGGAGAATACTCCCGGCCGGCTATCGAGGGCATCTATTTCCAATCCACTATCATCAGCAAAGCAGCTTAATCCCGTCTTGTCAAATACAAAAAAAGCTTTTGCTTTTGCGTTGTCTTCGTATGTATGAAATGGTTCTGGAATCTCTTGTGTCCAATGAATATCCTGAAGGCCAAGCAGAGAATAACCTTTAGGAATTAATTTCCTGACTTCTTCGACTTTGTGTTGGTTATTGCTCGCAAATAGAATTTCCCTGGTTGGCTTCACCCCGCTGTATTTTTCTTCTTTTCATTTTCAGTCCACTGCAGATAGGATTGCATGCATGTCCACAATTGTTTTTTAGCATTTGATTGATTCATCAATTCATCCAGCCTGGCAGATAAAACAAAACAGAATGATTCAAGGAAACGAATGCCCGGACTTTGAAGATCTATCCAAAAACCTAATGTTGATGGGAGTAAACCGAAACTTAGTATTAAAGATGTATTCCCGGTGTTAAGATCTGAGAGGATGATGGGCTCAGATGGAGTGCAATGGATAAGGTAAACATCGTCAGAAAAATTGGCTTTAAGAGCCTGGCAAATTTTATGTAGAAGTTCCTCGTGAGGGGGCAAAACTTGATGATCAGTGACAATCCATAACCATTTTTTTGATTGTGCGGTTTCTTTTTTAGCAGGTTCTGGAATAAGATAAGTTGTAAAGGACATTGTTTACCAAATTTTATTTTATCATTTTAAAGGAATTAAATATAAAAGAATTCTTTCAAAATATATAACAGACTGACTATGAGATCAAAATGAAATTATTTAATTTTGCAGAAAATCACTCGGTAATGAAAGACTTAATCATCAATCTGACCTCTGAATCCAAGATCTCAAAGGTAGACTTTCATAATCTTCCCTTTGGCAAGATTATTTCAGATCACATGTTCGAAATTGATTTTGACGGAAAGGAATGGATTAATCCAAGAATCCATCCTGTACAGCGACTGAGCTTACATCCAATGAATATGGCTCTCCATTATGGACAGTCCATTTTTGAAGGGATGAAAGCCTCAAGGTCGAAAGATGGAACTCCATTGTTATTCAGACCTGAACTTCATGCTCAAAGACTGAATGAATCGGCTCACCGTATGTGCATGCCTCAGTTACCGGCGAGTATTTTTCTTGAAGCGGTTCATACATTAGTAGGAATCGAACAGGAATGGATTCCACGCATGGAAGGCAGTGCCCTTTATGTGCGTCCCCTGATGTTTGCTACAGATGAAATGGTTGGAGTTAAACCTTCTGACACATTCAAATTCCTTATTATCTGCTTACCGGTAGGACCCTATTATCCAAAACCAATCAAGCTTTTAGTTGAAAATCATTTTATCCGCGCAGCGCCAGGTGGAGTGGGTGAGGCCAAGACAGCCGGTAATTACGCCGCTGCCATGTACCCATCCAAATTAGCAAGAGATCAGGGTTATGATCAGATTATCTGGTTAGATGCCATTCACAATAAATATGTACAGGAAGTCGGCACGATGAATATATTCTTTGTTTTCAAAGACGAAGTTGTTACGCCAGCTACCACTGGAACAATTCTCAAAGGCATTACCCGTGACTCTGCACTTGAAATATTAAGGACCAATGGCCATAATGTAAGTGAGAGAGAAATTTCCATCGATGAAGTTCTGCAAAAGTATCATGCAGGTGAATTGGTAGAAGTATTTGGAACTGGTACTGCAGCTTTAATTGCCAGCGTTGAAGAGATCCAATATGACCATGAAATTATCAAACTCAGTCCGGATCATTGGGATTTGTCGAATTCAATTCGCGATGAGATCAACGGAATGCGCTATGGAACTATTGAAGATAAAAGAGGTTGGACCATTCCGGTAAAAGAAAATGTGACTGTTCCGGCATGAAAGTAAAATGAACCAATCTTAAAGTGCAACTATTAGAATTCCCATATTTTTTAATCCCACAAAAAACCCGCCCCCTGAAAAGGAAGGCGGGTTTTTATTTTGGTATTCAGTAATCTGTATTCAGTAATCAGTAATATCTGATTAATCTGAATGCACATTTCTAATCTGCTGTTACATCATGCCACCCATTCCTCCGCCTCCACCATGCATATGTCCACCTCCACCACCGGCATTCTCTTCTTTCTTGTCATTGACAACACACTCTGTAGTCAGGATCATTCCGGCAATTGAAGCTGCATTTTCAAGAGCAATTCTTGTCACCTTCGTGGGATCGATAACACCTGATTTCTTCAGATCTTCATATTTATCTGTACGGGCATTGTAACCGATACTTCCTTTGCTTTTGATCACTTCCTGCAGCACTACTGATCCTTCAACACCTGCATTTTCAGCAATGATTCTAAGAGGAGCTTCCAATGCTTTCTTGACGATCTGTATTCCTATCGTTTCATCATCATTGATACCTTTCAGTTTCTCAATTGATTTGATAGCATTGACTAAAGCTACACCACCACCTGTCACGATTCCTTCTTCGACAGCGGCACGTGTTGCACTGAGGGCATCATCTACACGGGCTTTCTTTTCCTTCATTTCAACTTCAGTAGGTGCGCCCACATAAAGAACAGCAACTCCGCCGGCTAATTTGGCGAGACGTTCCTGGAGTTTTTCTTTATCATAATCAGAAGTGGTGGATTCAATCTGTTGTTTGATTTGATTGATCCTTGCTGTGATCATTTCCTGTGTTCCTTTGCCGTCTACGATCGTAGTGTCATCCTTATCAACAGTAATTTTTTCTGCTTGTCCAAGATGTTCGAGCTCAACGCTTTCCAGTTTATAGCCTTTCTCTTCGCTGATCACTGTACCACCGGTGAGGATGGCGATGTCCTCAAGCATTGCTTTACGACGATCTCCGAATCCGGGAGCTTTAACTGCAACTATTTTCAATTGAGCACGAAGACGATTGACCACTAATACTCCGAGAGCCTGGCTGTCGACATCTTCTGCAATGATGAGTAAAGGGCGATTTGCACCAATAGCTTTTTCTAATACAGGAACGATTTCCTGCATGTCGGAGATTTTCTTGTCGTAGATCAGGATAAGGGCATCTTCATATTCCGAAATCATTTTCTCGGCATTCGTGACGAAGTAAGGAGATAAATAACCCCTGTCAAATTGCATACCCTTTACTTCCTCGAGGTAAGTATCTGTTCCTTTAGCTTCTTCAACGGTGATGACACCATCTTTGGATACACGACGCATAGCATCAGCGATGAGTTTGCCTATTTCTTCATCATTATTGGCAGAAATTGAACCAACCTGTTCGATTTTTTCAAAATCGTCTCCGATGACTTCTGATTGTTTTTTCAGGTCTTCGATCACAGCTTTTGTGGCTTTATCTATTCCTCGTTTGAGGTCCATTGGATTGGCTCCGGCTACAACATTCTTCATTCCTGCATTGACCATAGCCTGCGCAAGAACTGTTGCAGTTGTCGTACCGTCTCCGGCAATATCAGCAGTTTTTGAAGCTACCTCTTTAACCAACTGGGCACCCATATTGGCTACCGGATCGTCGAGGTCTATGTCTTTTGCTACGGTAACACCATCTTTTGTAATGGTAGGAGCTCCAAAACTTTTTTGGAGGATGACATTACGGCCTTTTGGGCCTAATGTGACTTTGACAGCGTTGCATAAGGCGTCAACACCTGCTTTTAATTTTTCTCTTGCCTCTGTATTAAAGCTAATTTCTTTAGCCATTGTTGTATGATTTTATTTGCGTTAAGAGTTGATGATTGAATCGATAAAAAAATTAATTGAGTATGACCAGGATGTCATCTTCGCGCATGATCAGGTAATCGACCCCATCATACGATAATTCCTGGCCTGAATATTTGCCGTAGAGGACGACATCACCTACTTGTACAGTCATGAGGTTGCCATCTTTTCCGGGACCAACCGCGATAACCTCACCACGTTGTGGTTTTTCCTTGGCTGTATCAGGAATGATGATTCCACTCTTTGTCTTTTCTTCAGCCGGAGCCGGTTTGATCACCACCCGATCATTAATAGGTTTAAGTTTCATAGATTTTTGATGATTTTGCTGATTAAGTATTTTGATTGTGTTTGAATTTCACCAGTCCCTATCATAAGATGTGCCACGAGGGACTTATCTGCCATTATTTCAGACTTACTGCTAGACTGTCCAGATCACCTTGTTAATCTAATTTTGACCGCTTGAATATGCTGCCATTATGACAATCCAACCATGAAAAGGTTGTGAATAAATGGAAGTTTAGATCAATATTCAGGAGATAAAGCTTTTACTCCTGCGGGGCCGATTATTTTGCAAAAAAACTGGCAAAAATGCAAAGGGCGAAAAGGGTTGCCGCAAGTCCCCAGGTGAGTTTTTCGATAAAATCAACCGACCTGGCAGCGCCAAACATCTGGTTAGCACTTTGACCTCCGAAGGTACTGTCAACGCCTCCCCCTTTCGGATTCTGAATCAGAATCACAGCCATAAGAAGGATACAAATCAAAGCAATGAATATGGTTAATACTTTTAGCATAATAAAAGAAGATAATTATTTAAGAGCCTCAATTTTGGCTGCAAAGAAACCACTTTTTTCGGGATATTTTTCCATGAGCTTCATATACATTTCCCGGGCCTGGTCCAAATAGCCCTGGGAGGCAAGCAGGTCAGCAAAAGTCTCAGAAACGCCTCCCCTGGATGAAGCCGACATTTGATTTAAGCCATAATCGTCCTCATAAGGATGAACATATTCCGACCCTTTGAGACCCTTTAGCCATTGAGTAAATGGGGATAAATCCTCTGTCACAGGCTTCCCTTCATTGACCACCTTATTGGCAGCCAATTCCCTGGTTTCTTCTTCAGAGGCCTTTTTGACCACTTTCCGAACCCGTTTTCCCACTTTTCCTATTGGTTTGGCAGGAGGTTCAGGCTCCGGGCTACTTATTTTGGTTAAATCAGGGGGAGTAGAGGATGGCTTTTGAACAGATTTGGGTTTTGGTCCCTGCTTTTCTTCTTCCTGGGCGATTGGTTCGTTTCCCCGGGCTTCAGTAGCCGAAATGCTTTTTTGTTTTGATTTAGATTTTAACGGAACTTCTTCTTTTGTGCTCAAAACAGGATCTTCCGGTTGAGATAATCCGGTCAATTCATCAGGCTTTAATAACTCTATTCCGTTCCATTTGTCTATGATCGATTGTTGAGTGGATTCATCTATCAGAAAGCGATTCAATTTGATATGAGAATCGACAGACTTAAGTATATAAGAATGAGGATCAGATTCCCAAAGAGATCCATTCCCAATAGCCGGATCCAGTGCTTCTGGTACACCTGGTTTAGGAATATTGTCCGGGGTCTTATCTTCCATCTAGCTGGCCTACCAATTATTGAATGCCTGGTTAAAGATATCTTCCAATACCTGGTCGAAAATAGTCACAATGAGTTCATCCTGTACCGAAAGAAGATTTACTGCAGAAGGGAAATCCGCAAAATGTGAAAAGGATTTAGTCCATTGATTCTTTGGGTTGAGGTGGTCAGTATATTCGACAGAGATGGCTATTGTCAACCGGTTGAATGCAGTAGTTTCATTCGGTTGTGGAGCCACTGAAGTTACACTGTAGGTCTGGATGGTTCCATTGAATTCAAGGTGAGGATCTTTATCCGAATATTTAAGACTGGATTCTTTTGAAATCTTGTCTTTCAGTGATTCAGCGAAAGTCTGTGTGATGGTAATAGGGGCATTCGGAGCAGTCAATTTAAAATTGCCCACATAAAAAGTTTTGGCCTCCGGAGGAATGCTGTATCCATTTAGCTTAAAAGTGCAGCCTGAATCAAGGACGGCCATCAAACATAACATCGCTAAGACGATACCTTTCAAATATCCTTGTTGAACGTGTTCCGAATGACGATTTATTTTTAATTGCATTTGCTGAATCTAAAGAGTGTAGATGGAAAAATAAAAACGAACTCCGTTATATATGAGTTGTTTTGTTTCCCTTTTTATTCAAGATCAAATTGTTTGATTTTACGATAAAGGGTGCGCTCTGATATTCCTAATTCGAGAGCAGCTTCCTTTCTTCTGCCGCCATGCCGCTTTAACGATTTTTTTATCATATCCTTCTCCATGTCCTCCAGTGCAAGACTCTCATCTACCAGTTCACCATTATCATATTTCTTGTCATCAATAATGATCGGTACCCTGCTTTGGGATGAATTATTTGAATAATTATCCTGCAATCCATTTGTATTCCATGGTTCAGCAGGTGCGCGTTCACTACCTGAAGAAGAAGGTTGAATGGATCTGAGATTCAACGTATCAGGAACATGCAGATTGTTACCTCTTATAAGTTCAAATACCAGCTGCTTTAAATCATTAAGGTCTCCTTTCATATCGAAAAGAAGTTTATACAAGATCTCCCGTTCAGGAAATCCATCAGTACCCCTTGTTAATGCAGGAAGATTAGTTACTGCCAGGTGTGGTGCGATTTGTAATAATGTTGCCGCGTCAATAAGCTTATCTTCTGACAATACACTCAGTTGCTCGATCAGGTTTTTGAGTTCCCTTATGTTACCCGGCCATGAGTAATTCATCAGGATATTTTTCGCGTTTTCATCGAGCCTGATGGATTCCGTGTGATAAGCTTCCGCAAAATCAACTGCAAATCGTCTTATCAGGATATTGATGTCCTCAGGCCTTTCTTTCAGGCTGGGTATATGAATCGGAACGGTATTAAGCCGGTAATAAAGGTCATCCCTGAAACGACCAATACGGATTCGTTCTTTAAGATCAACATTGCTCGCGGCGATCACTCTTACATCTGTTTTTTGAACCTGGGAAGAACCAACCTTCATGAATTCACCGGATTCTAATACGCGAAGCAGATATGACTGTGTATCCATGGGCATTTCACCGATTTCATCAAGGAAAATAGTCCCTCCATCCACGAATTCAAAATACCCTTTTCGATCTGCTGTTGCCCCGGTGAATGCACCTTTTTCATGTCCGAACAATTCGGAATTGATCGTGCCCTGGGGAATGGATCCGCAATTGACGGCGATGATTTTGTTGTGTTTGCGTGGACTCAGATCATGAATGATATGGCTGAATACTTCTTTACCAACACCACTTTCACCTGTGATTAGTACTGTGAGATCAGTTCCGGCGACGCGGGCTGCAGTATTCAATGCTCTGTCGAAGAGAATTGATCTGCCGACAAGACCGAATCTTTGTTTTATGGAAGCCGCGTTACTCATGTGTGAAAAGCGATTAGGAAGAAACGATATGTCCCTTCAATGTTGCGCTGGTGCTCGATTCTATATAAACATCTGCATAGTCTCCTGGTTTAAAACCATCTTTCTTGGAAAAGACGACCATTTTATTTTGAGAATTACGGCCTTTAAATTCATTATCTGACTTGCGTGAATCTCCCTCGATCAATACCTTAAAAGTTTTACCGATATCTCTCGCATTGTGAGCCTTTGAGATTCCGTTTTGAACAGCAATGATTTCACTGAGTCGTGTTTTCTTAATCTCTTCAGGGATATCATCCTGATATTTTCTTGCTGCAAGCGTGCCCGGTCTTTCTGAATACATGAACATATAACTCATGCTGTAATCAGCCCATCGGATCATGGATAAAGTCTCCAGGTGGTCTTCATCCGCCTCCGAACAAAATCCGGTAATGATGTCAGATGAAATGGTGCAATCGGGAACAATAGACCTGATGGCAAGTATCCTGTTTTCATACCATTCACGATCGTAGGTACGATTCATCATTGATAATATCCTGCTGCTTCCTGATTGAACGGGCAGATGAATGTAATTGCAGATATTCTCATAGCGGGCCATCGTATGAAGGACTTCATCTGTCATATCTTTTGGATGCGAGGTGCTGAAGCGAACGCGCAGGTCCGGATGGATCAATGCAACAAGTTCGAGAAGATTTGCAAAAGAGTAATGTTCATTTGTATCCGGATGATTCCATTTGTAAGAATCTACATTCTGGCCTAACAACGTGACTTCTTTGTATCCTTTTTCAAAAAGATGTTTTGCTTCTGCGATGATGGTAAATGGATCTCTTGAACGCTCACGGCCACGGGTGAATGGAACAACACAAAATGAACACATATTGTCACACCCGCGCATGATGGAAATGAAAGCAGTCACTCCATTACTTTCAAGTCGGATCGGACTGATATCGGCATAGGTCTCTTCACGCGAGAGATGGACGTTGATACCTTTATCTCCATCTTCAACCCGGTTGATGAGGCGGGGTAAATCTCTGTAAGCATCAGGCCCAACTACAAGATCTACCAGTTTTTCTTCATCCAGGAGACTTTGCTTCAGTCTTTCAGCCATGCAGCCCAGGATTCCCACCATTGTATCAGGCCTTCTGGCTTTGACTTTATTAATGGTCTTTAAACGTTGTCGAATGGTGTCTTCAGCTTTTTCACGGATCGAACATGTATTGAGCAGAATTAGATTTGCATTTTCAATGTCCCTTGTAGGGAAGTAAGAACAGTCAGTCAGGATAGAGGCTACGATCTCACTATCGCTAAAATTCATCTGGCAACCATAACTCTCTATATAAAAACGCTTGATGTCATCACTATTAATAGATTCATATTCAGGCGAATAGAATGGTTCGCCCTGACGGGTTTCATCGATCGTCTTGGTTAAAGTGCCTGTAGGATTCATGTTTTAAAAGGGATGCGAAGATAAGGGAAATCTGCCATTTTGGCACTAAAAAGGCACAAGGGTATAGCCGGAAAAGCCTTAAATTTGAGTATATAATAAAAGTCAAAATGACTACCACCACTTTGAATCAGTCCAAAGTTTTCATTGATCTTGAAGACCAATATGGAGCTCATAATTATCATCCGTTGCCTGTGGTCTTATCCAGGGGGGAGGGCGTATTTCTATGGGATGTGGACGGTAAACGATATTATGATTTTCTTTCAGCCTACAGCGCAGTCAACCAAGGGCATTGTCATCCGAGGATTATAGATGCACTCAAAACGCAGGCAGACCAATTGACCATAACCTCCAGGGCCTTTTATAATGACCAGTTGGGGCCATTTGAAAAATATGCAGCGAAGTACTTTGGATATGATAAAGTGCTGATGTCTAATTCAGGTGCTGAGGCTGTTGAAACTGCTATTAAGCTCTGCCGAAAATGGGCTTATACAAAAAAAAGTTTGGCATCTCAATCCGCTAAAATTGTTTTTGTCTCCGGAAATTTTCATGGCCGTACCATGGGTGTGATTTCTGCATCTACAGATCCTACGAGCACTGGTGATTTTGGTCCTTATCTGCCAGGTTACATTATCATCAGTTATGACGACAAGCATGCGCTTGCAGAAGCATTAGAAGATCCAAATGTTGCAGGGGTAGTCGTGGAACCAATCCAGGGTGAAGCAGGTGTTGTTGTTCCCGGAGAAGATTATCTCCCATACATGCAAAAAATCTGCAGGGAGAAAAATGTATTGTTGATCGCTGATGAAATTCAAACCGGTCTTGGCCGCACAGGAAAGTTGCTGGCAACGTGTGGTAATTGTACATGCAAAGGATTTTGTGAAAATAAACCTGAAGTCAGACCTGATATTCTTATTCTTGGTAAAGCATTGGCAGGCGGTGTATTACCGGTTTCTGCTGTACTTGCAGATGATGAGATCATGCTTTGCATTAAGCCGGGTGAACATGGGTCTACGTATGGTGGCAATCCATTAGCCTGTGCAGTGGCTATGGCCTCCCTTGAAGTCATCAAAGATGAAAGATTGGATGCTAATGCAATGCAACTGGGCAAGATATTCAGAGCGCGGATGCAATCTATTGCTGATAAATATCCAATCGTGCAGCTGGTAAGGGGCAAGGGATTATTGAATGCCATTGTTGTGGATGATGAAGAAGATGGCCACATGGCCTGGGACATTTGTGTTCAACTTGCTGCATCAGGATTGTTAGCCAAACCTACTCATGGAAATATTATAAGGTTTGCACCTCCACTCGTCATGACAGAAGATCAAATCCTCGAATGCTGTGATATTATTGAAAAAGTGATAGCTGGGTTTAGGAAATAATACAACTCTTTCTAAATCAAAATAATCTACGATAAAGAAATCCGGATCATTTGATCAATATCAGTCACCTGTCCGATCAAAGATTTTTCCTCATCATTATAAATCACATAATCCGAAAGTGGAATTTTCTTCTCATCATTCCATTGATGCATCATTCGTTGTAATACTTCTTCCCTCGTGACTTTATCACGATTTATGGTTCTTGAAATTCGCAATTCTTCTGATGCGACAACGAGTATGATGCCTTGTAATCTGTCGGTCAGTTCTTCTTCAAAAAGGATAGCGCTTTCCTGGATTAAATATGGAGCAGAAATTTGTTCTGGTCTTGAAGCCCAATCGACCAGGTCCTGATAAACTGCCGGGTGTACTATGGCATTCAATTTGTCAAGCAGTGCTTTGTCTTTGAAAACAAGGGAAGCAATGAAGGACCTGTTTAATTCCTGTGGAGATGAATAGGCTTCAGCACCAAACAGGTCAGTTATTTTTTTCCTGATGACAGAGTTTGAATTCATCAGGTATTTTGCCCTGGGATCAGATTCATATACAGGGATGCCAAGCGTTCTAAAGATCGAAGCAACTGTAGATTTACCTGACCCAATACCCCCTGTAAGACCTATGAGATTCATTTCAAGGCAAATTTCCGAATAAAAAAACAGATGGCTTTCATGAGATCAACATTTACATGATCAGTTCATCCGGAAGAAAATCAATAGTCATGCCCAAATGAGCCAGGAAATCCTCCAGTTTAGGAAAATCCATATTGGAATATCGATGAAGCGTATATTCCAATTCTTTTTCAATTTCTGATTTACCCAGGCATAGGACGAAAGAAGCGGTCTCATTGTAAGATTCTTCCATTACCGGAATTTTTGATTGTTTACAAAAATTCAGAAATGGGGGCAGGGCCTCATATTTCATATGAAGGCGAACTTTTAAAAATACTTTTCGATCGATGATGATACTATTCTGAATAGCATTTGCCGCACTGGTTTTATAGGCTTCAATCAATCCTGGTACACCAAGTTTAGTTCCTCCGAAATACCGGACGACGATGATCATGACATTTGTGATGTCATTTTTTACGAGTTGGCCAAGGATTGGTTTGCCTGCAGAGCCTGATGGTTCGCCGTCATCATTCGATCGTTCTAAAGATGCATCAGGATATAATCTCCATGCTGTGCAAAAATGCCTCGCTTTCGGATGTTCTTTTTTGATTTTTTGCAAATGGGTGAATGCATCCGGTTCACTTGCGATCGGGAAAGCATACGCCAGAAATTTGCTACCCCGATCCATATAATAGCCTTCTGAAGGGTCTTTCAATGTCTTAAACTGGTCTTTCACGAAAAGCAGATATGCAAAGAATGGATATTAAGTAACATGAGTTTTCGGTTTTGGGAATTGTTAACAAGCTAAACGTTATTTTTTGATAATCTTTGTATCCATTGAAAATGATTTGACAGAACGATTTGAAATGCCTGTTTAGCCAAACATCATTGACCTTTTTATGACGTTAATCAAACTCTTACTCTACATTGCCATCATTGCATTATGTCTTACGCTTCTCATCGGGTGGTGGAAAAAAGGCCATAAATCATGGCTGATGACTTACCTGCAGAATTACGCAGGTGTCCTCTTTATTATTTCAGGTCTTGTCAAGGCGGTTGATCCTATGGGTACTGCTTTTAAAATGGAGGAGTATTTTACTGAGTTTGAATATGCTTTTGCCCATACGTGGTTTGGCTTCATGGTGCCTGTTTTTCATTACCTGAGCCAAATTTCATTATTTTTCTCTGTGGCCATGATCGTCTTTGAAATCATTTTAGGACTGATGTTGATATTAGGTCACCGGTCAGGGTTGACAAGTTGGGCTTTTTTGCTTTTGGTGGTGTTCTTCACGATGCTCACCGGATTTACCTACATGACGGGGTATGTTCCAAGCGAAGCTTCATTTTTTCAATTTTCAAAATGGGGGCCATATGTATCAACCAATATGCGTGTGACGGATTGCGGGTGCTTTGGTGATTTCATTAAGCTTGTGCCAAAAACTTCTTTTTTTAAAGACCTTGCTCTTCTTGTTCCTGCTTTATTTTTTGTCTTTAAGCATAAAGACATGCATCAGTTATTTACATCCAGGACAAGATTTATAATAGTGAGTATCTCAACTGTTTTACTCATCCTGTTTTGCCTTAACAACTTTCTTTGGAATCTTCCGGTGGTTGATTTCAGGCCGTTCAAAGTGGGTACAAATCTTTTTGAGAAAAGAGCTGCTGAACAAGCTGCGGCCGCTTCAATAAAGGTAACAGCCTGGAAATTGAAAAATAATAAGACAGGTGAAATTGTGGAATTACCTGATAAACAATATATGTCTGAATTGGCCAAATATCCCAAAACAGAGTGGAGTGTAGTGGAGCAGATTAAAACCAAGCCTGCGATTGAAGCTACAAAAGTCTCTGATTTTTCCATCACGGGTAAAGATGGTAACGATGTAGCTGATGATATACTTTCTGATTCCGGACATGTGTTCCTGATCGTGGCTTATAAACTGGAAGGAGAATCACATCCGCAGGATTCGGTGGTACCTGATACAATTTGGAGAAAGGATACCGTTCGCGTTAACCAGGATAGTATGGTCATTGTAAAAAATATTTCTTCCATTGGGACCAAAAAAGTGACCAAAGAAGTTTATGCATGGGATCCGGACTACATCCGTGATTACCGGGAGAAGGTCGATCCTCTCATGGATGATGTGATGAAACAAGGAGCCAAAGTATATGCAATAGCCGGAGGTGCCGGGAGTGAAATGGAAAAAGCATTTAAAGAAGCGGCAGGAGGAAATTATGATTGGTATGAAGCCGATGATGTCCTGCTGAAAACAATTATCCGGTCAAATCCCGGGGTGGTTCATTTGAAAGGCGGTAAAGTGCTGGAAATGTGGCATATAAGCCATCTTCCTCTAAAACTGAAGTTAAATTGACCTAAATTTGCAAATCAGGAGAACTTAAACACATAAAATAATTTATTATTCGTTCTTGTAAGGATAATACAAATATCTTTTATTTGTGGTCGAATGTTCGTTGAATCAATCTGAGGTATAATCCCATATGGTAAGCAGGAGAAGTATAAGGGTCAAAGTGATGCAGTTGCTTTATTCGCTTGATCGCGATCCGGGGGTAAGCCATGCAGAGATATTAAACCGGTACGACAAAGCAGTTGACCTGGCTTATGAAAGCCTGCTTTTCAATCTCTATCTCATCATGGAAATCACCCATTGTGCTGTTGTAGACAGGGATACGCGCCTGGCCAAGCTCAGGCCGGATCAGGATGATTTAAACTGGAATGCAAAACTCTTCGAAAACGAACTGATCCAAAGTCTGGTCCGCAACAAAGTCCTCAGAAAGTATTTTGACGACAGGTCATTCTCCTCCAGGCTTGATCATGACATGCTTCTGAAAATGTATAATACATTTTCTAAATCTCCGGATTACAGGAAATACATCTTTACGGACATTGACGACGCAGCACACAGGGAATTTTTATTGAGTATCTACCGGGACATCCGGAAAAATGAGATTTACGAGGAAATCGTAGATGACCAATATCCTTTCTGGCAGGAAGACAAATCCCTGGTCATAGGCGCGTTTAAAAAAATCATCAAGCAACTACCTGAAAAGAATGATCGATTTTTTGATGAGTACCGTCCGGATGATGACACCGTCATAGATTTCGGTCGCAAGCTCATCGGCGTGACCATGGAACAAAATGATGATCTTGAAAAACTGATTGAACCAACGCTCAAAAACTGGGATATGGAACGATTGGCCGTACTGGATGTCATTATTATCAAAATGGCCCTTGTCGAGTTTTTATTTTTTCCTACAATTCCTACCAAGGTTACCCTGGATGAATATGTAGACGTTTCTAAAGAATATAGTACACCAAAGAGTAAAGACTTCGTCAATGGGATCCTGGATAAATTGATGAAGACGCTGAGCGAAGAGCATAAGATTAAAAAAGAAGGAAGGGGGTTATTGGAAGAGTAGGGGCGGATAATATTTTTGAAAAAGAAACGAATTGATTTTATTCTGAAATAATTATAGAATTGTCCTGATGCAGGAAAAAGTTATTATTCTGGATTTCGGTGCACAATACACTCAACTGATTGCACGTCGTGTCCGAGAATCAGAGATCTACAGTGAAATCATTCCTTACCATGCCTTGCCTCAACAAATACCTCAAGGAGTAAAAGCGCTTATTCTTTCAGGTAGTCCATTTTCAGTAAAAGATTTGAATGCCCTCCGCCCGGAGCTTTCTGCATGGATTGGGAAAGTGCCTATCCTCGGCATTTGCTATGGTGCACAATACATAGCTGATGAATACGGAGGAAAGGTAGCGCGATCAGATAAAAGAGAATATGGTAAAGCAAAACTCCACATCATTCAACCACAGCATCCACTTTTTATAGGTGTTCCGGAAGGAACCCAGGTATGGATGTCCCACGGAGATAGCATCCTTGAAATTCCGGAAGGATTTGAATTGTTGGCAGAGACGGATAGTATTCCTGTCGCAGCATATGCAAGCCGGAATGGCAGGTATGCTCAAATGGTGTGTTGTGTACAATTTCATCCTGAAGTAACACACTCACTTCATGGACATCATGTGCTGACTAATTTCCTGAGAGGAGTCGCAGGTTTCAAAGAAAGATGGACGCCAGAGCTATTCATCGAAGAGACGACTCGTCAAGTCATTCAGATGACGAATGGTGAAGAAGTTTTGATGGCTTTGTCAGGCGGTGTTGACAGTACTGTTGGTGCCAGGTTAATTCAAAAAGCTATTGGGGATAAGCTCCATTGTTTTTTCATCGACAATGGCCTGTTGAGGAAAAATGAATTTCGCAGGGTCCTCGACCGATATGCAGAGATGGGATTGAATGTGCATGGCATCGATGCAAAAGAGAAATTTTACAAAGCATTAGCGGGTGTCACTGATCCTGAAACGAAGAGAAAAACCATCGGACGATTATTTATTGAAGTTTTTGAAGAAGAGTCTTCAGCATATCCAAAAGTGAAATGGTTGGGACAGGGAACTATATATCCTGACGTTATTGAATCCGTTTCTGTTCATGGTCCTTCGGCAACTATAAAATCTCATCACAATGTTGGCGGTTTGCCTGATACATTAAAGCTTAAAATAATTGAGCCACTAAGAATGCTTTTCAAAGATGAGGTTCAGGAAGGTAGGTTATGCACTTGGCGTACCATCTGAAATTCTTGATCGGCATCCATTTCCCGGACCAGGGTTGGCTATTCGTATTCTTGGAGATATTACAGAGCAAAAGGTTGCTACATTGCAGGAGGCTGATGAAATTTACACCAACCTTTTGAGAAAGCATGGATGGTATGATAAAATTTGGCAGTCAGGTGCAATACTTTTACCTGTCCAGTCCGTTGGGGTGATGGGAGATGAAAGAAGTTATGGATTCACTATCGCGCTGAGAGCTGTTGATTCGGTGGATGGCATGACGGCAGAGTGGAGCAGGCTACCTTACGATCTTTTAGCAGAGATATCAAGTGAAATCATGAATAAAGTCAAAGGCATCAATCGAGTCGTGTATGACATCAGTACTAAACCGCCAGCTACCATTGAATGGGAATAGTATTGTAGTCTGCGCCCTGATCTTTCTTTCTTTACTCAGCTGCTCGACTTCAAAACATTCTAAAAAAACAGGTCCTGGCCCAACTCCTAAAACAGAAGATAAAGTCAAGGTTTATGACCCTGCATCCGGAACATATATCCTGGTTCCAAGGGATGCCGTAAAAGTAGATACGGTAAAGTGGTCAGAAGAACCTGGAGTTCCAATCATCACAGACCATGAAACAACGCCGGCTCATACAGAGAAAAAAGAAAAGTTTGATATAAGCCTGTTGATTCCATTCAACGCAAATCAATATGATAGCCTTGAAGGGAAATTAGATCCAAAGCTTACCCGGTTTCTTCAATCTTATGCCGGAATGAAAATCGCGGCAGCTGAATTTAAAGATTTAGGTTATCCTGTTAATGTACATGTATTTGATTCGAAGACTACAGTGGCTGATGTGAATGAGGTACTCAAAGAATCTGCTATTAAGATGTCCGACGTTATAGTGGGTCCCTATGATAAAGAAAACCTAAACAGTGTTGCGGCATTTGGATTAGCTCATGATAAAATAGTTGTTTCTCCCTGGCTGCCAGCATTCAGCATTGATCAGGAGAATCCATATTTTATCCAGATTGTCCCGGGATTGAATGCGCATGCCAAAGCCATCATGGATTATATTGGGGATGAATTAAGTGGTAAAAAAATATACCTGGTCGCCAGGAACAATGCGGGAGAAATCAACAGGCTTCAATCTTTTAAAAAGAATCCTTCCATAAAAACGGAAGACCTGGTGATTGATGATTCAAGCGTGGATTTGCAAAACACCAATTTGAGTGACCTTTTGGTTGACGCCGGCACCATTTTTATTTTGCCATATTATTCACGCTCAGACGAAGGATTTGTCAATTCATTTATGCGAAAATTACATGCAGATAAAGGCACAAAAGAAGTGATCGTGTTCGGCCTTCCGCAATGGGCCGGTTTCAATAACCTGAATTCAAATTATATGGAAGACCTGGCTGTTCATATCAGCAGTTCAACATTTGTGGATGTTAACCAGCCTTCCTATCATGATTTTCGGGACCGGTTTTACAATGAATTTCATACCATTCCTGATCAGCAGGCTTATTTGGGATATGACCTGATACATTGGTTGGGTAAAACACTGACAGAAAGTGGGGCATTAGGTCTGACAGCAGGTCAAAAAGTTGTTAGCAATGGGCTTGCATCAGGTTTTGACATTAAACCTGTGTTTAAAACAGGAGCCCAGAGTAATACTGAAATGAAAGTGCCTCTTTATTACGAAAATACGAGGATCAGTATTCTGAAATATGTCAACCAGGAATTTACGTTAGCCAGATAATTTCAATGAAGTTCTGAAAGTGCTTTTTCAATTCGCGATGCAGCTTCAATTAATTTTGCATCTGAGGTAGCATAGGATAATCTTATGCATCGGTCATTTCCAAAAGCACCTCCTGAAACAGTACTGACCATTGCTTCAGAAAGCAAGTAAAGGCTCAAATCATCTGCATCTTTTACCAACGCACCACTTTTAGCAGATTTACCAAAATAAGCAGATACATCAGGGAAAATATAAAACGCACCCTGCGGCCTGTTGACCAACAGCAGAGGTATTTGTTCCAGTAAGCGAATGATCAGATCACGCCTTTGATGAAAGGCTTTTGCCATATCTGTTGTTGGCTGTTGGTCGGCATCTAAAGCCGTGACTGCGGCCTTTTGTCCAAATGATGTAGCACCACTTGTGACCTGTCCCTGGATTTTAGTGCATGCTTCTGCAACCCAGGCCGGACCTGCGATATAACCCAATCTCCATCCGGTCATGGCATAAGCTTTTGACAATCCGTTGATGATGATTGTCCTATCCTGCATTCCTTCCATGGAAGCAATCGTATGATGACGATCCGTGAAATTGATATGTTCATAAATTTCATCCGATACGACTAAAATATTTTCATAGGATTGAAGCATGAGCGCGATGGCCTTTAGTTCATCATAGGAGAATACTGATCCACTGGGATTGCAGGGTGATGAATAAAGGATAAATTTCGTACGATCGGTGATGAGCACTTCGATTTGTTCAGCGGTGCACTTAAAATCATTTTCAATGTTGGAAAAGGCTACCACGGGTACACCGCCTGCCATTTTTATGATTTCATAATAAGACACCCAATATGGAGCGGGAATGATAACTTCATCTCCGGGATCGAGAAGTGCCATGCAAAGATTGTAGACGCTTTGTTTAGCTCCGTTTGATACGACGATTTGATTAGGGGTGTATTGAAGACCATTTTCCCTGGCTAATTTTCTTACAATAGCCTCACGCAATTCCGGGAGTCCGTTGACAGGAGTATATTTTGTATATCCTTCGTCGAGAGCCTTTTTCGCAGCTTCTTTAATGTGGGCTGGAGTATCAAAATCGGGTTCACCTAAACTCAGGTCAATGACGTCTTTTCCTTTGGCTTTTAATTCCCTGGCTAGTTTGGCCATTTTAAGTGTTGCAGACTCCTGCATCTCCATCACCAACCTGGACAGGGTAAGAGTAGATATATCGCTATTCATCATCTTGGGGGATATTATTTAATTTGGGGCTAAGTTACTGACAGAATGAATAAAAAATCAGAGGAATTAAAACTACGCCATGAATTGGCGCTGCTGGGAGGCGGACAGGACAGGATCGATCAACAACATGCCAAAGGAAAATTGACTGCCAGGGAACGATTGAGGCTGTTGTTTGATGAAAGCAGTTTTGAAGAAATAGGCATGATGGTGGTGCATCGGTCATCTGATTTCGGGATGGACCAACAACAATTTTATGGTGATGGGGTAGTTACGGGATTCGGAACGATAGAGGGCAGGCTGGTGTATGCTTATGCCCAGGATTTTACTGTTTTCGGTGGTGCACTTTCTGAAACACATGCAGAGAAGATTTGTAAGATCATGGACCAGGCCATTGAAAACGGAGTTCCAATTGTCGGTTTGAATGATAGTGGTGGAGCCCGTATACAGGAAGGTGTCAGATCATTGGGTGGTTATGCAGATATTTTTTATCGCAACGTGAGGGCATCAGGGGTAATACCGCAGATCAGTGCTATCATGGGCCCATGTGCCGGGGGAGCGGTTTACAGCCCTGCGATGACGGATTTTACGATTATGGTGGAGGGAAGTTCTTATATGTTTGTGACAGGTCCAAATGTCGTTAAGACGGTTACTAATGAAGAAGTGACGAGCGAAGAATTAGGTGGGGCTATGACACATGCCACTAAATCTGGAGTCACTCATCTTACAGCTTCCAATGATTTGGAATGCATTCAACAAATTAGGAAATTATTAAGCTATTTACCTCAGTCCAACCAGGTCGGGCCGGCGAATAAAAAATATACTACGGATGATGAACTAAGACCTGCGCTGGAAAATATTATTCCTGAAAGTTCTGCTACACCTTATCAGATGAAAGATGTCATTCATGAAATAGTGGATGACGATACCTTTTTTGAAATTCATGAACATTTTGCTCCTAATATTTTAGTTGGCTTTGCCCGGATAGGCGGGAGAAGTATAGGAATCGTGGCCAATCAACCATCGCATCTCGCAGGAGTATTAGATACGAATGCTTCCCGTAAAGGAGCAAGGTTTGTCAGGTTTTGCGATTGTTTTAATATCCCGTTACTGGTGCTGGTGGATGTGCCGGGGTTTTTGCCCGGTACGGACCAGGAATGGAATGGAATTATTCAACAAGGGGCTAAATTGCTTTATGCCTTCAGTGAAGCAACTGTTCCCAGGATAACACTCATCACGCGGAAAGCTTATGGCGGAGCGTATGATGTGATGAATTCAAAGCATATCGGTGCTGATATGAATTTTGCATGGCCTTCTGCGGAGATTGCGGTGATGGGTGCAAAAGGAGCATCTGAAATTATTTTTAAAAAAGAAATTCAAAGCAGTAAAAATCCTTTGGACACGCTCAACATGAAAGAAAAAGAATATGCTGAGTTATTTGCCAATCCTTACCAGGCTGCTGAGAGAGGTTTCATAGATGAAGTGATCAAGCCTGAAGAATCACGTCGAAAAATATTGAAGGCGTTGGTAGTTTTAACCAATAAAAAGAAAGCAGGGCCTTACAGAAAGCATGGCAACATCCCATTATAAATCGTGAATGATGAAATCTTTTTTAATAGATATGTTTGATATAAACTGTAAGGCCAATATTGAAATGGTTTCTTCAGTGAGCAAACTTCCTTCTCCGGAAGAAGGAATGAAACATCTAAGTCATTTAGCCAATTGCCAATATAAATGGCTGGACCGTATTTTAATTTTTCCTGAAGTATCAAAACTCGATTGGTGGGTACCCGTTTATTCGCCTGAAGAATTGCCGGGACACTTTACGATCAGCACTGAGCAGTGGATTTCCTATTTATCTAATTTGACTGAAGAACAAATCGAGGCTGTCAAAGAATACACAGGTTATGACGGGACCACGTGGGAAGCAAAACTGAAGGACATTGCGCTGCAACTCATATTTCATTCTTTTCATCACCGGGCCCAAATACAAATGATGATCAGAGACCAGGGATATAAGCCGGGTTTTATTGATTACATCGGCAAAAAGCAAAAAAAACAGGGATAACCTGGTTCAGATCATCCCTATTTCCAAATTTATTTTTTACAAATATTAATATCCGGCTTTCACCAATTTTACCGGCCAGGTATTTCCTTGGTATATAATTGTAGCAATATACACTCCACTCGGCAGTGAATTAATATCGAAATATGTCCCGTCTGCTATTGCCTTATGGTTGACCAGCAATTTTCCATTTGAATTATATAAAGAAAGGGTGATGTCTTTTCTTGCGAATATCCCCGGTATGCTTCCATTATTCAATACCTGGAAAATTTCATCCTGATCAACTTCACTCGTCCCGACTAAACAGCTGACTACACCCGGATCGATCAGATCAAAACACGCCGGATTCTCCGCATCCGTAATCAGGAATTCATACGAGGTATTGTCTGTAGGGAACGGGCCGATGTGAATAGGTAATTGGTCATAACTGAAATTGCCATAAATATTCCCGTTTCCTACAACATTAAAGCCGGAAGCACCTTCATTCTGATAGTTGAAATTAAGAATGAAAAAGAAATTTCCTGCTGAATCACAATCCGTAAGTGTGTATTGGAGGTTGGATATATCACAACTTCCCGGACCGCATACAGGACCTTCGAATTCATAGCTGGTACAACAATCGGAGTTATCGTTTTCACAGATGGTCACCACATAGGAGCCGGAGGTGTTTGCCGGAAATTGACTGGTTTCAATAGGGATTTGTTCAAGGGTGAAAAAACCCAGGTAGCTATCACCTGTGTAAACATCAAAGCCACCATTTAAAATATTCTCAAAATGAAAATTGATGATGATGGCAAATGTAGAATCTGAATTACAATCAAACGTCTGCACTGAAACATCAGAAATGAGGCACTGAGCACTCGTATCGCAGGAAGGCGTTATGAATGAATAATTGTCGCAGCAATCCGGTGATCCGAGCGAACAGACAACAAGATTTGTGTTGTTTCCATCCAAAACTGGAAAGTTATCAATCCTTATAAATTCAGGATCGACATGGTATGTGCCGATAAAATGATCATTTGCATAAATGAGTACTGAATCAGTGGGCAGATTGGTGGATTGAAATACAACATTCAATATGAAGGTGGAATCTGAAGTACATTCACCCGGATTGGCCGTAAGTCCATAAATATGACATTGCCCATCGCAAAATGGCCCTTCAAATTCATTCTCAGCACAACAATCAGGAGCTCCGAATGCGCAAACATGAATATCGGTGACGTGTGAAGGAAAAATAGGGAATGTATCAACGACGATATGTCCTCCATTCACCGGGAATATTCCAAAGTCAACGTCATTGGCAGTGATGACAACAGAATCAGAAGGCAAATTACCTGACTGAAAGTCTAATATTAATGTGAACGTGCTATCAGAAAGACACTCTCCTGTATGAACGACAAGATCAAATATGTGACAAGTAATGTCTCCCGGACAGCTTGGTGTATCAAAGGTGAAGTCATCACAACAATTGGGAACTCCCGTTGCACAGACATGAAGCATAGTTAGTCCTCCTGGAAATTCAGGGAAATTTTCAATCACAAAATGACCTTCATGAAGCTGGAATGTCCCGATATAAGTATCGTTAGCCGTAATGGTAACTGAATCAGTGGGTAAATTTTGAAATAGAAAATCAAGGATGAGATTGTATGTCGAATCTGAAGTACAATTACCAATTTCAACAAAATTGATATCTATTCCGCATTGACCACCGCAGTTTGGCGAGTCAAATGAAATATCTGCACAACAACCAGAGGTATCTACCGCACAAACACTGAGGTTGGTAGCATTATCGAATATAGGTGCATGTTCAATAGTGATATGACCTCCATTTACCTGGAATGTTCCCAAATTTTGGTCATTAGCAGTGATGACTACAGAATCAACCGGTAAATTGACAGGAATGAAATTGACAACGAGAATATAATCTGAATCAGACTGGCAGGCACCAACTTGAACCGACAGTTCATTAATGTGGCAAACTCCGAAATCAGAACAATCAGGAGTTGTAAAATTATAAGTGGCACAGCAAGTATCATTCCCAACAGCACAAACTTTGAGAGTTGTGGTAGAGTCGTCGAATACCGGGAAATGTTCTATGGAGATAGAATCGGGTTGGATCAAAAATTTTCCTAAATAATGATCATTCCCCCATATGTTCACTGAATCATTCGGCAAATTAAGATGATTGAACGTAAGACTAAGTGTGTATGTGGAATCCGAATTGCAATCACCGTGACTAGCTTGTAAATTCCAGATGCTGCATTCAGTACCAATACAGTTCATTAATTCAAATGCAACGTTATCACAACAATCTGACTCATCATGACCGCAAATAGTCAGAACGGCTGTTCCCGTACCTTCATGAATATTGTCAATGATAAAAGGTAAATTGTCGATATTGTAAGTACCGATGAAGAGTCCATCGATAAAGGCATCCACTGAATGGTCAAGAAGATGCGCACTAAAAAATTCTACTGAAATGGCAAAAGTGGTATCACTTGTGCAGGCAAGATTCTGCACTGTGGTTTCGAAAATAGAACAATGACAATCCGGCGAAGTAAAAGAAATTGTTGCACAACAATTACTGTTATCATTATCGCAAACTGTAATCGTGTCATGGCCTGTCCCGCCTGAAGGAAATTCCAGGATCGTCAACGGCAGTTCACTATAATTGAAGTTGTCATAAAACACTCCATTCGCATACAGATCAAAGCCATCAGCAAGTGATCCGGTGTGATCGAAATTGACATGGAGAATATAAGTATCGTTGCCTGTGCAATCTCCGGTTTCTGCTGTAAGGTTTGATAAATTGCAAATAGCACTGCATGGAAGTACGCCTATCTCTGTGGCATCAAAACACAAATCATTGACGAGATCTGTGACTACAAATTCAATATAAAGTGAATCATTGCCCGGAAATGGACCGAGTAATACCGGAACCTGATCATACGTGTAATTGCCATATGAAGTGCCGGAACCAGTAATTGAAAAACCCTCTGCTGAAACATTCTGATAATCAAAATCGATGGAAATATAAAATTCTCCCTGATCATTGCATGGAAGAGGATTAGCCGTAAGATTGTAGATGATGCAGCCATTACAAAGAAGTGCCTGGAATGGTGCAGTAGCACAACACCCGGGATTTTTATTGTCACACACGGTAACCTGGTCAATAAAATTTCCTACAGCGAAATCAGGAATGGTCAGCGGAAGATCACTGTAACTATGCGTTCCATAATAATAATCATTTGAAAAAATGGAATATCCTGTATCACCCTGGCCTTCGATTTCCATATCCACCTGTAGTGCATAAGCATTATTGCCATTGCATTCAATGGCATTGGCCTCCAGGCTGAGAATATCACATGGCGGCGGGCAATGGTATACACCAAGATTTGCTACTCCTGTACATGTCGGGAGCTTACTATCCTGCACAATAAATTGCCAGTTGAGATTTGAGCTTCCATTCAGAGGACCCAGCAGAACAGGCAATTCATTATATCCGAATTTTCCGTAATTGATGTTATTCCCGTGTACAGTAAAACTGTCTGAAGCCGGATTATCTGTATTAAAATTAAGGTGAACTACAAAGTTTCCGTTGTTGATGCATTCAGGATCTGCATTGATACTGTAGATTTCACAATTATTAGGACTACAATCAATTGCTGGAACAGTAAAAGTCTTGCATGAGGCTGCATTATTATGGTCACAAAGCTTTACTGTAATGGGTGCAGCACCATTTACAGTAAAGTTGGTTATTAAATAGGGGAGACTTGAATATAACGCAGTGGCTGCCAACGTACCATTTGCATAAAATAAATCAAATGTGGGGGTTGTCTGATTATGCGGTATAAAATCAACATTAACTGCAGCAATACCTGAAGCAATGCAGAATATGGAATCAATCGTAAAGTTGGTAAATGTGGGAATTGTTCCGCAGTTAGGAGCAGAAAGTGAATCATAATTTTGACATTCCGGGTTTTCAACATCCCATGCAATGAACTCATATTTGGAATGATTGTCTCCATATAAAGGTCCTACGGTGACCGGTAGTTGAGAATATAACCAGGTACCATAGATCACACCATTTCCTGCCAATGTAAATCCGGGACTTGAGGGATTCGTTACAGAAAGATTGACAGAAGCAAAAAATGTATAATTATTGCAAGCAAGAGGGGTAGCGGTGACTTGTGTTATCTGGCATGGCTGGCCTGAACTCAAAAATGGAAACAGGATGATTACAAGACAGATAATGATCAGGTGTTTAATCATAACATTCAGTTTTAATAAAGAACAAAATTAGCCGAAAAAGCCGTAAAATGGTCTATAAATCGAAGATACTGATATCTTTATATGTGTTGCCTATCTGCTATAATTAACCATCAGGATATATGAATGCAATGATGCTATGGAACGTGGGTCAGTCACTTACGCCTGCGGATATTCCTCCTACTTTGCCTTCCATCGGGGATGTGTATGTCACTTTAAAAGCTGCGGCTCTCAATAAACGCGATTATTGGATTACACAAGGAAAATATCCCGGATTGGTTTTTCCGCTTGTGCTAGGTAGCGATGGCGCAGGTTTGATCGGCAATAGAGAAGTTGTGATTAATCCGGGAATGGATTGGGGAGATCGTGCAGATCATTTTGGCCCCGGTTTCAAAATTCTTGGAATGCCTGATAATGGAACACTTTCAACTGAGGTCAAAATACATGAATCAAATCTCTATGATAAACCTCAACATTTAACATGGACTGAAGCCGCTTCACTTCCTGTTGCAGGTGTTACTGCATATCGAGCCATGTTTACAAGAGGCAGAGCAAAATCAGGTGAACGCATGCTCATCACCGGAATCGGAGGCGGTGTTGCAACAATGGCTTTATTATTTGGTGTGGCTTCAGGAATTGAAACATGGGTCACATCTTCATCTGATGAAAAAATTAATAAAGCCATCACTCACGGAGCAAAAGGCGGAGTGAATTATACCAAAGAAAATTGGGATAAAGAATTAGCGAATCAGGTGCCAGGGAAACTTGATATCGTGATTGATGGTTCAGGAAGTCCTACGTTTTCAAAAATACTTTCTTTGATGAATCCATCCGGCCGGCTCATTATCTATGGAGGAACAGGTGGTATTATAAATGATTTAAGTCCTCAACGTATTTTCTGGAAACAGTTAGACATTCTTGGTTCTACGATGGGGTCTCCGGAAGACTTCAGGCAAATGATCGAATTGGTCAATCAATACAAAATAAGACCGATCATCAGTCAGACATTTTCTTTAGAGCAAGCTAATGAAGCAATCGCATTGGTTGGCAGTGGAGAACAGTTTGGAAAGGTTTGCATCACGATACCATGACGAAAGTTGGATTGCTTTCCGATACGCATGGATATTTGGATAAATCACTTTTTTCCATTCTCGAAGGATGTGATGAGATTTGGCATGCAGGTGATTTAGGAAATCTTGATGTGTATAACGAGTTTGTGCAATTGGGTAAACCTTTTAAAGGGGTATATGGAAATATTGATGGACAAGATTTAAGACAAATATTACCACTTGATCTAACCTGGCAACTTGAAGGAATAACAATATTCATGACACACATTGGAGGTTATCCAGGCAGGTATACCACTCGTGTTAAAAATATTTTAATTGAACAAAAACCTCAACTCTACATTTGCGGCCATTCCCATATCCTCAAAGTGATTTATGATAAAAAACTTAATCTCCTTCATCTTAATCCTGGAGCTGCAGGAAAGGAGGGATTTCATAAAGTAAGAACTGCTTTGAAGTTTAGTATTGATGGGGACAGAATATTGGGTCTGGGGGTGATTGAAATGGGTGGAAGAACATAAAGGTTCGCAAAACCGAGTTTTGCTGACACACCGACGTAGGCACAGCCTACGCCGAACAATTGTTTTTTAATGCAAGCATTGCTTGCATTAAAAAAATCAGACATTAAATATAGGCACAGCCTACGCCGAACAAATTATTTATTTATACAATGCTGTTCGTATTAAAAAAAGTTAAGTTGTAAAGCGTAGGTTGTACCTACGTTTGAGCGTTTGCAAAACTCGGTTTTGCGTGATAAAATTTCAACTAACCATTTCGCAAAACCGAGTTTTGCTAACACACCGACGTAGGCACAGCCTACGCCGAACAATTGTTTTTTAATGCAAGCATTGCTTGCATTAAAAAAATCAGACATTAAATATAGGCACAGCCTACGCCGAACAAATTATTTATTTATGCAATGTTGCTCGATTAAAAAAAGTTAATTGTTAAGCGTAGGTTTTACCTACGTTTGAGCGTTTGCAAAACTCTGTTTTGCGTAATAAATTTTCAAATAATACATGCTTGTTCGCAATAAAAAAAGTTAATTGTTAAGCGTAGGTTGTACCTACGTTTGAGCGTTTGCAAAACTCTGTTTTGCGTTATTTAATTTCAAATTATTCTATCGCTTGCATCAAATCATCCAGTATATCCTGCGGATCTTCTATTCCAACTGAAATCCTGATTAATCCATCTGCTATACCGGCTTTCTTCCTTACTACCGGATCAACTTTGAGATGAGATGATGATGCCGGATGTAAAACCAATGTATCAATATCACCTAGTGTTGGTGCTAGTGAGCAAAATCTTAATTTATTCATTGCAGTAATAGCTTCGGTCATCCCGCCTTTCAATTCAAAGCTCATCATACCACCGAATGCTTTCATTTGTTTTTTTGCAATTAGGTGATTTGGATGTGATTCAAGTCCTGGATAATTGACATGCGCAACACGAGGATGTTTTTCCAATGCATGAGCAATTGTAAAAGCATTTGAAGAATGTTTGTCCATGCGAAGAGGAAGTGTCTTGATTCCCTGGTAAACGAGCCATGCTTCGAATGGACTGCAATTTGATCCCACCAACTTAACGTGGTTCCATAATCTATCGCGAAATAAGTCAGGATCCTGGCCGATGACAACTCCGGAGATTCCATTTCCATGACCGTTGAGATATTTAGTGGTGGAGTGCATGACGAAATTGACACCCAGGCTTAAAGGTTGTTGTAGATAGGGAGTAGCAAATGTATTGTCAATTGCAGTCCATCGGCCGTATTGATTGACGACGGTTGTTAATGCTTTGATATCGATGCAGGCGAGAGTTGGATTTGCCGGCGTTTCGAGGTATACTAAACGAATGGAGGGATCACTTTTGAGTAATGATGACACCTGGTCGACATCGGAAAGATCTGCATACATCACTTCAATACCTCTTTTGGAAACTATTTTTTGCAAAAGCTCAGTAGTGCCGCCGTAGAGATTAGGTTGGGTTAAAATTTTATCACCTATGGACAACAATCCGCCAGCGAGTACTTCTACTGCAGCCATTCCTGAATTTGTCATCAGACCCAGGGTTTCTTTGCCGGTGCCATAGCCTTCGAGAGCTGCAATTTTTGCTGCAGTTGCATCTACCGTTGGATTTCCATAGCGGCTATAAGTGTGGCCTGCTTCTTCTTTGGCAAAGATGCGCATGCCCTGGTTGATATCATCAAAATCGAAAGATGAAGTGGCGTAAATAGGGATGATGTGTGGAGTAGTGGTTCGCGGGTCCGGCCATTCGCGTGCTGTGAGAGATTCGAATTTCATTTTTTGTCAGTTGTCAATTGTGAGTTGTCAGTTCCTTGCGCTGAGCGTGTTTATGGATGAGTCAAGCCAGTCGAAGCGTGAGTTGTCAGTTGTGAGTTGCTTTTGTGAATCGTGAGGAGTGAATCGTGAGGTTAATATAATTTAAAATTAAGGTTACCAATGAAAATGGTGTTTCTATTAAAAGAATCTTAAGACCCCTTTCCGCGATCGCTGAAGCTTTTGCGGAGGCGCTAGGGGATTTAGGGGCAAAAAAAAACTCCGGAGATTATCCCCGGAGTTTTTTACTAATTCATTTATTACTTATGTCGATTCAATCAATTCGGATTAGTGAACTACAATCACCGGAACAGAACGCTGACCATCTGGTGTCTCCACCTGTAACATATAATTTCCGGAAGCAAATGAGCTCACATTGATTGGTTCAATGCGTGTATTTGCAATCAGGGAAACTACTTTTTCAAATACGGTACGGCCAACATTATCGATTAATCTCAATTGAATGGCATTGTAAGGTTTCTTGAAGTCCATCTTCACCTGAAGCTCATTGGAAACCGGGTTAGGATAAACACTGACCAGGTTGTCAACAGGAAGAACATCCTTTGTATTGACGGTTGATTTCGTCACTACTCTTGCCAAAGGCACGATGCTATTTCCGAAGAAGATACGAGTATCATTGACATCCAATTCCTTGACTTCATAATCAATGTTGGCAATATTTCCATCAGGAGAGAAGCCAAGAACAGTGAAATATGAAGGCATTGTCACAAGGCCATGAGCATATGCTGAATCCATAGCCAATTCCTGGGCACTGTAATCACGTGCTTCAGAGGCCAGAAGGAAGAATTGAGGATCAGTAGATACAGAGGCTACATATTCGATAATAACCATGTAACCAAAACCTGCCTGCATGACAATAGGATCACCCGGAGTATCGAAATTTTCCAGGGTTGTATTGAGGATAGCATTATCACCTTCAGTACCTGTGAATGTATAATCATTATAACCTACAAATCTGCGTTCAGAACTTTCTGCAATATTGTCGCCGTTAGTATCTGTCCACTGCTCCAGGTAAACGCTTACTGTCTTGCCAGCCATATCTGTAGGATTGTTAACACCCCATACGATGTGATCAACAGTAGCATCAGCTACGGGCCTGTAATAACTTCCATAAGCATAAGATAATGGAGCACCAGCGGTATAAATAGCGCTGTTCACAGCGATAGATCTTGTGAATCCATCTTCCAGTGCAAATGTATCTCCACCTACTTTATAATTGAATGCAATCACATTGTCGGCAGGATTGAAATCCACTGAGTCCTGAGTTAATGTGTAGGTGCCAGTATAAGAAGCATCAACATTAGGCAAATTAATCAGGTTAGGGAAAAGTTGATTTTGTACAAGTGTATTCGCATCAACTGTACCATAATTTAAATCGTGGTTGTAGATGACTTCCTTTGTGTCCGAATTTTGAACAGTATGGTTAAGCACTACATGTGTCTGAGGACAAGCACCTGCATTGAAGATATCAGATAAAGCGCCAAATGGAGCAACCTGATTTTTAGGAATGTAAGCGAAAGGAGCAATAGCATAAAAATTGCTTTGAACCCTGCTGTTGCTGCATTCTGTCTCAACGATCTTCACATCATCAATAGCCCACAGGTAGTAGTTATCATTGTATACAAAACGAACCTGGATGGAGTCATGTCCTGCAGCACCCGGCATGAAGAAACGCTGTACGTTATCTCCAAAGAATGCGCTGTTAATCGGGAATTCAAGATTAACCTGCTGGTCAGTCCAATTACCCCAATCATTTCCAACATCTCTTGTACGCCAGGAAATGAAATAGGTGCTTTGATATTGCCGAATAGCTTGTGTCCATGTCAATGAAAGACCAGCTACATCCCAACCCTTACTGTAAAGTGCAGGTGAGACTAAAAATTTCTGACCAGGAGCAGCGCATGCACCGGCTCCGAAGTTGCCAGCTATACCTGCGTTATCATTGAAGTCACTATCAACTCCTACTGCACCATCGCAGAATGTAGGACCTGATACTGCATAACCAGGTGCAGCATAAGCGCCCTTATCAAATAAACAGTCAGCATGGTATTCAAAGCCTTTCATGGAGTCCGCTACAGCACATGTGCCTGAAGTAGACCAACCACTTCCTTCAATACCTGCTCCGAATGTTTCCCAGTACAATGATGGTTCTACTTTATCATTCGGGTAAACACCAACGCGAAGAGTTCCTTCAGTGGCAACAGTGTTTCCTGTAGACCATACCCGAAGAATATATTCATGACTAGCCAGTGTACAGAGACCTGAAAGGGTAAAATGATTATCCTCAGGAACAGTAGAGGAAAAGCAATGAGAGGGAATTGCGCCCGGATCGCAACTTTCATATAATGCCATGCCTATAGCAGATACGTCTGAAGCCACTACTGAATTGTCAAAGTATACACGGATGACAATCCCTGCAGGATCAATGACGGCAGGAGTCGTGAATTTGAAAAAGATATCATCGGTATAAAAAGTAGAAGAGCAAACCGAAGCTGGAATGGTAGATGCCGTTGCTCCCCTGGTATCTCCCTCAGTGACCACTACATTAGCCTCACTGGTAGAAAAAACTACATTGAAAGCTCCTGAGCAATCATCATTTGCCGGTTGAGCCCAAACAGATGCACTCCAGGAAAAGAGCACGATAAGAAGACTTGAAATTCGTAAAGTTATTTTCATCATTTACAGATTTTGGTTATAAGGTAAAAAGGCTTTAATTCTATACTTGGATATGCTGGAATTCCAATCTTGATGAGGGAACGAGCCTCAAAAATATAAAAATTTGACATTTAGAATGATATGGAATTGATTTATGTAAGTAGGCTGACAATAATCAGGGCACCCACTGTATAATTTCCTGTGGACCAGCGGCCACAACTCCGGAATGAGAGCATACATAAGCCCCTGTCAGATTGGCTAATGCGCCGCTTTTTTCAAGATTTAACCCACTGATCAGGCCCAGGGACAAAGAACAGATCACAGCATCACCGGCCCCGCAAACATCCACTACATCAATGGCATGTCCCGGTGTGATGTGGCATCCATTGTGCTCATCCTGAAGGAATATGCCACGGCTACCTAAAGTAATAGCGATGGTTCGGGCTTTCAATTTTTGACGCCAGGAACTGCATAAATCCGGCATTTCATTAAGGTCGAGGGTTTTTTGGGCAGCCTGACTTGCTTCGCGGAGATTTGGTTTAAATAAATCAACATCATGATATGCGAAGAAATTGATGTCTTTTGGATCAACTGAAATAAAAATATCGTGGTTTTTGCAAAAATGGATCACAGATGAAATCAGGGTTTTGGTCAAAAGCCCTTTGTTATAATCCTGGAGTATGACGAGGTCTGGTTGCTCATTATTCAAAAATGCCATGATTTCTGTGATAACCATTGCCTCTTCGTCACCGATAAGATAAACTGATGATTCTTCATCGATGCGCAACAGATGATGAGAAGAGGCAACAACTCTTGTTTTAATCGTAGTGGGCCGATTTTGAACCGGTATCAACCTGGATTCAATGTTTTTTTCTGCTAAAAGCGATTTTATTATATCTGCATTATTATCCTTTCCTACTATTCCTGCTATCGTAGTCTTGCATCCCCAAGAGGCAAGATTAAGGGCCACATTAGCTGATCCGCCGGCTTTAATTTCAGTCCATTGATGCGCCAGAATAGGAACAGGAGCTTCCGGAGATATACGGTCGACGCTCCCATAGATATATCGATCGAGCATCACGTCACCGATCACCATAGCTTTCAGGTTTTTAGCTTTAGCCTGAACATCCAATAATTCTTTTTTTGTCATTATCACTATGCGATGTAAGGTATTGATTTAAGGATGTAATCAGTGACTATATCCGTAGCTCCTGGATGCGCTTTTAAATATCGTTTTGCGATTTCACCTGCTTCTTCAGCTTTTCCGGGTAAGCGCAATTGGTCAAGAATTAATATTAAATCATGATCATTCTTAATTGACCATGCACCATGCAATGCGACCATGTCTACTGCTTCAGGAAATTTTTGATAATGTGGTCCGAAGATCAGCGGCTTACCATGGGCCATGGCTTCAAGTGAATTGTGGATCCCTTTTCCGAAACCACCACCGATGTAGGCTATATTTCCCAAAGCATATAAAACAGATAATAATCCAATTGAATCGACGATTATAACTTTTATATCACTGACGTTTGATTTTAATTCAGATAACCGAACTACTGGAATTTTTATTTTTTCAAAAAGGCGATTGATGTTTGATGTGGATACATCATGCGGTGCGATGATCGCTTTTAGATTAAGTTTTGTTATGGCATCCATCAATAATTCTTCATCAGCAGGCCATGTGCTACCGGCGACGATATCAAAACGGCTCAAATTCAATAACTCTTTTGGGATTTTATTTTGAACTTCATTCGGAAGTCGAAGGGAACGATCAATGCGTGTGTCTCCTGCGACTTTAATATTTTTAAATCCTTTGCTTTTAAATGTTTCAAGATATTCATCTCGTTGAAGAAAGATCATTTTGAAATCCTTAAGAAGATTTTTTGTCAATGGATTTGACCACGAATTAAATCCCTGATCGGGCAGCCAATGTGCCGAAATCAAAATGGAAGGAATTCTTTTTTTTGATAACTCCCTGAGATAGCCTGGCCATAGATCATATTTAACAAATACTGCAAAATCAGGATCTACAATATCAAGCCACTTTGCAGCATTTTCGGGCAGGTCAGCAGGAAGATACATGACAGTAGCAAACTCATAATTTCGCTTCACTTCATATCCACTGGGTGAGAAAAAAGTGAGAATAATATCAGTTCCCGGTCGAAGTTCTTTAATCCTTTCAATGACCGTACGCGCCTGTTCAAATTCACCAAGGCTCGAAACATGAAACCAAATTCTGTATTCTGATTTTTTAGGAAGTAGCTTAATCGTGGAGATCCAGTGCTTACGTCCTTGTAACCATTGTTGTGATTTGTGATTCCACAATGCAGAAATGCGGATACCCAAAACAAACAAATACATCATACATCCGTAGAACATCCACATAGGCAGGATCAATAATAGATGGTGTCTGCTTTATGTTTCCTGCTGATGGTGACAACATAAGTGGCACTTAAGCCCGCTAAAATATCTTTCCTTTTCTCATCAAGATAAGCTCCGGTAAGACTATCAAAATCTCTTCTTGAAGTTGTGCTTCCTCCGTAAAGTTCTCCCATGATGTTAAAATGAAAATTGTTGTTAGGATTCTGATACTGAAATCCGACACCAAGATGAATAGCGGGTCCATTCGTAAGACGATCATAGCCTTTGATATATTCTCCATCAAGTGCAGGTATCGAATTTTGATTGTCGTTGACCCTGATTTTATGTTGCAGCAGACCAAATCCGATTTGAGTCCTGATCCCTGTGAGATTATTTTTTTGGGAAGAAGTTTTGAAAATTTTCCCTGCATCCAATCCAAAGTAAAATCCTCTTTCGTTAAGATTGACATCGCCCAAATGCCCATCGATACCGATAATACTGCCATCAAAGGTTCTCAGGTTTTGCAAAACATCCTGTTTGACCGTATTTCCAAAAATATAGATCCCTTCAAGTCCGTAGAAAATATTGTTAGATAAATTGGCGGAATGAAAACTAACGCCGATATCGTTGTTTCCCCCAAATCGGTCACTCATATCGCCAAACGGAACCTGGAAACCATACTTGAATTCCAGCATTTTTAAGGAGATGTTTTCCTGGGCTGAACTATTCTGTATCATGATGAGTGTGAGGACAATGGCCAGGAGCCCTGTAAATCCTAATTCTAGTATCTTTGTCCTACGCATCTTAGCTTAAATCACAAATAAAGGTATTGAAAAGGGTATTAATCACCGGCGCGGCTGGATTTATTGGGTCGCACCTCTGTGATCGGTTTATCAGGGAGGGTTTTCATGTCATTGGAATGGATAACCTTTTAACCGGCGCACTGAAAAACATCGAGCATCTCGCCCCCAATCCGAACTTTGAATTCTTTCATTACGATGTGACGAAATATGTACATGTCCCTGGAAACCTGGACTATATACTCCATTTTGCCTCTCCCGCCAGCCCGATCGATTACCTTAAGATGCCCATCCAAACGTTAAAAGTCGGCTCTTTGGGGACTCATAATTTGTTAGGATTGGCTAAATCGAAGCAATCCAGGATCCTGATCGCATCAACCTCTGAAGTTTATGGGGATCCTTTAGTCCATCCGCAGAAGGAAGAATATTGGGGAAATGTCAATCCGATAGGACCCAGGGGAGTCTATGATGAGTCAAAGCGCTTTATGGAGGCTATAACAATGGCTTACCATCGTTTTCATGGTTTGGAGGTCAGGATAGTCAGGATTTTTAACACTTTCGGACCGAGGATGAGGATTGAGGATGGAAGGGCTCTTCCTGCCTTTATGGCACAGGCTTTGAGAGGTGAAGGGTTGACAATATATGGTGACGGGAGTCAAACCCGCTCATTCTGTTATGTCGATGACCTGGTGGAGGGTATTTACAGGTTATTGTTGAGTGACTATTCCCTGCCGGTCAATATTGGCAACCCGGATGAAATAACGATCATGCAGCTGGCAAAAGAGATCATTCAGCTGGTAAACAATCCGAAAGCTTATATTGATTACAGGGCGTTGCCGGAAGATGATCCGAAAGTTCGTCAGCCGGATATCACCCTGGCCAGGAATATTCTTGGATGGGAGCCTAAAGTTGCGAGATCTGAGGGTTTGGTTCACACGCTGGAGTATTTCAGAAAAACACTCCAACAGGTATGAGCACATATTTTTTAAAAAGTAGACATGCAAGGAAAAAATTTGAAACATACCATCTCATATATATTCCTTCTATTTCTTATAGCGGTTAGTAAACCTGCCTTTGCACAAATCACGCCTGAACAGGCTAGTGCAATGTTAGCAGAGCGTGGTATTCCTGAAGATACTTTAAGAGCAAGACTCGTTAAAAAAGGTTTTGATCCGGATCAGATAAGACCTGATCAGGTCGCTGAATTCCAGGCTGTAGTTCTGCAGACTGTTCAGGAAATAGAAGATGATCAGAATAAGGCGAAAGCTGAAGAAGCAAAGAAGCAGGAAGTCAAACCACCACCTTCACCTGCACCACAACCTGCACCTCCTGTCCAAACCCCGAAGCCAGTTGATACAACTGTCGTGAAGGAAGCTAAATTGCCATTGTATGGACAGGAAATATTCAGGAACAATTCCATTTCTGTGTATCAGAAGTCAAGTGAAGTGGTGCCTCCTGATGATTATATTCTAGGTGTCGGAGATGAAATTGGAATCGTTGGATTTGGACGATCACAATTTGAAGAAATACTGACTATCCGGCCAGACGGATTCGTTCAGCCAAAGGAAAATCTTCCGCGAATTCTGCTGAGAGGATTAAAATTCAGTGATGCTAAAGAATTGCTTTTCCAGAGATTTAAGCAATTCAATGTCATCGATCGGGGAGAGTTCCTTGTCACGATCAGTAAGCCAAGAAACATAACGGTCAATGTTTTCGGCGAAGCAAAGACTACCGGAGCATTTACTTTGCCTGCTTTCAATACTGCATTCAATATACTCAGTGCTGCCGGAGGTCCAACCGATGTAGGATCTGTGAGAAAAATTAAAGTCATCAGTGGTAATAATGTGCGAATGCTCGATGTATATGCGTTCATGAATAATCCCGGTGTTGAAACATCTTTCTTTTTGCAGAATAATGATTTCATTCAGATCCCTGTAGCTGACAAAGTGGTTGAAATCACTGGAGCTATTACCAGACCAATGTCATATGAGCTTCTTGATTCAGAAAATTTAGCTGAGCTCATCAAATATGCAGGAGGAGTAAAACCAAATGCATATCTGTCCAATGTCAAGGTGACAAGATTTCACAATGACAAACAATTTATCACCAATATAAATTTCAGGGAACTACAGGCAAGCGGAGGCGACTATATTCTTTATAATGGTGACAAGGTGGAAATTAAAACGATTGACAACAGCATCGCTAATTTCGTGAGTATAACTGGTGCAGTTTCCTTTCCGGGGAAATATGAAAGGAAGCCCGGAATGAAAGTATCAGATCTGCTTGATCAGAGTAAGCTAAGACCGGAAGCAAAACTTGATTTTAGTTATCTTTTAAAATATCAGCCTGATGGATCTTTTCAATTTCGAAGAATCAATTTAAAGGCAATCTTGGATGATCCCTCTTCACCTGATAATCTTGAACTGGGGGATGGGGATGAGGTGGAGGTGATGACCTTGAAATTATTTGCATTGCAAACTAATTTTTCAGTTACCGGTGCGGTTAAAAATCCTTCCACATTTGAATTCAAGCCTGATGGTCATTTAAAACTTGAAGATGCATTGATCCTTGCAGGCGGACCATTGATTGATGCTGATGATCATGGTTACATTATGCGATTGGATCCGGTTGAACCTAAAACCATCATTTATTTTCAGGTCAATATTAAAGAAGCTTTGACTTCACCCGGTTCTGCGGCAAATGTTGAGATAAAGCCCGGAGACAGGATAATGGTGTATGGCAAAGGTGAAACCCGTGACAATCTCAATGTCTCCATATTTGGGGCAGTCCGGAATCCGGGTACCTATTCATATGGACCAAATATGACTGTAGCAGATCTTGTCAATCTTGCCGGTGGATTTACATTAGGTGCTGATCATGAAAGAATTGATTTAGCCCGGTCTGAATTAGGACCTGACAAAGAGTTTAAGATCAATGAATACGCCACTCAGCTTCCTGCTGATTTCGGACCTGATAAACCAAGTACTAGTGGTTTTGAGTTGAAACCTTTTGATAATGTTTACGTCAGAACAATTCCTCAATATCAAATACAACAAACCATACTGATCACAGGGGAAGTCAGATACCCGGGAACTTATCCAATTCTTAAAGACAGGGAACGGATTTCTGATTTGATTACCAGGGCAGGCGGGTTAAGTGGTGATGCTTTTGCGGAAGGTGCAAAATTATACAGGCATGGTGATTCCACCGGATTGGTTGTCATCAATCTTGCCGAAATATTGAGTAATAACAATACTCCTTCCAATGTCATATTGCTGGACGGTGATCAGATTGAAATTCCTAAAAGTCGTGATCTCGTGACGATAGGTGGTTATGTCAATCTTGATAAAGCATATTCTGCAGGATTCCTGACTGGCGAGAAAAAGATTTCTGTGGCCTTCAGGGGAGAGAAGAACGCGAAATACTACATCAATAATTTCGCTGCAGGAGTGAGTGAAAAAGGGGCTAACAAAATGATCAAAGTGCAATATGCTGACGGAGGCGTAGAGGGAACGAAAAAATTTCTCTTCTTCAATCAATATCCAAAAGTCAAGCGGGGAGCATTGGTCACGGTCGGTCCAAAATATGTCAAACCTGCTGTTGAAAAGGAGCAGAAGAAAGCCGTTGACTGGAGCACTGTGCTGAGGGATACGGTTGCACAAGCTACGGCTGTACTTACTTTATTAATTTTGGTAGATCAATTGGGCAAATAAACTGTTGTCCTTCATATCCTATGGTTAAGATCCACAATCTCGAATTAGGAGAATTTCCGCTTTTGCTTGCACCTATGGAAGATGTGAGTGATCCACCTTTTCGTGTGTTGTGTAAGGAGTTTGGTGCTGACCTGTTATTTACAGAATTTATCAGTAGTGAGGGGTTAATTCGGGATGCGATTAAGAGCAGGAAAAAGCTTGAGTTTTTTGAATATGAACGTCCGATAGGCATTCAGATTTTTGGAGGTGATGAAGAAGCGATGGCCATGAGTGCAAAGATTGTTGATGCTGTTCAGCCGGATTTAGTTGACATTAATTTTGGTTGCCCGGTAAAAAAAGTAGTTTGCAAAGGTGCCGGGGCTGCGGTACTGAAAGATATTGAACTGATGGTTCGCCTGACCAGGTCAGTAGTTAAATCAACACATCTTCCTGTGACAGTGAAAACCAGGTTAGGATGGGATGACAATAGCATTAATATCATGGAAGTGGCTGAGCGGTTGCAGGATGAAGGAATAAAGGCACTATCCATTCATGGCCGGACGAGATCACAGATGTATAAAGGATCTGCTGATTGGACCATGATTGAAAAGGTTAAAAATAACCCCCGCATTACGATACCAATTTTTGGTAATGGTGATATTGATTCTCCACAAAAGGCTCAACTTTATCGCTATAAATATGGAGTGGATGGCATCATGATCGGCAGGGCTGCCATCGGGTATCCCTGGATATTTCGCGAGATCAAGCATTACCTGGCAACAGGTAAATTACTCCCGGGACCGACACTTTCTGAACGTGTATCTGCGGCCCGAATTCATCTGCAACATTCTATTGAGTGGAAAGGAGAAAAATTAGGAATCCTTGAAATGAGAAGACATTATACGAATTACTTCAAGGCTCTTGAAGGCGTGAGACATTTCCGTTCTCAGTTGGTCACTGAATCGGAGCCTGCACCATTATTTGACTTGCTTGACCAGATTGAAAGTCATTATTCTCATGAACTATTAGATGTAGGATGAACCTATTAATCTATTAAGTGATATACTTTCATCACATCAAATCAGAATTACTCAGCTTCCGAAGTCCTTTAAGGCAAGTGTTATGAATTTGGAATTAACAGCAGATGAAAAATCTCTATTTAAAATCATCAGTACCGAAGCTGATCGCTTAGGGCAAGAGGTTTATGCTGTTGGTGGTTTTGTAAGGGACCGGATACTGGGCTATGAATCCAAGGATATAGATTTTGTAACCGTCGGTGATGGAACTATATTAGCAGAAAGAGTTTGTGCAGCTTTAGGTGCAGATGCAACCGGATTATCTGTATTTAAGAATTTTGGAACGGCGATGTTCCGGTACCATGATTTGGAACTGGAATTTGTAGGTGCACGAAAAGAATCTTACAACCAGGACAGCCGCAAACCTGAAGTTCAACAGGGTACCTTGTATGATGATCAATTGCGCAGGGATTTTACCATCAATGCCATGGCACTTACATTGAATGGTGATGATCCATATAAAATAATTGATCCGTTTGAAGGACTTAAAGATTTAGCATCGGGAAGAATCATCACTCCATTAGATCCTTACCAGACATTTTCAGATGACCCATTGAGGATCATGAGAGCCATTCGTTTTGCAACGCAATTTTCTTTTACAATAGATCTCAAAACATTTGAAGCTATTGCTTCGATGCGAGACCGTTTGACAATTGTCTCGATGGAAAGGATTACGAATGAACTGAATAAGATCATTCTTTCCCCGGTGCCTTCTATTGGATTTAAATTGATGGAGAGAGCGGGGATATTGCCCCTGGTATTTTCAGAAATGGAATCGCTTAAAGGTGTTGAGCAAATCGAAGGATATGGGCACAAGGATAATTTCTATCACACTCTCCAGGTTCTCGATAACATTTCTAAAGTGACTGATAGTCTATGGTTGCGCTGGGCTGCCATTTTACATGATATAGCAAAACCGGTGACCAAAAAATTTGAACCCGGACATGGATGGACATTTCATGGCCATGAAAGTGTAGGTGCAGCTATGGTTCCAAGAATTTTCCGCAGGATGAAGTTGCCCATGGATGAGAAGATGAAATACGTTCAGCAATTAGTGAGGCTTCACCTGAGGCCAATAGCTCTCGTGCAGGATGAAATCACAGACGCCGCTATTCGGAGATTGCTATTTGAGGCAGGAGATGACCTTGAAGACCTGATGATGCTTTGTAAAGCGGATATCACTTCGAAAAATCCTGATCGTGTCAACCGGTATCTTGGGAATTATGAGTTGGTGATGGCTCGTCTGCGTGATATTGAAGAACGTGATCACCTCCGTAACTGGCAGCCTCCCATTAATGGACAGATTATCATGGAAACCTTTGGAATCAAGCCGGGAAGAGAGGTCGGTGAAATAAAGACTGCCATCAGGGAAGCCATCCTGGACGGCGAATTGGAAAATGACTACGAAAAAGCCTATGCTTTTATGATCGTAGAAGGTAAAAGGCTGGGCCTGAGCCCGGTTTCCTCCTGAAACTATTCTGTAATTTTATTCATTACCAAACGTTAGGACTTATTTCTCCGGTCTAATTCGTTATTAGATTGAACATGATGACCAGACTTCGCCTATCTATAAGCGGTATTTTGATGATCATGGTGGCATATCAGCTTTATAGCCAGGATATTAAACTGGACATAACGGCTGACCACAAGCCACCGGCTGACTTTTTCATGGAATTAAGCCAACAGTCCGGAATCAACATTATTTACAATGATAACCTGATCGGCAAACTTCCCCCCGTCACACTCAAAATGGAAGGCGCTACTCTTGAAGAAATTATCGGGGAAGCCATCCGCGGTAGCCAGGTCAATTATCGTCTTGTTGAAAATCAAATTGTACTCTATGAAGTTGCACCCGCATTGACCAAATATTCGATTAGCGGAGTCGTGACTGATTCTATTTCCGGTGAACCACTCATTTATGCTTTTGTCTATGATGCTGTCTCAGGTAAAGGAACCAATACAAATAATTATGGATACTACAGTTTGAATCTGCCCTCCGGTCCCATAAGCCTGGTCACAGGATATGCCGGTTATGTATCTCAGAACAAAATAATGGAGCTTGATAAAAATCTATTTCTTCATCTTCGTCTTCACCCAAGTGGATTCCTCAAAGAAGTAGTTGTCGTCGCGGATAAGAAATATGAAAATGAACCTTTAATTCCTGTTGCAGATCGAATTACTCTTGGAGAACTTCAAAGCCATATTCAACTTGGAGGAACAAGTGACTTATACCGCGTCGCTGATTTTATTCCAGGTGTGCACACAGGAACAGATGGAGTAGGGGGAATCCATATCAGGGGTGGAGCTAATGATCAAAACCTGATCCTGATGGATGGTGTTCCGGTGTACCATCCAGATCATTTGCTTGGAATCATTTCTGTTTTTAATTACCAGGTTTTCCAACAAGCTTCAATCTATAAAGCAAATTTTCCAAGCAGGTTTAGCGGACGACTTTCATCCGTGATGGATGTCCAGACAAGAGAAGGAAATCTTAGCAAGTGGGGATTTTCAGGAAATATCGGCTTATCCGAATTTGGAATGACTGCAGAGGGGCCGATCGTGAAAGATAAAGTCAGCATATTGTTGAGCGGAAGATTTTTTTTACCGGGATTGGTTATGAAAGATTTGACAAGAGCGTATAAAAGAAGAAATGCTATCGGAGGATATTCTGACCTGGATTATTATGATTTCAATGGAAAGATCAATTGGAAAATAAGTCAGCGCGACAGAATTTACCTGAGCACATACAGAGGCAGCGATAGTTTTGCTGACAGCACAGTGACTTATCGTAATGAACTGGACAATGAAACGGGACAAAGAATCATATCCAATGAATCATTTTATAAAAACCTGAATTGGACGAATCAAACAGCGGTCTTCAGATGGAATCACATCGTCAATGAAAAAATCTTTGCCAATTTTATTTTATCCACAAGTTCATTCGTTTTGCAATCTATTGATAGCAGTGATGTTAATCTCAGTTCACCTGATACCACTGTTGCACCTGTTTCCAGGTTTGATACAAAAGAATTTAAATCCAGTATCAAGGATATTACGGGCAGGGTAGAGCTGGACATTAAGCCTTCAACGGATCACCAACTCTCTTCAGGCATTTACGCGATCAATTATCTTTTTCGTCCAAAATCCATTACACTGAATGAAAAGAGCCAGATAGGCGATTTTTATTTACGTGAAGGATTGGTGGATGATGCTTTGTTTTCAACCTTAAAAGTGAAAGCCCTGGAAGCCGGGGTTTATTTTGAAGACAAATGGGAAATCAAACAGGGTTTAAGACTTACATCCGGTGTACATATTTCCAGTTTTTTCGTACAGGGCACTTATTACCTAGATCCGCAGTTGCGTCTAAGCTTTGATTACCAGCCAAATTCAAAACTTGCATTTAATATCGGGTACAGCCGTATGGCTCAATATCTGCACAATTTAACTTCAAGCAGCATTGGATTGCCAACGGATCTATGGGTACCAACAACAAGACGTGTTTCTCCTGAATTATCTGATCAATATGGTTTTTCCGCATCATGGAAACCAGTGGAATTTTTTAAAATCGACTTATCTACTTATATAAAAAATATGCGCAGCCTGATCTCATACCAGGAAGGCGCAAGTTTTCTGCTTAAAGAAGGTTTAGTGCCAGGCAGTATTGCAGATGCCGGTAATTGGGAATCTAAAATCACAGTTGGTGATGGTGATGCATCCGGAGTGGAGATGGAATTTAATTATGAGCGGAAAAAATTATTATTCAACCTGGGAGGTTGCTGGTCACGCTCATACAGAAGATTTGATGACATCAACAATGGACTTCCTTTCCCGGACCGATACGATAGGACCTGGTCCTTCACGTTCAACAGTCAGCTCAAGTTGAGCTCAAAGTGGTCATGTGGTTTGGATTTTCTTTATGGAACAGGTCTTGCGATTACGTTGGCTGAAAGTAAATTCTTTATCCCCGGTGCCATTTACCCTGAGGTCGGATTAAATTATAGTGATCGAAACGGGTTTCGACTTCCTGATTATAACAGGATGGATATTTTCGTGACCTATCAATTACAGAAGAAAGGAAGATTCAATCATGCTTTGTCACTTAATTTATACAATGTATATAATAGAGTGAATCCAATCTATGTCACTCTTGTGCAAGATCCGATTACGCAGGATTTTGATTTTAAACAGTTTTCTCTTTTCAAATTTTTCCCATCCGTCAGCTATCGATTTTCATTTCAGTGAGTGGATGGGTATTGCCATGAATAAGAACTTAGAAAGAATGTTAATAAAAATCGCTATATTTAAACAGTGAAAGTCAAAACAGCACATATTTTAAGGATTTTTCCTATCAGCCTTTTGCTGGTTCTTGCTGCCTGCGAGACTTCCATTGATTTTGATAAAATTCCTGTTCCGAAACTGACCATTATATCACAGATTGCCCCGGATTCGTGGGATGGTCAAAGGGCTTATGTATATGCTTCTCAATCTCCTTCTGATTCCAGTCAATTTTATACTCCCGGAAATCTTGAGGTCAAAATAACGGAGGTTGGATCTGCACAAACGACTCGATTGATTCCCAGGCATGAGGATGGAAAGACTTATTATCCAATACCGAAAGGATTAGTGAAATCAGGATCAGCATATCTCATTGAAGCCAGTGCTCCGGGTTTTGAATCGGTCAATGCCACTACCACCATCCCCTGGCCCAGCACGATATCAAATCTAAGCATCAAAAATTCCAGGATTGATCCATCGGAGTTAAATGAATTCAAGAAGATCGTACGGTACACGCTTCAGTTTAATATTGATCATTATGAATCCAACCGTTATTACCATATTGTTTTTTACAATGAATATGTAGGCGAACCCAATCCAGCCCTCGTGAATCCTGAACCTTCAGATAACCAGGCCTTCATCCATCATTATTCTTACGGGGTGCTCATCGATCGGGATAATCTGACAGAAGGCAAGCCATTAACCTTTAATTTTCTTGATTGGGTATATGGCAATAATGACATTCAACGGGTTAATGTTGAATTGCGATCGATTTCCGAAGAATATTATAAGTATCAAACTTCTTTAGCCAGGCAATTGATTGTCAGGCAGGATCCGTTTGCTGAGCCGGTGACCATTTTCAATAATATTGAAGCCGGGTATGGCAATTTTTCAGGATTTACACAGATTATCACCTCATCTGATTTCCCGCTATAGGACTTTTAGCTTTTTTTATTCTGCCCATTGTAGGGGTGGGAAGAGATAATTGTGTCATATAACTGACAGATTATTGTTCAATTATCAATCGATCAGATGATGCCCAATAAATATGAAGTCCTGGAGAGTATTCCATTTTTCAACGTCCTTAACCAGGAGGAGATGGCGACCCTGACTCAGCATATGGAATACAATTCGGCTCCCAAGTACACGAATATCTATTCAGAAGGGGATCCGGCCGATTACTTTTATATCCTATCTGGAGGAAGTGTTAAAATCGGAAGTCATCATGATGATGGCAGGGAAATTATAAAACAAGTCCTCCATCCACGCATGGTATTTGGTGAATTGGCTTTGATTCAACAGCACATACCGCATCACAATTTTGCCACTTCTTTATCTTCCCTGACAAGCTATTATAAAATTGAAGTGGAGTGGTTCAGGCAGATCATGGATCACAATCCACAGTTGGCGATGAGTATCATCTCGATGATCGGGTATAAACTTCTCCAGACGGAAAATCAACTGGAATCACTCATCTTTAAAGATGCCAGGGGAAGGATCATTGATTTTATTGTGGAAAATGCCCATCAATGCGGTAAGACAAGTAGGACTCGAAACATTGCTCAGGCATTCACTCACTCAACAAGATATCGCCAATTATACAGGCACCAGTCGCCAGACTGTAACTGCTGTGCTCAATGATTTGCGAAAAACGAATAAAATTTATTTTACCCGGAACAGCATTTTGATCAGAGATATCGCTGCTCTGGCTTAAATCAACCGGGGGTTTTTAGATGGTTTGGTTAAAAATGCCGGGCAGGGATGGATGAGATTTCCTGCCCGGATTCATTTTATTCAATAGCCATTTCTCGACTATTCCCTTCTTGTCAATTCTATCGACTTCTACCTTCGGATGGGTCAAAAAAAAATCTTTGTGAGAATTTCAAATAAAAGTCTTTTGTTTGTCATGTAATATTTTTACAACTTACGCCCCAGAACGAAGTACGAAAACACACCGATCTTCGTTTTTTGGGAAACACACGTATCAAGAATGGCTAATAAACCACGTATCGTTAAGGATTATGAAAAACTGGATGAGGAAATCCAGGAGCAGATCAAACTCATGTATCCCTATGGATTCGCGAAACACCTGATTCAATACAAAAATGCCGAAGGCAAATTTGTATCAGCACTTCCTTTCGAAACTGATGACCGGTATTACCTGGTCCGCATGACCCTCATGAAGCACGTCAAATTATCGAGGACGATGATGACTATGATGAAAGTGGCGAATTGAAAGAAAGTGTAAAAGAGGAATATGAAGAGAAATATGGGGACATGGATTACCTGACCATTACGGATGGTGAAGCTGATACCGGGGAGACGAGGAAGAAAGAAGAATAGAGGAAGAAGAAGATGACCTGCTGATCCTTTTTATTTTTCAGTCATTATTTCCACTCCGCTCCAGTCAGCGCCTACACCCTTAACCATGAGTTCGGCTGCATTCCGGAAATATCTTTCAGCTGTAATATCGACTGGATTGACATTCAATACCTTTTTGAGATGTCCGGCCGCGATGATGAAATCCCTTTCGAAATAAGATTTTAATCCTTCGCTGAAATCATCAAGGGTTTGGTTTTTCAGATCAATGATGCTTTCCGGATCACCACTGAAGCACTCAAAAACTTTGACGGCTAAGGTTCTGCCTTTCACCTGCACTGAACCCAGGTAACGGTAATTGTATTCCGAGAGATTTTCTATTTTGGACAAAGTGCTTTCACTCACCAGGATCGAAGCATCAAACATTTTTGTCAATCCTTCTATCCGCGATGCGGTGGTGACTTCATTGCTGATCACGCCTGCATCATGACGGTCAACATCCCCGATCACTCCCAGCATGATCAATCCCGTATGAAGTCCTATGCCTACTTTGATGGATTGCTGATTGGTTAATTGCCTGTCTTTGTTATATCTTCTTACTTCCTGCTGAAGGACAATAGAAGCCTTCAATGCCTGGTCAGCATCCGGAAATAGAGCCATGATGCCATCACCTGTGAAGTGGTTGATGAATCCGCCATAAGCTTCAATGCATGGTGCAGTGTAGCTTAAGTATTCGTTGATAAATTTGAAATTTTCCTGTGGCGACAGCATTTCCGAAATAGTAGTGTAGGACCGGATATCTGTAAACATGATCGTCATCTCCCGCTGTATCTGATCACCCAATTTAATGCTGAGGATGGAATCATATCCTAATGTATTGAGGAATGGAAGAGGGACAAATTTTTGATACATCTTATTCGTGGCAGACATGCCTTCGTATAACCGTGCATTTTCAATCGATATACCCAGTTGATAACTCAACAATTGTAACAACCGGACTCTGTCCTCTGTGAAGGCATTGCTGGAGAGATTATTTTCCAGGTAAAGAATTCCTTTTAAATCGTTGTTGATGATCAGAGGTAAAACCCAGATGGATTGCGGATGAGCCGTATCAAAATAAATATCGCGGTTAAACACTCTGTCTGCGGAAACATCATTGATTAACAATGGTTCCTTTTTGCGCGTGACGTAATGAATAATGGATAAAGGCAACAATGAACCATTTTCCTGGATAAGAAATGGCTCACTACGGTATTCCTGGCCTATATCTCCCATGATTTCTACCGTCACACCTCCAGGATCGGGAGCCAAAAGAGCAACACGTGTAGCACCTGCACCTTCCATCACAACATCAATGATATGCCTCTTCAATTCATCCATCGACAATAGTCCCGTAAAGGCCTGCGATGCTTTAAAGATGCTCATCAGGTCTAATTGCTCCTTGTCAATGGAATCAGTGGCAGTGACGTTGATTTCATTTTTCTCAAATCCAGGCTGCTGACTGAGGATATCAGCATAGTATTTCTGCATTTGTTTGACCTTGGCAAAAGCTCCCCATTGCGTATAAGCTATTATCGATTGTTTAATGTGATATAAAGCATAATGAGGCCGGCCTTCTGTCACCCACAAAGCCGCCGTTTTTTCATGAGCGATGGCGAGGTTGTTGACAAACTTATATTTCTGTGCAGACTGTATTGCTTGTTCGAAAAGTTGTAACGCTTCAATGGTTTTCCCCGCATGTTGAGCTTTCATTGCTTCAAGCAAAAGATGTTTGTGCTCGAAATTTGCAGGATTGACCACCTTCAATCTCCCGAGGTAGCCAATGAATGTATTGACGGATTCAGGGATCACGTATTCTTTGTCCGAGATGGCCATGTCAAGGTGAAGGACCCCGTGAAAGAACATGTAAGTGCTGTAATGCGGAACAGCAGCAAAGATTGGAGCTACAAACTTGGCAGCGTTAACATCTGCCGTGAGTGCCAATTCACGCTTGCCCATGATCGTATAGACCTGCATGGAATAGAGATAAAGGCAAATAGGTCCATATAGCTCATTCGTTGATTTGCAGATTTCCAAAAACTCATCAATCTCAAAACGCTTGGACCTGACTTCATTGTTGGTCATTTCAGGACTCATCAGGTAATCCACACACATTTCCAGCGCTACAAGAGCATTGTGGACCATGTGGTGATTTATTTTCCGACCAAACGTTATTCCCGCATCAAACTCGAGAGATAACTCCTGCAATAGTTTTTCAGAAGAATAATAATGATTGAAATATTGATTCATGACCGCATAGCCACCAAAGATCAACTCGCCGCTTTCCTGGCTTGCTTTGATGGACTCACGGTTGTATTCATCAATATCCCTGATATGCTTGTAATAAGGATAAACATAGTTAGCCACTATATTCCCTGTCCTTCCTTTTTGTCTTGGTGCTTCTTTTTCAAACCGATATGAAAGTTTCCGTGCAAGGTCTCCTGCAGGAAGACCAAAATCAAACATCTCAAAAAGATTAAAGATCAGGCCCAATTCCGAAAATGCATAAGTCATCGGATGCGACATGCCATGTTCGATCGAAAGAAGTATTTTTTTGAATACATGCAGTATCCACAATTCAGTCTTTCCGCCGAGATAAAGTGGGGCAGTCAGGTTGTCCATGATCTTCATGACCGCTTTATATTTTTCACTGGTCATGAGTGGTAAATTATAAAGCGTCGGGATCGGGTGTTCCTGGAAATAGGCAATGATCTTTTGCAGATCAGCCTGCACTGCCTCTTGTGTGGTGGCTTTTGGGAAATCATAATCCAATTCCTTCAAACCATTAATAGCGGCATCGACGGCTTCATCGTACTTGGATTCAAGAGCCAATCGAAGCATCCACACATAATAAATATCTGATCGGTCGATAGGATTGGAAGCTTTCTCCAGGCAATGGAAAATTAATGCCTGGGATTTTTCCAACTGACCATCGAGATAATAAGCCTCCGCAAGTTCTTTGTTGAGTAACAGTGTATTTTCATAATCATCCTGCCATGCAGTAGGTAGGGTCAATTGCAATGCTGTAGAAAAATGCCGGATTGCTGAAGCAATAGCATTAGCTTGTTTTGCACGAAGTCCGGCGCGAAGATTAAGGGATCGCACACGATTTTTTTCATCTTCTTCCTTCACCTCTGACAATCCCAGCAAATAATGATTCACTACATCGAAAAGGTGTTCTTCATCATTTTTGTATTTGTCAAAAAGTATTCTGCCGATCTTCAGGTGAAGAGAAGGTCGTTCACTTTCAGGTATGAGTTGATAGGATGCTTGCTGGACCCGGTCATGCGCAAAGGAAAAAAGAACATTCGATGGTGCAATGCTCAATTCCTCAATCACGAACATCCTGTAATTTTCATTGACAGGGGTGATATATCCTTCTATCAGTGCAGGCCATAAATGTTGCAATACATCCTTTGCAGGAATATCCATGATAGAACTGACCAGTTCAAGATCAAATTTATTTCCGATAGCGGCAGCCATGGTCATGCTAAACTGAGTGGAAGGATCCAGTGATTTGATCTTGCGGATCATCAGGTCGACCACATTATCCGAAAAAGATTGTGCTTTGATTTTTTCGAGATCAGCAGTCCAGGACTTGGCATTTTCATTATACATCAAAAGACGCTGATCCAGCAGTACCCTGATAAATTGTATGGTGAAAAAAGCGTTTCCCTTTGTTTTCTCGAATACCAGTGCCGAGATCTCATCCATTCCTTTCTGGTGCAGCGTGTCTTCAATCATGCTATGAACATCCTTGTAGGGGAGTGGTTTGACCTTCAGATCGAATATGGTAATCGATTTTTTGGTGAGTTCCTGCACCAATATGTTCAGGGGATGAGTTGCATCTACTTCATTATCCCTGTAAGCTCCGATGATGAGCATCACCAATGATTCACTTTCTGTAGCCAATAGTTTGATCAGGTCAAGTGAAGCACTATCGGCCCATTGAAGGTCATCGAGAAATAATACAAGGGGTCGATCGATAGTCGCAATGGCCTGGAAAAATTTAAGGAGAAGCAGATCAAGCCTGTTCTTATTTTCTACAGGTTCAAGCCGGATGACATCTGCTTGTTTCCCGATGATAAGTTGTAGATCAGGAACGATTTCAATGATGATCTGGCCCTGGTGTCCTAATGCCTCTGAGATTTTTTTACGAAGGAAATTAAGTTGCTCATCGGGTTCTGTCAGAATCAACTGGCAATATTCATTCAATGCTTGTGTGAAGGCACTATAAGGAACACTCCTGTTGTACTGATCAAATTTCCCGCGGATAAAATTTCCCCTTTTAGCGGTGATAGGCTTGTGGATTTCATTGACCAGCGCTGTTTTTCCTACACCCGAATAGCCTGAAACCAGGATCATTTTTCCTTTGCCATCCGACACTTCTTCAAATGCCTGGAGCAAGAGATCTGCTTCCTTTTCACGACCATAAAGTTTTTGGGGTATCTGGAATTTGGTAAAAACTTTATTGTTTGAAATTTCAAATTCAGGAATAGCTCCGTTTTTATCCAGCAGTTGCAGACAATGTTTCAGGTCCGCTTCAAGTCCGAAACCGGATTGATACCTGTCTTCAGCATTTTTCGATAATAGGACCCTGATGATCCTGGAAACCTGTTTTGGCAATTCATGATTGACTTCATCCGGAGGCAAAGGATAAAGAGCCAGGTGAGAGTGGATCAGTTTGAGTGGATCCTTGACTTCAAATGGCAACCTTCCTGTAAACAATTCATATAAAATAACTCCCATCGAATAAAGGTCAGATCGATAGTCCAGGATCCTGTTCATTCTGCCGGTTTGTTCCGGAGAGAAATATGAAAGCGTCCCTTCAAGCTGATCAGGATTACTCAGGTGAATGGTTTTGACATCGATTTTAATGGACTGTCCGAAGTCAACAATATTGACCTCAAAAGTCTGTGGATTGATGAGGATATTATCAGAAGTCAGGTCCCTGTGGATCACATTGTGTTGATGAATCAACCCCAAAATGTGAGCAAGCTCAGCGGCTATATTTATCCTGTCATGAAGATTGAACTTGTTTTGATTAAAATATTGACGAAGGGTGATTCCATCAAAATAATCAGAGATGATACTGGGTGAACCCTGGTGTATTCCTTTGGAAATAACTTTTTTTATTCCGGGAATATCAAGTTCGGACAGGATTGAATATTCATTATTGAATTTGAGAATTTGCCGTGGGTTTGAAATATCGGTTTTAAGTACCTTAATCGTGAAGGCATGGCCTGAAGGATCAGTTTCTTTATAAACCGTTGCATTAGAACTTTCATATATTTTTTCCAAGAGCTGTTCCATGTCTATGAAGGTTTATTCTTGCTTCTGAAAGGATTTATGAATGTATTGATGATTTTATTCAGAAATGTTTTGATGACTAACCATATGATTTCAATCTTTGCCAGAGATTTTTCATCCATGTCATTTAGATTCCACGATGCTTTAAATCCATCGCCAATCCTAAAATTGGCATTTTTTCCACCACGCTCTGATTTCAGCAGTATTTTGAGGAAATGTAAAAAGAAGTTATCCAATGCCGATTGACCCGGATCTGCATATACAAGTCCGGATCTTGTCATTTGTTCGTCAAATTTAATATCGGACTGGATATGCTGCCTAAGGTCAGGATGAACATTGCCGAGATTGATTTGCAGGTTGTCACTGAGTATTGAATAATTTTCCGGTCCGTTGAATTCTTTGATAAAAGAAATTAATGTCTTTTCATCCAAAAAAGGTACCGTGGCGGTAAACCAATCCATCAAAGCTTTTGACAAAATAGGACCGATGCTATTGGGCATGGTAAAATGACGTTTGTAGATCTGATTCTGCAATACCATTGCATCCGCATAGGAATCAGGTTCCAATTCCCTTCGAACGCCTAACCCACGGCCGAATAATTTCCAGCATTGAAAATAGTTCTCTGCTTCTTCATCGGAGACAATGATTCTCATCTCTCTTAATCCTTCAATGATCTCAAGGCTGAAGGTGTGAGTGGCAAACACCATGTCCTCCTGGTTGATCGGATAACCCAAAAGCTGAACATCATAATCACCCAATGTAGTATCATACATTCGATGGAGTATCCTGTATCGGATCATGGCATGAAGCAGCCTGAGTTTTTTGATGGACATCAGGCCCGGATGCTTTAAATTGAGTTTTATATTTCCGTCCGGAGATTTAATATACCAGTCATCTTCCATCACATCGAGGACGAACTGCATCGTCTCCATAATCCGGCGATTGACATACTTGACCAGTAATGTGGTTAGATTCAGCACTACAATTGCTTTCGTATGTGCATATTGTTTGAGCAGTGAACGCACCCCGAGAGCGAATGTGATCCATGGTCCATGCTTATCAAATAGATCGGCACCTTTTTCGAGGTATTCAATTTCTTGAGAGGTGAATTTGAAATCATCAAAATTTTCGAAGTAGGCGATTAATTCCGGAGGGTCATGGATTAACGGGCTGCTGACCCATGCTTTACTGAAATCGCGGGAAACAAAATCTGTGATGAATGCACCGATAGTTGCTTCTGATTCCCCCTTGACCGCTTCGAATAAAGCGGTGGCTGCTTTATCTGCCAGAGGGTCCCCATATTTCCGCATTTCATCAAGAAACTCATTAGTCCATTTGGGAGAATCACTCATTGATCAGGTTTTTGGGCTGAGAAGATACAATATCGCCAGAGGTCAAGACGATGTGCTTTATATTGGTAGTATGTAGACCAGGTATTCTTTGTCTGAATTTTATTGCGCACGCCAATCCATTCCGCCACTTTAGTCGTGACGATGCCGGGGAAAAAAGACAGGTATAATCTCCTGATGCTTGGTGTCACATGAGAAGTGATGTCCCGGTTCCTGACCGCTTTAAATCCGGCATGAATGAGATCGTCATTAAATTGATGGATGGTGGCATAAGATTTAATAGCCCATGAATCGGTCCATTTCTGCATCAGGCTGGCTTTTTCTGATCCTTCTTCAACGGGCTGACTAAAAAAATCAGCAACCACTAACCTGCCTCCCGGTTTCAGAACTCTGAATGCTTCTTTTGCAAAGTCAAGTTTATCCCATGCATAACATACACTTTCAATGGCCCATACAACGTCAAAAGTATTGTCTTCGAAAGAAGTGGAGAGATAGTTTTGTTCACTGAAATGGATTCTGTCTTCGAGGTTAAACCTGGCTGCATTTTCGCGACAGGTGTTGACCTGTTTTGCGCTGAGGGTGATGCCTTCGACTTTGCATCCTATGCTTGCCAGGTAGATTGATGGTCCTCCAACTCCGCATCCGGCGTCAAGTACATATTGCCCCGGCCTGATTTGAGCAGCCTCAGCCACCATTTTATTCATCATTTGCAATGCAGACCGGTGATGCGGGGTATTCTCATTCCAGTACCCATAATGCATGCACATGACCTCATCTAACTGCCAGACTAAAGCATAATCGACCTCACAGTGGTCGTAATAGTCGATGATTTCGGCTTCATTGAGTAGAGGAGAGGGCATGAAGCAAAGTTAGAAAAAGATTTAAGGGTTGATTTGGTTCAAAAAGATCGATTAGAAGATATGATTAGATAAATAATTTAAGAAAAATGTAAAAATTAGCCATATAACGTAAAAATACGTTATATTTGAATTGAAAATCATTATTGATATGAATAGAATTAAGCGTTTAACGAAAGGAGAAGAGGGGATCATGCAGTACATCTGGCAACTTGGACGATGCACTGTAGCAGATGTTATAGAAAAACTGGCATCTCCAAAACCACCGCATTCTTCCGTATCCTCTATTGTCAGGATCCTGGAGCGAAAAGGATTCGTAAGCCATAAATCTTATGGCAGGACCTATGAATATTTTCCGTTGATCAGTAAGGATGATTATTCGAAAGGAAGTCTATTAAATCTCATCCACAATTATTTCAATGGATCTACACCGAAGCTGGTTTCTTTCCTTGTTGAAGAGGAGGAGACGACTATTGAGGAATTACAGGAAATCATTAAACAACTCAAGAAAAAAGCTTAGTCATGATCATCGCCTATATCCTCCAGGTTACGATTTGCCTGGCCTGTTTTTATGCATTTTATCATCTCCTTCTGCATAAAGAAACATTATTTGAGACCAACCGGATTTATTTGTTGGCGACAGTATTGATTAGTCTCATATTGCCATTGATCAAAATCTATGTTCAGGCACATCAACAGGAAGCCAGTATCGTGGCGATGCCCTATGTCTATGTTGGTTCTTATATGAATGAGATGAGTGATGCTATTAAAGTAACGCCGGCTCAAAAAGGCATTCCCTGGCTATACATTATTCGATTAATCTACCTGGCAGGTACACTGATTGCGGGTATTCATTTTATAAATGAAATAGGAACTATTCTGGCTATTAGAAGGAAAGGTCAAAAAACTTTTGTTTCAGGTCAGTTGTGCATTCTTTCAGATGATGTCAAAAGTCCTTTTTCTTTTTTCAATACTATTTATTTGCCAACGGACCATCATTTTAATGAAAAGGAATTAGGTGAAATCATTTCTCATGAAAAAGCGCATGTCAGAAACTGGCATTCGATTGACATCATTTTCATGGAATTAGTCTGCATTGGATTATGGCCCAGCCCGATGATTTATTTATACCGGAAAAAACTAAGAGAGGTGCATGAATTCCTGGCTGATGCGGAAGTATTAAAGAACACTCCCTGGGAAAATTATGCTTCATTCCTCGTATCACAAAAAGGCACTGGTCTCCAAAATCATCTATCGAATCAAATGTTTTATTCACAACTAAAAAACCGATTGCTCATGATGAATAAGAAAAGGTCATTCCAATCTGCCGGGTTGAAGTATCTCGGGATCATTCCTATTCTGTTGCTTGCATTGGTTATTTTTTCTTTCAGAGAAAAATCTGGCCCCAACACAGGAAATGACCCAATGATTCTACTTACTGTCACCAAGGATAAAAAGTATTTTCTTAATTCACAAGAAGTTCCATTTGATCAATTGGATCAGGCTTTAGCAAAAACAATAAGAAAAAACGATTCAACCGTTTTTGTTCAAGTGGACAGTACTGCGACAGGAAGTGCTATCGCAGATCTAAAGCCACTAGAAGATAAATATCATATGGTTTTCGTGTTAAAATCACCTAAACAACCTGAACTGGCCAAGTTCTTAATAGTCATTGAAAAAAAAGAAAACCAATTGCAATTGACTTGTAAAGATGGGTGCGGATGGAAATCACTTATCGTAAATTCTTCATCATTCAATGAACCCCAAGCAATAGACCAATATGGAATGACATTAGTTTCAGCCACTCAACTACTCGATGATCCGGAACATCCTAACTTTCTTTTTACCATCAAAGGTGAAGATAATGGTGTAAGTCTGACCGGCATTAAAGGAACTGCCTGGACAAAATTAAATTTTAATCGTCCCAAAGACATGTGGATTCAGGCAATAGATCAATTTGGTATGACTTCAATTGATGAGCAAGGTCAGAGCACCAATGTTGCACACTTACTTTATTTGCCTAAGGATACTCTTCCTGCAACTGTTGTAACTGCTTATCGATTCACTGATCCACCTTCTGATGTCAATCCGACATCAGAATATAGACCTGACCCAAATATTTACGAGGACATGGCTATTTTTCCGGGATGTGAAGATGTTCCAATTCAACAGCGAGGAATGTGTGGACAAACTAATTTAATGGGGTATATTAACAGTCATTTAGTTTATTCAGAATCATTGAAGAAAGCCGGTATTGAAGGACAGGTCATTATAAGTTTTACTGTCGGAATCGATGGCTATGTGAAAAATACAGTTATTGAAAAATCACTTAGTCCTGAAGCGGATGATGCGGTATTACAAGTCTTTAAAAATATGAATAAAGAAGCAGGAAGGTGGTTGCCGGCAAGAAAGGAAGGAAAGACAGTGGAGGCTGAAATGACCTTGCCTGTTACTTTTTCTTTAAGTTCAGCAGAAGAGAAAACCATATGGGATCAACCATATGCAATGGTAGAAGAAATGCCAAGATTTCCCGGTTGTGAAGAAATTACGAAAACAGTTAAGACTTCAGATATTTCCAAAGGGGGATTTAATTTTCCACCAGGATCTGTTAAGGTTACAAGCGGTGGAAACGAATTAATAGAAAATAAAGACTATACCATAGATAATAGTACAGGTCACCTTAAAATTATTAATCAGGTTTTTTTGCAACCGGATACGCCAATTAATGTATCTTTTAAAAATGATGATAAAGCGAACTGCGCTACAGAAGCCATGTTTAATTACATCTATAGTGCTATTAAATATCCCCAGGAAGACAGGGAAAAAGGGAATGAAGGATTGGTTATTGCCAAATTTACCGTTACTGCTGACGGCAGCATTTCAAATACTAGGGTTGTGCGTGGTATTAGCCCTGGTCTTGATGCTGAGATCGTGAGAGTTATTAATGGAATGAATGACCTGCCAGAAAAATGGATTCCCGGTAAACATGATGGGAATGCCGTGCCGGTAGAACTCACACTACCATTCAAATTTGTACTGCAACCTAAAGATCAAGTTCAGGAAAATGTAAAGTCATCTGATCAAAGCAAGGATAGCAATGTTGAAAATACTAAAGAGGTGAAGCCATTATTTTCATTATCGCCAAATCCTGTCAACGAGAACATTAAAATTGAATTTTTAAGCGAGGTAAATCATGCTTCTATAGTTGATGGCTTCGGTCAAATGGTTTGGGACAAGACCCTTTTGCAGGGAGAAAATAGAATCCAATCAATTAATGTTGCACAATGGATACCGGGAACATATCATATTCAGGCTACTTCAGGAGGCAAGTACTATAGCTCTTCTTTTGTTGTTCAACATTAAGAAATCCAGCACATACTTATCAAATAAAACCGAACATTAGACTAAGCAATTTAACAGTGTGGCACACTTAGGTGTGCCACACCTAAGTGTGCCACACTGTCGTAACCTATTGAATGTCTGTTCCCTCGAGTAGTTATCCACACATCATTCATGAATCCATTTAAGTTCCTAGAAATATCAAAATACTAACTTCCTGATATACTAAAACAAAACAGGCCAGTAATTCACCGGCCTGTTCATCTCAACAAACTACCTACAAATTATTCGAACCAATTATTTTTTTCGTGGTTGCCGTGTTGATGGCGAAAATCATTTCGATCATGGGTATATATTCTTTCTTCTCCTGTATTTCGATTTCTATACCTGATTATTTTTCCATTAATGATTCTGATGGAATTCCCTTTTTTATCGCTAAATCGGTTCTCTGACCGGTCAGCATAAAATTTTTTCTGGCCATGATGTTTGGATTTTACCTTAATACCGCCCTGGAAGGTTTTGATATGCATAGCGGCCTTTCCATTCTGTCCATACCAGTCCCCTTCAAGATTATTTCTCGCATCTGAGTTATAAGATTTATTCCATCGATCTCTCTTAGAGTGATGATAAGAGTTGTCATTATCCCCATAATTGATCCCTCTATCGTTCCAGCGACCTGCATTGGAATGAGTATAAGGATCATAATTATTTCCATGATAGTTTCGTCTATTGTTCCATCGATCAGTATTGGAATGAGTATAAGAATCATAATCATTTCCATAATTGTTTCCCCGGTTAGACCAGCGATTACCATTTCTGTTATCCACCTTTGTAAAGTAGATTCGCTGATTGGAGTAAACATCATTCCAGACAAGCTCGTCATTGCCGGTTAAGGCATACCAATTTCCTTTTCTGTCTACATATCGTTGACCCTCATCAGCCTTGTAATAATACCAGATGCCCTGGTCAGTGCGCTTCACTCTGAAACCATCCTGATCCTGTTCGATGCGAAGTGTCAGATGAGTACGATCACTACGCCAAAGTCCATCGAGATGGTTGGCATAGAGTGGGAGGACGATAAATGAAAAAGCAGCAATAATGGAGATGAGCAAAAAGATTTTCTTTTTCATAGCAAGTCATTTTTATAGTATGACTTTAAATGCCAAGAAAAGTTTGTTAAGAACTTGTTGTCAGAAGGTTAATGATGGGTTATTTGTAAAGTGTTTAAAATGATTTAGAGATGGAAGAAGATTTTTATTTGACCCCTTCAGGGTCACAAATATTCCTTTGCATCATTTCCCCGGGTTGCACCCGGGGTTAATAATGTAAGATCCCTTCGGGATCAGTTTTATAATTATTCATTATTCATTATTCATTATTCGTTTTTTGTTATTTGTTATTTGTTATTTGTTATTTGTTATTTGTTTTTTGTTTTTTGTTTTTTGTTTTTTGTTATTTGTTATTCTTTTTCTGCTCCTCAGGATGAGATGTTTTTTTACCAAAAATATCTTCAATAAGTTTCCCGATGCCTCTGCTCTGATCTGATTTTCTGACATACCTCCGGGCCAGTCAATCGTATCCTTTCGGGAAGGATTTGCTTCAACCAATTCACTTTCATCTAATGTGAAAGGGCACTCCCTGACCCACTGATATTCTTCAGGCCAGATACCACTAAACCATGATTTGTATTCAGGATCATTTTGTAATCTTTTTGCAAACTCGCCCAAATCGGCAAGGCAGTTTTGCCGCCCTGGCCATCCCGCAGGCTGTTAAAGCTTACCCTTCGATCAAAACACCCGACCCATGCTCCAGCGACAAATTTTGGAGTCAGGCCAACGAATAATCCATCGGATTGAAATTGCGTTGTACCCGTTTTTCCCGCAAGTGCGCCCCTGAGACCATAAGTATAACGAAGTCCTCCCGCAGTTCCACCATCCACTACACCAGCCAAAAGTTGTTCCATCATGTCAACGGTTTCTTCAGTGAAAACACTGGTACTGGGTTGTGGCTTAAATTCCTCCAATACATTTCCATCAATATCTTCGATACGCGTGATAAACATGTATGGCCGGTGATATCCGTGCGACAAAAATGTTGAATACGCACTGACAAGATCAAGTAAAGTAATTTCAGCCGTACCAAGTGCCAGCGAAGGAACCCGTGGAAGCTCTCCTTTGATTCCCATACGCCTTGCTTTTTGCACCACATCATCAACACCGGTTTCGTACATCAACTGCACAGCGATGGTATTAATGCTTAACGATAGCGCACCATTCAACGAATAGAATCCACCGTATTGTTCGTCTGAATTTCCCGGTGTCCAGTTTTCATTCTTGACTACGTAAGTGTGCGATTCATTCGGGTAAAACGAGCATGGAGAAATGCCTTTCTCCAGAGCAGTCGCATAGAGAATAGGTTTGAATGATGAACCTGGCTGACGAGGAGTGATGACGTAATCGATATTAAATTGCTGAGCATCATTGCCACCGACCCAGGCAAGCACACCCCCGGTTTTAGGATTGATGGCGACAAGTGCACCCTGAAGCATTTTCATTTCATTTTTCAGGCTGTCCATCGGTGAGGCAATGGTATCAATCACACCGTTCCAGGTCCACCATTTTATTGGTTGCTTCAGATCAAATGTGTCCCTGATGTCTTTATCACTGTACCCTTTTTTGACTAATGCCTCGTAGCGGGGAGATCGTTCCATCATTTCTTCCAGCGGGGTATCGTACTCTTTGTAATCTTTAAATTGCTTATCAAATTGCAGCTGAAGTTTTGAAAGATGAGCTTTCACCGCCTCTTCTGCATAACGTTGCATACCAAAATCAATGGTGGTATACACTTTTAATCCATCGACAAATAAATTGTAAGGTTCTCCATTGGGTTTAGTATGCGTCCTGCACCATTCTAATAATATCGGCCTCAATTGATTTCTGAAATACAGAGCTATCCCTTCAGAATCTGTGTTGCGTTGATAACTTAGTTTGAGCGGGATACGGCTAAGTGAGTCATATGTCAAAGAATCAATCACACCATTGACCACCATCTGATGAAGCACTACATTGCGACGTTGTAAAGCTCTTTCCGGAGCAGTACGAGGATTGTAATAACTGGTCGCTTTCAACAATCCTACCAGTAATGCACTTTCCTCAATCGCAAGTGTATCGGCAGTTTTACTGAAATAACGGTCAGCAGCAGCATCAAGACCATATATATTCTCACCAAACGGAACTGTATTGACATAGAAGGTGAGAATTTCTTCCTTGGAATATATTTTTTCAAGCCGGGAAGCTATAATGAACTCCCTGTACTTATTGATCAGCATTGCACCGAACCAAAAATCTTTTCGCGGAAATAAATTTTTTGCCAATTGTTGCGACAATGTGCTTCCACCTCCGGCACTTTCCTGACCAAGCAAAAGACGTTTAACCAATACACGCATCCAGCTTCTGAAATCAATGCCATGATGTGACCAAAACCTGGAATCCTCTACAGCAATAAGTGAAGACATAAATTCCGGAGGTATCTGGGAAAATAAAAGGGTATTCCTGTTCTTGGTGTAATATTTCCCCATCAGTTTTCCATCAGCACTATAAATTTTTGATGCTTCCGGTTGCCGAATTGACATGAGTGTTTTTTTATTGGGGATAGATCCAAACAATCCCGCCCATGTCAGAAAGAAAAGGAATACAAATAGAAATATAATACCCCCAACACCATACAAAGCATAACGAAATCCTTTCCTGCGTTTTTTGGGATCCTTCACGGATTCTTTTAGCCATGACCATCCCGATACCAGGTATTGCTTTATAGTTTCAAAATTTATTTTAGGAGCTGGCGGAGAGGTCATAGTGAAGAACCAAGAGTTACATCGATTGTAGACGGTTGATGATCACGCATCACTTTCATATGGATTTGATCGCCTGGTTTGTATTTTTCAAGGGTCAATAATAGGTCATTATTTGAATTGATAGGTTCCCCATTCACTTCAATGATAAGATCGCCGATCTCAATTTCGCCAGATCTTGTTCTCGTCGTTGGTTTAAGACCGCTTTTTTCTGCAGGACTACCCGGAGCTACATCCATGACTAATGCACCTTTTAAGTTCATGCGGTCGATCAATTGCTGATTGACAAAATCAATTCCTAAAACAGGTCTTTTGACTTTTCCATATTTTATCAAATCCGGAACAACCCAACTAACGACATCAACAGGAATTGAAAAGCCAATGCCTGCATATGATCCTGAGGGACTCACGATGGCAGTGTTTACACCAATCAATTTTCCCGAGATATCCAATAATGGACCTCCTGAATTACCCGGATTAATAGCTGCGTCAGTCTGTATGACATCACGGATAGGTACTTGTGTAGCGGATTCAATTTCTCTTCCCAAAGCTGAAATGACACCAGTCGTTAAAGACTGATCAAGGCCGAAAGGATTACCGATAGCGAAGACGGATTGACCGACTCTTAAATTATGGGATGTACCAACTGGAAGAGCTTTAAGAGGCGAAGAAGATTTTATACGTAGTACAGCTAAATCTTTTCTGGGCTCAATTCCTGTCACTTCTGCATCCCATGTGGTGTGATCTGAAAGTGTCACTTTAGCTTTGTAGGCATCCTTGATCACGTGGTAATTGGTCACGATGTGACCATCTTCATCCCAGATGAATCCTGATCCTGATCCGGATGGAATTTCATAAACATTTTGAGACCAATAATCTTGTTGTGTTTCGGTGGTGGTGATGAACACAACCGATGGAGCTGAGACCTCGAACAGATGTATCGTAGCCTCCTCTGTGCTGCTGATAATCTTAACCGTATCCGGCGTTTTTATTCCGGTATCTTCAGCCATTGAGGAATACGCAACATTCCTTGAACCCTGATGGTCATTCCATTTGCATTGGAAGAAAATTCCAATTATAAGGCCGGTTATTAAACAAATGGTGCCAAAAAATGCTTTACTCATAGTAAGAAAGAATTCATATTATTTGGATATAGTGCAAAGATCGTTATTCCGTGGGTTAATATGATTTAAAAACAAAGAGGTTTTAACAGGGGAGAGCATTGATTTTTTTGTCTGAAATATTATTTATTAATAGATCATTACACATTCTATTTAAATCAGGATAAATAACCTTTATCAATAAATAACCAATTTATGAAAATGAATATAATTCCGTTCTCCCTCAAGTCCACCTCCCTGGTTTTTATTTTCTTTTTAGCAGCATGTGCTATCAATCCTGTATCGGGTAAAAAAGAATTTGTCCTGATGTCGGAGGAACAGGAAATTGCTCTTGGAGCGCAATCGGATCCACAGGTTATTGCAGAATACGGTTTATATGACAATACTTCATTGCAGAATTTTATAAATGATCAGGGACAGGCGATGGTCAAAATTTCCCACAGGCCCAATATTAAATATACATTCCGTATAGTAGATTCACCAGTGGTGAATGCATTCGCTGTTCCCGGCGGTTATGTGTATTTCACCAGGGGAATTATGGCTTATTTCAATAATGAAGCTCAGTTTGCAGGAGTATTGGGACATGAAACAGGACACATTACACACAGGCACGGCGTAGAACAATACACAAAGTCCACTATTGGCAATGTCTTGCTCATAGGTGGAATGGCAGTATCCAAAGAGTTTGCAGCATTTGCAAACGAAGCGCAGACAGCTATGCAATTGCTTTTTTTAAAATACAGCAGAGATATGGAGGCTCAGGCGGATCAGCTGGGAGCTGAATATTCTTCCAAGGTAGGTTATGATGCACATCAGATGGCTGATTTTTTTAAAACATTAAAGTCCCTCGATGAAGGATCCGGGCAACAGCTTCCAACGTTTTTAGAAACGCATCCTGATCCTACCGACCGTTATAATAAAGTTGAGAAAGCTGCAACTGATTGGCAGGCACAACTTCCTCAGCAGAAGTATAAAGTGAACAGGGATTCTTACCTGAAAATGATCGATGGAATTATTTTCGGTGATGATCCCCGTCAGGGATTTGTACAATCAGGAATCTTCTATCACCCCGAACTCAAGTTTCAATTCCCTGTTCCAAATAATTGGCAACTGACTAACAGTCCTTCACAAGTGCAAATGGCGCCATCCAATGGTAAAGCCCTGATGATTTTTACTTTGGCGAAAGGAAGTTCATTGCAGGCGGCTGCACAACAAACAGCAGCGGATCTAAAACTAACCGTTGTGACCAGTCGTCAAATTTCAATCAACGGGTTACCTGCTTTGGAAGTGATGTCAAACCAGGTGAGCCAGGATCCAAGCACTGGGCAAACAAGTACGATCGAAGTCAAAAGTGTTTATATCCAGTTTAAGCAGGGTATTTATGTCTTTCATGGGGTGTCAACTCCGGGTGACTTTCAGGGTTATGTTAGTGATTTTGACCACACAATGACAGGGTTTAGGGAACTGACTGATCCGGCGAAACTCAATGTTACTCCTGACCGCATTAAAGTGATTACCGTCCACCAGGCAGCTACACTGGCCCAGGTATTACAGGCCAATGGAGTTCCTTCTGCCCGGGTTAAAGAGTTTGCTATTGTCAACGGGATGGCTCAATCGGACCAGGTGGCAGCAGGAACGTTGATTAAAGTCTTAGGCAAATAAAGGGAAAGAGGCCTTCCAGACTGAAAAATGAAGAGAATAATAGGGTATTGGTGGTTTAATAAAAGAAAGTTACCTTTGCCCCGCTAAAAATATATCCTTTCCAGAATGCTTATAATCGAAGTAAAAGACACAGAATCAATTGATCGTGCCCTCAAGAGGTACAAGCGCAAAGTCCAGAATGTCAGACTTATCCAGGAATTACGTCGCCGCAAGGAATTCGTGAAACCATCTGTTCAGCGCCGGAACCAGATTCTTAAAGCTGTATACCGTACCAAGAAACAGGGCGAAGAAACCATCTAGGTTGTTCGCACATTGGTGCATTCTGATTTCATTTTTCCTTTATCAAACTTTTTTCTTCATAGGTTGGCCTTGTATGTCAACAGATGATTAATACTACATTTGTAGTCTTCTACTTGCCCGGGTGGTGAAACAGGTAGACACGCAGGACTTAAAATCCTGTGGCTCGAAAGGGCCGTGCCGGTTCAATTCCGGCTCCGGGTACTTCATAAAATTGGTCATGGGTTTAAGGTCATAGCAGCCGGTGAGGTCATTGGTCTTTAGTCAATAAGGTCACTCTCCTTGCACTGAGCAAAGTCAATGGACAGCATGTCCTGACGTGTGGAAGTGTCACTCTCCTTGCGCTGAGCAAAGTCAATGGACAGCATGTCCAGACGTGTCGAAGTGTCACTCTCCTTTCACTGAGCAAAGTCTATGAACATCATATCCGGACGTGTCGAAGTGTCACAAGATTTGCAAAACATTTACCCCTCAGGAGGTCAATTTTACATACAGGCTATATGTAGGACATAACTTTGCTGTCAATCAGCATATTTTATATGAAAAGAAATCTTGATATATGTGTTCTGTCTGATTTTCATCTTGGGACGCATGGTTGCAGATCCGAGGAGTTATTACAATACCTGCAAAGCATAGAACCGGTAAGACTGATTTTAAACGGGGATATTTTTGACGCATGGCAGTTTAAGAAAAAATATTTTCCATCCTCTCATTGGGAAATTATTGAGCGTATTCTTCAAATGGCGAATTCAGGTACGATTGTCTATTACCTGATGGGTAATCATGACGGGATCATGAAAAGATTTAACTCGATGGATATGGGGAATATTCATCTTCGAAACCAGTTAGAGCTGCGTATTCAAAATAAAACGTATTGGTTTTTTCATGGTGATATTTTTGATGCGTCCGTTTTGATTTCGCCATGGCTTGCTGCGTTAGGAGGTAGGGGATACGATTGGCTTATTCGGTTGAATGCCTGGGTTAACCGGTGGAGATTGACTTTTGGGCTTTCTAAAATATCATTTGCACACAAGGTGAAGCATTCCGTTAAACACGCTGTCAAATATGTATCCGATTTTGAAAAGAGTGCTATAGAAATAGCCATAAAAAAAGGAATTGATGTCGTGGTTTGCGGACACATACATCAGCCTTGTATAAAGGTGATTGACAGAGAAGAAAAAGGAGTGATCTATATGAATTCAGGCGACTGGCTCGAAAATCTTTCTGCATTGGAATACAAAGCAGGCAAATGGAGATTGTATCGGTACAATGAACACAGTGAACATGAGATCAATGAATTCCTCACTCATCTCGAGGATGATCAATATGTTTTTCCGGAACCTCGGATTAAGACGGCTGACAATCCTGATCTTAAATAAAAAAAGCCCCGAATCAATATCAGGGCCAGATGGAGCGGAAAACGAGATTGCCTTCGCTTCATCCTTTTTCTTTAAATCTTTCATTTTAAGTCGGGTTTGTATATGATTGAATGATAATTCGAATGCATTACCTGGTGTTGGCAGGTGAAAAGTGACAGACTTTTGACTGCGTTTTGAGCTAGTTGGACTGTAAATATTATTTATTATTATTATTTTTTACTCTACCTATATACTAAGATAAAAGGAGCTTGGCCGTTTGGCCGTAAAAGCTACAAAGCCCACTATTATTAAATCATATTCGGCCAAGTAAACGGCCACGACGGCCAAACGGCCAATTTTTTAAAAATTACTATCCTTTATTTGAGCCACAAGGCTTTCATTTCCGCTGATGACCTCAGCAAGTGCTTCATTGATCTTCTGTAAATGTTTTTTAACCACGGCATCTAATTTGTTCTTCCCATACATTCCCTCTGACTCTGCTACTCCGGCAATTTCATATTTGAAGTCTCCTTTGTTTTCAAGTATTCCACTCTTATAAATGATTTCCAATGTGAGGTCATGATTGGTCAGGATATCCTCTGGAATACCCAAAATGAGCGATACTGCTAGCCTGGTTGACCTTGGCGGAAGGCGGCTCTCGCTAATCCACCTCCCTATAGATTGTGTAGTTACACCCAATTTGTCGGCCATCTTATCCCGGGAGAGATTGTAGGCGAACATCCAGGTGTTCAAATTCTTGCCAAATAAATTTTTATTCCTATCAAGTGGATTAAATTGAAAATAATGTTATATTTGTTCCAATATTGATCAGATTATAACCTATATCGGTTATAAAATAACCAATAGTGATTCAAATATAATAGTAATGACAATGCCTTCAGCCAAAAATCTAAGGCGATATCGCCTTAATTATCTAATAGCTAAAAAATCAAACGAATCCGGAAAGGATAAATCTGATATCATGGCCGAGCTGCGTGCGCTATTAAATGTTTCAAAAAGTCATTTTTACAAAATTCATAATTGTAAAATGAATCATCGGGGATATCTGACTGTCAAACAGTTATCCGACCTATCCTCATATTTCGGATGCCCCATTGATGACCTGGTGAATCATAAAGAATTGCTTTCATCCACGATCTCCACGGCACAGGATTCGGTTCGGTGCCTGGAGATTTTTTAACGCAAGATTAACCGCAATGTCGAAATCCGCTCCCCAAAAAATCAAAACAGACATCACCGCAGAGGGCATCACCAAGCGTGCCCGGATAGTGGTTGAAAAAATTACATCGAAGGGAGTTGATCATCATGATATTGCTCGCTTCTGCGGCACCACTGTCCTTTCACTTCTTGATGGAGGGAAACCTTCACTCACAAAAGCGCAGATCAAATCACTAGCCCTGCATTACAACGTGAGCATTCTATGGCTATTAAATGGCCTCGGTCCGCAATTCATCAACCCTAATTAATTGTACAACACCAACTCTATGAAAAAATGGAACAAATCAAAACATTGGTTCGCCTGGGGAAACGAAAAACCCGGGTGTGTATCAACCGGCTACTTCAATCGCAAAGGCGTCTGGGTGTCCACCGGACAGATGCCGCTAGCTGAAGTCAACCAACGGAAGCTTATGCATCACTGCCCTTACTCGTAATTCGATGACCGCGTTAGGCCGTTTTAGTCAACCAATTATTTGTTAAGCCTAAATACAAGATGATATGTACTACAACATTTTAGAAGTAAGAATTGAATACAAAAACCTTCGATTAGAGAGCATAACAGTACTTATAGATTGCACGGGCCGAAACTCAAGGCCCTATAGTGATGTAAGGGCAATTTTTGCGACGACAAGGCTAAGTTTTGGATATTGTCCCTCACCATAAATGATGTGGTTGATGAAAAATTATTTCAACGTGTGGCGGCTCTGGCGAGCAGACGGATAGAGATGAAATATTTCCAGACTGGAAAAAAAGGCACACCACACCTGCTCCGGCCAATGAATCCCATCTATTTCATGATGATCATCTTCGTCATGCTGTTGAAAGAAAAACTATCACACAAATCTTAAGTCCCTTCATTTGTCAGCCCCCAATTTTATATCCCCCAAGACCATTGAGCAAGTAACAGCCAAAGCTCAGCTGCTTGAAGTGGTCCAGGAGTATCACGCAGAACTAAAGAAAAGAGGAGCGTCCTACACAGGAAAATGTGATTCCTGTGGATCCGACAAATTTACGATCAATCCAGCGAGGTCTATCGTGAAATGTTTCGGCTGCAGTGAAGGAGCAGGTGATTCGATTGGGTATTTAATCAAATTCAGAGGAAAGGAATTTAAAGAAGCGGTTGAGATACTTGCGAAGAAGTATAACATTGACATCAAGAATGGTGATGGTGCATATCAAAATCCGGATGCATTTAAAACACTTCCACAAAATGGAAGTCAAAGTGCATTTCGTGATGCCCAGCTCCGGGCTTCTGGAATTCCGGATGCTGCACAGCAATACACCATCACTGATAGCAATGGCGAAACCACCATCAACCGATATAGCGCAGGATCTCTCGATGCGAATGGAAAGGTGATCCCCGGATATGACATGCTGATCCATTACCTCGATATCGATGGTAATCCTATTCTTTACACACACCACAAAACCAAAAAAGAAATTCCATACATCCGGATCCGCTATCAAAACCCCAATGATCATCTGGACATGCAAAAGAAGCCGATCCGCTACGCATCGCCAAAAGAGGGCGGTAATCATCTTTGGATACCCGAATTTATCCGAGCAGCAATTAGGGACGACCGAAAATTAAAAACACTTTCGTTCATTGAAGGAGAGAAAAAAGCAGACGCCCTTTGTCTGGCAGGCATTCCCGCGGTAGGCATTGCCGGCATACACAATTTTGCAAACGAGAATGAAATGCCGCAGCAAATAGAGCGCTTGATTCGGGCGCTAGCGATAGAGCATGCAGTGTTTTTCATGGATAGTGATTTTGATAATTTAGGCGATCCGGTTCCAACACCCGCGGACAACAGACCACGCACATTTCATAGTGCGCTTCTTAAGTTTCAAACATATATCTTAAAATACCAGCACATGGGGTACAATGTGCAGGCCTATATGGCACATGGCATTAATCACACCTACAAAGGCATGGATGATCTTCTGGTACATCTCAGAGATGAGAGCTCTTCAGAAATGCTTCCGGATTTATCGGGTGATTTTGAAAAAGCTATTTTCTCTCATGCCGGCATTGGTGATCATATTAAAGCTTTCAACATTACTTCTATCCATGATTACCGGTTAAAACAAATTTGGAATATACAATCCAACAAATCATTCCTTGATCATTATAAGGACCGACTGAAGGATCTACCGGAATTCAGACTCGGGACCATTAAATACCGGTATAACAACGAGACAAACGAATTTGAGCTTGCACAACAGCTCCAACCTGACGAACAATACTGGCACACCGAATGGAATCAATACGGAAAGCCAGCATTATCATTTTTTTACTCAGGCCTTTTTGAATTTCTAAAAAACCGGGGATACGGCCAGATGGAGTTGTCTGAAGGGCAGACTCAGTTTGTACACGAAGAAAATTCAATTGTTACCGTTGTACACCCCTCCAAGATTGGTAGATACATCATGGAAATGACCAGGGCAATTGACGAGCCAAAGGTTATGGAAATGATTCACAAAGCTTGTGGACAGTATACCAGCGCTCCTGCTCTATCTGGATTGGAGTATGTCAATCCAGACTTTTTAAAAGCCACTAGTAATCGCCAGTTTATGTCATTCTCAAATGGTCAGCATTGGGAGATCACCAAAAAGGAATTAAGGTATTTACAGACAAGACTTTGCCTGGGGCCATTTGGAATGAAGACTTAATCCCTTTTGCACCAGAATATATTCCCAATGCCATCACCATGGAATTATCTGATGATAGGACTGGCATTAAAGACATTCAATGCATATTCGAAGAGGAAAGTGACTGGGCCAAATATTTGATTTACACCTCAGATATCATGCACGCCGCCAATAAGGACGAACAAACGCACAGAGCCATTATTTGTCAAAGCTCTTTGGCTGATAAGATTTTGGCGGGAGGTTACATCATTTCAGCTTATATGGATCCTGCTAATACAAAGGCAATTATTCCTATGGACGCTTCTGAGAGTAAAAACAATCGAAGTGATGGTGGGACGGGTAAGTCATTGTGGCTGCAATCTCACAAACATACTGTACCCACTGTTATTATTCCTGGGAAAAATCCAAAACTATTTGATAATCCTCACCTATACGAGCGCGTGACGGAGCGCACTCAGTTTATAGGGTTTGATGATGTCAGGAGGGCTTTTGATTTTGAATCATTGCTGTCGGATATCAAATTTGGTATTATTAAAAATCCCAAGGGCACGAAGAGTGTATTCATGGGAATGAAAAAGTTTGGTATCAGCACAAATTATGTCCTGCGCGGAGATGGAAACTCCTTTGTCCGGTGGTTTGTTACTTCCATTCGGCAACTACTTTCTTCACAAAGGGAACCCGTTTACATTATTTAAAAAGACGTTGTTTGAAGACTGGGATCATAAGCAGTGGAATTTTTTCCACAACATACAGGCCCATAGCCTTCATTTATTTCGAAGCATGGTCTTCTATCGTTTATGCCGACAGAAGATGTACAGCGTAGAAAATTACGCGATGCCATATCTGATGATTTACTTGATTACCTGGAAGGATTCTTTTTTAAGGGAAGCGACTATCTCAATAGGCGGTGGGACCTTATGGAAGTGATGACAGATTTTTTAAAAGACTATCCCCCACAACACCCATACACAACTAGCGGAAAGCTTCGTGAAAAACTGGCTTTCTTCTGTCAATATGCAGGATATGTTTTTAATCCTTCATCAGATGGTAAACGGATGAGGAACGGTACAACGAACGCAGAATGGTTTGTAATAGCGGATGAAAACTATTCAGCAGCAAAAGAAAAGGAATTAAGATCAGATAAAAAATTTGGAGATGCAGAAGTCAAACCGGAATTATTAAAGGCGACACCCCTGAGTTGTTGTCATCTAGACTACATCGCGATATTATAAATACCCGTAACCAATTGGTCGGTCGCGGTCTTAGTGAAAGATCTATCAGGAAAGTACTCATCCGCAGATACGGGAAGGCTATTGAAAAAGACATGATCACCAACCCGGTGACCGCCAAACGAGTGAAGCAATATTACTGGAGAGAAGAACTCAAGAAATACCGGCCCTTGGTTCGTCCATTCATACGACTATATCGATTCATCTTTTCATCCAATAAAAAACCAAAATCATGACACACATTTCAGCTTACCACCGCATCCTGCTGGGCACCATCTTCGAGGCTTACGATCGCGTGAGGGCCATCCCTGCGAAGAAATGGGATGATAATTTATTTTACGACCCTGTCACCAGCAGAAGCAACCTGTTTGGCCATTATGTGAGAATGATCCCGGCACAAATCACCATCAATCCTGGTACTATCTCAAATAACAAATACATGTTGCTGGCATCGCCATTAAGCCATGCGCTTAATGAATTCATTGACCTGGTAATGCCTAATCATCTCAACATTTGGGATGCCTATAGCATTGTCGCCGGCATGCACCAGGGTTTTACGAACCCAGATCCAAAACAGAGATGCATGGACATCTTCCAGCGCATCATCGAAAAGTATCCGCGATCACTCCTACAGGAGAAGGTCGCCGTTAAAATGTAGTGATGCCTCTTGTATCAGGTGGGGCTTCTTATCAACGGATTTGCGGCCTCATCATTTTTATACTGCTTAATGAATCACCAAACCATAATAAACATGAGCGAATCCACAGACAACATTTCCTACCGCGAAGCCTCCAGGAAAAACTATGGCTCGTCACCGGACAAAATAAAAAACTGCGACATTGAACTTGGTACACTCATGCGGATTGCGGATGCACTTGAACTCTTGACACAGAATCGAATGAAGATCATGCGCGAGAATAAAGCATTGACAGCAAAGCTGGAGAGCGCGAACAGCAACATCACTCATCTTAAGTTTGAAATCAACGGACTGCGCGGAGCATTGACGGCAAGAAAAAAATCAATCATCAAAAAATAAAAAATCCAATCATGAAAAAAACAACAGTCCTTAAGCTTACGGAGATCCAGCTGGCACATCTGAAACCCAGCCCTACCAATCCCAGGAAACATTTTGATCAGCAAGCCATCGAAGAGCTCGCCGAATCCATTTAGAGAAGGGAGTATTACAGCCTATTCTGGTCAGGATGGGCACCAATGAACAATATTATGAAATCGTCGCCGGGGAACGACGGTATCGCGCATGTCTATTCATAGACATGTTCGGTAAATCAAGAGAATGGCCCGAAAGAGAATCCACTATTCCCTGCATCATCCGAGTACTCAACGACGAAGAAGCACTTGAAATACAGATCATCGAAAATCTGCATCGCAAAGACATCAACCCGATGGAAGAGGCAGCAGGATTCCTGCAGCTGGCCAACATCAAGCATATGGACACGAAGGAGATCGGTCATCGCGTAGGTAAATCTCCTGCATATGTGGCACAGCGGATGAAACTGAATGAGCTCATCCAGGAGATACAGCAATTCCTGTATGACGGACATCTGCTGATCAAGGATGCGCTAGTGATCGCCGGCATGAAAGCCGATGATCAGCTTGAATTCTTCAACCAGGAAATTAAGACTTATCGTTTTGAGCCTGGAGATATTTACAAAATGAATCAATGGATATTGAAAAAGTTCCAACACAAACTCAACGATGCTCCATTTGACACCGATGATCCATTTCTATTGCGCGAGATAGGATCCTGCACATCTTGTTTTTACAACACGGGCTCTAATTCACTTCTCTTCCCTGATATGGTCAGTGATCCCAAGGACCATGTTTCAGAATCCAACATGCTTCAAAAAGAAATGTGATGTATCCTATAAAGCTGAGTTTACCAAAGTGATAAAAATCAAACGGCATTGACTGTTTCCTCTCAGCATGATCGGGAAAAAGAATCAAAAGAGATCATCAACAAACATCCTGGCATTCTGACAGCACGTGATTACTTGGTTTCACTTAGTAAACCCAAAATCAGAACCAGGGACTATTTTCAACGGCGACAATAACACACTGTTGTTGAAGATGAAAAAGATAACAAGGACCATCTAGATGATGTCAGAAAAGCAACAGAAGCATACAATCAAAAAGTTGCATCAGGTAAATTCAAAAAAGCTTTTGTCATGAATGGGGATAGCAAAGGTCATTACGTCTATGTCAATATTACATCGAAAGCTTCTAAAAATGGACATGCTAAATCAGAAGTCGCCGCTAACAAATCTCCGGCCATCGAGGCAGAAGAAATCAAAGATGAAATCGGTCGCATCCGGGATCAAGAAGAGCGCGCCATTGAACTGGACGATGCGAAAGTGTGGGCAGATATTTATAGCCATCTGGAGCCCGCGAAAGTCATTAAGGACATCACTCCCCGTCCTTTGACGCAAGTTGAAAGGAATGCTGTGGCTGCAGCACTAATGGGTGAGCTTGACTATGCGTCATGCACTCGGTTGAGAAATCACTTTGGCATGAGGCAGGCACTTCGCAATATCAATGAAAAGGAAATCAGCCAGATGCTTCGATACTTCATGATCACGACGCTGGCCACCGCACAGATCAATGGCAAGATGGACGGTAACATACTCTTACTTGTAAAAGTAGCCTCATCCTACTGGCCTAAAATTAAAACCAGCTATGAGACAGCGCAGGGAGAAAAAGCGACGTTGCACAAAAAAGAAGAAGAAACTGGAAGGGAGAATTCAATCCCCTCCCGGCGCGGCTGAAGGAAAATCACGAAACCAAAAGCGAAGCAGAGTGTCGAAGGTCCACGACACACCGCTACCGACCGCCGCAAAAAAAACAATCGTCAAAAAAGCCATCAGCCGCAAGATAGTAACAGCAACTAAATAGTCGTCTTCATAATTTTCTCACCTGGGGGATGCATTCTCCGGGTTTTGTCAAATATGGCCAGCATCCACTAATCTGAAAAACGAAAATGGATGATGGAAAATAAATTAAATGCTGGATACTTAGAACAATTTGAAGCAAAATTTAAGGAAAAAATGGCTATGAAAATAGAAATGAGTGCCAAATTCTTCACAGAAATGGAAGTCAGGCGTAGGTAAGGATGTGGTCACGCATCAGAGAGCGAACCAGAGACCAATGAGTTATGTGACAACGCAATGGAACTTATGTTACGATTGCTACCACCGGAATCGTTCAGAGAAGCTCCAAAGGCCGCAGAGCTCTCCCTAATTCTGGAAATGACTACAACACCAGCATATTCAATGCAAACCACTTAAATCAATGAGCGAAAAACTACTAAAATCAAGAATACATATCCAAGATCATCGATTTATCCAAAAAGCTAAATTGTTACAGCCAGTAATTATAGCATTAGTTATAATGATGGCAACTGTTTATTCCATCGAGGCAGATTACCAAGAAAAAAAATATGTTAATGGACACGAAATAATTACGATTGGGAACCACGAATATCTTATTGAAGAAGATGTATTCGGCGCAGACCAACTTGTCCACTATGAAGATTGTAACAACCCCATTCATTGTAACGAAACGATCAATAACAATATAAAATGAAAAGAACATCAGAAATATGGTTAGCCTCGACAGCAGCATATGTTGAGAAAAATTCAGCCTGGATCCCAATGCATAAATTGGGAGATGCTATTGATTTGGCCATGGAGACCTATGCCAGAATGTATGCAATTAACTTTGTTCATTACCTCATGCGCGAAGACGTTGGGGCAATTAAAAACAAACCTTCATTGGGTACTGAGCTTCACCAGTTTATTGCTGACTTCGATTATAACATTTGAAAATCTAAATTAGATGAAATATTCCCAACTTAAGACTTTTTTAGATGAGCTCACACCTGAACAACTGGACCAACAGGATGTTACTATCTTTTGGTTAGATGGCCAAATAACCACTAATGTTTTTTGCCGGTGATATTGACTGATGATTTGATCAATTATGATGGAGGCTACAGGACTAGAGCTAAGGGAAGCATACAATGATCCTGACGAAGGGTTCTTACATTGATTGTTACCTTTTTGCACCAGCGGTATATCCAAAGGGAACGGTTTTCATTTACATAATACAAGACCACAGTGGAGGCGATTACAATGATGAAATTGAAAACCAACAATTAGCACGAAGGGCTCCACAGTAATGGCGTATTGTAGGAAAATGAACCTTGTATCGAAAAAGCTTTCGATGATGGAATCCTATCTCAGTCCTTATGGGAAAAGACGAAACCGCACCGCTGGTTGTATTGGAATGGATTAAAATTGAATATCGCTAAGCAACCTGAATATATGAATTTACTGAAGCGCCAGTTGAAACTTAAATGGAAATTCATCAAAATCAAATTGTTATTAACAGATCGAAAGAATTACCCAAAAGATAAATCAAACGTTTAAACCACACAGCCTATGTCATTTGATCCACTTCCATTATGACAATGTCTGAAAAAGACAATTTATTCATCTACGATTTATGCGCACTGGAAAAAACTATGTTAATATAGGTATGCAGATTAATGCGCTCAATGGCAAGCATTCACTGGGACTTGTTGGATCCATTATAATTAAAACGAATGGGTGTGATGATGTTTATGTTTCCAGAGACCATAACGAGTTTCATCTCCTGGACAGTTGAAGCATTAACAATTAAAAGAAGGGCAATGATACACGAATCCATTTCGTTGTCCAGAAGGAAATTAATCAATTCCCGGAAGCGGAATAGCATTGTCCTAACCCCCAGTTTTACCGGCCCACCTTGGTGCCATGAAGAAGCTATTCTCACTATACAAGCTGGCTTTTTACTGGACAAGTTTAAGATTGCCCACCAGGGTATATACTTATCGATCGGGGCAGCACTCGTATGGATAGAGAAGGAACTCACAGATCCAAAACCATCCAGATGATCAACCATTTGTTCCCTGGGGATGACGGCTGAATGAGTACATCGCCAAGATCATTCCGATAGTAGCAGCTATCCTTATCAGCCCGCGCACCCAAAAACGTATCGATGCCGGCCCCAATGGACTCTAACACGTCGATCTCGACACCAAAGGTATCATTATAGCAACACCGATTTCAGATTTTATTCTCGGGCAGCTCAAGATGCATGGACTGCCGATGGCTATGCTCGCCGTGGCAGTGTGGTATTTCATGGGGGAGAATAAACAGATCAGTCCGATATCCACGACTGCAATTCCACGCTCATCGAAATGTATAAGACTGAGCCGGATCCAGCAACTTGAAGTGATCAATAACAATACGGCCGCACTCCGGGAATTTAAATTCCTCCACGACCAATGATCCAGGACGACAACTGTCTGCACCATTACGGTGATCCAAAGCTGGAGCGCAACATGGTATCATGGAAGGTGCCAGATGAAGTTCGCTTTGATCCATCCCAAAAAAAATCTATTGCAACCGTGACCTGGTGGATCCACTACTGCGGGCTCTTCGCCTGGTTAAAGTGCGGGCTTGCAGGACGAGATCAAATCATGGGACGGATGCTTCATATTCGTCTGGAGCGTGGCAGTGAACACCGGTGGAGTATCCACAGCTGGGGATTGGCCTTTGACATCAATGCATTGGAGGTCAGCTCGGCACGTCCCCTACGATGTCACCTTTACTCGTCCAATGTCTCACTGATGCAGGGTTACGACTCAGGGTGGTGCCTGGAAGCAGAAGGACGGTATGCCGCTTCAGTTGCATCAGCTGCCCGATGTCCTAGTGGCTGGGTTGAGAGGAATGGAATGATTGATGCCTAATCAATATCCACTCACTAAAATCCTTTTAATCTATGGGCATCGAGCACATTTAGAAACTCATTGTTTTCCTTTTCCTGTCAATCGATAAGTTCAGTACACTGGACTCTAACAAAGACAAGAAAGTATCTCTCATGGAAGTATTGGCGGCATTGTATACTGTGATGTCTGGATTGGGCTTTGGTATTATGAGTTTTCCAGTTGGCGAAAGCTGAACTGAAGGACCTCACTCCGGAAGAAATAGCACAGCTGGTCAAATACGTGCAGGACAAACCAGACCTACCCGGTACCAACGAACGCCTGGAGAAAATAACCAGGCCAGAAGCCTCGGTTTTCTTCTTGATTCATTCAACTACTTCAGGGATATGCGCGAGCTGGCAGCATAAGCATGCACAGTATCGCCATTACATACCGCAATCCTCATCTCAAGCGGATGAGCGGTGGCCGGATCTCCCGGTCGCTGCCATCCGCCTGGCTGATATGATCCCGGGTGATGCATGGCGATATATGGATATGGTGATGCGATATGTTCCGCGTGGAAAAATGATCAAGTATCTCCTGGATCTGCCGGAAGTCATCTCGAGATCATCACCACAGGAGAAAAGTACGATCTCATCCAGTGCCTCAATTGGATGGATATCGATCACACCTCCACGACACCTATTGCTCCATGGGATGAACCGAATCCAAATCCGGAGAGGTGACCCGGTTTTATCTTCCTACGAAGCAGTTTGAAAATGTGACATCGCGTGAGTACATCCTGATTGATGATCTGTATGAGAAGTTCCGCACGACAATGGATACGATATTGAATGCCGTATAATTGCACTCATGTTGAAGCCTTGTGATTACAGATCTTCCACACCGGACGATCACCATCTCAAACTTACCAGTACCGCGCAAACACAGGAATGGCTGCCCATCATCAAAGCGCTCCCGGAGTCCATTCGTACATACATGACCACACTCATCAGTGCCAATCGGGTTCTATTCTACAATGCATATGGTCATTAGTTATTCCCACAAAAGCCCAAAGGTGATGACGGTGAAGTTTCTGACGAAGGATTGATTTTTGGATGGTGGGGCGCGATGCTCGATGTCGCCGAAGATGGTGTGTTCGGCACTTATGGACAAGTGTAAAACCCGCCACACCACACCGTATGTCAGCACATGATCCGGAAGACGATGCTGCACGAAGATCGAAACAGGAACATGATCACATGTCGGCCAGCATGAGCCGGTAATAAATTCTAAGCATGACCACATCAACACCAGACGAGCTCAAATCCTACCTCAAATATCTCTTTGCGCAACATCCCATGGTCAAGCGTGGGATCACGGGTGAACCCAGCCGGGTAGAGGAGGCCACTATAGGTGATGCGGCGTATCCACAAGTCAGGTAAAAACACCGGTGGCCTGGCTTCCAAAAAGCGAAATGCAAAAATCGATGAGCGCCAATCTATGTTGTGAATCGATCTAATGGCAATGATGCAGATGATGATAGTGCAAGTGATGTGGCGTATCGCATATGTGAGGACCTGATCGCGATGATCACGGCACATCATTATAGTAGTGATATCCCGCTATCCTCAAAAAATGAAGGACTTGAAATCACACCGATCATTAACAGGCCCAGCAAGTCACACGTGGCTGGAAATTCGATGTCGAATATGAGACGGATAAGTTACTATGCAAAGACAGGGGGATGAGTCCGGATGTATTTGTGATGCCCAATTTTCGTGGGGTGATGATGCTAAGGAACTCCGTAGGCTTGTACTGACAATAACAGATCAAAGCATCATCAATCCCGATTGTTGAGTTACATGGTGGTGGCAGGAATCACACGTTCAATTATTACCTCTCTAATTTGATCAGGAAGTAGACACACTTGACACCGGCCGCGAATGATGTAGATCCATATTACCCGGTGATACAAGTATGGTTGCGTCTGAGCTATGTCTGCTGCCACGCTTCAGCTTGTGCTGAAAGATCGATTCACTCGATACGATTAATGTTATTACCGGTGTGAGTACTTCATCCATTCCTCAATACCCGATATGATATGGCCGCAACCCTCATCACTGCTCCTCAAAATTATAATTTCACGCGCAATCCAATCTGGATCGTGCTGGAGTAAGATCAGATGAGTGGTGTGGTGCCCCTACACAGTCGATGTGGATAATCTCAGGTGCCATGTAGATGTGTGGCGTGATGTACTGGCCAGTGAAAAAAAGCAGTTCCATTATGGTGTATACATACGAATAATAAACGGGTCTCCTTTGACATTAGCACTTTATTTCCGCAAGTCAGTCCATTACCAACGGATGCAAGCATAGGTGTCGTGCCTGCCATGAGTGATCCGCTGAGTGGTGAAGCCGTGGGTATCACAGATGTATTTTGACTTGAAGTATGGAGAAAGTTCCGGAGATCCGGTGGTGCTGGGTACGCTTGCCACCATCTGTCGGTACTTACCTGGCGATCAATGGCGGCCTTCCTGCAGACGCGGTACAGGATGTCAATACAGCAGGTGCTGCGATTGGTCTTCACTCCTACTACTACAAGCGTGACTCCGGATATGTATTCCGTAAACCCGTGGCCAGGCATGAGCCGGATTATGTTTATTTCATCGCACTCGAGACGGGCGATATCGTTGTCACGGTGACACGTAATTATGATGACGCGACATCTGACTTCTACAATGCCATGACTATTGCAGTGGTGGCCGGTAAGACTTATTGGCTTCGGCAGGCTATGATCAATCTGCGTCTTCTGAATTGATGCTGCAGCGGGTAAAAATATAGTCGGGTACCAGGTCAGTCTGATATCTGGTATACACAACACCTTCACCGCATTCTATGTATTCAATTATATGTACCTGGTGAGATAGAAAATTATTTTATACCACAACGGCATCGGAGGCCATGAGACTGTCCGCATGAAAGGAAAGACGAAGTATAGTCACAATGTCAATACGGATTCATTTAAGAAACGCAGCGCGATTGATTTTGATATCAAAGATGGTGACATGGATTTGATTCGTTCCAATGGCTCTCCCTCTTACAATACACACACCGGTCAAATCCCAGCCTATTATGTGGAACATTTAAGACAATTATTGCATGCGCGTAAGATGTGGTTGCTCGATACGGATCTGCAGGACATCGAAGTACCGAAATACCGATTTAAGAAAATCATCTGCAAAACGGCATCGCTTGATATCCGCACCGATGATCCGGGTCCGGACGGCATCGCGATCACCTATGAACATGCATGGCTTGATGATGGATATAATGTATTCTGATGCTTGGGATTAAAATAAGAGACAAGTTTATTTCACTGTTCGATGACACCTCTGTGATCATCGAACTGCGCAATCCGATCGGGATCATCGTGGATGGTACCGACACGCTGCAGGGATCCATTACATTCCCGATCGACATTCCTGGGATGATGTGAATAAAAGTATATTCGGACCTATCAACCGCCTGGATACAGAAGGCACAATGCTGACGGATGAATATTGTGAACTCTGGGCAGAAGGCATGCCTCTGTACATCGGAAAAGTGACGATGAAACTTGTCGCGAATAACTCGGAAAACTGTTCCTGACTTTCAACGAAATCAAGCCACTAGCAGACACCAACATGTCAGAATTGGATTTGGGTGGTAGTAGAGTGATCGGGACTGACTCCGCGACCAGGCTCGCATATGCAAAGGATACGGCTGTCAACCCGATGGATTATGACTATGTGTTCTTCCCGGTTATCAATCCAAGATTTTGGAACAATGTCAACCCGCTTTATTCTACACAGCACTGGCAGAACTATTGGAATTTTGATACAGAATCATTCGTGGAAAATGAAGGTGGTATTGCAATGCCTTTTATCCGCGTGACTACTTGCTTAAGCAAGCGTTTAAGAAAATCGGGTATACACTCGACAATCAATGGCAGACAACGGATGAGTTGAAGATGCTTGTGCTCTATAACAATTATACGATCTACGAAGACAATATCACGCATTACTCCAACGAGATCAACCTGGTCAATCATGTTCCATATCTGCAGGTCCTTGATTTTATAAAAGCCATCATCGGCACATTTGCACTTGGATTATTTCCGGATCCGGATACGAAGACCATGCTGCTCATTCCATGGAGAGATCTGATCAAACAACCCTTCAGCGAAGATCTTACCTATGCAGCTTCAGAAGACTGGGAATATGATAATGACAAAGACTTCATCTCTATCTTCAAATATGATATTGATACCAATGATGACCTGAGCATTGATTACAGCGGAAGTGAATTTCGGAATTTCATTTTTGGAGAAGGCCTCACGGCGAGGTCAATGTATGATTTTGGTCAATTTGGAGCACGCTATGCCTACGGTGACAATACATATTACCTGATTCCTGTCAATGTGCCGCCAAGTTTTGAAGCCGATTACATCGCGCAGGATCTGAAGGCCGTGAAAAAAACAGGATCAATAAAAGAATATGTGTCACCATTGATACCGATGTGGAATAGCTGGGCCATACATCTGGACGGTGTGACCGAGCTCGGTGATGATCTTCCATTCCAGGAATGGATGGTACCACACATCAAGCACATCGGATATTCTACACGCATTGATATCGTGAAGACCACACTCATGTCATTTAGGCCCATGTTTTACCGTGGATTTCAACCCGCCATCGAAGGAATTGATCAAACCTATCCCATGGCCGGAATCACGGAGTACAACATTCGAGGTGAGCAGGTCGGAGATCTTCGATTGACGATGGATCGTGAGCGCGGCATCTACGATACCTGGTGGAAACTCCCATATGAAATGCTGGCTGGCAAAAAGCAAGTCGAGCGAACGATGCTACTCACGCGTCGCTTCCTGGCGAACTTCAAATTTCAAAATAAGTACAGAGTCGAAAATCAAAACATTTTTTTCACCAGTCTCAAATTTGCGATCGGGAATAACACCAGAGGAGTTTACCAGGTGGAAACGACATACATCACGAGTTTGTGATATATGAAATTTTTTAATATCATTGCACCGCGCCTGGTCATAGAGACACACTACTCCTTAAACCTATGATCATACCCGTGCATATCCTCACCAAACGAGTGCTTGTCTCGGAGTACGGCAGTGACCAAATCAACGTAACGTCAACATGCGCCATACTTCCTTTACTCATCTCCCAGCCTTTTAAGAAATCAAAATCGGCAAGTCTCGATGATCACATCACGATCAATTGTAGTGATGAGAAGTTATTACTCTTATTACGCGAGGATGCCGGGCATAATCTATACCTGATGCACATGCATCAGTTCGTGCAATGGATGGAAATGCATACCCGGCTGCAGGTTTCGGCACTCAACGCCATGACGATGTATTATATCGCCATCGGGTTGGATATAGACGAACTGCCCCCTGAACGAATTTACAAACGGTGGCAAAGAGCGGTAAAGCAAAAAATACATGGAAAATTGGTTGTAAAATCAGAAAATTATGTCCTAATGAATACAACCTACCGAAAAAGGGCGGTCTATTCCGTTTTGGAGTACCTGGCGAGGGTTGTGCAGTCCGATCCGGACATGTTTTTCAGGGCAACGGATGATCAGCCCGATGAAAGTATGATTCGCAAGGCCCTGATGGACTCCTTCAAGAACTGCGGATGGCCACAAAAGGAGATCGCTCAGCTTATGAGAGTCACGCAGCAGTCCATTTCGAAGGGTGTCAGGAGCTATCAGGTATATCTTGAACTAAAGGGTAAGCGAAATATCATGGGTGCAGGACGTACCAGGGCGCTGTTGTCTTATATGATGGGTGCTGATCACAAGTAGATTGGCAGCACCATATGTTTCCTCTCTATAGTATCACCAAGGTATGTGGATCGCTTCCGGGCCTGACTGCGATTATCTTCTCCGATATGACTAATGTCGAGGGTTATGGTCCCGCTTCTCTTCCTCCTGCACCCAACACACCGATCACCTTCATCGAAAATGATAAAGTGTACAGCATCGCTTTTGAAAAGCAAAGTGCTGAGCTCACCAAAGTAAGCCAGGAAGGTGGTCAGATCGGAAGCTGGGAACAAATCACGGCCACCTGTTTCATACCGAGATCCCGCAATGATGTAGAAGTATTACTCCGCAGAATGAATGGACGACTGATGTTGATCATCGGGATCAATCGATACGGCAATCAACACATCCTCGCCAACGCCCAACGATCATACAGTCATACGACCGGAGCTAAACCAGGCAACCGGCACGGATACCAGGTGACCTGGACGGCCCCTGGTGATTATATCCGGCCATCGATCGCAGGAAATGGTGATGTAGATAGCGCACCAGCTGAACCCGGAGGTGGTGGAGGTGAGGGGATGGAAGGAGATTGTTCGTTACAATAGAGCCGGTGAAGATCGGCTATACTCCTTTGATCACAGGGAATGCGATGAACCTCAACCAAATGGTGACCACCGAAGATGACACTGTGTGGTTTATCGATCGCACTGGCAGAGGTATCATCATCAACCGTCCGGCTCCTCGAGTCTATCGCGTTGACATCGCAGAAGGGGCGATGGGCAATTTTGTCGTGATGCCTGATTGGTTTCCACTCCCTAATCCGGATGACTACCTATCACCAACCTACAATACTGCACAGGAGATCGCTCGACGGATGCAAGTCTACCTGGCTCCGCGAGTATTGGTATGGGAAAATGATGGGGATATCTACGAAGGATGGTTTATTGATTACGGATCCAGACACGTCTATTTTGATACTTCCATCGATGGGGCTCTCCTGACTTTTGTTGGCTATAGCCACATCCCTGCTATCCCACTATAAAACACTGAAGATGAATTTTTTAAAGTACATTACTTCAAGTCGATTTATCTACCTGATCCTGATAGCCTCGGTTGCCTTTTTACCGACCATGGCCATTGGACAGAAGGTGATCCCAAAGCGGGATATCCAACCAGTGGATAGTTTAAACCGGACAAAACCGATTCCACCCCTGACTGTACATAAGCGCGGTTATGCAATCATCTCCAGGGCCGATGGACTCTTTTATGATGAGAACCTGCAAAACTATATCACGGATTCTCTCACCATCGCCGGGCTCTCAGGGGAATGTATTGATACGCAATATGTCAATGCCGGGGATAGTCTGGTCATTGCCTCTTGCAACGGGGATACGCTTTACTTTGCCCATAGTCCGGGGGTGACGGATCATGGTGCATTGACCGGCCTGGCTGATGATGATCATATGCAGTATGCACTTCTCGCCGGCCGTGGAAATGCGCAGACGCTCACCGGTGGTGTGACGACCATTGGCTCCCTGCGATTACGTGCTACAGCCGGCATCGGTAATACCTCTTCGGTGATCCAATTTCAGGTCGGAAACAATGGTGCTATCAATGCAGGTTATATCGGTAATGATGGCAAGTGGGGATTAGGCACTACTGGTGCTCCGACAACATCCAAACTGATGATCCTTTCCTCCACAGAGCAACTGCGCAGCGCCTATAATACATCCAATTATTTCACAGCTATTACAGGATCCACCGGTGGTACTACATTCAATGCGGTGGGATCTTCTCCTGCTTTTGATTTCTCCGACAATGTATCTGTCAATGCCAAATTGAAATACACCATCGAAGGCGGAGCTGCATCAACACTAGCCGGAAGAGATGGATCCGAATTATTTACGGATGTCCAAAATGGCGGCGGATGGTCGATGAACGATGGCGCACTCGCGATACAACCCAGTACCATCACCAGTTTTTATTTATCGACCGACAGCGTTTGCATTGCTTATATGCGTTTCATCATAGGTGTCTTTCAACAGGATACACTCTGTGTACCGATTGATTCCTTTTTCTTCCCGGGCGTCAATCCGGATTCTATTTTTAACTCCGGCGATACCTCCATCTGTTTGATCTCCATGGGGGATACAACTTCTGTCAACGTCGGGGATCTGATTCCGACCAACATCGTCAATGTCTATAATTCGAATGGCATTATTACTCCTGGGCGGCGCGTGATCACCATCCCTTCTACCTCCTCGGTGACCTTCGAGGGCGGACCCCTGAATGTCAACAAAGGAAACTACAATACTTTTCTGAGTGGTGGAAACAATACACTTACCGGTGATTTCAATACAATGATTGGTGCCTATACCGGTATTGGACTCACTACCGGTGGCTTTAATACGGCCGTTGGATTACAGGCCGGGTATAACCTGGTCAATGGACAAGACAATACCCTGGTCGGATTATCGGCGGGCCAGGGGATCACCTCGGGTATTACAATATCGCCGTGGGATCCAATGCACTCCATAACAATGTGACAAGTAATGACAATACAGCCATCGGCTACCTTGCCGGCTACAGCGCCACCGGTGTACAGAATGTATTCATCGGAGCTCGGGCCGGCCGGCTGACTACAGGTTATGGCAGCATCATGATCGGTGCCGGTGCCGGAGAGAATGTGACCGCTTCCAATATGCTCCGGATTGATAATTCAAATGATGCCAGCGCATTCATGAGTGGTGACATGTTCAATGACACACTCAGGATCAATGCATCACTCCGATTGCGCGATGCTCTGCGCGACAGTACCGGTAGTGCAGGCACTGCAGGATACTTTCTCAAATCGACCGGATCACATATCCGCTGGACATCCATTTCAGGGCTCGGTGGAATCTATGGAGGAAACGGAACAACACCATCTAATGTGCAGGTGACAATGACGGACTCTCTTGATTTTGATAGCCGGACACTACTCATTGACGGAACAAATAACCGTGTAGGCATCGGCATTAAACCATCTTATACTTTTCATTTTTTAGGCAGTGGCCGCATTCGTGATGCTAATGATAATATAGTACTATCCGGAACCGCTTATACGCTTGCTGCTAAAAATGTAACCATTGGTACGGGCGCCAATTCATTAGGAACTTCTAATGCCGCTGACACTTCTAATATCTCCATTGAATTTGATGCGCTTAGGAATATTACATTCAGAGGCGGTAATGTGGCGATCGGAAAAGATGCAGCGCGAGATCCCACAACACTGACTGCCGGTGTATTTATTGGACGCGGAGCAGGACAACACGTGGGTGGCACGACAACAAATGGAATGATTGCCATCGGGGATCGTGCCGGACAATTTATGCGCGGCTCATCCAATATTGCCATAGGCGTTCAGGCCGGAAACATGACGACGACAACTTCGGTCACCGGTGAAGTGATCATCGGTGGATCCACCGCATCCACAGCTGTCTACGGAAATAATAATACACTACTTGGAGCTTCTGTTGCTACAGCGCTGACCGGATCCGGCAATACGCTTATCGGATTCCAGGCAGGTAATGGACTTACATCCGGAACAGATAATGTTTTCGTAGGTGAAAATGCAGGTGGTGCACAAACCACACAAAGCAATAAATTATTCATTGACAACTCGAATACATCAACACCACTGATCGGTGGGGATTTCTCCAACAACTATGTCACCATTGGCGGCCGGATGGAACACGCAAAAGGTGCTGATGTGGCAAGTGCCAATGATCTGACTCTTGGATCAGATGGAAATTTATTTCACATCACCGTTACGACGACCATCGATGCCATTACAACAGCAAACTGGCAAGCTGGCTCAGAGATCATTTTATTATTTGATGCATCAGTCACAGTAAAAAATAATACATCCGGAGGCGGTGGTACAGCTGTGATGCACCTGGCATCCACCGCAGATTTTCTCGCTACCATCAATGATGTATTGAAACTTGTCTACGATGGTACTGCATCGTATGAAGAATCACGATCCGCTAATTAAAACATGAATATGAAACATCTTCTTTTTTTTATTCTATCGCTCTTCACTATTCCGCTGCAAGCCCAATACAAAGGCTGTGTGCTGGAAGATGCGAACGGATATCCGTCAATTGGTATTAATGCCGGATCAATATTTTCAGGCGATGGTACCTATCATCACCACTATCGATGGATACATCAGGCACTTCCAAATTATTGACCAAATATGGTTTTGACACCGGATTCAAATCGAGAGAACTTCATTGGTTCAATGCCAATCTGATTCGAACGGGGATCATACACACGATGCCAGGTACCACATTTCTACTGTCAATCATCTGGGCGGTTGGTTTCAAAACTTTGGCGTGAGTGGTGCGGTGGCCAAGATCGGAATGGACTCGACAGGATTTGCGTTTTATGCGCCTTCCATTACATTATCAAATGCTACAGGCGGTAGTGGCACCAATCCAAGGCTTTGGCTCAATGGAGCCAATGACCGCATTTACCTCACAGCTACGGCCGGAGACTACCGACTCGAGAATCTCACCCGGGATGATGACATCGCGAATGTCGTAGGGGTGGATTATACCAACGGCCGACTTTATATTAAATCTGCAGAGCTGCCACCCGCCCCTGGCATCGATGATGTATTAGCAAGCGGTCAATTTTTTACTAATGATAGATTTTTTGAAACAGATGGTTATGCTTTTGAAATACAGAATGGTGGTAGAGATTATTTTAAAATGGATTTTACAACTAAATTATTTGGTATTGGCGATATTGAAGGACGCGCGAATGGTAATTCATTTAATGTAGATGAAGAAGGAATAATTTAGCTTATTATGACAATGCAGGACACAATGGATTTTTCGGAATAAATACTACCTCACCAACTGTTCAATTAGATGTCGTAGGAACTGCGAATATTTGAGGACTCATCAACGGAGGTACATTATCAGGAAACAATTCAGGAGATCAAGACACTCAGTGGTTATTCAACAACTTCACATACACACACATTCGCCTCTTTAACCTCTAAGCCAACAACAATATCAGGATATGGTATTACTGATTTTAACTCTACAGGTGATGCCAGGTATTTACGGATTTCAAAATAATCTGTCAGATGTTACAGCGAGCACAGCTCGAACCAACTTCAGGATTAGCCATTGGCTCAAACGTTCAGGCGTATGATGCTGATCTGACGACGTATGCCGGTATTACACCGAGTACTGACGTTCAAACAATGTTAGGCAGTGCCAACAATGCAGCAATAAGATCAAACATTGGTCTTGGAACATTGGCGACACAAAGTGGCACATTCAGCGGAACGAGTTCTGGAACGAACACCGGAGATCAGGATTTGTCTGGATACTCGTTACTACATACAACACTGTCCGGATATGGCATTACAGATGCGCAGCCTCTCGATGGTGATTTAACAACGATAGCAGGACTCACAGCGACAACGGATAACTTTTTGATCGGAGTATCTTCTGCATGGGCTTCGAGAACACCGGCTCAAGCGAAGACAACGCTGAGTTTAAATAATGTTGACAACACTGCACTCTCGACATGGGCCGGATCAACAAACGTAACAACACTCGGAACAATAGCAACCGGGACATGGAATGCAACTAGTATAGGAGTAACAAGGGGAGGTACAGGATTAACATCACTTTCACAGGGTGATTTGCTTTACGGTAGCGCATCCAATACATTATCCGCTTTAGCAAAAGGTTCTTCGCACCAATATCTATCCAGTGATGGTACGTCCAACAATCCATCATGGGAGGCTGTAAATCTTGCTGATGGAGTTTCGGGAAATCTCCCGGTTGCAAATTTAAATAGCGGTACTTCCGCCTCGTCGACTACATATTGGCGTGGCGATGCTACATGGGGAACCCCGCAAGTGGTTAATAATATGCGAATTTTCAATGCGCTTGGTAGTGCTATACTTTACGCCTCTTTTGGTGCTGATGGCGTGATTACCAATACTTCAGCCTTTGCAGATGGAACAGCTAAGTTTGTGGCCGTTTACATTGACAGGGCGTGCACCATTACTGGTGTTAAGTGGTGGGTGACTACTCAAGGAACCTATACCGCTGATCAGAATAATTATGTAGCCCTTTATAGTTATTCAGCAGGAACTATAACACAGGTAGCGATCAGTGCTAACGACGGAAATGTATGGAAACAGACCAACATGGGTTCAGCGGCTTTTACTTCGCCATATTCCGCAACCCCAGGAGTTTATTTTATAGGGGCTCTTTATAATTCAAGCGCCCAAACCACAGCCCCAGCAATAGGATCGGCCGTAGCTAACGGTGTCGCGAATGAAACAGGACTTGACTTTACCAATAGTGCAAAACTTTCTTCAACACTTGCGGCCCAAAATACACTACCAACTCCGCAGGCAATGTCGGGATTAACGGCGGCGGCGGGTTTACCTGCTTTATTCCTTTATTAATATTTAGCTACAGCTACAATGTCCTATAGCTTCAGGCAAGAGACGCCTGATCTTAACGACATGAAATCAAAAGTCCTTTATTTTATCCTGGGTATCTTGATCTGCCTGGGCATCGGCGCTAAAGTCGGCTACGACTGGCAGCCACCGAAGCATGATGATACCATGATAGGTGTTGGTACCGATGATGAGCTCCTGGGTGTAGATTCTTTTCTAACGATCGCATCGCATCATTACGTGGATTCTTCCATCGCCACCATTGGTGGGGGATCTTTAAACTATTATGAAGTCATGGCTAGACTTCATATGAAAGCCGACAGCACGATAGAGATTGACACCATATTTCTAAATACATTTCCCGGAAGCTGGGTCATCGGTACAGTAGCCAACCAGCTTGAAGCCGGCATTGAATTTAATTGTCCATCATGCGATGGCACGGTCACCTTCACCAATGATTACCCAAAGACGGCTAATCTAATGGAGTCCGTCATTCAAAACGGATTTGTTACCTCTGAAGGGGGAGCAGTACTTTATTTTTTGAATGGGTATCCTAACAATGATAAATCCACCGGCTGGGTTCCTCAGCGCATCGATGGTAAGGCTTTTCATGATAACGTAGTGCAGGACGCCTATCCCTATTTCATGCTTCACTTTAAATGGTATCACACATGAGCGCATTTATCCTCCACCGCGATCCATCTCCACAGAAAATACTCTTATTACTCTTAGCTGCCTTCGCCCTCATATGGGCAGTATGCTGTACCGGGTGCGAAGGACAGATGATTGATAATATCAAGCCTGATTTTGTATTCCATCATCCGCCACAGGATAGCATTATCATCCCACCCCCTCCTCCACAAGACACCACACCGGTATGCATCAATCCCATGCAGATCACGGATCCGGCATTCGTCACCGGGTACCTGGAGATCACAGATGATCTATTCACTGATATCACTCTGCACATAGGTCCTTACACTTACGAGATCCCGCAAGATGAAACTGACCAGATCGATACCAAGCTCGATTCACTTTTTAAACTGTGGCATCCGGAATACAAATACCAGGGCGCAGAAAGTGAGGATGATTACCGGCTGATGTCAATCGCCGTGAAGGGTACTAATGATGTATCCATTTTCAACAATCACACTTATGTCACCTACAATGGATTGAGACATTGGTTCGGCTGGATCAGCCAGGGATTTGTATTCGTCGGATCTGTCAGCGCCCAGCAATATGAAGAGAGAGCCATTGAATATCCATCCGAGCGATATTTCTTTTTCCAGGGGACGGATTGGGATTCACTGACTTATGGCAAGATCGACAGCATCCTTCTGGGCTTCTGCAAGGAAGGCCGCGACTGGGCTGACTTCAGATGGGGCATACATTCACCGGCCATGGTGCAGGCATTTAAAGATGCAGGATGGAATAAGGTACTCAGTGCCTGGGATGATCACCCGATGCCGCGATTCGCATTACCATATGGCACGATTGACATGAGAGGAGTATGCATCTCTGCAGAAGCACTCCATGCCTACCTGGACAAAGGTTACCAGGTGATCACGGATGATTGATGTCCTAATTTATCCATCTCGACACCATCTACATTTGATTCAATCAAAATATCCAAAGACATGAACCGTATTTTTTCAAAAATTAACTTACTTCTCAACATTGTAAGCATAGTGCTCATATCCATTGTGTGCATATTCGGCGTGGTCAATCACGATCAGAATAAATCACCCACATTTGCATGGGGTACATCGCATCAAACAGTCTGGTAGTTTCCTTAACTGGCAGCCACCGGTACATGATGATTCGATGATCGGGGTAGGAACAGATGATGAACCCCTCGGTGTCGATGAAGCGAAATATGAGCTGTACTCACGCAAGCCAGCACATCTGCACCGACTGCAGCAGTTGTGGACAATGAACTCGATGGTGCTGGCGTCTACACCAGAACAGGTACAGGAGTGTATCAATGGGAAGTCAATGATGCCCAGCTCACCACAGGAGATGTATTTATTACTGCGACAGTGGGAAATGCCACCGGGCTATGTATCAAATCATACTGGGCAACGGATAGCACTATCCTGATCAAGACATTTGATGCAGCCGGAGCTGCTGTTGACCTGGGCGGCACTGCGAACTTTAAGGTGACTGTACTCAAGGAATGATAATCGATTTTTAAGCATGTAGTTGAATTTTTTTCATGATGGAGCCGCTAGGAATAGCGGCTTTTTTTTATGGCCATCCCGGATTGATGTCCTAACAGGGAAAATGGCTCCGAGGGCATCTTCGGCCATGGAGATAGACATCGCTATTCCGGCCAATAGAGTCACATTCCTCGCCAGGCAGGCAGTAGCCGGCCTGAAGATGAATATTGACGTGGAAGGTCGTAAGGTCACGGAGTCATCATCTGCAAGCAGGGGAGGCCGATGGCCATGGGTACTCAGTGGAACAATCCTATCTGGAGGCATTCGTCAAATATGCCAACAAAGATCTCGCTGGCCGTCTACAATGCAACATGGGCCATCAATATGATGCCAATTTTTTTCAGCTCGGCAGGTTCGAAAATGTTAGATTGGTTGGAAATAAAATCCTTGCCGATCTCATAGTATATAATGCTGCAGACCTTTCTCCTGCACTCGATAATATGGCCACGTGGTTTTTAGCTCTTGCCAGTGAAGATCCACAAGCTGTCATGATTAGTGCCAGTTGCAAATTTGGCAAGTTCTATCAATATGATGAGAAGAACCGCAAGGTATATGTCCCGGGTGGATGGTGGGGTATAGAAAAAGCATACCCTGACAAACCAGTTTATATGGAATTCGTCAGGGTATACTCTGCGGATGTGGTAGATGAAGGTGCACTGACATCATCGCTGTTCAGCGCCGGCGCCCAGGATGCAGCATCACTATTTCATCATTGTGTCAATGATCCTGAATTCGCGGAGTGGTTTGAAGCCAATGAATCTCGATTCCCATTTTTCAAAAAATATTATGCCGCCCAGGAAAGGGGCTGGTTTAACCAACTATTCACATCACTAATCCCGAACTCCAAAAAAGTGGAACAAGAAAAAACCGCAGTACCAGCTGCTCCAATCACATCCGAAACAACACAACCGACTGCAGAGCTATGCACAATTCCAGTCGATGATCGATGCTGCTGTGAAGCCATTGAATGAAAAGGTCACCGGCCTCGAGACGCAATTGGCGGCGAAGGATAAGGAGATCGAAGCGCTGAAGAAAAAACCGGGATCAACTCCGGCCAGTGTGAAGGATGAAAATCCAAGCGATACTGAATTGGGAGTCAACAAAGACAAACCATGGATGAATTCAGCCATCAACAGAAAGGTAGCTGGAATGCAGAATACCAAGCCAAAAGCCTAAACCGCAAATCAATCTTATTTTTTAAACCCTATATCCTTTAAAACATGTCAGCATCACTTGATACCACATCAGCCGAAGATTTACAAGGCTACGTAAGAACGTACAACTGGGATTTTCTCAGCAGATTTTTTTATGGCTTTTTCAGTGCAGCATTCCTCACACCATATTCGGATGTAGCAGGAAAGCTCACCATGACTGAAATGATCATAGGAGATCTGATCAAAAGACACGCTAAGACTTTTGATCCAGTGCTGGGTGCAGTCACATTTAAGCCACGTGAGCTTGTGGTAGAAAATGCGAAGATTGATCTTCAGATCTATCCGCAGGAATATTATAATTCCTACCTGGGAGCAGCTCGCAAACCCGGATTCAATCATGATGAAAATCCATTTGAGAAATTTATCATGGACAAGGTCTTCATGAAGAAGGATGAAGAAAAAGAAGTGGCCATTTGGCAGGGTGTGAAAACCGGTGCACCAGCTGCAGGAGATGCATTCGGAATTATGTTTGACGGATATCTTAAAATGATCACTGATGGACTTGTCGCCGGCGATATCACCGCAGTAGCCACAGGAGCTCCGGCATTGAATACGATGGTGACACAGACGGAATCAGTCTACAAAGGATTGCCTCCTGCGTTGCGTACTGAATTAGTTTATGTCTATATGTCTGTGGCCAACAGCGATCTCTATCATGGGCTATTGTGAGAATTTTTCCAAAAATTATACACAGCAACTTATTGATGGACTTCAGCTTACTCGCCTAGACATAGGAAATGCCTATATCGTGCCGGTGATCGGTATGGGATCTTCCAACAGGATCATCGCTACGACCAAAAAGAATTTGGCCTATGGATACAATTCACTGAATGATGATACATTCTTCAACTTCGAAGAAGAGAGAGGGCTATCAACGCCTGGATGGACTTCCAGTTTGGTGCACAAATCTGTATCATGAACGATGCAATGATCCGCGTCAACAACCAGGCATAAGGATGGGCCTTGAACTCCGGGTCAGCTTCCTGGAAACTGTAGTCAATAACTTAATCAAGAATAATCGCATGAGCAACCAAGACAAGAACAAAAACAAAAATTCAGATCCTGATCAAAACGATCAGGATCCAAAGGGTCAGGATCCCAATAAAAGCGATCAAAAGGATCCTACGTTACAGGTGCCACCTGGTGAGCCAATTATACGCGAAAAGATGCTCCGATATAAAGGCATCACTGTGCGGATGGATGGTAAGCTGTATAATCTTACTCGTGAAGGTGTCAATAACGATGATACATTCTTCAGTTTCATTGAGAAGAATCATCCGGAGAATTGATCCATCGCATTTAAACCCAATTTCAAAAACACATTTTTTAAAACCCACATAAACTCATGAAGGCTTTCCATTTTTCATCGCCCTATTCGCCTGCTGCGAAAATCTGACCACCATCCTCAATGCCTGCGCAGGAGCACGTGGTACAGCGAAAGATATCATCGAGGCCTACGTCACGTGCGAAGATGATCTCACTGCGATAGGTACTCCCGCCAGTCACGTTATCTCTACAGTCACCATGGATACAGACAAGGTCTGGTATAAATGGGACATTGATACGGTTGGATCTTCCTTTAAAGTCGCCACGCAAGGTGAAGGCCAGGCACAGGAATATGTAACCACTGTCATCCTGCGCATCGCCGGTATGGCCTCTGGAGTTTCTTATGGACTCAATGATCTGATCAGGGGTAATGCCATGCTGATCATCAAAGACAAGAATGGGAATAAACTGCTGATCGGAGCGCTCGGTGATGGTGCCAATGTCACTGTGGATCAACAGAATGATCCTAATGGATATATCGTCACCTTCAAGTACACTTCTCCGAACCTGCCATATTTCTATTCAGGATCAATCACCTTATCGTAATCCATTCAATTCATACTCAAAATTAATAATGATATGGCCACAGATGATCAACCAATCAAAACACCGGTAGCAGCAGCTACAAATCAGACTGCTAAAGAAGCAGCACCAGCAGCTGCACCATCAGAGAAGTACACCGGGCCGCGACACACCAAAGAGATATGGGATGTGTATCCGGACGGTAAGAAACTGCAGCCCTGGAAATGGACTGATGAATACCTGGAGAAATTCAGAAAAGAAAAATCCAAAGCACCCAGTACTCGGTCTTTTCGAAGGGGCGGAATCCAGCTTTTTCTTATTAACAGGGTGATTCGTTTTGTCAACAAAAAGGCATCTATGAGCATAGGTGCCTTTTTTTATTTTAATTAAGTCATGGGACGTACACGCGAGCAAACAGCGCTAAAGAAATATGCAGATGCACAAGCGATTCTGCAAGAGTTTGAACCGATCACGAAAACATGGGCGGTCAACACCGGATCAAAGTTTCAGCAGCGCATCTCTGACATCAAGCTCATCGCCACGGTACTTGGTGTGCTGGAGAGCGATTGGTCCGTCAAAGTGGTCACGATAGAGGGTGGTATCCTGGTGGCTGATTTCACATTCCCGGAGTACGGCCGCATCTGGGATATGCGTCACCCTGATTTCAACAACCCGGCACCTGCAGCTGAAATAGAAGCATGGGTGAAGGATAAGGTAGCGCAAAATCGGATCAAATATTCAACGCTCGCTACCCGTCTGGGTGTAAGCTTTTCAGATCCGCGTGTCATCCATGATCTAACATACCGCATGCGTCGTACGGATCGATTCAAACATCCCCGCAGGCGTTGGTATAACAAAGGAAAAGAGGCTAGCCTGGGTGATCTGTATGATCTCCTGGCAGAAGCACTCTCCAAATCCACACTCGCCGGTGTGAAAGAATCTTTGTCTTAATCCCTTTGATCAAACTCATTCCATCTTAGCCTTATGTCAATCAGGAAAGATACCGTTCAACTCTCTGTGGAGATCAATGGCACCAAAGCAGGAGCTACCTTTAATGAACTTCGCACACAGGCACGGGATCTGAATCGTGAGCTCGGAAAGCTTCCGGCCGGCACACAACAGTTCGTCGATAAGACTGCTGAACTGCAAAAGGTCAACAATGTGCTGGCCACCATCCGTAAATCAACGGCAGGTGTGGCCACAGGATTTGATGATGCCGGCAAGAAGATTAATCCGTTTACAGATTTATTAAAGAAAGGTGCTGTTGCCGCCGGGGCGTTCTTTGCCATAGAGAATTTGTCCAGGTCGGGAAGAGGATTCCTGGGTTTTTTAACTAAAGGGACGGTGGCCCTTGAAGATATGCGCGATAAAACGAAGCGCACATTTGGTGATTCCATCGATATCGTGGAGGATTTTGCGAAGATCAATGCAAAATCACTGAGGTGTGACCGAAGAGAAATATGCATCCCTGGCATCCACGATCGGTGCTGCATTAATACCCATCGGGACAACGAGAGAAGAAGCTGCGAAGATGTCAACCCAGGCCATCAATCTCGCAGGTGCATTGTCAGAATGGTCGAATGGTAATCTCACCGTGGAGCAAACCACGCAGATACTCCAGAAAGCACTACTCGGACAAACGAAGGGATTAAAAAGATGCCGGGATCTCGATATCCGAAACTGATGTCAAGAATAGATTAGCCAGCGAAGGCCTCAGTAAACTCACCGGCAATTCACTCGCCCAGGCTAAAGCACAGGCTATTCTTCAGATCGTTACAGAAAAGAGTAGAGATGCACAGGCAGAATTTGCGGCCAGCTCCGAAGATGCCGGCCGTGTAGTCAGTAGGATTAAACAATTCTTCGATCAAATCAAAGAATCGGTTCTTTCCGGAATACTGCCTGCTTTTAAATCATTTGCCAATACACTGGCAAATGTACTATCACCGCTACAACGGCAAAGTGATCTCACCGCTACACTGCAGGCACAGTTTAATGTGCAGATCGAAACGCTTGAACGCGCAAATATCTCGCAGGCGAATCGTGGCAAGCTCATCGATCAGATCAATACAAAATACAAAGAGTATCTCCCCAACCTCATCACGGAGAAAACAACACTGTCAGAACTTAAAACGATCCAGGATGATGTCAATAAAGCATTCACCCAAAAAATACTTTTATTAGCAACCGAAGAATCGCTGCGTGATGTCAGTAAAGCATTGATCGCATCAAAGTCTGAAGAGCTCGACATCGCACAGCAGTTAGTGGCTGCGGAAGATAAACTCAGCAAGTTTGATGTAGCAAAAGTAGGTCAGGGGACAGAAGAAAAGTCTGGTATCGATCAGTCATTCATCAGAGCGGCCAACGCTGCAGGAGCATTGACGGAAAAGATGGCCGCCAATCGTGCAGAGCAGGACCGCCTTCAGAAAAAGTTTGATGCTACGGCCAACGCTGCAAAGGCATTAGGATTGGATATTAATAAAATACTAACACCGGATACTCCTGCCGGAAATCCCCCGGATGATCCGGATCCGAGTAAAAAATCAAAAGAGAAATTAGAATTCGAACGCAGAGCTGCACTCATTGAAAAAGAAAAAGAGTTGCGGATTCAGGCCAATGAGCGTGTTGTACAATCGGATGATCAGGCCGCGAAGCGAAGAGAGATTATCGAGCTTGAATCAACGAGTAAGTTGAATCAGTTGCAAATTGATATATTCAAAAAAGCGACGGATGAAAAAGAACGTCTCACCGGTGCAAAAGTCACCAAGCTCACCCGCGATATTGCCGACAGATCTACCGAGATCCTCGAGAAACAAAATCAGACTGAGCTTGCCGGTACGATCGAGCTAATCAATAAAGAGCGACAACTACGTATTGAAGACCTCAATGAGCAAGGCCTTGGAGAAAAGCAACTGGCCAGGGAGACGGAGATCATCAATAAAGATTCTGATTTTAGTATTGAAAAAGCAAAACTTAGTTCAATCGATACCACTACTGATGCTTACCTGAAAGCACAGAATGAAATCGCAGCCCATCAAAAGGAAATCGATAAACTGACCACGGCGGATACTGTCGAGACAACGATTGAAAGTCTGCTGGTACAAAGAGAAGCTACACTTAAAGCCAGTGCTGAACTTGATAAGAAACTCCGGGTCAGTGAAGAGGAGCAGCAGCAGGAACGACAGGCCATCAATCTTCTGTATGATAAAAAAATACTCGAGGAAAGATTGAAGCTATTCGATCCGAATAGTCCGGATGTAGCGAAGTTAAAGGAAGAGATTGCTGACATTGATCGGCAGCTTGCCGGTATATCTTTTGGAGTTCGCACGCCATCTGCGGATCCACGGATCCGGATGATTTGGCCAGGCGTAAGAAGCATCTTGAAGAATTTAAATCTGCGGCCATTGATACAGCCCAGAGTGTGGCCAATGCCTCATTCCAAATTGAATCCGACCGGATTAATTCAGAAACGGAGTTACATCTGGCCGTACTCGATGCCACCACGAAGCGAAAATTAGCTGCTGCAAGTGAAGATGCCGTGCTGCAGAAAAAAATACAAGCTGATGCTGATCGTGAGCAGCTGAAAATTCAAAGACAATCTGCACTTGAACGCAAAAAACTAGCTCGTGAAGAAGCTGTGGTGCAGGGTGCGCTTGCGGTCATTAAGGCATTACCCAATTTATTTGCAGCAGCAGCAGCCGCCGCTGAAGTAGCTGTCGAACTCGCTGTCATCGATCGTCAAAAATTCAGTCAGGGAGGTTTTACTGGAAGCAAAGGATATTATCGTGATGATACTGGCCATGAAGTTGCAGGAGCGGTGCACACAGATGAATGGGTTGCTGCTCCATGGATGCTGAAGGATCCTCGCACGGCACCATCCATTTCATATCTGGAAAATGTCAGAAAAAACAGAGGTGGGTTTGCTGATGGTGGATTTACATCCGTCAATACAACACCAAGTACATATGTGCAAACTGTCACCACTACAGGATCCTCTGCAGCGGAGCAGGAAATAATTAATCTCCTTCGTGAAATGAATGCCAAGATTAGCGCATGGCCAACCAATTTAAAAGCTCGCGTGGTGTTGACTGAATTACAAACATCAATTAAAGACCTGGCCGATATCAATAGCCAGGCTAATGCCTGATTTTTTCATTCAACTCAGTGAGTCTTGAGATGAGTGTGATCACTCGAGTCATTTCCATCATGGCATTACACGCATCACCCGGCCGGTTCATTTTCTTAAGGCACCACAGGTAATCATACATCATGGAATTAAGCTCATCGATGCAAGAGAATCCATCCCCATCAGAGAAAAAACGATTGACCACATCGATGTATTTTGAAGAAAGTTGCTCATTGGTAAAAAGTTGGTCTAAATGTTTTGCTGATTGCATAGTTGAATGAGTCTGTTTGAAATTGAAATAATAACCCGTCCGCTCTCACAGTGGCCATGATCAAGATTAAAACTGCTTCTGAAAAAAAACCTATATAGAACTTAAAAAGGGGGGCGTTAATTGTGCTTAATAATTTCTGAAATTAATGACAATGCAGAACTGACTACCAATTGTCAGATGGGAATACATGCTATATTTTGATTAAGTAGCCAAAGTAAGTATTTTAGACAAAATTTAAACGATGAAACCAATCTTACAATTGATAATATTCACCTTTATCGTAAGCTGCTCTCCTGAAAAAACGGCTAATCATATCTCGGAAAAAGCTATTGACACACCAAAGCTTGTTTCGCCGTGTGATTTACCGTTCATGTCCGATACAATAGTTAATAAAATGTGGGTAGGTATGAAAAAGACAAAATCAAATGTCGATCCAAAGGAAATACCATTCAAAATGGATGCAGAAAATTATGGATTTATTAAAGTCATACCGTTATGGGGAGATCAGAATGAATTGTCAGAACTAAGAATTGATTTCCATGCTACAGCAGGAAGTAATTTTGAAATGGCAAAGCAGGGTTTCAACTCAATTGTTGAAGGGAGAAAATCCCCATGTATTCAACAACCGAAGTCTTCCGATGATCAATGGTTGGAATGCGCATTATGCGGACGCACCAAAATCATGAGATTTCCTATGTTACAAGGGAATGCAATAGTTTTTATTATTGATGCATGCGATGAGCTTAAAAAGGAAATCAGTCAGCATCAAATTGATTCGGCGGATATCCGGAGATCGAAAGCATTATTCAAGTGAACTCGGCATGGGGTTTTGTCCTATAATGATACGAAGTTAGAATTTCATTTTAGCACCATGGAAAAATTAGAATGGTTCACGGTTCAAATGAAGGCGAAGGATTTACTGCCCACCGACTTCAATCCCCGGAAGATAACGGAAGAACGAAAGGAGAAACTTAAACGCTCACTGGCCAAGTTTAACCTGGTCGAGATCCCTGTTGTCAATTTCGACAATTCACTTATTGCCGGCCACCAAAGAATTAAAGCGCTGGCCGTCCTGGATCGTGCAGATGATCTGATTGATGTCAGAAAGCCAAACCGTCAATTAACAACAGCGGAGCATAAGGAATACATGATCATCTCCAATACACATGCAGGTGAGTTTGATTGGGATATCCTCGAGCAACATTTTAGTGATTTGGATTTTGATGATATCGGATTTGATCTCCCGGACTTTGGAGATTTTGATCCATCGGTAATTATTGAGGGTGAGGATGATGGATATGTTATTCCGGATGAAATTAAAACGGATATCATACCAGGCGATTACTTTGAAATAGGACCACATAGATTACTGTGCGCTTATGCCACATTGTTAGATACATGGGAGCGCCTTTGCAGGATTGGGGACCTTACGCATCATCTGTTTGATCTGGTGGTAACTGATCCTCCATATAATGTTGACTATACCGGTGGTACATCATCACAGATGAAAATCATGAATGATAAAATGGATTCGCGAAAGTTTTATTCATTCCTGTTTGATTTCTTCTCATCCGTTGGCCAGTACCTGAAATTTGGTGGGGCTCCGACATTTTCCATGCGGATACCGAAGGTCACAATTTCAGGCAGGCCTTTATCGATGCCGGTAATAAATTATCCGGATGCCTGGTGTGGATTAAGAATGCGATAGTGATGGGAAGATCCGATTACCAGTGGCAGCATGAGCCTGTGCTGTATGGATGGAAGAGGGGGAAAACGCATCATTGGTATTCTGACCGCAAACAATCTACTGTATTGAATTTCGACCGGCCTCACGAAACGCGGAACATCCCACGATGAAACCTATCCCGATGATCGCTTATTTGATCAATAATTCATCCAAAGCGGGTGATATCATTGCGGATGGATTCCTTGGCTCCGGATCGACCATGGTCGCAGCTCACCAGTTAAAGAGGACCTGCTTTGGATCAGAACTTGATCCGCGGTTTTGCCAGGTCATTGTGGAACGTATGGCGAAGCTCGATCCTAAATTTTCCATCAGAAGAAATGGTATCATGTGGGATCCATTCGAATATGGGCGTGCTAAAGAACGTCCTGATCCGCCGGAGGATCCTCGGCCTGAATTTCACGTTGCCTTCTCTCCAGCATGCGAATAGCTTGAATATCACCACCCTGGGCTTGTTCCAGTAGTTTAGCATCGATTTTGAACTGGCTTCTGGATTTGCCTTTTTGATAGGCTTTGGCCAGCGGGGAATCTTTGTTTTTAAGGGCATGGGTAACCTCCTCGAGGGAGATGTCATCCAGATTGTCAGCTATCATCCGGGCATTGTAGTGCAATGCCCCAAAGCTCATGACCAGGGAAATTTCCCTGTCACTTAAGTCTCTCATGTATCGGGGATCGCTTATTCGGGTCGCGATCGGCATGAATGTAGCAAATAACTGTTAAAACTTGGCCGTAAATTGGAGTTTTGGCCGTTCGTGTCCACCCTTGGCCGTACCTTTTTCGCATCCACCTACCACACTGTTTTAAATGTCAAACAGTTAAATGCCCATGTTTAAACCTTTACTTTTTGTTATGGCCAAACGGCCAACAAAAACACACCTTGATACCCGGGGGTGGTGGGGTACCTCGGTAAGTGGCGAAGCCCGGAAATTTTACTTGTCCTAACCGGGCTATACCCTCTGAAGTCACCTTTGATCAAAGATGGAAGAAATGCCGATCCAGCAAGTGCGCCTCAATGATCAGATCCTCAACTGATGCTTCCAGCCCATTCTTGCTAGTTGCGGTCAAGAGCACCAACAAAGGCGGCACCCGGGGAACAATCAAAACCTATGCGAGATGTATCAAGGGATTTCCTGCTGGTCAGAAGAAAGAAAAGGCCAGTACCGGGCAGGGACAGTTCAGCTATAAAGATTCAGATGTGATCCCGCTCGTCGACCTTGACCAGGACAAGCTCCGGACCATCCCGATCAGCCACATCATCGGATTTAATCAATATAAAGTCATCCATTAATCTCATCCAATAACACAAGCGATACATGATCAAGCGAATCAATGAAAACTTCACGTTTGTCGGCAACATTAAAATGCCAGGAGCCATTGTTCATTTCTCCGGCCGCGACATGAATTATAATTCCTGTGAGCAAATTTCCTATGGTGGGAACAAGGACGGCAAGAAGATAAGATTTTGGGGCAAGGATAACAGTCTTCCTAATTATAGGGAGCAGCTGGTGGGGGAGAACAATATCGTCGGAACACTCATCCAGACAAAACGCGACATCACTGTCGGGCAAGGGTTATTTGCGTATACAAAGGATTTTGTGAGTGATTCCGGCAAAGTCAATATTATAGAAGTTCCGATTCCTCCTGCAGCGAAGAAGTTTTTTGATTTCATTGACATCGATGATTATTTGCTGGCGGCCGCGAAGGAATTGTTTTTGCATGCCAATGTGTTCAATGAGTTTATTCGTTCGGAAGATAATTCCGAAATCGCCAATCTTTTAGTGAAGGATTGCAAGTATGTCAGGCTTGGAGAACAGGATGACAAGGGGAATCTGACGATGGCCTACATCAGTGGCGCCTGGGCTACGCGCAAGTATGCAAAAAATCAGCCAACCGAATTTGATAAAACAGTCATTGATCTTCCCTTGTACAATTACAATGAAGATCAAAAGCAGAAACACTTCATCCTTCCTACGGGTGATAATTTTTTGAATGATGGCTATTACAATTCACCTACCTGGTGGGCCTCTAAGGGTTGGATCGAACTGGCCAATGCCATCGTGCTATTCCACCAGGCCAACATTAACAATGGATACACGATCCGCTTTCATGTCAAGGTGCCCAGGGATTACTTTAAAACCCATCCGGCAAATGATACTCCGGAAGCTCAATTAAAAGCGGTTGATGATGAACGCAATGCACAGGAAGCATTTGTCAAAGATTTCAATGATCTTTTTTCAGGACCATCGAATACAGGCCGGGCACTTTTTACACAATACAATCTCGAACAGGCTGTCAATGGAAAGTGGCCGGGCATTGAAATTGAACCTATTAACATAGACCTTAAAGACAAGGCGCTGCTTGATTTGTTTGAAAAATCAAACACGGCCAATATATCCGCGCAAGGGATTCATCCAACGCTGGCTAACATCGAAACGCAAGGGCGATTGTCTTCCGGGAGCGAGATCCGCAATGCCTTCATCATGTATCTGGCCATCAAGACACCTATCCCGCGAAGAATACTACTCAAGGCCATCAACCTGGTGAAGCAAATTAATAAATGGCCCGAGGATGTGTTTTTTGGTTTTGCCGATACAGAGATCACAACACTTGATCAATCACCTACGGGAATGAAAAGTGATGTAGCTGTTGTTCCGGACACAGCTGCTGCAGAATAATAAAGACATAAAATGAATAGAGTGGAGTATGAGAAGGGCCTGGAGAAACTAAAACAGAAGAATCCTGGACATGATATCATTCCGGTGCTGATTGAACGTGGTTATGATTATCTGGCCGTTGAATATTTAAAGATCGCGCTCAAGGAAGATGGTGAAGCGAGTGAGGTAACGCTAAGTAAATTATACAAACAGAAGGATACGCTTTACTCGAGGTGGGCTGTAATATCAAATAAATTTCACAGTTGCGAAACCGTTCACGAGCGAGCTGAAATATCAATCGCCATCGGATCCATTCAAACCGAGATCATTGCCAATCGTCAGCTGTTGAAAGAATATCACGAAACAGGCAAGCTTCCCAAACCCACAAGCAAACTAACTCTTCCATTTGATGGAGCGCGTAAGCAAATGAAGCTACACTCGATGCGCACATCCATATCCAGATATAGAGGACTGATTCGGAAGGAAACTAACGCGGAAAAAGTAAAAAAGTATGAAGAAGCCATCACTACCCTCCAGCACGAATGCGCCGAGCTCGCCTGTTGATCGTCCTGATATCACCAAGCAGGAATACAATGCATTACCGCGTGTAGACCGGATCTACAATGCGCTGATGTATCCCCGGCATTTCCAGATGAATAATACGGATGAAGTGTACCTAGGCATGATGAAAAGTGCGTACAACATCATTTTAACTGCCGCGACAGAACAAAAAGCCCGGATGCTCATCAAGGTTATTATTACGGCGCGATCACTTGATACTGCAGAAACACTAGAATTGATTCGGGCGACAAAGGAGTTCTTTGGAAAGATCGAGATCCGCGATGTCACTTTTGATCGCATGGTGGCCAGGCATAAGATGATGGACATTGCGGAGCGGGCGCGCATCGCAGGTGATTTAAAACAAGAGCGATTGGCGTGGGGTAAACTCATTGATCTTGATGCACTCGAGGTGAGAGAGACAGAATCGCAAGCACCGGTGATACCTGAACTACCGGACATTGTTATCCTGGGTGTTGATGATGATGTTGATGATGATGATGATGTTGATGTTGATGACAATGCCATTATTGAATCACAACCTGGCCACTCGGATGAAGAAGAATAGTGTTGGTGTTTGGGCAAACTCTTGGCAGCGAAAATTAATCCGGGCCCGAGCGAAAAACAAAACAAGCATTTGTGGTCGCGGTACCGGCAAGACCACTGGATTTGGCTGGACCGATTATCACCGACTTAAATTTCTACCGCGTGCCAGAGGATTCATGGGTGCGCTGACTTATAAACAGATCCTGAATAGTTCACTCCCGGCCATGATGAAGCTTTGGAGCTTACTCGGTCTTGAAGAATACGACTGGAAAACAAAACGGGGACATTATGTGATTGGTCAACGCCCACCGGCTCATTTTGCAAAACCTTATGCGGCCCCGCGCGAATTTGAGCATGTCATCACCTTTTATACCGGGCTAACGATTGATTTGCTCTCCTTGGATCGGCCACAGATCAATCGTGGAGGTAGTTTTGATTTTTGTAACCTGGATGAAATTTCGCTGATCAAGCAGGATGTAGTTGAACGAGTGCTTATACCTATGGTGCGCGGTGGGGAAGATATTTATGGCACTAACAACTTATGGCACGGCACCATCAACCAGGTGGGATCGATGCCATGGCTATCGACGGGAATGTGGGTGCTCGAGTATGAACAACGGGCGATCGATCATCCTGATTTGTTTTGGTGGTCTGAAGCCACAGCGCTATGTAATTTAAGTGTGCTGGGTAAAAACTGGATGGACATGCAAATGGCATTGTTAACTCCGGAAGTATTCCAGGTTGAAATACTCAATCAGCGAAAGCAAAAAGCCACGAATCAATTTTACTACAACTTCAATGACGTAAAGCACACATATCATCCCATCATCAATTACCTCGCGGACCCGGTGGGGCCCGGAATGATTGTAGGTCATGGTAATGATTACTCCACCGATCAACTCATCGATGTAGCATTTGATTTCGGGGGATGGTTCACCGGTGCACTATGTTTTCAACAAACACATGATCGAAGGATTTCACCGAGTGACAGAGCGCATGTTTGATTCCTTCTATGTCACTGCCGGCGGATCCGCTGAAGATGTGGTCTATAAGATCTGCAATAAATATGCAGACCACAAGATGAAGTACATTAGGGTATGGGGAGAACCAAGGGGAAATGATAAGAGTGCTCACGGTAAGACGCTGTATGAAAAGGTTGTCGATCGATTCCGCATGCACGGATGGAGGTGTGATAACCATGTTGTACAATCACAGGCACACAGCCATGATGCCCGTTATACCTACATGAATGAAGTGCTGGCAGAGAACAAGAACCTGCCTAAGTTGCGTTGTAACCTGGATACATGTAAGGCACCGATCATGGCCATCAAGTTTGCAGAACGCACCTATGATCAGAAGAAAGATAAATCCAAGGAGCGTGATCGCGCGTTTGATCAGAAGCTCGCACCCCACTTCACCGATGCGATGGATTACTTCTTTATGCAAAGCACTTCAGGGCTACACTTGGAGGTGGCATGAGGACCTGGACTTCATAGCGAATACATCCATACATATTTTAATGGAGGGCCCGGCTGATGGGTGGCCACAACCTGCAAGGTTGTAAACAGTCACAGCCTGCAGGGCTGTATATGTTAACGCTACGAACGCAGTGAAGTAGCCGGATAACAACCTGCAGCTTTTCCGCTGCAGGCCTTCTATTGTATTTCATTTGACGAAGCGAGGCACGAGCTTCGTTCGGCCTCGAGGCATCCCCCTTCTTCTTCTTCTTTAGTCTTAGGTGGCGAAGCCTTCGCGCGCTGGTGGCATGGCGCACCATGGAGGGCTATAGCGGTGAAGGGTTAAGGATATCTAATGCCATACAGATAACCTCCAAAAAATGAGTGTTTTGATCAAAAACCGAGGAAGGCGCGCCAACTTTAGAGTTCGTTTCCTGCCCTTTTGGCAGTTGAGAATTGGAGTTGATGTCCTAATCCTGAAAGAAATAAACGTAAGAGGTTTATAGAATGGATCTTCTCTTCAAAGTATCAAACTATGGCAATTCTACGCCCTTGGTCAGCCACTCCAATTTTCAGGAACACTATGCCTCCATTAATGTAAATCTTCCCTGGAAGACTCTAATGCCCACCATCCGGGCGGTAACGGAAGAAAGGTTGATCCCCTACATTTCTGAAGAGCTTTATAACGACATCGCGACCAAGTACACAAACTCATCAGACCTGACCGAGGAACAGCAGTGGTTTTTGACCAAATGCCAGGACATTATTGCGTTTTGGACCATCCTTTCGGTATCTCCGGAGATCAATATTGGGGTTTCACCGATGGGAATGGTGGAAAAGGGATCTCTTCGGCGCAAGTGAACGCAGCTCCGCAGTGGAGATATAAAGAATTTAAGTTTGAATTGACGAAAAAGGCGGATAAATCACTCGATGTGCTGCTCGCCAGGCTGCAGAAATATGTGTTGGAAGCGGTCACGTACTTCGATATTTATAAAAACTCGAGTGCGTACACAACGAATAAAACAACTTTCTTCTATTCTGCAGATCAGTTTACCACTTATGTGCAGATCTCCAGCTCGCGCCGGTTGTTCGATTCACTTGGCAAGTATATCCTGATGGCAGAGGAAGATGTGGATCATATCATTTGTATGGATCAGTTCAACACGCTTGCAGAAAATATCGAGAACGATGATCTCTCTGCGATTGAAAAAGAGTTGGTGGAAAAGATCCGCCGGTATGTTTCATCGAAAGCCGTTTCGAGTTGTGCGGCCACACTATTCCTCACACTTGATAACAGAGGACTTAGTCTTTCCTCTTACACCGATGGCTTCATCACATTTAATCATCATAGCGCATTATTAAAGGGCGCCGAAGCGGTGGATGCGTATATCCTGCAGCTCCGCTCCGATGCAGATCTGTATTTAAAGAACCTGGAGGCGTTCATTTATGAAAACATCGATGACTTTCCGGAGATTAAAGCGAGTGCTTGCTATAAAACAAGTACCAGAAGAATGCAGGGACCGATCCATACCGGTCATGGTGGAGTAGGATTCTTTTAAGTATGTAATGGAATCCGGTGCTGTGATTTAATAAATTCATTCGCCACCGGAAGTGTGTCGATGTATTGTTGGCATTGTGCCAGGGAATGATGTCGCATTTGATCTTTTAGTGCAAGACCATTAATGCCGGACCTGCCAAGAGCTGTGGCACCGGTGTCTTTCCAGGAATACATACAGTTGCCATCAATGTTCGTGAGTATTTTTCTTTTATATAAACTCTTGATGATCTCCCGGTATCGATTGCTGACGGATGATTTTCCAACCGGTCGATCAGCGCCAATTCTCGCTGCGGATCCAATGATGTACTGCGATGGGGAAAGAGTATTAAAACCAAGTGCAATCAAAATGTCCCGGAGTTGATCCGTGATGGTGACATAGGCATCCTTTCTGTTTTTTGAAATCTCTCCGGAGATGAATATGACTGAATCAGATAGATTAATGTCACGCACGCGAAGGAATCGTTGCTCATTGGGGCGAATAAAACAAAAGTAGAGTAGTGCACACTGGAGATAAACACTTTTGTCGGTGCCTGGCAGATGAGAAAAGATAATGGAAACTTCATCCGGAGTGAGTGTTCGTCTTGCCTTTCCCGACACTTTTAGTTTTGGAATGTCTTTAAATGGATTAGCACTGATGATTTCTCGAGAGGTGAGTACATAAAACATTCTCTTCATGTCATTGATCTCATTGTTGTGTGTGCGGGCGGCGAGTCCCTCGTTGATCAGAAAATCGGAATAGGCAAATGCAATCTTCTTGGTGACTTTATCTACGGGCAGATCCTCGAGTGATTTAATGGCGAGGAATTTTAAAAACTTTCGCATCGCATAGTCGTATGAAAGCCTGGAGGCGTGCCGGAGATCTGTGCCGAGCTTGGAAATAAATTCAAAGGCCCTTGTCACAGTCATGGTGACCTCGCGGGCATAGAAATTTTCATCAAATGGATACCCAAAGGGGAGGCGGGCGTTGATGGTTCTGATCGTGTCTGCAGCAATATCGGCTCGCTGGGCCAGGGGAATGCGGCCCAGGTCAAAGGTTTCCCTATGACGCTCTCGCTTGCCGCTTGCCGGGTTGGTTTGGTAGTAGACAATGTAGCATTGGCTTTCTGATTGGACCAGGCGGGCCGGAATAAATTCTTTCATGATGGGCAAGGTTAGCTGCTCCATCCACCTTTGATCAATGTTTGTCAGATGTCTGTCAGTGTTGGGTAGGGACACTTCGGGGGATAGACGCTGACGGTCAGATATTTGTAAAAAACTTCGAGCGGAAAACGAGACTCGAACTCGCGACCCCGACCTTGGCAAGGTCGTGCTCTACCAACTGAGCTACTTCCGCAGGTGAAAAACCGGAGGGCAAATATACATTTTTTATAATTTCAGGTTTCCCCCGGGCACATTACCTTGTTTAAAATGATGCAGGCGACATGAAAATTGTCCTTATTGATAATTATGACTCCTTTACTTACAACCTGGTTCAATATTTCCGGGAGAACATTGATGTACAGCTGGATATAGTGAGAAACGATGAAATCAACCTATCTGAAATAGCATTTTATGATAAAATCGTGATATCCCCCGGACCGGGTCTGCCATCAGAAAATGGGAATATCATTGAGACCATCAGAAAATTCAGTGGCCAAAAACCAATTTTAGGGGTTTGCCTCGGATTACAGGCTATCTATGAAACTTTTGGAGGCCGATTATTAAACCTCAACCAGGTTCATCACGGGGTTTCTTCCAGGGTAATCATCATAGACGAAAAAGATCACGTATTAGCCGGGATCAGCAATCCATTTCTTGCAGGGAGATATCACAGTTGGGTTTGTGATGCTACAGATCTGCCATCACAACTTATTGTCACGGCAGTCGATGAGCAAAATCAGATTATGGCATGCAGGCATCGTGAGCATCCAACTTATGGTGTTCAATTCCATCCCGAATCTATCCTGACACCTGAAGGAAAAAAGATGATTAGAAATTTTGTAAAACTCGGTTGAACGGTGAATGCCTTACAATCGATTTTTACATTCCGGGTAAAGGCATTGTTTCATGAACTTCAATCGAACAATCCGCATTCCATCCCAGATGTGGATGACCATTTAGAAGAGCTTTTGCTTCATCCATATTTTCTGCCTCTAAAATGGAATATCCGACCACATTATGATCACTATCCTGGCTCTTTCCATTCGGACTAAGTTTTTGTCCACCCATTAATGGAGCGCCAAGATCAAGAAGTTTCTTTCCAGCCCTTTCAGCCCATTTCATCCAGCCTTCCATTCCTTTAGCTTGTTCTTCCGGAGTTGCATTAGCAGTCTGCATCACAGCATCCACCGGGGCATGATAAATGACAACAAATTTTTTCATTTTATTGATTTTTACAAGTGGAAACAATATATGTATCAATCAAATTTAGATTGCCAAAAGTAAAGGCTCTGTAATTTTCGACCAATCCCACTTTCTTTAATAAAATTTCTGTCAGGTGGAGGCAAGCCCCGCCAGTACAATCTTGATTTAATCAATAAAAAACTTTTAGGCGGAGGCGAGCCCCGCCAGTACAATCTTGATTTAATCATTAAAAATTCTTTTAGGCGGAGGCGAGCCCCGCCAGTACAATCTTGATTTAATCAATAAGTAAAATGTACTGGTGGGGCTTGCCCCCACCTCAGTGATATATTATTTCTGACTTCTCTCACTCCTCTCACTCCTCTCACTCCTCTCACTTCTCTCACTCCTCTCGCTTCTCTCACTGTCTACCATCCAAGGATATATGCAAATATTAAAGGCGCTACGATTGTAGCATCGGATTCCACAATAAATTTTGGCGTATTAATGTCAAGCTTACCCCAGGTAATTTTTTCATTCGGTACTGCACCGGAATATGATCCATACGAAGTAGTTGAATCTGAAATCTGGCAGAAATAACTCCAAAACGGCACATCGTGCCATTCAAGATCCTGGTACATCATCGGGACAACACAAATTGGGAAATCGCCGGCAATACCTCCTCCGATCTGAAAGAAGCCAACACCTTTGCCTCCTGAATTTTTTCTATACCAATCAGCAAGCCATACCATGTATTCGATCCCACTTTTCATTGTGGAGGCTTTCATGTCGTTTTTAATGATGTAGGACGAAAAAATATTTCCCATCGTGCTGTCTTCCCATCCGGGTACCACGATCGGAATATTTTTTTTCGCCGCAGCAAGCATCCAGCTGTTGACAGGATCTATTTCATAATATTCTTCAAGCACCCCGCTCAGCAGCATTTTGTACATGTATTCATGGGGGAAATATCGTTCTCCTTTTTGATCAGCATCTTTCCATATTTTATAAATATGTTTTTGGATCCTGCGGAAAGCTTCTTCTTCCGGAATACAAGTATCTGTCACACGGTTATAGTGATTTTCCAGCAATTCCCATTCTTCTTTGGGACTCAAATCCCTGTAATTCGGTACACGCTTGTAATGACTATGGGCTACAAGATTCATAATGTCTTCTTCAAGATTGGCTCCTGTGCAACTGATGATGCTTACTTTGTCCTGCCGGATCATTTCAGCTAAACTAAGTCCAAGTTCAGCTGTGCTCATCGCACCTGCCAATGTGACCATCATCTTGCCTCCGTCATTCATATGATCAACATAACCTTTAGCAGCATCAATCAAAGCCGCTGCATTGAAATGCCGATAATGATGGACGATGAAATCTGTGATTGGTTTTGCACCCATTTCAATTTTGGATTTTAGATTTTTAATTATCGCTCGCTTCGACTCCCTTTAGATTTGCACTCAGTGACCAAAGAGAAATACCACTCACTACTAACCACTCACAACTGACGAATAGCGTAAATGTTTTCGCACGGAGAACACGAAGGCCACGGAGAAGCTCACCACTGACCACTCACTACTCACGTTCTCACGTATCGTACCCCAGTATCTGTAGCATTTCATTCGGCCTTTGTTCCGGTCTCCAGAGTGTATCAATGAAGTTTCCTTTTTCATCCCTGTCAACTAAAATATGTTGTGGACTCGGAATGAGGCAATGCTTGATGCCTCCGTATCCACTGATGGCATCCTGGTAAGCCCCGGTGTGAAAAAAACCGATGTACAATGGTTCTTTATCTTCCTTGTTGAACGTCGGCAGAAATACCTGCTGGTTGAGATCATCAAAATTGTAATAATCCGAATGATCGCAACTGATGCCACCGATATGAACCCTGCTGAAATCATTGTTCCATTTATTGACCGGCAGTAAAATAAAGCGTTCCGAAAGTCCCCATGAATCAGGTATAGTATTCATCAGGCTGTTATCGATGAGATACCACAGTTCAGAATCATTTTGTTGCTTTTGTTCAAGTACCGTAAAAATAGTAGCTCCGCTTTCTCCAACCGTGTACTTCCCAAATTCTGTAAAGATATCCGGCTCTTCTATGCCTTCTTCTTTGCAGATCTGCTTGATATTACGGATGATCTCATCGACCATATACTTGTAATCATATTCAAAAGATAAGCTGTTCCGTATAGGAAAGCCGCCTCCAATATTTATTGCAGTGAGAGAAGGACAGATTTTTTTTAATGCTGCAAATATCTTCAGGGCTTTTTTAAATTCACCCCAGTAGTATAATGTATCCCTGATGCCGGTGTCCACAAACAGATGCAACATCTTCACCTTGATCCTTTTCTTTCTGCTTATTTTGTCTTTGTAAAATTTAAGGACTTCAGTGGGCCTGATGCCGAGTCTTGAGGTATAATAAGCAGATTGAGGTTCTTGCTCGATGGCCACACGCAAGCCAATTTGTAAGCTTCCCTTAATGCGTCCAAGCAGGGCATCCAATTCATCTGTGTTGTCGAGGACAGGAATGGAATTAGTAAAGCCCATTTCATAGAGCTGAGTAATTCCATCCAGGTATCTTTCCGTTTTAAAGCCATTGTGAACAAGCGTAATATCCTGGTCAATGTAGCCGCTTCTATACAAGCTGATGATGAGATCAATGTCAAAAGCTGATGATGTCTCGAGATCAACATCGTGTTCCAGGGCTTTTTTGATCACGTGGCTGAAGTGGCAGCATTTGGTGCAGTAACAATAATGATACTTTCCCTGGTAATGCTGGCTTTTCATAGACCGGTTAAACCAATTCTTGGCTTTTTTGATCTGGTCGCCGATCTTCGGCAGGTACGTTAGTTTAAAAGGGGTCCCGTATTTATCAATGATGTATTTCAGCGAAATACCATGAAAACTCAAATCTCCATTGTGAAGGTCAAAACCATCCTGAGGGAAATAATATGTTTGTTCAATAAGGTCAAAGTAGCTATTCTTCATTCTACAGGTTCAATGGCCGGGGATAGTGTGGGCTAACGGCCGGGTCAAAATTAATCAAATCGAAGTTTAGACGTCGATTTTCTTCGGAGCCTTCAGGATTGATTCAATTGACTCATCTCAGCCCACCAAAAGGGTTTGAAAAAAAGATTACAATAAGGTTCCTTTTAATATCACAGCAGCAATACTGAAATAAATGACAAGACCGGTCACATCGACCAGGGTAGCGACGAAAGGAGCAGAAGATGCAGCAGGATCAAATCCGAATTTCTTGAGAAACATTGGGATCATTGCGCCGTTGAGCGTTCCCCACATTACGATTCCTATGAGTGAAAGAAAAATAGTAAAAGCGACAAGAATATAATGTTCGCCATAATTATAAATATTCAGTTCCTGCCATGTAATGATCCGGATAAATCCTATAAAACCAAGGATCACACCAAGGGTAAGGCCGGATAAAATTTCTCTTCGCATGACATACCACCAGTTTTTCAGACTTAGTTCTTTCAAAGCCATAGCGCGGATAATTAATGTCGCTGCCTGTGAGCCGCTATTTCCACCACTCGAAATAATCAATGGTATGAATAAAGCAAGAACAACAGCCCTTGAAATTTCAACATCAAAATAACCCATAGCTGATGCTGTCAGCATTTCACCGAGGAAAAGGATGATAAGCCACCCGGCCCGTTTTTTAATAAGGGAAATAAATGGTGTCTGAACGTAAGGGTAATCAAGGGATTCAACACCACCGAATTTCTGAATTTCAGTTGTGCTCTTCTGTTCATCTACGTCAAGTACATCATCCACGGTGATGACGCCAATCAATATATTTTTGGCATTGACTACAGGTAGTACAGTTCTGTCATATTCTTTAAACATGGCGACTGCAGTTTCTTTGGTATCGCTGACAAGCAATTGCGCACAAAAACCATCTAAAATATCATCAATCTTCTTTGTCGTATCATTGAGCAAAAGCCTGCGGATGGGGATATCATCCACGAGTTTTCCTTCTTTGTCGATCACATAGATCACATTGATGGCTTCACTATCTTTATGGAATTTACGAAGGTGGTCAATGGCCTGCCCGATGTTGAGGCCCAATTCAATATCCGCAAAATCTGTATTGACCAGGCGTGCCACACTATCCTTTGGGTACCCGATAAAATCATGAGTCGTCCTTTTGTTCTTCTCATTCAGATATTCAAGAAATTTTGTCAGTTGTTTGCCGCTGAGCGAAGAATAGAAAGTAGTGCGGTCATCAGAACGCATTGCATTCAAAATATGAGAAACCTTATCATCAGGTAATTGGACTGCAAAATTTTTCTGCACCATTAAATCGAGGTAAGGAAATACAGCTATCTGTTTTTCTTCGGGCAAAAGAAGAAATTCCTTCAATGAATCCTCAAAGGTGAATTGCTGAATGATTTTAGAAAGCTCAGCAGGGTGCTGGTTCTGATCATTTTTCAGAAGGGAACGCAAAAAACTGAAATCACCTTTTATGATCTGCTTTGGAAGTTCATTTACATTCATGGATTGAAATATTATTCAGGTGAACGAAAGCATATAACTTTCGGAGATCCGTTTTTATTCTATTCTTTGTGATAATTAATCCATTCGCTCCAGCTTCCCGGGTAAAGCCTTGCATCCTGGCCTGTTGCGATTTTATAAGCTAAAATATTTTGACACGCAGTGACCCCTGAGCCACAATAGAACACCGGTGATTCTTTCACGGTCGATTCAATCCCTTCAAATCTTTTCCTCAGTTCTTCAGGGCTTTTCCAAATTCCGTTTTCATCCGTATTTTCCAAATAAGGGATACAGACAGCACCCGGGATATGGCCTGCCACCGGATCTATCGGTTCATATTCACCTGTATACCTCTTCAGTTCCCTGCTATCAACTAATGGATCCCCGGTATTTCTGATTGAATCCATTTGAACTGTGAGGTTTTCCTGGAGGTTTGATTCAAAATCACCGGGAGAGGGGAGTGGCCACTGATTATCTAACGCAAAACCGGCAGAGATCCAGGATTTGAATCCTCCATCCAAAATGGCAACATCTTCATGACCTAGCCATTTGAGCAACCACCAACCCCGCGCTGCATAAGCACCATTGGATTGATCGTAAAAAATAGCCTGGCTATTCTTATTTAATCCGGCTGCTTTTAATGTTGACGTCAGAATATCCGGATGTGGAAGAGGATGGCGGCCGGTAACCCCTTTGATGACAGGAGAAGAAAGATCATGATTCGTATCCAGGTAAACTGCTCCGGGAATATGACTTTGCAAATATTCCATTCTTCCTAAAGTCGTGTTGTTAAGGTAAAAACGGCAATCAAAGAGAACCACATCAGGATTACCGATAAAATCATTTAGTTCATCGGATGAAATAAGTGTGTGATATCGTCTCAGCATTGTCTTTATACTTTGATTTTTAAAGTTTCAAGAATTTGCTGAGTGTGATTTCCAGAATCTACAGGATGAATGACTGCTTCAAATTTTCCCTGCCCATTAATCACGAAAGTGGTCCGGTGTATAGCATCACTTATTCTCCCCATGAATTCTTTACGGCCATAGATATCAAAAAGTTTAGCGAGGTTATTTCCTTCATCGGAAATTAAAAGAAAAGGGAAATTATATTTCGCAATGAATTTCTGGTGCTTCCTGACACTATCTTCGCTGACACCGATCACATCGAATCCTATTGAGCTGAGCAATCCATAATGATCTCTTAATTCACATGCTTCTTTTGTGCATGTTTCCGAATCATCATGATTGTAGAAAAAGAGGATATATCTTTTTCCTTTGAGCAGGGAAGAGGAAATTTCTGTGTTTTCATTTGTAATGGCCTTAAAGGAAGGTGCCATTTGACCCGGTTTCCATTTCGAGGTCCATGTCTCGCGCATGATGATGTCGTATTAATGCGCTACAATGTAAATGTTTTTTGAAGCACAGATTCATTGCCCCGGTCATCAGTGACTTTTATCTGCAGGTTATGCACGCCGGGAGGAATCCGATCATCAAATTCATGACTGAGCATGCCCGTTTTACCATCAAGGCTCATCAAAATCCATTCACCATCGACGTAAGCAGAATAAATGAGATATCTTCCTTTGTCCCTTATCCTCAGATTATCGTAAATCCGGAAATCCATATGTTCCCAACCCGTCATCACCGCATTGAAATGAACAGGTATGATTTTCGGAGGTATGGAATCAAGCATGATGGTATATTTTCCCATCTCCCTGGCACCTGTTGTCAGATTATTTCCTATCCATTTACCTCCACAATTAATAATGGTTCCATTGGCCTGGCATCTTGCGATAAATGCATATTTCTCGTATTGCGGAGGCACTTCATGGCCATCAATATAAATATTAAAATAAGTATTTATCGGTTCATCTACAGGAGTCAATTCATAATAAGGACTAAAGTTTTTCCCGGTATTGATAAGTGTTGGTATGATGTTTAGCGGAGTTGATTCGTAGAAACTCCCTTCAGGCCACACTACCTTGATTCCATCCTGTGTGATAATGGTCACATCATTCGGATTTCCAAGAGCCTGGTATTTGATGGGAACAGGAACTTTCGGGACCATTGTTTGGCTTTTAACAACTTCAAAAGTTAATGTTGATGCATTTCCGTAAAAATCGGAAACAGAAATCGAAAAGTGACGAGGCAATTCGGAATTAAGGGGAAATTGTCCCTGATCGGGGCCTGTACAATAGATTGGAAGTTTGTTACCGGCTAAAGGAAAACAACGATAGAAAGAAAGATTTTCATTTAGCTTTTCACGATAGTCAATATGTGCATTGACATAGCGGCTTTTTTCAAATGGAATTTCATCCATAGAAAATGAAAATGAAGTTTCATCATCGGCTTTGCATTGAATGCTATAAACTCCGTTTTGATTGTCGTCCGCATCCTGGGTGTCATACGCCCTGAGTCCAAAAGCAACTTTTTCGGCAGCAAGTTCAATAGGTTGTTTAATCTCATAATTACTGTCCGATGTCAAATCGGGTTGCATGATGTGAGAGTTCAGCAATTCCCCCTGTTCATCAAGTTCATACACCATTAATTGTTGAATGACTGGAGCGGTGTGATCAGGTAATTCGAATCCAAAATACAGTGGATTGACAGGTGTTTGATCAGAGGTTCGTCTGATTTCAAAATGAAGATGAGCACCGGAGGAGTTGCCTGAATTTCCCATGACAGCAATTTGCTGCATTTGTGTAACAGGAAATTTTGAAGGGCCCGGATTTAAATCGACTTCGAAGGACTTTTGAAGGTATTGTTGCTCTTTGACGTACGCCTGGATTTCGCTCATAAAGTGATCAAGGTGGCCATATAATGTAGTATAACCGTTTGGATGGGTTATATAGATAGCATTGCCGTAACCAAATTCGTCAATCTTGATCCTGCTGATGTATCCATCTCCGGCAGCATAAATAGGATCACCTATGGCCTGATGTAAAGATCTTATATCCAGTCCTGCATGAAAATGATTTGGCCGTATTTCCCCGAATGTTCCTGAGAGTTTTAATTCATGGTTGACCGGTGATACGAAATCGCCTTTAGGGTAAATCCCGGTAAATTCAGCCATGGAAAGTAAACAAATGCATAGTATGATTAGGGCGTAAATCTTCATTTCAAACTTACATGTATTGGGTTATGAGTTTGGAGCAATAAGGTCCTTCATCATTTCTTCAATTTCGTATTCTGCTTTAAAGATAGGAACACTCTGATGTTCCATTTGGGTCATTCTTTCACTTAATTTATTTTGAATGAGCGGATGATTCATCAACAATTGATGAGCTGTAATCCCCAATGACCAGGAAAGCCAAAATTTATTTTGAAGCTTCCTATCCTCATCTGCGGCATTGGATATTAATTGATGTTCTTTATATGATTTTATCTTTTCCCATAACTCATCAATGCCATTTCCTTCTCGAGCAGAACATGTTAAAACGGTGGGCTGCCAATTTTTTCGAAGGGGTGACAGATAATGAAGTGCGTTTTGATATTGACTTTTAGAAATTCCTGCAGCATCTTTTAATGCACCATCTGTTTTATTCACGACGACTATATCTGCCAGTTCTGTGATCCCTCTTTTCATTCCCTGCAATTCATCACCACCTCCTGGCTGAATCACCAGGATAAATCCATCCGTCAGTTGCCATGCGATGTGTTCCGATTGACCTACACCTACTGTTTCGAGAAAAATTATATCGTATCCAATTGACTCCAGCAGGGTCATCATTTCAAAACTTCTTCTTCCGATGCCTCCTAAAATTGTCCCGGCGGCACTCGAACGAATGAATGCTGAAGGTGATGTAGACAGGATTTGCATTCTTGATTTATCTCCCAGGATACTACCCCGACTTATTGTGCTTGTGGGATCAACTGTAAGCACACCTACATTGAGGCCAGAGGTTATGGCTTTAATGCCTATCGCTTCGATCAGTGTGCTTTTCCCAACTCCGGGAGCTCCACTGATAGTTAATCTCAAAGACTTATTTTGATTACCGGAATGTTGGTGACACAACTCAAGTAATTGTATAGCCTCCACCCGGTCGTCATGCAAATCACTTTCCACAAGTGTCATTGCCTGTCCAAGGGCAACCCGATCGCCTTTCAGGATATTATTAAATAGTGCAGAAATGTCTTTTGCCACAAGAAGAGGTATAAAAGAATTCAACAAATATACTTTTTTATTGTAAAATGTATAGAGTTGAAAACCAACTTTTTAGCTGCTATTATTCAAAATATTTCTTTGAAAAGCCAGATGGAATATGAACGTCACAATAATAGCTTTATTGACAATCTGAATCATAGCTACAGAATCAGCCGACGTGGCACTACTAAGTGGTGCCACCACTAGTGGTGCCACCACTAGTCGTGCCACAAGGTCCTAAGTAGCTGAATGCCAATATCCCCGATAGGTTTTTAACATACGCCTTTGAACCACATTTCGAAGTGTTAAATACGTTAAGTTAAATCGTTAATGTCCCCGAAAGTGACCCTTAACTCTTTGATAATAGTGGAAAGAGGATAAAGGGAGTTTATTTGCTCAGAACTGTATCGCAGTTTTGGTGGGCGGAAATATTTGACAACCGCCTTTGTGGCAGGAACTCAATACATCCAACCGCCCACCCTTATTTGTTGTCTTTGGTTAATGGTCTTGGCAGCCGGTTAAGTCTTGCGGCTATGGTCATAGGTAAAATTGATTCCAGATATCCTCAGTCCATTTCCGCGTATAAAAATCAATGGAATAAGAACCACTCAGCGGATCGATTCCTTTGTACATATCGCTTTCCAGGTGAAGAAGGTGATGAATATTCCTGTCAACGCGATCATAATATAATGGCTTATTCAAATGATTCACGTGATGTATACAAAGTATATGCACACCGGTGAGCGAGGCAGCAAGTGCTGAAGCTGAAGAACGAATGAGATATCGATCAGGATCAACATCAACAGGAGGATCAATATGACATTCTAAATATATGCCTGAGGGAGAGCTGTTGCCATTCGATATTTGTTGCCATAGATTAATCCAGACCAGGTGAAGGACACGGATCTGAATCAATTGTTTGAAATATTGCGAGTCGGGACTAAACTGCAGGATACAATTTTCCAGAAAATCGATTTCATTGAAACCTTGTGATTTCCAATATTTCAAATCCTCGAGGACCAGGCGAAATACATCAGCAGTTTCTTTTGTCCATTGACCTGCTGAAGGGATTTGATAAATAAATCGAAAGGAGTTTGAATTTTCATCGATCGAGCCTTGCAGGTCTTCTAAAAAAAGGGATGAAAGTTGAGTTGCGTTTTTACGAAACAACCTGATTTTATTTCCCGGACTTACAACTTCTCTGATCGCATGAATGATATCAGGTGACTCTTCTGTCAGTGAAATATTCACATCAATCATATCCTGGTAAACGCCATCAATCCACAAACGAAATGGAATAAGCTGATTTGGATTGACATGCAGGACCAGCGATTGTACACCATAGTCTAGCGAATCAAGTATTCTTTTATTGATATTCTTGGCCTCATCCCTGGTGGTATCAATCCACTCCATGATCCGCGGAGGTTGTTCGAATAAATGTCCCGGAAGAATGATGGGTTCAGGGCTATCCTCAAAGTGATGAGCAGGAAACATTGGCTCGCCTGGCCACCATTCAGATTGAATCGAATCAATACCTTTTGGATAAAGATCAGATTCAATTTGTTTTCGCCACTCGGCCTTTGTAACAGGATCAAAAGTATATTTCCAGTCGTTCATCTTGTTTACAATGATAAACAAATCAATCTATGTTACTTTTTTTTCCGCAAAAAAAGTAACCAAAAAAGCTCGTGGCCCAAAAAACTCGCCTTCATTTCCCGACTTCTGCTTCATTTTAGGATGGCTTTCTCGCTTATTCGTTTTCATTTTCCTATTTCTTATCTATGTTTTTTCATATATGAGAATTGCATTTGCTTGAAATAGGCTCAAGAGCAGCTCAGACAGTTTTGGGCCACAGGTATTCGCCTATTCGAAATGTTTTTTTTAGATATATTAAATATTGGTTTTCAATTTTCAGGAATAATATTCACTTCTTCATTTAATTCTTTGAATCAAAAATCCAAAATCCTGTGCCCTATCTTCACACTATGATAGAATCGCATAAACCGATATACCTCGATTATCATGCTACGACTCCTGTTGATCCGCAGGTATTGGAGGCCATGTTGCCTTATTTCACAACGCATTTTGGCAATGCTGCGAGTCGTTCTCATCCATATGGCTGGCAAGCAAGTGAAGCGGTTGAATTGGCAAGAAAACAAGTGGCTGATTTAATAGATGTAAATCAAAAAGATATTTTTTTCACATCAGGATCTACCGAAGGTCTGAACATGGCGATCAAAGGACTTGCTGAATCATTAAGTTATAAAGGGAAACACATCATTACGGTTACGACTGAACATCATGCGGTACTTGATCCCATAGATTGGATTTCAAAAAAAGGATTTGAAATCACCAAACTGCCTGTAGATCATCAGGGCATGATTGATATTGATCAATTGAAATCTTCCATCAGGAATGATACCATCATGGTGGTGATCATGTGGGCAAATAATGAAACAGGAGTTTGTCATGACATGAAAGCTATTGGTGACATTTGCAGAAAAGTTGGAATTCCATTTGTCTGTGATGCAACACAAGCAGTTGGAAAAATAAATGTTAACCCGGCAGGGATTGGAATTGATATGCTTGCATTATCGGCGCACAAAATGTATGGGCCAAAAGGAACAGGTGCTGTCTATATCAATCAATCGGAAAAGAAAATTAAACCTGAACCACTGATACACGGCGGAGGTCATGAAATGGGATTCAGATCAGGTACATTGAATGTGCCGGGTATTGTCGGACTTGGAATGGCTTCTCATTTTAGAAAATTAAAAATGAATGAAAACTTTAATCGGGTAGGGGCATTAAGAGATCAATTTGAGCAATCCATTCTTTCTGACCTGGAAGATGTCAGTGTCAATGGAAGTCTTAGCAATAGATTGCCAACAGTAAGTAATCTTAAAGTGGCGATGGTTGATAGTGAGGCTATCATGACAAAGCTTCGAACAAAACTTTCCTTTTCATCAGGTTCAGCCTGCAGTTCGGCAAATCCTGAGCCATCTCACGTTTTAATAGCAATGGGATTGACTCCGGGAGAAGCTAAAGGATCATTTCGGATCAGCCTTGGAAGCCCGACTACGGCTCAGGAGATTGACCTGGCCTCCAAATGGCTGATTGAGGCTATCGAGGAATACAGGTCACAAAGCCCTGTCTGGCAGATGTATAAGCAGGGAATTGATGTCACTGGCCTGGCGGGGTAGGAAACTATAATAGCGTGATATTGTTATCATATCTTTACAGAACTTTTAATAAATCCACGACACCATGTTGTTTGTAGCAGATAATGCGAAAGAGAGAATCACCGAAATCCTAAACAGTGAAAACAAATCGCTGACTGATTATTTTGTCAGGGTGAGCGTCACAAGTGGAGGATGTTCGGGATTGAGTTACAAGTTGGATTTTGACAATCAGCTTAAACCGGCTGACCAGGTCTTTGAAGATAAAGGCATTCGCATCGTCACTGATCTCCGCAGTTTTCTTTACGTCCACAACACCATTCTCGAATTTTCAGGTGGGCTCGAAGGCAAAGGATTTTATTTTAATAATCCGAATGCTTCGAGGACGTGTGCTTGTGGGGAGAGTTTTTCAGTGTGATTATCTATTGCAATAGGTGAATATATTTTTAAATAAGAAAAGCCTGTACAAATAAATGCACAGGCTTTAATAAAAAGTTATTTCTGAAGAATCTGTTCTGATGAAATCTATTGGACATCATCCTTTTTCATTTACTGTATTAATATCTTCCTGCTGGTAACACGGTCACCATTTTTCATAACCACCAGGTAAGAACCTTTTGCATAACCCGTCAGGTTAATCTCGCTCGTAGTTTTGTCACTAATATTTTTAACAGAATAAACACGCTCTCCGATTGAATTAAAAACTTCAATTTCACTTAATGCGTTTTCAGTACTGATCGTGAATTTGCCATTACTAGGATTTGGATATATGCTCATTAAGCCATCCTCAGAGGAAAGATCTTTTGTGGCTGATATCGTAGATGTGAAATAATAATGTGTGCTATCTCCTGATGCATATAAAGTTCCTGTATTATCGAATGTCCGGTCGCCTTGTCCTGACTGAACATCATTTGTGCCATAAGTGGAAAAACCTACTGTAGCATGAAGCCATGTTCCATTAGCCCATGTATCTTCTAACGATTTTGTTAACAAATGACTACCGTTATATGTATTAGTCACTCTGCTGGCATTATCCCAACTTGCTCCATTCCAGGTCTGGGTTAAGTCGCTTGTGACATTATGATTGCCATCGTACATGTAAACGACTTTGTAAACATTCGACCAGGCTGCACCGTCCCATTGTTGATTCAATTCGCTGACCCTATTGTTATTCCCATCATAGGTGGCTATGGATAAGTAAACGTTGTCCCAGTTTACACCATTCCACGATTGATATGTGTCAGTAAGGAGATTATGACTCCCGTCATAGGTATAGAGATCCTGGCTTGAATTGATCCATACACCATTGAGATCATCCCAGGTTTGAAATAAGTTACCTGTTTCATCATGAGTTCCATTGTAGGTATAAGTATGCTTGCCATAGTTCAACCATGCCGTACCGTCCCATTGTTGATCAGTTTCAGTAAGTTGATTGTTGTTGCCATCATAAGTATAGATGTAATAAACATTATTCATCCATGCAGAGCCTGTCCAAAACTGGTTCAACTCACTTGTTTGATTACCATTGGCATCATAGGTAAACACACTCTGTGAAAAATTTGTAAAGGCGATTCCGTTCCATGATCTGAATAGCAATGATGTTTCATGATTATTGGCATCGTACGTATAGAGAAATAGAAATTGATTCATCCACGAGCTGCCTGTCCACGCCTGTAATGTTATACTAGTGGGGAAGTGTTGAGCATTGTATTGAAAGTCAGTAATTTTTGATTGGAGTGCCAATTTAGCATCAATACTATCCCATCCCCACATGTAGATACTATCATATAAGGCAATTTGGTCAAAAACCTGCCTGGAAGAATGCTTGACCACACTTTGTTGTTGCGTCAACGGCCCGGTTTCGGAAATCACTTGTGCATGGTGGTACTGTGTAGTAGTAGAATTATGGATAGAGTTTGCATTTAAAACCTTCCATATAGCAGGTGAAAACTGGTTTTGGGTAAAGGCATTCAGAGAAAATGCCATAAAAGCCAAGAGTATTGAAATTTTCATTTTATGGTGTTTTATAGGTTACATTTAATGGGTTTCAAATTACGACAATGCAAGGGAATGAGGAAAAAAATTTGTTAATAAGTCAATAATGCATTTATTGCTTCACTGACTCTATCGACGGATAATATCATTTCTTTTTCCAACACTTCATTGAGTGGAACTGCCGGCATATCCACTGACCCAATTGTTTTTACCGGTGCATCCAATGAAGTCCAGCAATTTTCCTGAATTCTTGCAGCAACACTTTGTGCAAAAGAATTTGAAATTGTATCCTCCGTGACAACCAGGCACCTGCCGTGTCTTTTGACTGTTTCGTAAATCAAATGTTCATCAAGCGGAACAAGTGATCTCAAATCAACAATGGTCACTTGCCCTTCATAATTTTTCGAAGCAGTTAATGCCCAATGTACGCCCATCCCATAAGTAACAATACATAAAGCCTGTCCTTGTTCGATCTTATCTTCATTTGCCTCCAAAACAATTCTTCCGATCCCTAACGGAATAATATAATCTTCATCCGGAAGAGGACTTTTGGCAAATTCTGTATTAGGAACCTTACTCCAGTAAAGACCTTTATGTTCAAAGATGACCACAGGGTTAGGGTCATGATATGCAGCTTTCATCAATCCTTTCAAGTCAGCTCCATTACTGGGATATACTACTTTCAATCCCTTGATATTGCAGACGACTGTTTCAACACTGGAAGAATGATAGGGGCCACCACTTCCGTATGCTCCGGTTGGAACCCTGAGAATCATACTGACAGGCCACTTTCCATTAGACAAATAACATGATCTGCTGACCTCTGTAAATAATTGATTCAATCCCGGCCAGATATAATCCGCAAACTGAACTTCAACAATTGGTTTCAGTCCGACTGCAGACATTCCAACTGTAGAGCCAACTATAAAGGCTTCCTGAATGGGAGTATTGAATACTCTGTCATCTCCAAATTTTTGCGCAAGTGTTGCGGCCTCTCTGAATACACCTCCAAGTCTTCTGCCAACGTCCTGTCCGTAAAGTATGCATTCCGGATACCTGTTCATGAGTTCTTCGATAGCCAGCAAAGCACAGTCAACCATGACTTTTACTTCTGCTCCTTCGGGACTTCGTTGTCCTTTTTCTGCCAAAACATTTGTCGGTGCAAATGCATGCGTATATAAATCACCTGGCTCCGGATTTGGAGCAATTCTTGCCTTTTCAAAATCAACCAGTACTTCTTCTTTTGCTTTGGTTTGGATGCGTTTTAATTTCAATTCCGGCCATCCCGCTTCCAACATGGCTTTTCGAATTTTTGGATAGGGATCCATTCTTCGATCTTCGGCAAGGTCATCACGATACCATTCCATTCGTACTCCTGATGTATGATGATTGAGAAGTGGGACAGAGGCATGCACAAGAAATGGTCTCCGTTCTTTGCGCATTATTTCAATCACTTCATGCAAAGTATCATAGCAAAGTTTGAAGTCAGTGCCATCAATGCTTCTCGTTTCTATTCCTTTAAATCCTTTAGCATATTCAGCTGCATTCATTGCGCGTGTTTCGTGCGCATTGGCTGAAATATCCCATTCATTATCCTGCACCAGGTAAAGAATGGGCAATTGTTTCAACGCAGCCATTTGAAATGCCTCTGAGACTTCGCCTTCAGTAACTGATGCATCACCCAATGAACATACGACGATTGGAGGTCGATTCCATTTGCCAAAATTTCTGTTTTCCTTATAATGTATTCCCAGGGCTATTCCGGTAGTTGGAATGGCCTGCATTCCGGTAGCAGAAGATTGATGTGGAATTTTTGGCTTGTCATCCTCACGCAGGCTTGGATGGGAGTAATACGCCCTCCCGCCGGAAAAAGGGTCATCTTTTTTCGCCATCAACTGAAGCATGAGATCATATGGCTTCATGCCGATGGCAAGCAATAACGCATCATCACGATAATATGCCGACAACCAGTCATCCGGAGTAAGCTGCATGCCTAAAGCTATTTGTATGGCCTCATGGCCCCTTGCAGTTGCATGAACATACTTCGATACCTCTTTAAAATTGGCCTCATAAAGATCCGTCATAGCCTTAGCGGTGGTCATCAGGGTATAAGCACGGGCCAATGTATCAGCCCAGGGTTCCGGAGAGGATTCCCTGACCAGGCGCTCTATGAGTGAGGACTTCTTCTTTTTTCCCTTTGCCTTCATGTTGCTCAAAGATATAGATTGGATCATGCAGAGGTAACCGATAGGGGATTTCCTCCGGATAGAGTTTATATTTAGGCGATAAAAATAGCATCATGGAAGATTACAAAGGATTGATCACCAAAATAGAACGGTATCAAACGACATTAGCCAATACAATATCTTATAGAGAGAGATGGGACTCCCAGCTGAAAGGTCTTATCACCTCCGAATTGGAAAATATGTTAAAGGTGACCAAACTGGATGGTAAGATTGAAGTGCAGGATAAGGTTAGACACCTCGAATTCAT
>CAVVAS010000002.1:0-6950 GCA_963746195.1 uncultured Saprospiraceae bacterium | reverse complement strand
AGCATTTTCCATTTTGTGAGAGAAACCCAGGTCTCACTCTTTTTGAGATATTTTCCAGTCGCTGCATGTTCCTGTTCCGTTCAGCGATTGTATTTTCTAATTGGGCAAAAATTTCTTCCGGTGTAATCCTCCGTCGTGTCAGACAGGCTTTCCGGGTTTGAAGACTGATATATTTGTTTTTCATGATAAATTATTTAAGTATTGGTGAAATGCGTTATTTAAAATCAATGCCAGTATCAGTTATGGACATCTTAAAATGCCCCGAACTTGAAAGACAGGCTGGCGGTGCGGGCGCTCATTTTGGAGTTACTAATTCCAGGCTGATCCGCCCCGGTTATATACCGGTAGCCTACTCCTGCTCCAATATGAAACCATTTGTTGACTGCCATTTCAAGGTTTACAGATGGCTGTACAACATAAAATCCGGATGCATCTATATCACTTAATTCATCGGACCCATTTTGAGACACTGTTCCCCTTCCATTACCATTCTTAATGATACCGCCTCCGATTAGTGTATTAACAGTAAAGTAAATCCTCCTTGTTTGAAGGAAACTGTATTCCAGCATCAGACCGCCATATCCCATTTTCCAGGCATTCTGTCCATTGGTTTCAACATTTTTACCTACCCCGTTATGATGGGTAACCAGACCATATCCGCCCAGCCCGATCATCAGCTTGTGATTAATCATCCAGCCTCCATATGCGCCGGCGAACAAGGCAGACTGATTGTTAAACCGGGAATATTGAGTTGACAAAGCACCATAGCCGGTACTCTTTAAACGGTTGCCCGGAGTTGAACCAATTGATTCTGGTTGCTGGGCAAATAATTGCAAATTCATAAGGAGCAGAACTGCGAAAACTAAATTTTTCATTTTGTTGATGTTTTAATATTTAAAAAAATTTCTCATTTGCAGAACAAAACTAGCCCGGTATCAAAGGGCTTTAAATTGGAATTATACATACAGGCCCGGGATTTATATCAAACCGGTTTCTCTTCAATAAAGCCGGATATTCCGGCTGAAACAGGTTGTTTCCAGGCAAAACAGGATTTTGTATAACAATTCAGCTGGTTTCGTAGAAATCCTGTTGCCTGCTAATATGATTGCCTAGTTTTGGGTAATATGGGAAATACGCACGGGATCGTTACTCCTTTTAATAACCCGCTGATCAGGTTTATTTCTGAACCCAGGTACAAATGGCTTCGGCATACACTGTTTATATTATTGGGACTCATACTGGCCTTTAAAGGCGATATAGGTGTTGACAATCCTTTCCGCACGCCGGAACTGCAACGGGCAATGATTATCGGCGACCTGATCACTTTTATCTGCATGATGGGGATGATTTACCTGATTATCCTGGTATTAGTACCACGCCTGCTTTTTCGTTCCAGGGTGTTTCTTTTTGCCATATGCATGTTTGTCCTTATCACGCTGATTTTTTTTATGGTATGGATCGTGGATGTCTATTTTTTCGTGCCGATGGATCCGCCAACAGGAGCGCCGCTGGTGCCACATATTGAATTTTCATTGATGTCTTTTATACAGATGGGCGCTGTTTCTGCCGTTCTTCTGGGATCTGTGGTAGGTCTTGGTCGTATTTAAGAAATGGATCAATGATGTACAGCGTATGAATGAGCTGCATGAAACCAACCTGCGGACCGAACTGGAGCAGTTAAAGAGCCAGGTGAATCCGCATTTTCTTTTTAATACATTGAATAATCTGCTGGTACTTACAAAAACGGATCCTGAAAAAGCTTCCCAGGTATTACTGGGATTGTCGGATTTATTGAGATACCAGTTTATGATAGTGCCAGGGACAAAATATTATTGACGAAAGACATTGACTTTATTCAAAATCTGCTTCACTGGAAAAAATCAGGAAAAACGATTTTGAATACCAGGTGCAAACTGAAGGGGATATTAATATGATCAATTTACCTCCCTTCCTGTTTATTCCATTTGTAGAAAATGCCATTAAGCATGGGGCATCAACTATTGGCCATTCGTATCTTGAATCTGTATTTCAGGATATCCGGCAGATCATCTTCATTTAAGCAGAAAACTCCAAACCTCCCGTTAGGAAAAATTCGGTCGGGGGGCTTGGGCTGAAGAATATCAAACGCAGGCTTGAATTACTGTACCCCGGAAAACATACCCTTGAAATAAGAGAAGAAGCAGATAAATATATTGTAAACCTTACTATACCATTATGAAATGCATTGTTGTTGATGATGAGCCGCTTGCCCGTCAGGGAATGGAAATCTGTATCGCCCAGATTGAGGCTTGCAATTGATGGATTCATTCAGCAATGCGCTGGCTGCCGGTGATTTCCTGCGCAAGCAAAACGTTGACCTGATGTTTCTTGATATCAATATGCCGGAATTGAGTGGGCTGGATTTTTTAAAGTCTCTTCGGGATGCGCCGCTTGTTATCTTCACGACAGCGTACCCCCAGTATGCTCTGGAAAGTTATGAGCTGGACGCTATTGATTACCTGGTGAAACCCATTCGCATTGAACGGTTTTTAAAGGCTGTCAATAAAGCGGAGAATCATCTGCGTCTGTTAAAACAGGAGGAAAATAAGACCCAGGTTGAAAAATTTGAAGACGATTTTATTTTCATGAAGGCAGACAGGAAGTATTTCAAGATTAATTTTAAAGACATCCTTTATATTGAAGGACTCAAAGATTATGTCATAATTTATACGCTCGATAATAAGATCATTACTTCCATGAATGTCAAAACGATTGCGGCACAATTGCCGGAGTCTGTATTTTGCGCGTGTAAGTAAATCCTATATTGTGAATATCCATCATATAAATTCGTTCGATAATGAACTTATCTATATCCATAATACTGAAATTCCGCTCGGGCAGAGTTTTAAAGATGAATTTATCAGACAATATGTTGAAAAGAAAATAGTGAAAAGATGATCTTCTGCCTCGATTATTAATTGATTTCCCGAACCAGCGGAAACACTAGGGGAAAATGATAGAAAAAATATAAATCGCAAAAATGAGCAGGAGAACCACACCCTGTAAAATTGTTGTTTTACCGGTGCTCAGTGACAGAATGATTACAAATAATGAGAGCAGGAAAAGCACCGTTGACCCGGCACTGATACCCAGGGAAAGTGGCAGGCCGGTATACAGGGAAACAAAAGAAACCGTGGGTATCGTCAGACCTATAGTTGCCAACGCAGAGCCTAAGGAAAGGTTGAGACTTTTTTGCAATTGATTTTTCCGCGCTGCATTATATGCGGACAGTCCTTCCGGCAACAAAACGACGAGCGCGATGATTACACCTACCAGGGATACCGGTGCACCTATAGATTTTACCCAGGCTTCCAGTCCGGGTGCCAGTGATTTGGCAAGTAATACCACCGCTCCAAGACATAACAGTAACAGAAAGCACTTAACCAGGCAACCCTGTTAAAGGATGATCGGATATTTCCTCTGCATCTTCCGTCGATTGAAAATGGTCCCGGTGCCTGACATTTTGAACAAGGATAAATGTTCCATATAAGATCAATGTAACGATGGCTACAAAAAGCAATTGTTGTTTATTATAAAAAGGTCCGGGAACACTCACCGTAAAATTCGGGAGTATCAAGGTGAGTACGGAGATGGTCACCAGGGTAATCAGGGCTGCGCTGATGCCCTGCTGAATGAAATTCTGTTCCTTAAACCGGATGCCACCGGAAAAAATACTCAATCCGATCATCCCGTTTAGGATAATCATTACGGCAGCAAATACAGTGTCCCTGGCGAGCATCGAACTATCCTTTCCACCCGCAAACATCAGTGATACAACCAGAGACGCTTCAATCATTGTCACGGCCAGTGCGAGTACCAGCGTGCCAAAGGGTTCGCCGACCCGGTGGGCGATGGTTTCCGCGTGATGTACGGCACTCAAAACGGCGGCAATCAATGCGGCAGCCGAAACAACAGCAAAGGGCGGCCAGTGTATATAATGCCCGACAATAAAAACCAGCCATCCGGCGACCGGCATCAAAATGGTCCAAAGCGGTATTTTATTCAAAACGTATATTTTATTTCACTGACAATAAATATAAGGCATAAGTTGGATTGGAGACTGAAATAGCTAGGGAGTCTTCGTATATGTATTAATTATTTAATTTCATCCAATATCATTTTCACCCGAATTTCTACGGATTGGCGGGGTATGATGACCGGTTCATATCCATTCGTTAAATACCAATGACTGAGATTTTCATAGATTACTACTGACTCGTCATATGTCTGGTCGCGTTCGCTGTCAACTGTGTAAATTTCTTTCCAGGGTGGTGCCATGAAAACTTTTTTATTAAATCTGCTTGTGTTTAGAATGTCCCGGATTTTGTCGAAAAATTTTCCACCTGATTGATGTAGTAGGAACGCACTGTCCAGAAATGAGCGGTCAAAAAAAAGAATATCAGATATGTCTGAATGATTAATAAAGTTTTCATAGTCCATTTGAAACATATGCCGGGCGAATTCTTCCGGAGCAGGTCTTGGGGATAGTCCTTTGTTTATTCTTTCCCGGATAATATGCGTCCGGATTCCCCATATAATTATAACCATTTTTTGACAGGGCTTCCAAAAGCGTTGTCTTTCCGCCGCCGGGACCGCCTGAAATAACTATGAAGTTATTTTTGGTCATACCAGTAAATAATTTTCAAGTCCGTTTTAAATATATACTAAAAACAAATCCTTCGCAATACGAAGGATTTGTTTTCGATTGGTCGGGATGACAGGATTCGAACCTGCGGCCCCTACGTCCCGAACGTAGTGCGCTACCGGGCTGCGCTACATCCCGAAGCCGGGAAACCCGTGACCGCATTGACTCTTATTGAACACACAGATAACAAGGGGTCAAGAGTTACTGGGTCTAGGACACAGACTGGGACACAAAAATATCCCAAGGGGGTCAAAATTCAAAAACTTTGGGGTGTCTTAACTTACTCGTTAGAGTAAGATTTAATGGAGTATTGGAATACTCAAGACGAGTGTTCCATGAAGATCAAAGCACACCGGAGTACCAAGGGGATCTGTTAGTATAGATAACCATAATGGCCGGATACGCATGCATTTGACCGTACCAGGGCAAGAGACACGCGATTAAGAAAGTCAGTTTCTCAGAAAAGAGTGGGGACTTGTTGCATTAAGCCAAGTAGAGTCGAAACTTTTGCATGAGGACATGGCGCCTTCAACTTTCAATGACAGGCTTTCTACACTCAAGTCATTTTTTATCTGGGCGGTAAAGAACAGACTACTCAAATACAACCCAGTTGAGGAGCTAAAAAGGCGAAAGAGAAAGCGAGGAAAGGATCCAAAACGTAAGCCTTTTACTATTGAAGAGCTTCGTCTGATACTCGAAGCAGTGGAAGCAGACAGATTCTGTCCTCTGGCCAGCCATTTTAAGCACTCTCACTATGCACCGTTTCTCAAGTTTATGATCTACACCGGCGTTAGAAATGCGGAAGCAGTAGGTCTCACGGTCGAAAAAGTGGACTTTAAAAATAAAGTGATAACTGTAGACCAGGCTTTTGCCCGAACAGTAAAAGGTACACACGCTAAGGCCAGAGTAATGAAAGAAACGAAAACAGGTTCTTCAAGGTATTTACCCATGCCAGAGGAGCTTCGATTGTTGTTTGGAGCCTTTGTGTTTAGGTAAAGAACCATCTCAGTTTGTATTCTTGTCCCCTAACGGCTTACAAGTAGATGATGAATGTTTCAACGAAGAGTATTTCGCCCTGTGCTCGAAAAGCTAGGACTTGAACCAAGGGTATTGTACTCACTTCGACACAGTTTTGGAACGAGGGCTGTTGAGCAAGGTATGAATTGTATCAAGTCGCACAGCTGATGGGACATGCAAGTATGGAGACGACGATGAGGAACTATATACATCTGATAAACCGACCGAAAGAACTTCCTGGAGTATGATGCGGTATGTTGTGAAGGGTCGGCGTAATCGAACAGCAAAGTGTACCGCCATTCGCTACTTTAGGAGCGTGTTAAAGTCTCCTTCAATGTTGGTGATGTCCGCATTTATAAAGCCCTTATTAGGATCAAAGAGATAAACATCCACCAATTCTTTCAGCGTGTCAGTGTTTATGATCCTTGAGACATTCAGCTGTGACTTGAAAAGGATGTATTTCTTGTTGTCTACGTTTAAGATCTTCACCTTGTGTTTTTCCAAAAACTCCGCTGCCTGGTGCAAATAGTACGCGTTGTCATCATTAGCGTCATCAACTCCAGCGTAGGTAGTGTCCGTTGGAATCCTTCGTTTTTCTGCTTGCGTACTATCCGCTATGTAAAAAACTGCACATGGCTGATCAACAACTAAGGTATCACTGGAGGAATTTTTAACGATCGTCGAGTCTCGACGCGCATTGTGTCGGTTGGATAAGTTTTGATATCTGAGCTGTATCGCTGGTTGGCTTTTGACTACTTCGAGATGAACACGAGATAAAAATACCGCCAGGGCGAGGTTTAGGGGACGAATCAGTTAGTGAAAGATAAAAACTTATTGGAGAAAGTCAAACGTCGTAGTGTAGTGGTTGAGGGGCATAAGATGGGTTGAGGTTTCAAAGGTAACCCTAAGACACAAAAAGCTTCTGATGTTGACAGAAGATAGGCTTTCTGATAAGCCTGAATCTTGTTCAGGACACAAAAAAAGGACACAGTGGGAACGTCTTAAGCCTTGTAACACAGGACTGACGCTAAGAGTACAATCGTCCATACAAGGTCCCGAACGTAGTGCGCTACCGGGCTGCGCTACATCCCGTAGCCGGGAAAGAAATTGATGTTGATTTGAAAACGGAAAATAATTATTGCATTGGGGATGGGGGCAGCAGTAGGGGGTATTAAGGTTAGCCAGGGGGCTGTCGGTGTAATATTGGGAATGGGCTAAGAGTTCCAGTTATTAGTCGTCTGAACTTAGT
>CAVVAS010000001.1:0-561859 GCA_963746195.1 uncultured Saprospiraceae bacterium | reverse complement strand
CAGGCGGACGCGCGCGGATGTCCGCGGCCGCTGAATCGCCCACCGCGGGCTGGTATATGAAGGTCGCAACGGTGCCGTATCGAGTCGGAATCATCAGCGTTGCCGGAGGAGCCACGTCGCGGGTGCCGAAGTAAAGCTTCCTCGGAGGGTGAGCGTGTCCAATCGCAGCCTGGGCCACCCGCGCTGCGAGGCGCCATCGTCTCTTGATCCTCCATGCGTGTCTACAGGCTCGTCGCACAGGCATGTAATCGATAATATTGACAATCATTGATACTAGCAACTAGTTTGGACGCCAGGCGCGGAGGAGGAACAGATGGATCTGACGGGCAAGGTGGCCATCGTGACTGGCAGCGGACGCGGTCTTGGACTGGCTTACGCGGAGCGGCTGGCCACGAATGGGCGCCGCTGTGGTCGTCAACGACGTCGCCGAAGACGTCGCCGAGGCGGCCGCAGATCACGATCCGCGTCGCAGGGCGGCAAGGCGACCGCGGTGCGGCCGCTGTCGGCTCGACCGAGACCGCCGACCTGCTGGTGGCTGAGGCCTGTAGCGAGTTCGGACGGCTCGACATCCTGGTCACCAACGCCGGCATCCTGCGCGACAAGGTGCTGTGGAAGATGACCGACGAGGACTTCGACCTGGTCACCGAGCGTCCATCTGCGCGGCACTTTCACCTGCGCGCGCGCCGCCGCGTCCGCATGCGCGAGCAGGGCGAGGGCGGCCGCCTGATCCTGGTCGGCTCGCCGGCCGGTCAGCGCGGCAACTTCGGCCAGACCAACTACGCCGCCGCCAAGGCCGGCATCGTCGCCTTCGCCCGCACCTGGTCGATGGAGCTGGCCCGCAACAACATCACCGTCAACGCGGTCGTGCCGGTCGCCGCGACGGCGATGACCAGCACCGTGCCGTTCCCCAAGGCGTTCGTCGAGGCGCTCGAGCGCGGCGAGCCGCTGCCCGCCTACGCGAGGCGCGAGCTCGCCTTCGGCGCCCCCGAGGACGTGGCCGGGCTCGTCCCCTTCCTCGCCTCCGACGCCGCCGCGGGGATCACCGGCCAGGCGATCGGCATCGGTGGCGACCGGCTCTCGTTGTGGAGCCACCCCGAGCAGATCGTGGCCGCGTACCGCGACGGCGGCTGGGGCGAGGACACCATTGCCGACGACCTGGGCCGACCAGGTTCGGCTCGAGCTGCAGACCGTCGGTGAGCAGCTGCCCGAACCGCCGCGCCGCCGGAGGAGCATCGTGAGCGCCCAGCCTCCGGACCATCGGACTCGACCTCGATGAGCTGATCGCGATCGACGTCCACGTCCACGTGGAGGTCGACGACCACGGTCATCTGTCGCTCTGACGGACGAGCTGATGGACGCCTCGGCCGCCTACTTCAAGGCAGGGGAGCGGACGCCCACGCATCGACCAGACCGCCGCGCACTACCGCGAGCGCAGGATCGCCGCGGTGATCTTCACCGTCGACGCCGAGAACGCCACCGGCCACGCGCCGGATCGCCAACGAGGAGGTCGCAGCCGGCGGGCCGCCCCACGCCGACGTGCTGATCCCCTTCGCCTCAGCGTCGACCCGGCCAAGGGGCAGGGCGGCGCTCGGGAGCTGCGCCGGCTGGTCACCGAGTACGGCATGCGGGGCGCCAAGTTTCACCCCAGCCTGCAGGGGTTCTCGCCCAACGACCGGCTCGGCCTACCCGCCTGTACGAGGAGATCGAGGCCCTCGGGCGTGCCGGCGCTCTTCCACACCGGCCAGACCGGCATCGGCGCCGGGCTGCCGGGCGGCGGCGGGCATCAAGCTCCGGTACTCCGACCCGATGCTGCTCGACGACGTGGCCGCCGACTTCCCGGACCTGACGATCATCCTGGCCCACCCGTCGTTTCCCTGGCAGGACTCGGCGCTGGCGGTCGCCACGCACAAGCCGAACGTGTACATCGACCTGTCCGGCTGGTCGCCCAAGTACTTCCCGCCGCAGCTGGTGCGGTACGCCAACTCGCTGCTGCAGGACAAGGTGCTGTTCGGCTCGGACTACCCGGTGATCACCCCGGACCGCTGGCTGGCCGACTTCGCCGAGCTGGAGATCAAGGACCGACATCCGGCCGAAGATCCTCAAGGACAACGCGATCAGGGTTCTCGGCCTGGGACACGACCATCTGAGGAGGAGACCTGCCATGACGACACCGTGACACTTTGGCCGAACTGGCCGGGATGGCAGGCACCGACCTGGGGTACACCGACTGGATGGACGATCGACCAGCACCGGATCGACCGGTTCGCCGCGGCGACCAGCGACGACCAGTGGATCCACACCGACCCGGTGCGGGCCGAGAACGGCCCGTTCGGCAGCACCATCGCGCACGGCTATCTCACCTTGTCACTCGTCGTTCCCGTGTTCGCCGAGCTGTTGGAGACCACCGGGGGGCACCAAGATCAACTACGGGCTGAACAAGGTCCGCTTCGCCGCGCCGGTGGCAGTCGGTTCCAGGATCCGGCTGCGGCGGCGGCTCGCCGAAGTGAGCGAGGTCCCGGGCGGCCTGCAGGTCGTCTTCGACGCAGTGGTCGAGGTCGAGGGCCGGCCAAACCGGCTGCATCGCCCAGCCGGTGTTCCGCTTCTACTCTCGGAGAGCTGATGACGACCACCGACCACGCGACCACGGTGGCTAACCCGACCGCGGACACGACCACAACGTCATCAGGTGTCGTCTCGGGCCCGCGCAACGGCGCCCAGGTCACCGAGAAGCACGCCCGGCAGGTCGCCGAGGCCTCCCGGGAGAAGGGTTGGGACCGGCCGAGCTTCGGCAAGAACCTCTACCTCGGGCCGCTTCGACCTGTCCTCATCCACCCGCACCCGAGGCCAGCTGGCCATATCGCCGAGCGGGGCGGGCGTTCCTGGCCGAGTTGGCGGCGTACTGCGGGACGCTGGACGGCGCGCGGATCGAACGTGACGCGCGGATCCCGGACGAGTATCTGGAGGGATTTCGCCGACATCGGGGCATTCGGGATGAAGATCCCGACAGAGTACGGCGGGCTTGGACTGCCCCATGTCGTACTACGGCCGCGGCCTTGATGCTGGTCGGCTCGGTCCACCCCGCCTGGGCGCGCTGCTCTCGGCGCACCAGTCCATCGGCGTCCCGAGCCGGTCAAGCTGTTCGGCACCCATGAGCAGAAGCGGCGCTTCCTGCCCCGCTGCGCCGGCGGGGCGATCTCGGCGTTCCTGCTGACCGAGCCCGACGTCGGGTCCGACCCGGCCCGGCTGCGGTACCACCGCCACGCTCAGCGAGGACGGGACGGCGTACGTGCTCGACGGGGTCAAGCTCTGGACCACCAACGGCGTCGTGGCCGACCTGCTCGTGGTGATGGCCCAGGTACCGCGCCCGCGCGGGCGCCCGCGGCGGCATCACCGCGTTCGTGGTCGAGGCCGACGCCGAGGGCATCACGGTCGAGAACGCGCAACGCGTTCATGGGCCTGCGCGGGATCGAGAACGGCGTCACCCGGTTCCACCAGGTCCGGGTGCCGGCCGAGAACCGGCTGGGTCAGGAGGGCCAGGGTCTCAAGATCGCCCTGACCACGCTGAACACCGGCCGGCTGTCCCTCCCGGCGTTGTGCGCCGCCGCGGGCGAAGTGGTGCACTCAAGATCGCCCGCGAGTGGTCGGCGAGCCCGGGTCCAGTGGGGCAAGCCGGTCGGCGAGCACGAGGCGGTCGCGCAGCAAGCTCGCCTTCATCGCCGCGACCACCTTCGCGCTGGAGGCCGTGCTGGAGCTGTCCGCCGAGCTCGCCGACGCCGGCACGAACCACATCCGGATCGAGGCCGCGCTCGCCAAGCTCTGGTCCAGCGAGATGGCCTGGAAGATCGCCGACGAGCTGATGCAGATCCGCGGCGGCCGCGGCTACGAGACCGCCGACTCACTGGCCGCGCGGGGCGAGCGGGCCGTGCCACGCCGAGCAGCTGATGCGCGACATCCGGGTCAACCGGATCTTCGAGGGCTCGACCGAGATCATGCACCTGCTGATCGCCCGGGAGGCGGTCGACGCCCACCTCTCCGCGGCGGGCGACCTGGCCTCGCCGACGCGACCTGTCGGCCAAGGCCCGGGCGGCCGTCGAAGGCCAGCGGCTTCTACGCCCGCTGGCTGCCGCAGCTGGCTGGCCGGCAGGGGAAGCCTGCCGGGCTCGTACGGCGAGTTCGGCCCGCTGGCCAAACACCTGCGCTACGTCGAGCGGACTTCGCGCAAGCTCGCCCGGCACACCTTCTACGGGATGGGCCGCTGGCAGGCCAAGCTGGAGTACCGGCAGGTGTTCCTGGCCCGGGTCGTCGACATCGGCGCCGAGCTGTACGCCATGGCCGCGGCCTGCTCCCGAGTCGAGATGCTGCGCGCCGACACCCCGGGTACGGCGAGACCGCATACGCGTTGGCGGAGACGTTCTGCCAACAGGCCCGGGTACGGATCAGACTCACCTCTTCGACCTCTGTGGGACAACAGCGACGCCGCCGACCGCAAGCTCAGCAAGCGCTTGCTGGACGGTGAGCTGATGTGGCTCGAGGAGGGTGTGGTCGACCCGTCGGAAGGCACCGGCCCCTGGATCACCAGCTGGACGGCGGAGGAAAGCACCGTGAGAACCAGGCGCGGCGAGTCCGATGACCAGGCGCGGCGAGTCCGATGACCAGACACCGCCACGTCCGGTGGTAACACCTGGCGCGATGAGGACCCAATTGATCCACATGCCGGATCGGCTCCACCCCTGGTTTCTGGCGCCCGTGGAACCCCCGCGGGCGAGCTTTGAGTTCGCACTGACGATGGCGCTCGCACCGGTGTTGGTGGCCGCGCACGCCGCCGACGGTCACCCTGTGCTCGTGGTCCCAGGTCTGAGCGGAGGCGACCAATGGACGTTGTTCATTCGCGGCTACCTTCGAGCCATCGGCCACTCTGTGTTCACCCCGTCGAGGGGAACGATGCGACGGCGACCCGCGGCAGTCGTCGCCAGACTCAATGAACGGGTCGACGAGCTGCAGTCCCAGACGGGTCGTACCGTCAGCCTGGTGGGATGGAGTGTGGGCGGCTGTTTCGTTCGGCAGGTCGCGATGAGCCGGTCGACGGCCGTGCGGCGGGTGATCACTCTCGGTACTCCGCTGAACGGTGCTTTCTGGTACGGCACTCCCGAAGGGCACTCTCGCGTCCGCGACATGCCGGTGCCGGTCACGGCGATCTATTCGCGCAGCGACGGGATCTTCGACTGGCGGCGCTGCGTGCAGTGGCCGACCGCGAGCGTGGACAACGCCGTGATCCCGTCCAGCCATCTCGGCATGGCCAGTCACCCGATGGCGCTACACATCATTGCCGACCGGCTGAGCCGACCGGCTGAGCCGACCGGCTGAGCCGACCGGCCGACCAGCCGCTGTATCGACGGCGGTAGCGAAGACCGACACACATCCCGCCGAGTCCCAACAGCAAGCACCGTAGCGATGCCTACGAGAAAGAGGGTGCCCTAGTGACCAGCCGGCGGGTTGGACGCCCAGGCCGATGACCTCGTGGAGCAGTCCCCAGCTGCGGAGGATCCGGGTTCCGTTGGGGGCGATCTGAAGTCCGGCCCCGACCTCGCCCAGCTCGGGTGCCTGATCCAGTACCCGGACGCGGAAGCCGGCCTGGCCGAGGGCGACGGCGTTGCTGAGTCCGCCGATGCCGCCACCGATCATAACGACGTCGACGCCCGTGTCGGGGGCGGTCATTCAGGTGTCTCCTTGGATGACGATGCGGACGGGGCTAGAGCCAGGCCGGCAGGGGCCGGTAAGGCAGCGCCGTCTGCGGTGCGAAGGTCAGTGGTGGGGCCTCCAGTGAGCCAGGCAGCCACCTCCGGCAGCCGCACGTGGACCGTCACCCTCCACGCGGAGTCCTGTCCACGGTCCGGAGAGTGGCCAGTCTCATCGCTCGGTGACCTCGAGGCGGTGGGCGTGCAGCGCCTCGAAGATGGAGCGTCGGCGAACCGGAACAGATCGAGTGGGCCGGAGTCGGAGTCTGACGTCGACGCTGTGGATCGGACGGCGAACGACACCCCACGACGGGACGACGAACAGGTCCCGCGGCTCACCGTCCACTGCTGGTCGCCGACCGTGACCGTCCGCTGCCATCGAACACCTGGTACACCGACGACCCGGTCTCACGTCGGGGAGCGGTCTCAGCCCCAGACCGGACTCGGTGCATCTCGGCGCGGATCGTGGGCAGGACGTCACCCCCGCTGACCAGGTTGGTGTACCGCACCGCTGCGTGACCTTGCTCAACCGTCCCGGGGAATCACTCGCGCTCCAGGTTCAGCTGGTCGGTCAGCGCCGCGTCGGTATCGACCCAGCGGTAGGCCAGCAGCGGGCCGCCGGTGGACTCTGAAGTGGCCACTCCCAGGGGTCTTTTTCAGGGAGCCGCTTCGCGTCGAACACCTCGGCGACCTTCGGATTCTGACGCCTGGGGCACCACACCACCACGAGATCGTTGTGGCCAATCAGATACTCGCGATCGTGACGGCCGAGACGGCACAGCAGCCACCCGACCCCCGTCATGGGTAAAAGCCTATTTGCTGCTTACGTCACCGCCCGCCGGTTTGCAGTGGTGTCGCGTTGATCACGACTCGGAGAGTCGACCCTGGAGCTTTCGCAGGCGCGGCGACCCCGCGGCCAGGTCCGCCCACATGCCAGTACACATTGGCGCGGCGACCGAGCCCGGCAAAGATTGACGACTGTTGTGCCGTGATGACCGGCGTCAAAGGAGCCAATTCCTGGTTAAGAACTCCCTTCGTGAGGGCGAGGTTCGTCTCGGCTGGCTTCTCGACGGTAACCCGGACACCCGAGAGTTAGCCGTCATGCTGCAGAACACGGACGAACAGATCATCCTCACTGTGCCGATCAAGGACAGCGACGACTTCGACCCGTACATGCGCTGGTTTGGTCGCGGCATCCACTTCGGAGACGATCCAGATCGAACCAAATTCTCGTATCGACCTCCTCGCGTTCTGACGTTTGAGGACTACCACGGGTCGGTCGTACTCGTCGGCTGCAGGGCGGCCGGAATGTCATCGGACCTCACCACGGGCGTGGGTGGTGGACGCATCGTCCCCTAACTTTGCGATCTTGGGTGGGCGCAGCCCCGCGGTACGAATCGGTGAATGGCCTCCGGTCGGAGATTCCTGGGTTGGCCCAATGGGCTGGCCTGACAAGTGTTGGTACACGCCGACGACCGACGACGACGGACGGCTCCAGCGTCTTGATGTGCAAGCCGAGTCTCCCCTCGGCACTTAGGTTGACCCGGTCTATGAATCTGACGCTACGCCCGACGTAGAGGACATCCCGCCCCGACGACATGGGCACGTTTGCTGTGCACAATGTAGGTTCAACTCCAGACAACTGTGAGGCAGCCGTCATCGTTGGAAAACCATTGCGAGCAACATGTCGCGGTTAGTGAACTTCTCTTGATCTCGGCCTGGAAACGCTTTGGCTTTTCGCGACTCTTGGTCGACCAGACGATGACCCCGAGACCGTGTCTGATGACCGGTGGGCCGAGATGATCACGCATCGACTGCACAAGCCCGTGGATAGGATCCACAATCCTCACTTCATGTTCACTTTCCACGACATCGGGACAGTCGGGGTGCACCGGTGGCGTAAGATGCGCTCCCAGTACGAGCGCGCAATCCAACCGTTCATTGGCATCGCTGACCAGGAGAACACATTGTGGAGAACCCGTATGGTCCAGAGCGGGATCGCACTCGAAGCCCTCGGATACCAACTCGCCATCGATGCAGGCGGCAATGCTCTGAACGCCCGAGGGCAGTTGAACTATAAAGGATGGCCCTCGGCTTGGTTCTCGACGAACTGAAATACAACCCGCTGAACGATCCGGAAGATTGGAAGACAAGGTCCAGCGACTGCTACATGGGAGTCAAACACGCGGACCGGCCCATGCCGGACTCCCTCGTGCTGGCCAACACCTATCGAGAGAACCTACTGATCTTTCGCTTGTGGATCGCCAGCCGACTGGGCGTGTCAGCTACGAACTTGGCGGCGCGGATGAGCCAGGATCCGCACGCCGCCGACTATGTTCTTCTCGATTGAAGCGAAGGCGACTCCTTAGGCGCCTGTCCGCTGCTGAGATCGTCAGATGGGTGCGGTAGACCCGCACCTGGTACCCGCTCATCGCCGATCACCGGCTTTGATCCTGCTCAGCTCCATAGACGCGGCGGCGAAGAGCCGAGTGAGCGCCGCCGCTAGCTCGGGGAATTAAGTCCGCAATGACTAATTAAAGGTCTTAGACTACAGCAACATTTTTGTTAACTCTAAATTCAAAGTTATGGAAAATGTTTCACACATTCTTGGCGCTGACCTGTCCAAGAAAACCATTGATTTTGCATGTTATCAATCCCATGCTCACTATCAAATCAGTAATGACAATGAAGGATTTAAACAATTTTTGTGTTGGCTTCGAGAACAAAAGATCAGACCTCATGGAATCATACTTGTCATGGAACATACCGGGTTGTATAGTTTTTGCTTTGAGAATTTTCTGCATGAACAAAAAATTCCTTTTTGTAAAGTGAGTGCGTTAGAAATTAAAAAATCAAGCGGTTTAGTCCGAGGTAAATCGGATAAGATCGATGCCTTCAGAATTGCTTCATATGGCTTTGAAAAGATAGCCAAACTTCAACCTGAGGAACTTGCATCAAAATCCCTGGAACGTTTGAAAATGCTACAGAATACCCGTAACCAGCTTGTCAGGAACAGAGCAAGCGTACTATGCACTATTAAGGAATACCAAAACATCGGCCTTGCAGATAAGGACCTCATCCTGAAAACTCAACAGGCGGTGATTAAAACAATAAATAAGCAAATTGAAAAACTGGAATCTGCTATAACGGAGGTGATTGAGAATGACCCAACTGTGAAAGCAAATTTTAGATTACTGACCAGTGTTAAAACGGTCGGGAAAGTATTAGCTGTGACAACAATCATTAAAACCGGTAATTTTTCCAAGTTTAGAAATGCGAGAAAATTTTCTTGTTATTGTGGTACAGCACCATTTGAACACAGTTCCGGATCCAGTATAAAGGGGAAGACCAGGGTTAGCCATCTGGCAGATAAACAAATGAAAACATTACTAGATTTATCGGCAAAATGTGGGATCAGATATGACAAGGAATTAAAGGAATTTTATGAACGACGGTTAGCTCTTGGAAAATCAAAAATGAGTACAATCAATGTGATCCGCAATAAAATTATCTATCGCATGTTCGCTGTAATCAAGCGCCAAACTCCCTTTTTAATGGAGTATAGCAAGGCTTCATGAAAAAAATTTGGTTGTTTGGAAGACTTAGAATACACGGAGGCCACGGAGATGCATTCCTCATTTAATTGCGCATGGAGATCACGGAGGCCACGGAGATACATTCCACATTGTCAAAACGCCACATTGTCACATTGTCACATTGTCACATTGTCGCATTGTCACATTGTCACATTATCACATTGTCACATCATCACATCATCACATTGTCACATCATTACATTATCACATTATCACATTGTCACATTATCACATTATCACATTGTCACAGAGGTTGGCTCGGTCTCACTTCCACTTTACTCGGCAAAGTTCTGGGATTCATCTTCAAAAGATTGATGACGATGTCTCCGATGTCTTCAGGCTGGATCTTCCAGTTATCATTTTCATTTGGTGTATGTCCATTGAAATAGGATGCAACACTTCCTGGCATAATGGTGGTCACTTTGATGCCATATTTTCTCAGGTCGAGCATCACTGCCTGTGTGAAACCAACCAGGCCAAATTTACTGGTATTGTAAGCCGCCCCGTTGGCGAAAAAATTTGTCCCGGCAAGGCTTGCCATGGTGATGAGATATCCCTTGCTTGATTTCAAGGCATCTACAGAAGCTTTGACAGTATTAAATACTCCGGTCAGGTTTGTATCCATCACTTCATTCCACATGTCAGGTGACATCGTGTCTATGGGTGCAAAGTGACCTACTCCGGCATTAGCGATGACAACATCTAATTGTCCCCAGCGATTGTTGATTTGCTCAACCACCTTATGCATTCCTTTAGCATCACGAACATCACATTCTAAACCAATTGCATCTTCAGCACCATGAGCAAGGAGCTGTTTAGCTATTTTTTTTGCCTCTTCCGGATTCCTCCCGGTGATGACTATTCGCATTTTTTCAATAGCCATTTTTTCTGCAATACCAAGACCGATTCCTTTGGTTCCACCGGTGATCAATGCGGCTTTATGCTTCAGGGTAAAGGTGTTCTCCATCTTTTGGATTTTTATTTATTACAATAATGCTAAAAACGGAATTTGGTTGTTGGTTGTTGGTTGTTGGAAAGTTAATTACCTAAAAAAGGTTTGAGGTTTATGGTCTTAGCTGCCAGTGTAGTCTAAAGTCATTGGCCTTAAGTAAATTTTGTAATATGATTTTTGCTTTTAAATTAGGTAACCTATGACCATGACCAAAAACTAAACCGGCCGCCATGACTATTAACCAATGACTTCCTTACTTTGTGTCTCCATGCTCCCCGATTCCTACCAACTTTATATCAGCGTATTGGCTATAAGCATACTTCATGCTCTTCTTCCCAATCATTGGTTGCCCGTGGTCGCTATATCAAGACACTTCGGATGGACGGTCAGTAAGACTGCAGGAATAACAATGCTTGCAGCACTGGCACATTCCCTTAGTACAGTTCTTATCGGAATTATTCTGGCCATGGGAGGGATGACCTTAGCAGGAATTCTTCCATTCTTCAATTATATAGCGGCCGGTATTCTTATTAGCCTTGGACTTTTATTCCTATGGCGTCATCAACATCATATGCATTTTCATCTGAGGGAATTAAATACGACGCCTGATGGGCGAATGGGATATATCCTTGGTTCATTGATGCTGGCCATGTTTCTGTCTCCTTGTCTTGAGGTGGGAGCGTTGTTTTTGGTGGGAGGAACTTTAGGAATGCAGACAACGATCTTTATCGCTATCATTTATACAATAACGTCAGCACTTGGAATGACACTATTTGCATGGCTTGCTATGCAGGGTCTCAAACAATTGGATTGGCATAAACTGGAGCATAGATCCGGGCTGATATCAGGGACTATCCTGATTCTTACGGGGGTGTTTTTTCTGTTTTTTCGGTGATTTAAGCGGTTGTTTTGGATGCAGATTAAGTGACTCCATAGGGGTATGTGGATAAGTATTCCAACGACCAGAATATCAACAGGTTAGGACCTCGTGGCACCACTAGTGGTGGCACCACTAGTCGTGCCACCACTTCCGGTGTTAGGTCTCTGTCTAATGTCTAATGGGCTGGAAACCAAAGAAATCGAGTATAAAACCGAACATTTTGGCCCCAATTTTCATTATAAGTATATGAAAACGATAAAAGCAATTTCGGTTGTTCTGTTTTTCTTTTCAATCCTATCATGGTCAGAAGCACAGGGCAATGTTTCGGCTGAGGTTCTTAGCAAAATCAATTTTAATTATTCTGCTATTGACAGCAACGGATTAGCGAATAGCCAGGTATCATTCGATTATGAATTCTGCATCCCAAAGGATGAAGTAAAAGCTGCTGAAGTCAAAGCTATTGAACCTGATGTGACAATGCCAAGATTAGCTAAAGGCCGTGTAGGTTGTTCGGATAACGAACAGTTATGCATTGTGTCCACCCATGGACCAAAATGGAAAGAACGTTTGTACGCCCTGGCTTCCCTGCCGTACGTAAAACGTATTGTTCAGACTGATTACGAATAGTTATTTTTGACCGTAATCAAGACTGACCTTCTATGAAAAAGTACCTCACTTTAAGTTTCATACTAAAACTTGTTGTAGCTGTTATTTTACTTCAGACTCTTTTTTTCAAATTTACCGGGGCAGCCGAAAGCAAATATATTTTTGATAAGATAGGTTTAGAGCCATGGGGAAGAATCGGCTCAGGCGTTCTTGAATTGATCGCTAGTATTTTATTATTTGTACCAGGGATGACGTGGCTTGGAGCTCTCTTAGCTTTAGGTTCAGTGACAGGAGGTATCCTTTTTCACCTAAAATTTGGAATCGTAGTGATGGATGATGGAGGAACACTTTTTATCCTGGCCTGCATTGTTTTTGTATCAAGCCTTATTCTTCTTTGGAAAGAAAGGACAAACATTCCCGTCGTGAAAAAATGGTTTGCAGCCTGAAGATTAAACAATCTTATAGATCTCCTGGATTCCTTTCAATTCTTTTTCAAAATCAATTTCAAGGTCAATCAATTTTCCTTTACGGATATCCATGACCCAACCGTGCACTACAGGGTAACCGGTTCTGCCAAATTGTTGTTGCACAGCTGCTGTCTTGATGACATTGATGCATTGCTCCTTGACATTTAATTCCACGAGACGATCAAATCGGAGTTGGCTGTCGGTGATCGCATTTAATTCTTCTTTATGCAACCTGTAGACATCACGCACATTGCGGAGCCATGGATTGAGTATGCCCATATCTTCCTGTGTCAAAGCAGCACGCACACCACCGCAATTGTAATGCCCGCAGACAATAATATGTTTGACATACAATAATTTGACTGCGTAATTGATCACCGACATGACATTGAGATCAATGCTGACGACGAGGTTACCGATATTACGATGTACGAAGATTTCGCCGGGTTCTGCACCCATCATTTCTTCAGCAGTGACTCGGCTATCACTGCAACCAATGTACAGGTAGTCCGGATATTGGTCTTTGGCAAGTTTTTCAAAGAATAAATGATCAGTTGCCTTTTTCTCACTGACCCATTTTTTATTATTCTCAAAGATTTTGTCGTAGGATATCATGGTGCGGCTTTGGGTTGCTAGTTGTTGGTTGTTAAATTTTTCTTTGGAGTTTCTAAAAGGCGACCGCAAGGGTCGCCAATACATTTGCTTTTGTTATTTGTATTGGCAGGGCTTGCCCCTGCCTCACCATAATACTAAAGTTGTATTGGCAGGACTTGTCCCGGCCTTTCCTTAAATCAATAAGCCAATGGCATGCCCGGTTTCTATCAACCAAAAACCCCTGACTTCCTTACGAAGGTATGTATTCTATTGGATGACGGTGATATAGAACATGGTATTGGCAGGATCCTCGATGGTGGTCGCCATGTTCATAAATTTAATTTCAACATTGCCTGGTGAACTAACCCTGGCATAGCCAATCATAATACCCTCGAGAGATTGACTGGGAGAAATCAGCACCGAACCCCCTTCCATCACATTTGGTATCTGAACTGAACAAGTGAATTCGGTATCTGCAGCCATAGAAGGAATATCAATCATCATAGAAGCGCGGATAATGCTGTTTAATACAGTTCCATTCGTTCCGAGTGTAGATGTGCCATTGACATTTAAGGCAGTGACGATTGCATTTCCATTGACATCAAGAGGTGCTGCAGGATTGGTCTTATTGATACCAACATTTCCGGCAGAATCAATTCGCATTCGTTCTATACCGTTTGTTCCAAACCAAATTGGCTTGTTATCCTGTTCAAGCATTCGAGCATAACTATTGGGAGAAGTTACACCGAGGAGAAGTCCACCTGTTCCATTAGGACCAATCGTGACTGCACCATTGACATTCAATGTGGTGACTTTTGCATTTCCGTTGACATCAAGTGTCGCTGTTGGATTTGTCTTGTTGATACCCACATTGCCGAAAGAATCAATTCGCATTCTTTCTATTCCATTTGTACCAAACCACAGGGGCTTGTTTTCCTGCTGGATCAGGTGAGCGTAATTATTACCTAGGGTTACACCAAGTAGAAGTCCATCTGATGCTAAACTATTATTAGTACCACTGGTGATCTGAATCCTTGTAGACGATGCGCTATTACTGTGTATTTGTAGTTGCACGTTTGGTGAAACAGTACCTATCCCAATAGAACTTCCCTGGTTAAATAAATTACTTGCAGCCACCCATTTGTTACCATCCCATCTTAATGTCTGGCCGTTAGAAGCGCCATTAGCAACAGGCGTCACCCATCCTGTTCCATCGAATGTGTACAAACCTTTTGGAGTCTGTGACGAAACATCAGTTTGAAATATCATCATACCAGCGTCGTCAGTTGAAAGCGCCATATTGGTTTTATCAACTCCTGTCATCCTGGGGATAAGAAGGCCTTTAGTGGTGGAACTCAGATCAAGCAGAGACTTTAAATTGGGAGAGGTGGTTCCGATACCTACCTGGGCAAAGGACGTCATATGACAAAGCACCAACCCTGTTAGAAAGGTGATCCATTTCATGGGTTAATCATTTTGGGTGTCAGATCAAGTAAAATATCTGGTTCAGACAATGAGGGCAATGATTTCTATAAAATAAACTCCATCAATCACTTATAAATAAGACAAAAAATGACTTCATCAAATGATAAAACAACATTCAGATGCTAAAGTGATTGACTACAACCGATTGGTGTTCCCCGCGATTCAGTTTAATCAGGATATTTTGTATCCCGCCGAGTATTTAATCGACATTTTATTAGGGGGAGTAATAGGGCAAGATAAAGAATAATTCTCTTTGAAATAATTATTTTTTCCAAAAAAAATGATGATTACGTATTATATAATTAACTAAAATATATTCACGGCCATTAAATAAATAATTAATCTTTTCAAAAATGGAAAGGACTTTTTTTAACCGGCCCGTAAATGATTAGAGATTAAATCTTTTATCAATTATTCATTCGCCAGGATTGTTGAGGTCATCCAAATCCCGGAAATATTTAACCTGGGATGACATTCTTATTCTCTCTTTGTCGAAAGCTTCCTTAATCTGTTTACGATATTGACCTGAGACCGCCCATTGCTTAAGGGGTTGTGCATGCCCGGTAATCCTGACATGGATAGTAGCATCCGTAAATTCTTCAACCCATTTAAATTGAACAGGTGATAAAATAAAATCTTTCCACGCAGGGTCAAGAGACATCTCTTTCCCGACTTTATTGATCGTACGGATCACAAGGTCCATGTCAGCATCATAGGCGACAGGGATCTTCATATTGATATTCGAAAGTGATTTTGAATAATTAGATACTTTTTTGATCTCACCATTTGGAATGTAATGAATAGTGCCATCTACATCACGAAGTGTTGTAATGCGCAATTTTATATCCTCCACTTTTCCTGAAATGCTTTCGAAACGGACAAAATCCCCTATTCGATATTGATTTTCCATGATCAAAAAGAATCCATTGATAATATCCCGGATGAGATACTGGCTTCCAAAACCAACTGCTATTCCGAATATTCCCGCACCGGCCAATATCGGTTCGACAGGTATGCCTACTTCCTGCAAGATCATGACTGCAGCAATGCCAATGATCGCATAAGTAACCGCCAATGCAAAAACACGAATAAGGGTATCCTCCCGTTTTTTTTCATCCAATGCTGTCCTTCTTGCATCTTGTTTGACGGCGAGCCTCACCACTCTTTCAACAAAGAGTTTTCCAAAGTACCAGATGCCATAAGCGATAATAATGATGAGCAGGATTCTAAATCCATGCGTCAGAATCCATGGATCCCAATCCTCGAAAAAAGACCGGATGTCAGCTACCATGATTTGCGTAAATTTTTACCGGAATTGTAAAAAATTAATTTCACAGATTTATATTATTAACGTCATTTAATTCTTTTGGAAAAATATTATTCGATCTCATTCATTTCAATGAGGCCCAATCAATGTGGGAATATTTTTATTAATCGTTGTGCCATCACCTAACTGTCCCCAAAAATTTAATCCCCAGGCCCACAATGTCCCATCCGTTTTTAATGCAAGTGAATATTCATCACCGGCAGCAATCATTGTATATCCCGAACCAATCATCGCCGGTGTGTTAATGTCTACTGAAGCACCATTACCCACTTGTCCTGCACTATTATTTCCCCAGGCCCACAATGTCCCATCCGTTTTTAATGCTAGTGAATGTTCACCTCCTGCAGCAATCGATACAAAACCGCTGCCTATTAATACGGGTATGTACCTTAATTCAAAAGTGCCATCACCTAATTCTCCATCAACATTATTCCCCCATGTCCAAAGTGTACCATCCGTTTTCAGCGCCATTGAATATTCATATCCTGCACTGACAGCCGCATAACCTGAACCGATGTAATGTGGTGCTTTCTTTGGCAATACACTCCCATCCCCTAATTGACCGAAATTATTATTTCCCCAGGTCCACAATGTTCCATCAGATTTTATACCCAGCGAATGTTGACCTCCTGCGGCAATGGCTATATAGTCTGACCCGATGAGTTTCGGAGATAATTGGTTAGATAATGATGAATCCCCGACCTGCCCGGCGCTATCGCTTCCCCATCCCCATAATGTTCCATCACTTTTAATGGCAAACGAATGCGAATCTCCTGCATCGAGTAATTTATATCCGTAACCTAAGAGCACAGGAGATTTTCTTGGCAATATTGATCCGTCTCCAACCTGTCCGAAATCATTCGATCCCCAACCCCAAAGTGAACTGTCTGTTTTCAAACCTAATGAATGTCCCACCGCAACAGGAACAGAGAATTGAAATAAAAAACCTCCCGCAGCAATCGCTGAATATCCATCTCCAATTTTAATCGGAATTTGCCTGTTGGTAAATGAGCCATCCCCTAACTGACCATATTGATTCCATCCCCAGGCCCATAAAGATCCGTCTGTCTTCAGGCCAAATGAATGACCACTACCTGCAGCTATCGCTGAATAATAAATAAAAGGCAAAGTGGAAAAGGATAATTCATTTCCATATACAGTGTCATTGGCATTGATGGCATAGGCTCTCACATAATATACAGTGCTTGAATCAAGTGAAGTCAAAGTGCTTCCAAAATAGCCTGTCCCATTTCCATCTTCCGTTTTAAAATCAAAGATTGTTGGATCCGGTAGCAAACTCCAGCATATTCCTCTTGAGGTGATCGGGGATCCACCATCACCTGTAATGGTACCGCCGCTCATGGCGAAAGACATTGTGACGTTGGTAATCGGGGCAGTGGTCAGGCTAATGGCAGGATGAGATTCATCATCTTTATTGCAGCTACTAGGTATAATGAATAATCCACTGAGGATTAGGATGGAACTGATCCAAACTCTGTTTTTCATGGTCATGTCTTTCATATCAATATCAACACAACATTTGACGCACTAGGTCTAAATGCAGCCTCAAAATTAGCAGAATTGTCGTTGTTGGTGCAAATTCAGAAAATCATCGTTTTCTGCTTCACAAACAGGTCATTGAATCACGATCTTCCTGATGTGTATTTTCTTTCCATCAAATAAATTGACAAAGTAAATTCCTTCTCCCTGCCCGGACAGATTTATATGCAGAAGTCCCTGTTGATTTAATTTAGCATCAGCATATACCTGTTCTCCCAACAAATTAAATATTGTAACTGATTCAATTGGATTGTCACTGATTATATCAAACTTTCCATCAGTTGGGTTTGGGTATACAATTACACTGCTGCTTTCAGACGTCAACTCATTTGTACCTGTGACCGTATGAAAATAAAAATGAGAGCTGTCACCGCTCATAATTGTGATTCCAGTTGCATCATAATTCCTATCTGATTTACTTGTCTGGAAGTTATCGGCATTCCAGGTCAGGATAGATGTTTGTGCGAGCACCCATGCTCCACCAATCCATCCTTCAACTGTTCCGCCTGTTTGATTATTATTGGCGTCATAGGTATATGAATATTGAGTTGAATTGTCCCATGTTGTTCCGCTCCATGTCTGATCTAATTCGTGGGTGAGATTTTTGCTGGCGTCATAGGTATATTGATACCTGTTATAATTCTGCCACATTGCGCCATCCCAAAATTGATCCAATTCACTTAACTCAGAATGATTAGCATCATAGGTATACGTGATTAGCGTGGTATTTTGCCAAGTACTACCAACCCAAGCCTGGTCTAATTCAGTTATCCGGAGATTGTTGGCATCGTATGTATAGGTGTAAAGAGAGGAATTCTCCCATGCACTGACATTCCAATTTTGGAGTAATTCAGTTAACTGGTTGTTGTTGCCATCATACGTTCTGGTGGTCGATGCAACATTGACCCATGCACCACTCACCCAGTTTTGAGTTAAATCACCTACCTGGTTATTATTACCATCATAAGTGAAAACACTGTGGTAGTAATTTACCCAGGCACTACCATCCCATGTTTGCAAAATGGTGCCTGTGATATTGTTATTAGCATCATAGGTAGAAATATCCTGAAAAGAATTCACCCAGGCTGTGCCACTCCAGGATTGCACGATGTACCCTGTCCTGTTATTGTGTGAGTCATAAGTGGAGATGTAATAGCTTGAATTATCCCAATTCGCTCCATTCCAGTCCTGGTTAACAAAAGATACATAGTTGTTGTTGCCATCGTAGACTATACTGGTGGTCTTTGATGAAAGTTTCCATCCTGTCTCGCCAGTGTCCCATTGCCAGAAGTATACACTGTCCAATCTCTGGAACAAAGTAAAAGCTTCATTCGGTTGGGGTTTGATTGATCTTTCGAATTTCAGTTCGTGATGCGGACGGATTGTTGTTGCCTGTAATTCCGTTTTACGCTGTAAACTTTTTATGGACCTGTATTCCGGTTGATGGGTAAAAGATGTTGACGGGAAGTTTTGCGCATGAGCATTAATGGACAATGCGATGATGACTGGGAGTAGTGCTCTTTTCATGTTAGTGTTTTTTAATAAAAGTTATAAAATGTCCTCTTTAGAATCGGTTTTTACATTACAATGTACAAAAATTTCATGACAATTTAACTGAGACTAAAAAGTACAAAGTGATTTCCCGTTTTCATAAAACGCATTTACCAAGACAGGCATTTTAAGGATGTTCCGCATGGAATGCGCGTAATTGAAAATCAGGATCTGATCTCGCCATCCAATTTGAATTACTTTTTTGACATCTGTCAGCATCTTTTCGAAATAAAGTCTTATTCCCCTGTTTAAAAATGCTTTCAGATTATTCGCATAAATATAATATCTGGAAAAATCATCATTTTACTTCAGAATGTAGTCCAGGACAAACAACAATAACATCAGAATAAAACCTATCCATGCCGCAATCTCAATCCTGCTGATGCTCGCGATATCCTTAAATTCCTCAAACTCCTTCTCCAGCTCCTTCGGTACATCGCTGCGAATAGAGAAGATTCGATTTAGAAAATTCAATATCTTGTTCTTTCCCAATTCTTCTGCCATCCCGGTTAACGTTTTGAATAATAAATATAACTACAAGTGACCGGATCATGTATATCAATAAGTCTCATCATTTGATTTGATGCCATTTCAACATGTAAAGCAACGGAGTCGGGCGAATGATGTGCATACTGATAAATAATGATTTTGTCTTCAGTGCCCTTTCTGCCCCTAAATCCCCTAAAGGGGACTTTCTCAAAATTCGTTATTCAAAATAAATTATCCTGAATCTTATTTGTTCTTGTTCATTTGAATTACGCACAACTTAAATAAGTCCCCTTTAGGGGATTTAGGGGCAAACGGAACTTCATCTCCTGAAAACAAGTTTAATCAACCCAAAAAAGGTCAAAAACAAAGTCAAAGCAAAAAACAACCATTTTAATAGTTTAAATAATTCGCACAACGAAGCCATGAAAACAGATTGCTCCGGATAATGACTGAGAAGAGAAATGATAGCCACATTTTCCAGTAAATCAAAAACCATAGCCACGAAGGGAATGAGATTGAGATAATGAACCGGTCCCTTGAGCAATTTTCGGTAAATAAGTGTAATGACTACAGCCCAAAATAAAGCATAGACAACCGGGTAAGCTACATCGATGGTCATTTCCACAAACTTGTAATAGGCTCTCCCTGCATCACCATAATCCGCTACCATCTGTAATGTACGGCCGGGATTAAAGCCAAATGTCAGATCGATTGGCCCGATCACTTTACCGGCCAGTTCAATGATTTTAACCGCGGCGTTTTTGTACAACACTAAAGGAAATAACATGTAGAGGAGAAATAATCCCAGGAGTGTTTTCCAGTTGGAGACGCGGTTGAGGAAATTGGTCATGATCGTAGTTGATTACATGAAAGGAGTTGGACTTTCTAAAGATAATGATTTATCTGGCCAAAATGAGCGAAGGGCAAAGGGCGAAAGGATATCAAATATCAGATATCCGATTCCAGATGCATGTTGCATTCAAATAATAATCTTACAATTCACTTTGGTTGCTGAGCAGTAACATGAGATTGAGTAGAGCGGGTCGAAGAATTGGACTTACCATTTACTCATGGTTCCAACTTAGGCGGGGGCAAGCCCCGCCAATACGATTGTTATTCAAATATTCCTAAGTACTGGCGGGGCTCGCCTCCGCCTATGTCTATTTCCATTCCAGTGAATAGCTAAAGTTGAAGTGAACGATCCGCTCACTTCTCACTACTGACTACTCATGGTCTCAAAAAAGTGAGTGTCATGCCTCGAGGATTGGATAGAATAAGTTTGTTTCCCTCAACTTTAAAATAGATGGAAAACTGCAGAGCATTGATAAATTCCTTTTCTCCGGCGATAGAGGCACAACTTCCTTCTGAGATAATCAGGTCTGTAAATCTCAAAAGATTCCTTTCAGAAAAAATTCTTCCGGTTATATTATTACATCCTCCATACCCCGTGAATGAATTGCCTTTGGTGCTAATTTCCACAAACGGTATTGTATCCTTGAATTGAGCAGCGGTGATCGTGTCATCCTTTATTTGATGCAAAATCCATTTTCCCTGCAATCCCAGGTTTGTAATATACAGTCCGCATCCATTGAAAATAACAGGATCGCTTTCTTTCCCATGCTTAATGGAAATTTTGACACTGTAAGGATAGCGTTCCATGGATTTAGTGTTTTGACATGACATCTGTGAGAGCTCAATGTCCATGTAAAAATCCTTGCTTTGAACATTGTATTTTTTCACATTACTATCCATTCCTTTTACGGGTTCTACATGCTCCGTAACTACTTTTTCGAAACCCTTTGTAGCGGATGTAAATTCAATCCGGTCTGTTGAGATCGTGAGTTTCCATTCGGGTTCCGCGCCATTAGCCCGGAAGTAAATACTTGCATCTTCATCTTTCACATCGGACATCAATGTACATGGCATATTACGCTTAGTTGAGCTGAGCAATAATTTGTACAGTGATGATTGGTTTAAGATGATCATCGTCAGTAAAAGAGGAAATAAGAGAGCAATTCTTGACATGGATGCAAAATAGATTAATCTATTTTATTTCGAATACATATGGTTAGGGTAATTGATCAAAATTTGTTTCAAATGTTGCCCCCACCCCTGCGTTTCTCTCGCCCGCTTCCCTGGCATGAAAACGCCGGGGCGATTGATGAGTAAAAAGTGAAGGGGTAATGACTTATCTAACAATGATTTACGATAATCCACATATGTGGAAAAATAAATTAAAATTAAATATCATGTATTATTAATGTTAAATATCCATAATATGTACATTTGCAAATACCCGTCCAACAGGGTCAAATTATCATCTCCTCATGTCTGTATCAACAATACCAATGGATAAAGGGAAGGAATTCCTTTCTCAACTCAAGCTCTACAGTGATTATCTGAAATGGGACCATCTCCTCGGCCGTTACGAAACCTGGGAAGAAGCATGTGATAAAGTACTCAACACACACCGCATGAAATATGGATCCATCGTCGATCCTTTATTGGATGAAGTGGCTGAGTCTTATTATGCTAAAGAATTTTTATCCTCTCAGCGCAATCTTCAATTCAGGGAACAACAGATCCTGAAAAACAACGCCAAGATTTATAATTGCTGCACCACCTATGCCTATGCACCGGATGTATTTAATAAAGGCTTCTTTGTTTTGCTTTCAGGGACCGGATTAGGTGTATCGCTAAAAAGAAAATTCGTCAGCCAGTTACCGCTCATTTATAAGAGAAGCAATAAAGTAAAATCATTTACAATTCCTGATTCGATCGAAGGCTGGTCGGAAGCGATAAAAGTTTTGATCAGTTCTTACTGCCATCACCCATCTCTTTATAATGAGTATTTCAGAAATCAAATCAAGTTTGATTATTCAGAAATAAGGCCATTGGGATCGCCGATTTCAGGTGGCTTTAAAGCTCCCGGGCCTGATGGGTTGAAGCAATCGATTGAGCGCATTGAATCACTTCTCGATCAATATGTCGGCGAATCTGAAAGTGCTCCATTTAAATCCATCATCGCTTACGATATATTCATGCAAATATCTGATGCTGTTCTCTCAGGAGGTGTCAGACGGAGTGCTATGAATATCATCATGGATCCGGATGATGATGAAATGATCTTTGCTAAAACAGGACACTGGCGCCAGACTCATCCATGGAGAGCCAGGAGTAATAATTCAGTCGGATTGCTGAGACATACATTCAGCCATGAAGAATTTAATGAATTGGTTTCACTCAATGAAGGAGATAATGATCTCGGATTTGTTTTCATGTCGCACGAAGATGAAATGTTCAATCCATGTTTTGAGATTGGATTTAATTTTTATAGTCAGATTAAAAACAAACAGGAGGCCGTATTTCAATTTTGCAATCTCAATGAATTAAATGCATCGGCCTGTGTCGACAAGCATGGAAATTTTAGTGAGGACAAGTTTTATGAATTATGTGCCAAATCGGCTATTCTCGGAACACTCCAGGCGGGTTACACTGATTTTCCTTACCTGGGAAAACAAACGGAGGAAATCGTTGCCGGCGAAGCACTTCTTGGAATTTCAATTACAGGATGGATGACACGTCCCGAACTCTTTAACGAAGAAATACTAAAGAAAGGGGCTGAAATAGTTAAACAAACTAATAAAGAAGTTGCAAAACTTATCGGGATTCGTCCTGCTGCGAGAACGACTACTGTCAAGCCTTCAGGTAATGCTTCAGTCATATTAAAAACTGCTTCCGGTATTCATCCCGAACACAGTAAAAGATATTTCAGGATCATGCAATTGAATAAGGCAAGTGAAACTGCAAAATATATGCAGGAACATTATCCGGATATGCTTGAAGACTCATTATGGTCCAACACTCAATCTGACTGGGTCGTGTATGTCCCTTGTGAAAACCAGGATAACGTCATCATTAAAGATGAGATGCATGGTGTGAAGCATTTGAAACTTATCGACCTGGTCCAGAATTCCTGGGTACGATATGGTAAAAACGAAGAATACTGTTACAATAAACTGACCAATCACAATGTCAGCAATACAGTCATCATTGATGACAAGGCTGAAGTGGTGGATTATATTTTCCAACACCAGGATAATTTTACAGCAGTCTCCTTTATATCACAATTCGGAGATAAAGATTATGCACAAGCTCCTTTTACATCCGTGCTGAATACCGAGGAGCTCGTCCAGAAATATGGTGATGCGTCAATCTTCATGTCGGGACTCATCGTGGACGGTTTACATTATTTTGCTAATGACCTATGGACCGCGGTAAAACTTGTTCTTGATCCCAAAATGTCGATCTCCGGCACACGCTCGGATGTCTTATTGAAAAAAGACTGGCTCAGGAGAGTTAAACAATTCAGTCGCAATTATTTTGATGGTGATTTGACGACCACGATCTATTGCATGAAAGATGTCCATCTCTGGCATAAGTGGGTGAAAATCAAACGTCATTTCAAATTAGTGGATTTTGTAACACTGTTGAAAGAGCCGGAATACATGGAGGTGACGAAAACAAGTGCGATAGCTTGTAGTGGCGGTGTGTGCGAAATCTAGACGTAAGACGTAAGACGTGAGACGTGAGACGTGAGACGTGAGACGTGAGATGGTATTTTTTGCCCCGTAAATTTTCTTAGAAAATTCACTCCCCAATTTTTCGTAACTGCGAAAAACCGGGGTCATAATGATTTTCCCTTTTTGCCTATTCTGTCTTTTTGGTATTTAAAATGGCTAATTCATTTTTATTTTTCTTCAGCCAATTTGAAATAAAATAAATGATGGAGAAAACGGCGATAAATATTCCAATGCCGATAAATTCTTTTTTTGTCAGGCTGGAGAGTAGCCATAGTATTGCGACTATTGCTAAAAGCGGAGTGAAGATCCCTCCAGGTGCCCGGAATGTTTTTTCTGATGTTGCGTCGTTAGTTTGTCGAAGTTTTATTGTTGACAGCACCACCCCGAGATAAATAAGTAAAGTAGATGCACTTGAAATAACTGCAAGTTGTTTGAATCCACCCGAAACCGCAAACAAAAAACCTAAAGCAGCATAGAAGGCCACAGCTATGTGAGGTGTAAAATATTGTGGGTGGACTTTAGCCAGTATTTTCGGCATCAGGCCTGCTCTTGCTCCTGCATATAATACTCGCGGAATAGCAAGTATTTCACCCCCAAGACCACCTAACATTGAAATCGCAGTAGCCAAAATCATTAAAGTGATCCCTACCGGTCCGAAAATAATTCCCGCAACTGCACCAAGTGGTGAATCTTTGTGCGCCACTATCGAGTCACCAAGAACTCCTTGTGTCACCAACTGAATGGAAATATATAAAATCAATACGCCGGTAATGCCGAAAAATATTCCCAGGGGAACTGTGCGTTTTGAATTTTTTATTTCGCCACTGTTGGTGACCGGTGTCTCAATGCCCATAAACGCAAAAATCAACAGCAGTGATGCCGCACCAAGTTGATCAATGGTTGGAAAAGAAGTCCATTTTAGATTTTCAGCTGACACAAATCCAAAGCCAACGATGACCAATAATATTAATGGGATCAACTTCGCGTAAGTTGCAAATTCTACAAACCTCACACCGCTTTTGACGCTGCGAATATTGATGAGTGCAAGGATCCCAAACAGAAGGACAAAAAATAATATCCTGAATATTTCAATCTGCAGGAATGGAAAAAAATGTGAGAGTGTCCCTGCCAGTGCATTGGCGATGGCTGCATCTGATACAACACAGGATCCTATCAGGAATAAATTATTTGCAATAAATCCTGCATATGGGCCAAAGGCCGTTTCAATATAGGCATAGGTGCCTCCACTGATCGTAATCTTGCTTCCCACTTCAGCAAAACAGAGTGCAATCAAAAAAATCAGGAAGCCACAGATCAGGTAAGCTAGTATTGCAGCTGCGCCAAGGTTTTCAGCCACAATGGCCGGAATGAGGAATATCCCTGTACCCACCGTGATATTGATGATAGCAAGGGTAAGTGAGCGAACACCTATTTCGCGTTTAAGGGATTCTTGTTCTTGAAGCAAATTGAATTAGAATTAGATTGGTTATTCTTTACTTGTCTCGAATTGCCACAAAGACACAAAGACACAAAGTTCATTTAAACTTTGGATTATTCCTTGTATTTCTGGATCAAGATATCCCGATTATAGAGATAAACGGATTTCTGTAAATGTTTCTTTGCTTGTTGGTCAAATATCGTTGCTGTAACAAGAAAACCAATGGTGGCCAATCCGAATCCGGCTGGATGAGTACTATTATTATTACTATCATACTGAGTAAAATACAATACACCTGACACTGCGGCGGGGATAAAGAATGCTAAGCTCAACGTCCGGTTTTTATGGTATTGTTTGTATTCAAGTTCAGATGCCGGAAAAGTTTTCAACAATGGCTTCACATCACTTAAACCCAACCTTTGATTATTCCTCATGAATCCATTTTGCCCGTAAAAAGTAATGACATTCTTTGTATAAAGTTCTCCAACATTCTTTTCCTGGCAAAAAGCTGAGGTGATTGTAACGGTTGTTATGCAAAGGGAGATGAAAATGATTTTAATAGATTTCATGGTATTACCAAGGAATATTTACGAATTACGATTTACGAATTACGATTTTTATTCGATAATATTTTTAATATTCTTCGAAAGTAAAATTAACTCCTTTGCCTCTTTTTCCTTAACCTTTCCTTTCAAATTCTCTGTTTTAACCTGTCATTATACTCAATCAATGGAAATAACTCAATATCTGCCGCTCTTTGTATGCCGTCCACAGGATATTCGAAGGGATGATCTACATCTTTGATTAACCGGACCATATAAATAAATATCTGGGAGATAAACAGGATGATAATGGTACCTGTTACCTGGTTCTCAAATTTCGATATCAACAAAATGCCAATAATCACTACTGTAAATAATTCCAGGAACGCATATCCTGTAGATAAAAAATGAGTTCGTTGGATCACAGACGCTCTGGAAAATAATTTCCTTAAGTTGGCTTGCTCCACTGTAACTCTTTGTGATGTTGAACCAAGTCCTGTCTTTTCAACAAGGAGAGCAATAGAAGTGATGCTTTTAATTTTTTGATAGACATCAGTTTCGGATTCCCGGTGGTTAAACCAATTGAGAATCGATTCGTTCACCCCATTGAGTTGTTTTACCTGTTCACTGAGATCAAAGCTTCCTTTGAACCCGTGAGCTAAAGTTACCGTGTCCTCTATCGCTTCCATAGTTGAAGCCATTTCGGCAGGTATCTTCTCACTTTCTTTATAATCTGTGATCGTACCTGCCAGCATGAATCCTACAAGGAATATACCTCCTGTAATCACGAGATTAATTTCTGAAAACTTCACCAGGCCATCGTAATGAAGTCCAAATACGATCCCCAATTTGATCAGAAAGATGAGAGCGGTAATGGGCAGGGTTGTGAGCATCAGCCTCCACTTAATAATATTGAGTTTCATTGGTTATGTTGACAGTTTATGGACTTTATTCTGTAAGAAAAGTAATGAATAAATTCCAGTATAGAGGCTGAGGCGAAAGGGTGAGAATGTGAAGCGTGAGGCGTGAGGCATGAGGCGTGAAAAAATTATAATTCTTATACTTACAAAACTAATGAATGTTAATTCAGAGATCATGACATGATTCATCTTATGAGGATTTCTCGAATAGTTAATTATATAATAAATTATTATATAATTGTCAAAAATGCAAATTATTTTCATTATCTTAGGCAAAATGACACTTTATGAATCGAAGTACATCATTGATTTTTGGCTTGGTCGGCATCTATTTAGGCACAATTGGATGCCACAAAGAGATTGATAATTGTGGATGTAAAGACAATGAAATTTGCTTTCAAAGTGAATGTTATTTAAAAGAATCAGTCCATGAAATAGGTGGCACCACTGTGATAACTCCAAATTCATATGTAGGCATAGTACAGGGAAATTATTGTGTTGACACACTTATTTTTTACAACGATACAACCCGTGCCATTGATGATGAACGTTTTGGATTAATAGTGAATGGTCCTTTCGGTGTTGAAAACGTAATGGGATCAGAGGTTCCTTATCAAGCTTCTGGTAACGAATATTATGCTCAAACTGTTGATGAATTATGTCATTTGAATGGAAATGCCTGGTATGCTAATCTTCATTACTTCATTTATCCGGATAGTGTATGGATGAAATTAAAATTTTGGCCACTCGATGGTTCACAGGGATTTTTTATAGATAGTTGTATTGTCACTTTCTATAAGACACCATAATTTTAACTTGACTTAATTAAAGTTGAATTTGATTTATTCTATACTATTATTTTTGTTTCATTTTTCTGTAACTGTTGAACTTAAAGATAGATGGTTAATAGAATTGAAATCTAAAGACTCTCAATGTCTTGATGACTGGTGGATTACCAATGGTTTGGATAAAACACATTTCTTGAAGAAAAAACTTCCAATTGATAATTGGATGGTTGTCGAAATTCCTACCAGGAATTCCAATTCGTTATCCAAACTTCCCTGTATTCAACAGATTCTTGTAAACCAAAAACTTGAAAATCGTAACACTATTCCTAATGATCCGGATTATATTGAGCAAAACGATATGGAATTAATCGGAATGCCTGCAGCCTGGGATATCAGTACGGGTGGATTAACTGCGAAAGGTGATACTATTGTTGTGGCAACAATTGATGACGGATTTCAAACAGATCATGAAGATCTCATAGAAAATCTTTGGCATAACCGAAATGAAATTCCAAACGATGGAATTGATAATGATCATAATGGATACATTGATGATTACACTGGTGTGAATATTACAACGGGGAGAGATAACCATCCTGTCCTTCATCATGGCACATCTGTAAGCGGGATCATGGGCGCAAAGGGTAATAATGTGAAAGGTACTTGTGGTGTTAATTGGAATGTCAAAATAATGCTAATCAGTTACAATCACAATGTTTCAGAGTTAGTAGAAGGGTATCAATATATACTGGATATGCGAAAGCGATATAGAGAAACAAAAGGAAAGGAAGGGGCATTTGTGGTTGCAGTAAATTTATCTTCCGGAATCGATTATGCTGTCCCCAAAAATTGGCCTATTTGGTGTTCTATGTATGATAAACTTGGAGAAGAAGGCATATTGAGTATTTGTAGTGGGCCAAATAATAATCATAATGTGGATAGGGAGGGAGATATGCCTACCAGATGTATATCTCCTTATATGATTACTGTGACTAATATAAGTCCTTCAGATGTAATTGTGGATAATGCCGGATATGGCAGAATAAGTATTGATTTAGGGGCACCCGGAGAAAATAGTCTGACAACAGATATAAGTAATTCATACAACTTTTTTAGTGGAACTAGTGCAGCTGCCCCACATGTCGCTGGTACTGTCGCATTAATGTATAGTACTCCATGTGCTTCCTTTCTGGATGGCGTTGGTAGCGACCCGGCAAGTGTCGCTACCAGAGTAAAAAATATAATTCTTTCATCTGCAACATTTAATAAATCATTGCAGGGAATCACACTTACCGGAAAAAGACTTCAAACTGATGCTGCCTTAAGAGCCACTTTAGCTCAATGCGAAAATAAAATAGAACAAGAGATTTCAATCCGGTTTATAGCGCCGAATCCTGTAGGAACAGATTTTACAAAGATATATTTTGAAGTATCTGGAGATACATCATCAGCTTCTCTTGACATTTATTCCCTAAACGGAACACTGGTGAACACATTTCCGATTAGCCAAGAAGAATTTCTGCAAGGATACATTGCTTTTGACACAAGACCGTTTGCCGGAGGTCTGTACTTATTAACGTTACGCAATAAGAAATCTTTTACCACCGCCAAGTTATTCATTGAATGATTTTTATTAAATAATCCTTATGAGAGGTTGTTAACTTCAGCAATTAATCAATAACTCCAAACTCACGATTCACGACTGACGACTCGCCTATTTAGGTTGTTTCATGAGATCTCCAATCCTCACTTCATTGCTCAATAATTCCCCAAACGCTTTCCATCGGTTGTCCGGAGTGGGATTATCCCTGATCCTCGATTCTACATAACCTCGAGCAAGATCCTGACCATAATTATAATTGATCACATAGCTTCGGTTGGCTTTAATAAAATGAATAGACTTCATTGCAGTCTGCTGATTAAATAACGCATATTCCATTAACCATCGTACCGCCTCTTCTTCTGACATAGTCTTGTTGACGAGACCCCTGGCAGCTTCATTGCGGGCATAATTTAATTGGCCTTTAATCGCATTTGCTTTAAAATACACACTGATGCCGGTTGTGTCAAGGCCTGCCAACGGCAGTAAGACATCCCTGGCGAAGATGGTTTTATCATTGCCGGGAAAGGCAACATCAATGCCGTAATTAGCGGTCCCTTCAGCGATCAATGACTGCGGGCTGAAAAGCGGGTACATTGAAATTTCCACCAAACCTTTGTCATGATATAGATTTTTTTCCAGCAACATATTGTACACGTGATGGCCGGGATAACTTTCGTGGCTAGCCACATCAATAGCCCTGTCAATAAAAATATTCAGATCCGTATTGATCTGGATCAGGCTGCTGTAGTGGCCCTTATACCAATTGTATCCATTCCATGACCTGTTCGTAACGTATTCCAATTTAAAAGATTCCTCAGCGGGTAATTGATAATGTTCTTTAGTTCGCCTCCTGCTTTCAGCTATAGCGGTCTTAAATACTGTATCCAGTTTTGTTTTCGGGATGATAAACCGGTTAGCTAATGCCTGGAAACGATCGGGAATATTGCCTTTTCCGGGGAGTAATTTATCAAGTTGATTGACGAGATCTTTGTAATGTTGTTCGTCATACTCAGGAGCAATAACGCCAAATAATTCTTTTGACTCTTCATCAAAGGAAGCATATTCACCGGAAAATATTTTTATACGCCGACCGAAGGAGACCAGTTGATCTGAAATCCAACCTGCCCTGTTTCTAACGGAATCCGGTTGATCCTCCAGGGTATAATTCTTTACGTCAGTCAATAACGCATTGACGACTGTAAGCAAACTGTCTTTCGGAAAGACAGGTTTACCACTCTTACCCCCTGCCCCCTGAAAGGGGGAACTGCTCTTAGGTTTTAGTGAATCAGGTCCATAATAAGCATCGACAAATGATGAGTCCCACTGTGCAATTACGAGCGCCAGATTTACATATCGTTCGGCCAAACTGTTGAGATTAGTTTTTTCAACAACAGGTTGATTCTTTTCCTTGCACGAAATGATGAAGAGTAACAGGACAGTTGTAAAAAATAATCGGTTCATCTGTATGTAGATTTTATCAACACAAGATAAGTGAGAATCGTGAGAGGCATGAGAGAAGTGAGAGGAATGAGAGATTAATACATTTTGCCCCCGACCCCTGCGTTTCTGCATTCATTCATTTCACTGCGTTAAATGGAATTTCATTTCGAAAACGCCGGGGCGAAAGCACTATAAATAGGGAAGTGTAAAATAAATTTTTACTTAACCTTAGCCTCTGCCTTAGCCTTCCTTAACACACTTCCTTTTCACAATTTTGATTTTCGCGCTCTGTCTCAAGTGTGATATGATGAATATTGAAGTGCTCAAGTTCGTGTTTCAATTCATGCTTGATGGATTGTTCCTGTTCGGGACGAATATCCTGTTTCAGCACCAGGTGAGCCGTCATCGCATTTTCTGTGGTGCTGATCGCCCAGATATGGACATGATGGATTTCCTTGACGCCGTCCACTTTCATTGATACGGCTTTGATGTCATCGAGACGTATGTTGACAGGTACTCCATCAAGTGATAAACGCAAACTGTCTTTGAGCAGGCGCCATGTGGTCAGCAGGATGACTGCAGCAACAACAATACTCAGGACACTGTCGATCCAATATAATTGAGTATACACAATGACAATACCGCCAACGACGATAGCCAGGGAAACAAAAGCATCATTCATCAGATGCAGGTATGCGCTTTTGATATTGAGGTCTTTGTCCTTATCGCGCAGAAACATAATGGCCGTTACTCCATTGACCACAATGCCAATGCCCGCTACAATAGCAATAATGTTTCCCTGCATGGGTTCTGGATAAAATATGCGATGTATGGCTTCATATACAATCGCCCCGATCGAAACTAAAAGCACCATGGCATTGAATAGTGCTACGAGGATAGATGTCTTGCGGTAGCCATAAGTGAACTGCTTGTTTGATTTCACTTTAAGCAACCTGAATGCAAGTAATGAAAGCGCTAAAGCTCCTACATCAGCAAGATTGTGCCCGGCATCAGAAAGTAAAGAAAGTGAATGAGAAAAAAACCCGGCAACCACTTCCACCAGGACAAACAGGAAATTGAGTGAAATACCGACGATGAATGCCGTATTCACATTTTGGGATGAAGCCGAATTATCCAGATGTATGTGGTCGTGTGCCATTCAAAGACACAAAGTTACATCTTTAATAAGTTATTGTTTTTGGGCTATTTGAGAATGGACAGGTTGTTGGGCCAGGTTTGGTAAAATAACAGGGGGTAAGCAATTGGTTTGGCAAGGTGTCATGCAAGACCAGATATCAGTGGAAAGTTTTATATCTATTCGCACGTCTAGTAGTGATAATCAACTTCCAATTGCTTTACCCCCCATTCAAGCTTATCCATTAATAGATCAAATCTTACTTTAAATGACTGCCAAGTTTCTAATTTTAATTCATAAGTTTCTATCATGGTTTGTAGGGACTGGTTCATCATCTCTAAAGAATCGATCCTTTGGTCATAAAATTCATCAAATGTTTTGCCGGAGGTATATTTGTCCTGTCTCCATCGATTAAATTTTATATGATTGAGACCGAATATATATTCAGATTCCTTCCATCGATTTTGCCATTCTTTTATCATTAATATTTTTTCTGCCGTATAAGCTTTGGAGTCCCGTATCGAGGATTTATGAGAATGGTTTGCGATCTCTGAAAAAAAACCCTTTTCGGGTGACCGATAATCGAAGCTTGTCATGAAGATCACGGCCGAGATAAAGGTGAGAATCAGTGTAAAGGTTTGATGTTTCATGTCCTAAGATTTAATCGACCTAAAATAAAGTCCTGCTATTGTTCTAGTTCTTTGACGGATTATTTTTCAATAAGGCCTGGAATATTTATAGAGCCTGATATGTCGAACCACGGGTTCATGTGGATGGATATTCAGCCAAAATTCTGATTCCAGACCTTTACATTTATCTGAATTGAATCGGTATTCAACCAGCGATTTTTTATTCACTATCTCATTGACCTGAGGCTTCCTGGTATCTCCTTTTCGTTTGTTGTATTTTCATAAACAAGGTATTTTCAGAAGTCTTCGGACATACGATTTCATATTCCTTCAGAAGATCATGGTACATCATGTCGTATAAATATTTACCATCCTGAACAGAACGACATAATTTTAATTCGACCACTTTTGTATTTTTCATCTTAAGCGTGAATTTATTTTTAATTGTTTTTTGTCCATTGTTTGATGCGTTCGATATGCCTCATATTCTTCTCACCTTATGCCATTCGCCTGGGTGGGATAGCCTGCACAAGTGCAACTCCCACAAGGGCGATCAGCAGCATATGTATCTGGCCCCCGGCATGGAGAATAAAATAACCAATGAACCAGGACATTAATAATAAAAAGGCAATGACATAAAGAAGATTTCCCATGATTTTTAATTTATGTTTTCACTTAATGTTTTTCACACAATGGTCATTTACGATGATCCAACTTTTTGATTTCACAACAAGAGAAGAACGAGGAGAATGATGATGATCGCTGTTGCAGAAAGATAAATTCCTCCGCTCAGCCCCTTCATCTTGCCTTTAATCGCGTGTACTTCTGTCCGGAGTTGTTTTCTTTCTATCGAATTCATTTTTTTGAGGTCAAGGGACTTAATCTCATATAATCTTGCAGTGAGGGCATCTGCTTCAATGGCTTCAGGTGTCTTAGGTTCAGCTATTGGGATGAGATTCTGCTTATCTCCCGCTTCCATGGCGGATGGAATGACTGAAAACAGCATGATTGCTTTCAGTACTGAGGGGGTTAATTTTTTCATAAGGTTGGCGTTTATGCATTCCTGAAATAACAGAAACAAATATTGTACAGTCCAACCTAAAAATCGTTACACAATTCCCGTAAAAAGTTATAAGATCATGAGTGGAATGAGAGAAGTGATAGCATGAGAATATGCGGGCAGGTTTTTAATTTTTCTCCACAAATAAAAAGTGCCGCTTACCGGCTTTCCCGGTAAAACGGCATCCTTTACAATATGCATAGGATTAAAGAGTCTCGATAATTTTGTGCAATTGTTCCTTTGATTTACCTAGTTTGAGTTGAAGTCTTCCAATCATTTCCTCTTTCTTCCCGGCCTCAAATAGAAAATCATTATCTGTTAAAGCAGCAAACCTTAGTTTCAGCTTTTCCTTTTGTTCCTTCCAGGAACCTTGTATGATTGAAGGAGTCATATCGGTTAGTTCATTGATTTGATCTCCATGACATGAGGATCTTTATTATACATCATTTTAACAACGCAATTCATTGGCCTGTCAACAGCCGGCTCAGGGAGCCGAATGCAAGCCAGTTGATTAGAAAAGGTAACCGGTAGGTTCACTCCGGATTCTCCCCTTTCCGTATCATGTATTAAATTGCGCACAAATTTCCCGGATTGTATAAGGCGACATAAACCCCGATGATTTGATTTCATTTTTTTATGATTTAATAGAGAAAATAAATGTTCTCACAGTGTAGTCCTTTTGTTCTGTTCGTTTGGATAAAGAAGCAGAATGAAATTGTGTCTTCCTGTAAACTAAACTATCCTTCTTCGCTGGATGATCTGGAGCAGTATAACGATTACTGCAATCACCAATAGTATATGGATAAGTCCCCCTGCACCATAACCGATAAATCCAACGAGCCATGCAATCACTAATATGACAGCAATGACGTAAAGTAAATTTCCCATTATTATTAATTTAAATTATGATTAAATAACTTTCTTTATCCAACTCCGGATCACTTATCATACAATCAATTCCCACGGATTAAAACAGGAGAATCAATATTAATGCAATAATAATGATGGCTCCTACTGACAGATAAACGCCACCTTCTTTTTTAAGATTACTCTTTAAGGCGTGCACTTCTGTTCGCAGGGCTTTTTTCTGCACTGCATTCATGCTTTTCAGGTCCATTGCTTTGATTTCATACAACCTGGCGAGGGATGCAGCAGCTGCAGCATTTTCCACCTTGTCAGTTGTCTTAATGGTTTCGGTTTTAGGTTCAGTTCCTGCTCTCAGGGAAACAGGAATAATGGAAAGCATCAATAATGCTGCCCCGAGTGAAATTGAATATTTTTTCATTGTTAAGGATTTTGATTTGTGAATATATTTTCACAGACCAAAGATCAGGCATAGATCAGGCAGGCATGTTATACAATTCGGGGAAGGAGTTACACGATTCACACATTTGCCAGGAACTCCTTTGCTGCTTTATGTGACCTATTAAATGGAGTAAATTCTATTAAACCGGGGCTCAATACCAAATCTTATAACGACTTTAAAGAAGAGGTTAATTGCAACATGCATTGAAGCCCTGTGCACAAGAGACCTGGCAATTGTGAATCCAGGTACCGGATTTTTCCATGCGGGCCATTCTGAAATTACAAAAATCAATACCTACACCCCCCTGGGCACATGTATGGACTTCTGCGATAGGATGACATAGGCAGGACATCAATGGGATCAAATCGGGCAGGTTGTCCCGGAATTTGATTTCCCCCATTTTACCGCTGGTCAGTAACTCAAAGAATTCATTCCCTTTGTAGAACCCTATCCCATAAATATTATGGTCCACTTCATACCTGATCATTTTCGATGTCTTCAGATCTTTAATCGTGAGGCTGTCCCTATCGTAGGAATTGAAACTACAATCAGCCGGCACCATAATAGAATCTTTCCTTTGCAGCAGGTAGAATGAAGTATCTGTCTTATTGAGGAATAAAGTGAATCCTTTGCCGGACTGATGGACCAGGTTGCCTTCTTGAGTGATGTATTTTGTACTCGCTCCCTGGCAAGCCAGGAAAGTGGATGCAATAAAAATGAAGAGTAATTTCATATTGAAATGTGATTATTGGTGCTGCAAATTAACCAGATCAACTCGATTTTTTCTTTATCCAACTCCGGGTTTTTGACACCATGCCTGTTTCATATATTTTCCAGTGAGATGCGCTTCTTTTGCTTAAGTTTCTTGAAGAAAGAAGGAGTTAACCCGGTCACTTTTTTGAACTGGCTTGATAAATGAGCAACACTGCTATAGTTAAGTGCATAAGAGATCTGGGTTAAATTGAGTTCATCGTACAGAAGCAATTCTTTTACCCGTTCTATTTTATTGGCAATGATAAATTGTTCAATGGTAATACCTGCAACTTCAGAAAAAAGGTTGGCCAGGTAAGTGTAATCGTATTGTAGTTTTTCACTGAGAAAATCGGAAAACTTTGTCTTGGGGCGTTCATCCGTATAATGAATCATTTCTATGATCACAACTTTAATTTTTTCAATGAGGATCGCTTTCTTGTCTTCCATCAGTTCCAATCCTGAATGCAATAAAATAGTTTTTAACCGATCGCGTACTTCCGGAGAAATACTTTCTTTGATTTCCACCTCTCCCAAATCCACAATACCATAATGCAACCCCAGGCTATTCAATGCGGATTTCACGATCAATTTGCAACGGATCGAAACCATGTATTTTATGTAAAGTTTCAATTTATTCTCATATCAAAGTGGATGTATTGAAAGCAAACTCACTTAAACTTTCTTTAGTCCTTAAGCGGTTACCTTTATTTGCGAACGTATCACTTAGTTAGTTTCAAAGCAACATCAAGTCGCTGAGCTGCATTGTCCCAGTTGATGATATTAAATAGGGCATCTACAAAATCTGCACGCTTGTTTTTGTATTTTAAATAGTAAGCATGTTCCCAAACATCAATGACAAGCAACGGAACAACGCCCCACTGTGTCAGTTTTTCATGATTCTCACATTGCAATACGACCAAACTATCCGAATAAGGCTGATAGCCCAAAATTCCCCAGCCATTGCCATCAACATTTTTTGATGTTGCGGAAATGTAGGATTTAAGATTGCCATAGCTCCCGAAATCCTTTTCAATGCGTTTTAATAAATCACCCCCTGGCACAGTTTCCTTATTGGTCAGGTTTGTCCAGAAAATGGAATGCAGGATATGCGAAGAGAAATGAAAAGATAATTTTTTTGTCCAGAAATCAACCGTTTCTAGATTGTTGGTATTCATCGCTTCCTTTATTTTTTTCAAATCATTGTTGGCTGCTTTTACGGCGCCGCCATGATGAAACATATAATGCAAGTGGGTGGTCTCACCATCCATGTAGGGCTCCAGGAATCCTTCTGAATAAGGCAATGGCTGCTGAATGAAGTTTCCGTCCGCATCTGTCAATTTATCCATTCCATTTTCATCTACAGATGCTGAAAGGATGGAATTTGAGGGAAGAATAGTGGCACCTCCGATAATGAGGCTGTTCTGGATAAATTGTTTTCTGTCCATATCTGTTGATTAAAGAATTTGATAAACCAGTAAAGAAGCCTGCTTGTTCATACCGGATGGTGAAGCTACGATCAATTGATTCAACCCCGGTATAAATAATGAAGTTCTTGCACCTGGACTTGTGCGAACTTTTCCGATAGCCGAATAAGTGTCAGCATTAGTTTGATCAAAAATATCAATAAATCCTTCACCGCAACTCAAATAAATCTTATGAGCATGATCATTGTAAAAGATATCATCGACATCACCGTCAGTATCAAATGAAGAAATCGTTTTGCCGGTACGTGTATCGATGATCAAAAGTTTGGCGGGATGACGACATCCAACGAATAACCTGTGGTTAGATTCGTCCAGGCTCATTGGAAAATTTGAAGATGCTTCTTTTACATTCCAGGTATCCGTTACAGTATTTTTCCCCAGGTCAATCACCTCAATTTGCTGCTTGTCGGGAACATTGACATAAATTTTATTCACCAGCCTGTCCAGTTGAAAAGATTCGGGATGACCGGACAATTTTATTTTGCCCAACAATTTGAAATTTGTGGCATCGATTATGGCAATTCCACCACTGCCATAACCCACGTATATCCGGTGACTGATGGAATCAAAGCGGACGTTATCCGCATCACTTTCCAAAGGGATGGAATTTATTTTTTGAAATGAATCGGTATCGAAAATATCACATGAACCATCCTCGCCGTTTGCCACCAGGATTAATTTGTGTCCGGAAATGAATATGACACCCTGTGGTTCTTTCAATTTTTCGATAGCATGGATGCGCTGCTTATTTTTCAGATCAACGACCTCTACCGTGTTGTTCCCTAATGCTGCCACATAAATTCGTTGTTGAAGTCTGTCATATGTCAAATGATCGATTCGTCCATTCACATCCGGCAATGGAATGGAAGCTTCCAATGTCAACAGATTATTTTGGGAAGGAGTTTGTGATTTACAACCATTCAGGCACAGGATAAAGATTAAACCTGAAATAAAATGTCTGATCATGTAAGTTTTAAATCCGGATTCCATGTGTGACGCTCATCAAATACATATTTTGCCCAACTGTATGAAGCATCATATATTTTCATTCCCAAGATAAGCATTTCATGTTCGTCTTTAAAGTTGTAGGAAAGACCTGCTGAGATAGCCCATAGTCCTGCTACCTGCGGAGCAAGGTCAAAACTCCGTGGCCTCAATGTTCTTCGTGCGAAATAATCCTGTTATTTTCTACCCCATTAGCGGGGAAATGGAATTAGATGGATCAGTGATTCCAAACCATTACATGTTCATTGGTGCAAATCTGACCATTGCACACACTGACCATATACATCCCGTCATTAAATTCCAGGCAATCGATCTGAACGTCGCCTGATAGGTGGTGTTGACTGAATACAACCTGGCCCACGTTATTGTAAATAGTGATGCGATCATTGTCGGACTGCAATTGTACGGTAAGTGTTTGGTGAGCCGGATTTGGGTAGATGATCGGCTTCTCCAACTTCTGCGTATCGCCTGGTGTTGTAAATGTGTCGTAGTTGTCACCACTGCCGGCGACCAGGAATTGATCGGCATTCGCCATCACAGCATGATTGATGATTGGGTGGCTCAAATTGTTAATGACTCCTTGTCCCATGCAAAAAGTAATGGTCAAAAACATCACGATGAATAAGAATATATTTTTCATGATTATTTCCATTTTATGTGTGAGTGATGAGTACCTTTTTATCAATATTGAAATTACAGGAATGCAGTATCAGATAGAATGATCGTGGTCATTCCATGGTATGATATAGGTCAATGAAATAAGCGGGCTGCCTGATTTTACTGAGAAATAGACTTTTAAGCACAAAAAATAGAGATAATAGACATTTCGCCCCTACGGGGCTTGCTATGGAGAAGTAATCATAATCTTCCTGGCGTAGGATTTTGAGCCATCTTTTATGAAAAGAAAATAAACGCCTCCACATAAATCCGTGCAATTGATTTCTGCCTTGTTCGATGTGGTTTCTTTCCTATAAATATTTCTGCCCAAGTAATCATATAATGAAATATCAAACACTTCTCCTGGCAATTGAACAGTAAGTATTTGATTGACCGGGTTTGGAAATATGGATATTGAATTTTCAGAATTTAATTGTTTCATAGCAGTTGCTGAAGAGCAAAAACCATGAAAGAACTCTCCTATCAGTGTACTAGCCTCAATATCCTGGTTTGTATTTCCTAGAGGCGGGACAGGGATAGCTCCTGGCCAGGTATGTCCTCCGTTGATGATTTTATAAAAAATGACTTCACTTCCATTATTTCCATCCGGGTATTCATATCGCTCTACGGTACATCCATCATCCATGTGAATATCAGGAATAGCAGTAAAGACGGGTGTGGGATTGCAATTGTCCTGGGTAACCCACCATTGAATAGTGGTCTCTACCGGAGGAATGCCCAATGTACCATTGTAGTTGACCAGCGGATCGGCTGTTCCGTGAAAATGCATGACAGGAATCCCATTGGCTATGACACAATTGTTTTCTAAAAATTGTGACATATTACCTGACACTACAGCAATGGCTGTAATGGGTTTGGACAATGCACATGCTAACTTATACGTCATGAATCCGCCATCGGAAATACCGGTAAAGAACAAGCAGTCATTGCAGGAATACCGGGTACGAATGGTATCCGCCAGGTGTGAAATAAAATCTACATCGGTAGTATTACCTATTGCCCAACTTTGGTTAATGGCATTGGGGTAAACCACTATCATTTGCTGTGCATCCGCAGTGACATCAAACTGCGAATATATTTCCTCCTGGGCAGCATTGGAATTGAGACCATGCAGGTTGAAAACAACAGGGTATTGATTGTCACCATTATAACCCGCTGGCGTATGAATAATAAAGGTCCGGAAGACACCCTGATCGAAAATGGAATCTAATTGAGCAAAAGAATTATTAGCGAATAAGAATTGAAATAAGAGGAAGATCCATGATATATAACTACATCTTTTCATTACGTATGCTAACTTAATGAAAATTCAGGAGACCCCTTGTTCATTCATCCTTTTTCGCCATTAATGTTTCCAATTTTTCTATCCGTTGCGTAAGATCATCGATGATCTTATCCTGTGCATCATTCTTCGCGGATAATTCCTGAACGGCTTTTACGAGCGGCATTACGAAATCTGAGTACCGGAGTGAATACAATTCATCGGGATTTGCCGGTTTTTGCACACCGCTGAAGTCATAGCCTGCTTCATGAGCTGCCTGCTCGACATCCTGTGCAAGAAAACCAGACATCTTAATATTTTCAATATCATACTTTCCATCCCAATTCTTTTCTTCTTCCCCCGTGTTTTTACGCATCATCGCATTCTCCCTATGAATATTGAGGTTATAGGTCACCGGTTTCAGTCTACCGATAAATGCAAGGCCAGGAACATCTTCTTTGATGTTGTCTTTAATTCGTGCATCACTATAGGTGCTGAATCCAACCTGGCCCGCGATAACACTCACACTTGTATTTCCAAGTTCAATACGATTATTCGCATTAACCATTCCCCCTGAATTGTATCCAATGCAGGATGTGTTACTCAGCGCTGCAGAAGGAAAATATGCATTCATGCCCAAAGAAGAGTTATAATTGCCGGTTGTATTGGAATACACAGATTGATATCCGTAACCTGTATTACCGAAACCGATGGAATTGGAATAAAGGGAATAATATCCATTGGCTGAATTGTAATTTCCGGTTGTATTTGACCAGAGTGATTCATAGCCTGATGCTGTGTTATAGTTCCCTGTATTTGCTGCAGCATTTGTAGAACCTCTTAATGCCTGGTAGCCAACCGCCACATTATAATTAATAAATCCATTTGAAGTGTTGTTAGCATAATACATAGCACCATCACCAATAGCGGTTGCATTACTACCAGCCTTATTATTTATTAATGCACAAAATCCCAATGCTGTATTCCCGCTTGCATTTGTAATGTTTTGAAGAGCAGCAAAACCATGAGCAGTATTTTCACTTCCGGTTGTATTGAGGTATAGCGTTTGCCATCCGCTGCCGGTATTGCCGAGTCCTGAAGTAATTGCCCAGTTGGATTGATAACCAAGGGCTGTGTTCCCGAGACCTGTATTGTTTGACGGACTGGTGGAACCCCTCAATGCCTCATATCCCACTGCTACATTGGAGTTAGTGAACGAAGTAAGACTGTTATTGGCATAATACATGGCTCCATAACCAATAGCAGTTCCATTATTCCCGGCATAATTAAATGTCATAGCACCTTGTCCGAGAGCAGTATTATTATTTCCCGTTATGCTATGATATAAAGCCTGCACGCCAAATCCGGTATTATTATTTCCAGTATTATTTGAATAAAGAGACTGATATCCAACGCCTGTATTTTGATACCCGGTGAGATTGTTAATACCTGCATCTCCGCCAATAAACGTGTTTGCAATGGCTCCATCTCCAATAACATTTTGCCTCCCTGCCCCGGCGCCCAGGAAAACATTTGTCGGATTATCCGAATTGATCCACAGCAAGTCAGTGACGCCATCACTTGAACGCAGTTTAATGAGTGGTGAGTTTGTAACGGACTGGGTGCTGTTGGCATCAATGATGAGTTGAGGAATATCGGCAGATCCCTTTATGTGCAGTTTACCGGCCGGAGAATTTGTACCAATGCCTACGTTTTGTCCAAATAAAGCTGCATTAAAAAATGCAAACATCAAAGAAAGGATTAGAGAGTTGAAATCTTTTTTCATAATCGTATTTAATTAAATCAGTGATAAAATTTAATGGAGCAAAGATTATGAGGAATGAATAATTGAAAAACCCCTGATGATGTGATATTATTTCTCCTTCGTCGCAAGTAACGATTGTATTTTATCCAGTTGCTGGATGAGCATAGTGTTTTGTGATTTCAGCATTTCAATGATCTTATCCTGGGCATCATTTTGTGTTATTAAAGTTTCTGTTCTTTTTTCCAATGCCTGTATGGCCATAAAATTTACACCGAGAAAATCAGACTGATTAATCGTCGTATCATTTCCAATCGTACCATAACTATCCTGTCCGAATGCTGCATGAAAATCCTGTGCCATAGGACCATAATGACGGAATGTATGTGGATCCTGGGTTTTGTAATTCCAGCTGGTGAGATGAAAGCCTGCTATTTTTTTGAGAATGCTTTCTCCATCGATGTCTTCAAAATTTTCTTTTAAGCGGACATCGCTACTGGTGCTCCATGAGTTATCTCCCCCGGCAAGCAAAGCATTTATGGTAAGATCACTGGTGGTATAAAACCGGTACCCGCTTGCAAATCTTGCACGGAAAGAATTGTTCGATGCAGAATTCATCACCACTCCTGAGGATGAATTATCTCCAATCACTAATGCACCTTCATGATTATTGGTGGAAACATCACTGCCTATTGCAGTGGAATAATCACCACTTGCCGTAGTTAGATTTCCCATCGCAACGGAAGAATTTCCACTCGCAACGGTAAAGTATCCTGACGCTGTTGAATAATATCCGCTCGCAATCGCACCATCTCCCATAGCAGTTGCTATATTCCCGCTGGCGGTAGTAAAGAATCCAAGGGCTGTGCAATCCAATCCACTGGCCGTAGTTTGTTCTCCCATTGCCGTTGAATTAAGATTTGTGGCTTTTGTATCACGCCCGCTGGCAAATGAATAGGCACCAATGTTCACTTTATCCCATTGATCTGAACCTACACAACCGACGCGGAATGCAGCTTTATCAGCATACCACATCATTCGCCTTCCTGCACCGGAAACAGGTGCTCTCCCGGTAACAAAAGGAGCATAACCTGTTGCAGTAAACACAACACTGCTATCCGCTACGTGCAAACGAGCCTGTGGATCTGTAGTGCCAATGCCTACCAAATTGGTATTGAATACAGCTCTTATATTTCCATGAATTAAAAAATCAGGTGATACATCACTTGATTGGTGATATTCAAATTGACTGTTAGCTCCATCGAAAGAAGTAAAACATTTTGAAACTCCATTTAAGGCATAACCATAATAAGGTTTTCCCGCCACGCCTGCATCAATATACATTCCAACAAAGTCATTAAAATTCTTTTTCACCTGGAATAACGTATAAGGTGTAACCGGGTTACCAATGCCAATCCCTACGAAATTGTTTTGAAACAAAGCCTTGTTACCAACTACATGGAGATTTTCAGTTGGTGTAGTAGTGCCGATACCTACATTCTGAGCAAAAGATGTGGAGTGAATCCACAGGCAGCAATACGCTACCAGTAGTGTTGAATAAATTTTTTTCATAATGGAAATTGTGAGCGATTACAAATGTTTTTTAAATCGCTGCAAAGGTTGGCACGTGTGGGATATTGGAAAACCCCTAATGATGTGATATTATATCAACTTCTCATTATACGCCTTCGACACTGCCTCCGTTTGGGAATGCACCTGGAGTTTCTCATAGATTTTTTTGATATGAGAACGGACAGTATCAATGCTGACAAATAATTCGGCAGCCATCATTTTAAAACTATTGCCTTTCGCGAGGGATTGAAGGACTTCCTTTTCGCGATTGGTAAGTTGATATTTATCTGCATCCTTGCCGTGGTGCATGGAGGCGATCACCATCTTGGCAATGGAGGGACTCATGGGGGCCCCTCCAGCCAACACTTCGTCGATAGCTCCGACTAATTTTTCAGGAATTGATTTTTTCAAAAGGTAACCCGATGCACCAGCGCATATCGCATCCAGCACATGCGTGTTATCATCAAATACCGTAAGCATGATGATATGTGTCTTTTTATTAAACCGCCGGATAAGCTTTACGGCCTCGATACCAGTCATGAAAGGCATGTCAATATCCATCAGGATCACATCCGGATTGAGTTCCTTCACCTGCTCCACTACTTTGCTGCAATTCTCAAAATCACCCATCAGGATAAACCTGTCTATTTCATTTAACAACAGGCAGACGCTGAACCGCAGATCACTGTTATCCTCGTAAATCGTTATTGAAGTCATACGGGTGCAAAGTAAGTGATTAGGTAAGTCATATTAATCCCCTATTCATGTGATGCGGATCCGGAAGTCGACCTTCGTACCCTGGCCCGGTCCCGATAGAATATTGACATTTCCATTAACCTCTTTAGCTCTTTGAGCCATATTACGCAATCCATTGCCTGGCTGAATTTCATTTTGGACGAAACCTTTGCCATTATCTTCAATCCCCAGGTTCAGCCAACCATCCTGCTGCTTGTGGAGACTGATGCGAATCATCTTACAGCTGCTATATTTTACAGCATTATTGAGGGCTTCTTTAAAAACCAGGTAAAGATCCTTTCGCTTATGCACCGTTAACTTGACAGTTTCAAGATCTCCATCTGTTTCAAATACATAGTCAATACCGGCAGCTTCACATAGTTCGCCGGCGAATTCCTTCATCCTGGCAAGCACTTGAGAAAGTGTATCATTTTCAGGATTAATCGCCCAGACAATGTCCTGCATATTTTCCAACATGGCTTTCGAAGATTCCTTGATTTTGCCAAACACCTTTCCGGCATTTCCATTATCACTTTGTTGCTTCATCGCCATTGAACTGATGATGTGAATATTGGACAAAGCCGATCCGATGTCATCATGAAGATCTCGGGCAATGCGCATGCGCAATCTTTCCACTTCTATTTTCTTATTCAACTGGTATCGATAAATGGCATAGATAACTCCTGCAACACAAGAAGCCATCAACGTAAAGAACCACCACGTCATCCAGAAAGGAGGGCTGATGCTTAAAAAGATTTTCTCTTTACTGTCCATCCAGTCAATGCCATTGATACTGGCTGAGGCCTGGAAAATATATCTCCCGGGTTGTAAAGCATGAAAACGAACACTATTATTATTCCCGTTTGAAGTCCAATCATTGTTTAATCCCTGCAGGCGATATCGATATTTAAGTTTATTGGCATTTCCATAGTACGGAGCGATGAAATCAAAAGCTATATTATTCTGATTGTACTTCATTGCGCCGGGAGGGTTGGTGACTGAATAAGTTGAATCATCGGCATTTATTGCCATTTTAGAAATAAAAATATTCAATGAATCTTTTGTTTCTTCCATCTTAAGAGGATTGAAATAAATAATTCCCTTGCTGCTTCCCAGGAACAGCATGCCTTGCTTTGAATAACAATAACTATTAGGATAGAATGCGTTACCTTCTATATTTTCGAAATGACTGAAAGATTCTATTTTTTGTTCATCCATATCATATCGAAATACGCCTTCACTGGTGGCGAGCCAAATTTTGTTATTGGCATCCCTGAATAGTATGTGGATATCGATTTTATTAAAAAAAGAATTTATATCACTGACTGCAGGATTTGGTGTTGACATATTGATAAGGTGCAAGCCGAATCCACCAGCCAATAGGTTTCCGTCATTCAACTCACATAAAGTGAAGACAATACCTTTCGTCTGGTTTACATCTATTCTGAATTTTTGATTGAAATGCATATCCAGGCAAAACAATGCATAGGAAGTGCCTATCCAAATGTTTTCTTTCGAATCCTGGTAACAAAATTTATTACCATCAACGATTTCCGGCATCTTAATTTCATGCGTAGTATAAGTCTTCGCATCGATCACATATACTCCATCGCGTGCCACGACCAGGTGGTTGCCGTCACGAAGAGTAATGATCTGATCGATAAAATCATTTTCCACGTATTTACGCGTTGTTTCACCCAGTGCATCATGTGAATAAAAAGGACGTGCGTATTTATCGGTGTGCGGATTATACAGCCAAATGCCTTTGTCCGTAGGGCCAAGGATGAGATTGATCCCATCATAGGTAATGCCCCTGATGGAATTGAAATTGAGCCTGTCGGTTGCTCCGGTCTGTGCAAAATAAGGCTGAATCGTTCCATCCTGAAGGTTCCATTTAGCAAACCCGTTAACCGTTGCCAGCCAGAGATTGCCTTTTTCATCTTCTGCAAAATTCCGCACATTATTATCCCACGCTTTGCTGAAATCGGTTTCATAATTTCTGACCAATCCAATTTCTCCGGCACTTAATTTAAAATTGATCAGCCCGTAATTTGAATAGACAATCCAGGCAGATCCATGTTGATCAAAATAAATATCATTAAAAGCCAGGCTGCCTTCCAGCGGAGTACCATTGTGAAATAATTTCATCTGGCGAAAATTTCCCGTGATGATATTATACTCAAGAAGACCTTTATTGGTGGCCAGCATATATTTTTCATTACTGACTTTCAAGGCCTGGAATACATTGATAAAATAATCCTGCACATGGGACAGGTACTTGCTCATGTCAAGCAATTTGATTTTCCCGGAAGAAAAATTATAGAGATATAAAATACCGGACCATGTCGATACCAGTACAAGGCTATCGGAAAGCGCATTGATCTTCCTGACATTATCCACAGGAAGGGTCTTTAAAAACAGTCCGGTGGTGAGCTGATAAGCCTCGAGTGAATCCGCCACCTGGAAATAAAGTGTATTCGTCTTTCGCCCGTCATCAATGCCCCTACCTGCAATATGATTTAATGCTGACAACTTTGGATCAGGATGTTTTTTAAAAATATTTTTTGCCGGATCATAGATATAAAATCCATTATCCGTCAGTACCCAGACTCCTTTTTCATGAAGGTTATACACCTGGTAAAATTCGGGGGAACTGCTTCCTTCAGCAGGTATCGAGATAAATCCTTTGTGATCATCTGCAAAAAGGTAAACTTTGGAATAAGAAGTAACCCAAACCCGGCCATCGTCATCACACGCAATAGAAAATAATTCCGACTCCACCATAAAGTCTTTTATATTTCTCCCATCAAAGCGCTGAACACGATCTTTCTCCATGATCCAGACAAAGCCCTGGGGATCCATGATCACCTTTTTCAGATCACTGGTTCTGACCCCAAAGGATTCATCGAAAAGCTGAACGTGAAAATCGGGGAGCTGCGCCATTGCAGACAGGGATGAGACGAGAAAAGATATGAGGAGTACGAATCTCAAGCAGATGGATGTTGGCCTGCTTAAAAGTAATGAATATATAGCTGCTCATTGTTTGATATTCTCTACATCATACACGATATGCAATTCATTCTAAGTACATTTATTGCTTAGGGCAGCAATTGGCTCCGCCTTCAAATCATATTTCCTAATAAAATAAAATCGATCATCATGACTTCTTCAGATCAATGGGTTAAAATTCTTTTGACCGGGTTCATCATTATTTATCTTTTCATTTTGGTTGCCGGGTATTTCACACATAAATTCTCCTACTATGTTTCCTTCCTTAATGTGGCCACAGGTGCTACCATTCTAACCTACTGGATCGTCAGGCAACTGCAAATTGAACAACATATTATCGAGACTAAAGAAGTTCTTATTTTATTAGGTGAGGTTGTGGTGATCGCTTGCGGTTTAATTTTCATCCTGAGTAGTCAGAAGAATATCGGGCTGAAGGTTGCACAATATGCATTTTATGGGATTCACCTAATCGCCATGATATTGTTCTTTATTTTCATGGTGACGTTTAAGATAAACAGGATGATGTAGGGGGGTTAATGGTTAATGGTTAGTTTTTTTTCTAAGTGGCTTCTTAAGTTTCTTATGTTTCTAAGTGGTAAAAAAGGACCAAAGACCATCGACCAAAGACAAATAGAAAATCGAAAAATCCTATGTGCCTTTGTATATGAACTATGTGACTATGTGGTTCAAAAAATGTTTAGATTCTTAGTTGACGTTTAAATGGCTATTGAATTATTATTTTTTTTATAAAACTATTTTTTCCTGTAAAGACATTAATTATATACATACCCGGTGGGTAATCATTGCAATCAATGTCGGCTTTTTCAAAATTGTTTTTTTGACTAATAATAATTTTTCCATCAAGACCGGTTATCGCAAAATCAAAATGTTCTTTGTCCAATGATATACTAAAATATCTCTTCGCAGGGTTAGGATAAATATTCAGGGGTGTTGACGCACCTCCATCTGTAACAGCGCTGACATTACATATCACCGCATTTAATTTCTGCCATACCGTGTCGTTGAATGTGATGCTCACCTCCCCGCTCCCGGGCACATCACCTATCCTAACCAGTACAAGATTTTGACTGGGGACCACATTGATGATTTGGCCATTCTTGCCGAGAGCAGATACCATATCATCCGGCGCAGAAGGCATGAGTGATCCCGGAAAAACAAACTGCAACCTAGGTAACCTGAAAGATGCTTTTCCATTCAACCACCATAAATACCCATAAGATAAATTAAGTGACTGCGATGTATTGACCATCTGGTGGAAGTATGTCGTATCCGTCATGAGCTGATTTCCGTTCCAGTTGCCTTGATTGAGGATCAACAAACCATAACGTGCCATGCTTCGCGCCCGGCTGACAAAAATGACATCATAATCAAACCTGAAAAAGGCCCCCGTGATGCCTGTAGTATTTTGAAGTTTTGAAATGAAATAATTATTTATGCCTTGTCCGGTCGCATGTTCCAATACGTCCGTTAACAAGGTATAAGGTGCATTGTGATAAGCCCATCGCGTGCCGGCATCTGTGAGACAAACCAGGCATGTATCCAATATGCAACTGTTATCAGGCACACCGTCATCAAGGCCGGTAGTCATGGTTAACTGGTGACGAATTGTGATCTTATCTTCCTGCCCGGGAGAACAATTCGTCCATGCCTGCCCGAGATATTTTGAAGTTGTATCGCTGATGGAAAGATAATTTTCCTGTTGCGCAAGGCCAACCATAAAAGAGGTGAGGGATTTTCCTGCTGATGCCCAATACCAAAAGCTATCACGTGCAAATGTGCCGAAATATTTTTCAATGACAATCTTTCCGTCTTTGAGTAATATAAACCCTTTGGTATGATTGTCATCCAGGTATTGAAGAAGATCGTCAACTTTATCCGTACACCACCCCAGTGATGCTGGCGATAAAGTATCCCAGTTATCTCCCACTATCGGCGGAAAATATAAGGATTGCGATTTCAACGAAAATGCTGAAAGAAAACAAATGATGATTGGCAGGAGTATTCTCATTTAATTTTTCTTATTAGACAGAAGTTCATATTACAGGTTTAACGGGTTAATATTCTATTTCCCTTATTTGACAGTTGGTTTATCCTTAGTTTATGTTTAATTTTGAAATACACAATTTGATCTCTTGCATCAATCTTAGTTTTCATTTCACCACATTAATGTAAAGATGATGAAAAATTTTTCACTCCTGACAATCACCTTGTTCATTTTATTTCCTTTGTTATTAAACGCACAAGGTTTTGTTGCATATCAAACGGTTTCGTACACTAATATTAATCTGAGAGACAGCCTTCATATTCTGGCACGTATAGATGCATTTATTCCTGCCGCAGGAGATGTGGTGATTCGATTTACCGGAGAGTGTTTGCCCGATGCAGGCGACCGGATCATCCTGGCAGCCAACAATGGTCCATTCTGGACATTGAATTATGGTAATGTTGGTATTCAAACTACTAATGCCAATATTGGCAAATCGTTTTCGCATACGAGGGTAGCCAACTATTACGAAAGTGATATCGGCATGCATTCCTTTTATGCAGTCGGTCAAAACTGGGTGGAGATGGCCGGGAATGGTTTTGCCTCTATCTATGGTACGCTCACTATTGAATTTATACCATATGGTGCAGATGATTACCTGGCACAAACTGGCTTCAGCTTTAATGGTGACGTAACGAATACGGTGGTGGTGCAGGGGGTAACCGTTTTTGCCCCATCCGCAGGTAAGGTCATCGCTCATGTTGACGGATGGTGTCACAGTGATGTGGGTGATCGGATCGTCTTTGCTGCAAGCAATACTACAAATTGGTCGCCGAATGACGGAAATGTATCAGTTGAAGCAGCAGATCCTTTACTCAATATCAATACGTTCTCTCATACACGAGAATATGTTGTGCCGGGTGCAGGCCTGTATATTTATAACGCTGTTGTACAAAGATCTGTAGAAACTGATGGCAGTGGAGTGGTCGATATGTATGGACTCATGTCAGCAGAGTTCTATGCAGATGGTAGTCCTGTGGAAGTGGAGTTTAAGGGTTTTTCAAAACCTAGTGTTGACTTCAATGATCACACTGTACAGTTGACATCCATAAGTATCGATGTACCGGGACCCGGTAAAGTATTACTTGCACTTGATGGAGATATGACATCTGATCCCGGCGACCAGATCGAAATAGGTGCATCACATCAGGTGCCCCTGCTTGCAGAAAATGATGATGGCAATGTCAAACTTCAGGCGATTGATCAGGATTTGAACCGGAATTGTTTCGCTCTCTCCCGGGTCTACACAGTTGGTGCAGGACAACATATATTCTATGCTTTGGGACGAACAAATTCTTCCACACCCGGTAGTGGTATTGCTGATATCTATGGTGAGCTAACAGTAAAATATTTTCCGGATCAGAATACGGCTGTGCATGATGTATCCAAATCAGAAAATGAATTCATAGTTTATCCGGATCCCACACGTGGAATGTTCACAGTTTCATTGGCTGATGGCATCAGGTCCGATGACCAGGTTAAAGTCCTTGATATTCATGGAAGAACGATAGTCGTAAAGCAGGGAGAGGGTAAGAAAGAAATTAATATGGATATTTCTTCGTGGCCGGCAGGAATTTATTTTGTGAGCGTAGGTGATTATGTCAAAAGAATGATGAAGATGTAAATCCATTCTATCATTCGATTTTGTCCACCTATATTTACAGCCTGTTTTAAAAATTATATTCATGCAAAAAAAGAACACTTTGGTGATTTTCACCCTTTTGGCAGCTGCAAGTTGGCTTCCGGCGCAAATCACTATCACCAATACCACCTTCCCTTCTGCAAGTGATTCGCTGAAGACTGCCGTTGACATTGCCCCGGTGGGTATAGCGATCAATGCTCCAGGCGGTCCTTATACTTGGGATTACAGCACATTACAGCCTACGACTCGCCAGGTGACAGCATTCCAACCCGCTGCTGAAGGGTCGGCCCATGCCAGTTTTCCTGGTGCTGAGTTGGTATCAGTTGGTGCTCTGGGTGCTGAAACTTATTATGATAAGACTGCTTCAGTTTTTTCTATACTCGGAGTTAGTGGCCAGGGTCTCGCAGGAAGTTTCCCTGTATCAACGGAACTAAAATTCACACCTCCATTGGCGGAACGACATGCGCCATTGGCATTCCTTAGTCTTTTCAACTCTGCATCTAACGCTACCATAGCCATTCCGCTTTCTGCCATCCCGGGAGGAATCCTTGACAGTCTCGGCATACCAACAGGTTTGTTTGATTCTATCCGAATCCGCATCAGCATTCAACGGCTTGATCTTGTAGATGCCTATGGTACGCTGAAAATACCGGGTGGCATGTATGATGTACTCAGGGAAAAGCGAGTTGATTATAGATCTACGGGCATAGATGTTCACACTTTTCTAGGTTGGGTGGATATTAGCCAGTTTATTGGCATGGGTGGCGGGGCATTAGGTATTGGTACAGACACCATAACAACTTTTAATTACCTCAGCAATACTGCAAAAGAACCAATCGCTGTAGTCACAGTCGACTCAAGCGGATTTGCTGCCACACAAGTGGAGTATAAAGATCTAGGCATTGCGAGTGCAGTGAACAATGTGATCAATGAAAGTACTGAAGCCATTGTTTCACCAAATCCCGCATCAGATGTGGTGACATTTGAATTGAAAAATGTGGTGAACGGAAAATATACACTGCACTTGTTTAATTCAAATGGGCAGAATGTATTGGAAAAGAAACTTTCTTCAGATCGTGAGAATATTTATCTGCAAGGATTGAGTGACGGGTTGTATCTGTACCACATCACTGACGGAAATAATCAAATCATAGCAGCGGGGAAATTGGTGAAAGCGGGGAGTTGATTTTTCACGATTGCCCGGACCGTTTACCATTTTTACCACTTAAGGGCATAAGAAAACTAAAGGGGTCACTGAGAAAAAATGTGATGAGGCTTTTGTCATCTCAGTGAGTCAGGGCAAAGGGCTATAGTTAGAAGCTATTCACTTCTTAATTCCTAATTCGTTGTTCATTATTCATTATTCATTTTGATCCTTCCTTATTCCTTGTTCATTATTCATTATTCATTTTAGGATCATACTCAGGCTTCTGAGGAGCTTTCAGGAAAAATAAATTTACGGCGATCACAATTAAAAAACTAATCACGGGGAAAAAGAATGAAAGCACAAGCAATGAAGTGATAAAAATAAGTGAGAACGAATATAAACGCCTAAGTTGGCTGATGAACGAATCATTCAATAAAGGATCTATCAGGCGCTTGTTATGGGATCCATACCTCCACATCAAATTCCAGGTCATAGCTGGAAATAGAAGTCCTCCAAAAATATAAAACGACATAGCTGTCCCACGATGAGCCTCATCTGTAATAAAACTGCCCAGCAAGGCGGTCGGAAAAGGAAGAAATGCCATGGACATTAAAAAAAGAATGGTCAGCATACTAAAATAATGGTTGGTCCGAACAAAGAATTGGGACAGGTAATGATGATTAGCCCAATAAACCCCAATCACAAAAAAACTGAAAACATAAGCGAAATAGCTTGGCCATAAGTGAATCAGATACGCCTTAAGCCCACCATAACGAAGCAGATCATCCTGGCTCGGGATTTTTATTTCAAGTATTAACAGTGTAATGGCTATTGCAAACACACCATCGCTAAAGGCTTCAAGTCTCGTTAACGTTAAACCCCGGTTTTGTATTTCTGTTTCAGTTTTTTCCATTTAAACTTCCTGATTAAAGCCAGCACTATAAAAAAGATACTCCAACCAACTCTCTATTAAAAATACCACATTATGCCAAAACGAAGTCTTCTTACTTTGATCTTGGTTATCTGATCTATATCAAAGGTCCTTTTCCCTATTTTACTACTTAAGGGTATAAGAAAGCTTAAGATGACACTGAGAAAAAAGGTCATAAGGCTTTGGTCTTCGCAGTGAGTCAGGGCAAAGGGCTATGGTTATAAGCTATTCACTTCTTAATTCCTTATTCCTTGTTCATTATTCATTTTGATCCTTCTTACTTCCTAATTCGTTGTTCATTATTCATTATTCATTTTGATCCTTCTTAATTCATTATTCGTTATTCAAATTACCCAGCACAATAGTTCTCCCATTTCAGTCGTCTTATGCCCGAGGTTCTTACTACTTTCATACCATCTATGCTGAATGCAAATCCAAGGCACTTCCTCCCCATCGTCTTGTCGTTTGTTATTTCTATAGCTCTCGGCCAGGACAGTTCATCCAATTTTTATAAAACAGATAGTATATTTTCCTTTCGCTCTCCGAAAGGTTATATCCCCTCACTGGTGCACAACTTTGGAGAACAGATTACGGCGCCATTTCATTTCACCGCAAAAGAATGGATCATTACAGGCTCCGTTATTGGCGTGACAGCTTTATTGGTGCGTGAGGATGGGCAGATACATCATTGGGCAGTGCCATTAAAACAAGAACACAGTTGGATCAATAGCGCATCACCCCAAGTCACAAAATTTGGCACCTCGTATGGTCTCATCACAGTTTGCTCTTTTGGCGTATTAAGTGCCATCTTTAAAAATGAAAAAGGTGTACAAACAAGTTTACTCGCCACGCAGGCAATGATTACATCCGGAGTCTGGACACAACTCCTGAAACAAATTACCGGCAGAGAACGGCCAAACAATACCTATTCATCTCCTTCAAGTGGTGGTGGAAAGTGGTTCGGGCCCCTGGCATCTTTTGAAGGTGACCTTGAACTTCAGCATCCCAATTCACACTTTAATTCTTTTCCCTCAGGACATACCTCTTTGGCTTTTTCCATCGCCACAGTTTTTGCTACGCAATACAAAGACAAACCGTTAATTCCGATAATCAGTTATGGTGCAGCGACATTGGTAGGTATATCCAGGCTGACCGAAAACAGGCATTGGTCTTCTGATGTATTCGCAGGAGCAGTATTGGGATATTTCTGTGGCAGGCAAGTGGTGAGACATTTTAATGATACTCACAGAAATAAATCCGGTTCAATTTCATCAGCAAGTCTACCGAAATATAATATTTCATTCATTCAAAATGGAAATCAGTACGGTATAGCAATAACCTGGTAGAAAATATGATCATGAGTTAAAAATGCAATACGGAGACCAACCTCACTGTGAATATTTTTTAAGCTGTTACCAGCTAAATAACACTTCTCCCGGATATGTTAATACCATTAACAAATAGGGCAGCTTTATTTATCATCGTATTTCCATTTGTATATGTGAATAATGTAACACATTCACGCAATTGTGTAACATTCCAAGAGGAAATTGTGCCCACTTTTACACTGTTTAAATTCTTTAACTTATAAATCAATAAAAATGAAATTATTAGTTCTATTAATCATCATGGCAGCATTCATTACACAGGCACAGGCACAGAAAGTGAATGCAAAGGATGTTCCAGCTCCGGTTACAAATGCGTTTAATGTTAGTCACCCAAACCAAAAAGATGTTGACTGGAGTAAAGATGGAAAGAATTATGAAGCTGAGTTTGACATGAACAAAGAAGATGTATCCATTACGTATGATGTTACAGGGAAACTGCTTGACACCGAAGTGGAAATGGCAGCATCAGCTCTTCCGGCTTCAATACAAACTTATGTGGTGAAACATTATAAGGACCATGAAATAAAGGAAGCCTCCAAAACAACCGATTTCAATGGCGTTGTAACCTACGAAGCACAAGTAAAAGGAATGGATCTAATCTTTGATGCGAATGGCAACTTCATTAAATCAGTAAAAAAGGATTAAATTTTTGCCGGTCAAATCTTGACTGTTCAATAAAAAAAGCCCTGCAGATAATGCTGGGCTTTTTTTATAATAGGTGCTGCCGAGAACTTCAGTAAATGACCTTTTAATTGGCCACCACATATTCTTCAATCAAATGGAATTTTTCCGGGTGCACGAAAAAACAATTATTCACTCCATTATCAACCTTACGTTGAATTGAATCCACTTTCATTAATCCCGATTCTGTATGATTGTAGAATTCATATCCATACGATTTCATGATGGCTTCCAGCTGTGGCTCGATGGTATTGAAGAGTGTCTCACAGATGATCACAGGTTTCATATCGCTCAGGATGTGACCGGCTTTTTCCAAAATTAAGTTTTCTGTCCCTTCGGTATCCATCTTGATGAGGTCAATCATTCCTTCGTGTGTGACGCTGACATAATCATCAAATGTGACCGTTGGCACTTTATGGATCATAAAATTTCGACCTGTAGTTTTACTTCCGGCATTGCTTTCCCCGGCAAGATTATATTCCAGGTAAGAATATTTTTTATTTTGAATTTCATAAAATTCGATTTCACCTGTTTGTTGCGATAAGGCAATAGATTCCACTTTGATATGCCGGTATCCATTTAAACGGATATTTTCTTTCAAATAGTAGAGAGGGCCTGCAGCCGGTTCGAAGCAGACTACTTTAATTTCCGGATTGACAAATTCAGCCAACAAAGAATAATAACCAATGTTGGCACCGATATCATAGAAGGTGTTTACTTTTTTGATCAGCGATAAAAAGATATCTGTGTATTCAAATTTTTTAATTCCATTCCAGAAAATAAGATAGGTGAGATAATTGGTCTGGTTGCACGCTATTTTTAATTGCTTTCCATCCTTTTTAATCGTGAAGATACCTGATGGAGGAATTTTTAATCGCTTCGGAAGAATTGGAGACAACCCTTTATTGAGGTTTCTCAGTACGTAGTTGACTCCGGGATTGTATATGATTTTATATAATAATTGCTTCATGTCGACATCGCGAAATATACCTGTAATTACTTCGCAATGTAAATAAAGTAGGCCGATCCCGATAGCAGGCCTATGTAAAATGTAAAGACGCGATTCATCGCGTCTTTACATTTTACAATTGCTTTAGTATCGCGATCCTCTTAAAATCACATCGTCACTGGCATCTTTCTCGATTCTTCCTTTACTGAACCCTGGTGCAAATTTTTCTCATGAGCTTTCCTGTTAATTGCTCTATCCAGGCTTATGGGTCCTGAACCGAACCAGGTGATCATCAATGCACCACCGAGGATAGACATGTTTTTCATAAAAAATGCCATCTCCATTTGTTGGGCCATTCCCGCTTCTTTATTCCAGAAGGCATGCATCGTGAACGTGACAGGGATTAAAAACAGGATCACGAGCCAGGCTCCCGTTTTTGCTTTATATCCAAGGAGGATGCTCAGCCCGCCGATCAGGGCTACAATTCCGGAGAGAGGCACTGCTAATGAAGCCAAAGGCACTCCTTGTGCTGCAGCATAAGCTATCATTTCCGGCTTAAAATGCCCGGCCGCAGAAGCAATAAAGATGGCCGCAAAAAGGAGGCGACCAATTAAAACTGTGTATTTCATAATGATTTAGTTTAAAAATTATTGGTTGATAATGTAAAAGTACGTACATTTGCTATACAAGAGTAAGCACTATACTTATGTATAGTACTATACTCGGTGATAGTACCTTCAAAAATCAAAAGGAAATGACCCCGGTAACAGAAAAGGACCACAGTGAATGCACGGGCATGATCCGCCCTGTGAAAGATGCATTGGAAGTCCTGAATGGCAAATGGAAACTACCCATCATTATCGCCCTGTCTTTTGGCAATAAACGATTCGGGGAGATGTCAAGGGAAATACCGAAGATCACCGACAGGATGCTTTCCAAGGAATTGCGCGACCTGGAAATGAATCAGCTGGTCAAAAGGACTGTATATGATACTGTTCCCGTAGTGGTTGAATATTCCCTGACACGCTATGGTGAATCTCTTGAAAAGGTTATAGATGAATTGCGAAAATGGGGCACCCAGCACCGCAAGAGGATCATGAATAAAGTCTGAGATTGTGGAGATGGTTGGAGCAAACTCCAACCATGGCATAATGAAACTCCAACCATGGCATACTGAGAAAATTATTTTTCCGACGTCAAATATTCCAATATGAGTTGCTTATCCGCCTCTGTGATCTTTGCTTTCACCTTCATCTCATCCAGTTGATTATTCCATCCCTCAGCATCATATTCTTTTGGCAAATGCAGGTTGTGACAACCTCCGCAGTGATTCACATAAAGTTTTCTTCCCGCTAAAAGCCTTTCCTGTTGCGCAGCATCTGGTGACGAAGGCATGTACAAAAGTGATGCACAACTCCATAGGAAGCAACCCAAAAAGAAAATTAAAAGAAAGTGAATTTTTCTCATCAGAAATCATACCCGGCTAATACCCGAACCTCCAGTTTTTCGTAACCGTTATAATCTTTATTTCCGGGGGCCAATTCCGTCTTATGCAAATTAGCCAATTGAGGTAAAACAGTAAGGTTCACAAAACATTTTGCAACTGTAACATGAAAAGCTGGACCTGCAAACAACACTGAATTAATCCAGCCATCTTCAGGATTGATGTCATTATTGTTTTTTGCTTCCACTCCCAGGCTGATCGTCGAACTGAAGTGATGCAAATAACCTAAATAAAATTCCACAGGTGAGCTTTTCTCCCACTCTGCTTCTGTAACATTATCGGTACGGCTGACCACTCTTTCGATTTCATATTTACTGGTGATATTGAAAGCGAATAAATCCTTGGGAAGTTGTTTATCTAAAAGAATTTTTCCTTCGAACTCAATATTACTACCACCAAATTCAATTTCACCATAAAGACCGCTGCCGATAGCATTGGCTACAGGATCCGAAAGTTTCCACTTCCATTCATTACTAAAATTCACTGCTAATTCCTGGTTGATCTCAGTGGAAGAAGTATCAGCGTAATGGAAGAGTTCGGTATTGAAATAAAAGGCTGTCTGCACTTTCCGTCCAAGTCCAAATTCAAGTTCGAGTCGTTGCTTGAGATATTGTCCGTACACATAAGGACTGTAAGCACCCGTTTTACCTGTCTGCAATGTAGCCTGGTATTCCAGGTCAAAGTCACCCTTGTTTAACACATTGGTCTGATACGTGTAAGCAAACAATCGATCCTGGGCAGAAGCCATCGAAGTAAAGGCAGCTATAATGAGGACAATGAAAAATATTTTGTGCATTGAAGGGGTTGACATTTTCAATTTTATTATTGGACTTTAAAGGTAATCGCCTGGTACAATTTTAATCCTTTCAGATGCCACTAAAGCATGCTGCAAATTTTAAGTATCTGGCAATATGGATTTTACAAAAGTTAAATAACTATTAATGTTTGTTCCGGGCCCTTAAAAATTTATTAGAAAAGGAATTTTATTAATGATTCATCTCTGCACTCAACAATGGACCAGGAGGCTCTCGATAGACTTACAACCCCATTAGCTATGAGAAGCCCCCCGGATACCATTGTATATTTTCCGATGCTAGAGCTTGTGGGATGTCGAATTCATCGCGGAAAGATCCTGAAATATGTTTCAGGCGACATTGATATAAATCAATGTGGGGATTGATTTTGATCATGAGAAAGACATGAGAAGAGAATTACCATATGTTCACCACATAGACACATAGGAAACATAGAAAAGCACATAGAAGGTTTTCATGGTTCTATGTGCCTTTCTCTATGAACTATGTGACTATGTGGTAAAAAAGGTATGAACGCCAGACGAGACCAATTACCTATGACCTATTTTTTAACCACTTTTCCCATCTGCATTCCTCCCTTCATCATGATCCGGTAGAAATATATTCCTGGGGGGATGGCGGAAAAATCAACCTGGAAAATAGCGCGTCCTTCCGCATTCCATTGTTGATGGATGATCATTTGTCCCTGTACATCGAAGATCTCTGCATTCACGTTGCCTGATGCATGCTGAATGTCGAAGATCATCACGTTATCCACAGGATTTGGAAAGACCTTGATGCCCTGGTTTGACTCCTGGTGATTCGTACTTGTAGAAATGAGTGCAAGAGCAGCATTCACTGCAGCAAGTGCATCGATCCTGCCATAACCATATGTATTGTTAGGTACTTGAGATCCAGGGATATCCCCGCAATCCTGGTTTGTTGTTTTTGGTACAGCAGTTTGTTCGATGATGTTTTCGATCAGGTCAACTTGTCCTGCAAGAGCAGGGTTTGCTGAGATCATCAATGCAACCGTTCCGACCACATGCGGTCCTGCCATACTTGTGCCTGAAAATTTTGTATAAGATCCTCCGGGTATTGAAGAAAGAGTACGCACACCAGGAGCAGAGACATCAGGTTTTGGCCGATTACTTCCATCTATCGTGACAGGTCCCCTACTGCTAAATCCTGCAATCGTATCATTCTCCGCCGTAGCACCAACAGAAAAACTTCCATCAAATATGGCAGCAGGATCCTGAACTGTACTGCAACCACTCCCGCTGTTACCCGCACTCACTACAACGACGACACCTGATAACCGCAAATTATTGACGGCCATATTCATCAGCTCCCAATTAGAGGAATCACAACCTTCTGACTTCGGACAACCCCATGAATTGTTGATGACGTCAGGAGCTAAAGCAGGATCAGGATTTTCATTGTTAAGATCAGTTGGTGCCATGAACCATTGAAAGCATTCGATGTACGTATATGGTGCACCATTGCCTCTTTCCATATTGCGACAAGCACACCACTTGGCACCGGGTGCAACACCAATTTCCATATCACCATCGAGCCCGATCATTGTACCCATGGTGTGTGTACCATGACCGAAATCATCACATGGTGCCTGCAGGTTAAGTCCGCAAGGATTAATTGAATCAGCACTAAGCGGGCTGATCGCATGAATAGCATCATGCCAATTAAAATTGTGATCCACTGTATCGAGGGCTTCATCATACCCGCGATATTGTTTTTTCAATGCAGGATGTGACCAGTCATAACCGGTGTCACCTCCGCCAACCACTGCGCCCTGCCCGTTGTAGCCAAGGGCCCACACGTCATCAGCGTGGATAGTGTCAATGCCCCATGTGATCGTTCCTCTTTCTCCACCTGATCCTCCGGGCCAATCAATTGGTTCTGCCATGTGCACAGTTGGATTGGCAATGATTCGTCTTACATCATCGCGTTGTGCAATAGATTGTATGAGATCGAGATGACCCACTGCCATGACTGCATTGACAATCCAGAGGATTTGATAAGAGATATTTTTATTCTTTAAAAAAGCGATGAGTTCTTTTTGTGATTGTGCTGCATGATCACGAAGGGTTGAAAAAACATAAGTTGCTTTTTCAATTTTCGTATTGAGATGTTTGGCGTCACTGACATCTGCCTGTTCATTGAGGATAATAATGAATGGAACGGATTGGCCCGCTGAAGTCTTTTCTAACAGGGAAGCCGATATTTTACGATTCCATTGTGGACCAGCCTGTCCTGTTACGATTCCGAAACTTGCCAGGGCAATAAAAATGGGGATGATTTTTTTCATAATCCGGTAAAAAGGGGCTAAAGATCTCTTGTTGGGGGCACAAGGTAAGGCAAAGAGTGAAAAGTGAAGAGTGAAAAGTGAAGAGTGAATGTCCGGTATTCGGTGTTCGGTATTCAATATTCGGTATTCGGAAATTAACTGTAATTCCTGATTCTTTGTATAACCTGGAAAGTGGGCATTGATGATCTTAAAAAATCAAATTTTTCTTAATAAATCTGTGTCCTTATTTTATCGTAAATCGTGAGCAGTAAATCGTAATTCGTAATTCGTAAATTTCTTTGAGACTTTCTACATTACCTCACTTTCCTTTATACCCCGGACCCTTAATAAATCTTCCCGGTGTCGCACCCGTATGTTCTCCATCCTTCAATACTTGCGTGCCATTGACGAATACATCAACCATGCCCACTGCAAACTGATGTGGTTTATCATAAGTGGCAAGGTCATTCACTTTGGCCGGATCAAACACCAGGACATCGGCATAGTTTCCAACTTTCAATTCACCTCGTTTCTGCAGTTTCAAATTTGTAGCCGGAAGTTTTGATAATTTTCGAATAGCTTCTTCAAGAGGCATCAGGTGTTCATCTCTGGAATATTTTCCAATGACTCTTGCAAAATTTCCGTATGCACGAGGATGTGGATTCGACTTGAGGAAAACACCTTCCGGAGACATGGAACCTTCATCTGAACCAAAGCTCACCCAAGGCAATGGCAATTGTTTTTTTACATTCTCCTCATCGATCAGGAAATAAACCGAACTGATCCTTGTTGAATCCTGGATTAATAAATCCATGGCCGTTTCTTCAGGAGACTTGCCCCGTATTTTAGCTATTTCGGCGAGAGTCTTACCTGTATATTTTTTTAAAGAATCCTGTTTGAAGCCAACCAATAATATATTGTCCGGCTCGCCGGCCATATAGTAGAAATTCTCCCAATCTTTCGCATCCGTATTCATTGCTTTTTTCATCTCTGCACGAATAGCGGGATCATGTAGCCGCTGCAAAAGTTTGCTAAATCCTCCATCCTGCAATGAAGGAGGAAAGCAAGCCGTCAATCCTGTACCACCTGCTGTATAACTATACATATCCGCCGTAATATTTAAGCCATCTGCTCTCGCTTTATTAATCCTGGTGATGACGCTGTCCATCTTATTCCAGTTCGAATGGCCTGCAGCTTTGAGGTGATAAATCTCTGCATGGATGTTAGCTTCTTTCGCTATCGTAATCAATTCTTCCACAGCTTCCATTAACTTATTTCCTTCACTGCGCATGTGAGAAATGTAAGAACCGCCATATGCAGAAGCTTCTTTGCACAATGCGATCAGTTCTGCAGTATTGGCAAAAAATGCCGGTGGATAAATAAGTGATGTACCTACACCCAAGGCACCTTCTTCCATAGCCTGCCTCACCAGTAATCTCATGCTGTCAAGTTCGGCGGGTGTGGCAGCTCGGTTATCTTCTCCGACAACATCCATACGGAGTGTGGTTGCGCCGACAAATGAAGCGATGTTGCAGGAGATGCCTTTCTTTTCCATGTAAGTCAGGTATTCTCCAAGTGTATTCCAGTCTACTTTGTATTTGATATCGGTTTCGCCATGTTGCATTTGATCTTTTAACCGGGGACTCAAAGGGCCCATGCTTTCGCCTTCACCCATGACTTCGAGTGTGACACCTTGCCGGATATCACTTTGCGAGCGGCCATCTTCGATCAGGGATTCATTCGCCCAGCTGAGCATATTGATGAAGCCGGGAGAAATAGCCATTCCTTTGGTATCAATGATTTCTTTTGCGGAAGCTTTGTCCAGGTTACCCATGGCTGCAATGGTATCGGCATTGATGGCGATATCACCTTTGACAGGTTTCCCACCGTTTCCATCATAGATTAATCCGTTTCGAATGATGGTATCGTATTGAATGGCAGGTTGACAGGAGATAAAAAAAGGTATGAGGAGAAGAAGGTATTTCATGTAAAGTATTTTATAAGATAAATCATGCAATTGAGCATTGCATGATTTAGAAATTAATTTTGAAAAAACAGAACAGGTGAAATTCTCTTCGTGCTTTCTGGCGCCGACTATTTGTTCACGACTACGCTCTTGATAAAATAGTCAGTCTCGCCGCTCCAGGGCAGGTGGCCTCTCTTCTGTTGATAATGCAAAGTAACCTGTTTACCTTCCATTGTAAACAGTTGTTTAGCTATGCTGTCCTGTCTTACAGAGAAGTAGAATTTCTCAGAGGCAAGGGTTGTGTTGCTGGTGCTGGAGATGCTGCTCATGATCAGTTCTCCCTCATAGGTCTTGAAGATGTTTCCTTTTTTTGAAAACTTTTGCAAGGTCCCGGATCGGTTGCCTTCGCTGAATGTGTTATAGTAGTGCCAGTAGATATAGAAGGCAAGAATCACCACGATAATGAGAGCTCCCCATCTTAATGCTTTTTTCATAAGAATATTCTTTACGACCTAAATCTAATATTAAATATTCATATGAAATATGCTGGAGAAAGTGAATGCTGTAATGTGCCCGGGATGACCACCGAATTTCTTATTCTTTTATTTCCTTTGTCAGTTTGGTAAAACCTATAACCTCCCCGTAATCATCATGAATGGCCGTTAAAAGCATACTACCCCAAAATAAGCTGCCATCTTTCCTCACTCTTCTGCCTATATATCTTGATCTTCCTTCATTCTTGGCTTGTTCAATCACCTTTTCGGGAAGTCCCTCCTGCCTGTCTTGAGGCGGATAAAATATGTTAAAGTTCTGTCCAATGATTTCCGCTTCTTTGTAACCCTTTATAGCTTCGGCACCTTTATTCCAGGACAAAATTGTTCCGTCTATGTCAAGCAAAATGACAGCATAGTCAGAAATTTCTTCGATCATCTTTTTTCGTAGCAATTCAAGGGTTTCCGCTTTTTTATCTAGTTTTTTATGTTCCATACTCCTTCAATCTTATTTGTGTGTTCCTGTTAAAAATACAACAATCAAAAATAACTAACTGTTGAGCGTTGGTTGACCGACGCTCAACGGGCAAGTAAATTGAAATACCTGACTACTGAATACAGATTATCCATTCAACTATTTCAAAAGCACTAATCGTCCAGGTTACCGATCATTTATTTTGCAAAAAAGTTATCATTGTTGACATAAATTATTTTAACATTTTTATCCGCCACAAGTTTGCTATTATCCTGTACATAACGAATTAACCTCTTACTCTGCCTGCCCATAAACTTGTTCCAATAAACGATTACAATATAATCATAACTACCTGCAGAAAAGTCTTTTGTTTGTGACAAAGGTTGTATATACTTAAGATGGTCGCCATAAGGCAAAATACTATCTAATGGCGCTTGTTGAGCAGGTGGAAATGTCGTAAATATTTCATCTCTGTTCCATTGTAAGTTTGGGAAACCACCTGCGTAACAGTTTACTTGAAAAGATTGTAATTGTGTAGATTTATCGTAATAAAGTACTTGTAAAGGTTGATAGTGGTTTTTCTGTTGCGCCAGGAAGTGTGTTGTGTCAAGTGATGTAAGAAATAAAAAGTAGGTGGAATCTAATTCATAACAGTCTGCAATTGGAATGTTGAATTTTTTTGAATAATGTAATATTGTTTTTTCATCGATAGGTTCAGGATTTTTCATGCCATAAGCAACATTCATGATGGTTTGACAACTTGCAAACCCAAAAATTACAACGACCAGAATTAGAAGAAGAAAAAATAAGTTGCGCACAGTTTTAATTTAATTTAAAATAATACTTATATACGCAACCCAAGATAAACGAAATACCATAAAGCAAAATAACCCACCGAAACTGTCAGTAAAGATTTTTAAATTCGTTTCCTCAATTTCGGTTTTGAATAAGATGACTTTACTAACACTTGGCTATGGAGATCAAAAAGGAATTCCTTAATATCGAAAAGGAAAGGTTCGTTACGTTTATGGATGCGCTCATGGCCATTATCATGACCATTATGGTTTTGGAAATCAAAATTCCCGCAGTTGAAAACCTCACCGATGAAACACTTCGGCAGGAACTACACAAGACAATTACTCCGCTCATCGGCTTCCTTGTTTCATTCGCCACGCTTACCATGATCTGGATATCTCATAATGATTTGATGAAAGACATCAAAGGCATCACCAAACAATTTGCCCTTCTTAATTTCTTATTGATCATGGTTATCGCCCTCGTACCTTTTTCTACCGCCCTGGCCTGGGGCTATTCAAAAACTTCTCTTGCGGTGTTCATTTATGCGCTCAATATCTTCCTCCTGAGCGCGGTCTTTTCGATTTTATATGGGTTCGCTTTAGCTAAAAAGCTAATCCCTGTCATGACTTCTCAATACCTCTGGGTAAAAACAATTATTTCGTTTTCGGGCCTTGGATTATTGGTGATCGCCATGTTCTTCTCTTTTGTGAATCCCGGTTTTGCACTTTTTCTGACAGCTTTAATTCCGGTGTCACACACCATCCCCATCGTTTTTGCCTATAAGTTTAAGTCGTGAAAATGGAAAATGTAATCCTGTACTATTGCAAGTTGAGACTGCGACAGAGGTTTGAATAATCTTCCGATTTTTTCTATTTTTCTCCAACAATGATTTCCTCATTTGGTGCTATCCTGTAATAACCTTCTTTCAGATAACAGAGGGTATCCTGGTACACGATATTAAACCAACCCATTCTTTCATTTCCTGCATCTCCAAACTTAAACCCAACATAATTCTCACCAACTTTCATATTTTGCTGTGTACCTCCCTGTGGTGTGAAGATATGATACTTAAGATATCCACCTGCCATGAATTCGTGTTCAGGGAACCATTTAAATATGCCTTCGTTAGCTATGGAAGGTCTGATTGTATCGCCGTACTCAATGGTTGACACTATATCCCGGCTGAAGCCGTAACCTACTTTTACAGTGCTGTCTAAATATCTGAAAGGCTCCTGTAAATTAAAGTCTATCCAAATAAAATAAGTATCCGACATACCAGGAACATAACTGTGTCTTGACATTAATTTGAATCCGGTTTGTGAGGCCGAATCAACTACTATATTCATCTCTTCAAAAGTCATATTGTAATGATTCCTCAATGTGTCACCCAGATCAAAGATTGGCATGACCGATGGTTGCGGCTGAGGAGATGGCTCACTTTCCTTTTGACAGCCTGTCAAACAACCAAATATTGAGAAACAAATCAGAATGATCATTGTATAATGCTTCATAATTTATTCTTTATGTGGGCAAGTTGTTTATATCCCTGATTCTATCAAGACTTAGTGAAATTAGCGAATTCATTTTGTTCCAGAGCATATCAAATGGACATTTGACGCCAACTTTTCAAAAAGGCAAGTGAAGGTTGAGTGAAAATAAAGTATTGCGTTTTTCCAAATTATCATTGCGCAAATCCAAACCTGCGCTTTTAAAATATCCAATAAAATATCACAAAAAAATAAGTCTATATCCTGCAATGAGCAGAGCACAACTCACAACTCACAACTCACAACTGACTACTACATTTCCGCCGGCGTACTCTCCCTCACCGTCACCGAATTACCCGGAATACCGGTAATCCATTTGCTGCAATTGACAGCACCGCAGTGACATGCAAACGGCTCCATGTGTTCATCAAGAAAACTGGCGTAGTTGAGTGTGAGCTCTTCACCTTTAGCGATAGGTCGCAACGCTACGACATTCAAACCTGTATAATACGTATTAGGATCGCAGCTATGATTTTGAGGGGCCCAGTTGGAAGGATTATCATCCCACAATAAAAACACTTCACCGCTGAGTGGATAAGCATATTTTCTAAAAACCTCTTTTTCGTCTTTATTCCAATTGTTGTCCACATGCTTACGCGTGACAATACGCTGTGCGGATTCTTCCAATTTGAAAATGATTTCCTTGGGAGAAATATTTCGAGTGGCATAGATCCCGTAGCCGGAGATCGAATTGCCTTTCATCACATACAACTTTTGCTTGCGCTTATGACGAGCTATGCCTTCTGCAATAATTTTCTGCAGAAATCCTGCCTGATCGATACCATCACATTTTAATATATAATCCGCAGATCCTTCATACCCGTCTTTATAAAAAACAGAACAAGTGAAATTGACTTCCAGGAAGAAGATCTCTTTTTTAGAGTTGACCCTGAAATCAAGTCGCGCATACCCCACTCCACCAAAACCCTGGAATATTTTTAATGCAGCATCCTTTAGCTTTTTTTCCAACCCAGGATCATTACAAGGGATATTTGCTTCCGGATGAAGTTCAGAGGTTTTCAAAGCATAAGTCTTAAATTTAAAACCCTCAGGAAAAATATATTCAACAGGCTTGAACACTGTACAACTCTTTCTATCTTTTGCATTAGCCACCAGCATGACGGTAAATTCCCTTCCTTCGATGTACTCTTCCACTAAGAGAGGTCCGTATTCTTCTATGATAGAAGCACATTTTGTCATTAGTTCTTCACGCGTCCTCACCAGTGAGCCCTGATCAATCCCAAGGCTGTCTCCTGCTTTATGAGGTTTTACAAATAACGGGTATTTCAGATGCGCGCATTCCCGGGCGAGGTCATCCATCGAATCAATTAAAGCAAATGCAGGCGTATTGATCCCGGCGCAATAAGCCACATACTTCATGAGCTCTTTTGGAGGATCATACAATAAGGAAGACGGCCCGGTAAACGGAAGATTCAGTTGTTCCATGGTATAGATCACATCCACGGAAGGGACGCTCCAGTCCAGGTAACCTTCGCAGAGATTGACAAAAATGTCATACTTCTTTTTTGACAACTCACGGAGTTGTTTGTATGTCGTCAGTTTATTGAGAAGGACATGATCAAATTGTGCCTCAGGCATCAGGTGACTGAGGTCTCTCGCAGGATCGTAGTTTTTGTAGTCGACATCGGAAGTAGAATAATCAGGTTGAAGAACACAAATGCGCATGGGAATTTTTTGTTTTGAATCATTCAGTTGGCTTCATCGATCCTCCACAGGCCGGCGCCTGAGGGCGTCATGAATTATCTCCGCCACTAAAGCTGTAAAAGTACAACCACTTAATCTTAATATAGCTCCAATGGACGTATAATTTTCATCTTCACTGAGGCCGCATTGGGCATTCACTTCAAGGACATACATTCTGCCCGATTTTTTATCCATTCGAATATCTATCCGAGTATAGCCCATGCCTTTCGTGGCGACATAGGCATCCCAACTTATTTTTTTGATCTCATCAATGAGTGCCGCATCCGGTAAGCCATATTTATAAAAATCACCATTCCCGGGCATAGGGGTTTCCTCTTCATAAATTTCCCAAAGACGGTCGAATGATAAAAATTTTTCATCATCCGGCACGGAAGCATGAAAGACTCTTTCTACCGGAGTATAGATTTTAGCTTCATTCGGAGCATCGTATGAACCAGAGATCAGCACTGTGAATTCGGGGCCTGAAATAAATGTCTCTGCAATAAGTCCATCGACTGTCAAATTCCACCCACGGTATCCCTGGAACATAGCATTGACCAGGTTCTTTAATTCGGATTCATCATGTACCACATTTTTTATCCCGACACCCATGCTTCCTCCGGAGACGGCTGGTTTCACTATGACCGGGTTGCCTAAGGATTCAAATACATTCTCAACGTCCAGATCCTTATTATAAATGGCTTTCCATTTAGCCGAAGAGACACCTGCAAGATCAAAAGCCTGCTTCATCGGAATCTTGGAAGTGGTGAGGATATAAAAGTTTTCATCTGAACCCGTGTAGATCAGTCCTTTTTTTTCCAATAAACGAATGACGGAAATACCGGGTGTACCGTTGATCTCATCGCCGTCACATAGGTTGAAAATGATCGGGGTGGATTGACCTGCAATTTTTTCCCTGGCAATTCCTTCAATAATTTCAGTGAAACTGGATAGCGTAACTGGTTGCCACTGCCATTCTATACCCAGTTCACTGAATGTTTTTTCATATTCAGCAATACTTTGACTAAAATCATAGTAATAGTCAATGTTATCATCCTGGCTTTCGAGGTGCGGAGCCAGCACCCAGACTTTAATGTGAGGAATTAAACGGAGCGGGAATAGCGGATCATGAGTATCCATCGGATCGCACGAAAGATATGTATCAATTCTTTCATGACAAAGAATTAATCCAGATAGTTACCAGGTAAGAATTCACAAGCTGGTGAGATTAATTCGCCATCCTCGCACAAACCGCCCATACCGTAAAGCTTGCCGTAAAAACGGGAGAGTTGTTGTACCCCGAAACAATCCATGTTGTATTGTTCAAAGGACCGTTACTATAAGCGATTAGGGAGTTGGAAACAGATGTGTACCCTCCACCCGTGACAATACTTCCAGCAGGACAGCTGCAGCTCACTGTTTGAGAAGTGAGTGGATTGAGACCAGTCGAACTCACCCAGTTCTGCGAATATCCTAGTTGAAGAGTCCCGGAGATATGAACATTCCCGTTGACATCGAGTTTTTCAGCAGGTGTAGCTGTGCCTATGCCTACATTTCCATCACCCCTGATCCGCATCAATTCATTGCTTGAAGTTCCTGAAGCATCAGCTGCATAAAATACATGATTGTCGCCTGGATTACTCACCTGGTATCTCAGGATGCTGCCATTGACACCAAAACCATAGTATGCATGGTCGTTGTTGAGACCTTCATACATGACAATCTTCCTGTTTTGAAGATCATTACTGAATTGCAATGGGGCATGTGGATCTGTGTTGGCTATACCTACATTGTTGTCCACTGCGAGTTTTCCTCCTACATGTAATTTTTGCAAAGGAGTTGCTGTACCAATTCCCACATTTCCCAGATCACCAAAATCATTGATGATCACTTTTGCGCCGGATTTACCTCCCCTGATATAAGTGTCTTCCGGAGTTCCGTAATCGAAATGAGAGTAATAAGATGTGCCATCTACCTGGAGACTGCCGAAAGGTGCTGTTCCACGTGCAATTTCAAGCGTGGCCATCGGATTATATACACCAATTCCAATATATCCGGATGGTGTTAAAACAAATTGATCAACGCCATTATTGGCGTATAACTGAAACGGATGATTACTCCTTGTACCGATTAATCCACCAGCAATATTGACCTGAGTCGCGATATCCACGTTTCCATTGGTGTGCGAGATACCATAGCCATCTCCGGTCATCACCTGTAATTTATACGCCGGAGCTGATGTTCCGATACCTACATTCCCGTTTCCCTGGATGCGCATCAACTCATTGCTTGATGATGAAGAGGCGCCGGAATAAAACACATGACTGCCACTTGTATTGGGCACCTGGTATCTCAGGATATTGACATTGACGCCAAGTCCAAAATACTGATGGTCATTGTTGGCTCCATCATATAAGACCATCTTCCTGTTTTGAAAGACATTGCCGAATTGCAAAGGCGCATTCGTAAATGTGGTACCAATACCTACATTTCCATTCTCGTTGATGCGCATCCGTTCAACCGTATTCGTGGTAAACCGTAAAACTCCCGAAGACCCCTTTGATTCCAACCCCAAATCCTGCGAAGCTTGGGAGCCTGCTGCATACATTGTATTAAAACCAAATCCAACACCCTGCGTACCGCTGACTGACATGAATTCAACCCCATTGCCATTTGGACCGAAATTTCCTGTTACATATAAAGGCCGATTGGTGGATTGTATGCCAAACCTTGTAGGTCCTGCTTGTATATCGAGCTTATTCGCAGGTGTTGAGATCCCAATCCCTACATTATCCGTCATCCCGGTATAGATCATTGTAGGTCCGTTGCGATGAACTTCTGTAGTGACTGAATCTATCAACTCCACCCAAGCAGTACCTCCTTTGAACCAAAATGAATTGGTGGTCAAATCATAAACGAGTAGACCTGAAGCAGGACTCGAGATCGCCGTTCGTTGCGTAGTCGTCATCCTTGGTACAAGCATTCCTTGCGTTGTACTGGAAACTTCCAATTTGGCACTCGCTGCAGGAGTTGTTGTACCAATACCCACGCTTTGACCAAAAGAAATCTGCACTGCCATAAAGCATACGAAGAAGAATGTTGATTTTTTCATAATGATTGGAGTTTTGAAACTTACATTTCGGGTGAATGAAAGATTTATGTGTTTATCATGATGATTTAATTTCCCTGACATTTGATATTCCATTTTACATCTGTTGTATTAAAAGATTCGCGATCCAGACGGTCATGGCGACAAGAACGATCACCAATACAACCAGGATGATGACGAAGAGAGGAATTTTCCGAGGTTTCATTTGCACACTATTCATGTCGGGTCAAACATAGGTTGACAGGGTAGCGGAAAGCAAATATCAGGGCCGTACAAAAGGCTGACATTTACCGGATAGATCAAGACCGATGCTTAATGCATTGAGGCCACTCCGAAAACTTCATGCTAGAACTCACCCCCCATCCCCCTCTCTTTTCCACCTCAGATTTTACTTTTTATCACTATTGATTTCAAAAGAGAGGGGGCGGTATGTAATTTTTATGCATGTCACCCCCTCTCTTTCGTAAACAATAATGTTAGGAGGTAAAAATATTTCTCCTAAGAGAGGGGGAAGGGGGGTGAGTTCTGCAGAAACTTCAGGAACCTAGAAGGTCGTAATCACCTCATCCAATTCGGCATCAGGCGCGATTTGAAGACGCTGTTTGAGGCGTTGTCTAGTTTTATGAATTGAATCCAGGGAGACACCAAGCATCGCAGCGGATTCTTTAGTAGTCATTTTAAGACGAATCAATGCCGCCATGCGCAATTCAGCCTGGGTGATTTCCCTGACCTTCTCCTTTAATGAAATAAAGAATCCAGGATAGACCCGTTCGAAGAGCGATTTAAATTTCTCCCAATCCGCATCTGTCAGAAGTTGCTGATGACTTAAATCAACGATCATCTGATGTTGCTCAGCAGTGGTATTTCGGTCCAGGAGCTGCTTTTGCAAATTTTCAATCAATACCGATTTTTCAAGTACCCCTTGAGTGAATTCATTCAGTTGCTCATGTGCTGCAAATGTTTCTGCTTCTGCAAGACGTTGTTTCTCCTGGGCTTCCCTGCGCTGCAATTGATTTTTTATTTTATGCCTGCTGAAATCTATGTATGCTAAACCGGCAAGTAATAATATAATGCCGATTGTAAAATTTCGGATCAGGGCTATTCTGCGTTTTTCTTTATTAAGGGATAAAATCTGGTTGACGGATAACTGGTTATCCATGCGTAACTGGACAATTTCTGCACGGTTGTTGTCTGACACCCTTTCCAGTGAATCGTGTAATGGTTGTAATTTCTGCGAATAATAATAAAGGCTGTCTGCATTACCGAGCTTTTGGTAAATAAAGGTATAAGCATCATAAACATGAGCCCAGATTACACCCCGTGGAACGTGTTGCAATAGCCGAGTGCATTCATTTAGTTTTTGCAAACCTAATTCCGGATTCCCACGGATGGCATCTATGCGGGCAATGGTTTGCAACGAATTGGCAGCATTATCAAACTGAAGGGATTTAATGCTTTGTTGAACATCCATTTTCAACAGAACTTCAGCCGTATCATATTGTGCCAAATCATAGAAGACACTTCCGATATTTCCTTTGAGCAAGCCTGTCCAGAATAGTTCTTTTTCATGCAAAGCAATACCCAGGGCATAGTTAAATGCAATGAGTGCGGAATCATATTTTTCAAGTTTCTCATAACAAAGGGCCAGTGCATTCCAGCCGTTCATACGGTAATAGGGGTCAAGTGTATCGCTCACGCCTATGGATGGATTGACGTATCCATGGACTGCCTCATAAAGAACCGGGATGGCAAGACTGTATTCACGGGATTTGTAAAGTGTCATACCCAGGTGATCCCTGATCGATGAATAGCCTCCAAAGTTTTCTTGTCCCTGTTCTTTCTGCAATCCCAGGGCGATCATTCCATACATGACAGCCTGGCCGAGCTTGTTTTGCCGGATATAGTCCATCATCAGGTATTGGTTGACCATGGCGATCAGGTAATCATCTTCAATTTCATAGGCCAGTTTAAATGCTTCACTCAGGATTTCCTCGAGGGTGCGAGGGTCATCGCATACGGGAGTCCAGTCGAAACAACTTCTCTTCAGCAGGTCAAGCTTGATGGTATATCGCTTGTTCTTTTGTGGCCCTTCCTTCTTTAGTCTTGACAGTGCAAGACATTTTGTTGTGGAATCGAGTCCTGCGACTTGCGCACAAACTTTATAGAGCTGAGTGAACCTGATGTCATGTTTGAGGCAGAGGACTTTGATCCACTGGTCAATGGGTAATTGTTTGTCCTGTCCATAACTCGTATAACTTATAAATAGGTATAAGTAAACTAATACGATTCGGACAGAGAGGTCGCGCATAGTCAGATAGAAGGCAGTCCAACAAAATAATCATATTTAATCGAATAGGGATTTCGTAGAAATACGTTACCATATTCCCCAAAAGGAGATTTCGTAGAAATCCACTTCCAACTTACCCCATCAGTAGATTTCGTAGAAATACGTTACCATATTCCCTAAACGGGATTTCATAAAAATCCAATACCATAATACCATAAGGGTATTTCGTAGAAATACGTTATCATATTCCCCAAAAAGGGATTTCGTAGAATTCCAATACTATACTACTCCATAAAGGCATTTCGTAGAAATACGTTACCATATTCCCTAAAAAGGGATTTCGTAGAAATCCACTACCACCCTCCGCAGATGAGATGCCAGACTCACTACTCACCACTCACTATTTTAACCGCTCCAGCTTGCCCTTCTTCTTGATTAAGTTTTTATAATCCCACTGGATGGTCTCAGCTTTTTTAAGCCATCGCTTTAAATCTTTTGTGTTGATCTGATCGGATGAGGTGTAACGCATTTCAGCAGCCTTGAAACTGCCTTCTACCTGCAAAGCTTCTTCGTCAAATGATTGTCCGCTCCAGAATAGTAACCGGATACAATTTTTCAATTTGTCGTATCCAACGATCGGGTTTCCGTCCAGGAACCAGACAGGATGACCGTGCCAGATCTTGTTTTCAGCTTTCGGTAAACTGTTGGAAATTTCCTTTGCCAGCAAATTGCAAATTTCTTTGTCTTCAATTGTTTGAGCGTTGTTATAGGCCTGAATATCTTTGTTCATAGCTTTATTTTTTAAAATTCCCTGTCATTGTTAAAGTCACATCTGACTTTAACAATCAATTAGTCGTCTTAAATTTTGCTGCTTCTTCATGACCGCCTGTTGCATTGCCTTCACTGTAGGCATGTGCTCCGGCTCCTGCCAATTTACCTCCGTCAACAATTAAATATTCGTGGCGCAAAGGTTTTCCTGCAAACCAACATTCTAAAATTTCTCTAGTTCCTGCAGCATAACGAGTCTGTGCTGAAAGACTGGAACCTGAAATATGAGGTGTCATTCCATGGTTGGGCATCGTTCTCCAGGGATGATCATTAGGTGCCGGTTGCGGGAACCATACATCTCCTGCATAACCTGCAAGTTGTCCGCTTTCCAAAGCACGAACAACGGCATCACGGTTACATATTTTACCACGGGCTGTATTCACCAGGTATGCACCCCGTTTCATTTTACTGATCAACTGATCATTGAACATGTTTTCCGTTTCAGGATGGAGGGGACAATTGATGGTCACCACATCACAAACTTTCACCATCGATTCAACATTGTCGTGAAAAGTAAGGTTAAGTTCTTCTTCCACAATTTTCGGGAGACGATGACGATCGAAATAATGAAGTTTCATATCAAAAGGATGAAGCCTTCTCAGAACTGCTAAACCAATTCTACCGGCGGCTACAGTTCCAACTGTCATACCTTCTACATCATAAGACCGCTGAACACAATCTGCAATGTTCCATCCGCCTTTGACCACCCACTCATAGGAAGGAATATAGTTTCTCACCAATGATAAAATCATCATCACCACATGTTCAGCAACACTTATGCTATTGCAGTAAGTAACTTCTGCAACGGTTATTCCGTGTTTCATTGCAGCCTCCAAGTCCACATGATCAGAACCTATGCCGGCTGTGATTGCTAATTTAAGTTTTGGTGCTTTAGCAATCCGTTCAGCGGTTAAATAGGCCGGCCAGAAAGGTTGTGAGATGACAACATCTGCATCCACGAGTTCCTTGTCGAAAGTAGAATTAACACTGTCCTTGTCTGAAGTGACTACGAGTTGATGTCCTGCTCCTTCCAAAAATTTGCGAAGGCCTAGTTCGCCGGAAACGCAACCCAGGAGTTGTCCAGGATTGAAGTCAATTTTGGAAGGCGTGGGTAAGGTCTGTCCATCGGGATAGCCGTTCAATTGCGGGATCCCATCACGGATTAATGATTTGGGATACCCGGTGACAGGGTCATCATAGAGCACGCATAGAATCTTTGCCATATTGTAAGCTGTTTGAAGTGGGTTCCGAATGTATGAAAGATTTTTTGGTTATATTAAAAGAGTGATGAAACTTCCTTCCAAACATCCGCAGCCACTAAATCTTCAGCCCGGTTTCCGTCAATGATAACAATGCGTTCTTCGTCTTTAAGTTTTTTAAATGATTCCAGGTATTTATCCTTGACCTTCTTTTGATTTTCCAAAGTCTCAAAGAGTTCCATCGAATCCCGGGTATGCTTCAACCGTTTCATGCTTGTCTCCGGATCGATATCAATAAAAATATTCAGATCGGGTCGAAGCAAATCAGCACTCTGCGAATTCGCTTCAATCACCCAGTCGAGCGACATATGCGCGCCGTGATAAGCATAAGAAGAAAAATAATACCTGTCCGTGATCACGGTATATCCTTCTTCCATTTTCTGAAGGATACCGTTTTTCTTGTTGAGCAAATGATCCAGCCTGTCAGCTACAAATAGACTTGCGATGACCCGATGATCTGCTTCCATCCGGTGATTGAAGATATCCCTGATAATGCGTCCCATCGGTCCATCGGTCGGTTCAAACGTTGGATACACTTTATGTCCCTCTTTCGAAAGATGATCCGCCAATAATTTTACCTGCGTGCTTTTACCGCTGCCGTCAATGCCCTCAAAGGCGATGAATAAATTTTTCTTCATATATGGACTTCTTACGCGGTGACAAATCTGCGGAATTTAACTCACAACACACCTTTTTTAGGACGCGGATTTCTCATGATTGAATAAGATTAATTAAGATTGTCATCACATATTGTGCGGATTACATTTATGAGCTTCCGGATTTGACCTTGGTCAATGGTCGATGGTCTTTTTGAACCACATAGACACATAGCTCACATAGAAAGTCACATAGAAATTTACGAATTAAGAATTATGGCTCACGGTTGACAGCTGACGATTGGTCCTTTTTACCACATAGACACATAGCTCACATAGAAAGTCACATAGAAATTTACGAATTAAGAATTATGGCTCACGGTTGACAGCTGACGATTGGTCCTTTTTACCACATAGACACATAGCTCACATAGAAAGTCACATAGAAATTTACGAATTAAGAATTATGGCTCACGATTCACGGCTCACAACTGACAACTCACTATTTGACTACTGACTTCTCTCCCTCTTCTTAATTTCATCTATGATAATCGCATTAATATCCACTTTAGCTCCTTCCAGTAAATATATTTTTGTTCCTACTTCCCTGGCATAAGGGTTTTTGATTTCTCCCGTCCTTGCAATTTTCTCAAACCATGGAGTTTCTTTCTTCCTGTCGGGATCATCATCATCAGCTGATTGAATAAGGATTACATTCTTTATGGGTTTTTCGAGAGGTATCCAATGAATATAATCTGCATTAAGTGACACAGCATGGATGGATTTAAATTTTGAATAATAATTGATCGCACCTGCCTGGCCGTAATTATCACAAAAAACAAGTGTTTGCTCTTTATCCTCCAGGGTATTGTAGGTGGAGTCCACTTTTGACGCAAGTTCACTCCACCCTAGCATATCCGAGAAATCCTGTGGCAATGGATGTTCTTTACCATCTTCCCATCGCAAAAGGTCAAATGACCGGTACAGCTTCTGATGCGACATCACCTGATCCGGACTTTGAAAAGGGAATGCAAGTACTATTAATAATATTGCGCCTCCCGCTATCCACAGCGTAACAGCGGGTCTAAAATATTTTTTCCAACCAACCTTTGATATTTGTTCCAAATACACGCATCCAAAAGCAACAAGGACAGGATATAATCCGACGGCATAATAACTTTTAGCTTTAAAAAATATAAAAATGAGGATCGTGAAAACATAACTCCAAAAAATGATCCTGTATTTACGAAATGGTGGATAAGTAAAAAAAGAAATAAACGCCAAGACAATCAAAAGGATCTGTCCTAAAAAATACAGGAACTGATCCCTGATAAAATATAACCGATTGACATTGACCAATTGTGTCTTGTCCAGTTCCTGCAATTGATAATATGTAGGGAAATGGTTTCGGATTTGCCATAACACATTTGGCAAAACTATAATTAAGACAATTCCAATACTGTAATATAAATTTCGATTCAGCAATACCTTCCTGTGTTCGGTCAATAAGACAGCCGGCACTAACCCGATCAATAAAAAGAGAATATTGTATTTGCTCAATATGCCAAAACCAATGGAAAAAGCTAAGGCATATAGCCACCTTGAGTTATTCGTATTGATAAATTTTATAATGATGAAATACGTCAACGTCCAGAAAAGTACGTCCAGTGAATTGGGCTGATAGAGCATATTAATTCGCAAGATCACGGAAAATAGCATGGCCAATGCACTTAGGATCAATGCAAATAATCCTCCTTTTAATTCCTCTACTATTTTCCAGACAACGACAATCGTGAGTGCACCAAAGAGTGCAGGAAAAAATTTAATCCAGAAATATCCATTACCAAATAATTTGATCACGAATGAAATCCATGACATCACCGGCGGAACAGAAATATAGCCCCAGGCTAAATGATCTGCCTGGTCAAGGTGCAAATATTCATCACGGTGCAGATCATATGCAGGATGGATGAGGACATAAGCAAGGATGAATTTTATGAGGATGAATCCAAGTAGTATGATGGTTTTTGTTTTCATTCCGGACGGATGAATTAAACAACTATCGAATATAAAGGGAAAGTTTTATTTATTTTATCAGAAGTCTGAAAGACTTCAACATTATTAGCCTGGGGTGAAACCCCCGGAATAAGGGATCACGATAATTATCAACCCTGAAGGGGTTGAATAAATAACTGTTGTCTATAATTCGTGATAGAGGTTATGTTATCGAAACAGAATTCTATTCAACCCCTGTAGGGTTGGATTTGTTGTCACTTAACATTCCGTGGGTTGCACCCACGGCCAATGAAATTTGATCCTTTCAGGATCGAATTGTGCCTGATAACAAACAACCTGTCCACTTTCCAACAACAAGAGGTGATCAGAAGTCTGAAAGACTTCAACATCATTGGCCGGGGGTGAAACCCCCGGAAGAAGTTATCACGACAATATTCAACCCTGAAGGGGTTGAATAAAAAACTATCGCCTAAGCATCATGAGACAGTTTTTGCCGTGGCAGGAGTTTGCTCCTGCCACAAGTAGAATACTGGTAATGGTTGGAGCAAACTCCAACCATGGCAACACTGGTAAAAGAACTTACGATTTACGACTCACCACCCACTTTTTTCTGCCCCACTAGATCCGTAAAACTTCTCGCTGCATTGGTAAATTCCGAAGGCACCAGGATGACCGTTGTGGTATTATTGTCGATCCCGATCTCAGATAACATCTGCATGCGTCTTAATTCGAGTGCAATCGGACTTCCTTCCATGACCTTTGCGCCTTGTGTCAGTTTAATGGAAGCTTCAAGTTCTGCCTCAGCTTTGACAATCCTGGCTCTCTTCTCCCTGATAGCTTCTGCTTCACGTGCCATGGCACGTTGCATAGCTTCCGGTATTTCCACATCTTTCATTTCTACCATTTCAATTTTAATACCCCAGGGTTCTGTAGCAGCATCAACCATTCGTTGAAGTGTACCATTGATTTGTTCTCTTTCTCTCAATACCTCATCAAGGGTATGCTGCCCAATAATATTCCGCAATGCGGTGACTGAAAACTGGTATACGGCTTTATTGTAGTCAGCGATCTTGATGACAGCATCTTCCGGACTCGTTATCCTGAACCACAATACAGCATTCACTTTAATGGTTACACTATCTTTTGTGATCGTTTCCTGTTGCTCAAGTGTAACGGTATTCGTCCGGATATCGACACGTTGTTGGCGTTCAATCATCGGAATGAGCCAATAGATGCCTGGTCCTCTCACTCCCGTAAACCTTCCAAGTCTGAAAACAATAGCCCGTTGATATTCCTGTGCTACCCGGATTCCGGAAAATAGTACGAAAACAATGAAGCCAATAATGTAAAGGGATGTCATGATGTTATAAGTTTATTTGAAATAATGAAAATTACTGCGATGGTTGAGAAATCAATATACGATTGATTTATGCTTTTTGAGTGGGATAATTTACGATTTACGATGGTTGCTGAGCTGTAGCACGAGAACGAGTTTAGCAGGTCGAAGCATACGATTTAGCTAACTTTCTTATTGGATTAAAAGTTCATTTGAGCTAAAGTAAATATAGATTTAACTGAATTATCATATTTAGTTTCGATAAAAAGATTTTATGGCAAGTTCATTTCAACATGATTTCTTCGAGCAGATTCACTTTATTATCGACAAAGCTTACGATCGAGAGTTTGGAAATCTGACCAATAATGGAAAACTCCTTTGCATTCCATTCATCCGCCCATTTTTTACATTCTGATTTATCTTTCGAAATACCAATGCTGATATGGGGAATAAAATCAATGTCCAGTTTCAATTTTGAAGAAAGTATTCCGCTATATAATTTATCGTGCAAACGGACAATACGACTATGACCTTCATCAGGCAATAAAAATAAATTATAATCATCACTCAAAGCATCATTATTGGTTGTTGCACACCTGATGGTAAAGTCAATTTTTTCAGCCCCGACACTCATTTGTTTTACTTCATCCATAAATTCCTTTTCATTCATTTTTAAAATAGGAAATATGAATGTAAAATGAGGTTGCACGACAGAATAATATTCCTGGTCATGATCCTTTCGATAACCCTGAATCAATGTATAGTCCTCATCAGAAAGGACAGGATATGCTAAAACCAGGTACGCCATCTTTTAAAGTGTAAAGTGAAAAACGTAAAGTGAAGAGTGTAAAATACAAATCTAATATGCAAAATCGAACTTTAGCCGTGGCAGGAGTTTGCTCCTGCCACATGTAATTATCCCTGTGATCCTTAAGTCTGAAAGACTTCAACATTATTGGCCGGGGGTGAAACCCTCGGAAAAAGGGATCGCGATAATTTTCAACCCTGGAGGGGTTGAATAAAAAGCTGTCGTCTATTTTTCGTGATACTGTTTTTATACATGAATCAGAATTTTATTCAACCCCTCCAGGGTTGGAATTGCTGCCTTTCCACCTTCCGTGGGTTTCACCCACAGCTAATGACATTTGATCCTTTTAGGATCGAATTTTCTTATTCCCCGAGGTTGTGCAGCACACAGGGGATGGCATTTACATTGTAAATGCCATGGGCTTAAATCCTAAGGTCTTTGTCCACTTACAGCATGAAGTCCCTTGATATCGGCCATGATCCAATTTAACTCCGGATCATTACCATTCTTTCTGTCTTCCAGCGTGGGTATGATTTCCTGATCGGGAAAAATTCCACGACCATCTACATCAGATTTAAAAAATGGCTGCACAAGTGTCAAACCAAAAGCTACAATCAGGTTGGAATTTGGAAGGCCATAAACTGCAAATTTGCCCGATACACATCCATTGTAAGCTCCGCCGGTCTCCTCACCTACAAATGTTGCTCGTTGAAAACTTTTCAAATTGGAAGAAAGAATACATGAAGCAGAAAAACTTCCCCCATTGATCATGACATATACCTTGCCCTTGAATCTGTTCTCACGTGGGAAGCCTATTTTAGATAAATTTGAATGGAGAAAATACTTTTCGTTTTCTTTCTTTTCTACTTTAAAAAAATCGATTACCATATCTTCCAGTCTGACAAGGAAGAAAAGAGCCAATATTGGTCTTGCATAGACAGGAACCAATTTAAAATAAGGGGTGTGAAGGATGCTGGTCCTGGAAGTCACTTCCATTTCATCAATCAATCGATAAGGTCCGTCCACCAGGTAAGAAAATAATTGCGCCGCACTACCGAGGTTCCCTCCAGGATTATCTCTTAAATCCAAAATCAAATATTTAGAATCCAGAAATTCGAGTTTCCTGAACGCATAATCAAAAAACGAAGAAAAATTACCGGAAGTAAAATTTCGGATCGTCATCAGGGCAACACTGCTGTCAGGTTCGTAAAATTTCAAATTCAGATTATACGAATTCGAAGAAGCATCAAATCCAAGTTGTTTATTTTTTTTGACCTCTTCCTTTCTCTTTTCCTTGTCCTGTTTAGGATAATTTGCCTTAGATGGCTGAGGTTTTTCATATCGAATACAAATATTACTTATGGTATCATCATATTTCAATTGGTAAGTAATAGAATCCGTTTTACCGTTTTCAATCATAAAATATTCTGAAAATTCGCTGCCCAATTTTCGGTTAATAAATGTCCGGTTGAATCCATCTGAAGAAAATGTATTGCAGTATTTTGAAAACAACATTTGTGGATTTGTATGATTCAATGCCAGGACTTCAGTTCCGACATGAATGTCCGGGTCTTTTGATTTGTTTTTGACGATGTACAGTTTTTGGTCAAATATTTCAAAGTCAAACGGAAACAAATCCGAAAAACTTTTACCATCACCTGCAACCACTTCCTCAAAAGTGGCCTTATCAATAGGAGGAATGACCTGGATATGACCTTGTTTCACCGAAGAAATAACCGGGCTTAGTGCCAGGAAGAAATCTTTACTGGACATCGGAGAAGTAATGGAAGATTTAAGGCTGTCAAATTTAAAATCGAGATCCTTTTTGCTGATATACCAGTATAAGTGCGGGTGGAGTTGAACTAATTTATGATGTATGAAGTCAACATCTGATCTTAAGCGGTTTTCATTTCTCGGCTCGTCCAGGCGATTGTCATACATCTTAACCGTTGAACAGCTAAGTAAAAAACCAAATGAAATCAATAAGAAAATTATGTGTTTCATGTATCGGTTCTAATGTCATCCCCACTGCGAAGTTAAGGGCTTAAAGGGATAAATCACAAATAGCTTAGCCACCATTTTTCCCCGGAAAGAAAAACAAAAGTCGGTGCACAAAAATGAGTGATCCATCTTGTAAAAAATAATGCAGGAGTGGTGGTAGCTAAATTCAATGGATCATCTGTATTCGCTGTGATGTGGAGATAATCCCGGACATGATCCAGGGCCATAATGATCATCACGATACCGCGGACAATATCAATGGATTCAATTCGCTTCTTTGAAAGATCTGTTGATGCCTGCATATATTTTTGGCAATACCAATTAAACTTTTACATTGACATGAATGAATGATAAATATTTCATTCCGGACTTCACAAGGTCCAATTCAATTTGCACCGGTACAATACCTTCTGAACTACTACTAATATCAGCCTCCCATCGCACAGCCTTTATCAAATTGGCGGAAACACTTTCCTGCGTGTCTTTATATGTCATCGTACAACATTCGGGATTAATATTGTTGACAGCATCAACGAGGTGATTGAGAAATATCCTTCCCAAAGTAAGGTTCGATGAATCTGAACATTCAAAAACCAAATTGAAATCATTCCCTTTCCGAAGATCCTGCGCGGGACCTCCGTACGAAATGAATTTATTATACGTACCAACAAGGAGTATATCCTTAACTTGCCAATACATATTATCAGAAATTTTCCCGGCGTATACGCCCTGCACGGTTGAAAAATCTCCAGGTGCAGCACAAATAATTTTACTCATCGCATTATTGAATTGCTCCTGGGGAAATGGGATCGGACATGACCCAGGGATAGTCTTGAGTTCAAAAAAATTGAATCCTTTCACTTCGAGCCCGGATTGTGCAGAAACATAAAAGCCCATTTTATTTCCCATTTTTTCCAGCGGGGTGCACGAATAAACAATGGTATCATTGACAACGAAGGCCCAGATATCAGTGCGAAGAACAATGGTCACTTGATCTCCTTTATCATTTAACGCTTTATCATCTTTCATTCGACCGATGCCATTGCTCAGCTCTGTCATCATTCCATTGGTAAATTTCAAGACTTTAAAGGCATTTATTTTTTTATTCAGTACAAATGCATAACCATTCCTTTCATCGGCAGCATTGAAGAAAATACCATATAAACCTCCTTCCCGATCGGGGGTTAAGCCTTGCTTGAGAAGCGTTTCAAGGCTGAAATTTTTATGCCCCTCTACCGGAACATCAATGATGGAAACAACAGGCTGGCCTCCTTCGTTATTAGAAAGATGATAAACATTGGAATCAATGTAGAGGTTGGGCCTGGAGGAAATCTTCCATTGGTGTGCATTATTTGCAAAGTCCTCTCCGAAAAAAGGAATGTCCTGGCTGATCAAATAGGTATGTGCAAGTAAAAAAAGACAAAAAAGGAAAGATAGTTTCATCGCGTAGGCCATTGAATCGGAATTGAAAATAAAAATAGGAAAGATTAAGATATGGAAGAGGCCATTGGTATATTCTATGCGTAATTAAAAAATCTATCAAGCATATTTTCCGGACAAAGCAGAATAATGAAATCAATTATTGCCTTCTGCCACCAACAGGAAACCTGAATCCAACGGAATAGCTGAAATAATTGCCTTTACTTGTCATCACGGCACCTGATTCCGGGCTGCCGTTCACCTGGTAAACAATATGGCTTTGCATTACATCTTTAAAGCCGGTATAATAACTACCCGAAAAAGTAAGTAATGATTTTCCCGACAACTTAATTTCGAGTCCAAGGCCTGTTTCCAGGAGTAGAAATGTCTTTGTCAGACTGGTATTTGTGGTTTCATCGTAAGAAAATATAGGTGTTTGTTCACCATTAAAAAATCCAAATCCGCTGCCGGAGGATGAGAAAAAATCATTATTGAAACAATAGTGAAATCCTATCGTTGGCTTCAAAAAAATAATGTTGCTCTTCAAATTAAGCCTGGCATTAAATCTTAAAGGTACTTGCCAGGTATCTAATACATAGTCAACACTATAGGCATCCGGTTGTCCCTTAAGTCCAATACCCTTTTGATAAAACTTATGACTGAATCCAGTTTCAATTGAAAGCCAATAATTCAGATCCTGACTGACATTAATTCCGGCCATCGTTGATACACAATGAGTGGGCATGAGCATGTTGTTCGGATCTTCCAATTTAAATTTATCATTGGTAACAGCAGCCTCAATACCTATGTATGTTCTCTTCTGACCCACCATGTTGAAGGACAGAAAAAGAGAGGTAATTAAAATAAGTGACTTAAAAATTCGCATCTAAGAGACTGAGTATTAACTAAAGATAATGATTAATAGACCACAGCAGAAGTGGTGGCACGACTAGTGGTGCCACCACTAGTCGTGCCACAAGGTCCTAACGGGCTGTAAATCAGCTGCTCCAAATGGTTATCCACATACCTTTGAGTGCACACATTCGGGGAACCAATTCATGCAGAAGAATAGAGCTTTAATTTCCTTAGCCCAATCCTTGCAATGAGGATATTGAAACCACAGCGTTTAATTGAATCGGTCTTTCTTCTGAATCATTCTGTACGGTTTAACGAAAAAATCATACACGACATGATTAAACTGATCCTTATACACGACCGGCGTTGAATGACCGGAATCAGGAAGTATCCACAGATAGGATTTAGGAATTGATTGGGCGATCAGCATGGTATGTTCAGGCCGGATGACATCGTGATCTCCTCCAATGACCAATGTCGGGCACTTAATTTTTTTCAGATCTTTCGCAGCGATATGTGGTTCAAAAACTAATAAATGGATCAACTTTGAGATGTGTTTTATGTCAGCAGTCTGAGACATCTTTGACAAGGTATCATTGATATTATAGGCCATCATGTATACCCACGGATCCACAGCTGAACTATCGGGCCATAAATTCGCACCGGTGATGGCAAGCTTTTTCACTTTATCGGGATGACGCATCGCCAGCAGTAAACCATTGATCCCACCATCACTCCATCCAATGACATAACATGAATCCATGTGAAGTTTTTCAAGCAATCCATTAAGATCATCCGCCATCATTTCATAGCTCAGTGAATCTGAAGGGTCTTTCGATTTTCCCTGGTCCCTGCTATCGGCAACAATGACTTTATAATGTTGTGCAAAAAATGGAATTTGACCTGTGAAATTATTGATCTCCCCTCCGTTTCCATGAATGATTAATAAAGGTTCACCCGTTCCATAGATCTCATAATACATTTTAAATCCCCTGACATCAGCATAAGCACCAACATCCGGGTTGTGCCCGATTTTTAGTGTATCAATACCAACAGGATAAGTTGTTTGACAAAATGCAGTCTGCAAGAAGCTTATGGTCAAAATGAAAAAGAATAAAAGAATAAGGCCTTTCATGTCAAGATATTTAATTCTAATATTTTATTATTTCTTAAGTTTAAATTTCTCTCACGTTCTCGCGTTTCTTACACACTCACATTCCTTGCACTGAGCAAAGTCAATGGACAGCATGTCCTGACGTGTCGAAGTGTCACATTTCTTCTTTCCATTGATCAATATCAGACACAGGCTGAGGTAGTCTTCCTTCCAGCCATTTCTTCATTGTATCAGGAGTAAATTCCTTGTCCTTGGTTTCAATTACCCACGAAAGATATTCGTCAGGACCGCCATTCATATAAGGTGGAGGTGACACAGGGTAAAAAACAGCAGGCAGTCTTTCTTCCAGTGATAAATAATTCACCACACTTCCTAACTCCTGCACGACATTCCAGGCCAGTTCATGCTGAATATCAATTTTAAATTTCACTGACCATAATCCATCTGCATCCATTTCTGTTCCAATGGATCCATCTATGCCCGGAATAAGTGAAAGGTAATCTGTCAGGGTTGAAAAGACATTTTTAGTCATGCAGTATGTTCACTTAAAGTTCCCTGATCCATATATTGCGATAGCTCACTTCACAATTATGTTCCTGCAATACTAATGGTTCCTTCGAACTGTGAAATTTATATGATGGCTGACCGATGTACACAGTTGCGCCTTTGACCACCACATCATTTTGAATAAGCACGCCATTTTGTATAACTGTAAAATGGGCCGGAAATATCACAGCACTATCGGCACCAAATACCGGGGCCGAAAATATGATATCATAGGTCTGCCACACTCCCGGAGGTTTGCAGGCATTGACCAAAGGAATATGTTGCTTGTAAATACTTCCAGCCTGACCATTGGAATAGGTAACGTTATTGTAGCTATCCAACACTTGTACCTCATACTGCCCCATCAGGAAAATTCCGCTATTACCGCGACCCTGACCACTCTCTGATACTTCTGCAGGCGTTCGCCATTCAATATGCAATTGGCAACTGCCAAAACCTTGTTTGGTCCGGATATTTCCACTCCCTTTGTCAACGGTCATGATACCATCTTTGATTTTCCATTTCGGGGCCTTGCCATTGAGGTCCGTCCAATTAGAAAAATCTTTTCCATTAAATAATTGGATGGCATCCGATGGAGCTTCACCGGAATTTGTACCAGGCGTTATCACGTTAGGTACCGGGGTCCAGACTTCTGTTGCTTTTGGATCACCTTCCTGGCCATAGGAAAGCAGAGAATTGCATAAGGCAATAAAAAGCAGGATGGATATTTTTCCCATTGAATACTATTTTAAAGGTTTAGTATAAAAATACTCACCTTTTTAAATAGTCGTGTATCCACGGGAGTTTATCAGGTGAGATCAAATGAAAGGAAGAAATTAATCATCACCCTGATCCTCTTCCAGGTCTTCATGACGATCACCTCCTATGCTGTAGAAATTATTTTCTTCATCCTCACTACCTATATCTTCATCTTCATCATCAAATTCTGATCCGGGGACATCAAGATCTTCATCGTGGATCTGATCATCATCAAAATCAAGTTCTTCAACTTCGTCATTGCCATCTTCTAAATCAGCGTTTTTGATTTTTGATTTGTCTTCTGGGTCAATGCTCTTGTCTTCACGTAGTTTTTTATAAATATCATCCTTGTCCGGGTAAAGCGGATATCCCTCAGGGCTTGTTTTATCTTTTGGGGAATGGGCAGGAGGGTTTGGTTTATCTTTCTTTTTCATGGCTACTTATTTTGGATTTATAAACTTAACATTAAATATAAATAAATGTTCCGAACGACAGCTATTACGCTTCATCAGGTAATCACATCTTTATATTTATTATACAAGAAGGATATGATCAAAAGCAATATTCCCAGCGAAACAAATACAATCGTTTTAGCAATGGTACCCAGCAGCGAGATATCGTAAAAAAACAATTTAATTAAGGTGACTGTGAACAAAATGATAGCACCGATGCGAAGATGCTTTTTCTCTTTCCAAATGCCTATGCCGATCAGCAACAAAGAATAAACTCCCCAAAAAATGCTTAAACCAATCTTGTAGGAATAAGAGATCCGCAACAGGTTCATCCAGGTAATAAATTCTGAACTCGTCACCCATAGTATGGTCACGTAAAGTATAACATCAAATGTAACCTGGGATAACGGGGCAACAGGTTTTTGAGTATTTGCAGAGATGATTTTGTGAATTGAATACAACATGAGCGCTGCCAGGGCGTAGGATATATATCGGACCAGGACATTAAAACTGCCCCTGGGATAGTGCTCAGATAATGTCTGATTCAAATAGCTGTCCCGAAGTTCGCTTAACAAAAACAATCCTAAAGTCAAAAAAACAAAGAGTACGACGACATCCAGGATGACAAGCAGCAGACCTGAATTTTGAATTTTGAAAATCCTGTTTTTCAAAAGACTGAAGATGGAAAAAAACAATAAGGAATAATTGATCATCCAGATGACTTTGTAAGCCACCAAATCTTCATTCCAAATATTTTCAGAATATCCTGATTCGTCAGTGATCGCCTTTAAAGAATCTACATAGCACTGGTTGAAATAGTTGAGTATTTCCATGCCAAAAGAGAAATACAACACCACAAGCAGAATGAAGGTTATGGTGAAAGAGGCAAGTGTATTCATGCTTGTCTTCTGGATCTGTACATCTTCATTTTTATTTTGATGATCCCAATAGGACATCAGTGCAAAACACCCTGCGAATAATATGGAAGTCAGGAAAAATATATTTACAATCGGATTCAGCCTGCTGCCAGGTATTTCCGGAATATATCCTGTGTAATAAGTCACCCAGTCATGAATGATGCTGATAAACGCCACGAGCATCATCGGATAAGACAACTTTTCATATAAAGTCACTTTCATACTTCTTCCTATGCGGAAGAGTAACGTGGCTTCACCCACCCACAATAAGGTCACCCAGTTTCCATCCAATTGCACCGGTATCGCGATGGTAATAAATACCACCGCCAGTCCAATCACCAGGAAAAATAAATTCCGGTCAGCCAGTTTTTGCTGATAGATAAAAGCGCTGATCACAAAATGAATGAGAGCATTGCACAATGTAAATAATCCAAGATAGTGTTGAAGATTGTCATAGGTGTTGAGCATGACATATCCCACCCCATAAAAAATAAATGAATTCACCAACAAAAGAGCTACATCAGTAATTTCAAATTTTTCCTTGTTCACCACTTTATATGCTAGGAAAATCAAATAGAAAGTCATGAAGAATATCGTCAGGAATGTCGAACCAACCGTGAAATGCTCATGGGCTTGATACGATTGAGTGAACCAGAAAAAGAAAATAAGCCATGTCAGTATAAATGAGGAATAATACAGGGCTTTCCAATATTTGCGTATCGCAATCAGAAGGATTCCTATATTAATGATCGAGATGTAACTAAACAATGTGTTTATATCACCGGGTCCATCACTCAGTAAGAACGGGACAGCGTATGCACCCACCAAACCAATCAGCGCAATCACCTGTTTATTGTAATTAATAGCTGTAAGGACAGTACCCGCGGTGAAAATCACCATCAATGCAAAAGCCATGATGAGCGAATACATACCGTAAAAACTATAAGCTGCGTAGGTGATAAAATAGAGGATGGCGATCGCCCCACTCACCAACACTGCGCTGAAGTTTTCATAGTTTTTCTTCAACCTGATTCCGAACCCGATCAACCCGATTCCAACGAGATAGCCTAAAATGATCCTGGTGAGCGGGCTGATCAAATCATGATCGATGGAATATTTTGCCCCGATAGCAACGCCGATGATCAATATCCCGATTCCAATTTTATTAGTAAGATTTTCACCGATATACTTTTCGGTGACCGGTTTCATTTTGAGTGGAGCACCTGTTTGTGTCACCGGTTTTCCGAGTGGTTCACCTGTTGGTGTTACCTGTGGAATGGGAGGGATAGGAGGAACATAATCTTTCCTGATCTCAGGCACAAAGTCTGAGGAAACAAGGTCGTCCTGTAGTTTGATTATTTTTTCTGATGATTCAGGGAGGGAAGAATTTTTTAAAGCAATTATTTCTTCCTTCAGTTGATTGATTTCTTTTGAAAAGCTGTCTTGTCGGAGTGACAAAGCATTAAGCTTTTCCAGGAGTTGGTTGATTTTTTCGTTATTTTCTTCCATGGATAACAATCCCATTGATGACGTCGCAAGTCATTGGTACATCTAATATCCAAATTAATTCCAAGCTTTTACGAATTGAAGGAAACGATTTTAAGTGAAGTCGCTGGAAAAGAGAGTTAAAGTGTAGTGAAAGTAAAATGAAGAGTAGCGTAAGAACTTCAAAGCTCCATAGGAGCGATATGTCTGTAGCTGAGGAGAAAGAAAAATCTTTTCAAGCGCCGTAGGTGCGCAATATTCTTCAGGGCAAAAACAACAAAAGATCAGGGAATCATGATGAAAGCAATGGTTTAGAATATCCTTGCTATCAGCTTCGCAAAATGTTACAGATTTTAGACATTCCTCACATTCCGCTCCTATGGAGCTCGAAAAATTGTTCTTTCAATATTGCTACAAACATTCCGTTCCTGCGGAGCTAAAAATTTATTTCTTTCTCGTTTGCTACAAACATTCCGCTCCTGTAGAGCTTAAAAATTTATTTCTTTTTGATCATGGCAGAACCTGCACACGCATCTCCTTCTTTTGCTCCTTCAAGCCAGGCACGAAGCGTTTTTATTCTTTCATTGGTCAGATCCGTGAGATAAAGAGATGTACACATGGCCTGCGCACTACCCTGCTTATCGGAATCAGGATATTTCAATTTTAATTCTGCATTGCGCATCTGGATCCATAACCGCTCAGTGCCCTTTAGATTCTCTATGAATGTTGAGTCTTTGGCATACATATGGAGTACCTGGTGATACACTACATTCAAAGCAGAGTCAGCCGAAATATATTTGCCGTTTGCATCAGATGTCATTTGAGTTTGGGTCTGCCCTGAAGATATGTAAGCCGACAACAGGAATACCAAAAAAAACAATGTTTTCATTAGTGAGTATTTAACAAAAATTATTTTGTGAGTTGAATATTGGGAAAGTCTACCTCCACAAAAGAGCGGATATATTTTTGCCTGTTTTCTTTGATATCGTTGACAAATTTTTCACCTTCCATTCCGTAAGCATGTTTGCTCAGGGCAAAAACCATGATGCCCGGTTCGCCTTGTGGTCCGGTGTAAGTGCGATAGCGATAGATATTCCATTCAGAAATCGCTTTATCGGTTCCATAGTCGGCGCTCAGCATAAAATCAAGCATTATTTCATTTTCTTTTAGGTTATCACCGAGCTCAAATTTTGCAATCGGATCCGTCTTCATTCGTTCTTGTATTTCGCGGGCTTTGGCTTCTGCGATATCCCGTAATGGCAAATTCCTGAAGGCCAATTCAATCATCAGCATCTGGTTGAATTGTTCAGCGCTTTCCCCGCTTTGCAAATATTCCTGCTTGTAATAATTGGCGGCAGGTTTGGAACTCCATGAGAAATAATAGTCCTGCCCGTCAAATTTGATAGGGCCGGGGATATTAAAGTAGTTGATGACTGATCCTTTTTTTGCTGCCTGGGCGGCGCTATCGGCAGCCATTTGTTTTTTTTCAGCCTCCTGCTTGGTATGGCTGCAGGCCACCAGGAGAAGCAGTGATACAATGGACAAAAATTGACCTTTCATATATCGGATTTAATAATTCGTCACAAATGTACTTAAACAGGACATATGTCCAAATTGTCGGGGGAAGGCCATTATTCAAACTGCAAATACAGCAACAACCCGGCTGCGGCTGTCATCAACAATAGCGCCGCAAACCCTAAAATATTGGTGATCCGTCCATTGACGTATTGACCCATTATTTTTTTATTATTTGAAATATGGAGAATGATCGCAATGAGCACAGGAGCTGTCAGTCCATATAGAATAGCCGTGTAAATCAATGCCTTAATAGGTGAAATACCAACATAATTGAGCGATAAGCCCAGGATCAGCGAAACCGAAATGATGATGTAAAATCCTTTTGCCTCATGAAATTTTTTATCGAGCCCCTGTTCCCAACCAAAGGTTTCTGCGAAAATGTAAGAAAGTGAGCCACTCAGCACCGGAATAGCTATAAGGCCCGTCCCGATGATACCTATCGCAAATAATAAATAAGCCAGGTTACCGGCCAATGGTTTTAAGGCTGCTGCAGCTTGCTCCACCGTGTTAATCTCGTGTACACCACTCTTAAACAAAACCGTACCGGTAGTCAGTATAATAAAATACATCACGATGCCCGAAAAGGTCATGCCGAAATCGACATCCTGACGCATCTCACGAATGATCTTTTTATTTACGATCAGCTGCTTTTTTTTATTCTTCATTTCTTCCACTTCGACCGATGCCTGCCAGAAAAATAAATAGGGTGAAATCGTAGTGCCCAGGATTCCGACGAGAATGGCGATAAAATACTTATCAAATTTTATTGTTGGAATAAATGTGGTTTTAATGATTTCAACAAAATCCTGCTTATATAAAAATGGAACTATAAAATAAACCAGCATGACGATGCACAAATATTTAAGTATCGCGGCAATCCGGAAATATGGCAAATAAATAATTAAGACTAAAAGCAGGATCGTGAACAAGACACTAAAATAGGTGGCATCAACAGACGGGAATAATAAATTACCGACAGCTCCCATACCGGCAATGTCGGCACCGATGTTCATGACGATCGCAGGAAAGCTGAACAAGAGCATAATATATAGTACAGGTCTTGGATAATATTTTTTTAGCGTACCGGTTAGACCCTGGTTGGTCACCAATCCAATCCTCGCACACATCTGCTGGATGGCTGCCATCAACGGAAATGCTACTATTGAAGTCCATAGCGTTGAAAGTCCGAATGCGGCTCCTGCCTGTGAGTAAGTGGCAATGCCGGATGGATCATCGTCACTGGCGCCTGTCACCAACCCCGGCCCCAGTATTTTCCAGAATCGATTAAGTTTATTTGAAGGTTTTTGATGTTTGGTTTGGCGCATCTTAAGAGGCATATTACGCAACCAAGATAACCCCAATTGGCTCTTTGATCAATCAAACAAATCAATCGGAAGGAAATATTTTCCACATTGCTTTGATTTTGTATATTTCTATTAGTTGGTTCCTTCAAACGACCCTGGAAATCTTTGAAATTTCTTCTGACATTCCTCGTAATTTTAAGACCGAGTAATGATCATCAGCTCCGATGCAAAAACTGACTGCGCTGCTTTTGATATTGTTTACCTGGTACAATGTATCGGCGCAAATTTCTAATTCCTCATTCCTGCACTACACCACCGACCAGGGATTAAGCAATGATCACATCACGGCCATTGCGAAAGACAGACTTGGATTCTTATGGATCGGTACCACCAACGGGCTAAATCGCTTCGACGGCCGCACCTTTACTATATTCCGACATGATCCTAAGGATATCCATAGTATTCCGCATGACAATATTTCGGCGATCACATTAGCACCCGATGGTTTGATCTGGGTGAGTACCACTGGAGGACTTTGTAAAATTGATCCATACTGGCTCAACATCGTGCGAATACACCTTCCTGAAAATGATGACACACTTGACAATGATCTTGTCAACAAAGTTGCATTCGATTCAAAAGGTATGGCGTGGACGACCGGCTACAATGGCATTTACAAAATCAATCCGGTGACCGACAAGCCTGATTATTTTTTAAAGACAGAATCAACAACATTAGGCTGGTTCGGTATCCTCATCGATCCTCAGGACAGAGTCTGGCTGTTGAAAGACGTCCTGAATCGGTTTGACCCTGTGACACAACAGTTCAAAGTGATGAAAGGTGTGAATCCAAAAGAACCATTTGAGAAAGGAGGTGTCCTGAGTGTAGTGATGGATGATACAGGAGAAATCTGGGCAGGTACCTGGGCCACCGGCATTTGGAAATATAATGCTGATCAGGATGCATTTGAAAAGACTTCTTCTCCTCAAACACTTTCGGTGAATGTATTACCGGATGTCCTTCCTTCCGGTACGCCATTTCTTTGGGTTGGTGGAGGTAAATCCGGATTAGCCACATTTAACCCGGAAACAAAAGAATTTTTTCAATTCAAACCTGATCCACAGGATCCATTCACACACAACAATTATCTCGCCGTCGTACTTTTCAAAGACTCATCAAATGGTGATGTGTGGATCGGGACTGAAGTGGGACTTGAACAATATGCTCCTGCCACGATTCGATTCGGACGCGCGATGATCCCTGTTGAAAAAGACATGGGACAATTCAGCCTTGTTTCAGGTGTTGTCAATGACAATACGGATACAATAGGATCGCGGTATTTTATTTCTGTATGGGGATCAGGATTATTTACCTGGAACAAAACGACAGGGAATTTTACGAGAATTACTTTTGCCAAATCACGATTGTCAGGTTTGAGTTATTTTAATTTATTCCAGGATCATCATGGGTATATCTGGGCTTGCATGACAGGTGGCATGGGTCGTTTCGATCCCCGCACCAATACCTGGCGCGACTATGAAAAATTCTTCCAGCACAATGAACTACATAATCTTTTTTGGTGCGGACTGGAGGACCATGCAGGTAATGTTTGGTTTGGTTCTAATAAGGAAGGACTTTACAGGTATAATCCTCACACCGACAATATTGAATTGGTTTTTTTTAAAAAAGAATTTGTTGACCATGATGGTATTATTAATATCATGGGCATGTCAGAAGATTCTTTGGGGCGATTGTGGCTTGCATGCAGTAACAGCGGTTTGATCCGTTACGATCCTGCTACTAAGGAAGCCATTCAAATCAAATTAAATGGCCATAATGTTTCGCAGGTATGCAATGATGTTGAGACCGGTAGTCATGGACGAGTTTATGCTGCTTTTTATAGTCAATTTTTCGAATTGGATTCTGATGGAAATGTGCTGAAGCAGTTTGATGAGCAAAATGGTTTGAAGACCAATCGCATTTATTTTATTGTAAAAGATAAACAGGGAAAAATTTGGTTTAACTCTGTTTATCTCCTGCATTGCTATGATCCCGAGACCGGAACTTTCACCTATTATGGTAAACCTGACGGACTTTTCAGCAACACTATGACTGATGGATTAAGCATTACACCTGGAGGAGAAATATTTGTTGGTTTTCAAAATGCATTTAATTTTTTTTATCCTGACCGGCTTCGACGAAATCTTCAACCACCGCTCATTGCTATTACGTCCATCAAAGTCATGAATAAAGAACGTATGGTCACTACCTATAATGATGACAAAATTGGGCTTCCTGATTCTCTAAAGAAAAACAACAGGCAGGATACATTTCTCACACTGAACCCGGGTGAGGATTTTTTTGAAATCGAATTTGCCGCTATCACCTTCAATCAACAGGAGCGAAACCGGTATGCTTACCTCCTTGAGGGCTTCAATAAAGATTGGGTTTACACCGATCGTCCTGTTGCCACATTTACTAACCTGGATGGAGGAACCTATTTCCTGCACATGAAAGCTGCTAACAACGATGGAATCTGGAATGAAAAAAGTACTCCTCTTGAAATCCGCGTCCACCCGCCGCTTTCTAAATCAAAATGGTTTCCTGTGATAGTTATACTTGCGCTTGGCGGGATGATGTTTGGATTTCTTTTATATCGCCGGCAACAGCGACATCGTCTTGAAAAATTCAGGGAAAGCCTTGCACGGGATCTGCATGATGAAATGGGAAGTACGTTAAGTAGCATTCGTTTTTTTAGTGACTTCGCTGATCAGCAAATCGGCATGGACAAACCACTTATATCGCCGGTATTGCAACGGATTAGCCAAAGTGCCAGTAATCTAAGTGAATCAATGCAAGACATCATATGGGCGATGAAGACAGATCATGATCAGCTCGAAGACCTTGAATCGCATATGATGGAGTTCGCTTTGCGCATCCTCGAATCAAGAAACATCAATTTCAAAACACATATCAGTGAAGATTTCCCGGGTAAACAAATTCAGCCTGTAGTACGCCGCAATATTTATCTTATCTTTAAAGAAGCCGTCAATAATATTGCGAAGTATTCCGAAGCTACACAGGTTGAAATGTATTTCACGCTCACCAGGGGAAAACTTTTGATGAAAATTTCCGACAATGGTAAAGGGTTCGACATCGACAATTCCCCTTCACTCGGCACCGGGAATGGATTGAAAAATATGAGGAAAAGAGCGATGGATATTGGAGGAAAACTGGATATCAGGTCAAATTCCGGGGAGGGCACGACGGTTGAATTACAGGTTGAAGTTTGACTTTCACACTTTTATGCTATTCCACCGCAATAAAATCCAAGCGACCTTTGTGCAATGAATCCAAATGTGAGCATATTATTATACGAGGATAATCGTGACCTGAGGGAAGGCATGACTTTTTTGTTGCAAGCCACTCCTGACCTGTCGCTGGTTGGTGCTTTTGCCGACACGAGCAATCTTGAAAAGCACATCCCCGACCTGAAACCGGATGTGGTCCTGATGGATATTGACATGCCCGGCCGATCGGGGCTCGATGCCACACTTATTGTCAAAGCGCTGCGCCCGGAAACACAGGTCCTCATGCTCACTGTCTTCGAAGATGAAGACAAAATATTCCAGGCCATTCGCAATGGAGCTTCGGGTTACCTGCTCAAGCGAACACCTCCTTCTGAAATCATCGCTGCCGTTTTCGATGTGAACAAGGGGGGATCCCCTATGACGTCAAGCATCGCACGACGTGTGTTGCATTTTTTCCAGAAAGAAGAACCCGTTGAACACATACACCACGACTACAAACTTTCCCCACGAGAGCAGGATATCCTTATCAGCCTTGTAAAAGGTTATTCCTACAAATTAATTGCTGACGAACATTTTATCAGCATGGATACAGTGCGATCTCACATCCGTCACATCTATGAAAAGCTGCAGGTCAATTCGAAAACAGAAGCTGTGTTGAAAGCATTGAAGGAGAAAATCGTTTAGTTGAGTATTAAGTCTGAAAGACTTCAACATTATTAGCCGGGAGTGCAACCGTTTAGGCGAACTTTAAGTCTGAAAGACTTCAACATTATTAGCCGGGGGGTGCAACCGTTTAGGCAAACTTTAAGTCTGAAAGACTTCAACATTATTAGCCGGGGGTGAAACCGTTTAGGCAAACTTTAAGTCTGAAAGACTTCAACATTATTAGCCGGGGGTGAAACCGTTTAGGCAAACTTTAAGTCTGAAAGACTTCAACATTATTAGCCGGGGGTGAAACCGTTTAGGCAAACTTTAAGTCTGAAAGACTTCAACATTATTAGCCGGGGGTGCAACCCCCGGAAGAAGGAATGATAGGATTTTATAACCCTGAAGGGGTTAAACATAAATCTGTCCTCCCATCTGAATTATGTATTCAATAATATTGAAACAGCATTTTATTCAACCCCTTCGGGGTTGGAATTTCGCTTGATTCATTATTCCCCGGGTTGCACCCGGGGCTAATAATGTTTGATCCTTTAAGGATCGAATTACACATCGCAGATTATCCCGATTTCCCAGATACACGTTAATAATAAATTTAAGCATCTACCAAAGCCATGGACCAAAGACCAAACCGGCAGCTAAGACCAAAGACCTAACTAAGTCCAGAACTTCACCCCTTTGTGTGATATCCCCCAATCACTCCGCCTCAATATTCACATCCTTGTGCGATTTCACATCTCTTGTTCGACCACCACATCTTTGCGTCATCATCCCGATGAAAATCATCACACGCTATCATTTCGTTTTTTCAATCATTGATTTCAACTATTATTCAATAATACACTTCAGGCATCATGAAAAAAATAATTCTACCCACGATCCTTGTATTTTTTCTCTTATCAGATAACGGCCTTAAAGCGCAGGCTCCTGAGCCTTCTATGAAGAGTGGTTTAACAGAAAATAAATCCACTAGTCACCTCAACCAGGCTGATGCTAAAGATAATTTGGCCATTGCGAATGAATACATTCTTTCACACCTTAAAGAGTTGGGGCTGACTCCATCAGACATAGCTGGTATGACCGTCAACGATATGTATACGGACAAGTCCAGCGGTATCACACGGATTTATTTCCTTCAGCGTTATCATGCCCTTGAGGTATATAACGCCATCCTCAACGTGTGCATCACGAAAGAAGGTAACGTCTATTATGTCACCAATCGATTCGTAAATGATTTGGAAAAAAAAATCAACACGACAACCCCAATTATAAGTCCTGGTAAAGCTGTAACAAACCTGGCCGCTCATCTAGGCCTCACATCATCAAGGATGCGGATCAAACAAAGTACAGGGGATACTCAATTTGTTTTTGAAAAAGACAGCCTTGCGAATGAAGACATCACTACAGGATTAAGTTACCAACCCCACGATGGCAAAGTGAATTTAGCATGGGATGTTTTCATGTGCCCGAGAGGAACGCATGATCAGTGGAATGCACGTGTTGATGCTGTCACAGGTGCTGTGTTGGATAAAAACAATTGGACGCTTTACTGTAAGGTAGATGGAAACACCTATAGACGGGAAGAAAACGATTGTTATGAATTACCCGAATATAAAAATGTTAATACTGATCCGGCATTTCCGGGTGAACAATACAACGTGTGGCCTGCACCCATTGCAAGTCCAGACTTCGGACCTCGCACTATGGTCACCAATCCTGCTGATCCCATTGCATCACCTTATGGCTGGCATGATATAAACGGCCAGCCCGGAGCTGAATACTACATTACTGCCGGCAATAATGTTCATGCTTACCAGGACACAACTGATTCCGGTATAAGTTCGGGTGATGAACCCAGTGGAGGTCCAAATCTTCATTTTGATTTCCCCTATGTTTCTTCCTGGGAACCCAGGCAATATACTGATGCAGCAACAGTGAACCTTTTTTACTGGATCAACTTCATGCATGACTTTTCTTATCATTTTGGATTTGATGAAGCAGCAGGAAATTTTCAAAAAAACAATTATGGTCGTGGAGGATTAGGAAATGATTTCGTCTGGGCAGTATCCCAGGATGGCTCAGCCACTGACAGCATATATAACAACGCTGAATATTTCAATAGAAATGAAGGGATAAGCCCCACCATTTTCATGTATGATTTTAATAAAGAACCAACCTATTTAATCGTGGATGAACCTGCATGTATTGCAGGCAATTATCTGACTAATGTGCCCAGTGGCGGATGGGGTGATGGTTCTTATCTGACTGATGTGCCTGTTTCAGGAGAGGTAGTCGTGGTCAATGATGGTGTTGAAGAACCTTCTACTGCCGATGCCTGCCAGGATATTATCAATGCTAATGAACTGGCAGGAAAAATAGCGTTGATTGACAGAGGTGCTTGTCAGTTTAGTTTCAAGGCATTGCAGGCGCAGAATGCCGGGGCTATTGCGGTGATTTTATGCAGTGCTGACAATAAAGCATTTACGATTGCAGCTGGTCCGGATGCACCTAATGTGCATATCCCCATAGTTTGCATGATCGCTAAACAAGCTGCCACGATCCGCAAGTATGCAGGACACGGTCTTAAAGTTACACTGGTCAATCCCGGGGAAAGTGGTCTTCATAGACTCGACAGTGATTTGGAGAATGATATGATAGCTCACGAATTTGGTCATGGAATTTCCATTCGTCTCGCAGGCGGTCCTGATAAAGTATGTCTGGACAACGCAGAACAAATGGGCGAAGGATGGTCAGATTTTTTTGCATTAGTGACTACAGTTCAGCCTGGTGATACCGGTGATAAAAGTCGTGGCCTGGCTACTTATGTTGAAAGAGAATCTCCTACAGAAAATGGATTCCGCCGATATCCATATTCAACAAACATGAATGTAACGCCATTGACTTATGGTGCCGTTGCTGCAGACCAGGAAAAACATGCGCTTGGTGAAGTGTGGGCAGATATGCTCTGGGATATGTATTGGGCCATGGTCAATAAATACGGATGGAACGCTGACCTGTATAATGAATCAAGCGGAAATTATAAAGCTGTAAGGCTTGTAATAGATGGATTGAAAAATATGGCTTGCGATCCCGGGTTTGTCGACGGAAGGAATGCCATTCTTGCTGCAGATTCAGCTTTGTACAATGGCGAGAATACATGCCTGCTCTGGGAAGTATTTGCCCGAAGAGGTTTAGGTTTTAGTGCAGATGAAGGATCTCCCTACGATGCAGGCGATCAGAAAGAAGCATTCGATCTGCCACCTGTATGTGGAAATAAAATTGATGTTAAAAAATCAGTTACAGATTTCATCCAACCGGGAGATGATATTCAGGTTATTGTGAAAGTAGGTAATTACAAAACTTCAACTGCAACGAATGTCAAGGTCAATGATGAAATACCGGAAGGAACTACATTCCAGGCAAACTCTTCCAATTATCCTGTCGTCCAACAGGGAAATACACTTGAGTTCGATCTTGGAAATTTAAATTTCAAGGAAGAAAAAATAATTACCTATACTCTTCACTCTACTCCGGAGGTATGGTCACAACGTAAGTTTCTTGATGATGTTGCTGATGCAAATGATTCTATATGGATTGTGCATACAATTGGAAGTGCAGCGTCAAATAATTGGACAATCGCTGACACAGTATCACACTCAGGCAATTTTTCATGGATGTCCGCGGAAGCTCCGGAGAAAAGTCAGCAGGCTATGACGCTCAACCCGGATGTATATTCATTTCATGTGGAAGGGGATCATCCTGCAATGCGTTTCTTTCATCATTTCCAGACACAAGCAGGAATTAATGGTGGTATTGTTGAAGTGAGAGAAGTGGGTACAACGGCCTGGAATAAAGTTGATGCAGATATGATCCGCAATGGGTATTCAGGTATTCTTGATTATCGCACATTTTTCACAACGGATGCCGGTGCATTTTCCGGAAACAGTGGTGATGGCTTTCAGGCCACGTACGTAGATCTCAGTGCATGGTCAGGAAAAGATATCCAGGTTCGATTTCTTTTTGGTACCAATCCAAATGCACATGGTGGTGCGGGTTGGCAAATTGATGACATTGAGTTTATGGACTTACTCTCTTACAATGGCGAGGCATGCGTGTCTACCGATCAGGGCGACTATGAATGCACTACTGCCCCTGAGAAAGGTACAATCGTGGATTCAAGGGAGGAACCCTTGAGTGGAACAGAAACATTGAGGGGATTTATCTCAAAAATATATCCGAATCCCGCAACGGATAAAATAACGCTTGCATTATCAGCAGAACATCCGGAGGAAATGAACATAAGTCTCCTGACCCTTGATGGCAAGCAGTTGTTTGATAAATCAATCCATATCTCAGGCAACGATTATGTCAACATCAATACAAGCAATGTCCCTTCCGGCTTCTACCTGGTGAAGGTGAGTACGGCACAAGGTCAGTACGTAGATAAAGTGGTCATCCAGAAATAAAGGATGACCACTTTAGAATTGAAATTATTGTACAGCAAGACCTGAATAAATCCACAATCCATATAACCATGCCATACGAACTTAGCATTGTACTTTACGAAGTACATTCATGGGCAAGAGAGAATCACTTTAGCTCATCAATTTCTATCAGCCATCAATCAATGGACAAAGAGATTTCGGAGCAAAAAATAAATTCCTCGATGCGTTCCTCACATCCTGGTGCAGCAGCATAGAAATTCATCGTTTCGCTTCGATAAATCTTTGGTGTTCGTTGAACACTGGCTGAAGCGATCATCACTGCGAAGAACATAGGAATAGAATGCGAGTTTAGCGCCGAAGGTGCGACATGTCTGTAGCAGTAAAAATTAAAAATCTTATCTAGCGCCGTAGGTGCGACATGTATTCCAAGGCAGATTTGTACGCGCAAAGTTCCATGACCTGCATCAATGATGAAATAGCATGATCATATGATAATGTGAAAAGTGTATGTGGATCAAATTTCCTTTTTCACATTAATATGCTATTTCAAAAACCTCGTCACTATCTGAACTTTGTCGTGTCAAATACTTCGTCAATTGATGGAATAAATAATCTGGTAACCAATTACAGGTTTTTACTCTCAAATACTTTTTAACTTTTTTAAATACTATTTACCATGAGATGCATATTTACACTTGGTTTCCTTCTGAGTTTCTTTTTCCCGGAATTTTATATCCACGCGCAGGATTCGAACACAGCGACCGAGTCGCTTGCTATTGCTAATGAGTATGTGCATACACATCTCACTGAATTGGGACTTACCTCCCAGGACATTGCCGACATGACCGTCAATGATATGTATACGGACAAAACCAGCGGCATCTCAAGAATTTATTTCCTGCAGCACTCCGGGAGCATTCCGGTTTACAATGCAATTCTGAATATCAGCATTTCAAAAAATGGCAAGGTATTTTTCACAGGAGATCGGTTCGTGAAGGATTTGGATAACAAAATCAATACATCCATTCCGGCAATTAGTGCTGCTCAGGCGGTAAAGGATCTTGCATCTTATCTTGGATTATCCGCTGATGATTTGCAGATAAAAAATAATTCAAGGGACGTAAAGTTTGTTTTTGATAAAGGAAACATTGCAGCAGAAGATATCACTGCATCTCTATCATTGCAACCTTACCAGGGTCATGTAAATTTAGCGTGGGACATTTTGCTTTCTCCCAATGGTACCAGTGACAGGTGGAGCACACGTGTGGATGCCGTCACCGGAATGGTGTTGAATGAATACAATTGGACTGTTTATTGCGCTCCTGAAAATCTGTCGGTTAACAGGCAGGAAAATACGTGCAGTGGATCATCTGATTTTATAAATACGACAGCGGACCCTGGCCTGACAGGACCACAGTATAATGTATGGCCATCCCCGATAGAAAGTCCTAACCAGGGCCCACGCACATTGGTCACTTCACCTTCCGATCCTGTTGCTTCACCTTTCGGATGGCATGATACAAATGGACAACCTGGTGCCGAATACACGATCACCCGCGGAAATAATGTTCATGCATACCAGGATCGTGATGCCCTGAGTCATTCTTCTAACGATGAACCTGATGGTGGTCCGGATCTTCATTTCGATTTTCCTTTCGACCCATCGCTGGAACCAGAACAAAATATTGATGTCGGGGTAGTCAATCTTTTTTACTGGATCAATTACATGCATGATTTCTCATATCACTTTGGACTCGATGAAGAAGCCGGTAATTTCCAACAGAATAATTATGGAAAAGGCGGGAAAGGTAATGATGCATTAATCGCATACACTCAGCAAGGTGCGAATAAGGGTAATAGTAATAATTCATATTACAACGGGAGTGCAGATGGTTCCCAGAGTTATATCAGCATGTATATTTTTAATGGCCGAAAAAGTGAATTGAAGGTGAATGCACCTTCCACAGTGGCAGGCTTATATAAAACAAGTCTACCCAGCAGCGGTTGGGGTCCGGGTGCTTATGTGACTAATGTACCTCTTACGGGAGAAGTTGTTTTTGTAGATGATGGAATTGAAGACCCTTATTCTTCCGATGCATGCGAGGACATCATCAATGCATCAGCATTGGTGGGTAAAATTGCCCTCATTGACCGGGGTGGATGCCAATTTGGCTGGAAAGCTTTGCAGGCTCAAAAAGCAGGCGCTATCGGCGTTATCGTGTGCAATCTCGATGATGATATTTATACCATGAATCCCGGAACAGATGGGGCTAATGTCAATATTCCGATTGTCATGATTGGAATTTCTGATTGCCAGCAGATCAGCAAGTTTGTTGGAAATGGTTTGAATGTCACAATTGTTGATGAAGGTCAAGTCGGTGCTTCATCTCTTGACGGTGATCTTGACAACAGTCTTATTGCTCATGAGTATGGACACGGAATATGCGATCGGCTTATTGGTGGACCGAGTTCCGTATGTCTCGACAATGCAGAACAGATGGGTGAAGGATGGTCCGACTTTTTTGCGTTGGTCACCAATGTTCGTCCAGGTGACACCGGCGAAATGAAGAGAGGATTTTCAACTTACGCCAACAGAGATGTACCTACTACAGGCCGGGGATTTCGTCGGCATCCTTATTCAACGGATATGAGCATTATGCCACTGACTTATGGCGATGTCGCACCAGACCAGGAAGTGCATGATATGGGAGAAGTATGGGCAAGCACATTGTGGGATATGTACTGGGCTTTTGTAGATAAATATGGATGGAAGGCTGATCCTTACGATACATCAAGCGGAAATTACAGAGCGATCAAGCTGGTATTTGACGGATTAAAAAACATACCATGTGAGCCGGGGTTTGTTGATGGAAGGAATAGCATCCTGGCAGCAGATGATGCATTATATAATAGTGAAGACACCTGCATGATTTGGCAGGTATTTGCAAGACGTGGAATCGGATTCAGTGCTAACCAGGGATCCCCTTTTGATGCAGGCGATCAGAAAGAAGCATTTGATTTGCCACCAGCATGTACAAATAAAGTGATCATTGAAAAATCCGTTACTGATTTTATCCAGCCGGGTGAGGATATACATGTCACGATTAAAGTAGGAAATTACAAAACAGAAAAAATAACTCATGCTATCGTCACAGATGAAATACCGGAAGGAACTTCGTTCAAAATCAATTCCTCCAATCTTCCTGTCAGCATCGAGGGAAATAAAGTTTCTTTTCAATTAAATGACATGAATTTTCAGGATAAAGCCACCATCACTTATTCGCTTGAAACGTATCCGGAAAATTGGTCAAAACGAAAATTCATTGATGAAGTCACCGATCAAAATAATGCCAATTGGCTTACTTATACAATCGGTAGTGCAGCTTCCAATATCTGGAATATTACAAATAGTTATCCGGGGCATACAGGCAACTTTTGCTGGATGTCACAGGAAGTTCCGGAAAGAAGCAGGCAGGCACTTGAACTCAATCCTGCATCTTATGTTTTTCACGTAGATGGGAGTCATCCCACTCTTCGCTTTTACCATCGATACATTACCCAAGCTGCAAACGACGGGGGAATTGTAGAAGTAAAAGAAATCAGTGAAAATAACTGGCACCAGGTGGGCAATGATATGATTCGTCACGGATATACAGGCCTTATGGGTTACCTCACTTTTCTGTCTCCTGACATTCGTGGTTTTTCCGGTAATAGTGGCGACGATTTCAAGGCTACTTATGTGGACCTGAGCAAATGGGCAGGAAAAGATATTCAAATCCGTTTCCGTTTCGCTACAAACGTAAACACCAATAACGGATTAGGCTGGCTTATTGACGACATTGAATTCATGAACTTGCTTAATTATAATGGTGAAGCATGTGTCACTACTGAACAGGGAGATAACGAATGCACGACTGCACCGGAAGCAGGAACAATTGTTGATTCAAGAGAAGAACCTCTCAGCACAACAGATGAATTGAATAAATCAACATTAAAAATATATCCTAATCCTGCCAGGGATGAAATAACTATTATAAGACCAGGTGAAACTAACAAAGATGTCAGTGTATGTTTGTTCAGTACTGATGGAAAACTACTTTTGACAGAATCATTTAATGCGATGGATTCCAATGAACTAATGGTCAATATAGAAAAATTACCTTCCGGTTTATATTTAATAAAAGTAAATACTGCAGATTCTCAATTTGTGTCAAAGGTGTTTATTCAAAAATAAATATTGGGTATAGCACTACGTTTTGATCCGGGTCATTGTTTTGGGATGATCCGGGTCATGTTTTTAAAAATATTTACGTTAATAACTGTTCAAAAAATCCTCCTATTTGTTTTTCTTTGTCCACAAAGTGAATTTCTAAAATCCAATCTCTCTGGCTACCGTCAGCATAAGGTGAGAACATGTCTTCGTTGTTTTCAGGATGAACGTAAAGCCTGTAATTACCTGGTTCTAACCGTTCATGAGGAAATTTTCCGATGAGATGGCCTGCCAAAGGGCCGCCGTATGTCCAGCCATATTGCTTGGCCAGATCGCAGTTGTATTGATAAAATTCTGCCCCGGTGAGATGTGAATGTTGATGAAACCATTCCTTTCCCTCATGCCACGCTTTCTCAATATCATTTTTCAATTTAATCTTGTATGGATCATTCCCTATCACATAGGTTCGGCCGAAATCAGCTTCCCAATCCTCAATGACAGGACCAAAATCAAAAAACAGGATATCATCTTCCTGCAAGATTAAATCAGGAGGATTGTCATTATAAGGAGCAAGTGTATTTGCGCCGCTGCGGACAATTCTTTTATGCCAGAATTTTTTGATTCCAAAAAGTTCTTCGGCTAAAGCGAATATTTCTTCGTTTAATTCTTTTTCGGATTTGCCCGGAATGATGAGATGACGCACCTCAATGACTTCAAATAATTCCGTAGCGATATTTTCCGCTTCAATCAATTTTGCTTTTACAGGATTCATAAACGGAAGATAGGTGATATCCGAATTAAACGATGAAAAGCTATGAATAAATTAAATAAAAATGAAATTACGGTACAATCACCTTTTTATAAAAAGTATTTGCTGAAGTTCTAAATGCAATAATAAATATCCCGCTTTGTTCTAAGTTTATCTGTGTCTCTTTAAATGACTTGTCTTTAAAATCTAAGGAATAAATCATTTTACCATTAATGTCAAATAGTTGAATATTCTCAATGGAGGAATATTCGGAATTATTACTAATTGTAATGCTTCCATCCTCCGAAGGATTAGGATAAACATTCACATCATCAATTTCTTCCGGTAATGTATTCACTGCAGTAGGAAATGCACAATGCGTCCCCCCATTTCCCGTCGGATTGCGGAAATAATTGATACGACCGGAATCAGGAAGGATAATGTGCAGCACACACCCTGAATATGCAACAAATGGAGTAATGCTACTATTGCCAAAACTATAGGGCGCATCCCACGATGTTCCTCCTTTCTTCGAATGCAAATACTGTGCTCCGACTCCCGACTTTACATATGTCACATGCAATTCTTTTCCATCGCGCACCATGTCAGGATAATAATAGGTATTCAACGGATCTTTAGTCAAATCCACATCCGTAGCCCACGTAGTTCCCATATTAGACGATTGCGCTAAATGAATTTGATATTTTCCTGAAGGAGCTCCAGCAGCTACTACATCAACATTTGCACCATCCATCCAAACCATAGTACCATAACCAAAAGGTGGCACCACCACTACGTCCGGACCCCAGGTCACTCCATAATCTGCAGAATGCTTGGTGAAAATCTGCATCTGCCCAGTTCGCTTATCATTCCATGACATAAAAATATCAGCACCTTGTGTGATGATGGCTTCATCTTCCGACCGGTTATCGGCAAAAGTGATCTGCTGATGAGGACTCCAGGTATTTCCGTTGTCCGAAGACTGAAGAAAAAATATTTCCGTGTTGTAGGGATTGGCAGAAGTAACGATATCATTGGCTACATACACATGATTACCCGACACAGCAACAGCCGGCCAGTCTGCTACCGGGCTATCAATCTGCAAATCCGGGCCCCATGTATTTCCTCCATCGATGGAATGTTTGTAATGAGAGGAGCGATGATTATCAAGAGTATCAATCGTTCTCCACACAACGTGAATGTTTATTCCATTGACGGCAATAGCAGCATTCCAGGCATTCCCATGCAGATCAGTGATGGCGACCGGATTGGTCCATGTTAATCCCGCATTTGATGAACGGGTATAGAATATGGCTCCATGAGTGGAATTAAACCTGTCACCATATACAACATGCACGATGTCTCCATTGACCCCGATGCATGAACCCATGCTCTCATTTAATCCGGCAGAAGTAGCACCAGGAGAAAGGTTAACAGGCCCACTCCATTGTGCAACAACCAAAGAAGGAAAAAGTAAGGCACAGAATGCTATTGCCTTTATATGCTTGCCCATACAACCAAAATTAACTATAAGTTTTGGCAATAAGCTTATCAATGTTTGGGCTTTTCGAAAATTATTGCTGAAAATCTGACCTGTTAATAAGTCAATTATTTAATTGTAGCCACTAAATTTCACTCATACTTTTTGCTACCAATGGTTTCCCCGGATCAATCAATAACCAAATCATTCCACCCGTAAAAATAACTCCACTTAGTATGAATATGGGTGTTGTAAAACTATGTGTGATATCCACAATTTTTCCAAAAACAACCGCCATGAAGAATGCACCCAGCTGCCCAAATCCATTCATGATCCCGGCAACAGTTCCAGCATTATCGCCACCGATATCCACACAAGCCGAAAAAGATAAAGTGACCCCAAATGGATAAAAGAAATGGATCACCATCAGGCAGATCGCTACCATGATATTATTGGTGGTGATTCCCACCAGTACAAACAAAACTGCAATGATCGAATACGAAAACAATGCGATGATCCTTCGTCCGAACCTGAGTCCTTTCGATTTAGCTAACCTGTCGCTCAGTATTCCGGCTACAAATGCCCCAAGAATTCCGAAGATGAATACATAAGAAGTAATCATCTTCATATTATTTTCTGAAAAATGCCTTCCTTCCTGCAGGTACACCGACATCCAGGCAATAAAAAAATAATTGACCCACTGGCAGCAATAGAATGTCAGCATCAGTCCCCACATGCTTCGGTTTTTAATGGCTGTTTTCCAGGGAAAAGGTGTTTTATGATCTGTATATCTCCGGTTCTTTTCAATCAAATCGACTTCATCCTTTGTGATGTTTTTCATTTCAGAGGGATGATTCCTGAACCAGAAATAACAAACCACCACCCAAATAATGCCAATGAATCCATTGACAAAAAATGGTGCGCGCCAACCATAGGCCACCGCAATAGGAATAACAATCAATGGCGCTATCGCGGCTCCTGCATTCGCACCAATGCTTAACCAGGAAATTCCCTTAGCTGTTTCTTTGATGGGAAACCAACGTGATACTGTGCCCGAGCTACCGGGATATGCACCGGACTCCCCTACCCCAAAAAGAAAACGTATAGCAATTAATGATGCTAATCCGGTAGTGAATCCTGTCAAAGCCGTAAACAACGACCACCACAACACGATGCGAATAAATACTTTTCGCTGGCCAATTCGATCACCTAAAATGCCGGAAGGAATTTCAAATAAAGCATACGCCAGTGCAAATGCACCTAATACCCAACCAAATTGTTCATTGCTTAAATTAAATGCTGCTTTTATCCTTACCCCAACAAGGGAAATGGTAATCCTATCGAGATAAGTGATCAGGATTAAAAAGAACAATAAGATAAGTACGCGATAACGGTATGGGAACGGTTTATTCATGCGCCACTATTTTCCCCCAACGTTCAACATGATTTCCTCAATTCGATTTACATTCTCCAGGTCTTTGCCGAAATCAACTAAAGTGGTGATTAATCTCGGATTGCTGCTGACTTCGTATTTAATTTGCCCCTGGTCTGAAGCGCTTTGGGTAATCAAGATTTTTTCACCAAACGATCTCCATGTCGATTTGGTCTTAAATGAAATACTGTTTTCGGTTTCCTTAAATTTCGAAGAGCCAAAAAAACGTTCGGACTTAATCTTTTCTTCAAGCTCTTTCAACGTCAGATTTGACCGAATTGATTTGCCCTGGTGAATATCTAGATTTTCTTTAGTCATTTCCTGCACACCCATGCTCTTCAACATGATCAAATGAATGGACACCAGTACAATCGACATCACCAGCCCGAAAATAAAACCTGATGATAAAGATTCCCTAAGGCGAAATCCATACCTGATCAAAAAATTAAAAATGAGCACCATGATCCCAAAAGGAATGCCGGCGAATAAAAATGTTCGGAGGTAAAGGTTGAGGATTGGTGTCAATAAAATTGTTTTGAGAATAACAGGATTTGAAATTAAATATAGGTATTTATTTCAAACCTCCTATCTCGTCCCAATTTATGCCTTGTCAATCTTGACAGAAGTCATTGTCAGCGAACCGGCAAGTGCTTTGTCATTGAATAATGAAATTTCTTCGTGATCCTCTTTCAAAGCCAGCGCATATAACAAAGGCAAATAATGTTCTGGAGTTGGAATGGAAAGCTGAAATGATTTTCCCTGTGATTTATAATTGATCAATGACTGATGGTCGCCATCCAGGATGAATTTTTTCATCTTATCACTGGCTTCAATGGCCCAGTCGAAACCGTAAGGAGCATTAAGCTTGGTCCATTCGATCATTCCCAGGTTGTGCACCATGTTACCACTTCCTATGATGAGCACTCCTTTGCTGCGCAGAGCAGAGAGTTCTTTTGCAAGGTCATAATGATATTGCGGAGGTTGATAGTAATCCAGGCTCATCTGGATCACCGGCACATCTGCTTTCGGATACATATGTTTGATCACGGTCCATGCACCATGATCAAGGCCCCATTGATCATCAAGACCTACATCTGTTTTTTTGATGAGAGCTTTGGTTTCTTTTGCTAAAGCAGGATCTCCCGGTGCCGGATATTGCACATCAAACAGGGCTTGGGGAAATCCGCCAAAATCATGAATGGTCGGAGGCATATCCATCGCCGTCACATAAGTTCCTCTTGTTTCCCAATGGGCGCTGATGCAAATGATCGCATTTGGTTTTTGAATTTCTCTTCCAACTTTTCTGAAGCCGGCGACAAATTCATTTTCCTCGATGGCATTCATTGGGCTTCCATGACCTAAAAACAGCACGGGCATTCGATCCGTGCTGTTAAAAGGCGATGCTATTTTATTTAATTCGTTCAGTTTCATGGCTGCTCCGGTCAGTGGAAATAAAGCTAACGATCTTAAAAATTGCTTCCTGTCCATGGCCGTCAAATCTAAGGTGAATTAATTATTCAACCACTGTTTTCGTAAGCTGGATATCACCATTGATATGCACTTCATCACTCAACAATACACCTCCTGATTCAAGTGCTGCATTCCAGCTAAGACCCCAATCCTTCCGGTTAATTTTTGTATTGAAAGAAAAGGCTGCCTTCTCATTTCCCCAGGGATCTTTATTGAGGCCACCGAATTCCACTTCCAGTCTCACTTCTTTGCTGATACCCTTAATCGTGAGATTGCCGGTGAGAATGTAATTTTCAGCATCTACTTTTTTAAAGGATGTTGAATTAAATAGAATATCCCCGTTATTTTCCACATCAAAGAAATCAGCATTTTTCAAATGTCCGTCACGGGCATCATCATTGGTGAAAATCGATGAGACATCTATTTTAACATTGATGGGCGAAGTTGTAAAATCCTTACCATCGATAGAACCTTCAAATTTCCGGAATGATCCTTTGACATTTGAAATCATCAGGTGTTTTACTTTGAAATTGAGCTCGCTATGTGCCAGGTCAAGAACCCATTTCGTTTTGGTTGCATTTGATACTAAAGTTTCCATTATTTTTTGTTTTTGTTGTTATTGATTGTGATTTGTCCTAATTGACAATGCAAAGATGGGGGCGGTGCCATCCCAAACGGTAACAGTAATCGGAAAAGGTGTTGTGATTTTAGGAAACGAGTTTTCTCATCTCTTCCCGGAATTCGGTGGGGGTCTGACCGGATTTCTTCTTAAACACAGTCGTGAAATAGGCTTTTTCATTGAATCCCAGGTCAAAACCGATCTCAGAAATGGATTTATCGGTGTTCATCAATAGATTCTTTGCTTCGATCAGTTTCCTGGTTTCAATAATTTCTGAAACACTCTGCTGCAGGATATTTTGTGTGATCAGGTTTAAGTTGCGGCTGCTCATAAAAAGTTTTTCCGCGTAGAATTCGACACCTTCCGGCCGGTGATAATTTTCCTCCAGTATTCTCAGGAAATTTTTGAAGGTGATGCTTTGCGTTTTAAGGTTGACGTTTTCATCCGGGTATTGTTTTCTTCTCTCGGACTCAATCATGGTGAAGAGAGAACTTAGCAACTGCCTGATCACAGCATAGTCTGGCGCGGGAAGATGCATTTCTTCATTCATCATCTCGCAGAGGGTAACCAGTCTTTTGAAACACATGTCCGTTCTGAGAATAAGATTTGCGTTGTCATGGTAATAACAATACAATTGAAAAGTGGTCTCAGCTATAAATTCACTTTTAAAGCGGATAACCCACATCCTGCATTTGCCATTTTTAACCATTGGTTTTGCGCGATGTGTTTTCCCTTTGGCCACAAAACTGACAAAAGGTGCATCAAAAAGAGTTGATTTGAAATCAATGAAATGTTCGAGCTGGCCTTCAATGCCAAGGATCAATTCCTCGAAATCATGTTGATGAGGTTCATTGACCGATGATTCAATCTTCAGAACATCTTCAGGAGTGAGGGTAAAGATTTTGAACGTTTCAGTCATTATTTTAAATCATCAAGGCAAGGACACCCTCTTAAAATAATGAAATGGTCATATTGTTCAATTAATCTTATCATTTATCTACTATCCTTTTTTATAGGTCACCAGGAAAAACCTCGGTTTACCTTGGGTAGCCAGCGAATCCGGGTAATCTTCACCGGTCAGGTTGTAACATATCGTCAGCAAATCTTTTTCCTGCTTATAAATGGCTTTAAAATGTTTACCGGTATTTGGCCCTTCTTTTCCATAAATGTCCATTTTACCATTATTGTAAACACAGATGCCTTTATCCAGCTTATCAGCCAGGTAGGTATAGTTGCTATCGGCCATGGTTAATTTTTGCTTTGCAAAATATCCCGGGGTGAAAGTCGCTCCGGACATTTCTTCTTTTATAGGGATCCATACACCATCCAGTGGAAAGGCACCCGCATCGGCTTTCTTTGCTTTCTCGCAACCAAAGCTCAGGAGAATAAACATTAATAGGGTCAATACTCGCATATGTTGATTTAGAATTAAAAGGAGAATAAATATTATTTAGCCGGTACAAAGATAAAAATATGAAATGAACTCAACTAGGGCCCGAAGCGAACCGGAAGAGAAACCTTTTTTTGAACCACATAGTCACATAGCTCACATAGTAAGGCACATAGAAATTTTGGATTTTCGAAGGTTGCTCCTTTTTTTAACCACTTAGGAACATAAGAAACTTAAGAAAACACTTAGACAAAAAACTAAACATTAACCATTAACCATTATTTTTTCTTCCCACTCTGCTCCGCGTAATAACTCAATGCCCTGTAGGAGGCATAAAATTTATAAATATTGCTGACATACGTCACCGTTTCCTTGCCGATCTCCTGCGCTGCAATGATTTCAACATTATCAAACCATACATTTGGATTCAATCCTTTTGCTTTAGCCATTTTGCGCAATTGACCTACACGGCCCGGACCTGCATTATAAGCTGCCAAGGCCAATAAATGACGATTGAGCAAATCAATTTCAGGATCATTAAAATATTGATCAATTAAATATCGCATGTACATGACACCAGCATGAACATTACTGTCTACTTTTTTTATATCCCTTATATAGAAAGGCTCACCGGCAGCAGTGGAAGGTAAAACCTGCATGATGCCAACAGCACCTGCATTGCTCACAAGTTCCTGGTTTAATCCCGATTCCTGGTATCCCTGTGCGACCAGGAGCAGCCAGTCTAGTTGATATCTGTTGGCCATATTTGAGAAAAGGAGCCTTAAGCACATTTACCTCTGACATTGTTTTTTTGCTGTACATGTCAGGAAGAAGATCTCACATTTTTTACATACTTTTTGTACAGCATATTGCCCATCAATGTGCCTTTGGCATTTTGCTTTAATAAACTTATTTGCAGTTGCTTCCAGCTTCGGTGAGCCCTTTCGAAATAACCATCCATAAGAAACATTACTTGAGAGCGGAATATTTTCATACAATACCAGCTTATCCATCACATTCGCCCATAGTTGCGCCACGTCTTCCACCATCGCTGAGTAAGGGATAACATCGGAGTTGACCATTTCAAGAATGTCTTCTGATTCAAGATAAGGATCGAGTGTTTTAATGATGATAGGTTTCAGTCCTATACTTTTCAGAGAATCACTCAGTTTTATAGCAGCGGATTCATAACTGCTTCCCTCACGCAGATAAATATCCTTACCGGAAAGATCTGCAAGGGTATTCAGTTTTGGTGATGAAGGTCCCGCAACGATAATCTCTTTAAGCCCGGTAATGGAAGGAATAGAAAAATCGACCAGTTTTTTTCGTTCCTCTGTGATCGTCATGCCGGCAAATGCGAGATCTGCATACCCTGCACGCAACAGAGGAATTACCTGGCTACGATTGACAGGCATGAATATGATCCGCACCTGGTGAGGTTTTAAATTTAATTGTTGGTTAAGTGAATTTTCAAAAAGATTCAGAGCCTCGAATGCAATGCCACTTCGTTTATTAACGTCAATGGAATAATACATATGATGTATACGGAACAAGCGCACGTATTCTTCTGCGTGCAATCATACTGTCAAGATCACCAAACTGCGGCACTCCTATTCCCAGGAATTCATTTTCTGAATTAAATGCATCGTCGACATTAAAAGTGGCAGATGCATCTGGTGATGTATCCGATTGCGGTTTATCCTTTCCCTTAGAACAGGACATGCCACACAGGAAGAGGATTAAAACACTGAATGTGATTATTCTGTCAGCCATCATTGGTTTTTCCTGTATGAGTACTTTTTCTAAAGTTAAGGGAAATATTATTAAGAGAATGTAGAGACGCGATTAATCGCGTCTCTACTAAAGATTTCGTCGCTGAGCGATAGTCGAAGCGTAATGTCTAACCCCTATCCCGGAAGCATATTGTCAGCCCAGTCCCTGATGACATATGATTTAACCACACCTTCGAGAAGAAATGGATCTTCTTTTATAAACTGTTCGGCAGCAGCGCGGGTTTTGAAGATAGCCATATTACCCCCGTCGGCGAAAGGTCCGATACCTATGACTTCACCTCTTTCTTTATATTTATCCACCACAAGCTTGTGTCTTGGATAAACAGACATGATCTCATTCATTGTCTTGCCGGATGATTCTCCGATGACGACTGCTTTCATGTGATTCACACTTTATTTATTTTTAAAATAGGTAACGGTGGAAAAGTCGTCAGGTATGAGGCAGGTAACCTTTTAGCTTCCAATCCTGACTGAATGAAATTATTTTTATATTCATTCATATGCCTGAAATCGGATATAATTCCTGTTCCTCCTTTTTTAAGAACCCTCGATATTTCATTACAGGCTTTTTTTCTGTCTTCGGCATTATACATATTGTGCAAGCATAAATTGCTGAAGACAAAATCGAATGTATTGTCGGCAAAGCTCATGTGCATGGCATTTTCATTCTTTACTTCCACTTTATCTTTTACACCTTCCAACGCTGCATTATTCAACGTATTTTCCATACTATTTTTTGTAAGGTCTTCTGCGTTCCAGATGTCAATGCCAGTTGATTTGCCGGTGGTCAGTTTTTTAGCTGCGCCTATCATAAATAGTCCTCTTCCTGTGCCGACATCCAGCACCATTTCATTTCCCTTCCAATCCACCAGGTTTAACATGCGGTCTCTGTGCCGGAGCTTACCGTAAACAGAATATAAAAGCATCCATACACCCATCAGGGTACAGGGAATGCCCATCCATATAAATCCCCTGGTATCAAAATTGACCGGTCCCACTTTGATCAGCGGAAAGAACAAAGGCAATACAAAGCCTATGATGCCAAAAATAAACAGGTTCCTTACTACACCCGGTGCATCTATTCCATAATCAGCTTTCTTCATTTGTTTTATATTTAATGATCAACCCTGTTATAGCAAAAACTCCATCACAAAACATTTCCAGTCTGGCATTCATACCGACAATTATTTTTTCTTACGTTTTTGTGCAAGGCCAAATATACCCAACTTTGACTTTTATAGTTTGGCTGAATGTAGTTTTGGAAAAATCCTCCCAGCCTGTTTGGCATACTCAATATACTCATCTCCAAAATTTTCTATCATCATCTTTTCTTCTTTAGGTACCCTGACTAAATAAAGTATTAAACAAACGATGATGCCGGAGAAACCGGCCAACAAATTTGAAATAATTAAAACCTGTGAAATACCCCAAAGAAAAAATTGAACATACATCGGATGCCGGATTCTTTTATAAGGTCCTGTCTTAATGAGTTGATGCCCTTTCCTGATTTCCAAAGTTGGACTCCAGTTTTCCCCAAGCGTTTTATGAATCCACTGAAAATAAATCAAACTTATGACAGATGTGGCCACGCCAATCAACCGAAGCCACACAGGGAATTCCATTTTAAAATGATTAAGGAATGGCGTAAATAACCACAGAAAGGGAAATACCAGTAAGCCCAGGAACATCAGGAACAATAAGAATTTTTCTCCCGATGCATTAACGGTTTTGATTTTTTCTACCTTCTTATATTTTTGGTCAAATGGAACCCTGATGAGAATGTAAACGACAAATAATATGACAAAGATTATTTTAAATATAACTTCATTCATGGTTTACATTTTGTCTCTTTGTTTCCTGCCTTCCGCTTAAAATTACCTGGTGGCTGTATCAAATATCCGACAGAATTTACTATTACCAAATTTTATTATTTCGTCTTCAAGTCTGCTCCTTCTTCATTAGAACAATACTCAAAACAATAACCCAAAGCATAAAAGCACCAATATTGATCCTTTCCCACACTCCAATATGAGGTGTAGGCAGATTGGCACTGATACCCGGCGTTTCAACTCCGATCAAAATCCCAAAAACAATGAATATCACGAAAGTCGCTTTAACAATTATACCGGCATTCCTTTTCCCTCATTGATGTATTTAACCAGGCTCATGGTGACATGTTCTGTCCAGCCCACTTCACAGTCTTCATAGCATTCAATACCCGGAACCAAGCCAATATGGGAAAAATCAATTTGCGTTGAATTCTTCTTGTCAGAAAGTTCGAACACCACTTCAGTACCATTCCATTCTTTTTTGTTCTTTATCCAATGCAGGTTGCAGTCGGTTACCTTCCAAACTAATTTTTTGTTGGGCAATAATTCACTGATCTGGAAGTCAACAAAAGTTTCGCCAAAATTTACAGTGAATTTATCATAGAGTTTTTCGGTTTTACCTTTCACTTTCTTTGCCCACCACTTGCTGACCTGGCTGATCTTTTTGATTGCCTCCTCTGCAGTAGCATTCACTTTGATTGTTCGATGAAAATTTTTCTTTTCCATTTTATCCTTTTGATTTGTTATTTAAAATAGATTGCAGTTTACTGAGTTTACTCGTCCAGAATTTATCAAAGTAGTTGATGAAATCCTGCAACTCATTAAAGCCATCCTGCTTTAAAATGCAATGCCGTTCTCTGCCAATATCTTTTATAGAAATGAACCCTGCATTGTAAAGAATTTTAATATGCTTTGAAACGGCAGGTCGGCTCATGTCAAAATTTTCCGCAATGGAGTTTATGGTCATGCTGTCTTTTGAAAGCATCATGAGCATTTGCCTGCGGCTTGGGTCGGCAATTACCTGGAAAGCATCCAATGTTTGTGCTTTCATTTTTGAATTGAGTTAATGTGTTCTTCAAATTTCTTTAAGCAACTGTTCCAGCCGCTGGTGTGATTGAGAATATCTTCCAATACTTCAAATCCATTGTGCTGCAACTGCAGTTCTGTTCCGTTATCTTTTGGAACAAGCGTCCACACCACCGTTGAATTGATAGTTCCTGCTTTTGTCCTGGGTTCTGCCGTTCCAGGAATAGGATAGTTTGGTAAATGGTTTTACCTCCAACACTTCGCAATTAACAACTGCCATCATACTTGCTGTCGGGTTTTGGTTTGAAAGTGAAACGAAATTTATGCCCTGCGATAGGTTTAAAATCCGTCTTCATCAGCCATTGTTCGATGAGTTCGGGCTTGGTGAGGTATTCCCAAACTTCGGCTGGCGGTTGCTTGAAAAACCATGTTTGTTTGATTTCTTTTTCCATAATAAGTAACTTTAAAGTTACGCAAATATATGTAACTTTTAAGTTACCAAACAAATTTTTTAGAAAATATTTTTAGGGGGCTCCATCATACTCTCTCGTATGGTGCCGGGAAACCATGATAAATCTTCAAACTCAAAAAGACGGTTGCTGATTTTCATAGGACAAGGTGTAATTCCAAATTAATTTTTTGACCCCTCGTTTCCAGAACAATAATTATAGGGTACTTTCTAACTTTCAATAGTTGGTCTGAATATACTGGTAAACTACATCAATAGCACATGAACTGGCGGTGGTTCCATTATTGGTCCATATTTGTGGCGATAATAATTGGGTGGGAATATCCGTGTTAGTGCTACCTGTATAATAGCTTCCACCATTGAGTACTTCAATCGAATAATATATAGTACTACCAAAAGGCGGGCAATAGATCCGGATCTCAAACATGTCTGCACTTGTAGACCTTGGGGGAAATGTACCGATCAAATTATCTTTTGTTGCAGTTCCTGAAGCATCATTATGCATAAAAGTCCAGGTATTGTCAGTATCATCAACACCAAAACCAAGAATATTCACATTCGTTGATGGATTGGCATTAGTCAAACCAGCCGTACTTCCAAACAGTCCTACAAAACTGCGTTGTGTGTTGACAGGAGCTGCACTTGAGATTCCAAATCTCGCGATATAGAGGAAGCCTCCAACTCCCGGACTACCTCCTATCCAGAATTGTAGTGCGTTGTGTCTCGTTCCGGCACTGCTTCCGATTACCGCAGTAGAAGAAAATCCCAGTCTTCGCATACTCGTAAATAAAGCGCCCGTGACCACATTGCGCGCTACAGCAGTTCCTGTCACAGAATTGCCAAACCCAAAGACATCAGCTGTTGTTGAATTTCCCGGGGCTGTCCACCATGATTCTTTTGTAATGACTTTATTCTGGATGGCAGGAATGCCCGGATCACTTTGCATTTTGTGCCATGAATTGCCGTCATTAAAATACAAGGCATGATAACTCAGATCATACACAATCAGGCCCTCGGTATTCGGGATGCTTATCCTGTGAACAGAATCCATCCTTGGAAGCAATACACCCCTTGTCATATCCGAAATATCCAATACGGCATTCATGTTGGGGTTTACTGTGCCTATTCCAACTTGCTGACCATAACAGTTATTGATCCATATAAAAAATGCAAAACATAGAATTTCCTGGCATCTCTTTGAAAATGGTTTTAACAATCTTTTGGATAATATTGAAAAATCGAATTTATACTCCAGAGTATATAAGTTTATTATTAAAATCATAAAATGAGAATTAGTCTTGCAAAATTCAGGATTGTTTATTCCGTTCAATTGTCTTTACGACAACTACGTCATCATGACCCGGGCTATTTGCCGATGATTTACACCCGGTTAGCTTTCTTCAAAGGTAAGCTATTCATTGACTGTACAATTGCCCTGCTGTTGTGCAGTCGTTATTAATGACAATCATGTTTCGATAGAAGCCCGTTCACGGCTACGACATCGACAGTTTCATTTCTTCAACAACTTTTTCACCTTCTTCCGTAATGCCCATTATCTCTGTAAAAACGCCGATTTCTTTTCGAGTGTCGAAAAAAACTATATATGCGATTGGCGTGTCGAAGCTACTTATAATCGGAAAGCCCTTTTTCTGAAACTCTGAAATTACTTTGTCAAGATTTGCAATGGGCGTGCTGTATGCAATGTGTTGAACTCCGTTTGCCGGATCATTGTCTAAGGAATCCTTAAAAATACTTTTCCCTGAAGTGGGTTGAATGAGTTCAATAAATGTCCCGCCTGAATAAGCCATGGCGACAAGGTTTTCGGCATCAGAAGATTTTCCATAATAGGTTCCTTCATACTCTTGTAGGCGAGTGGTCACAGTCGGGCTAAACCCCGTAACACCAAGCATTTCCTTGAAGAAAATTTTTGCTTTCTCGACATCCTTCACGACCCACGCAATTTGAGCTAGGGTAAGTACGGAGGTATCTTTTTTATATGTCTTATTCATAGCGATTCTTAATCCTTAAACGCCACCATATTCTTTCCGGACATGAAGAGCTGAAAAAAATGAGAAGTCTGCCCACCCGTTGGTTGTCCCGGACAATTTGATGGCGGCTGACAATTGCAGGGAACATTGTTACATTCATCTGGGTCGGAACAGCAGAAGGTGCTGAAGCATTTCGCTTCACAACAATTACCCTGGCAGGCGCCTTTAGGTCGTCTACCGGTATCAATCATGGCCATAGATTGAAGGATGACCTGGACAGTGCCTGTAGGATCGAGCAAACTATTCTTAGCCATTGCAAACCGATTGGTATTGGCACTTACTTTTTGAATGGTATGCATTCCTTTGATGCTGTCATGCGTCATGTTATAACGCGCCACCTGCATTTCCATATCATTCTTGCTTCCGCTGATGATTTTTGCCACCACATGCAAATCTCCTTCATTGACTAACAGCATACTTCCTGCAACCATGGCATAACTCTCTTTGGTGCCGTCGCCATATTGGAGGTCTATGGTAAATTGTTGCACTTGTTCATGATGACAAGCCATAAACAGCACCGTAGTAAATAACATAACTCTTAAAACGGTTGAGATAATTGGTGTTTTCATATTAGGCGGTATTTAGTTCCAGGTTTATTGAGTTGTCCTGCCATCCATTTTCGCTAATGCTCTAGTATGGGTTCCCAAAGTTCAATCTTGTTGCCATCTGCATCCATAATGTGTATAAATTTTCCAAAGTCGTATGTAACCATTTCGTCAAGGATGGTGACACCGCTTTCCTTGAGTTTGTTGACAAGCCCTTCAAGATTCTGAACTGTATAATTGATCATAAACTCTTTTTTCGATGGGGCAAAGTGTTCGCTTTCTTTTTTGAAAGGACACCATTGAAGATTGTTAATCTCGGCTGGATTATTAATATTCCTGGATTCAAAACTTGACGAACCCCAATCATTGATTTCAACCCCCAAATGTTTTGTGTACCATTCTTTCGTTTCCTGCAGATTATCTGAATAAAAGAAAATTCCTCCAATTCCAGTCACCTTTGGCGTTGTATCAACAGGCGAAGTTGAGTTGTCTGTTTGATTTTTTTGGTCTTCCATTTTATTTGTTTTTAAACCCGATAGCTTCTGGGAGTGTTTATTTTTCGAGAATGTTTTTCAAAATTAACAAACTACCATCCATATCTTTTGCAAACATTTTTTCAAACATGGGTATCATTATGTTCAAGGGATATGGCAATGTACCGGCATTGCTCCAGGTAACTTCGGTTTGATTATCGGATAATGATTCTGTCTCCATGATTATAGTGGCACTTGTTTTCATTGGTTTTACAAATCGAATTTCTGTTTCAATTCTTTTCCCTTCAACAATGTTCTTAATTTCCTTTTCTCCTACACCGGCATCTTTATCTCCGCTCCAGGAATAAATATATCCAACTGTTCCATCTGTTCCTTTGAATTCTCTTTTCCTGTCCGGGGAGGCCATTGCATATTTGTTAAAATTGTCCTGGTTTTTGAGCAGTTTTAAATAGTCAAATACTTTTTGCCGGGGTGCATTGATGACAATTTCACGCTTGACAAAATGTTCCCTCTTCATGAAAAGCGCAATGATCAACAGCAAGGCAATGATGCCCGCCAGTACAAGTAGAATTGAAATGATGATGTGCATTTTATTATTTTAGTTAGCAGCTTCCAATACAGGTGTTTTTCTTTTAAGGATCAAAGCGCTGATCAATGTAATGATAATTCCTACCGGAAGTATTTCCATATAAGTGTACATCGCAAAGAAAAAAGGATTGTGTGTATAATTATCCCTGGCCGTTTCTATTCCTTTAATGGCTTCGTCAAGTGCTACTCCCGATAAACCGCTTTCATGCAATTGTTTAATCTCCATGGCAGAATATTTGTCCATAAAATCCGGCATAAAGAAATGAAATTCTACGCCCCAGGTAAGGACATACAGTGTAGAAGCAACAAGACTGATCATCAAGCCAAGCACAAATCCCTGGCCAAAGGATATAATCCCATCATTTTGCTTGTCGCGGTAATTTTTAATGCCCACAAAAATAAAGGAGAACGCTACAGCCATGGCACTAAAACCTATGATCATGCTGCCTTTGCCTCCATCAGCATCTAAGCTACCGCAACCCACTACGGCCATGGTCACTCCCATAAATGTGCTGATGATGACGCCTGCAATGGTTCCGAATACTAAAATGTTTCTTTTCATAACGATTTCATTTTTATGCCGCAATATTAGCCCTGGTACACTCTTTTTACTTCATACTTTCGGGTGATTTTGACACTACTTCATCGTTTTCATCCTAAAGTAGTACTGAAGCTAAGGTATGATATTCAGTCGTTTAGCTTTTTCTACCGCCTGGGTCCTTCGCATGACATCCAATTTTAAAAAAATATTGGAGGAATGTGTTTTTACCGTATTCAAACTTATAAATAATTTCCCGGCAATCTCCTCATTACTCAATCCCGTGGCCATTAAATTTAATACATCTAGTTCGCGCTTGCTGATGCCCAGCTTTTCTATCTCTTTTTGGTTAATCTCTGTCTGGGCAGCATTGTTTATATAAATTTCCTTTTCTATAACTCGGGTTTCCACTTTTGGCTTCACAAGTTTAAGTGCTAACCAAATACCCAACACCGTAAACATGATGGCAATGGCACCAATAAAAAAATCAAGACGATAATTAAAAACAATGAAATATGCTTCGAGCCATTTAAGCAAAAATAATAACAAGGCCATGGAAAGACAGTAAATGAGAATTTCCTTATGCTTTGTCAGTTGTACTCCAACTTTCACGTAATATTAATTTAGTGCTTTATCATGGCAGACGCTATTCTCATTAATCGATTGGTACCTGGTTTACCGTTGAAAGAATCCCGGTTTTAACGGAGTTCCACCAATAATTAAATATAAACCGATCTTTCCTGCGTTCAAATCGTATCTCTCCACCCGGCTTATCCTGATTTTTTTCTTTTTTATCTTCATCCCGCATAAATATATTCGTCAGAAAGGACTTGAATTCTGATTTTTTGCCTGGAGATTCTTTTGACAATATATTTATTTTAAGATTCCGGTAATCCATATCGAGATCTCCAATAGCTACATTTTCATCTGCATGCATGTTGAAGTGAATTGAGTTTACATATCCACTTTTAATTTCAAATGTGGATAAAGGCGCTATATATTGATTGAGTAATACGGCATTAAATGATTGAACGTTTCCTTTGAGCGTAAATTCATCACTGGGGCTTAACATATTGGCTTTATATTCTATTTTAATATTTACAGAGTCTGCCAACTCCGCCTGGGCATTCACATCCATGACCGGGTTTGCGATAACAAACAGGGAATCACTACCGATATGTGAGATGGATGCCTGCAGGTTATTGAATACTATATTCGCAGCAGGAGTACCTTTTCCATCTCTCTTTTCATATTCTATTTTGCCCTTCCCTATGTCAATTGAATTTATGCTAAATGGAAAATTAAAGTTCCGGAGCAGCTTTGCGGGCAATGCTTTATACTTATTCAGGTCAGGCAGGGTATTGTCCCTGTAGACATAGATATCCGGCTGAAGAATGATGACCTTTTCTATCTCTGCCTTTTTGTTAAAAACGACATCGTACCAATTTATTCCATAGACGTGGAGATGCTCTATTTTTGAGACAATCCAGTCTTTTTGGTATCCGTTTGCCTTCTGATATGATTCCTTATCAAGCTTTGGCGTTAACTCAATAGATGAGACTTCAGCCGAGTTAATTCCTATGGAAACAAAGCCCAGGTGAACATTGTACTCAGTATGTTCTTCCAAATAGCAAACCAGCTTATGTTTTATCCAAATTGAAATGAAGAAAAATGAACTAACTGCAAGTAAAAGGATAACTCCTGCTGCAATAATGATTTTTTTCAGTGTCCCGGAAAATTCAAGCTTCATGTTTTTAAGATATCATGCCTTACTGTCCATAAAAATATTCACAAAGTCATGGAAAGTCATTATATAAGTATTTCCATCCCGGCGCTAGGTTAATGATTTTTTTGGAGTTATGATTTCGATGTCTGTCTGAGTTTGATTTTGAATTGTAGCTCGCCATCCAGTCCGTCCTCAACAATCTTTTGGAGCGTGGAAATGCGTACCTCTCTTACATCATTCTCAATCTTTGAAATATTTCCCTTATTGGTACCACATCGATCAGCGAGTTCTTCTTGCGTCAAGCCTTTTTTTAACCTGGCCTGTTGAAGAAGAAAACCAATCTTAAATGTTTCATATCCTCTTTCAAATTTATCTCGCTTGGGAGTACCCTTTTTCCCATATTCCTCATCGATAAATTGGTCAAGTGACTTTAAATTACTTTTCTTGCTCATATTGTTTTTTTATTCTCAATGCCTTTTCAATTTCAGACCTCGGCGTTCGTTGGGTCTTCTTCTGGTATCCATTGGCCAGTACTATAAGTTGACCCTCATCAAAGAAGCAAAAGATTCTGAAGATGTCACTTCCCTGCTGAATACGCATTTCATAAAGTCCATCAGTACCTTTCAGGTGTTTTAGATATTCCTCGGGTACATATTGTACATATTCTATAATCCGGAAAGTCCAAAGAATCTTATCCCTTACTTTCAGTCGCTGTCTGTCATAGAAGTCCCTGAAGTAAGTCTTGTAGGCGAAGACCGTCCTTACCTTCAACTGGTGCATTAAAGTAAAGATAAAGGAAGTTGTCTGAATATACAACTTAAATTTTTATAACCTTTCTAATGAATGATCCGATATTAGTGAGTGAAAACTCTCCTCTAACAAGTAAAATCATGGGCCGTACCGATTCAATGTACTTGTTGGCCGAGTCTCGAGAATCTGTTTCAGTAATGATCTTTGAGTGTAACGTAAACTGAAATTACCTACAACCAATGTTTCACAAAAGCTTTTATTTCCACCATTCCTTGATTTCTTCATCTTGAGCTTGCATATCTTGTAACAACCACGCTTTTTGATAATTTTCCAACCCTTGGTTAAATACTTTTCACTTGGTGAAAATTCTGCTGCGCCAACATCAAAATCAGAATCAACCTCAGGAACACGAAAATCAGCCCATTTACAGATCTTTTCCTTATGGGATAAATTATCAACCCAAATCCCAATGAAAGCATTATTAAGATATTCATCCGAATTTGCTTGAATATCATCATACTGAATCTGATTAGTTGAGTCCAAATACCATTTAGTAAAAAGCTGGCCCTTAAATATTCCCGCATATTTCAGATTAGGGCTTTCCGTTAATTCAAAATCTGCAACAAGAATACCTTGAGATTTTATTCTTCTGTTCTTGTAATCGTTGTCAACACCAAAATGCAGTTCTTTGAGTTCACTTATTTCCCTTATTTGTATTGTTCCGTTAAAATCACAAATATTATTTTTGACAAAGGATTTTCCAGAAACAAAATATTCATTGGGATTGCTGCTATTTTTTTGGATTGAAATAAGTTTAATCCTTAGCCTTTGAAAATCAGAACCAATAATTCCTAAGACTTGATAATTTTCAGTTTGAGTCCATATACCAGAGAAGTCGTACTGGTTGTAATCGGTCAAAGCATTTTCAGTTTTTAGTTCATCCTCTTGTAAAAAGTCACTTAGGAATTTTTCATGTGATTGCGCAGTAGAAATGGTTACAAAAAATAAAAATATGAATGTTAATTTATTCATTTCGAATTGTGTTACTAAATAAATCTACGCAATCAATTATAAGCACTCCGATTCATGATAAAACAGTTAATGTTTCGCAGTTTTATATCGTCATTTTGTGAATCTGATTTCGAAAAATAAATTAATAAAGGTTAATTGTCCATTACTGTTTTCCCAAAAGAGCCTTACCAATACCAGCCTCCAGGATAGGTTCCATTACCTTATACCCGGCCAATGTAGGATGTACTCCATCTACTGTATATCGCTTATCCAATCCCTTTTGTTCATCCACCATGGCTGAATAATAATCAACATAGACGATCTTTTCTTTTGTACAATACGCTTTGATCATGGAGTTCAATCTTGTTATTTTTTCAACGGGTTCTAACCCTGGCCGCCAGGGAAAATCAAAAGCCGGAAGCACTGAACACAACACCACCCTGATGTGATTCACTTTTGCCAACTCTGCCATGGAGACAATATTTCCAAATGTTTGCTCCTGTGTGATATGTCCTGTGTTTTCGGCAATATCATTGATGCCTGCAAGGATGACCACTACAGCCGGCTTGAGGTCTATCACATCCTGTCGAAACCGGATCAACATCTGGGGACTCGTTTGGCCGCCAATGCCCCGGTTGACATAAGGTTTGTGAGCAAAAAATGCACTATCAATGGATAGCCAGGATTCGGTGATCGAGTTGCCCATAAATACAATCCGGTTTTCACCCGGTGATGGTGGCTTCAGGTTTTTGTTTGCTGCAGCGTATTTGTTCAGGTTACCCCAGTCCGTTGTCGGTTGATCAGCTTGTGCCATAATGCTGAAAGAAAAGAAAAATAATGGGTAAATGAGAAAGTAGTTCATCCTTAAAGTTTTCATCAGATTATTGCCCATGAACTAAGGTCTGTGAGATGTGAAGCTAATTTTATTTCTCTTGGCTAACTTCATTCCAGCGTATTTTTTTTGTTCTTCCCTGTTGCCGTTGAGCGTCGGTTGACCGACGTTCTGGTGTGTTCAAATCTTTGATTTGAAAGGATAATACTTAACACACAAAGCGAAGCTTTGTTGACACCAGAACGTCGGTCAACCGACGCTCAACGGTTTAATCTATTTATGGGGAAATCATTCGCCCAGGCGTTGTTTCATAATAAAGCATTACTGCCCCACAACCAAATGTTTTAGTTTTATAAAGTTTAAGATCAACTCTATCCCGGATGTTTTTAAATAAGGTTAAGCCGCTTCCTAAAATGACAGGCTGAACGCCAATCTGGTATTCATCAATTAAGTCAAGGTTGGTTAAGGCTACTATCATACTTGGACTTCCAACTAAAATAGGTTTACCCGTTTGTTGCTTGAGCTCTAACAACTCTTCTTTAATGACTTCCTTTTTCAATGTTGAATTTTTCCAATGAACACTTTTCAATGTTCGGGAATAAACAATTTTTGAAATATCGTCTATCAGTACTGCAAATTCATCTTCTGGTTTGTTGCCGGTGGGACTTTTTACGATGGAGGGCCAGTAACTTTCCATCAGTTGATAAGTTATTCTTCCGTAGATGAGGGTGTCTGCGCTTCTCAATAGTTCATTGTAATGTTGATGGATTTCATCATCGGCTATCATGGCCGTGTGATTGCAAAACCCGTCAAGGGTCATATTCATTGCTGCAATTAGTTTTCTCATATATCGTTATTAATGGCCAAAAACATATTACTCATCATGTTGATTCAGGTAAATCAGGAAGAGCAAAAAGCATATACACAATAAAAACGCTGTGTTTTGTCCATTCCAATTTTTTGATTGCCACATTAAGAACCATTCACCACCAATCGTAATAAACATACCAAACCAAAGTATCACTCCAAGTGATAAGCCCGTCGCAAGCAACTTCTTCGATTGATTAAATTCAAGTGCACCTGACTTTAAGTTCCCGGTCATTTTTATTGTCCCAAATATTGTCAAAATAGCGATGGATAATTCCCACCCAATGATGAATACGTACATCATGTGGTGAATAACTTCGCTATTGATTGCACGCCAGCCGGTTCTTTCTTTCGAGAATACATCAACCATACCTGAAACCATGCGCACAAACTGAAAGTTTGAGTCATAATCCGTTATGTTATTGAAGCAGACCATGACCATATAGAGACCAATGGATGCACCAAAAAATATTTTGAACAGCCTTGTGTTCATTTTAAATGTTTTATTTTGGGTTAAGCAATTCTTTAGATAGTCAATAGATTAAATTAGCAAATTCTGTAGCTAGATAGGATGAGATTGCAAATAACACACACTATGAAAAAATAGTCAAAATAAAAATATATAGTGAAAAAGTACGAATGCGAATACCTGACCTGATGAAGTTAAAATACACAACATAGAAACTGGTTTATTATCTGCAGAAAAAAGTATATTATTAATTGAACATAATTTTTTTAACGCTGCATCGGGAGTAACATCTTTCATATTGTCAAATATACCTTTAAATTCGGTGGCATTTTTTGAATCAAGTGAATTCAAATATAATTGTGCCAGAAATTCATGAGTTGAATCAGATAATTTTTGCTCACAACTATAAATAAAGTAGCCTATAGGGATCATCGATTTATAGCAGGCATATCGAATAGTTAATATTAAAACAGGGAAAATCCCTCCAAAAAGAACATACCAGATGTTCTGATGACTTATTGCAAAACCTACAACTGCTACATTGGCTGCTATAAAAGCCCCAACTAACTGCGTATAAAGTGTCCCTATTGTCCTTATAGTGGTAAAGGCTTCAGCCAATTCCTTTTCCTTAAGACTATTTATAAGATTTACTTTATCATCCATATTAGCTATTTAATAGAAAAGGTAATAAATTAATATTAAATGAAAATAGTGATTTGAACCATTGAATTTTACCTCTGGTGTGTTCAATTCTTTGATTTGTATAGTAATCGTCTAAAACGCAAAGCGAAGCTTTAATGACACCAGAACGTCGGTCAACCGACGCTCAACAATTAAAACGGATACCCTATCGCCACATTAATTGTTGGATCCCAAAAATCAAATGTATCCGCCCACCTCTGCCCCTCCGGCAAATAAGGCGTACGCAATGTATAACCGAAGTCAAGCCGCGCCACTATAAAATCAAAATCCCATCGCAATCCCCATCCATAACTTATCGCGATCTGATCAATGAATGTATTCAACTGAAAATTCCCATTGGGTCGCGCAGGATCTTTGTTGTACAACCATATATTCCCCGCATCCATAAACAATGCACCTCTGAAACTACCGGAAAACGTAAATCGATATTCCGCATTACCTTCCAACCTGATATCTCCTGTCTGATCATTATATCCCGAAGGTGGCACCTCTCCTCCCGGACCTAACGACCTGGCAATAAACGAACGAAGACTGTTCGTACCCCCAACATAAAATTGTTTGATGTATGGAAGAATATCCGAATTGCCAACGGGAATTCCCACCCCGGCACTTACACGAGTCACGAGACTGGAGCCACGATTGAGATGAAATGTATTGTGCAGGTCAATCCGCGGCCTGATGTATTGCGAAAACGGAACATTAAATAATGTATAGCGACCGAGAGAATCTTTTTTCGCATTGGTTACAGAGTAAATTAAATCCAAAAAATTTCCTGCGACATCAATTCCCGCACGGAAGTAAAAATCATGTTTCCGGTTGCCCGCAGATTGATATGTAAATTCATAACCCATCCCGAGGATAAATTGCTCATCAAAACTTCGCTGTATACCGGGATTCTCTTCAAGATAATCTTTGAATTCCTGTGTTTTCGATTCTTCAGGAACGCGCGTATAACTGATCTCGATCGGATTGAAGGTGTGATTGATGCGATCGTTTCTGCTCCAACTGTAACCGAAGTTGGTGTTGATCGAATTGAGGCGATAAAGATCCAGGCGGTTGAACAATGTGTAGTTGATGGAAAAGATTGTTTTCGGAAGACTCTTCGAAGCCGTATTGAATATTAGCGTTGGATATAACCGCGGAAGCGTGTACTCCATTCCTATACCAAGCTCATAAGCCGGATTAAAACCACCATCAACAATCTGTACTTCGAATGATCCACGCAAATTGATCTTCAGCATTTCAGCACCCTTTGCCAGGTTGCGGTCAGTATAACTGAAGATGGCCCCCGGGCCAAAGTAATTGGTGGAGCGAAAGACCGTATTGAATTCCGCAGTGTAAGCATATCGCTTCTTCTGTGTCAGGAAGAACATCGCATCCAGCGTGTCCGTATTTTGCTCAGCTACAAATTTGATGCTCGCATTCCTGATGATGGGAAGTTGATTGAGATAGCGGATGCTGTGCAGGTAATTCGATCGTGAATACAATGCACCCGGCTTCAGGAAAATGCCCTCCTGTAATGCATCGAATTCCAGGTTATTGTTGTGCGAGATGAGATAATACTTACCGTATTGCGAAGTATCCGCCTTCATGTCTTCAAGGTTATAATCATCATGGATAAATATTTTCCCGATGGTATAAGGTTTCCTTGATTCCGGTGGCGTCTCAGGTTTGACTGTCATCTCTGCGTGAACCTGGTGATCGCCTGTCACGGTATCTGCTTTTAATAACAGGAAATCAGGGCTGAAATAAATGTATCCCTCTTCCTTCAGATCGCGGTCGATCCTGGCTCGTTCATTTTTTACGGCATCAAGAGTATAGACATCTCCTTTCACCAGGAGTGTTTTATCCTTCTTTGCATCGATTTTTTTTGTCAGATCATTCTGAGGCTTTGGAAAAATAATAGTGTCAATGAGGTAAGGTTCTCTTGGAGTGATCGTGTAGACATATTTCGCTTTCCGGCTTCCCTCGAACAATGTATCATACACTACCGTATTTTTAAAATAGCCATTATGAAACAACCTGTTCTGCATCGCTCCAGTAACCTGGACAGGATTGGTCTTTGAAAGCAGTACTGGTGGTGCTATTTTATTTTTCCAGAATTTTTCCGTCTTCGCGGAGTCCGATAACATATTGAACCGAGCTAATGCCGGCCTCATCCAAAGCGTCTTATGATTAGGATTTGGTTTCACTACTTCATTGGCAATCGTGGTTAATTTTTTCTTCGCCGATTTTTCATCCGTGTATTTTATTTTACTCCCGGTATATAACGGATCCGTTGACTTAATATATCGCATGCCGGTGCAACTAGCCAGACCAACTGACAGCGCAAACAAAAATTGATATAGAAGGGATCTCCTCATTGATGCTTTTCTTTCTTATCCTTTGCCTTAGCCTTAGCCTCATTATTAGCCTCAGCCTTAGCCTTCTCCTCAGCCTTTTTCTTTTGTCTATCACCCTTGTCAAATTCCCTGATGAAGATCAATGATATCCCGGTATTGCGAATTTCCTGGTAGATGATGTCATAGGATTCATTGTTGAAGAGTTTAAGTTGCTTATCTCCGTTCCCCGTCAGGTCATAAATAATAGCGACATCACCTCGATAATTATCTCCTGTGTTGGAACCGGACTGATCTGTATTAATATCAATGTCACCACCCACTTCAAAAGACAACCGATCATTAAAAACGCTTTTTGAAACGCGGAAGTCCATAGCCGTTTGTGTCTTTCCGCCCGGTGTTGAATAATCAGCATAGGATTGTATTCCGACATTAATGTCCACGCCTTTGACATATTGACTTGCAAACCGGTTCAACTGCGTAGCCAATATGGCATTGACACTATTATATATAGCTGTTGTGGCCACCTGGCTTTGATCAATATCCCCCACACTGGACTCAGGAAGGAATCCACCCAGCACCAACAAGCCGAAAACTTGTTTATTCAGTTCAGTCTGAAATTCCGGAAGTTTCAATCGATCCAGTTTATTCGCCAATAGAGGATAACTCGCTTTGTCCTGTTCCGGCAGATCCAATGAAAAAGTAATGATGGGTTTTTCCAGCGTGCCTTTAATAATGATGCCAACTTCATAATCAAGTGTTCTTTTATAAACCGATTTTTCATTCTCACCGATCTCATGACCGACCAGGCCAATAGAGTTTGTCGCGACTGTATGAATGGCTTTGATATCCATCTCTCCGGTCTCGGGACTTCCACTCCATGTGACGGAAGACCCCGGGACAATCGTAAATGTCTTTTTGACTAAATCATAAAATGAAAGACGATAGACTCCTTTTTCAATGGTATAATTTCCGGAGAGTTGAGGATTGCCGGTACGGTCAGATGATAATTCAAGGTTCGCACCCCCGTAGGCCTGGAAATAATCACCGGATTGTGCATCTGTAATTATTTTTAAGGACGCATTTTTATCCAATAATATTTTTGAATTGAATTTGAAATCCGGAATGCTGCTCATGATAGAATCATACATGTTTTCGGATGCCAGCTTAGCCGAATCAATTAATTTTCCCGGATCAACAAAATCAACTACGCCTATGGTATTGAGCAGGGCATCATCATCATTGGCAAGAACGATCGTCAGGCTCGTCTTGTCTTTAATGTCAATATCAGATTTCACGTACGTGTCTTTCTCATTACCTGATAAGTTGATGTCCGAATTAAGCACCAGTATACCTTTTACCTGTCCTTTTACGGTATCGGGATAGTTAATAAGTGTATAATCATCAGCCTTTATGTTCAGCTCATATTTGTATGCAGGTAAATTGCTGGTGTTAAGATTTCCGGTTATGGTCAGTGGATGATTTTCCTTATCATAAAATGTAAAATGATCAAGAGTTATTCCGGAATTATCCAATTTGATACTGTCATCTTTGATATTAAAAGCAAGCCTTGGTTTCAGTGTCGTGACATCAAAGTCTTTAAATCTGACAGAACCGATGATTTGAGGTTTCTCCAGTGGCCCGTGGATGGTAGCTTGTCCTCTGATACTGCCTTTCACATTCTCCAAAAAGCTGCCATATAGAAATGCAAACATCTCCGGGTTATGAATATCCAACAGAAGAGAACCATCGACAGACTTATCCTTAAAAAAATATTTTCCATGCGCATCGACCTTGTTGGTTTCATTGGAAAGCAATACTTGAAAAGGCAATTCGTCATGATCTTTCATTGCCGAAACGGTCACTGTTATTGGAACGGAATTATATAAAACCAGGCTATCGATATTGGCTTTAATATCAAGTTGCTGTCCTGAGGCGTATGTAAATGTTCCATTGAGATAACCCTTATGGAGGATGTTGGCTTCACCGGGCATGAGTGGGCTTAGACTTGTGATGTCCAGGTTCTTAAAATTGACATCAAAAGCACGTCGATTGCCGTTCAGGCTTAATTGCATGTTGTCATGAGTGATCAGGAATTGTTTCAGCTCTACATTCGTGTCTGACATGAATATCGGGTTAGCCGGATCAAATTGATAATCCTTTTTAAATGCCCTTAATTTAAACGGATAAAAATATGCGCCGCCATCTGCATGTAAAATCCTAATACCTAATCCAACATAGGAAACAGTATCATGTGACAAATCCAGGTCAGCTATCGTGGTATCTCCATTAGTTTTCACATCAAAGTTGAGATTGCCAAGGTCATACGTATCATAGAAGAGATTATTTCCATTCAAATTTCCCTTTATGCTGTCGCCGGACAATTTGATATCAGTGAATAAGGTATCCAGCGAAATACCATATCCTTTAAATTTTCCGGAATTAAGGTGAACATTGGCTTCATGATTTGCTTCGTCCAATTTCCCGTTGACATTGATGGCAGAAAATTCAGTTACTCCCAGGCCGAGCATTTCTAATGGAGCAGCATTGTTCATTTGCAGACCAAACTGCACCGTCCTGTTTCCTTCGGGCAATGGAGTTTTGGTGGATGGATTCATAATATTATGTATCCACGGTTGCAGGAGGTCCCCGATTTTTTGCAGATCGAAGTTGGCAGTAAGGTTTCCTTTTCCATCATCCGTTTTATAATCGATGTTGCTTGCGGATGGAGATAGTAGTGCAGCCACGTTAAGTGAATCGGTTGCCCAGGTAGAATGTTTATTTTTAATAATTATATTTTTTCCACTCAACTTTCCTTCAATAGTAGTATCACTTAAGGTTACGTTTGTAGCAAGAAGACCGGTGAGGACCTGGGCACTGTCTCTTTTAATCAGGCGACCCAGGTGAAATGTATCAAACTGAAATTCGCTCTTGATCACCAATGGCCCGCCGAAAGAAACATTTGTGTGACCTTGTAATAGGTAATCGGGATCTTCGATTTTAATATTGGCTTCGATGTCTTCTTTTTTTAAATTACTTTGAAAAACAATTTGGTGAATAGGTTGATCCATCAGCATGATAGAACTGATCACACCACTAACTTGTGCATCCTGGTGTTCACCCATTTTTCCTTTAGCATCTGCAGTTAAGCTGACAGTTCCAATCATGGGAAGCGATGCCCACTCATTCACCTGCACTTGTTCACCCGACACATTCATGTCAAGGTCAATATCCTTTCCCAAGAGAATTACATTTCCTTTCGCAGTTGCATTGCCCCATGTGCTTTTTACTTTTCCGTCAACAAATATTTTTTTGGAATTGCCTGTGGTGTTCAGTTGAAGATTAACGGAGGGCGGTATTTTGACTTTATCGCTGAATAATGCTATTGTTTGTTGGAAATCCGAACCCACGTCAACATTAATATTCATATCCTGCCAGGAAATATTTTCCGGATCTATGATGTCATTCAACAGTCCTGTTGCATCTAGATGACTATTGGATGTGGTGACTTCAAGATTTTTCAAATTGCCTTTCCCGTCAATATAATTTCCTTCGACTGTTAAAGCTGTTGGTGTCCAGTGTTTGAAATATTCCACTATAGAGTCATTTAAAAAATAAGCCAGGTCCCCGGGATTCATTTTTACTTCAGCCTTCACGTTTGCATCTGGAATTTCACCGGCATTGGTTGATGTAGTATTATATGAAGCAGTGAGATCTGCTTTCAACTCAATATTATTTGAAGCCATGCTAAATTCAGACAGTGCCATTTGATGACGATTCATCCGAACACCAGCACTTGCATTAATCCCGGCAAACCCGGGAAGTTGAACTGAAAGTGAATTCAAAGTAGCACCCAACGAATCGGGGTTCATCCTGGCATCTGACAAATGGATTTGAATGTTCTCTGCAACAAGGTGATTAGGATCAAACTTTTGCGTTATCAAAACAGTGTCCCTGTGCATCGCAAAGGCACCATCCTCGACCTGAAGATTTTTTATTTCAAATCCCAGGCCAATGCCGAAATCCGGACTGAAATATTGAGGGCCGGTTTGTGCAGTTAAAGTAGTGATTGTGTCTTGTAGCCCCTTAGTTATAATTTTGACAACCGGAACTTTCATACTTATATTATCAGCGCTAATGGTACTTCCTTTGGTGGAAAATGCGGCTCCATCTCCGGTGAGATTTCCGAGATGGATGTGAATATCTGTACCACTCACATCAGTGAGAAATTCAAAATCAATATTATTTAATAAGATTTTGTGGCATCGAAGAGTTAACTCAGAAGATGTCGTATCCGGAACCTGAATTCCTTTTGATTTGAAAGCATCAACGATAAAATTGATATTCATCCCATCTTTATCCTGGATCAGTTTTCCGCTTACATCTTCGAGACGGATTTCTTCAAATTTTAAATCTCCGGAAAGGATATCAAATATGTTGGACCTGACTGCGATTAATCCGGCGGAAAAAATTTGATTCGAATTCGGGTCCGAGACGCTCAGGTTTTTGATGGTGACATTTCCCAGGATGGAAAATTCGAGCCTTTGTATATTGACCTGTCCTTTAGTTTTTGCACAGAGGAAGGTGCATAATCTTTGTGTGATCTTATTCTGTACAGGGGGAAGGTGGATAAGAATGATAACCGAAAGAATAAATAAGAGCAACCCCAGTAAAACTTTCCCCAGGAATTTGAGAATTCGTGTAAATATTTTCCTGGAGGCCATTAGATCTTGTGCGTTATTGAAGTAAGCTGTGTCTTACAGGTATCAAGATAACAAAGATCAGTACTTTTTTAGTTTAAGGCGGCCGACTGTTTTAAGAGTGCCTTGTATCCCACAAAGTAACCGGATGAGGCTGACCTCAACATCGAAGGGATTTAAGAACTATTTTGACTTAATACAATGCTTTGCTCAAAATACAGCGGCAAGGATAGATTAAACTCAGTCCTGAAAATTCAATTGGATTTAGTTTTGAATTCATCCCCTTCTGGCACCGTCATCATTGCTCCGGGTTGAAGAGTAAGATTTTTACATCCAAGTCCGGGAACATTCACAACAGGATCAAAATTAGGACTCACGACATCAGGCAATATCACATCTTGCATCAATGTTGGAACAGCATGCGGACTCCAGTTAGCCGGATTATTCCAATCTGATGAAACACTGCCAACCCACGTAAGCGAGGTCGGAATCGAAACGGCAAGATCCGATTCCCACAGCCCTCGTCCATTCGTAGCAGCCCTGATCTTACTGATCGAATATGCAATCTCAAACTCTTCAACATCGACATTCGGTAAACCTGTGAAGAAAGACTGCCATGAAGTCAGTGAGTTGTCAATAAAATAAACACCGACATCTGTCCCAACATACAAACCATCATTCGATGCATGCTGATACGTAATACAATTAACAGGAAGATTAGGCAACCCTGTGGATTTATTTGTCCATGTATCACCTGCATTCGAAGAATAGAAAACTTTATTTGGTGAAGAATATCCTGAAAAAGTAACCCATACTTTTTGCGGATCCGTATTGCACACCGCGATAGATGTAATGCTCAGTGAGCTTACGGGCAATGTACCTGTCTTATCCACAAACGTATTTCCATCTATGCAGGCAAAGAATTTATTTGATTTTGCCGCATAGATATAATCAGGATCCGATTCAGCGTAGGCAAGCGCGATAAGATTGGTATTACCACCTGTTACGTCACCCACCTGTGAAAAACTTTGTCCTCCATTTACCGTTCGCCAAACCTGTGCTTTACCTACCAACAGTGTCGAATCATGATCCGGATGCATGACTACAGGTGTGATCCAACTGCCAGCCGCATTGACACCTGTACCTGTAGTCGTACAAACAATATTGTACAAAGGATAATTATTATACGAGACTATCACACGTCCCAAATATGATTCACAATACCTGATGCTGTCATTATCATGTTCATAGATACATTCCATACCGTCACCTGTGTTGGGGGTGAACATGTTCCATGTACCATTGTGTAATATTTGAGTAGCCATATCCTGGTGTCCTGTCAATATCGTGTATGGATCTAATGGTGAGACGCCAAATTTATACATCTGTGCGATTTGCAATCCTTCATTAAAAGTATTCCATGTCAGTCCCCTGTCAGTTGTTTTAAATATACCTCCATCATTTCCTGAAAAATAAGTGTCATCTGTCCCTGGTAAAAACGTAATTGAATGATGATCGGGATGCACATAAGGAATAAAACCCCCTGTCTCACTGGTATGTTTTGTCCACGTCAGTCCTCCATCCAGGCTTCTCCAGATATTCGTTGCTCCGACGAGTATAGTATCCTTATGTAGTGATGATACAGCCATAGATAAATTGTACCATGCCTGGGATCCTGCAGCACCAAATAAAATATTCGGAGTATTCGCCCGCAGAGAAAATTGATCTCCTCCATTTACAGACCGGTAGAATCCATAAAAATCATAAGTATTTTTTTTGACAGCAACGAGATAAACATAATTTGTATCTGCGGGTGTGACAGCGATTTCAAGCCGGGCTACATTAGCACTTGGTGGAAGTCCATCCGCTACAGGAACAAATGATGCCCCTGCATCAACTGATTTATAAAATGTGCCTCCTGAAAAAATACCAGCAACTGCATATACAATGTTTGGGTTCCCTGGCTTGAATTCGATGTCAGTGAATTGCCCAGTCTGAATTTGTATCCAGTTTAGTCCTGCATTGATTGTTCTATATATCCCGTTAGTCGTAGCTGCGAATACAGTGTCAGGATGCGTGGGATGAATTAATAATTTATAAATACTCCGGCCCTGGTTTAATGTCCAGTTCATCGTATTGCTTGATGATGGCCATGTGACGCCACCGTCCGTTGATTTCAGAATTCCAATTGATGCTACTGCGAGTTGTGATCCGGTACCATTGCCATCACCGGTAGCGAGATACATCGTCTGTGTATTAGAGGGATCAATAGCGATATCGGAGCAACCAATAATGGTGAGTTGATCGGTGTTAGTAGTCCAGTTGAGACCGCCATCAATACTTTTCCATAATCCTCCTGCAGGAGAATTTACCCACATGATGTTGGTGTTATTCGGATCAAAATGGATAAAATTGACTCTTCCGGCACCGAGAAAATAACTTGCCGGAGTTGTGCCGGTTGGACCTAGTGGTGTCCATGTAGCAGGTGGGATGCTTCTTGATCTAACAGTGTACTGAGTTGAACCGAGATATTTTTGAAATTCATTGTAAGTGGAAGAAGGAAGTGTGATATCACCTGATGGATACACTCGTGGTTCCATGAATGCCTCCCACCGTTTGTATTGAGAATAACCGGGAAATTCACCTTCTTCATTTTTGTCTTTCGCATCCTCATCAGAATTTTTTTTCCGAAGTTGCTTTAGTTCGTATTTAGTAAAAGCTTTTTGAATGTCAAAAAAATTAGTGAGCTTAACTGAATCTTGAGGATGCTTTATGCGAAGAAATGGCTCACTCATCCACGGCTGGGCGGATAGATCCAGTTCGATGGTGAAGAAAATAATGGCGAGGTGCAGAATTTTCAAAGTGGGGTTTGATTTCGTTTATAGTGTAGATACCACCAAGACGGAAAATGAGGTCTGGGAGCTAAAAATATTTCAATGCCAAATATGTAGATTTTAAAAACAAGGATTATACCATTTTGGGGAATTTTTATAAAATCATAATATCTCCTATATCCATAATTCTATGCTATTGTGATTGAAATGCTTTATGCTTCATTAAATGTTACAGCATTGAATTTTATGCCGCTCCTATGGAGCTATAATGTTTTATAACTACATTTTGCTACAGATATGCCGCCCCTATGGGGCTAATTTGCTTCTACTTAAACTAATTCTAGCAGCGCTAAAATGTTTTATGACTACATTTTGCTACAGATATGCCGCCCCTATGGGGCTAATTTGCTTCTACTTAAACTAATTCTAGCAGCGCTAGAATGTTTTATGACTGCATTTTGCTACAGATATGTCGCTCTATGGGGCTAATTTGCTTCTACTTAAGCTAATTCTAACAGCGCTAAAATGTTTTATGACTGCATTTTGCTACAGATATGTCGCCCTATGGGGCTAATTTGCTTCTACTTAAGCTAATTCTAACAGCACTAGAATGTTTTATGACTGCATTTTGCTACAGATATGTCGCCCTATGGGGCTAATTTGCTTCTACTTAAGCTAATTCTAACAGCACTAAAATGTTTTATGACCACATTTTGCTACAGATATGTCGCTCTATGGGGCTAATTTGCTTCTACTTAAGCTAATTCTAACAGCGCTAAAATGTTTTATGACTACATTTTGCTACAGATATGTCGCCCTGTGGGGCTAATTTGCTTCTACTTAAGTTAATTCTAACAGCGCTAAAATGTTTTATGACCACATTTTGCTACAGATATGTCGCCCCTATAGGCTAATTTGTTTCTACAATTGTTAATTCTAAATGATTTGATAAATATCAAATTGACGTCCCCTTAGCCTAATTTGCTTCAATAACTCACCGTTCGAAATCCAATGACTTATTTAATTTAACTATCTAAAACCAGTATTTTCGTATCATCCGGAATTCCAAAACTTCTCAAAGTTCCGTGCAAATGAAATATCCGTATTTAATAGAATAGTTAATTCAAAAATAGCTCCATAGGAGCGGAATATCTGTAGCAAAAATATCAGCAAAAATATTTCAAGCTCCATAGGAGCGACATTTTTTGGGCAGAAATCAATTTTCCCCCTAATTTTCATGCTCACCATTTGAAAAACTGATCATGCCCAATACCTACACCCAATTGTACATCCAATTCGTGTTTGCTGTCAAATACAGAAATACATTGATTCGTGAACCTATCCGAGATGAAGTTCAAAAATATATTTCAGGAATTGCCAGAGCCAAAGGACATAAATTATTAGCGATTTACTGCATGCCTGATCATACTCACATTCTCCTTGGTTTAAACCCAAACCAATCAATTTCAAATCTGGCGAATGATCTGAAATCCAATTCTTCAAAATGGATTAATGAAAAAAAACTAACTCCAATTCACTTTAACTGGCAGGAAGGTTTTGGGGCATTTTCGTACCATAAAAAGATGATAACTACGATTTGCCATTATATAGAAACCCAACCAGATCATCATAAAAAAAGAAGCTTCAAGGCAGAATACCTTGACCTACTTAAAGAATTTGATATTGAATATAATGACCAATATCTATTTGACTTTTTTGAAGAGTAGAAATTAGAGGGGAAATAATGTTTTCTGGTTCCCAATGCTCTTACTTTTATGGTTCGCCATTACATGGAATTATATGTCGCTCCTACGGAGCTATAAAGGATTACGATCATATTCAGCTACAGATATGTCGCCCCCATGGGGCTAATTCGATTTTACTTTTCATGTGGCATCAAGATTCGAAATAATTTTCCAAGCCCCAGAGGAGCGATATATCTGTACCATCAAGATTCGCAAAACTATTTCAAGCCCCAGAGGAGCGATATATCTGTACCATCAAGATTCGCAAAACTATTTCAAGCCCCAGAGGAGCGATATATCTGTACCATCAAGATTCGCAAAACTATTTCAAGCTCCAGAGGAGCGATATATCTGTAGCATCAAGATTCGCAAAACTATTTCAAGCTCCAGAGGAGCGATATATTTGTTAGGCAGAATTCATTCTCCCCTCTAAAGGTCTTTTCACTTTTTGAAAATCTAAATGTGTTTTATCCTTATTTTTTCCACTAAATTTGTCTGCACCATTTTAAAGCATTGACAACCCTCATTTTGATAACCTGACAAATGATTTTATTCAAAAAAATAAATTTCCATCTTTACAGCATCTTAATACAAGTGGTTTGTTTTTCATTGCTCGTATTGAGTTGCAACATCCCCCCTGTCAGCAATGCTGAAATAAAAAAAACCGGGGACTCAACGAACACTTCTACTCCAATTGCTACCACTCCCGAAAAACCTTCATGGATCGCCCCGGATACAACCACCATTCCACATGATAAAACAGGAAATTTAATCCGGTATGGAAGAGAGCTCGTAGCCAATACCGCAGTGTATCTCGGCCCGAAAGGAAAAGTCGCTCATCTGTCCAATGGCATGAATTGCCAGAACTGCCACCTGGATGCCGGCACTAGATTATTGGCCAATAGTTACAGCGCTGTTTATTCCATTTATCCAAAATTTCGTCCTCGCTCAGGTACTGTTGAAAATCTTGAAAAACGAATCAATGATTGCATGGAGCGCAGTCTCAATGGTACCAAACTGGATAGCTCAAGTCATGAAATGCGCGCTTTGGTGGCTTATATCAATTGGGTAGGAAAAGATGTCGAGAAAGGTGTCAGTCCTAAGGGAGTTTCAGTGGTCGATGTACCTTACCTCAATCGTGCAGCGGATACGACATTAGGAAAGATAGCGTATAAAAAATCCTGCATTATCTGTCACGGCAGTCACGGCCAGGGAATAATGAAGGGCGATGGTATCTCCTATTTATATCCGCCACTTTGGGGGCCGGATAGTTACAATACCGCGGCGGGTATGTATCGACTTTCAAGGTTGGCCGGATACATCAAGACCAACATGCCCGATGCCCTTGGCGATAAAAGTAAACCCTTGCTCACAGATGAAGAATCATGGGACATCGCGGCTTATATCAACAGCTTGCCGCACCCTGAAAAAAAATTCGAAAAGGACTGGCCTGACATCAGCAAAAAACCGGTAGACTTACCTTTTGGTCCGTATGCGGATGCTTTTTCTGAGACCCAGCATAAGTACGGCCCTTATAAAGAAATGACCGCCGGATTAACAAAGCATTAATTTGTTATTTGTCAGAAATAACTCTAATTTTAACATCCTTCAATACCCCTAGAATTTACCTTAACCTAAATCTATTATTCATCATGAAAGACAACCATTCAAAGCAAACTCCTCCCCGCAGAGGTTTTCTTCGGGATCTTGGAACAGGTGCAGCAGCGCTCGGCTTAACAGCGCTGACATCTTCATTTAAATTTGGTAATACACAAGAGAAATCAGACGCCATTCTCGGAGGCACCAAGGATCCGGCTGACGTTTGGTTTGATAAAGTAAAAGGGACTCACCGTGCGATTTTCGATTCCACCAGACCTAATGAAATCATGCCTTTTATATGGCCCAGAATTTTTCTGTTGACGAATGCTGCGACGGGTAGTCCTGAAGCCGATTGCGGAGTCGTTGTTGTCCTCCGTCATGAGGCTATTGGCTATGCATTCAAAGATGCGATGTGGGCGAAGTATAATTTTGCCGACGTATTCAAAGCAGGTGATGTGGGTGGTGCATTCCAGGCAGCAGACGCAGCTACAGCAACAAAAACAAGGAATCCATTTTATATGACAAAGCCAGGTGATTTTAAAGCACCCGGATTCGGAGCAGTAGCTATCGGCATTCCTGAACTCCAGGTGAGCGGTGTTATGTTCTGTGTATGCAACGCTGCCATGACTGTTTATTCAAATGTTCTTGCCATGCAGATGAAGATGAAACCAGAGGATGTCATGAATGACTGGAAAGCTAATTTGATTCCGGGTATTCAGATCGTTCCTTCAGGCGTATGGGCAGTAGGCCGTGCACAAGAACATGGATGCCAATATATTTATGCCGGTTAATCCAAATACTATACATGCCATGAAACGAATATTTATCAACTTATTATTGGTGTTAGCCCTTCACCAATTCTCTGCTGCCCAATCCACACCGGCACCATACAATGTCGTGTTTGATGTCACCAGCAAGGATACGGTCGTGCACCAGATGGTGATCCGGTGGATCAAAGAAGTCTTAACATCAAACCCGAAGGCCAATATTGAAGTTGTCTTTTATGCTAAATCACTCGACATGGTCACCAAGGGTAATTCCATTGTATCTGCCGATGTGATGAAATATGCCGGCTATAAAAATGTTGCCTTTAAAGTCTGCGAAATTGCAATGAAAAACAATAATGTGGACAAAAGCCAGCTTTTAGCGGGAGTGGGTACAGTTCCTGATGGCATTTATGAAATAATCTCCAAACAGCACGATGGATGGGGATACATAAAAGCGGCGCGATAGCTGTAAGTGTAATAATACGAATGCAAAAAATAATTAAGGCGCGATTGATCGCGCCTTAATTATTTTTACCGGATATTTTTCCCACCAACTTAATCTTCGGATGGAAATAATTGGATATGTGTGTGCGATGCTGGTCGGGATTTCACTCGGAACATTAGGCAGTGGCGGTTCCGTTCTCACCGTCCCGATCATGGTGTATCTCCTTCATGTCAATCCAGTGGACGCCACGGGTTACAGTTTATTTGTGGTTGGCATCACCAGTACGATAGGATGTGCACCTTATATACGTAAGAAATTAGTGGACATTAAGATTGCCACCATTTTTGCCGTGCCTTCGATCATCTGTGTATTTCTTACGCGTAAATACCTCATTCCACATATTCCCAATCCGGTTTTCACTATCTCAGGCTTTACGCTTTCCAAGGAGTTATTCATCATGATTTTGTTTGCGGTATTGTTGGTGGTGGTATCCTTCACGATGATACGACAGTCTGACTTCAGAGGATCGGATGAAAAAGAAATAGAGACCACCAATTATTTTTGGCTTGCGGTTATTGGTTTTGTTTCAGGACTCTTTACGGGTATTCTTGGTGTAGGTGGAGGATTTATCATTATTCCTGCCCTTGTTTTATTGGCTAAAATACCTGTCCGGATGAGTGTAGGAACATCACTATTAATTATTGCCTTTAATTCATTGAGCGGCTTTGCCGGAGAAGTGCTGGTCAAACATGAAGTGATGGACTATGGTTTTCTGTTTCTATTTTCCTTGCTCTCTGTCACAGGAATTTTTGTTGGGTTCAAGTTGACTTTAAAATTATATCCCTCACAAATCAAAAGGATATTCGGGTGGTTTGTACTGGTGATGGGGATAGGGATTTTGATCAAAGAGATTTTCTTAGGCAACTAAGAAGTAACAAGTAAAAAGTAAAAAGTAAAAAGTAAAAGTTAAAAACGAAAAACAAATAGTTATTTACTGTTAGTTGTTAACTTTTAATTGGCTACTCATCACTCACGATTTTTAGGACACAGATTTTTTAAGAAAAAAAAGATTTACTTGTGCTGAGCTGTATGAGCAAAAGGAAGAGTGTGTCGAAGCATTAAGATAACCACCGCAACCTATGCAGGTTATGCAATAGATTTCAATTTACCACTAACGATTGACGACAGACATTTAAATGAGCGCCGTAGGTGCGACATATAATTCAATGCAGAAATAAAAGAGATTTCAGAATCATAATAGAAGCAAAGACTATGCTTTCCAGGCAATCAAAGTTGTATGCAAAACAGATTTTCGATACTCACTATATGCCGCTCCTATGGAGCTTGACAATGTTTCCATTTTCTCATTCTACGGACATTTCGCCCCTAAGGGGCTGAAGAAATCTTAAAAAGGCTAATCTAATTTATTTAAAATATTCATGACACGATCCACCATCGAGTCACAATAGACGAGATTAAAATCAAAAATTTCTTCTGCTGTGTAGGTCTTCTCTAATTGTTTGCGCAACATCACCTTTGCGCGGTTCAACCGTACTTTGACATTCGTTTCACTGATGTCCATGGCCTCAGAGGTCTCGGCTACACTCAGGCCACTTATTTCACGCAATGAAAATACCAGGCGGTAATCCTCAGGTATCTGCATCATTGCATTTTCGATCACATGATTGAGCTCGCGGTTAACCACTTCTTTACCGATGTCATTTTGTTTGTTGTCCGAATACATAGGGACAGAATTATCCTCGATGGCCATAGACATCTCGTTTTTATAACTAAATTTTTTCTGTTTGCGGTGACAATGCCGAAGCATTATTTTGATGATCCAGGTTTTGAATGCTGCGCGGTGATCAAATGTGGCTAAATGGACATACGAACTGATGAAAGTCTCCTGCATTAAATCCTGGGTATCTTCATGATTGTATCCATATGACCTGCCTGTTTTATAGAGATAAGGGTTATTCCTCCGGATCAGGATTTCAAATAACGCCTTATCTCCATCCAGGATTTTATTGATCACTTCAGCATCCGTATATTGATCCGATATTGCCATCTTGTTCATTATTATTTATTTCCCTTTATCATCAATTCAGATGCTTTTCTGTAGCTCCGGCAAAGTTAAGACTTTTGCAAGTCGTGCCATCGAAAACACTCCAACAGCCATCACCAGGTCACGCACTGCTACATCAAGATAGTGACCGCTGGCCAACAAGGTAATGGCAATAACCGCAAGCCAGGCTGAAACAATGATCCCTCCTATCTGTGGTTTCATCAGTACAATAATCCCGGCGACGATTTCAATCACACCCACGATCATCATGAAAGTGTGAGGTGAAAACGGAAGCATCGATGCCAAACCAGGATGCAGATAATTATCCCACTGCGCCAGTATATCCGTGAATTTGTCCAAACCTGCTACGATAGGAATTATTCCATATGTCAATTTTAATAAAGTGAATACTGATTTCACCGTTTGATTCGATTGAATGGTTGCCATGATTGATTCATTTATTTGTTTGAAAAATCGTTTTATTTTTTTCCTAAAATTTGCCGGGGAATTGTTTGACAATACCCTCTGACAACATATCTGCCATCATCATTAATTCTGCATAGACACTGTCATAGGCATTTACATCCGCTGTATAATCTGCATTCAGACGGGCTACTGCTTCTGCAAGGGTTAAATCGAGATGTGATTTCATCATTGACTTCCAGTCTGTCAGCGGAAAATGGTCCGGGTTTGCAGTATTAAGGAAGGTAGCAATAGCCTCTCCATTAGCATACCACGCTGTGCTGGCTGTATTAAAATCATTTGTATTTCCTGTTTTCGCAGCAATGAGTAGATCGGCAGCAATTGAGATATGTTCTTTGAGTAATGTAGTAAGTGCTTCCCCACCGGCATCGCCATAATAAGGCTTGATCGCGTTGCCAATATCTTCCTGGTTTTTCATCAGGCGGGCTACTGCTTCGTTGGTTCCCGGCATTCCATCTATGATATTGATGATGACATTTCGGGTCCACAATGCATGATCACTCCATAAAACACGCATGGCTGTCTGGAATGATTTATACTGAGCGCTGTCAGCTGGTGCGACTGTTTCTTCCTTACAACTTGAAAGCGTAAGAATGGAGAAGGCAATGAGAGGTAATAAAATGGTATACTTTTTCATAAGAGTTGTTTAAAGTTGATGATTGATTGATGTACCTCACTTAGAGACAGTGAAGCCGGAAAAGGTTACAGAAGAGTAGAAGAATGTTGAGATTTAGCCCGTCCTTGTTGGGACATACAAAATTTTCGAAGCTATTTTTCGCGGGTATTTCGGCCCAATGGATATGGGAAAAGGACTTCCTTGATGGGGTTTAGGTTATGTAATATTTAAACATTAAACGTTAACCATTAACCAAATTTGAACCACATAGACACATAGTTCACATAGAAAGCCACATAGATATTTTCGATGGTTAAACAGATGTAGCATAAGGATGAGTGTTGCAAGTCAAAGCAGTAAGGATCCATCATGCGTAATAATTAACCATTAACGGCTTAAACCTTTTTTACCACTTAGAAACATTAGAAACTTAAGTAGCCACTTAGAAAAAAATAAAACTACTGACCACTCACAACTGACTACTCACTCGTTGACGATCACCAGTTTTTCTGAAATATATATTTTGTCGTCAGATTTCAATTGAATTAAATAAAGTCCTTCCGGTAAATTCCCTCTTTGAAGCTGAATAGGCTGTTCAGAGATATGATTTATTTGCCTCACCATTTGGCCTATTGAATTGTAAAGAACTAAAGTTGCATCTTTAAACGTAGTGTTTGTTTGGATCGTAGTCTCTGCCGAAAATGGATTCGGATAAATATTAAAATCTCCACTGGTTAATTCCTTTGTTCCTTCCGTGCCCGCTAATTTGGCAAGGTATAAATCGTCAAATCCCTCATTTGCATTGATTAAATCCGTAGAACCAAAGCTAACTGTCGAACTCGAAAACTGTCCTCCTATGAATATGCTTCCTGAGTTGTTGGCTGCAATGGAATTACCGACTTCATCATTATCGCTTCCGGCACCTTTGGCCCACAGGGAATTTCCGTTATCATCATATTTTGCAACAAATATTTCCTGTTTCGGAGAATTAGAATTATTCAACGTGGTAGAACCAAAAGTGATGTCCGAACTTTGAAAATGCCCCGTCACATATACTCCACCCGAAGTGTCTACACAAACGGAATTAATAGCATCACTACTTATGCTTTCTGAAGCCCTTCTTGCCCATTGGTCATTACCATCAGCATTATATTTCACGAGAAACATATCACCGTAAGGAGGACCGGAATTCGTCAATGATTCAGAACCAAAACTGATATTATCACTCCTGAAATATCCTGCCGCATAGACGTTGTCAAAACGATCGGCAGAAACAGAAAGGGCATAGTCATTTTCAATATCCCCTGCCCCTTTGGCCCAGAGGACATTTCCTGCGGCATCATATTTTACAATGAACACATCAAATGTTCCGGAGTTGGCATTGTTCAATGTTGATGAACCAAAAGAAATGGATGCGCTCGCAAATTGACCGCCAACAATAACATTTCCGGTGGCATCCACTGTAACAGAATTTCCAACATCATCATTCGCTTTGCCTGCGCTTTTCGCCCATTGTACGACACCTGCTGAATTATATTTTACGATAAAAGCATCCTGGTTTGGTGAATTGGCGTTTGTCAATTTGGTAGAACCAAAAGTAATGGAGGAACCTTCAAAATGACCTGTGGCATACACATTTCCAAAATGATCTGCACACACTGCATAAATAGCATCACTGCTTACGCTTGCGGAAGGCCTTTTAGCCCAAAGAATATTTCCGGAGGGATCCAATTTTACAAGGAATACATCACCATAAGGAAAACTGGGATTCGTTAAGGTAGTGGACCCAAATACAATGGAGTGACTTTTAAAATAGCCTCCTACATAAGCATTGCCGGAATCATCAACTGAAACAGCGAGAGCATAGTCGCCATCATCCCCTCCAAAACTTTTTGCCCACAGCACATCACCGGCGTCATTATATTTTACAATAAACAAATCATTCAATCCTGAGACTGCATTCGTCAGCGTGTTCGATCCAAAAACAATGGAAGAACTCGAAAAATAGCCTACCCCTATTACACTTCCACTGGCATCAGCTGCAACTGATTTAATAATATCATTATCGCTGTTACCTGATCTCTGTGCCCAGGCCCAGTCTGGTGATTGTGCATTTAAAGTGCCGCAAATGACGATGAATGCGAATAATAATCTTGTATTCATACTTTTTGATTTTGTATTGAAAGTAATGATTAATAATAAAATTAAAAACTAAAAGCCAAAAACTTATGACCAACGACCATAGATCGAGGTCAATCATTCTTCACTTTTCACTTTTAGAAGTTATAGTTTTTGATCTCCATCCACGGTACAGGAACTGCCCTTGTGCTTTCTTTTATAAAAATCATTCCGTCAAAGGCTTTGCCTAATTTCATCGGGGCGATATAGTTTGTTGAGGGCCAGTCTTTTGAAAATTGCGAGCCCATGCTGTAAGTGCCGACTTGTTTTTCATTTAACCAGGTATCAATGTTTTTATTCTTTGTAGTCATAGAAAAATCGAGGAACGAATTACCCAATCCGGCCCTGACAAAATAGGAACTGAGATTTCCTTCAGGAGCTTCTCCTATTTCCTGCTCTTCCCAGCCAGGGGAATCTTTCAGGTTAGGATCATTTGATTGAAATTTCCCCTTATAAAAATCAAATCCAATGGCATAATAATCCTCTTTTAATTGATTCGCTAAATAACTCCCCATACTTGGTGTAGTGGTTGCATCCAGGTAATCTTTTTCAATATGCCCGTTATGTGCCCATACCATCATCTTCGTTCCAGGAGGAAAATAAGTGAGCCAGCAAAGAATATTTTGGGCCATATAAAAATCACGATCTTCTTTTTTGACAACAGCAGAAAAATTATTGTAACTGTATGAAACAAGATATTGATGCAATATTTTTTGGTCCCAAAGCACCTCATCATATTCTTCTTTTGAAGTTTTCAGCACATACTCCCCTTGTTTTTCAATAAATGAAGTAATTAATTTTTCAATCGGACTGATTAAATTCCTGATCGAAGTGTCGCCGGAAAAAACACCTCCTTTGTATTCAGCATCGAGTACATTATGCATCAAAGGAATTATGGAAATGAGTTTGGTTGAATCCACTTTCTTATAATAATTAAGAATTTCCAATTCGGCTGCATCATTTACCTGGAGGTCGAAACCAACGAATTGAATTTTATGCATAGGATTCGTACTGTTATATTCTCTCATCCATTTGATCATATCCCTGACTTCCTCCGTACTCCATGTTGTAAATCCCTGGATGACCGTTGCCGTATCCAAATTTCCTTGTCCGGTCAACACATAGTCATTGATATACTTGCATCGCGAATAACTGGCTTCGATGGCAAAAACAGTAAAACCCATTTCTTTCACAAGAAATTCAAGCATGCGGTGCTTCATCTGAAAAAATTCCTTTGTGCCATGTGTAGCTTCCCCTATTCCAACCACTTTTTTATTGGCAAGTATTGTTTTCAGCGAAACGAGATCTTCAAATCCGGCGCCTACTTTTATAGATTTCAGGGGAAAGGCATTCTTCTTTATCCAGTCTACGAATTCATTTTCTTCCGCTTCTTTTTGCTTGAGTAGTGCATTGTATTCGGCCGCACTTTTATGAACTGTATACTCAATTGTATACTCACCTGCCTTTGCACTTGTATTTGTAGTATCAACAAAAGGTTTCACATCAATTGATTGGTAACCTGTCATCCCTGCAACAAACTCCACCAGCTCGGGTCCCCATGAACCGTTAGGTGAATCAAAGGTTTCAACCTTACCTGTTCTTTCATCCTTCAGATCAATCTCCAGGTCAATCCCGTTTTGCATCACCTCCACATTATAAAAATCACCCTTTTGGATTTTAAGTTTATAATGCTGGATTTCACCTGGACTTATTCTTTCACTAATATTCTGTTGGAACACCAATTCAGTTTGAGAAAAAATGTGGACCACGAAACTGAAAAGAAATACGATCAGAAGGAGACTTTTCATATAGGTAGGGAGCAATGGTTTCGAGTTAAAAACTAATAACTAATAACTAACAACTAACAACTAACAATTAACAATTATAAACGAAAAATATTAGTTAATAGCTAAAACAAAAACTTAATACTAAAAACTAAAAGTAAATACTAATATTATTTAACTGTTAGTTGCTAACTGTTAGTTTTTAACTGTTCACTGATAATAATATACTACAATATCTGTACCGGGGGTAGTGATATAGGTGATTGTTGAATTCTTTGGATAACCGTCTGCATCCAGGCTGAAAGCAAAGGTTGCTTCCTGAACAGTGGTAGTGCCAGGTGCAAAATTGGAATAGGTGCGCTTTAGCAGATGTTGATTGGAATTACCAAGGAAACTATTAGTAGTATTCAGAAATTTCAATCCATCCAATTTATTTTTATCTGCAAGGTTCGAATCATATTCGTAAAATTCAGTGAAGTAGAGCGATCCGTTTTGATTCCATTTTTCTGAAGTGATATCACCGTTTGTCCAAATGTAATCGTATGACCAGGTATTTCCATCGCTTCGAACATCTGTTCTGTTGGTCAGGTTTCCAGATCCGTCGTAGGTAAAAGTAAACTGAGAAGTAAAGGGTGTGCTATAGGAAAAACTGCCATGGCCCGAAACAATTTTTCCACTGGCATCCAGGGTAAAAGTAGCATCACCCACCAGGCCACCAATTTTCCTATCTTCAGTATAATGCAATTGATTTCCACTGATGTCATACGTGAACACAGCTTCTACATCCTGCACTCGTATGATCTGGCCGGCAGAATTATAGTTGAAGCTAACAGTGTCTTTATACTGTGACGTGGTATATCCTGTTACTTGTTTTGTTTTACCGGTCGGATTGTTATCGTCTTTGTTACATGCGATCAGGTAGAGAGTGGAGATGAGGGCGATCAGGCAAAATAATTTCTTCATGTGAAATGGATTTATAAGGCGTGAATTAACCTTTTAAACGTTGAAAAAGGAATTAGGTTTCAATGCAACTCACATCTTACAACTTACATCTAACGATGGTCGTTACCTATTCCAGTTGTGTCCAAATACAATATACCATCCCCAATGATCGGGGCCTCTCGCGATATCAATACCGGCCCTGATGCCAAAAACTCTTGCGACCAGGTAACGGAATCCTGTACCATAATTATAAACTAATGTCGCATCACTGAAACTTTCATTCTTCATAATGGCTTTTCCAAGGCCTGTAAATGCAACAATGCTCCAACGGAGATTGAGATCAAATCGTTGTTCAGTTTCTATGACGAGTGTAGTGGCTCCCTGGTACCTGGCAACAGGAACGCCGCGCATGCTCAGGCTTGGCAGCAGGTAAAACGGAGGATCACTAAATACATGTTGTGTTTCAACCCTGAGTCCGCTGATCCATGTGGGTTTGATCGGAATAAACCAATTGAGAAAACTATGGAGACGCTGATAAGAATAATCACTTGCTGTCCAATTATCATCGACAGTATATAACAAATGCAGAATGGTTCCTTTATCAGGAGTGAAAAAATTATCACGCCGGTCCCAGTCACCGAATATGCCCAATGAACCTGTTTTCGCATCCAGGTCTTTACTCGAAACCCATTCAGGAGGTTCACCACTAAAAAGTGGATCAACTAATGTTTTCCCAAAGGAGTATTGACTTCCGATGTATATATCCGAATTAGGAAGACTTTTAGAAATCGACAATAAAAACGGAAATGCAGCGAGATTGAATTTATATTCTTTCTCACCTTCGTTAGTAAATGTCCGGTAAAAGGACAAGTTGAGGTTGAGGTAACCTAAAAAAGCCCTGTATTTAATACCCTTTTCCGGGAAACTTCCTATTCGGCCACCACCCACGAGCCAACTATTATTTGCTGTGTACATGCCCAATCCTGCAGTGATATCCGGAGCTACATAAGTCTTGCCTTCCGGTATTTTTTTTGGCGTCATCCAGGTCAAAGCCAACACACCTCCAATATTACCAAGGGCAGGTTCTGTAACAATAAATGGAATTGGCATAAACCCTTTGCTGTCGATCAGCCAGCTACTGAAATCAAATCCCCCGTCAAGGGTATCTTTCAGTGTAGCCTTAGGTTTTACCTGATCTGTCGCAAGGCTATCCTGCGCATACAGGTGATTCACACAAGCTCCTAACCAAATAGAGATTAGCAGAAGAATTAAAGTAAATTGGTGTGGTTTAATTCTCATCATTGAAGTGTTGTTCATCAATTTTGGAAGTGTAAAATATACAACCTCTTTTCCAAGATAAGAATTTTTTTGAACGGTCTGCTATCGCTTGATACTTCAGTAGAGAGTAGTGAGATGTCAGTTGTGAGTCGTAAATCGAGATACGTCAGGTGTGAGATGTATACAACGAATATCTATTGCGCCAGGTAGCCGCCATCCACATTATAATACGACCCGGTAATAAATGAAGCTTTATCCGAATTAAGAAACAGGGCCAACTGTGCCACTTCTTCTGCGGTTCCCAATCGGTTCATAGGATGAAGGCCAGCTAATGCTTTCATCGTTGCCTCATCTAACGATTTGGTCAACAACGGTGTAAGAATATAGCCGGGTCCGATCGAATTGATCCTGATTTTCTGATCTGCATATTCAAGTGCGGCTGTTTCAGTCAATCCAATGACACCATGTTTGGCAGACACATATGCAGCTGAACCTTTTGTACCTACTTTGCCCAGGATAGAAGCCATATTGATGATACTTCCTCCGCCAGAGGTGAGCATAGCCGGGATTTGGTATCGCATGCCATAGAAGACACCGGACAAATTGATCGATATAACTTTATCCCAACCATCAATAGGATATTCTCCCAAAAGATTTATCGGTCCTCCGATTCCTGCATTGTTGACAGCAATATGCAACCCACCATATTTTTTTACGGCTTGCTCAACTACATTTTTACTGTCATCCGGTTTTGAGGTATCCGCTTTTACAAAAATAGCTTCACCCCCTTTGGCATTTATCTCAGCAACAACTGCATTAGCACCCTGATCATCAACATCTGAAATGACGATTTTAGCTCCTTCTGAAGCATAGAGTATAGCGATCGCTTTACCAATACCTGATCCACCACCAGTGACAATGGCGACTTTGTTTTCCAAATTTTTCATCGTTTTTTTTTTAGAATTAACCATTTTTTAAAACTGATATCCTGCGAGGAAATACAATCTTTTAGTGGGTGTACCGACATTCTGCAATGATGAGAATCCATTAGCTGCTTCATATCGGACTTCAATTGAAAATTGATAATAGCTTAAACCAATTCCCATCACAAGACCCTGCTCATATCCCCTTGAGTTAGGCATTGCCGGGCCAATTGTATCCGGGTGAAACATGGACTCATCTTTTTTTTCATTGACTTCACTCACTACCAGGCCATTCGACATTCCAATGTTAGCATAAGCAGAAACTTTTCCCAATGGATATCTATATCGAAGCATTGTATTCAATTTCAGGTAGGCATATTCAAAAGTAATAGTAGCCGGGTTGTATAAATCATCATAATGCCCACTCGTTTTATATGAGGTATACATGAGTTCAGTAAGGATCGACCACTTCCGTTGACTCCTGGGAAGTATAAAATCACAAGTCAGTCCTCCGGCAACCGTTGTAGAAGAATTAAAATCAACGCTTCCGAGGTAATTAGACTCACTATTGATTTGCAATGACGTAATGGAAGGGCCCATCCATACACCTAATTGAGCAATAATTTTATCTTCTTTTTTGTGGAACGCAATGGAAGAATTTGTACAAGCGTAATATTCCACAAATAATTTTTCAAGATCTGATCTCTTGTATTTTGTATCCTTTAGTTTATCCTGGATTTGGTCACATTCCTGCAAATATTTTATGAGCTGTCCGACAAATGTCCTGTTTTCCATATTCCCTTTATTCTCATTCTGAACCTTCATGTATTTTTTAAAAATCAAAAGAGTAAAGCCTGTATCCTGATGTATATAAAATTGGTCAATACCGTTTTTATCTTTCAAATAATAAAGGCTTTTACTTCCTCCTATCAAAGTCTGCAAAAAAGTGGAATCCAACTCTGTGATCAACTGAGCCGAATAGGGTCCATCAGAGAATGAATTTAATGTACTTTCTCTCTCAACTATGGCACTCATGTAGTGCTCGTCCTGTATGCCAAAACCAGTAATATCTATTGATCTGTATTGGGTTGGTAATTCATTTATACCCATTTTAAATACTACATCTGATGGATTCTTTTCCCAATTCCTATAGTCCACAAATCCCCTGATAGTGTCCTTTTGTAAATTAATGATATATCCAGGTTGAAAATTTTCCTGGCCATTTATCAATGAGGCAAATAACAACCCGGTTATAGTTAAACAAATCATTTTAAAACTCATGCAATCGGTTTTCATAAAATAATTTTTTTCGATTAATTCCTTATGCTTCAACATCCTTCAGGCTCATGCCATGAATCAACCAGTAAACCCACAAGAGTAAAGTAATCACTGCAATGGTCAGGGGAAACCAAATGGCCAGGATGGATAAAAAAGTATATCCGAATAGAGAATAAAATCCGAATTTCCTGTTCCTGCGAGATTCATAGTATGCTCTTTCATTTTTCCCTAACTGATCCTTAATGGTAACCGTGCACATTAAAATCCAGCCAACGGCCTGCATGGCTGTAGTTAAATCGTACAGAACGACTGCAGGTCCAGCGTGATCAGTGAACAAATATTCTCCGACTAATGAAGTTGGAAAAGGTAAAAAGACAACCGTTAGCAATAAAAACCCGTTTGCAAAAATAAATGCAGTAGTTGATGATTTGATCAACTTAAAGGCGTTGTGGTGATTCACCCAGGTGATCAGGATGATGGCGAAACTTAAAACAAAACTCAGCAGGGATGGAGCAATATGTCGAAGGGCAAGCCAGAAATCTGCATTGTTATTAATCTCCGGTGTTGCCGGTATTTTAATATCAATGATCAATAATGTCAGGGCAATAGCAAAAACGCCATCGCTGAATGTTTCTAAGCGATAGTTAGGATTTGATTCAGCCATAGTTTATTCATTAATTGTTGGTCAATTAAAAATAATTTGCAACTTGTTATGGCTGAAGATAGCGATCAGTGCTATAGGCAGTATACTTTTTTTCCATCATACCCACATCCCAAAAATAGGTTAGCTCAACCTGGTGCAAAACCTGTCAAATATCAGACCCGCAATGAGCCACGGAAACCCCGGGCGGCATAGTAGGACTCTGCACCATTGTGGTATGTAAAAACATGATCATAGCGGCGATCACAAAAGATGGCGCCTCCGTGTTTTCTGATTTCAGCAGGTGTAACTACCCAGCTCGATGTTTTCATATCAAATTTTCCAAGTTCCTGGAGTGCCCGGTATTGTTCTTCTGTCAAAAGTTCAATACCCATATCACCGGCCATATCCACAACGTTGTTAGCCGGTTTGTGCTCTTTTCTTTCCACGAGCGCTTTATGGTCATAACAAAAACTTCTGCGGCCTTTAGGACTTTCCGCTGCACAATCATAAAAAATATATTCTCCTGTCTTTTTATCAAGCGCCACAACATCCGGTTCACCACCTGTGTCTTCCATTTCCTGGAGTGACCACAGTTTTCCGGGATTGGCTTCCAGCCTCGCCTGCACTTTAGCCCATTCAAGTCCTTTATGACGATTCTTGTTTTTTTCAAAACGGGCTTTCAAGGTGTGGAAAAGTTCATCGCTTTCTTTCGATGACAATTTCTTTTTATTATTATTCGTCTTGCTCATACTTTTCTTTTTTAATCCGGGATAACCGGCTCAACAAGTTTAATCATCTTTTCAAGCGATTCCTGCCATCCCATGTAACATAATTCCAAAGGTATGATTTCGGGAATGCCTTCCTGGGTGACTTTAAGCTCCGTACCCATCAACACTTTTTTCAGCCATACAGTAGTGATCATCTCCCCTGGCAGATTGGGGTCATCAAATTTGTCAGTGTACTTCATGAATTCATTCGGTTTTAATTCCAGGTATTCTCCGCCAAAAGAGTGGCTGTTGCCGGTGGAAAAATTAGTGAATGACATCTTGTATTTGCCTCCGACTTTGACATCCATGCTATGGACAACACATAAAAATCCATAAGGTGGGATCCAGGATGCGAGTGCGATGGGGTCAGTAAAAGCTCGATAAACCTTTTCGGGATTTGCTTTAATGACTCTGTGCAATGTTACGCTATTGATTGACATAAGATTTGTTTTTTATGAATACAACTCATTTCAAATTTATATTATTTATAACACATTTTAATGTAGTCCTGTTTTCAGATTGCAGGTTTTTGACTCCGCTTGAAAGCCATCAAAGCCACGACAAGTAATAACAGCCCTTTCAGAAGAGCCAAATAGTCTGTTGCTTTTCCGAAATCATGCAGGCTAAATGCAACTACAATGACAACGGCTTGTATAAATTCTATGAACCCCAATGTCACCGCGTACATATACCCTTCTCTCATCTTCCTTACAAGCAATGCGATAGCCGAAAAATAAAGCCACACTTGCCCGGCAAGCATAGCTCCGGATAGCAGAAGTAATTTCTGTACACCCATAGTCATTTCACCCAGCTGCTGCATCTCTGCTTGTTTTGCCTGGTTGAAAAGAGAAAATATGGCTCCGCCCAGGGATCCTAATCCATACACTACAAGAAGGATGATTAGAATAATTCTCAATGTTTTCATATGATTAATTTTTAGTTTTTTTTAATGTATTAGCTCCTTTGTGGCAAAATTATTTTTTGAGGCGCGAAGTATTTCTTTGTGCCTTAGTGTCTTTGTGGCAAAATAATTTAGTTGCCACTAAGGCACGAAGGCACTAAGAATTTATTACCGTCTTGGTGTCTTTGTGGCGAAATCATTTTAATTTATTTACAATTTCTTGTAGCCGGTTATGTGCCATATTCAATCCTTGAGCAAAGGGCATCTTCAGCACCTGGTCTCTGATCGCAACGGATCTGTATACAATGTGCATGACAAGTTTGCTGGTGCTGTCCGATAATTTTTCAAAATCAAAAAATTCAAGCTGTGCATCGAAAGGCACATTCTCCATTTGAAATGTCCTGGTGAATTTCTTGTCTGGAACAAAATCATGGAAAACCCCGTTGGCCCCAAATACTACATTTCCATGATCATCTTTTTTTTCCAATTGCCAACTGCCATGTTTTTTATTTTCCATTTTCACCACTTTCGATCCCATCCATTGCTCAACAATATCAGGGTCGGTATGTGCTTTAAAAAGTAATTCCACCGGCAAATCAAATTCCCTGGTAATGATGATTTCCTGCTTGTCGTCTTCAGCGTGGATTTTTGTTTTTAGTTCCATGATGTACTATTTTTTGGACTTGTATTTTTTCATTATGTTTTCCAGTTTATTAAAACGGTCATCCCACATCTTTCGGAATGGTTCTATGAAATCAGCTACTTCTTTCATTTTTTTTGCATTAAGATGATATAAAATTTCTCTGCCGTTTTGTTCTTGCTTCAGCAGTTCGCACTCGGTAAGGATTTGCAAATGTTTGGAAACTGTCGGTCTCGCGGTGTCAAAGTTTGCAGCGATGGCCCCGGCGGTCATGGTCTGTGAGGCTACTAACAGCAGTATCGCCCTTCTGGTGGGGTCTGCCAAAGCCTGGAATACATCTCTTCTCAGATTCATCACGTAGTCATTTGACTACAAATATATGTGTAGTTACTTAACTACGCAAGTTTTTTTGAAAATATTTTATTTTTTTAAGTCATAAGGGACAAAAAGTGCTGTGTTAAAATAGGTTGAATTGGAAGTCTGACAGACTTTTACATTAATAGCCGGGGGTGAAACCCCCGGTATAAGTAATCAAATTAATCTTCAACCCTGCAGGGGTTGAATAAATAACTGTCGTCTAAAAAGTTTGAATCAGATTTTATTCACGAAACAGAATTTTATTCAACCCCTCCGGGGTTGGAAATTTATCCCTTTCATTAATCCCCGGGTTTCACCCGGGGCTATTAATGTAGGATCCTTTCAGGATCGAATTATCCCAACCCAATGACTCACAGATTTATAAACCTATACACATTTGATTTCCCCTGAGTTGAGCAGCATAAAGGGGACGATATTTACAAAGTAAATACCATGGGCAGATCACCGTTTGTTTCGCATTCACGATTAAATTATCTTAGTTGCAGTTCCGGTCAACATTCAGTGATTTTTTAGTTTACTGTTATTTATGTTCATTAAGTCTGTCCTGTATTCCATCCTTTTCATGCTCTGTGCCTCCGGATATTCCCAGGAATTAAAGTTGGAGGATTACGTCAAGCTTCTCTCCGTCAAGACTGATGTTGGCGCTGCCAACCATGAACTCGTTTATAATGAATTGATCAAATTGGATTCTAGCCAGCGCTGTTCAATCATCAGGTCCCTCACCGAAAGATCCAATGGCAGCAATGTACGTTTTCGCATCCGCCTTGATATGTTACGTATATCGTTAGCCTATGTTGCAGTGACTTGTCCTGATAATCCTCCTGTCCGGCCTGCACTGGAAACTGACCTGAATAAGGCTTATGAAATGGGCGATCATTTATTGGCTGCAGAGTTAAATCAAATGTTAAGTCTATATTTCTTTGGAACCGGTGAGCAAACAATGTCTGCAATGTACAATCTCATCGGAAGGGATTTGAGAAGAGAGGTGGGTGAAGATAACTTTCGAAACGTATCAATAGATTTATACTTGTTGGGCGATCTCTTGTATAAAATGGGCGATTACAGTGAATCGCTTAAAGTGACAGAACAGAGTGTGAATTATCATGGCCGCAAAGAAGTCAATAAGATGGATTCCCTCAATACCTACTGGAAAATGAATGCCTGGAATAGTATCGGCTTATGCTATAAGTGGTTGGGGAATTATGATTCAGCATTTGTTGCACTCAATCATGCATATCTCCTTGCTAAAAGCCCCGGAATCATTCCATTTTGGACAGGACTGATCCAGGGAAACCGCGGGGATGTATTTTTTCTGGAGGAGAAATATGATTCAGCCGAAGTCTTGTTAAAATTAGATTACGAGCAAAGCCTTGTATCACACCAATATGACAATGCATCAATGTCACTGCAACGATTGGCGAGAATACAAAATTCACGTGGTGAACACCAGCTTGCATTGAAGATGGTAAAGGAAGCAGATCAGTTGGAAAGAAGAATGGCCAATCCTGAATATAGAATCAGTATCCTCTATGCTTATGCTTTGGTATACCGCGATCTCGGCAAAGCTGACAGCGCTTTTGCTTATATGCAGGAATACCATGATAAAATGACAGCATCTGAAAAAATCGGGGCCAAAAACCGGGCAGAAATCTTAGGCTTAATGCTGAATAACCAAAAAAATGTAAATCGGATAAGGGAATTGAGCAAAGAAAAAGACCGGATTAAACTCATCCGTAATTTTGTGATGTTATTGACTTTGTTGTTTACTGCTTTCGGATTTCTTTATTTGAACAGGCAGCGTCTCAGGCTAAAACTCAGACAACAACAAGCCATCGAAAAGGAACGCCTGGCCAAAGCAGAAGCTCAATCGGCAAAGGACCAACTCGATATTTTTACCCAACGCATACTTGAGAAAACTTCACTGGTTGAAAAACTTCAGGACCAGCTGATGCAAAAAGAATTGAATGAAACCCAGGTTCAATACATCAATGAACTCTCCAATCATACCATTCTGACAGACCAGGATTGGGAGGAGTTCAAGAGTCTTTTCGAAAAAGTGTTTCCGGGATTCTTTATCCATCTTAAAAGTCAATCGCCGGATATCACGTTGGCTGAACAACGAATTGCTGCATTGATCAAACTACGAGTGGATTCAAAAGAAGCAGCGACACTGCTTGGTGTTTCACCAAATACAATCAGTAAGTCCCGTCAACGCCTGCGACAACGACTTGGCCTTGATCCCGATGCGGATCTCGAGGCTTATTTCTCCGGGAATGCTGTCTAAAATCCTGAAATAATAAACACACGTTCAGGCATTTATCCGTCCTGTCCTTTTTTTGTCACCGGCATGTCCCTCATTTGTCACTTCATGTCCTTTCATTGTCCTTCTCATTTCTTGCATTCTACTATACAGTGCATTTAGTTTTGTTACGTGATCAAAATGACATCATAAAAACTAAACAATACACTAATGAATACCGGAACATTGAGTATACCACGGTTGATTTTTTTGCAAGGCAGAAAAATCTTTGTGGTGCAACCTGATCAAATTATCCGCCTTGAGGCGAGAAGTAATTATACACAGGTTTTCTTCACCGATCATCCACCATTGCTGATGGCAAAAGTGCTTGGAAGCTATGCTGAAATATTACGGCCTTATGGATTTATACGTACACATCGATCACATCTCATCAACATGCTATATGTGTCGGAACTGGACCTTAACGGCGTCATCCACATGACCGATTCATCCATCGCCGAAATATCAAGAAGAAAAAAACGCGAAGTCTGCAAATCAATAACTCAATCATGAATTCTAACCTGTCTAAACCCAAAATTATGAAAGCGCTATTTACCATCATGTTCCTTACTGGAATGTATCCATTCATATCTGCTCAAGGTGTAGGTATTGGTACTACAACTCCGTCAGCAAGTGCCAAACTGGAGGTATCAAGTGTGACACAGGGAATGTTAGTGCCCCGCATGTCTTCCTTGCAACGTGCTCAGATTGCTTCTCCTGCACAGGGTCTTCTTGTGTTTGATCTGACAACTAATTCATTTTGGTTTCGCAATGCCACCAGCTGGGTAGAATTGCTCGATTCCGTTTCTACAGAAGTTCATAGAAATGGACCTACCATGATCTATACAGGGATGTCAGATAATGTGGGAGTTGGAATCAATTCGCCTTCAAATAAAGTAGATATAAATGCAGGAGGCATAAGAACCGGTATTCATGCGACGGGCAGCCCATTATATGTCACCGGAAATATAGGTGCCTCAGCTAATGGTATTGAATTCCGTCATGAAAATGGGACTCAGGGCATCGGTATTGGTTACAACACTATTTATGCTACAGGATCAGCTGCTGATCAGGATCTTGGTTTGGCAGCAAGAGGACTTGGAAATTTACTCTTTTTCGCAAGTGGATATGAAAGGATGAGAATCAATGAATCTGGAAATGTAGGTATAGACAACCAATATCCTCATGCTCCCTTACAGTTTAATAATGGTTTAGCTAACAGAAAAGTGGTGCTGTATGAAGCTGCGAACAATGATCATCAATACTTTGGATTCGGAATTAATGGTTCCACGTTGAGATACCAGGTATCCACTCCATCGGATAATCATATTTTTTATGCAGGAACATCGAGTACTACGAGTAATGAATTGATGCGCATCCAGGGAGATGGGAATATAGGAATTGGAACAACCACACCTGGTTATAAATTATCTGTCACCAATAATTTTGGAATTGATGCAAACGGGTCAGCGCATTTCCTTAATGTACCCAGGCAAATGTACTTCTATGAAGATGGGTTACCGAGTAAAATGATTCTCTCCCACAGTCCTTCATTTCCAACATGGGGCTTACAATACACCGCAGCGAATCAATTCAGATTTTTAAAGGATAGTTCTGCTGTGATGACTGTTGATCTCGGAGCCAATAATGTCAGTATCGCAGGAGCATTAAAAATCGGGTATGTCCGGATTTTTGGACCATTGGTGGACGTAAGTGGCTTGTCATGGGGAACAGCTACATGCAATTGTCCATCGGGATTGGTGGCTATAGGTGGTGGTTATTGGGTAAGTAGCAACTCATCTGAAATTTTGGAAAGTTTCGCGAACACAGATTCTTCATGGATTGTGGATATGTACAATGCGGGTTTCAGTACTCATCAATTGCAGGCATTTGCCATATGCGCACGATTGGCAAATTAATATGAGTATTGAATAGAGAATAATGAATCGGGAATAGCGAATATCGAAATAAGAAGTCTGAATATGAAACAGGAAAGTTGAAGTTGAATTCATAAGTATAGCCTTCCTGGAATGCGAATAAAACCTAATTTCCGACTTCGCCTTCATATTTCGACTTCATAATTTCTTACTTCCTACTTCGATATTCATTATTCCCGATTCCCTTTTCACTTGGCAAATTAATAGGTGAATTATAAATGACTCAAAAAATGATCGCACTGTTAATGAAAAACAAGAATGTCATTTTGTTCATTGCACTGATGTTGCTGATGATCGTATTAGCATATTGGGTGTTGGAGAGGTTAATACGGGAGATTGATGATAGTATGTTTAGGTGAAATTCAATAATGAATAGCGAATATCGAAATACGAATTACAAATAAGAACTAGGGAAGTTGAAGTTGAAATCAAAAGTAAATTTTTCTATTTTTTCTTTTGGACGAGAATGAAGACTACCTTCCGATTTTTACTTCCAATTTCGACTTTTTATTTTCTTACCTCTTACTTCCTACTTCGCTATTCGCTATTCCTGATTCATTACTGGGTGTCAGAAAGACTGATTCGCCATATAGATGATGCCATATCCAGATGATATGAAAATTAAACATGGAAATTATTTGTAAAGCCCCAGCTGTTAAGAAGCAATTTTAGTTTACAATCCTTTTGCGGTGTGTAGTTTCATTTTGAAGAGTGTAAAGTGCTCAATAGTGCATGCCATTTCTCTCACAGTCAATTGTAATTAAATTCTGATCTAAATATTCTCAAATTTTTTACAATACATCGAAAACGCAACATTGGGTTTACGAAATGATAACGAAAACTTGATGAGTTGCAAACGCAATTATACGGTATTGATGAAGTACCGGATTTACATTTGCCGTGCTTCATTGATAGCGATTCAAAGCGCTTTAAACTGAAGGGATTCAAACGTAAAGATCCCATCCGATGTATAAAATAATTTTAGCCCTTATTGTTTTTATTTCAATTGCCACCAATGGTTTTTCCTCAGGAATAAAAGGGAAAATCAGTGATGTAATAACAGGTGAAGCATTGACAGGGGTTATCATTTCAATTAAAGAATTGAACCTCAGCACCTCCACCGGGGCCGATGGCTCTTATACATTTAATAATATTCCCAATGGCAGTTATACGTTGTCGGTGCAATTTGTTGGTTACACTGATTTAGAAAAGAACCTGACCATAAGTAACAATGAAACGGTTGAATTAAATATTAAACTTTCGCCGGCACCTGTATTATTAAACGAAGTGCAGGTAGCCTCCAACCATATTGAAAACTCTGAAAAAAGTGCACGCCTTTCTGAGAAGAACGCTGTTCAGATCATCAATGTCATCAGTGCAGAAAAAATCGAAGAATTGCCCGATCTGAATGTCGCAGATGTGTTGCAACGAGTGTCAGGAGTGTCCATGCAAAAAAACAGCTTTGGCAGCAATTCGCATTTAATCATAAGAGGAATGCCGACCCGGTATAATAGTGCTTTGGTAGATGGGGCATTATTACCGAGCACAAGTTCTTCAGGCAGGTCAGTGGATCTGGATATCGTGAGTTCTGAATTAGTGGGACGCATTGAAGTGATCAAGGCCCTGACACCTGAATTTGAGGCCGATGGCATTGGCGGGACCGTGAATATTAAAATGAAACAAGCCCCTGATACATCCTTTTTAAAAATACTGGGTGGCATAGGGTACGATCAATATTATTACAACCACGACTTCTTAACTTTCGATCACAGCACAGTTGCTAAAAAAGATTTCAGTGAACTCAATGGTCCCAACTATTTAGCTGAAGAGCCGGAATTTCCAAGACAAAATTTAGTGGCCACTACAAAAACGGCGAGTCCTGATTTGAATTTCGGTCTCTCAGGTGGTCATCGTTTTTTGAATAAAAAATTAGGTGCATTATTCGCGACCAGTTATCAAAATAACTCTGTTGCCAATACGTATGATTATACCAGTTATGTCCCTGCTATTAAAAACGGCAAACCTGCTGCTGAGTACCTGGAGCCCCAGGTCTACAGCAAAAATCAAAAGAGATTCGGTGGATATTTAAAATTAGATTACAATTTCGATGGCAATAACAATATCAGTATTTATAGTTCATTGTTCCAGGCAGATGAATTAAGAGTCAGGGAATACGCCGATCACCAGACTGAAAATGGCGGACAGTTTATTCGACCCATTTCAACCCAAACTGAAACCGACAATACAGGTATTTGGTCCAATAACATAAGAGGCCAGCATACGCTGCGGAAAAATCTAAGCATTGATTGGACGCTATTATATGACAGGGCCAATTCACAATCACCCGATTTTGCAACAATAGAATTAGCACAGGGAGGAAGCAGTCCACCAACCCTCAATTATTCTCGGCCTGTGGTGAGGAACTGGCAATGGGATATTGACGAAAACAAATCAGCATATCTGAATATTGATTACAAGCCCATCTTGTTTAATCATTTGTTCTTATTAAAGGCGGGCGGTATGTATAGGAAAAAATTCAGACAGAATTATGCCAACGAATATTTTTTCCAGCCTTATGATGACAACTCCGACCTGAATTATAAATATTATCCGAATCCGGACCTTCTGACAGTCCCCCTGAGAAATAATCAGAATGACCAGGAGAAAAAAGGTAATGCATATTTAAATCCGGGTAATTATAGAGCAAATGAAAATATGGGCGCCGGATACGGTATGGTCACTACCGTTTTTGGAAAGCTACAGGTCCTGACCGGTTTACGATATGAAACTTACTATCTGCATACTGAACATAACCAGAATAACATACAAATACCTGTTGCAAAAGCGACCAAACAGAATTATGACTTTTTCCCAAGCCTCCACCTGACGTATAAATTAACTGAAGATCAAAATTTACGTTTCTCCTATTATCGGGCTATTAACCGACCGACTTATACCGAAGTCATTCCATATAGTGATCCTCGGGCCGGAGGAGGAAGTGGAAATCCTGATTTAAAAGCAGCTTATGCCAACTGCCTTGACTTGCGCTATGAACTATACCCGGATTTAGAAGATGTTTTCACAGCTGGGATATTTTATAAACAAATCGATAATGCCATTGAAGATATACTAAATAAAAGTGATAATGCACAACCGGCAAATGTACTTTCATCCACGACCAACTACGGTTTTGAATTAGTCGCCGCAAGGAATTTTGGTCATTTAAACATTAATGCCAATTATACTTACACACATTCACAGATTGACGATAAAGCAGTCGACTACATTTACCGGGATTCCGTATTAATTGATAATCCTACAGTTAATTATACCAGGACCCTGGTCGGACAATCCCCTCATCTTTTTAATGCAAGTTTATCCTACCGGTTTCCCGGGGCCGGATTCAAAACATCCGTTACATATACCATGCAGGGTGACAACTTGTCCGCATTGAATAACAGTCATCTGCATTTTAACCGGTACCAGGCCACTCACCATAATCTGGGATTTACCATGGAAAAAAGACTTGGCTCAAAGTGTTTTTTGACGTTCAAGGCTTCCAATTTATTGAATAGCCCGATTACATGGTACATGAAAGAAGAAGATGATACGCTTATCCGAAAGGCCTACAATTACCAGGTTTACCTGGTTGAATTAAAATATTCATTATAAAATTTAACCATTAAAAAATCATAAAAATGAAAAGAGCAAATTATTTCTTATTCGCTGCAGGAATTTTGACCATCTCTCTTATTTCCTGCAATAAAGACGACTCATCTACGAATGACAATCATCCTCCGGTAGGTTCCTATATCACAGGAAGTCATTTACAAGGCACCTTGAAAGGAAGTTTGAAACAGGACTCTACGTATTACCTGGATGGGGATATGATCGTCAATGCAGGTGATTCATTCGGCATTTCTCCCGGAGCGAAAGTCATTGCAACAGGAAACTACCATATTGAGATTGCAGGTGTATTTATATGTAAGGGCACAGAAGAAAAACCCATCACCTTAACGACGAATGATGAAGCAGGCGCATATGCCAATCTTGGACAGACAGGTTATTGGGGTGGAATTCTCGTTGATTCATCCTCACTTTATGTCTGTATAAATTTCACCCACATTAATTACACAGGAGGACCTGATGCAGGAGGTAGTGCCCAGGCAAGTTTTGATGTGGAAGGAAGCCAAACCTATAATGGAGGCGCTAAAATTATTTTTGAAGACAACTGGATGTTCGGCGGTATTGATGATGCCATCCATTTGGCCGGAGATATTTCATGCAGCGTAAAAAGAAATGTTCTTCAGCGACTTGGAGGCTCAGACGGCGATTTAGTAAATATCAAAAAAGGTGCACATGGAGTGTTCGCATACAACTACATCTGGAGTTCGGCCAACAGCGGGATAAAATTAAATACCAGTAAAACCGTTCCGCTGCCTGAATCAAAGTTTGATATTTACAATAATACTTTTGTCAATGGAGGCTGGAGAAAAATAGGTGAACTTGCAACAGCTATTTATCTTGATCAGAATTCTGCCGGTAATATTTATAACAATATTATCATTGGTTGCCGGAATGGAATTCATCTTGCCAATAATGCAACCGGTGCGGACATGGCCAATACCAAGTACAGCAATAACCTCATTTATATGTATTATGACCAGGCTTCTGATTCTACCACAGAGGACACCAATAATCCATATATCCAGGGTTCTAATGGTGTTCCGCAGGCAACGGACAAAATTGCATACGGACTGACTGCTTGCAACACAGTATTTACCCATTGGGATGCGGATATTACACTCAATGATCTGGATAAAAATGTTCCTTCACTCGCTTCAGGTTCACCTGCACGAAATGGGGGGACGACCAGTGGAGCTTTATATGGATTTGCCATTGGGTCGGATGCTCCTCTGAATAAGGATATGGGTGCATACCCAAGTGACGGAAAAGGCAATAAACATATGCCATCTCAAAAACCATAATCGTTTTTAAAACTTAACAAGTGGTGGACTGTTCGATTATGAACAGTTCATCACTTTAAATAAATATCTTATGAAAATTCTCTTTGTTATCTGCATGTTCCTTTTTGGTGGTTCGTTACTAAATGTACAAGCCCAAACCACTTCGATGTATAAAATCGCAAACAAAATCCGTCTTTCCGGAGATGAAAAATGGGATCTTCTCTTTTCGGATGATGATGCCGGAAAACTTTATGTGTCACACGGAAGTGTGGTCCACGTGGTAGATGAAGCAAAAGGAGTTGAATTGGGAAAAATTACAGACCTGAAAGGCATCCATGGAGTTACCACCGTACCGGATCTGAATAAAGGATTTATCACGACCAAAGATGATAACTCGGTGACCATGTTTGACACAAAAACATACAAAGTGATAAAAAAAATAGCCACTCAGGGGAAAAGCCCGGATGCTATATTATATGATCCGTATAGCAAAGAGGTTTTTGTTTGTAATGGACACTCCAATAATATTACCATCATAGATCCAAAAACCGGTGTTGTGGTTGATAGCATTTCGTTAAGCAGTAATCCTGAACTTTCAGTAGCGGATGGCAAGGGCAAAATTTATGTAAACCTTGAAGATGGCAGTGCAATTGCTGTGATTAATACCTCGACTTCCAAAGTTGAACATGTCTGGCCCATTAAACCAGGGCAGGGGCCAACAGGCATTGCACTTGATAATGAGACCCATCGATTATTCAGTGTTTGTGCCAATAAATTGATGGTCGTGGTCAATGCTGACAACGGCAATGTAGTCACAACACTCCCGATCGGCGGAAAACCAGATGGTGCTGCTTTCGATCCTGTTCTTAAAAGGGCATACAGCTCGAACGGCGAAGGAACATTAACTGTCGTACAGGAAATGGCGGGCGATAAATATTCTGTTGCTGAGAATCTGCCAACACAAAAAGGAGCGAAAACAATCACCATCAACGTGAAAACACAACATTTGTATTCATCCGTTGCTGATTATGATGCACCTGTAGGCACTGATAAACCAAAAGTAACACCTGGAACATTTGCGGTTCTGGACATCGTACCCGGAAAAATGAATTAACCCTTTCTCAGTTTTTATCTGGAGTTGAACTGAAGGTGAGGGAGAAGGATGCCTGACATCATTTGATTGAAATCACCGTACATCGTTGATCATGGATATTATGACAAGAAGGACCACATATAAGACATTTACAGTTTTATTCATTGCTCTATGTATCATTTTTCAATCCTGTCGCACTGCTTCGAATAAACAAAGCTGGAGTCAATTGCCATACGACCGCAGGCTAATGCCGGCGGGTACGATCATTACCATGGGTGATTCTGCGAAAGAATGTCATGCCCTGGATTGTTCCATTTCTCCTGATAAAAAATTTCTGGTTATACAGGAGAGATACAGTATTGTTTTCCTTTCGACAGCCACTCATCAAATAACATATTCTCTTCCTTTGGATAGTATAGCAGGGATCAAGGGTGCCATGTGCGCTTTCTCCGGCATTTGCTGGTATCACAAAAACAATGATGATTATGTATTCTTTAGTGCCGCCATGAAGAAGACGGATTCATATGTTATTCTATTAAAATGGAATGGAAAAGAGGCAACACTAAGCAGGATTTATAAATATAATGCCGTAAAGCCTTCAGACTTTGCATTGCCAAATAGTTTATTAATTTCTACTGAAGAGGGCCATGATTATTTGGAAGTCCACGATTATATGTATGTCGTCCTCAATGGTAACAATCAATTGTTAAAACAAGACATTGCTACCGGAGATACCATATGGATAAAAAATACAGGCATTGCTCCCTATGGAATTGCAAGGGCTCAAAACAAATTATATGTGACCAATTGGGCCGGCCGTATTCCGGGAAAAGATGAAATCAATGTAGCTGGTGCACCATGGGAACCAGCCAGGATCGATCCTGCAACGGCCGCATGCAATGAAGGAAGTGTGAGCGTATTCGATCCAAAAAATGGAATGTTATTAAAAGAAATTGTAGTAGGCCTCCATCCCAATTCAATAATTGCAAGTCCCGATGGAAACTATATCTATCTGACGAATTCAAACAGTGATATTGTCAGTGTGATCAACGCTAAAACGGATTTAGTAAGCGAAAACATTTCTACAACGCTTGAAGGCGAATTCAATCACTATTTTGGGGACAGCCCAAATGGATTAGCGATCACAGCGGATGGGAAAACACTTTATGTGGCCAACGGGATGGACAATGCACTTGCCGTCATTTCGCTTGGCAAGTCAGCACAGGATAATGGCACAAAGGAACAAAGTACTATCGAAGGATTTATTCCCACTGCAGCTTATCCTTCATCTGTCAGTATACTAAAAGACAAAAAACTATACATCACCAATCTCGAATCTTTTGGAGCTAACCTTGCATTTAAAAATATGTCTTCTATTGCTTCGGCTTATAACAGCCACCACATGCTTGCCTCGATTTCCGTTGTGAATGTCCCATCAAAAACCAGTTTGAAAGAATATACCAAAACTGTGATTGCCGCCAATCAACTGGAGCGATTGAAATCGGCACAACTGCCTCCAAGGCCTGGAGTCGATGCAAGACCTGTGCCTGAGCGCATTGGCGAACCATCTGTATTTAAACATGTGCTCTATATTATCCGGGAGAATCGCACCTATGACCAGGTTTTGGGAGATGTAAGAAAAGGGGATGGAGATACTTCGCTCTGCATTTTTGGAGAGCAGGTTACACCTAACATCCACAGACTAGTTGATGAATTCACATTGATGGATCATTTTTATGACTCCGGAAAATGTTCAGCTGAAGGGCATCCCTGGGCCGATGCATCTATCGTCACCGATTATCTTGAAAAAGATGTTCGTTCGTGGTTCAGAAGCTATCCACATACACTTGATGATGCATTGGCTTATGCACCCACAGGTTTTATCTGGGACAATGCAAGACGACACGGATTGAATGTGCGGATTTATGGTGAAGCGATAACGCCTGAGTTTGATAATACACTTACATGGACAGATATCTATAACGGATTCCTGAAAAACGAACCGTTTAAATTTACTAATCAAAGTACATTGAATACTGTCAGAGAACTTTTATCACCCAACTACCCTGGATATGATGGTCACAAGATCCCCGATATACTGAGAGCAGATGCTTTCATTAAGGAACTTGAAAAATATGAATCAATGCAAGGTGATTCACTTCCACAACTCATGGTGATGGCTCTTCCTAGTGATCATACTGCAGGTACAAAACCAGGATATCCTACTCCGCGTGCCATGGTGGCAGACAATGACCTTGCATTGGGCCAAATCATTGACGCGCTCAGTCATAGCCGCTTCTGGAAAAACACGGTGGTCTTCAGTGTTGAAGATGATTCACAAGCAGGTTGGGATCATGTATCGGCTTATCGTACAGTGGCCATGGTGATGAGCCCTTATTCAAGAATGACGGAAACCGTTCATACATCTTATAATCAGCCATCCATCGTACGGACAATAGAACAGATATTAGGTTTACCTCCGATGAATATCCAGGATGCAATAGCTGCACCGATGACAGCATGTTTTACTGACACACCTGATTTTACACCTTATACTGCTGTAAAAAATATCACTGCACTGGATGAAATGAATGCTTCTTTATCTACCCTGACAGGTCAGCAATTATATTATGCGAGATTAAGCCTGGAACCGCAATTTGATGGTATCGATACCGGTGATGACGATCTTTTCAATCACATCATCTGGTATGCCTGTAACAGGAACACACCTTATCCTTCAAAGTACAAGGGTAAGGATACTGATGATTGAAGAATCCATACTCTTCCCTTTAATGCTGGATAACCATTTCAGAAGTAAACCGCGTTTGTGAATTGGTAAACGTCAGAAAATAAATTCCTTCAGGTTGAGTAGATAAGTCTACAAGAGTTTTTCCCTGAGCTATTTCTGTTTGATAAATTTTTTCTCCGACAACATTATAGATATCCAAATGCACAGGCAGATTTTCCGGTGAATGCTCAATGGTGAATTGGCCATTGGATGGATTGGGGAGAATATTTACTGCCCTTTTTTCCGGATTCAATTCAGCGACTGCGGTTGTCGTACCACGTAGAACAAAATGATACACACTCAATGGAGGAATGGCATAACTGAATTCATTTCCGGTTATATTATCTAAAGAACCAACATATTGAATTGTGCTATCCACCTGGTTGAAGGCATAGATCTTCGCCTCATAATAAAGTGTATTAGCATCAATATTAAAACCGGCTACAATCGTTGAATCATAATTTTTATTCATTGCAACAATGTGCATTTCCGTAGTATCGCTACTGTTGAGTGAAGCGTAAACCGAAGCAGTCCGATAATCATTTGTGCCGGCAGAAACATGGATGTCGCCAAAAGTGTGGTTTTCACCATCATAGTTTCTATAAATTTTATATGCAGAAGAAATGTAGCCTGTAATCGGATCCCAGTAATTGCCCATGTAAACTCCAAATTGTCCAAAAATACCCAGTACATCAGCAATGGCTATCCCACCCGAAATATGATCAGCTCCCCCATACCTGAATTCTGTAAATGCTAGTTTGGTTCCGGGAAAATAAGTATCAATCCCATGTTGTAAATCATGGATATAAGCGCATGGACTGAAGTACTGACCAATCCATGTGTTCTCTAAATAGGAAGAATCCCACAAAGTTCTCGGCATTTGCATTCGGGCTTCAGATACCGGCCTTACTGTTGTAGTATCATCGATAGCTACCGTCTCTCCAGTCGCCAGCATAAAATCCTGCGGGTACCAGTGCACATCATAGACATCAAGCAATCGATGACCTGCAGATGCAGAAGCCATATTCAAAGCGTGCAAAAAAGCATTTGTAAAATTGCCGTATGCAGCATAAGCTTGCCAGTCAGGTGCTTCCTGAAACTGCAAATGAGATGCATAGCCATAATCAACAGGCCCGAAAACTTCAGCATTCATATCCATTGACTTAATAGCAGAAGCAAGATTGGTAGCCCTGGTGATGACTTCTGAAATCGTTGGCTGGTCAGGATGTATGAGCGGATGTGTGTATTGCCAAATGGCCCATTCGTTGTCCATTTCATATCCCTTAATTCCTGTAGCTGTTGATGACAAGCCATATTTCGTAATCAAATTATTCAGACATTCATCCACATAAATAGCATTGTCTGAAGTATCCGGGTTTAACAAAAATCCTGAACCTTTTACATTCACTACATTTCGCCATCGGCCTGAAGGAGCCACTTCATCCGGATTGACCACTCCATTTCCGTCACGCGCTACATAACCTGCCATAGGTAAGGTGATCAGGGAATAACAATGCATCGCCAGTGAAGTATCATGAAAAGTTTTTAATACAGCATTTGGTTGTAAATACTGGTTCGCCGGCAGGTTAAGAATGTATGGGAGATAATCATCACTATTATTAAAATAATCACTGCCTGCATTGGAAAAATTATTTTCCCAGTTATAACCCGTTAGCCGGTTGCCGCCAAGTCGCCGGGCGGTTATGTTTTCATCTCTGTCATTGCTTTGCCCATTTGAACCGTATATCCATGGGCTTATTGGTTTTCTGTCCAGGTGAGTATTGATGACAAAGCTTTGAACTATTTGGGCATTGATGGCGTGCGATGATAGTATTGCCACTATCATTAATAGATGCACGACTACATTCTTTCCCAGGGTCTTGAACCGGTCTCCGTTTTTTTGTTCAACGGTGATCGTGATGTGACCTGTTTTGCTCATGTGTATATCGCGAACTGTGCCCGATTTTCCGGCATGTGTTCCTCCGACAACCTTGCATTGGTCGCCATCTAAGAATTCTTCCGGTTTTTTAGTTTTCATTTTATATCCTTCAATGATGGAGTTAAAATATTCTATTGCGCCGTATAAATATACCCAACCAAACCTTAACCAATATAAGTGAAAAACAACGAAAATATATCTCACCCCTTCTCCACCGGCGATGACAAGGCTTACCCAAAATTGCCTTCCCTATTGAAAATCAGAACTTTTAATAAAAGTTTAACGCACTAAGGCATTCCATTTAATCAATATCTCTGGAAATCCCCTAATTTAGTACTGCATATGAAGATGTCCGGTTTGTATTCGCCACAAGAATTTGTACTGCATTTCAGAGTGGCAAAATCGTACCTCAGTTCTTTCTCTTCATCCATAAAACCCATTTAAAATGAAGCATTTCTTTACTCTCTTACTGGCGTCCTCCTTCGTTGCTGCACAAGCACAATTTCAATTGGGATTTAATTATATGTTCTCTGCGCCAATAGGCACTCTTGGAGAAAACATCCAACCGGTGAACAGCTTTACGATGTCGGGTGCTGCTAATCTGAAAGCCAACAAACATTTTGTCCTTGGCGGTGAAATCTCTATCGGGACATACGCTCACACAAAGCAAAAGCAGACGTATACTTCTCCCAGCGATGGCCAGTCTACTACAACTGATGTTGATTTCAATAGCAACCTTTATAATTATCATGTGATTGCCGGGTATGAATTCACCTTATGCACCAATGTCATTCCATATGTCACAGCGAAAGTTGGTGGAAGTAGTTTTTCTACTGAAATTCTGATCCAGGATCCGAATGATCCCCATTCCTGTGAACCACTGGACCAGCAGACTGCATTCCACGATGCAGCTTTTTCAGCAGGAGCCGGCGCCGGTGTCAGGGTAGATGCAGGTAGTATTTTCAATAAATCGAGAAAGGGAAGAGTGTGGTTCAACTTTTCCGCAGATTATCTCTGGGGCACATCACTGGATTATATCAACGTGAAATATCTCAGCCCGGACCAAAAGAGCCAGAATCTTGTTTCACGCGAAGTGAGTGCCAGGTTTGTTGATGTTCATACCAATGAGATCCATGAACACAATATAGCACAGGTGTATAACAGCAGCATTAATTTACTTAATTTCAAAATCGGGGTGATCAGAACCTTTGGTGGATGCTGGCATTGAACAAGTGTGAGCTACAATTAATGCGATAAGTATTTTTTCCAGTAAACCTTTGTTCAATTTTAGCACTGGGCATCAGTTTTTACCTTCATTGCAATAGCGCTGTAAATTATCAACAGATATCGCCAGCAGTTTTTGCATTTTCCGCTTCATAAATAAATCGAACATCAGGTTGATGAGGATATTTCGACTGACCAGCATATGCCATTTGATCAGGGTTTCCTTCTCCCCTCTTTTTTGTAAATGGAATTTACTGCCGCCCATACCCTTTGGATTCATCTCCACAAAGGTTATTTCCTTTTCATTTCCATTTCCTTTCTCGGTCACAAAAACGGGATTGCCACCAGTAGTGGCTATGCAACGATGAACGGTTCCTGTACGGTTGACACCAGGCTTATCAATGACTTCAATTCCTCTCACGCCTTCCATCCAGTGAACTCTTTGGGGCAGGTCAAATATGGAAAGGAACACATCTTCGATGGGTGTATCCAGAACTCTCTCTTCAACAAACGAATCTTTCGTATTATCCGATAAATGAATAGCAGCAGATTCGAAAGGTTCTATATGTTGATACAGGCTGTCTAAATCAATCACTTTAAAATGAACCTCACCGGTATCATATTGCTCCATGGCAGGAGCAGCTCCATGATAAAGTGCATGGCCACCTGAAGTATCACTCTGTTCAATCACTGAATTGGTCAGCAGTGTGTACTCTTTTTTATCAAGATTATTTTTCATCAGGCGATGCAGGACAATCACTTCCTTGCCAAAGAGCTGGTGATGATCATTCAGATTATAGCTGGACACTTCGCCATAGTGTGCAAAGAATTTTAGCTTCAAATGTTTTGCAGAACTGCAGGCACCGCATGGACAGATGCGTTCATGGTCATAACGTTGCAGTTGTTTATGGAACCGGGTAAACATCAATTGCACTTGTTCCAGCAATTGGTCTAATGAAGGTGCCTTTCCCATACGATAAAAAAAGATAGCATCTCCTTCAATCTGGCTGACTTTCAGGTTGATCTGGTTGCTCTCCATGATGATTCCCAGAAGTTCGCTCACTATGCTTTGGGCATGCTGGATTTCCGTTTTGCTGACAAACTCAGTAAAACCGCTGATATCGGGCATAAAAAGCAATGCAGATTGAACTCCGGATTCATTAGTCTCTTGTATGGACATATAAGGGTATTCGGTAAGTGGCGTCAAAAGTACTAAACCTGAGGACAGGAGCTGTGTATCTACTCGAAATCAGTTTTGTTTAGTTTGCTAAAATATCCGGTAAAGTGATTTCGCTTTTTCGCAATTATTTTTGAATTTTAGCCAGGTACGCTTCTAATTGATTTAATGTTCCGCTAAATCCTTGTGACATATTAGCAATCATCGAATAGTAGGTTGCTTCTTGTTCCGGTGTAGCATTAATTGGATAGCCTGAAAGTGTTATGGTTGTAACTCCACCATTCTCCACCAATGTTAATTGATTAAATAGTTCCAAAGGAAATTCCATCGGGAAGGGTGGTTTGCAAATGTTTCCATCTTCATCAGAGAAGGAACTGACAAACTCTATTAAATCGGGATTTTTAATATTATGATATCGAAAAACACCCCACATGGTTTGTCCGTTGCCTTCCATTTTGTAATGAGCTTTGCCTCCTTGTTTGAAGTCAAAGTGTATTATGGTAATGGGCATTCCTGCAGGTCCCCACCATTCAGCAAATGCTTCTGCTGTTGAAAATGCATTAAACACCAATGATTTTGGTGCTTTGAAATCGCGAACTATTTTAAGTCCTTCTTTCTTATCTGTTTGATTTTTGTAGGTCATTTTGATTTGTTTTTTGTTTTTTTTGTTGATTTATTTTGTGATTGCACTTTACTTAGATATTGATCAAGAGAGTCAAATTTCTCATTCCAATATTGGCGATACTGGTTGACCCAATTAGAAACTTCACTTAGTGTTTCAAGTTTTGCTTCGCAAAATCTTTCTCGTCCTTGTTGTCGAATCATCACGATTTTGCATTCGGTCAGGATTTTGATGTGTTGCGAAATGGCCGGTCTGCTCATATCAAAGTTGTCGGCAATGGCATTTAGGTTCATGGGCTTTTGAGCAATGAGATTTATGATTTGCCGCCTGGTCGGGTCTGCAATGGCCTGGAAAACATCTCTTCTTGCCGCTAGGGACATAATGCGTAAGTATTTGGTTACACAAATATATGTGTAAGTATTTACTTACGCAAATTTATTTTCATTTTTTTTTGGAACCCCGTAACTCTTGTTCGGCGTATGCTGAGCCTACGTCGGGGTGTTCGCAAATTTCAGATTTGCGAATATGAAATCATCTTCATCGAACAACTTTATTTTTTTTTAATCTCTAAGTTTAATCCTGCTTAAGTTTCATCTTTTTATAAACGTAGCCGGATATCCAGGCCATTAACAGCCCCAATATTATCCATAGAGGAATTCCTAATAACAGTCTTTTTGTTGTGAGAATTTCGTGCTCATTCAGAGGCATTAATACATTTATCATCAGGTACATGAACGCTCCCCAGAACAATCCTCTTATCCACCATTTGTAAGTTATGCTGATCATGATTCTATTGGTAAATGATAATCTCAAATTACGTCGATATCCGCCATTGACTGCAGCTGATGTTATCGGACATTGTTATTTCTGGTTAAGGAATTCTTCTGGTGTTATGTTAGCCTGCTTCAAGATTGCTCTTAGGGTTCCTTCAGGCATATCACCAGTATGATTTGGAATGGTTGTATAGTGGTTGGATTTTGATGAATACCAGATTTCATGGCTTCCGGTTGCCTGCCGATGAAACTCAAATCCCAATTGTTTCAGTCGCTTGATAATGGCGCATTAGTTGAAACCGCTAAGTATTCCCATTTCAGATGCCGACCACTAGAGGATAATCAAAATTATCGCCAAGCTTCTTCACATTTCCTCCATTGTCAGATTGAGATTCAAGCAGCTTCTTAACAACATCTCTTGCAATCTCGAGTGTTTCAGTGATGGTTCGGCCTTGTGCTACCAATCCCTGAATATCATCAGACGTAGCAAGATATAGTCCCTCAGGTAGTTTCTCTATATGAATTTGAATAGTTCCTTCCATGGCTAATGCTTACGAGTTGCAAGTTAAGGAATTGATATGAGAGTCTGCATCTAGTGAATGTCCGATAACGTCCAGGGCTACGGGCAATGGTGATTCAATGCACTTGTTTGTTGAGCCTGTGGAATCTGTTTCAAGGTAATAATCTTTTCGTTTGCAGTCATCCACCATTGACTGTAGCCGATGTTATAGTCAGTACTTTTTGGCCGTGATCCCTTTTTCTGGATGAGTTTTATCAAAGGAATATTTTGCATCGAATGAATCAATGCAACTTTCATCCTGGAAGTACTCGAATTTCTCAATCTGCAAAGAATTGTTGATTTGTATGAATGCTAGCCAGCCTTCCCACCCTGCTCCACAATATCCGGATCCTGACCCTCCAGGACGACTAGAGTGCCCAAATCGAATTATTATATAAAATTTTTCATCTACTTGATTGGCTGCTTCTACTTCAACTTTGTCGATAAATTTGTTTTTAGATAAATCGCTTAAATTGATTTCAAGAAGATTAATCTCGTTCACCTCAAAAGAAAGTGTGCAATTAGTTTCCCAAGAAAAGGGATGAATTTCTCTCATGGTTACCTTGTGGAAATATTCTTCACTTGATTTCTTCCACAACATTGTATCCATCGAAGGTCGATCTTGGATGAAAAACATTTCTTTATAATCTTCAACTGTGCAGGTATTTCTATCAATTGAATCCAGAATGTTATTCGGAACAAAAAGCTTCATAAAGTATTCTGCCATATCATTGCCATTCAAGGAGCCGATTAATGGTATTCTTTGATTGAATTTCTTATATTCATACCATCCTTTAATAATTCTTGGATCAAATCTGTGATTATCATTTAAACCGCAATAACCCGATGTCCATTCTAAATACATTGAAATTGGATACTTATTATCAATTGAACCCTCTAGGATTTCATATGCATTTCTCTCAATCTTAGGTACTATTTGCCAACTTGGCTGACAATAGAGATTGATTGCATTTAGAAGAAATGATATAAAAAGTAATCTTCTACACATTTAATAATCTGTATTGACCATAACGTCCAAGGCTATAGGCAGTGGCGATTCAACGCACTTGTCTTTTCGGCCCCAGTAATCTAATTCAAGGTAATGATCTTCGGTCACTTCGTTATCCGCCATTGCCTAAAGCCGATGTTGTGTGCAGTTTTTTTAGACAGTTACTGACAATCATATCTGTTATCTCATCGAAATTATTGTGACTATCTGATTTATTATACACCTCCAAACTATCTAAAGAACCTACTGCCATAGTGATGTATTCATATTCGAAATCTGTAGGGAGCACATGTGAGCTTCTGGTTCCTCGTCCTCCGCTCCACACAACTTTTAAATCTGATGGAGGTTTATTGTCTGTGCCATTATAAAAAGCACCATTCTGCGATCTCTGAGGAATCGAAACAAGGCTGTCGTTTTTCATTTTATAATAATATCTATGATTTACAATTCCTGCTCTTATATTTCCTTTATACATTAAAATTCCATTTGAAGGTATATATAGCTGCTCCCTTCCATTTTTCTTTTGAACTGGCTGTCCACATTTCATATTGCTTACAATAGTGACATAACCCGTAAAGTTCTCCTCAAAATAGATATCAATTTTTTGATCTGTTAATCCTTCACTCAGAGTAACTAAAATTAAAGTCGGATACCACAAAATTATAGGCAGAACACTCCACAATACATTACTTAGAATATTTACTCTCTTTGTCCATACTAAACAAGCACCAACTAAAAAGAAAGGAACCATAAATGCTATGACAAAAGGATTTAGAGAGATAATAAAGGATAGAATAATAATTGCTTTTCCAATTTTGGGTAGCATATTTTACTTTTTTCAATTGCACACAACGTCCAAGGCTATAGGCAGTGGCGATTCAATGCACTTGTCTGTGGGGCTTGGGTTTTCTGTTTCAAGGTAATTAACATTTCGTGAGTTGTCATCCGCCATTGCCTACAGCCGATGTTAGTGGCAGTTTTAATTGGAAGAGCTAAATCTGTTTTCAATCACCTCCCAGACTTGATCATTTTTCCTCAAAGCAAATCTAATATCTGGATGATAACCAATTGTACCTCCACAATGCAAAGCACAATATAGATCAGTGCCTTTTGAATGGGCTGTAAACAGAGAAAAGTTAATGTCAACGGTATCGCTTGAAATCAGCTTATGGCTCATTCTGTAAACCTCAATTCCTTCCTTTTTATTCTTAGAAAGTTTAATCAGATCTTCAGTAGTTACGAATATATAATTAGATGAAATAGACTGCTCTTTTATTCGGTCAGTGTTTTTGTTAATTTCAAAGTATTTGTATCCAGATGAGAGCAACAAATCTACCCTTAATTTTAAAGCTCTTAGATACAAACTATCTAAGCCTCTGCCTTCAACCATACTTTGGGATATAAGGGAACAATGAAACCCAAATAAGAATAGTATTGAATAATGTATTTTTTGAATTCTCATTGGAATGATCTTAATTGCCACTAACGAACAGGGATGTAGGCAGTGGCGATTCAAGTGTTTATCTTCCAGATTGCCGTAACCCCGTCTATGTAAAATTATTCAAATATCTCGATATCCGCCATTGACTACATGCGATGTTATCGGACGTTTTTATTCCACTTTTATCATTTGATCTCCACTAGATAGACGTAGATAGAGTTCTCTAATTGTGAAATACCAGTTGTTATATTCTTCTAATCTCTCAGGTATTCTTTTTTCGATGTATAGTTTATAAACATTTAGTGACAGGGCAATCGACCAGCTTGTAACAGATTGGGCATCCTTTGAATATCTAATTTGTACTATGTCTGCGGAGCCATCGGCATTGCCAAATATTTTACCCTCGAAAATGTCAGTTCCATGAGTAGGTCCTGACCACTGCCGATATAAAATTTCATAGAATATTGTCAAATTCATATGCTTTGCCAATTGTTCAATATTTCGAGGCCCATTGAATAGTCTGTACCATGACGGATTTGATTCGCCAGAATTAATTACTCTCTGATATTCTGCTTCAGCCGACTGATAAATTGGTTTCTGCAGGAGTGCTTCCCATTCGTTTTTTTCTAGCTCAAATTTAGGGTTTTGGGAGGAAGAGAAATCTGGTTGCAATCGATCATTTCGTATTGAAGTTTTAAATTGATGACTATGTGGCTTGTTAGGATCAAATTTGTCAAAAAACTTTAGCTTTTTGTGGATATAATAAACCATGAAAGCCATAGATCTATTTTGTGTATCTGCCTCAAATAAGTACTCTAAACCAAAATAAACTTCAAGTGCACCCCTTAATAATAACTTAGCAGGATCAACTGAAGCTTTTTTAATTAATATAGATATCGCATCGATAAGCTCTATAAAATGTCTTAATGAAAGGGTAATAGGGATATTCTCATCGCTGCCTCTATTTTTATCTAAATCCCATTTAAAAATATTAGAACCAAAATCAACCACTTTTTCTAGTCCTTCTGAGAACTCAGTAATTAATTTTTCAAGTTCTTTATTTTCTATTTCTCTTGGTATAAAATCTTCTATGGGTTTCATGTCTATGTCCGATAACGTCCAAGGCTATAGGCAGTGGCGATTCAGTGCACTTGTCTGTCGAGCCTGTGGAATCTGTTTCAAGGTACTAATCATTTCGTTTGCAATTATCCGTCATTGCCTGTAGCCTATGTTAGATGAGGTCAGAATGCACTTATCATTTCTAGTTCGTTGTATCAGCACTAGTTATTTTCTTTAGGATGAACAGCTATTAGTTTGCTAATATTCCCCAAGGTTCTCCGAACTCCAACTTATCTGTCAATTGTCGTTTGTAAGGATAATAGTAAGTCGTCCTTTGTCCGTTTGCTTGTGAATAACATTCAATTGCAATGGCATCAGTTTTATCTGAGTTTGCATCCTTTCTTGTCAGGCAATCAAAGCAAATCGCATATGACCGAATACTTTCATGCTTAATTTCGAATTCAAAATACTCCTTCAGTTGCTTAATTTTCAAATCGCTTAACGGAAATTCGTCTCCGTCAGAGTGGGCAATATTCTTCAATTCTCCTTTGTCGCTAATCGATGCTCCAAACGGATAAAACTCTCCATCCATTGCAAGCAGAAGTTGTTCTGCCATGACATGACAATGATTTATTAAAAGCTGAAAATCATTTTGTATCAACTCTGAATTCCGTTTTTAGATTTTGTAAAATCATTGAATTAGCAAAAGCATTCTCGCTGATCTCATCTAACGTCCAAGGCTACCCGCCGGCAGGATTCGTGAGCGGTATCTGTGCCTGAGTAGCTTTCTTCAAATATAAGGATATCATTGTCATTGCACTTGTCCCTGCTGGTGGGTAGCCGATGTTGTGCGACGTTTTTTTTATCGTTTGCTATTGTCTTCTCGTTTGTAGTAGCTTAAATCGTTTGAAAGTTCTTCATTGAAGTTGGATAATGCACTACTTAGAAGCAAATAAATGACCCCATAAATAATTATTATAGCAACTGTAGAATAGGTACCGAAAGTTACATCTAAACATAAGGCTGCTAATAGAAGGATCAAGCAAGAGATGGTAAACAAATTATTTACACCATTCTTAACCTGAGTATTTAGTGTGGTTATAATTCCATCATCTGTCAAATTGAAATTGCCCTTTGCCGAGATGCAAAATTTAAATGGCTCAATACCAATTCTATCAAAATAGTCTTGATATTCACGTTCTATCACCAACTCCGCTCCCTTATATATCCTATATTTTCTTTCGTTTGAGGAAAAGGTTTCAGTTTTCCTTATTTCATTTGCGTTTAAAGAGTTAGAGCTATTGAGCTTGATAACCTTCTTCTGAAATATCATTTCAATTCGTATCTATGTCGCACAACGTCCAAGGCTATAGGCAGTGGCAATTCAATGCACTTGTCTTCTGAGCCTCGGGATCTGTTTCAAGATAATAAACTTTCGGTATTCCAAAATCCGCCATTGACTATAGCCAATGTTATAGGAGGGCGATTCAGTTTAAAATCTGTTGTCATGTAAAATTCTTGCTCAAGTGATAATTCATGTTTTGCAGGCCTGATGAGAAATCACGTTTTTGATATCAATCGAAAATCTGTTTCCGTCAAAATTCTTTTTCTACTCGATCATCTATTTGTAAGAACGGAAAGAATTTAGGCCTGCAAAATGTGTATGTAAAAAATGCAGCTCTCCTATAACGTCCAAGGCTATAGGCAGTGGCGATTCAATGCACTTGTCTGTCGAGCTTTGGAAATCTGTTTCAAGGTAATAATCATTTCGTGAGTAGGTGTCCGCCATTGCCTATAGCCGATGTTATGTGACGTTTTTTTGTTAGCCGATATTGTATTTTTTGTTGTGAGATCCTCTGTAGGATACAATAGTGACTTCCTTGCTTTCATAAGTTTCAAGATCGTTCACGTGTCTGCTACTTGAATATGCAATTGTTCCATCACGATACTCCGTTATAACTACAATCTCTTCATTCATAATATTATCAATGAATTCCAATACATCTAGTAACTCCTGATCACAATCGTCTTCTACTATAGTATCGAAATGATGATGAAAAGTATGAAATCGTACAGTTAACTCAGTCCCATAATTGGAAAGTTGTATTCCTGCAGATTGTTGATCGTAAGGTTCAATTTCTAAGTCATAGTAGTGCTCATCATCATCCTCTCTACTTATTAGTTTATCGTACCAAGTTGGGCGGAATTTGGAAATTGCTTTAAGGAACCAATTATTGTATGCTTCTTGATTTTCACGCCAGGTTAGATCCATAAAGTTTACATCTTGAATGTCACATAACGACCAAGGCTACCCGCCGGCAGGACTCGCGAGCGGTATCTGTGCCTGGGTAGCTTTCTTCAAATATAAGGATATCATTTCTTTCGCAGTCATCCCTGCTGGTGGGTAGCCGATGTTATGGGCAGAAGTTCTACGATGAAAACCAAAATATGTCGATGCTGAAGATTTATCATCATGCATACATTTATCAATTGGATCTTTCTTCTGAGGCGAGATTCCAAAAGTCTAATTTTTTAAACTCTATCACCCTCTTTTTCATTTCCTTTTTGCCTATATTTTTTTCTATGCGAGTTCTCATCGGATGGTTTAACTCATTGTTCCTTTCAAAAGAAAGCCAAAGTAGGACAATTTGATTTGGATATTTATCCGGATTCGATATTAATTCACTGAAAGCTTTTTCAACATTCTGAGAAGTATATTTTCTTAATATTTCACATAAATAAGAGAAGAGTAAAGGATATTTTTGATTCATTTGACGATAAAAAATAGACAATAAATCTTTTTCAAATGCAGGATGTGGGAATTTTTCCACACACATTAACCCATAAAGGAGATAATCTGATTTATTCAACAGGTCTTTAATCACATGTATATCCTCTTCGTTTTTATAAGTAGATAAACCAATTATTCCGGGTATATCTCCTTTCAATGCTCTTTCACGGACCTTAACATATAACTTAGGTGGCGCCTGAAGATTCATAATGCGGCAATTGATGTTACCTCTAATATCCTCATAAGAAGTTATTTCCAATGCTATGCTGTCTAGAAATTCCGGGTATGTAACATATCCTCCATATCCTCCCAAATCTTCGGCAATATCAAATACATACTTACCAACAGCTGTAGGAGGCTGCCAATTACATTGTTGAAAATCTTCTGACACTGTTGCCGTGTCTCTTACCATTTCAGGGAAAAATATTCTGTAATCACCATTTTCTTTTCTTACATAACCCCAGAATCCATATATTTTTTCGAGTGAATTTTCTGATTGCATCAGTTGAATTAAATCCTGAGTCGACAGATTATTTAGCATTTTTTCTATTTCAGACGACTTTTCTCTTGGCCATATACCGGAAGTTTCATGAATCAATTTTCTGACTTCTGTTAAATCCTTAGATTGTCCATCGAGGATAGTTGGCGATGCCAGGAGAATCAGTAATAAAAGTTTAAACATTTTCAATTATAAATTCCAAATCCATGGGCAAGTTATGCCATAGAGTCGAAATAATAAGCCTGCAAGCCGACATTTGACAACAACGCTCTGAGCAGCTATGTGATTGATTCAATTTGCGGCACTTTTTTCGTGATGCACAATCAACCAAGGTAGCAATTATCTATATGGAGCACTTATCAAGAGAGCTATTGCACATAACGTCCAAGGTTATAGGCAGTGGCGATTCTTGCCTCGAATTCTTTCCAGCTAGCCAGAACCTTGTCTTTGTAAAATTACTCAATTCATTTGGGAATCCGCCATTGACTACAGCCGATGTTAGCTGCCGTTTTTATTTTATTTCGTTTACTGTCAAGTCAATTAATTGTATTGAAGGTTCTACCCATTCATATTTTGACCAAATATTTTCTGTTCTCTGAGTCTCTGCAATATCAATAAAGTTAATTTCCTTATTGATTAATATTACCATTTCTTCTCCATAATGATGAACAGGAATGGGTGGATAAAATTGCCCTTTTTGAAGATTTCTATTTGCAAGTATTAAACTTTTATTAAGAGTAAAAAATTCAAATGGTTTTGATGAAATTGACCTGATTGGTTGTTCTGATATTTCTCTTCTACAATCAACTTGCTTGGCTAAATACCTTCCATTTTTGCACCAAAATATCCATGTGGTTATGAATTGATCACAAGTAGTATTATGCTCATTTTGGAAAACCTCACTTCCGATGCTATAATATAAATATGTAATAATTGTATCAATGTGTTGCTTTTGGAGGGATTTAATTTCTTGCCGCAAAAAAGGATCTATACTATTCATACTAATTTTCTGGCTGTATGTTTTGTAAAAGATAAAAGCCAGTATAATTGCTAATATTTTTCTCAAAATGATGTAATTTTTGAATGGCAGCTAACGTCCAGGGATGTGGGCATTGGCGACTCTAGTTTCGCAATCTTCAAGTCAGCCATAACCTCGTCTTTGTAAATTTACACATTTCACTTCGGAATCCGCGATTGACTACAGCCGATGTTAGCTGCCGTTTTTTTACAAGTTATTCTTTATATTTTCGCTGATCAAAATGGATTTTAGATCTTCCAATTGACTATTTGTAAAATCTTTTCTGTGCATAATGTTTGCACTTTGTTTACTTTGCCAAATAAAGATCCAATTTTTTGTTTTACTTACTTTATAGACTTTCTCCCAAGTCAGTTTTGATATAAAAGATTCGCCAGAAATAGATAGAAATTCATTGTCAAAACTGTATTCCATTTGTTCACTAATTCTTCTGTTCGATATATAATTTCTTTTTGCGGCAAAATAAGTAATTAAAGGAAGAAAACTTAGCAAACCAAAAGACACAATAAATTGTGACTTATAAGAAAATTGACTTTGAGCGATAAGCTCTATAATTGAAACTATTAGAATAGATAATGCGATTATAGTTAAGAGCTTGGTAGAAAATTTTCTATATAGTAATACAAAATGTACATTAATATAATCACCTTCAGTTAATTTTGTTTTTATTGTCATTTCTATTTTATTAACATTTTACAATGGCAGCTAACGTCCAAGGCTATAGGCAGTGGCGATTCAATGCACTTGTCATTATAGCTCCGAGAATTTGTTTCAAGGTAATAAACATTTCGTGAGTTGGAAACCGCCATTGACTATAGCCGATGTTATAGGAGGGCGATTCAGTTTAAAATCTGTTGTCATGTAAAATTCTTGCTCAAGTGATAAGTCATGTTTTGCAGGCCTGGTGAGAAATCACGTTTTTGATATCCATCGAAAATCTGTTTCCGTCAAAATTCTTTTTCTACTCGATCATCTATTTGTAAGAACGGAAAGAATTTAGGCCTGCAAAATGTGTATGTAAAAAATGCAGCTCTCCTATAACGTCCAAGGCTATAGGCAGTGGCGATTCAATGCACTTGTTTGTTAAGCCTTGGAAATATAGTTCAAGGTAAAAATCTTTGAGTATACCGTTATCCGCCATTGACTATAGCCGATGTTATAGCCAGTTTTATTTCCAGTCTGCAAGTCTCCAATTAGTTTCTAGCCATTCTACTAAAAGCGTGTCATTAGGAATACCATGTGGGGGAAGTAAAATATCCTTCGAACTGAGATTTTGTTTCAACTCCCGATTTAAAGTTACTTGATCAACGATGTGCCAACCCAAAACTTCACCTCTAACTTTATGTTCAGTCCTGGCTCTAGTTGGTACTATATAATTTATTGGAATCTTAAATAAACCGGTTCTCTCAATTAATTTATTTTTCAGTGCCGCTTTCACTACAAATTGCACGGTATACCTTTCTTCCAAATTTACATCGTCTTGAGTGATTGAGTTTGTGTTTTTTATAGGCTCAAGTACCCTAATAATTTCAATTCCTAATTTCCCTGAAGCCACATACTGCAAGAATCCATAACCAACTTTAGTTTTGATTGCAAAAACTTCACCTTCTGTAATTTTCATTGAGTATTTGGAATTGGCTATAACGTCCAAGGCTATAGGCAGTGGCGATTCAATGCACTTGTCATTATAGCTCCGAGAATTTGTTTCAAGGTAATAAACATTTCGTGAGTTGGAAACCGCCATTGACTATAGCCGATGTTATAGGAGGGCGATTCAGTTTAAAATCTGTTGTCATGTAAAATTCTTGCTCAAGTGATAAGTCATGTTTTGCAGGCCTGGTGAGAAATCACGTTTTTGATATCCATCGAAAATCTGTTTCCGTCAAAATTCTTTTTCTACTCGATCATCTATTTGTAAGAACGGAAAGAATTTAGGCCTGCAAAATGTGTATGTAAAAAATGCAGCTCTCCTATAACTTGTTTATACCTGCAACTTTATCCAATAAATATACTCCAAATACTCCTACCCAGACAGGATAGCTGCAAGTTTCCTTTTGACTGAATTGCAACAATCTTTCGAAAAACTTAGAGATTTAGATCATCCAACTGCTGAACTGTTGCAATTGTTCCTGTTTTGTTTTCCGTATTTTATTAATAGCAGTTAGTTTTTCTCAAAGCAAAGCTTAGCTGTCACCATACTTCGACACCTCTCCCACATCCTTGTGCAGCTCAGTAACCTTGTCGGTCAACCGATGCTCAACAACTTAAATTTTTAGGTACTACTCGGTAAATGCAGAAACGCAGGGGTCGGGGGCAACTCGAGAAATCAAATTGCCCTTCCATTCACCCTACTTTGACGGCGCATCAGCATTCCAGATGTCAACAATACATTTCCAGTTTCCATCCGATTGTTTCTTCCAGGTCTCGCAGTACTTACCTGTTTCATGGTAATCTTTTCCTTTTGCATCTTTTGAAGTCCACTGGTACACACCCGCAGCGTAACCAAGATCTCCCATGCGGGAAACTTCAACTTTAGTATCCTGAAACCTGAGCGACATTCCCGGAATGGCGAACATGTTTTTTATTGATGCTTCCCTTGAAGCTTTATCCTTGCACACATTTTCTCCGGGTGGCATCATGATGGCATCGTCAGTGTAATAACTCAACCATCTTTCGGCCGATTTTGCTGCTGAAGCCTGGTCCCATTCACTATCGGCTTTCGAGATAGCAGCCGCTTCCGCCGAATGGTCAGTCGTCATGATGACTTTCAGACTGTCAATCGTTTTTTGGTAACTCGCTGATTGATCTTGTGGATGAGTGCAGGCAGTTAAATAAAGAACCACAGCACTTAAAAGGAGGAGAAATTTATTCATCATCATTTATTTAATAGTTGCCTACTCTGGTTGGTTTTCGGCTTACCCATTTTCTTTTAAAGATAATTTCTTAAAATGAAGGATCAAATTTATAAATCGCCCGAGCCTTGTAAATCTGATATTAGAGACTAAGATTTGTAATTGGAGATTGCTTTTCGCGAGTTGCCCCCACCTCTGCGTTTCTCTCTGCATTTCATTTCTCCGCCAAAGGCGTTATTTAAAATTTTATTTCGAAAAGAAAGGGGCGATTCAATACATTTGTCTCTCGAGTCTATATTTGTCGCCCCGCTAAATTGCCAAACCGAAAGTTATACGAATACCCAATCAGGTTGAAATTGAATTCTTATAGTCAATCTTTTAAAAAATCAATCTAACAATACAATCGTAAAGTCCTGATAAGCCGGGAAAATTCCTTTTTTGTTCTGTTGAAATACTGTCCATTTTACTATTGTAAACTTCCGGTCAGTTGTTCCTATCGGAGCCGCAAACAAACCATCAGGCTGAATTTTTCCATTGCCCTCCAGGTCATATGTAATCGGATTACCACTCAGATCTACAAGCCCAAAACTCACAATCTGTCCTTGACCTAATCGTACGCCATCAGCACTATAATCATGAATCATCTCTGGCATTCTGTGCCGTTCCAGTGAAAGGGTTGTCGTATAATCCGAATCTCTACATCCGCCTCCAAGCCATTGGGGGTCGACGATAATGTCACCAGCTTTCTTTTGGGATCTCATCACCCAACTTGCAGGATAAGCTTCAATCTTAGAATCATTGGTGTCAAATGTGAACAGGAACAAATCCTGTTCATTTATCAATATGCCGTCATTCAGTACAACTGTATCACAATCCGCCAGGGCCCAATCTATAATAGCAGTGTGAAGTTCATTAACTGCAGCTGAAAGTCCTGCCCAAACGCCGGCTCCCACTGGAAATATTATCGACATCACAACAGTTGCAACAGTCGCCCCCGTTACAGAAACTACTTTAAGTGCTTTCTTGGCATCTTCTTCTGATGAAGTGTGACCGGCATTTGCAATTACACAGCTGATTGCAATGCTGCGGCTACTTCCAGGAATCATATCAAAAGGGCCCACTGGCATTACTTTTGGCTGTAGTCCTCCATGGGATTCTGTATTATTATGATCGCCAATACTTGCCGCGTCTCCCCATGATGTGTTTTCAAATTGACCATTTAAAGAAACAAATACCGTATCCTCGTGATGTGACGCGGTTTCACGAATCCATATACCCTGCATGTGAATGCTGAATCTTCCGGCAACATCAAATTCTGATTTATCTGATGCTAAAACAATTAATTGTGGAATTTCCTCCCCTTCCTGAAGATCTCTCCATTTACAAAGTTCAACAGTAATAGTATTCTTGAAATCAGCCCTTGGCAATTGAAAACTGATAGCCCCATCAAGGCTCTGACCGTGATCCAAATTACTGACCGGAAATTCAAAAGTACCCGCATATGATGTAACTGATTGACGGGGTTCAATGCGAGCCCTTACGAAAACGTTGGTGTACGATTCGGCCAAATTCCATATTGAAAATTCTACCCACGCAGGACGGTTTTCTACAAGGCTGTCTGGCCCTATACTTTTAATCCATATCAGTGGTTGTCTTAATAATAGAATATTCGCGCCGAGCATCTGACTTGCATGCCTTGTCTTTTCACGTCTTACAATACCGGAAATATGCTTGCCATTTACCAGGGATTGAATAGTACGGGCTTCTTGTAATGCGGTCTTAATCTTTTTCATGTGATTTATTTTTTTATGATCAATTTTTCCTGAAAGCAGAATTGACCTCCAAGTCATCTTTCAGTATTCATCTCATTCATACACTAGCGATGATTTTCTTAGCACCTACCTCAGCTTATTATTTTGAACTATTGATTTCGTACCCGAACACCTAACTTTTCCCTTACTTTGCTTAACAAATACATCATATGACCACTCCAGGCAACCAGGAAGGAAAAGACGAAAACAAAGGCCAACAAAATCAGTCTGAAGGAACACCTCCTGCAGCACTGCCTGTCAACTACAAGTTCCGCGACATGAAGATCTATGCCTCCGATGAATGGATGGCAGGCGCCACTAAGAAATACCGGAAAGTATTCGACCGCTTTGAGACCACGTACATGTATGTGGAACTTTCTTTTTTCAACAAACTCTTTGATGAAGCAGAATGGGAAGCTTCCATCCGCACGAAAAGTTTCTTCGTCAACGGCAGCCAGAAAAATGAACTTTCCAATTTCGAAGAGAAACGGAAAATCCTGAAAGAAGACAACGTTGTCTATGTCCGTCATTCATGGGGCAACGCGATCCCCGGTGACTACTGGCGGAAAGGAAATTATGTTTGGGAAGGTTACATCGATGATGTCAAAATCGGTGAAGTCACTTTTTATATCGAAGATGTCGGCCAGGCCGCCGCAGGTGAAAATCTTTTCTTCGATTTTGAATCCCTCCGCTTATTCGAAGGAGATTCACAAGCCTCTGCACTACCGCAGAAGAAATACCAGAAAAAATTCAGCCAGAAAGATTCACGTTTCATCTGGGGTGAATTCAATTTTAAAAATAAAACCGCTAAAGATTACTACGCTGAATTCATTTTCATTTTTAATGATGCTGATGGCCAGCTCAAAGGCACACACAACTGGGTCACCTATGTCGGACCCAATACGGTCGGACAGGTGTACACCGTCTATGCGAGTTGGGGCAGCGACACTCCGGGCTCATGGAAAAATGATACCTACACACTCGAAGTGATCTTCATGGACACATTGATTGCCAGGGTTGCATTCGAGGCGGGAGATACAGTTGAAGAAGGTAATGTCGATGTGGTTGTCGGAAAAGGTGAATTGAAAAATCAGGCCTACCTTTCCGCTTCAACGACTTCTAATCAAACACCTGACGCGATCTTACAGGAAAGTCTTGACGAACTGAATGCACTGACAGGTTTAGACACGATCAAAACAGAAGTCAATGAGATGGTCCGCCTTGTACACTTTTACCAGGAGACAGGAAAAGATGTACTTAATAAATTTTCATTGAACACTGTCTTTGCAGGAAATCCGGGAACAGGTAAAACAACAGTAGCCCGTATTCTTGCAAGGGTTTACAAAGGGCTCGGCATCATTGACAAAGGACATCTTGTCGAAGTAGACCGCGAAGGACTTGTAGCCGGATATGTCGGGCAGACAGCCATCAAGACAGCTGAAAAAATCAATGAAGCCATGGGCGGAGTGCTCTTCATCGATGAAGCTTATTCCCTTGCACAGGAAAGAGGATCTCCATATGATTTTGGAGGTGAAGCCATCCAGATCATCCTCAAGCGCATGGAAGACAACCACGGAAAATTTGGTGTCATTGTCGCCGGGTACACACACCTCATGCATTCCTTTATCAATTCAAATCCAGGATTGAAATCAAGGTTTGATAAATATTTCACGTTTGAAGATTATACCCCTGGTCAAATGATGACCATCGCCCTGGGCATGTTCCATAAAGAAGAAGTGATGCCCGATGAATTTGCTGCCTCACACCTGCTTGATTATTTCACTTTCCTCTACAACGCCAGAAATGAGCAATTCGGAAATGCGCGCACCGTACGTCAAACCGTTGTGGAAGCGGTAAGAAATCAGAATCTGCGTCTTGCTGCCATGAAAAAAGAAGACCGCACTCCTGCCCTATTATCGTCAGTGATCCTGGAAGATGTACAGGAATTTCAATTGAAGGATTCGGGATTTGATTATCACACGATAGGATTCAAGACCGGAAAAGAATGAGTTGTCAGTTGTCAGTTGTGAGTAGTCAGTTGTGAATTGTAGTTAACAACTAACAACTAACAACTAACAACTAACAACTAATAGTAAAAAGTTTTTAGTTATTAGCTTTTTTAAGCTTCACCGGTGCAAAATGACTGCAGCATTAATTCCGTAAAATTCTTTCAAGCTCCAGCGGAGCGGAATGTCTGTAGCAATAAGAATGCAAAAATCTTTCAAGCTCCAGCGGAGCGGAATGTCTGTAGCAATAAGAATGCAAAAATCTTTCAAGCTCCAGCGGAGCGGAATGTCTGTAGCAATAAGAATGCAAAAATCTTTCAAGCTCCAGCGGAGCGGAATGTCTGTAGCAATAAGAATGCAAAAATCTTTCAAGCTCCAGCGGAGCGGAATGTACGGATTGAGACAGATCTGATTCTTTTATCGATTTCTGTGAAACCAGGAATTTCTAACCTTAATGTTGACTCCCTATATTTTTAATCACTGCTTTGAAGAACATTTCGCACCTACGGCGCTTGACAATTTTTTTTGTTTGTTTCACTATAGACATTCCGCCCCGATGGGGCTTAAGAAATATTAATTAGTGGTTCAAAGCTTTTATATTTAACTTTTAGTTGCTAGTTGTTAACTATCTCACCACCACAAAACTCACACCTTCACGATGATTTCCATCATTTAATGTGAGGAAATAAATTCCATCAACCAATGCACTTACATCATATACAACCTCGCCACTTGTATCCGGGTATAATGTTTCCTTCCTGATCAAACGGCCTGAAAGATCCGTGATATTGATATTTAATGAAATATATTTTTCTCCTGCATCAATCGTGATAAAATCTGAACACGGATTTGGAGAAATAGAAACCGTCGCTTGATCTATATCGTGCACAGCAGTATTCTGAATATTTGCTTCACCTACATATGTGATACATCCATTTTGATCTTTGACTACAATGGAATATAAACCATCAGGAAGATTTGAAAAAGCATTGGTAGATTGATATGTAACACCATTATCAATCGAATATAAATAAGTGCCCGTACTATCAACATTAATAATAATGGTGTTGCCTTGGACCTGAACATCCACAGCGGGAGGAGCAGGAGCATCATCAATCTTTACTGGTCCAATACTGCCCAGCACAGAAGGCGAAGAAGCATCACTTACAGTAACTGTATATTCTCCCGCAGGTAGCCCGAAGAAAAATGAACTGGTCTGAAAATGAATTCCATCGAGGCTATATTTATAAGGTGGTACTCCCCCACTGACTGCGACAGAAAAAGCAGCATCTGCCACACCATGACAAGTGACTCCCGAAACGATCATGGTCGTCATGATGAAGTCAGCAATATAGCGGGCCACGATAAAATCAGCGTGTGCAAAATCTCCATTCAATCCCCCGACAACAATCTTGCTGTCATTTTGGATCAATATCCCCGATGGGACTTCTGTAGTTCCATCAAGATCGGTTAATACAATTCCATGGTTACCAAATAATGTATCCAAACCACCCTCACTTTTAAGTCGAGCAAGAATCCATTTATTAGTGAATACGACATCAGATTTTCCTGCAACTAGATATTTACCATCGGGTTGTCGCACGATAGATTGAATCTGATCATTTGTACCCAATGAAAGAATATATATTCCATGTATGCCAAAACTCTGATCCAAATCTCCTTCCGATGTATATCGGGCGATACCGAAATCTGTTTCCAAAAAAAGATTATCAAAATTTGCATTCCCTGCAAGCACGATATTTCCATTGGGATCCTGGATCATGCTATTTGGAAAATCACTTCTACCGGTTCCTTCAAGATCTGTCAGCACTTTGCCTCCTGATCCAAAAGTTTTGTCAATTGTACCATCATCGAGATATCGCACCATGGCAAAATCTCCTTTTGCATTCACCGAAGCAAATCCGCCTAAAATAATTTTGCCTCCAGGTTGTATCACTATACCTTTTGCTTCATCTTCATCGCGAATCGATGTGATGACAATTCCATTTACACCAAACATTGAATCCACTTTCCCATCAGGATTATAACGGACCATACCAAAATCAGAGAAATTTCCTGCAGAAACCCGGCCGGCTGCTATGATCTTATGATCCTCCTGTAATGTCACTGCATTTGGAAATTCAAATGTAGATCCCATATTGGTGACTACTTTCCCTCCATCTCCAAATGTTTCATCCAGGCTTCCATCAATATTGATTCTGGCAAGTGCAAAATCACTTTGGCCTTTTACACTCGTTTCACCGGCCAAAACAATTTTTCCATCAGGCTGAATCGTTAATGCATGGCCATTATCACCAGTAGAATTGAAGTCGACATGGACTATTCCATTTGTGCCAAATTCCGGATCAGGTGTTCCATCAGTCAAATAACGCACAACGAGCAAATCAGCACCGGTGCCGGATCCCGAAGAACCAAAAGCCAGAATTTTTTGATCAGGTTGAATGGCAATCGCCCGCAAGAAGTCCGATGAACCGGAATTGATATCAGTGATGACGATTCCATTCTCACCAAAAGTCGAGTCAGGTATTCCCGACTGACTGTATGATGGAGTAAAAAAAAGAGCAAGTGGAAAGCAAAAGATGTAGCTTAATTTTCTCATGAGTGCCAGGTTCAGTGAATTCAAGAAACAAAATAAACTTATTTCTTCATTTTCAGATAATGGGTTGTCAGCGTCCTTGCCCAATATCTCGGCACTTCATATTCCTTTTGGAGATGAGCCACTACATCATTTGATTTTTTATCAGCAGCATTAAATTTGTCAAGGATTTTTATCCAATCCTGGATTTTCTTTCCTGTCTTTTCAATGACTTGTTCGTCGGTGATATCCCAATATTCCTTTTTCATGTTGCCCTACTATTTTATTTCAATCGGTCCAGCCTTTAAAGGCCTTTTCAGGACGTCCAGAATTTTTGGTGTTAATTTTGTTAATAATTGATATTTATTAATTCTCGCACTTATAACAATTATAGTAACAGGGTATTTTTGAAAATTTTTTTGGTGTTGAAGATTTTTATCGAAGGTAATAAGAGCGTCAAATTTGTATTCAAGAAGTTTTTGCATTCATAATCCATTTTTGTATCCACTCCATCCACGCTCCTTTATCGTGAAGACTTCATGGCCGGGAAAATCGTTCTTCAGTCTTTTAGGAAGGTTTTCGTCAAGCAATAGAAGCATAGAATTCGAGAATATTTTCAGAAGAAAACAATTTACCGGCTATTTCCATGATCGCTATTGCCTGCTCTTTTGAAACCGTATCAAAATCCTCCAGGAATTCATCAAGAGAAACACCTTCTTCCAGGTGATCAAAAAGAGTTTCAACAGGTACGCGGGTGCCTTTAAAAACAGGTTGTCCTCCCAATGTCTTTGGATCAATAGTGATCAGGTCTTTAATCGATTTCATATATAAATTTAAGAAACAAGTATCACATTAACTTTTTAAACCCATCTTATCTGTTTAAACTCAACCTCTTAGCGGTACCGTATCTTTCCAATTATAAGCGCCTAAATAAGGGTAACAAAGTTAATTGAGATACAGTTTCAGCCCCTAAATCCCCTTCTTTCGTAAATGCCCAGGTAAACAAAGCTTTTATCGGATGATCTTTACGAATGTCTTCAATGGCTTTGAGGGTAAGTCGTTTTGCAATTCCCTTTCTTCGATACTCTTCTAATACCAATGCGGAACACAAATACAATGCATCATACTTTGTATTGAGCGGTGTCAATTCAAATAATTCATTTTCTGAAATCTTATGATCAAGAAACTTGTGCATTAAATCAGATGTAGTCGGAAAGATCAATATCCAGGCTACAGGGCCATCTCCTTCAGTATATTGAGAAAGAGTCGATGGATGGATTCGTTGCAAACGATCAATGATCTCCTGGTTGACATTAAGCTGCTCAGGGTCATTCCTTACAGCAAATACATCATCTGCCAATTGCATCATCCGTTCAAAATTGGTTAACGCCATGTTTAGTTTTCTTTTTCAATGTTGATCTGGTTCAATATGAATTAACACATGTCCTAATTGAGGTATTTCATGTTTCAATGTGTCGATGAGCACATGAGCGATATGGTGGCCTTCCTTCACGGTGATATTTTCATCCACGATGGCATGTAGTTCGACATGATATTGCATACCCGATTTTCGGATAAAACATTTTTCTGTTCCCACTACCCCTTCCACAGTCTGAGATACATCTCTTATTTTTTGCTGAAGATCATCATAAAGATGTTCGTCCATGATTTCACCCAGGGCGGGTCTGAATATTAAATAACTATTGTAAAAAATAAAGCCTGCCGCCACAAGTGCTGCCCAGTCATCTGCTGATTCATATCCTTCACCGAAAAATAATGCAATTGAAATGCCAATAAATGCAGCAATTGAAGTGATGGCATCGCTTCGGTGATGCCATGCATCAGCTTTCAGTAAAGAACTACCGGTTTCTTTTCCTTTCTTGTTGACAAGGCGGTATGAAATTTCTTTCCAGAGAATAATGGGGCCCAGCACAAGCAATGTCCAATAGTGTGGTAAATGATGCGGAGACCTGATATTTTTAATGCTCTCATAAGCGATGACGGTAGCAGCCGTAATGAGAAATACAACCACAAGAAATGTCACCAGGGGTTCTGCCCGTCCATGTCCGTAAGGATGATTTTTATCAGCAGGTCTGTTAGCATATTTTATTCCAAACAAAACCAACAACGATGAAAAGATATCAGTAGTGGATTCAATGGCATCTGCGATCAAAGCGTGCGAGTGTCCGAAAAAGCCGGCAAAACCTTTGATCAGTGTTAAAGCAGCATTTCCAATAATGCTGAATAAGATTGTCCTGATCGCTACCTGTTCTTTGTTCATGACCTGTCTGAGATTCTTAGTCGGGGGATGTCAATCTTTTTATCCGGGCAAAACATTATTGGACAATGATTTTTCTGCTGTAAAATTCAGAGCTATTATTTATTTTGAAAATATAAATTCCTTTTGGAAAAGATCTTAGGTCTATTTCGTTTGATGCAGATTGAATTATTTGATTGATAAAATAAATTTTTCTACCCTGAACATCAAATATGGACAAACTTAAATTTTTATCATGATCCTTATGAGGAATACTAAGAATAATTTTCCCGGGTGAAGGGTTGGGGTAAATTAAAATATTATCTGCCAATTGATTTTCAATGCCAGTCGTCACACCGTATTCATACGCCCCGATATCAATAACCCCGTCAATAATATCTCTTGGCAACAATGCCGCTGTATAGGATTGATACATATTTACGGGAGTTAAAGAAAAATTTGTATTTGTATTTCCTGCATTTATGCCTTGATTGATCGCCGACGTTGAAGCTGCTGTTAATGAATAATCACTTATTGTCGGATCAGTAAATCCAAGTGATAAATAATTTCCTGTAATCATATTATGAGAAGTATCTAATACTGCCGGTACATTTCCTGTCATGAATGTATTGTTGGCACCATCCACCGAAGCAAAAATGTTATTATAAACTTTGAATGTATTGATTCCCGAAGAAGGCGCGACATTAAAATATTTATTATTTCCTTCGAATGTATTGATGACAGTATTGTTCACAAAATAAAAATCCTCAAGAGCATTCGTGGCAGCATCATAACCAACGATACCATGGTTTGCTCCTGCAGGGCCCTGGATGATCACATTGCCCATAATCACATTCAGTCCTCCCTGGGCAATATTCAATTCCCAACTTCCGTAGCCAGCGGCTTCTTCGTCGATCAGGTTGTATAAAATAAAACTTCGTTGTGCTCTTGTCTTTAATGAGTTGCCCTGTCCACGCGGATGATGGAACCAGCAATTCATGACTTCAAGCGTATCGGCACTCGCACTGATATAGATGTTATGTTCATAGCCTGAGAAGTTAGGATCATCCTGCAGTTGGTATCCATTATTATAAAACTCAGAATTCATAATAATGACATTGCTGGTCGATACGCTTCCATGTCCTTCCAGGATACCGTTTTGGCAATTCATAAACTTGCAGTTATTCACTGTCAGGTTATTGGCCTGGTAGCGAATGCCGGCTCCATTGCCTCCATTGTTGTCAGAAACGCGTGCCCCGTCAAACACGATATTTTCGATGTAAGCATTATCACTCGTTCCGGGGCTCTCGAATACAAAGATTCCTTTACCGTTTGGGATTTCATCATTGTATTGCAGTACTGTTCTATCATTGCCTGTTCCGAGCCCGATGATCTTCAGGTTGTTTTTTGTCCACTTGGTTGCATCATTCGTGTAAGTGCCTGCGTCGATATAGATGGTATCACCATCCTGGACCAGGTTTTTGACCTGGCTTGGGAGAGTGTAAGTTTCACTGGAGCCTATATGCCATGTGCCGGCAGATGCATATTTATTTAAGGCCAGGAAGGAAATAAGGAGCAAAAATTTAGTCTTCATTATTGGTGATCGAATATGTAATCATCAAAGTTACATATTTCATGTATCGCATCGAAATGATAAATCAATTCGTTTTCGGAATGCGTTTATATACAAAATCACAACCTGATATGGCAGCAGATTAAAGGTGCCAGGCAAAAACCATCACGAAAATTTCTTTCGGATTATTTATCCTTCAGCTATTTAAGCTTTTTTTACCTGGTCTTGTCCTTCATCTCCTGGGTAGGTTCCATGAGGCTTGCCCGGTTGCCCTCGGTATCATAAAATGATACATACGTTCCGACTCCGGGTATTTTCATCGGTTCACCCAGGACCTTACCTCCGGCCTTCGTGATTTTTATCATGGATTTTTTAATGTCATCAACCGATATCACAATTGAAGGATATTGTGCAGGCATTTCATCCGTTTTCGTATAGAAACCGCCATTGATGATACCTCGTTTTTTAGGTATTCCGATTTTATCAACCTCAGGGGCGGTGGTGGCCAAAACATAATAGCTCATTTCCTCACCCATCATTTGTGTTTTCCAGCCAAAAGCTGCGGAATAAAATTTCGACATTCTCTTACTGTCTTCTGCCGGCATTTCGAAGTGAACAACAGGGTCCGTTTTTCTTGGAGCGGAATTTTTCAGAACAGCTTTTTTGGTGCTTGTTTTTTTTGAGGATTTTTTAGAAGTTGCCATTTTCTTGATGTTTTTAAAATGAATGATCTCCAAATAACAACAGAGGTAATATTTGGTTGGCTGACTTAACCGTAAAATTTTTGTTTACACACCCACTTTTAATTTCCCTTCCCCGGTAATAGTTTCGCCACGATGTCATCATAATAAGGTCTCTCCTTCAGGCTTGAGTGTGACCCCGGGAAAAAGATGAGATCCATCTCCACAAATTTATTGGTGATATCAAAATCGCGCATAACCACCGCACATCGTTTGTCATTGATGAGCCTGGTGTTGTCGATCATGGGGAAATCAAAAAAATCAATCGTGAATGCAGGATTTGCACACTTGTCTTCCTTCCCGGGCATTTGAGTACAAATATTGAGCCTTACCTCAAGGGAAAGATCGGCAGTATCAATACTTAATACTGTCAATCGTACAACGTGTGTGATGGAATCCCATCTCGACCCATTGAGCACGCTGTCCTGGAAAGTGCAACTAAATGTCTGATCCATGCCTGCGCAATTGACAGTATCATAGCAATAATTGAATTTCTCAACGGTCGATACACCTTCCAGGCTGGCGACTTGCTTATTGGTGACTTCACGGGACATTGTATACAATCTTGCTTTGTATGCCGCTTTTAATTTAGGATCTTTTGTTTCTAAATTATTTCGCCGGTCCAGGTAGCTAAAAAGCGGAGTCAGGTTGAGTGATTCGTGAAAATTATAGGCCAGCAATTCAAGCTGCAGGATCTTTTCATCAATCGATGTCCCCGCCGAACCACCGGATAAGATCGAATTGATGATCGAAGTGAACATGTCTTTGCGCAGCGCACTCTCTGATTCTTCGCGCCGGCTCATGAGTTCTGTGTAAAGTCTTGTCTTCGCTTCGTTTTCCTGGTTCTGATTGAGATAACCTGAGGCCAGGTAACTGACCAATGCAATAGTGACTGCAGTCATCAATGTAGCTACGGGTCCTAAAATGATGTTCGCCTTATCCCAGGCGTCCCTTTTATGTTTTTTCTTTGGTTTTACTGTTTCTTCAGCATCCATTTTTCCCCTTCTTTCATCAGTGACAAGGTGTATCCGCTGGAGTTATTGGTTGAAAAAACTTCAAAGGTCGCCCCGTCAAATCCGGATACTTCAATATTGCATTTGCCCACCGGTTTGATCATGATCGAGAAATATCCCTTAGCATCTGTGGTATCCGTGCCGATGACTTTGCCAGCCAGGAGGATTTTGACTTCTTGCTTGGCGAGTGGTTTTCCATCTTTCTTTATTGTTCCGAAGATCTCGCCGGCAAAGGAAAGCGTAGGCAGAATAAAGAGTAAGCAGAAAAGAATGTTTTTAATTTGAACAGGTCTCATATGATAGATTGTGGTTGAAAATGATGAGCTTAAATATAGATATCGTAAATGTAAACGAAAATCAGGAAGGAATGTTGGATTTACGAATTACGAATTACGAATTTGAATGATTGCTGAGCTGCTCGCATTGAGCAGGATGAGTGAAAGGGTGATTGTGTCGAAGTGTAGCATTAGGATAAGTTTAACAGGTTGAAGCATTGAATTTTGGATTTGATTTTCTTAAGTGGCTACTTAAGTTCCTTATGTGCCTAAGTGGTGAAAAATAGTAAATTTCCCGGCTTAAAAGACTCCAGTCCCGTAACCTTTCTGCTCTTTCAACTCCTCAACTGTACTCTTGAACGTCGGCGTATTCTTTGTACTATCGATGACGATCGTATAATGTCCCTGCCCGAATGCTTCAATCTTCTCATCATAAGTCTGCATGCACGGTTGTATTTCTTTGACATACGTGGCATCATTTGATTGCATTTTTACCTGTTCATACATCATGACCGATACAAAACTGGATTTTGAAGCCAGAAGATTGGTTTCATAATTCGTGAAAGCAATATCCTTTGTTTGTGATGGCTCCATGGTATAGTCAAGTGTTTTATAAAGTGATGATGTGCCCTTTTGATCAGTGCTGAACCAACAACTCAATTGAACATGCACTGTTGCCGGAGTTGTATTTTGGATCGTGAGTGTCAGTGGAGGAACACTTTTGAGAGGTGGGGTGACCGCATAAAGGTCCGTCAATTTTGCTCGGATAAAAGGCATGGCGACAAATACCAGTGGAATGCAATAGATGATGAAACCGATCACCGGTTTTTTCCAAAATAACAATCCAATAGCCAGGATAACAAAAAGACCAATGGAGAAGAAGATACCCCTCGCCCAATCTACCGAAGCATCCCCGGTTGGTGTGGGTTTTGTGAGGTACATAAACAGGGAGATAAGCAGGAAGATGCCATAGATGATGGCTAAGGTGTAGTAACCGTATTTTATCATTTAGAAATTGTTTAAATGTTTAGGTGTTTAAATGTTTAGAAGATCTTATTAATTACGGTAAGATCAGGCTAAATATCCGACAACCATAATGTTAGGAATGTTTATTTTATAACTCCCCAATTACCCATCTAAACATTTAAACACCTAAACATCTAAACATTTAAATAATTACCTGATTAAAGTGACAGATCCCGAAAATTGTCTCTCCATCCCATCATTCATGGTTAGCCTGGCGACATAAGTATAGACTCCTGGATTGACATCAAGACTATTGTGCTTTCCATTCCATTCGGACCCACTGAAGATTTGATTTCCCCATCTGTCATAAATCGTGAGGATTGTTTGATCAATCAGGTTGTCTCCTCCGAGAGCGGTTAATAAATCATTGATGCCGTCACCATTTGGAGAAAAAATATTAGGAATAAAAACATGATAATATTCCAATTGCAGAAGGACAAGGCTGTCGCAACCCAGTGATGAAGTTAATGTAACATGATAGTCACCTTCTTCATTGAATTTATATTTTCCTATTTTATAATTTTCTCTTTGAAATATGAAGGCATGGACAGTATCTGCTGTTATTCCTATGACATGCAGATCAAGTGCCACAACACTATCGCAATTTTCTGACGTGAGAAGTGTATCCACATAATGACCTGATGTTGTCAATATCCTGTCCCCTAATTGAAATACATCTCCGTCACAAATAGTCTTCGTCAATTGTACATTGGGCCTTGGGATGGAATAAGTATATACTCCTGTAACGTTGCATGTGCCTCCCTTCTGAACACGGACCTGGTATTGGCCTTCACCATGCATGGCAGATAATTTTGCGGCTGTCTCACCGATCAATGCAATGCCATCCTTATACCACTGATATGTGAAACCTGGTTGGGGAGGAACATACAATAGAAAATCCTGCGCACACGGTTGTGACTGTTCGGTTATTTTAAAATTATACGATCTCAGATCAACTAATGTCAGGTCATCTAAAAAATAATAAATACTCACCGGGCTGTCCACAGGAGGGCAATCAGGTCCTATCGCAATTGCAGTGATATTTTCTTTCGGAGTTACTTCAATTGAAGTCTTCACCCATTTATTTCCATTGCCACCGGAAACATAACTTGATCCTAATCGCACCCATCCAGGTCCATTAGTCGGACAACCAAATGCTTCATTTCCTTTACCGAATGGAAGATTTGCACAATCAGGTGTTCCAAAAAAAGTGATATTAATATCAGGTGACCTAAGCCTGTCGACAAAGCCTACATAAAAATAAAATATGTATGGTGTATCGGCCATTAAAGGACCCAGCAGGCAAGCACCTGCATATTCTTTCCAATTAGTCTCCGGATAATTTATATCTCCTCGTACACGTCCATCTCTGAAACCGGCTATTCCTTCACCATCAGGAAATGGAACCGGCGGTGGAAATTCATCCCAACCCATCCAGCCGCACATATTGATGTAATCAGTAGTTGGCTCTGAAGCCTGGATCCATGTATGTGCGCAATCCATCTGGCTTTGTGCCGTAGGACAACAATCCATATCTTCAAATGAAGGATTGGGAATCAGCGAAAGAGACTCAATGGTATTGCATATACAGTCCGGGTCATTCAAATCAATGAGCCCATCACCATCATCATCAATGGCGTTGTCGCAAATTTCAACTACATGATGACTGGACTTATGGGAATGAGAAGAGTCATATCCCAACGAGCTCAAAGCAAATAAGCTGAGAAAGGTTATGATTTGAAAGCCGGTGATAAGAATGCCTGGCACTCTCTAAAGTTAATAACAATAATCCCTGGAAGGTTATCAGAAGAATTGTTTAAATGTTGAGATGGTTAAATGCTTAGTTGGGCAAGTTGGATAAATGGTTAAAAGGGTTCAAGAACTGTTACCGAATATCGATTACAAAATACTGAATACCGAATACCGAATACCGTTTACGGTTGCATCGCGCCTAGTTTCTTCATGTATTTTTCGGAATTGGCCTTTGTGGCTTCAGGAGGATTCATTGACAATGATTTTTTAAAGTTCTTAATCGCATTTTCTTTATCGCCTTTCAGTGCATAAGCTTCACCGAGGCTATCCCATACATTAGGATCTTCAGGATGCTTTTGTGTATTGATTGTTAAGATATGGATGGCTTCATCAAATTTATTTTGATTAAGAAGTTGATAGCCATAAGTGTTGAGTTCAGCATTCGTTGCAATTGAAACGGCTTCTTCCTTTGTTTTTTCAACATCAGCGGTTTTTCCTTGCAGTTCAAGCAATCCTGCCTTTACAATTAATGTATTAAAATTCTTATTCATGCCCACGGCTTTGTCAGCCCATACAACACCCTGGTCAGTGCTGACTTTATTTTGAAGCGTATAATTTGCTGCGGTCTCATATCCCTGCCAGGTAAAACCTGCTGGACCCTTTAGTTCTTCAGCTGCATTGGCAACAACAATTGAGTCTACTGCAAATCCTAATTTGACAGGAAATTGTTTATTCTCCCAATTTAATGCAAGCTCGGCTGATTTATTATCGATGTTGATAAATTCATACGTCAGCAATTCGGTCATCGGATGGCTGCGTAATTTGATATTGGCACGTAACTGGTCGTGATCTTCTTCATAAAAGAAACTTCCCCATGAGCGGTTGTCTTTTGACAGGATGACTATGCCGCTGTCATCATTGTTGACCGTAAAAAACAAACCATAACGTCCGGCAGGAACTTTATGACCTTCAACCATTGCATCAGTTGAAAATTCAATGGTTGTGTTTTCATTAGCTCCCGCACGCCATGGTGCAGGTTTTTGGTTGCCAAAATTTTGCACATTCCACCCATAGGGCACAAGGTCTCCCCAGATCGCACGGCCTCTTACTGAAGGCCGGGAATAATTCACAGTGATCTTGGTTATGCCAATCGTTTGTGAAACTTCGGCAGCAGGGCTAGGATTCCTGGGCATTGTGATTGTTTGCGTCCATGCACCTGCGGAAATCATAATGCATGCAAAGGCAATCAGGAAACGGTGGGTAGAAATCTTTTTCATGTGAAGAGGTATTTTATTTCAGGAAAAAATCGATATGCGGATTTAGTAAGCCAATTTCCGAAAGTACGGGTAAGCGTTGTTCTTAAATATCCAAAATAATGTATGAATAGTATGATTTTTTAGATCAATATGCGAATTGTATCTACTTATCTATGACAAATGAGTTATTTGGTCAATTCAATTTCAAAGTCATGATCAGGAAAAACCTGAACATCGTTTTATCAATTCCGTTAGCAGCAGTAAAATATTCACCCGGGCTGAATACGGAAGTGGAAAGTTGCATATTGAGGTAGTGGTTGAAAAAATAATTGACGTACCAGTCACCTCCATAACCCAAGGATTTGCTTGATGTTGTGATTGAACTCAGGGGAACAGTTGCAATACCTGTAGAATTATCCAGGGATTCCAGTACATCAGCGTAAACACCATATAAGCCGGTGGCTACAAGTCTGCCAATTTTCCAATCCAGATGAATAGTACCTGCCTGCACATTTGATCCTTTGAATGCATCAATATGGCCGAAGCGACGGTGTTCATTTTGCCATAAATAATTATAGGATTTGAGTTCATTGTCATTAGGCTGATCATCTCCACTGCCACGATAATAGGAAAAATCAACCTGGATTTTTTTGTCCGATAATAAATAACCTGCGCTCAATTCCATCACAGAAGCGTTCACTTTACAGGTGGCAGCGTCAGTTACAATGCCATGTCCCGTACCGGTCTGATAAATTATTTCGGCGGCATATTTGAAGTTATTTATTACTCCAAATAATCTAACGCCAGGCATAAACACCGAAGTACGATAACCACTGTTGTATTGATCAATGATGTAAGGCATGTTCGCATCGAGGTTGACAGCAGGAGAAAAATGAAATGTATTTAATGTAGCAAGGAATATCGGGTGATTCCAGTCAAAATTTACGGAGTCTGGCGCTTCCTGGTACAATTGCGCCCACAAAACTTCATGGTTAGAATGGGTGGTATGATATTGAAATCTTACACTTTCAAAACTTCTTCCCGTTCCAAATCCATTATCACCAATTAATAATTCTGTTCCGGTTCGACCAATGCTCATCCGTCCTACACGTAATGATAACCTGCCATCCTTATCTAATTTTTTCATATTCACATATGCCTCGAATAACGTAACGGTCTTATCCAGTGGCCCAAAGCTGCGGGTGTATGTACCATTCGATTGAATATTGATTACCATGTCAATATTTTTCGGCAGCGATAACCTTGCTCCGAAATCACCCCTGAGATAAAAATTTAAGTGGCCTGTGTCTTCCGGCATTGTGGCCCCTTTATAATTAATTGTTCCTTCAGGCCGGAAATAAAAATTGACTGTAGGTTTCAATTGAATCTTACCTGTGGAGAATCCGATTTCGTTTCTGGAAAAGGCAGAGTCCAGGGGCAGGTAAGCAATAACACCATCCTGGGGAAGCGTTGAATGGGGCAATTCAGTTAGGCTATCTCCGCTGGAATTTGATGTTACCTGTGCATTTACTTTTCCACTAATAATCAACACCAGCAGGAGAACCGGAACATGGATGTTTTTCATTTTGTTGCATTTAAAATATTCAGGGAGATCAATACGAAATATTTATTTCTCACCAGGTAAATCCAATATTTCAAATATAATGAATTGTAAGCCGCAATTCGTCATCCGTTAATCGTCAACCGTAAATCGTGAGTGTTTGAATGATGAATTGAGAATAGTGAATTTGATAGCATTCGGTATTATTAACTCAAGATGGGGGCAAGCCCTACCAGTACAAAATGCCGATTTTTTAAAAAGATATGCATTGGCTGGGCTAGCCTTCGCCTTCGATAATTCAAAACAATTTTAAAGCTTAATCCAATCGTAAATCGTCATTCGTTATTCGTTATTTCAACTCGTCCATGCCTTTCTCAAACTGGGGCCGAATTATTTTTAAAAGAAAATATTCTGATATGACGATGTGCATCACAAAAAATAGTAATGAAAACCACAACAACTGTAAATTTTGCATAAAAATGATCAGGATACCAAAGAGTCCCTGTATTAAAATAGATATGCCTCCGAGATTATAATGCTTCCTGATGTTATAACTATGAAGAATGGCATTCTCCATGCTCATGATATTGGTAAACAAATCAGCTTCGTTCCGCCAGGCTGCGGCAAAATAAGCGACAGAACCTACGATAAAGAAAATGGCAAATCCCTTTGTCCATGCTTCGATATTCATGTCGGATAGAGAATTGTTAATCACCAAATAAGATATCAGGACAAATTGCCCGATGCCTACGATAAATGGAATGATGGTATCGATAATATTCGGAAACCACCTCAGGAAAAAAATACTGATGGCATAATGGTGCCACACGATAAAAATGATGAGTAGCATGATCGTCAATGGTAACACATGGATATCTGTCCACGGATGCTCAGCGATCTTGAAATAGGTGAACATTTGCGGCACTAATTGCGAAAGCGCTATGCCCTGTAAAAGAGAAATGAAGGTGAGATAAATTGAAGCAAAATAATTACTGACTAAATCTGCCTTCTTATTCATTTCTGTTCATTTCTGTTCGAAATCAAAACTATTCAGAAAATAATTTGCTTTCTTATCGCGAAAATTTAATGGTTTTAATTTCCAGCGTTTTTCCATGAGTGTGAGGATGCTCACTGTTTCATATTGGGTGTGATCTATAAATCCTTTTTTAGCAAATGGTGAAATCACAATACCGGCAACGCGCGTACCGGGTCCCCATTTTTTATCAATGACCGGCGGAGCTATATGATCCCAGAAACCTCCGTTTTCATCGTAGGTAATGATAATGACACAATCTTTCCAGTTGGGTCCGTTGCGAATAATATTGATGAGGTTCTCAACATGTTTTTCCCCCGTGGCAATATCTGCATATCCGGGATGTTCATTTTCAATGCCGATAGGTTTTACAAATGAAACTGCAGGCAATGTCCCGTCTTGTGCTAAGGCTATAAATTCTTTTTCATCTTTCAGATGCACAGCTCTTCCCACCGTGTTGTCAGCATAGTTAGCATAGTAGGCAAATGGCTGATGATGATATTGAAATGTCCGGTCAGGTTTGCCGGCCAGTGCATCATTCCATCCGCCGGAATACCATGCCCATGAAACATTCTTTTTGTTCAGCCTATCACCAATCGTTGGCCCTTTCTGACTCGGCAACAATTCAATAGGCCAACGTCTGCTTGCATCCGGATGAGGTGTATTCACTGAGTAACAAGTATTCACAGCATAGCCATCGGCCGTCACAAAACCATCTTGGGTAACATTACCCTCACTATCTATATGAGCAACGATTGAATCAGGAGCATTGGGGTATACAGGAGAAGCTGCAGCAATAAGCCATTGATGATTCAGAAAGGATCCTCCAAAAACACTGTGAAACATATTATCGCACAATACATAGTTTTTGGCTTCGGCTGCAAGAAGAAGCTGATCCGTTTTATAATAACCCATCGTCAATCCTTTTGAAGTGCTGATGTCTGCGAACCTGTTCATTTTGCCGCCATTGATTTGTTCCTGTTCCTCGTAGAAGCGATGTATCAGGTCAGGGATCTTCATATCCGCCGGCACATACTGATCAATGTTAAAAAAATGATTTGGCAGATTTGTCGGAAATGCAGTTGTTCCAGGGATGGCCGGAAGGAAAGTAAAAGGTGCACCGGAAGAATCGATTTGAATGACATTGTGTGCATCTGTCAAACCATTCGCACCCGGAAACATACCATATAAATTATCGAAGCTGTGGTTTTCGAGGTAGATCACAATGATGTGATTAATACTATTTATTCCTTTAGGTTTGGGCTTAACCGGACCGGTGAAAGCAAAAAATAATGCAGTGGAAAGCAGAACAGTCAGGATTGAAATGCGGTATGGGTGTTTCATCACTTATTATTTTTGAAATGTCAATATAATCAATTTTAGAAAAACAGATTAATGGGTAATGGTGAAATGGTTAGATGGTTAGAAAGGGATATTTCTATGTGGCTTTCTAAGTGAACTATGTGTCTATGTGGTTCAAAAGAAACTCACGATTCACGATTCACAATTGACGCTCTGATATCTGCCTCAATTCTGTCAAGTACTTTATCGTGATGGATAAATTTGTCTGCAACCTCTTTCATCGACTCTTTGATTTCTCTGAGTGATTGAGTGCTTTTGATCGCAAGGCTTTTCGTGACCTGCTTTAAATTCTTTTCATGGGTATAACCGGTTTCCCGAATGAGGTCTTCAATTAAGATGATCCTGAGACCATTGTCTTTCAATCTTCCGGCTTCAGCGATCAGCCAACTGAGGGCATAAAAATGCGGCCCTTCAATATAGATTGGGTCAACCCCTTTTCTAGGTGGAGGCAATTTATTGAAAGGGCTTTCGAGCACTTCTTTGGTCAGGTACTTTACAAGTTTTGGTTCAGGGATTTTGATTTCATTGAGTTGGATCAAACCATCAAGGGCCTGTGCATAAATGCTGATCCAGCGTACCTGCCTGCGGAATTCGTGCACCCCATTTTCGATATCATTAAAATTAAGTTTGCCGCTGTGATAATCCGCTTTGATTTTATCAATTACGTTGATGATGACACCTCCGATTGCTTTTTTCTCTTCGGGATTTGTTTTCCAGTCTGCGTCCGGAAGTTCTGATTCGATAGTGCTGAGGATTCCATTCTCTTTGTTCAGCCATCCGTCTTTTTTCAACTGGTCGTCAAGAATGCTGAGTTCCCTGCTTTTGTGAAACCGGAGACGATCAAGTAATGCAGTCGGAAAATTTTCCTGTGCTGAAAATTCCTTAATGAAGCCATCGAAATAATCAATTTTTCCCAACTGGTCTTCCAGAGATTTAAACCATAATCGCATTCTTTCAAATCGTTTGTGATTGTGCAGCAGTTCATAGACATGTGTCAATGCTTCCAGGTAAAAAAGATATTGCCTGGCCGGTGATTGGTAAAGTGTAAGCGCACGATCGCCTGAGGAAGGAAGTGTCTTAAAAATCTGATCAAGTTTTGCCAGGTAAACCTGGAAACGGTGAAGGCCTTCGGGCATGAGGATAGATTTACTTTTATGAAACGTCTAAATTAATCAATGATTTCATTAATAAGGTGTGATTCAAAGCGCAGCTTTGATAACGCCAGAACGTCGGTCAACCGACGCTCAACAATTAATTTTTATATGCTTGTATATAAAAATAATGATGTTCTGCGTCGGTTGACCGACCTGGTTACTGAGCTGCACAAGGATATGCGAGAGGTGTCGAAGTATGGCGTGTGCAAAGCTTCGCTTTGCGAGATGTCACTCCACATTAACCTCAATTTCATTCGACCCCGTCACATGAATCCCATCACTCGCCATAACTTTTACAAAATAAATACCAGGCGTAAAAGGCGTCGTCGAAATAGTCGTTTCATATTTGGCCTGCCAAAACTCTACCGGGAACCAACTCCCTTCCCTTCCTGATCTCGCGATCGTAAAATACTGAATAGGGTCCTGGTCCGCATCTTTTCCTTTCCATTTCAATACTATATTATCTCCGTGTTTGATAGATGATTTTGATTTCATCTGCAGCTTGACATCGGGTTTGTGTGCACTTATGTTTTTGCTGCCAAGGACTTTACCGGACATCCGGTTTACAATTTGTAATTGACTGGCATGTTCAGGAAATTGCACATTCAGTCCAAAAAAAGTTACCGGCCTGGGATGATTATTTATATCAGACGAATTCCAGTTGACAGGTATTCCAACTTCTTTCAAAGTTTTACCTGCCATGTCGAGAAAACGGATTATGTACGTTCCGTAACTCGTATCACGATCAGCAGTTCCATTTCCAATGTGTTGGATTGAGCCGAAATAAAGCTGATCATTCCATGATATCATTCCTGATACATAGATGACGTCAGGATCGGGATGTTTTTGCAGCTTAGTGACAAGCTGATCGTAGTCAGCAGGTTCAATCCATTTCTTGTTGGTAGATACCCAGGCCGTGTGTGCATTTGAAGGTGAACCAGCCATGAAACAATAAGTCCCGCACATTTCCTGGTTAAGCAATGGGGCAATTGATGCCGGTTCATTGCCTTGTGCAATCCAAAAGCCATTCGATGGATTGCCGCTTGGATTGGTATTGCTATGATACTCATCAAATCCTCCTACAATACCACATGCAGTATGACCTAATATTGGCCAGTCGATTGAACATACCCATGAATCTTTCAATGTAGGATCCATACTTAATCCGAAAGTATGTCCCAATTCATGAGCCGGTAAAGTCATAGCTGGACCCAGTGTAGATCCCGCTCCATATTCAGGAAGAAAAATAACTGCACGAGGAGCGAATTCTCCGAGAGATAACCCGGTGACATCATCAAGCCAACCATAATCGAATCTTTTGAACCAATCTTTATTTGGCAATACACCCATCAACCTATCGCAGCCAACAATGTTTGCTACTGCATTCAATTCAAATACCAGTGCATACGGTGTAACATTATCTGCCGGGATACCAAAGACTCCCAGGATGGTAGACAGGAAATCATATGCTGCAGTGAGCGGCGGTAATATTCCAATAGGTGCTTTATGATTGTAAGGAGATGTCAATGGATATACACCATGAATGTAAGACCCGCCTAGTTCCATGTTTTCTTGTAGCTGACCATCAGTGGCGAAATTGAATCCATCCAGCAGTGTTCCTACTTTTGCCCAAAGTAAATCATAGCGCACAGGAGTGGCCACTACTTTCCAAATCAGGCGATTGGTATTGCCATCATTTGTGCGCAAACAATTTGTGGGATCGAGTCCTTGATTACCTGCATCTTCCACTCGAACCAACAATGCTACTTGCTGACCATCGCCACCTTCAGGAAATCGAATTGGATTATCCAGGAAAAAATATTGTTTCTTCACTTCACCTGCGGCAAGCGTATCAGGAAATGTTTCATTGCGATTTACACCGGCTCCGGATACGATGATGTTGACATGCGTGGTAATCGTTGTTGGATAGTTATTAGCAATGCTGGTCATGACGATCGTTGGTTTGCCGGCAATCATTTTAGGTGTTTGAAAAATAACCTGTACAAGATCTGTTTCTACAAGAGCTAAATCATTGGTGGTTACCGGTCGTCCATCTGCAGTTCCGATTTTCAATCTTATCACACCCTGGTTGTCACCAGTTCCCGAATTAATCTCAATAATGCTTTGAGCAGAAAAATGATTATTGCCTGCAAGAACAGTCATCGAGCATACATCAAATAATAGTGTAAGTGAATTTTCATTTGGGTCAGGATTGATGTCCACATCATCATTGTCGCCTGTGAGACCGGAATCATCTTCCTGCATCCTGATGACAATTTTTACAGGATTGACAGAGGATTGTTTATCAAAAAAAATATTCCAGTGCGGAAAATCGTCTTCCTCAATTTCCGGAAGACTAAAATCCTGTCCATCTATAGTGACCGTTCCGAAAATGTCGGCGTGGTTGTCATAAAATGGGATGTAGTCATCATCGCCCTCCATGTCTGTGTTAGGTTTGACAGAGAGTACTTGCACCCTGATGATCGAATTTGGGGGACCACTAGTGGGTGGATTTGAAGTTGGACATTGAGCCAGGGTTGGATTGCAGAAAAAAATGAAGGCCAGGCCAAAGAAAAACCATCCAAAATGGATGAGTTGCGGAGGTGTTCGTTTCGCATTCATGGTTGGTGTTTTTGAAGGTGTGTGAAATTGACTGCGAGCACCCTAAGTTACGTAAATAGCGAGAAGATTACAAATAGCAATCCCATTTTCGATTTTCGATTTTCGATGGTTGCTGAGCTGTAGCACATGGATGAGTGTAGCCGGTCGAAGCATTGGATTTTGGATGGTTGCTGAACTATATGATTTACTTTCTACAACTGACGGTACTCTACAAATGTCTGAGCATTGATGAAATACCGGTTCCCGTTTAGAGTTGCTTCTAAAAACTGAATTTTATCACCTTTCGAAGGGAATTTTGAAAAGGTTGTACCTGGTAGATTTTTTAACACTTTCCCTTCAGCGTCAACGATGACTGAATGCCCATTCATGGTAAATAAATAATGATTTTTAGGTAGCTGGATGTAATTCTCATCTGGAAATTGCTGGCCGGAAAAAACAACTTGATTTTTCCTGTTAAGTAGTTTCCATCCTTCACCTTCCGAATGTGTTGCAAAAAACAGACTATCCGCAAAAGGGATCAGCGTATCATATTGAATTGGGATGATTATTTCTCCATCAACATTGATAATTCCTTTTTTACCTCTTTCCACAGCCACATAACGCCTGTAGGATTCAATCTCATCCAGCGCATAGAGACTGTCATACGGGGTTTTTAATACTACATTTCCGGAGGTATCGATCAGTGAAGAAGTCTTAGATCCACTTTTTTTGCCGGAAATCACGACCGCGAGGAAATCATCAAACTTTACGGTTTGATCATAGATAATAGGGACAGTTAACCTTCCTGTCAAACTATTAATATATCCATAATGATGATTGAGTTCTACTCTCCAATATGTTTCCTTTTTATCAATATCGATATTCCTGTAAGATTCAGATCCGATCTGACTGCCTTTACCGTTATAGAATATATATTGTCCTGTCTTTTTTGTTGTGATCAGTCCGGAAGTCACAGCTAAAATTTCCTGTGTACCTAATGGCAGTATCCAATTTCCTTTATGATTGATGACACCTTCTTTGTCACCGACAGACACGCCGAATAACCCTGAGTCATAACTATGCTTGTTGACATTCATATCTAATCGTATAGAATCATTGGTGATGATCCGACCTTCTTCATTGATCACTTCCAGGTAATCATCACGTGTGACAATATGAATCCATGACGAATCTAAATAGACAAATGCGCCATGGACTATTTTTGCAGGAGATGTGATCAATTTTCCGCGAGGATCATTTAAATAAGTCAAACCATTTATGCGTGTAATATTGACTTTCATGAATCTAACACGACCAACTATTGAATCTTCGACGACATTGAATTGATCATCATAAAGAGTGTACAAGTCATTTAGTTCAGTAGCGTAATAGGATTTCCCATTAGCGCCAATATCATCGATATTTTGATAGATGGGTTTAAATACGACATTACCATCAGGGCGAAACATCCCTTCTTTGCCATCAAGTCTTACATATATATAATTATTGTTTAGTTGATAGCAATTATCATAAATAGCGGGAAGGATCACTTCTCCATTCTTTTTTAACATTCCGTATTTAGAATTCCGTTTTATAATATAACTATTTCCAGAATCAGAAGATATTATCTCCTCTGATTCAAGTCGAACTGTTTCATTAAAAGTTGAATCAAGAATACCTGCATATTTACCATCTTTGAAGTTGAAAGAATTACAATTGTATCGCTGCCAAATCTTGTCATAGACTTTGGAAAGTGGTTTTCCATTTTTGTCCAGAATAAGTGATTTATTTTCAGACGATTGAACAATGTAAACTGAGTCACATTGAAAATTAATACCAGGATAGAAAATTGTATCGATTGGCTGTCCATGAAAATCAATAAAACTGGATCCTTTGCGAGGAATGTATTCTATAAGTAGGTCTCCCATCTTGTAACTCAGGCTGTGATATTGAAGATCAATGAGCACCTTGCCGTTCAACTGGACCAATCCTTTAGCCATATTACCAAACCAATTTGTATTTCGAAAAGCGGAAGTTGTGTCACCTACAATAAAAGTTGAATCATTGATGATCTGCACAATCTCGTGATAAGGCATAGGTGTTTCCTTCAAAGTATGATAATTGAAAAGTACTGCGCGGTTATTTTTTTTTGCTGCGATCAGGTGATCATTGAGTAGCGAAGCACTTTGAGATATAAGGATGAGTTTTAGATCCGAATTCAATGTATTAAAAAGACTATCATTGACTTTCCCGATATAAACCCCACGGAAGAAATTTATCTCAAGTTCTTTCTTCTCATGTTCTTCGTTGCGTAACAAATATTTTGAGCTTAACAGGTTAGAATATCTACCATTGTCAATATTTATAACGCGGAATTGATTAGAATTTATTTCACTTACTCTAAGTTGATGAAGTGTGTCCTCCCCTTGAAAAGGGAAATGAGAAAGTGATGACTTAGTGGAATAGACAGCAGATAATTGTACAGGATTGTCCGATTCAAAAGGAAGAATTACAATGCCTTTGGTATTAATTTTTGACCAATGACTGCCATTCCGTATATCAGCCAAGCCTATAGAATCAAACCATGTTACCTCGTCGAATTGAGGTTTGATTAAAACTTTGCCCTCTAAATCTGAATATCCATAAATACCGTGATCGAGAAAGGGGACTAAAGTTTCCTGCCCTGAAAGAGAGATTACAAGAAATAACAAGAGGATAATGGGCAGAATTTTTTGCATACGTAGTTTGAAGATAAACTACTTATTTTATTGCCACTCAAAGCGCAGCTTTAATTCCGCCAGAACGTCGGTCAACCGACGCTCAACGATTGGTTTTTTTATTTCAAAAAATGACATGTTCAACTTCAGTTGTCCGATGTTGAGGTGTGTAAAAAGATATACTTTACGTTTTTCACTTTACGTTTTTCGCTTTACGCTTTAAGCTCCTTACTTTTTCGTTTCACCAACTCACTCATCCTGTACACCAGGAATAGACACAATAAAATAATCCCCACCATCACAAATCCCAATATATCAAAATGCTCAATCGGGCTCGTCTTCGTTTGTTGCACGACAACGAGTCCGGCAAACATGGCTGCAAAGCCGCCGGCCAATTGTTGCAGTGATGAATTGATACTCATGTATGCTCCTCTGTCATACATCTCTGGTACAGCAGAATTCAAAGCAGTAGCAGGCACCATACGGCTCATGATCCCCATGAACATGATCATATTGATGATGATGACTTCCCAGATCGGAACAGGTGTCAGATGGGTATAAATCAGGATCATCACGATCGCAATGCATGATCCGATGGTGAATAATTTAAACTTATCGATCTTATCGCTCAGTCTACCGATGACGGGCATGATGATGATGGAAGCCATTCCCGTACATAAAAAGATGATCGGCAGTTGAGCTTGTGATATATGAACGTTGTTGACAATAAATGCACTCGTGAACGGCATGAGCATGAAACCGCCCATCGAAAGCATAGCCGTAGCCAGAAATCCGATCCTATAATCGCTCTTCCGGATCGTATGCCATAAATGCTGCAATGCATTTTTATCACTTTGCAATTTTAAATGTTCGGTTAATGGCTGCAATTTCAAAACCACCACAATAGCTATGATAAATGCAAGACCGGCAACCATATAAAAAGTGGAATGCCATCCCCAATTGTTGGCCAATACTAATCCAATCGGAACTCCAAGGATCTGGCTTCCTGCAAATGCCATTTGCACAAAACCCATGACTCGTCCTCGCTGATGAAAGCTAAATACATCTGTGATGATCGCCATTGAAATCGATCCGACAACTCCTCCGAAAACTCCTGTGATAATCCGTGCTGCTAATAATGTATGATAGCTACCGGCAAAACCACAAAACCCGGTGCCAATAATAAACCCGGTGTAAAAGAAGAGCAATAATTTTTTTCGGTCGAATTTATCTGCAAATCCTGCCGTGAGAAAGCCGGAGATTCCTGCACTGATGGCATACGCTGAGACGACTGATCCAAATTTTGATGTGCTCAGGTTAAGTGTCTTCAAGAGCATATCCCCCAATGGACTGATAATCATGAAATCAAGAATGATCGTAAACTGCAACAACGCAAGTAATACAATCAGGAATACCTGGTATGATGTGAACGAGGGAAGTTGAATTTTATGGGCAACCGGATCAATCTTTAAATCAGCTTCCAGGTTTGTTTCGGGTTGTGGGTTGTCATTCATGATTTACATTTTGTTAATGTGGCAATGAGGTAATGTGACAATTTGATAATGTGATAATGTAATTATTAAAAAATCCTGTTCATCGGCTAAATCTACGGTGGTTGTTGGGTAAAACATATATTCCTTATATATGTTAACTGTCATGGAACTGTAAATATGTATCCTTTGTGTAATCAGCCGTGGTTGATGGTAAAACGTATTTCGCCGAAATACGTTTTGATAATATTTTAATGTACTTATTTGACATAAAGCTATTCTAATTCCTGGCATTGATAACCGCTTTCAGCGAGCAATTGGATGATCTCTGCGGCATGCACCTGGTGTGTTACAATCCGTAATACACAGTCGACATCCTTGCGATCAACATTCCATTGTTCAATAGCGGGATTTGCATCAAATAACTCTTTTACCCGTTCATGATCAGGCATGGTTTTGATGTTTGTTTTAAAAACGAGGATTTCATCTAGATTTTCCATTGGGGTTGGAATTTAAAGTGAATGAATTATCTAAGGTTTCAGTGCTTTCAGTACCATTTGCAGTAATCGTTTCATTTTCGCATCATTTACTTTATAGGGATCATTCATGTGACTTTTTCCCTGCAAATGAAAGTTTAGCATTGTATAAAAAGATCCATAGGCAATGGACCAAAAAGCTTCAGGTTCCATCATGGCCATTTCTTTCCGATGGATGGCATTCAACACAAATGCTTTCATGTTTTCTTTGAATTCTGTTTTTTGAATATCCTTATGATTGATCAAAGGTGAGCTGCGGAATTGTTCATAGAACTTGTAGTAAACCGGATATTCTTCGATGAATTTCATCCTGTTTTTCCACTGCAACCAGAGACCTTCTTCGAGTGATGCACCGGGATCAAACCTGGCTAACGCAACATGTGCAAAAGTCTGGTTGACGGTATTATAGAGGCTGTTGAGCAGGTCTTCCTTGTTTTTAAAATAGATATAGATCGTAGCCGGGGATACACTAGCCGCCCTTGCCAGCTTTTGCATGCTGAAACCGTCAAAGCCTTCTGCCACAATCATTTCCATTGCTTTTTCGCGGATGGAGGCCTCCTTATTTTCGTCCCTGATTCTCATAAATGAATAACTAAAGTCCAAATATAAATGAATGTTCATTCATTTAACGAAAAATTTATGTAAATTTTTAGATACTCCATGTGGCAGGAGCAAACTCCTGCCACGGCAAAAAAAAGCCGGGCACATTGAAGCACCCGGCTGAAAAAAAATGTTTATTTAACTTATTTGGATACGACAAATCGCTGGATAAATACTTGTGAATCTGACGTAGCAGATACATAGTAAATACCACTGACAAAATGATTGTCCGATAAATCAATACTAAGGTTTGTTCGGTTTTCTTCCCATTGCCTGGTCCAAACAATCCTTCCGAAGTTATCGCTAATGGTCACATTCATTGCTTCACCCTGAGTATTCAATTGAATATTGACTACATCACTTGCAGGATTCGGATATACTTCGAGATCTACAGATGACATGGAAGAAACGTGAACATCGGGTATCACAAGGCCATTATTGCATGAAGCATTACCACAAGGACCGATATAGTCTCCATGATTAAGGTGCGCCTGGACAGCATTGTAGCTGACACAAATAGTATTACATCCTCCATTGCCAGTCCGATGGGCAACTAAAACTTTATTGTTTCCGCACTTCCATGCTGCAATGATATCATTGTATGCTGGGAGGTAGTGACAATCCGGCAAGCCATCATTGTTGTTATCAATCATATCATTTCCACCGGGGCAAACATCACAGGCATTTCCCTTTCCATCACAGTCGCTGTCATTCTGGCCTGGATTTGCAGTGTTGATGCAATTGTCCATCTGTATACCATCATTATTTCATCTTATCAGCTACTCCACAGCCACATCACCTGGAGCAATTTTATTCGGATCGTTAGGACAGCCATCGTTGCAATTTGCTACACCATCACCATCTGAATCTATATCTGCTACACCACAGCCACATGCACCAGGAGAAATCTTATTCGGATCGTTACCCTCGTTGCAATTGGCTACCCCGTCACCATCTGTATCTGCATCTGCTACTCCACAACCACATACACCAGGAGCAATTTTATTCGGATCGTTTGGACAACCATCGTTGCAATTTGCAACACCATCACCATCCGAATCTGTATCTGCTACACCACAGCCACATGCACCAGGGGCAGTTTTATTTGGATCGTTTGGACAACCATCGTTGCAATTGGCTACCCCGTCACCATCTGAATCTGTATCTGCTACTCCACAACCACATGCACCAGGAGCAATTTTATTCGGATCGTTTGGACAGCCATCGTTGCAATTTGCAACACCGTCACCATCTGAGTCTGTATCTGCTACTCCACAACCACATGCACCAGGAGCAATTTTATTCGGATCGTTTGGACAACCATCGTTGCAATTTGCAACACCATCACCATCCGAATCCGTATCTGCTACTCCGCAGCCACATACACCTGGAGCAATTTTATTTGGATCGTTTGGACAACCATCGTTGCAATCTGCTGTACCATCACCATCTGAATCTGTATCTGCCACACCACAGCCACATGCACCTGCAGCAATTTTATTTGGATCGTTTGGACAGCCATCGTTGCAATCTGCTGTACCATCACCATCTGAATCTGTATCTGCTACACCACAGCCACATGCACCTGCAGCAATTTTATTTGGATCGTTTGGACAGCCATCGTTGCAATCTGCTGTACCATCACCATCTGTATCTATATCTGCTACACCACAACCGCATTGACCAGGTGCAATTTTATTTGGATCGTTTGGACAGCCATCGTTGCAATCTGCTACTCCATCACGATCTGAATCTGTATCTGGTACACCACAACCACATGTACCAGCAGCAATTTTATTTGGATCGTTTGGACAACCATCGTTGCAATCTGCTATACCATCACCATCTGTGTCTGTATCTGCTACTCCACAACCACATGTACCAGCGGCTATTTTATTTGGATCGTTTGGACATCCATCGTTACAATCTGCTGTACCGTCACCATCTGTGTCTGTATCTGCTACTCCACAACCACATGTACCAGCGGCTATTTTAGCCGGATCGTCAGGACAGCCATCATTGCAATCCGCTATACCATCACCATCTCTATCTGTATCTGCAACACCACAACCACACTGACCTGCGGCTATTTTATCCGGATCGTCAGGACAACCATCATTGCAATCTGCTATACCATCACCATCTCTATCTGTATCTGCAACACCACAACCACATTGACCGGCGGCTATTTTATCCGGATCGTCAGGACAACCATCATTGCAATCTGCTATACCATCACCATCTCTATCTGTATCTGCAACTCCACAACCACATTGACCGGCGGCTATTTTATTTGGATCGTCAGGACAACCATCAATGCAATCTGCGGTACCATCACCATCAGAATCAACAGCCTGGAAATCAAATGCATCAAGAAAATTGCCACAAGAAGAACAAAAACCTCCCTCAGAGACCGAGACGAATCGCACCTGCGTAGTAGTTTGACCAGCCGGGACCGTATAGGTACCGGAATAAAAACCCCAGGCATTTATACCATCAGACATGGATTGAATTGTAGTATAAGGTCCTCCGGGTGGGCCAAATTCCAGGTCAGCTACATCAACGCCCAATCGACCCCGATGCGCAACCTGCCAATTGTACGATGCCCCGGGAGTTGTAGATAAATCCTGAGTCAAAACGTCCGGACCATTGGAATTGAGTTCTACGAAATCTGTACCCTCGTATGAAGGCACTCCCCCGAGTCCCGTACCCCAAACCTCAATTACATGCTGGATTTCAGATGTCCATCCATTTGAACTAAAAAAAAAGTCCAATTGTCCGGGAGGTACGTTCCAGGCTTCAAATCCCCCATTGGTTAAACCGGTTTGAGTGCAATCTTCCTGGCTGGATATATGGCCTGGCGGGATTAAAAAAAGAAAGGGCAGGATATACATCAGCCCTTTAGTCAGGTAAGTTGGTTTCATTATAGTGGTATTAAAAAGTTAGATGGTAATAAAAAAAAGACTGAATTATTTCGGGTAAAACTTTTGCATGTGAAAAAGAGGCAATTCAACATACCCCGAGGAACCAAAACCAGAGCGAGAGGGGTTGATGGGTCCCTAAAATAAAATCGCCCCGTAGTACCTAAGGGCGCTGCAATGCAAACCAAGATAACACTTTTTTGAAGATTTCAAAAAATATTTTAAAATAAAATTGACACCACTGAATTCTTCACGAACGCAAGGAAACTAACAGGGGGAATTGCTTAATTATTTAGGGGAAAACCCTGATAATTGAAATAAAATGCAAAATAAAAATCGCCCCGTCTTACTTCAGGGCGATGCAATTCAAAACCAGATATAGAAAATTTTTATAATGTCATTATACGATCATACGTAATGACATCATTATTTTATTTTAGTTGCATGTTGTCTTAATTGATTTATTGAATTATTGATTTATTTGGTATTTAATCTATGCAATGTTTATTTTCATCGTTCAATCGCTTTATTTCATCCGTGAATTGTATGTATTCAAACAAATAAATCACGAATATTTTATTGATGATAGATTCAATCTTTTATTCATCCAGGTTGGCTTGATTCATTCGTATGTCGTACCGGATACGAGAGTAAACGAACAGGAATTAAAAATTATTTATCCTTTTTTATTAAGCTTGACGAAAGCCAGGATACAATATTCACGGTATTTCCATGACTTTTAATGTTTTATGACAGTATTGAAGTATTAAAAACAATTTGAATAATGTTATATGACCCGGTAGCTATTTTTTTTCGTCAAAAATAATTTCGATCAAAGCTTGACTAAACTTAATCTGATCCTGGTCATAAAACAATTTTAATATCAGGTGATTACCATCATTATTATTTTAAAGCAATTTCAAATAATTAAAACTTTTCAATTTGTAATATCATTTTTGAATTGTCAAATAGATGACACATTTCAATGGGTTGAATTTATTTTAAGCAGCACCACTCTCTATCATTCGTTTTGAACCATGACTGAAAATGTAAAATTTGGTCGACATGATGGTTCAATATTTTTTAACCTTAAAAAAAGATGATATGAGGAATTTTGTACTGCTCTTCGCATTTTTTACACTCCATTTATCTTTTATACAAGCACAACATACGGTCCAGGGAAAAATCACCGATTCAAATGGTGAACCTCTGATCGGTGCTACGGTCGTTGCTGTAGGAACTTCTGTAGGCACGATGTCCGATTTTAATGGAGGTTATCAACTGACCGTTCCTGCCGGTTCAACATCAATTCAATTTTCATACACAGGTTACCAAACGAAGACTGTTGAGATCGGTGCATCCAATGTCATTGATGCCACTCTCGTAGAAGGTATTGTCCTGGAGTCAGCAGTCGTCACGGCAATGGGTATTGCCCGCGATAAAAAAGAAATAGGCTATGCCATCGAGAGTGTGGATGGAGAAAAGATCCAGCAAAAAGGAGAAAGCGATGCCATGCGCGCCCTGCAGGGAAAAGTTGCAGGCGTCAATATTATTGGTAGCTCAAGTCAACCTGGCAGCGCAACACGCGTAGTGATAAGAGGCAACACATCATTTCTTGGTGACAACCAGGCTTTGTATGTTGTTGATGGTATCCCCTATGATGGCTCTACCTATGGAGCCTCTTTTCAGTTGGTTGGTGGAGGTGCATATGGAAACCGTATCTCAGACCTCGATCCAAATAACATAGAACATATCACCATTCTGAAAGGCGCTACTGCTGCTGCACTTTATGGAAGCCGTGCATCACGTGGAGTTGTGGTGATCACCACAAAAACAGGATCTGCAAGAAAACACGATGGCTTGCACATTGAAGTTTCATCAGGACTTACTGCAGAAACCATTGCTTCAATTCCGAATCTTCAAAATACTTATGGAACTGGCACAGGATTTAATTATTCTCAGGCAAATGGTTCCTGGGGCGCGCCATTTCCGGGGGCAAAAAATTATCCGACGATTGATTCCATCAACCATTGGTTCCGGGCGACTGCACTAGCTTCTTATATAAGACTGAGAGACATAGGAGCTCCCGGAGTCACACCACGAGTGGTTTACAAGGCATATCCGAATAATGTAAAATCACTTTTCCAAACAGGGATAATGTGGGACAATTCTGTAACGCTTAGCACAGGCATGGGCGACAATGGTTCGTTTGTAGCTACAGTATCACAACTCAATCACGATGGAATATTCCCAAACAGCTCTTACAATAAAACAAGTGTTTCCGTCGGCGGAAATAATGAATGGGCAAGTGGATTTAAAATAGGAGCTAATCTTTCCTATACTTCATCGCTGCAGGAAGGCCTTCAGGGTGGTGCTGTTCAATCGCCGATCACTTCATCTTACATGGCCAGGTCACTTTATCTCGGCCGCAACTGGGATATCGAAGGACAGCCCTTTGAAGATCCCGTCACGCATGAAAGCATTTTCTTCATTGGTCGAGGTACAGCAGATTCACCGAAATGGTCTGCCAAATACAACGGATTTAATTCCGACGTGTCCCGCACTATTGTCAATCTCAATGCAGGATATGCCATAAAAAACCTGTTCGATGTTGATTACAGGATTGGTGTGAACACTTATCATCAAAATGATCTAGAATGGTTTCGTCCGGGATCAAGGGGTGCAAATGGTTTAGGCCAGGTGACGAATGGATATCATCAGTTTGAAGAAATTGAATCCATCCTGATGTTGAGCAAGCGCTTCCGATTCAATGACAACTTTGCTATCCAGGCCAGGGTCGGACATAACGTCAATCAACAGACGACCAATTCACAAAGTATTGTCGGAAGCCAGATGCTTGATTTCAATATTCTTGACATCGACAATACGATTTCACAAGTCACAGGTGGAGGAAATTATTCCAGGCAACGATTAGTAGGTGTATTTGGTGAATTGACGATGGATTGGAAATCATATTTATTCCTGACACTGACAGGAAGGAATGATTGGTCATCTACGCTTCCAAAAGAGAGTCGTTCATTTTTCTATCCTTCTGCAAGTCTTGCTTTTGTTTTTACAGAAGCCCTCGGAATGGATCCAACAGGATTTTTATCACATGGAAAAATCCGCGTGAACTGGTCTAAAGTCGGACACTCTCCTGACCCATACAGTATTCAACCGATTTATTTAGTTAACCTCGGTGAACCTGATAATCTCACTGCAGGTATTCGCGATATTGATTTTCCTTTCAATGGCCAGGCAGGTTTGACATTGGAAAACACATTGAAAGATCCGCACCTTAAACCCGAATTCACAACCAATAAGGAACTCGGTCTTGAATTGGCATTCTTAAAAGACAGGATCACGCTTGATGCAGCAGTGTATGAAACTGTAAGTACGGATCAATTGGCTCCGCTCACTTTGCCGACCGTATCAGGTTATGATGCTTTTTATACCAATTTTGGAAATCTCCGTTCACGCGGTGCTGAAGTCACACTTGGGCTCATTCCTGTTCAGACAAAAGATTTTGAATGGAGTATCAGTGGTGCATTTACAAAATATAAAACCATTGTCGAACAACTTTTCGGTGATGTCAATGAAATAGAAATACGCGCGTTGTTTGGAGGTTCTATCACACCTGTATTGAGAGTGGGTCAGGAATATGGAGTATTCAGAGGAACAGTCAGTGCACGTGATGAACATGGTAATCTCCTGATCGATCCAAGTAACGGTTTTGTATTGAATGCCAATCATGAAGAAATCATCGGCAATCCAAATCCCGATTTCACACTTGGTGTTACGAACACATTCAAATGGAAAGACTTCACACTTGGTGCCGTCTTTGATTGGAAACAAGGTGGTGATCTTTATTCAGAGACAGTGAATGAAGAATTAGGTCGGGGTGTATTGGCATTCCAGGCCGCTCATCGTGAACTAGGCGCAGTGATTCCAGGAGTATACGGAAGCAGTGTGACGCTTAAACCACTTTTGGATGAAAATGGAAATGAAATAAAAAATCAGACGCTGGTCGAACAAAATGATCTTTGGTTCGGATCAACTTTTGGTTCCAATGCACAGGATGAATGGTTAGTGTTTGATGCGACTGTAGTTCGTTTGCGTGAGTTATCACTTTCCTATACTTATCCACAAAAATTACTTAAGAACAGTGGAGTAAGTGGTTTCACCCTAAGTATCGTCGGGCGCAACCTTTGGTACTATGCGCCAAACTTTCCGCATGATGCCAATTTCGATCCCGAGACCAACACATTCGGTGATGCGAATTTCCAGGGATTTGAATTCCAGAATCTTCCTTCCATACGACGCATAGGTTTTAACATAAGACTCACTTTTTAATCCTCAATCAAGACTGACATGAAGACTTATATCATAGCGATCGCAACGGTCCTCCTCATCGCCGGCTGCGGTAATTTTCTCAACATCAACGATGACCCGAACAATCCGACCAAAGCAGAACTCAGCACTATCCTTCCGTATGTCGAAGCAGATATGTTCGGAGCATTTGGCATCGGAACAGCGGGGATATCAGAAATATTGAGTGTCTATACGCACCAGATCGTGCAACGTGGCAACCAGGATGATTATAAAGTGCAGGCCAATGAATTTTCACTGGTGCAGTGCTGGCAGGAATTGTATTCTGTATCACTTCCCGATATGAATCAAATCATCAGGCAGGCCGGTGAAGAACATAAACCGATCTATGCTGGCATTGCCAGGGCATTAAAAGCGCATATGTTTTCGATGATGGTTGACTTGTGGGGAAATATCGCATATACAGAAGCAGGTGATCCTGTCAAATTTCCATTTCCTCATTATGATTCTGACCAGGCGATCTATGCGGATCTCTTAACGCAACTTGATGCTGCACTTGTGGATTTAGGATCCGGAGGTGCAAGGCCTGGTGCTGATGATCTTGTATACGGAGGTGATGTCGATAAATGGATTAAGTATGCTAATTCAGTCAAGCTTGATATTTATAATAAAATCAGGTTGACAGAGCTTTACAATTCCGCAGCGGTTAATGCATTGTTAGCAGGGCCGTTGATCTCTTCTCCCGATGAAGATTTCGAATTGAGATACACTACTTCGATTTCTCCGGAGAATCGCAATCCCGGATTCGTGAGGGAGTATGCACAGAACAATCCGAATTATTATATCTCTCCTTATTTCTATCTCATGATGAAAGGAGAGCAGGCTTGTCAAAATTCATTGCTGGTGGGAATCCATGATCCACGAATTCCATATTATTTCTACAATCAATTATCAAAAGATGAACCTGCACAGAATCCTGAATCATATCGGGATGGAGAATTTCTCAGCATTTGGTTTGGATCTTATGATCGTGATCCGAATGAAGGTTTTGACCAGGCGACATCGCAGACTGTAGTCGGTTTGTATCCGGTCGGTGGAGAATATGACAACGGACTTGGTAAAATAGCAAGCGGTGATCTTGGTTTAAAAGGAAGTGGCGCACAGCGAATATTGACATCCGCATGCATCGATTTTATCAGGGCAGAACTTGCTTTGACTGAAGGCACATCAGATGATGCGAGGGCTTTATTAGAAAGCGCTATCGGAAAATCATTTCTCAAGGTCAATGTTGTGGCTGCAACAGCCGGGGCACCACTTCTTGCTGCAGATTCGATCAGTGCTTATACGGATAAAGTTTTGGCTTTGTACGATGCCGGCAGTGCAGATACAAAACTCGAAGTGATCATGACCGAAAAATGGATACAGGAATTTGGTTCGGGTAACGAATCGTACTGTGATATCCGTCGCACAGGTTATCCTCAAGTTTGTGATCCTGCGCAAGATCCGAATGAGTTTTCCATTCAGACAAATCCTTACCCAGTTTCCCTGCCCTACAGCGGCAATGACCTGACCAATAATGGAAATGCTCCTGCGCAACGGAATCAGTACCTGGATAAAATATTCTGGGACATTAATTAATTCACTAATCAATGAAACACAACAACATGAAAAATATTTCATATTTACTGGTGATAGGTTGCCTCGGAATGGCCTGGTTGAGCTGCAAAGATGATGTTCATATTCCGGAGGTTCTGACGGGTGCTAACCTGCGGATCGTTCTTGATCCGGATCACAGCATTATCAATTCTACCACGGTGGCAACGGACTATATTGCTTTCGAAGCATTTAGTGAAAATAAAGATCTTGATCATGTCGATATCGTCATCACATATAAAGACCAGGACCATTTATTCAACAGGTATTCGAAGGATGATTTCAGTGATGGTTTTGTAAGTGGTCAGTTTAACGGAAGTGATCTTGCTTCCTGGTTTGGTGTGCCTGGTTTTGCTGATGGTTCGCGCGGAGGAAATTTTACGATTCACCCTATCGTAGTGCTTGATGATGGCAGGATTTATCCCAGCTATGTGCATACAACCGCTACCGACAGCATTCTCAATATTGGAACAGGGCCTGCAGGAAGTACGGCAACAGGAGCATTCACATTACAAAAAGGAACAGCGATATTATGTCCTCCGGTTGACATTTCAGGAAACTATACTGTGGTATCCACTACAGGCATGTCAACAGATGGATGTTGCCCGGGAACAGTCATGGTGTCAGGGAATACTGTTGTCATAGCAGCTTTGCCGGGATCGCAGACGAATTTCAGTGTATCGGACATCACAGGAGGTATTTATTTTGAATGGTATGATGTCTATGGGATTACTTCGCCCGATGATACTCCAGGGACCTTTCTGTTCAATTGCAATGAAGTCACGATTGTGGATACGCAGGAGCCTTTTGGAACAAACATTCAGGGCGATGGCTTGTATGATGTTGCGACAAAGACCATAACCTATACCTGGTCAAATGGATTTGGAGATACGGCTATGGTGACATTGCGTCATCAATAAAAATGTTGGGTATCTATTTTTAGGATTGCGACCGGAATGTAGAGATGCGATAAATCGCGTCTCTACATTCCGGTCGCTTCTCTACCATTCCTTTTGTTTGTTTTATCATCCATTCATCGGTTATAATATGCAATTCATATAAAGTTGGAAGCAATAATCAACATCATGTCGTTTGTTGGTCAGGGATATCGTTGATTGAATACAAATCTTTTGACCAGGTAAAGTATGAAGGTAGATCTCGACTAAAGCATCACAGATCAACCATCATAACAACATGAAGAACAAGCCGCTGAGCGACTACAAGAAGAAAAAACTGATTGAATCCTTTTGTGATGAGCTGACTGCGACGCAGGCGGCCCATCGTCTTAACCTGGATCGTAATACCGTCAACAAGTATTTCAAACGCATCCGGGAATGTATCGCCGGGTACCGGGAATACAAAAAGATGAAGCTCCTCATCGGTGTGATGAGCACGCCTGAACTGAAGGTTGAGACCATTTCAAAACAAATCCCTTCCCTTAATACCGAACAAGGCATCCCTATCCAAATCATGTGGTTGGGTGGACAGTTGGTAACTGACATTGATCACCCCCTGGCCGAATCAGGGTCAAAATTTATGATCAATGTTTCAGGCTATTTTAATGGCTGTTGCAATGGTTATGATGCCCGGAAATCGCAGGACAAAGACGAGGGGCATGACCTTCATCGCATCGCGGATGATTTTCATTCCTTTACCACGCATCGTTTTAAAAAGTTCTTTGGGATAAAAAATGAATATGCATATCTCTATGTCAAAGAAGCGGAATTTGTTTTCAACGAAAAAGATTCATTGCAGCGTGAGAAGGTGCTGAATAAGATGGCGGAGAAGATATTTTTATAAAGATCAGGTAAAGTGGTGGGTGATTTTACATTCGCAAATCTGAAATTTGCGAACGCCCCGACGTAGGTATAACCTACGCCGAACAACTTTACTTTACTTTATTATTTCTCTAATCTATAACACTATACCTTGTTCGGCGTAGGCTGAGTCTACTTCGAACAACTTTACTTTCTGTTATTGTTACACTAATCAAAAACACTATACCTTGTTCGGCGTAGGCTGAGCTTACTTCGTACAACTTTACGTTCTTTTATTGCTTCACTTATCAAAAACACTATGACTTGTTCGGCGTAGGCTGGGCCTACGTCGGGGTGTTCGCAAAACTCGGTTTTGCGTGTCGATATAACCTATATTTGATTTCGTAGATATACGTGTTAGCAGTAAGCATATTGACCAATACAATAAAATTCAAGCGCTATTAAAACAATAAGATGAGAATATGGTCTTTGCATCCAAAATATCTTGACGCAAAAGGGCTGGTAGCTTTGTGGCGGGAAACACTATTAGCGAAACATGTCTTAGAAGGCAGGACTAAGGGATATAAAAATCATCCGCAATTGGATAGGTTCAGAAAATCAAAAAAACCAATTGAAACGATTAATCAATATTTAGCTGACATCTATATTGAAGCATCCGGTCGGGGTTATAATTTTGACAAGGAGAAAATAAACTGGGATTTCAAGCGCAGCCAACTGACTGTAACGACAAAGCAACTTGATTATGAAGTTAATCATCTTTTAAAAAAATTGCAAAGCAGAGACCTTAAAAAACATAAAGACCTTCAATCAAAAAAGATTATTGATCCTCACCCGATTTTTAAATTAATTAAGGGCGAAATCGAGGAATGGGAGATGTTGCCAGGTACTGAAAATACCCACCGCTGACAATATGGTTGCGATAGGTGGAGTTTCGTGCTTCGGAGGAATATATAAATCGTTGTGATAACATCAAACATCCAAACACCAACAACCTGTCTGGTTTCTAACAACTACCAATCCGCAAGCACGGATCATCGGCAGATTGCATTGTTTGTCAGAGTCAATATTAAATTCTTTTACATCTCAGACGTTTATAAAAATAATGTTCCCGTATTGGGAACTTTTTGTATCTTTGCCTGGTGAGAGTTATCGCGAAAAGAACCCTAAGGACTTTTTGGACTAAACACAAAGACTGTGAGCAGCAATTAAAAGCCTGGTTTAAGGAGGCCCAGGAAGCTCGTTGGAAAAGAGGTAAGGATATTAAATCGGAATACCCATCAGCCAGTATTTTACCTGACAACAGGGTTGTCTTTAATATAAAGGGAAACCATTACAGACTTGTTGTTCGTATCAACTATGACTATGGCATAATCTGGATTAGATTCATAGGAACTCATGACGAATACGATAAAATAAATGCAACAAAAATTTAATAGCTATGGAATGGAAAGTAATTAAAACGGAAAAAGATTACCAAAAAGCACTAAAACGCCTGGAAATCATTTTTGATGCCTCGAGGAATTCAAAACAGGGAGATGAACTTGACCTGCTTTCTCTTCTTATTGACAACTACGAACGGGAAAAAACTCCTATAGACTTTCCCGATCCCATTGAAGCGATTAAATTTCGAATGGAACAACTTGGGTATAAACAAAAAGACCTTGCAGATGCTCTTGGACTGAAAAGTCGCGTGAGTGAAATTCTAAATAAGAAAAGAAAATTAACGCTGGACATGATTCGAAAACTGAATGAGGAATTAGGTATACCGACTGAAGTTTTGGTTCGCGAATACTAAAATAAATCGTAGTGATAACATCAAATAACCAAACACAAACAACCTGTCCGGTTTCTAACAACCAACAACCCATGACCTTTTTTGAACCACTTAGGAACATAAGAAACTTAAGAAGCCACTTAGAAAAATTGGTCTGAGATTAATGTTCATAGCAGCCGGTTTAGTCTGAGGGATATGGTCTAAAGTAAATTCATTCCATTTAATTTGAAATTGGTAATTACTTCTAAATACAATATTCCTTGATCATTATTCATTATTCAAAAAGACCTAGGCCCATGACCTAAAACCAAACTGGCTGCTCAGACCAACAACCTTTAACTTATTGCTTATACACCACGAAACTAAATCCCGAATTAGCATTCGTATATCCTTGTGCAGTGACAAAAGTATTTGATTCATCCTGGGGACATCCGCAATCACCGTGATTCTGATACACGAGGTTATAATTCCCCAGCTCAATTTTCAGATCATCCCCGATAAAACGAACCCGAATGGAGGGAAAAGTAAAATCGTCAGCTCCTCCGACGACAGGTGTTACGATGACTGAATAGGCATTTGGATTTGCAGAGATTGTTTCACCACTGATCCTGATATTGAAATTTCCATCAGCTATTTTCGTCACCGACTGCACACCTGCACCGCTAAGAATAGTTCCTGCACTATTCACTCTTGCATAAGCGATAGGAAGTATATCTGCAGTTCCCGTCTGAGATAATCTGTTCATTTCACCGGTCGAGGTCACAGCAATCTGGTCTGTATTATTCGTACTGATGACCACTCGTCCTGCGGAGTTACCTGTTGCTGTACCGATCTCCAGGTCATTACCTGAGAGATGCACGATTCCTTTGTCAGTCGTGCTGTTGCTGCTCAAAATCACTTCCGTTGATGTTCCCTGCAATTTCAAATTCCCGACGATATGTAATTTTTCTGACGGTGTGTATGTACCAATACCTACTTTCCCTGCAAGTAAATTAGGTAACCCGGTAGTATTGACCTGCAATAAAAGGTCACCGGCATCTTCGCTTCCAACTGCACTTTTTCTATATGCATTTAAGAGCAGATCTGCTGAGTCCCCCACGATCGATCCTGAAAAATGACTATTACCTGTGTCATTAAACCCGATGCCCGGCAAATTTCGGTTGATGTATATGTCAAATGTTGGTGACTCTGTACCTATTCCAAGCGAACCGGTCACGATATCAACATCACCACTCATGGCATTAAAATTAAATCCCCATCCCACTCCACCTGAACCGTAAAAACCACTTCGTATACTATCCTGCATCCCGATAAACATCCGGTTCGTTCCATTCCTGAAATCTTCAAGCCACATGCCTGAAGATGTAGAAACATTTCCGAGCGTCCCGGTCTTGACTCGTATTCTCCCGGCAATGTCCAATTTGAAAGCCGGAGAGGAAGTACCAATTCCGATATTCTGGGCGGAAGTGAATACATACATCAGCGCTAAAATGCTGAAGAGGAAAAATCGGATGATTTTAATTTCCATGAACTGTGAATTATACCGGAAATTTCCCTGAATCATGAGAGAGATCAAATAGGCAATTAGCAATCTGCGGGGATGAATTAGTAAAATGCAGGATCGCAATTTTTGGATATAGAGACGCGATTAATCGCGTCTCTATATCTATTGTTGAGCGTCGGTTGACCGACGTTCTGGTGGGTGTAAAGCTGAGCTTTGCGTTTAAGTCATCACACAAAGCGCAGCTTTGATGACGCCACGACGTCGGTTAACCGACGCCGAACAGTTATCATTTTATTTTATTTAAAAAAACAACATTATGTTTTGAATTATATTTTCTCCAGCAATTTCAGAAAATCCTGCTTCCTTGTCCTTGACACCGGCAGGCTGGCCCCATTGTTCATCACCACTTCCCCACCCTCGCCTTTGATATATTTTTGGACATAATTCAGATTGATTAAATAGCTGTGATGGATACGGCAGAAATTATCACTGAGCAATGCTTCTTCAACATCCTTCAACGTCCGGGATAAGAACAATGATTTCCCATCGATGAATACCAATTTGCAATAAGCACTATCGCTTTCACAATAAAGGATGTCATCCGGATTAACCATGATGAGTCCTTCAAGTGTAGCAGCAGCAAAACGTTTTGCCTGTTTTTTAATATTTAATTTCTCCAGAAGATCATTGATGCGATCAGCCGGATTGCTTTCTTTGTGTTCTTTGGCACGCTGAACGGCTGATTTCAATTCATCCTTGTCGATAGGCTTTAATAAATAATCGAACGCGCTATGCTTGATGGCTTTGATGGCGTATTCATTATAAGCAGTGGTAAATATGGTTTCAAAATTTCCGCGTGAAATATTTTCAAGTAATTCAAATCCATTCATGCCCGGCATCTCAATGTCGAGAAATAATATGTCCGGAGATTGATGATGAAGGACATCCAATGCTTCCGGTCCTGATGCGCAATTGGCGAGAAGTTTTACATCACTGCAGTGTTTTGTCAACAAATGTTCCAGTACTTCCCTGCAATGTTTTTCGTCATCCACGATGATAGCTGTCATACATTTTGTCTTTTAAAGTTAATGACACCCTGGTGCCTCCTATAGTTCCATTTAGTCCCGGAAGGTCGTCGATATTTACAGTAGCATTGACATTGTAAATCCGGTTGACAATTTCAATGCGTTCTGCCGTAATTTTCATTCCATGAGACTTGTGCTTTGTGGCCGATTTACTTTTTTGTCTCGCTGCTTCTTCCCTGCCGACACCATTGTCTTCGATCCTGATATGAAGACGGTCTTGTTCATGCCATAGATTGATCACGAGCTTGCCACCGGTTTTCTTCCGATGCAACAATCCGTGCCAGATCGCATTTTCAACATAAGGCTGAATGATCATCGGGGGAATCGAAGTTGTGCTTACATTAATCTCAGGAGAAACAATGATTTCATATTCGAATACGTGATCAAACCGTACGACTTCCATTTCAATATAAAGTTCCAGGGCTTTTAATTCATTTTCAAGCAATACCCATTCGCTCCTTGAGTTGTCGAGGATGAGACGCATTAAACGCGAAAATTTAGTCAGGTAGCCGGAAGCATTGTCGGGATCATTTTTTAAAATAAAATTATTGATCGAATTAAGGCTGTTGAACATGAAGTGAGGATTCATCTGGGCCCGTAAGGCATGCATCTCCACTTCTGCTATTTTACGCTCATAATCTCTCTTCGTTTTTTCTTTTTCCCGGATGACCATAATTCGCCGCCTGACATAATAATAAATTAACCCGCTTACGACTATGATACAACAAATGATAAACCACCATGTTTGCCAAAATGGATAAGCAATGTTGAATTTCATCGATTCATCACTCTCATACCAGTGAACACCATTCACGCTGGCCGCTACATGGAACTCATAATGACCAGGAGCAAGTGAATTGAACCGGACTTTATTATTGACACCATTATTTTTCCAATCCGGAGCGAGGCCAATCAATTGATATCGATACTGAAGCCGGTTTACATTTCCATAATATGGTGCCATAAATTCAATTTCAACTGAATTCTGACTGTACTTCAATGAAAGAGGTGCTTCATGTTCATAGAAACTGGTATCATTTTGGTTAACCGTCACCTTCATCAATGAAATCACCAGGCTGTCTTCAGAAGGTATAATTTTATCCGGATGAAAATAATTTATGCCATTATATCCTCCAAGAAAAAGAATCCCTTCTTTGCTCAGATATGGGTGTGTTGAAAATAAGTTTCCCTGGATATTATCTGCATAATCATACACATCGATTCTCTTTGTCTGCGGATCATAACGGGTTAATCCATCATTACTTCCAATCCAGAATATGCCCTGCTTGTCTGTTATAATAAAAGCAATGGAAGATTTATCTGACAGTATTGCATCTTTTACGGGATGAATTGAATCACCTGAGAGATTTATTGTAAATAGTCCCTTTGTTGTCCCAAGCAACCATTGTCCGTCATAAAATTCATGCAGACTGTTGATTGTCAAATTAAATTTCCAGTCATGCAGATATTGCAATGTACTGTCGAAACATATTAACCCTTCCTCAGTTCCTAGCCATATGTTGTGATCTTTTCCCAGGTAACAAACATTTGCTTGTTTTGAGGTAATATGGCTAATGTCGAATTCCTTCACCACGTAACTGTCTTTGTTCATGATATAACTATCCCTGCCCACCACGAAATAATTTCCATCCGGTAACCGGATAATCTGCTTGATGAATTCCTGTTCCAATTTCTCACGGACGTGATCTCCGTTTGGTCCGGGATCATAAGCAGGTCTCCTGAATTTTTTTGTGACGGGATCGTACATCCATATGCCTACACTGGCTGTTCCCATGATCAGGTAATGCCCATCGAATAATAATCCCCTGACGGACGGTGCATTCAACCTGTCTGCGGCATGTGGCACAGCAGGATACATGGTTATTTTATTTTTTTCAAGGTTCCAATACCCAAAACCTTCCGATGTCGAAATCCATAAATTACCTGAATCATCTTCAGCAAAATCCCGGACATTGTTGGGCCATGTCTGCTCTCCGATTGCTTCATGATTCCGGATTAAACCAATAGTTTCCTTATTAGGAAAAAAGCTGACGAGGCCATTTCCCATGATCAACCATATTTTTCGATCATTATCTAAAAATAGGTTGTAAAAATTGGGATTAGGCTCCAATGGATTTCCGTTGTGATAAAGTCTAAGTTGTTTGAACTGATGAGAAGTTTTATTTAATTCAAGCAAGCCTTCATGACTTGCGACTAAAACATTTTCATGGTCTAACGGAAGCACATCCTGAACAAATAAAAAATCATTGCTCCTTCCCGGGATATCTGACGGAAAATCAATAGGCGTAATTGTTCCGGATTTAAAATTACACCACGATGTTGTGATTCCCCTGCTTGTCACAAGCAAATCAGCATCACTGATCGCATTGATACCTCCCTGGTCATTGATGCGCGGAAGTGATAAATGCGTTTTGTTTTCAACATTAAAAGCAAACAATGAATCATTTGAAGGAAAAAAAATGATATTGCCATAACTGCTAAATGAAGTTGTGGATAATTGAGCCGGAATGCCAAAAACAGAAAAATCAAGTTTTTGAAATTGTTGCTTTTCCATATTCCATTCATAAAAACCCTGGTTAGTCTGCGCCCAAACATCCTTACCGGGTAACTGAAATATTTTACCAATTCTGAGACGACCTGTTGTATCCATTGGGGTCGCAACAAAACCAAGATGGTCATTTTTAAAACGATATATCACATAGGGCGAATTCATCCAGATGTCTCCATGGCGATCACACAACATTGAATTGATGCGGTCACTTGTAGAAAATTCTTTTACCCCTGTTCCATCAAAGCGATAAATATGATCAGCAGAAGAAAGCCATATGAAGTTCCTTTGATCTTTAATCACACGTCCCATATCATTCCTGATACCAAAGCGTTGATCAAAAAGCCGGACATGATAGTCAGGCAATTGGGCATAACCAGGGCTATGGGATAAAAGGATGATCAGCAGGGACTGCAGAATGATTTTAACGTGCGAAACCAACGTATTGCATTATGGGAGAATAAAATAAGTTAAAAAATTGAATATTCCATTTCCTCTGTTCCCGAAAATGATCTCATTTACATTCCTGGAAATGTATCACCTGTTCGTCTTCCACCAGGGAAATATATTCAGCGTCTTCAGAAAAATTGCTTTTTGATATCAGTAACTGATATTTGCCCGGCGTATAATCTTTAGCCGCCTGAATTTCTTTTATCCACTGGCCATCTGCCGAATAAAGCTGCATTGAATAATTTCCATTGGTGCGCACATCGATGGTGATCATTTTATGTTCTTCCTTATTTTCTATGCTTTCTATCACAGCTGCAATAGGCTCAACTGATTTATCACTCCTGGTCGAATGAGGAACTTCCATTCCTGCCGGTAACGGGCCTGTGTTGCATGGCTGAATAAACCCCGTAAATTCTGCACCTGTCTTTCCTTCAAAACCGGTACTTAAGGTGATGGAATTTCCACTTTGAAAATACACATTCGTTCCTGACACGCCATCGACGAGTGAAGTCGATGTGATCGAAGAGCTTGCCTGGTAAAAACGCTGTCCTCTCAGGTTAGAGGTGATATTTATTGAAGCTGCACAGCCGGTGAAGGTTGGACATTTCCATATTCCTCTGCCGAAAGTTGACGCATATATATAAGGTATGGAAGATTCAAGCACAAGATTCATTTCAGTGACAGGCACTCTTGGTAAAGAATTATAATAAGGTTTCCAGTTATTTTCTCCTGGCGGAAGGTAATAGACTCCTGCATCCATCCCGACATAAATCGTTCCGTCGCTGTCACGCAACAAACAATTTGCGGGAATATTGGGAAGATTGTATGTGATGTTGCTCCAGCTTCCACCTGAATTAGCTGAATAAAAAACTTTTTTACCCGGATAAAATCCACTTGCAGTCACCCACACCTGGGCCGATGTAGAAGGATTCACTAATATATCTGTCACCTTTTTTAGAACAGAGCCTGAACTATTTCCCGGAAAACCAGCATTGAAAAGACTTACGCGTAATTCTGTACTTGTCCCGGTCTGTGCATTATTGAAATTGATATTATCCACCCTCCATATGCTTCCGCTCCCTGCCGCATATAATCGTGATGCATTGCTTGGACATGCCTGGATGCACCAATCTCCTTTCGGTGTTCCTCCTGCAAGCACATTATTTAATCCGTTGATGACCCATGAATCTCCCTGGTCATTTGAATACCAAACGGCATCCGTATAGCCTATATAAATATAATCTTCATTGGTAGAATGCATTTCCAATGTTCCAAAATTTCTGCCTGCCATGTTTGGATCCGGAGGTGTGATATCTACATTGCCGAAATTTCCGGAGGTCACAGCACTTCCATTCGTGGTCCAATAAGAATCGTTACCATTACCCACGATATTATCAGTCAACACATCAAATCCATCTCCACTATCAAATTCACTGAAGGTGCCGCCGCTTTCTTGTTGCAGCACTCCATTGTCCTGTGTTCCACCCCAGAGTTTATTATTCTCATTATCGGGTTCTGAATGATAAAATTGGGTTATGCTCATTCCATTAAATATAGATGACCAGCTTCCACCATTATTAGCAGTCACAAATACGCCACCATCTGAGGTTGCATAGAGTTTTCCATCCAAAGGATTGTATTGCAAATAATGTATGTCAGGATGAATGTTCTCTCCTACTTCCCAGGTCCAGTAAGTGGTGTTGCCATCAAAATCAACTCCGCCATTTGTGGATCGAAACACGACAAGTCCACCGGTAAAAATCATACTGGCATTAGTAGGTGAAATGGCAAGCGCCATGTCATACTTGCATTGATTTCCATAAGTGGGTCCGATGGAGGGATTATAAGCAAAGACATCCGGTGCTGTTGCAATTTTTGTAAAACTGACACCGGAGTTTGTGGATTTTAAAAAACCTAAAAAGGTATCATTGCTTCCATCACCATCTTGAACAAATCCGGGGCCGCATAATAAATAAACGAGATTGGGGTTAGCGGGGGTTACTCCTATTTCAAATCGAATAAGTTGACTGACATCGATTTGTGAAGTCAGATCCACTTCGCTAAATAAGCTTCCTCCATTCACAGACCTGAAGAATGCATAGCGTGTGCTTTGAAATTGATAATTAAAAATCCAGCATCCTGCATAGACAATGGATCCACTGCCGGGTTTGAATTCGACATCAAAACAACCGATAGTATTGAGAGCAGGAAAGATGGTAAATCCATCAAGATCATGAAACGTTGCCGTTGACCACGAACCGCCACCATTTCCTGTGCGAAAGACTCCTTCACTCGTAGCGGCAATGTATACGCTCGAATTTGTCGGGTCTTGTCTGAGTTCGAATCCAACATACTGAGTAGTGTCTATGCCAGGAGAAAATTCTGCAGTTTTTGTCCAACTTGAACCACCATCGGTAGATTTGAATACGCCATTTGAAAAACTGACATATCCATATTTAGTCGTAAATCCACCGGAAAGCCAGGCATCGCCTTCTCCTGATAGTATATATATCGTATTCGGATTATCCTGATTCACCTCAATACCTGAAACTCCGAGTGAAGGAAGATATGCAGACAACGATTGCCATGAAGTACCGCCGTTTGAAGTTTTCCAAAGTCCGCCTCGTGCGGCACCGGCATAAAAAACCTGGCTATTGACAGGATCAAAACCTAGCCGCAATACACGACCGATTCCGTCATTCACATCCACATTGGTCGGACCGATAAGCGTCCATGATGAATTAGCTGCCCTGTCATTGTTCATGGCTTGCTCTGACGCATCGGCCCGAATAGCATTTTCAGCTTCATACATTCGTTTCGACCAATTGGCGATGCTCCCATCGGGTTCAAGTTTACTCTCACTATCATAGAACCACCTGTTCCAGAATTTTAATTGCCTGTTGATAAATCTGCGTTGCATGGTGTCTTCAGGAGACAATTTTGATCTTTTTTGGTAATAATAGTTCTTCACTTCACTCCTGATTTCGTAGAAATCCGTTTTGTTCTGCAGGCGCTGTTTTAATTCGGGTGTTAACCTGGCCTGTGAGAGAATATGTCCCGGAAAAATGGAAATGATGATGGCGATGATGTATAATTTTTTCATGTGTATCTGATATCCGGATGAAAATCAAAATGGGTTTCAATGTTTCAGGGCAGCAATTTCGGTTTCCAAATTTTTTGTTTTTTCCTCGAGCTGCAGGACGTACAAAGTGAGTTCTTCTATTTTTTCCATCATGCGTTTTTGCATATCGCCGATTTCAATTCCGTCCTTTTCCACATCCACTGCTGATGGGATGTTGGGCAAATGATTATTTTCTTTGATGTATTCGCGCAACTCACCCAAGCTCTCCAATTTATAATCGTGATGAAATACATAATCAGGCCAGTTGCTACTGTCCTGAATTTTTAATTCTTCGCAAATGGCTTTTCCATTGACTGAAAATGAATAACCTGTTGGAGTAACTGCACTACCGATTTGCACAGCACCGCCTCCGTTGTTTAATACAAGACGACTTACGACTCCATTATTCCGTGCCTGGATTTCATTGTTATCAAATCCTACATTCAGGCTGTTACCTGCTCCTAACTGAAGAAATCCGCCGCTTGCATTTCCAACATCCGTGCCTCCATCCACATGCAGCCTGACCAGGGGATCTGCAACACCTACTCCGACATATCCTGTATTATCGACCATCAGGTCCGTTGCAAATCCGTATGTTCCTATGTACCTGGATATGTATAGGTTGCCGAGTGCCTGCGTGATCGCAAAATCAGGATCATCGTTTGGTAAACTAAATCTGAGCCTTGCAGCAACCGCATCGGCAGTGCCATCGATTTTGAAAACGGGTGCATCACTGTAGATTGTACCCTCGCCCTGCTCAACCATAAAATCACCTTCCACCTCAAGTTTGGCAATGGGAAAAGTAGTGCCGATACCGATATTCCCGGAATTAGTATCATAAATATTACTTCCTATTGCAGTCCAGTAAGTAGGTGGAATAGTGCCGGTGGCGACATTCATCCAGGCTGATCCTGTGTGATAGTACAATTGACTTAGTGTGGTATCATAGACCATCAGGCCTTTTACACCGGACATTGCCAGGCGTGATGTAGTTGATGTGCGGGGAAAGAGCAAACCTTTGGTGCTGCTTTTAATATCCAGGATGGCTGAAGAACTTGGTGTTGCGGTGCCAATGCCGACTCCCTGGGATGAAACTATATTCCACAAACATTGGGTGATGAAAAGAAGTAGAAATATCTTTTTCATAGAATTCGATTTTGATTGCAAATTCTTCCATTATTACGGAGTATGAAATCATGAATTAGTAAACTGCGGGGATGGGGTTGCAAAGAGCGTAAAACGTAAAGTGTAAAACGTAAAGTTTTAGTTTAAATAAAATATTGGCAGAGCAAATATTTTATTTAAACCACAACCGTTCGGCGACGGTTGACCGACCTGGTTACTGAGCTGCACAAGGATGTGTGGGAGGTGTCGAAGTATGGTGTCTGCAAAGCTTCGCTTTGCTAGGCGTTCACTTACGTATACTTACGTAAACAAACGTTTAACGAACGAATAATTTGCAGCACTCACCACAGATTTGTGTCATCCCTTCCGACGGAGGAGGGAGAAAAACAAATCAGTTTCACAATCAAAAAAAATTCAAATCATGTTTTCAACAGTTGACAACCGCGTTCAGCTCATTGGCTTCCTTGGACAGGAAATCGAAGTCAAGGAATATGCTGAAGGTAAAAAGATGGCCCGCATGTCGATGGCCACACACGAATTCCGCAAAGCCGATGACGGCAAAAAGGAAACGATCACCACCTGGCACAATCTTCTCGCCTGGGGAAAAACAGCCGAAGTCATGCAGAAAGTCTTCAGCAAAGGCCAGCGCCTCTACATCGAAGGGAAGCTGAGCTACCGTGAATACACCACGAACGAGAACATCAAAAAACAATCAACAGAAATCGTAGTATCGGATTTCAAGAGGTTGGAGCCTTATGATAAGAATTAGGGTGTGGCTTCGACCGCCCTCACACCTGGTGTGAGAGGGCATGCTCAGCCACCTGTGATTTCGGATTCATCGAAATTTATTTTCGACCGCCCTCACACCTGGTGTGAGCGGGCATGCTCAGCCACCTGTGATTTCGGATTCATGTATATTTATCGGTGGCCGCCTTCGCCCCATGGGCGAACGGGCATGCTCAGCCACCTCTGATTTCGGATTCATCGAAATTTATTTTCGACCACTCTCACACCTGGTGTGAGCGGGCATGCTCAGCCACCTGCGATTTTAGACAAAATGGATAGCGTATTTAGGTGAACGTTAAGCCCACCGATGGTTTTGTTTTCAACTCTGGTGAAGTAATTTAATTTGAGGTGGGCTTTTTATTTCGTTCGCTTCGGCTAGCGCTCAGCGAACGATCTTTCCGTAAAAAAACTAATCCAATAAAAAAACATTTGACTTCCCTACTCAGTAATTAATTCATGTTGCAAAAAAAAAGGCAACCGTTAAAGTTGCCCAATAAAACTTTTTGTTTTTCACTTTTCGTTTTTCACTTTTCGTTTTTCACTTTTCGTTTTTCACTTTTCGTTTTTCACTTCTCAAGTTTTTCCATTCCTCGACCTGTTTTCCATCGGAGGTGTTTTTGGATTGATAGGTCCCTTAGCTGCAATCGACTTCTTCACTTCATCGATCGCACGTTGAATTTGCGGATCAATACCTTTCGCCAATGCAGTTGGATCTTCTTTGACTTCAATATCTGGATCCACACCATGACCTTCCAGGAACCATGTTCCATCCGGATTGTACATGCGGAATGTAGGCACAGTGACCATTCCTCCATCAATCAATCCCGGTGCTCCGGAAATACCGATCAAACCACCCCAAGTCCTGCTTCCGATCAACGGACCTAATCCTGCTTTGCGGAAAAAATCAGGAAACGCATCACCACCTGAACCGGACCAGCCATTGATCAGCATCGCCATCGAACCAAAGTGCGCAACAGGCGGCCATTGCCAGTTTTTACCATCACGCACATCCCAGTAAGCAAGAGGCTTGCGATTGAGCAATTCAATAAAACGATCCGGAATCTGTCCGCCATTATTAAATCGCTCATCAACGACAAGACCTTCTTTATTCCATTGACCGTAAAACTGTCGGACCAATTCATTTTGTCCTTCCACGCCGGTATCAGGCACGTAGATATACCCGATTTTACCTCCGGAAGCTTTATCAACTGTCTTCCTGTTTTCTTCAATCCATGCAAGATTGCGAAGACGGGTTTCATCTGACATAGTCTTGACAACAACAGTGCGTGTACTATCCCATGATGGTTTTGAACTGACAGTCAATTCCACTGTCTTACCTGCCAGTCCTTCGAATGCAGCCCATGGTTCAGGATACTCATTCAAATTAATTCCATTCACAGCAAGGATAAAATCACCTGCACCCACATTGACTCCGGGTTCATCGAGAGAAGAACGAACTTCATTGTCCCATGCCGCACCGCGAATCACTTTGCTCACCTGGAAATAGCCATCCTTCTTTGCCCAGTCAACGCCGAGATATCCTACAGGTCTTTGCTTAGGTTCTTCTTCATAATCTCCTCCTCCACGATAAGTATGTGATGCATTTAATTCACCGATCATGTCCCCAATCACAAAATTGACATCAGAGCGACTGACACAATTGTCAATGAGACTTCCATATTGTGTCCGTATGGCATTCCAGTCCACACCATGCATTGCCGGATCATAAAAGAAATCTCTCATAAATCGCCAGGCATCATTAAAGATTTGTTTCCATTCTTCCTGTGGATTGATGGTCATTTCTAAATCGGAGAGCGCAAGTTTTTTATCTGCTTTCTGATCTTTATCAAAATCAACAATACTCCAACTATCTCCCTGCGACACCAATAATTTTTTACCATCCGCACTGGCTTCATACGAACCGATCTTGTCTATGATGGTTTTTTCTTCCCTGTCTTCGAGGTCGAAATACATCAACTTGGAATCTTCATCACCCGAACCCGTATTGGGTCCTCTTACGTATGCAATCTTACCACTTGCGGCTGCGAGATTTCCCATATTGCCGGCAACAGGTGGAAGCATGACCAGGCGCATTTCGAAATTGTCGAAATCAATTTTTGTTTCTTTTGGTTTATCCTTATCGGCTTTTTTATCATCCGCTTTAGCATCATCCGTTTTCTTATCCTTGCTGTTCTTGCTCGCCTTTTCGTCTTTGGCTTCGGCATCTTTTTTCTCTTCAGGTTTATTCACAGCCACAGTATCATTTTTGGTGGATAAGGGACTTGCCTGTTCTTTAGTTAAGGTGATAGCCGCTAACTGGGTTGAATTTGTATAAGCCCATGAATTATCAAAGTCACTGTACGAAGGATTGAAAGTTCTGTTCGTAAGTATATATAAATATTTTCCATCAGGATCAAATGTCGGGTTGTGATCAGCATAAAAACCGCTGGTCGCTTGCTTCAACTCTTTGGTTTTTGTATTGTAAATAAAAATAGCTGAGTTGCCATTTTCCATTGATCGACTATAAGTCAACCACTGGCTATCGGAAGACCATCCCGGTTTCCAGCCTTCAAGTCCGCCTTCAAATAGCGTACTATCGTGATCAACTTTCACCACACTATTGGTCTCCATATTGAACATGTTGATTGTCATGGTCTGATCTACAAAAGCCATTTTCTTGCTATCCGGAGACCAATAAATGTTATACCTGTATCCCGGACCCATTGAAGTAAGTTTTTGCTCGGTGCCTCCATGCATCATGTCACGAACAGTTAATTCGTATTCACCTGATTTGTCGCTCCAGTAAGCAATATATTTTCCATCAGGCGACCATGCAGGATAGCGCTCTGCTACACCTGATGTGCGAGTCAGGTTTTGAATAAATCCTTCTTCTTTGGGCAATGAAAAAACTTCCCCCCTTGCATCAACCAATGCGCGGTTACCATCAGGAGATAGGGTGACATTGGTGACATATTTTAATACATTTTCAGATCTCGGTTTCACAGTGATAAGATCCGTGATCACATTTATTTTGACGATCCTGGATTTGTGGGTATTCAGATCAAGCAAATACATGTCGCCATTTCCTTCGTACACAATTTCTGACGGGCCGATGGAGGGCCAGTGAATATCAAAGTCTGTATAAAAAGTGACCTGCTCTGTGGCTTTCGTTTTTGTATCGTATACCCAGATGTTATCGCGTTGATCAGTGCCACGACTGGACATGTAATATATTTTATCACCATGCCACATTGGCAATTCAACATCTGCATCTGTGTTCGAAATATTAACAGAGGCCAGGGTGGCGAGATCGAAAATCCACAAGTTGCCGTTCATGCCACCTTTGTATCTCTTCCAGGTCCTGTTGACCACAGCGCGTTCGTTGAAAGCAATTTGTTTTGCATCCGGTGAAAGAGAACCGTATTCACCATAAGCAAGTGGAAGTTTCTCAGACATACCAGCGCCATTTGCATCCACTTTATAAAATTGAGAAAACCGTTGTTTACCACTTTCGCGGGAGGAGGTATATAGAAGTTTATCACCTGAAGGATACCAGTCATTTATTCTATCCGGCATTCCATGATATGTGATACGACTGGGAATACCTCCAAGGGAAGGCATCACATAGATATCCGTGTTTCCATCATAGTTTCCTGAGAAAGCAATCTTTGTTCCATCCGGAGAAAAACGCGGAAAACTTTCATTACCTGCCGGTGAACTTAATCGCGATGCTGTACCGCCCTCTTTATTTACGATCCAAAGATCGCCACCGTATACAAATACAATCTGTGTGGCTGATACATCAGGTGTCTGAAAGAGCCTGGCACTCACCTGGGCTGAACCGGATTGAAGCAAAAAAAAGGAGAGGCACAAAAGAAGAAAACTATTTTTCATGATTATGGATTTTATAGGGGAAATATAGATAATAACGGTTTCAGAGGATGATAAAGTAGACTAAGGAACCGAAAGCATTAGACCAAACCGGCCGCCTGGACTTTAAACCAATAACCAATTTAAATAATTATATTTACTTCATCAACGCAATCTATAATCCCGGAGCGTGGCTGACATCGTTTATTTCCATCTCATTCCGGAAATAACACGCACAATTTAACCGGGCAAATTCTCCTCCATCTGATTTGCTTGTTTTTCCTTCTCTTTTGATCACCGGAGCAGACACCCTGATGCTAAATGATTAATTCACACATTTAAATATCAAACAAAATGAAAACCGGAAAACTTGCTTTAGCGGCTATAGTGGCAGCTGTCATTATGTTCCTCACGGATTGGGTTTGGTTTGGCATGATCATGAAGGATAAATTGCCCCCGTTGCCCAATGCCCGTCCTGAAATGGATTATATGTTTTTGGCCCTGGGAACTTTGGTTTATGGTCTTGCTTTTGTATACATTTTTATGCAAGGCAGAGGCAGTGGTTCTGCTATGGGAGAAGGAGCACGCTATGGATTTTGGGCAACATTACTTGCATGGGTTCCCATGGGATTTGTCATGTATGGCCTGACGACCACTATGACCATGGGCCAATATTTAACAAATGACGTTTTTCGTTTGGTGCAAATGATGGTCATGGGTGTTGTTGTCGCCTATATGACCGGAATGGCGAATTCAACAGTCAAGGTCCCCGCATGACTAGGCCATCGATTTAAATCACACCACGACGTTGGTCATCCGACGTCAAATATTTTTTTGGTCGTAGAGACGCGATTTATCGCGTCTCCAAGATTTATCGCGTCTCTAATAATTCAAATTAAATAAGAATGGGGATCGCAAATAATATAGTCCCTATCAGAAACAAATAGGTCAGCAGATGCACCATCGGGTGATCTATTTTGAGAAATATAAATTGTTCAATGAATCTTCCCAGCCAGAATATAGACATCCCGGCAAGAAAGAAATGACCCAATCCTGTTGTCAATAATTCATGCGGGAAAATGAAACAAATAGCTGCAACAAACAGGAAAAAATAAATTAACCGCAAGTTGGCGATCTGCATGATGCCCTGATTGAAAGGCTTTAATTGGCTTAGATCATTTTTCCAGTCGAATAGTCTCCAGAATTGTGAGTGGAAAATGGCAAATCCCAAAGAAAATAAACCACACAGAAAAATCATTGTCCCGTCCATCGAACTCACAGTATTTAGCATTGGACGGATAGTTGTTTCATCATGACTCAAAATTAGAATTTATCTGCTGTTGTTGGAGTTCTCTCCAACAACCGGTAATACATTCATTGCTTTGGGAGAAAACTCCCTGCAGCGGCAAACTTAATGTTGTCCTGAAGACATATGGTCTCCTTCCATACCAGAAGCATTACCCTGATCCACCCGGATCGTAAAATCTGCCGTATGCACAATATTCTCATTCTGAAATTGCAGCCAGGCCCTGTACATGCCCGGAGTATAAAAGAAAGTGTGAAACACAAGTTGTCCATTCTCTACAGTTGGATGTGTATGAATGAATTTTTTATCAACCACAGCAATGATGACCATGTGTCCTTTGCTGCCCAGGTAATCTCCCAGTGAATTGGGATCTACCGGAACATTTCCTTTTGAAATTGTTGCAGTGAGGGTTTGCATTTTGCCACTCTCAAAATGTCCTGATGTATCCGGAGAAATTTTGACTTCATATCCATCAGTTGAAGAAGCCAGTTTCGGTTCGGAATAGGAAATCGCTTTTTCAGAGAAGCCGGTGACAGCAATTGTTTTTATTTGAACAGTATCCACTGAACCAATGGGTTTATAATCGGCATAAAGCAAATAATTACCGCCTTTATCAAAAGTATAAGGCTGCTCGTATGACCCCAGGTCTGACAGACCCGGATGCCTGTGATCAAACCAACTCAAATCGTAACTGACGATGATCAGATGGATTTCATATCCGTGTTCATTGTCAAGAGGAACGGGTTCAATCTCCTTGCCTACAATCTGAGGTGTCAGGGAGAATACTACCGGTTTACCGATTTCTATAATGTCAGGTGTGCTGAATATCCTTATTCTGTATTGCTTCGCGTTGCCTCTTAAGCCATTTTGATTTAATGGACTGGTGGATGAGGTCGGATTGGGCGCTGCACTTTCCGTATTGGAAGGGTTGTTTTTGCAGCCCGTCACGATGGCCAGTGATACAATACAAAATGTGATATAGCTATTAAGATTTACTTTTTTTAAAATCATATTGTATAAGAAAAATTGAAGAGAGAGGTATAAATAAGGTGAAATTGATGGTCAAAACTGTGTGCTCTGGGGAGTCAATTCTTAGATCATTCTACAGAGGTTGAAAGATAAATAAAAGCAATTTGAACATGGAATCAAGGCATAAATTTAATCATTCAAAATTAATAATATTTAATCTGCTCATAATGTTGCATTTACATTAATAATTTTCCCTTTATTTGACATAAATTTTTATCAGGGGTTTAGGCAGCGACTACACAAGGACCTGTATCTGATTTATTTAGAAATGGTGGAGATTCTTTTATGCAGCCCCAACTGTTGATCCCTGTTTCCCCTGACATTTATGATGTTTCACATTAAATGTAACTTTGAACGTATCAATTATTTATTCCTAACAAATTGACCTGAATATTTTATGAAAAGACCAATTACACACCTCTTGAATACCGGATTCCTTTCGCTATTTATGCTTTTGGTTGCATCCATCAATGTTAAAGCTACATGCAATGCCAATTTCAGTTTCGTGCAGACGCCGAATACATTAACTGTAACCTTTACCGATTTATCTACGAGCGAACATGAAATCACTTCATGGTTGTGGCACTTCGGGGATGGAACTCAGTCTGATGCTCACAATCCGGTTCATACGTATGCCCAGGCCGGCACATACCAGGTTTGCCTGACCATACATGATAATGCTAACTGCAGTGATGATATCTGCATGTCTGTAGTTGTAGCACCTGTCACACAGGATTGCCATGCCAATTTTAACTGGATACAGGCTAACAACAGTCTCTTAGTCGAATTCACGAATACGTCCACAAGCTCTCATGATATCACCTCCCATTTATGGCATTTTGGTGATGGAGAATCATCTGACCAAAATAATCCTCATCACACCTACAGTCAACCGGGCACATATAATGTATGCCTTACCATCACTGACAATAGCGGCTGCAGCGATGAGTTTTGTGAAGAAATCACTGTGGTTGCTGTAGGAGGAGGAGATTGTATGGCATTATTTACATGGGAACAATTAGCCAACACCTTGACAATTCATTTTACAAACGCATCCACAAGTTCACATGATATCACTTCTTATTCATGGAATTTCGGTGATACGCATACCGGCGATGGTCAAAATCCAAATCATACCTACACTGAAGCCGGTACTTATAATGTATGCCTGACCATCACTGACAATAGCGGTTGCAGCAACACGTATTGCACAAATGTTGTCGTCAATCCGATTAACTCGGAAGATTGCAATGCCAACTTTAACTGGATCCAGGCTAACAATAGTCTTTTAGTCGAATTCACGAATACATCCACAAGCTCTCATGATATCACTTCACATGTATGGACTTTTGGCGACGGAGAATCCTCTGACCAAAATAATCCTCATCACACGTACAGTCAACCGGGAACATATGAAGTTTGTCTGACCATTATAGACAACACCGGATGCACAGACACATATTGTCAGACGATTACTGTAGTGGCCGTTGGTGGTGGAGATTGTATGGCTTTATTCACCTGGGAACAATTGGCCGGCACACTGACGATCCATTTTACAAATGCTTCCACAAGCTCACATGATATCACCTCTTATTCATGGAACTTCGGTGATACGCACATGGGCGACGGTCAAAATCCAAATCATACCTACGCTGAAGCCGGAACTTATGAAGTATGCCTGACCATTACAGACAACAGCGGTTGCAGCAACACTTATTGTACCTCTGTCACGGTTAATCCTATTCCTCCGGGCGATTGCATGGCTTTATTTACTTATGCACAGGCTCAGAATAGTTTATTAGTAGAGTTCACAGATCAATCGACCAGCTCTCATGAAATCGTTTCATGGTTATGGCATTTCGGAGATGGATCATCTTCCGATCAGCACAATCCGCATCATACCTATGGTGCACCCGGAACTTACGAAGTCTGCCTGACCATTCATGACAATGGTGATTGCAATAACACTTATTGCCAGGTGATCACAGTTGATTCTGTACCGGTTGGAACGGATTGCATGGCTTTATTCGGAGAATATCAATTAGCGAATTCTCTGACGATTCAATTTGTAGATTCGTCTTCCAGTTCTCATGAACTTACCAACTATTCCTGGAATTTCGGAGATGGGCATACAGGAGATGGCCACAATCCACATCATACATACGAAGAGCCTGGCACGTATTTGGTTTGCCTGACGATCCATGATAATTCAGGTTGTGAAAATACATATTGCGATTCAGTGACCGTGACACCTCTTACGCCTGGTGACTGCATGGCTTTATTCACTTATTATCAACAAGACAGCACACTGACGATCCAGTTTGCTGATGCATCCACGAGTTCTCATGACATCACTTCTCATTATTGGACTTTCGGTGATGGTCATGTCAGTGATAATGCAAATCCGCACCATACTTACTTTGCACCGGGAACATATGAAGTGTGTTTAACTATTCATGATAATTCAGATTGTACTGACACGTATTGTACAACGATCACGGTTGATTCAGTTCCTGTAGGTGAGTGCCATGCACTATTTGGTTGGAACCAATTACCAAATACACTGACTATTCATTTCAGTGATTCATCTTCAAGCACTCATGACCTTATTTCTTATTACTGGGTTTTCGGTGACGGTCATACCGGTGATGGACACAATCCAAATCACACCTACGAAAATCCTGGAACATACGAAGTGTGCCTGACTGTACATGATAATACCGGATGTGAAGACACATACTGTCAAACCATTACGGTTGATTCAATTCCTCCGGGAGAATGCATGGCTTTGTTTACTTACATGCAGGTGCCAAATACCCTGACCATCCATTTTATTAATTCTTCTACGAGCAACCATGATATCACTTCTTATCAATGGAACTTCGGAGACGGGCATGAAGGGGATGGCCAGAATCCTTACCATACATATTTGGAACCCGGAACTTATGAGGTCTGCCTGACGATCCATGACAATAGCGATTGTAGTGATACATATTGCACGACGGTGACTGTTGAAGCTGTTAATCCGAATCAATGTCATGCAGCATTTTCATTCGATGTTGATGATGCCGGTTTCACTGTGACATTCACTAATACCTCAACCAATACTACACCTACTACCACTTACACCTGGACATTTGGAGACGGAAGCTCCTCGAATGATGAAAATCCGACTCATACATACGCTGAACATGACAACTACACCGTATGCCTGATTATCTCGGATACTTCAAATGATTGTTCATCAGATGTATGTCATATCATTCATGTTTTCCCGGTTGGTGAATTCCAGGGAGAAGGCGGTGGCCAGGAGCGTCCTGACGACCAGCAAATCGGAAGGATCAAGGATGAGCATTTTAATAACCATGAACACTTTGTTTCGATTTATCCTAATCCTGTTTCTTTCACGACCACTCTTCAATATACACTTGACCAGGTTGCGAGCGTACATATTGAACTCAGCGATTTATTCGGAAACCGCATTCAACAATTCACAAATGCAAATGAACCGGAAGGAGTTCACACTTACAGAATAGACGCAGCGAACCTGAATCCGGGAGTCTATGTGATAAAAGTGATGATCGGACAGGAAATGATCGTGAAGAAGATCACGGTGACAAGGTAATATCAGATAAAATATTCAAAGTATAGATGCGGGGCTAGTCCCCGCATTTTTTTTGCTTGCTGCCATGGTTGGAGTTTGCTCCAACCATCTCCGGGATATTTACATCTGGCAGGAGCAAACTCCTGCCACGGCTAATCTGTGTATTCTAATTATTCTGTGTTGGTCGTAGAAAACAGAATTGCCCCGTAGGGGCTAAAGGTTGGTAACAAAAAAACAAAAAGAAATTCTTCTTGCCCTGTCGGGGCAAAACATGGTTGGGTAATAACAATCCTTAAAGAAGTAAGACATCATTAATTGTAATTCGTAATTCGTAATTCGTAATTTTTTTTTACAGTTCGAGTTCTTGCGTGATAAAATCCTTCGCTCCCTTAACACCTGTCATCTCCATCCATACTTCGCTTTTATCTCCGCTGATGGAAAGATTGAAGACGAAGAAATCGCAGCAGGTTCGTTCTGTCTTTATGAATTCCATAAGTTCGTCGAGCATCTTGTCGCTGCCTGCGAACCGAAAAGCATAACCGTTGGATAATTCTTTACGATCGAGCATTTGTTTTTTTAAGCTGGCCAGGACTGTCATTTTTCTTTCCATTAGTTCCTGCGTTGACAACTTGCAGCTGAGCTCAGTTGATTTGTTTTTGGCCTGGTAGGTAGGTGCACAACACGATTGGTCTTTGCTGGAGGCCATATCGGACATTTTGTGCTGGCAACTGAAAAGAGAAAAGCTTGTCAGTGTGGCTATGAAGATCAATAATTGAAATATTTTCATATCGAGTGGAGATTTTAGAAAATGACAGAAAATAATGGGACAAAGGTAGTGCTTGTTTTTATTCTTCCACATTGCATACTTAAAAGCATTAGAACAGCCATTTTACATTGACAGTGCTAGGCCTTATCTATTATTTTACATCAAGTAACAGCTTTTAACATTTTATTTTTATATCTTTCATGTCAAGTCTACACCCTTAAATATTTTTTATACAGACATCGTATATAGTCAAATCATAAACAATCTATGATCTGCTCTTTAATAATTTTTCTTAGTAATCATTAATTTTACGACACATGTGTTATTTGTTGACCGATCTCTCTAGAGCCTCATTTTTTAATAAGAAAGTTATATTTAAGTTCTTCCTTATCTTTTTTATTTTGAGTACATCTACTAGCAGAATTATTTGTCAAAATTATTGGGAAATATATGGTGGCATTAGTCATTCAAATATTATGAATATTTCTTTCAATCAACAAGTAACTCTTAATCACACATTAAATGCTCCATTTTGGACTTATGGATATCAAACTGGTATTAATAGATCATGGAACATAAATCAAAGATTTTGTTTAACGACAGGTATAAGAATTCAATTGAAGGGCGATAAAAATTCAGTTCATCAGGTTCTTCCCATTGATACAATACAAAGCAGAAGATTTTTATATGGTATGATTCCGATTAATCTAAAATTCAAAATATTAAGTACAAAAAATATATTCTTAAAAGCAGGGTTAAGTGGAAATTATCTTTTAAGTATGGGAGATATCGAAGACCCAGCTTTAGCCATGTGGGAGTCAATTGATAAGTTTTCGGAAAAAATAGGCCTATCAGGGCAGCTTGGATTTAATTTTGACCTCATTCCTCACTTATCTGCCGAATTAATGTACTCACAAGACTTAACCAATATTATTAAAATCCCTGTTGAAGGCATTCCAAATGTAGATTTGACTTATAGAAATCAGGCATTTGAATTTACTTTAATTTACAGGTTATGACAAAGCTATTATTTTTATTTTGTTTATTTCTGGTATCAGGTACATTAAAGAGTCAGGATGCCATAAGAGTTTACGGTGGTATAAATTTGACTAATGTTAAATATTATCGTAAGGACCCATTAAATCAAGCAGATACTTCTTTTTGGCGTATAAATAATTATGTTTTACCTATTCTCGGTGCTGACATTGATTTTAATATTAATTCCAAATTTTCTTTAACGACTGGTCTGGGGGTTAGCTTTATGGGCTCTAGAAATTACAACTTTGCTACACCTCCTGAAGGAGTAAAAATTGATTCTAATTTACGAATAGGTTATTTAAGAATTCCGGCAATACTCAGTTATAAAATTGCACATGGGATTAGTATTTTTGCCGGGTATTCACTCAACTATAGTTTTAGAAAGAATATTAATTTTATTGCAATTAATTTAGAAACGCTTGAATCTAAAGGAATTTATAAAAATTTCCATCATGCATTACTGTTTGGCATTAAAGAAGAATGGAAAAACTGGAGCATAACTGCCAACTATCACGCCGGCATTTCAAGGGTTTGGGATACAAAAGATTTTTATCCAGATAAAAGAGCGTATTTAACTTTAAACGGATTTCAATTTACACTTGGGTATATAATTCGTAAATGATAGATACTTATTCCTTTATAACCCGACTATGCCAGCATTCTTCAGATAAGAATTTGATTCATCTTCGAGAATTGCGTATTCAAAAGCATCCGACCAACCTGTTTTCAGTGGCAGTACCAACTTTTTTCTTCCTTCAAGCTTAAAACCAGTCTTTTCCAGTACTCTAATTGAACCCACATTATCAACTGCACACCCGGCTTCAATTCGGTGCAAATTCAATTCTTTGAAACCAAACCTGATCAATTCATTTACGGCCTCAGTGGCATAGCCTTTCCCCCAGTAATCTGAATGAGTTTTATACCAGAGTTCTGCTGACCTGTATTGGGGTTTATAATTCTTTAAACTGATAAGCCCAAATAATTTATCCTCCTCTTTCAAACTAATTGCAAAAATGTAGGATTCAAAACTCTCCTTGCTGTGCGATGCTATCCAGTTATTAATAATTTCCCTGGTGACTTCAATATTTTCAGGAATACCCAGCGTATTATATTCATCAGTCGAAGGAAGTGAATGTAATGCATGAATGGCATTTAGATCCGAACTTTCAATCAACCTGAGTTTGAGGCGATTTGTATTCATTTCGTTCATCGTGATGAATCAATATCTCCCGCAAAATCACTTAATGATTCACACCACATATCGATATCGCAATGATTCTCCGTACTCCCCCGATGTGACATCAGGATCATGACTGTGTACGCCCCGACATTCCTCCCCAGGTGCATATCACTCATTTTATCTCCGACCATGATGGATTTCGATAAATCAATTTCCGAATACATTTCGGCTGCTTCCAGGATCATGCCCGGGTTGGGTTTGCGGTCATGATGCTTGTCGTCATCGATAGAACAATAATATAAAGCATCAATCCGTCCCCCACCCTTTTCAATTTCATCGATCATGTGTTGATGAATTTCTCCCAGCGCTTTTTCATCCATGAGTCCCTTTCCAATACCACGCTGATTGGTGACCACGATGATCTTACCAAACAGCTCACTCAATTTTGAAATAGCCTCAATTGCACCCGGCAGAAACTGAAATTCCCCTTTATGAAAAACATAACTTTCGTCCTTATTGACATTGATGACACCATCCCTGTCAAGAAAGAGTGTCCAGGATTTATCTACCTCTTTAAGATTTAACGGCGGATATTTTAATTCAACCTGCGCCCGTTCAAAATCAGCAGGAATACCGATGTCCACGAAATACTCATCCTGGACCATTCCGTAAAATGGAAGCGTCTCCACATGTTTCGCCAGGTAATCTTTTTCAAATGAAAATACTTTCGGAAAATTCTTTTTTAAAAAATGAAGCTTATTGAGAATATAAACACCTCCATTGATATTCCCGTTCTCCATATATTTTTTCTCCCTGAAACTGATGATTCTTTTCTCCACGTTTTTCTCCACGACACCATATCGGTCAAAGAGGCGCATGGGTTTTAAAGCGAGTGTACAATCGGCCTGTTTCTCAATATGCAAATCAGCCATATGCTCGAGATTAATTTGATATAGTGTATCTCCATTGACAATCACTACATCCCGATGCGTTGAACTCGCCAATGCCAACCTGATCCCGCCACCCGTACCCAAAGGCTGATCTTCAATCACACATTGATAGTTGAGATAAGCAAAATCCTTTTCCAGATATTCCTCGATGACTTCATGCTTGTATCCAAGCGAAAAAATAAATTGCTCAATGCCCTGCGATAATAAATGCCGGATCACATAGGTCAGAAAAGGATGTCCGGCCACAGGCGCCATTGATTTTGGTAAATCCGGAACGGCTTCTTTCAACCTTGTCCCTAAACCACCGGCTAATATGATTGCTTCTTTAATCAAAATAATTCGCTTCAACCAGTTCACAAATAATATGACCCAGCATGATATGACTTTCCTGAATCCTGGGAGTATCTGTGGAAGGGACATTGATCAGAAAATCACAATGTTCTTTCATCTTGCCCCCGCTTTCTCCCGTAAATCCGATGTTGATCATACCATTTTGTTTTGCCTTTTTAAATGCTTCAATGATATTCGTTGAATTTCCGGAAGTTGATAACCCGATCAGCACATCTCCTTTTCTTCCAATTCCTTCTATTATTCTTGAATAAACAAAATCATAACCGTAGTCATTAGCTACGGCAGTTAGGTAAGATGTATTGCAATGAAGAGCCTCTGCCGGAAGCGCTATCCTGTCTTTATAAAATCGCCCGGAAAATTCCGCCGCTAAATGCTGGGCATCTGCTGCGCTGCCACCGTTTCCGCAAAAATATATCCGGTTACCAGCCTTGAATGCCAAGGTAATCTGACTGACAACATCCTGAACTGTATTCAATAGTTTTTCATTATTCAATACGGATTGTTTCACCGCAATCGACTTAGATATGATGTCTTTTATTTTGTTTTCCATTAATTACTTTTTTATTCAATGATTTTTTATCAAGAATCACTTAATTTATTTCGCACAGAAGCTGCGGAGTGCACGGAGTATTTAATGAACAGATAATACCCATGTTAGTTTTGCCCCTACAGGTCAAGTCGTTTTTTTGTATGTCATTTGTTACCAACCTTTAGCCCCGACGGGGCATAATTATGAGTCTCTCACATTCTTACATTGCCACATATACCCTGAGCTGCCCATGCCTGAAGCGAAAGGTGTCGAAGGGTCACATTCCCACATACACCCTGAGCTGCCCATGCCTGGAGCGAAAGGTGTCGAAGGGTCACATTCCCACATTTTCACATTCCCACATTCCCACATACACCCTGAGCTGCCCATGCCTGGAGCGAAAGGTGTCGAAGGGTCACATTATCACATTATCACATTATCACATTGTCACATTATCACATTATCACATTGTCTTCTCTCACACTGTCCATGTAGTAAGTCCGTGTTCAACAAATTGATAGCCTCTATGGCTTCCACCAAATTTCCCTAGTTCTCGCATCACATCATATTTTGTATTTCCGGGACAATAAAATACCATAAATCCACCACCACCTGCACCGGAAATTTTTCCGCCCGTAGCGCCGGCTTGTTTAGCAGTTTCATAAATCTCTTCGATATGTTTATTACTTATCCCTTCTGCCATTTTGCGCTTTTGATAAAAACCAAAATCAAGAATCTCCCCGATCTCATTTAATCGTCCGGTCAGCAGCGCTTCCTTCATCATATGGGATTGATTTTTCAACTGGTGCATGGCCTCAATAGCCTCCATATCTTTTTTCACCACATTCCCGGCCTGCTGTTCAATGATCCTCGATGAATCCCTGCTCGTTTCCGTAAAATACAATAATAGGTTGTGTTGCAATTCGAAGAGATATTCCTGTTTGATGCGCAAAGGATTTACGACCACTTTATCGCCGGCCCTGAATTCCATGTAATTGACACCACCAAAAGTCGCTGCATATTGATCCTGCTTTCCGCCCGCGAGATTTAAGTCTTTCCTTTCGATTTCATATGCATAATGAGCTATTTCATATTCACCCAAAGGCAAATGAAGCATTTCTACAAAAGCTCCAACAACCGCAACTACTAATGTGGAAGAAGTGCCAAGACCTGAGCCGGGAGGTGCTTCAACGTACGTGGATAAGCGAAATCCATTGTCGTTTAAACCGTAATCCTTTTTGATCCGGTTATAAACTCCCTTTAACAAATCAAGTTTTCCATCGACAGGTAAAAAGTGGCCAACTCCGAATATTTGCTCGTGGTTTTGATCAATGGCATGCAAGATGATTTCAGGATGATCCATTGGTTCAATGGAAGCATAAGCATACAATGAAATCGTCGCATTGAGAATGGCCCCGCCATAGAGGTCGCTGTATGGGCTGACATCCGTTCCACCTCCGGCCAAACCCAATCTCAATGGCGCTTTACTTCTGTAAATCATATTATTTCTCCTTCTGTCGTGTGATGCTGGTGAACTTTACCTTTTCTAATTTCCTTTCGCCAGTGATTTGATTGTTTCCACCAGGTGAGCCCAGGAATATTTTTCTTTTTCAACACGAAGATGCGGAATAAAATAGTCTTCACCCAGTGCGTAAAAACGAAGGATGGCATCCGCAATTGCCTTTGGATCAGGCTGCGTGACAAGTCCTACTTTTTCATGAGGCACCAATGAAGGAAGGCTTCCGACATCGGTCACGATCATTGGTTTTTCAAAATGATAAGCTAATGGCGTAACCCCGCTTTGAGTTGCATTCCTATAAGGTTGCACTATCGTGTCAGCAGCACAGACATAATATTGAACTTCCTGATCAGGAATAAATTCTGTTCGCAGAATTAATTGATCGGCGATGCCAAGTTTATCGATTTGTTCACGGTAGGATTTTTCATCTTCATAAAATTCACCGGCGACCAGCAATTTAATTCCTGATGCTTTTATGCGTGGATCACTCATGGATTCAAATAGAATATCAAGCCCTTTGTATCTCCGGATAAATCCAAAAAAAAGAATGATACGTAACTCGGGATCGATCTTCAATTTTCCCCTGGCTTCTTTCTTCGATATGATGTCACCAAAATTATCATACAATGGATGAGAGACCTGCAATGCAGGTTTTATTTTTTCAACTTGCCTCAGGTCATGCATAACTTTTTCACTCATGGTGATGAAGGCATCCACACTTTTAATAAAATATTTGGTAAAAGCTTTATCGCCAGGCCTCTTTTCATGCGGACTAATATTATCTGCAATGCAAATAATCCGGGTATGATGATTTTTCCTGACTCTTCTCAATATCGTACCCAAAGCCGGTCCCATAAATGGAATCCAATATCGAACAACAATAATATCCGGCTTTTCTTTCTTGAGCCTGTTACCGATTTTTAACCAATTAGCCGGATTTACAGAATTAATCACAGATTGGACTTTAATATCATCAGGAGCCGGAGTCGTCACAAATTGTGATGTGCCGGGGAACAGGAAAGAAGGATACTGCAATGAGAATGAATAAATCGAACACTCATCACCCTGGGATATGAATTCTTTCGCCAGGCGATGATTGAATGTTGCCAATCCTCCTCGCAAAGGGTGGGCAGGTCCGATGATAATTACTTTACTCAAATGCTATTCGATTAAGATTAAATATTGATTAATGATCGAAGGCGGAGGCAAGCCCCGCCAATACATACCTTTTAAACAGATCCGGATTTTGTACTGGTGGGGCTTGCCCCCACCTTAATTTATTCATTCTTATTGTTATCTAATTCTCAATTCATCAATCAAACACTCACAGATTAAGATTTAAAATTGATTTGAATGATCGAAGGCGGAGGCAAGCCCCGCCACTACATACCTTTTAAACAGATCCGGATTTTGTACTGGTGGGGCTTGCCCCCACCTTCATTTATTCATTCTGATTGTTATCTAATTCTCAATTCATCAGTCAAACACTCACAGATTAAGATTTAAAATTGATTTGAATTATCGAAGGCGGAGGCAAGCCCCGCCACTACATTCCTTTTAAACAGATCGGGATTTTGTACTGGTGGGGCTTGCCCCCACCTTAAATTATTTATACCTATTGCCATTTAATTCACCATTGTCAATTTATCCTTCAAACACTCGCCTTTTCACTCTTCACTTTTCACTCTTCGCTTTACGTTTTTCTCATAATTTTGCACTCATGAAATATATTCTCTTCGTCCTCAGTCTCCTGGCTACTATTACGGCCTCTGCTCAACCCCTCTACAAAGTAACTCCAGTTTCCGGAGAAACTTTACCCGCTTGGGCCATCGAGATGTACGGCGACCACCCGAATATATGGCATGTGGACGATGAATACAGGATCTGGAGGCAAACTCATCCGGATGAAAAAACGACCTATACCCAATATTATAAGAAATGGCGCCATGCTTTGGATCCTTTTATCAACCAACAAGGTTTCGAACAAAGACCTACTGACGAGGAAAAAACGGCTTTTTATCAGCGACTGGATGATCTGAAAAAGAAAAATTTATTGGGAACATCCAGCCGTGATGTTGCCTGGACGAACATAGGTCCTTTCGAAACATTTAATACGAATACGGGTCCTGCTCCCATGGCAAAATCAGAGCAGGCCAATATTTATTGCCTTGACCAATCTCTTTCCAATCCTGATATTCTTTTTTGCGGCACTGAAGGTTCTGAAGTTTTCAAAAGCATTGATCACGGCATGAACTGGTTTTGTGTTTCGCGATCGATTGACATTTCGGCCGTGACAGCTGTCGAAATAGATCCGATCAATCCGGATATTGTTTATATCGGTGAAAACAATAAAATCAGAAAAACCATTGACGGAGGTTTGACGTGGAATATCGTGATGCAGGATGACAACATGTCGGCAAATGAAATCCTTATTAATCCGGCTATCGATTCAATTGTTTTGGCGGCTACACAAAATGGTCTTTATCGAAGTGGTGATGGAGGAAAGATTTGGACACGGCTATTCCCGGAAGCATGTTATGATGTAAAATGGAAGACAGATGATCCATCAACAGTTTTTCTCGTACGCGATGATCCTGCTGCTGCCATTTGCCGTTTTTATAAATCAAATGATGCAGGACTCACCTGGACATTAAAAGATAACGGTTGGTATTTTTCTGATCTTGAAGGCCACACGGATGGAGGCGCAAAACTTGGAGTTACAAACGCAGATCCAAATCGCATCTATGCTGTACTAATCGGAGAAGCTAAAACGGATGATTCAGGTTTTATCGGAATATATCGCTCGGATGATGGCGGTGAAACATGGACGTTGCCGAATCCTCCTGTTGGCGCTCCATGGAATGACACTGACCATCCCAACATGGCCACCATCGGTCATACAGGTGGCTATCAACAGGGTTTTTATAATTTAGGTTGTGATGTTTCAGATAGTAATCCTGACCAGTTTTTAGTTGGCTTCATGAATCTTTGGTATACGACAGATGGAGCCAAGTCTTTCACTTGTTTTGGTGGATATTGTAGCAATTCTTTTAATTATGTTCATCCGGATTGCCAGGATATTGAAATCAATGGTGATGATGTATGGATGACAAGTGATGGTGGTGTTGAATATTCGAATGATTTTTTCAATACACATTATGCACGCAACAGGGGCATCACTGGTTCGGATTTTTGGGGATTTGGAACGGGATGGAACGAAGATATTTTAGTCGGTGGCCGATATCACAATGGCAATACCGGTTGGTATGAAAATTGGATGCCGGGCGAATGTCTTGGCCTCGGAGGAGGAGAAGCACCGACGGGTTATGTCAATCCTGGCGAAGGTCGTAAAACTTATTATTCGGATATCGGAGGTGTTGTATTGCCCGAAGAAGAAAATGGATATGCACAATATTTTTCCATCGGAAAATATCCAAATGAAAGTTATTACGATGCCGAGAGCGGAGAAATGGAATGGGATCCACTATCATGGAATACATTTTATGTCACGAATGAGAATAAAATCTGGAAAACAATAGATGGCGGTGCAACCTGGGATAGTCTCTATGTATTTGGAACAGATATCACTGCTCGTGCGATGAGTTTTGAAGTGAGCCGCAGTGATCCAAAGGTGATTTATTTATTTCAACGCGCATCTTATTCATGGGATCCGGGTCTGCTTTGGAAAACAACAGATGGTGGCGTTACATGGAATCAACTCACATTGCCTCCCGGATATGCCAGGAGAATTGTGCTTGCCCTGAGTGCAGAAAATGAAAATCAATGTTGGCTCGCTTACCCGGATGCAAATGATGGTGAGAAAATATTTATGACCACTGATGGCGGAGTCAGTTGGATCAATCAGACTACTCCTGCATTGAATGGTGAGCACATCACTTACATCATGGCGCAGGGAGGAACAGATAGTGGCATTTATGTTGGCACTTTCAGATCGATTTGGTTCAGGGATGCAAGTATGTCAGACTGGATGCCATACAATGATGGATTACCGGTACAAATCTCAACTTGTATTCTTCGGCCTTTTTATCGTGATAATAAAATCAGACTGGGAGCATATGGAAAAGGAATTTGGGAAGCTCCTCTTGCTGTAGTTTCACGCCCCGTTGCTCAACCAATGGCTGATAAAAGACAAACTTCATGTCCAAGTGATACGATTCAATTTGATGACTTTTCTATTTTATCACATGCAGGGGCAACATGGCAATGGCAATTTCCAGGCGGAAATCCGGCAACCTCTTCTCTTCGAAATCCAAAAGTCACATACAATCATTCAGGTAAATATGATGTGACACTAACTGTGACAAATCCAAATGGTGCTTCAACGAAGACTGTTCCTGAAATGATTGAAGTATTAGAACCCGAAATCAACCAAGTGCCACCGTTAATAGATTTTACTACAGAAGATCATTTTACAATCCTCAATCCTGACGGAGGTATTACTTGGAGTCCGGTTTCGCTGACATCTTGTGATCCGGATGGTAATATTGCTTACTACGTCAATAATTATGACTATAGCACTTACGGAAGAGATGAAATACAAATGCCGGTCAATCTCGACCTGACCCAAATCATAAATCCAAAATTAAGTTTCAATGTGGCTTATGCACCATATTATGATGGAAATGCATTTATTGATTCTTTGAAAGTATTATTGACCAACAATTGCGGAAAATCCTACAACACCATTTTCAGGAGCGGTGGCGAGGCATTGAGTACAATTATAAATGGTGAAGGACCGAATGGTTTGTATTTGTATGCCAAATTTTCTCCACGCAATTGTGAAGAATGGAGACATATAACGCTCGATCTGAGTGAATATGCAGGCCAATACGTGACGATTTCATTTTTAAATCAATCAGGATATGGAAATGAAATGTACCTGGATGATATCCTCCTGGAAGGAGAAACTACTGCTACTGATCATCCAACGGAAACAATCAATCTTAATCTTCAACCCAACCCAACAAACGGAGATGTGATTCTAACCGGTCAGAATGTTGTGGGAAATAAATTTGAAATAAAAATCTTTTCATCAACGGGAACACAACTTTTGCAAAAAGAAATTATCCCATCACAACAACAATGGCAAGAGTCACTGTCATTAAAGAATTTCTCACCGGGAGTTTATATTGTAAAAGTGAGATCTGAGAAAGGTTTGATTTGGACGCACAAACTGGTGAAATTGTAAATCAGAACCCCGGGCTGAAGCCCGGGGCAATTCAATTGAATAGCCCTGGCCTTCAGGCCAGGGGTAAAGAGCAATGCAATCAATCTTCTCTATCCCCCGGGCTGAAGCCCGGGGCAATTCAAGTGTCTTGATTGAATTGAATTGCCATGGCCTTTAGGCCGGGGGGACAATACTCTTCCTTCTCATCATTGCCACATAATATATCGGTATCCCTATCAATGTAATGATCAATCCTGGCCAGGTAAATTGAGGTTTGTAAATGATGAGCAGAATACAAAAGGCAATCCCCATCAAAATATAGATACCTGGCAATAACGGATATCCAAAGGCTTTATAAGGTCTCTCGATGTCAGGTCTTTTTTTCCTGAGAATAAAAATGCCAAGAATGGTGAGCACATAAAAAATAACTACCACAAAAGAAATCATGTCCAGCAATTGACCGTACTTGCCACTTATACTCCAGCAACATGCAATGATTCCCTGGACCCATAAAGCCCATTGCGGAACTGCAAAGCGATTGAGCTCACCCGCAGGTTTGAAAAACAAACCATCTTTGGCCATGGTATAATAAACTCTCGCTCCTGCAAGGATCAAACCATTATTACAACCGAAAGTAGACACCATGATCATCAATGCAATAATGATTGTACCAACATTGCCAAATATGACATGTGAAGCAGCAACTGCTACCCTATCCTTATCAGCTCCTGCAATGGCATCCATCGGCAGCACTGCAGTATACATCACATTCGTTGATACATAAATAACAGTAACGATAAATGTTCCAAGGAAAAGTGCAAGGCCGATATTGCGATGTGGATTTTTAATCTCTCCTGCTATGAAGGTCACATTGTTCCATGCATCACTGCTGAATATTGATCCCACCATAGCAGCAGCGATAGCACCTAAAGCAGCAGCAAGCGCATAATTTTCAGTACTTCCCAGGGCATGAAGCCTCCATCCATCAGACCAGTTGGCATGCCAGACATCCCCTTTGAACATGATGAATCCAAAGACGATTAATCCAAACAAACTCGCCAGTTTGGTTACTGTAAATGAAGTCTGGATGAGTTTCCCGCTTTTGATGCCTCTGGTATTAATAAATGTCAATAGCAGAATGAGCACTATGGCCACAAGTTGTGCAGGAGATATTTTTAAAAATCCAAGATCAAACGCCACTAAGCTTTCGCTCACAGATGGAACCAGGTAAGCCAGAAATTTTGCAAATGCAACACCGACTGCGGCGATGGTCGCAGTCTGGATGATTGCAAAAAAACTCCATCCATATAAAAAGGCGATTAGTGGATTGAAGGCTTCTTTAAGATATACATACTGTCCTCCCGCTCTTGGATACATACCGCTCAATTCGCCATAACTCACTGCCGCAGTGATGGTCATGAAACCGGTAATCAACCAGGCGACAATCAACCAGCCTGCACTCCCGACATTGCGCGTCATATCAGCACTGACGATAAATATCCCTGAGCCAATCATTGAGCCTGCTACAATCATCGTAGCATCCATCAGTGTCAGTGAGCGTTTAAAGGAAGTTTCCTGTTCAATCATCGATATGAATTTGGTTCAAGATATAAATTTAGTTTTTACACAAAGCCACAGATTATTATTCAACCCTTTCAGGGTTGGACTTCGCTGCTATCATATACCGCGGGTTGCACCCGGGGCCAATAACATTCGATCCTTTCAGGATCATTAAGATTATTCGAGTTCAAAAACCTTCATTTCAAAGTTGATCTTACCCAATAAAATGAATTCCGCGAAGTCTGAAAGACTTCAATATTATTGGCCGTGGGTACAACCCAGAGTTAATAATATTCGATCCATTCAGGATCATGAAGATTATCCAATTTTTTAATCTCTCACAACATAATCAACTTAAAGAAGTCTGAAAGACTTCAATATTATTGGCCGTGGGTACAACCCAGAGTTAATAATATTCGATCCTTTCAGGATCATTAAGATTATCCAATTTTTTAATCTCTCACAACATAATCAACTTAAAGAAGTCTGAAAGACTTCAATATTATTGGCCGGGTTGCACTAGGGGCCAATAACATTTGATCCTTTCAGGATCATTAATATTATTCAAGTTCATAAATCCTCAATTCAAAGTTGATCATATACAATAATATGAATTCTACAAAGTCTGAACGACTTCAATATTATTGGCCGGGTTGCACTTGGGGCCAATAACATTCGATCCCTTCAGGATCGTTAAGATTATCAAGGTTATAAAATCTTTATTTGAAATTTGATCGTAAACTATAACAAGGATTTAAAGAAGTCTGAAAGACTTCAATATTATTGGCCGGGTTGCACTTGGGGCCAATAACATTCGATCCCTTCAGGATCGTTAAGATTATCAAGGTTATAAAATCTTTATTTGAAATTTGATCGTAAACTATAACAAGGATTTAAAGAAGTCTGAAAGACTTCAATATTATTGGCCGTGGGTGCAACCCACGGAAATGGAATGTGGGTATCTCCGACCCTGAAGGGGTCGAATAACTATCTTTCAAGTAATAAAAATCATTTCCCCACTTTCCTATTCATAAAGTACCAGATATTATACAAGATGATAAATGGTACCTGTACAATCGAAATCAAAGAATAAAGACCTCCAAAAATCAGGAATAAACCAAACATGAAAAAATCCTTGGCCGAGGGTGAAGTATTTTTTGGAAAATGATCTAATCTCAATTCTTGTCGCAGATCATCAATCTCCATTTGCATCACTTCTTCTTTGGGATAAGCATCATGATACAAATTCAATGATCGTCGTCCGCGTGCATAAGCCTGAATGATCATTCGTGGATTGATCAGGCATCCCAGGACAACTCCACTGGTATCAATCAGGAATGCTGCCCAATATTTACCACACCCTGATCCGATCTCCCATGCACTGATCTCGCATTCACCAAGAAAAGATGCAGCAGAATAACCGGTGACAAGGTGATGAATATCATGCCACAATACGGCTTTTCTCCTGGCATCATAATTGGGAATATAAAAATGAAAATTCTTACTGACGTCAATTCTGACACTGGGACTACTCAGACCCCCGTCCATTCCTAATTTATTCTTTTCGTAAAAAAGAGGTAAGGCCATGGCAGGGGTCATGCTGCCTGTTTCATTGTCTTTCTCCTGCAATTTCTACTTTTTTAATACTGAATAAAAAATAAACAATTACAATTATTGTCACGACAGATGTGGCTATAAAAGTGACCTTAACTCCCAGTGTATACCATATTAATCCGGCTACAGTGCTTGCTATCAAAGTACATATACTTTGGAATCCTGAAAACAAACCAATACCCGTTGCGGTATCCTTCTTGTCTGTGATGTTGCTGATCCACGCTTTTGCAATGCCCTCAGTTCCGGCGGCATATATTCCGTATAAAAAGAATAAAACGAAATACATATAGTGTTCCCATTCGAAAGCCATCCCGAAATAAACTATTGCAAAAAAAGAAAGTCCCCCGATGAACGCATTCTTCAATCCAATCTTGTCAGCGATGATGCCTACCGGGAATGCACATAATGCGAAAATGAAGTTATAAAAAATATAAACCCCGATCACAAGGGAATCACTAAATCCGGCCTGCTTTACTTTCAGCAACAGAAATACATCAGAACTATTGAAAAGAGTAAAAATTAATAATCCTATGATCACCTGCCGGTACATTGAAGGGCTTTTTTTCCAATAGCCTAGAAATGAAAAAAAAGAGGACTTTCCTTCAACAGGCTTAGGGGTATTTTTTTTATCCTTTAAAAGAAAAGAAGCAAAGAGTGCCAATAGCCCGGGAATTGCGGCTAGTAAAAACAAGAGCTTGTATTGCGCAGGTCGAAAATATAAAAACAGCAATGCGATAGATGGGCCGAGAACAGCTCCCAAAGTATCCATAGATCGATGAAATCCGAATATTTTTCCTTTGGTCTCTTTTGTAGCTTCATCGGAAAGTAAAGCATCTCTTGCACCTGTGCGAATTCCTTTTCCGATCCTGTCAATACTTCGAACAAAAAAAATCCAAACCGGGTAGATAAACAAAGCGAGCAAAGGTTTGGAAATGGCACTTAGACCATATCCAAGCTGAACAAATGGAACTCTTTTTCCCGTTTGATCCGATAGCTTGCCAAAATATCCCTTACTGAAACCGGCTGTAGCTTCAACCAGGCCCTCCAATATTCCAATCAACAGAACAGAAAACCCGATAGTCTTGAGATATATAGGCATGACAGGATACAACATCTCACTGGCCATGTCAGTGAACAGGCTGACAAGTGAGAGAATCCAGATAGTGCGAGTAATGTATTTCAATTTACGATTTACGATTTAGGAATGACAATAATGAATTCTTGAGGACGCTGATTTATTAAGATGATTAGGATTTAAAATTGATTTGAATTAACGAAGGCAGAGGCAAGCCCCGCCAGTACATATCTTTTACACAAATCGGGATTTTGTACTGGTGGGGCTTGCCCCCACCTTATGTTATTAATACCGCCTGCCATCTATTAAGATTTACAATTGATTTAAATCATCGATGGCGGGGGCAAGCCCCGCCAGTACATATCTTTTACACAAATCGGGGTTTTGTACTGGTGGGGCTTGCCCCCACCTTATGTTATTAATACCGCCTGCCATCTATTAAGATTTACAATTGATTTGAATTAACGATGGCGGGGGCAAGCCCCGCCAGTACATATCTTTTACACAAATCGGGGTTTTGTACTGGTGGGGCTTGCCCCCACCTTATGTTATTAATACCGCCTGCCATCTATTAAGATTTACAATTGATTTAAATCATCGAAGGCGGGGGCAAGCCCCGCCAGTACATATCTTTTACACAAATCGGGATTTTGTACTGGTGGGGCTTGCCCCCACCTTATGTTATTAATACGGCCTGCCATCTATTAAGATTTACAATTGATTTAAATCATCGATGGCGGGGGCAAGCCCCGCCAGTACATATCTTTTACACAAATCGGGATTTTGTACTGGTGGGGCTTGCCCCCACCTTATGTTATTAATACCGCCTGCCATCTATTAAGATTTAAAATTGATTTGAATTAACGATGGCGGGGGCAAGCCCCGCCAGTGCATATCTTTTACACAAATCGGGGTTTTGTACTGGTGGGGCTTGCCCCCACCTTATGTTATTAATACCGCCTGCCATCTATTAAGATTTACAATTGATTTAAATCATCGATGGCGGGGGCAAGCCCCGCCAGTACATATCTTTTAAACAAATCGGGATTTTGTACTGGTGGGGCTTGCCCCCACCTTACTTAAATACTACCGATTACTAATAATAATTCACATCTATTGACTCACGATTCACGCCTCACGATTCACGGTTTGATTCTATCATATCCCACAGATTTCCATAAAGATCTTTAAATACAGCAACTGTACCGTATGGTTCAACTACAGGATTGCGGACAAATTCAATTTCATTCTGCAGCATGAGATGATAATCCCGCCAAAAATTATCGGTGTGAAGGAATAAAAACACCCTGCCCCCTGTCTGATTTCCAATCCTGCTTTCCTGTTCTTCATCAGAGGCTTTGGCCAATAAAAGTTGAGGACCATCATCACCCGGAGAAATCAATACCCAACGCTTTGTTTCGCTTAATGATGTATCCTCTACAAGGTGAAAATTCAGTTTATCAACATAAAACCGAATAGCTTCATCGTAGTCCCGGACCAGGAGGGAGATATGGGCGATTCGTTTTTTCATGTTGTATAAGATGAAAACGTAAGATACAAGACTGGTGGGTAAACCGGATATCATTAAATTTTCAGACTTCTCCAATGATTAAAATCAGTCTACGGAATGATTCTGGTCATCAAATTAAAGACTATAATATCCTTAATTTTAAAGCAGTGAGTAATTAAAGGAAATTAAAGTACTCTGATCAAAAACAATAACCCGGTGACCGAAAAATTCCAGTAGCCAAAAACCGGAACCGATCATCTTCAAAACAATTTAATCTGCTTAACATAAGGTGGCAGAATTATTAAGGGGTTTTTAAGCGAAGTAGTAGACATCATTCATGTAACTGCCGCTGTAGGAATTCTCCCTGGCCAACAGAACCGGGGCAAACTCAATGCAGCGGCAGTTTATCTTTTATCATTCCTTAATTTTACCTTTTGACCACTTCCAACTAAACTTTTTCAAATTTATTTTATTAAATAATTTTTAAAAACGCAATTTCCGGAGAACAACCGGCTTTTTCGGATGGTTTTTATTTTTTTATAATATGATTGATTTCATTGTAAAATTTTTTGTCATCACCACTATAAAAAATAATACAAATGAAAGCCCAACAATACGTATCCGATCTCCTTTCCAACTCAGGAGTGCGCATCAATGGCCAAAATCCCTGGGACATCAGGGTGAACAATGAATTGTTTTATGAAAAGATCCTGACGGAAGGATCCCTAGGTTTGGGTGAAGCTTATATTGAAAAATGGTGGGACGCCCAAAGACTGGATGAATTCTTTTATCGCGTCCTGAATGCCGACCTGGAAGGAAGCATAAAACGTAACTGGAAACTTCTCAAAGAGATCCTGATCTATAAATTGATTAACAGGCAAACCCGTTCAAGATCCATCCGCATTAGCGGTTCTCATTACAACCTTGGCAATAATCTCTTCACCCATATGCTGGATAAGCGTATGGTGTATTCATGCGGTTATTGGAAAAATGCCTCCACGATTGATGAAGCCCAGGTAGCAAAAATGGACATCATCTGCAAGAAACTCAATTTGCAGCCCGGGATGCATATTCTTGATATTGGTTGCGGCTGGGGAAACTTTGCAAAATTTGCTGCTGAAAATTATGATGTCAGGGTGACAGGCATTACAGTATCGTCAGAGCAGGCCGAAATGGCCAAAACAATTTGCGAGGGATGGCCTATAGATATTAAACTTTTGGATTATCGTCTGTTGACCGGAAAGTTTGATCACATTGTTTCCATCGGAATGTTCGAGCATGTGGGTTATAAAAATTATTCCAGATTACATGCATGTGGTTCACCGGTGTCTGAATGATGAGGGATTATTTTTATTGCACACCATTGGAGGCAATATTTCCGAGACGAACATTGATCCATGGATCAATAAATATATTTTCAAAGATGCTATGCTGCCTTCCATCCAACAGATTGGCCGTGCCATAGAAGGATTGTTTGTGATGGAAGACTGGCATAATCTCAGTGCCGACTATGATAAGACATTAATGGCCTGGCATGACAACTTTGTATCATCATGGGATGAATTAAAGACAGATTATGATGAAAAATTCTACCGGATGTGGAATTATTATTTGCTGATGTGCGCCGGAACATTCCGGTCGAGAAAAAACCAGGTGTGGCAGATTGTTCTATCGAAAAAAGGTGTTCAGGGAGGATATCAATCCATCAGGTAATCAGCAACTACATTTTCATCCACTTCACCAACAACCTCACCCCAAACGCTGTAGCACAATAGCTCTTACCAAATCCATTTGGCTGGAAGCCCATGCCTGCAATATCAAGATGCGCCCACGAAGGATGCTCTGACGTGAAGAATTCAAGAAATTTAGCTGCGGTCACAGATCCCGCATAAGGTTTTTCGCTTAAGTTTTTAATATCTGCAATATCCGATTGCATGTCTTCCTGGTATTCATCAAACATCGGCATGCGCCAGAGACGTTCACCGGATGTTTCTCCGGCCTGTCGGAGTGATTCAGCGAGCTGATCATTTTTAGTAAATAATCCTGCTGCATGCGGACCAATGGCGGCAATAATACTTCCTGTCAATGTAGCCATATCGACCATCACATCCGGTTGATATTCCTTGACAGCATAAGCAAGCGCATCGGCAAGGATCAATCTGCCTTCTGCATCTGTGTCAATAACCTCAATTGATTTTCCCGCATAAGAAGATATTACATCACCGGGCTTTAATGCCATTGTGCCAATACTGTTATCTGTCACCGGAGTAATCGCCATGACATCTACTTTCAATCCAAGTCGTGCACATGCTTCCACAGTCCCTAATGCAGCAGCTGCACCAGCCATATCACTCTTCATGTAATGCATGTTCTTTGAATCCTTGATGGACACACCTCCTGTATCAAATATGACACCTTTACCGATAAGGGCAATTCTCTTCTTCGCATCAGGATGTTTGTAATGCGTCACAATCATGATCGCAGGATCTTCACTTCCGCGATTAACGGCGAGCAATGCATGCATGCCCAATTCATTAAGTTTTTCTTTGTTGAGAATGGTGGCTTTATATTTATAGGTAGCAGCACTTTGTGTCGCCCAGTCTCCCAATAATTCAGGTGATTGATGGTTAGCAGGAGTATTCACGAGATCCATAACTTCCTGCTGAACTTGCCCAATCGTAATCCCGTCTTCTGCTGTTGATTGATTTATCCCTTTTGGTAAAAAAGTATAAACAGATGTTGAATTTGATTTTAAATTATTGTCTTCAGGTTTTTTAAATATACCAAGATCATACTGGCCTGATGTCCACCCGGTGAATGCAGATTGAATCAATTCCTGCGAAGACAAATGATGCACCATCAATCCTGGTTTCTCAGGATGCTCAGATCGCACACGGATTGCCATTTTTTTGGTCACTGCGTATACACTTGCTTCTGTCAGCTTATCATTTTCATGAGCAGAGAAGAATTTTTATTCTTCTTCCTTTCCATTGTCCAAAAAATAATATCGGGGCAGATTTCGCGAATATCAATTCGGAAACAGGTGGAAGGGTTTCAGCAGGAATCACTTTTGACAATACATCCCTGTGCAGGTTATCCAACATCTCTCTTTGAGGCTGGGATACAGAGCATGTCTATAGCCTCGAGAAGTTCTTCGAAGGTGGTTTTCGCATTCAATTGCATCGTTAATCCTCTTTTTCAGAAAAGAATAGCCATTTGACGGCTGCGGGAAATACGTCTCCCCAATATTTCTCCTGGTGCTGGCCGTTGGGATCAATGACAATGTTAAATGTAGTGAGTTTACTTGAGAAAAAACCATGAGAAACCGCTTCAGCAAACTGATTAATGTGCTGGCTCATGAATTTAGTCTCCTGCTCCCCCGCATAAATAAACATCCTCATCGGTAAAGTGTAATTGTATTTAAAAGCATCAAAATATATTTCATCTGAATACCAGAATGAAGGACTGAAAATCATCAATTTGGAAAAAAACTTTGGGTGCACAATGCCGATATAAGCACTGATCAGCCCACCCATGCTGCTTCCCCCGATGCCGGTATAAATCCTGTGCGGCTTTGATACGGTAATGGCCGTCGACATAAGGTTTAAGTGTCTCAATGATAAAATTGGCATAATCCTTTCCCTGGCCCTCTCCAAATTTCCGGTGCTGATAGGGGCTATATTCCTGGATCCTCTCTTTTCCGCCATGATCAATGCAAATCACGATCAGGTCTCCATGGCCGGCTGCCGATAGCTCCATAAGATGGCGGTCAATGGACCAACTTCCAAAAGGGGCATCTTCATCAAATAAATTCTGGGCATCCTGGAGGTAAAGGACAGGATATTGCTTGTCGGAGTCATAATAATCATGGGGCAGAAGGGCCCAGATCCGACGTTTTTTACCCAGTTGGGGTATCTCAAAGTCCTTATCAATCAACTCAATGATCGGATAATGAGGCATTGCCTGGGTGATTTGAGATAAAGGACGCATTCGTTTTTAGTCGGGTTATCGGGACAGGGTCGCAAAATAGGGAAAAAGATATTGGTAGACCGGGACAGATGATCGAGGTTGGATATGCATCAACCCCGATCGTCTTTGTGATCTCCGATCACTAGATCACTTTCAATTACGTAAATTGTCAATCAAAATCCAAAATAATGGACAGGACATATGTATTTCTCTGCCTTGCCAGCGATTATAAAGGAGGTGCTTTTTTACGTCAGCTCAAGCGGCTGGGGCATATGGTTTATCTCGTGACTTCCGAAAAAACAAGGAATGATGCATGGCCTGTTGATGACCTGGAAGAAATATTTTTCATGCCAGGAACTGATGGACGAAAATGGGATATCAACGAACTCATCTCAGGTGCAGCATTTTTGTTTCGAACGCATCATATCGACAGGGTCATTGCATTGGATGATTATGATGTGTGGAAAGCAGCAAGGCTGAGAGAAGAATTCAGAATACCAGGTATGGGAGATACTACCGCTCGGCATTTCTTTGATAAACTTTCGATGCGGATGGAAGCAAGAGATGCAGGTCTGCCTGTGCCGGGATTTACAGCATTATTTAATGATGATACGATTCAGCGAATTTCTTTACATCAAGCACCGGGCCATGGTTAGCAAAACCACAGACGTGATGCAGGCTCCTTGGGTATCCGTAAAATTCAGTCTCCTGAAGCATTCTGGACATGGGCTGAAGAATGTGGTGATCATCGTCATCAATATTTGCTTGAAGAATTCAGGCCTGGCACTATCTGTCATGTGGATAGTCTGAATTATGAAGATGAAACTTTATTCACGCGATGCTCTCAATATCTTGATGCTCCTTTTGATGTCGCCCATGGCGGTGGAATTTTCCAATCAAAAACAATGACCGTCAAGGATCCACTTGCTAAAAAATTAACAGCACTCAATAAAAAAGTATTGTCCGCATTTGGTTTGCGTCATGGCCCAAGTCATACGGAATACATTGTGAGAGACGGGGGTAAAGAAATATTTTTTCTTGAAACGGCAGCTCGCTGCGGTGGTGCTCACCTGACCGATATGGTGGAGTGTGCTACCGGTATCAGCCTTTGGACAGAATGGGCCAATATCGAACATGCAGTTCTCACCGGAAAAAAATATCACTTACCTCTTGTCGATGAACTTCAGGCCGGGATCATTGTCACATTAAGCAAATACGAAAAACCGGATTATGATAAATTCACCGATGAAGAGATCTGGTGGCGTCTTCCAAAAAAACATCACATTGGTTTCATCTTTCAGCACAAGACCGGAAAACGCATAGAAGAATTATTGAATGAAATATGCAAAGGTGATCCGGGAAGAGTATTCGACAGTGGTGCCGCTGAAAGAATAGCTGGCTTCGACATTAACAGATTCTTTTTATTCAACTGTCTTCTGATAAGAGAATGAATTTCATAGTCAACAATTTTATGCCTGCTCAGCCAGCTTAATTTCTTACATACTCAAAGTTGAAGATTTCTCTATTTCAATTTGGCTTAAACATAATTCCAGCCTTTTGCTATAGTTCTTGAAAATCATTATTGTTAATGTGCAATGACACAGGTGGCTGAGCATAATGTTGGGCTATCCAGTATTGAAAAATCCTCAGTGTTAAAAAGCAATGACACAGGTGGCTGAGCATTATGCTAGGCTATCCGGTATTGAAAAATCCTCAGTGTTAAAAAGCAATGACACAGGTGGCTGAGCATTATGCTAGGCTATCCGGTATTGAAAAATCCTGGGTGTTAAAAAGCAATGACACAGGTGGCTGAGCATTATGCTAGGCTATCCGGTATTGAAAAATCCTCAGTGTTAAAAAGCAATGACACAGGTGGCTGAGCATTATGCTAGGCTATCCGGTATTGAAAAATCCTCAGTGTTAAAAAGCAATGACACAGGTGGCTGAGCATGTTCAGATGCCTTTAGGCATCGAAAGGTCGAAGCCACACCCTTACTCGTAAAACCCCACACTCCCTCCTACCCAAGTCTTATCCTTATTGAATTTTACGCCAATCATTTCACCTTTACTCAGGCGAGCAAGGTTATTGACGACGATAGGCTCTTTTGCATTATCCGGCCATAATAACATGATCCTTACTTCAACTTTAACCGCATCATCCGGAGTTTTGATGACGGGCATGTATTTTACTTTTTCCTGGAGGATGTATTTCGAGCGATCTTTGACATGATCAATATCTTCTTTCTTTACATTGAACACAACTCCCGCGCCGGAAAAAGAATAGAGAGGTTTCAATACATAATTTTGCAAATCTTCGGGAATTTTATCCAACTGGTCCAGGAAATATGTCTTGGGTACATATTTACTGTCGATAAAAGGCATGGTAAATTTTGAAATTCTAAAAAACCAATTTGGATGGCCAACCCATTTTACATCGAGGTCATCTGTAAAATTGAATTGCATATTCAAATCCTTTCGGGCCAGCAATTCGTCAAAAATGACACGATTGTAAATCCGGCGGACGGGAATTTCTTTTCCTTTTTCATTTTTATAAAAAAGCTTATTGCCGTGCTTCAGGATATCTGTAACATTGGAGACTTTGATGCCAAGAATTTTTGCGGTAGCATGAAAATCAATTTGGGTATTCTGTTTGAACGGATCAACATCCATAAGAACTACTGACTCAGGATCTTCATCACCAACAATTATTTTCTTCAATGCATCTACATACGTTACCGGAGTGTAACCATTAAACAGATGGTGTACGTATTGGGGAATATAGAAATGTTTCCGGTATAAGCCCGCAATGATGTGCTGATATAAATACAGTGAGGGAAAACCTTGTACTTCTACCAGCCGCGGAACGATCTGGCCATTCTCTCCTTCGCATAAGCCAAAATCCATCTGAAGAAAAGTAGTGTGCGCATCTTCATTCGGCACTCTGTACTCATCACTCAATGAAGGCTCAGTCATTTGCTTGAAGTCAGGTCGCAGAATGACATTCTTGATCTGCTGACATGCTTCAAATATCTGATCGGAAAGTTCTGCAGGAATAAATACAGGAGTTTCTGCAATCCGAAAGCCAGGGACGTGATTAAACTGACTATGTAAATCAGCTAAAAACGCCTGGTATTTTGCCTGGGAAAAATGTTTGTTGTATTGTTCTCTAATGCTTGCAATCATGCGGGGTAAGATAAGGAAGGGAATTCGGATTTACGAATTACGATTTACGATAAAACAACTCATGATCGTAATTCGTAATTCGTAACTCGTAATTTTTATTTATCCGTTGACAACTAAAGGTTGTGAATCGTAAAATTCCATGATGTGATCTATGGCATCGCGGAGAAATCCGGGTAACACATGATCTCTTGTACTTGTCAGCCTATCGGGATGAATGGCATTGTGCATCATTTCCTCGTATGTATTGAGGCCGTATGTGTGCAGGATCATTTCTTTTTTGTCGCGACGTCGAAGGTAAAGGACCATTCCGTCTGGATGTGCTTCCGGATGAAATTGCGTACCAAACCATTCATTGGAAAAACGGATGGCCATAAGTGCTTTATCCCCGGTGTGTTCAGGCTCGGTTCTTTCTATCGCTGTGATAATAGCCCCTAATGATTTTAATATATTTTCATCAGGAGAAATCACTTCATATTTTCTGAAATCAGCACCATAAAAAGGATCATTCAATTCCATCAATAACGGTTCGAATTTACCGGCATCTGTTTTGTCAACAGGAACAATTCCGAATGATTCATTTCTCCTGAGGGAAATAGCCCCAATGCCAAGGTGATGGCAGATCATCTGGAAAGAATGGCAAATAAAGAAGACATATTTTTTGTCTTCACTGACAAGATTGTGTTGCCAGATCTTATCCATGAGGGAATAATATTCTTCTTCCCATCCGCCTTCCCATTCTAATGGATCTCCGGGGCCGCCTGAGGAAATGTAAATATCGAAATCCAGGCCCGGGACTTCCTTTCCATATCGAATATCAAAGACTTCGTAATCGATGATGGCGAAACGATCCGCAATGCGTTTTATGCTGGCAATCCCCATGTTCTCGACATTATTGTTCATGTCAAGGATGGCCATTCTTACAGGATAATTTATCCTCATTTTACCGGGAGTGAATACGATAACAGGCCGAAGGTAAGTATTTTATGACTTTGGGATTTTACCTTCAACGGAAGCTTTTATAAATCCACCCCAATTGAGATGTGATTTGTTGGCTTTGTGTTCCAGTGCTTTTTCGATAGCCATTTCAGCAGCATTTTCGACCACCCATTCAAAATTTTCTTCACCTACACTGTTGAGATCTGCATCCGGAGCAGGATTACAATAATCAATGGCATATGGAATGCCGCCCCTGATCGCAAACTCAACCGTATTGAATTCATAACCCAGGGCATGATTGATTTTCAACACAAGTTTGTGAATCAACTTTATCATTTTAGGATCCTCATTAGGTGACTTCTCGATATAACGAAGATGATGAGGATTGCGTGGCTCATAAGGCATCAGCCTTACACGATCACCGCCGAGATAATAACATCGGAAGTAAGCATCGAAATCGATATTCTCCTGAAGCATCATCACCAACTGGCCTGTCTCATTATACTTTGGCAAAGAGGTCTTCAAAACTTGTGACTTTATACACACTCTTCCATCCTCCGCCGGAATGAGGTTTCATATACAATGGAAATCCCCCTAAATAATCAACCATCGCTTCCCAATCCATAGGAAATTTCAGGTTTCGAAATGATAAGTCTGATGTATCATCCGGACGTTGATTGGATGGCAGAAGAACTGTCTTCGGAACCGGAACTTTAATTTGTTCGGAAAGGCAATTGTTGAAAAACTTTTCATCTGCGCTCCACCAAAACGGATTATTGATAACAGCCGTACCGGTCAATGCAGCATTTTTCAGATATGCTCTGTAAAAAGGAACATCCTGGCTGATCCTGTCGATAATCACAGCATAATCTGTTGGTTTACCCTGGATCACTTCTTCCACTTTTACAAATTCAGCTTCTACCCCGCTTATTCCTTTGCTGTTGACTCTCTCGACGAAGGCGGGAGGAAATGAATTTTCTTTACCGAATAATATTCCAATTTTTTTCATGACAGTTGATTTATCAAAATAAAAAATATTCAAAGAATGCTGTTGAGATCGATTTCAAAACAAATTTGTTAATAGGCAATTTACTGTTAAAGAGCAACAACACTGTTTTGCTCAGCAGCAACACCACTATAAAGATACTTGTCAGCTTCAGTCTCATTCATCCAATGCTCGCCATCTACTAAATAACGGAATTGGTATTCATGACCCACTTCAAGTTCAATGGTTTTGGTGAATGATCCATCTTTCAATTTACGCATGGTATCTTCTGAAGGGTCCCAGTTGTTAAATTCCCCGAGGATGGCCACTTCCTTTACGCCATTGATCACTTCTGCTTCTACTGTAAATGTAACCTTGCAGGTAGGCTTGGATTTTAAAAATTGTTTCTTAAGACTCATTTTATTTGTGATTTTACTTTAATTATTTCTGTTTCAGGCCGCAAAGGTAACTTTTTCGCTCTAGAAATTAAAGATAGGGTGTAAATCCTTTGTTAATCGGCTGTTAGAAATTCAAGTGAAAGTGGTCTTTGGGCATAGGTCATGGCCGCCGGTTTGATCTTAGGTTTGAGGTCATTAGTTAGGTAAACAAGAAATATAATTTCAAAACTTTAGCAGATTGCCTTTTTTAATACTGCTAGTTCTTCCAGATAGATATTTAATTTCAATAGTGAATCAACACTTTTTCAAAAATAGATATAACCTCATCATCATGTAAAAAATGATCATAAATAATCATGATAATCTGCGTTCTCCAACTTTAGTGAGTAAATTGACTAAGACTTTAGCCTATAAACTAAACCGGCTGCTTTACTCGCCGTAGTTTCGAACGTGCTAACAAGAAACGAAGGAGGGTTTTGACCTTTAACCTTTGACCAGATAGAGAATAGACTTATTAAACTAGTTAGGATAATTACCTAGTGCCCCAGTAAATTCTTCTTCTGCAGTTCAAAATCATCCTTGGAAATGACTCCCCGTTCCAACAGCTCTCCGAGATCTGCGATTTTATCTAATAATGTAGTATCGTAATAACTTTTTTCTTCCAGCAAGTCCGGTGTTGGAGGAGTCAGATGGGCAATCTGCCGGTATCCGTTTTGTACAAAAAAATCAAAATCAGGTTGTGTTCTCAACCATGTCAATGCTTCGTTATGATAGATCTCTTCAAATTCCTGGAATCCGAAATCGACTGCACTGGCCAGGTGGAAATAGGATTGCTTGGCATCTTTAGCGAGTGAATAACAACATGCCAACATGAAATGAGTCTGTGGATCATTGTAATCATATTGAAGTGCATCTTCAAAATATTTCCTGGCCTGATCATATGCACCGGATTTGTAAGCAAGAAAAGCATCCTTGATCAGGTAACCACCACGCGACTTTCGGGTTTGTGCACTCTCCCCTGATTTCTTCTTTCCGGGAATGTCATTTTTCTTTTTATCAGGTTGGGCCACTGAAATACCTCCATTGTAACGAGCATCAAATTCGGATTGCGGCATGACAAAAAACAGGATGCCTTCGATGACTGATAAACATCGCCAATGCAACTAAAAACCATGGAATACCTGCATTGACAACAATCAAGAGTGAAATAAAAAAAGCTACGAAATTGACAATGCCCAGAAACTTCTTTCCCAGGTAAAAGCGATGCGCACCCCACAAGCCAAGAAAAACGGCAAGAAGGCCTGCAACTTTTTTTGATTTTCCTTCATGATGGGATATTGCCAAGGACCGCATTAAAAGGTGTGTTTTGATTTTGGATGGGTTTGTTCTGTGTGCGGGTGACTAATGCTCCTATTGCGCACGACAGGCAATGCCATGCCTTTACTCGATATGGCATATAAAGGCGTTTCACCTGCAATATTTTTAAGTTGAAAATTCCCGACATGGATAGCTTGCAGCCAGGCGTGATTCCGGATGTCCTCGAATACGCGTTCAGAAATATATACTCCTCCTGGTTCGCAGATGGGTTCAATCCTTGATGCAACATTGAGTCCATCGCCGAATGCATCCATACCGTCGTAACTGATGTCTCCCACATGAATGCCTATCCGTACAGGCACTTCAGGTTCCATTTTGTATTCGATCTGCATCGCAACAGAACATTCCACTGCGTTGACACTGCTGTGAAAAATACTCAGTGTACCGTCGCCGAAAAACTGCAGGACTTCGCCGCCATATTTTTCATGTTGTGCCAGGAGGATGCTTCGATGCCGGGCCCTCAATGCCATCGCTCGTTCCTCGTTGATGTGCATCAGGTGAGTATAACCAACGATGTCAGTGAAAACGATAGCTGCAAGTTGGCGTTTGAATTTTTGTTCCATGTTGGAGGGTAAAGATAGCGAAGAGGAAAGAATACCACGTCAGGCAAATAACCGGGTTTTAAGGAGAAAAGGGGGTTTAAAATAAAAAGTAATGAAGGGAGTCAGTTAAAAGATCGTCGAGGTAAAATTGAAACTGATTTCGCCGAAATCAATAAGCCAGGACCCTTATGGTTATTGACATTTTAAACATATAATTTTCTTTAATATAAGATTTTAAAACCCGCCTCACTCTACATATCAAGTTCAAGTCGCCGGTGCAATCAATACAATCTTTTCCTGACGATGAATGATTGGATTTAGGTTCTTTCAGATCAATCAGTTAAACTAATTCACCTGGTACCGGAATAGGAGGAGGTCTTTTCCCCTTTTGTATTATGGCGATATCTACAGTAATTAATAAGATGAGTAAAATGATATCAAGCCCCAGAGCATACCAGGGCATATTGTAATATTGACTCGAACGTCTTCCAATATTATACATCATCGCACTGTATCCTGTATAGGCATTGACATCATCCATATCCGGCCGGAGGAAAGAAAAAGCCAGGAGTAGAAAACTGCTGAGGTACAACCAATTATTTAATAATGGAATCCTTTTCAGGGCTCTTGCTCCCGCGATGAGGTGAACAATTATGATCGGAACCAGTACAATGCCACCAATAAACAATAACCATCCCATGCTAAAGATCATGATAAGGCTGCTCAAAAGTAAAGAGCTGTAAAACAAAAGAATTAAAAAGAGTTTCTGCATGGTAAGGGTTCTTTGCAGTGAAGGTAGCATAGAATAACATTCAACCCCCAACCAGCTGATACCCCACTCCTTTTAGTGTCAATAATTGAACACCCGGATCCATTTTCAGATATTTTCTTAACCGGGTCACATAAACATCCAAATTCCTGCTATTAAAAAAATGATCGTCTCCCCACACATGTAAAAGTATTTCCTTGCGCTCCACAGGTGATCCAATATGCACAATCAACATTTTCAATAATTCATTTTCCCTGTGAGAAAGCGTCACAGTCTCCTTTCCGTTTTCAATGATCATCCGCACAGGATCGAATGACAAATCTCCTACCCTGTAATGCCCCGGAGAGACGCGACCGGTCATCGATAATAAATTACGAATCCTAACCATCAATTCTTCAAGGCTAAATGGCTTGCGCAAATAATCATTGCCACCGGCCTTGAATCCTTCCACAACATCTTTGGATTCACTCTTAGCCGTAAGAAATATGATCGGAATGACTTTATTGTTTTGACGGATCCATTGCCCTATTTCAAATCCGCTTTTACCGGGCAACATAACATCCAGGATACAGAGATCTGGTTGTACTTTTTTAAAGAGTGATTCCGCTTCTTTTCCATCCGCAGTCCAATGCACCTCATAACCATTCTTCACCAAATGATCTCTCACCAGCATTGCCAGCACTTCTTCATCTTCGACGTATAATAGTTTGGTCATTTTTCTAAACGCTAGTTCTCATGCCAGGCAGGTAAAGTCATTGAAAACTTAGCCCCTTTGCCGAATTCGCTTTGCAACTCAATCTTACCCTGATGTTTATGAACGACATCCGCTACATAACTCAATCCAAGCCCGTGCCCTTTCACATCATGCCTGTTTTTACTTGGCACACGATACAATTTCTCAAATATTTTCTGATGATATTCCGGATCTATGCCAATACCATTATCCTGGATTTCCACTTTGACGGATCCGTTATCACGACCAAGATTAACATGGATCACCGGTTTATTCGGACTGTATTTCAATGCGTTTTCTAAAAGGTTGTATAATACGCCGCTCATGTGCGCTTTATCCCCGTTGACGATGAAGCTCTCCCCTTCGTGATGCACTTCGATGGTTGCATGTTTATTGTCAAACTGAACTTTCATGTGGTGCATGACTTCATCGAGCACCTGCTGTATATCTATCTTCTCGTAGTGAATCTGTGGAGCATGATTGTGCAATATTCTTTCTACAAGCATCGAAAGTCTTTTTAGTTCACTCTGACAAATATCAAGATATCGACGGCTTAGCGGTGAATGAATATCATCAGCTAAATTCAGGGATTCCAAGGCAACTCCGACAGTAGTAATAGGAGTCTTTAATTCATGGGTAATGTTACTGACGAATTCATCGCGCAAAGCATTGAGACGCATTTGCGTACGAAGATTTTTCCAGATATAATAGAATGCAGCTCCGACAACAATCCAAAGAAACAAAGCAAAGCTGATGTGCGGAAGAATGCCATGAAAAATTTCTGCTTTATAATTCGGATTGGTTAACGCAATCTTTTTTCCACCGAACACATCTATCTGCGGTTTACTCATGAGGGCTTTAACCATTGTATCCCCACCCTGCCATGTGATCAGGTTGTATCCTGCATATTCGCCGGTGCTGTCCGTCATGCGGATATGGCCCATCACCATTTTACCCATGTTGTTGCACGCTTCATCAAAGATGGATGAGTCTCCTGATAAATGCCTCAACAACATACCTCTCACTTCGTGATGGGGACCTAACCTGTAAAAATCCTTGCCCATCAACTTCTCTCCCCCGCTTTGTTTTTGAACAGCGACGGAGTCATCACCCCGGATGTTGATGGTCACAATTTTATCTGAATCCTTAAATGGCGTGAGTTGATTGTTAGCAAGTCTTGTAAAGAGGAGTGAATCTTCAACATCCCTCATGCTTGAAAACATGACATGGTTGAGCTTGGTCTCCATGTCCCGGTATTTATTCATGTATTCATTGTGCAGCCATAGGAATTCCACGACGCCGAGGAGCACCATGCTCACGAGCATGAGGAAGCGGGCCAATGAGATATCCGGGCTGTTTCGCATGACTTAACAAAAGTAGTTTGGAAACAAAGACCATAGGCGATCTGTTAACATTAATTAACCTTATTCAAGGCCACCAGAGCCTCAGATCAACCTACCTTAGCAGTCTAAATGCGTATACATGAAATATATATTTATTGCCCTTGCTTTTTGTAGTTCCACATTGGCTTTTACCCAGGCAAGCGGAAAGGTCAGCTATGAGGAAAAATTTAATTTGCATAAAAATCTTCCTCCTGACCGCCAGGAAATGAAGGAAATGATTCCTGAGTACAATACCTCCCAATTTGAGCTTATTTTTTCAGGCGATGCATCCATTTATCAGCCTTTGAAAGATGCTGAATCAGCTGATGTCAATGCCAACAACGGAGGAAATCAAATGATGATGAGATTTGGTAGGGAAAACCGGATCGTGTATAAAAACATGACCCTGGATACCATGATTGAATCCCGTGAATTTATGCAAAAACAATTCCTGATCGTCGGCCCTCCTACAACCCGGCAATGGAAGATTGGCACAAAGCGAAAAGAAATCCTTGGCCACCAATGTATGGAGGCTGATTATCGACAGGATAGCACCACCTCAATGATTGTTTGGTTTGCTCCCGACATCTCTGCTTCGAATGGCCCATCTGATTACCAGGGGCTGCCAGGGCTTATTCTTGGCGTTGATGTCAATGATGGATTACGGATGATCAATGCTACAAGCATCAATTTAGACCCGGTGGATCCTTCTGTCATCATCGCACCTACAAAAGGCAAAGAAGTCACAAGAGAAGAATTTGACAAAATCAGGAAAGAAAAAATGCAGGAAATGCACATGAATAACCAGGGAGGCCCGGGTATGATTTATGTACAACACAATTAAATCTTAAATCGTAGCTCAGAAACCATCGTAAATCGTAATTCGTAATTCGTAAATCGTAATTTTTTTTCATGCACTCCACAATTAATAAATTTTTTATCCTCCTCTTCTTTTGCATCTGCCTGTCAGCAGATGCTTTCGCGCAAGTCAATCACTCGAATGTCAAAGGCATAGTCATTGACGATACCAATCAACCTGTTCCCGGCGCTACATTGATGGTGTTGAGTGCAAAGGATTCTATACTCGCTGCATTCGGTTCGTCCGATACTCATGGCGCATTTTTAATAAAAAATATACCGAAAGGTGATTTTCTGCTCAACATCACATTCCTGGGAATGTCTCCCATTTATCGCCCTTTTACTTCGGGGACTGCGGATGAAATAAATCTCGATACTATCAAAATGGTTACAGCCACTAATCTGCTGAACCAGGTGGAGGTTAAGGCAGATGCACTTCCCATGGAAATAAAAAAAGATACGATCACATATAACGCTGATGCTTTTCAAACACAACCTAACGCAAATGTTGAAGATCTCTTGAAGAAAATGCCGGGCATCGAAGTAGCCAAAGATGGCTCCATAAAAGCCCAGGGTGAAGACGTGCAAAAAGTATTGGTCGACGGAAAAGAATTCTTTGGAGATGACGCGACCGCAGCTACAAAAAATCTACCGGCCAAAGCCATCAAAAAAATTAAAGTCTATGACAAGAAATCCGACATGGCTGAATTTACCGGGGTGGATGATGGAGAAACCGAAAAAACAATTGATCTCCAATTGCGTGAAGAATTCAAAAAAGGACTTTTTGGAACTGCTGAAGCAGGGTATGGAAGCGATGAGAAATACAATGCTAAAACATCTATCAACAGGTTTACAAAGACTTCACAACTTTCCGTTCTCGGCCAATTGAATAATATCAATGAACAGGGATTTTCATTCAGGGATCTGATGAATTTCTCAGGTGGCACGGGTGGACGCGGTGGTTTTGGCGGCGGTGGAGGCATGAACACTCAAATCAGTACATCATCTGATGTTCCCATCAGTGACGGATTGAGTACCGGGCTGGTGAATACAGGCGCCGGCGGTTTCAATTTCAATTGGCATAAGAATAAAAACTTTAATATCCGCAGCAGCTATTTTTATAATGGAGTCGAAAATGATCTGTTACAGGACGTGACGAGACAAAATAGCTCTGACATGCCTTTTAGTACGGATGAGAATTCGGATCAGACGAAAAAGAATCATCTGCACAGCGTTTCTGTTAATTCGGATATTAAACTTGATTCCACGCAGCAGTTTACAATCAGGGCTAAGGCCGGATTTGGAGCTGGAAATACTTTGAACGAATCTTATTTGCAAAATTTCATTCCTGTCGACTCACTGCTGAATGCCTCACTGACCAATACCAATGACCAGGCCAATAATTTTTCATTCACCGGTAGTGCGACTTATATGAAACGCTTAGGGAATAAAGGAAGAAATCTTTCAGCCACCTCAACAGTAACCACTGGAGACAATAACGCAGATAGCAAGTTGGATGCGTTGACCCAGTATTTTACAACCGGTGAAATGACACCCATAGATCAAATTCAATTTACCAATACAAATAACACCCGTTTGGAAGGGCAGATTTCTTATACAGAACCTTTGAAAAAAAGAAAATATCTTGAACTTAATTATTACTACAGCAATCAGCATGATAAATATGATCACGGGGTTGATGATCTAGTCGATTCGATGCCTGTATTCAACCCGGTTCTTTCAAATAATTACAAAAGCCTTTATCAATTTCACAGGCCGGGCGTTACATTCAGGTATAGTGGTGATATCCACAATCTGAATATAGGCCTTCAATACCAGATCACCGAACTCAATGGTGACCTGAGTCAGACTGAAAATCAAATCAGTAAACAATACTATAATTTCTTACCACGGATAATCTGGCGTGATGATATGGGCAATGGTAAAAACCTGATGTTCAGGTATACGACACGCGTAAACCAACCATCGATCACACAATTATCTCCTGTGGTTGATAACTCAGATCCACTCCGTCTTTATGCAGGTAATCCTAACCTGAATGCAGAGTATAGTCACAATGTCAATTTCAATTACCATTCCTTCACACAGTTTACATCGACAAGTTTTTTTGTTTCCCTGGGTGGTTCGCTGACTGAACATAAAATCATTAATTCAAGGACGCTCAATGCCGATTTCAGGGAACTTTCTACTCCTATCAATATAGATCACGAATCGAGAGTTAATTTTTATGCTTCATACGGAAGGCCATTTAAACCAATTCATAGCAGAATTACCATTGACGCTAACGGTTCGCTGACCAAAACGCAAAATTTCATCAATGTCGAATTAATTGATCTTAACCGATGGGCAAGAACAGGAGGCCTGACGATCTCCAACATGAATTCACAGGTATTGGAATATAACCTTGGGGCTGAATGGACATTCAATGACAGTTATTATAAATCGAATGATGCATTAAATCAGAATACCGTCCTTAGTAATTATTTCATCGATATGACATTGACGCTCTGGAAAAAATGGAAAGTTCAGGGCAGTTATGATTATAACCTCTACACAAGTCCTCAATTCAGTGAAAACCAGTCATTGCCGCTGATGAAATTTTCCATCTCCCGGTTTATTCTTCCGCAGGATAAGGGACAGATTAAATTCTCCGTTTTTGATGCATTGGATGAAAATCGCGGTATTTCTCAAAAGCTGGATGTCAATTACATCGAGGAGACCAGGACCAATTCGATCGGCCGGTATGCCATGCTTTCTTTTATCTATTCCATCAAAGGAGCAGGCAGCGATGCCCAGGCGGGTGGAATGCGGATGATGGGACCCAGGCACTGATGTGAGAGCGTGAGAAGATTTTTTAAAATGCAATCAAAGCTTACATTATAAAAATGAATTGTTAAGTGTAGGTTGTACCTACGTTTGAGTGTCAGCAAAACTCAGTTTTGCATGGTTAAATTTCTGTTACGTACATCCCGTCAGACAAAACATCTTCTCTCAAAATGGCGTTTAAGCCCCTAAAACAGGACTATCCCCTGTCGGCCCTGATTTTTATTTTACTTTCATGATGATGAATAATAAGCTTAACTGGTTCATTTCCTTTGTTTTCCTTCTCATTCAAGTTCCTGCCCTGACGGGACAAGTACTCGTAGACAGATGCAAGATCCTGGATCAAAGCAGCCCCATCAACAATATTTGGGTGGATGCAGACAATATTAAATGGGTCTCGAATAGCCAGGGTCTGAATAAAGTTTTTTCCCTCGATGTGGTTGAAAAAGTACCGATTCCGGCAGGTACAACTTCCCTTTTGACGATCAGAGGAGGCAATGCAAAAATTGAATGGAATACGAACGAAATGTCGCAATTGATTGGCAATGTTAATGTAACATGTGCCTCTTATGATTCAAAAACCAAAACCGTTTGGATAGGAACAAAAGAATCAGGTGCCTTCCAGTTAACCATTTCACCGCTGCATATTGTCCAGAAACTTAACACCGACAATCATAAACTCACTTCCGATCAAATCAATGACATATTCGTTGCAGAAAATGGAACCACCTATATCGCTACTGATGATGGCATGCTGATCGGATCGGGTGATAAATGGGTACTCGAAGAACGATATCTAAATTTTGTAGGCGTTGATGCATATGGATCAAATCTGTGGATACTAGGTGACAATTTTTTATGGCAGGTAGATAGCAAAGGAAAATGGTCACCTATCGCAATTGAACTGAAAAATGTTGAAGGCCCTTTACGTGATATTGCAGTTGATCAAAAAGGCCGTGTATGGATTGCTTCCAATATGATGACCGGTTATGATGTGAGTGCCGATAAGTATCAGCGATTCGGACCAGGTCAGTATTTCACAAGCCAATTTGTCAATTGTCTTGATGTTGATAAAGATGGTTCCATCTGGACCGGTACGAAAGACAAAGGCTTATACCTGATCCAATGGGAATCTTCTTTGATCCTCAGCATCGAATTGGAAACTCCACTTGATTGCAAAAGCAGCGAGCCTTCTGCTTCGCTCACAGTAAAAGTTGCAGGTGGTGATCCACCTTATACATTTTTATGGAATTCTGGTCAGACAACACAGGATATTTCAAAATTAGGTATTGGTGAATATGTGCTGACAGTTACTGATGCGAAAGGCGTAGTGAAAACCGGGAAATATCAAATCATTGATGCTTCAATCAAAGCAACTGCTGCACAGGTTTCTCCATCGACGGGAGCTCCACAAGGAGATGGAAGTGCATCCATTACTGCCAGCGGCGGCACTGGTCAATACATCATCCAATGGGATAATGGTGAGACAGCTTTAACCGCAACTAAACTTACAACCGGTCAGCACGCAGTAACGGTCAGCGATAAAGCAGGTTGCTCCGCTATTGCCAATGTAGCTATAACAGAAACTGTAGTTCCATTATCTGTTTCACTTCTTATTGTGCAGGACAATAAATGTGATCACGCTTCGGATGGTCAATTGAAAGCTGAAGTCAAAGGAGGTAAATCACCTTACAAGTACCATTGGAATTCTGATGCATCATTTGAAAATACAGAGAAGTTTCTTCCACCGGGAAATTACAGCGTGAGTGTAACGGATGGAGCCGGTCAGACAGCAACAGCTTCTATAATTCTTAATCCACCACCACCATTCTCTGCCGCAATAGAATTATTGCTGCCTGCGAGTGTAAATGCATCTAATGGACAGGCACAAGTAAAGGTATCAGGAGGAAAAAGTCCATACACCTATGCATGGAGTGATGGCAACAAGACAGCTATAGTAAAAACTTTGTCATCCGGAAACAGGACAGTCACTGTCACTGATGCAAGCGGATGCACCGCCTCTGCAATTATCAATGTGACTGAACATATCAATCCCATAAGTGCTACTGTCACACAACAGGGTAAAATCAATTGTCACAGTACAGCAACAGCTTCACTTAAAGTTGATGTCAGCGGAGGAAAAGCTCCATATAAATATCAATGGAATAATGGGGGACTTACTCCCACTCTTGACGGATTAGTAGCAGGAACATATTCGGTTACCGTCACAGATGCATCAGGTGGAACATCTGTCGCTACTTCCGTTGTGACAGAACCTGATCCGATAGTCGTCAGTGCGACAGCTGATGCCATTGCTTCATCAAACGGAAATGATGGTAAGGCTACAGCAAAAGTTACAGGGGGGACGGCACCTTATCAATATACCTGGGATAGTGGTGAAAAAACAAATAAAGCTGTCAAACTATCAGGAGGAAATCACATAGTTTCTGTCGCAGATGCATTTGGTTGCACCTCATCAGGTGTTGTGGATATTTCAGAAAATATTCTTGCCTTGCAGGTTACGATAGAGCAACATGGTAAAATACGATGTGCCGGGGCTACAGAAGCCAGTATAACAGCGAACGTCAAAGGTGGAAAAGCTCCATATCTATATCAATGGAGCAATAAGGGCGAGGCAGCTGCATTGGATAAATTAGCCCAGGGATTATATACGTTGACCGTGACGGATGCAGCGGCACATACTGCGACTTCTGCGATTTCAGTTGATGCTCCTCTTCCTATACATGTTGAAGTGAAAGTTGACTCTCCTGCTTCTACAAATGGAAGCGACGGAAAGGTCAGCCTTATTGTGACGGGAGGAACAGGAAAGTATCAATACCTATGGGATGATGCTGAAAAAACTGCGCGTGCTGAAAAACTTAATGCCGGAACGCATGCATTTACGATAACTGATGAAAACGGATGTTCAGCACAAGGCAATATTGTGATCACTGAAAATATCATTCCGCTCGCAGTAAAAATCAGTCAGACAAATAAAATTTCATGTGCCGGACAGAATAATGGTTCTTTAAATGCTGAAATAAGCGGAGGTAAAAGTCCGTATACGTATGCATGGACTGTTGCCGGGAAAGAATTGAATGGTGAATCCATAGACAATTTGTCTGCAGGAACCTACACGCTCAAGGTAACTGATGCTGCGGGGTCTTCGGCCACCAAACAAATTGAAATCAATGAACCTAAAGCATTGTCAATTGAAGCAGGTGATATTACTCCGGCTTCAACAGGAAATGCTGATGGCCAGGCCATATTGAAAGTAACAGGAGGGACTCCGCCTTATTCATGCAAGAGCATCGTTTCTCCACCCGGTAGCACTACATTCACTGCCGATAAGCTGAGTCCGGGAATACATATTGTCACGGTTACAGATGCTTCGGGATGTAACGCGCAGATCAGTATCAGTATCCCTGAAAATATTCTTCCTCTCACAGTTTCAATCAAGCAAACAAAACAAATTTTGTGTTCCGGAACAAATAGTGCTGCACTTGAAGCATCTGCAAGAGGAGGAAAACCTCCTTACACCTATTCCTGGAATAATGGAAATAAGGAAGCGACACTATCCAACGCAGTTGAAGGAAATTATACTGTAAATGTCACTGATGCATCAGGCCAGAAAAGCAGTGGTGAATTAAAAATAGCAGCACCTGCACCGATGACTGTCGAAGTAATAAATCTCAGGTCCGCCACCAATGACAGGATCAATGACGGGAAAGGTACCATCCAGGTGAAAAACGGAACTGCACCATATACATATAGCTGGAGCTCCGGTGAAGTAACTGCACAGGCTACTAAACTTCCTATCGGTACAGGGAGAGCCGTCGTAACCGATCAGAATGGCTGTTCAGCATCGGGGGAATATACTGTGAATGCAAAAGTTCTTCCTGAATTGACTGCAGCACGTCTCTCATCAGGCGAGCCTATCCGGATGGAGAAAATTCAATTTGATGCAGATAGTGTAAACATCAAACCTGATGCACTTCAGACATTGGAAGAGGTCTATGATTTTCTTTATGACAATCCATCGATCATCATTGAAGTATCAGGACATACGAATAGTCTCCCCGCAGATGATTATTGTGATCGCATCAGTAGTGAGCGAGCAAAATCTGTGGCGGATTATATAATCAACAAAGGAATTGAAGCTCGACGAGTTATATCAAAAGGATATGGAAAGCGTAAACCAGTCGCAAGTAATTTAACTCCTGAAGGACGGAAGCGAAATCAGAGGGTGGAGATCAAGTTGATCAAAATCGGAGAATAACTCCATTTTGGATTTTCGATTTTCGATTTTCGATTTTCGACTCACAATTTTAAACCTATGTGGCGAAAAGCTTTTGTTTTCTTAGTGATACTCTATCTACCTGGATGCAAAAGGGAAGAATCAATCTCACCTTGCATACTTGATGAACTTGGTAATTCAAGTTTTCTTGGAAATGTGTATACTTGTCGGGATACATCAAGTCGTGCATTTATTTATGCTGCAAGAGCTCTTATTACCCTTCAAGATTCCTTCCTTATAGTATCTATTAATAGCCTAATTGATACAATCAACTGGAGTTTTAATGATACTGCAACTTATAAATGTTTGCTTGATGAGGGTGATGTAACCCATAGGCTATTCAGAAAAAGTGATGGCTTGTTCTCTGGATCACTTAAACAAAAAAATAAACTTTATTATAATCTTACGGATGAGCCCTGTACAGATTCCTACTTCGGTGGCCAAATCGAATAATACCTTACATGGAAACTTCTTAATTCGTTATTCCTTATTCATTATTCGTTATTCCTTATTCATTATTCGTTATTCATTTTATATTTGACCCTTCTTAGGGCCCATAGCTCATTCGGTTAGAGCACCTGACTCATAATCAGGTGGTGCCTGGTTCGATTCCAGGTGGGCCCACGCAGAATTCAGAACAAGGAATAACGAATATCGAAGTACGAAGTATTTCCAGATGAAAAATCGTAATTCTTATTTCCTTGTTTTGCATTCAAAGACTTCTTAATTCAAAATTCGTTGATCCTTATTCCTTCTTCAAGAACTTCCTACTTCGATATTCGTTATTCCTTATTCGTTATTCCTTATTCTGCATGCGTCCATAGCTTATGTCAGAAAAAAGTGAAACCTCACGTGTAGAAGCTTTTTGCGATGGTGTGTTTGCGATCGCCATTACCCTGCTGATCCTGGATATCAAAATCCCTCCTTTATCCTCTGTGCATTCCAGTGACGAATTGCAGAGAATGTTACTTGAAGACTGGCCTTCCTGGTTTGGATTTTTACTGAGCTTTTTTATCATCCTTATTTCATGGGTCAATCATCACAGTGCCTTTAAACTGATCGACAAATCGAGCCCTCAATTTGTTTACGCCAATGGATTTATGCTTCTTACCGTGGCAATACTCCCTTTTTCGACTGGCCTGGTAGCGGAATATTTGAATACGGAATTTGCAAGGCCTGCGATAAACTTTTACTGCTTTAGTATTTTACTGCACAATAGCTCCTGGGTGACATGGGGCTGGACCCTGACTCACCCTTATAGCCTTGCCCTGAATGAGGAGGCTGAAAAACAACTGGATACTAACCTTGTTAAAAATTCAAGATTTGCCTTTATTATTTATCTCAGTATTTGTATTCTGTCTTTTTGGTTTCCGCTGACTGCCATGATTGTGATGACAGCCTCATGGATATTCTGGGTGGTCACCAGCGTTGTGATCATACCGAAAAAATAACTCATCCGTGAGAGGCGTGAGAGAAGTGAGAGAAGTGAGAGAAGTGAGAGAAGTGAGAGTGTGACGAATTTTATCTTATTAGGGTCAATTTCTATGTAATTTAAAGAATTCATTCTAAATCTCATTGCTATTGCCTATTGCTAATTGCCTATTGTTTCCACCCTGCCCCCTGCCTCTGATTCACGTCGCAATTATCCTGATAAGTAAGATTTGTATCTTTCTGGATATCATCATACCATCATGGAAGAACAATTCATACATCAAAACCGCATCAGGCAGATCTTCTTTCTTGCAGCAATAGTCCTTTGGGCTGTCATGCTGGCTTTGCAACTGTATAGCTTTGTACCTGCATTACTTGGTGCAGTTACCCTATATATCATCACCAGGCATTGGATGCTTGTCCTGGTTGAAAAACGAAAATGGAACAAAGGACTTGCTGCTGCTTTCCTGATGGTGATTACCCTGATCGTCTTGTTGGTCCCGATATATTTACTTGTTCAGATGCTGTCCACCAAAGTAGCCTTTGCCATAGAACATTCCAATGAGCTTGTTGATGCGTTACAGGTTGTGGTCGGAAATGTGGAACAAAAATTTGGGATTGACATTGTCAATGCAGATACCATCAACAACCTCAAGGGTAATATTGCACAGGCTGTTCCCCTTGTACTCAATGCCACATTCAATTCACTGGTCACGATCTTTTTCATGTACTTCATCCTGTACTTCATGCTGGTCAATGAAACGAAAATGGAAAAAGGCATCTACAGTTATATTCCATTGAAGGATGAAAATGTCAACAGGCTCGGCCACGAAATGCAGAATATCGTCATGAGCAATGCGATCGGAATTCCTGTGATTGCATTATTGCAGGGAATCGTAGCGGTCATCGGGTATTATTTCATTGGGGTTGATCAGCCCTGGTTCTGGTTTGTGGTGACTTGTATTTCATCTATGCTCCCTATCGTCGGAGCAGCATTGGCTTATGTGCCGCTGGCGATCATCTTTTTCGCGAGTGAACATATTTACCAGGGAATATTTATGTTGATTTTTGGATTTGGTGTGATCGGTACAGTTGATAATGTTTTTCGTTTTACTCTTCTTCGGAAAATCGGAAATGTACATCCGCTGATTACAGTCTTTGGTGTGATCATTGGGTTAAAACTTTTTGGTTTTATCGGACTTATTTTCGGGCCTGTTATTATTTCTGTTTTTATCCTCCTTTTGAAAATTTATTCCAATGAATTTATTATCAGAAAACCGGAATTAATACTAAAAAGTAAAGATCCAGGACCAGAGAGCAATAGGCAATAGGCAATAAACAATAGGCAAGGAATATCCAATTAGAGTAATTAGCTGCGATAATAATGGAGAAAATTCAGGCCTCACAAAAGAGTACGACTCACAACTCACGATTCACGACTTACGACTCACGATTCACGACTCACGTTTTCCTCCCATGATTTTGAAAAGTCGACAAAGGATGATTCCTCGCTCTCCAACATATTCTTAAAACTCTGGTAGTAAAACAAAAACCATTTCCGGTGAGTGGATTTTCTCAAAACAAAACTTGGTCTTGAATGCAAATCCATTCTAAATCCCGTGAGCGTAATAAACAAAACACCATCTTCTGATTCAGGGTCAATAAAGGTCATGATGGGATCAGGAAGATGATGAGTTAATTTGAACGAAGCCCCTGATGCCAATGGTTTTAGTTTTTGAAAAGCAAGATGCAACTGGCCCTGCACATATGAAATATCTGAAGCAGCACCCGCCTGTCGCTCAGGAGAAACCTGCAATGCTTTACTTTCAGGATGGATCATCACGCATTCAAATTTTCCACCTTCCTTTATAAAAGATCGCAGCTTGTTGTAATTATAATTGATGAATCCATAACTGCATACAGCCTGTTGACAAATCAAAGTGGCATCTGCCAATCTTCGCACAAGCTCCTGGTCGTCCCATTCATCAAAGACAATAATGTCTGTTCGCTCGAGGATTTTGAGTTTCCCTGAGACAAGTTCTCTTTCGGGCACTTTTAGTCCATCATTTGAAATGGCATAAATCTCAATAGGCTTCTCCACATTTTTGAAAGAATAACTTCCAAGAGAAATAAATGAAAACTCAGTCTTTCCGGAGATGCTGTCAATCACATTCCTTGAAAGCAAAACAGAGCCTGCCACTGCTATCGATTCAATTCGTGATGCCACATTGAGTGGATTGCCATAGACGAGATCGCTGTCACCTCTTATTTCCCCGATGTGAATTCCTATTCGTACAGGCACAACCGGTTCTTCAAGAAATACTTTTTGTAAATCGATTGCACACTGCACACAATCAGATGCACTGGAAAAATAACTAAGGCTCCCATCCCCAATCACTTCCTGCACCACTCCATCATATTTTTCGATCAACTCTGTAACAGCATTTTTATGCTTCATCTTGAGGGTTGAGGCCAATGCATCATTCTCTTCGGAGATCGAAGTGTAGCCAACAATATCGGTGTACATGACAGCAACCAGCTTCTGCATTTAGGTTTGATTCAATTCTTAGGCGAAGCTAAAGACTTTTTGTGGCAGCTCTCAACATTGATTGGTCTTAGGTTGATGGTCTGAGCAACCGGTTTAGTCATTGGTTTTGGGCCAGGGTTATTCAGTTTTTAGTTCTTAAGTGGCTCTTTAAGTTTCTGATGTTCCTAAGTGGTAAAAAAAATTGAGAAATCCCCTCTTTGAACCACTTAGAAACTTAAGAAACTTAGAAAAAAAACTTAGAAAAAAAAGTCTTATGATTAAGCTTTGTTCGTATCTTTCACTAGATGAGATTCATTTTTATTTTCATACTATCACTTCCTTTTTATTTTGATTTATCGGCGCAGATAAATGCCAAGCCAGATACCACTCATTTGCGCCGACACATATCATTTTTTGAACGAAATTCAATTCCCATTGCTAAGTATAATTTTGCAGACTCTACAATTAATAACAGCTTACACAAGGCACTCCTGGAAAGAAATCATCATCGAAGCAATTTAATAGGGGGGCTTGTTTTTGCTGGACTAGGGGTGGCCGCATTTTCACTCATTCAGACTGATCAACCTGAAAATCCAGTGGCAACGGATAGTTTTCAACCTATAACAAATTTATTCCTTATCACATTCGGAGTTTGTTTTACAATTGATTCAGGAGTGTGTATTATCCGTTCATTTAATCATCAAAAGAAGATGAAACAAAACTTGACCGTTTCCAGAGAACTCCTAATATAATTAGCAGGGGGCAGGGAGCAGGGAAATGACTCGCTTTCAAATCAGGCTTCACCCAATGAGTCAGAATAGCTTTGAATCTGTCGACATAAAATTGAAAGTCGTTTATAAAGAGATTGTTTCAATTCGGTCGTGATGAGGTGTTTAATTTCAAGCATGACAAGAATATTTGCGGCCTCAAAGGATTCTTTTTTAGACACCCTCAATGATTTTTTTTGTTCTCCAACCATCCATGTTCCAGTGCTTTCAGCAATATTATTTGGAATACTCATTCCTACACCTCTTAATTGATCAGAAAATCTCCATAGTTTTTTCTCTTCAAGCTCATCAGCAATGTTGAAAAGAATGATTGCAATTCGGATTGCTTCCTTCCAAATTTCAATATCTTCAAATCGGAAATACTTTGACATATGATTAGTTTTTGTGGTGAAAAAAATATAACCTATATGTCTTGACCCCCTTAAAATGTTACCATTCTTTGAAAGGTATTTCGCATATAATTGAACTTTTCTTAAAGAAGAGATTTTCCCTGCTCCCTGCTCCCTGCTCCCTGCTCCCTGCTCCCTGCTCCCTGCTCCCTGCTCCCTGCTCCCTGCTCCCTGCTCCCTGCTCCCTGCTCCCTGCTCCCTGCTCCCTGCTCCCTGCTCCCTGCTCCCTGCTCCCTGCTCCCTGCTCCCTGCTCCCTGCTCCCTGCTCCCTGCTCCCTGCTCCCTGCTCCCTGCTTAATGGTTATACTTTCCCCCAACAGAGGTATTTTATCAGCCCTGACAATCCGTCCTTTACACCATTAAATACCGATAAACTTAAAATCATGAAAATTCTATCTTTTTGTTTGAAAATCACCTTCTTAGCTGCGATTGCTGTATTGTCGATGACGAGTTGCAAGAAAGATGATGTACCTGACACAGCCAGAATCACAGGCACAGTCTTCATCGATAATGCCGATTTATGGGCCACATGGAAGGACAGCGGTGAAGTTCAGCTTGCCCTTTTCCCTGAATTCAATCTTGCCCCTCCAGGTGCAGGTTGGGGAGATATTCCCGATGGTTATTTTGGGCCCGGTGTTCCAGGAGGCCGTTTTGCTTTAGGAGCTCCAAGTGGTACACAGACCATTCCTTATTCTCCGGGATTAACTCAATTCTCATATACCATCACAGTAGATCCTGGAACATATTCTTGTCTCGCATTAGGATTCAGAAATAACCGGATTGCTGATCCCTCCTTAAAAACCGCAACGCTTGGCGTTTTCTGGGAACACCCGGATTCAACAAGTCATGGCATTGTGATTTTGCCTTATTTCAATGATCCGGCTCCTACGGTGTTCACATTAAAGAAAGGAGATAACGTCATCATTAACTTCAAAACAGACTTTGCGTTTGTCAACGAGTGGTATCATTGATCAACAAATCATTTTTTTGCTTTTGCCTTCTCCTGGGTTTTCATTCCGTCACAGCACAATGGTCGATATCAGGCCGGGTGACAGATGCGACCTCAGGAGAAGGTCTTGCTTATGTCAATATCCGAATTGATCATACATCCCAGGGCACAACCACCGATCAAAAAGGCAACTTCAAACTTGAAACAAAAGATTCCGCTGACTCATTATACCAGGTCATTTTTTCAATGATCGGTTTCAAGACCATTGTATTGGAAGACGTATCCTCCGAATCAACTTCTATGTTGATTGAAATGCAACCGGAAATCTATCAGTCCGATGAAATCGTTATCTCTGCTTCGCGAAAAACACAAAGCCTTTCATTAGCTCCGGCCAGTGTTGGTATTGTCACAAAGGCTCAAATTGCCGAGTCAGGAATCAAATCTTTTGATGATGCTTTTCACAATATCAATGGCATCCAGGTTACGCGTTCAAGTGGTTCGAATGTTCAGGCCGTTTCGATTCGCGGTGCATCAGAAGTTGCAGGTGGTGGAATCGGTAATCGTGTATTGCTCTTACTTGATGGCCGACCGGCTATAACTCCTGAATCAGGAGGCGCACTTTGGAATCTCGTTCCTATGGGTGCGATCGAACGGATTGAAGTGATTAAAGGCGCATACTCCTCTCTCTTCGGATCAAGCGCGATGGGCGGCATCATCAATGTCATCACTAAAAATCCTGACACAATACCGCATACAGATATCAACCTCAACTATGGATTTTACAGCCAGGCGCCTGCATATGCTGATTACAATCAATACAATGATTTTCATGGGATCGATGTGACACACAGCTCACGGTTGAAGAAATGGTCATACCTGGTCAATGGTGCAGAGCGATCAAATGATGGCCATCGTGAAAAAACAGCATTTGATGTATATAATGCCTTCGGTAAGCTCAAGTATGATTTTTCACCGAACAGGAACATGACCGTGTCAGCGATGTACAGCGATATCTTCAATGATACACCTGCAACATGGCTGAGTACGACTATGCCCTACTCTGTTCCTGAATATCGTAAAGATGATACGCAGCACCGCAGGGAATGGAGTGCTGACCTTCAGTATGTTGCTTTCGCGCAGGCTCATCTCAAATATGCTACGCGCTTTTATTATTATGGCAACGCTTCTGATTTCGTCTTCAATGGTGATCCGGCTAACGATAGTACAAACATCAATATCGGAAAACAATATGTAGACCAGGAACATGTCAATGTCAGCCGCCTTGGAAATAATACGCAAGTAGACATGAGTCTTGGTGATCATCATTATGTCATCGGCGGTATTGAAATACAGGGTGATAAAATAAATGGCCAACCAGATACAGTCCTATATGGTCGTCATAATGCGTGGAACTTCGGCGCTTATATCCAGGATCAAATCATGCTGGGTGATCAGTGGATTCTGACTGTAGGCATCCGTTTTGATCAATATCAGATCGTGAATACTTTTACAGAAGCCAATGTCAATCCAAAAATTGCAGCCGTATATGAATTGTCAAAAAGTGTGTCCATTCGGGGATTAGTTGCGAGAGCTTTTCGAAATCCTTCCATTGCAGAACGATATACAAAATTTGAACAGGGAGGCGGATTAAGTTTCAAACCCAATCCATTGCTTCGTGCTGAAAAATTAACGCTGAGTACTGAAGTGGGAACAAAGATCAATGTCAGGGATAAATTGAAAATTGACCTGGCACTATTCTACAATCAATACAAAGATTTGATTTCCTATAAGCAGCTATCGGCTCCCGGAGAACCTTTATTATTTGAAGTCATCAACCTCAATAAAGCGTTGATGCAGGGTGTCGAGATTAGCGCTGATTATGCACCTTTTCATGGCTTGCATGTTCTCGCAGGATATACTTACCTCGATGCCCGTGATCAATCCGATAACCGGTACAATGATGTGCTGCCATACAAATCAAAACATACGGCATACCTCACTTTACTATCCGGTTATAAAAATTTTCGCATTTCATTGCAGGCGAGATCAAGGAGTAAGATCGAGGAAGTTTTTATTTATCCAGGAAGTGAACCCGATGGATACATCATTCTCAGTGGAAAAGCTTCTTATAAATTCACTCCACATTTTTCTGCATATCTCAGCATAGGAAATATGACCAATGTGCAGTATGAAGAAATTGAACGATACAGAATGGAGGGGAGGAACTTTACAGTTGGTGTAAATCTATCGCTTTGAGATAATTTAGATCTCATCTGCGTTCCTGATCCAGCCACAGAAAACATTTCGCACCTACGGCGCTTTAAAATTTCCGTGTACATTTTTTTTACAAACATTTCGCTCCGATGGAGCTACTCATTGGCATATTTAAGCGCATGATTGAAAACAAATAAGCCCCTTCGGAGCATAAAGTCTGTAGAATGATGAAGAAAAAGCTATTCAAGCTCCATCGGAGCGTAATGTTTGTAGCAAAAAGAAGAAAAAGCTATTCAAGCTCCATCGGAGCGTAATGTTTGTAGCAAAAAGAAGAGGAAGTTATTCCAGCTCCAGAGGAGCGTAATATTTGTAGCAAAAAGAAGAAAAAGCTATTCAAGCTCCATCGGAGCGTAATGTTTGTAGCAAGAAGAAGAGGAAGTTATTCCAGCTCCAAAGGAGCGTAATGTTTGTAGCAAAAAGAAGAAAAAGCTATTCAAGCTCCATCGGAGCGTAATGTTTGTAGCAAGAAGAAGAGGAAGTTATTCCAGCTCCAAAGGAGCGTAATGTTTGTAGCAAAAAGAAGAAAAAGCTATTCAAGCTCCATCGGAGCGTAATGTTTGTAGCAAGAAGAAGAGGAAGTTATTCCAGCTCCAAAGGAGCGTAATGTTTGTAGCAAAAAGAAGAAAAAGCTATTCAAGCTCCATCGGAGCGTAATGTTTGTAGCAAGAAGAAGAGGAAGTTATTCCAGCTCCAAAGGAGCGTAATGTTTGTAGCAAAAAGAAGAAAAAGCTATTCAAGCTCCATCGGAGCGTAATGTTTGTAGCAAGAAGAAGAGGAAGTTATTCCAGCTCCAGAGGAGCGTAATGTTTGTAGTAAAAAGAAGAGGAAGTTATTCAAGCTCCAGAGGAGCGAAATGTTTGTAGCAAAAAGAAGAAAAAGCTATTCAAGCTCCATCGGAGCGTAATGTTTGTAGCAAGAAGAAGAGGAAGTTATTCCAGCTCCAGAGGAGCGTAATGTTTGTAGTAAAAAGAAGAGGAAGTTATTCAAGCTCCAGAGGAGCGAAATGTTTGTAGCAAAAAGAAGAAAAAGCTATTCAAGCTCCTTCGGAGCGTAATGTAGCAGGCATTGATCAGGCCCATAAGTGAATAATTCTTACAATGTATAAACCTTATGGAATTTTTACATTAAATTGATAAATCTGACTATTCTCCTGAATAATCTGTTTTAACTGCGGCGATTTATGCCTAATTTTGCAAACCTCAGTAAGCAATGACCTAATCATGTCAAATTCAATTGATTATATAGCCATTCTCATCCAGTTCTGCGTCGCAGCCGGATTTGTAGGTACGACCATTGTAGCGACCCACTTATTAGGCCCAAGGCGAAAGACCTCCGACAAACTCATGAATTTTGAAAGCGGGATTGAAAGTATAGGAAATGCAAGACTCCCATTTTCGATCAAATACTTCCTGACCGCTATCTTATTTGTCATGTTTGATGTGGAAGTCATTTTTATGTATCCCTGGGCTGTAAATTTCAAAGCTTTGGGCACTACCGGTTTCGTAGAAATGTTAGTATTTATTGGAACACTTCTACTTGGATTTTTTTATATTATTAAGAAAGGTGCATTGACCTGGGATTAATGCACGCAACCATAAAAAAAAATGAGCACCGATATAAAAATAGCAGAAGCACCTCCCGGAATTGAAGGGCAGGGTTTTTTCGCCACAACACTTGAAAAGACTGTTGGATTGGCACGCGCTAATTCAATATGGCCACTTCCTTTCGCTACATCATGTTGCGGCATTGAATTCATGGCCACTATGGCTTCCAATTATGACCTTGCACGTTTTGGTTCAGAACGAATGAGTTTTTCACCACGCCAGGCGGACCTTCTGATTGTAGCCGGAACGATTGCAAAAAAAATGGGTCCAATCTTAAAACAAGTATATCTCCAGATGGCAGAACCTCGTTGGGTGCTTTCTGTTGGGGCATGTGCAAGTAGTGGAGGAATTTTTGATACATATTCTGTTTTACAAGGAATTGATCATGTGATTCCGGTCGATGTTTATGTTCCGGGTTGTCCTCCACGTCCTGAACAAATCATTGATGGGATCATGAAAATTCAGGAATTGGTTAAACATGAACCATTACGAAGAAGAAATTCTGCTGAGTATAAAGCATTGCTCACTTCATACGGAATCCAATAACCTATGGAGGTCATCACAAACGAATATCTTCTTGAACGATTACAAGAGGAATTTAGCGCTTCGATCAAGTCAGCCGAACTTCCATACAACCTTCTGACCCTTGTCATCGATCCTGCAAAAATATTAGACATGTTAAAATGGCTGCACGACAGATGAAATTTTGAAATTTCGTTTTCTGACTGATATCTGCGGAAGTCATTTTCCGGATTATAAAGACAATGAATTGTGTGTGATCTATCATGTGCAGAGCATGGAAAATAATATGCGTCTCCGGATGAAGGCATTTATTCCTGTTGCTAAACCTGAAATTACATCAGTAACATCTTTATACAGTTCAGCCAATTGGATGGAGCGTGAAACTTATGATTATTATGGCGTGATTTTCACGGGTCATCCCAATTTAAAACGCATATTCAATGTAGACGAGATGGATTATTTTCCATTGAGGAAAGAATATCCGCTTGAAGACGCCACGACGAACAGATAAAGAAGATCAATATTTCGGAAGATAATCTTATGAGTGACGTAGGCATAAAAGATAATTTAAAAAATGCTCCCGCTCCTGTCAGCGGGGAAAATCATCATTCAGATTATATGACCCTCAACCTGGGTCCCAGTCATCCGGCTACGCATGGTGTATTTCAAAATGTACTGACGATGGATGGAGAAATCGTGGTTGATTCCGATCAAACTATTGGATATATCCATCGTGCTTTTGAAAAAATTGCAGAACGCAGACCTTATTATCAAATCACTCCACTGACTGATCGCCTGAATTATTGTTCCTCCCCGATCAACAACATGGGGTGGCATATGACCGTCGAAAAACTCATCGGTGTTGAAATTCCAAAACGTGCACAATATATGCGCGTCATCATTATGGAATTGGCCCGGATTACAGATCACCTTGTTTGCAATTCAGTGATTGGTGTTGATACAGGCGCATTGACCGGATTTACTTATGTGTTTCAATGGCGTGAAAAGATCTATGATATCTATGAACAGATCTGTGGTGCACGTCTTACTACAAATATTGGGCGCATTGGCGGTATGGAACGTGATTTCAACAAAGAGGTGTATCGTCTTCTTCGAAACTTTCTAAAAGAATTTCCAGCAAAGTTTGACGAATTCAGAAATCTTCTTGAGCGCAACCGTATTTTCTTTGATCGAACTGTAGGTGCAGGTCCAATCAGTGGAGAGCGGGCTTTGAATTATGGATTTACAGGACCAAATCTTCGTGCTGCAGGAGTTGATTATGATGTAAGGGTGATGAATCCATATAGTTCTTACCAGGATTTTGATTTTAACATTCCTGTTGGACAAAACGGAGACACCTATGATCGTTTTATGGTCCGTCAAGACGAAATCCTGGAAAGTCTGAAGATCATTCAACAGGCATTGGACAATCTGCCTGAAGGAAAATTCTTTGCCGATGTACCGGAATTCTATCTGCCTCCGAAAGAAGATGTGTATACCAAGATGGAAGCTTTGATCTGGCATTTTAAGATCATTATGGGTGAAACAGATGTTCCGAAAGGTGAAGTATATCATGCTGTTGAAGGTGGAAACGGAGAGCTTGGTTTTTATTTATTGAGTGATGGAGGACGTGCTCCTTACAAATTGCATTTCCGCAGACCTTGCTTTATTTTCTACCAGGCTTATCCGGAAATGATCCGGGGAGGAATGTTGTCTGATGCTGTGGTGACATTGAGTAGTCTTAATGTTATTGCGGGAGAACTTGATGCGTGAAGAGTGAAGAGTGAAGAGTGAAGAGTGAAGAGTGAAGAGTGAAGAGTGAAGAGTGAAGAGTGAGGAGTGAAGAGTGAGGAGTGAAACTTGAGACTTGAATCGTCAGTTGTCAGTAGTGAGTGGTGAGTACATCGATCCTGAAAGGATCACATATTAATAGCCCCGGGTGCAACCCGGGGATTAAATGCGAATAAAAATTCCAACCACGAAGTGGTTGAACACATCACAAATCATAAATTGCAAGTGTCCGACAATAAAATAAAATTCACCGCTGAGACAGAAGCCCTGATGAATCAGATCATTCATCGCTATCCAAATGGAAGGCAAAAATCTGCGCTTCTTCCTCTGCTCCATATTGCCCAGGCTGAATCGGATGGCTGGTTAAGCGTAACTGTCATGGACAGGGTTGCTGAAATATTGAATCTTCAACCCATTGAAGTATATGAAGTGGCATCTTTCTACAGCATGTATCAATTGCATCCGATCGGTAAATGTCTTATCGAAGTGTGCAGAACGAGCTCATGTTGGTTGAGAGGCGCAAATGATATTGTAGCTCACATCGAACAAAAACTCGGCATAAAGAATGGAGAAACAACAGCCGATGGAAAATTCACTTTAAGGACAGTTGAATGTCTTGGATCCTGCGGCACTGCTCCGATGTTGCAAATCGGGGAAAAATATTACGAGGATTTGACAATTGAAAAGGTCGATCAGATCCTTGAAGAAAATAAAAACAAGGAAGTACACTCAAAGTATCTTGATCACTCAACATTTCAAATTCATGAGAAATGAGGTAATTCAATTTTGCCACGAATTAACACGAATTGAATTGAATTGATTAAGAATGAATATGATAAGTATATTTTTAATTAGTGGTAATTAGTGTAATTAGTGGCTAAGAAAAAATATGGAAAGAAGATTATTATTTGAACATATTGACGTACCCGGCATCAACACCTATGATGTCTACCGGGCAAAAGGAGGTTATGCTTCTGTTGAAAAATCACTGAAGACGATGACTCCCGATGCTGTGACAGATGAAGTTAAAAAATCAGGCTTGCGGGGACGTGGTGGCGCAGGATTTCCTACCGGAATGAAATGGAGTTTCCTGGCGAAACCGGAAGGTGTTCCCAGGTATCTAGTTTGCAATGCAGATGAATCCGAACCCGGTACATTCAAAGACCGCTATCTCATGGAACACATCCCTCATCTTTTGATCGAGGGAATGATCACATCAAGTTATGCTCTAGGCGCGAAAACATCCTACATCTATGTGCGCGGTGAATTTTTTTACATCATACGTATCCTTGAAAATGCAATTGCAGAAGCATATCAAAATGGCTGGTTAGGTAAAAATATTTTGGGTTCAGGATTTGATCTTGATATGTATGTTCATCCCGGAGCTGGCGCTTATATCTGCGGTGAAGAAACTGCATTACTTGAATCACTTGAAGGTAAAAGAGGCAATCCACGAATCAAACCTCCGTTTCCGGCTGTCAAAGGTTTATACGACTGCCCTACAGTAGTCAATAATGTAGAAACCATTGCAGCAGTAGTTCCCATCATCAACAATGGCGCAGATGAATATTGCAAGATCGGGATTGGAAAATCAACAGGAACAAAACTGATATCAGCATCCGGGCATATTAAAAAACCCGGGGTATATGAAATCGAATTAGGTGTCCCTGTCGAAGAATTTATTTATTCCGATGCCTTCTGCGGCGGCATGTTGACTGACCGCAAATTGAAAGCAGTTGTGGCAGGTGGATCATCAGTGCCCATTTTACCTGCCGATCTTATTCTGAAAACCACAAACGGTGAACCTCGACTAATGACATACGAATCACTTGCAGATGGTGGATTTGCAACCGGCACCATGTTAGGTTCGGGAGGATTTATCGTCATGGATGAAAGTGCAAGCATTGTCTACAACTTATATACATTCACGAGATTCTATCACCATGAAAGTTGTGGTCAGTGCAGTCCTTGCAGGGAAGGCACAGGATGGATGGAAAAAATACTTCATCGAATATTGGATGGCCATGGTACAATGGAAGATGTCGACTTGCTTTGGGATATCCAGCGGAAAATAGAAGGAAATACAATCTGTCCCCTTGGTGATGCTGCAGCATGGCCTGTAGCAAGTGCTATCAGGCATTTCCGATCAGAGTTCGAAGAATATATTTCAAAGACAAATGGACAAACATTGAAACAAAAGCAACCTTCAATGATGACATCATGAGATTCAAAGATAAATTGATATGAGATCAATTGGTTTGAATAAGTTTGACCTATAATAGCAAATGGCAAAAGTAACGATAGACGGAATTGAGATTGAAGTACCGGATGGTACCACGATACTGCAGGCAGCAAGAATGATAGGACCGGCCGTTGCTCCTCCTGCAATGTGTTTCTATACAAAATTGAAAACCAGCGGAGGATATTGCAGGACATGCCTGGTAGAAGTCACTAAAGGATCCGAAAAAGATCCACGCCCAATGCCTAAACTGGTTATATCCTGCAGAACCACTGTCATGGATGGCATGGTCGTCACAAATCAACTTTCTCCAAGAGTGCTTGATGCGAGGGCAGGCATAGTTGAATTTTTATTACTCAATCATCCACTAGATTGCCCGATATGTGACCAGGCCGGTGAATGTGATCTCCAGGATCTGAGTTATGAACACGGAAATTATACGACACGCACCGATTTCAAAAGAAGAACATTTGAAAAAATAGACATCGGTGATTTCATCCAGCTACACATGACGCGCTGCATTTTGTGTTACCGTTGTGTAAAAGTTGCAGAACAAATCACAGATGGACGTGTACATGGCGTGATCAATCGCGGAGATCTTTCTGAAATATCAACTTACATCAAAGAAGCTATTGACAATGATTTCTCAGGCAATATGATTGATGTTTGTCCGGTCGGGGCGTTGACTGATAAAACTTTCCGTTTCAAAAGCAGGGTTTGGTTTACAAAACCTGTGGATGCTCATCGTGACTGCGATAAATGTTCGGGTAAAGTAGTGCTTTGGTATAAAGGCGAAGAAGTCCTGAGGGTCACTGGTCGAAAAGATCAATGGGGCGAAGTAGAAGAATTTATTTGCAATACCTGCAGATTTGAAAAAAAACATACTGCTGACTGGACGATTGAAGGTGTTCGCACAGTCAACAGGCATTCAGTCATTTCTGCCAATAAATACAAGAACCTGGTGAAACCAAATGAATTCCATCTCAACGATATTAAAGCCATCACCGAATAATGGATTGGACGATTCTGCTGGATAAATTTTTTCTGATCGTGATCATCTTTGTGATCAGCCTGGCCATTGCAGCCTACTCCACTTATGGTGAACGGAAAATTGCAGCTTTTCTGCAAGACAGGATCGGACCTGATCGTGCAGGACCCTTCGGCATTTTACAGCCCCTGGCAGATGGTCTTAAATTTTTTATGAAGGAAGAGATCATTCCCAATGCCTCGGATAAATTTCTCTTCATTATCGGGCCATGTATATTCATGATGACGGCGCTGATGACGAGTGCTATCATTCCATGGGGATTACCCCTGCATTTTGGAAGTCATGTCTTCACATTGCAGGTCGCAGATCTTAATGTAGGAATTCTATATCTCCTTGCTGTTGTATCCATAGGCGGTTATGGTATCATGATCGGAGGATGGGCGTCAAACAATAAGTTTGCTTTGTTGGGAGCATTACGTGCATCATCACAAATGATCAGCTATGAATTATCTATGGGCATGGCGATTATTGCTTTATTGCTCTTGTCCCATTCATTGAGCATTCGTGAAATTGTAGACATGCAGCAGGGCTTTCATTGGAATGTATTTTATCAGCCTCTTGGTTTTGTCATCTTTCTGATTTGTGCATTTGCAGAATGCAATCGCGCTCCATTTGATTTACCTGAATCCGAGAGCGAACTTGTCGGAGGATACCACACGGAATACAGCTCCATGAAGCTTGGCCTGTTTTTGTTTGCCGAATACATCAATATGTTTATCTCGTCAGCAATTATTTCATGCCTGTTTTTTGGTGGATATCATTTTCCGGGAATTGACAAGCTTGGACTGTCACCAAACATGGCTGCCATTGTGAGTATCATCGTGATGTTTGCCAAGATCTTTTTCTTCATCTTCTTTTTCATGTGGGTGAGATGGACCTTGCCTCGTTTTCGCTATGATCAGTTGATGCGCCTGGGCTGGAAGATACTTATACCTTTATCCATTCTCAATGTACTGGGTACAGGAGCGTGGCTTACTTTTTTTAAATAAACACTATGCAGCTGACCAACAGATCGCAAGTCGTAAGTAAGAAGAAACTCAATTGGGTAGAGAGCCTCTATCTCCCTGCCATATTCCAGGGCATGTGGATCACGTTCAGGCATCTATTTATGAAGGCTGCAACTACCCGTTATCCTGAAGAAAAAAGATATATTGCCCCGGTCTATCGGGGACTTCATGTATTGAAAAGAGACGCACAGGGACGTGAGAACTGTACCGCGTGTGGATTGTGTGCTGTATCCTGTCCTGCAGAAGCCATTACTATCGAAGCTGCTGAACGCAAGCCGGGAGAAGAAAATCTCTATAAGAAAGAAAAATATGCAGCGGTTTATGAAATCAATATGCTGCGTTGTATTTTTTGTGGCATCTGTGAAGAAGCCTGTCCTGAAGATGCGATCTACCTGACGGACCGGATCCTGCCTTCCAATTATGCAAGAAATAAATTTATCTACGGAAAAGACCTTCTTGTCGAAGGAATACTTCCGGAAGAGAGAATTGATATAGGTGTCCGAAAAAAGGAATATCAAATGGAAGAAAAACTGAAGAAGTAACCATCCTCAGATCGGGATTCCCGAAATGAATTAAAAACAAATGAGCCAACTTATCTTTTACATATTATCTGCGTTTACCATTATCAGTGCACTTGTGGTTGTTTTTTCAAAACATCCTATGTACAGTGTGCTTTCCCTGATCGTTTGTTTTTTCACCATTGCCGGCCATTATATTCTTCTGAACGCTCAATTCCTCGCTATCACGCATGTCATTGTGTATGCAGGAGCGATCATGGTATTGTTTCTCTTCGTGGTGATGCTTCTCAATTTAAACCGTGAGTCAGAACCACATAAATCAAATAAATTAAAATTCGCAGCCACAGTCGCGGGAGGTATTCTTTTCCTGACACTCCTGGCGGCTATGAAAACCACTGTATTGGAAAATTTCTCTTTTCCTCCACCCTCCACTTATGGAATGGTGCAGCAAGTGGGTCAAAGACTTTTTACGGATTATTTATTGCCATTCGAGATTTCCTCTATCCTGTTTCTATCAGCGATGATCGGAGCAGTAGTATTGGCTAAAAAAGAAAAACACTGATATGGTAAGCGCAGAACACATCGTGCCTCTCAATTGGTACATCGTCCTGAGTACATTATTGTTTTGTATCGGAGTGATGGGTGTGCTATTCAGGCGTAATGCCATCATTATCCTCATGTGCATTGAAATCATGCTCAACTCTGTGAATTTGTTGCTGGTATCTTTTTCTGCATACGGCAATAACAGTGATGGCCAGGTATTTGTGTTTTTTATTATGGTCGTTGCCGCTGCTGAAGTAGCTGTTGGACTGGCTTTGATGATGAGCATTTACAGAAATATCGGGAGTACCGATATTGATGTTTTAAATAAATTAAAATGGTAATGAATTATTCATATTGGTTGGAGCAAACTCCAACCAAGGCAGTAATGAAAGGAAATTATACTTGTTGGTCGGAGCAAACTCCCACCAAAGCATGAGGCCATTGCAGGAATTTGCTCCTGCAATCTTGTGGATGCAACATTAAATAAATAATAGTGACTGAGCACTTACTAAACGATCCAACTTTAATTTTCCTGGGACTATGCATTCCATTGCTGCCCCTGGTCGGGTTTTTGATCAACGGGTTATTGGGCAGGTATCTTCCGAAAGGCAGCGCCGGATGGATTGGCAGCGGGGTTGTTCTGGTTTCATTTGCCTGTGTCGTTTATATTTTTAAAGCAGTTGGAACGCATGATGCCATTCACATTGATCTATTCAATTGGATAGCTGCAACTGGCATAAATATTTCATTTGGGTTGTGGATTGATCCATTGACTGTGATTATGCTGCTTGTGGTTACGGGTGTGGGTTTCCTGATTCATCTCTACTCGATCGGTTACATGCATGGAGACGAAGGCTTCACTCGCTTTTTCACTTACATGAATCTTTTTATTTTCTTCATGCTCCTGCTGGTCATGGGAAGCAATTATCTCGTGATATTTATAGGTTGGGAAGGTGTGGGGTTGTGTTCATATCTCCTGATTGGTTTTTGGCATCAAAATGAAGCGTATAATGATGCAGCACAAAAAGCATTTGTGATGAACCGCATGGGTGACCTCGGATTTTTGCTGGGTATGTTTTTTATGCTGTTTCATTTTGGAACTCTCGAATTTGGATCTGTGCAAAAATTTGCAGCCGGTTTGACTCCCGATAGTGCTTTATTGATCACGATTACGCTCCTCTTATTTATTGGCGCGATCGGAAAATCTGCACAACTGCCATTATACACATGGCTTCCCGATGCGATGGCAGGACCCACTCCGGTCTCAGCTTTAATCCATGCAGCAACGATGGTCACTGCAGGAATTTATATGGTCGTGCGATCTAACGTTCTTTTTGCAATGGCACCCACTACCCTGACTGTAATTCTTATTATTGGGGTGGCTACGTCTTTATTTGCCGCCATTATTGGCTTAAAGCAAAATGATATTAAAAAAATCCTGGCCTACTCCACTGTTTCCCAATTGGGACTAATGTTCGCAGCACTTGGTTTGGGAGCATTCAGCAGCGGAATATTTCAACTTGTCACACATGCATTTTTCAAAGCGCTTTTATTTTTGGGCGCAGGTAGTGTGATCCATGCCTTACACGGTGAACAGGACGTTCGTTTCATGGGTGGTCTTAAAAAATTGATTCCTGTCACCTTCATCACTGTCCTGCTTGCAGCTTTAGCTATTTCCGGCTTTCCGCTTCTCTCAGGTTTTTTCTCCAAAGATGAAATCCTGGCCCATGCTTATCAGCATAATAAGGCAGTGTGGATTATACTTTCATTCAGCTCTTTACTCACAGCGTTTTATATGTTCAGGCTTATCTACCTGACATTTTACAATTCTTTTCGTGGCTCAGAAGATACCAGGTCGCACATTCATGAATCTCCATGGACGATGACGGTGCCATTGATTGTTCTTTGTTTTTTATCAGTCTTCGGTGGGATTATAGGATTGCCTGAAGCTTTCTCTGCTCATCATTGGCTTGAATCCTATTTGTCAGGTGTGACTGAAGGGTCAGTTGCATTTTTACCTCATGCTGAACCTTTGAGTCATTCAATGGAAATTGGTTTGATGTCATTAGCAGGAATAGCTGCGATCCTTGTGATTATCTATGCCAGGTACCGTTATTTAACTCTTCAGCAGCAACCGACTGAAGAAAATTCACTGAAGGGTTTTGAAAAACTGGTTTACCATAAATTTTATGTGGATGAGTTTTATGAAAAATTCATTTCAAAACCTTTCTTCAGTTTATCTGACTTTGCAGGAAGATGGATTGATAAATTACTTATTGACCGCGTGGTGAACGGCTCAGCCTGGATCGTGGATGCCACCGGGAGGACATTGAGATTATTGCAAACCGGGAATACCGGTTTCTATGTATTTGCAATGGTGATTGGCATGGTAGTACTCTTTATAATTCGATTACTTATTTGATGATAACATTACTCCTCTTATTTTTTCCATTGGCAGCAGCTTTGCTGGTTTTCCTGGCGGGCAACAGGTTTGCTGCAAGACTGGCATTAGGACTTGCTGTTATCGAATTGGTGATTTCCTGTTTAGTTGTTTCAAAATTTTATGCCGAAGGATCGCAATCTCTTTACATTTTCAAACCATGGATCACTTATCCTAAAATTAGTTTTCACCTGGGCATCGATGGATTGAGTTTGTTGATGATCCTGCTCACCAATTTTCTGACACCCATCATCATTCTTTCCGCATTCAACAGGCTGATCATAAAATCCAAAAGTTATTTCTCTTTAATCCTGTTGATGCAGTTTGCACTTCTTGGCGTGTTTATGGCCATGGATGGATTGCTCTATTATATTTTTTGGGAATTGGCTTTAATCCCGATTTATTTCATTGCCTTGCAATGGGGTGGTTCGAACCGTGTACCTGTCACATTAAAATTCTTCATCTACACCCTCGCAGGAAGTTTGTTGATGTTGTTTGGCTTCATCATGCTGTATTGGTACAACCCGGCCCATTCCTTTGACATTCGAGAATTATACAATTTAGTTGTATCGGAAAAAAATCAGAGTTGGCTTTTCTGGATGTTCTTCCTGGCATTTGCCATCAAGATTCCTATCGTTCCATTTCATACATGGCAGGCTGATACGTATCGCGAATCACCTACACAAGGCACCATGTTACTTTCAGGTATCATGTTGAAGATGGGGACGTATAGTTTGATCCGATGGCTGCTACCGATTGTCCCATTAGGAGTTGCTCAATGGGGTCCTCTCGCCATCATATTGTGTGTAGTGGGGATTGTCTATGCCTCGATCATAGCTATCAAACAAAAGAATCTCAAAAATCTTTTAGCCTATTCTTCACTGGCACATGTAGGCTTGATCTCTGCAGGAATTTTTGCTTTGAACATTCAGGGCCTTCAGGGTAGTGTAGTGCAAATGCTTGCCCATGGCATCAATGTAGTGGGCTTGTTCTTTTGCGCCGACATTATTTTCAACCGTACCGGCAGCCAGGATGTGTATGGACTTGGTGGAATTCGAAGCAAGGCGCCTCAATTCTATACGGTATTTATGATTATTGTCCTGGGAAGCATTGCATTGCCACTGACGAATGGGTTTATCGGCGAGTTTCTTCTTCTGTACGGAGTATATGAATACAATACATGGTTATCTGTCTTTTCAGGCCTGACCATCATACTCGGTGCAGTATACATGTTGAGAATGTTTAAGAAAGTAATGTTGGGCCCTGCAAATTCCGCCACAGAACGATTTGTGGATTTGCAATGGAATGAAATCCTTGCTTTGGGAATCCTAGTCGTCGTGATTATCGCCATGGGTATTTATCCGAAACCAATACTTGATCTCGCTGAACCAGTTTTGCAGGGTATTTTACATAAATCGCTTAACTAAAAAAGGATAGTGAACACATTAATATATACGTGCTGTCTCGGAATGTTTTGCCTGGTGGCGGAAATATTAAACCTGCGAAAGATCCTTGTGCCGGTGATTGTCGCTGCTCTTGCAGTTATTTTTTACATCAATTGTCTTGATTGGTCACAAAGCACAGCCATCATGATCGGGGGCATGGATATGTCGAGAATGATGCGCATCGATCATTTCTCTGTTGCCTTTAGCGGTCTTTCGATTTTTACTGCGGCATTGATTTTTGCATTGTCATCCGATTTTTATAAAGATGAGCCTCATCACATCAGTGATTACCTGGCGATTTTGATTTTCATTCTTTCCGGTACACTCATTCTATTTAGTTATTGGAACCTGGTCATGCTGTTTCTCGGCATTGAGATTGTATCCATTTCACTTTATATCATGGCAGGAAGCAGAAGATTTGATATCCGGTCCAATGAAGCCGGTTTCAAATATTTCCTGATGGGATCATTTGCTTCTGCGGTATTGTTATTTGGCATTGCATTGATTTACGGATCATGTGGTTCGTTTGAACTCGATAAGATTGCTGCGTATGTATCCGCCGGATCTATACAACCGATGTTCCTGATAGGAACGTTATTGATGGTTGTTGCATTTTTCTTTAAAATAGCTGCAGTACCATTTCATTTCTGGAGCCCGGATGTATACGAAGGTTCTCCTACTCTGGTGACTGCAACAATGGCCACCTTAGTGAAGGTATCTTTCTTCGCTGCGTTCTATCGATTGATGGTCAATGGGTTTGTTGGAATCCATGATTACACAAGTGATATCATGATGATTGTTGCGGCCGCGACAATGATTGCAGGAAATCTTATTGCACTCTCACAGGATAATTTCAAGCGCCTCCTGGCTTATTCAGGTATATCGCATGCTGGATATATGCTTCTTGCCATTCTTAGCTTGAAGACGAATTCCTCTTCAGCCCTTTTGTTCTACGGCACTTCGTATGTATTAGCTACGATTGGCGCATTCGCCGTTGCGATTCCTGTTTTTGCCGCGATGAAATATGAAAGCATCAGTGCATTCAACGGACTTGGAAAAAAGAATCCATTGATGGCAGGTTTGCTTACGATGAGCATGTTGTCTTTGGCCGGAATACCACCGCTTGCAGGTTTCCTTGGAAAGTATTACATTTTTTCGGAGGCGATAAAGAATGGATACATCTGGTTGACAGTTGTTGCAGTCATTGCCTCTATTGTAGGTGTATATTATTATTTCAAAGTCATCCTGGCGATGTACACTAAAGATGCGGATGATGTTCCTGTGAGGGCGTCAACAATTTATTTTGTGGTGATGATTTTGTGTGTGGTGTTGAGTTTAGTGGTTGGGATTTATCCGGGAGCTTTTACGCAACTGATTTAGAAATTTCATTTACTCCTAAATTCCCTATTACTCATTTTAGGTTTTCCTTAAATACTATTGTGTTTTCCTTAAATATGTTTTGGACTTCGGACAATCATGGTACTGAAGTGGCTCAATATCAATCATTTCAGGTTTTCCTTAAATACAATTGTGTTTTCCTTAAATATGTTTTCGAGGTTTCTACCTTCTTCTTCCCTCCATTTCAGGTTTTCCTTAAATACTATTGTGTTTTCCTTAAATATGTTTTGGACTTCGGACAATCATGGTACTGAAGTGGCTCAATATCAATCATTTCAGGTTTTCCTTAAATACAATTGTGTTTTCCTTAAATATGTTTTCGAGGTTTCTACCTTCTTCTTTCCTCCATTTCAGGTTTTCCTTAAATACTATTGTGTTTTCCTAAAACATTTAGCCTCAAGGCAATGTGAATTCAGAAGATTTATTACTTTTCTTAAACCTATTAAAAAACCGACTTGTTAACTAATCATGCCCTACAACCCACTTTCCAAAGACGAAGCATACGTCATCCTCAATAAAGGAACAGAGCGTCCTTTCACAGGCGAATACGATGAGAATAAAATGCCCGGCACCTACATCTGCAGGCAATGCAATCAACCTTTGTATAAATCAGAAGATAAGTTTGCTTCAGGCTGTGGATGGCCGAGTTTTGATGATGAATTACCCGGCGCTGTAACCAAACACAAAGACGCTGACGGCCGTCGTGTTGAAATCCTCTGCAGCAATTGCGGCGCACACCTTGGCCATGTTTTTACCGGGGAAAGATTTACAAAAAAGAATACGCGCCACTGCGTCAATTCGATCTCAATGAAGTTTATCAAAGAAGGCGAGGTACTTCCTGAAGTATTAAAACCTTAGCCTCTTTGCCCTCCGCCCTTTGCTCTCTGCTAGATTTCTTCCAGCTCAGGCTCAATACCTGAAAATCCCGGAATAGGCGGAATCAGATTATTTCCCTGGTCTACAGGATTCGTTTCAGGATCTTCATCTTTTCCTTGTGTCCCCTTGGTCGCATAAGGCCTTGGACCTATCAGTCTCTCGATATCTGATTTATGGATGACTTCTTTTTCTAAAAGTGTTTTTGCCAGTAATTCCAGGTCTCCTTTATGGGATTTCAATAATTCCTGGGCACGAGCATATTGACCATCGATAATAATGCGAACCCGATTATCAATCAGCGTAGCCGTATCTTCTGAATATGGTTTTTGAAATTGATCCTGTGATAATCCATAGAATGAAACATTACCCACTTCAACATCAAGTCCATAGATAGAAACCATACTGTAAGCCATCTTCGTCACCGAATCAAGATCACTTTGTGCCCCGGTAGATATTTTATCATAAATGACACTCTCAGCAGCACGTCCACCCAACGCCATGCACATGCGGTCAAGCATCTGCTCCGTACGCGTGATGTATTCTTCTTTCGGACTATATTGCGCAAAACCTAAAGTGCCAATTCCACGAGGTACAATCGTCACTTTTACAAGTGGAGAAGCATGCTCAAGGTACCATCCGCAGATCGCATGACCTGCTTCATGATATGCGATAATTTCTTTTTCTTCCGGAGAGATCAGTTTATTTCTCTTTTCCAATCCGCCAATGACACGATCCAGTGCGTAATGAAAATCATCCAGATCTACTTCTGTTTTATTCCGGCGTGCAGCCACTAATGCAGCTTCATTACAAACATTAGCAATATCTGCACCGGCAAAACCCGGAGTCATTTCACTCAGAATTTTAGGATCGACTGATATTCCTTTCTTGATATTCTTAAGATGCACTTTGAATATTGCTTCACGTCCCACCAAATCAGGACGCTCCAATCCAATCTGCCTGTCAAACCTGCCCGGACGCATCAATGCATTGTCCAGAATGTCTGGCCTATTCGTAGCGGCCATCAGGATGACACCTTTATCCGTACTGAAACCATCCATCTCCACCAGCAATTGATTCAGTGTATTCTCACGCTCATCGTTTCCTCCCTGGAAGGCATTCCTTCCACGCGCTCTTCCGATCGCATCAATCTCATCGATGAATACAATACAAGGCGCTTTCTCTCTTGCTTGTTTGAAAAGATCACGCACACGCGAAGCTCCTACACCAACAAACATTTCCACGAAATCAGAACCCGATATCGAGAAAAACGGAACAGCTGCTTCTCCGGCTACAGCTTTCGCCAACAATGTTTTTCCAGTTCCCGGAGGGCCGACTAACAATACACCCTTTGGAATTTTCCCGCCGAGTGAAGTATATTTTTTTGGTTGTTTGAGAAAGTCAACGACTTCCATCACTTCTTCTTTCGCTTCATCCAATCCTGCGACATCTGCGAATGTGACTGTCACCTTTGAGTCTTTTTCAAAAAGTGTAGCCTTGCTTTTTCCAATATTAAATATCTGTGCTCCGGGTCCGCCAGATCCACCGGAAACTCTGCGCATCATAAATATCCAAAGCCCAAGAAAAAGGAAGATCGGAATGAGCCATCCCATCAGCGGACCCATCCAGTTTTCTTTGTCTACATAATCCGGGTACACTCTGAGCTCAGATGAAACACGTGCATTGAGTGCATTGATCTCGCTGGCAAATGCTTCCGGAGGTCCGATATTAAAAGTGTAATTCGGCCGTGATTTATTGAATGTAGATTCGTTAAGCTTTTTGTATTGAGGCTTTGAAAGACTTTCCTGCTTGATGTAAATCCTGGCGTCTTTTTTATTGACGACTTCAATCTTTGCAACATCTCCGGCTTCCACCATTTCTGAAAATTTCTGGAAGTTGATCGTCTCTGTAGACATCTCTCCCAGGAACATCAGGTTGAAAATGATCAAGCCGAGAATGATGCTACCATAAATCCAATATGAATTGAAGGTGAACTTATTCCCCGGTTTTTTATCCTGTTTATTATTTTCCTCGCTCATTGAATTCTTGTCTAAAATCTTCTTTTAATGATGCCCTATTAACGGAATCAACCCTAATAAGGTTTTAACCCTGGAACCTTGTTTCTAAATCAATAGAAATTTTTCAAATATCCCTATACTCAATCCTCTCCGCGTCACTCCATAATTGCTCCAGGTCATAGAAGCGCCGCGTTTCCGGATGAAAAATATGAACCACGATATCAAAATAGTCCATACAAACCCACTTGGCATGCTGAGTTCCTTCCACGTGAGCAGGACTCAATCGAATTTCATCTCTTAGCCGGCGCTCAATATTATTGGCAATCGCTCTTACCTGGGTTGTAGAATCACCTTCGCAGACGATGAAATAATCCGCGGGGGCGTCATCTATTGCTTTCAGATTGAGAAGTAGGATTTTTTTGCCTTTAATATCGGTGATACAGTCTATGATCAGATCCTGGAGACCCTGGCTGATTGTTTTCGCCTGGATGGCTTTCTTCGTGCTTACCAAATGTTCGTTTTTTTGATGAAAAGAATGAGCCGGGAGCTAAACCCGCTCATTCCTGATGCTTATTTATTTTATCTTAATACAAATCCAGTGATATATTAATTCAAATGTACGATTATTGTTGCGGAGGTTTGGCCTTCCGGAGCCCAAAGGTAAGGGCCTTTTCAGGTAAAAATGGAGAATTTCAGGATCTACGACACCATAGACAGCACAAATAAAGAAGCGCTCAGGTTGCTGGCTTCCGGGCTAAATCTGCACGGAACCGCCATTTTAGCCCGTCACCAGACAGATGGCCGCGGACAATACGGCAGGTCATGGCATGCGGGAGCCGGAAGACATCTGGCTATGTCCATTATCCTGCAGTCAACCAATCTGTTACTTAAGGATTTGCCACTTTTGGCCATGAAGACAAGCCTTGCAGTTGCCCGGACCATTCATGCGATGGATTCTAATCTTTTTCCTTTGATTAAGTGGCCAAACGACATCTATATAGGAGATCTGAAAATAGCCGGAATCCTGATCGAAAATTCCATCTCCTCCACTAAAGTTCAACACTCCGTCATCGGCATAGGAATGAATGTTAATGAAATTCAATTCCCTGCTAATCTCCCAAATCCGGTATCCCTTTACTTGCTGACAGGAAAAGAATATGACATTGATGCCATTGCTGAAAACCTACGAGATCAGTTATTAAAATTTCTTGATGCATCCCTTGAAAACTGGAAACCTGAATATGATGAATTGATCTACGGAAAAGGGAAGCAAAATGATTTTGAATTAAATGGTCAAAAAATATCCGCCACAATTCTTAGTGTAGATGATGAAGGAAGAATACTTCTTGATATGGGTGATCACTCAATTAAGTCCTACTTTTCGCATGAAATTAATTGGTTAAAAAAATGAAAGCAGCCATCCTGACCATAGGTGATGAAATCATGATCGGCCAGATCGTGGATACGAATAGTTCATGGATAGCAGCGTGGCTGGATCGAAATGGATGGAAAGTAACACGCAAGCTTGGTGTCAGAGATGAAATCAATGAAATCATCAAGGGAATCAATCTTTGTTTTGAAGATGCCGATCTCGTGATTACCACCGGAGGGTTAGGTCCAACGAAAGATGACCTCACCAAAGAAGCATTATGTCAATATTATAATTGCAAACTAGTCTGGCATGAAGAAACCTGGATCCGTGTCAAGGAAATTCTTCACCGCATCGGACGGGAACCATCTGATCTGCATAAAGTACAATGTTACATGCCGGAAATCGCCCGCATCGTTCCGAATGACCAGGGATCAGCGCCGGGCATGCTGTTTGAAAAAGAAAATAAAATTCTCGCAGCAGTCCCAGGTGTTCCACATGAAATGCGTCACTTGCTTTCAGAAAAAATGATTCGTCTTTTACCGAAAGGCGATCCGGTAGAACATCGTTTTATCCGCACTGCAGGAGAAGGAGAAACAGTGATAGCGAGTATGATTGAGGACATTGAATCAGGACTTCCGAAAGATATTAAGTTAGCATATCTCCCTTCATTCAGCCAGGTGACATTGAGATTGACCGGTTATGGTAATGATCAGAAAGAATTGATGGATCGACTGCAACAACAGATCATTGATCGACTTGGAGATCTTGTGTATAGCACAGGAGATACATCGCTGTCAAAAGCAATAGGTGATATATTAAGGGAGAGGAATGAAACGATAGGTACAGCTGAAAGTTGCACCGGTGGATATTTATCACATCTGTTGACATCTGTTTCAGGATCCTCGGATTATTTTATCGGATCGATTGTTCCTTACGCTTATAGAATGAAAACATCTGCATTAGATATTCCGCAGGAAATGTTGTGGGTGCATGGGGCTGTGAGTGAAGAAGTCGTTAGGGCCATGGCTGAAGGTGTGCGTCGCAATCTTGATGTGACTTGGGCATTATCAACCAGTGGAATAGCAGGACCAACAGGTGGAACCCCGCAAAAACCAGTTGGTACAATCTGGATAGCATGTGCAGGACCAAATGGTACGAAAGCAAGATTATTAAAACTCACGAGAGATCGCGTAAGTAATATTGAGTATACTTCGATTGCTGCATTGGTGTTGTTGAGAAAAATGCTAATGGAGAATGATTCCGTTTTACCCCCCGCCCCCTGAAAGGGAAAAACTACCGAGGAGATCCGTTTTACCCCCCGCCCCCTTTCAGGGAGCGGGGGGTAAAACGAAATCACCATCCCATCCTCTCCCTCAGCCTCATTACATGCGCCCGATGATGTTCACAATGCCATCCATACAACACCGCGACTTGTTCCAGTCCCTGCCACTTATTATGCTCGGGATGTATGAAACCAAGTTTCCACTCATCTTCCGACATATTCTCCATGATCGTCACCCATCGCTTATGCACACTCTCGATTAATTGAAGTGATACTTCTGGATCAAGTTTGCTATCCGGGAGCTTTGCCCACTCAGCCTGATCGTAAGGTTTTATCGTCGGACTGTTTTCGGTAAGCGCAAGTTTGAAACGGATGTATGCATTCATATGACTATCCGGACAATGATGCACTACTTGTCTTATGGTCCATCCGTCAGGACGATATGGAGTATTTAATTGTGCGTCATTAAGTGATTTGACAGCATCGCGCATTTTAGCCGGAAAAGCAGCAATGGTTTGAATCGCTTTGATGCGATCTTCTTTTGTAACCTGTCTTGACCAATCAAAGCGGCCGACAGGGTATTTCAGATTTTCGAGAGTTTCATCCATGCCTGAAAGTTAATGTGTTGATGTCAATCGTTGTTTCCGATTTTAGACCAATAGGTCCATTCTAATGTAAATCTTGAGACGTTCAGTGGAATTGATGAGTTTATTTCCCGGAAATTCCCGATATTTATTTCCGGAATATGAGTATTTCGATTAGCCTCGAAAACCAGGAGAAATCCTTCATTGATGCGTGCATCGCCAAGGAACGGTGGGCGCAAAAGCAACTCTATGAAGATAATTATACCCTCCTGATGGGTGTCTGCCTGAGGTATTCCAGCAATCATGATGACGCCCTGGACATCCTTCACGAAGGATTTATAAAAATTCTCAATAATATCCATCGATACCAGCCCGGCACTTCCCTGGTAGCCTGGATGAGGAGGATTATTGTCAATACCGCCATCGATTATTACCGGATGCAGTCGAGGCGTCGGACTGAGGACCTTGAGACAGCTTATAGCGTCCAGACCAATGAACCCGATGCCCTGAGCAAACTCACCGTCCAGGAAATCGTCCTTTGCATACAGCGCTTATCCCCTGCTTATCGTTCTGTCTTTAATCTTTATGTAGTTGAAGGCTTCTCCCACAAGGAAATAGCAGATATCCTCGAAATTACCGAGAGTACCAGCCGATCTAACCTTGTGAAAGCCAGGTCAAAACTTAAAGATTTACTAGCCGCAACCTTGGGTAAAAATGGGAGATAACGATTGGGACAAAAGTTTGAAAGACCTGCTTGGAGATTACAAGCCTGATGGCTTAAAATCGGATTGGCATCAGTTTTCCAACCAACTTGATCTTCCGGAAACGAACGAACCGGAGAATGATCCTCCATTTGATCACAACCTCAAAGAAACTTTCATTTCCTATATAGCCCCGGAAGCAGTTGAAGGCTGGCAACGCATTCAAGCCTCCCTCGATGCCGCCGATAAACAGTTCGACGAAGATATCCGCAAACGGATTGCTGACTTTGAACCACATTACGATCCCCGCACCTGGCCATTATTCCTTCAGCGTCTCGCCGACAGCAGGTTCTTAGGTGCTAAATTGATTGCATTGAAAGTGATCGAGGTTGCTGCGGTACTGCTTATTCTGTTGACAGTAGTCAACATGGGCAGAATGGGAAAACTTCCATTTGAAACTCCACTCTACACGAATAATGCGGACGACTTAAAAAGTAATTCTACATCAGAAGCAATAGTTGAAAATATTGGAACACAACTTTCAAACAAACAAACTAAAGAAAGCTTATCTAAATCTGAATCCGGAGAATCAAGTACACAAAATCAAGTTTCATCCCAAAAATCTCATTTACAGAAAAATAGTAAATCAAATGCAAGTCATTCTGTAATGACACATTCGACTGTTGCTTCCGGTACCAAGGCATTGAATGAAGCTACTTTCCGAAAGACGTCTGAACAAAATCAAAATTCAATAACTGATTTTCTTGGACCCATTGCTTCATTTAACGCCATCACGGAATCACAGGCCAAAAGCAATATTATTCCTGTAATTTCTAAATCAACGAATTCGAAGAATGTTAAAGAGGAACACACCTCATCGAAGACAAATGATGATCATTTAGTTGCTTCTTCAAGCGTAAGCCTGGATCCCTATTTGGGAAAAATGAGTTTTCTCTCAACACTGACTTCTCCTGTTGTCAGTAATGATGATAGCAAATATCCTCATCCACAATATGTGAAGCAGCACAAGAGGACTTACACTGAATTCGGAATTTTAGTGCAAGCCGATAACAACCGGTTGCGTATGCCCGAGGATAGATTATATACAACAGGAAGACAAATTATATTTCCTCAACAAGGCATTCGCAGTACTGGTTATGGAGGTGGGTTCACTATAGGTGCGGCTCATCCGAGATGGGCTGTTGAATCAGGCCTCATCTACAGTGCAAAAACTTTCGAACCCGACCGCAAAATAGCTATAGGCACTGCATTCGATAATGGGATCGTTGAATTCGAAGCCATGCGATTGCAACTGGTGACCATACCACTTCAATTGAGATTCAAATTTAACCGTAACAGTCCATTGAAATTATATGCGCTCGCAGGTTTTGATCTCAACATGATCGTTGAATCTGACATCGATGTGAGTATCAAATATCATTTCCCCTCTCTCTCTGCCGGAGAAAATCCAAACAACAATCCAAGCCTCGCCAATACAATCGCAGAGACCAGGCGTGTCAGTGAAAAAATCCGCGACGGTGCACCATTTAGTACAAAGAGCTTCCTTTCCGCTTCAGCGGGTTTGGGCCTTGAATATTCCATCACCGGAAACAAAACATTCTTCCTGCAGACTGCCCTTCAATACCAGATCCCTGATATTGAATTCAGCAACAACAATGGAAAATATATCAGGTCTGTATCCATCCAGGCAGGACTTCGCACACCCTTCGGAAAATAATTCATAAGCTGAGTAGTTTATAGGTTTATTACTGATTGTTTATTGCTAATTGGTTTATTTGCTAATTGCCTATTGCTAATTGCCTATTGCCAAACTTTCGATAAGCTGTATGGATTAATAGACGATCTCAAGGCTCTAACCTTGTCATTACGTCCTTAATTGACGAGATTTGCATTCCTTTTTTACTCCTTAAATAAATGATGATGAAAGGCAACTGGATCTTATGGCTATTTCTGACCGGGTTTATTATCCTGCCGATATCGCAGTCCCTGGCTCAACGACAGATCACGATTGATGATATCTGGACCAATGGAACTTATCGCACGCAAGGCGTTCCAGGGTTCCGGTTTATGAACGATGGACATCATTACTCCTCGCTTCAGCACAATATGATTTTAAAATACGACCTCTCTTCCGGGGCACTTGTCGATACGATCCTTGATGTCAATGCTCTACATCTTCCTGCAGGTGAAAATCAAATTGATGATTACACTTTCAGTGATGATGAAACTCAAATCCTTTTGACTACCGGACAAGAATCCATTTATCGTCATTCAACCCGGGAATGGACTTATGTATATAATCCATCCTCCGGAAAAGCAATAAAGCTGACGGATGTAGCAAAAGAAATGCACGCTACTTTTTCTCCGGATGGTAAGAAAGTAGCCTATGTCATGAACAATGATCTGTACTGCAAAGACCTTAAATCCGGAAAAACGACGAGGCTGACAGAGGATGGGAAAGTAAATGCCATCATCAACGGTTCATGTGACTGGGTGTACGAAGAAGAATTTTCTTTTACCAAGGCTTTTGCCTGGTCACCTGATAGCCGGTACATTGCCTTTTATCGTTTTGATGAAAGTGCAGTCAAAGAAATTACAATGACTAATTACACCGGTGATGTCTATCCCGAAATGGAAACTTTCAAATATCCGAAAGTGGGACAGGAAAATTCAAAAGTGAGCATCCATATTTTTGACACGAAATCAAAAAAATCTGAACAGGTCGATCGCACCAGCGATCCGGATGGATATATCCCGAGAATCAAATGGACCAATGATCCTTCAAAACTTTGCGTCTTCTGGATGAACCGTCATCAAAATCATCTTGAACTTCTTCTCGCCAATGCATCGTCAGGTAAAACTTCTCTTATGTTGCAGGAAGAAAATAAATACTACATCGACATTCATGACAACCTGACTTTTCTTAAAGGGCAGGATGGTTTCATATGGACAAGTGAACAGGATGGATATAATCACATCTATCTATATGGAATGGATGGAAAACTGAAACACCAAATCACATCCGGATCATGGGAGGTAACTGATTTCTATGGAGTAGATGAAAAGAACAACTTGCTTTATTTCCAGGCCAATATCAAGTCACCACTGGAAAGGGAAATTTACAGCATTGACCTGAATGGCTCTAATCGAAAAGTGATCAAAGGTGATGATGGTATGAATAGTGCACAATTTTCAACTACCTATGATCTTTTTGTCTGGACACATTCCGGCATTAATACTCCTCCCACGATTTCAGTCAATGATCGTAATGGAAATCTTGTAAGAAATCTTGAAGACAATGCAAGTGTGCGCAAACTACAGCAAGATTGTAAGACACAACCGGTAGAATTTTTCACCTTCACTACCTCAGAAGGTGTGCAACTCAATGGCTACGAGATCAAACCTTACAACTTCGATCCGACAAGAAAATACCCGGTGTTTATGCATCTGTATGGCGGACCTGGATCTCAGCAAGTAACGGATGGCTGGATGGGACAGGATTATTGGTGGTATCAATCCCTCGCTCAGCAAGGTTACATCATAGCATGCGTGGATAACAGGGGTACCGGCGGACGCGGAGAAGAATTTAAAAAAATGACATATCTCCAGCTCGGACATTATGAAACTATTGATCAGATTGAAGCGGCGAAGTACTTAGGCAAATTACCTTATGCTGATCCTGCCCGCATAGGTATTTTCGGCTGGAGTTATGGAGGATATATGTCATCACTCTGTTTGTTTAAAGGAAATGATGTTTTTAATTCAGCCATCGCGGTAGCTCCTGTGACAAACTGGAAATGGTATGATTCGATTTACACAGAACGTTACATGAGGGATACCAAAGAAAACGCAAAGGGTTATGAAGAAAATAGTCCTATCAATTTTGTAGAACGGCTGACCGGAAATTATCTTCTCGTTCATGGCAGTTCGGATGACAATGTGCATTTCCAGAATTCTGCTGAAATGTCGGCTGCCCTGATCAAGGCAAATAAACAATACGATACTTATTATTATCCGAATCGGAATCATGGGATTTATGGTGATAATGCCCGGCGACATCTTTATGTGAAAATGACAAGTTTCATAAATGAACATCTAAAGCCTGAGCACCCAATGGTTTTCAGTAATCAGCCTTCCAAATCGTGACATTTCGACACATCTCGAACATGCTTCGACCCTCTATTCTCATCCTCGTGCTACAGCTCAGCAACCGTTCATCGATATTGCTCAGTGCACTTTAAGTAATACTACGGGAGGCGTAAGAACGTAAGAATTTAATTAGTGGAAATTAGTGTAATTAGTGGCTTATAATGTAAAATTGATTTTCATGATGTCAAATCAAATCGAAAATAAGAATTGGAAATAGTCAACAGAAGGGCAAAATTTGAATATCATTTTCTTCAATCTTTTGAGGCCGGGATGATGCTGAAAGGAACTGAGGTAAAATCACTCCGTTTGGGCCAGGCTAATATGAGTGATGCCTGGTGCGTATTCGAACATGGGGAACTGTATCTGAAAAATCTTCACATCAGTGAGTACGAACAGGCAAGCATGTTTCAACATGAAGTAAAAGCCACCAGGAAATTATTATTGAAAAAAACCGAACTTAAGAAACTTGAACGAAGGGTCGCAGAAAAAGGACTGACGATTGTACCCTATAAAATTTATTTTTCAGAACGAGGTCATGCGAAGTGTGAGATATTTCTCGCACAGGGAAAGAAGGAATTTGACAAGCGGAATACGATCAAAGACCGGGATATTCAACGGGATTTAGATCGGAACCTCGCTTAAAGAAGAGAGTTAAGGGCGCTATTTGACTTTCTCCACCTTATAAATATAATATTGCTCGTCTTCAACAATACCAGGTTCGATGGTCGTGAGCAATTTCAAAGAAATGTCATCCGTAAGCATTCCGTCTGTCCATGGCTCCACTTCACCGGTGTCATTATAAGTCTTTGTGATTTGCAGGCTCTTGACAAGAATAAGCGGCTTAGGATCTTTTGCAAGCATCTCGCTGACTAAAGATTGTATTTCACTAAATGACCAGATGCTCGTTCTTTTTTGATCATAGATGATAAAAGTGCCATGCTCCTTTCGTTCAGGGTATAATATTTTCTTATGCAATTCTGATGCAAGTGGTGAAATGACATAATCGATGCTGCCAAGTATTTCATTATCCGTTAAATGATTATTCCTTAAATATTCGGCGGCTTTCTGACTCGTTGAAAACGGATATTTAATGTCCATGTAATAAGCTACAACCCCACCGATCAAATGAACACAAAGGATAAGCAGGAAAAAGGGCACCCTGATCTTATTCCCCATGAGTGAAATCCAGTTAAGCAAAACGTTTTTGAAAGGCTTCTCTTTCTGAAAATAAACCAGCCAGCAACAGGCTATCAATAATAAAAATAAATGTCCCGAATACCTGCTCCAGATAAAACCGGTATAATAATAAAATACAAGCAAGATCAATGTACCAACAGAATAAAGGATAAAAACAATCCTGTACCGCAGAAAGGCAATCATCCATGCGAGGAAAAGAAGAGGCGTGATGCCTATTCCAAATTTTTTCTCATCAGGAACAAACATGTTCGTATTCCAAAAATGGAGATTGCTGAAATTGGGTATGGCAAAATAGGCATGAATAAATCTCGAGAATGCCCATTTCAATCTCACATCATCAAAGTGAGTTACATATTGCGTAAAAAAGGAATTGTCCGGTTCAGGTTTAATTTGCAAATAACCTAAAAGCACGCCTACAAAAGAAATCAATAGGAATAAACCCAATCGAATGACAGGGATTTGAGGAGCTTTAGATTTTTTATCCCGGAAAAGATTTTCATAAAGGATAATTCCTGCAAAACTAACTGCAAGGATTACACCAAATATCGTGTCATTGGCCAGGAGAAAAAGTACCACAGCCATCCAGAGAATATTTTTTTGCCTGTTTTGATAAAGAATGCAAAAAATAACCACCAGTAACAACCCCAAACCATAGGATCTGCTGATCAGATTGTATTCAAAAAATGTATAATAGCCAAAAGACAACAATACCTTTTGAAGAATTGAAAATGGAGCATACCGGCCAATGAGAAAAATAAAAGAAGTTGAAATCAGGATGTGAAATACCTGCATGCTGAATGGATTATCCGTAAAGGAAGTAATCACATAAAGAAATGCATGCCATAATACAGGGTTTCCTTCATACTTAAGGTTTTTAAATAGCTCACCGACGGAATGTGCATCTGATGCCACCATCCAGGCCTGGTACTCATCCCTCCACATCTCATGATGCAGTATCCCGATAAAAGACAAAATGAAAAATACAGCAGTGAGGATGTAAGGAAAATATTTCATCCATTCAGGAGCCTCGGCCGGTGGGGCAACAACTACCGGAGGAGCAACTGGTTTTTTAATCGGTTTTTTAGTGTGCTTGGCCAATGTGGTCTCGTTTGCGGACTAAGATAAAAGATTTCTTTCAAGTTAATTTTACATGCCAGGAACTACTCCCGGCAGTCTAAGTGATCTCCTGATCCTTTAACCCTATTCCATTACCTTTAAGTCAGATTAAAAACCAACGATGAAAATAAATAAGGAAATCACCGAATTACTTACTGCCGGTGTGATCAACCAGGAAACCGCCGAGAGGATTACTGAATACTACAATTCAAAGTCGGGCTCTCCACAAAATAAACTGCTGATTGTATTCGGAGTGCTAGGGGCTATTTTAGTCAGCCTCGGCATCATCCTCATCCTTGCACATAATTGGGATCAATTATCCCGTGGTACTAAAACGGTCATAGCGTTTATTCCCCTGCTGACAGGTCAGTTTATCTGTGGATATACATTATTACGAAGAGAAGACAGCATGACATGGAGAGAAGCTGGTTCAGCATTTCTTTTTATTTCTATTGGTGCATGTATTTCACTTCTTGGCCAGATCTATAATGTACCCGGAAATCTCGGTTCATTCCTTCTGACCTGGATGTTGCTATGTGTTCCGTTGATTTATGTCATGAGATCATCCGTGGCATCTTTGCTTTATCTCATCGGCATCACCTGGTATGCGTGTGAAACGGGATATTGGGGACATTCAACGCATGAATCCTATCTCTATTGGGGACTTCTGCTGCTGGCACTCCCCTATTATTATATGTTGTTCAGGCAAAAAAGTGAAAGTAATTTTTTCACTTTCCACAACTGGTTTATTCCATTGTCAGTTGTGATTGTGCTTGGAACAGTAGCAAAGGATGTTGGTGAATTGATTGTCGTAGCCAATGTTAGTCTTTTCGGATTGTTCTATATGATCGGGAATACGCCCTTCATCAGGGAACAAAAGATCAGGAACAATGGATACCTCGTTGTTGGCTCACTGGGCACAGTGATAACACTGCTTGTCATGAGTTTTAGTTTCTTTTGGGAAGATATCGGCGATGGATCATTTCTTCAGAAGAATATAATGTCCTCACCGGAATTTTTTGCATCAGCCTTATTGACATTAGCTGCACTCTCTCTATTAATTTATCAAAAAATAAAATACAAGCCTTTTGAAATAAAACCCATTGAACCGGTCTTCATTTTATTTATCATCATTTTCTGGATCGGAGTCTATTCCAATGCACCATTGGCCATTATACTTGTGAATGTCCTTCTTTTGGCGGTTGGAATCATGACGATAAGGGAAGGTGCCAAACAAAATCATTTGGGCGTACTCAATTATGGTCTGGTGATTGTGACAGGTCTGGTGATCAGCAGGTTTTTTGATACCAACATTAGTTTTGTCCTTAAGGGTATTTTGTTTGTTGCTGTGGGATTTGGTTTTTTCTTTGGTAATTACTGGATGGTGAATAAGAAGAAAATGGCAGAAAAGACGGAATTGGCAGAAAAGGCAGAATAGACAAAATAGACAAAAACACAAGCACTTAGTCAGTTGTGAGCTGTGAGTTGTGAAAGATGAGTGTTGAATGTTTGATTTAAAAGCATAGAAGAAAGGCGGGGGCAAGCCCCGCCAGTACTTAAATTTTAATTCAATTTAATTGGTTGTATTGGCGGGGCTTGCCTCCGCCTCCGTTAATTCAAATAACTTTTAAATCGAAAATTATCTATCGTGAATAAAAATATCATCATCCCCGCATTCATCCTCATGGTCCTGGTACAACTCTACGTACCCTCCAGGATGATCTATTTCAAGGAGAATGTTCCTGGCCGAAGGAAAGGAATTCAAATTTAAATCCAGACCAGTTGATCCAAATGATCCTTTCCGCGGGAAATATATCACCCTTTCATTTGATAGTACTTCAACGAAAGTGGCAGATGCCCAGGATTGGAAACAGGGAGATCCCGTTTATGTACTCCTTTCGGAAAATGAGGATGGCTTTGCAAGAATTAATTCTGTAACAAAAGATAAGCCCACGAGTGACGAAGACTTTGTCAATGCCACGATTGATTACATTATCCCTGACACCATGACGTATGTGAGTGTTGATTATCCTTTTACAAGGTTTTATATGGAAGAATCTTTGTCTGAGAGTGCTGCCGAAGCCTATGCGGAAGCTGCACGGGATACTAATAAAGTAACTTATGCCTTAGTCGCAGTAAAGGATGGTGAAGCCGTGATCGAAGATGTGCTGATTGACGGAAAGTCTATTCGTGAAGCTGCAAAGGTTGAGAAAGAGAAGGAGAACCAATAAAGAATGGTAGATTAAACCACGTTTTAGCTTAAATCCAATGATGACCTTCGAATACACTCCGGCTGAAAGTGATTTTCTCCTCTACTTATATTATGTGACGACCAAATCGAAACGTGTAGTCCGAAAACGAGCCATCAATAAATTGGTCATTCTTGGTTTGTATTTCGTTATTGGTATTTTTCTTTATAATAGCCAGGGACCTGTTGCTTCGGGTTTGTTTTTCTTACTGTGCCTTCCCATGTATTTTTTTTATACCTATTTTGAAAAAAGGCAATACCTCAGGCATTTTACCAGGTATGTCAAAGCAAATTACGGAGATGAAATTGGCGCCTTGACGACAATTGCATTAGATGACGATGGGGTGAGCATAACCGTCAGGGATACCAGTACCAAAATGCTCTGGCCGGAAATCGAAGATATCATCGAAACCGGATCCTTAATCCTGATCGAAGAAAAAAGCCAGAATGCGATTGTAATTCCAAAGCAAAAGACTTCGAATGTTGAGCCATTAATTGCTGAACTCAAGCGAATAGCATCAAGCCACAATTTTCCATACAATGAAGAGTTGAATTGGAAGTGGAAGTGAGATGACGGTTGAATTAAAGAAGAAGGTTAGTTGATGTTCTAATTTTTTAATATAAATATTCCGTTAATTGCAAACTGCTTTACAAACCCGAAATACTTACAGCAATCATGCGACAATGAGGGAATAATAATTGCTTTATCATTAATAGGTGAATAATTTTAATTCTGTAGTTTGAAATAAATGCAGAAATTAATATTCGCCCACATGAATAAGCGACATTATCTGATTATTATACTTGCGTTTCTATATTTAATTAATATCTCCTTTGACAGAATAAAAAGCAATCCACGCGCTACAATAAATTCAGATTGTGAAGGATACTATGATTATCTACCTGGATTATTTATTCTCAAAGACTTTCACAAATTACCTCCGGGGAGTATGTGGCCGTATTATAATGATAAAGGGGAATTTGTTGACAAATATTCTTGCGGTATTGCATACTTCGAATTGCCTTTTTTTGGGATCGGGTATATCATTAGTAAGCTGAAGGGTAATGATCCCAAAGATTATTTTAGCCCCGTCTATAGCAAAGCCATTGCATTCGGAGGGATAATCATTTCAATACTCGGGCTCATTTTTTTATATAAAATCCTTGTCAGAGGGGGATGAAATGAACAAAGAAGACGTCGCATTCTGGACTGTTCTGTCTGTCTTCTTAGGGACGAATTTATTTCATTATGCAACGAAAGAAATGGGGATGTCCCATGTCTATTCTTTCTTTCTCTTTACTGTCCTGTTATTTTATCTTCCTAAATATTTAAAATCTGCTGATTTCTTTAATAGTGTTGTCATGGGCGGGTTGATGGGATGGATTTTCCTGATCCGACCGACAAATTTCATTTTGTTTTTTCTTTTGCTCCTCTATGATGTTTATTCTTTCGATCAGTTTAAAGAAAGAATTAAATTTTTCATTCATCATTATTCATCAGTGCTGATTATGATAGCGGCGGGTTTTATCATGCTCATTCCTCAGTTCATGTACTGGAAAGAAATGACCGGTCACTGGATTTATTATTCTTATACAGAGGAAGGATTCAAATACTGGAACAAACCAAAAATCCTGGCTGTGCTTTTTGATGTTCAGAATGGATTGTTGTTATACTCTCCTCTGGTGGTCCTGATGCTTGTTGGAATTTTCTACGGATTAAAAGTCAAAAAATTTCATAGCCCTGCAATGCTTCTCATATTTATTCTGGCAACATATATTTTCGCCAGTTGGTGGGCATGGTGGTTCGGGGGTGCATTTGGTCATCGCAGTTATGTGGAATATTATGCAATCCTCGCAATACCTTTCGCCGGCCTAATTCAAAAAGTATTTTCATCACGAAAGAAAATTGTTCGGATTTCTTTTCAATTTCTTTTAATAACCCTGATGGTGTATAGTGTAAGGCTCTCCTATTTATACACTTCGATCGGAGGACCCTGGGATGGCGCTGACTGGCGATGGAACTGGGATAAGTTTGAATGGATCATGAGCCATTTTTTCAAAATTCTTTGAATTCACTTAGAATAATTGGTCAAAGGTTGATAGTCTTATCAACCGGCTTAGTCTATGGTCTCAGGCCTATAGAAAAATAAATTCCCAAGACTACTGACTCACAGCCAAACTGGCAGCGCTGACCAATAACCCATGACTTTTTTGAACCACATAGCCACATAGTTCACATAGAAAGGCACATAGAAAAATAAAAGCAACTCCCCCTTTCTGGGGGCGGGGGGTAAACAGAAAAACCAAAAAGTAAAAATATTAAGAACTGACTTCTTGCATAGAATCAAACACGCTCAGCAACATCCCCACCGACCATGCCTGGTGAATGCATCCTTTACCATGTCCGGGATTACCTCCATCAAATATTTCCGATATGCCATGAATGCAATCAGCATGATAGAAATGATCCATTAATCCGCTCATCATCTCAAGAACATATTGCTTCGACTCAGCAGTGTATTTATTTATTTTCAAATAAGCCAATAAATATTCTCCCATAAGGTAAGCCCAAACTGTTCCCTGGTGATAAGCCCTGTCACGATGCCATTGATCACCGGTATAAATGGGGATAAAGTCGGGGTGATCCATTGACAAAGAACGAAGGCCGTAAGGCGTCAATAATTTTTCAGCGATTTGATTTAAAATTCCTTTAGATTCTTTATCCGTCAACATTGAATAAGGCAAGCTCAGTGCATATACCTGGTTGGGACGAAACGCATCATCTGTAGATTCTCCTGGGATCACCACATCATTCAGATAACCATTTTTGTTGAGAAAGTATTTTCGGAAGGCTTTCTTCGTTTGCACAGCTATGGAATTCCAACCTTTTTCTTCAACATTATATTTGGTGAGAAATTCATCATAGATGCGCAGTGCATTGTACCATAAGGCATTGATTTCAACAGGACATCCATGCCGTGGTGTAACAACATAATCACCCACTTTAGCATCCATCCAGGTTAATTGAGATTTATCTTCCCCTCCTGAGATAAGGCCTTCATTCGTCATATGGATGTTGAACTTCGTCCCGTCGCGATAAGCCTGGAGAACCTCTTTCAACTTCGGCAAACACTCTTCGATAAATTCTTTGTCACCAAATTTTAAATCATATTCATGCATGACAATGAACAGCCATAAGGATGCATCAATAGTATTGTATTCGGGTATCTCACCGTGATCAGGAAATCGATTTGGGATCAGGCCATCCTTCATGTAGGAAAGGAATGTCCGGATAATATCTTTTGCCAGCCCCTGGTGATGACGTGCTATCACAAGCCCACGCATAGCAATCATCGTATCACGTCCCCAATCCGTAAACCAATGATATCCCGCAATGATCGTGTGTCCATCATTCGTAGACCGTTTGACGATAAATTGGTTTCCGGATACGACAAGGTCCCTGTAAAACTTCCTGAATTTTTTATCAAGGTTCATCGAATCGGGAGCCTCACTTTCTTTTGTCCTTTTCCTAACTTCCGCTTTTTCTTTATTAAATCTATTTTTCCATGATTGATGCAATTGATCTTTGTCAATCGTAAAAACAATGAAACATTCCTGGCCCGGTTTTAGAATAAGATGATATGCACCAATTGAACATGCATCCTCATCATCATCCAATCCGCGCTCCGTTTCTTTGGCATAAAGAAAATGCTTGTACCAAATCGTCTCCGGCACAAAAACACTTTGCGGGCATTGAACAAAAATGGGGGGCGCTCCGAAATACGGATAGATCACCGATACATGATCGTCCTGCGCCTCTCGATAAAATTCAAAATGATTTTGTTCATGGAAGAGATGATGATAATCCCTGTATACATAAAAAGGATTGAGTTCAAGCTCGATGATTTCCTTACCTGAGTTTTTATACCTGGTCAATGTAGTGTTGGAATGATGCAGCATCAAAACAGTTTTCTTCAACCTGAATTCATCTCCTTCAAATGTTGTCGTAGGAAAAGGTTTTCTTTCAAACGCCGTAATCAGTTCATGCCCTGTTGGATGAATGGCTCCATGATATTGATTTGAAGAAAGATTGGTCCGCTTGCCACAGTAATCAGTGAGAGTCTCTTCAATTTTCGATACGATGACTGTCCGCTCCGTCGGAGGTCTCAAAGAAGCGACAAGCAGTCCATGGTATCTGCGGGTATTTGCTCCGGAGATAGTGGAGGAAGCGTAGCCGCCTAATCCATTTGTGACGAGCCATTCTTTTTCAGAAAGGGTCTCAAATGAGGGTTTGTTGAAAGTGAGCATATTGTCCCTTGAGTTCCTATTTAATATATTTAAAGGTAATCAAGTTGGATTCTCATTCAGAAGAATCCATGTTTTCGGGTCTATTTCAATCATTATATTCCTTTTTTAGCTTATATTTATCTAATAATCAGATTATTATGAATATAATTTTTATTATGAGTAAATTTACTCAATATACTGAGTAATTTTACTCAATATACTGAGTATTTTTACTCAATTAACTCAAGCCTCCTAATTTCGATGAGCAACGGTACCAAATTGATAAGGTCTGAACTTGAAATTCTCAAGCAAAGAATGAATCTGGAACCCCGGAAATTTATTCAGCTCATCTTCGGTCCAAGGCAGGTTGGCAAGACAACCCTTGTTACTCAATTTACCAAAAGAACAAGTCTTCCTTACCATTACGTGTCAGCAGATGCTGTCTCTGATCACGATGATTCGTGGATAGGCAGACAGTGGGAAATTGCACGCATAAAATTGACTATGGGATCTTTGAAAGAAGCAATACTGATTATAGATGAAATACAGAAAATCCACAACTGGAGTGAACATGTAAAGAAAGAATGGGATGCAGACACTCGAAATGGAATGAATTTAAAAGTGATCATATTAGGGTCTTCTCGTCTGCTGCTGCAACAGGGATTAACTGAATCTCTAACTGGTCGGTTTGAAACCATCTATCTTGGACATTGGACGTTTGCTGAAATGAATGCGGCATTTGGTTACAGTCCAGAGGAATACGTTTGGTTCGGCGGATATCCAGGTCCGGCTACTTTGATCAAGGATGAAAATCGATGGAAGAATTACATCCGTGATTCTCTCATTGAAACCAGCATCTCTTTGGATATACTTCAATTGACGCGTGTAGATAAACCGGCACTGATGAGAAAATTGTTCGAGTTGGGTTGTCAATATTCAGGCCAGGTACTCTCGTACAATAAAATAATGGGACAATTGCAGGAGGCAGGCAACACTACAACCCTGGCACATTACCTGAATTTATTAGACACAGCAGGTCTGCTCGGTGGGCTTGAGAAATATAGTCACGGAAAAGTAAGACAAAAAGGTTCAAGTCCTAAATTCCAGGTACATAATACAGCTCTCTTATCCGCTGCGCAATCAGAAAGTTTTTCGGTTATTCAGAATGATCCTTCCAGGTGGGTTCGATGGGTAGAATCATGTGTAGGCTCCCATTTATTAAACACCTGTATAAAAAATCAATTTACCCTCCAATATTGGAAACATGTCAATGATGAAATCGATTTTGTTTTTTCAGATGGTAATAAAACAATTGGAATTGAGGTAACAACCGCAAGCAAACACAAGAGAACAGGAATAAATGCATTTACAAAAACACAACATCCTGATAATGTAGTGATCATAGGAACAGATGGAATCAGCTGGCAGGAATTTATTAGATCAGATCCTGGAACATTACTTTAAATTATCGCACAGAGGCCACGGAGAATTGTAATCTCATTTTATTAGACACAAAGAATTTATTTGACAGATCATACCCATGTTAGTTTTGCCCCTACAGGGCAAGTAGTTTTTTCATTTCTCATTTGTTACCAACCTTTAGCCCCTATGAGGCATAATTATAAGTCTCCCACATTATCAAATTATCACATTGCCACATTATCACGTTGCTAGAATTCAGCATTTCCAGGAGTCCTGGGGAATGGAATCACATCCCTGATATTGGTCATCCCCGTCACAAAAAGCACTAGCCTTTCAAATCCCAATCCAAACCCTGCATGCGGACAACTACCGAACCTCCGTGTATCAAGATACCAATCCATTTCCTCCAACGGAATATGCATTTCCTCCATTCGTTTTGTCAACACATCAAGACGTTCTTCACGCTGTGAACCACCGACAATCTCTCCGATCGATGGAAAAAGAATATCCATCGCGGATACTGTCCTTCCGTCATCATCAACACGCATATAAAATGCTTTGATCTCTTTCGGATAATTTGTCAGGATCACCGGCTTCTGAAAATGTTTTTCAACGAGATAACGCTCATGCTCAGATTGCAGATCAGTCCCCCACCCTTCAATCGGATACTGGAATTTTCCTTTTTTATTCGGAGTGCTGTTTTTTAATATTTCAATCGCTTCTTCATATTTGAGGCGTTGAAATTTATTATCCACGACAAACCTGAGCCTCGAAATTAAATCCATCGGATTTCTTTCCTGCTGAGGTTTGCTTTGCTCTTCCTGTTCCTGCCTCTCTTTCAAAAACTGAATGTCATCCGCACAATGCTCGAGAGCAAATGAAATCACATATTGCAACATCTCCTCAGCGAGGTCCATGTTATCCTGTAAATCAAAAAAAGCCACCTCAGGTTCGATCATCCAGAATTCTGCAAGATGCCGCGTAGTATTGCTATTCTCAGCTCTGAATGTAGGACCGAAAGTGTAGACACGACTTAATGCTAATGCCGCAAGCTCTGCTTCAAGTTGTCCCGAAACGGTGAGATTGGTTGCTTTACCAAAAAAATCTTTTTTAAAATCAATGTCGCCTTCCTTTGTCTTCTGTGTATTCTCAAGTGAAAGTGTTGTGACTTTAAACATCTCTCCTGCACCCTCAGCATCTGAACCAGTGATCACTGGACTATGGAAATAAAAAAAACCACGCTCATGAAAAAAATGATGGATCGCATAAGCAAGTGCATGACGTACGCGCATTACTGCACTAAACGTATTCGTTCGTATGCGCAGATGTGCAATCTCCCGCAGGAATTCCATGCTGTGTTTCTTCGGTTGCAGCGGATATTTATCAGGATCAGCATCTCCAACAACTTCAATTGTGTGTGCTTTAACTTCCACTTCCTGGCCTTTTCCCTGTGAAGCGACTAATGTCCCGGTAGCCATGATTGCAGAACCTGTTGTGATTCTCTTCAGAAGTCCTTCATCAGTGTTTTCATGATCTACCACTACCTGCATTGTCTGCATGCATGACCCATCACTGACGGCTGCAAATTGGTTATTCCTGAAAGTCCGCACCCAACCACAGATAGTTACTTCCGTACCGACAGGCTTGGATTTCAGTATTTCTTTTATCGTCTTTTTCATTATCGTTTTTCCCTCTTATCAGTCAGCGAAGATAGACAGATAAAGATTTATTGGCTCGTAGGACAGTGTGCCACATCTAAGTGTGCCACACCTAGGTGTGCCACACTGTCATAACTCACTGATAACACACGTAGTTATAAGTGGAAGCCTGGCGCAAAAACTGGTCCACTTTTTGGCCACTTTCTGGACTAATTTTCTAATTGAAAAAGTAAATTGGAAACCGGGTATTTGGGGAATTAGGAAATCCCTATTGATTACATTTTTGCTGGATATAGGCTTCAGCATCTTTTGTTCCGAGTTCCTGCGCCTTCTGCCAATCGGCACAAGCAGCTTTTAGATCGCCAAGTGCTTCCAGGGCACGACCTAAAAAGAAGAAAGAAGGCCCATGTTGTGGCTGATATTTTATCGACGCTTCCATATCTGCTTTAGCCTGTGGAAAGAGTCCCATTTTACCATAACAGAAACCCCGCTCGAAATATGCGTTCGGAAAATCGGGCTGTATTGCAATCAGTTTTGAATATGTCTCAATAGCTTGGTTAAGCTGGTTAGCTTCTTTATATGCAACACCCAGGTTGAATAATCCATGCGTATTGTTTGGATCTGCATCCAGTATGGCTTTAAAATCTTTAGCAGCTAAATCCGTCTGCCCGCTTGCACCATACGAACTACCTCTAAACTGCAATGCCATCGCATTTTTTGGTTCTTTCGCCAGGATAGCATTTGAAATATCAATGGCCTCGTTGTATTTCTTGACATTAAAATAAGCTTCAGCTAACCTGACTTTTGCATCGATATAATCAGGACTCAGCTGGACACCTTTTTCCATATAAGGCAAGGCAGCTTCCCAATTGCCACCATCTCGCAACATCGAACCGTAATTCAGATTCGCAAGGCCGGAACCCGGATTTGTGTGGATAGCATTATCATAATAGTTTTCCCATTTTTGATAAACACCGGATCTCCATACATTCATTCCGGACCACAGCACCATGACGGATCCAAATATTACCGGAGCTGAAGTTTTATTCATCAATTTGATCTTATCGATCAATGCCAATGCAATCATCAGTAGTCCGACAAATGGAAACCATGATCGGTGATCAAGATAATCATATGCTACTCCGGCAAAAGATGGTTTGTATGCCATGGAAGGTAATAGGGGTGCCAGTAAGATGACAAGGCCCAGCATGACAAGGGATTGATCAGGTTTATTTTTCCAAACGAAATAACCAAACAAACCCAGCAGTACAACACCCGCCAATGTCCATATGATGGAATAGCCAGGCATAACACTGAATCCAAGAGGAATAATCATTTTAAAAAACTCCTCCGGTAAGGATCTTAGGTTGTGGAAAAATGCAAGCGCTGACAAATTGCCTGCTGATGCAATTGCTTTTCCACGAAGCATATAATATCCACCGAATAAGATGGCATTTATTCCGAGCCACATCCAGGCACTGGATGGTATTTTCTTTTTGTCAGCATAGATCATCACCAATCCGATGGGCAACAATGCAACTGCAGATTCCTTGGATAGTAAGGCCATAAAAAATACAGGTGCAGATAACCACAATGAAAGATTGGATCCCGATTTTAAATAACGCTGTAAAAGGATGAGAAAGATCAATCCGAAAAACATTAGATAAAGGTCACCCCGCGCTGCAATCCATCCTACGACATGCGGCGTCAGCAAATTCATTCCGTAAAGCAAGGCACCGGCCCAGGCGAGAAGAGGTTTGAAATAAAATTGAAGAAAATAAAAAAGCAATACAACACCTGCAATGAAGATGATCAGGTTGTGGAGGTGATAGATCATCGGGTTCACTCCACCCATCGCATGATCCATCATGTAGGTGATACTTTGCCATGGACGGTATAATTCAATGCGGGCATCCATAAACCAGGCATCCGTTGTAAAGGCTAATGGCAAATTGAATCCTTCCTTGAGCATTGGATTTTCTTTGATCATCTTGTCATCGTCGTGCATGACATAACCAAAGAAAATAGTCCTTCCGTAAACCATCAATGGAATGGCTACCAGGAGCAAATAGTGCCAGGTCTTTAATTTTTGAGCAGGCTTTTTTGCTGCCGAAGGTTTTTGTTTCTTATTGGCCATTGAGAATCGGTGGCTTATCGACCAGCAATGATATGAAGAAAAAACAAGATATGACTGAAAGAGCAAAATTGAATTTTCGTTCTTCAAAAATAGATTTACCATAGATTTCTATGTGTTTTTCTATGTTTCTTATGTGTCTATGTGGTTCAAAAAAGTAATAATTCCATTTTACCACACAGACACATAGTTCATGGAGAAATGCACATAGAAATTTCGATGGTTGCTGAGCTGAAGCATGGATGTATTGAGCAGGCAACCGCTTTCGACTTTCTACTTTTCCATCCTGTCTATGATACCTCTGATTTCGGCGAGCATTTCATCTCTTGTAAATCCGCCTGGGATTCCTCCGTATCGAACAGAAAGACATTGATCGAAAAATCGAGTTACATTTTCCCTCACAGTTTCTGGTGTACCTCTTTTTTCCAGGTAATATGGTAGCTTACCCTGGTCAAGTTCTGAAGGGGGTATTGTGAGTACATCTGACAAGTATTTGTAAAAAATTTCTGTAGCACGTTCAAAAAATTCTTTCGTAGAAAGCTTCTCTGAATCGGTTTGCAAAACATCAAGTTGAAGACGAGCATGATGTGAAGCTGCTGCCCTGATTTTTTCAGCAGTCGGGATTAAATCTTCACGCCTTCGTTTGTAGGAGAACCACATTCCCCACAATGTTCCGGTCAGCACAAATCCAAAGAGAAATAAATGAGGTATGGATAACCAAAAACGATCATCTGTATAGATGTTCCTTATTTTTCTCAACTGTTTCGGAGTCTCAGGCTGGTTATCGATGATTGATACTTTTCCGTTATTGCGGCCCTGGGTCACATGCAGGATGATGGTATCTGTTTTAGCCGTTTCATATTTTCTTGTGTCAGGATTAAAATAAATCATTGGGATGACCACTTTATATTGTCCCGGTTGACGTGGGATCATTTGGTATTCAATCGTGCGCAGATGGGAAATGTGATCTGATTCATCCGTCATTTTATCCGATATGATGCGCGGATCATAGATTTCAAAATCACCGTTTACAACAGGAGCAGGCGGATCCCAGCGCCTGGAATCCCCATTTCCTTTGATATCAACCGTGAGAGTGAATGCATCATCCGTTGTAAGATCAGTTTGACCGCGACCTGCAGTGATGGAATATTGACCTACCGCACCGGAAAATGAATTTGGCGCACCGGGTGGAAGAGGTATTATGTGAATGAACTTTGGTTCCGAAGCCACTTTCACTGTTTCCATGGATCTCATGGAAAAGAATCCACGTTGTTCCGAAAAAGGCGATTCTACTCCTACATCCAAAATCATAGGCTCGATGGTATCGTTACCGGATTGGTGTGCAAATAGTGCAATTGCTTTTATGACCCGGGATGTAAACGCGGTGCCATTGACATAATCTGTAGATGACTGCCGGCTGATGTTGCTGAAATTCTGAATAAAAAAATCAGAATAATCATCTTCCGAAAGAGCAGAGACGCTCTGAATATTTTCATTAAACAATAACTTATATCTCAGGATAATTTGCTGCCCCGGATAATAGGTTGATGTATCCAGATCAGCTAGCAAAATAATTTTTTCGTGGCCGGACGAGGTGATGCCTGAGCTGGCAGCACTTTTTTCTTTGACTACTTCAATCGTGATCGGACGTGTAGTCAAAACTTTACGTCCTGCTGCGACATTGGCAGATCCGATCGTGAAGGTTCCTTCTTTTATAGCAAGTAATGAATAAGTCCAGGATTCACTGCGACTGACTGATCCGTTCATGATCATGGTGCTTGATGATGTCGATGGACCTCCGACCACTTTAAAGTTTTCAAATGGAGGCGGTTGAAAATTATCGCCCTGGGCATTTTCCAGTTCGAACTGAACATTGAAAACGGTATTCTGGGCTACCTTTTCACTTGATACTTTAGTTGAGAAAACAGGACTTTGCGCATAAGCCTGTCTTATGCCGGGACCGGCGAGAAGGCATATCAATAAAGGGAAAAGAAGATTAAAACTTTTTTTTCTCACGTGTCGCTTTTACCGATTTTGTTTCCTCTTGCCTGACAACTGGTTGACTGGAATGTGCTGTGACCATAATTTCAATCGGATCAATTTTCTGATCATGGTCTTTGATGCGAAAGTAGGCACCGGGAATGACAATTTTTCCTTCTTCACCACCTCGCAGGACATAAGAGTAAGATTGGCTCGAACTCTTTTTTCCATTTTGGATCATATAACTGGAAGATACATTCGGTCCGCTCACCACAGGAATATTGGTCATATCCGGTGGTTCAAATCGTCCTTCTCCATTGTCAAGCGTATAAGTCACATTCACCAGGTCACCCGGATTAATTGTATCAGCGCTGACTTCCACTTTGACAGTAGCCTGACCTCTCATAAGAGTGGTCAAACAAAGAATGCATAATGTGATTAATGTTTTCATTTTTTCATTCACCTTTTTTCGCCGCTAATTGCGCTAGTTATTTTTTTCGTTCGGCGTCGGTTGACCGACCCGGTTACTGAGCTGCCCAAGGACATGCGTTAGGTGTCGAAGTATGGTGTCATCAAAGCTCTGCTTTGCGAAGTAGAAGATTCTAATTATACCTTCTTTTTTCGCCACGAATTACACGAATTAACACTAATAAATTTCTCACTTTTTATTTCTTAGTTTATTTCTGAATTCCTAATTCGTTGTCCATTATTCGACTGCTCCCTTTCCTTCGACTTAGCCTTAGCCTTCACCTTTTTCGCCGCTAATTACGCTGATTACGCTAATTAATTTTGGTTCGTTCGGCCACGAATTACACGAATTAACACTAATAAATTTCTCACTTTTTCCTTCTTAGTTTATTTCTGAATTCCTAATTCGTTGTTCATTATTCGACTGCTCCCTTTCCTTCGCCTCAGCTTTCAAATTCACCAGTCTTTCACGGGAGGTGCTTTATTTCCTGAGACTTTCTTAAGCTTTTCCTGCACCCTCTGATCATCTCTTTCAATCGCTTTCAGTATTTCTTTTGCTTCTTCTTTGCTGATGTCTTTCTTTCCATCAGGTTGCTGTTGTTGTTGCTGGTTATCTTTTGATTGGTCTTGTGATTGTTGCTGCTGGTCCTTTTTATCTTTGTCTTGTGGTTGTTGCTGCTGTTGTTGTTGATCCTGGTTTTGCTGATCTTTTTTATCGTCCTTCTTTTGTTGATCCTGTTGTTGCTGCTGCTGTTGCTGTTGTTGCTGTTGTTGCTGTTGTTGCAACTGACGCATGGCAAGCATCAGGTTCTTTTTAGCATCCTCATCTGAGGGCATTAGTTTTAATGACTCTTTATAATCCTGAATGCTTTTATCATATTCCTTATTTTGATAATGAGCATTTCCCATGTTATAATAAGCCCTTGATTTAAGTTCAGGATCATTCGATGACTCAATTGCTTTTTGATATTGAGTCAACGCTTCGGGCATCCTGTTTTGCTCATAGATGGAGTTACCAAGGTTGTAGGTGATTTCCGGTTTGGGTTTGATTTCATCTGCTTTTCGATAAGAGGTCTCAGCATCCTGGAACTGACCATGATCAAAATTATTATCCCCTTGCCGATATAAAGGATATTCAGGCTGGCTCATTCCTTTCATAGCGAAAAGGATAAGCAAAGCAGAGGGCAGATAAAAATTTCTTATACGATACATCAGATCACTTCATGTTTATAATTGAGCACTACACTCAACAGGATAAGCAATAATGCTGGTAAGAGAAACCATTGGAAATAACTTTTATGTTCTGAGAAAGAACGCTTTTCAAGATGGGTCCGTTCAAGTTTCTTCAGTTCCGATTTCAGATCCTGTATGATGGTCGGGCTATCATTGAGGTCGTAATATTTCCCGTTTCCTTGTTGGGCCAGGTCTGTCATTAGCGGACGGTTGACTTTCGTCCGGACAGGTTGTCCTTTTTCATCTCTCTTCAGATCTTTATTTCCATTGATCATGATAGGAATTGTGCCACCCTCTTCAGTACCGACACCCACAACATAAGTTGACCATCCCTTAGCCACTGATTCCTGGATCGCCTGGGGGGCATCGCTGTCATGATCTTCACCATCAGTGATAATGATCAATGCGCCTTCACTTTCCTGGTCCTCTTCTTTGGCTGATTTATCGGCGAGTCGAATGGCTTCACCTATAGCTGTTCCCTGGGTTCCGGCCTGGTCCGGGTGAGCTGCATTCAGATAGAGTTCGATAGCATGCCAATCCGATGTGAGCGGGCTTTGTATGTAGGCGTTTCCGGCAAACAATATCAACCCGATACGATCTGTCTTAAAGGCAGAAGTCAAATCAAGAGCAAATCTCTTTGCTTTTTCAAGCCTGTTGGGAGCGACATCCTCGGCAAGCATGCTATTTGATATATCCAGGCACAGATAGATGTCAGCAGTTTTATTTTCAACTGATTCCGTTTTAAAACCCCATTGAGGATTGACTGCAGCAATGCTAAGAAGTATAACTGCCAGGCCTGATAGCCATATTAATGAAGGCTTATTCTTTAATCTGCCAAGAACTTTTTCGTTAGATAATTTACTACCCCAGGATATCCAGCTTTTTTGGGTGAGGTAGGACCTGAGTAAAAAACCTGCAATGATGAGGACAGGAAGTATTCCCAGCCAAAAAAATTCCGGATGTTCAAATCGAAACATGAAATCAGGATAGAGGTGATGGTGAAATGAATTTCATGATACAGATCGTAGAATTAATCATGTCGTGGATTCTTACTTTTCTTGATGCCTTATATATGCAAAAATACTATACTGTGGATTCACACCTTTTATTGTACGCCGGAATGATGTTTACAGATTGTGAACGGTATTCCGGAGGATCATTGCGTCAGAATTGATGAAAAGTTATTGATTCAAGTGTCGGGCAGAATGAAATGAAAAGAAATCCTGCCGGGTAAAATAATTGTCAGGTATATTACAGAAAGAATAGTCGGCTAAAAGATGTATGCAAATAGGGGTTTTCAACTACTACTTTGGTTTTCAAAGGGCAATATGTAGAGGATTTATCTTATATCAATTCCCTGTTAACTCATTCAGATATTTTGTTGAACTGACTATTGTCAAAATTTATACATTAGATAAGCGGCAATTAAAAAATAAAAATATTTTTGCAATCCTTATCTCTTCTACAGCAGAAGAGGAATTGATTTCCTTATTTTCCAATCGAATCAAACCTATATTAAATCAACTTTTATGAGCAATCCTAATGTCAAGCCTGCTAAAGCTGCGAAAAGCGGTTCTTTCAGCACAATCTTTGCGTCCATACTAATCCCTGCGGCCATTATTATCGGATTCATTGTATTCTTTACGATACTGGGCAACCCATCCAATTTTGAGGATGGCAATCCAAAAGGCCATCCAATCCCGGGCAATTACCTGGGGATGATGTTCAAAGGCGGATACCTTGTACCTGTCCTGATGGGTTTGATGATGATCGTACTTGCTGTTATCGTTGAACGTTATTTGACCATCAGAGTTGCCAATGGCAAAGGCTCAGTTCCCAATTTTGTTAGGAGGATTAAAGGTTACCTCGATCGTCAGGATGTGGATGGAGCAGTCAGTGAATGTGATAAACAACAAGGATCTGTAGGGAATGTCATCCGCGAAGGTCTTAGAAAATATAAAGCCATGTCAGCGATGCCAGGTCTTGAGACAGATCAGAAAGTGCTGGCTATTCAAAAAGAAATAGAAGAAGCGACTTCTCTCGAACTTCCTATGTTGGAAAAAAACCTGGTGATCCTGGCCACAATTTCATCCGTTGCTACACTTATGGGACTTTTAGGAACAGTGTTCGGGATGATCCGGGCTTTCTCTGCTATCGCCACAGCGGGTGCACCTGATGCTGTAGCTTTATCTACAGGTATTTCAGAAGCTTTGATCAATACAGCGCTTGGTATCAGCACTTCAGCCATAGCCATTATTTCATACAACTATTTCACGACCAAAATCGATGGCTTGACCTACGGAATTGATGAGGCAGGTTATAGTATTGCACAGGACTTTGCTGCAAAACATTAATTCCCGAAACCTCGTTATCTAATTAATCATGCCAAAGGTCAAACTACCACGGAAGAGTACAGCAGTTGACATGACAGCCATGTGTGATGTGGCTTTCCTGTTGCTGACTTTTTTCATCCTGACCACTAAATTCAGACCACAGGAAGTTGTCGCTATCGACATCCCTTCATCCACGGCCCAGATTCCTATTCCCGACCGGGATATCATGTTATTTCAGATTGCTCCTGATGGAAAAATCTTTTTTGGCCTTGATGATCAACCTACTCGTTTGAAATTACTTGACAGGCTTTCATCTGAATACAATCTGGCTCTTTCCGATAAACAAAAGGATGCCTTCAGAACGCTTGAAACATGGGGAATGGACATCCGATCCTTACCTGAATTCCTTGATAAGGATCCTGGCACAAGAGCCACTATGCCGCAACCCGGATTGAATATTGATACGACGGGAGGAAATCACCAGGTTGAAGACCTGATCCTTTTTTCACGACAGGAGAATAACGCATTGCGCATAGCGATTAAAGCAGACAAGACTACCGAATACAGAAATTTTGACAAATTGATACGCGCCTTGCAGAATCGCAAGGTCAATAAGTTCAACCTGATCACTTCCGCCAGAGCAGCGAAAGAATAGAATTCTATTTACAAAAGCAAAAAGCTTGAATCATGGCTGAAATGAATGTCTCCGGTGGAGGCGGCCACAAAAAAGGCAAAAAAGTTAGGGGTAAAAAGATGTCAACAAGAGTTGACCTTACTCCGATGGTGGATCTTGGATTCCTTTTGATTACTTTCTTCATGCTGGCTACCACGTTTAACAAACCAAAAACGATGGAAGTCAACAAACCGGCAAAGGAAGACCTCGATAAGAAGGATGAACCACCGATCAAGATGTCTAAGACCGCTTCATTAATGCTGGGGAAAGGAAATAAAATCTATGCTTATGTCTCCCCGGATGAAATCGAATCCGATACTCAAATTTCTCTTGACAGCATTGATTATAGTCCAAGTGGATTGAGGAAGTTTATTCACAAACGCCAGGACGAAGTTCAGGCTCAATGGGGCGATAAGGACCAATTGTTCGTCATGATTAAGCCTCTCCCATCCTCGAGCTTCAAAAATATCGTAGACGTACTGGATGAGATGTCAATCAATGACGTGAAGCGGTATGCTATCCTTGAACCCAATGACCCGATTGATTCACTGATCGCCTTACGTGCCGGGCAGAGCCGGAAATAAGTTTATGCAAAAAAGCGACCTGCTGCATCATTATGGTAACAGGTTTAAAGAAATAGATTATGGAAAATGAAAGTTTGTTGAAATCTTCGATGGATGACATCGTTTTCGATGGTCGGAACCAGTCATATGGCGCCTTCCAGCTACGCAAGCTTTATGACAAGCATATGTCGCGGGCCATGTTGGTGGGGATATTATTTTTTCTGTTGGTGATCAGTTCTCCTCAAATCATCAGTATGATCAAAGGCTTTCTTCCCAGCACAAAAAATGACCTTGAAATGAAAGAGGTCACGCTTGCAGAGCCTCCGCCAATCGATCCTAAAAAACCACCACCGCCGCCGCCGCCTAAAGTTGAACCTCCTCCGATCAAAGATCAGATCAAGTTCGTTCCTCCAGTGGTGAAGAAGGATGAAGAGGTAAAAGAAGAGGAACCACCACCGCCTACGGTAGACGAGATCAAAGACAAGGAAATAGCCACCGAAACAAAGAAAGGTGATGAAAATGGTGTGGATGCTTCACTCGCAGAGCCCGATGCTCCTCCGGCCCCTGTTCTTGAAGAACCAAAGGAAGAAGAGCCATTTACCTATGTTGAACAGATGCCTACTTTTCCTGACGGGACAGAAGCTATGTACAAATACATCTATGAAAAAATCAAGTATCCTGCCATAGCAAGGGAAAATGGAATATCAGGCCAGGTGATTGTTCAGTTTGTGGTTTCAAAAGAAGGTGAAATTCAAAAAGCAAAAGTTGTGAGAGGTATTGGTGGAGGATGCAATGAAGAAGCTTTGCGGGTAGTCAATGGGATGCCCACCTGGAAGCCAGGGAAACACAACGGAAGAGCGGTACCTGTGACATTTACACTACCGATCAAGTTTGTCCTTCAATAACGGATGAATGTCGGTATCATCAGGCAGATTTTTCTTTTACTGTTAGGTCTGACGTATATCGGTTTAGGGATTTATTTTTTTATCAGGAAAATCATTGATTCTCCCTGGAGTGAAATCCTGTCGGTATTGTTTGTCGTATATGGATCGTGGAGAGTCTACAGGTCGTTCATGAAAAATTAATCCTGCCCCGGTATAAAAAGCAAAAAGAGGTCTGATATCCTGACAGAAGGAATCAGACCTTCTTATTAAAGGGAAATTAACTGGATTTAACCAGGTATTAACTATAGTATTTGTTATTCATTACGTCTACTTTATAACAAATTAAATGACCAGAACATAAAATGCTTAAAATCTGCATTCATATTAGTTGCGCTTTACTTTTCATTCAAATCGGTTGTGTCAAAAAAGCCGAAGAGATGACAGGGCCTACTATGGGATCGCTGGACATCATCGCCGATGAAAGCATAAAAGATATCGTGCAGCAGGAAGAGGACATCTTTGAAAGAACTTATCCTTATGCCAAACTGAATATTTCCTACCTGGCTGAATATGATATGTTTCACAAGTTGCTGGCGGATAGCATTGATGCTATCATGACGACGAGGCCATTGACAGGTGAAGAGATTGATCATTTCAAACAACTCACTATTTACCCGGTGGAGACAGCATTTGCCAGGGGGGCTATTGCATTTATGGTCAATAAAAATCAGGCAGACACGACTTATACTTACGAAGAAATTCTGTCAATGTTGAAAGCACCTTCGAAAGACAAAGTTTTTATCATCGAAAATGCCAAGTCAGGAATATCAAATGTCATCCTGAAATTGATTGATAAGCCTTCTTTACCGGATCATTTTTATGCTTTGAATTCCAAGAAGGAAGTTTTGGATTACCTGGCAAAGCATGACAACGCTATTGGAATAGTAGACTGGAGTGATCTCAGTGACAGCGACAACTCAGCGACCAGGGAAATATTAAGCAGCATTCATTTGCTTGGTATCAGCAGACCGGTGGATTCCATCCAGCATGGATTTGTTTATCCTTACCAGTATAATTTGCAGGATGACATATATCCGTTTACGAGGGAACTCTATTTTATCAGTAAAACCGGTATGACAGATGTGGGTACAGGATTTGCTTCTTTCATCTCCGGAGAAATAGGGCAGAAAATTATCCTGAAAGCAGGATTATTGCCGAAATTTCAATCCGAGCGGGTCATGGAAATTAGGCATACATCAGATATAAAAGTTATAAAATGAGCACAAAAGTTACTGTTCATGTTGCATTTTTGCAATCTCATTTGATAAACATCTCAAAAATGAAAAAAATACTATTTGTATTGACACTCTCTTCCCTGGTCATGGTCCTCAAGGCCCAGACAATAGATGAAGGAATTACGTACATGGAAAATGAGAATTTCACAGCTGCGCTAAATACATTCAATGCCCTGGCTAAAGCAGATCCGAAATCCTGCCTGCCTCATTTCTACATCGGCGAAGTGAATTACCAGATGGAGAATTATACCGAAGCAGATAAATCCTATAGAAAAGGACTGTCTGTGAATTCAAGTTGTGCTGAATGTAATGTAGGATTAGGCAAGCTCGAACTTGACAAGGGAAATACCCTAGAGGCAGAAAAATATTTTTCTACTGCGCTGAAGATTAATAAGAAAAGTTCTTCTATCCCGGGGTTTATAGGTGATGCTTATTTATACTCTAAAAAGCCCGATGCGGAAAAAGCAATTACTTATTTATCCCAGGCGAGAGACCTTGATCCTAAAATAGCTAAATACTGGGCTCATCTTGGAGATGCCTACAGGATGGATAATAATATGGGTGAGGCCATGACATCGTATGAGACTGCTGTTGAAAAAGATCCGACCAATGCAGAGGCTTACATCAGCATGGCTCGAATATGGGCTAATGCAAAACAAGATAGTCTTGCCATTTCAAAACTGGAAGAAGCTATTCGCCTCTCCCCAAATGACGCACGCCCGATCAAGGATCTTTATGAGCTTTATATTAAACAGAAGAAATACAACAAGGTGACTCCTTTACTTCAACGATATGTTGAATTGACAGGTACTGATGTGGATGCAAAAGTGAGGCTTGTCAAATTCCTTACCTTCCAGGCCAAGGATTATGAACGTGCGGTGACCGAGGGTGAAAAGTTGTTACTGACAAATCCTGATGAATATACATTGCATAGATGGTTAGCATGGTCACATTATGAACTTGGGCATTATCAAGAGTCCTATGATCATAGTGTGAAACTATTTGATGCCATCGGCAAAAAAGATGATCGCAAAGCATTTCCTTCTGATTATGAATATTGGGCAAAAGCTGCATTCAAGCTTGGAAAACTGGAGGAAGCATCTCATGTCTACAGGAAATATCTTGAAATTGACCCTGCACAATCTTATGAGATCTACGGAATGCTTGCAAAGGCCTATTATGATTCTTTGAAATATGACCAGGCTATCATTTATTATAAGCGAAAAGGTGAAATAAAGCCTATTACGAATGCTGATGAATATTACGTGGGCCTAAGTCATTATAAGCTGGACCAGAATCTTTCTGCAGATTCAAGTTTTGCAAAAGTGGTGACAGCTACACCAACCTTTGCACCGGCATGGTTGATGAGAGCAAGGATAGCAAATAGGATCGATTCGGTGACAACGGATACCGTTTTCCTTGCCAAACCTTTTTATGAGCAATATATGCCGTTAGCTGAACAGGATAAAGTGAAGAATAAAACGGGACTTATAGAAGCCTACCACTATATGGGTTATTATTGGGTTCAAAAAGAAGATAATGAACAAGCCAAATCCTATTTTCAAAAGGCTCTCGAAGTAGATCCTGCGGATGAAACGTCAATTGAATATTTAAAACTTCTGAATGCTCCAAAACAAAAATAGGTGCAAGGTTCAGTGATATGAAATAAAACAGAAAGGCAGAGTGATCTGCCTTTTTTGTTTTCAGAGGATTAATAATTATTTCTGTTTTATTTTTTATGAAATTTTAATTAGGGACTTGAAATTACATTTCGCTCCGATGGAGCTAATTTATCTATCCTTCCTTTCATGCTACAGACATTTCGCTCCTACGGAGCTTAAAAAGGCAAATCTAATGAGCTCCAGAGGAGCGGATTGTCTGTAGAAAAAGATTGATGTTAATTATCAAAGCTCCAGAGGAGCGAAACGCTTCCAGCACGGGTGAAGATCATTTATTAAAGCTCCAAAGGAGCGAAATGTCTGTAGAAAATGAAGAGGTAAAAATTGCAAGCTCCAAAGGAGCGAAATGTCTGTAGAAAATGAAGAGGTAAAAATTGCAAGCTCCATAGGAGCGAAATGTTTGTAGATATTGATCAAGATTAATTTTAAAAGCTCCAGAGGAGTGAAATGTCTGTAGATATTGATCAAGATTAATTATCAAAGCTCCAGAGGAGCGAAATGTCTGTAGATATTGATCAAGATTAATTATCAAAGCTCCAGAGGAGCGGAATGTTTTCACGTAAATTTTATAGGGGATGTAGGATTATTCAGGCAGTCTGAGACTGCTTGTGGTTTATCGTTACCTAAATATTATTTTGAAATATTAGTTTGAAGTTTGCAAACTTCAAACAGCGGTGACAGCGGTAGATATTGGTTTGAAGTTTGGAAACTTCAAACAACGTCATTATTTAATACGGTAGAGACCGTAGATAAGTAGAACGCAATAAAAACAGGAGTGCCAACAATGCAAGACCAAGGATTAAAGGCACATAATATAATTCCCGGTATTGTTTAAACACTTTGATTTCAACCGGGGTCTTTTCTAACTGATCTATTTCGTTGTAAACTTGTTGAAGTGCTTCTTCAGATGTTGCCCTATAATATTTTCCCCCGGTCTCATCGGCTATTTGCTTGAGAAGTGTTTCATCGATCTCGACATTCGTAAGGCCAAATCGATACTGGCCATCACTGGTCCTTTGGATCGGAGATAATGCCTGACCATAACTCCCAATTCCGATCGTATAAACTTTTATGTTGAATTCTTTTGCGAGATCTGCTGCTGTGGCGGGCCTGATATATCCTGCATTGTTGACGCCGTCGGTGAGCAACAGGATCACTTTGCTTTTTGCTTCACTGTCTTTTAACCGGTTGACGGCTGCAGCAAGGCCCATACCAATCGCCGTACCATCTTCGAGTTGTCCGCATTGAAGACTTTTGAGGTAATCAATTAACACCTGGTGGTCGTGCGTCAGCGGACATTGTGTATAACTTTCAGCCGCGAAAACAACGAGTCCTATTCCATCATAAGTGCGATGCGAAATAAAATCCGCCGCTACCTGCTTGCTCACCGATAAGCGATCAGGATTAAAATCCCTTGACAACATGGAAGAGGAAAGATCCATCGCCAGGAAAATATCAATGCCTTCACCTTTTATCTTTTCTTCATCAGATTCTCTCTGCGGCCGCGCCATAGCGATAACCAACAAAATCAATGCAAGCCAGAATGCAGGTTCTACAAACATGTACATTTTCACTCTAATCGAATCCGGAACTTTTGAGGATAAGACAGGTACATTTAATGCAGTCACGACTTCAGGCCTTCTCTTTTGTCGCCTATATAGAATTGCCGCTATTACCGGGATCAACAGCAATAGCCACAACGGATCATGTAGAGATATGTCATGCCACAGGTGCATCCGGATTGTTTTTATCAGGTGAAGGAGGCAACAGGGAAGGAATAAATAAAGTTTGTTTGACAAAATTGCGGACACGCTGTATCGTGGCAGCATGAATGTCAATGCCCGGGTCAGCCTTTGCGAATTTAATCAGATCGGAGACAGACAATAATTGTCTCGTGTCTTCCAATAATGAAATACTTAGTTGTTGCAGGCGAAGTTGCTCAATGATTTCATCAGAGGTTTGTTCGAGAGCCCTGATCCCATAACGCCGTTCCAGGTATTCCCGAAGGATGGAAGTTAACAACGAGTAATGTTCTTTCACATCCCCACCCTGCCACAATCTTTTTGCTTCAAGATCATTGAGCGCGTTAAAAGCCCAGTCATGTGGTAAAGGTTCGATAACAATCTTCTCAGGGACGACCTGGTTTTTCTTTCGATGCCGCCACCAATAAATAAGCCCGGCCAGGATCAATAACAATCCAATGAAGTGGGGAATATATTTTTTAAAATAAAGTATGCTGAATGGCTGCTTATATATTGCTTTGATTGGAAGTAAACCTGTAGAATCAGGCTCCACAGGTCTCACCTGGATAGGAATGTCATTGGTTAAAACCGTATCAATCTTATCACCGGTTTTGATCAAAAGTTTCAGCACAGGAATCCTGACATACCCGGTATCAAACATAGCTATCGTCCATGTCGCAGTGCTTGCAGCAGGATCTGCATTATTGACATCCGGTCCCGATAATACCTCAAACTGTTTTGATGAGTCGGGCCAAACTGCTTTCATATTGACCCACTCCCTGCCGTTACTTAGATTCGTTCTGATGGTGGCTTTTAATTGATCACCAATCGTCACCTGCATGTGGTCTACCGTCAGAGATGCCTGACCAGAACCACATACGTAAAAATGAAGTGCGGCAATGATTATGATATACCTCATCAGGAAGCCCGGTGTTTAAAGAAGCGATGAAATTCCTGGATGTAAGATTGATCTGTGGACAAGGTCATCGTATCACTTTGATTGCGCATGAATTGTTCTTTAAAGTCAAGTAAACGATGGGCATAATTCAGCGCATAAGCATGGCGTACGTTCGGATCAGAAGTATCCACCAGTGCTATTCTTCCGGATTCAGCGTCTCTCATACGGATAAGACCTGCATCTGGCAGATTTGTTTCAGCCGGATCATGGACGTGAATACCGACCATGTCATGACGTTTTGAAGCTAACCGTAAATTCTCTTCGTACGGATCGGAAATAAAATCGCTGATGACAAAAGCAATGCATTTTTTCTTGATGACATTGGATAGATACTCAAGAGCTATATTAATATTCGTTTTACGACCGACGGGTTCGAAATAAAGTAATTCACGGATAATGCGAAGAAGGTGTTGCCTTCCTTTTTTAGGCGTGATATACAATTCAATAGTATCTGAGAAAAGGATCAGGCCTACTTTATCGTTGTTCTGAAGAGCAGAAAAACCAAGTACAGCGCAGATCTCGGCCATCCATTCATTTTTCCATTGATCATGAGTTCCAAACTGAACGGAATGGCTCACATCCACCAACAACATGATCGTCAATTCTCTTTCTTCTTCAAAAACTTTAATATGTGGCTCACCGGTACGAGCTGTAACATTCCAGTCGATATCTCTGACTTCATCACCGTATTGATATGAACGGACTTCGCTGAAGGACATGCCCCGCCCTTTGAAAGCCGAATGATATTCTCCTGAAAAAATATGCTTGCTCAGGCTTCTTGTCTTGATTTCTACTTTCCGAACCCGTTTGAGAAGTTCACTTGTATCCACGTATGCTTAGTTTTTAATCCGGATTAATTTATAACCATCCGAAATTTTTCCAATATTTCTTTTTGATCATTTCTTTGCTTTGTTCCAGTGTTAAAAGACGGAATGCATCACCGTAGACCATATTGAATTCGGTGAGCATCACTATACCATCACGAGTTGGAATCAAATATTTATATCCTGCTTTTTGTAACCATGCCTTGTAATCATCATCCATCGCAGGACCTGAAGACGCCATGGCTAAAGATTCTGCTTTATTCATATCGGATGTGCTGTTGAGCAGATCTGATAAGGATAAAAGAACGTCTTCTTTTTTCAATAAAACAAAAGTTTCCCTTCGTGTTGAGCCCGGGTTGATATAAGTAGCAATACCACTGATATAATTATCTCCTGCATCCAGAATTTCAATCCAACCCGAAGATCTGTGTACTAATCTTTCTTTTGTTCCGGACTGGTTAAGTGAAGTCAGGTATTTGACGCCTTCGTTCCATGTCTTATCTACAAACTGGCTCACCCATTGATCATACGTTTTGCTTCCCAGCGATGGATAAATAAAATCAAGAAAACCTGAGGAGTTGTCAAATTGGCGAATGGTCAGTGGGAATTTTGCAGATATTGCCGCGACATAATCTTTTCCATCGATATTGACTTTATACGTCAGCGTATCTCGTTGCCGCATTTGAACTTTTAAGGGAGCTCCTTCTGCATTTTGAAGAACTGTATTCCAAATTGAACATTTACCATCAAGACAATATCCTTCAAAATGCTCAAACTGATTATTTCGATGAGCAAGTCCTGTGACAATACCATAATCCATTTTCTGAACTGAAACTGAAATCGGTGGTGTAGATGCAATCTGGATCCACTCTGTGCTTGGTTTAAAGTTTTGAATCTTAATCAGTGATTTTGGAAAAGCGATGATGTCAAAGATCCTGCTTTGATCTGCAGAGATCCATTGCATGTTGACCTGGTCATGGCTGATGCTGCCTTTGAGATATCCTGTCAACCTGTCGAATTCATCTCTTTCCTGCAATTGGAAATCATCTTTATTTTTCCATTCTCCCAAAAGCCTGTGTGATTTTTTATCGCCCTGGTGGATGAGATATCCTGCTACCTGGTTACTATCTGTCGCCAGGATGATCATGATCGGATGATAATCAGCCAGCACACCTTCATAAGTTTGTTCCCAGCAAATTCTTCCCAATTGTGAATGCATCCATGGATCCACAGCAGACTGGGACCGCAGAGCTGAACACAGGCATAGGAAAAAAAAGGAAATGAGGATTCTCATGAAGTCAGGTTTTACCTAAGGTACTTCAATACTATTCAATATGGTCAGGATGATATCTTCCTGGCTCACATTTTCGGCTTCGGCTTCATAGCTCAGGCCGATGCGATGTCTCATGATGTCAGGGCACACCTGTCGCACATCTTCAGGAATGACATAACCTCTTCTCTTCATGAAAGCCATTGCTTTTGATGCGATGACAAGATTGATGCTTGCCCTGGGTGATGCGCCGTAAGCAATTAATGGTTTGAGTTTATTTAATCCAGATGCTTCCGGTTGTCGTGTGGCGAAAACAATATCAAGAATATAATTCTCGATTTTTTCATCCATATAAACCTTTTTGACTGTCTTTCTTGCTCTTAAAATATCTTCCGGTTTCACCACGGGTTGAAGTTTGAGGTTCATCTCGCCGGTTAAGCTACGCTGCATGATCAGACGTTCTTCTGACCTGTCGGGGTAACCAATTTTGACTTTAAACATAAAGCGATCTACCTGGGCTTCGGGTAGATTGTATGTGCCTTCCTGTTCGATCGGATTTTGAGTGGCAAGGACAAGAAAAGGTTCTTTGAGTTTAAAAGTTTCGCCTCCGATCGTGACCTGTCTTTCCTGCATTGCTTCGAGGAGGGCACTTTGAACTTTCGCGGGAGCACGATTGATCTCATCTGCGAGAATGAATTGGGCGAAAATCGGCCCTTGCCGCACTGAGAATTGGTGTGATGACGGGTTGTAGATCATCGTGCCGATGATATCTGCCGGCAAAAGGTCGGGTGTAAACTGGATCCGGTTGAAACTGGCATCGATGGTAGAGGCAAGTGTCTTAATCGCGAGCGTTTTGGCGAGGCCCGGGAGTCCTTCCAGGAGCACGTGTCCATCAGCGAGGAGGCCCAGGAGAAGCCTGCTGATCATGTTAGTCTGGCCCACAATGACACGACCGCTGGCCTCCATGATCCGGTCTACAAAGGCGCTTTCATTGTAAATCTCCTGACTTAGTGATTCAATATCTACACTGGCATGCATAAGGCGGTTGTATTTTTATCGGAGCGTGAAATTATACTCTATGCCACAATTCGGACATTTATTCAAGGCCATTAACGGGTTATTAAAGACTTATAAGGTACTCCTCTTTTTGGGGATCGCTTTTTTTTCAAATACTCATATCAATCCTTTAAAAGCCCAGGATATCGATCCCGTCCAGTCTATCCGTGATCTTAAAGATGGCTACCTTCTCTTGCGATTACCTTCATCCAAAGCAAAAATTGACACCCTTCAGGCCCTGGTCGCACGATCCACTGATATTTCCAATCAAAAACATCTGCAGAAGCAACTGGACCAGGCCATTGAAGAACGAGATACCCTGGTGGCTAATTATATAAGAGCCTTGAGGGATGTATATCATTTTTCGAAAGTGGGCTATTATTTCGATTACGAAAGCCGTAATGGCACATCAGCACATTTTTACAATGTGGATGGTACCTTAATCCTTAAAGAAGAACTTACTTCCAGGCCTGTTTTTTATATGTATTTCGAACGAACTGAAGAAAGTGAAATTGATGCTTTGGTCATTTATAATGCTCAAGGCAAAGTTATCCCTCCTCCTTTTCCAAATAATTTTTCAAGGAGCGGAATTAATTTTCTTTTCCTTAAAGTTTCGGAGAGATCGTTTCCGGAGTGGAGGATGGATAAAATAAATAAAAAATTAACGAAGTATTGGAGCGAAATCGTGAGCCGTGAGCCGTGAATCGTGAGTAGTGAGAAAGGACATTTTGGTTATTGTAAATTCATTTATAGATGTAATAGCAATCTTAATAAATCTTTATTTTCTTAATAAATCTGCGTCCTAAAAATCCGTGAGTTGTGAGTTGGATTCGAATATACAAAGATGGTCGCTTCGACTCCGAATCTCACTCCCCCTTCTTAATAATCGGATCCACAATCACACTATCAGGTTTCGGTTTGAATTCCGGTTTTGGGGGCTTGACTGGTTTTACAGGTTTGGAGATCGTATCGAGTTTTGTTTCGAGAGAAGTGGCCAGTAAGACGGAATCTACATATTTTAATGCATTCTCTAAAGCTTTGTCCTTGCAGGTTTTTAATTGATCCTTACGCCATTGGTCCAGTTTAAGTTCGACAGCTGAATTGATTAATGATTCCTGTGTGACTTTTTTCTTGCAGGCTACAAGTAGCAAAATGAAAATGATGGGGATAATATATCGGAAATGAAATTTCATTTTACCAGGTTATTCATTTCCGTTTGCCTTGCCGTCATTATAGAATCAACAGCGATTTTAAAATAATCTTTACTTAGCTGAGCACATGTTGAATCCATTCCAAGTTGCAATAAGAAGATTTTGCGATTGTAGATGGAATCTATAGCCTCCCTGCTGCTGCTGGAAGGAGGGACTGGGCTTGTCGTACATCCAATAACTAAGATTAAAAAGGATAAGCAGGTAAAAATGTTTTTCATCTTACCTGTTCTCTTTTTCAAAATAAAATGCTGCCCGAGATAGACTTTTCTCACCATTTCATCTTCAGCCAATTCTTCTGCAGAACCTGCTTTCAGAATTTTGCCTTCAAACATCAGGTAAGCCCTGTCGGTAATGGAAAGTGTTTCCTGCACATTGTGATCGGTGATGAGTATCCCGATATTTTTTACTTTAAGTGCAGCTACGATCATTTGGATGTCTTCCACAGCAATGGGATCAATGCCTGCAAAAGGTTCGTCGAGGAGAATGAATTTAGGATCTGTGGCCAATGCGCGTGCAATTTCAGTACGTCGCCGCTCACCGCCCGATAGACTGTCGCCGACATTGTGGCGGACATTTTCGAGGCCGAATTCATCGATCAGGCTTTCCAGTTTTTCTTTTTGCTGTGTTTTATTGAGAGGTGTCAACTCCAATACAGCTTTGATATTATTTTCAACGCTTAGTTTTCTGAACACTGATGCTTCCTGTGGCAAATAACCAATCCCTAGCCTTGCTCTCATGTACATCGGCAGTGCGGTGATTTCTTTTTGCTCCAGGTATACATTTCCTTCATTGGGTTTAATAAATCCAACCGCCATGTAAAAGATAGTCGTCTTACCAGCACCATTTGGACCGAGAAGTCCCACAATCTCTCCTTGCGATACTTCAATAGAGACATTGTCGACTACTTTTCGACTGCCATAATATTTCACAAGAGAATTAGTCCAAAGTCTCATACCACAGATTATTCTTTTTTTTCATTATCACATTGCCACATTATCACATTTATTTCGCACGGAGGCCACGGAGAAATTTCTGACCTCTTACTCTCATATGCTTTCATATTGTCACATTGACCATACTACTTTCGCTTCCAGTTCCCAACCAGCTCTCAAATTATCAGGATTATAAATCATTTTACGTTCCGGTTGCCTTTTTAAACCATAATTACCCGTATCCCAAAGACCGTTATGATTTAAATCTTCAATTAATTCAAGAGTATATTTTCCTGGTAACAAACCGCCTTTTTTCAGTTGTCCTCCATGTTGATGTTGAAGAACAAAGGTATCGATGATCTGTTCAGCTTGTTTTATCAAAAGGACATATTGTTTGGATGAGTCCAGGCCTTCGATATTCATCGTCAGATCTCCGTATTGATCTGGCGTACCCACAAGGATAGGTTGTTTTATGGTATCATTCATTCGACCCCAAAAATCAGTGATGGCTCCCGGCAAAATAGTGAGGTTATATTTCGTTGGCCCCACCCATGATGCTTTCAGGGATATTTTCCTTTTATCTGAATCATCCACTACAATTTTCAATGGCGAAGTACCTAATGAATCGTGATGCAGTAAAAACTTTCCTGTATCTACTGACATGATAGGAACGATTGAAATGAAAGTAGCGGATGCATTTGGGTGAAGACGTCCCGAAGTAATTTTTAATCGGGCATGCATTGCCATCATTGATGGAGCCAGGGTAGTCCTGACCCTGGTAGAATCACCGTTCAACACTACATAACCTGCATAATTATTTACCCCTTTATACCAGACCTGCAACGTATCCTTATCCCATACAATCACTTTACTTTCAATAGCAGGTAAAAAATCAGGAACAGGTTTTGGGAGTGGCGCATCCACAATGACTTTCATCCATCCCGGTGCATAATGAATGACTTCCCTGATGATCGGTTTTTTCTCCCCGGAAGACACCCATAAATCAGGTAATACTGAAAGAGGTTGTGAAGTATTAATTGTTTTATCCAGCCATCCGATTTCTTCTCCTTCCTGGTCATAAAGAAAATTCTGATTATCATCTTTCAAGGCAACTACCCGGAAACTATCAACACGAATATTTGACATGGTCCATTTACCATCCTTGTTCGTCTTGGCGATATAATCAGGTTTTCGTTTGTAGACTGCACTATCTTCTCCCACCGGGTACAACATCACCCAAATACCATCTGCTGGTTTTAAGGTAAATGCATCTGTAACAACTCCGGATAATTTAATTGAATCAAGGACATCGCCGGTGGAAAACACAAATGCATAATTTTCGAGGACATTTCCTTCGTTCAGATCTGCGATTGCATTGCCAAAATTTATGGTGTAGGTGGTATTTTCTTTGAGGTTGTCCGGTAATTTAATGACGATTCCTTTACCTTTTAGTTTGATTTCCGGATTTGAAGGCATCAGGGGAGAAACCACTAGTTGGGTATAGATATCTTTCAGTACCACCCATTCATCAAAGACGATGGTGATCTCCTTTTGGTGGAAGTTTTTTTGCCTGTTTGGTGTAGAAGCAGACTCAACGATAGCAGGCGGAGTAACATCTTTCGGTCCCCCGGTCGGCGATTTTGGACTTGCGCAGCCGTAAAGGAATATCAATCCAAAACAGCATATTTTAACAAGCGGGGCAATTCGAAACATCCGCTAAAGATATTGATCTAAGGCTAACCAATCTCTTTAAATAATGAATAATGATTAACGAATAAGGAATTTTGAAGTATAATCTCTGAAGATTAAAGTCTGAATTAAAATAAATTGAAATTATTATTAAAAATAGCACACTCGGGGAATAATGAATAATGATCAACGAATAAGGAATTTTGAAATTTTTCAATAAAGGACGACACAATTCAGTCATGGAATACAATTAGAATAAAAGTGAATATTATATGAATTTCAGATAAAATATCAGTTTTTCGGATTGCTTTATTGAATTTGCAGGAATATTTTTAACTATTAAAGCACATCAACAAATGGTAAACAACAACCTTGAAGAACGATTGATAAATTTCGCCGTTTCTGTCATTGATATTGCCCGAAAGATGAATAAATCATATGCTGGAAACGATTTAAGTACTCAGCTAATCCGCTCCTCAACTTCATCTGCTCAAAATTATGCTGAAGCCGAAAGTGCTGAATCGAGAAGGGATTTTATACATAAAATGAAAATTGTCCTGAAAGAACTTAGAGAATGCCATGTCTCGCTAAAAATAGTTCAACGAACAAAGCTTTGTATGGATGATGCAACAATTGAATTAGTCATCTCAGAAAATAATGAGTTAATTTCCATTTTTGTGATTTCAATAAAGACTGCAGTGAAAAATCTTGAAACAGAAAAAAATAAAACCATATCATAACGTGCTAACTATCCTTCTTAAATCCTTATTCGTTGATCATTATTCATTATTAAAAGAAACAGTTTCTATTGGCTGAATCTGTTGAGGGGATGATACATATTCATCGTATCTCTCAAATAATCTGCATTTAGATGTGTATAAATCTCCGTCGTGGTGATCGACGCATGGCCGAGCATTTCCTGTACAGCGCGCAGATCGGCGCCGCCTTCTACAAGATGAGTGGCAAAAGAATGACGTAAACTGTGCGGAGAAATTATTTTTGTAATACCTGCGTCGGCTACTGTTTCTTTGATGATATTGAAGATCATCACACGGGATAATTTTTTTCCTCTCCGATTGAGAAATAAAATATCTGCTGACTTCGGATCGATATTCATCATGCGGTTACGATCGCCTTCGATGTAAAGTTGAATTTGTTGAAGTGCTGCTTCTCCGATGGGGACCAATCTTTCTTTGTTGTTCTTTCCGATCACCCGGATCATTTGTAACTCTGGATAAATATGACTGATCCGAAGATTTGTTAATTCTGAAACACGAAGACCACATGCATAAAGTGTTTCAATGATCGCCACATTCCGGGTTCCCTGTGGAGTGCTTCGATCAATGCTTTCGAGCATGCGCATGATTTCTTCATAACTCAGGACCTCGGGTAGATATTGATCCAGTTTTGGACCTTGCACCAATTCAGTCGGATCAACCGTGATCATATCTTCGAGCATGAGATATTGAAATAAAGATCTCATACCTGACAGCATTCTGGCCTGTGAGCGGCGACTTATCTCCACATCGTTGAGGACATGGAGAAACTGTTCAATGTTTTTGGAATGGACAGCTGTTGGAGAGGGAATATTTAACTCTTTAAACATAAAAGTGGCCATGCGACGCACATCCCGTTCATATGCTTCAATGCTATGCGCAGAAAGTCCCTTTTCTAAGGTGAGGTAAGAAATGAATCCACTGAGAGCAGAGTCCCAATCCATGGGCACAAATTACCCCTAAATCCGATTTGAATGCAGCACAAGGAATAACGAATTTGGAATTAAGAGGCAAATGATAAGAACGCCGGACGAACTGTCAACAACACTTTTGTGGGAACTCTTGTTGATATAAATCTTTCAATCGAGTAATTATCTTTGAAACAATGGATCAATCTTCTATAAAAAAATTTGACCGCTTTGTCGGTACGAAATATCATCTATTCAATAGTCTTTTTCTGAGACTGCCTTTCGACCTGATACATCAGACGGGGATATTATTGCCATTACTCACAGAAGCCTGCCACAAAGCATACGCTACGGGTGGTAATCCAAAAGATATCATCGAGGCATTCTTTGAGGAATTTATTCCGGAAGCCAGCCAGGATGACCGTCTCACACTGCTATTCAATTTTATAAAATATATTGAACGGGAAGTGGTTCTTTTTGATGCCACTGAAGATGCAGCATTTGATCAACTGCATGATCTTACGGGACAGGGAACGGTAGTGGATATGATTTCAAAGGTGAAAGCAAATGGCCTTAATGAAAAACTACTACAAAAACTTACTGATTACCGCTTGAGAGTGGTGCTCACAGCCCACCCTACTCAATTTTATCCGGGGCCTGTGCTTGGAATCATTACAGATTTGACAAAGGCTATCCGGGAGAACAGGATATTTGAAGTCAATGACTTATTACATCAGTTGGGTAAGACACCTTTTGTCAACAGATCGAAACCTACACCATTGGATGAAGCCCGTAGCCTGATCTGGTTTTTAAAGAAAGTATTTTATTATGCTATCCCGGAGATCGTGTCAAAGATTGAAGCTCAGCTTCACCAGGCATTGCCTCACAAGGATATCATTGATCTTGGATTCTGGCCGGGTGGTGATCGTGATGGCAATCCCAATGTCTCTGCAGATATCACCAGGGAAACGTCCTCTCAATTGCGAAATGCAATATTAACCTGTTATGAAAAAGACATTCAAAAACTTCGTCGCAGATTGACCTTTCAACATGTGTATGAACAGATATCAGCAGTTGGAGCTAAAGTACACAGGACATTAATTCAATCTGAAGATGTATACAACTCTTCTCAATTATTACAGGAAGATTTAAAAGGAATCCGCAAAGTATTGGCGGAGCAGCATGATAATTTATTTGCGGACGAATTGGATCGGTTTATCACCAGGGTAGAAATTTTTGGATTTCATTTTGCGTGCCTTGATATCCGGCAGGACAGTGGTAAGCATGAAACATTGATTGAAGAGATCATTGAAAAGAAAGCAGGCAAAGGTGCCCTGGAACTCTATCAATCGGCTACTATAGCTGAGAAAATGAATTATCTCGCTACATGTAATTGGAACATCGATTCAAAAATCACAGATAATGCCATTTCAAAAGACATCATTGATTCCATCCTGGCTATCCGGGATATCCAGGTTGCAAATGGTGAGAAGGCATGTCATCGTTATGTGATCAGTCATTCGCGTCATGCACTTGATGTGTACACTGTGCAGGTCCTTGCCAAATGGATTTACGGGCAGGAACCGGATAAACTTGATGTCGTCCCACTTTTTGAATCTATTGATGACCTTTTCATTGCAGGAGAGGTGATGGATCAGTTGTATAAATTCAAACCCTATGCTGATCATTTGAAAACCCGCGGGCAGACGCAGACAGTGATGCTTGGATTTTCGGATGGAACGAAAGATGGAGGTTATGTCAAAGCCAATTGGTCCATCTACACAGGAAAAGAAGAATTAACCCGAACGTCAAGAGCCAATGGAATCAAAGTGATTTTCTTTGATGGACGCGGAGGTCCACCGGCACGTGGAGGTGGAAATACACACAAATTTTATTCTTCACTGGGATCGACGATTGAAAATAAAGAAGTTCAGCTCACGATCCAGGGTCAGACGATCAGTTCAAATTTCGGTAGCAAAGATTTTGCGATTTATAATCTCGAACAACTTTTCACAGCCGGGATTGAAAATGATCTTTATCCGCAGCGCACTCCTGATTGGTCGTTTAGTCAGCGTGCATTGATGAAAGAAATGGCGGATTCAGCATATGCATATTACATTTCATTAAAATCGCATCCGGATTTTCTCACTTATCTCCAGGAAAATGGAACACTTCCTTATTATGGTGAATCCAATATTGGCAGTCGACCTGATAAACGCGGAGGAGGCAAATTAACGCTGGAAAGTCTGAGAGCGATCCCATTTGTCGGATCCTGGAGTCAATTAAAACAAAATGTTCCCGGTTATTATGGTTTTGGTGCGGCATTAGAAGAAAGAATTAAAGTTGGTCGTGAACAAGAAGTAAAGGAATTGTACAGGAAATCCAGATTTTTTCAAACATTGGTGGGTAACAGTATGCAGGCGCTGGCTAAAAGTTATTTCCCTTTGACTGCTTTCTTATCAAATGATTCGAGGTATGGTGAAATCTGGAAAATGATCCATGATGAATATGAGCGAACTGAAAAGTTGTTAAATGAAATTGCCGGTGAAGACGAAGTAACATCTGATAGTAAACCAAATATTGAATCTATCAACCTCAGGGAAGAAATCGTTTTACCCCTTCTCACCATTCAGCAATATGCGTTGATCCAATTGAAAGAACTGAAAGAAAATGATGTGAATCAAGCGATGATCAATCTTTACCGAAAGCTCATCACTCGCACGATGCCCGGGATTATTAATGCGGCGAGGAATTCGGCGTGATTATTCAAACAAATTACAACCAACAACTTTTTTTAAGATATTAAATTTTATCGAGAGTAGGTGAGGTGACGATTATGTCCTATTTACCATGTCGTTTAATCAAAATAAAGAAAGATTGATCGTCGTTTTAAAACAGTTATGAGACTAGTGATCCTCATTTGGATACTTCCCTTCCTTTCAGTGGCACAAAGTGATATTCATTTTCAGCCCATAACCTTACAGGAAGCTTTGTCCAGATCAAGAATTTCAAATCAGCCTGTTTTTTTTATGGCTTTTGCTTCCTGGTGTCCCCATTGCAAAAAAATGCAAGAAGATGTATTTACGGTTCCTGCAGTTGCAGATTTTTATAACGCCTCTTTTATTTGTGTAAAACAGGACATGGAACAACGTGAAGGTATTGAGTTACAAAAAACAATTAAAGTAACGGCCTATCCGACATTTGTTTTTTTTAAAGGAGATGGAACCACACTCTATCGAATGAGTGGTGAATCAGAACCCGATGAATTTAAAGCAAATGGAAAGAATGCACTCACTACTGAAATGCAGTTGCCTTACCTGGAAAAACAATTTGAAGGCGACAAAGGTGATCCGGAGAAGTGTTTGGCCTACCTCGTGGCTTTAAAAAGGGGTTCAATGGATCTAAACCAGGTCATGCAGCAATACCTTGCCACGAAAACAGGCTCAGAATTGCTCAATGAAATAAATTGGAGGATACTTGCTCATGGAATAACCGATATCAATTCGGAATATTTCAAGTTTATACTTGATCATCAGAACCAATATTCATCCATAGTATCGCTTTATAGGGTACAACGGAAAATATTTTATACCGTCAAGCAGCAATTAGAGCCCCTTGTGGCTTCAAATGATACGTCATCGTATTTCAATATTCGTCCTGCTGCTGTAGCTATTCATAATAAGTCAGTTGATTCGCTACTTTTTACCCTGGATCTTACTCTTTATTCCAATAATAAAAACTGGAATGCCTATCAAACTACTGCATTGCAGGGTGTAAAAATATATGCATGGAATGATGATCATCTCTTGAGGGAAATTGCCGATATATATTTGAAAAATATAACCGACATCTCTGCATTATCCAAAGCGGCCACATGGGCAAAACGATCGCTTGAGTTAAATGAAACTTACACCGGATATATTTTGGCGGCTAAACTGTTCCAACTAACAGGTGAGGTCCAAACAGCAATACAGTTGGCCACTCAAGGAAAAAATATGGCGGAAAAGTATGGATGGAATTCTTCAGATTCAGTTTCTCTATTAAAAACATTAGGAGAATGATCCATTGATTTCAACTTCGTTACCGGCCTTATTCTTCTAAACGAGGAGCACCGTAAAGTTCAAGTTTTCAATCAGAATTCTGATGATACAGGTATTCGACTCGTGATTAATTTTCATTCTTTTAAAGGTTTACCAAAAACTGAAATTCACTCCATTTTCTTAAAACTACAATAAGCTAACCGCATGATGCTACCTCCTGCATCATCTCTTTAATCAACAATTAAGGCCAGAAGCCTTCACTGTATATTCTTTGACCATGCTCATAACCCATTTTCCACCACCCGGACATTTGATCGGGGTCAAAAATGAAACTATTATCTGTCAATTCGTCCGGCGTATGGATCAGTCTTACTTTGATGCCTCCATATCGTGATTCAGCCATGCCAACCGTAATGTCATCCCTTGCCAATTGATGTTGCATAAAATTGAAAGTATTGAGCAGGAGCATAAATGCATTGGAAGAAGGGGGTGTGATCAAAGTCCGGTGCCGTGGCTGAAGTACGACGACATCTATTTCAGTTGCACCGAGATTGATGGCTTCCTGCACCGGTATTGGATTTCCAAAACCACCATCTGCATATTCGCATCCTTCCTTTTTGACAAGGCTCATGAATGGCACTAAGTTGCAGGATACCCAGACCCAGTCGAGAAAATCTTCGTAGGTGCAATCTCTTGCATACTTGTATTCGATGACATTGTGTGTGATGTTGGAGACTGTGACAATGACTTGCTTACCTGATGCCTGCAATGCATCCCAATGTTCAGGAGTGAATGTTTTTTTAATAAGGTTTTTAAGGCTCTTGCTTTCACCCAGCGTTTTTCTTCCTTGTAAAAATTGAAGAATAATGCCCAGGTGATTGAAAGACGCTTTGAATTGATGGTCTTTTTTGGTGATGATAAAAGGGCAATTACTAAAGATATCGTACTGACCACTGGTGGTATATGCTCTTTTGATATCATCCCATGCTTTGATCGAAATGCAGGGAATAAGGAGGCTTCCTGTGGAACTACCGACCAGGATATCCCAGTCCATTCCTCTTTCTTTGGATAAATATTCGATCAATCCTCCGGCCCAGGCTCCTTTGGCTCCTCCTCCTGAGATAACTAGTGCCTTCATTTATTTTTACTTAATAAACCGGATGCATAAACCGTACCAAAGGTCAGGTATATAATCAGAAGATTCTGGCTTAAAAAAGAATAACTCTTTCAGCTCGATTTTGGACCATTTTTGGTACCACCCTTCCACTTATAACAACGTGAATTATCAGCCAGTTATGACAGTGTGGCACACCTAGGTGTGGCACACCCTAAGAGGGAGGCTTTTATTTTGTCTTTTTCATCAGATGTTCTTCATTGTTTTGAAGGTTTTGAAGGAAGTTTTTGGTTTCTGAAATAAGTCCTGTCCTTTGCGACCTTTGCACTGTTTCATCCTTATGGACGTTATTCAATCAGCATGAGCGAAAAACTAAATGGCAAGACCACCATCATCACCGGAAGCAGCCGCGGTATAGGACTTGCTATCGCTAAAAAACTTGCTTCTGCCGGAGTCAATGTGGTGATTGCAGCTAAAACAACTGAGCCTCATCCAAAACTTCCAGGTACAATATATCAATCCGTTGAAGAAATTAAAGCCGGTGGAGGCAATGCTCTCGCTGTGGTGTTGGACCTGAGAGATGAATTACAAATCCAAAATGTCGTGAATGAGACGGTGTCAAATTTTGGTGGTGTCGATATTCTGGTCAATAATGCGAGTGCAATATTCCTGGCCGGGATTGAATATACTCCTGCTAAAAAATATGACCTCATGCAACAGATCAATGTCAGGGGAACATTCCTGATGTCGCAAGCTTGCATCCCCTATTTAAAAAAATCGAATCATGCTCACATCCTTACCCTTTCACCACCTATTGACATGAATCCGCGGTGGTTTGAAAATCATACCGCTTATACGATGAGCAAGTATGGAATGAGCATGGTGATGTTTGGTCTCGCTGCCGAACTCGCGCCTTTTAAGATTGCAGCAAATGCGCTTTGGCCAAAAACTACCATCGCAACCGCAGCGGTGCAAAATCTGTTAGGAGGGGATGCATTGATGAGGCAATCAAGATGGCCTTCTATTGTGGCTGATGCTGCATTTTATATATTGTCACAGGACCCCGGTGAAGCAACAGGCCGGTTTTATAATGATGAAGAAGTATTGAAGCAACATGGAATTACAGATCTTACAGCTTATGCTGTTGATCCATCTTCCGAATTAGCCCCGGATTTATTTGTTTAAAATGAAGAAAGAAAGAAAAGACAAAGATTTCATCAAAGCTCCTTATCTCGAAGGTGGGAAAGCTGCACTTGAAGCTTATGTAAAAAAAGAGCTTCGTTATCCCAAGGAAGCATTGGAAGCTAAAGTGGAAGGCACGGTTAGTGTTCGCTACACGGTAGATTATAAAGGAAAAGTAATCGAAGCCAGTATCATCTCTCCTCTTGGTCATGGATGCGATGAAGAAGCATTGCGCATTGTGAGGGGTCTCCAATTTAAAGTACCGAATGATGGAAAAATTAAATCAAAGTTTTCCCGCAAATTGCACATTCATTTCAGATTGCCCGGATCACCTGCAGTATTACCTGAAACTAAAAAAATGGCCATATCACCGGAAGGAACAACTCTCGCTTATCAATATGAAGTTGTTGCAAAAACTCCTAAGCCGGGTGCGATAACACCAAAGAAGACGATTTCATATGAAATCAATTTAACCTTCCCAAAGACAGATTAAACAGATTACTTAGAATATGGATAAGACTGAAAATATGACGACGACAACAAAGGCATTAAAAGGAGGTGAATTTATCATTCGCGATTCTTCACCAGGCGAAGTATTTATTCCTGAAGATTTCAATCAGGACCAGGATATGGTTAGGCAGATGGTCAAAGACTTTGTCACAGAGATGGGTGAAAAAGCTAATGTCCTGAGTGAACAAGTTGGTCTTATGGAAAAATCAGGAGATCTGGGGCTTCTTGGGGCTCACATTCCGGAAGCATATGGCGGTAATCCTCTTGATACAAATTCAAATACACTGATCGCGGAGGAATTGGGAAGAGGAGGCGGGTCATTTGACACCACCTTTGCAGCACATATCGGAATCGGTATGTTGCCGATACTTTATTTTGGAACTGACGCGCAAAAGAAAAAATATTTACCCGGGTTGTGTTCCGGAAAACTTAAAGCTTCCTATTGCCTGACCGAGCCATGGTCGGGATCTGATGCATTAGCAGCTCGCACAAGAGCAGATTTATCAGCTGATCAAAAACAATACTTGATCAATGGCCAAAAGATGTGGATCTCCAATGCAGGTTTCGCCGATGTTTTTATTGTTTTTGCCAAAATCGGTGGAGAGCAATTTACAGGTTTCATTGTAGATGCACATTCTCCCGGCATTACATTAGGTGAAGAAGAAAAGAAACTGGGTATAAAGGGATCTTCAACACGCCAGGTTTTTTTCGAAAATGTCATGGTGCCTGCAGAAAATGTACTTGGTAAAATCGGCCAGGGACACCTGATCGCTTTCAATGCGCTCAACATCGGAAGATTCAAACTTGGTACAATGGCCATGGGCGGTTCAAAAAAATGCATCGGGATTGCTGTTAAATATGCCAATGAAAGGCAACAGTTTGGAGTTCCAATCTCATCCTTCGGAGCCATCAAACACAAGCTTGGAGAAATGGCTTCCATCATTTTCGCGCTCGAATCTGCTGTTTACCGATTGTCTGACATGATGGGTAAACACAAAGATGAGTCCATTGCGTCCGGATCATCATTTGAAATGGCTATGCTTGATTCCGCAAAGGAATACGCTTCCGAATGTGCGATTATAAAAATTGCAGGTTCAGAATATCTTGATTACTGCGTTGATGAAATGTTGCAAATCCATGGTGGAAATGGTTTTTCAGAGGAATATCCTGCAGCAAGAGCGTATCGTGATCAACGCATCAACCGGATCTATGAAGGAACGAATGAGATCAATCGTTTACTCCTGGTCGATCGCATTATTAAAAAAGCACTTAAAGGAGAACTTGATCTGGTAGGTCCTGCATGGGCTGTGCAGAAAGAATTGATGACACTTCCTTCGAAGCCAGATGGTGAAGGGCCGTGGGCGGCAGAGATATTGGCCGTTCAGCATTTTAAAAAAACGATGCTGCTCGTGGCAGGTGCTGCGGTCAAATACCAGATGGACGGAAAGCATGATCTCAATCAGCAGCAGGAAATCGTAATGCATATCGCTGATATCTCCATTGACTGTTTCATTGCAGAATCACTCTTACTTCGAGCCAGGAAATTGGGAGAAGGTCATTATACTTTTCCAACTGAAGTTGTCAAGGCTATTACGCAACTTTTCATCGGAGAAGCACAGGCGAGGATTCAAAAAAATGCCAATGATGCCCTCACTTCATTCGCTACAGGGGATGAACTGATCATCATGCAAAAAGGGGTAAAACGGTTCAGCAGCTATCCTCCGGTCAATACCGTTCAGGCGAGGAGGGTGATCGCCGATGACCTGATCAGGGTCAATGGATACAGTTTTGATTTTTAAAAAAGAGGATCCGAACGGCATAAATATCCTTCGCATCGATTTATTCTTTCTTCCGGAGGGTATCAATGTGTGCAATTTTATCGAACGGTATTTTCGTAAAAATCACTCCTACCGGGATTGTCTTTCATCATTTTACTGACGGATCACAAGCCAGATCTTGTGCTGTCATAGTTTAGTGATTGATTGGATACTATGCCTATCAGTATTAGGTTATATTGATTTGCCTGTTGAGATATCTGAAAAAAATCGTTTCCTAATCCGGATCAAATCAAAATTTAAAAAGCAACTATTCAACTTTCGTTATACATTACATTTTTGAAGAATAAAAAGTATTGTCCTCTATTTTATTTCTCAAAAAAATATTTCAGTGAAGGTGAAATCAATTCAATTTTTTAGTCAAACAAAACGGATGGTTAACAAGAATTCAAAGGGTTGAATCGCCTTCATTGATGACATAATTTTTTTTAAAAAAAATTTACATAAGTAGTACAAGGAATTATAGAGAACCCTATCTTTGAACCATCAATTTGGAAATTAATTCCTATCAATATCCAAATTCGTATCAAGGAGATCAGCGCCATCGAGCGCTGATTTTTTTTCTATGTCGGTGGTTTCGACGTCCAAGATTTTCATGATTTCAGATTTCTAACCAGAAATTATCTTTTGAGAATGTAATGTTCCCTGCCAGCTCAACCACCAGCTGATCATGCATAGTTGGAGGTTGAAAGTATATCGTTAGCAATACTCACAACTGACAACTCACCACTGACGAATAACGGTACATGATTTACGCCTGACATCAAGAACTTTGGGCTATTGATTAAACTCCCTTTTGGTTATCTTAGGCAACCTTTAAATCCTCAAAGCATGAAAACAATCAGATTGTTATTCATCCTCGGCGTGATCGCGATGGCAGGCAATGCTCAGGCCCAATATGTTCTCATCCTTCGATTCGGGCAGATGGATCCTTTCGTTGGTAAGCTTTTTGAAATAAGAGTGACGGAAATAGGCAGCGGAAAGGAAGTGGGCCGCAAATCGATTTCACAGATCGAAAGCAATGTATTCTCCCTGGATCTTTATGTTCTTCTTCAATCCCGGAGTTACAATGTCGATTTCTATGTAGATATGAATAGCAATGGCCATTATGATGCACCTCCTGTCGATAAAGCATGGCGGAGGGTGGTGAACAATGCGACGATGAATACGGCCATCAATTTTGTTCCTGACATCACCTATACCAATATCGAATTTCCGGATCCATTTCCATACAGTACTTATGATGCTGTCTGGGGCGGCAAATGGATGAATCAGACGTTTGGTTCCACCGATAGTATCCAGGCAAGTATCAACCTGAGATGTGACAGCATATTCGGAAATTTTACGACAAAAGGTGTTTTTGGAAATCCGGCTCCTTTAGTCATTAATTATGCAAATGCTTTGCCATCGGATTCAGTCCCTCTCTCAGATACCATACGTTTTTCTCCTGCTCCATTTACCGGTGATGTATACACGACCAATGGCGAATTGCATGGAAATCTTACGCTGGCGACATTTGGCTTGCATTTTATAGGCACATTGGGTGCGAAACAGATATTAGCCCTGGATACGGTTATCGTTGGAGGTACTGTATTAGCTCATGGATACTTTTATGTGCGTGAACTTAGTATCAATAGCACTTCACCAAAACTTTCCATTGACCTTCTTTCAAATGTAGGAACGACTTGTTTTGGTGGGGCAGATGGTTCGCTTGAAATTAATGCGGAAGGAGGAACGCCGGGTTATTCTTATTTATGGTCAACTGGCGATACAACTGCTCAACTCACAAATATTGCTGCAGGTGATTATACGCTCACTGTAACAGATGCAAAGGGCTGTGATGTTGATTCTACTTATTCTGTAAGTCAACCTTCTCAAATTGTGATTTCATCAGATGGATTAGATGTTAGCTGTCATGGGAGTTGTGACGGCTATATCCATACTACTGTGACAGGAGGCACTCCACCCTATTCTTATTGGTGGTACAACGGCACAACATATGAAGATCAGAATCAACTATGTGCCGGTGATTGGGGGGTGACAATTATGGATGCTAATGGATGTACTCAAGTTCATACATTCACCATCACAGAACCAGATACTATTACTATACTTAATATAACTATTGTGGATGCAACGAATGGTCAGTCTGATGGTTCCATTACGATTATAGCAATCGGCGGTGAACCACCATACATATATTCTTTAAATGGAGGTCCTGCTCAAGATTCAAATATTTTTACAGGACTTACCGAAGGTTCTTATTCAGGTTATATTGAAGATATAAATGGGTGTATTGTTGAATTCCAGGTCGAAATACATAACCTTACTTCTGTAAATGAACTACAGGCCAACTTTAACATCTATCCGAATCCTGCCTCTTATTACTTATACGCAGATTCTGATGTCCCGATATCGATCGATGTACTGGATCTTCAGGGGCATACGATAAGACATGATGAGAAATCTTTCTTACATCAAATTTCACTGGAAGGAATAGTGCCCGGTTTATATCTACTTCGAATTTCCGATGGATCGGGTGTGGCTTATCGGAAGGTGGTGGTGGAGTGAAGGTGGTTTCGACGGCGAAGATTATCATTCCTGATAGTTTCTAAAAAGGAACAGGTTCGCAATTTCAGAAAGTTTATTACCTGCTCAACCACCTTTGTATTCAATTAGAGGTGGTTTCGACGGCGAAGATTATCATTCCTGATAGTTTCTAAAAAGGAACAGGTTCGCAATTTCAGAAAGTTTATTACCTGCTCAACCACCTTTGTATTCAATTAGAGGTGGTTTCGACGGCGAAGATTATCATTCCTGATAGTTTCTAAAAAGGAACAGGTTCGCAATTTCAGAAAGTTTATTACCTGCTCAACCACCTTTGTATTCAATTAGAGGTGGTTTCGACGGCGAAGATTATCATTCCTGATAGTTTCTAAAAAGGAACAGGTTCGCAATTTCAGAAAGTTTATTACCTGCTCAACCACCTTTATGTTCAATTAGAGGGAAGTTTAAAATCGTAATTCGTAATTCTAATTTCGTAATTTTACTATCGCTCACTCCGATTAGAACTACTCTAAATCGGATATTTATGAAACGTCAATTCAACTCACGCCTACTCCCCCTCTCGGCATTTCTCATGCTCATGGCTATTGCTCCATGGTGCAATGCAGCTACAAAGTATGTCTCCAATGCAGGAAACAACAACAATTCAGGCAACTCGTGGGCACAGGCATGGCTGACACTGGAGTATGCCTCTGATCATGTATTTGCAGGAGATTCGGTATGGATCGCTGATGGTAATTATACCGGGTTCGATATGAGGACTCCCGGCACTGCGGCCAATCCAATTGTTTTCATCGCATCGGGAAGCAATTGTGTGATCAATGTTCATAATCCAGTCACCATGGATGGCATCAACATTGAAAATGCAGACTATATCGAAGTCAATGGTGTCAGGGTCATCAATCAACCTCGAAACGGGATCCGATTGGCATTATCCGCTCATTGCATTGTCCGGAATACCTATTGCAGCAACTGCCAGGAGAGAGGAATATTCACAGGATTCACGGATGATCTTCTGCTGGAGTACAATGAATGTCTAAACTCTGTAGCCGAGCATGGCATTTATGTCTCTAACAGCAGCGACAATTCGATCATACGCTATAATATTTGCCATCACAATCATGGCGGAGGGATTCAGATCAATGCTGACGTCAGCCAGGGTGGTGATGGAATCAGCACTGATCCGGAGATTTATGGAAATGTGATCTATGAAAATGGGCTTGGTGGTGGCGCAGGTATCAACCTTGATGGTGTGCAAGGTGCATTTATCTATAATAATCTTCTTTATCAAAATCATTCTTCCGGAATTGCATTATTCCAACAAGACGGGGCAACGCCGTCTATTAATGCAGATATCGTGCTCAATACAATTGTCAATCCATCGGATGCACGATGGTGTATTCTTATCGTCAATGGATCTACCGGTGCGCAGGTGTATAACAACATCCTCATCAATCAGCATGTCTGGAAAGGAAGTATCGCTTTAGATCCGGATGCTGTCACAGGATTCAACTCAGATTATAATGTTGTGGTCAATAGTTTCAGTACTGGTGGTGATGGCATACACATTCCGCTTGTGGATTGGCAGGCATTGGGATATGATGCGCATAGCATGCTCGCTGCTCCTTTAGCACAAATATTTGTTGCACCGGGATCAGATTATCATTTGCTCAACAATTCACAGCCGGTGAATGCGGGAAATGGAACGCTTGCCTTTGGAGTAAATACAGACATTGAGGGCATCACTCGTCCGCAGGGAAGTCAGTATGATATCGGGGCGTATGAAGCGGAGGGATCATTGTCGATTGATGAGGATCATACCACACCTAAATATGTCAGGAAGCCTAATCCCGGGATCATCATCAGTCATGAATCAATTTCCTGGCCTGAGGGACTCGAAGGACAAATGAATATTCTGACAGTTGAAGGAAAGGTTGTACAACAAATGGGTCTTTCTTCAGCCGGTGAATATTCTTTTCAAAATCTTTGTCCGGGGATTTATGCGGCTGCGATAGTTGACAGGAATGGGATACAATGGAGCAGGTGGTTTGTGTGGTCGGGAAGGTAGTAATGTGGTAATGTGGCAATGTGATAATGTGATAATGTGATAATGTGGGAAAACTTAAGTTGATTGAAATCGGAAAAACTGGTTGACAATTATCTGGGCAGTATGATTTAACCAGGGTGATTTTCAAACTGATTTTGCCGAAATCAATTGCTTAGAAGGCCTGTCATTATTGGGAAAACTCACATACATTATTCTATAATATGTTATTTTTCCAATACCTAAATTCCCTTTAATCTTTTTTAGAAATTTGAGTGCTTAAACGGCTGATCACTTCCTCAAGTGGTATTTCCTCTTGTTCACCACTACTCAGATTTTTCAAAGTCAAAGTTTCATTCTTCATTTCAGTCTCGCCCATCAGGCCAACAAACAAACATCCAATATCGGATGCATATTTGAGTTGTTTTTTGATCTTTCCGGGTTCAGGATATAAATCGGCGGAAATTCCTGCTTTACGGATTTCAGTCACACATTTGAAAGCATATTGATGTGATGATTCGTCAAAAGCAGTTAATAATATAACTGGTCCGGATTGAAATTCATGAAATTTTCCTTTGGACTCAAGCACATCATAAATCCGCTCAGCACCAAAAGAAATTCCTACACCCGGAACATCCGGCCAACCAAACACACCTGTGAGATTATCATACCGTCCGCCACCTCCAAGACTTCCCATATCTGCATCAACACCATTCACTTCAAAAATGCAACCGGTATAATATCCAATGCCCCGGGCAAGAGTGACATCAAATTCAACCTTATTTTTTAATTCAATACCCCCCAGGTATTCAAATACTTTTTCCAACTCCTCGATGCTTTTTTCAGCTTCACTTCCTACACCAAAATTTTTCTTTAACGATTTTAGATCTTTTTGACCTAACAACTGAAATATTTTATCCTGAGATTTGGCATCAAATCCTCTTTCAGTCATTTCTTTTCGCACACCAGTCTCCCCCACTTTATCAAGCTTATCAATGGCCATTGTCATATCAATCCATTGTTCACCAATGCCTGCATGCTGAGCTATCCCATAAAGCAATTGCCTGTGATTAATCCTGATGACCACCGGAATATTTAATTCTTTGAATACTTCATCATAGATCTGTACCAATTCTGCTTCATACGAAAGCGCCTTGCTGCCCACCACATCCACATCACATTGATAAAATTCCTGGTATCTACCTTTCTGCGGACGATCCGCTCTCCACACCGGTTGAATTTGATAACGTTTGAAAGGAAGAGAAATATCATTGCGATGCATGACCACATATCTAGCAAATGGAACAGTCAAATCATACCGCATCCCTCTTTTCGAAATAGAACCGGTGAATTTATTGCTGTCCTTTTTCTGATACGCCGCATCATCAGCCTTACTTAGATAATCACCATTGTTGAGAATCTTAAACAACAATCGATCTCCTTCCTCGCCATATTTTCCTGTTAGCGTACTTAGGTTTTCAAAAACAGGAGTTTCAATAGGGACATAACCATACTTAAGGAAAACCTTTTCAATGATTCCAAACATCCACTTCCTTCTTGCAACTTCAAGAGGAAGAAAATCACGTGTGCCTTTCGGTAAACTTACATCCATGTTACAATTTTGGATTTTGGATTTTGGATTTGTTATTTTGGATTTGTTATTTTTTTCGATTTTCGATTTCATTTCTTCGATTACTATGATTGAGCTGAGTCGAAGTCAACTTTGAAAATGACTCACTACTCACAACTGACAACTCACAAAAAAGGCTGCGCGAAGGCATTAGACCACAGCTGCAAACTGTTTCAAAAACCTCACATCATTCTCAAACAGCAACCTGATATCATTGATCCTATACTTGATCATCGCCTGCCGTTCAATCCCCATCCCGCATGCAAAACCTGAATATTTAGTTGAATCAATACCACATGTCTCGAGGACTGCAGGATCAACCATGCCACAACCCAATATTTCTAACCAACCTGTTCCTTTCGTAATGCGATGAGCATGTTCATCCGCTAATCCATAATACACATCCATTTCAGCACTCGGTTCTGTAAATGGAAAATAAGACGGACGCAATCGACTAACCACATCTTTCCCATAAAGTGCCTGTGCAAACTGATGCAGTGTCTGCTTCATGTCCGCAAAAGAAACTTTTTCATCGATATACAAAACTTCCACCTGGTGAAACTGACAATGCGATCTCGCTGACACAGTCTCATTCCGATAAACTCTTCCGGGAGCGATGATACGAATTGGAGGTTTGCGAGTAGTCATCACTCGCGCCTGCACAGACGAAGTATGCGTACGCAACAACCAACCGGGAGGAGACGCCACATAATATGTATCCTGCATATCTCTCGCCGGGTGATCAGCTGGCGTATTCATCGCTGTGAAATTGTGCCAGTCATCTTCAATCTCCCTGTCTTCTGCCACTTCAAAACCCATACGTCCAAAGACATCAATGATCTCTTCCATCACGATACTGACCGGATGACGGCTACCTGGTAGAAAAGGCAACTCAGGCAATGACAAATCAGGAACAGCAAGTACCTGCCCGGATTTTCCACCTTTTAATTGCTCCTGGAATTGCTGGAATAATTCTTCAGCTTTTTGCTTTGCCTCATTGACTAGCTGCCCGAACTCCTTCTTGCGCTCATTGGGTACTTCTCGAATCAAAGAGGACAAAGGCTTAAGGATATTTTTGCTTCCCAAAAACCTGATTCGGAATGTCTCCAATGCGGCGGCAGCCTCGATTCTTGTTGATTCGATTTCTTTTATTAAGCCTTGCAATTGTTCAATAGGGTCCATAATTGAATTAATATCTTTAGATAAAAAGGGCTGCCTTTTCCTTCGCCTTCGCCTTCGCCTAAGCCTTCTTCCTGTTCAAAAGTAAGTGTTTGAAAGTTATAGCTAATTTGGCGCCATGTCGCTTCGTCACCCGATTGCTGTTTTTCTATGTATGGTGATGGCCATGGCTTTAATTTGGTCAAAGGCTCTCCTGTCCATTTTCCCGGTGGTCTTCGCCATTTTTACTGCCGTTGAAATTGAAATTGAGCCCTTTAAGATCAAATGGGTGCTTACGCCTAAAAATGTAATTAACTTCATCCCCTTCAAGCCATTTATCCTTGTTTTTACACTTTATTTTCTTCTTTTCCTGGTGAGCATTGTGTATGCAGGTGACATAACTGAATGGTGGAAGCTCACTCATCCGAAATTTCCATTCCTGCTCATTCCATTAGGTTTTGCGATGCTCAGGCCTTTTTCAAGAAGAGAATATATGTTGATCACTTTGTGTATGATCCTCATGGCTGTTTGGAGCTCAATATGGGTTCAGGTGGCATTTTATAGCGAGCACTATTTATTCAGCCAGAGTCTTGGATTCGGAGGTTCACTTCCGACACCGGTTAACCACATTCGTTATAGTATTGTGGTCGCATTAAGTATGATTATCTGTCTGGCTTTTGCGATCGAAGGATGGAAACTTAAATACTCCTGGGAACGATGGATGTATGGATTCTTTGCCATTTATCTTTTTTATTTTCTCCATGTCCTCTCCGTGAGATCAGGATTAGCCATTGCTTATGCAGGATTATTTTTGATGATTATTTTTTATGCCAGGAAATTAGTTAGATGGAAACAACTCGCATTATTGGGGATGATCATCGTTGCACCTTTTCTTGCTTATAAACTGGTTCCGGGATTTCAGCAAAAAGTAAATTATACGATTTATGATCTCGGCCAGTTCAGGCAAGACCAGGGCAATCAATATTCTGACTCCGAAAGATGGGACTCCTGGCGCGCAGGAATTGTGATCGGAAACCAGCATCCTTTTTTTGGAACCGGTACCGGTCATTTCAGAGCAGAATTGGAAAAATATTATAAAGAAGTATTGCATAAAGAAATCTCAACACGACCTCACAATCAATTCATCAATGTCTTCGCTGAATTCGGATTATTTGGTCTCTCGGTCTTTATATTCGTCATGCTATACCCGATGACGTTCTGGTCATTTTGGAAACAACCCCTTATTCCAACATTATACATCATGCTTCTGCTTTCAATGTTAGTAGAGCATCCACTCGACACCGAAATCGGGACTGTAATGTTTTTATTGATTTTGATTTTGGGGTTGAGTTACCTGGATGGATTGGAAGTGTGGCCATCTGAAAATAATCCCTCATAAATGACCTTTTTCTGGCCATAATATGGGCCATTTTCTGTGCCAACGCTCCACTTATAAATACGTGTATTATCAAGAAGTTATGACAGTGTGGCACACCTAGGTGTGGCACACCTAAGTGTGGCACACTATCTTAGCCATCAATTTTCTCCTCATTCATGACCTTCGAAGAAAAACTAAATACCCTCAACCGCGCTCAACGCGAAGCTGTAGAATCCATCGAAGGACCTGTCATGGTCATCGCCGGTCCAGGCACAGGCAAAACGGAAATACTCAGCCTTCGAATAGGTTACATCCTGAAACACACAGACACTCCGCCCGGAAGTATCCTCTGTCTGACCTACACAGATGCCGCCGCTTCCGAAATGCGCCATCGCCTGATTGACTTCATCGGACCTGAAGCCTACAGCATCCAGGTGAATACATTTCATAGCTTTTGCAATCTTGTCATCCAGGAGAATCCTTCTTTTTTCCAACAAGCGCGTGACCTGGATTCTATTTCCGACATCGATAAATTCCGATTGATTCAAAAATTGATCGACACATTTGATGACAACCACCCACTGAAAAAATTTAAAGGCCAGACTTATTCGAGTTGGGATAGATTGCTTGGATTGTTTTCGACTATGAAAAAGGAAAATTGGTCTCCCGAATTCATGCGCCTTCAGATCGAAGAATATACCAGCCGCATGGCTGCGAGTGACGATTTTATTTATAAAAGAAAATCCGGAGAAAATAATAAAGGTGATTTTAATGCGGGTAAATTCAAAAAAGAAGTCACTGATAAAATGACACCTACACTTGCTGCCATCGCAGCTTATGATCAATACAATGCATTACTCGCTGCGGAAGGGAAATATGATTACGATGACATGTTGCTCTGGGTATTTGAAGCATTTGAAAAAGACCCGGACCTGCTGGCCAATTACCAGGAAAGATTCCTTTATTTTCTTGTTGATGAATTCCAGGACACTAACGGGATCCAGATTGCCATTCTTCAAAAACTGATTGAACATGAATGGCTGGAGAAGCCAAATGTTTTTGTTGTTGGTGATGACGACCAGGCCATCTATCGCTTCCAGGGAGCCAACATTCAAAACCTGATTGAATTTAAAGAGCGTTTTGATCCCCAAATTATTTTATTGGAAGAAAATTACAGGAGTTCACAACGCATTCTTGATGCAGCTCGCCAGGTCATGAACCCTGTGGAGCATAGCCTGATGAAACAATTATTTGGTGCAGAGAAAAATTTAAAAGCCAAAGGTAAATATGCAGATTACCCGCAGCACGTAGGTATACAGGCTTATCCTACATCGACCTTTGAAAATGCGGATATCTTCCATCAGCTAAAACGATGGCACGAAAATAAAATAGAAGGTTCCATCGCCGTTCTCTACACCAAACATGAATTAGGTGCTGATCTTGGATTTTCTTTGCGAGGAGCGACAATTCCATTTCAGACATTGAGAGCCTCCGATGCCTTGCAGCAACCTGTGGTGATGCATACGTTGGATATTTTATCCTGTCTGCAGATGTTAGCTGAGGGTGCCGACAATGACGATGGACTTCTGTATAGAATTTTACATTTGAGATATCTTGAGCCACGCGTTACGGATCTGCAAAAGCTCATCCTTGCCTTTACTTCTAAAGACAGGAAAGACCCTTCAACTTTATTCATGTGGATGGGTGATCCTGAAAAGCTGGATTCGCTTTCATTGAGAGACAGGGCATGGATGGAGGATAAATTCAAATTGCTGGAAGAAGGTATTACATCTTATCATTCCGTTACACTGATTTCTTTAGTGGAGTGGATTGTTCATCAATTCGGGATCATGCATTGGATACTGCAGCAGCCGGAGAAATTTATGCATCTCTATGCCTTGAAATCATTTTACACTTTTGTTGAAAATGAATCAGCTGGCAAATTATCCTTTGGTCCTGCAGACCTACTTGATATCTGTGAAGTGATGAAAGAATATAAGATCAGGCTGCCTGTGCAGGAACTTGCTGCCTCACCGACTGGTATTCACTTATCTACATTACATGGTGCAAAAGGATTGGAATATGATACGGTCATCATCAAAAACTTTGTAGAAAATGAATGGGAGAAGAAGAAAGTCTATACCAGGAATTTTTCTTTCCCGGATAATTTGGTCCGACGTGAAAATATTCCGGGTTCCATGGAATCAGATTCAACTGTCGATATAGAAGACCAGGATAAGCGAAGATTGATCTATGTAGGAATGACACGTGCTAAAAAAGACCTTGTGCTCTCTTATGCGAATAATCGGGATGATAATAAAATCCTGACGCCGAGCAAATATCTAACTGAGATCGCACAGGGTGACAGGACGATCGTATTGACACAGGTTCCTGTCAACCAGGAAATCCAGTCTGAATATCTCGTAGCCAGAATGTCAGGCCAGCGCACAGTTGATCTGGATAAAGACAACCAGGAAATCAGGAACAGGGTAGAAAATTTTGTTTTAAATGTTTCCGCGCTCAATCAATACCTGGAATGTCCATTAAAATTCTTTTATGAAAAAATATTAAAAATCCCCGCCTCAGAGAAATCTTATTTCATTTTTGGAAGTGCCTTGCATGATGCCTTGCAAAAACTGCTGGATAAAAGATTTAATCAAAAAGATACGACTGCCGGAAAAGAATATTTATGGTGGGCATTTGATCTTTACATGGACAGGCATCGGCATAAGTTTACCAAAAAAGAATTCACCGATACCATCACATACGGAAAAAGAGTGCTGGCTCAATATTATGATGCTTATTCAACACGCTGGTCACCGGATGTGAAATATGCCACAGAATACCGCATCCGTGATGTCCACATTGAAGGAGTACCTGTTACCGGTTTTATTGACCGGTTAGACATGATTGATTCTGATCTCCGCGTCTATGATTACAAAACAGGCCGCACCGATAATTTCTATCAGAAACTAAAACGTCCTGACGAAGAAAATGAAGGGGGCACTTATTGGAGGCAAATGGTCTTCTATGATTTATTATTGAAAAAAGATCCCCGTATCAATAAATACATGACAGCCGGTTACATCCAGGCCCTCGAACCTGACAAAGACGGAAAATTCGTAGAGCGTGAAATCCACATCACCGATCAGGACAGGGAGCATGTCACGAATGAAATCCTTGACACCTATCAAAAGATCCGCAATATGGATTTTGAAAAATATTGCGGCGAATGTGAGTGGTGCCAGATGCATGGTTTGGTTGTGCCTTTCCCGGGAGATGATTCGGTCGAGGAAGTTTAGTAAACTTCACAAGTCACAAATCCTAAGTATTTTGTGATAAATGAACAAAGCAAAGCCTCTCTCCATTTTAACCGATTACGACATCACCCTCTTCCAGGGAGGCACCCATGTCAGACTTTACCAAAAAATGGGTTCACATACCGCCGAAGAGGATGGCCAGCAAGGAATCTCTTTCGCTGTTTATGCACCTGCTGCTAAGCGCGTGTCTGTTATTGGTGACTTTAATCGGTGGATGGCCGGTGTGCATGACCTCTATCCAAAATGGGACAGCTCGGGAGTCTGGGAAGGTTTTGTTCCTGATTTGCAACCAGGTGCTTTATACAAATATGCCATTGAATCAAACAACGGGACGAAAACCATCAAGGCCGATCCTTATGCCCGCATGTGCGAACATCCTCCGCAAACGGCCTCCATTATCTGGCAGGATGAATATGAATGGAAAGATAAATCATGGATGAAGACGCGCGGCGAGCGAAATAAAATCGGCGCACCCGTTTCGACTTATGAGATGCATCTTGCTTCATGGCGGCGACATGGTGACGGAAAGCCTTATACCTATCGCGATCTTGCTGAAGAGCTTCCTGGTTATTTGCAGGAAATGGGATTTACGCATGTGGAGTTTATGCCGGTGATGGAGCATCCATACGACCCCTCATGGGGTTATCAGATCACAGGTTTTTTTGCACCTACATGCAGATTTGGAACGCCTGATGATTTGCGTTTTCTCATTGATCGTTTACATCAGCACAATATTGGAGTTATTCTTGATTGGGTTCCTTCGCATTTTCCGACTGATGCGCATGGGCTTGGCAATTTTGATGGAAGTTGTGTATATGAGCATCCTGATACGCGCAAGGGATTTCATCCTGATTGGCAGAGTTTGATTTTTAATTATGGACGAAATGAAGTGAAATCTTTTCTCCTTAGCAACGCATTGTTTTGGATCGATGAGTTTCATGTGGATGGTTTGCGTGTAGATGCAGTGGCGTCAATGATCTATCTCGATTATTCGCGCAAAGAAGGTGAATGGGAACCAAATAAATATGGCGGAAATGAAAATCTTGAGGCCATTGAATTTCTGAAAGCGATGAATGAAATGGTGTATCACTATCATCCGGACATTCTTACTATTGCAGAGGAATCAACGGCATTTGCCGGTGTATCACATCCAACTTATGCTGGTGGACTTGGTTTCGGTATGAAGTGGATGATGGGATGGATGCATGATACCTTGAAGTATTTCGGACAGGATCCTTTATATCGAAAATATTATCATGGCCAGATCACTTTCAGCATGATCTACAACTATTCGGAGAATTATGTATTGCCGCTTTCGCATGATGAAGTCGTTTATGGTAAAGGATCATTATTAAGTCGCATGCCCGGTGAAGGTCATGATCAGTTCGCCAATCTGCGATTGATGATTGGGCATATGTATACTCATCCCGGTGCGAAGTTGTTGTTTATGGGTGGCGAATTCGGTCAGCGCAGTGAATGGAATTTTGCAAGTCAATTGGAATGGAATGTTGTAGGCTTTGAATCACATGCAGGGATAAAGGCATGGGCAAAGGTTATGAATCATTTGTATCAGAATGAACCGGCGTTGCATGAATTATGTACGAAGCCTGAAGGATTTCGCTGGGTGAGGATTGATGACTGGCAGCAGAGTGTCCTTGCTTATGAAAGGATTGGAATTAATCCTGATGATCGTGTTCTCGTGATATTGAACTTGACACCTGTGGATCGGTCGGAGTATAGAATTGGTCTTGAAAAAGCAGAAAAGGGGAAATGGAATTTGGTGGATCATTCCGATAAATCAATTTATTGGGGAAGAGACAGAGAGGTTAATGAAACAGTAGAAATCGAATCGAAATCCTGGGAGGATAAGAACCATTCGATGGAGTTTAGTCTGCCGGGATTGACGGTGGCTATTTATAAATGGGAGGCAGGAAAAAAAAAGGCGAAGGCTGATGCCTTCGCTAAAAAGCTACGGCATCCAAAGAAGGCTGAGGAAAAGACTGAGGCTAAGACGAAGGCTGAGGCTAAGGAAACGATTGAATTGAAAACTAAACTCTCCAAATCAACTAAACATAAAGCCAAGAATGCTGTATTCAAGACTCCTGTGAAAAAAGTGAATGTTGCTAAAAAAGTTTCTGATAAAAAGAATGAAATTTCTATTCAAAAGAAAACACCAGACGTGGTAAAAAATAAAACTGCAGGTAAAGCTACTATAAAGAAAAGTATTTCTAAAAAACCTATCTCATTAAAAGTATCTGCTATCAAGAAAGGGACTAAGAAGTAATCCATTTCATATTTTCCTTAAATACCCTGATGTTTTCCTCTAACATATTGGGTAATTCCACTTGAGAAGCTTATAAACCCATAAACTAATAAACCCATAAGCCAATAAGCTATCTTTATTCGCCCCAATGCATAGCGCTTTCTCAAAATCGATCTATCTCATCACCTTGATCCTGGTGATCCCTTTTCTATTTACAAAAGTTTCTTCCCAGGCTAATCACGAAAATCAAAGTAACTGGAAAATCCAACACATTGGCACCGAAGACGGACTATCCAATCGTTTTGTTAACTGCATTGTACAGGACAGCCGGGGATTTACCTGGATGGGAACGAACTTCGGTCTCAACCGCTATGACGGCCATCGTTTCGATATCCTCACCCGTGAGTCAAATCACTTACAGTCAAATACCATATTTCAACTTAGTCTCGATGCCAATCAAAATATATGGGTCATCCAGAAAGATGTTGTTTACTCCCCGATCCAGGCCATCGATATTTTGGATCCGATAAGCTTCAAAGTTGTATCGTTGGAAAATTACATTGGCAAAACAATGCCCTTCAGTATAAAAGAAATAAAGACAGTTTGGCCAGACAGCTTATCCCATATGTACATCCTTACCGTCAACAATGATGTGTTTCGCTTTGACCACAAAGGATTACGTCTGCTGATACATATTCCTTCAGCAAAACCGGTCTCCAGTATTGGTATAAATACGGATATGATCACTATTGAAAATCCTGAAAGCAATATGGTCGAACTTTATGACACCCTGGGAAATAAGCTAAACCAATTTCCAACTTTGACATTGCCTTTCTCTTTTCACGGAAACCCCGGAGTCTGGTACGCATTTGGCCAGAAAAGTCCCGGAGAACAGTTATTTGTTTATGGTGATAATGACAACGTGGTAAGTTTTTACTCCATCCTCACGCGCAATGGATTTTCAGCTATAAAACCCTTTTCAACAGCTGGTCATGCCAGGCAACTAAGCGGATATGATATTCATCAAAAAAAATTATGGGGCCTTGAGAATTCTGATTATCTCTTTGTGTTCGATCCGCAAACGGGAGAAATTGAATACCCCCCTTACGACAATAAATTCAACTTAAAAACTATTTTCAACGATCCCATGGGGCTGGGCTGGGTTGGGAATGACAATGGTATCCAGCTTTATTCCAAAAGGCCGAAATATTTTACTTCGTACCTGGTGATTGATAAGCCTTTTTATTCCTGCCGGGGCTTTTCCGAAGACCGGAATGGAAATATTTATGTCCTTACCCATAAGGGCAATTTCATATTTCATCCGGAAACAAAAACCATCGAACCCTGGCCTCTGACAAAATCATTAGAGGGCCTGGCTAGCACTACAGACAAAAATGATGTTATCTGGTTTGCCGGTGAAGAATCACTTCTTTATCGATACGATCCGGCTGCTTCAACATTGACAAAGTATGCATTACCTGCATCAGTTTATTCAGCTGTATGGTCTATTGCACAAGCCAGCACAGGTCAGATTTTACTGGGCACTATAAAAGGTCTGTGGATAAAGGATCCTGATAACAATTCGAATCCTGTTCAATTTTCGAAGCTGAATGGTGAAAACATACTTAACGAAAGCACCATTTATCATATTCTGGAGACGGAGGAAGGCATATGGTTAAGTACGGATAATGGTCTTTTCCTGGTTGATCTTGAAGATGGAGTTAAAAAGCATATTGATGAAGCGGACGGTCTGCCCAATAACAGCTTGCTTTATTTATACAAAGACAAGGAAAATATTTACTGGATGGCATCCAGGGGCGGCGGGCTGATCCGATGGGACAGAGCAAAGAATATCTTCAAATCTTATACGGTCAATGAAGGCCTTTCCCACAACATCATCTACGCTGTCCTTGAAGATGATTTCGGTTTCTTATGGATCCCCAGTGATCTCGGACTGATGCGTTTTGAAAAAGCTACCGGCATATGCCGCACATTTCTGCAACCCGAAGGCATTCCACACGAAGAATTCAATCGCGCATCCTATTTTAAGGACCATAATGGCAACTTTTATTTCGGCACGCTAAATGGATTCATTGTCTTTAATCCGAAAGATCTGCTCAATGTCAATACGGTCAGTCTGCCTGTAAGACTCACTAAGTTTGAAGCCATCAATGAGAAGACAGGCACCAGCGAAGACCTCACTTATGAAGCAGCAACTTTCCAGCCCATTACATTGAGTCCACAGGTTTCGTCTTTCCTGATTCTTTATTCCATTCTCGATTATGATGATCCAAAGCTCAAACGCTATGCATATAGGATTGATGGGCTCAATACGAATTGGACTTATCTGACAGAAAATTTTATCCGGATCAATGGAATGAAAGGTGGTCATTACAGCATTCATATCAAAGGACAAAGTTCGACAGGGCAATGGTCCAAAAATGAATTGGTGATCCCAATCACCATTCTCAAACCATTTTTTGCCCGTTGGTATACCCAGGGATTTATCCTGCTCTTGCTTGCCGGTTTACTTTATTACATCATAAGGAAAAGATCCGCCCTGCAAAAAGCAAAATTGGAACGCGAGATGGCGGTCAGCCAGCAATTGCGCCAGGTGGATAAGTTGAAAGACCAGTTCCTTGCAAATACTTCACACGAATTGCGCACACCGCTGAATGGCATTGTAGGTTTGTCGGAATCTCTTCTTGAAAAGATCCATACAACAGAAGAAAAAGAAGATCTTGAATTGATTATTTCCTCCGGACGCCGGTTGTCAAACCTTGTAAATGATATTCTGGATTTTTCACGGCTTAAAGAACATGATCTACAGCTCAAAAAGAATCCCGTGGATATGTACTCTATCGCAGATCTATGCCTGCGTATGAATCGTCTTTCAGTCCAGAACAAAAATGTAGCACTTCGAAATCTTGTTCCGGAAAATATCCAATATTGCCTCGCTGATGAAAACCGGCTCCAGCAAATTTTACAAAATCTTGTAAGTAATGCCATAAAATTTACTGAAGAAGGAACAATTTCCATTAATGCGCATGAAGTTGATGGCATGATCATCACAAGTATTGCTGATACCGGTATCGGCATTGCAAAAGATAAACAGGATTCCATCTTCAGAGAATTTGAACAAGCGGAAGGCTCAATAGCAAGAGAATTTGGAGGGACCGGGTTGGGTTTGAGCATTTCAAAATATCTCGTGGAATTACATGGTGGTCATATCGGCGTTGTGTCAGAACCAGGGAAAGGATCTATTTTTTCCTTTACTATTCCTGTTTATGCACACCAATCTCCAGGTGATGCAGTCGTGAAAGACAAACCTATATCTACAGTGGTCGATATTGAACGCATGAATCAAACCCCGATGCGATCTGTTCAACCTAATATGAAATTGGAACAAAAAACGGAATTATCAAAGAACCCTGAAAGAATAAATGGTGATGAGAAAAGACACATCCTGGTAGTGGATGATGAGCCGGTCAATCTTAAAGTGCTTAAAAATCATCTTGAATCACAAGGATATGAAGTGACCCTGGCTCATGATGGTCAAGAGGCTTTGCGTCTATTGGATAATGGACATCAATTTCATCTCGTCTTATTGGATGTAATGATGCCCCGCATTCCGGGATGGGAAGTATGTCAGCGAATCAGGGAACGTTACCTTCTCACAGAATTGCCGGTGATCATGGTCACCGCAAAAAACCAGGTGAATGACCTGGTGGAAGGACTCAGGATCGGCGCTAATGATTATATCGTAAAACCATTTTCTAAAAATGAATTAATTGCAAGAGTAAAAACTCAATTGGACAATTACGGCATCCACGAAGCAACTAATCGTTTTGTGCCGCATGAATTTATTCACACTCTTGGCCGGCAAAATATTATGGATCTGCACAGGGGTGATATGATTGAAAAGAATGTGCATGTTATGTTTAGCGACATCAGGGACTACACCTCACTTGCTGAAGACATGACACCGATAGAGAATTTCAAATTTGTCAATAAACTGGCAGGAAATGTAGGGCCGATAGTCAAAAGAAATCAAGGGCTGATCAATCAATACCTTGGCGATACGATCATGATGCTTTTCTTAAAATCGGCTGACGATGGGGTGCAGGCAGGAATTGATGTACTTCGGATGATCGATGAATATAATCATCAACGCAAATCAAAAAGCCGTAAGGTGATTCGATTGGGGATCGGCCTGCATAGCGGCCCGTTGATGATGGGCATTATCGGAGATTCAATGCGCACAGATGCGGCCGTAATTTCTGACACTGTGAATACAGCCTCACGGATGGAAGGCCTTACAAAACATTTCAATGTTAATTTTATTATCAGTGAAGAAACGGTTCAGAAACTTGATGACCGTGACCGGTTCAATCTGCGATACCTGGGGAAAGTACAGGCGAAAGGAAAGTATAATACGATTGACATTTATGAATGTTTGGATGGAGATAACCCTGAGCAGGCTGATTTGAAAAAGGCAACTCTTTCAATCTTTAATGCCGGTATGGAAGCCTATTATGCAAAAGACATGACGGCAGCGCGAAAATTTTTCGAGCAGGTATACCAGGCTAACCCTGTAGATCTTACAGCATTTGGTTTTTTACATCGAATTCATAATTTTATCATCAATGGGCTGCCGGACAACTGGAATGGTGTGGAGATCATGCTGAACAAGTAAAAGGCTCAGTCAAAAGCTGACGCCTCCGCTAAAAAGCTAGGGCATCCAAAGAACGCGATGGAAATTATATATCTTAGACACCCACTCCCTATTTTTGTAAGATATTCGCTGAAGTTATTAGCCCGGGGAAATAACAAAATAAATCATGAGAACTACCGTAAAATATAGCCTTTACCTCTTTATTGGATACTTATTTTGTATTTCAAATCCTCTTGCTGCGCAGGTCCAGGTCAGTAAAGAGCCCATGCACCCTATCGCGCTGCAAAATCAGTACGTCCGCCTCCTGGATGTTTGGGTGAAGCCGGGTGATACAACTCAATTTCATGTGCATTCCACACCTTCAATGTTTATTTATTTTACAAATACTAACATAGTGACCCAGGTAAAAGGAAAAGCATGGAATAAAGAGGAAACCATCGAAGGAAAAATATTATACCGGTCCTTTACTCCCGACTCAGTGATACACCGCGTAGGTAATCCGGATAAAGTTCCGCTGCATGTCAATGATATTGAACTTCTTTCATCCTACAGCACTGGCCATTCATCAGATGAAAGAAAATTACCCTACCCGTTTTTATTTGAAAATGATAAGGTCGTCGTGTATCGGCTGAACACTTTATCTCTGAGTGGAGATTACATTCATCACCATGGTCCCATTGTCGCAGGACTTGTATCAGGAGATGATGTCGTGTATCATTCCAAAACCAAGACTCCTACCGTCAAATTAAAACCAGGGCAATACGTGTATATTGAGCCTGATAGTCAATTTTATTTTTCTGCTCCGGACACAAACCAGTTAAACCTGGTTCTCTTCGAAATTAAATAGAATAAACCAGCCCCTTTAGGGGAGAGAATACGCAGTATTCGATGGGGCAAATTTTTTTTCCGAAATTACCCCTCCAAACCAACCAACAATGGCTCTCCCTTATAAAATTCCGGCCTGTATTTTATTGACATGCCTGCTTTCCATTTCATATCTCGTACCATCGCAAGCCTCCACCCTCCCAGCCGGCTTTGCTGAATTATTGGTCGCCCAGAATCTCGATCCCACCGCAATGGCCCTGGCACCGGATGGCCGCTTATTCATCACCGAAAAAAACGGCAAAGTCCGTATCGTTGAAAATGGACAACTCCTTCCAGACCCATTCATCATCATTGATGTTGACAACTACAATGAACGTGGATTGAGTGGTATCGCTTTCGATCCGGATTTTGCAAATAATAATTTTCTATACCTCTATTACACCGTCAAAGGTGAAAATCACAACCGTATAAGCCGTTTTATCGCCAATGGTGATTATGCTGTGCCCGGAAGTGAAACAGTTTTGCTCAATATTGATCAACTCAGCGGCACTATCCACAATGCAGGTTCCATGGCCTTTGGACCGGATGGAAAATTATTTATCTCATGCGGCAATGGGGCCAATGACGCAGCATCTCAAAGCCTGAGTTCACTTCTTGGAAAAGTGCTTCGGATTAATTCAGACGGTTCAATACCTGATGACAATCCGTTCTATAATGAAACCTTTGGCAACTACAGGGCTATCTATGCTTTAGGTTTTCGCAATTCTTTTTCAATGACCATTCAACCTGTCACCGGGCGCATCTTCGCTTCAGAAGTGGGTGGAAATGCATGGGAAGAAGTGAATGAAATATTGCCGGGAAGAAATTACGGTTGGTCCATTATTGAAGGTCCTATCAACGGGCAAACTCCTCCCGCAAATTATAAAGAGCCACTCTTTGCATATACGCACAATGATGGTTGTGCTGCAGTTGGAGCGGCTTTTTACAATCCTGGTGAAGTTCTTTTTCCATCCAATTATGTTGGAAAATTTTTCTTCGCCGATTATTGCAAAGGATATATTAAATACATGGATCCGGATGTTCCGGGTGTCGCATCGACATTCGCTACGAATATCAATCGTCCGTTGAATATGCTCGTCGCTCCTGATGGCACGATGTATTATCTCGCCCGCGCAGGTCTCGGCGGTGGATCCGAACAGGATAATACTTCTACTACTGATGGTACGCTTTGGCGTGTATTTTACACCGGTTCAGGAAAGCCTTTTGTTTCTGTTGATCCACAATCGATCCTGGTTTCACAAGGAGAAGATGCGCATTTCATGATTGCCGCTTCCGGAAATCAGCCACTTAATTATCAATGGCAAAAAGACAGCGTGGATATTCCCGGTGCAAATGACGCAGAACTTATTTTTCAAAATGCGATGTTAAGTGACAGTGGTGCATTATTCAGATGCATTGTCACTAATGCTGATGGTGCTGATACAACTCATGAAGCTGAATTGAAAGTTACAGCGGATCAACGGCCACAGACAGAGATATACACACCGGTGGAAGGAACGACTTACCGTGCAGGTGACACACTTTTCTTTGCAGGCCATGCCAATGATCCTGAACAAGGTGAATTGTCTCCTGATGCATTAAAATGGAAAATTGATTTCCATCACCACACACATACACATCCGGGATTGATACCCACTTCCGGCATTACGAGTGGAGAATATATCATTCCCAATAGTGGTGAGACATCAGATGATGTCTGGTATAAAATTTACCTGACCGGTACAGATACTAACGGATTGGCATCGACGGTGTCAAGAGAAATCTTTCCCGTGAAGACGCAATTCAATGTATTGACCGTTCCGGATGGATTGCCGGTTTATGTTGACGGTGAATTACTCAATGCACCTGTGAATGCAACGAGTGTAGTTGGAATGATGAGGCATATTGAAGTATTGGCTTCCATCACAGTGGGTGATTCTATTCGACTATTCAGACAATGGTCGGATGGCGTGACAGATGCTTCCCGGACTTTTTCAGCATCCGATGATACGATTACATACACGGCAATGTATGCTACTTATCCATTGGGTAAGGGCACTGGGATCAGGGGGTTCTATTATACCAGCCCTCCGTTTGATGCTGACCCTGTATTCATCGAACCATTTAAGTTTACATGGGTGGATGCTAACATTAATTTTGACTGGGGTGATGGATCACCTGCGCCAACCCAACTTGGAAATGATTTTTGGCTTGTGAGATGGAAAGGATTTGTAGAGCCACTTGTGGATGATACTTATGATTTTCATGTTATTGCTGATGACGGGATCAGACTTTGGGTAGATAACCAGATGCTGATCGATGCATGGGTTCCGCAACCACCAACAGAATGGACAGGTACGATTGCACTCAAAGCCGGAAAACAATATCCAATACAACTTGAATTTTTTGAAGAGGGAGGTGGTGCACTATGCCAGCTTTTCTGGAGCAGTAACCGGATCACCAGGAGTATTGTTCCTCAAACTCAACTATATCCTGACAAGACCACATCAACGAATGAAGGAATTAAAAATGCTCCCGTGACTTTGTATCCGAACCCAATCAGTAATACGCTCAATATCATCGCTCCTGATCAATGGAGTGAAGTGATCGATATTGAAATCCACAATGTACTCGGACAAAAAGTCTTTCAACGAATAGGCACGCTCGAATCAGATAAAACACAAATCAATCTGAGTGATCTGCCAAATGGAATGTATTGGCTGAAGTACAGAATGGAAAATGGAAATTCCGGAGCACTGGAATTCGTGAAACAATAATAAATTACCCCTGGTTGCTGAGCTGCGGAAGAGGTTTTCGTAATAGGCGTCGAAGCATAGGGGAGAGAATTCACAGAATTCGATGGGGCAAAACTATTCACTGAATTCGATGGGGCAAATAATTTTTATTCGCCCAGCGCTACTCTCAACTTCTCAATGTCCAGTTTATTTGCAAAAGCAAGTTCATCGGCTTCTGTAGCAAATCCTTTTAATGTGATGGTGATGAGCGTTTGAGTCAGCGGAATCTGAAGTTCACTGGAACGGATTTGTTTGCTGTTTCCGTTGTCATCAGACCAGTCCTGGTTTTCCGTTTTCATAATAGCCCGACGCGTACCAACTCTGACACTTTTATACCCTTGACCCATCATAGATGGATTCGACATATACATATTCATCATGCTCATCATCGGAGAATTGGCGAGAATCGAAATGTCGGCTGTATTTTCCTTTTTAGTCGGATGTTGGTATTTTTTTGAAATAGCCATACCTCCGCCCATCACACCCATAGCTCCCATATTGACACTTGAATTATCATCTCCGGCTTCGGCCTTTAAACCATTAATTTCAGCAGGCATGGATTCTGTAATCTGCTTGCCAATAACGTTGTTTAGGTCATTGATGGCATCCTGGAGGCTAAGTTGTGCCTGTTTATAATCTTTTTTCGTAAGGTAATCCTGTGCTTCTTTGATATATGTTGCGGCCTGTTCCTGGCTCATGGCTCTTAAACTCAGGGCCATAAGAGGAGAATTAGAATATTGGTTTTCATGACTTTATGGTGGTTTAATTCGTACTAATATAAAGATATTTTATTAATGATTGTGGCTCATCAGTTCTTTGTCCTCCAGCTTCGGTCATTGATTTTCTAACAGTTTTAACTGAATTCTAAACCACCCTCTTGTCAGGACAAAAATAATAGTGAATAGAATCAGAAATACGCAAGACAAAAACCATATCACCTGGAATGAGGCCAATGCCCATGCGAGTAATAAAATTAAAACTCCTGACATGATGATCATGGGTTGCAATATCCTTTTCGCCTGATTATATTCTTCAGGATACTCAAGGAATCTGCTCATCACAGTGATGCTCCATAAAAAAACTGCAGCACCTCCTCCAAATAAAATCCTGGAGATCAAAAGATGACTTTCATCAGCAGAAACAATACCTGCCATCACACCCGGGAAACTAGCTCCTGTCATACCAAGCGATGCAAGCGCAGGAATAAAAATCAACAACATCGTTTGACCTTTTAGGAAACCTTTTTTACTCTCCCGGTCAGCTATGATCGCAAAGAAAATCCACCATAAACCGAATACAACTAAAATGCCCAATCCAAAACAAATCCATTGCATGCTATTTATTTCGGGCAACCCGCTGAATCCACTGATCACTCCTAAAATAGCTTCACCAAAAACAATGATCGTCAATAATCCCGTCCTTTCCATCATGCTGGAGGACAATGAAATATCTTCGTTGCCGCGCCGCAATCTGCGATAATTTAAAAAAGGAGGAATATAATTAAGAATGAGTGTGATCCAAAAAACTATTCTTTGAAAAGGAGGAGGTATAAAAAGAGTGGTGATGATCAACACAAAAGCAGATGTATAACATATCGTGTAAGGCACATTCAGTTTTCGATGATGCTTGTCATAAATACCTACACTCCACCACAAATACGTGATAAATGCCTGTAATACGGCAAGAGCAATTGTACCGCGAAATATTATTTTATCTCCGGGACTATTCATTGCCACGGCTAGAGCCGCCACAGCCATCATCTGCCATAAGGTCATAAATCGGGTTCTTATTCCCGGCGAACCATGAAGATCATGATACAAACTTCCATTGACCCAGCCCCAATAGATCATAATGAAGAGATACATGTAATCTACAAATCCCAGCCATCCCGGATTACGTGCCAGGTAGTGAGTGGCAGCAGAGATCACAATGACATAGACCAGGTCATAGAAAAGCTCCAGCCAGCTGATTTTCCGTTGTTCGGATTGAACAGAGAATTTACGTGGCGGCCCCCACCAGATGTTTACAGTTTTACGATCCATTTTTTTAAGAGGAGGTTATTTATTGTTATCAAAGTACAGGAAAAACAGGATTCCGGATACCAGATGCCAGACACTTATCGCAAATTGCAAATCGTAAATCGTAAATTATCCTCTCAAATAAAAAGTTTTGCCTTTATTTGCAATCCCAAACCGATTATTAATTCATAATATACTTATAAATGAAAAAAACATTACTCTTCCTTGCACTGCTGTCAGCCTTTGCACTGCCATTCTGTTCTACTTCTAAGAACGCAAGTGGCAAGAAAAACAAAGTGATGATGCTTTCGTACCAAACTGATATTTCTCCGATATTCCAGGTTCATTGTGCTCCATGCCACTTCCCGGTTGCAGGAGGAAATAAGAAGCCATTGGATAATTTCGAAGCGGTAAAAGCTAACGTCGATGCTATCTTGTTTCGCGTTCAGCTTCCGGCTACTGACCCGAAGTTCATGCCATTCATGAGTAAAAAAACACCTCTGAGTGATAGTCTTATCCAGGTGATTAAACTCTGGAGAGATCAGCAGATGCCCGGTTAATAATGCTGGTATTCGGTATTCAGTATTCGGTAATCGTAAATCGTAAATCGTAAATTTATTTTCCTTTTACCTCGATCACAAATTTTTCGAGTAATCTTTCGTCCAATTTTCCATTCGTTCTCAATCCCGAACATACATCCACTCCGAAAGGATTTACCTTTTCAATAGCTTCCCTGACATTCAACGGATTTAATCCTCCTGCTAAAAAAACAGGCTTACCCGATTGTTCGACAATTGCCCTGCTCACTGCCCAGTCATGAACCCTGCCCGTACCCCCCAGTTCTTTCACCTTAAGTTTAGGATTCCCACTGTCTAGCAAAAGTGCATCGACATGCGGAGCGACATTCAATGCCTCGTCAAGTGATGCTGGTCCGGTGACATGAATCACCTGGACAATTCTAACATGAGGTAATATTTTTTTTAAATCAGAATAGACATTGAAGTGCTCAACTGAATCGACAAGTTGCAATACTTGAGTTTGTGTTTTATGATAAATATTAATGATGCCGTTTATATTCGTTTCGCTGGTCAATAAAAAAGTTGAAATACCCGGAGGAACAGCAGAAGCAATTTCTCTGATCAATGGAATTTCGATTGGTCCCGGACCACTCGGCATCGGGCCCACCAGGCCAATTGCATTCGCACCAAATTGTACAGCCAATTTAGCTTCTTCAATGCTGGAGATGCAACATATTTTTATCCTGATATTCATCTTTATCGATATCCATTTAGACCAAAATATAAATAAGTCCCCGGTTGCTGAGCTGCAGCGCTTGGTTGTGTAAAGCAGGTCGAAGCATTAGGGGATTTAGGGGCAGATGGATCACTAAAACTAATTCTACCGTACCTTTGTTAACCTCGATTGAATTCCAAAATCTAAAATCCTTTTATATGTATCCAGCTGAATTAGTCGCGCCCATGACCCAGGATTTACTTTCTGTTGGTTTTGAAGCGCTGGAAACACCCCAGGAAGTGACAGATGTCCTTGAAAATCAAAGCGGTACAGCATTGCTGGTCGTTAATTCAGTATGTGGCTGTGCGGCTGCTATGGCACGTCCGGGCGTCAAAATAGCCCTGCAGAATGAGAAACAGCCCGAAAATCTATACACCGTTTTTGCCGGGGTTGACACCGATGCCACCTCTAAAGCCAGGGAATTTCTTCTTCCTTATCCTCCATCATCACCCGCCATCGCCTTATTTAAGGATGGACGCCTGGTTCATTTCCTGGAGCGTCATCACATCGAAGGCCGTAGCGCTATGATGATTGCTGAAAACCTAAAGGCAGCATTCAACGAATATTGCTGATCCAAATTAGGGATTCACGATAAGCTCATGACCCGGATTACTGAAAAGGATTCTCCCTATCGTCATCTCGAGAAGATGTCAACAGGCGAGATTCTTTCTCACATCAATCATGAGGATCAGACTGTCGCTCTCAAGGTTGCTTCATGTATTCCTGCTATCGAACGACTGGTCGATGATATCGTCATGCGCATGATCGATGGCGGAAGATTGTTTTATATCGGCGCCGGGACGAGCGGAAGACTTGGTGTCCTCGATGCTTCAGAATGTCCTCCTACTTTTGGTGTAGATGAAAATGATGTCATCGGGCTGATTGCCGGTGGTGATGCCGCCATCAGGAAAGCACAGGAATTTGCAGAAGATAATCCCGATCAGGCATGGAAAGATCTTCTTGCATTTCAAATTAATTCATCAGATACATTGATTGGCATCGCTGCATCGGGAACAACACCCTATGTTATTGGTGGACTTAAAACTGCAAGAGAAAATAATATTCTCACCGGTTGCATCACCTGCAATCCGGATGCACCTCTGATCCTCCATGCAGATCATCCCATCGTCTGTATTGTCGGCCCTGAAGTAGTCACTGGCAGTACGCGCATGAAAGCAGGCACTGCTCAGAAATTGATCCTCAATATGATTTCAACAACGGTGATGATTCGCCTTGGAAGAATTGAAGACAATAAAATGGTTGACATGCAACTAACCAATAACAAACTCATCGATCGCGGCGTGCGCATGATCATGGAACAAACTGAATTGAGTTATGAAGAAGCTTCAACCCTTCTTTCCGTGCATGGATCTGTGCGCAGAGCTTTAAAATCTATGATTTAATTTTTAGTCACACCTCCGCTGCCACTTATCCGGGTCACCACACTGGCATTACCTGAATAAACAACATCACCGCTGCCGGAAATATGTGTTTCGAGATTTTTATCTGCATGCACTGAAGCATCCCCTGAACCACTGATGTGAATTTTACAATCATCTGTCACCAGGTGAGAAGCAGCAACATCACCAGAACCACTTATCGAAATTGAAAGCTTTTTGCTGGCGCCTGAAAGATTAATTTCACCAGAGCCACTTAAACCAAGATCAGTGGACTGAGCTTCATATTCAAATGTAACATGACCTGATCCGGAAACATTAATACCCAAATCGCCAAGCCCGCTGAATTTTCCTGTTGAATGAATCGATCCGCTGCCACTTAATCCAACTTCGTTCAAAGAAGGTAATGTGATAAAGACTGTAACATGCTTAGCGTTATGTACATTTTTTTCGTAATTAATATTCCATTTTCCGTCTTTAACATCCCTCTTGATATTGTCAAGAATATTTTGCTGGCCCTCTAATACAATCTTTTGAGTTGGTCCGGGAGTTAAGATAACATCGCCACTGAAACCAAGATTTATCCCAGTCAATGGTTCAAGGGTGATCTCTTGTTTGACAACTTCTCCTTCCCCCGAAATACCTGACCCCCAGGATTGAGCAACGGATTTGCTACTTACCAATAAAATCGCAAAAAGGATTGAGATAATAATTCGGTGCGCCATGATCTGACAGATTTAATATAAAGTGAGTATTTGTGAATAAATATAAGGGAAAGACAGAGGAAAATGGAGAAGGTTGCATGAAGATCAGTCCTTCTTGCTATCAAACACATCCCTTGGCAAAAAATACTCCCTCTCTTTATCTTCATCATCATCTGTTTCTACAACAGGAATTTCATCCTCTTCAATGTCCGATCTATAAATCCAGGCTAAAAGAATACCTGCAACCGCACCAAGAAGATGGCCCTCCCAGGAGATACCCTGTTGCCCGGGCATAATACCTCCAAAATATCCGGCGTAAAGAATCAGAATGATCAATGCCAGCACAATTGATTTTATGTTGCGGCGAAATATCCCGCTCCAGAATACTAGGGATATCATTCCATAGACAATTCCGCTGGCACCAATGTGGTATGTATATGGTGCTGCAAAAATCCAGATGCCAAGCCCGGACAATAGATAAATCCAGATAAAACTTTTTAACGCAATCTTCGGATAAAACCAAAAAAGAATAGCGCTGAGAATTAAAAATGAAACAGAATTGTAAAACAAATGCTCCCAACTTCCATGGATAAGGGGTGATGTCAGAATTCCCGGCAGACCTTCAATCCTCCTCGGATACACACCGAGTGTTCTCAAATCAATTCCCGAGCTTACCTGGAAAATATAAATCACCCATATCAATCCAACAAAACCAATTGGAAATTTCAGTTTATTCAGAATCTTAGAATACATCTGTTCAGGAAACAGATTTAGGATATCTCCTTGACACAATCCGGACAAACTGTTCTGCCATTTTAAGACGCTCAGGTTCTGACCACCGAAAATCTTTCGCAGGGCCATTCATGAGGATCGTTCTGGCTTCAGCATATGAAGTGAGATGATTTAGACGATTGCAAGTGGCGTCAAACAGAGCTTTGTCACCACCGAATAATTCATTGAGTGTAAATATCCGCTCATTCAATCCCATGGCAGATTCAATACTATTAATCGGGATATGCGTAAATCGTCCGGACATTTCATCCGTTTTGGGAAGATCAAAAAGATTGACGAGCCCTTCATTTAATTCTGAAGAAGATTGATTTGATTTAACAGGCTGAACCGTCTCTTTGACTTTTTCAGGTTCCGGATATTGAAATGATTTTGTTTCTACCGGTGGTGAAGTCTTTTGAGTCATCTGGACAGGAACCTCTACTTCAAAAGGTTTTTCTTTTTGAATCGTTGTTCCATAATCCGGTTGGAAAGGTTTTGTTGTTTCCATTTCCTTTGCTTGTGGAACTTCAATTTTGGGAGCAGGTTCTCTTACAGGCATTTTATGCTCGACAAACTTGACAGGTTTTTCTTCTTCAGGTTCATGAGATGACGCTTCATCAGTGACAACATCATATAATTGGAGGACATATGATCTGATCAGATCTTTCTCCAGTCTTGAGAGTTCCTGGGCATTTCCATTGTCAAGAAATGCCTCGATCTTATGGAGTAATCGTTGTGCTTTTTTAAGATCCATAGTGTTATTTCATTAAGTGTGGCAAGTTAATAATGTCTGCTTTCTAATTATGATACGAAAGGGGTAAATATTGTGTGATCTGATTGATGGCTCTCTAAAAACCTATAATTGAGAGAGTTGTCCATATACTTCTGAGGGCTATGAAAAAAGTAAAAGGATTCCGTCATCTTTGTGACCACCATGTTTCTTGAGCCTTCATTTCATACACAACGCAGGGGATGGATAGAAGTTATCTGCGGGTCGATGTTTTCCGGTAAAACGGAAGAGTTGATCCGACGTCTTAAACGGGCCAAAATAGCTGATCAATCTGTTGAGATTTTCAAACCCGCCAAGGATACCCGCTACAGCAAGGATGATGTCGTCAGCCATGATGCCAGGACAATTGCATCCCGACCGGTGATGACAGCAGAAGAAATACTCACAGTTGGCCGGGATATAATGGTGATAGGGATTGATGAGGCTCAGTTTTTTGATGATCAGCTGACACCTGTCTGTGAAGAATTGGCCATTCGCGGACATCGGGTCATTGTGGCAGGACTGGATATGGATTTCAGGGGTAGGCCGTTTGGCCCGATGCCCGACCTCCTCGCAGTGGCTGAGTACATCACAAAACTCCATGCCATCTGCCATCATTGCGGAAACCTGGCTACACATACCTACAGGCTCAGCGATGATCCTGAGACAGTTGTTTTAGGAGAAAGAAATATCTATGAAGCCCGCTGCAGACATTGTTTCAACCTGGGGAATATATTGGATCTGCGTGAGAAAAAGTGAGATCGTGAGAGTGTTAGGTTACTTTGGTTGCTGAGCTGTAGCATTAGGATGAGGGAGTGCGGGTCGAAGCATTGGCAATGAAAAAAGTAACAAGTGTAGTGAGAAGAGGTTTTTTGGTTCTTTTTTCCCGGAAAAAAGAACACCTTTGCCCCTCATCAACCTAAACCGCATGGGCTCCTCAAAGCCAATTCGTTCCGCACTCATTTCCGTTTATCATAAAGAAGGCCTTGAAGAAATCATCAGGCTTTTGCATCAGCATAATATCACGATCTACAGCACTGGTGGAAGCCTTGACTACATCAGGTCACTGGGCATGGAAGCTTTGTCCGTTGAAGACCTCACAGGATACCCCTCCATCCTTGATGGCCGAGTGAAAACACTTCATCCGAAAATCTTTGGAGGTATTTTAGCCCGCAGGGAAAAAAACCACCTGGATCAGCTCAGGCAATATGATATTCCACCCATTGATCTCGTCATCGTAGACTTATATCCATTTGAAGAGACTGTTCGATCCACCACGGATGAATCCACAATCATCGAAAAAATTGATGTCGGCGGAATTTCCCTTATCCGGGCTGCGGCAAAAAATTATTCAGATGTGGTGATTGTTCCCTCGAGAGAAGATTATGAATCATTTCATCAATTATTAAATTCGAAAGGGCCAAATTCTGATATAGAAGATCGTCATTATTTTGCTACACGCGCATTCAGGGTTACTTCGCATTACGATAAAAATATTTATGATTATTTCAATCGTGATGGCCTGGATATGAGCCTGAAAATTTCAATGCATCACGCTACTCCGCTTCGGTACGGAGAAAATCCACATCAGCAGGCTGTTTATTTCGGAGAGCCAAATTCAATATTTCTAAAACTCAGCGGGAAGGAATTATCCTATAATAATCTTGTGGATGTTGATGCTGCAATACAACTCATGTATGAATTCCGTGACAGTCCTCCGACATTTGCCATCCTGAAACACACAAATGCCTGTGGTGTTTCAACGCGAAATACGATTCAGGAAGCATGGAAAACTGCGCTCTCTGCAGATCCTGTTTCAGCCTTTGGCGGAGTGTTGATCAGCAACAAAATCATCGATTCCAATACGGCGAAGGATATCAATGAACTGTTTTACGAAGTGCTTATCGCTCCTGATTTTGATAAAGACGCATTAACTATATTAACATCAAAGAAAAACAGGATACTGCTGCAATTAAATAAATTTCCAGCGACACAAAAACAAGTAAAGACATTGCTGGATGGATACATCGTGCAGGACATGGACAGGATGACTGAAGATGCAGGAAATCTGAAAACCGTCACAAAGAGAACACCAACGTCATCTGAAGTGAATGATTTACTATTTGCCAATAAATGTGTGAAACATCTCAAATCAAATGGGATCGCATTAGTCAGGAATGCTCAATTGATCGGCATGGGTTGTGGCCAGACATCAAGAGTCGATGCTCTCAACCAGGCAATCCTTAAGGCAAAGACATTCGGTTTTAATCTTGATGGAGCCGTAATGGCTTCAGAAGCTTTTTTCCCTTTTCCGGATTGTGTCCAGATTGCACACGAAGCAGGTATCACCGCAGCAATTCATCCGGGCGGATCAGTGAAAGACCAGGAAAGCATAGATTACTGTAATAGTGTGGATATGGCAATGGTGATGACAGGATTCAGACATTTTAAACATTAGTCAGTTGTGAGTTGTCAGTTGTGAGTTGTGCGTTATTATTAATGAGCATTAATATTTAATACAATTGAATGATCTGTTGAAAAAGTAATAACAATCTTAATAGATCTTAATCATCTTAATAAATGCTTCGACCTACTTTACTCATCCTTGTGCTACAGCTCAGCAACCGTCTGCGTCCTAAAATGACGATCACATTAAATCTAAAATCGTAATTCGTACATCGAATGTATTTGTGTATTGACAGTGGGAATAGCCGGACTAAATGTGCAGTGTACGATGCACAAGGCCGTCTTATTTTTTCAAATACATTTGATGAAAACAGTTTCACTGATTTATACAAATGGATCCTGGATAAAAATATCATTCATGCCATCATTTCTACTACAGGAAAAAGGAGTTGGGATAGTGCTCGACTTGAGATACCAGGTATATTGATAGAACTAAGTCATGAAACTCCGTTACCAATTCAAATCGTATACTCAACACCGGAAACACTTGGCCATGATCGCATTGCTGCAGCTTGCGGAGCTCATGCATTATATCCGGAGATGAATTGCCTGGTAGTTGACGCCGGGACTTGCATGACGACTGACCTGGTGTTACATACCGGCATTTATCTCGGAGGAAATATTGCTCCCGGATTGTACATGCGATTGAAAGCCATGCATGAACAAACAGCCCGCTTGCCTCTCGTTGATCCGGGATGGCCTCCTTTCGTTTTTGGAGATTCAACTTTGCACGCCATGCAGAATGGTGCATGCCTTGGAATGGTCATGGAAATCGAAGGACTATTTAATCGGGCAAGAGACGCATACGGAGACGTTTCTATCGTTATTACCGGTGGCGATTGCCCTTTTTTGGCTGGCAAGCTGGAAAGTCAGATATTTGTCGAGCCCGAATTGGTCACTCATGGCCTCTTCCAAATTTTATCCTTTAATGTTAAGTATGCAAGGTAAGTTACTGTTAATCAGTCTTTTGGTTATTATTTCAACAACCATGGCCATGTCCCAGGCCCAGGATAATTCACCCTTTTCCCGGTTCGGATTGGGCGATTTTTCCGAGTCTGACATGCCCACCACTCATGCGATGGGTGGTTTGGCAGCAACTTATCATGATTTTTTTGAAGCAAATCTTGATAATCCGGCTTCATTGGGATTCCTTCAATATACCGGGCTGCAAGTGGGATTTTATATTAAACGTGCCGGCGTCAAAAGATTCGATGAAACTCAAACGGTCTGGAGCGGCAATCTTGATCACCTCAGCCTGAATATTCCTCTCATCAATCCCCTCAACGAAGCATTAGAGCGTCGCGAAACTGATATCTCATGGGGAACAAGCTTTTCATTAAGACCTTATACCTCCGTTGGATATTTTATCAAAGTCAATGATGTACTTGATTCGATCGGTGATGTCGATAGAACCTTTATGGGCTCAGGTGGACTTTATCAACTTAATTGGGGTAATGGTTTCAAGTATAAAAATTTTGCTGCAGGTCTTAACCTCAGTTACATTTATGGAAAAGAAACTTTTACTGAAGAAACATTTTTTGGAACTCTGGGCAACGCGTATCGTGATTTTTTCCAGTCAGTAAATTCTTATAAAGGATTTCAATACCGTGTAGGTGTTTTGTACGAACAGCCGATGGACCTGAAGAAAGCCAGGGAGAAGAAGGATAATCCATCCAAATTGTTATCCGTAGGATTATTTGTGAGCGGTGAATCAAACCTGAATATTAAATCTGACATCAACAAGTTTGCCATTAATTCACTAACCAATGACGCCGATACTGTTCTGTATTTACAGGATAGACCAGGCAATGCCACTCTTCCTATAACCTGGGGTGGTGGCATCCTATACCGGCATTCTGGCGATGTACGATTTGGAATTGATTACCAGGCATCTTCCTGGTCTGCTTATCAAAATGATTCAAGGGACTCCAGCGTATCTGTTATGAATAATAGTCATAGAGTGGCATTTGGAGCGGCATGGATCCCTGATGCTAATTCACTTGGTTCTTATTTTAAAAGAGTAGAATATCGTGGCGGATTTTATACGCTGACTGATCCTCGTGTCATAGATGGATCACAAGTGAGTGCCTGGGCATTTACTGCGGGTGCCGGATTTCCTTTGATCCTCCAAAGAAATATAGCATGGATACAAACCAGCCTCGACATAGGCAGACGAACCGGCGGAGAAAATCTTCGGGAGAATTTTATGCGTTTTAAACTTGGTGTTATCTTAAATGACAATTCCTGGTTTATCCGAGGAAAATATAACTAGTACATTCCAAAGAGCAATTAGTATGAAAGTAGAGGTGTTGTTCGAAAGAACAACGCCTTTTTAATAATAAGCCATACAAAATGAATAACGAATAACGAATAACGAATAACGAATAACGAATAACGAATAACGAATAACGAATAACGAATAACGAATTTTAAAATAATAATGAGAATCATATCTCCCAAATATTTTTGTAATTTACTATATTAAAAATACGTCACGTTCAGATAGCAGAACACCACTCACCACTCACGATTGACGGCTCACGATTTCATCTAAATTCTTATCTTGAACCTGCTTTTAGACTCATCTATTTCTTTGGGTCAAAAGCATGTGAATTACACTGTAGCCCACCAATTAAGATTAGTTGACTAAAATTGGCATTGCGCCCCATGCCGGGATTCAAACTCTACAAGATTAGAATCATCAGTTTGTTATGTATAACAGGCTTTTTTCATTCATTATCTGCTTTACCATTACATCATTTCTCCATTACTCCTGTTACTTCGCCTGCACCTTTGCTGACATGCGACTGCGCTATTACCCAGGATGGAAACACATATCCGATCTCGGCATTAGAAGGAAGTGAAGAGGCCTCCCTGTTTTATTCCTATGGTACCCCGAATGCCTCAAGTGCAAACACCGGCCTGGAACTTTCTAACGCCCTTATTTTATTCCTTTACGAAGACATCAATACAGGCATTATTAGTTTATTCCTTATCGCCGATATTGCTAACAGTGGCTCAGGCGGTTCATTATCCTTCGAATTCAACTGTGTTCCTTCTACTGCTTACATTGCCGTTCAGGATGATTCAGGTGAATTTGGCGGATCACCACCATTATTCACCGGCAATTGGAGTTGGGGTACTTGCTGCACTGATGGAGGTGTCATCGAAGATATCGGATGCAATACCACAATGAACCTTGACTTAGTTGTTGCCAGTGGAATTGATAGCATAGTTTGGCTGACTGGCGATATCGCTAACCCAACACATATACTTCTTGATCTAAGTGGTTCAGCCATCACGATCAATTGCGGAGGTGGTGGTGTTTGTTGCCCTGTAGGATTTGATACAGGGATCACTGTGACAGATGCAACATGTCCTAATACACCAAATGGTAGCATAGACCTTGCTCCGCAGGATGGGCTTCCTCCATATTCTTACAATTGGTCTAATGGAAACAATATGTCCCTCAATAGCGGATTACTCCCCGGAAGCTACCAGGTAACTGTAACTGATGCACAAGGATGTACCGAAGAACTTGATATAGCTGTAAATGTATCCCCGGGAGCTCCACCGGCGCAACCTGCCAGCATTCAGTTGTGCAGCGTTAATGCCATGGATTTATTTGATCTCACCTCCGTTAATGACATTGTCAATCTCGGATCAGGATTCAATGTATTGTGGTTTCAAAATTCAGATTTGACCGGTAGCATCAATGTTCCCACAAATTATTTATCCGGTTCGTCGACTGTATATGCTGTCGTGGACAATGGTTCCTGTCTTTCTGCACCTGTACCGGTTGATCTTGAGATTCTTCCCCAGCCTGTAGCGAATCCAACATCGATCAACATGTGCGAGGAAAATAATGACATGACGACGTTTGACCTTACGACATTAGATGGAACAGTGAGTGGCGGCATTGGAAATGTACTCTGGTACCTCGATCCGAATCTTGTGAGCCCCATTTCTGATCCAACACAATTTTTAAGCGGTAATGTTACGATTTATGCTGCTGTACAAGACGGTCCATGTATTTCTGATCCTGTAGAAGTCGATCTCATTGTTGATCCGAAACCTGATGGTGATCCCACTCAAACTCATCTTTGTGGTGACGATAATGACCAGGCCATTTTTGACCTTACCCTTCTTGAACCAACAGTGAGCGCCGGGAATGGAACATTAACCTGGTACCTTGAAATAGAATTATATGATCAGATCACTTCCCCAAATGCATTTCTCACTTCCACTACTACCGTTTATGCTGTAGTATTCGATGGAGTATGCAATTCAGATCCTATACCCGTTGATTTAATTGTTGATCCGACACCTGTAGGCATTCCAACTACTGTTGCAAAGTGTGATGACGGTTCAGGAGAAGCATTGTTTAATTTGTTCGATTATGCCTTGCAAGTGAGTGGAGGGATAGGAGGTGTGGATTGGTTTTGGGATGCGACATTTATTGATCCCATTCCAAATCCAATGGGATTGTTAACTGAAACAACAATTGTTTTTGCGAGGATTGACAATGGTACCTGTGTATCAAATCCTGTTCAGGTTGATTTGGTAGTTCAGGAAAGTCCTGTGGGTCATCCTTCTTTCCTGGAAACGTGTGCTGATAGTTCAGGCCAGGGAATATTTGTTTTGACAAATGCTGATACACTAGTCAGTGGTGGTAGCGGTTCTGTTCAATGGTTTGAAGATGCACAGGGATTAATTCCTATTGTGAATACCAATGCATACATGAGTGCAGGCTCAACTGTTTTCGCACAGGTGAATGATGGAGTCTGTTTATCTCAAATAGTGCCGGTTGATCTCATCATTATTAATTCAGTTTCTGCAGTACCGGTTCAATATTCTTTGTGTGATGATGGATCTGGTGTAGCGCTTTTCAATTTATTGAATATTGCAGGCCAGGTCAGTGGTGGTACAGGCCAGGTTAATTGGTTTATAGATTCGCTTGGTAATATAGTGATCGCTACACCGGATATGTTTATGAGTGGAGATACCACTATTTATGCGAGTGTAACTGCCGGGACTTGTGTTTCGAATATTGTTCCCGTCAATCTTAGTGTGCTTTCTTCTGCGACAGCTACTGGACTGTCATTAAGTCTTTGCGGTGACACAAGCGGATTAATCATTTATGATCTGACCACATTAGATACTTTCGTCAGTGGAAATACCGGTAATGTGACCTGGTACGGAGATTCTGCATTAGCAATGCTTATTTCAACTCCAACCGGATTCATGACAGGTGATACTACTATTTATGCAACAGTACCCATCGGAAGTTGTATTTCACCACCTGCAGAAATTATTCTTTCCGTTTCAACGGAATTATTTGCAAATGCACAAGTACTGCAGTTTTGCAAACCCATCGGTGATACACTGTTGATTGATCTGACTCAATCTGACAATAATATTGGAGGTGCCAACCAGGTAAACTGGTTTATGGACTCATTTGGTATGATACCCATTACATCTCCGGATTCATTTCCCGGGTTGATCAGTCTGACTTTATTCGCTAACATCACAGATGGCATTTGCACTTCTGCTTTGGTTCCTGTCAATCTCTTTATCCTTGATCAACCGGTAGCCAATCCATATTCCATCATGCGATGCGGTGACACGAATGGACAAGTGACAGTGGACCTCACAACTGTCGATCCGCTGGTCAGCAACATTACAGGACCTGTGACATGGTATGCAGATGCCGCGAATAATGTTCCGATTGCAAACCCTACATCTTTTACATCAGGAGACACCATTCTTTATGCTACTGTGACAAATGGGTTTTGTATTTCACCCACTGTTCCGGTCACATTACAAATTGTAGACAGCCTGGTCGCCAATCCCACCATCATCCAGGTATGTGTACTGGATTCAGATACGGCTATGATTGATTTGACCCAATCAGATATCATCATAAACGGCGGAAATGGAACGGTGACCTGGTTCAGTGATAACCTTGGAGCTAACATCATCGCTAATCCATCTTCTTATACCTCGGGTAATGATACAGTTTATGCCATGGTGGAAGCGGATGGTTGTATTTCAAATCTTGCTGCGATACCAATTCAAATAGAAAGTTCATCATACCCTATTCTCACGTGTGATTTCACTTCTATTGATTCTATTTCGGTCATATGGTCATCCGTTACGACTAATTATCAAATATTTTTTAAGCTCAACGAACTGATGGGAGATCCGCTGATCACGCAATTGAATTCCTTTAATATTGGTGGACTGGGGCAAGGTGACACATTAACCTTTACAGTTACGGCATTGTATGATTCAATTTGTACAACACCGCTTTCAAATACTGTTACATGCATCACAGATGTATGTCCTTCGCAAGCAATAGGATTTCCCGGTCTGCAATCAGCTTATTGCAGAGATGTGCCTTTCATTGTCATCAACACAACTCCTGTCGGCGGTCAGTTATCAGGACAGGGTATTTCCGGCGATACGCTTTATCCAAATCTTGTGATCGGTAATAGCACTATAATCAATTACACCTGGAATAATAATGTTTCAGGTTGTACGTATGATTCAGCTGTGCAGGTTCAGATTTTCGATCCGCTTGCTGCCCCTGTGGTGAATTGTCAATCAGAGACCTTAAGTTCTGTGACGTTTGATTGGGCACCTGCAGCCGGTCTATTTGGCTATGAATATGTTGTGAATAATGGAACTTCTTCCGGAATTTTACAAACTGCAAATACATCATTGTTAATTAATAATCTAAATGAAGGTGATAAGGTGACTCTTTCCGTTTGGAGCATTGGAGCGCTTCCGTGCGGGAATAGTGATACAGTATCAATCACTTGCACTGCCAAAGCGTGTCTTCCTGCAACGATAATGGTGACGGATCCGGGTTTGTTGTGTTCCGATGGAAGTCCCATCATGCTTAATGCGACACTTTTTGGTATACCCGGACAGCATGTATTTACCTGGTCTGGCCTGGGAATTACTGATCCCTCCGGAATATTCGACCCTGCTTTAGTTGCAACCCCAATGGGAAATGCGCATAGTACAATATCAGTAACTACGGATGACAATGGTTGCATCTATAATTCATCCATCAATTTGGAAGTCCTTCTAAAACCTACCGCATCATTTAAAATAGTTGGTGAACCTTGCACGGATAGTACATTGCAACTATTATTTAATGGGTATGCATTTTTTAACCAAACACAATGGAATTGGGATTTTGATGGTGCGGATACCACGCAGTTGAGCAGGCCCGTTGATTTTGCTCTCCATTGGAATACACCAGGTGATTATTCGTTGAGTTTGTGGATCGACTATGCCGGTTGTATTTCTGATACATTTACTATGCCGATACAAATTGATGCTCCACTTGACCCTCCTCAACTGAATTGTCTCATAGAAGATTTTTATTCATTAGCCATTTCATGGGAACCTGTCATAGGAGCCACTCAGTACGAGGTAAGCAGTTCGTTAGGAACCGGAAAAATATCAGGTACAACTTATACAATCACAAATCTGCCGGATGATACAACCGTGAGTATTACTGTCACTGCCATAGGGCCCACAGCTTGCGGGCCAAGTTCATCCACCATCGAATGTCATACCATGGATTATATTCCTCCGGCTACATTTATTCCGGATATTTTTTCTCCCAATAATGATGGGGTCAATGATGTATTCTATATACAGTCAAATGACCAGATCACCGAAGTCAATGCATTGCGGATATTTGACAGGTGGGGCAACCAGGTTTTTGAAAAACTTCATTTCCCTCCCAATGATGCCCAATATGGCTGGGACGGATCTTACTCAGGTAAAGTTTTGAATCCCGGTGTTTATGTGTATTGGGTTGAACTGGTCGTCAATGGTGGCCAGGTGATCACGAAGTCAGGAGACATGACATTAATGAAATAATTTCGAAGAGAATTATTCCTGGCTAAATAGATTCATAGTAAAACGAATTATATTTATTCCTAAGGTCATAGATTACTTTTTCAAATTCATTATTTATCTCCAGCGTTTCAATACTGAATTCATATTTATATTCAATTTCATTAATAGTAAAACTGATCCAGTTATCATTGGTTTCGGGAGGATACCGGTCATCTTCTGTATGATGCACCGTAGAACCTCTTGATATCTTGAAATTTTTAAGCTCCGGAATTGAAAATGATAATGGCTCAAGATTGAATAAACTGATCGTGACATGATCAGAATCCAGTGTTAGATTTCCATGCCATTCATAATTTTTGGAATACCTGTAAAGTATAATGGCAATGATGATCAACGCAATCAGCACTCCATACACTAAGGTCCTGTTGATCCCGAGATAATCTGTGACTGATGGACGTCCGAGAGGCCGGATCGGAATATAAAACAATAAAAAACAGATAATGTAAATGGAATACCTTATGGGCCGCAACCTGGTGTAACGTTTTGAGTTAATAATCTTCAGGGTAACACTATTAGTTTCATTTTCATCCATAAAAAAAAATTGTGCCTATCCCTGTTCGAAAATCAGGGGAGACGAACCTACTAATGTCAAAACTTCCTGCCTGGGCGGAACTTCAATCCCATTTGCTTTAAGTTGCTCCTGGAAATATTTAAAAGAAGGTAATTCCATTAGCAATTTATGATCCTCCTCCGTTTTATAAAACGCAGTGTGAATAAATGTTTTTCCATCCGGTCCTAAACAGGAATTATAATTAATGCCCGTATAATTGAGCTTTCGCAAATCAGCCATAACATTTTTTATGTTCTTCTGATTTTGTTCGACATATTCTTCTTTTGCGGTATAGGTTACTTTAATGATTTTCATGTGGCTGAGATATTTGAGTTAACAGGATTTGAATAATACTTTATTAGAACGCAGGTTATTTAAGATATTTTATGATCCATTAAGATTATTTTACTTTCTCTTGATGTCAATCATTAGGGTTAGTGAAATTGATCTTAATTTTTCATGATGCTTCGACTCCCTTATCCTGTCACTTATCCAGCTCAGCACAAGCAAATCTGCGTTCACAGCATCTAGTGAGCAAGTTTAGTATGAGGCGATAGTAGTGAGTTTTCGTTTTTCACTTTTCACTTTTCGTTTTTCACTTTTTATTCAGTACTTCAAATGAAGTAGATGCCACACTCCCAAACTCATCCTGCACTACTAACTGATGCATTCCCGGCGTGGGATCAATTTCAATCTGGTTGAATTCCTTCGTCTTTCCGATGTAATGTTTGTCAAGAGTCCAATACACATAAGCATTATCCGATCGGTGCACTGCAGAAAAAACTGCTCTCGACCTCTCATGATCCCATTCATAAGGAATATAAATTTTTGAACCCGTCCTCGGATAAATAATAGCAAGATCCTGGCCTTTATCATGATCACCAGTGCAACCGGGACTTAAGGGCGGAACACTTTGATACGAAGGATTGTATCGCTTGTAATAATTCTCAGCAATAGCCGGTACAACAAAATAATTTGTAAGAACAGCATCATCACTCATACAACCAGGTTCAAAACGATATGCTTTTGTTTTGTCCGTATAATATGTTGCATGGAAATCGCAGACACGTGGCACCTGGTTTCCATTCACCATATAAGTTGTATCTACTTCAGTACATAGAGGACCTGCCAGCCAGCCACTTTTTCTGCACACCACTTTTGGTGTCAATTCATCATATGGCTCTTCCCACCAGGGCTGATCATCATCCAGCATCCTCAACACATCAAATAGAATGGGAGCTGCTGCGTGCAAACCGATCACACCGGGCCTTCCTTCCCCATCTGCATTTCCAACCCATACACCGATTGTATACTTCGGTGTCACTCCTACTGCCCATGCATCCCGAAAACCAAAACTTGTCCCCGTCTTCCATGCAATCGGTCTGCTGCTTTCAAAAGTCTCCCACTGACCTTCCTGGTCAGGACGACGAAGCGTTTTCATCGCTTCAAACGTAAGCCATATTGCACCTGCATTCCAAACCGGTGGTTCCGCAACTAATTTATCTTTTATGTTTTCCGCTTTTCTACCTTTTTGCATTTCTACCAATACTTTTTCATCCTGAAAAAGTATTGGCGGATGAATATCCTCTTTCGCATATCGGCTGTCATATTTTCGCATATGACCAAGTATCCTTCCCATGCTTGCATAGGCACCACACAAATCCCAAAGCTTTACTTCGGCTCCACCAAGAACCAGCGGAAGACCATAATAATCCGGACTATAATGAAGTGAAGTTATTCCCGCAGCCTGTAATTTTTCTTTGAATGGAAGTATACCATATTGTTGTAGTAACCGCACAGCAGGAACATTAAGGCTCATCGCCAAAGCCTGATCTGCAGGCACCATCCCCATATATTGTTTCGAAAAATTGAGTGGCTGATATCCTTTGATGTAAGTCGGAATATCTTCCACAATTCCTTGCGGAGTGATAAGGCCTTCTTCAAGTGATGCACAGTATAAAAAAGGTTTCAATATGCTCCCCGAACTTCTTTCGGATGTGATAATATCTACATCGTTCTGATGTTCTTTGGCATGATCAGACACATTCCCGATGTAAGCACGCACATTCCCTGTTTCTGTTTCCATCACCATCAATGCTGCATTGTTGACACCATTCAATCCGAGTATTTCAGCATGACGTTGTAATAATTCAGTTAATCTTTGTTGCAATTCAACATCAAGTGTACTATGCAATGTGATTTGAGCATCCTCCTGGTGAGCCAATACATGTGGTGCTATATCCGGTAATGGATATGGTTCATCAGGCAATGGTTCTTCCATGGCAAGAGAAGCTTCGGTCTCATCGATGACGCCTCGGATTTTAAGTACTTGAATAAGTTTATTCCGTTTTTCGAGCAATTCATCCCTGTTTCTCCCCGGATGCACTAACCCCGGTGCATTTGGCAACACCGCAAGGCTTGCAGCTTCACCCCATGACAATTGAGCAGGTGTTTTGTGAAAATATCTCCAGCTTGCAGCGCCCAAGCCAACTACGTTACCACCAAAAGGTGCATGACTTGCATAGAGTTGAAGAATTTCTTTTTTTGAATATCTCAACTCTGCTCTCCATGCCCACAACATTTCAATTCCCTTTTGCAAAAGATTTCTATTGCCCTGGCGAGCTAATCTCATTGTCTGCATCGTCAACGTGCTCCCTCCGCTGACTACATGACCTGCTTTGATATTTTGTTTTAACGCTCTCGCCATGGACATCATATCAACACCCCAATGTGAAAAGAATCTCTTGTCTTCAAAATTGATGATCGCCTGCTGAAATCGCATCGGCACTTCCAGGTCCGTCTCAGGAAATCTCCATTGGCCATCATCCGCTAATCTCGCTCCCATCAATTGACCATTGCGATCAAGTAACACAGTACTGTAAGTTGATTTAAATAAAGGATCAGGCAGACAAAACCACCACACCACCAAAGGCAACAAAAGCAATAAAAAATATTTACGTCGTCCTTGCTTTAACATCATAAAAGATCAAAATTTTGTTCGGCGTAGGCTGAGCCTACGTCGGTGTGTCAGCAAATTTCAGATTTGCGAAAAAAATATTTAAGTTGACGTTTATTCATCATTCTTGTTCCGCCTAGGTTTACCTACGTTGTGATATTATTTCCATTATTGTTCGGCGTCGGTTGACCGACGTCGGAGTATACTTCATTCTTGTTCGGCGTCGGTTGACCGACGTCGGGGTAATATATCCGGTGCAGGCCTTTGCCTGCGACGCTTGTCAAATTCCCAAACAGCATAGACACCACGACACCACAGATTTAGTTGTATTTAATTATTTTGAAGATGCCACAACTTCAACCCATTTCCCAGGCAACCTCGCCCTCACATTATGTGAATACATCGCATCACACATGATATCCGGCAACCAATATTTCCCTGCATACGTCGCTGTCATAATGAAAAAATAATTCGCAACTCCGCGATCAATACTGAAAAATGTATTCACCCTGTCATCCCGTATGTCCTGGTAATCATAATAGCTATCCGCAAACTTGTCTTGGAACTGATCCATTCGCTGATTGCTCAATTCCCATCCGGATGGAAATAAATAGGACAATGCCATTTGATCAAGATGTGTAGTGAATGTTCCCGGATTGGTGACCGTAATCTCCACGACAAAATCCTGGCCCTGTGTTAATTTATCAGGAGTGATTTCCTTTCCCGCCATATTCATGTATTTCGCTTTGAGGCTGAGATTATTTTTTACCTCCGCAGTCACACCTTTCAACGGTCTTCCGGTAGAAGTGACCCTTACGAACAACGGATCCTTCGAAATATTTTCGATAGTCACATTTTCAGAATTTACATCAAGCGATCGCATGACCAGGCCTTTCGATGACATGATCTGTTCAGGTGTTTTACTTGATTGTGTGACTACAGCTTTCAATTGTCCTCCCGAGAATTGCTTAGCCAATTTACCCAATGCCAATAAAGCCCATGAAGTGGTTTGCGTGCTATACCAATAATCTCCGGATAATCCCGATGCAATCGTCCGTGCTATCGTCATCGCATCATCCGTTTTTCCCATCAATAAAAATGTCTCCAGGATGATCGCCTTATCTCTCAAATCCGATCCATAGGTGTAATACAATTCTTCATAAGGTTTCACTTCCGTACTTAATTTATCAATGAGCGCTGCTGCAACATCATTTCTTTTTCCTAATGCATAAGCTCCGGCCAACAACCATGCCGCAGCAGGATCAAGATCTTTCTCCGTCCTTAATCGATTCATCATACCCCAAAGAGGTTGCCCATCCAATGCCAACGTATAAAGCCTGTAAGCCTGTGTCACATCTTCACGATAATATTGACGTGGTGAATAAGCCTGTGCATCCTTTTTCTCGGCACTTCTCCATCCATCCATCATCGACTTGTCGACAGTATAACCTGCCCTCGACGCTTCAATCAGGAAATGTCCCGCATAACTATTTGCCCAACTATCTCGATACGTTCCTCCTGGCCAATAACTGAATCCTCCTGATGGCATCGTGAAAGATCTAAGTCGTAAAATTCCATCCTGAATATTTTTTCTTACGGCATTCTCCTGATCAGGTGTGAGATCAGTCAGAGCAGCAAGATATAATTGTGGAAATACCGAAGACAATGTTTGTTCAATACAACCATACGGATAATGGATGAGGTATTCTAATCTTTTCTGCAGATTGATTGGCGGCATTTGTGACAACTCGACATTCGCTTCATTCGTGCCTTTCATCCCCGGCAATGGAATTTTTCCTGTCCATTTTTCTCCGGCTGCAATTGTTGCTGCAACCACTTCTGTCAAAGGAGGATTGGGAAGCCTGACATCTAATTCGATTTGCTGACTTGTAGATGCACTTCCTGATTTTGCTGAGATGTCAACTTTCAAAAGACCCGGTTGCTCAGGAATTTTCAAATTAAAAAATACAAGTTTATTCCCTTGTGCTGAAAATTGCAACGTTTGTGTATTACCACCGGTCACCGTTGCCATTTCATTGGTCTTGACTGTGACATCCACTGAATGCAGATTATCAGCCATTGCATATACATTGACCGGAAGGGCAATAGTTTCGCCTGGTGAAACCAATCGGGGCAATGTCGGCTGAATCATCAGGTCTGATTTGACGGTACTCGTTTTATCAATAGAGCCCCATCTTTTCCTGTCTGATGCCACTACCATCACCCGCACAGCTCCGACATAATTGGGCATCTTAAATATTTGCACTTTTTTCTGCCCGGCATCCAGGTAGAATGGCCCGAGGTGCATGACCACTGCTTTAAATCTTTGCGCTTGTGGTGCATCAACTAATTTCGCAGCACCATCACCACCCAAACTCAACAACCGATCGATCGTCCCTCCATATCCGCCAATCACCTGGTCAAACATATCCCATGTCTGCACAGCCAGAGCTTCCTGCCGATGAAAAAACTTCCATGGATCAGGTGACTCAAATCGCGTAATCCCAACAATCCTTCATCAACAACGCTGATGGTATAAGCCATCGGTTGCTTATCTTTTTCACTCACCGTCACACTAAATTCTTTATCAGGCTGAAGAACATCAGGCACTGAGACTTCAGGATGCAACATTGTTTTGGGATCGGCGACCATGATCGGAAGCACACCATACATTCTCAGTGGCATATCATTTCCGCTATGTTCGTAGGGTTGTATGAGGCTGACATAATGCATACACATTTGGCATCATGTCAGCCGTGGCATCAAGCGTTATTTGTGTTTGATCTCCGGTGCACTGTACCACTTTGATGAAACGACTTTATTATTTTTTTCAATCGACAACAATAACTTGCTGCCGGTGGCTGAAGGAATATTCAGTTTTACTTTATCTCCTACCTCATATTTTTCTTTATCCGCAGTGAAAGACAAACGGTTAGCAGCATCATTGTTATCTCGTAGGATCACCCCAAGAACCTGCATAATAAAACTGACCACTGCAATGGCCCGATTGCATATCACATACACGGATCATATAAGCACCATAAGCACCAGGTGTAATCGTATAATCAACAGTTCCATTTGCCCCGGTTATGACAGTGTCTATCTTAATAGCTCCAAGATGTAATTGCGCAATTGTATTTCGTGATGTCTCCAACGGTCTGATCCCACCACCATCGCCATTCTGCATTATAAATTCCTATGCTCAACTGTCGGCCACTTTCTCCTTTGCCTGAAGTTGTCACCGATGCAACACGTACCTCGTTCGGTTCATTTATTTTCATTTCCTGGTAACCCCACCGTTTTTTGGAATTGAAATACCCGCATAATGATCATAGGGGTCAAAAATAGTTGAAGTACGATCTGTACTAAAATCACCACCAGCTTCAAATACCCTTGTCTTGATGACTCATTGTGAGCTGGCCTTCCGGAAGAGATTCACTCATGTCCGGAATGTCAACTTTAGCTTTTCCCTGGGCATCTAATGTTCCATCAAATATTGTAGTTACCGTAGCAGGTGTTTTTCTCGCCGGATCTGAAAATATATATTCCTTGAAACCTTCCGGTTCAAATGCATGTGGACTAAATTGTGCTTCAACCACCGCTTTAAGATTTGCAGCAGGCGCACCAAATAGCCATGATGATTCTAAATCAACTTTTTGTCCTGCCTCTGCTACAATTGCTTCAGGTAATTTGATATCAATTTTAAGGCGATTTGGCTTGACGGTTTCAATGCGTAATGATTTTGAAAAAACAGCATCACCAACCTCAACTTTCGCCATCCATGCCCCCGTCGGATCTGTATAAGCTGTCTGAAATGACAGGTCATAAATACCACCTACAGAAATCGGACTTGTCTTTCCATTTTTTTCTGCCCTAAGGGATTGGTCACTGTGAGATTGACAGGATGACGATCATCAATTTTATCCTTCAGGATCCCAAAGAATAAAATTGAGATGAACACTATCTCCAGGCCTCCATACATCACGCTCCGTATACAAGTATCCGCGAAGACCTTCCTGGTATCTCTGTACCACCTGCATTGAATTCACTCATCGAAAGCGCCAATCCATCGGCCATGCGCAGATATCCTTTTTGATTTCCATCGGTAGCTACTACAAAAAATGCTTTTCGCGGAATATCCACTGAAACATCTCCCGTGCTTGATGTCTGGGTTTTAACATGGAGCTGTTTTTGATAATCAAATATCTCTATAGTCATACCAGACTTTGGCTCAACATATCCCAGTGAACTTGCATATACCCAGATATGTCCTTCATCATTTTGTTTTGCAGTAAGGCCAATATCGGATGCAAGAATATTTCTGCTGATAAATCTTTCCGGGCCATAGTAAGCGGGATAACACGGATCATCAGTTTGCTGCCAATCGAAATCCTCATAATCATAGTTGTATTTCCAGATTGAAGCCATCTCACCATAGGCTGGCTTTTCTGGTTCCTCCTTCCCATCTTTGATACAATCGAGATAAGTATCAGTGCCCCTGAAACCTATTCTCACCTGGTAAATACTTCCCGGTGCCATTGTGACAAGCGGCCCGAGATCCAGTGCATACCTGGTCCAGATATACTTATTATCATGATCAGATATTGAAGTCAAGTCAATATTTTTTTGCAAAATAATCCGGCCAACAGGATCAAGATTATATTGATCTTCAAGGTCACTCTGTTGCAGGTATTGAAGAATATTATTTTCAAAAATGCGCAACACTTCTACCTGCACCGACCTGAGGTTAATGGCCTGGAATGGAAAAATAATTTGCTTCTTGCCGGGTGTGATGATACCTGTACCTACAAGTTTCAACGCAGGTTTTGCATCCTCAAGCGATAATTCCATGGTCACGAGTTTTCCTAACTCCTTACCACTGGCTGATGAAATTTTCTCACTTAGTTCAACGGAAAGTTGTCCTGTCAAGGATTCATCCGGATAAATCGAAACAACATTATCTTTTTTCCTTACAGTAAATCCTTCAGAACTGCCATTGATTGTGACCAATCCTTTCAGATCCTGGTCGGGATTTAGTTTTTGAGAAAAATAAACACCAATTTTTTTCTCGCCCTCGCCACCCGGCTCAAACGATAATACCCTCAGAACATCTCCTCTTGGAATGTCTATACTTCTCTGCCCTGTTTCCTTTGATCCTAATGACTCACCATTCCATCGGAAATCCACCTTGGCGTCAGGAGCTATCGCATCGATGACAAAGTCATGCGAATGTCCGTCTGCACTGTGAAACCAGGTGATGGGTGATACTTTCCCTATAAATTTTATGGCAAGTGCTTTTTCCAATTGTTGCGAATCAACCTTGACAGATGTGGTGACGCTTCCTCTCAATAAATAACTTGCAGAATCTCCATCAAATTGGGGGACGAGTGGTTCAAAGGAGACTGTCATCCGAACAGGCTTGACTTCAAAGTCGAAAACGATCCTCTTCATTTTTGGATCGACGTCCTTGATGGCTTTGTCCAGGTTGACTTGCAGTTGATAGGATTGACCGGGTTGCCAACCAATCGTGGGTCTGAAAGCTAAGGTCATGTTGTCCTCCCAGTATGCACGTCCTTTAACATCCGGATTGAAAGCAAATATTGAAGCCGTCTGCGTGGTGTCCGGAGGGACAGCAAATCTTATTCTGACGGGATCCGAAACATCAATGACAGCGGGCACCCTGGCAGCTATATAGCGACCTATTTCTTCTGATGAATAGGATGTGGGTTGAAAACTTTTTTTGCAGGATACCAGGAGCGTCAGGATGGCCAGCAGGCTCAATACCCGGGAGAGGTGGTTCATAACGTAGAGTTTTGGTTGGTTTAGGGCTATAAATTTAACTTTCTAAATCTTTTGAATCTCAATTCTTTTTACCTCCTCAAGCAGTGAGAGAGTGAGAGAGTGAGAGAGTGAGAGACGTGAGAAACGTGAGATGCTTTAGTTTTCGGAATTTAATTACTGAATTTTAATAGAAACAGATTTTCCTTTCGTACCTACGGCACGAGAATTGAATTTGTTTCCTGTTGTTACCAACCTTTGGCCCCGATGGGGCTATTTAAAACTTCATAATTCATTACTTGTGCTGAGGGTGCGGTGAGGTTGCGAGATAGGCAGTCGAAGCATTCCTTGTTCATTATTCATTATTCCCTCCGGAGGTAACCAGTTGAGTAAAAAAGTAATAACTGGCAGGACCCGTTATTTAAAACTTCATACTTCAATATTCATCATTCTTTTCAATCATTTCGAATATGTTGAGGCCATGTCCCTCAGAACTGTTTGAGCGGTACTGAAGACAATTTCATGCAACATCAAGGTCTCTATAGGTAATAAACAAATGGAAAGAAATTGACCTGAAAACCGAATAAGCGAGAAAGCATTTCCTAACATCAAACCAAAGCTTGACAAAAAAGCGAGTTTTTTGAGGGACGAGGTTTTTTGGTTACTTTTTTCCCGGAGAAAAAAGTAACAAATGCAAAGCACTATCTTTGCATTTATGGCTGATTTTAACCTGATAATGCCTAAGATGGGCGAAAGCATCATGGAGGCTACGATCCTTCGCTGGCTTAAAAAACCCGGCGATATGGTCGCCCTCGACGAAACCATCCTCGAGATCGCTACTGACAAGGTCGACAGCGAAATACCCTCACCTGTCGCAGGAAAACTCGAAAAGATCATCTTCCAGGAAAATGCTGTTGTTCCCGTAGGCCAAACGATCGCCATTATCTCCACTGAAACAAAAGTCTCAGCTTCAAAAGGAAACGGCGCTGCTCCTCCTCCTGAAAAAGAAAAACAAGCATCGCCTCCACCACCTGTTACTAAATCAGAAGTAAAACTCAATCCCGTTACACAACCCACAAGACCACCGGTTGTACCTTACATTCCATCCGCACAACCAGTTACCGGCAACCTTGTGTCCAATTCAGGTGGAAAATTCTATTCTCCCCTCGTCAGAAGCATTGCCTCTTCGGAAGGAATTGCACAGGCTGAATTAGATAACATCAACGGCACTGGCCAGGATGGAAGAGTAACCAAAATGGATATCCTCAATTACCTGCAAAACAGAGTTTCTCCATCTGCCTTAGATGTCGGACAACAAGTAAAAGTTGAAGCCGCACCTACACAAAAAACTTCTTCTTCCACACAGAGTACAGATGGAATGACAGAAATTATTGAAATGGATCGCATGCGTAAACTCATCGCCGAGCATATGGTCCGTTCAAAACATACTTCACCTCATGTCACTTCATTTGTTGAAGCCGATGTGACTGAACTTGTCTTGTGGAGAGAAAAAATAAAAGATGATTTTCAAAAGAAATATGGTGAAAAAATAACCTACACACCTATTTTAATCGAAGCTGTTGTAAAAGCAATCCGTGATTTCCCGATGATCAATGTTTCAGTCGATGGCGATAATATTATTCTCAAAAAATTTATCAACATTGGCATGGCCACCGCTCTTCCAAGCGGTAATCTCATCGTCCCTGTCATCAACAACGCCGATGGCTATAACCTGATGGGCCTGACCAAAGCCGTCAATGATCTCGCTGCAAGAGCAAGGTCAAATAAACTTAAACCGGAAGAAGTTCAGGGTGGCACATTTACGATCACCAACGTGGGTACATTCGGAAATGTCATGGGCACACCGATCATCAATCAGCCACAGGTCGCTATTATGGCCATGGGCGCCATTCGCAAAAAACCCGGGGTGGTTGAAACAGATTTTGGAGATCTCATCGCGATAAGACATTACATGTTTTTATCACTTTCATATGATCACCGTGTCGTAGATGGATTTTTAGGCGGATCATTTTTGCGGAAAGTAGCCGACTACCTGGAATCTTTTGATCCACAGCGAGAGATATAATCCTTTATACATCCTCGTGATAAAAACAGTCTCCATACGCATTGCCACCTGGCTTCCAATAGCCTTCTGCACGATGGCGATGAATTCGGATGTATACAGTCAGTCATCAGGATCAAAACATGAAGCCAACGAATATTTTGAAGCCGGTCAATACAGGTCTGCATTGCGATCATATCGACTGGCGGGGCTCGATCATTCAACAGACAAGAAAATTCAGTTCAGAATAGGCATCTGTTTATATGAAATCAATGATATCGACAGCGCCATTCCCATATTCCAGGCATTGATCGACAAAGGAAAGACTGATGCCGATGTTTTTTTATACATGGGCAAATGCTACCAGGCAAAAAATATTTATCCCCAGTCAACTTCTTTTTATAAATCATTTATTGAAAAATCAAAACCTGATCATCCGCAATATCAGTGGGCTAAAGATGAACTCACCCGATGTGCCAATGGCGCAAGACTCAAATTCGGAGACGAAGAAGCTTATGTGGAAAATGCAGGAACTGGGATTAACACACAATATGATGAATATGATGTGAAGACGAGTCCAACTTCATCGGACAAAATTTATTTTACTTCAAATCGAACTACAAACACTTCAGCAGAAGTGGTCAATGCAAATACGGATATTTACAGTGTTTCACTTGTCAATGGTAATTGGACTACTCCATTGCCATTACCTGCCAGTATCAATACTCCTGCTTACGAAGAAGTTTATGGATTCAGCAAAGACGCCCAGGTAATGTACTACCTCACATCTGTCAATAATGTATTCAGGATAAAATCGGATACATTTTCTTACCAGGAAGGTATGGTCTACCAGGGGATATTCAACGGACCCTACAGGGCAGATGGCGGAGGCGCTGATCTTACGTTTTTTAATGATTCGATTTGTTTGTTTTCTTCCGATGCCCTGGGTGGATATGGTGGCTATGATCTTTATATTTCAATTCTTCAAAATGGAACCTGGTCTACGCCAACTAATCTTGGTCCGTCTATTAATACATTTTACAATGAACGTTATCCATTTCTGACCAAAAACGGGCAGACGTTATTTTTCTCATCAGACAATCTTGAAAGTATGGGAGGATATGATGTTTTCCGTACGGTGTTTAATCCCGATCTCCTGAACTGGTCTTTACCGGAGAATCTTGGTTTCCCGATAAATTCATCTCTTGATGATACACACATGGTGTTGACCTCAGACGGAATGGCAGGATATGTAAGTTCGAACAGGAAAACAGGATATGGTGGAAAGGATATTTACAGGGTATTTTTTAAGCAACCTATTCGGGCTAATCAACAGATTTCAATCGTTCCGACTTTCGATCAATTAATTCTCCAGAAAGGTCCTGACCAGGTGTTGACGGATCAACCTTATCAACCACCTGAAATGAAAGAATATTTTCTTTCACATTTATTCATTGATGAAAACGGCGAAATACTGACTCCTCAAAACATAAAAAAACTTGACCTGCTGGCTAATCTTATGCAGATATATCCACATATCAGCGCTGAATTAAGTGGTTTTGAATTGCCCTCTGATCACAAGGCATTTAATTTATATTTTTCCATTAAAAAAGTTGAAGATGCTGCGGATTATCTAGTCAAGAAAGGAGTGCCCAAAAACCGGTTGATCCTGAAAGGATATGGTTCATCATTTCCGTTAGTGCTCAATTTACAAGATCATCCCAACAGCCCGGTTTTCATGAAATTGAATCATCGGATGGAAATTGGACTGCATTATTATGAAAACGAACCGGTCATCACACATCTGGAAAATATTCCCGTACCTGAGAATCTGCATGATCCAAGAGGTGATAAATTTTCCTTTTTACGTCATGACCTATATTATAGTATCCAGATAGCCTCTGTTCACCAGATTCTTCAAAATCCCAGTCTCGATTCGCTCGATGAAATGTTTATTGAGGTGGATAACGCACAAGGCAATTACATGTACATGAGCGGAATGCTATTGTCATTCCAGGAAGCAGATGAGAGATTAAAAGACATGATCTCCCTCGGATTCCCCGATGCTTTTATCGTCCCTTATATAGATGGCCTCCGCATTAAAAAAGAAGACATTCCCGGCCTCGCCCCTCAATATCCGGATCTCATGAATTTCTATGAAAAAATAAACAAATAAATTCCAATCCTTGAATCGAAATTCGTAATTCGTAAATCAATAATATCCTTCTGCTTTTAAATACTCAGATATATCTTCTCCTTCTTTTACCAGGTAAGTCTGAAATCCAAGTTTACTTCCTGCTTGAATATTTTCCGCCAGATCATCGATGTACAGAGTCAGTGAAGGGGTTAAAAACGTTTCGTCAATGACATGTTTGAAAATGGACGGCAATGGTTTGCGATCACCTACCAGGTGAGAATAATATGCGTTGTCGAAATAGGTGTTTTCAAATTCGTCTACCTGGTGTTTCTTTCTGAGATATTTGTGCACCCATTCAATGTGCAGCTCATTTGAATTACTGAGCAGGTATACGTTGAAATGATCACGAAGTTGCAGGAGCATCTCAAGGCGATGAGGAGGTATGCCTATCAACATGCTATTCCATGCTTCGATAATATCAAGAGCTTGTACATGATGATGACTTTGACCCAGTAGCGTATTAATAAAAATATCGGTGGACACTCTGCCACATTCATAGTCAATAAAAACTTTGTCAAGGATATTCTTATCAGCATCTTTTCTAAGCAAACTTTTGAGTTTCTCATGTGTCCGGGGTATGTCAAGATCAATGATCACATTGCCGAGATCAAAGAGGAGACTGTGGACTTTTTGAGGCTTCATAGAATGACGTAAAATAAGGGATTAATTATTGATTTACATTTATTTATATATAATGGAAATATTTAAAGTTGACGTATGTTACTAACATACGTACAGAATATAATTCTGTGCATTGTATCTTCTCATCTTCCTGAGGTAAAATACCCGTAACCGACCATATACATCCCTGTGATCGCAATCAATACCCCCACCACAACCTGTATCCAATAAACATATTTCCCTTTGATTCCTTTTACAATCTTTGGTGATAGCCACGCTTTCATAAAATCACCAAAAGCAAGCGCAATCATTAGACCTGTGTAATACAACGCAGGATTCCCGGTCTGCATGTGCAAAAAAATAGCCACCCCTAACCAAAAAAACAAAGTCACAGGGCTTAAAGTATTCACTACAAATCCGGCAAAGAAAGCTCTCACATATCCTGTTTCTGAATCTCCATTTCCGGTCAAAACTTTTTCGCGTTTCATCCGGACCATCAATAGTCCCATTATAAGCAATCCAAATCCACTGACCACGTACATCCAAAATCGAACAGAAGGTGTTTCCGACCATTCAGATAATGTTCCGGTAAGTGAAAAGGTGAAACCGATAAAAATGAAATCGCTTATCCATGTTCCTGCTGCAGCCCACACCCCTGCTATCTTGTTGACCTGGATACCATATTTTAAAATGATCATCGTGACCGGCCCCAACAAAATAGTCAAAGTAAGACCTGTCAGAAAACCTTCACCAAATAATACAAGGGAGGAATATAGATTCATATACCAGCGCTGATTCTTTGCTGAAAAGAACTGGCAATAATCTCATAATATCTCATCATAAGGCTCAAAGATAACAACACATCGAAAGGCAGCAGGGTCAGAAGAGGCGGAAAAGGCAGAAGGGGCAGAATAAGCGAAAGAGAGAATCTTTGTGTCCCAGGTTTTCCGGAGTTATGAAAAACTTGGGAGTGAATTTTCGAAGAAAATTTACGGTGCAGAATAGGCAGATGACAATTTATTTATTTCTGCAAATCTTTGGACACTGCAGGAATCCAATGTAATAAACGATTCCTGCTCTCAAAGAATAATACTGATCATTATTTTTACTCACACCTCTTTGACGACCCGATGTACCAATGGGTTCTATGCCTAGTTCGCCGGATCGATCAGATAATCTCACGGCGATATCTCCTCTTCTTGTAGCCAATTCAATCATATCAGGATATGTTTTACTGACATCATCAAGGTAATCTGTTCCGCACTGTCTTGCACTCAGTTCAACATTAAAACTCCACTCATAATTGATATCCATTTTAAATCCCATTCCATAAGAAAATGAAGGCGCGACCAATGAATACTCATCACCTAAAGCCTGACCTTCTGTACCCAGATCTCGTAGCCCATACCAGTTTCCATCCAGTTTTGCTCTTGGATTGTAATACGTCATCGCTAAGCCACCAAAAATATATGGAGTGAAATATTGATTCCGGCTTCCATGCACATAATTGAAGAAGTTGAATTCGAAATCAAATGAAGCATCGACATAATCCGTCTTGAAACTCAGGTTGCGGGCTTTCTGAAAAGAGTTTTCAGAATACTTATCATTTCCCAAAAGTTGGCCCCCCGCCAGATCAAATCTGATGGATGTCCTTGTATTAAAATTATACCTGGAGAGAAAGCAAAACGAAGCCCCCGGCGATTTTAAAGAAAAATTTGGATTGATATCACCGACGTAATAACTCACACCCGCCAGGGCACCCAATTCGTATCCTTTCTGACTGTAAGCTTGTAACTGTATAATGACAAGAAAGCAAAGTATAATGTATCCCTTCATATTCTGATTTGGCCCGCGAAGATAGTTCTAAACGCATTTATTGCGATTTATGGTATAAACCCGGGAAATAATTCATTTCAAAAATCAGGCCAAATTTATCCTATTAGCCTAAATTTTAATGATTTAAACATTATTTTAATATTATATATGATAATAAATCTAAAATCCCTGAAATACAAAATCTCACGCCCCGGCTTGATGGCGCCAAAGGCACTCACAAAATCGTAATTCGTAAATCGTAATTCGTAAATCTTCTACAATCCTGCCGCCTTCGAAATCTCAAGCATCCTGTCAATGCTTGCCCTTCCTTCTCTTAAAACATAGTCAGGAAGTATGATTTCTGGTTGTTCATATTTGAGACACAAATAAAGCTTCTCCATGGTATTTCGTTTCATGTGAGGACATTCATTGCAGGCGCAGGTATTCGTCGGTGGCGCAGGAATGAATTCTTTATCCGGGCTTCCGATCTCCATCTGGTGAATGATGCCGGGTTCGGTCGCAACAATAAATTGTTTTGAAGAATCTGTCTTTGTAAATTTAAGAAGTTGGCTTGTTGACCCGATAAAATCTGCAATGTCCAGCAGGTGATCTTCACATTCAGGATGAGCGATCAATTTTGCATTGGGATATTGAATTTGCAGTCGGGATATTTTTTCATGAGAGAAAATTTCATGCACCATGCATGTGCCATTCCACAAAATCAATTTACGTCCGGTTTTCTTTTGAAGATATGCACCAAGATTTCGATCAGGAGCAAAGATGATCTCCTTATCCTTTGGTACACTGTTGATGACTTGCACTGCATTAGATGATGTACAACAAATATCCGTCAGTGTTTTTAATTCAGCCGTGCAATTGATGTAAGAAACAACCACTGCATTCGGATGCATTTCTTTAAATTTTTTAAATAATGGTGCAGGACATGAATCTGCCAATGAGCATCCTGCTTTCAAATCCGGTATCAATACTTTTTTTGAAGGCGAAAGAATCTTGGCCGTCTCCGCCATAAAATGCACACCCGCAAATGCAATGATATCCGCCCCGGTAACTGCAGCCTGCTGAGATAATCCCAGGCTGTCCCCTATATAATCTGCAATATCCTGTATAGGTGATTCCTGGTAATAATGCGCCAGGATGATCGCATTCTTCTCCTTTTTCATCCGCTTGATCTCACCCACCAAATCCAGTGAAGGATCAATCTCAATATCCAGATATCCCTGTGTTTTCAGGGGCTTCAGGTCAATTTCTTCCGCTAAAGTTGTTGTCATTTTTACCACCGAAGTTTAATCCTTAACAATAATACACCATTATAAGTTTGCATCGTTAGGCGTCGGTTGACCCACTTGGTTACTGAGCTGCAAATGGTTATGTGAGAGGTGTCGAAGTAAGGTGTCAGCAAAGCTCTGCTTCGCGATTTTATTCCTGAAAGAAATCTTCAGTAGAGATGCGATTAATCGCGTCTCTACTGAAGATTTCGTCGTTGGTGAAGATTTCGGTCGTTGGATTAGCAGAAGCGAACCTCTTTTCGGAGTCGAACGAATCGGAAATAACTCACAACTGACAACTCACAACTCACGATTTCATCTAATCAAAAACACCGCCGGCACCTTATGTATCTCCGGCCAGCCATTTTTTTTCCATTCAACTATTTTCTTTGTCAGCACAAAACCATCTTCACTACCCAAACCAGCCGCGATGCAAAAACTTCTATTCTGATCAAGATATTTTTCAGCAGCCTGGATGACCTGTCCATTTCTGTAAGGAGTCTCAATCCATATTTGCGTAGCATCATCACGATCAGCTCTTTTTTCAAGGTCTTTAAGCTGTGATGCCAACTCATCTTTTTTAGCACTTAAATAACCATGAAATGAAAATCGCTGCCCTTCCAAACCCGATGCCATCAATGCCATCATTATACTCGACGGACCTGACAAAGGGACGACCTTTAATCCTAAACGATGTGCCGAACTCACATAAAGATTACCCGGATCTGCTATTGCAGGAAGACCGGCTTCAGACATGATGCCGATATCATGACCTTCTATTGCAGGCTGCAACATCAGATCGATCTCACTTTGTGATTGCACCGCTTCGGGCATTTCTTCAATGATAAGCGCATCAATCGCTTTTATTGGTTTGCTCGCACTCAGGTATCGCCTTGCTGTCCTTGCCCTTTCCACAATAAAATAATCAAGAGAATGCATGATCCTGATCACGTCAGGTGAAATACTTTCAAGGCCATTTTCATTGATAGGAGATGGAAGAAGGATCAGTCTGCCTTTCAGTTTGGCCATATTGATATCTTTGGACCTTTAAAAGTAACCTGTGGAAGTGACATACAATATCAAGATCGATGCCTTTGAAGGTCCGTTTGACCTCCTTTTGTTCTTTATCGAACGCGATGAGCTAGATATCTATGATATTCCAATCGCCAAGATCACCGATGATTTCCTGGGCTATGTCCATACGATGGAAAATCTCAACATCGACCTGGCCTCCGAATTTATCCTGGTCGCAGCTACCTTGATGCGCATCAAAGCCAAAATGCTGATCCCAAGGAAAGAACTGGACGAGCATGGCCAGGAGATCGATCCGCGCGAAGAACTTATTCAAAGACTCCTTGAATACAAAGCTTACAAAGAAGCCACTGAAGACCTTCGCCGTAAAGAAGAATCAAGGTCCATGTCATTTCCCCGCGGCAATGTGGAAATAGAACTTCAGTCATTAGCAGAAGAAGCATTAGCAGACGCTGAGCTGGAAAGCCTCACGCTCTATCGCCTCTTACAGGCTTTCAAACGCGTGATGGAAAGATTTGAATATGCAAAATTGCATCCGGTCCACACGATCATCCAATACACTTACACTGTTCCCGAAGAACAAGCTTCAATCACCTTTAAACTGAATTTAAAACCAAGACTTGATTTTGTAGATATCTTCGCAAATTCTGAAAACAGAATTCACGCCATCATCACTTTCCTTGCTCTATTGGAAATGATTAACAGCCAGATCGTACGAATTATCGCCGGTGAAAACATCAATAATTTCTGGATTGAAGCCCAACATGAGATTGAAAAATCTGAAGAAGAATAATCGTGAGTGGTGAGTGGTAGTGGTGAATCGTTATTTGTTATTTGTTATTTGTTATTTGTTATTTGTTATTCGTTATTCGTTATTTGTTATTTGTTATTTGTTATTTGTTATTAGGATAAATCTTTCCTCCAACCCTTCTTTTTCCTCCTCCTCTTTCCTATCTTTGCGCCACATTTACACCTTATTTCGATCCTAACTATAAGTATATCAACCAATTATGAACGTCGGTACGATTAAACAGATTATTGGCCCAGTAGTGGATGTAAGTTTTGCAGGAGCAAACAGCAAGATTCCGGATATTCTGAATGCTTTGGAAATCACCCGCCCAAGTGGAGAGAAGGTGATTCTAGAGGTACAGCAACATCTGGGAGAAGATAGTATCCGTGCAGTGGCCATGGACAGCACCGATGGTTTGATGAGAGGAATGGACGTCGTCGACACCGGTAAAAACATCACCATGCCGGTCGGCGAACAAATCAAAGGCCGACTGTTCAATGTAGTAGGTGAAGCTATTGATGGAATAGGACCGATCATAAAAGATGACCGCTCCTACCCCATCCATCGGAAACCACCCATGTATGACGAACTCTCTACAAGCAAGGAAATACTTTACACCGGTATCAAAGTGATTGACCTGATCGAACCTTATTCAAAAGGAGGAAAGATCGGGCTCTTCGGAGGTGCAGGTGTTGGAAAAACAGTATTGATCATGGAATTGATCAACAACATCGCGAAAGGATATGCAGGTATTTCTGTTTTTGCAGGTGTGGGTGAACGTACACGTGAAGGAAATGATCTTCTTCGTGAAATGATCGAATCAGGTGTTATCAAATATGGTCATGAATTCAAAGAAAGTATGGAATCAGGTGGATGGGATCTTTCCAAAGTTGATATGGAAGAACTCGGAAAATCTCAGGCCACTCTTGTTTTCGGACAGATGAATGAACCTCCGGGTGCACGTGCGCGTGTAGCTTTATCCGGACTTACTGTTGCTGAATATTATCGCGATGGTGATCTGAATGATCCTGCAGGAGGTCGTGATATTCTTTTCTTTATTGACAATATTTTCCGCTTTACACAAGCCGGATCTGAAGTATCTGCACTTCTCGGACGTATGCCATCCGCGGTTGGTTATCAACCAACACTTGCTACCGAAATGGGTATCATGCAGGAAAGAATTACATCAACAAAGAGAGGTTCCATCACTTCTGTTCAGGCCGTTTATGTTCCTGCAGATGACCTGACTGACCCTGCTCCTGCTACAACATTTGCTCACCTTGATGCCACCACAGTATTAAGTCGTAAGATTGCGGCTCTCGGTATTTATCCGGCAGTGGATCCATTGGATAGTACATCGAGAATTCTTGATCCCCTGATCATCGGCGAAGATCACTACAACACCGCCATGGATGTGAAAGGAATTCTTCAACGTTATACCGAACTTCAGGACATCATTGCCATCCTTGGATTGGAAGAACTTTCCGAAGAAGACAGACTTGTTGTTCACCGCGCTCGTCGTATTCAACGCTTCTTGTCTCAACCATTTTTTGTTGCTGCACAATTTACTGGCAAGCCCGGAGCTTTAGTTCCAATTGAAGAAACCATCCGCGGATTTAAAATGATCCTTAATGGTGAAGTAGATCAATATCCTGAAGCGGCATTTAATCTCAAAGGCTCAATCGAGGAAGTCATCGAGGAAGGAAAACAAATGTTGGCCGAAGCAGGTAATTAATTCGTAAGTGGTGAGTGGTGAGTGGTGAGTGGTAATTCGTAATTCGTAATTCGTAAATTTTTCAATGAATCTTGTAATCCTTACACCCGACAAAGAATTGTTCCACGGCCGTGTCAATTCTGTCAATGTTCCTGCGATTGGAGGTCGGTTTGAAGTCCTCAAAGGCCACGCTGCAATTGTTGCCGCTTTGGAAAAAGGAGAAGTAAGATATCAGTTATCTAAAGGTGAAAAAAGATCGATCCGGATCGAAAATGGTTTCATCGAAGTCCTTCGAAATGAAATTTCTTTGCTGGTAACGGGTGTCGTAGAAGAATAAAGTGGAAAAATTTTAAGTCCCCTTTCAAAGGGATTTAGGAGTTAAATGGAATTTGTTCACTCTTCACTTTTCACTCTTCACTTTTCACTCTTCACTCTTCACTCCTCGTTTCCACAGTTCCCACAGCTTCACTTCCCTCAACCACACATAATGCATTTCACTGCGGGCAATCATCCATCCATAATATCCATCCAGAAATCCTAACCTCAAAAAATACGCAATCAAAAACCTGGCTGCGGGTTTGAGTATCATTCTCCACAATTTCGAATGTTTGCCGGATTGAAAAAGCGCATCTGCTGCCCTGGTGCTGTATCGTTCAATGGTGAGATTCAGGCTTGATATATTCTCGTCGGCAAGATGCATGAGATCGCCATGCAGATGACCTATTCTTGCATCGGCTACAGGCTGCATGACATCGTGCGGATCTTTCCCGGTAATGAATACTTTTCTTCGGTCAAAAAACCTGATTTTCCGGTCAGGATACCAGTTTCCATGATTGATCCACTGGTCACCTATTTTATTTCTTCGATTCGATGTATAACCATCATAATCCGAATTGGACTTTGCAGATATGATAGATGCTTTTAATTCAGGGCTCAGGTATTCATCTGCATCAATCGTGAGCACCCAATCAAATTGTGCCAACTGAATTAATCTTGTTTTCTGATTGACATAACTATCAAACGGACTTTGCTCAATCCGCGCTCCAAAGCCACGTGCTATATCTGAAGTATGATCTGTGGAAAAACTATCAAGGATGACAATTTCATCACCAATACCTTCAACTGATTTCAGGCATCTGCCGATGTTGGCTTCTTCATTGTAAGTCATCACGAGGATGGACAATGAATGAGAGTTGGTATTTGGCATTGTGGAAACTCCTATGCAGGACTACCTGTCCGGAATGTTCAATTTAAATCCGACACTGTGGACATTTTCAATGGAAATGCCGGGATCATCACTGAGATATTTTCGAAGACGGCTGATAAACACATCAAGACTTCTTCCATAGAAATAATCATCTTTCCCCCAGATGTCCTCAAGAATATCTGATCTCCTGATCACCTGGTTGGATCTTGTAGCCAGGTAATAAAGAATATCAGCTTCACGCTGCGTCAACCCGCGTGTGGTTCCATTCAAAGACAAATCAAGATTTGGATAATCAAATAAATAATTTCCTACTGTAATAGCTTCTTTCGGGGCATCTTCGATGACTTTACGCCTTCGAAGAAATACATTGATCCTGAATTTTAATTCTTCGAAACTATACGGCTTTGTCACATAATCATCTCCGCCCAGGAGGAATCCTTCCATCTTATCTTCCTGCATGGATTTGGCAGTCAAAAAAATGATCGGGATGTGTTTGCTGACAGACCTGATTTTACGGGCGAGCTCAAAACCATCGAGTTGGGGGAGCATGACATCCAATAAACAAATATCAAATTCAGCTTTCCGGAAAATAGCCCATGCTTCTTTTCCGTTGACGGCGTGGGTTACATCATAACCCTCCATTTCAAGTTGATCCTTCGTGATAAAACTTAAAGATTCATCATCCTCTACATAGAGTATACGTTCCTTCATCAGGCTTTTATTGGTAAATTAAATGAAAAACGGCTTCCCTTTCCAAGCGCGCTCTCAACAAAAATATTGCCCTTATGCATATTAAGGACTTTTTTAACGTAATGCAAACCTAATCCGAATCCTTTAATATCATGCACATTCCCGGAAGGTACCCTATAGAATTTATTAAATAAATGTTTCTGATGAGCCGGGGCGATTCCAATCCCCCGATCCACAATGGAGACAGAAAGATGATGATCAATGTCCTCCGTAATCACATCAATAGGTTGGTCTACGGGAGAATATTTGACGGCATTGTCAATGAGATTGTTGATCACATTTCCCAGGTGCGTATGGTCGCCTTCCACCTCAGCGTTTTTAGCATGATAGATCCTATTGAATACACGCCCCTCGATACCTGCTTCCGCTGCCTTAGAATCCAGTACTTCATCTATGAGCTGATGCATATTGATAAGTTCGTGCTTCAATTTAAATTCAGCGGATTCAAGCCTGGCGATGTTGAGTAATTTTTCAACCTGTGTATTTAATCGCTGATATTGGGACCTGATCAATTCTGTATACCTCCTGAGCCGGTCATCTTCCTGGATTGCATGTTGTTTGGATAAATAATCGCTGGACAATTGAATCGAAGTCAATGGTGTTTTAAATTCATGCGTCATGTTATTGATAAAATCACGCTGCATTTCAGTATATCGCCGTTGATTTAATATGACCCAGATGGCATAAACAAAAAAGGCAACTGTGATGCAGGCTATCAATGCTAACGTCCAGGTCAAACCAGAACTGGTGGTTAGGTTTTCATCACGGGAAGGAAACTTAACACCGAAATAATGAGCACCCTGGAATTCATCATACTTAGGAAGCTTTCCTTCACTTTTGATGGCCTTATTCGCGTCGATAAGGTTGCAGTGGTTACCATATACCATTTCATCATTGGCGCAATCATAAATACCATATTCAAATTCAGAGTAATTGGCTCTCGAACTAAATTCTTCTAACAGGGCATATTCAAGAACTTTTGCATCAATCTCATTTTGAAAATTGACGATATAGTAATTCGGTGTTATTCGTTTAATGATTTCACCTGAAGGCAAAGTCGAGTGATTCAGTTTTGCCATTTTCTCAGCCACCCTGAGAAGAGCGATGGTGGTGGTTTGGTGGAAAGAACGGGATTCATTGCTCCTTTGCTGGATCAACCAATAAGATTGCATGGCAATAATGCTAAGGATCGCAATTGCCCCCAATAAAATAACCAACCTGATATTAGAATTTCTCATCTGGCTACAAAGTTAATTTGGTTTGATGCGAACTAAGGAACCGCCTCATATAACGATATCCTAATAAAAACCCGCATTCACCCGCCCTAAAATCCCTTTTTATGAATGCTCAAACGTGATTTCAGTGCTTTAAGTTTTCATCTATCCAGAATAGCGATTCATCTAATTTCACGGATACCCCGGCTACCTGATCGTTAGTTTTTATATAGGCAGGTCTTCCCCGATAGCCTCATTTTTCATCAAAATCCAACTGATATGAAAAAGTTATTACTCGTGATTTTTTCTGCAGGCCTGTTTATGGCTACTTCTACCGGCCAGGGCTTAAGCCTGCCACCCAGCGGTGACAATCAAAGGTGTACCGTTACCCAGCACATCGGTACCCTGGTAACAGTCACGGTAGATTACAGTAGTCCAAATGTCACCGGTCCAAGTGGCGAAGACAGAAACGGTAAGATATGGGGCCAACTCGTCCCTTATGGCATGACTGACCTTGGCTTCGGTCTCAGGACACCTGCACCATGGAGGGCAGGAGCAAATGAGTGCACCACGATCTCATTTTCACATGACGTCCTGATCGAGGGTAAACCTTTAAAAGCTGGCAAATATGGGTTGTTCCTGATGCTTGATCAAACCGGACCATGGACCTGGATTTTTTCAAATAACAACACAGCCTGGGGAGCTTTTTATTACCAGGAGAAGGATGATGCACTCCGGGTACAAGTTCAACCTCAGGATCATGCCCATACGGAATGGCTGACTTACAACTTCACAGACAGAGAACCAAGCGAGGCAACTCTTGAATTACAATGGGAGCAAAAAACCATCCCAATGCATATTGCTGTATCCAATATGAATGATCTCTATGTGGCTCAGATCTCGCGCGAACTTGAAAACTACCAGGGATTTGATGCGGACAATTATGCTGCAGCAGCAAATTTTCTACTAAAAGAAAATTATAAGCTGGACAAAGCACTTGAATGGGCTACTGTTGCAACCGATTCACCATTTACAGGAGAGAAAAATTTTAAAAATATAACGACGAAAGCAAGTGTGCTGTTGAAAATGGGTAAAAAAGACGAAGCGCTCACAACATTTGCATCAGCCATGGATCTATCCGATGCTTCTTCATTCGATGTGCATGCATTGGGAAGAAATTTGATTGGACAGGGAGAAAAAGAGGCAGCCCTCAAAGTATTTCAGATGAACTATGACAGATATAAAGGCGCCTGGCCAACAAATGTCGGCATGATGAGAGGCCTCTCTGCTGTGGGGCGTTATGACGAAGCTATGACTTATGCCCAGGCTGCTCTTGCACAAGCTCCTGATGATGTCAACAAAAAGAACCTGAACAACATGATCGAAAAACTGAAAAGCAAACAGGATGTGAATTAAATGCCGGAGGCTAAAAAGGAAAGGGTATAACAAATGGGGTGAACTTTAAGTCTGAAAGACTTCAACATTATTAGCCGGGGATGAAACCCCCGGAATAATAAAACATAGGATATTCCAACCCTGAAGGGGTTGAATATACACTGTCGTCTAACTAGTCGAAGTTTATTTCAACTTCGAATAAATATTTCTGGATCTCGATCACTATAAAGACCAATTATGAGAAGCCTTCAGGCTTCAGGTAAAATTCTTTCCTCAATGTTAAATGCTAATTGATTAAAATCGAATGGTTTTCTCGAGGTAGCACAGATTTTTATTCAACCACTTCATGGTTGTAAATGATCATTAACTCCCCTCCGTGGGTTGCACCCACGGCCAATTAAATTTGATCCTTTCAGGATCATGTTTCCCTGAAGACTTTGACTTAATCTCAGACTTGCAGCCATGACTATACACTCAAGACCATTTTCCCCTGGGGTTGCGCAGCACGCAAGGGACGGTATTTATTTCGTAAAGCCGGGGCTAAAGATGTAGGAATAAACAAATGAAAAAGAACTTTAAGTCTGAAAGACTTCAACATTATTAGCCGGGGGTGAAACCCCCGGAATAATGAAACATAGGATTTTCCAACCCTGAAGGGGTTGAACAGACCAGTGTAATCTGCTAAATCTACAGTTAGTCGATATTTTAACACTTTTCATCAGGTACCTTGCTTAATTAGTGTACTTTGTTATACATAGTACTCTATACTTTACTTATATTTGGGCCATGAAAATTGATAACATGAAAGCCCAGATGAGGAAAGGGGTCCTGGAAATGTGCATTCTGAACCTGTTGTCATCCGAAGAAATGTACACTTCGGACATCATCGATAAATTGCGGAGTGCTCAGTTGGTGGTGGTGGAAGGCACACTCTATCCTTTACTTTCACGCCTCAAAAATGACGGCCTCCTGGACTATTACTGGCAGGAATCAAATTCCGGTCCCCCCCGAAAATATTTCAAGATTACCAGTGAAGGCAATTCCTTCCTGAACGAATTAAAAGAGTCCTGGGAAGAAATAAACAAAGCAGTTTCTCTAACATCGCAAAACATACAAATACATGAATAAAACGATCAATATCAATCTCGGAGGTTATGCCTTCATCATCGACGAGGATGCGTATGATACCGCCAACAATTATCTCATGTCTCTCTCCAGGCATTTTGGAGCAAATGAAGGTGCACTTGATATCATGCATGATATTGAGACCCGCATGGCTGAACTCGTCAACAGGAAAAAAGGAACAAGAACCATCGTCAATAAACTTGATGTCGTTGAAGCCATTGCCGTCCTTGGTACTCCTGAAGAATTAAAAGACACAGATTTTTCTGAAAGCCGTAAACAATCAAATAATTCAACCGGTGCATCATTTCAATTGAAAACAGGTAAAAGACTTTACCGGGACAAAGATGATAAAGTGATCGGCGGTGTTTGCTCCGGTCTTTCTGCTTATTTCGGTATACAGGATGCAGTGTGGATGAGAGTCGCATTCGTCATTCTCACTCTCGTCTTCGGAAGCAGCCTGGTCATTTACCTCGTGTTGTGGGCCATCGTGCCACCAGCTAAAACAGTTTCCGACCGGCTTGAAATGATGGGAGAACCTACTAACGTAAATAATATCGCCAAAGCCATCAAAGATGAACTTGAACAAATGGGCGATAAGCTCCAGGACAAGTTTGGTAAAAAGAATAAACGAAATAAAAAAGGTTCGACAGAGGATAATTCGGATGAGATCCTCACTTCCGGATGGACATGGAATAACAGAACTAAACAACACGCAGATATCAGAACTCCGTATAACAAAAAAGATTTCGTCTAAATCAATATTCGGAATACTTTCTCAGACCAGATGCCCGCTTCATGAAGTTGAAGCGGGTTTTTTAAAATGGGTCTGAGGTTTTATGTCAGAGCAGCCGGTTTAGTTCGAAGTTTATGGTCATTTCCTTCTTAACTCTTAATTCCTTATTCATTATTCTTTATTCCTAAGACCCTTTTCCTCCGCCTTAGCCTTTGCCTTTTGTTTTAGCCTTATCTCCTTAGCCTTAGCCTTTTTTGCCTTAGCCTTTTCTATCTTTGCGCCCCTATTAAAAGAACCTATGAGTTTAGTTGAAGAAATTCAAAAACGTAAAACATTCGGTATTGTATCCCATCCTGATGCTGGCAAAACGACCCTGACGGAAAAGCTACTCCTGTTTGGAGGCGCCATCCAGGTTGCCGGTGCTGTCAAATCCAATAAAATAAAAAAGGCAGCGACCTCTGACTTTATGGAAATCGAACGGCAACGTGGTATTTCTGTCGCAACTTCAGTTATGGCTTTTCCATACAGGGATCACCAGGTTAATATCCTCGATACACCGGGCCACAAAGATTTCGCAGAAGACACATTCCGGACACTCACTGCAGTTGACAGTGTGATAGTAGTAATTGATGTAGCCAAAGGTGTAGAAGAGCAAACAAAAAAACTGGTTGAGGTCTGCCGGATGCGTCGCACACCGATGATCATCTTTATCAATAAACTCGACCGTGAAGGACGTGATGCTGTTGATCTGCTTGACGAAATCGAAAAAAAACTTAGTCTGCATGTCACCCCGCTGAGCTGGCCGATTGGTATGGGTCAGATGTTCAAAGGCGTTTATAATATTTATGAAAAAAAACTTGTCCTTTTCAGACCTCACAGCAAACAGGAAGATGAAGATATCATCGAGATAAAAGATTTGCACGATCCTGCATTGGATGAACATGTAGGAAAGAGACCTGCAGATGAATTAAGATCTGAATTGGAAACAGTTACTGCCGTTTATCCGCCTTTTAATCGTGACAAATATTTGCACGGCGATGTATGCCCTGTTTTTTTTGGCAGTGCTATCAATAATTTTGGTGTAAAAGAATTGCTTGATTGTTTTATTGACATCGCTCCTGCCCCACTTCCACGCGAAACTGAAGAACGTGTAGTTGTTCCTTCAGAAAAATTATTTAGCGGGTTTGTTTTTAAAATTCACGCCAACATAGATCCGCGTCACAGGGATCGGATTGCATTTCTTCGCGTATGTTCAGGGAAATTTGAGCGAAATACAAATTACTATCATGTACGGCAGGATCGCGAAATGAAATTTTCAAATCCAACATCGTTTATGGCTTCGCGCAAAGAAGTGATCGATGATGCATGGCCCGGAGATATCGTAGGCTTATATGATTCCGGTAATTTCAATATCGGTGACTCCATGACTGAAGGCGAAAAACTTCACTTCAAAGGAATTCCAAGATTTTCTCCTGAAATGTTCAGAAGGGTCATCAACAAGGATCCGATGAAAACGAAACAATTAAACAAAGGACTTGACCAGCTCATGGACGAAGGTGTCGCCCAGATGTTTATCAAAGAATTAAATGGAGATAAAATCATTGGCACCGTTGGCGCTCTTCAGTTTGATGTCATTCAATACAGACTTGAACATGAATATGGTGCTAGGTGTGACTACGAACCATTGAGCATCCACAAAGCATGCTGGATTGATGCTGATGAGGCTACAACTTTAAATGCCTTTATTAAACGGAAAACAAAAGATATAGCGTGGGACAAAGACCGGAAACCGGTCTACCTGGCAGAATCAGCATGGGGACTTAAAATGGCCCATGAAAACTTCCCAGACGTACGATTCCATTTTACATCAGAATTCTGATTTATTTTTCTTTCATCCACAGCCATGGTTGGAGTTTGAATGCCATGGTTGGAGTTTGCTCCAACCATCAGAAAACAAATGTTGTTATGTTGTTGTATCTTAATTCCATTGAAAGATAAATTGAAGCATTATGGCGTATGATGATCCAAATTACAGTGGGGGAAGAAGTATCTGGACCGGCGGTTCGAGGAGACACAATATTGGTGCAGGCCTTATCCTCGGATTATTAATGGCTGGGTTTGCTATTTGTAAATATTATTCAACATCACAGGTGAATGAAGTGACGGGTGCAACACAACACATCACGATCACGCCTGAACAGGAAATAGCCATTGGCCTGCAAAGCTCTCCATCCATGATCCAACAATATGGCGGACTTCATCCGGATCCGGAAGGTCAGAAGCTTGTCAAAGAAGTCGGGCAACGCGTGGTAAAAAACAGCAGCGCTAAAGACACTCCATATCAATATGATTTTCATTTGCTTGCAGATCCTGAAGTAGTCAATGCTTTTGCGTTACCTGGCGGCCAGGTTTTTATTACAGCAGCATTGTTTAATAAACTGGAAAATCAGGATCAACTCGCGGGCGTGCTTGGTCACGAAATAGGTCATGTTGTAGCACGTCATGGTGCTGAAAGAATAGCCCAAATGGAGCTTACACAAGGACTTACCGGTGCAGCTGTTGTGGCCTCTGGGGATTATCACACTGCACAGGCAGCTCAAATGATCGCCAACCTGGTCAACATGTCCTATGGTAGAGACCAGGAGACACAGGCAGATAATCTTGGCGTCCGATTTATGACAGAAACCGGTTACAATCCGGAAGCAATGATTGGGGTCATGGAAATTTTAGAAAAAGTCAGCAATGGTCAGAGTCAACCTGAGTTTTTAAGCACCCATCCCAGCCCGGCTAATCGTATTGAGAAAATTAAAGCCGCAATTGAACAGTATAAAAATTCTGGCGCCGCCTAAGTAGCCATTTTTATCTTGTGGGAACTTTTGGACTCATCTATACCATTTACAGTTAACTAATCATAAAGCAACATGGCAAATAAATTCTCCACCAGTGGCAACCCGGTACTTAGAAATGGATTCTCCTCAGATTCTTCATCTTCATATGTCCTCGCTGATCAGGGCGTTATGACTGCACAGGGTGCCATCAATAAAACATTCATTCTTTTTGGGATCCTTTTAATTACTGCAGTTTTCAACTACCAGGCTCAAAACCCTATTCTCATGATTGGAGGAGCTATTGCAGGTTTGGTGCTGGTTATAGTCAACGTTTTTAAAAAAGAATATTCCCCTTATATCGCTCCGGCTTATGCAGCTTTGGAAGGATTGACGGTCGGAGGTGTATCTGGCATCTATGCAGGCTTCGGAGGCGGGATCGTTATACAGGCGATATCACTCACTTTGTTGGTTCTGTTCATCATGCTGGTGATCCACAAGACCGGAATCATTCCTGTGACAAATCAATTTCGAATGGGTGTTGTGATGGCCACAGGAGCAGTAGCATTGCTTTATATGCTCAGTTTTGGTCTTGGCTTTTTTGGAATTCATATTCCATATATACACGAAGGTGGTACAATCGGTATTTTATTCTCGTTGGGTGTGATTGCTATTGCCTCACTCAATCTACTCCTCGATTTTGATATGATTGTGAAAGGCGAACAAAATGGTGCTCCAAAATATATGGAGTGGTTCTCAGCCATGGGCCTGATGATCACCCTCGTCTGGTTGTATTTTGAAATGCTCCGCTTGTTGGGTAAAATGAGGAACTAAGAGTTTTAATCCTTTTCACTCTTCACTTTTCACTTTTCACTCTTCACTTTTCACTTCCCCGGATACTCTGCGAAATTGCGAGGTGTCTCGTACAACCTTATACCAAGAGCAAGTTCAGAAGGTATATGTGGTCTGAGTAATTCAAAGATCACGATGCAAATGTTTTCGACTGTAGGTGTGCGCATCGCTGAATTCCGGACAATCAAGGTTTAGATTTTTGTGATCAAAACGTTCGGCAACCTCTTTTTCAATAAGATCTTTCAGGTCTTTTAAGTTGATCAATATCCCGGTTACAGGATCGACCATTCCGGTAACCCTTACCTCTACTTCATAATTATGTCCATGAAAATTGGGATTGGCACATTTACCAAACATCTCAAAATTCTTTTCCATCGACCATGACGGGACGATAAGCTGGTGAGCTGCATTGAAATGAGCCATTCGATATACGGAAACAGGATAGGCCATAAGTACAGGTATTACTTTAACAATTGTGGTTTAAAGGTACAAAGGGACAGAAGCTAATGTCTACAAAAACTGATAGAATAAATAGTAGTGTCGAATGACAACAATCAAAAGATTGATAAGGATTTAGGAAAATGGAAAGAAGCGTGATGACTTATCTTATCGCTTGCTTAAGCGAATCGTCTTAATCACTTTACCACCGGCAGATTCAAGTCTTACGAGGTAAATACCTTCCGTAAGGTCACCAATATAATATTGCTTTTGGGGAGCTACCTCGAACGATCTTACTTTATTACCAATAATATTGAACAGTTCAATACTTTTCAAACCTGAAATTTCACTGACTTTGAAAAAATCAGTTGCGGGATTAGGATAAACAGAAAGTTTTACGTCGCTTGATTCTTTCACAGCGGTAGAGTTGCTGATTAAAATCGTACCATTTATTACGGCAAGAGGATTGCTCTGATCATCAAGAATGGTTACAACATAATCAGCAGACCCTTCAACAAGAGAAGGATTCATGTGAACCTGAACATCAAATGCCTCTCCCGGACCTAATACGTTTGGTTTAGCTGTAGGGCAAGAACTTATATCAGGTGTATAACAAAGATTTTTATCGCAGATCCATGAAAACCATGTCACAGGATTATTGGACATTCTTTTTGACCAGAAAATATTTTCTGACTGATTGGAAGTGTTCGTTACCTGGATATGAAAGGAGACATCTGTCTGCGCAGGATTTCCTGTCATGACGAAGTTAGTCGGTTCAACAGATACTGTCACCTGGCTTTGCCCTGTCAAGGGGAAAACAACAATAAGCGCAAGGAAGAGTAATAGTCTCACCATATTGGGTGTAAGATATCAGTTATTTATTTAGGGGACAAGGGATTAGCAAAAATTTAACTTTTCCCTTTCCAAACAAAGATTCGGCTTTGGACGCTAATACCAAATGTTTTGTAGAAGATCAACGACAATTCCTCTACTAAATGGCATTTTTTTGTCCTAAACCAGACAATAAGATGTGGTATTTGCTTATTTTCGCCGCCATTATTTCACGCTCTTAGTTTAAATCCCTTTTTCATGAAAAGAATCCTTACCCTTTTATTACTGAGCCCTTTATTCTACCATGCTCAGGCCCAAATCCTGTTTTCTCAGGATTTTGAATCAGGTAACCTTGCTCCTATGACGGCTGTTGACGTAGATGGAGTGCCTGTCAATCCAAGTGCTCCTTCTTTTTGTGGTCCTACCTGGACTGTTGTTGGAAGCGCGACGAATAAGTTGGTTGTCAGCACTTCATGGCTTAACCCGGTAGGTATGGCCGATGATTGGCTGATTACTCCGGCAATCGCCATCGCAGACACAAATACTTTCCTTTATTGGGAAGCCTATTCACCTGATGCTAATTACAGAGACGGATATGAAGTGAGAGTATCCACAACTGACAATCAGATCGCCAGCTTTACAAACATTGCGCTGACTATTCCTGCAGAATTAACGACGACACAAAAACGTGCTTTGCGATTGAAAGCATATGTAGGTCAGACCGTTTATATTGCTTTCAGGAATCATTCAAACGATAAGTATCTGCTCTATATGGATAATATTTCCGTAAGGGTTTTGAAAAATACTGACGTAGTCCTGGGCAAGCTTGCCTTTGAGAAATACAATCCGGTTGGTACAGTTGTCACATTCAAAGCTACTGTTGGAAACGAAGGAGCACTTCCTTTGAAGTCATTAAAATATACCTGGAGTTTGGGGAGCGACACTTACACTGACTCAATTGTCGGCTTAAATATCGCCACTCGTGCAACCCAGGACATATCGCATACAGTGAAATATACGGTTGCCCAAACAGGAGAATACCCTGTCTTTGTATCAATTGATCAGCCAAATGGTCTAGACGATGAAAACCCATACGATAATTCAGGTTCTCGTAATCTGTATGGTCTTACTGAGCAATTACCGAAAAAAGTAGTTGTGGAAGAAGGCACAGGAACGTGGTGTGGATGGTGCCCAAGAGGATATGTGACAATGGAACAAATAGGTCAGGATTATGCTGATGTAGCTATTCCTATTGCCGTACACAATTATGATCCGATGTTAGTATCAGAATATGATACTCCATTTTCATTAACGATTGGAGGTTATCCTTCTGGCCATGTGGACAGGAAAGAAGTGAATATCGATCCTAATAATCCTTCTACGGGTTATGGATTTATCAATGCGATCCAGAATCTGGAAGGCCGTATGGTACCTGTACAGGTAAAAGCTTCTACAGAGTATGATGCAGTTTCAAGAACGTTACAAATAAAAGGAACAGCTCATTCTTCTATTGCAACGCAGAATAATAACCTGAGATTCTCATGTGTCATCACTGAAGATCACGTGACTGGTGGATCATCCACTAATGCATTGTTGAATTTTGACCAAACCAATTATTATTCCGGTGGTGCAAATGGCGTGATGGGTGGCTTTGAGCTTCTTCCAAATCCTGTTCCTGCCAGCCAGATGGTCTATAATTTCGCAAACAGGGCTATTCTTGGTGGATTTTTTGGAACGGAAAATAGTATTCCAAAAACATTGGAAGCCAATCAGGATTTTACCTTCGATTATACCTACCAAATACCTGCAGGATACAATCCTGACAATATGCATGCAATCATTTACATCCTCGATGATGAAACAGGTGAAATCCTCAATGGTGACATCGTGACTGTAACTGACTTAACTGCTGTTTCCCTGGTACCAGAAGGAAAATCTGTTTTGTATCCTAATCCGGCTACAGATGTGATGAATCTCTCTGTTGATTACCAGACTACCGAGCCAGTAGGTATGATCATCTATGATACGAACGGCCGTATGATCAAAAATCTTGGTACAATAGATTTGTCATCAGGAAATAAAGTGCAGAAAATCGACGTAGCCTCACTTCAAACAGGTGCATACCTGCTTGAGCTCAGGCATAAAAATTCAGTAACCGCTCTTCCTTTTACAAAAATCTAATTTTGTAATCCGGTAGAAACCCTAACAAAGGAAAAAGCCCTGGTGATCATTTCACCGGGGCTTTTTCTTTTTCACCAATCTTACATCTTACATCTTACTTCTTACTTCTTACTTCTTACTTCTTACTTTTTACTTTCTACTTTCTACTTTCTACTTCGATATTCTTTATTCCTTATTCTACAGGTCTCTCTTTTTCAATAACCAGTACGACAACAAAATAAATATCACACTCCACCCTGCTGAAACCAAAACATCCTGGATAAGAATGTGATCATACACAAAGCTTAATGCGTATTTCTGAAAAGGAATCCTGATGATCCTGTTAATCGCTTCCACCGGAAAATACCATACTTCCAATTTATATCTCCATTGCAGAATAGCTGTTGTGATAGGTTCGATACATGCTGTATAAAGCAGGAACAGGATAATGGTTACTCCGCTTTTTTGAAATAAAAAAGCCGCAAACATCGCCATGCACAAGAATGTAAAAACCTCCAATCCATAGGCAGCCACGAATTCAAGGTTTTGAACGATGGATGAAAAGTCTTTCACCGGTGAATACATTAATCCTAAATACAGTCCGAGGAAAAATAAGAGAAGCGCAGATCCAATGCTGATGAAGATGACCATGGCTAATTTGGACAACAGGAAATCTTTTTTGGAAAGGCCATCAATGATATTCTGTTTGATGGTTTTATTCGAATATTCCAGGGTCACAGAAAGGATGATCATAAATGCAGGAATCCATTTAAATATCGTTGCGAGCCAGGCAAGATTTTGCCAGATGTCTACAAAGTCAAAAATGGGTAAACCGGATTTCAGAAAGTGATTTAATACGTCATCATTCTTTTGTTGGTCCAAAAACCAATCCAGCAAACTTTTTATAGATAAGCCTGATAACAGAAAGCAGAATATAAACATCCCCAATATGACAAGGAATGGTTTATAATGCCTGAACTTGTAATATTCCAGTGCTATGATTTTCCGGATGTTCATCCTGCTACTTGGATACGACTGCATGTGATGTGATTTCGTTTTCTTTCAGGATGGCCAGGAATTTTTCCTCAAGGCTTGATTTCTTTTGCTGGATAAAATTGACCTGTACATTTTTCTCCACCAGGTATTTATTTAAAGATGCTGCTGACCAGCCTTCTGCTATATTTACTTTCACCGTATCGATTCCATTTTCGCTGGATAACACACCGGGACAAGTTTGTAAAGCATCCCATAATGGTTGATGTCGCTCGGCAGAGATGATGATGGTATTGGTTTGTTGAAGTGCATCAGCCACACTGCCTGAATAAATCTTTTTTCCTTTTTGAAGGACTGCAAAATGGGTACATACTTTCTGGACTTCATCTAACAGGTGACTGGCCAGGATGATGGTTTTATCCATATCCCGGATATCCAGTATCATCTTCCGGATCTCAGCGATTCCTTGTGGATCTAATCCATTGGTTGGCTCATCAAAAATCAATACTTCTGGATCAGATAACAAGGCAGAGGCAATCGCCAAGCGCTGTTTCATGCCCAGGGAATAGGTCTTAAACGGATCATCTTTTCTTTCAAATAATCCGACAAGTTTCAACAATCCTTCTGTATCCGGATTCCGGATGTCCTTGATCCGGCTGTGCACGACAAGATTTTGAGCTGCACTTAGAAATGGATAAAAATTTGGTTGCTCCAGTATTGCACCTATTCTTTTACGCAATGCATAATGATCTCCTTTTTCGAACCAACTATAATTTCCTTTTGTAAGAGATACAACACCAAGTATTAATCCAAGTGTAGTGGTTTTACCACTTCCATTCGGACCCAAAATGCCGAAAACCTGGTTTCTTGAAACCTGGAGATCCAGGGAGTCAACTGCCAGAATGCGTTTTGAAAATCGCTTCGTTAATTGATTCGTTTGAAGAATAATATCACTCATCGGCATCTCATTTTAATAAATCCATTAAAGATCCCTGGTCGGCAATTTTCAAAGCAGATAAATATTTCAGGTTAAGTGTACCGTCAATTTCAAAAATGATATCATCATTCTTGGTGTCCACCAGTCCCATATAATGTGGTGAAGTTTTTGAATCATCGACCCATAAACTCACATTTGTAGTATCAGCCGTCCGCACACTCATCAATTCCTCAAAACCATCCGTGCGCATCCCACTTCTCACATCTGAAATTTGATAAGTGCTGTCCTCACCGGGAGGCAGATAGATTATAATTTTCCGGATATCCTTGATGAGTTTATTAAAGGATGGATCTCCTTTAATATTTGCAATTCGGATGATGCTCTGATAGATGTACTTCTTCCTGATCTCCGGATAACGTGCCACATGCCTGGTGATGACCGAAGGAGACGTGTCGTCGGCGCAACCCAGAAATGCAAAAAGGATCAGGCAGGAAAAAAGAATTAGCGTTGGCTTCAATTTATCCACGGCGTTAAAAATGGGACAATTTCTTTTAATGAACAGGTAATCATTGATAAAGAAGTCGCCTTTACCGTCAGATACAACTTGAAATAATTCCCGGACCTGAAGAAAGACGCAACGGACCTATAATTAGTTACAATTGAGAAAAAACAGTGTGGCACACTTAGGTGTGCCACACCTAGATGTGCCACACTGTCCTAACACATTGAATGTCAGGAGCCCAGGATAGTTATCCACATACTTCTTTTAGGAACCTAATGCTGCAGCGCCGCCGACAATCTCACTCAATTCCTTGGTGATGGCTTCCTGGCGGGCTTTATTGTAATTAATCCTGAGTTCGGACAAGAGATCATCCGCATTTGTAGTCGCTTTATCCATGGCAGTCATACGAGCACCATGTTCAGAAGCATGAGTGTCGAGAAGAAATTTCTGAAACTGGATCTCAAGGATACTGGGAACAAGTGTCTCTAACAATTTGTCTTTCTCGGGTTCAAAAATATAATCCACTTTGCGCCGCGAGGCAGATGTTTCAATTTTCGGAACAGGTAAATATTGAACAGCTTCTGCTACCTGGGTAGCTGCATTTTTAAAACGGCTATAAGAAACAATGATGCGATCTGTCTCGCCCTTACTAAAATTCTCCATCAGGAGACTGCGGCACCACAACCGTATGATCAAAATTAAAGATTTTCAAAAAGAGTCACATAATCTTTGATGATGGTGCAATCTTTATAATTCCTTCTGAAAAAATCATATCCTTTTTTTCCAATGCAAAGAATCGTCAATTTTTTTGCAGCACGTTGCTCTGAAAAATGTTCTTCGATTTCCCTGGCTGCGGCTTTGATGATATTGGTATTAAATGCACCGCTAAGTCCGCGACTGGAAGTAATGACCACAACGGTAGCATGCTGAACAGGCCTCTCTTTACCAAAATTAATGCTGACATCACCTGCAACTGCTGAAAGCACGTTACGCAACATCTGATTGAGCTTATCAGCATAAGGCCGAAGACGTATGATTGATCCTGAGCTTTTCTCAACTTGGCAGCGGAAACCATCTTCATGGCTTTCGTGATTTGTTGAGTCGATGCTACCGACTTCATCCGTTCCCTTACCTCTTTCAGTTTGCCGCTCATCTAGCTATTATTTTTATTGGTTGCGTAGTCAGGAAAAATAAATTGATTCAGGCTTTGAACTGAGTTTTAATTTCATCTGCACAGTGTCCTCAATACTTTGGTGTCATCATCCAGCAGTTTTCCTGCACGAAGGTTATCATAACACTTCCGGAAATCTTGAAGAAAGACTTGTGAGAAAAACTTCTTCAAATTCACGGATTTTATTGAGCGGCATTTCTCTTAAAAGACCATTCGTACCCAGGATAGATGATGGCGATTTGTTTTTCTACAGGAACCGGACTGTATTGTGGTTGCTTGAGAATTTCCACATTTCGTTTTCCTTTTTCGAGCACTGCTGTAGTAGCTGCATCGAGGTCAGAACCAAATTTGGAAAATGCTTCAAGATCTCTGAATTGAGCCTGGTCAAGTTTCAATGTACCAGCTACTTTTTTCATTGACTTGATCTGTGCATTACCTCCAACACGGGATACAGAAATACCTACGTTGATAGCAGGACGAATACCGGAATTGAATAAACCTGATTCAAGAAATATCTGTCCGTCTGTAATTGAAATTACGTTCGTTGGAATATATGCTGAAACGTCACCGGCTTGTGTTTCAATGATCGGAAGTGCAGTTAAAGAACCACCACCTTTGATCATCGGTTGACCTTTCTCATCTTTTGCTTTCTTCAAACTTTCCGGCAGGTCATTCATCTGGCGTGCAATATCATCATTGTTGATAATTTTAGCAGCTCGTCTCCAATAACCGGGAATGCAGATAAAATACGTCACCCGGATAAGCTTCACGACCCGGTGGACGGCGTAAGTAAAAGAGATACTTCACGATAAGCAACAGCCTGTTTTGACAAATCATCATAAATGATCAATGCAGGACGACCCGTGTCACGGAAAAATTCTCCAATGGATGCACCTGCAAACGGAGCATAAAACTGAAGTGGTGCAGGATCTGATGCAGATGACTGAAACGATCACTGTATAAGCCATCGCACCTGCTTCCTGCAATGTCTTTGCGACCTGGCAACAGTTGAAGCTTTTTGTCCAGATGCCACATAAATACAATATACAGGTTGACCTTTTTCGATAAAATTCTTTTTGATTGATGATGGTGTCAATAGCGATCGCTGACTTTCCTGTCTGCCGGTCACCGATGATCAACTCACGCTGTCCACGACCGATAGGAATCATTGCATCAATAGCTTTGATACCGGTTTGCAATGGCTCATTTACTGGTTGACGATAGATTACACCCGGAGCTTTGCGTTCCAAGTGGCATTTCATATTTATCACCTGTGATCGGACCTTTGCCATCAATCGGTTGACCAAGCGGATTGACTACACGGCCGATAAAACCTTCGCCCACATTGATGCTGGCAATTCTACCTGTGCGACGAACACGCGATCCTTCACTATTTCATCACCGGAACCCATCAACACGACACCGACATTATCTTCTTCAAGATTAAGTACGATTGCTTCGACACCGCTTTCAAACAGTACAAGCTCACCGGCCTGCGCCCTGTTCAATCCATAGACGCGTGCGATACCGTCTCCAACCTGGAGTACAGATCCTACTTCTTCCAATTCGGCAGCACTTTGAAATCCGGATAATTGCTGCTTTAGTATGGCCGATATTTCATCGGGTTTGACATCCACCATGATCTTTTTATTTAGATATTGATCGTTATTATTTTTTTAAATAGCTGCCTGGTATTCTTTGCTTGAAAATTGTTTTCTCAGTTCATCGAGCTGATGAGCTACACTGGCATCGTAGAGCTTGTCTTCGAATGAAATCACAAATCCACCAATGAGATTTTTATCAATTGATGTGATGAATTGAATATTTCCACGTGTGAGTTTACTGTCCACCAGTTTTTTGCGGATAGAGGAAAGTGTTTCATCAGACAATGGTTCTGTGGAAACCACTTTGACGATGGAGATTCCTTTTATTTCCCTGTATTGATTGATAAATTCTTTTGCAATTTCTGCAAGATGTGATTCCCTTCCTTTTCGGATGACGATATGGAGGAATGAACTTGTCAATGAATCAATTTTTCCACTGAAAATTGCATCAAGGATTTTTTCCTTCTTATCCGATTTGACGACAGGGCTTTTCAATAATAAAGCAAACTCACGGTTCTCTGTTGCTTTCACAAATCCTTCAGCATCCTGCAATACACTATCCAGCTTACCTTGTTCGGTAGCAAGATCAATCAGTGATTTTGCGTATCTGGAAGCTATACTGTAAGAAGACATTTACGAATTACGATTTTAGAATTACGATTTACGATTTTACTACTAACTAATCACGACTGACGCCTCACGATTTCACTCACAACTGACCACTCACAACTCACTGCTTAGCTGAGTTTAATTTCATTCACCAGCTTTTCGGCCAGGGTTTTTTGTTCCTGCTGAATTCATTTGTTGACGGATCAGTTTTTCTGCGATGTCGATGGACATTTGGCCGACCTGGTTTTTTACTTCGATCAGGCTTTATTTTTCTGGTTTTCGATTTCATTGCGGGCATCGATCACGATTTTATTGGCTTCTTCTTTTGCTTTATCCCTTGCTTCAGTGATTAGCTTGTCGCCTGTGAGTTTGGCTTCGCGTAAAAGCTTTGCTCTTTCTTCACGGGCTTCTGTCAGCAGGCGTTGGTTATCGGTATTGAGTTTTGCCATTTCTTCTTTTGCACTCTTTGCTTCATCAAGGGCTGTTTGAATATCGTTTTCACGTTTTTTCAAAGCATTCTTGATTGGTTTGAAAGCAAATTTTCCCACCAATATCCAGAAGAGAACAAAGATGAAAAACGTCCAGACCAATAATCCGATACCTGGCCGGGCTACGTTGAAATCTGCGAGATAGAAAAGATTCATATTCGTTTATCTTTTGCTTTAATTGATACTTTTCAGAAGATACCGGAAGCCGACCAATCGTCCGGCAACCGGTATTGTTCTTTTTCATGGTACTACTTCACCACTAACGACAACACGATGGCGATGAGCGCAGCCCCTTCTACAAGGGCCGCTGTCAGGATCATGTTAGCACGGATATCACCGATGGCTTCCGGTTGGCGAGCTATGGCTTCCATAGCTTTTCCCCCGATAGACCCTACACCGATACCAGCTCCTATAGCCGCTAATCCCATTCCAATTGCTACGATTGAACCTGTCATGTTAAATAGTATTTATTGAGTTAGAAATTATTTTCGATTTACGTTTTGCCCCTAAATCCCCTATGCTTCGACTTGCTTTACTCATCCTTATGCTGCAGCTCAGCAACCAGGGGACTTAATTTCTTAATTCGTTATTCCTTGTTCATTATTCATTATTCTTAATGTTTTTCTGCATGTGCATGTTCTTCTGTGGCAGCACCGATGTATGAAGCAATCAAGAAGTGTAAATACATAAGCCTGGATAAATGCCACCAGTAATTCAATTGCCATGATGAACATCGTCAATGGAACGGATACTAATAATCCTCCTGCGACACCACCGATATTTGGTCCCATTTTTCCAAAAACGAAAATCAATCCTACGAATGAAAGGACGACAATATGTCCCGCAACGATGTTTGCAAAAAGTCGCAACATCAGTGTGAAAGGCTTGATGAAAATACCCAGGATCTCTACAGGAGTCAGAATGAGAATCTTGATCACTGCAGGTACACCCGGCATCCAGAAAATATGTCCCCAGTATTGTTTATTTCCATTGATCAATACCACGAAGTATGCAATGATCGCCAGCATAAATGTGACAGCGAGATTTCCTGTGACATTACTTCCTCCTAAAAATGGAACCTGTCCAAATAAATTCAATGCGAGGATGAAGAAAAATAATGAACATAGCAGTGGAAGGAATTTTTCCCACTTTGGTCCGAGAAAAGGTTTTGCCACTTCATCCTGGATAAACAGAAAAATAGGTTCGATAAAAGATTGCAATCCTTTTGGAGCCATTGCTCCCCTGTTTCGGTATGCTTTTGCTATGCTGAAAAAAGCCCAGACCAGCAGAAGACTGATCAGCATCATCGACAATACATTCTTTGTGATTGAAAAATCATAGAAGCCTGTGATACTGCCTCCGAACAATCCACCGTCAGCTGTACTTTGAGAATCCAGCAAATAATGTTTCCCTCCATAACAAGCGTAAACATTGTTCAGCGTCTTGCCATCAACTGTTTTAGTTTCTTGTGCATAACCTTCAAGTTGCACTTCGCCATTTGGAAATGATGCATCCCGGATATGTTTCACCTGGCCTTCATCGAGGACATATCGATTGTATGCTTTGTGTCCTTCGCCATGGCCGTAAAATTCAAAATCAAATTTTTTCGATGAGAAAACATCCCAGCCCTGACCTTTTGAATAAAGGAATGCAGGGAAGTGGAAAATTGAATGAACCTATGCTGTACACATTGGCATCTGAAATGTGGTGGTAAGCAGTTGAAGTTGCATCATATTCCAGCTCAACTTCTTCACCATGGAAATGGCATGAATGAATTTGGGTGGTATCGGCTTGTTCTGAAGGATGTTCGGTGGTTTGCTGGCTTGTTCCGGCAGCAGGAAATGCAAGCAGGAGGGCAAGTACAGGGATAAGTGTAAAACTGGCTAAAAACGTACGTAAGTCCTTCATTAGCAGAGGGTATCCTTCAAATCAGCCGCAAAAGTACGAAGAAAGAAGTGCGCTACAAAGGCAGGTTTCAATCTTTTTCAGGAATCTTTAAACATCATCTTTTTAAATCTGCCGGATGAAATGGATTCCCTCAGGAATTCTGAATTCATCTCATTTTACAATAATAAAGTTGCCAATAACATAGATTTACTTTACAAAAATTCATTTTACAAATCAAAATTATTTTGGAAAAACTACATCGTTAAAACTGAAAGGTAGCTCCTGTATTTTTTAAATTTCGTGCTAAGGAAAAAAATGAAAATATGAACAATGGACTTAAAAAGCCCTGATGGCCCTAACCAATAACATATCGTTCTTCGGTCTTACATCTTGAAAGCCTTGTATGAGGTTCTGCGAATATCCATTATTTTCATCAACTTCACTCGAACTCCAATAACTTTCATCCGCAAGATTGCCAATAGCAATATTGTTCAGGTAAAGTTTGTTAAGCTCATCTTTACTTGGTAAATACCAATCATCATATCCATTTTCAACGAGATCAGCACATTTGCGAGCGGCACAGTTGTTTAGAATACAATTGTTTATTATCTGAAATGTGTTGGCCAGTCCCGTATTTAATAGCGTGGATGTTCCACCAACAAAGAGGAACGGACAGCCCCAACCAGGAAGTGCATCCTGGTCATTTAGAGTAACAATAAACCCATGTATTTCTCCCGCTATATAGCCGGGTTCACCAAGTTGATAAATATAGGCAACCTTTCCACCTCCAAATAAATCACCAATGGCAATATCATTTCTTGGACCACCCACCATGTTAGTCCAACAAATTCCATTATAAACTTGCATTTCGCCTGAAGGACCGCAATCAGTGCACCAAATCGTTAATCCTGCAATGGGTGACGCAATGGCATTTCTTTCTGCACTGGTCTCTCGAGGGGGCAGAAAACCCTTATTGGTAGAAGAAAGATCGAGGACAGATGAGCTATTAGGGCTATTCGTCCCAATGCCTACCTGGGCATTTGTTATCGAAGTTAAAAACAGAAGTGAGGTAAATAAAAAATACCTATTGGATTTAGTTTTAATGCCTTTCATTTTAAATATTTAATAATGCTCTTGTGAGTGAAAGCTGTAACTTATCTAGCATAGGCAATCGCCCTCTTCTCCCTGATCACTGTCACTTTCACCTGCCCGGGATATTGCATCTCATTCTGGATCTTTTGTGAAATCATAAATGAAAGATCATCGACAAATTCATCAGATACTTTTTCACTCTCGACAATCACGCGCAATTCCCTTCCGGCTTGCAACGCATAGGCCTTTTGTACACCTTCAAATCCCATGGCGAGATCTTCAAGGTCTCCGATACGTTTGAGATAGCTTTCGAGAATTTCTCTGCGTGCACCAGGACGTGCGCCGCTGATCGCATCGCACGCTTGTACAACAGGAGAAATAATATTGGTCATTTCTATTTCATCGTGGTGTGCACCAACTGCATTGCATACCTCAGGTTGCTCTCCGTGTTTTTCACAGATCTGCATTCCGAGGATAGCGTGTGAGAGTTCTGATTCTTCTTCAGATACTTTCCCGATATCATGTAACAGGCCAGCGCGTTTTGCAACTTTCACCTGTTTAGGATTGAGTCCTAACTCAGCAGCCATTACTGCGCATAATTGTGCAGTTTCAATACTATGTTTTAATAAGTTTTGTCCATACGATGATCTGAATCTCATCCGTCCGACCATTTTCACGAGATATGGATTGAGACCGTGGATGTCAAGATCAATGACTGTGCGTTCGCCGATCTCGATGATCTGTTCATCCATTTGTTTTTTCACCTTAGCGACAACTTCTTCGATACGTGCCGGGTGAATACGTCCATCAGCAACAAGTCTCTTTAATGCGATGCGGCAAATTTCTCGACGGATGGGATCGAAACTTGAAATCACAATGGCTTCCGGCGTGTCATCTACAACAATCTCTGCTCCGGTGGCTGCTTCAAGAGCCCTGATGTTTCTTCCTTCACGACCGATGATCTGGCCTTTGATGTCATCGGACTCGAGATTGAATACGGAGACAGTGTTTTCGATGGTGTACTCGGCACACATTCGTTGTATAGTCTGGATGACGATCTTCTTTGCTTCTCTTGCAGCGTTTGCTTTGGCCATGGCGACAGCTTCTTTCTCGACAGCCATTGCTTCTGATTCAGCTTTGGCCCTGATGGCATCAATGAGTTGTTCTTTCGCCTGGGCTTCAGTGAGCTTAGCGATGGTCTCTAGTTCCTTGATGATTTTCTCGGTGGATTGATCCAGTTCTTCTTTCCGCTTGGTGACCACCTTCATTTGTTTCTCAAGATTTTCTTTGATGGCCTTGATTTCTGAATCGCGTATCTCAAGGCTCTCAGCCTTTGAGTTGATAGAGTCCTGTTTTGATCTCAACTCATTCTCTTTGTTGACGACGTCAACTTCGCGGTCTTTGAGTTCCAGTTTGTGTTCTGCTTTTTCAGTTTCAAACTGGGCTTTGAGCTTGGTGTATTTTTCTTTGGCTTCCTGTATCTTCCGGTTCTTGATACTTTCATTTCTCGCCTCGGACTGGGCCGCTATTTTCTCAGCTTTATTTTCTGCTTCATCGACTAATCGTTTTGCGGTGAGTCGGGCTTCCTGGACGGCCAGGTCGGCTTGTTTATTGCTTTCATCGAGGAGTCGTTTTTTTCCTCCTTTGACAAGAAGGGTTGCGATAATGTATCCAATCACTAAGCCTGCTATTCCGAGGCCTCCTGCCAGTAACATTGTATTCATTTCCATTCCAAATAAGATTTTAAGTCAACAATATGATGTTGGCCATTGTCCCTGAAAAAGTGTAAGAGGAATGGTAAAACCTGGGGCTATCCTAATGATTGAGCTTCTACGACCTCGAGATGTTTTTGAATATCAATCAATGTATTCCAGGACTTTTCGTCTAAGATCCTGGCCTGGATTTTATGATAATCAACAGCGTAAGTGAGGAGCGCCATCAAAATGCAATCCTGGATATCCTTTTGGGTGAATTCTGACTGATATTTTTTGATTCTGTCATTAATCTCCGCAATTGCTTTTTTCACAAACACCTCTTCTTCATCGGTGACTTTGAGAGGGATCTTCTTACCGGCTATGGTTGCTTCTATCCGATTCATGTTCTACTTTTTCTCGTAAATGGATTCAAGTTGCGGAATGCATTTTTCTACCTCTTTGATCAGGCCTTTGATTTCTTTCCGTGTTTCGGTTTTCCATTGATCGAGTCCTTTATGTTCTCTCAAATTTTCCTGGTGTATCGTGTCCAGTTTTTTCCTGAATATTTCCTGTTGTTTTACAGCCTCTTCAAGGCTAGTGGTCAATGCTTTATTCTGAGTTTCTAGTTTGTTGTTTAGATCAATTAAGTGATGATAATCCCGGATCACCTGATCCAGTCTTTTTTGTATATCCTGTATTAATTCAGCGGGGGTATACATGTCAGGTAAAGATAGGCTGAATGTATTGGAATTTTGTATTCATATTTTAATAAATATGTAACTATCTAAAATTAAGGAAATTGAGGAGAAATAAGGTCCTTCTGTCATTGGTTTAAGGTCACAGCAGCCGGTTTGGTTAATGGTCCACAGTATTAAATTCCTTCTTAATTCTTAATTCCTTGTTCATTATTCATTATTCTTAGAGTTCTTGGGCTTTGGGAGACTTTTGTTTTTGGTTGGTAACATCAGGAACCGTAAATCATATCTCGTGCCGTAGGTACGAAACAAAAATCTGTGTGTAATTGAAAAATCATGATGATGATGTTGTTTACATGCAGCCCGGAGGCTGCTTTCCGTTGATTTCTACTCTGATTCAGACTTGTAATATTGATTCGAAGTTGGAAACTTCGAATAGCGTTTGACTTTGGGTAGAGATTTTTACCTGCAGTAGAGGTAAGATATCATTGGTTGTGGGCTATTACCTTGATTTCCCCCGGCACTTTTGCAAAGTACCGTCCCCGATTTGCCGGGCAAACCGGGGTAACAGATTGGTCTTGAGTTGTTGGTCTTAGCTGCCAGTTTGGTCTTAAGGTTATGGTCATAGGTAAAATTAAAAATGCCCCATCGGGGCTAAAGGTTGGTAACATCAGGAACCGTAAATCATATCTCGTGCCGTAGGTACGAAACAAAAATCTGTGTGTAATTGAAAGTCTGTTCCTTTAGTGGAAAGATGTCGTTAGTTGTGAGTGATTACCTTGATTTCCCCCGGCACTTTTGCAAAGTACCGTCCCCGATTTGCCGGGCAAACCGGGGTAACAGATTGGTCTTGAGTTGTTGATCTTAGCTGCCAGTTTGGTCTTAAGGTTATGGTCATAGGTAAAATTAAAAATGCCCCATCGGGGCTAAAGGTTGGTAACATCAGGAACCGTAAATCATATCTCGTGCCGTAGGTACGAAACAAAAATCTGTGTGTAATTGAAAGTCTGTTCCTTTAGTGGAAAGATGTCGTTAGTTGTGAGTGATTACCTTGATTTCCCCCGGCACTTTTGCAAAGTACCGTCCCCGATTTGCCGGGCAAACCGGGGTAACAGATTGGTCTTGAGTTGTTGGTCTTAGCTGCCAGTTTGGTCTTAAGGTTATGGTCATAGGTAAAATTAAAAATGCCCCATCGGGGCTAAAGGTTGGTAACATCAGGAACCGTAAATCATATCTCGTGCCGTAGGTACGAAACAAAAATCTGTGTGTAATTGAAAAATCATGATGATGTTGTTTACCTGCAGCCCGGAGGCTGCTTTCCGTTGATTTCTACTCTGATTCAGACTTGTAATATTGATTCGAAGTTGGAAACTTCGAATAGCGATTGACTTGGAGTAGAGATTTTAAGATGCAGTCAGGAGACTGCTTACAATTGATTTCATAAACGATGATGTTCCGTAGATATGGGTTCGAAGTTATAAACTTCGAATAACGTTGGGCTACTTTCTGATCTCTGCTTTCAATGCCGATGTTAATGCTCTCTGCATCTTGCCAAACCACTGATCCAGGTCTTTATCGCTCAGTGTAGCTTCTTTATTTTCAATTGTAAAACGAAGCGCCATGCTCATCCTGCCCTGACCTAATTGATCCGCATTTTTATAAATATCAAATACCTGCAGATTGGTCAGCCATTCTCCACCGGCTTTCAGAGCGACTTTCCTGATGTACTCGAAAGATGTGGTTTCATCAATGACAACAGCAAGATCCCGCTGCACTTGCGGAAAACGGTTTAGCTCTTCATAAATGGTTACAGATCTGGATGCTTTTTCAATCACATTTTCAAACATCATATCTGCAAGGAAAACCGGCTGTCGAATATCAAACCGTTCACACCAGGATGGAGACACTTTACCAAATCTCACCAACTCTTTATCTCCATCACTATACACTAAGCCATAATCCAGCCCTGATTCATTTTCAATGTTTCGTGAAGTCCAATTTGAAATACCGAGTCTTAACAAGATTGCATGCACTTCTGATTTGATGGAAAAGAAATCAACTGATTTTGTATTGACATTTTGCCAGTAAACAGGCTGTTGCTGGCCTACAAGAGTCAAAACAAGATGTTCAGTTTCTGATGGCTGTCCATTTTTTTGCAAATAGGATTTGCCGAATTCATAAAGACGTAAATCATCCTGCTTGCGATTGACATTGCGCCTGATCGTCTCCAATGTCGGTATGATCATTTCAGGCCTAAGTAAATTCAATGACTCATTCGATGTATTGTGAATCGTCACCCAGGAATCTGCATCTGGTGCAGCAAGGTTTTTATAAAAAGCCGGCGATGTCAGGGACATATTCATGCACTCCATAAAACCTTTGGAAGCCAGGAACTGTCCGATCAATCTCCTTATGCGATGAAGGGCATATCGTGATTCCATCGCCACTGAAGTATTCATTTTACCAGGCAATGGAATATTGATGTAACCGTATATCCGAAGGATTTCTTCGATGACATCAATATCCCGGAGCACATCTGCTTTGTTGGTTGGAACTAAAACGACAAGTTGTTCAGCAGATTTCTCCTTGATCTCCATGTGAAGTGCATTGAGGATCTTTTCAACTTGTTGAATAGAAAAAGCTACGCCTGCAGTCTCGTTTATTTTTTTCAGGCTTAAATTAATTCGCGCAGGTGAAATCGGTTTCGGATAAATATCAAAAATATCAGAAGCGATCTTTCCATTTGCAAATTGGGAGAACAGATCAACAGCCCTCGCTAATGCTTTAATAGTGATGTTTGGATCCGATCCTTTTTCAAATCTCCGCGCAGCTTCTGTTCGCAACTGATGCCGCATGCTGCTTCGCCTTACCGAACCTGCATTGAAATGTGCAGATTCAAGAAAAATAGTTTTCGTTGTATTTGATACGCCTGAGTTCAATCCGCCATACACGCCGCCGATGCACATCGGGGTTCCATCGCCATCGCAAATCATTAAATCCTCTCCGGATAATTTATAATTCACATTATCCAATGCAAGAAAAGGAGTGCCCTCATTTTTCGTTTCAACAATTATTTTATTGCCGGCAATTTTATCTGCATCAAATGCATGCAATGGCTGACCCATTTCGTGCAAAATAAAATTGGTGATATCAACTACGTTATTGATTGTTTTGACACCAATGGATTGAAGATGTTTCTGCATCCAGTCCGGTGAAGGACCTATTGATATATTTGAAATAAGTATTCCTGAATATCTCGGACAAGCTTCATTGTTTCGAACCTCTACTTTAAAAGATTGAGGATTTACAGCTTTACCTAATTCAGGAATAGCAGGCCATTTAACTTTGTATTCCTTATTTCCCTGGATCGTCAGATATGCAGCCAGGTCTTCTGCAACACCCAGAATAGAAGTTGCGTCAGATCGATTGGGTGTAAGTCCTATTTCAAAAATAGTATCCGATGTCACATGATAATAATCGCTTGCCAGCGTTCCGATCTTCACATCATCGGGCAATACCAAAACACCTTCATGACTTTCGCCCAATCCCAATTCATCTTCCGCACATATCATTCCTTCACTCAGTTCGCCGCGGATTTTTGAAGAATTGATCGGTTTGGGTTTGCCTTCTTTATCATAGAGTATCGTTCCCGGCACTGCTACCCAAACTGTTTGGCCTGTTGCAACATTAGGTCCGCCACATACAATTGAAGATGGTTTTCCTGTACCAATATCGACTGTAGTAACTTTTAGCCGGTCGGCATCGGGATGTTTTACACAAGTCAGCACTTTTCCGGCGATCACGCCTTTCATTCCACCACGAGTTGATTCCCATGATTCCATTTTCTCCACTTCGAGGCCGATGGAAGTCAATGCTTCGGCAACCTGGAGAGGATCCAGATTTAATTTTAAATAATCATTAAGCCACAGAAGGGATATGGTCATGTAAATTGATCTTTGATCTGAAAATTCTGATTTATATAAGGAAATCTAAGGTTGGCAAAGATAAGTTTTATTTAAGGCTGTCATTAAAGGAGCCGAATGCACCGGAAGTGTTTCATTATATGTTTTCCTAAAATACTATAGTGTTTTCCTAAAACATGTGGGATTCCGGGGAACAGTCTTCATGGAAGTTGCTCAATATCAATCATTTCATATTTGCCTTAAATATTATAATGTTTTCCTAAAACATATTTTGGACATCCCAGCATTATTATCCTTCCCTCTAAATTCAATTCATATTTGCCTTAAATACTATAGTGCTTTCCTAAAACATCAAAGTATTTTCCTAAAACATTTGTAAGACTTAAGGAATTACCGGAACCGATGCCGCTTGCAACACCGGCAATATACCGCTTTGCCCTCCGGCAACAAACGCCACGATTTCCATATTCTCCGGAACCCACGTTGAGTCAAGGGTCGTGGTATAGCTTTCAGAAAATGTTTCACCAGACTTTATTGAATTCAAAATCTGGGCGCCTAATGCAGGTGTCAGCATATCTCTCAACACATGATTATGCACATAGTCCGGCACAATACCTCCCGCTTCAAGATCATCCTGCGCATCGACAATGCCGCTTTCAGTCAGCATGATGGAGAGATCTATTTGTCCATCAAAAGTTTCCTTCCCGATACCATTGACGGTAACATTCAGCTGTCTTGTACCGGCATTATAATCTTTGACAATACTCAATTCAATAGCAGGTGCTACCTGGATCTCAGTAGTGATAGCAGAAGCCCATGCATTAGAACTCAGCAATAAATCACCACCTGCCGGAGTCCGATCAATTGTACCTGCAGGATAACCCACCGGTGGACCTAAATAATTGAAAAGAGTTTCACCTTGTTCTGTCCGCAGATCATATTGACCCAAAGGAAAGAATTGCGGATTAGCAAAAAAACCTGCATGCATGGATACTGCAACAAGATTGTTCGGAAATTGTGTCAGTAAGTTTTTGATTTCGCGACTTCCTTTCGGGCAATTGGTGCAACCCTTGCCGGTAAATTCTTCTAGCAGAACTACTCTGTTGCCGGCAGGAACAAAAGGTACGATCACTCTTTTCTGCTCATCACAAGAAATGATCACTAATAGAAGTCCCAATACCAAAAACTTCATCATCTTGTTTATTTTTATTTCTTTCATCAGATGCTTCATGATTAAAAGCTTGAGCTGAGCGTAAATTTAAATCCGCTGAAGGCTGGCTCCAGTCGGCAAATGCCACCCGAACAAACAATTCCTTCAACCTGCTTCACATACCTGAAATTATAACGAGTAGACCCGGCGGAATAAGTTACGCCAACGGTTGGATAATGGAGGGATACAGGTTTCTCCGAGCCCCCCACATTTTTTTTCGGATCAATATTCCACATGTCAGAGAGTTCAAAAAACCAATGTGGTGAAATCGCAAATTCTTCGAGTCCGTACATCCAGCTTCCATAATCCTGTTTGGTCTGCATGTATTGCAATTCAGTTCGTAATGATGTCTTTTGATCCAACTTGTACAAGAAGTCAAGGTATGGTGTGACAGCCTGAACATTTGGTGCTCCCGCTTTGCCTTCATATAATTCCTGGTCATATTTTTGAAATTGAACACCTGAGATCAATGTCCATTTTTGTGGTTTTTTCCAAATGACCTGAGTGTATAATTCAGTATAAATGTCTTTGTGTTCCGTAGCATGTGGCCTTGTGATATCGGCAAAATTGACTACAACACTTAGATTTTTATTGATCGCATATCTTCCATCAAACTGGTAAGCTTCTTCATCTAATTCCTGGGTAGCAGGACTGTAACGGGCTGTGAGACGGTAAGTGTTGATCCTTGACATTGGAGGCAGGAAATTGATCATGCCCTGGTTGAGACTGACAAAAGGATCCGTTCTGAAATTAAAATAACTGGTGAGTTTATATTGCCCCGTAAGACCTAATCCTCCACCGGCATAGGTCAAAGATGTATAAGCTACATAACCGGGTTCAAGAACATACTTCCCAAGATTTTTCTCTCCGGTCCACAATGTTTTCACGGCAAAATTATCATACATGACTTCTTCCGTTTTATAAGCAGCTTCAAGATACCAGCTGAATCTACCGACGGAGAGCGTATTATAAATACTGGCTGCAATTGTATTGTATGGAACCTCCGAAATGAAATCTTCAGGAGTATAGCCTGCAAGTTCATTTGCCAAAGCATCCATTTGTTCGTCGGACAAAGTCTTATGCACAATCCCGACTCCCGGAGCTAAAGTCACCTTACCATCTTTACCTAAAGCCTTGAATCCTTCAAGGTTGAGTCCGGTCAAAACGGATGGATACAGGTCGAAGATGTCTTTCTGCCTGCCCGCGATGCCTTTCAGTGTCCAGTTAGGAGAAATCTGGTAGGTGGCCCGCAATCCTACGAGGGCGTTGTCAATGAACAAAGCTCTTTCTTCATAGGCTTTAAAAATGACACCTCCGCCAAACTGGTCATAAATATGGCCACCCATAAGGGATAGCTTTCCTATCTTTTTACCGATATACCAGCGTCCAAAGCCCTGATCTGTATAAGAATCCGTTGGGTTGAGAAGGGCGGAATTGGCAAAAATGTCATAGCGGATTCCAAAATCAAATCCGGCGATCTGGGCACTGACAGACAGCCAGGTATCTGTTCCAATCTGCTGATGATCATACTGTGGGGTATTGGAGGCTCCTATTTTTTCATCTCGTATGTAAAAATTGACGTTCGATTCGAGGTTGCCGGAAAGGCTTAAATTCTCCTGGGAAAAGCAAAGGACGGAGCCTAATGAAAAGATCAGCGCCGAAAGGGTACGGGATGCTGTCATATACATTATTGGATTAATGATTCGTTAAAAGAACGGACAATGGCCCGTAATTGGGATCAAAAATAGATATTTGAGGGATGGCTGCCCCTATTGCTCTCAGATTCAGCCACGATTTAAATTAATCAAATATATAGTTAGGTGAAAATTTTATTGTACATCGCTTGCATAGCATCGCTTTCTTTTGGGTTCAGGTCTCCGGACAATGACAGGAAATTGCCGAGTATTTCGATTTCGAATCTCCAGGGTAAGCCCATCAACATCCAGGAATATGTTCCAAAAGGCAAAATCACCATCCTCAGCTTCTGGGCTACCTGGTGTTCACCCTGCAAGAGAGAGTTAGATGCAATGTCGGAATTGCTACCCGCCTGGCAGAAAGATTATAATACTAACCTGATCGCCATCTCTATAGACAATGCAAGGGCATTGACCCAGGTCAAGCCAATCATCGAAGAAAAAGGCTGGGAATTTGAAGTTCTGATAGACTCAAAACAGGAGCTGCAACAGGCATTGAATTTCCAGGCTATACCTCAGACATTTGTTGTGGATACGGAAGGCAATATTGTTTTCCAGCACGAAGGATACAATCCGGGTGATGAATATGAGTTGGAAAAATTCATAAAAAACCTGGCAGGGAAGTAACACTTCCGTTCACCACATTTCCAAAAAAATACTCTGTTGATTCAGTGTTGCAGTATGGAGCGGCTTAAAAACTATTTTGTATATTCAAGCAGGAAAATGATGCGTTCGCATATCCCCCAGATAACATTAACATCATTTCTTCTTATTTTTAAATATGGTGTTCAATACAACTAAAACTCATCTGTTACGTTCCGGTGCCCTGAAAAAATAAATTAAAATTTTCATCCGCCGGATTTCTCTATCCTCTTTATGTTTCTTATATTTAGAAAAATTAGTTTTTATCCATGAGCCAGCCTGTTATAGACTTACAGGAAGCCTTGCGCGAGTATTTCGGTTTCGCGCAGTTCAAAGGTGATCAGGAAGCCATTATTGAGACAGTAATGGAAGGCATTGATTGCCTTGTCATCATGCCTACAGGCGGAGGAAAATCTCTTTGTTATCAATTGCCTGCATTGATGATGGAAGGAACAGCTATCATCATTTCTCCATTGATCGCCCTGATGAAAAATCAGGTTGATGCTATTCGCGGTTATCACGAAGGAGATGTCATCGCACATTTCCTCAATTCGTCATTAGGCCGAAAAGAAATTGCACAAGTCAAAGAAGATATAGAAAGCGGTGTCACCAAACTTTTATATGTAGCACCTGAAACACTGACGAAAGATGAAAATCTTGAGTTTTTCAGCAATGCCAATATTTCGTTCGTTGCCGTAGATGAAGCACATTGTATTTCAGAATGGGGTCATGATTTCCGTCCGGAATACAGGAATATCCGTTCGATGATCGAGCGCATCGGTACGAACATTCCCGCCATGGCACTTACAGCCACAGCTACCCCAAAAGTTCAGTCCGACATCGTCAAGAGTCTTGAGATGCGCAACGAGCGGAAATTTATTTCAAGCTTCAACAGGCCAAATCTTTATTATGAAGTTCGGCCAAAACTGAATAAAGATCAAACTGTAAAAGAGATACTTCAAATACTCAAAGGTGCTGGTGGTCCATCTGCCATTATTTATGTTCAGGCCAGGAAGACCACTGAAGAATTAGCCGAGGTATTAAATCTGAATGGCATTTCTGCAGCACCTTATCATGCCGGAATGGATTCCAAATCAAGGGCTAGTGTACAGGATAATTTCCTGAGTGAAGAAGTGAAAGTTATTTGTGCCACGATCGCCTTTGGAATGGGCATTGATAAACCCGATGTGCGGGCAGTCATTCACTACGATATTCCAAAGAGCATTGAAAATTATTACCAGGAAACCGGTCGCGGAGGACGCGATGGTCTTGAAGGATCATGTTATGCTTTCTATGCACCAAAGGATATTTATAAACTTGAAAAATTTCTAAGGGATAAGCCTGTAGCAGAACGTGAAATGGGAGGACAACTCCTGGAAGAAGTTGTGGCTTATGCAGAGACCAGCGGATGTCGTAGAAAATTCCTGTTGCATTATTTCGGTGAAGAATATGATGACAGCCATTGTGAAGGATTTTGTGATAACTGCCGTTTCCCGAAAGAAAAACATGAAGTCAAAAATGAAGTCAAGAAAGCGCTTGAAGTTATATTAAAACTGAAAGAAGGATATTCAACGAAAGTGATTGTCGATTTCATGATGGGTAAGTCGAGCAAGGAAATGAATGAATATGCCTTCAACCAGCTCGAAGGTTATGGCACCGGTGTTGAGAAAGGAGATGTGTTCTGGTATTCCATCGTTAGACAAGCTTTGTTAGCAGGTCTGTTGGAAAAAGAAATTGAGAATTACGGTGTTTTAAAATTGACAACCCAGGGCAAGGCTTATATTCAAAAACCAAAGAGCCTGAAGATTCCGCTCAACCGCGATTTCTCTATCGAAAAAAATACTGACGAGGATGGACCTACCAAGATGGTGGCCCTCGATGAAGTTCTTGTGGCACAGTTAGAAGACCTGCGCAGAAAAGAAGCAAAAAAGAAAGGCGTGCCTACCTGGGCTGTATTCCAGGATGTGTCACTGCAAGAAATGGCAACAGAATATCCAATCACGATGGAAGAGTTGTCGAATATCAGCGGCGTTTCTTTAGGAAAAGCAAATAAATACGGAAAGGCTTTCATTGAGCTCATCAAAAAGTATGTTGAGGAAAATGAAATCGAGCGACCCACTGAATTTATTGTCCGCCAGGTAGCTAATAAATCGAGAACCAAGGTTCAGATCATCCAGGCCATTGATAAAAAATTACCATTTGAAGATATTCAGCGTCAAAACCAATTGTCGCGGGATGAATTGCTTGAAGAATTGGATATCATTGTTTGCAGCGGCACTAAACTTGACCTTCAGTATTATATCGACACGATGATCGATGAAAATATCCAGGAAGAGATCTATGATTATTTTATGAAAGCCACCACGGATTCATTCAATGAAGCTTACCTGGCCCTGAAAGATGATGACTTTACCGTGGAGGAAATACAATTGGTGCGATTGAAGTTTTTGAGTAATGTGGCGAATTGACGGTGACTTCGACTGCTGCTCTCCTTCGCGCAAATCTGCTCAGCCACCTTTGTTTCTACATTTAATAAAAATCATTCCACACTATTCTATATTCACATCTGAAATAGATAACTCACGCCTGACGATTCACGACTTACGAACATGATTAACACCATTCACATCATCAACGGGCCTAATCTGAATCTTCTCGGAACCAGAAATCCTGAAATGTATGGGGCTGTTCCTTTTGAAACTTATTTCATGGAGCTTAAAAATAAATATGCTGCACTGGATTTATTTTATTTTCAAACAAATCATGAGGGAGAGATTATTGATTACCTCCAAAAAAATGGTTTTGAAACCAAAACCGGCATCATCTTAAATGCAGGAGGTTTATCACATACTTCTATTTCGCTGAGAGATGCAGTGGAGTCGATCATTACACCTGTAGTTGAAGTCCATATCACTGATATTCATAAAAGAGAATCGTTCCGCCAACATAGTTTTTTAACGGAAGTATGTGTTACAAATTTTATCGGCTTAGGCTTGGAAGGATATGATAAGGCGATTGAATACCTAATTAACAGTAAGTAGATCTGTAAACAAATTACAAAAGAGCAAGACTTTCCAAATTACGACTTACGAGTTACGAATTACGACATTACTATATCAAGATCGTAACTCGTAACTCGTAATTCGTAATTAGAAGTTATATCTTAATCCCAACTGTGCCTGCCACCTGCTATTTGTACTAAAGTCATCAAAAATGGCAGTCTTCTGTGCTGTATCAAAACTGTAAGTAGCTACACCTCCACTCACTGTAACACCAATCGGTTGCACTAATCCTGTATTTGTTGCAATCTGGCGCACTCCCCAGCTTGAGCTGATCAGGTTACCAAAATTGAGGATATCAAGGCTCAACTGAAAATTACTTCCATTCTTTATTCCAAGCTCCTGCATGAGACGTACATCCCAACGGGAGTACCATGGACTTACAGATCCGTATTTTTCAGCGATCTCTCCACGATGTTTACTCAGGTAATCATCCTGGGCAATGTAGGAATCAAATGCAGCACGCTGAGCATCCTGTTCAGCAGCATTTCCTGCAAAAGTCATTTGTCCTAATTCACTTTGTGTAGGAATGTAGATCAGATCATTGAGGGCGGAACCATCATTGTTGATATCGCCGGAATAAGTAAAACTGTATCTACCGCCTTGTACATACTCAGCAAAGATAGCGATATGAGTAGCCCATGATTTTCCATAATTGAATCTCTTGTACAACGAACCAACGACGCGATGTTTATTGCCATACAATGAAGGTGCCAATTGGGGGGTGTTTGAATGCATGACATTAGCCGGATTGCGATCATAGGCATCTGATGAAATTTCGGCATCGATGGAAGCAGCATCTTTCGAATCGAGATAATTATATCCGACCATCCAGCCAAAATTATTTTCATAATCCTTCCTGATGATCACTGAAGCATTGAAAGAACTTCCTAAATCTGTATTCGTGAAAACGTATGCATTCGTCGGTGCACCAAATACGAGGACCCTGTCTTCTATGCCATAAATTGGCCTTGCACCAACTCCCTGAAGCATATTTGTTGGCGGTTTTAATCCATAATTGCGAACCATGGCAGCGTGAACATCTTTGGTATAAATAAGATCAGCGGTAAATGTCCATCCCTGACCTATTTTCTGATCATAACCAAGATTTGATCTCCATACCTGGGGATATTTGAAATGAGGATCTGTCACACAATAGAAAAAGAAATTAGGATTAGCCACCTGGTTACCTACCCATACAAATGGAAACCTTCCTGTAAACAATCCGGAACCTCCTCGCAGTTGAGAAGTCTTATCTCCGGTGAGATCAAGGTTGAATCCAAGTCTTGGCGACCAAAGCGGATCAGATGCGGGCAATACCGTATGGTCAAATGTCGTAGGATTCCCATGTTCATCTGAATAAACAATAGTAGGATCGTAGCAGCAATTGCGATCAATGTTTTCCTGGACCTTTTGTGGTGTATCAAAATATAAAGGAATATCAGCACGCAAGCCAACCGTTAAACTAAAATTGTCATCCACCGCCCATTCATCCTGTCCGTAAAAAGCTAACTGACCCATGTCTGTTTCAGCAAGCGCCCAGGTATTGTTAGCATTATTTGCCTTAAATGTTGAATCCGCATCACTAACTTCTTTTTTAAATTCCGGCGAAGTGAATACACTCTGGACATCGCTGATGGGAATATCCGGGGCGAATACCCTTCCGCCATAACCCGTCAGGTTAAAAGAATTGTCAAACGAAAATTTTTCAAGACTAGCTCCCAAAGTCAGGGTATGCCCTTTCAGGTAATAGTTGAAATTGTCAGATAACTGGAGTACATTTTGATCCAATGTATTGTGGATTGAAAATGGTTCGTGTCCGGCGACAATATATCGAACCCCATCTTTGCCGATATTCACTACGGGGAATGGAGCTGAAAAAGGATCTCGGCTGTCTTTAAAAGAAGTGAATCCTGCCTGCAATTTATTAGCTGATTTATTTCCAAAAATGGATTTCAGTTCAATGATGCCGGACAATAATTTATTATTGATGGTATATCCAGAATTATAGAATTGAAGTGTTTGGAAATCAGGACCGCGTCGTCCGATGGCTGAAGGGTGTGCAGGCTTGTCTTTTGATGCATCGAGATAATTGAAAGTTGCTGTAAGTTTTTGAGATTTACTCAGGTTGTAGTCAAGCTTGAAAATTCCTTTTTGATTGTCTGTATTGTGTTTGAAATTTTCATAAGGCCCTGTCTTATACCCGTAAATGCTGTCCAATAAAAAGGATACCCTTTCCAGATCTGTTGCTGTAACTCTTGATGTATTTGGTCCCGTCTCTCCGCGATTGGCGACATAATAGGAACCAAGATCGGATCTACTTTCAAGTTCAAAATTGGCGAAAAAGAATAATTTATTTTTGATGATTGGTCCACCGAAACTAAAGCCTGTCTGAAGAGAAGACAGATCGCCGCGAGTTACTTTGGTATCCTTCACTTTTACACCGAGCATATCTTTATTCCGGTAGTATCCGAAAACAGATCCGCCGAATTTGTTTGTACCTGACTTTGTGACCATGTTGATCGATGCACCTGTAAAACCGGATTGAGATACATCGTATGGAGCAATATTGACCACAATCTGATCGATGGCGTCAAGTGAAACAGGTTGCGCTTCAGCCTGTCCCCCGGGTGTGGAGGCATCTAGACCAAAAGGATTATTGAATATTGATCCATCCAATGAATAATTATTGAATTGATCATTGCGGCCCGCGAAAGAACCACCTTCAGCCGCCAAAGGGCTAAGGCGTGTCAGATCTGAAGTAGACCTGGTAATCGTGGGCATTGTCCGGATTTGCTGGCTATTGATAAATGAAGCAGCTCCTGTGCGATCTTTATTGATAGTCGAATTGACAGATCCCACCACCTGAACTTCTTTCAATTGAGTAGAGGTTTCTTTCAGGGTAAAATCTCTTCTCAATTTTTCTCCCAGTTTGAGATAGAGCTCATCTGCAGAATCATTGTCATATCCCAAAAAAGAAACTACTACTGTATATGGACCACCGATCCGCATATTTGGGATTGTGTATGCACCATCTTCTCGTGCAATCACACCATACACAGTACCTGATGGAACGTGTGTGGCTACAACGTTAGCTCCGGGAAGAGGTTTATTGGAAGCATCCATCACATAACCTGCCAATGCAGATGTAGTAACCTGTGCACCAAGGGGAAGTGCTGCAATAATAAAAGCACACAATAGGGTGAGGAATAATCTTTTCATATGGTTGGCTTTAGTTCGTAAACTTTGGGTTAGTTCTTTGTCACCCACAAGTTAAATCATAATGTGCCACCCAGATAAAAAAATTATATATAAAAAACCTGGTTTTGAAAAATTTACATGGGGTTTGATTTTGCTGTTTGCCTAGGAAGAAACAGGTCTTTTGGGCACAGGATCATGTCCATGACCGCCCCAAGGTGCACAACGGCTTATACGTTTAAGTCCCAGCCATGTACCCTTGATGGGGCCCCACTCTTCTATCGCACCGATCATATAATTACTACACGATGGAGTGTATCGGCAGCCATTACCGACCAGCGGAGAAAGTGTCAACTGGTATAATTTGACAAGCCAGATAAGGAGTTTGCTGATCATGATTTAAAACGTATAACTCCATGAAGGATTGCCACTATCCAGGATCGTATAATCTTTTTGTGTCTTGCTCATTTTGATGTCCATGATATTTTTCTGGTCACTGTACATGTCCAATAAAATCTTGTTGGTGACAGTGCATTTCTCTGACCTGGTGACCGGGGCATCATATTCGATATAACACCAAATGGCCAGGAAGTCATCACTCATTTCTTTGCCGACAAAACGCGGAGTTAGTTTTTGACCATCCACTTCAATGAAGAAATAATGATCGAGGTAGGATGTTAAATGTTCACCGGCTAATGTATCCTCCTTGTTTGATCCGAGATTCAATGGTTGATATCCTCCATTCTTCATAGAGGCATCAAGGTCATCTATGAATATTTTCAATGATACCTGGAAGGATGATGTTTCTACATTGTAGGTCAATTCACACATGCTTACATGGATGGGATGAACGTCCGTTTTGCAAAAAGATGCGACAGGTGTGAAAGTCCGGAATGCAATGAAGATTAACAGGAAATTCATAAGTAGTGTAAAATTAGGTATTAACGGGCAGGAACAAGGTTAGGTTCATTTAAAATTGCAAAGCAAATGATTGAGAAGCAATTCTTCAAATGGAGACAGCCTATTATTCAACCACGTTGTGGTTGGAAATTATTTTTGTTATTTATCCGTGGGTTGCACCCACGGCCAATGACATTTGATCCTTTCAGGATCGAATTTTCAATAATCAATAATCTGTTACCCCGGTTTGCCGGGCAAACTGGGGACTGCACTTTGCAAAAGTTCAGGGCGAAATCTTGGTAATGACTCACGTCCGAAGATATCTTATCCCCACATGATCAGATTTTCAATTACTCACAGATTTTTCTTTCGTACCTACGGCACGAGATACGATTTTCGATTCCTGATGTTACCAACCTTTAGCCCCGATGGGGCATTATTAAGTGTACCCATGACTATAAACCATAGACCAAACCGGCTGCTTTTACTCGCCATAGTTCCGAATGTGCAAACGAGGAACGAAGGAGGGTCAGACCTTTAACCCAGCCCACTTTTAATATCTGTAGTATTCCGGCTTAAATGGTCCATCAGTTGCAATTCCGAGATATGAAGCTTGATCAGATGACAATACATCCAGATCAACGCCAAGTTTCTCCAGGTGCAGACGGGCAACAAGTTCATCGAGGTGTTTCGGTAAGACATATACTTTATGATCATATTGATCACCTTTGGTCCACAATTCCAATTGAGCAAGCGTCTGGTTGGTAAACGAAGTAGACATCACAAATGAAGGATGGCCCATGGCGCAACCGAGGTTAACCAGGCGACCTTCTGCAAGCAGGATGATATCTTTCCCGTTAATCGTGTATTTATCGACCTGTGGTTTGATTTCCACTTTTGTATTTCCGAGATTTGAATTGAGCCATGCAATGTCGATTTCCGTATCAAAGTGTCCGATATTGCAGACAATGGTTTTGTCTTTCATTAGCCGGAAATGTTCTGCTGTCAGGACATCTTTACAACCTGTGGCTGTCACAACGATGTCTGCTTCCGGAACTGCATCAACCATTTTCTTCACTTCGAAACCTTCCATTGCAGCCTGTAATGCGCATATAGGATCAATCTCAGTGACAATCACTCTGCAACCTGCAGATCTCAATGATGCTGATGATCCTTTTCCTACATCTCCGTAACCTGCAACTACTGCAACTTTTCCTGCCATCATCACATCTGTTGCTCTCCTTATCGCATCGACACAACTTTCCCTGCAACCGTATTTATTATCAAATTTTGATTTCGTCACTGAATCATTGACGTTGATGGCAGGCATCGGAAGTGTGCCCATTTTTTCGCGCTCATACAAGCGGTGTACGCCTGTAGTAGTTTCTTCTGTGATGCCTCTGACAGAAGCAACGAGTTCGGGATATTTATCAAGGACGATATTGGTGAGGTCACCGCCATCATCGAGGATCATATTGAGTGGTTGATTATCTCTGAAGGCAAAAAGGGTTTGCTCGATACACCAGTCATATTCTTCGAGTGACATTCCTTTCCATGCAAAGACAGGAATTCCTGCTGCTGCAATGGCTGCTGCTGCGTGATCCTGTGTGGAAAAAATATTACATGATGACCAGGAAACTTCGGCTCCGAGTTCGAGGAGTGTTTCGATGAGAACTGCTGTCTGGATGGTCATATGGAGACATCCGGCGATGCGGGCGCCTTTGAGAGGTTTGGAATGACTGTATTCTTTTCGAAGGGCCATTAAACCTGGCATTTCGGCCTCAGCTAATTCTATCTCCATTCTACCCCATTTGGCGAGGTTGATGTCTTTTACCTTGTATTTTAAAGTTTGTGCAACTAATTGATCCTGCATGATTTAGAGGTTTCTTTTTAAATATTTTACAATACAGCGCAAAGATAAGGAATACGAATAAGGAATAACGAATAATGAATAATGAAGTTTAGAAATAGACACCTTCTTTCCAGAAACAATCCTGAATTCTTTTGACAAGAATCCGTTATTTTCAAAGTTCTTTTTGAAAAAATACAATGAAAAAAATCATCACCAACAAAGCCCCCGGTGCAGGCGGCCACTACAGCCAGGCAGTTTGTCATAATGGCCTTGTATTTGTTGCCGGACAATTACCTCTTGATCCTGATACCGGAAAACTTGTGGAAGGTGGAATTGAAGCACAGGTGAGAAGAACAATACAAAATGTTGAAGCCATACTTCATGCATCAAACTCCGGGTTAAGTCACGTTCTGAAAGCCACCATTTATATCACCGATATCAAATACTGGCCTGAAGTCAATCGCGTCTACGCTGAGTGCTTTCATGATCACAAACCTGCACGCGCAGTCATTCCATGTGGCGAATTGCATGAAGGCGCATTACTGGAAATGGAAGTTATAGCAAGAGAAGAAGAGGAAATCCCTAACTGATTATTTGATCTTGAAAATAAAAGTGAGATTACCACATTGCTCTACCGGCGCTAATGGATCAGCCGCGAAAACATAAGTAGCTGCACAAGTTTCTGCTTTCCGGATCAGATCGGGTTCCCTGATGTTAGAACTCATTGGGTTATATTTTTGGCGAATCACTTTTCCGCTGCGGTCTACACATATGCTAACGGTGATATGACCTTCTTTCACAGCTATACTTCCGACGTTTCCTCTTGAAACAAGTTTTCGATCAAAACCTTTTCCTAAACCCACCTGCCAGCCAAGGCCATTACCATCATTTCCAACTCCTGTATTCTTACCGGCACTACCTACACCTGTGCCACCGCCAGGACCCGAGCCTGCCCCGGTTGTATTTCCTGTTCCGGTCCCTGTACCGCCTGTTCCTCCGGGTTTCGTGCCAAAACCTTCACTGGTCACTCCGGAATCATCATCACCGGGTTCTGAGCCACCTACAGCTTTTGTGCCTGATCCATCAGACCAATCGACAATATTCAATTCGGGCACGGCATCTGGTTCGTAAGAACTGCTTTCATTGACTGACTGCCAGGCCTGGTGTGTTTCAATTTTAGGAGTTGGTAAAGGAATATCAGAAGCCTTGCTTGACAATAAAGGACTGCTATTTGTTCGGCTTACAGTGGACAACTGTGGAGAAGAAAGTTTTGTAGGAGCAGCTTCAACGGGCCTGTTATGTTTCTGTTCAGGAGTCGCCTTACTGCCACCTGCTTCGCTACCTGACATTTTGGAGCCTGCTTCCATATCCTGGGGTTTGAGCTCTTTAGGCATTTCTTTGACCACGAACTTTTCTGGCTTAACGTATTGATTGAAAGGATAATCAAACTGGATCACGAGGGCCTCCTTTGTAGGTTCAGTCGGAGTTTGCATCGAAAGAAACGGAAGGAATGCCACCAGCAATAAAAGTGCATGGAGCATGAATGAAAAGACTCTCCCCCAGTTGCGGGACTTGCTGAATATCTTAGGTTGACGTTTTCTGGCCATAGGATCTATCACATCATTAACGCTCCAAAAATGCGACTATTGTCGACTTGATTCGCCCTTTCGGACTCTCTTAACATAAAAAAAGCCATCCCGGGAAAGGATGGCTTTGTCATTATAACCAAATAGTATGCACAGAATTTTCTTTATGTGTTCATACCGCGCTTATTATACATTTTATTGAATCACAAATTTCTGCATTCTGCCTTCCAGCTTGATGAAATAAATTCCTTGTGGCAAGCCATTGATTTCTGCATGATCTGTGTTGAAACCATGACCCACTAAACGGCCTTGTACATCAAAAATGCCGTAAGAAATCGCCTCATGACCGAAATACAAACTACCGCCAGATACCGGGTTAGGATAAACAGGAGATACTTGAGCAGCTTCGATTTCATTGGATGCACTGATCAGGTTTACTAATACAGGATTGTCTTCGAAATTCGCTCCTCCTAATGCAGGTGATGCAACGATAGGCCTGAAATTAGGTGTTGTTGATGCAGCAACCGGGTTGATCAATAATGTTCCGGGCGTAAATTCTACAGGGTTGATATTATTGGCCAATGCTCCTGTTTGTCTTGCCCATCCATCAATTGCTGCAAGTTTTGCTGCAGATCCTGTTGCACGTGTTACTTCCACCAAACCATTTGCAGTTGTATCTGATGCGTTATTGAAAGATGCAGCAGTATTGACAATGATATTGTTTGCAAAAGAGATTTGTTTCTTCTGAATATCCACCGGAGTACCTGGAGTGACCAACGATAATGCAGGCGGGAAATTCGTATTATGAATACAGCTATCACCATCGATCATGACGAAATTTCTATAACCCATCATGATGCTGTTAACTATGCGAAGACTTGAATTTCTTCTGATTCGTGCTCCACGACGGAATGCAGCTTTCGTCACCGAATTCATGTCTGAATATTTTGATCCCAATGGAACCGGCCCAACCATTGTATAATTGGAGAATACACCACTGGTATATGGAGTCACATTTGCTGTGCCTGTAGCTTCGTTATCGCTTTCAAATCCTTCTGATGTAGATCCACCTGAAGGAAGACTATACGTAAGATCATAGTATGCAGAATCACGTACACCGATACCAAATTGGCTCACACCTGCATAACCATTGTCCGTATCAAAGTCATCGTCAGTTCCTTTCCATGCGATCAGGTGTTTTGTCATCACCGTTCCACCAAACCATTCGAAAGAATCATCACCTGAGTAAGAGACCTGCACATGATCAATATGCGTACCTGCACCTACAGCGCCCATAGTCATGCCATTGATTTCCTTGTTGACTTCGAAAGCAACACCTCCACATTCAATCCGTAGAAAATCGATTGAACCGGAATTGTCATTGGCATTTGTTCCGCCAAAACGTGCAAGTGTATTATCAAAAGTGACATTGTTGAATCCTTCCATCTGGACATTATTATTGTCCGTACCATTCAACAGGTTGTGATGTGATTTGCCTGCAAGTAATAAACCTCCCCAGTCACCGCGATTCCTGACGCCGGCTGCCCTGGCGGACGTAAATATCACAGGGTTATCCACTGTGCCCTGGACATCGATTTGACCTCCGCGTTCAACGACAATGGCACCATAATTCTTCGGAGTTGAGCTTAGATCTGCCAGGCCTCGTATTATGGTTCCGGCAGGTACTACTAATTTTCCACCTTCTCTGACGACGACTAAGCCTTTCAGTAAATAGACTGTTGCAGCATCAAGTGTCATGGTAGTTGTAATATTTGTTTCACCTGGTACAGGTAAGGTTGAGATCATTCCATTCAATGTGACGGTATCTGTTGGATCAGGATATTCAGTATGAAGTGGATCAAAATTTGTCCAACCGGTAGTCCAATCCTGAGCAGCATCTGAAGATAAGGCACCAACATAAGTGGTGTGCTCTAAAGTGAAATTCGCTAACGTAGGGTTGCCTGTGAAATTACTTCCTGTCATTGCTGCTGAAGCCACGACTGGCCTGAAATTAGGTGACTTAGATGCAGATACCGGGTTGATCAACAATGAACCCTGGGTAAAAGGTACAGGGTCAATGTTGTTAGCCAGTGGGCCTGTTTCTCTGGCCCAGTCATTTACTGCTGCAAGTTTTGCAGCTGAACCGGCAGCACGTGTTACTTCAACTAATCCATTAGCTGTTGTATCTGTCATGCTGGTAAAGGCCGCATCTGTATTGCATATCACATTATTTGTAAAGAATATTTGTTTTTTCTGTTCATCTACAGGTGTGCTTGGCGTCACCAGGGATAAAAGCATCCGGGTAATTCGTGTTACGAAGAGAGCTATCTCCATCAATCATCAGGAAATTACGGTAGCCCATGAAAATGCTATTGGCAATACGCTCACTTGAATTTCTTCGGATACGAGCACCTCTGCGGAAAGCAGCTTTTGCCACAGAATTCATACTGCCCCATTTAGATCCAACCGGAACCGGACCTACCATGGTGTAATTGGAGAAAACTGCACTTGTGTAAGGAGAAACATTTGCTGTTCCTGTTGCTTCATTATCACTTTCAAAACCTTCTGATGTAGATCCTCCTGAAGGAAGACTGTAAGTAAGATCATAATAAGCTGAATCCTTCACGCCTATACCAAATTGGCTGATCCCTCTATAACCATTGTCTGTATCAAAATCATCATCTGTACCCTGCCATGCAATCAGGTATTTTGAATTGACCGTTCCGCCAAACCACTCATAGGAGTCATCACCGGAGAAGGAAACCTGCACGTGATGGATGACGGTTCCTGCACCAACTGCACCCATAGTCAATCCATTGATTTCTTTATTTACTTCGAATGCAACACCGGCAAATTCAATGCGCAGGTAGGTAAGTGAGCCAGAATTATCATTGACATCTGTTCCTCCAAATCGTGCCAGTGTATTATCAAATGTGACATTGTTAAAACCTTCCATCTGTACATTGTTATTGTCTGTACCATTGAGAAGGTTGTGCGTAGATTTTCCGGCGAGTAATATACCGCCCCAATCGCCGCGATTACGTGAACCAATAGCTTTAGCAGAGGTGAAGATGACAGGTTTACTACTTGTTCCCTGGATATCAATTTTACCGCCGCGTTCAACGACGATGGCACCATAGTTTTTCGGTGTTGTACTTAAATCAGCAGTACCGCGAATAATAGTACCTGCAGGGATCACTAATTTGGCACCACTTCTGACTACGATAAGTCCTGAAAGAGCATAAACTTTCGCTGCATCAAGGGTAAGAGTAGTAGTGATATTTTTTTCACCGGGTACCGGCAAACCGGTATCCATTCCATTTAAAGTTTGTGTATCGGTTGGATCGGGATATGCTGTGTTTTTCGGATCAAAATTGGTCCAACCGACAGTCCAATCTTGTGCCGCATCAGGGGATAGAGCTCCAACATATGATGTTTGAGTAAGTTGGAAATCAGGTTGAGCTGACAAAGTTTGCTTTGCAAGCGCAAATAAAAAAGTCAGGGAGATCAGTAAATATTTTCTCATTGGAAAAGGATTTTAGTTTTTAGTAATGGGTTTATTCATTATTTATTCTGCGTTCATTGAGATCATTATTTCAAAATTTCACTATTGGAGATGCCTCCGGCTCTTGATACTCACATTAACCTTAAAAAGTGTAGCTAAAACTCAGGGTAGAGGTAAACCCATTGGTGAAATTGTACATCAACCTATCCTGGTGTGGTGCGGAGACTTTGGTATATTTTCCATCCTGGTCCGCATCCTGGTAAAATACCTGGTCATTGTGTAATAAGTCTCCAAGTGTAAACTTGATGTTGATATTTTTGATCGTTTTTCCGACCTGCATATCGATGACAGTACGTGGTGCTTCGTAAATATCCTGCCGTGTATCTCCATATTTCGGATCAACGCCGACAAAGGCAATCCGTCGGCCGACCCTGTTAAATGCAATATTCCAGGACCAGCCATTATCCTGGTTTTCATATTGTAGACGCGCATTGAAAATATAAGGTGACTGACCTTGCAAAGGCCTGTCTTGTTTTGCCTGCGAACCCGGATTGAATTTGAGTTCCGATTTAATAAATGAGACATTAGCATATACAGCCATATCCTGGAACATGCCAAGCAGATGGATGAAATCCAATTTCTTTTTCAATTCAAATTCCAATCCATAAATCTTTGCTGCCTTTTCATTCTGAAATGTAAATGTGGTAAAGGGCTGAGTGACATCCAGGCTTAATTCAATCGGGTGATCAATGTACTTGTAAAAACCACCGATGGAAATTAGCTCACCGCCTTTCGGATAAAATTCATAACGAGCATCAAAATTTTTAAGATCTGCAATTTTCAAATCTGTGTTTCCTTTTAACTCTGCATTTTTCTCAAACACAAAGAAAGAGAACGGCGCAAGCTCGCGGAATTCAGGGCGATTAACTGAAGAAAAATAACTGGCCCGAAGATTTGTTTTTGTAGATAAGGAATAAGTAAGATTCACTGAAGGAAGCCATGTCATTTGCTTAATATCTGCAACTGATGTATTCAATTTCTGATTATTGACTTTCAAATCAATATCCTCAAATCGAATTCCATATAATACTCTTATGCGGCTGGAAAAATTCTGATCAGCAGAAGCATAAAATGCATTCAATATTGATTTCCCTTCATAAAATGAAATATCATCTGCTGACTTTTCAATCAGGAATAATTTTGTGGGATCAATATTATCCTTCCCAAGGTCTACCACCGGATCTAAAGTGACTTCATCTGGTGTGCCCCCATAAACAAAACTCCTGGAGGCAAATTCCCTGCTGCGGTTTTGATAGAAATAACCGGCTTTAAGTTCTGTTCGGATGTGAGTGGATTTTAATTTTTTACTCAACTCGAAAGTGCCGGCATAAATATTTTCATCCAGTTTAGAAAAAAATCGACCTGTACTGCTATTGAAGAAATCTCCTAACGCCAGTTGATAATTATCAAAATCAGGTGTTTTCGTGTAGCTCGCAATTCGATAATCAGGGATTTCACGATGAACATTTGAATAATTCACTGATGCATTGATTGTCAGAACGCTGTCTCCCACCAATTGTTTCAAGGATACAATACCGTTGTAGAGACGATTGTAATTGTAAAGGTTAGCTGTATTCTGAACAGTCAGTGCATCGCTATAATTTCCTGTACCGGATCTTGCAATGTAGTTGAAGTCAGAATTAACATTTAATAAATTGCGGAAATTGACTTGTGTTTTCCTTCCGATATAATTAATATTAAAAATGCCGCTGGTATTAACATTGCGGAGAGACAACCTGTCATTAAATCCAGAAACCTGTCCCGAACCATCGAAGGTATTTATTGATCCATCTGATATCCGGCGTGTACTGGAATAATTCAAAGCCATGATGACACCCAACTTACTCGAATTACTTAATCGAATAGGAAATCCAATCGAGTATGATAACCGGGGATTAGGAACGGCGCTAATGATTTTACTTGACCAATCATGATTGAAATCCTTTGAAATTTCACCCAATCGCTGTTTATCGGCCTCCGTAGGATATGAATTGGATATTTTCAATGCACCTTCAGGAAATTCAGGAATCGCACGTTCATTACTCAGCACATTTACTTCTTCACCCGGATACGTTTTGAATTGTTTGAAATCATTGAACGTCGTCAGTGAATGATACTGTACACCAAAAGAAACATTCTGAACTAATTTATCCGGAACTGATTTAGTGCTAATGGTGATAATGCCTCCACCGAAATCGCCTATAAGATCTGGGGAACCCACTTTAATAATGGAAAGATTATCGATCAGGTTGGCAGGAACGAAATCGAACGCAAATGCTTTGCGGTCAGATTCTGTGGAAGATAATAATGCGCCATCGAGATAACCTGCATTATAGCGGTCATTCATTCCACGTATAATGACAAATTTTCCTTCCTGTATCGAAGCACCGGTAACGCGCTTGAGAATATCTCCAACTGTGCGGTCAGGCGTTCTGCGAATTTCCGAGCTGGTGATGCCACTTGCGATATAAGGTGATTTCTTCACCTCAATGTACATGACCACTTCACTTGACTTTTCGGCTGTTGCAGTCACGACCACTTCTTTCAACGCTGTCTCCTTACTTTCATCCATGGCAAATTCGACATTCGCAACGGCACCGCCTTTAGCTTCTACCTTAACTGTTCCGGGGTCATAACCGACATAACGTATATCAAGTGTGTAACTTCCAGGCACAACGGTAAACTTAAAATTGCCTTCAATGTCAGTGATGGTTCCTGTCGTTGTCCCTTCAATCTGGACAGTGGCGCCAATTAATGTTTCGCCGCTGTTTTTATCGATGATCTTACCGGAGATAATGGCATTCTTCTGCGCCATCATGAATGTGGAAATGATGGTAAGAAAGAATACAAGAATTAGTTTTGACCCTTTATTTTGTAAATTGAATAATCTATTTTTCATTTAGTTCTTTATCTGTCTATTTAATTGCAATCCATTTCGGATGGTTATATGAAATGGGCTAATGTGAATGGTTGTATCCTGAAATGGACTGCAATTTTTTTTGCCAATGCAAAATTACCTCCGTGGCAAGCCGGCAATTGCATTTTACTACTCAAAAGATTGTTAATTCGTATGGTCGCTATACCCCTATTTTTTACGGAGAGTTTACAAGGAAATGGGGTATTTCGTGAACTGGATTTTAATGGCGAACTTTATTTTTACATGGGATTTACAATAAGTATAAATAGCGCGATTTGGTATAATCCCTTTCAGAAGAACCTTATCGAATAAAAGCCATTACCTGATGGAATTTTCTAATATTTGTCCATGGATAACCTGCAAACTCTCGTTGAATCTCCCCTTTCTGCCCTAACTATGGATATTATGGAAAATAAAATCAAAGTTCTCATCGTCGATGATGAGCCCGATATCCTCGAATTTCTGCATTACAATCTTTCCCGCAATGGATTTGATACCATTCAGGCTTCTAATGGCAAAGACGCCGTTAAACTTGCCGACAAAGAAGTACCTGACCTGATCCTGCTCGACATCATGATGCCAGGAATGGATGGTGTGGAGACCTGTTATGAACTGCGAAAGAATGAGAAACTAAAAGATACATTGATTGCTTTTCTTACAGCACGTAGCGAAGAGTTCAGTGAAATCGCAGGACTAGAAGCAGGTGCTGATGATTATATTCAAAAACCAATTCGTCCACGCCTGTTGTTGTCTCGCATTAAAGCATTAATGCGAAGAAAAGAATCTTCACGTCCTGCTATATCAGCTGGTCAATTAGATTTTGGTGCTTTAAAAATTGATCCCCAAAGTTACCAGGTGACTATTGACGGTGAAATCGTGCCTTTAGCTAAAAAAGAATTTGAAGTCATCATGTTACTCGCTTCAAAACCCGGTAAAGTTTTTACCCGCGAAGAAATGTTCCAGAAAGTATGGGGTTACACAGTTCCTATTGCCAGCCGCACCATTGATGTCCACATCTCTAAACTCCGTGAAAAAGTGGGTGAACGATTTATCAAAACATTGAAGGGAGTTGGATATAAACTTGAAGTAGAGGAATAATGAGCAATAGGCAATTGGCAATAAGCAATTGGCAATAAGCAATTGGCAATAAGCAATTGGCAATAAGCAATTGGCAATAAGCAATGGGCAATAAGCAATGGGCAATAAGCAATGGGCAATAAGCAATAAGCAATAAGCAAAAGTTAATAAGCTATAGGCAATAAAAAATTAAAGGCTTTTTAAACTTCACTTTTGTTCATTCCACGGGATATTTCATCTTGACCTCGTATGATTTCAGGTCTATCACATTCAACTTCTGATAGAAGTGCTCCATTTCACATATTTTTTATCTAAATATGAGGCGCATCAATTTCACAATGTGATCTTTACACATTAGTATCTTCATCCAATTGAAAAGCGATCCTTTTCTTCCTCCGGATTAAGTTTCCTTAAGTAAAATCTTAATCATAAATTGAAACCCTGAACCTGCCGGGTCAGGTCTCTTTCAATTCATCAATTCAACTAAACTTATACCATCATATGGGTGTCGACACGAAAAACCTAAGGAATGTTGTTTTGCTCGGCCATAGCGGCTCCGGAAAAACACTGTTTGCAGAAACCATGTTGTTTGAATCCGGAGCCATAACGCGAAGAGGTACTATCGAAGGACAGAACACCGCATCAGATTACACCAAAATAGAACAGGAACGAGGCAACTCGTTATTCAGTTCGCTCATGCACGTTCAGTGGCGTGACAATAAAATCAATATCATTGATACTCCCGGATACGATGACTTTGTCGGCGAAGTCATTTCTTCATTGAAGGTCGCAGATACCGCCATCATGATTGTCAATGCAACCGGCGGTGTTGAGGTAGGAACCGAATTGTTGTGGGAGTATGTAGAGTCATCAAAAACACCCTGTTTGTTTGTCATCAATCAGCTCGATCACGAGAAAGCCAATTATGATACAAGCCTCGAGCAATTAAAAAGCTCGTTTGGACCAAAGGTCATACCCTTTCAATATCCGCTTAATCCAGGCACAGGATTTAACACGATCGTTGATGCTCTCCGCATGATCATGTATGTATTTCCTAAAGACGGCGGCAAACCGGAGAAAAAACAAATCCCGGAAAGTGAAGTCGGCAGAGCACAACAGATGCACCAAATATTGGTAGAAGCCGCTGCAGAAAATGATGAGAGCCTGATGGAAAAATTTTTCGATGCAGGAAGCCTCAACGAACATGAACTAGCCAGGGGCCTCACCATCGCCGTAGCTAATCAACAGATCTTTCCTGTTTTCTGCGCATCAGGCAAATACAATATGGGCAGCGGACGCATCATGGGATTTCTCAATGATATTGCTCCATCCCCGGTTGATCGTCCATTCCCGATGAGTACGACAGGAGAACCTGTTTCTCCGGATGCATCAGGTCCTACGAGGGTATTTATTTATAAAACCATTTCTGAAGCACAGGTAGGTAATGTATCTTATTTCAAAGTGTATTCAGGAACATTAAAGACAGGTGATGACCTTGTCAACATGGCCAACAGCAATCATGAGCGCATCAACCAGATCTATGTTTCAAATGGTAAAAATCGTGAAGCTGTCAATGAATTAAAAGCTGGTGATCTCGGCGTGACCGTAAAACTAAAAGAAAGCCATACGAATAATACACTGGTGACAAAAGGAGTGAATTCCGGAATTGAGCCTATTGTTTTTCCTGAACCGCGGATCAGGGTTGCTGTGACACCACCAAATAAAGCTGATGTAGATAAATTAGCAAAAGCACTTCACGTTACACACGAAGAAGATCCAACTTTAATCATCGAGCAATCAGCGGAGCTTAAGCAAACACTTCTTCATGGCCAGGGACAACTGCATCTTGACCTTATTAAATACAGGATTGAAAAAGTATATGGGATCACTATGACATTTGATCAGCCAAAGATCCCTTATCGTGAGACGATCACCAAAGTAGCCAATGAAAGTTATCGCCATAAAAAACAAACCGGTGGTGCAGGTCAATTTGCAGAAGTACATATTCGTCTCGAGCCTTACCATGAGGGGATGAAAGATCCTGAAGCGCTTACCGTCAGAAATCGTGAATTAGAAAAACTTCCGTGGGGAGGAACATTAGCTTTTTTCTGGTGCATCGTCGGCGGATCAATCGATTCCAAATTCAGCAATGCTATCAAGAAAGGTGTAATGAATAAAATGATCGAGGGCCCGTTGACAGGATCACATTGCAGGGATATCCGGATCAGTATTTATGATGGCAAGATGCACCCCGTTGACTCAAATGATATGGCTTTCCAGTTAGCAGGAACGATGGCCTTTAAAAATGCTTTTCAACATGCGGGGCCACAATTGCTTGAGCCGATTTATGATCTCTCCATTCTGACTGCAGGTGAATTTATGGGTGATGTCATGGGTGATCTGCAGACACGCAGAGCCATTATTATGGGGATGGAAAGCGAAGGACATTATCAAAAAATCCTCGCCAGGGTTCCGTTAGCCGAATTGCATGAATATTCTTCTACGTTGCGCTCCCTGACACAGGGCAAAGCAAAATTCTCGATGAAACTGGCGGACTATCAACAAGTGCCTTCTGACCTTCAAAATAAATTAGTTGCCGAGTACCAGGCACATGCGCATGATGAACATTAAGAAAGGCGGAATGCTTCGACCTGCTTCCGCGCAACCTAGTGCTACAGCTCAGCAACCAGGCGGAAAAGGTTAATGGTTAAAGGGATTAATCGATCATGGCATATAATCCTAAAATTCATCATCGCAGATCTATTCGTTTAAAAGGATACGATTATTCAAAACCTGGATTGTATTATGTAACCATTTGCGTTCATAATAGGGATCATTTATTTGGAAATATCATAAATGGCGAGATGATATTAAATGATGCAGGTAAAATGGTGGAAAAATGGTATTTCGAATTGGAAAACAAATTTCATGATATCAAATGTGGTGTCCATGCCATCATGCCAAATCATTTCCATTGCATTATCGAAAACGTCGGGGCGAACTTGCGTGTCCGCCCAAATGATCCAAACATGACGGATGATACGAACGTGATGGATGAAACAAACATGACGGATGAAACAAACATGACGGATGATGCAATCGTGACGGGTGATCCAAATGTGACGCATGATCCAAACACAACGGATGATGTGAACACAACGGATGATGTGAACACAACGGATGATCCGAACACAACCCATGATCCGAACACAACCCATGATGCGATGATTATGGGCGAACACGCAGGTTCGCCCCTACATCGCGTCATTCAATGGTTTACGACAATGTCTACCAATAAATATATACGGGGGGTGAAAACATTGGGTTGGAAACGATTTAATAATAAATTATGGCAACGTAATTATTGGGAACATATCATACGGAATGAAAAATCATATATCCGCATTTCAAATTATATTGTCAACAATCCAAAAAATTGGAACGTCGATAAATTTAAATGACCCATGCGGAACAGGAAACACATCAATTCGTTTTCCTGTAATTCCACACGGCCCATCCATTCAATACAACGGCAAATAATGTAATCGCCAGGAAATGAAATCGGATATCCCAAAAATCGCTGCCTTTCAATACGATCATGCGTAATACCTGGATAAAATAGGTAATCGGGTTTAACTGCGCGATGACTTTTGCCCATGGAGGCATGCTGTCAATGGAAGTAAACAATCCGCTCATCATCATAAAAATCATGATAAAGAAAAAGGCGACTGACATGGCCTGTTGCTGCGTATCTGAATACGTCGAAATCAATAATCCAAATCCCAGCATGGCCAGTAAATAAATAAAGAGGAATCCATAGAGTAAGCCTATGCTCCCCAACGGAACAATTCCATAAATAAATCGGCTCACCACAAAAAGTCCTAGGCTGAAAACGATGAGACCTATGATTAAAAATGGAATCAGTTTGCCAAGAATGAAATGGAATTTTTTTATTGGCGTCACATTGATTTGTTCAATTGTGCCAATTTCTTTTTCCTTGACAATATTCAGGGCGCAGACGTAACTGCAAATCATCGTCACCAGTACAGCCAGGATTCCGGGAACCATGAAAAATTTATAATTCATGTGCGGATTAAACCAATTGGAGGAAACGACTTCAATCACCGGAACCGCGCTGAACCTGTCGGCCTGGTTCCATTGCACCCTTATCTGGTTGTTGAACCGTTTGATGATTTGAGTCAGGTATGCTCCACCAAGACTGGCTTTGACTCCGTTGATGGCATTAATGGCTACAAATAATTGATCTCCATTTTCGCGCACTAATGATTTTTCGAAATCGGGAGGGATTTCTAAAATAATATCAGCTTTATCTAATTCAACCTGGTTAAATGCATCTTTAAATGAATCACTATAATCACCGATTTTAAAATAGCCTGATGAACTGATATCAGTCACCAGGTTTCGTGAATAGGACGAATGATCATGATCAACGATGGAGATGGCAATATTCTTTACTTCGTAATCAGCAGCCAAAGGCAGAATCAATAATTGAATCATGGGCACCACAAAAAGCAAGGGCAGGAGACTTTTATTTCTAAAAATCTGCCTGAACTCTTTCTCTATCAGAAACCTGATCGTTCTCATGAAAGTCGGATTTTAAAATTTTTGAGGCTGATCACCAGCATGAGGATAGACATTCCTGTCAGGATCAATGTTTCTTTCCAGATCATGGAAATTCCCAGGCCCTTGATCATGATAGATTTTACAATAATGTAATACCATTTCGCGGGCACCACATTCGAAATATATTGCAACGGAAGCGGCATATTTTCGATCGGAAACATAAACCCGGTAAATAACATCGTAGGAAGCATCATGCCCATCATCGACATCAACATGGCGGTCTGTTGTGAATCCGTAACGGTGGAAATGAGCAGGCCCAAGGAAAGAGCAGTAATGATCAATAAAATACTTTCACAGAATAATAAAACAATACTTCCATTGACCGGCAAATCAAGCAACCAAATACTCAGTGTCAGAATAATCATGACATTAACAATGGAAATAATTAAATAAGGAAATGCCTTTGAGATGATCACCAGGAATGGTTTAAAAGGAGAAACCAACAGGATCTCCATCGTCCCTCTTTCCTTTTCTCTCACAATCGAAACTGCAGTCATCATCACGCCTATCAACATCAATACAAGCGCCATGACTCCCGGCACAAAATTCGGTGCACCCTTTAATTCCGGATTGTACAGCATCCTCACCTCCGGTGTAATTTGATATGGAACAAGATTATTCAAAGCCAATTCATTTTGATACTGCCCAATGATTGAAGAGGCATACGTCGTGAGTGTATTGGCTGTATTCGGGTCTGAAGCATCAGCTATGATCTGGATCTGGCCTTTGTGGAAATGCGTCAGATCACGATTAAGTCCATCCGGAAAAATGATGGCTAATTTTATGTTTCCTTCCCTAAAAGCCTTTTCGATTTGATCCGGACTCATCAGGGTTTTCTCCACATCAAAATAATGACTGGCTTCTATTTTATTGATGATTAGTTGAGATGCAGCATCTTTCGCATAGTCCATCACTACAATCCTGCTGTTTTTAATTTCATTGGTCAGGGCAAATCCAAATAGAATGATCTGGACAATCGGCAGTCCAAATAACATCAATAATGTTTTCCTGTCCCGGAAAACATGATAGAATTCTTTTCGAATAAAGGCCAGAAATTGCTTCATGATAAAATTAATCAGCAGTGCGTATTGCACCACGTGCAAGTTGATGAAATACTTCGTCCATGGAGTGAGCCGAGAATTGTTTTTTGAGATTGGACGGGCTGTCCATTGCTTTTATGGATCCATCCACCATCATGGAAATCCTGTCACAATATTCCGCTTCATCCATGTAATGTGTCGTCACGAAAATGGTAATGCCCCGCGAAGATGCATCGTAGATCAAATCCCAAAACTGTCTCCTGGTCACAGGATCAACTCCACCCGTAGGTTCGTCTAAAAAAACAATTTTAGGCTGATGAATAATGGCCACCGCAAATGCAAGCTTCTGCTTCCAACCTGTAGGTAAGTCCCTGACTAATTTTTTTGCTTCATTTTTTAAATCCAGGAAAGAAATGAGCTCTTCGCTTTTATCCCTGATCTGCTTATTGCTCAGGCCATAAATACCTCCAAAAAACCTGATGTTTTCAAGGACTGTAAGATCTTCGTAAAGTGAAAATTTCTGACTCATGTACCCGATATTTCTTTTGATTTCATCGGTTTGATTATAAATATCAAACCCTGCGACAACCGCTGATCCCGATGTAGGTATTGAAAGGCCGCAAAGCATTCTCATGGCTGTTGTTTTCCCAGCACCATTCGCTCCAAGAAAACCAAATATTTCACCGGGCATGACTTCAAAAGTGATTTCATTGACGGCAATAAAATCACCAAATCTTTTCGTGAGCTTATTGGTTTTTATTACCGGTTCTGGCATCATCAATTTTATTTAGTTCTGAGCGGCAGTCATGAGCTTGATAAAACAATCTTCAATCGTGGGTTTGATCAGTTGAATTTCCACCTCCGTATGATTCTTTTCTTTCAGATAATCGATCAGTCTTTCTTTAAAAGAATCGTTTTCTGTTTTGAATGACAGGTGCAAAACATCACCGAAAGCAAAACAACTCCTGGTATTCTCATATTTCTTCAAATCCTCAAGCAGCCTTTTCTTATCTGCAGAGATGATGGAATATAGATGACCACCATAGGCATTGATGATATTCTCAGGAGTTTCGATAAATAATATTTTCCCGGATTGAATCAGGGCGATCCTGTCGCAGAGCGTTGCTTCATCCATATAAGGAGTAGAAACGACAATGGTGATGGCCTGCCGTTTTAATCCTTTCAACATGTCCCACAATTCTTTCCTGGATACCGCATCAATACCAGTAGTGGGTTCATCCAGAAATAATACCGTGGGCTTGTGGATCAATGCACAGCAGAGGGCCAGTTTTTGTTTCATTCCTCCTGATAGCTTCCCTGCCCTCCTGTCCTTAAAGGGTTCTATCTGGACATAGATGTCTTTGATCAAATCATAATTTTCATCAACGGAGGTATTAAATAATGTTGCGAAAAAATTGAGATTTTCTTTGACGGTTAAATCCTGGTACAAAGAAAATTTTCCCGGCATATATCCAATCCGCTGACGAATCCTTTTAAAATCAGACACAATATCCAACCCATCGACTTTAGCACCGCCACCATCAGGAAGCAAGAGTGTGGTCAGCATTCGCAGCAAGCTTGTCTTACCAGCCCCATCAGGTCCGATCAATCCAAAGATCTGACCCTTTTCAACTGAAAAAGAAACTTTATCCACCGCAAGGACACTTCCCTTTTCGTAGGTCTTGCTTATATTATTCACCACTACATCACTCATGCTATTCCATGAATTTTATTTCTCCATACATGCCAATTTTAAGAGAACCATCATTCTGAACTTTTACTTTAATGGCATACACCATGTTGGCGCGTTCTTCTTTTGTCTGAATTGTTTTGGGCGTAAATTCTGCTTTATCACTGATCCATGTGATGGTGCCTTCTGTTTCTTTATATTGATTTAGCCCATCATCTGTCAACACTTTTACTTTTTGATTTAACCTGACCTGAGGTAATTGATTTCCTGTGATGTATGCCCTGAGCAATATAGTTGACAGGTCAGCAATTTTATAAAGCGGTTTTCCCTGAACAGCCATTTCATTTTGTTCGGCATATTTCTCCAGGACAGTTCCGTTCACAGGGTTGATGATTTTTGATTTTGCAAGCTGATCATCTGTTTGTTCGATTTGCACCTGGATGGGCCTGGCTTCTTTGACATATCCGCTGGAGGAGATTCCAAGGGAGGATTGTTGGGCTTCAATTTGCTTTTCCAGAACGGTCACACGAGCATTGGCATCATCCAATTGCTTGGGAGTTGCGGCACCTTCTTCGACTAATTTGGCGACACGCTGTTGTTCTTTCTGAGCGGCTTTCAATTCCTCTTTCAATGAAGCAAGCTGAGTGGAGATATCAGGTTTCTTTCCAAGCAGGGCATCTCTCTGCGCTTGTAATTGTTTTTTCTTTAAATACAATTGAGTTGTGTCAATGTAGCCGATGAACTGATCGGATTTGAGCTCCTGGCCTTCCTCTATATCAAGCTGCCTGATCACTCCGCTCGCCTCGCTTGAAATGATGACCTCCTCCGCTTCAAATGATCCCGTGGCATCAAAATCATTTTTAATCTTTTTACAGGCGAAGGAGAGGAGCGCCATGGTCATGATGAGGATCTCATTTTTTTTCATGCGTACAGCTATTTTATTTATTCAACACGTCAATAAATTATTTTACAGCCATCATGGCGTCAATCCATTTGGGAATTAATGTTTTTCGTTGCTGCATCAGTGAATTGTATTCTTCTTCACTCAGATCACCGATATTCCTGAGCATCGGGCTGGCAATAAATGGAAATACAATCATCGCCATCATGTTCATGATGAAATGCAATGGATGAATTGGAGGAATCTTCCCCACTTTTATTGCATCCTGGATTTGTTTGAGAAAATAGGACTGAACCAGGTTTTCTTTCAAATTCAATTTCGAAACAAGATGACCCGGATTAGTGCGTAATTCACTCAACACAAACAAAGGCAGATTTGGTTGAGCGATCAGCATATCAATGTAGTTGTTGACGAGAAGCTGAAATTTCTCCTCAAGGGATGTGGTTTCGTCATTGAAAATACCTGCAATAGAATGAATGAAATCATGCATGCTTTCCAGCATGATCATATCAAATAGTTTTTCCTTGCTTCGGAAGTAATAGTTGAGTAAAGCGAGATTGATGCCGGCCTCTTCTGCTATATCTCTGGTCCGGGTCGCGGCATAGCCCTTTTGAGTGAAAATGGTGCGGGCTGCTGTTTTAATCTTTTCCTCAGTTGAAGTATCGATCGGAGCTTTTGACTTTAGTCCTTTCATGATCAGAAATAAGGATTGCAGGGTAAAGATATACTCAAAATTTTGATTTAATCAATTTTTTTAATCAAATGATTAATTTATTAATTTTCCCTAAATCATTCTTCATCGATATAGACCGTGCCTACGTATTTTTTATTCGCTACCCTTAAATCAGATTTGAGACCCAAACGTTATCTTTTCATTAATGGTCCTTCCGAAATCTACATGGAAGGTTTGGTTATTTTTGCTTTAATCTTTGTTATATGAAATCGACATTTTCTTTTTTGATTCTCCTGCTGATCATCACTTCCGCTATTGCCCAAAAAGAAGACATTGAAGTGTTTGAGAAAAAAGAAGGCAGCAAGGTCATTGTCATGGCGCGTAATACCGGGAACGTGGAGTATGCTGTGACCCTTGATATCACCGCTACGGGAATGGATGTAAGTCCTTCCATCAAAGTGCAAACTGTGATTCCGGCAGGTTTCATGAAAGAAATGGCAAACCTCACTCCAAGACCAGGTGAAAATTGGGAATATGGATACCAGGTCTCCTATGTTCAAACTTCAGCAAATGCTTCTGCGAAAACTTCTTCTTCTCCCCCAGATGAAAAAGAAACTGTCTCTCCTCCAATGCCTTCGACAGCAAAACCAGCACCGCCTGCACAACCAAATACACCGCCATCAAATTTGTCCAAAGCAAATCTTGTCGTCTTCACGAAACCAGGATGCTCCAGGTGCGAATTCACTAAAAAGCAACTTACATCGAAAGGCATTCCTTATGAAGAATATAGTGTTGCTTCTGATTCACCTGAAATAAATAATATGTGGGCAGGATTGAGAAGCTCCGGCTTTACAGGAGGAAGTGTCACGATGCCCGTGGTCAGATCCAATGGAAAATATTATTACAATATCCCCGATCTCCAGGGCTTTGTAGACGGTCTCAAAAAATAACGAGCACTATTTTCAGCATTTAACAAATCACTTTAAATTTTCTGAAGCAATATTATTTTGCTAAAAATTAAAATATTTTTTTTAATATTACCATATAAGTCATGTACGAGGTACGAATTACGATTTACGATCAGGCAGGATTCCTTTTACATAACTTTATACACAATTAATTTTTTGAAACCCCAAATCGCACGTTAGCATAGTTAGTATTGAATTTAGGGGTTGATCCATTGCATAATTAACTTTTAAGGGAACCAAGGGAAAGTTTTAGATTATTTAAAAGAACATAAATTTTGAATCCCTAAAAACTTTGGCATTGCCACGTTGAGGGTATTTGACATTGTTAAGATTTTAAGTCTCTCCTGCATTAAATGAAAACACCATTCCATTTAAGATAAAGGAACACGCCATGGATTTATACGCTTTACTCATTGGCATCAACAGCTATCCATCGAAGCCACTCACGCAGTGTGTAAGCGATGTAGGAAAAGTTGAAACTTATCTCACTTCGTTGAAATCTTCGTTTGGAAAAATTTTCATCAAGAAGCTTCTCAATGATGATGCAACTCGAAAAAACATAATAGAGCAAATCCAGACTTTTTTTTCGGCAGCCAAAGACGATGACGTGGCTTTGATTTATTACAGCGGGCATGGAGCCCAGGAAGAAACGGCAGGGCTTTTTCCGGATGAGCAGGACGGATTGCTTGAATGCATGGTTTGCTGGTCTGCTGAAGAATTCAGTACCTCGCAGCTCCTTGCAGATAAAGAATTAAGATATCTGCTGACTAAAATAAAAACGAGTCCTCACCTGGTGACCATTTTTGATGCATGTCATTCCGGTGATATTGTCCGCGCATTCCGAATGGATGAAACTGACCCAGGAAGGATCAAGCGAATCGCAGGAGTATTTGAAGCAAGGGATTACAATACATTCGTTTTTGCAGGTGATCAGACTGTAGAAAGTAAGCAACCCAATGGATCCCGCCAGGTCAGGATCCCATTTAAAAATCATGTACATCTTGCCGCATGTCTTTCAAGTGAATCATCCTGGGAAGACAGCAAAGGAGGTGTGTTCACCCGGTATTTATTGGACCTGCTCCAAAATACAAAAGGCAACCTTTCGTATGTCGATATCACCCGGTGGGCAAAAATAAGTTTGAAAAATATCACCGAAAAAAATCAAACTCCAACGATCACAGTACAGGGCAAAGGAAAAATGAATGCCCAAAGTTCATGGTTGAATCTTTATCCATCAGGAGCGTCTTTACCTGAAGGTTTAGTCACTAATAATAAAAATAGAGGATGGATCTATTCACGAGGTAGCCTGCTGGGTGTGCTGCCGGGGATGAACGTTTTTATCAGGATCGATAAGGATCATGAAGAAACGGTGAAAGTCAAAGATGTGAGCCCGGAAGATTCCGTTTTGGATATCCCAATGCCCGTCATCAGTCAGTTGGATTTTAATCATCCTGCTTATGCTGCCCGCACGGAAATCAGTACTTATTCGGGAGTTAAATTATTCATTAATGATATTGATGATGATCCTGATATTTCAACTTCCATCAAAAATTTACTTTCCAAAGATGAACATGTCACTATCGTTCCAATCACTGAGGCTGATTTTTTTATTAATGTATTTAACGGAATGGTTTATTTCTCTCTTCCGGAACATGAATTTCAACCCCTTGCAGAGCAAATCACCGTCGAAGAGAAAAATAATTTTGATAAAATGTTCAACGAGCAACTTACAGCATTTATCAAATGGCATCATTTTTATTCACTGGATAATCCGGCTAAAGATTATGATAATTCGCCAATACAGGTTAATATCGTTTTAGCGGATGGAACGAAGAAAGATGTCACGAATGGTACGCATTCGCTTATTCCATTGAAAGACCGTGACAGAGATGGTGACCTGTACCAGGAAGTGCAAATTGAAATCACAAATACCTCAAAGGAGAGATTATTTGTAGGGGTATTGACATTAGCCTCTGATCTCAGTATTACGTCCAATCCTTTCAATGGCATAGCCGTAGAACTTCAGCCAAACTCTTCAAAAACACTTTATGATCATGATGGAAATACAGTCGCTGTCAATTTTGATCAATACAAAGAAATCTACAACTGGAAAGAGGAATGGTTCTTTTATAAAATTATCTACAACAATTTCGAAGATTTTACTCCCTCTCTGAAGAGCAATGATTTTTTACAGCTTGCGCTCAATCCTCCGATAACCATTTCAAAAACAAAAGGTGCAATAAGGTCGGAACGGGGCGAGGGAAGTAAAGTGAAAGAAGTTAAAAAGAAATGGGGCACCTGTCGCACCCGCATAGAATTGGCGAACAGTACATACAATAAAATTACAGGAGACTTGCTGGCACTCGCGGACGAATATGGTAAGAGTGAGAAACTATCTCCATTCATCAAGGAATTATATTTCGATGAATATTTTAATGGAAAAACATTTGAATCAAAACTCAAACAAAATAAAGATCAGAGCGCCCAGGAAGCTAACCGGGCAACAGATAATCTCATCGTAAAACTTTTTAATTACATCTATAAGTCAGCACGACGCAGGGACTTCGAAAAACAAAAGAACAGGACCGGTCCGATCGTTGTGGCTGAAGGTGACTCCTGGTTCCTTTATCCTAAGCCGGGAGTAAAAGATACACTCGATTACATCATGAACGAATACAGGCTTCTCAGCCTCGCTGAAGCCGGTGATGAAGTGGCGGATTATATCAAGCACGATGAATTATTGACAAACGTACAACAGCTAAAACCGGCGTTCGTATTGATCAGTGGTGGAGGCAATGATGTTCTTGGCCCGGAGATAAAAGATATTTTGAAAACCAATATTGCGAACGGCAAGGTTGCATCGGATTTTCTGGACATTGCGATGTTCGAAGAAAAATTAAAATTTCTTTCAGACAGTTACCAGATGTTTTTTAAGAAGATCATTTCACTGGTACCCAATGTCAGGATCCTGGTACACGGGTATGATTATGTCCGCAGCAATCCGGATGAAAAAACAATTAAACATGGCTGGGCAAACCGATATATGATCGAAGATGGGATCGTACAGCCTGAATTGCGAAAAATAATCATCACTTACCTGGTGGATACATTCAACAATATGATGTCTGAATTTGAAAAAACGTACACGCCAAATGTGCGATACGTCAATAACCGGGGTACTGTGCCCGAGAATGAATGGATGGATGAGATACACCCTGACAATACCGGATTTCAAAAAGTTGCCAATCATTTCCTTACCATCATGAAACAACCTTAAATCCTTAGACCATGGGAAGAATATGCAAAAACAAAATCACAGATCACATCCGTGATCAATTCGGTGCTAACCCGCTAAAAGTGCCCGAAGCCAGGATACAACCAATGTGTATGCTCGAGATTCGCAAAGGGAGTCAACAGTATTTAGGAGAATTCAAATTTTTAGTCAAGGGCGGTTTCAATTTTGACATCCCTCAAAAATTAGAACCGGTAGCCAGTGTTTCAGATCAGCGTTCTGCAGTGACGGACTTTAATACAGGATTTGAGATCCTGGGTAATTTCCTCAAAGCCCTGGGTGTTGATCCTGCTGCCGTAAGCGCTTCCATGACGAAAACGAAGAAGATGGCTTTCTCCTTTAGCAATGTGCGACGCAATTATATTGATCCGCTCATGCTGGGAGGTGTGTTATCCCAGAATGAAATATTTGCCGACAAGGACAATTTTATTTTACAACCGGCAATGCATGAAAAAGATATTCAGCTTGGCCTCATCACGGATATTATTATTTCCAATAATTTTTCATTGAGCACTTATACTGAATCGAATGCAGGTGTAAATATTGATGTACCCTCTATCGCCAATGCTGTTGCGAAAATCAACGCTTCATTGAAAGTCCAAAAAACATCGGACAATGAAGTGAAATTTGAAGGACCGACAGACCTGACGTTTGCATTTTCATGCCTCGAATTAAAAATTGATCCGAATACCGGTAAATTTTCAAGAGGGGACTGGCTGAAGAACATTAAAGCAGTTTCGGGAGGAAGCCGGTCATTCGAAAGCATTAAACCAAATGAAACCCATTTACTTGAAAAAATAATCATTGACGATAATTCGGAATACCCGCTGTTGATTGATTTATAAAATACCTGGATCACGAATTTTTGTGCCTTGGTCCTAAGTTCTGTTCCCTGGAATGGATCATCATTTTTAATAACCAGCTATGTCAAAAATTTTTTCATCCTTATCGAATCCATCCGGGGACCTGGGTCAACTTCAGCACGAATTCACTGATCTTTTCAATTTTTTTAATGACAAGTCGATCAAGAAAAAAGTAGATTTTGGATTTGCATTGAATGCGACCATTGATGAGCTCACTTCAAAGATCATCGCTGAGCAAAAAGAAATACAATTGTTCCACTTCAGCGGGCATTCGGGCAAAAGTGGTCTTGATTTTCCTGTATCGGATTTTACTACTGAACGCGTCAGTAAATTTTTCAACACCATTTGTTCGGATGAGAGCAAAATTCAATGTGTTTTCTTAAACGGGTGTGAGAATGAAGAAATCGTTAACCAATTGTCAGCCGTTCCTGTAGTCATTGGGACAAGAACGAAAATTCAGGATACCGTCGCCCGAAAGTTTACACAGGATTATCTGAGTGCACTCATCAAAAGTGAGAGTACTTACAGGCAGGCATTCCTTGATGCAGCCTCTGCTCAAAACAATCTGCCCATCACAATACTTGATCACACAAGGTCTGAAGGCGGAAGGCATTCCATGACCGGATCCGAGGCTTTAAATGATTATTTCCTGGTGATCAATGATCCAAATGTGGCTCAGCAGAAATTTCCATTTAAAAAAGGAAAAACGAATTGGACAAAATATCTTTTTCTGCTATTCGCCATTATTGCCCTCTTTATTGGATTTATATTGAAGGACCCAATCTTAAAATTGATGCGGGGGTATACCTGCCCAAATGTTAAAAGTGAAATGAATAAATGCAGCTTTGTGATTGGCGATTTTACTAACGATGCAGGTTTGGATTTTAATAAATGGCTTTTCGCACAATTGGAAAAAACTTCCCTGCACAATTATTTTAATTATGCTAACATTGAAAATTTCAGTGATTTAATCATCAATAACAGCATTCACCGCGATAGTTTACCCGGTCACTGTGGCTATGATTTTAATCTCACAGGGAGTTATGTTGCAGATAACGGCAGTCATGTAGCGGAATTTAATATTTCCCCGGTCAGAGGAAAAACAATTTCCCTTGAATCATTTCCGTATAAAACTGAATCGCTTTCTTCTTTAGAAACCTTAATCACTCATGTAGATGCAAAAAAGGAGACTCCATTTGTGCTGTATGAATTGTGTATAAAATGCGCCCTGAACAAGAATATGCCCGCTCTTGAATTAGAAATGGCCACTTTCGCAAAAAATCTGGATTCCCTGCGTGGCACCAAAGTTTATCAAAGATTTTACTATGATCTCGCATCGCTTCATTTAGAATATGCTGACACGACCTCTGCTCTAAAGGCACTTGATGAAGTCAGCACAGGTAGAAATAATTTTTCATTGGCCGCCATCGAACGTAAAACATCTCTTTATTTCAGTAGCCATAACATCCCGAAAGTTTATGAGTCACAGTCAAACTTAATGGCTGAATATGAATTGCGCATTACACATCCGGATCAATATGAATTAAGCGGGAATGTGGAAATGTATAAAAATGGAGAAAACAATGTGCGTTTGGACAGGGCGAGGCTAGTCCTGCAGTATAAAGATGGAGTACTTAAAGATTACAGAACAATCGCGTTACAAGACTTTGAATATTTACAAAAAATAAACTTTCCTCCTGGTGATTTTTCCAAAGAAATAGCTGAGCTAAAAGAAACCCCACCCGCACCTGTTGTCAGATTCCATCTGTATGGAATTGTCTTTACAGAACATAATGAACCTCTGCCGGGAGCATTGCTGACGTTTGGAAACAAGACTATCGTCACAGACGCCGGCGGTCAATTTGATTTCGGAAATGTTGACAGCCTGAAGATGATCAACCAGGGCATGCTCATTTCTCATACCGGTTATCATGACAAGTACATCGTTCTCACCGGCCAACAGCCCGGGAAAATTATTCTTACATCCAATCCTGAAAAAATCAGCATCATCTTCCAGGCTGTTCAGACGGATGAAGGTCAATACCAAAAATTATTTTCATACCTGAAAAAAGCAGGATATCAAATAAATTCAAATTACTCTAAAAACTTTACTGAATTCCCTCAGGGTTTTTCAGAAATCTCTTCTGTTGTTTATTCAAAGGAAAGTGATAAAGAACCGGCAAACACGCTGGCCCAACAACTTCACAACTGGACCGGGAGTGATGTCGAAGTGCGCTTTTTTACCCCTGTATACTCACTCGCATATGCTCCAAAGGGAGGAAGCGATGATATACAAATTCAATTGGTTGGAAATAATCATTCAGCACCACCACCCGACTCAATACCTCAATTTCATCTCGAGGGAAATGTATTTAATGAAAGTGGTAACCCGCTGTATGGTGCTACGGCTTTATTTCACGATCGAACCGCAAGGACAGATGAAAAAGGTCATTTCGATTTTGGTTCTTTCCCGAAAAAGGAAGTGTATGGAATGCCAATGACGATTTCACATGAAGGATATATCGATGCCACAATTAAAATCAACGAAGAGAGTATCCGGAAAATCGTGCTTAAGCCGGCAAATACTAAAACGATGAAGAAGATTTTTCCGAAATGAGGAAACCTTGATTTCAGATGCCAGACGCACAGCGCTCAATTGGCGATTGACGATTGACGACTCACGGTTGACGACTCACGATTGACGTTTTACGTTTTACACTTTACGTTTTACACTTTACGTTTTACGTTTTACGTTTTAATTGTTCCAAATGTGACATCAATTACTCTCAACCTGATGTTTTTTCCAAGAGTGTATTTAATCGGGCCGAGCAAGGCTTTTAATCCTGTACCAACTGCAATATTGATCAGTCCGAATTCCCAGCCCCCTTGCGAGTATTCCGGTTTGCCAACGGCTGTGTACCATGCATCGCCGAGCACCATCGAAATACCTCCTGCCTGGAGAGCTGTTCCCAGGATCATGGGTATAGCTCTTTTATTAGGCATCTTGATTCTTGAAATATCTGACAATGGAATCCATGTATCATCGAGAAGGATCAATTGCGCATCAGGATTCATGTCAAGGATCTGGCGTTTATACCAACCTTTGTTATCGCCCTTGAGTTGAAATGTGATTTGATCATAGATACTGAATCGCTTCGTATGCGGAGATCCTGATTTTTCGATGATCAGAAATTTCTGCCCTGATATTGCCGTCAGGAATCCAAGGATGAAAACGATAACGAGTCCCGTAATTTTCATCCTGTTTCTGTTGGCAAAGATTTGATCCATCGATCTAACGCTGCAGCAATGCTCTTTTGTATGGTGAGAAAATCAACCAGTTCATTCCCTGTATATATCCAACCAAGTTGATATGATTTTTTAGTCTCAATGGATTTGAATAGTTCCGGCTTAAGTAAGCGATAACTTTCCCTCATCAGCCTCTTTGCCCGGTTCCGGTCGACAGCCCTGGGAAATTTTTTCTTTGAAACGGAAAACATAGCCTGAATAGGGGTTTCAGGGGATATGGAATTAGGGGTTTCACGCCAGATAAGCCTGACAGGATATTTGGTCAGGCTGTGCCCCTCAGCAAAGAGAAATTCAATCTCTTTCCTGGAAGTCAGCCGTTCCTGCTTGGACAGCGTAAACCGTTTCATTTCCATCAAAAGAAATGCAAAAAATTTGAAACCAGTGATTTATATATAGAAAAAATATAGGAAAGCCCGCATTTAACCGATGAAGGGAGAAGACTGGGTTACTTAACCCTCATCTGGTCAGACACGGTCAGTTTATGGCGGCCCCTGGCACGACGTGCAGATACCACTTTGCGTCCTCCGACTGATGCCATGCGGCTACGGAACCCGTGTTTATTGACTCTTTTCCTGCGGGATGGTTGAAATGTCCTTTTCATCGCTGATATTCCTGTTAGATTATTGAGGCCGCTCGTCTAAAAGCGGGCACAAATGTATTCAATTTTTGAAGAAATTACACCCTTTGCCCTTAAATCCCCTATGCTTCGACTTCATTTTCTCATCCAGGTGCTACACTTCGACACCCACATCCTTTCACTCATCCCGCTCAGTGCAAGCAGCTCAGCAACCGGGGACTTGAAATTTAAGAGTCTAAAATAGTTATTGCCCCCTTTAGGGGGTTGGGGCAAATGAAATCTTTATCCGTTCATTGAAATGAGGAATTCCTCGTTCGTTTTGGTGTTGATCATGTGCTTGCGAAGGAATTCCATGGCCTCATCAGGTTTCATGTCAGCGAGGTAATTACGCAACACAAACATCCGCTGGAGGATAGCATCATCAAGCAATAATTCTTCACGACGTGTACTTGATTTTGTCAGGTCAATCGAAGGATACATTCTCTTATTGGCCAGTGTACGGTCAAGCTGAAGCTCCATATTACCTGTTCCCTTGAATTCTTCAAAGATGACACCATCCATTTTTGAACCGGTATCAATCAGGGCTGTAGCCAGCACTGTCAATGATCCACCATGTTCAATATTCCTGGCTGCTCCGAAGAATTGTTTTGGCTTATGCAATGCATTGGCTTCAACACCACCGGAGAGTACTTTTCCGCTTGATGGTGCTACAGTATTGTAAGCTCTTGCCAGACGAGTGATCGAATCAAGAAGTATGACGACATCGTGTCCACATTCGACAAGACGTTTTGCTTTTTCTAGAATAATATTGGCGACGCGCACATGATTATCGGCAGGTTCATCAAAAGTAGAGGATACCACTTCTGCTTTTACACTACGGCGCATATCTGTGACTTCCTCAGGACGCTCATCAATCAGCAGAACGATCAGAAATACTTCCGGGTGATTTGCTGCGATGGCATTTGCGATGTCTTTGAGCAGGAATGTCTTACCTGTCTTTGGTTGTGCAACGATTAATCCACGCTGACCTTTACCTAGTGGGGTAAAAAGATCAATCATCCGGTTGCCATAATCTTTACCACCAGGATGCGTGAGCAGATTGAATTTCTCAGTTGGGAAAAGAGGTGTCAGGTAATCGAACGGCACTCTGTCCCTGACTTCATCAGGAGTTTTACCATTGACAGTGCTAACCCTGAGAAGTGCAAAATATTTTTCGCCTTCTTTCGGTGGACGAATAGCCCCTTTCACTGTATCTCCTGTGTTCAAACCAAATAATTTGATCTGCGAAGGAGACACATAGATATCATCCGGAGATGACAAATAATTGTAATCAGATGATCTTAAAAATCCATATCCATCAGACATCATTTCCAGCACGCCTTCGCCTTCGATGATGCCATCTACTTCTACATTAAAACGTTCACGTGCTTCGCGATGCAGATCACGTTGCTGGTTAGGATTACGGTTATCAGCAGGCTGTGATTGATTTCCTCTGTCCTGTTGTTGCCTCTGGTCGTCAGCAGGCCTGTTTTCCCTTGGCTCGTTTTGATTGCGTGATTCGCGCTGTTCCTGTGGAGCTCGTGGTTCGTTCGGAGTGCGTGGCTCATTTGGTGTGCGCGGTTCTCTTTGTTCGCGGGCCTCAAGTGGTACTCTTGGTTCGCGATGTTCTCTTTGATCCCGGGGTTCTATTGGAGTTCTGGGTTCTCTTGGTCCTTGCAGGCCACTTCTTTTTTCGTGGTGTTCAGGTCGTCTGTGTTCAGGTCTGCGATTTTGTTGATTACGATCTGAAGATTGTTGTGTGGATTTTTCAGTCTTTTCTTCTTCAACAGCGTCTTCTGATTGGTCATCAGGGGCAGCACTATCGGAATCTGTCATGACTTTGCGAGGTCTTTTACGCAAAGCATTGGGTTGTCTTTTATCCACGCGCATATTGTCAGAGGATACAGGTACTTCATCAGGAAGATCTGCGTCTTTAGCTCCGTTTGTGGCTGCTTTCTTTTTTTCACCGGCCAGTGCCTGGTAATCAAGAATGGTGTAAACAAGTTCTTGTTTGTTGAGTTTTTTAAAACCGTCTACGCCGAGGGACTCTGCAAGTTCCCTAAGTTCAGGAACGAGCATGTCGTTCAACTGCAAAATATCGTACATGATATGATCAGATAATGATTTGGAATAAGAAAATTGGATTCAATACGAAATATTAACACTCGGTATCAGTTCACTTCACTCAGCCACAGACTCAATATTTATCTAGAAATGGAGTATCTGAAGGAAAATCAGACCGGTAATGTAGGTGTGTAAAACGCCACCAAGGTAACAACTCTTTTTTAAATATGCGGAATTACCTTTGGTGATATTTTAAGAGGCTACTACAGCACATAAACGGCTGAATGCCTGAAAAAGTTGTCTTATATGCTAGAAATACAAATATTAAGAGATCAGAAGGAAAGAGTACTTAAGGGCTTCAGGAAAAGAGGTTTAACCCCTGATCGGCTTGCTCTTGTAGACCGGGCCTTAGAGCTGGATGATGAGCGCAAAGAGGTTCAGACTCAGCTAGATAGCCTGCTAAATGACCGAAATACCCTATCCGATGAAATAGGCAACCTTTTTAAACAAGGAAAAGGTGCCGAGGCTAACCAATTAAAGGCCAAAGTAGCCTCCATTAAAGAAAATGCCGATGTAATGGACCAACGACTTCAGTCCATTCGGTCCGACCTGGATGCCATAATGGTCACTTTACCCAATGTTCCTCATGAAAGTGTGCCCGAGGGAAAGACTCCTGAGGATAATAAAGTCCATAAAGCCTGGACAAAAGAACTGCCAAAACTTGCCCCTGGCTCTCTCCCCCATTGGGACCTGGCAGAAAAATATAACCTCATTGATTTTAAACTTGGGGTGTCCATTACAGGTAGCGGTTTTCCATTGTATCGGGGTAAAGGCGCCCGCATGCAGCGAGCCCTGATCAATTACTTCCTCGACCAGGCAAGAAACGCAGGCTATGAAGAGATACAACCTCCCATCCTTGTCAATGCTGATACTGCTTATGGGACCGGCCAATTGCCTGACAAAGAAGCCCAGATGTATTATGTGGAGAAGGATGATTTATACCTGATTCCAACAGCTGAGGTTCCGGTCACCAATATGTATCGCAATCAGATCATTCCTGAAGCGAATCTGCCTATTAAACTAACAGGGTACACACCATGTTTTCGAAGAGAGGCGGGGTCTTATGGCTCTGATGTAAAAGGCATCAACCGGGTTCATCAGTTTGATAAAGTTGAAATCGTACAGATCGGTCATCCATCTTCTTCTTATGACGCTTTGAAAGTGATGGTGGATCATGTGTCTCATCTGATGGACAGCCTTCAGCTTCCGTACCGAATCCTTCAATTATGTGGTGGAGATATGGGATTTACCTCTGCTCTCACTTTTGATTTTGAAGTCTGGGCTGCAGGTCAGCAGAAATGGCTCGAAGTAAGTTCAGTTTCTAATTTCGAGACTTTCCAATCCAACCGGATGAAAATGAGATTCAGGGATGATAAAGGAAAAATTCAATTAGTTCATACACTCAATGGAAGTGCTCTAGCACTTCCCAGGATATTGGTTGGATTACTTGAAAATAACCAAACTGCAGACGGAATTAAAATTCCGGAAGTACTCGTTCCTTATACCGGATTCGAGTGGATTGGGGGAAAAGAATAATAAATTTTGTTTGTTCTTTGTTAACCATGAAACCTGAATGACCTTTTTTGCATTTACATAGAGATTATGGTTATTTCATCAGACCATTTTCAGAAACCGAAAGGTTGAAAACGAAATAAAAAAATATGAGCATTTCTTATTGGGTATTGATTGGAGCTATTGCTCTGATTGGATTTCTGGTTCAACGCCAGATGAAATCAAAGTTCGCAAAATATGGACTGATCCCTTTGAACAGTGGCATGACAGGACAACAGGTTGCTGCCGCCATGCTGAATTATTATGGCATCCATGATGTCAATATCGTCCAGGGAGAAGGATTTCTGAGTGATCATTACAATCCGATGACAAAAACAGTCAATCTGAGTCCGGATGTATACAACGGAAGATCTGTTGCTTCTGCTTCGGTAGCTGCACATGAATGTGGTCACGTCGTACAACATGCCCAGGCTTATGCGATGTTGTCTTTGAGAAATGCCATTGTCCCTATGGTGAAAATGGCTTCAGTAGCACAACAATGGGGCTTAATAGCTTCATTTATGTTTTTAGGAACCTTTCCTCAATTGCTATTAATTGTCATTATCGCAATGGCTGTCACCACATTATTTAGCCTGATTACGCTGCCGGTTGAATTGGATGCCAGTCGCAGAGCCCTGGCATGGCTGGATAGCACCGGCAACACGGTAGGTATGGAACATGAATACGCCAAAGATTCACTGAAATGGGCTGCAATGACCTATGTTGTAGCAGCGATTGCTTCTGTGGCTACGCTTGTGTATTTTATCCTTTCGTATCTTGGCCGCCGGTAATCCAACCGGTTTACTAAAACGCGTTTCCATTTTATTTCATCAATTCGCATCTCATGAGTGAGACTATAGACAGCACGATATCCCAGGGATCAGCACAGATGGATCATGCCATCGAACATCTGAAAAAAGAACTGACGAAAATCCGTACAGGCAAAGCTTCGACATCACTTCTTGATGGTTTGTTAGTTGATTATTATGGCCATAATACCCCTCTTGCCCAAGTCGCAAACATTGGTGTCGCAGATGCCCGGACAATCACAATACAACCCTGGGAAAAATCGATGCTTGCGAAAATTGAGCAGTCAATCTTTGCAGCCAATATTGGCATCACCCCGATGAATGATGGTGAGATCATCAGGATCTCCATTCCACCACTGACAGAAGAAAGACGAAAAGAACTGGTGAAACAGGCAAAGAATATGGGTGAAGAAACAAAGGTGGCCTTACGGCATGCAAGGCATAAAATCATTGATTTCGTGAAGAAAGCAATTAAAGACGGATTTCCTGAAGACATGGGAAAACGCAAGGAAGCAGAAGTGGAAAAAATGCTGCACAATCACTACGAAACTGTTGATCACCTGATCGCGCACAAGGAGAAAGACATCATGACTGTGTGATTTACGAATTACGATTTTTTGAATTCTCCTTTCTTGAACCACATAGAAACATAGGTACATAGAAAGTCACATAGAAATACCATTCACGGTTCACGGGTTCACGATATACACCCCCTTATCATCTACTCCATAAAACCGATTGGCATATTGATAAATCCGATCACTTTTTAAATTTTCTTTTAAGTGGATTGATTCCAGCATCGTTCGATCAGAGATATCATATCTCGATATTGAAGTTTCTGATCCCATAATGATAATTCGATTGAAGATTGAAAATTTTTCTCCTTCCTTTAAGTCAGTCGTGTAAAGGTATTTTCCAAAATCATCAAAGATGGAGATCGGGTGATTAGCTTGTTTCAATATCAGGAAGTGATCTGCATCATAGATGAAATCCGGTCTTGGGGAATCCGGACTGATGATATCGAGAGGATCTGAATTCAGAATGGCATTACCAACATCATCCAGCTTAAGCAGTACTTTTTTCACTCCGTCAAATATCCAGATGGCGTTGTCCGGCGACAAACACGCAGCTGCTACATCATGATAACTCCAGTCTGTAAAATGAATGCGTTGGATCTCTGAGAGTGTACGATCATACAGTACGACCGTTTGTTGATCCCTGTAAAAAACCATGGTCTTGAATGGATTCCCGACATCAATGCTGTGCGCTTCGCCAAGATTATTGTTGACAACATGACATAACATCAATCCTGAAGTATCATACTTTGTCAATCGCTCTGTTCCATCCAGAATGTAGATATGCCCTAACGGATCAAAATCAAGAATCCGGATAGAAGAATTTTGAATAAGATATTTTCTTGTACTTAGTTCGGTGGACGGGTGTTTGGTTGTACCACAACCGATGAAGAAAATGCAAATAGCGGGTAAAAGGAAATATTTCATCACAACCTCAAAGTAAAAAGAACTTATCTTAAAACACTGATCAGTTTTCTGACTAAAGATTGTCCACCGGAACGAATCCCTATTTCAAGCATTTTGTTCTACCTGCATGGCTACATCCAGGATCTGGCTCGTGACTTTATTAAGCGATTCAACTTCCTCTGGGGATGCTGAATCCTGATCAATATCCTGAAGGTGTTGCATTGATTGAATAACCGGATCCAGTTCCCTCCGTTTTCTTTCGCGGGCGATCTGAAGGGCCATTTTCCACATATCTTTTTCCGAAGTGAAATATTCTTTGCGGTCACCAGGTATAAATGCTTTGTGAATGACACCCCATTCGAGGAGGCTTCTCAGGCTTTGGCTTACGTTGCCGCGGGAGATGTTGAGTTCATCGATGATTTGGTCAGCAGTGAGCGGACCCGGGGAAATCATCAATAAGGCATGGATCTGACCCATAGTCTTGCTGATGCCCCAATGGGTGCTGAGTTGGCCCCATCTATGGATGAGTTGTTGACGTGCGTCTGAATACTTCATTGTTCGAACCTATAGTCGTTTTCACGAATTTCAACAAGGAATGAAACAAAAGGTTATTTATTCTTTGGAAAAACAAAAATTAATGTGAGATATCAAAATGGAGGATATATGAGTTTATTTTTTAATAAGAAGTTTCTTCAATAACTTTTCAATTCTCTTTTCCTTGCTTGGGATTTCCATAACATCATGACGTGAGCGAAGAATTTTTTCTAATTTTTTGATATAAGCAGGAGATATGACTTCCGCCATTTTTTCGGCATACATGGGAACCTGGTTGACAGGGGCCTTCTGAATTTGCTCGAGTAATAGCTCCATGCAATCTTCGTGATATTTTTTAATTGAGGCTATATTGCTCAGGATAAAGATGCCGTGATCTCTTGTGATGACGCTCCCCTGATCCATGGCGTCAAGAATTTTTGAAAGATGCTTTGCCAGATATACAGGATTGATTTTACTGATGACGGATAATGCTGTCATAGCTCCCCATTTCATCCAATTGTCTTTATGATCCAGGAGCTTTAAAAAATCCTCAGCATATCCTGCAATAAGTTCTGGTTTTCGTTCACCGATTTCATAAAGGACTTTAATGGTATCGTGACGGACAGGAGTTGATTTATCGTTCATTAACCAAATCAATTCTGCGATGGCTTTTTTATCATTTTTTTTTGAAATCTTTTCAGCGAGAGCTATGTTTGGTGCTTCGTCTCTTCTGCCCAAGGCGTTAGCGAGTTGATCTTTTATGGTATCCGGCATGACTGACCTGAATTAAAGTTGATACGTTTGCAAAACTAATTCCTTTATTTCCTTTTATTTTACCAAAGTTAAATGGGATACAAAAACATTGCAAAATGATGAGTGCAAAAAATGAATTGATCACTCCTGTTAATCTGCCGGCCTATTCGCCTAAAATAACATATGCTGATGCCATCACCATGGTTGGTTCCTGTTTCGCAGAACACATTTCTTCCAAACTGGATCGATATAAATATAAAGTTCTCAGCAATCCTTTTGGAATTCTTTTCAATCCTGTTTCAATTGCAAATTCCTTTGAAAGAATTGCCAACGCTGCATATTACGAGGAACATGAATTAATTCTTCATGACGGTTTGTATCACAGTATGGATCATCATGGATCTTTCTCCGGAAAAAATAAAGAGTCAGTCCTGGAATTAATCAACGCAGGCATAAAACAAGCACGCCAACACATCGCTGAAAGTAAGTTTGTTTTTGTGAGCCTCGGTTCTGCAAAAGTGTATCGTTATCATCTGACTGGCCAAATTGTTGGCAATTGTCATAAAATACCACAGAACTCATTTGATGCATTCAGGTTGTCCGTCAATGAATGTGAATCAGCGCTTGAAACGATAACAGAATGCATAAAAAGAATTTCACCAAGTGCGCAAATTATCTGGACTGTAAGTCCTGTCAGGCATTTGAGAGATGGCATTGAAGAAAATCAACGAAGCAAGTCTACTCTATTGTTGGCCGTAGATCTTCAATTGAAGAAACTGCCATTTGGCGGATATTTCCCGGCATATGAGATTATGATGGACCAGCTGAGGGATTATCGATATTATGCCCGTGACATGACTCATCCTTCACCATTGGCCATTGATATCATCTGGAGCATGTTTGCAGATATCTACCTTGATCCTCATGAAATCGAAATGCATCATGACATCGAACAGGTTCATCGTACGATGGAACACAGATTTATTCATGAAGACAAAGAAGGAATGAAATCTTTTGCGCTGAAGCAAATAAAGAAGATTGAACACCTGGAGAGTTTAAATCCTAGCCAGGACTGGAAAGAAGAAAGACAATATTTTAATAAATTGATGGAATAGTACAATTATATCAGTCTCCTGATCTCAACAGAATCATCAGTGAGTTTATCTTTTTCCGGATCGAAAGTCAATAATAAAACTCCGGGTTGTTTTCCAATTTCCAGAGAACCTAAATGATCTTCCATGCCTAAAGCTTCAGCACCATTGATGGTCGCCCATTGAAGAAGTGTATCGAAAGGAATAAATGATTGATACTTTGATATTGTTTTCATTTCCTCCAGCATAGACAACTGCCAATTGGAGGTCAGGCTGTCTGTTCCGATCGTCATTTTGGATCTTGCCTCGACAAAAGAAGAATATTGCGGTAACCGGTTCTCAATGTATAAATTGGCATTTGGACAAGTAGACCAGAACACATTTTTACTCCAGCTCTGCGCTTCTTGTATATCACCCGGTGTTGAAAGTGTATTATGAACAAAAAGTGTGCGCTGAGATGGATCCAAATATTTTAAAACAGAATACAGTGAGGAATTTCCTGTTTTTTGAAAATGATCAATGTTTAAACCAAAATTTTTATAGAAATCAATAAAACCACCATTACCATTCCTGAACAAATCTTCTTCAGACTGAAGTTCCTGGTTGTGAATGCTCACAGTTACTTTTCCTGCATTGAGCTGGTTGATTTGACTGTATAAATTCGGAGAAACTGAATAAGGCGCATGTGGTACTGCAGATTTTGGACCAGGTGCATCAGCATAGGCTTCTTTGTATCCTTTCGTCAATTCATCAGTCCGATGATCCTGCAGGAAATCAAACATTTCAACAAAGCTGTAATATTTAATCCTGCTCCGACGCTTTATGGAAAAAGTATCTTTCTTATTGCAAATGTCTCCGACAGCCTGAATACCGTGGGACCACATGTAGGAGTCGGCGATGACAATAGCTTCATCAATTTCATGTTGCGGCACCTCTCTTAAGCTTACTACACCTTTAATAAATTCCAATAAGCCGGTACCCGTTGCGATTCTGCCTTTTAAATGTGAAAGTTCGAGATGGCAATGTGTGTTGATGAAACCCGGGATAATGATGCCTTTATAATATTCGATCTTACCGGGATCAACATTGCTTCGTGTAGTAATGTCAATTATTTTCTCTCCCTCCATCACTACCACACCCTTTTCAATACGTGGAGATAAAACCGGGTAAATCCAGTCAGCACTTAAATAGCGCATCAACATCAATATGCTTTTACGATAAAACCGTTGATCATACGCGGTTCGAACCACGTACTTTTCGGAGGAAGGGTGCCACCGCTGTCAGAGACTTTGACATATTCATCCATCTGAACAGGGTAAATGCAAAATCCAATGTGATGATCCGATATGGCTGCTTTCTCTTCCACTTTCTCCGGTCCAAAACTACCCGGAACATATTCAATTCTGTCGTCAGCTGCGTGGATCCTGGATGCCTAAAATACGTTCAAGAATTTCTGCATTGAGGAGATGGGCATCTAATACGGCGGGTGCTTTTTTATATTTTTTCAGGACTTCTTCTTTCCATCTCAGTTGATACCAATTATCCTGAATACACATGGTGATATCGAATTTCCTTTTGGGCTTAGCCGGCTTACTTAATGACTTGATATCACAGACATAACTGAGGTCCGCCATGAACCTGGTCAACTTCAAATTATAAGGTAGTTGCACTACACGGTTATAATCAAGGATATCAAGCTGGTCAAAAGGAAACAATGCCGCAAGCAGAAATGAATAGTCTTTTCCTTTTTTATTTCCCTGAAGCTTTAACAATTTCTCCCCGGTGCTGCAACGATGATGACCATCGGCAATATAGACTTTGGGGATAAGCGTTTTGTAAAGTTTGGTGAGTTCGTGACTTTCTTTTTCAGGTACCTGGTAAAGTCTATATTGAATATTTTCGGTTGCAGTAATTATATCTAAAAATGGTTTTCTCTTTTTCTTGTGTTTCTGAATTTCTGTGGTGATCTCTTTTATTTCAGGATGGCAAAGTAAAACAGGTTTAACCATGGCGCCGCGCTGCAGGAGTACCTTGAGCATTTCCTGTTCGCTGCTGGCAATCGTTTGTTCATGTTTTATGATTTTACCGGCTGAATAATCCGTTACATCAAGGCATACTACGAGACCAGTATGAACATTTCTACCCGATTTAATTTCAAAAATATAAAACGCATTGTCGGGAGCCTCATGGAAGAATCCACTTTGTTTGTATTGAGTATAATCATCCCTGACCGTGTCGAAAAAAAAATCAGGGGATGCGATGAGGTCAACATTAGGATAAATAGCCTGGAAGGGAAATATTTTCATGAAAGAAGTTTATTGTTTATCCTAAGTTCAGTTTAACAAAAGGAATATCTACAGCCTTTGCTGCCAGCATTTTTGCTCCTGCCTTTACAGCGAATGTTGATCCGGGTTTCGAGTAAGATGTCGGAACATAACCCATTCCAATCGGCACCTGGAGTGTTGGTGACAAAGTGCCGCTGGTGACAATTCCGATTTCATTTCCGTCAGCGTCACAGATGGGATAGCCATGACGGGGTACGCGCCGGTCATCGATGACGAAGCCTGTTAATTTCTTTTCTACCCCGTTTTTTTTCTGTTGTTCGAATATTTCTTTCGATGGAAATGCATTTGGTTTTTTCAATTTGGTGATCCAACCCAGGCCGGCTTCCATGACAGAAGTGGTGTCATCAATATCATTACCATATAAGCAAAAACCCATTTCAAGTCGCAAGGTATCTCTTGCACCAAGGCCTGTAGGTACAGGCTTCACAACTTGATCAGCGGCCATGATCGTATCCCACAAAGCTGCAAGATGCTTACTGTCCACATACAATTCAAATCCACCTGAACCAGTATATCCTGTTGCAGAAATTAATACATGATCGATCCCCGCAAAAGTGCCTTTCGCAAAACTGTAATAGGGAATACTTTTTAAATCAACATCTGTAAATGGTTGCAATACCTTCAATGCCATCGGCCCTTGCACAGCAATCAAACCGGTTTCATCCGATATATCAATTAACCGTGTGTCAAAAGCAGATGCATACTTTTGAATGTGGTCCCAATCTTTTTGAATGTTAGAAGCATTGACGACTAACATAAAAGCCTGTTCGCCTGCTTCAATCATTTCCCCGGGTAATCGATACACCAGCATATCATCGACGATGCCACCTTGTTCATTTGGTAAGCATGAATATTGAGCTTGTCCTATGGTAAGTAATGAAGCATCGTTTGAGCTGATGCGTTGTACAAGGTCAAGTGCCTGCCGTCCTTTGACAATGAATTCCCCCATATGTGAAACATCAAACACGCCAACTTTTTCACGCACGGCCTGGTGCTCATCCTGTATGCTTGTGTACACTACAGGCATATTATATCCGGCAAATTCTGTCATTTTCGCACCGAGTGCAATGTGTCTTGATTCAAGAGGTGTAGACTTCATTCGATAAGTATCAGTAGATAACGTTGATTTCTTTGATCACATCTCCCATGCCGATGCGTTGCACTACATCCATGCCGGAAATTACTTTTCCAAAAATGGTATAACGCCCATCGAGATGAGGTGCAGGAGAATGGGTAATGAAAAATTGTGTGCCTTCTGTATGGAGTCCTGCAGAGGCCATCCCCACATAACCTTCATCATCATAGTATGCTCCTGCCAACTCTGAACGAATCGTAAAGTCAAGGCTTCCAAATCCATCTCCGCGCGGACAACCTGTTTGCACCACAAAATTAGGCACTACACGATGGAAGGGTTTTCCATTATAAAAATTTTCAGTAGCCAGTTGCACAAAATTAGAAACAGAACCCGGAGCCCGTTCTGGAAATAATTGAAGTGTGATATCCCCCTGGGAAGTTTTTATCTCGACTTTGCTTTCATTATTCAGTTTATCAATGATTTTCCAGTCAATGGCTTTCACAGCTTTTTTATCTTCCGGTACAGGAGGAGTCTCAATGTTATATTCTTTCAGTGCTTTTGCAATTTCGATGTATGTCTCCATCTCTTCCGGCAACTTTAGATTTGTAAGTGCCTTGCTCAATTCTGTTTTTCGATCACTCATCACTGATTTAAGACCAGTCTTCTGATCCGTAATGGCGCCGGCAACCAGTGCAAGGATTCCTGCATCACCTGACCGAATGGCATTTGCCAGGTATCCGCCGATTTGAGATCGGACGAGATACCCTTCGCCGGCAAAATAAGCATCGAAGTTTTTATCCTTACATACATCGATCAGGGTTGTTATGGCTTGTGTTCGTATCGGAATCTGTTGGTCCGGTTGGATATATTTTGCAATAGATTCAAAATTCCGGATCTCGCTACCCCATGCTTTCAGCCATGCAGCTTTTTCATACACGTTTGAAGCACGATTCATGGAAGCAAGGATATCATTTCCCAGCGCTGTTTTCGTACCGGTGAACATTGACGACATATTTTTATTCGCAGCTTCCGCCATTTTTGTTTTGGCTTGCCATGTTTTACATTGATCCATAGCGGCTCTATAGCGACTTGCATCTTGTTCTCTACCCTGGTTGACAAAATACTGGGCCGCGACTTCTGCGGGTCCGGCATGATCAGATTTAGTGGCTTCAAGAATGATCTTATTGACTTCCTCGTAGGTAAAGGACTGAAGCGCCCTGAGAATATTGCACCTGACCCGATCATCCGATTCTGTCTGAAGACTCTCTGATAATAATTTCAAAGCTGCGGGTGATTTTAATTTTCCTAAAGCTGTCGCCATGCACATCCTCAGGTAAGGATTACTTTCACTGAGCCAATCGGCTGAAAGTTGTTCGGCATACGGAGTCAGATCAAGGCCGTTTGCCCTGTGGAGATAATTAGCTGCAATAAGTCGCACTTCTAATGGCAAGGCATTGTCCGACAAATATTTCACCATTGTAGCCGTGGCTTCTGTATCGATCATATTGCGCAATGCATAACGGTAAATGCCGCGAGACTGACCTAAAAGTAAAAGTGTATCTGATGGTTGATAGTTGGATATGGTTCCTAAAGCCCGAAGAAATTTTGCGCTTCCTATTCGCCCCATGGATTCAAGTATGGCGCTGTTGGCTTGTTCGTAAAGTCGTGCACTGTCTCTGCCATCAAATGCTGCTGTCAGTTGTGCTTCTGCTTTTGAAGATCCGATCTGACCAATAGCAATAGCAGCCATTGCCCTGACCTGTCCTTGTTTATCCGTCAGCAGAGGCAATAAAGCATCGAGAACAGTTGAATCCTGGAATGAAGCAAATGCCCTTGCTGCAGCATACCGCAATGAAGGGTCATCACTTTTTAAATTCAAAAGAAGACTATCTTTTTCCTGGCGAGTCTGCATTCCGTAAATCCTCCTTACACCCGGCTGGTGAATACTGGTATCAAACGTAGCAGGAATTTTTTCTTCTGCCGGAACACATCCTGACAGAAGAAGGCTAAAAAAAGGAATACATAAAAAACCACATTTACACCATTTTTCCATTGACTCACACTTTTGGTTTTCGTTTTAGCATAGCCTTTTGTAAAAGTATAGAATCCGGGAGATCGAATTTATTTTATCAATTTTCAATAAATTCTTCTTCGTAAGTCTTATCTGCATTCAAAGGATTAGTGCCATTATGATTTCGCATCGCATTATATTTATCACAATCCGTTTCTATATCAAGGCCACCGACAGGTATTTCAAATTTAGCATTGGGATCATAATCCGTTGTATTTGAATTCTCCAGTCGCTGAAGGAATGCTTTGAAAAAAGGTCTTGCCATCACCGCTCCCTGTCCATCTGCAAGTGTATTGAACCTGATCCAAGGATCTTCGCCACCAACCCATGTACCCACGACCAATGAAGGCGTCACGCCCATAAACCATCCGTCAACATAATCATTCGTCGTGCCTGTTTTTCCTCCCACTTGACTTTTAAATCCTCCAAATGCATAATCAGCAGCAAACATCAACATATCCACCATAACTGCATTTGCTTTTGGAGGCAAAGCTACCTGCTCTTCCCTGACAGCCCTGTAGATGACTTTTCCATTTGCATCTTCTATGGATGACACGAAATAAGGTTTGACAAATACTCCATTGTTGGCAAACGTACAATAAGCTCCTGTCATCTCCATCACACTCAGGTCTGCAGAACCCAGGCAAATCGACGGCTGGTTAGGAACCCTGTATTCTCCGTCCGATCTCCTCGTTGAACTATCAATCCCCATATTGTTGACCAGTCCCCTGACGACATTAGCATTACCTAATTGCTGCATTAGAAAAACAGAAACTGAATTTCTTGAGTCACGAAGACCTTCGAATAATGTAAAAGTCTTACCGGTATATTTTCCATCTGCATTGCTTGGTGTCCATGATGAGATCATTCCAAAATTACCATCACCCGGTCCGATTGTATAAGCCTGGTCAACAACCGGGAAGCACGGAGAAATACCCTGAAGCGTAATCGCAGTTGCATAAACGAACGGCTTAAATGTAGAACCAACCTGCCTGCTGGCACCAGTGTGGTCAAACTGAAAGTATTTATTATTTATTCCCCCAACCCATGTTTTGACTTCTCCGGTTTTAGGATCAATAGCTAAAATCCCGGTTTGCATAAAACGACGATGATATTTTATCGAATCCAGTGGTGACATATGAGCCATCTTTTCACCTGCGGGATTGTAATCGAACACCATCATATCTACCGGCGTATTCATCTCTTTCGTAATGTCGATTTGAAATCTTTTCCATTCAGTGACCAACTTCGGCCAGACATCGCCATTCATCACTTCTTTATATTTTTTTGCCCGATCAGTTGTTATTGTTTTACCCGACACAAGTCGTGCAATACGACCTGGTTTTTCCTGTTCCTGCAGAATATTTTCTATATCCCAATCGGTCAGCTGGATATCATGGGCTTGTTCCACCTGGTCCAATACGTCAGTGAGCCTGACTTCACGCAGAGCTACATACCTACCGCTTTGACGAAAGAGATGCGTGAGTGATTCTTTCCTGATTTTCTTTTGCGCTTCATCTGCATGATAGGTCCATGGATCCATCTTCTCCCACACGTGATTGTAATGATCCTGCACAGTTGCCATGTGTTTCCACATTTCTTCCTCCGCTATTTGTTGCATATCGAGGTCAATGGTAGTGAATACTTTCAGGCCGTCTTCGTAGATATTATATTTCTCTCCGTTGGGTTTCCTGTATTCTTCTTTGTCAAAAAGATCTTTTAACCAGTTGGCGAGTTCGGCTCTGAAATAAGGGGCCGGTCCTGTGACATGACTTTGTTTGCTAAAATGAGAAAGGTCAAGCGGGAGTACTTTGATTGAATCATATTGATGCCTGGTGATGTAATGTTCTTTGCGCATCTGGTTGAGCACAATCATTCTTCTGTACCTGACTGTATCAGGTCTGCGAACAGGATTAAATAAAGCGGGGTTCTTCAGCATGCCGATGAGGGTAGCAGCTTCTTCGATCCTGAGGGCTTTTTGATTTTTTCCAAAATAAATCTCCGATGCTGCGCTGATGCCATAAGCTCCATAGATAAAATTAAATTTATTGAGATACATGGCAAGGATTTCCTGCTTCGTGTATTGCTTTTCAAGCTTAACGGCTGTAATCCATTCTTTAAATTTTGTAATCGCCAGTGTCCATACTTTTTTCATTTTACTCATGCCTTCAAAATCAGGCCTGTCAAAAAGTAACTTGGCTAATTGCTGCGTGATCGTACTGCCGCCTCCTTTGCTGGTACTGAAAGTGACGACACCCATCATGACACGGCTCAGTGCCCGTATGTCGACACCGGAATGAGAAAAATACCTGGCATCCTCAGTGGCCAAAAGTGCATTCACCAGGTAAGGATTGAGTTCATTATAAGTGACCGGAAGCCGGTTTTGAGTATAATACCTTCCTATTTCACGGTTTTTGATATCAATGACCTGTGTAGCCAGTTCAAAATCCGGGTTTTCCAATTGTTTGAAATCCGGAAGCCCCTGGTAGGAGACGATGACAAAAAATAATATGGAAAATCCTGCAAGACCAAAGGCTGCATACCATAGTCTTTTATTGTATTTGCTATACGTGGAGGTTGAATTTTCCATAAGCATCGAATAATTCCCTGCAAGTTATTGATCTACACTTAAACGAAAAGGTACGGATTTGGCTTGTGCTTTTAACCAATCAAAACTTTCAACGATGATCTCCTCTTTTACCGCCACATCCCATCTGCAACTGCCAATGCTGTCGGGCAAACTAAATCCAACCCGGCTGCCTGATTTCTTTTTATCCTTTAAAAGCCATGGTTGTATCATTTCAAAATCGGGCAAGGAAGTCACCTTTGGTCTCAATAAACGTGTAATTAATTCCACTATGTCCCCTCTTTCATGATCTTTTATAAGTCCCATAATGGAGGATATTTTTGCTTCCACCAGCATTCCCAGTGTCACACATTCACCATGAGTCATGAGTTGATTTAATGCCAAAAAGTAACTCTCCAGCGCATGGCCAATGGTATGGCCAAAATTGAGCACTTTTCTCTGGCCTTGTTCATATAGATCAGCTTCAACGATCTTGAGTTTCACCGGAATGTTTTCATTCAGTACCATTTCCCATGGGATCTCTTCGACACTATTTATTCCTGACAAAATTTGCCAAAGAGAAGGGCTTCCAATAATAGCATGCTTTACAATCTCTGCCAGGCCTGAGACGATTTCATTATTGGGAAGTGTTTCCAAAAATGATGGATCAATCCAGATAAAAACCGGAATGCGGATCAATCCGATATAATTCTTCAGGCCGTCATAATCGATTCCAAGTTTTCCGCCGATGGCTGCATCTGCCATGGATAAGACGGTCGTGGGAATTTGACCAAAACGAATACCCCGCTGATAACAAGCAGATGCAAAACCGCCCATGTCACAAATCATTCCTCCCCCCACATTTAAAACCAGTGAATCACGATCAGCATTTTTATTTATCAGCTCTGACCAAATTGATTGGCATGAATCTAGATTTTTATTTTGCTCGCCTGGTTTAACGACGATGATGTTTTTGATATCAATGATCTCCGTCAATTTCGGTACACATAACGTGGCTGTATTTTCATCAGCTATGACAAATACTAAAGATGGATTGAGTTCTTCAATGATTTTTTTCAGGCCATCATGAATGCCGCCTGAATAAATATTACTTATCGAAGATTTGAAGATTTTCATGCCATGGATTCAATCGAAGTCAGCGTCCAGGCATGTGCTTTGTCGGAGAACAAAGGTTTGACTGCAGACCATGTTTTTTTAAATAATGCAGATGCCCTGTACGATTCAAGATCAGCCTCCGAATTCCAGGAACTGATGGTCCAAAGGCTTGTCATTTCTTCATTTGAACTACGCAGCAATTCTATACCCATACACCCCTTCTGAGAACGGATCTCTTTTTTTGCAAGTTCAAAGATATCCAAAAATAGGGCCTCCGTTCCGGGTGCCAGGTGCATCAATACGATTCGTTTTATCATCCTTTTCAATACGTTATAGGGTTGAGTACTAAGATAGTAAGTAAAATATAGCTCATTTCAATAGTCGATCATCCTTTTAGTAGCAGGGCAACGCTTTGTTAAACCCCTTTCAAAATGAACCTTCCATGAAATAAATTGTAAATTTAGTAGCCTCTTTAAGGCACTAACCAAGTAATAATTAGATTTGACTCGAACTAATAGCAAAGAAGAGATCGGAACCACAAGAACAAACACTAAAGAAAAGAGTGAGATTGTATTGACTGTAGAGGACCTTGATCCTCTTGAATTATTTGGACAAAATAACAGCAAACTCAACCTCTTTCGAAAAGCTTTTCCCGAAGTCGTGGTTACCTCCAGGGGAAATCAAATCAAACTGGCAGGTAAAAAGAAACAAGCCCAAAGCGCAAAAGACAAGTTTGAAATGATGATCCGCATACTGAAGGATCAGAAGACACTGCCTATGCAGACTGTGGAGGAACTTCTCAACGGGACCCACACTTTCGAATCCGTAGAAACCGTCAATGGCGACGATCATGTCATATTGTATGGCCGGACCGGAAAACCAATCAAGGCCAAGACACCAAATCAACGTAAAATGGTCAAGGCTTCTGAAACGCATGATGTCGTTTTTGCAGTTGGACCTGCCGGAACAGGTAAGACCTATACTGCTGTCGCATTAGCGGTCAGGGCTTTGAAAAATTCAATCGTCAAAAAAATTATCCTTACACGACCTGCTGTAGAAGCTGGTGAAAATCTTGGTTTTCTGCCGGGTGATCTCAAAGAAAAAATTGATCCTTATCTCAGGCCACTGTATGATGCGCTTGATGATATGATCCAGATCGATAAGCTCAATTATTTTATGCAAAACCGCATCATTGAGATTGCGCCTTTGGCTTACATGCGAGGTCGAACTCTTGACAATGCTTACATCATTCTCGACGAAGCTCAGAATGCCACAGTGCCGCAGATCAAAATGTTTCTGACGCGACTCGGCCCATCTGCGAAATGTATTGTCACCGGTGACCTTACCCAGATAGATCTTCCGAGGAGTGTTCATTCCGGACTGAAGAAAGCCATTGATTTGTTGTCGCATGTTGAAGGGATTTCAACGGTTCGTCTTACTGCAGAGGATGTAGTGCGTCATCGTTTGGTCAAGGACATTATTATTGCCTTTGATAAGGATGGTGCAATGCGCCGGGCCGCAGAAGAAAAAATGGAAGAGGAAGAATAACTCATCATGCCCAATGTCTATCGCATTTCATGCCCTCAGCCTCAGCTGAAAGGAACTGTCATCCTTGAGCCTTCGAAAAGTATTTCCATCAGGGCTTTGATCATCCGTTCTCTTTGCAGGGATAAATTCAATATTTATCAACTCGGTACCAGTGATGATACAGTAGTGTTAGAAAAAATGCTGGCTACTGACAGTGATGTATTGTATGGCGGCCATGCAGGAAGCAGTTATCGGTTTATGATTGCCAGGGTAGCACTTGGTGATCGGGAGATCACACTAGATGCTTCTGAACAACTTCGAAGACGTCCCATAGGTCCGCTGGTGAAAGCTCTACAGACTTTAGGAGCGGATATTTCTTATGTGAATAAAGAAGGATTTCCACCATTGAAAATTCGACCATCAACTAAAATCGGTAAAGAAACAAATGAGGTCACACTTCAGGCGGGTATAAGCAGTCAATATGTTTCGGCATTGCTGATGATAGCACCATGTCTTCCAAATGGACTTGTAATACATCTCGCCGATGATCCTGTTTCAGTTCCTTATATCAGGATGACACTTTCGATGATGGAGTGGTTTGGCATCGGACATCAATGGATAGATAATATAATCACAATCGAACCTGGTCAATATGTCGGAAAGGATTTTACAGTTGAAGCCGATTGGTCTGCTGCATCATATTTCTATTCTGCAGTAGCGTTGGCAGAACAAGCTGAGATCCGGATTGAAGGTACACTGGAAAAAAGTTTGCAGGGCGATGCTGTAGTCAAAAATATTTATGAGCTATTCGGAGTGGAGACTGTCTTCAATGAGAAAGGGATGATCATCAAAAAGAAAAGTGATCATGAAAAAATAAAAGAATTCAACTATGATTTTTCCCCTTGTCCGGATATCGCTCAAACGGTGATGGTGACTATGGCAGGGCTGGGTATTAAGGGAGCATTGTCCGGTCTTCGCACTTTACGTATCAAAGAAACTGACCGGATCACAGCCATGCAGACTGAATTAGCAAGAGTGAAAACAACGATCGAAACGAAGACTGAGGGATCCGATATTATCTGCAAACTATATGGCAAAGCAAAATGGAAGGATAAAGGGAAATTCAATACGTATGAAGATCACCGGATAGCGATGTCATTTACGCCTCTCGCCTGCCTTCACCCGATCGTGATCAGAGATCCGGAAGTGGTGAGTAAATCTTATCCTGGATTTTGGAAAGACATGGAAGCGATAGGGTTAAAACTAGAGAGAGTAAATGTCAAGTAATCAGTATTCGGTATTCGGTAATAATAATTTGTAAAACTTTAGCTTTTACAATCTATATGAATTATTGGTGGGAAATCATCTAATTACGTGTGGCTAATTCACAATTTTCACCTCACGATTCACGATTGACGCCTCACGATTCACGATTGACGCCTCACGAAAGAAGGTTTGTGATTCACAAAATTTACCACAGAATACTGAATAAGGATTACAGGATACTGATTACCGAATACTGGTTACCGAATACTAATTAAGCGCCAGGATCTTAATCTCTACGCGTTGATTTTTATACCGCGCTTCTTTATTATACCTGTCATACGGAACCAATGGATATTGTTTTCCATATCCTTTGTAGTCGATCCTGTCAGCAGAGATGCCCTGGGAGATGAGATATTCCTGAACAGATTTAGCACGGGAAGTTGATAATTCAAAACAATAATCATCCGGAGGGATTGTATTGGTGTGGCCTCCAATTTCAATTTTGGTCTTAGGATAGGCTTTCAGATAATCGGCAAGTTCGTCAAGAACTTTATACGAGTCCGGAAGAAGGTTGATGGAATCTGCTTTAAAATAAAGATGGGTAAGCCGGATCTTCTGGCCGACAAATAATTTTTGCTGATCCAGTTCGGGCAAGATCACTGCTTTAAATGATTTTGGTGCAACTGTTATGGTTTTAGTTTCGACATTACCTGAGGAGGATCCGGATTTCGAATGTGATGTAGATGAACCGTGAGCACTTTCTGATGCAACCTGTGCTTCTGCCGACTTCGAGGGAGGAACAGAAACTTGAGCTACAAGATCCGTTGGCACCAGCGGGCAATCCACAGGAACTATATCAGATAGTCCATCGACAAGCACATGTCCGTTGTAGGCTTCAAGAATAGGTGTTTTATAAAATGCTTCAATAGTGATGTATGTGTGCGACTTTATCGGATGAAATAAAAATTTATACAGCATCCAATCTGTGTTTGAAACAGCTGGTGATTCACCCAGAAGTTCTGCTTTGTCACAAAATGAATCTCCACCCCATATTTGCAACACCGCGGGTTTTACAAAATTCTCAAGTTCAGTTCTGGATCTGCTCGTTCCGCTTTTATATAGTTCAGACCTGGCGAGATAAGCTGAAAAATTATAACAAATGCCGCCTTCAATCGGACTTGATAATGCCTGGGAAAGTGATTCATAAGTGTCATTATATCGCACGACCATCCCTAAATAAGTCTGACCATCAAAAGCCGCTTTCGATACTTCCCATGCATTATTTGATACCGGGTGAATATCAGGAGGAGTTTCGCCGGGAAATTTTGCCAGTCCGCAATCATGCCATCCTTTGATCGGTGGAGTATAAGGAGTTCCTGCCCTTGGCATGTCTTCGAAGGAAGGATTATCTAAGTGGATTACCTCCTGGGCATTGACCAACAGTGTAAAAGAATACGAGAGTAAAAATGAAACGATGAAATGAGTGTACCGCATTCTAAATTTTCTTTGCCAGCTATTATTCCATGTTTAATGTTGAAAAACTAAGCCAAATGTGGTAAACAGGCAATGCTTTGAACGTAATATTAGACTATAGTGGTGTATCCATCTACATATTTTCTAAAGGCTTAGCTTTTTATTAAGAAAAAGCATTCAAGCCGGTGATATCCTGCCCTGTAATCAGCAGATGAATATCATGTGTTCCTTCATATGTCAACACTGTTTCCAGGTTCATCATATGGCGCATAATGGGATATTCATTTGTGATGCCCATGCCACCATGGATTTGGCGAGCTTCCCTTGCTATTTCCAGGGCCATGATGACATTATTTCGCTTAGCCATGGAAATTTGAGCAGGTGTTGCTTTGCCTTCATTTGCCAAAGTGCCCAGACGCCATGCGAGAAGTTGCGCTTTTGTAATCTCTGTGATCATTTCAGCTAATTTCTTTTGTGTCAACTGGAAACCGGCAATTGGTTTTCCAAATTGCTCACGTTCTTTCGCATATCTCAATGCACTATCATAACAATCGAGAGCTGCCCCGATTGCACCCCATGCTATTCCATAACGAGCCTTTGACAAGCATGCGAGTGGACCTTTCAATCCTTTCACATCCTGAAAAACATGTGTCTTGGGTACTCTTACATCTTCAAAAACCAATTCTCCTGTAATGGATGCCCGAAGCGACCATTTGCCATGAATTTCAGGGGCAGAAAATCCGGGCCAGTCACTTTCTACGATCATGCCTCTTATTTGGTCATCATCATCCTTGGCCCAAACCACAGCAAGGTCGGAAATCGGACTGTTAGTGATCCACATTTTAGCCCCATTGAGAATATAGGCATCTCCATCATCAGTGATGCGCGAAACCATTCCGTTGGGATTTGAACCATGATCCGGCTCCGTAAGTCCAAAACATCCAATTAATTCTCCAGATCCTAGTTTTGGAAGATATTTTTTACGAAGTGGCTCAGAGGCATATTTAAAGATCGGAAACATAACAAGGGATCCTTGTACAGAGGCCATAGATCTTACACCTGAATCACCGCGTTCCAATTCCTGCATGATGACACCATAGGAGATCTCGTCCATCCCGCCACCTCCATATTCTACAGGAAGGCTGGGTCCAAAAGCACCGATTTCCGCTAGCCCTTTAAATAAGTGGGTCGGACATGCAGCTCTATTCGAATAATCTTCGATGATCGGGCTGACTTCCTGTTTAACCCAAGTCCGAACGGCTTCGCGTGCCAATAAGTGGTGTTCATTGAGGAGCTCATCGATGTTATAGTAATCATGTCCCTGGTATTGATCCGTCTTGACGCTGGTTTTCACCTCCATCTGATTGATTTTAAGTGGAAGGCAAAGATAACCAAGAAGTTAAAGTCGTTGTGAGTGGGCATGGAATGAGGCCCAAACTGTAATTATCTTGCGCCCATACTATTAACCCTGTCATGGCTGAAATCAAACTCGAAGGAATGTCTTTCTATGCGCATCACGGCTATTACACCCATGAACGCACGAGGGGAAATAATTACATGGTTGATGTCACCGTTGAAACCAATATCGATGCTGCTGCCCTTGATGATGATCTTCATCAAACGATCAATTATGAGATCATCTACCGCATCTGCAGCGATATCATGGACCAACCCTGTAAACTCATCGAGACTGTTGCTTTCAGGATTGCGCATGAGATCAAAAAATCATTTCCAAAAGTGAAGAAAATCCGGGTTGTACTTCATAAAATGAAACCCGAACTCGGTGGCCCTGTTCAAAGCGCCCAGGTGGTTTATCAACTGAAATGAGGTTTGTGTTGTTATCTATCCTGAAATAACACTCTAAATCAATTTTTCATGAGAAACGCCATCATTTTTTGTTTCATATCCCTTGCTCTTTTACTTCCTTCCTGTGATACTTTAAAATTATCCCTTGGGGAACCTACTTCTGCTGAAATTGCCAATGGATTAAAACAAGCGCTTGAATTGGGGATAAATGAGGGAGCAACTTTATTATCCACGCGCGATGGATATTTCAAAAGTCCTTACAAAATTTTATTACCTGAGGAAGCTAGAAGAGTGACCGACAAACTTAAAATAATACCCGGATTCAGCGACCTTGAAAATGTAATTGTAGAAAAGCTCAACAGGGCAGCAGAGGATGCTGCAAAATCTGCTGCACCTATTTTTGTCAATGCTATAAGTGAAATGACATTTGATGATGCTCTTGGCATCCTGATGGGACCTCAGAATGCAGCCACACAATATCTGCATACAAAAACATATACACCACTCTACCAGGAGTTTCAACCGGTGATTGTCACTTCGCTCAATAAATTCAATGCGATTGAATATTGGGCAGATGCTGTCAATGCTTACAATAAAATTCCACTTGTCGAAAAAGTCAACCCCAAGCTGGATGAATACGTCACTGACAAAGCTCTTGAAGGCCTCTTTGGCATGGTAGCTCAAAAGGAATTAGTGATCCGGACAGATATTACCAGCCGCACCACCGACATACTTAAAAAAGTGTTTGCCAAACAAGACAAAGCATAATTCAGCTTTCCAGCAAACAACTTTATTTAAGCGTGATCACAATTACCCCAGCAGACCCGCTGAGTCCATAAGGAGAGGTTTCACTTGCAGACTTCAGGACATGAATGGATTTAATATCCGGAACGGAAACCATAGAACTTGCTGCACTTAATCCCCCGTTCACCGGTGCCCCATTGATGACAAACAAAGGTTCGGCATCGCTGAATGACGACATCCCTCTGATGGAAACTTTGGCGCTTGAACCTGATCCTGTGACGTCAACGCCAGGAACACGCTTTAGTTGGTCAGCAAGATCAATTGCAGGATTCAGTTCCTGCGTATTATCCTTCGATTTGTTTGTAGTCGACGCAGAGCCTGATGAGGCCTGTTTTGAAGAGCTGCAGGAGATAACGAATAGCAACAAACAAGCGCAAAAAGCGAAATAGATCCTTTTCATGAAAATCGAAATTTATTTTAATTAATATTCCCTAAACGAATTTTTCATTCGAAATGTACATGGTTGATTTGGATAATTTTTACTCTATCATTCGAAGAGAAAGGAATCAACGATATATTCCATTCTTTTATCGATCAAAAGAAATAATACAATAGAACAGGGATTAAGTTTGTCCCAGTATATTCCTGATTTCCCCGGTCTCTTCTGCAGAAAAATTCAGATGATCAAGAGCAGCGACATTTTCATCCACCTGGGATGGCTTGCTTGCACCAATCAGCACGGACGTCACTCTTGGATCAATCAATAACCAGGCAACCGCCATCTGCGCCAGGGTCTGACCTCTTTTTAAAGCGATATCATTCAATGACCTGACTTTTTGCAATCGGGCTTCAGTGATCTGCGCCGGTTTGAGATATCTTCCATCTTTGACCGCGCGGCTATCTTCGGGAAATCCTTTTAAATACCGATCAGTCAACACACCCTGTTCCAATGGTGAAAATGGTATACAACCAATACCCTCCTGCTCGAGCACATCCAACAATCCATCATCTTCCACCCATCTGTCCATCATGTTGTATCGAGGTTGGTGAATGAGACATGGAGTCCCCATTTCTCTGAGGATTTGAGATGCCCTCATTGTATCCTGGGATTTGTATTGTGAGATGCCTGCATACAATGCTTTCCCTTGCTGAACAGCAGTATGCAATGCTCCCATCGTTTCTTCCAGGGGTGTATCCGGATCTCTTCTGTGGGAATAAAAAATATCAACATACTCCAGTCCCATTCGCTTCAGGCTATGATCAAGACTAGATAAAAGATATTTGCGGGATCCCAGGTTTCCATATGGGCCAGGCCACATATCCCAACCTGCTTTGGTGGAGATAATGAGTTCATCCCTATATCCGGAAAAATCCTGTCTGAATATTTTCCCGAAATTCTCTTCTGCAGACCCATAAGGGGGTCCGTAGTTATTCGCCAGGTCAAAATGAGTAATCCCGTGATCAAAGCAGGTCCGCAATATCCGCCGTCCGTTTTCCACATCATCGACATGCCCGAAATTATGCCAGAGCCCTATGGAAAGCGCGGACAATTGAATACCGCTTTTTCCACACCGGCGATAAATCATTTTATCATACCGATTTTCATTTGCTACATACATACCCGGAGCGTGGCTATCTCTGATTTTCATTTTTTATTATCGTTTTATGACAAGCATACCTACCATCTTTTCTCCTATCATTCCTTTTACTAAATAGATGCCCGGAGAAATTCCGGAGAAGTTAAATCCAGTCATTGTACCATTATTGATCCGTGGAGGAAATATCTCTTGTCCTAAAAAATTTGAAATGGATAATTCACTTATGCTTTTAGCATCATTTTTTATCCATAGAATGTCATCTACAGGATTCGGAAAAAGATGGAATTCTACTTTGCCTGTTTCCGACACACCTGTCGTCGCTCCAATAGTTACATTGACCGGAGTACTCCATGTCTGTGCTCCATTATTGTCTGTAGCCTGGGCAGTGATTTCGTATTGACCTACACCCGGAAAAGACCAATTATATAAATATGGAAGAGTATCAATAGTCGATATTGAATCTCCATTGATAAATAAAGTGAGATGGTCAATGGAACCATCAGCATCAGCTGCATTCATTTCAATAGTGAGAGCCGATTGATCAATTGAATACACTGATTGATCTGCAGGATAAATAATATCGATGGCCGGAGGCTGATTTATATGAAGACCTTTAATTCTGAAATTAAAATATCCCTTCGGTGCAACGATAGGCCTCACCTGGTGTTTTCCACTATTTGATTTAGCTTCGATATAATATTGAACTTCTTTTCCGGCTTCCTGTGCAGGGATGACGGCTGTCCAAATGTTATTCAAAGTGTCTGATAATCCCATTTCAAGTTTTGTATAAGTAGAATCACCGGATAAACGATAGTACAGGTAAGCTTCTGCTATTCCGCTACTATGACGGATATAGGCTGACACAGGGTAATCACTTTCCGGATCATCAGAATCACGAAGCCTGGAATGAGCTATTAACAACGGATCATTGACGCCCACCAACTTGGTAATACAATGCAATGCTCCTAATGAAGGAATGATGGCATTGCAATTAATACCTACAACATTGTATCCCGGCAAACTCTCCCGGTAAATTCTGAGTGCAGTAGTATCATATTTTTCTTCGTAGGTGGGAACCAGCAAAGTTTTATTTAAAAAAACAGCATTCGTATAAGTCCGGTAATTTCCTCCGTGATCAGGATACCGGTTGTTAGCATCAGGTGGCATGGGGATCCTGATGATCTTGTATGGATGACCGAAAGAGGTCTTGACATCATTCTTTAAATATTCAAGGTTAGCTTCAATCTGAGGACCATCGGCTACTCCATCCGGATACTGACCGACGATAATAGTCTCCTCATCAATGATTCTCATATGCATATCGAGGTGATGAATACCATCGTAAGGCAGTGTTGGAAATTTGATGTATTGATTTACACCGAGATATTTAGAAGCGATCGAATCGATTTCAGCTTCAGTTTTGTCAGGATTCTCATCCAGGACAAGCATCGATGAAAATGCATTTCGCATTCCATCTGAAAAATGATTGCCCCCGGTATGCACAAAATCATCCGGATCTACTGTTGCTTCATAAAGAGGTATATGGAGATAATTGGCAACAGCCACCGGGGTTGCATCATCCTGGGGTCTTGGGCGGTTATAAATCCAGTCGATCAGATAGAGAGAATCTGCGTCATTACTATAAACCGACCATGGTCCGTAATCACAAACCCAAATGGTGTTGAAGGGTGTATCAATAAACCTCACTGAGTCCATTGGAATACCTGAGCTTGTAAGGACGCTCGTCACTGTCGTTGAATCTGTAGTGATGATCAGGACCTTACATTCTTTGACGGCGTTCCTGACGATTTCTTTCAGGATGGCTGCCTGGCCGGTCCATGAGATAATGACTGCCTGGATTTGTTCCCATTCTGCCATGGTTCTCACCTTGGCCGGAGGTGGGTGAGCAATGAGTTGTCGGCTTAATAGTTTTTGATTTTGGATGTATTGCGGCATCTTTTCCTGCTCTCCCGGTGTAATGAGGTGGGATTGACCATTTTCCTGGGAAGAAAGCCTAAAGGACACCAAGGAGAAAAACACAAGAAATAAGATATGGAGCTTCATTATGCTATAAGGTTCAGGCTGATTTTAACTAATAATACGTGAGTCCGAAGATATTGATAATCCTTCAGGGTACAATTACATTTGAATGTCGATTGCTCCGGCTATGCCTTTAAGCCGACAGATCCTTAGGTCGGCGCTTCTATAGGGTAAAAAAATTTTTTGTAATCCATTCCTTTACATTAGGGCAATTTCATAAAGTGCTGAGGGTCTGATATTTTATATTGGGGAATTCGACTGACTACCCCTTTAATTCGGCAGAAATCAATTTTCCAAGAATTTTCTAATAGAATTCTAACTATTTCTTAATATTGTTCGGAAATATTTAACGAAAATTTTCCACACTGGCATCAACCTAATACCCTCCTACGTTTCCTTGAAGATTGTATTATAGTATACAATTCTCAATTACAGTGCTTTTGAATCCAATGTTTTATTATTGCCCCTGGGGGTCAGATTTCCAGTGGGTATTTCCAAAAGTGAATTCCATGTTAAAAACACCAGCTTGTAAATAAAAATTTGACATATATAGATATGTCTTAATTCCAGCTTAACAGAACGACCTGAGACACCATGTAAGTAGACAGGATTTTATTAAATCATTTTTCAAAACCAACTAAATATGAACAGACATTTACTTTTTCCTTTTCGATGTTTGTTGAGTATTAGTTTTCTTTTTCTGGCCATGAGCATGTCATATGGCCAGCATCAGGTGACTGGTACTGTAACAGATGGAGGATCCGGGGATCCATTAATTGGTGCTAACATCGTCATCAAAGGCACAACAGTTGGTACTGTTGCCGATTTTGACGGTAAGTACACTATAATGGCCAACACCGGTGACGTTCTCGTCATTACATACACAGGCTATAAATCCATAGAAGTTCCTGTAGGAACGGAGTCGGTTTATAACGCTGCCCTTGCACCAGGGGAACTATTCGAGGAGGTTGTCGTAACAGGTTATGGCTCACAGAGAGCTAAAGAAGTTACAAGTGCTGTCACCAGCGTTAAATCAGACCAATTTAATTCAGGTAACATGAATTCTCCTGCCCAATTACTTCAGGGCAAAGTGGCCGGGCTTAGTATTTATAAGCCAGGAGGTAATCCAAATGGGGAATACGAAATTCGCATCCGTGGGTTATCTACTATTGGAGCACAAACAGAACCCTTAGTCGTCATCGATGGCGTACCGGGTGGTAAATTATCAACGATTGATCCTGCGGACATTGAATCCATGGATGTATTGAAAGATGGATCAGCAGCTGCCATATATGGCACAAGAGGATCATCTGGTGTTATCCTTGTGACCACTAAAAAAGGGAAGAAAGGGACATCACGTGTAGACTATAATGGTTATGTAGCAGCTGAAAGTATTTCTAAACTTCCTGACCATGCATCCGCTTCCGAATTTTTGGCAGCAGGTGGTGCAGATAATGGTTCCAACACTGACTGGTATAAAGCTATATCCCAGGTCGGTTGGTCACATGCTCATAATTTATCAATGACAGGTGGAACTGACCAGACACAATACCGGGCATCAGTTAATTACCGAAACAGCCAGGGTGTTCTGCTCAACAGCGGTTTTGATCAAATCAATGGTAGCTTAAGCCTTACTCAAAAATCACTCAATAATAAGTTAAGCACCTCTATCAACTTAATTGCTACTGATCGTAAGTACAAGCTAAGCTTCCCTGAAGCTTTCCGTTATGCTACGATTTTTAACCCGACCTCAGCAATTACTTTACCTGATGGTTCGTACAATGAGCCAGGTGGTTTTGACCTATTCAATCCAGTGGCTTTAGTCAATTTGAATACGAATGATGGCCAGAAGTTTTCATTCCTTGGCAATATCTCTGCGGAACTTGAAATCTTCAAAGGCTTTAAAATCGGCGGTCAGTACGCCAAGCAGAGAAGCGATGATTTCTATGGAGAATATTATCCAAGCAATTCACTGTATCGTCAAGGTCAAAGTCGTCACGGTGTCGCTCGCAGAAACACAGCTATTGAGCAAAATGATTTGTATGAAGCAACAGCAAGATATACTGGTTCATCAGGCAAATTAACTTACAACCTTCTGGGCGGTTATTCATACCAGAAGTTCAATTACGAGGGTCAGAATGCAGAAGCCGGAAATTTCCTGACTGACTTATTTACATACAACAATCTCAGTGCTTCAGCTGAAGTGAAAACAGGAAATGCATCTGTAGATTCTTATAACAACGGCTATCAGCTTGAGGCTGTATTCGGCAGGGCTAATCTTGTTTTAAATGATGAATGGTTTTTCTCCGCAAGTGTACGCCAGGAAGGGTCAGACCGATTCGGAGAAAACAACAAGAGAGGTACATTCCCTGCAGTAAGTGCCGGTGTTGACCTCGCGAGTGTGTTAAACCTGGATTTATTCGATGCATTGAAGTTCAGAGTCGGCTATGGTGTAACGGGTAATGTTCCTGCAGATTCATACCTTCCTTATTCAATCTATGAGGCTGGTGCAGGCTTTTATTATAATGGTGGATTCGTTTCTTCTTACGGACCTGTCACGAATCACAATCCCGATCTTAAGTGGGAAACCAAGGATGAGTTAAATATTGGTGTTGATTTTGCCATGTTGAATTCCAATTTGTGGGGTACACTGGATTATTTTAGCAGGAAAACAAAAGACCTGATCTTACTGGCACCTGTTCCTGTACCACCAAATCTGGCACCTGTTACCTGGGAAAATTCAGGAGCTTTCACGACAAGCGGTTTTGAATTGAGTGTTGGCTATAAGCTTATCAAAGGAAGTAAATTCACTTATACGCCTTCGCTTATCCTGACGACATACAGCACAGTACTTGATAAATATCTTGACGGATCACCAACCAGTTATCGCACCAATATAGGAGCACCTGGCCAGAACCTTCCCGCAGGACAAGGTATCCATGTGTTGAAAGAAGGCGAAAAAATCGGTCAGATTATAGCTCCGATTGTTGAATCTGTCAACTCAGATGGTTCTTACAAATTTAAAGACACGAATGGGGATGGTAAATTCGATTTCGCAGACTGGCAGGTAGTAGGTAATGGTATACCTGATCTGGAAGCTTCTTTGAACAACGACTTTACTTTTGGTAAGTTTAGTTTAAATCTTTTCTTCCGCGGTGCATTCGGTCACAAACTGGTCAACATGTATCGGGTATTCTATGAAGTCAATCCTGAAGGAAAAGGTTTGAATAGTATTAAGACCAAATATTATAATGGTGATGTCACTACAGCATCTTATAACAATACACATGTGGAAGATGCTTCTTTTGTAAAACTCGATAATGCTACTCTTGCCTATACATTTGATTTAAAGAATTCCACTACATTCAAAAATGCCAGGATATACCTTACCGGTCAGAACTTATTGACATTTACAGGTTATACAGGTGTTGATCCGGAAGTTCGTTTATCAGATAAATTCGATTCTGACAATGGTGGACGCGAGCCTGTAACTGCTGATCCGCTTGCTCCGGGTGTTGATCGAAGGAATACATACTACAGTACAAGGACGATCACATTTGGTGTAAACTTTGGATTCTAATTTATGACTAGTTTAAAAAATACGATAATGAAAAACATAAGCATACTTGTTATTGGAATTTTCTTCTTCCTTTCATTGCCCTCTTGCTCGGATTTAACTCCTGAGTTTAAGGATGTGATCGTGGAACAAAATTTCTTCAAATCCGATGCCGAATACATCGCCGCACTCGGATCAGCATACACCAATCTTTATGGTTTTTGCAACCATCAGACTTATTGGTCTTGCCAGGAAACATCATCTGATGAGGCTACGATTCCTCACAGGGGACCAGACTGGGAAGATGGAAAGCAGTGGATCAGGATGCATAAGCATACTTACACTCCTTCTGAAGGTGATTTTAATAATACATGGAATTTCTGCTATGGGGGCATCAATACCTGCAACCGGCTGATTTTTACTTTTGAGAATGCCGGTGGCGCAGGAGCCGATGCTTTTATCGCTGAGTTGAAAGGCTTACGTGCTTATTACTACCTGGTGTTATTAGATGTATTCGGTAACGTGCCCATCGTCACTAAATTTGATGTGCCTGTAGGATTTAAACCTGCTACTGAAACCAGGCAGACTGTGTACAATTTTGTAGAAAGCGAACTTCTGGCACAAGTACCTCTTTTGTCGAAGGATGTAAATTCTACAACATACGCCCGTGTTAATTTCTATGTAGGCGAGATGATGTTGGTCAACCTGTATTTAAATGCAGAAGTATACACAGGTACTCCTCAATGGCAAAAGGCAGTAGATGCAGCAAATGAAATCATCAATTCAGGAGCCTACTCTTTGGAATCCAATTATTTCGCCAATTTCTCTGTTCACAATGAAGCCTCAAAGGAAAACATATTTGTGATTCCTTATGATGCTATTAATGCAGGCGGATTCAATATGGTCCAAATGACTTTGCATTATGAAAGTCAGAAGACATTTAACACGGTTGAACAGCCATGGAATGGATATTGCGTTCTTGCTGATTTCTACAATAGTTTCACTCCCGATGATATTCGTCTGACTGGTGGTGGACTCCGCGCTTATGGTGTTATGCTATACGGACCTCAATATGATGCCAATGGAGTACGTCTTGTTGATAACTCTGATCTGTGGTATCCGGATACAGATGGACGTTTAGTTAATTTTAACCCAGTCCTGAATGAACTGGAACCAACAGCTGATCGTGATGGTGGAGCCCGTATTTCGAAGTATGAATATGAAAAAGGCAGTCGTCAGAGTATGAACAACGACTACGCCATCTATCGTTACGGGGAAGTTCTTCTTAATAAAGCAGAAGCACTCTATCGTTTAGATCCGGGAAGTGCAGAAGCATTAGACCTGGTCAACATGATTCGCGCCAGGCAGGAGTTGCTGCATTTGGAGCTTTAACTGATGCCGATCTTCTCGCTGAAAGAGGGAGAGAAACATGTTTCGAAGCAAAACGTCGTAGTGACCTGATTCGTTTCGGCCATTATGGTGATGCAGCATGGGAGAAACCAGCTGATGACGGACCATTCCGCACATTAATGCCGATTCCTGAAGGACAAATTCAGGTGAATTCTAACCTGGTGCAAAATCCTGGTTACTAGGAGCAGAACTCTTTTTATTAAATTATTTATAAAAAGGTTGCTTAAAGAAGTAGAGACGCGATTAATCGCGTCTCTACTTTTTTAAGGTGACCTTTTTGTTACCTTCGATGCCTTGTCATTCCGTCCAACCGCCATATTTATTTTCGGGATATTTATCCTCCTGATCAGTTGCCAGTCAAAAGACACTGATCATCCACTGTTCACACTTTTGCCATCATCAAAAACAAAAGTTGATTTCATCAACAAACTGACATTCTCAGAAGATTACAATCCTTATATTTTCAAAAATTTTCTAAACGGGGGCGGAGTGGCTGCAGGAGATATCAATAATGATGGATTGTGTGATCTTTTCTTTACAGGCAATATGGTGAGTAACAAACTTTATCTGAACAAAGGAAATTTGACATTTGAGGACATTACCAATTCCTCGGGTTTAGCGTCTTCAGATGTTTGGTCTACAGGTGTGAGTATGGCTGATGTCAACGGGGATGGATGGCTCGATATCTACGTATGCAAATCCGGAAAACCGGGAAGTGAAAAAAGACACAATGAATTATTTCTCAACAATGGAAATCTAACCTTTAGAGAAGTATCTCATGAGGCAGGCCTGGATGACATTGGGTTGAGTACCCAGGCAGTGTTTTTTGATTATGATTTAGATGGTGACCTGGACTGTTATTTGCTCAACAATAGTATACGGTCTGTAGGATCGTATGACCTGGTGAAGGATAGCAGAATGATCCGTGACACCATAGGCGGAAACAGGCTTTATCAAAATAATCTTATTCAAATTATAGATGGTAAAATCATTCGGGATACGTTTCCTCACTTTGTGGATGTCAGTGAGAAAGCCGGGATCTATGGAAGCGCTATTGGGTTCGGTCTGGGTGTCACTGTAGCAGACCTGAATAATGATCATTGGCCTGACCTTTATGTTTCAAATGATTTTTTTGAAAGAGACTATCTCTACATCAATCAAAAAAACGGAACATTTAAAGAGTGTCTTCCTGCCTCAATGCAGGAGATAAGCAAAGGCTCGATGGGAGCTGACATTGCAGATTTGAATGAAGATGGATGGCCGGAAATATTTGTAACAGAGATGCTTCCAAAAGATCCTATTCGATATAAGACAAAAGCAGCATTCGACAATTGGCCTTTGTACCAGGAAAGCGTTGCAAAAGGTTTTCACAGGCAATTCAGCAGAAATGTGCTTCAACTTAACAGGGGACTCGGGCCGGACTCACTGCCCTGTTTTTCAGAAATCGGAAGATTTGAAGGGGTTGAGGCAACAGAATGGAGCTGGGGTGCTTTGTTGGCGGATTTTAATAACGATGGGTTAAAAGATATTTTTGTAGCCAATGGTATTTATAAAGATCTCATCAACCTTGATTATGTCAATTTCTATTTCAATCCCGATGCGATACGTGCCCTGATCAAAAGCAAAAAACAGGTTATCACAACCATGTTCGATGCGGCTAAAAGTGTTCCGATGCCAAATCAATTATTTCTCCAGGATTCAGATTTTCATTTTCATGAATCCTCCTCTGCCTCCGGATTAGGAATTCCTTCTTTCTCTAATGGCTCAGCCTATGCGGACCTGGATAACGACGGTGATCTAGAACTGATCATCAATAATGTAAATATGCCCGCCATGATTTTCAAAAATAATTCCACTGAATCAGGAAAGCATTATTTGCGAATAGATCTCAAAGGAGAAGACGGTAATACCGGTGCTATCGGATCAAAAGTGGTAGTGCACGCATGCAGTCATCCACATTATTATGAAGTTTATCCCATGAGAGGTTTTGAATCCACTATTGATCATGTTATCTCTGTTGGATTGGGAGATTGCACACTCATCGATTCTGTTGTAGTGATTTGGCCTTACGGAAAACAAAGCATTTTGAAAAATGTAAAAGCAGACACTACCCTTGTTGTAAAATTTGATAATGCAACGGTACCATGGTCATCAGCCAAAATAGTATCCTCTCCCCTGCTCGTAAAACAAGATATACAACTTCCTTACCGGCACATTGAAAATGTATATTCTGATTTTGACAGGGACAGGTTGATGTATACCATGATTTCAAATGAAGGGCCAAGAGCTGCTGTGAAGGATCTGGATGGGGATGGACTTGATGATATTGTACTGGGAGGTGCCCGTGGCCAAAGTGCAGTAATCTTGTACCAGCAATCGAATGGCAGTTTTATTAAAGTTATTCCACCTGCAATAGCTAAGGATTCCATTTCAGAAGATATTTGTATTCAATTGATGGATGTCAATTGCGATCATCGTCCGGATATCTATATTTCAAGCGGCAGTTCCGAATTACCATCATCATCTTCGGCCATGAGAGACAGGTTATATTTCAACATGGGTAATCACAACTTTTCTACTTCAGGTGATTTCTATCATGCCGCTTATGAAAGTCATCATACTGTATGCCTTGCAGACTTTGACCAGGATAAAGATGTGGACCTTGTTACATTTGGCAGGCTGATACCATTTGAATATGGTGTGCCTTCTCCTGTTAACATGTATCTCAACCAGGATTGTCAATCATGGAAAAAAACGAATGTCAATGATGACGTTTTAACACCAGGCATGGTCACATCTGCTATCACAGCTGATATGGATATGGATGGTGATCCGGATATTGTTGCAGCATATGAATATGGATCCATCCATGTCTTTCTCAACGATCATGGAAAATTTAGTGATCCGTCTGCTACAAATGGACTTGCATCAGTCAAGGGACTCTGGTGTCATGTTTCTGTGGCAGACATTGATAATGATGGAGATTTGGATATTATTGCATGTAACTATGGCCTCAATTCAAGATTAAAAGCAGATACTATTCATCCATTAGTGCTCTACATTAACGATTTTGACAAGAATGGACAAACGGAACAGATCTTATGTTGGAGAAGGAATGGACTTGACTACCCTGTGGCTTTGAAAGACGATCTTATGAAACAACTTCCATATCTTAATAAGAAATACACCACCTACGCAGCATATGCTAAAGCTACGATCCAGGATATGTTTGATGCCGACCAGATCAAGCAATCTATCGTATATACAATTAATGAATTGAGGACCGGTATATTTTACAATGAAAAAGGGAAATTCAAATTTGTTCCTTTACCTGATGAGGCTCAGTTGACGATTCAATATACCAGTTGGATTGGAGATATCAATGGAGATCACCTGCAGGATATTATTTTAGGAGGGAATCAATATTCTTCTAAACCAGAAATGGGTATTTATGCTGCATCCTATGGGACTGTTTTGATTCAGCAGCCTGATGGTCAATTCAAGCCTGCTCCTTTCCAGGAATCCGGGTTTTTCGAATTCGGTTCTATCAGGGACATTCAATTGATCCACATTGGAACTCAGCCTAATCTGCTCGTTGTAAAAAATGACGATACTCCTTCCATTTATGCATTACCTCATTATACAATACCAAAATCAAACTTAACCTATCAATAACTGATGTACAAAAAAATAATTCCGGTTTTACTTATCCTTTTGATTGCCGCTGGAGGAGCCATGTGGATGATGAAAAAAAATAATTTACATCCTTTTGCCAAGTCTTATGATTCGGCCCTGGACACTATCTTTTTCAATCTCACTTTTGGGATGAAGCGGCAGGCCTTTTATGATACCTGCTGGAAGCTCAATAAAACAGGTTTATTTACGTCAGGATCCACCAATCTATCCGTTCAGCACGAGATTATGACAGGATATGGCAAGCCCGTGTCCATGAATTTTTATCCTAATTTTTCAAATGACGTTCTTTATGAAATGCCTGTGACCTATAATTATGAAGCGTGGGCTCCATGGAACAGGGAGCTGTATTCTGATACACTTATTGTGAAAATTGTTCAACAAATGGAAAAGGATTACAATGTAAAATTTACGCACAAAAAGACACAGGACGGCAGGCCGGCTTACTATAATTATACCTACCCGAGAAAAATCCTTATTACAGTACAGGACGAACAATATGTAAAAGTGCTAATGGAAAATGAGAAGTATATGACCGAGGATGAAAAGAATAAGACCGAGGATGAAAAGAATAAATAATGATTTTTTGAACGTGATGATGAGGTCAATGACATTGGCCCTGCTCATCTGTTCAGTTTTGTGTTCATGTTCAAAAGTTGATGATAAAAAATCAAAAGAAAATAAGTTGTTTACACTTGTTGATCCTGATGATTCAGGAATTCACTTTACGAATTCACTCCACTTTGATCCTAAATTCAATATCTATACCTATCGGAATTTTTATAATGGAGGTGGTGTTGCCATAGGCGACATCAACGGCGATAGCCTGCCGGATATTTATTTCTCTGCCAACATGGGTCCTAACAAGCTTTATCTCAACAAAGGAAATTTTAAGTTTGAAGATATTACGGCGAAAGCAGGAGTGGAGGGCAGGAAGGGTTCATGGTCAACCGGTGTGACAATGGCCGATGTCAACGGAGACGGATGGCTCGATATTTATGTCTGTCATTCCGGAGAAATGGAAGGCGACAGTAAACGCAATGAACTATTCATCAATCAACATAACGGAACATTCAAGGAGCAAGCTGAAGAATATGGACTCGCAGATGACGGGTATACCATTCATGCTGTCTTTTTTGACTATGATCTTGATGGTGATCTTGATTGCTTTATTCTCAATAATTCTTACCAGTCTATCGGTTCGTTTAACCTCCGCCTGAATGTCAGGAATGTCAGGGACCCTAAAGGAGGGGACAAATTTTTTCGCAATGACAATAATCATTTTGTCGATGTCAGTGAGGAAGCCGGAATTTATGGTTCAGTGATTGGATTCGGACTCGGAGTTACCGTCAGTGATTTGAATCTCGATGGATGGCCTGACATTTATGTGTCAAACGATTTTTTCGAAAGAGATTATATCTATATCAATCAGCATAACGGAAAATTCAGTGAAGAACTTGAATCAAGAGTGAATTCAACTTCGGCCGCCTCCATGGGTGCTGATATTGCAGATATCAATAATGATCTGTTCCCTGACATTTTTGTCACCGACATGTTGCCTGGAACGGAGGACCGGCTCAAAACCAAAACGACATTTGATAACTGGCAACGGTATATGTACGGTGTGTCGAACGGTTACTACCATCAATTCACCCGTAATACATTGCAACTTAATAATGGAAATGGAACATTTTGTGAAATTGGCCGGTATGCAGGTGTTGAAGCAACGGATTGGAGTTGGGGAGCTTTGTTAGCTGATTTTGATAATGATGGATGGAAAGATCTCTTTATTGCCAACGGCATTTACCAGGACCTGACGGATCAGGATTTTCTCAATTACATTGCCGATAAAGATGTGATGGCTAAAATGACTGCCGGTAATAAAACAGATTATAAAAAACTGATTGCAGCTATTCCATCAGAAAAGATTTCCAATTACGGTTTTAAAAATGGTGGTGATTTGAAGTTTATCAATTCCACAGTTGCTTGGGGATTGGACACCCCGAGTCATTCAAATGGATCAGCGTATGCAGATCTTGATCGGGACGGAGATCTTGATTTAGTCGTCAACAATGTCAATATGAACGCATTTGTTTACCGGAATAATTTGCAGGATCATAATGATAGTATCCATTACTTACAAATCCATTTAAAAGGCCCGGGAAAAAATCCTTTTGCAGTAGGATCAAAAGTTACGGCATTCTACAACGGCAAAAAACAATATTATGAGTATATGCCGATGAAAGGATTTGAATCTTCCATGGATTATGCAGTTCATATAGGATTGGGGAAAGATAAGCTGGTGGATTCACTGATAGTGATTTCTCCTTCTGGCAAAAAACAAGTACTGCATGATATTAAAGCTGACCAGGAATTATGGATTGATGTGGATCTCGGATCACAGACAACTCCTGTTGTGCCTGTCAATCCAATACATTGTCTTGATGATATTACATCTGCTTCCGGTCTTTCCTTTAAGCATCACGAAAACGAATTCGTTGATTTTGACAGGGACCCGTTTTTATTTATGATGAAATCTACTGAAGGACCTCATATAGCAGCAGGTGATCTGAATGGAGACCATCTTGAGGACCTCATTATTGGCGGGGCAAAAGGACAATCTGCCGCTATGTATTTGCAGGATCATGACGGAAAATTTTATTTAAAAAAAACACCTGCTTTCGAAAAAGACAGTGGTTGTGAAGATATTGACATCACTTTGTTTGATGTAGACAAGGATGGTGATCTGGATGTATTCATAGCCAGCGGGGGCAATGAAACTACACTTGAATCTTCACAAATCCTCAATCGACTGTATATAAATGATGGGCATGGTAACCTGGCAAAAGCGTCGACGGATATTTATTCTCCGCATCACATCAGTACCGGGGCTGTGGCAGCAGGTGATATGGATGGTGACGGTGATGAAGATCTTTTTATCGGGGAGCGTTTGAAACCATTTGCTTACGGTATTCCCTGCGACGGATATATTTACCGGAACGATAAGGGCAAACTGGTAGATGTAACCTCAACGATTGCTCCTTCTCTCCATAATATCGGAATGATCACTGATGCTGCCTGGCATGATATGGATGGAGACGGACTTCCTGAACTGATCATCTGCGGAGAATTTATGCCGGTAATGATTTTTAAATATCAAAACGGTCAATTTGTAAATACAATGTCTGCAGGATTGACTGATTCTAAAGGCTGGTGGAATGTTTTGGAAATAGCGGATATCAATCACGATCAAAAACCGGACATCATAGCCGGCAACTATGGTCTTAATTCAAGATTCAGGACAAGTGCTGATCACCCTCTCTGCATGTATGTCAATGACTTTGATAACAATGGTTCTGTCGAACAAATTATCTGTACCTATAACGGGGATGAATCCTTCCCTACAATATTGAGGCATGATCTTCTTTCCCGAATTCCTTCACTTAAAAAGAAGTACTTGTCGTTTAAGGATTTTGAACATCAACATATCACTGACATATTCACACCGGATCAGATGGAACATGCGCTGAAGCTTGAAACAACATGTTTCGAATCAAGTGTTTTCATCAATCATTGGCCCGGGTTTGAACGAAAGGCACTTCCGGCACAGGCACAGTTTAGTCCTATTTATGGTATTGCGTTAAAGGATATGACAGGTGATGGTATTCCCGATTTAATCACCGGGGGAAATCTTTTTGGTGTTAAACCCGAATTAGGTCGTTTCGATGCCTCTGATGGATTTATCTTCCAGGGCGATGGAGAAGGAAATTTTTCAATGCCTTCTCCGTCATTACATTTATGTGCACCTGGTGAGATAAGGGATATGAAAGCAATGACTCTGCATGGTAAGAAGGTCTTAGTTGTGGCGCGCAACAATGATTCAGCTATGATATTTCGCTTACCATGATGAGACACTTTAAGATCGGACTTGTATTTGGCCTCTTCATCATTCTGTTTGCCTCATGTTCGGAAGGTGCAGGCAAAAAATCCGATCAATTATTTCAAATTCTTGATTCAGGTCAGACAGGAATTAAATTCACCAATCAATTGCATGATTCAGACAGCCTTAATATTTTAAGTTATCTCTATTACTACAATGGAGGAGGAGTCGCTGTAGGCGACATCAATAATGACGGCTTACCAGATATTTATTTTACGGGCAACCAGTCTGGAAATAAACTTTACCTGAATAAAGGTCACATGCATTTCACGGACATCACAAAATCAGCAGGAGTTGCCTGCAGTGGTGCATGGAATACAGGAGTTTCTATGGTGGATGTCAGCGGTGATGGATTACTTGACATTTATGTGTGCCAGGTAGATAAAATAACAGGCAAGAAAGGAAGAAATCAATTATTCATCAATAACGGTGATCTCACATTTACTGAATTGGCTCACTTGTACGGACTGGATTTCAAAGGCCTGGCCACGCATGCAACGTTTTTCGATTACGACCGGGATGGAGACCTCGATTGTTTCCTTCTCAATCATAGTTTAAAAGATCCTCAACAATTCAAACCTGCTGAATTGACACATCAGCTATATGATCCGGCGTCCGGATGCCGATTGTTAGAAAACCAACATGGTCAGTTTGTTGATGTGACACAAAAGACCGGCATCTTCAATTCCCCAGTTGGTTTTGGATTAGGTGTCGACATCGGGGATCTCAACCGGGATGGCTGGCCCGATATCTATGTCGGAAATGATTTTCATGAAAACGATTACATGTATATCAACAATCACGATGGTACCTTTCGTGAAGTAGTAGCAAAAGCTACCGGGCATACCAGTAATTTTACCATGGGTGTTTCGATTGCAGATATCAACAACGACGGTTTACCTGATATCCTTTCCCTCGACATGAAACCGGAAGACGAAACAACTTATAAAATGTCAGGTGGCTGGGAAAGTTTTAGCATCTATGAATTCAAACGTTCATTTGGATACCATCATCAAAGTTCCAGAAATGCATTGCAAATCAACCAGGGAATGAATGAGGGCGTTCCTGTTTTTTCAGAGTTAGCCTGTTTATATGGAATTGAAGCAACAGATTGGAGCTGGAGTCCATTGATCGCTGATTTTAATGGAGACGGCCACAAGGATATCTTTATTTCGAATGGTATCGCGCGAAGACCAAATGATTTGGATTTCGTCAATTATTATTCTAATGATAATATTAACAATAAAAATACAGGCCTGAAATTAATCAACATGATGCCGCGGGGTGGAGCTGATAATTATTTATACTTAAATGTACCCGATAGTAACTCTTTCAGAAGAATACCTATTGAAGACCCCGGTACAAAAATCACAAATGGCGCAACATACAGTGACCTGGACAGAGACGGGGACCTGGATATTGTGTGCAATAATTTAAATCAAGCTTCATATATCCTTCAGAACAATTCTCCGCAAGTTCATTATATCGCCATACAACTTAAAGATACCAATGCCAATCCATTTGGACTGGGGTCGCAATTAACGCTATACCAGAAAAATAATCTTCAATATCAAACCATCGATCATATATCGGGATTTGAATCCGGTAAAGAACAATTAGCTTATTTTTTCACAGGTGGGCAACCGGTGGATTCATTAATCATACAATGGCCTGATGGAACTTGCCAGGTAATAAAACAATTGATCCCAGGCTTCCAGGTTATTCAGAAAGCATTTTCATCTTACTCATCTTATTGCACGATTGATGAAAAGCCTATCCCCTGGCATTCTTTATCCGTCCATCACGAAAATGCACCCAATGACCTTGATGTTGAAAGATGGATGCCTTATAGCTTATCTTCATTCGGACCCCGTATGGCGATTGGAAAAAAATATTACTACGTCACAGATGCATCTCAACATGGAACACTGCATCGTTTAAATGATGATGCCGATGTCACGAATTTAATCATCGGCATGCCCGATCTCAAGAAAGACCAGGATGAAAATGACGCCGCTTTTGCTGACTTCAACAAAGACGGATTCGAAGACCTTTTCATTACCCTGGGAGGAAATATCATGCCCTCCGGGAATGAATCTGAACAGGAATTATTATTTTTTGGAAATGCCAATGGCACATTTCAATATGTGCAGGATAAGTTGCCGAAATCTGAGAGAAACTGCTCCGTTGTCCGGCCATGTGATTATGATCATGATGGCGATGTTGATCTTTTTGTTGGAACCTTGTCCAGGCCGGGCCATTATGGATGGAGTGAGCCAAGTTACTTTTATATCAATGATGGTAAGGGATCATTCTCAGTGCAGGAAGCTCCAATATGGGAAATGGTCTTTGATGCACAATGGGCAGATATGGATGGTGATGGTCTGCAGGATCTCGTTGTGGCTGGACATTGGATGCCCATCACCATTTTGTATAACAGGAAAACGCATTGGGAAAAAGAGACCTTACCCAATTCAGAAGGATTATGGTTTTCAATTCTACTCACCGATATTAATGGGGATAGTATTCCTGACATCATCGCCGGAAATTTCGGACTGAATCATCCGATTGATGCGGATGTAGCTCATCCATTGATATTATATCTCAATGATTTTGATCTCAATGGACAATCTGATCCAATACTTACCTATATGCATGGAGATAAAAGATATGTCTATCCTAATCTCGAACTTTTCCTGCAAATCCTCCCCAGCCGGAAGAAGGATTATGTTTTTAATAAAAATTTTGCAGGGAAAGATGTATCCGATATTTTTCCAAAAAATCAACTTGATAAAGCCACGCAACGAATTTGCAATGAAATGTCAAGCGGTGTTTTTATTTCTGATCAGAAATCTAAAACCTGGAAATTTAATCCACTACCTTCATTATTGCAGCGAGGGCCAATATGGAGTATTTGCAGGATAGATCATGAGCGATTTGTATTTGGTGGTAATCTGTATAATGTCGATCCAAATTGGGGAAGACAAGACGCATTATTCCCTACAGTAATGAATTACACCCGAGAGAGAGGCTGGACTTCTGATGATTCTTTTAACCTTGGCTTTCACAGGAGGAGTGAGGTCCGGGACATGAAAATGATCAGGGGCCAATTGTATATTGCTTCTAACAATGATACATTGATATCCATTTCAACTGCGATAAAATAATACTATTACAATCATTCAAAAACCATTTGCGGTATGAATAAATTCCTAATGTTTGTTTTATGCCTGGTGCTGGAAAAATCATTTTCCCAGGATACCTGGAAAGTGACAGCGGATTCGATTGATCCATCAAATTATTTTGGCGTCACTGTAGCCAATGGCATGGTAGGGATTATTTCGTCTGCTGATCCACTAAAAGTCAAGGATGTAGTCCTCAATGGAGTCTATGATCATTATCAACGGGGTCGTGTATCCAATATTCTCAAAGTCTTCAATCATGTGAATATGCAGTTGGATGTCGACGGGAAGCGAGTCGAACGAAATAATATCAGTCAATTCCAGCAAACACTGGATATGCACCATGCAGCACTGGTGACATCTTTTGTGGCCGATAATAAAATATTTGTGAGCCATAAGATGATGTCTTTAAGGCACCTTCCTTTCACTTCCCTGATCGTCGTGGAAATTACAGCCATGGCAGATGTGGAAATCACCCCGATGTCCGTCATTGAATCACCTCTGCACTTGCAGGACGTTCGTAACTATTATGCAGAAATTGACAGGCCACATGTATTAATTCCTTTGATGACGTCTGTAGCTAAAAGTCCTACAGGAGCATATGAAATTGCAGCATCAGACTCTTTCATTTTCGATGAGCCGCATGGCAGCGAACCTGATATTATTCATGAAGACTGGGATTATAATATGCACCTGATGAAGTTTAAGAAAAAACTCAAGAAGGGTGATACCTATCGCTTTGCCGTAGTAGCTTCAGTTATTTCTTCAGCTCATCATCCCGATCCACACAATGAGGCCGAGCGTCTTACCATTTTTGCAGCACTTGAAAAAACAGATCGATTGCTGAAGTTTCATAATGAGGCATGGCAAAAATTGTGGGATACAGGAAATATTTTTGTTGAAGGTGATCCTGCAACTGAACGTGATATACGATTTGCATTATATCATCTCTATTCGTTTGCACGAGCCGGAACGGCTTATAGTCTATCTCCAATGGGTTTGTCCGGCCTTGGATACAATGGCCATGTGTTTTGGGATACGGAACTGTGGATGTATCCTCCCCTATTAATGTTGCAACCTGATATTGCCTTATCACTTTTGGAATACCGATACGAAAGACTGGAGGCTGCCAAGTCAAATGCATTTGAACACGGATACCAGGGAGCGATGTTTCCCTGGGAGTCTGCAGCTGATGGGACTGAAGATACTCCTGTGTGGGCGCTGACAGGTCCATTTCAACATCATATCACAGGATGCATTGCATGGGCCCATTGGAAATATTACCAGGTCACCAAAGACAAGGAATGGCTTCGTGAAAAAGGCTGGCCTGTACTGAAGGCCGCAGCTGATTTCTGGGCTTCACGTGTTGAACGGAACGGTCCTCATCAATATGATATTAAAAATGTCATTGGTGCCAATGAATGGCTTGAGAATATCGACAACAATGCATTCACCAATGGAGTCGCGATCACTGCACTGCGTGATGCTAATGAAGCGGCAGCGGTTTTAGGATATAAAGCTAACGCGGATTGGACATTGGTGGCAGATAACATTCCCATTCTTAAATTTCCGGACGGAACGACAAGGGAAAATGCTACTTATGATGGTGTGATGATCAAGCAGGCAGATGCTGTCCTCTTATCTTACCCTCTTGACATTATTACTGATCCTGATGCGATCACCAAAGACCTCAACTACTATGGTCCCCGCACATCTCCTGACGGACCTGCAATGGGCAATGCCATCCTATCCATTTTGTACAACAGGCTCGGTAAAGTGCAGGAATCTGCTGATATTTTTTCAAAGAGTTATAAGCCAAATGAAGTACCACCTTTCGGTGTGATCTCTGAAACCGCAGGTGGAAAAAATCCTTATTTCGCTACCGGTGCAGGCGGTATGTTACAGGCAGTGCTTGCCGGATTCGGCGGATTATCCATCACTGACAATGGGATTGTCCAACTCACATCAAAGATTCCAAAAGGATGGAAAAGATTACGCATTGTTGGTGTCGGCCCCGAAGACAAAGAGTTTATAGTTACGGAGAAGTGAGAGAGTGAGAGAGTGAGAGAGTGAGAGAGTGAGAGAGTGAGAGCGTGAGAGAGTGAGAGAAGTGAGAGCTTGAGATCTTAATTTTCATTGCCCCGTCGGGGCAACAGGTTGGTAACATATGAATACGTAAAACTTATCCTTGCCCCGTCGGGGCAAAACCTGACCAAGTAATAGCTTTTGAAATCAAGTTATTCCGCAGCAAACACAGGTTGCTTCTCTGTCATCCTTTTGAAGAAAAACAACGCAGTCAGAATCAATGTGATCGGAATAAGCGATAAATAAAACGCATTATTCCCGCCGAAATGTTGAAAAACATTTCCTGTGATGATGGAACCAGTTGTACCCCCTAATGCCGAAAACACAACTATCAACCCGGACATCGGACCATGTTGAATCAATGGAAGCCTGCTAAGCATTACAGAATTGATCGTAGGATACACAGGCGCTAAAAACAAACCGATCATCGGAAAAATAAATACCGTGTAAGGAGCATCAAACCATCCCGTCGCAGCCGAGGCATCAGTATGCAATGCTAAAGGCAAGCCTATCAGCACCATTACTGCCGCTGCCACAAGACTTATCCTGACCACCCAATACCATTTCACTTTTTTCAAAACAAATCCTGCCAATAATCTTCCCACAGCAGTTGATCCGGCAAGTATGCTGGCCATCTCAATACTCAACTTTGATGGAAGATGCAATATCTGGTTATTGAATGTAGGCAACCAACTCATGATGCTTTGCTCGACCAGCACATAAAAAAATATGGAAATAATAAACACGATGACCAATGGCATGACGATAAGTGCAAGCATTTTACGAAAATCCTGTACCATACCTTCCGGTGCTTCCTTATGCACTGCAGATTCATCTACTCTTGTTGTCAGGAGGAGAAGAAATGCAAAAAAGGCACCCCCTCCGAGAAAATAATAAACCCTCATCCATGAGGTCGAGGCCGGATTAGCCTGATCCACAAAAGCACTAAACAGAAAATAACCGCTGAGTACTCCAACCATAAAAAATGATTCCAGAAAACTCATGTAGCTGACATGCTCCTTCTCATTTTCAGACACAAGACCGAGTGTAGCAAAAACTGAAACTTTAATGAAAGCAAAACCAACCCCAATGCTCAGAAATAATAATTTGGTCATCCAGAAAAAAGGCAAATTGGGCATAATCATGCAGGTTATGGTCACAAGAGCCAATCCCATCAGCATGGTCCGCTTGTATCCAATCCGCACGACAAAAGATGCGATTAAAAAACTTGTTATCGCGATTGGCAGGTCCTTAAATGCTTCCAATACACTCGCCGCCCCTTTCGTCACTCCGAAATTATTCTGCACCTGCAATATCACTGTCCCAACACTGTTGAGCAGCATGGCAAATACGACATAATTGAGTACCAGGGAAAGCTTCAGTCGCCAGTATTTCATAAACAGGATGAGTTGAAAAAGTAAGTTATACAATCTTCTTCTCCTTCACATAATTTTATGAAGATTATATGTCCCCTTTAGGGGATTTAGGGGCAAAAAAAGGTAGATTTGAACATCATGAATATTGAAATTTTCTACCCCGAACTGGCTTACCCGGATCTTTATGCAGACGTCATGTTGCTTCAGATTTTTCCTGATAGCAAAACATTCGCGGATGCAAGTCCTCTCATCCCATCCAATGAAATTAATTCTTTATATAGCAAGGTCAACCATTCAAAGATTGAAGAAGTCAGAGAATTTGTCCATCAATACTTTCAATTGCCCGGGGAAAATATAGAGATAATCGATATTCAACCTCTTCCCATTGATGAACATCTACATTCATTATGGAATCATTTACTCCGGAAACCCGATCACCCAAAGCACATTTCTTCGCTCATTCCTTTGCCTTATTCCTATGTCGTACCAGGTGGAAGGTTCAGAGAAATCTATTACTGGGATAGCTATTTTACAATGTTAGGGTTAAAGGAAAGCGGAAGAATAGATATCATCAGGGAGATGATTAGAAATTTTGCCTGGCAATTGGAACAATTTGGTCATATACCCAATGGAAATCGCAGCTATTTTCTATCTCGTTCACAACCTCCTTTTTTCTCACTGATGATCACACTTCTTGCTGAAATGGATGGTCAGGATGTTTATCGCGATTATCTTCCTTCATTACTTCGCGAATATTCTTTTTGGATGGATGGTATTCAGGATTATCCTGAAAATTTTAGAAGAATCGTTAAAGTTGGTGATGATCAATATCTCAATCGCTACTATGATGACAGCGATACTCCCAGGGCAGAATCATGGTCCGAGGATGTTCATTCAGCAAATTCTCCTTATGTAAATCCAAAATCATTTTATCGCCACATGAAAGCTGCATGTGAATCCGGATGGGATTTCAGTAGCAGGTGGTTTGCAAAAGAAAATGATCTTACGAGTATTCATACCACCGACATCATTCCGGTTGATCTCAATTCACTTTTGTATATGATGGAGATGACGATTGCCCGGTCATTTAAGTCGATCGGAGATAAATTAAATAACGAAGCATTTGAAATTAAGGCAAAACAACGGAAGGAATTAATCAATCGTGTTTTTTGGAATGAAGCTGAAGGGATTTTTTCTGACAATGTGATTCACGAAGGAAAATATGGAGTTCCCTCACTGGCTATGATGTATCCTTTGTTTGCCGGTATCGCATCACAAGAGCAGGCAAATCGAAGTATTAAATTTCTGGCCGATCACTTTCTTCGCCCAGGTGGATGGGTGACGACAAATCAATTTTCGGGGCAACAATGGGATGCACCTAACGGATGGCCCCCTCTACAATGGATCACATATATAGGTTTAAAAAATTATGGCGCAACAGATCTCGCCAATGATGGAGCACGGCGATGGCTTGAGCTTAATAAAAAAGTATTCAACCGTACCGGAAGGATGATGGAAAAATATAATGTTGAAGATCTCAAACTTGATGCTGGTGGAGGTGAATATCCGGTGCAGGATGGATTTGGATGGACGAATGGAATTTATCTCGCTCTTTCCAAAGCATTAGAAAAATAAATATTGAATAAATGAAATGCCCGGGGCATATTAAATACACCCCGGGTCATTTATGATAAATTTTTTTATTTATTACCTAAGCTTGAGATATCCAAATAATCCTTGCGATTCATTTGAAGGTCCTGCTGTGAAAAACAATTCGTTTTGATCTCCTGCAGGAACACCATTAGAAGGAAAAGTAAGCGACCATAATCCATCGATGCTGATCGTTGTATTGCCGTCCTTCAGTTGTCCGAGGTACTCACCATCCTTGCTAAATATGTTGATATGGCCATCTCCAAAGTTGCCAATGAGAATGGCGCCCGATCCCTGGTTAAAACCATCAGGTGCCTGTGCCATACCCCATGGTGAATTCAGCGTTCCCTGGGATGCAAATCGTTTAACAAGAGTTCCATTTGGGTTAAATACATTGACATATCCGTTACCCGTGCCCTTAACGTCATCCATTTTATCAGCATCTTGTTTTGCATACGTCACATACAATTTACCTCCGATATTTTGCACATTAAAAGGAGCAAAGCCGGCCGGAATAGTTGGATCCGCAAAAGGCATATTGGTCATGTAATTAAAATTCTTATCCAATACTTCAACCTCGCCTTCTGAGAAATTAGCGATGTATAAAAAATTTGATTCACCGTTATTGGCTATGGTGACTCCTTTATACACAGCTCCATCAGACGAATTATCAGCTACTTTCACAGTGACTATTCCTGCATACCATACTTGCACAGTTCCTTCTTCACCTACATAAATAAATTTACTGAGAAGACCTGTTCCGGGTATTGAAAAATCAGTAGTACTGTTGTACACAACTCCGGTAGGTTCACCATCAACGGCAATAGGAGCCAATAAGGATATCCCTGTCCTGTCGTATACAGTAGTCATATCTTTATCAGTAGAAGAAATCCAAAATGAACCTGTAGGCCCAATGGCAGTGCCCCATGCGTTCACCAGGTTGGTATCAACCCTGGCGGCGCCATACCCACTTGTACTCGCTACGAGATTCACTCGTTCATAACTTGCAGACGGATTTGCATTATCATCTTTACAACTGTTCAATGTCATCATGAATCCAAATAAAATAATCAATGCAATCGAAAAAAGAAGGGATGAAAGATCAATGACTTTTGGTTTTACAATTTCTGCCTTTTTCATTAGAATATCTTTAATGGTTAAAAAATGAGGTTTACTTAAATAGCAAACATCATTTTTCTAAAAATGTTAATTAAAATTTAAGAAGATGAAGTGGAAGGGAAATATTTTATTGCCAATCGGAAATCGTTAATGGTAGTGGAGACAAGGCTTAGTCATTAAGTCAATCACAATGAATAACAATTTTATCCTTGCAGAATTGAGAATTATTTTTTCCGAACTCTATTATTTTTTTTCTGAATTATATAAGATATTTCGTTTCATACCTATGAACCCCGGTCTTCTCAAGGGTGATTTTTCGAACATTACATCAAATACATCTTCCGTCATTTCTTGCCAGTCTTCTTTTTTCAACGCACTGATTTTTTCAGGCATTTCGAATGCAGATTCATGATGAGGAGTTGAAAACCGGTTCCAAGGACACACTTCCTGGCAGATATCACATCCGAATATCCAATCCTCCATCTGGCCTTTGAATGATTCAGGAATTTGGGATTTCAATTCGATAGTGAGATAAGAAATACATTTAGAACCGTCAAGAATATAACCTTCAGGAGAAATCGCATCTGTAGGACATGCATCAATACACTTCGTACATGTCCCGCAATGATCACGAATGGGATGATCATAATCCAATTCAATATCGAGGATGATTTCTGCCAGGAAAAAATAACTTCCTTTTTTAGGATGGATCAACAATGTATTTTTTCCAATCCATCCCTGCCCACTTCTCTTCGCCCAATCTCTTTCCATCACAGGAGCAGAATCAACAAACACTCTTCCATGAAATTCTCCAATCTCTTGTTGTAATTCTGCAACCATTGCCTTCAATTTTTTCCGAATGACATGATGATAATCTTCACCATAAGCATAGCGACTGATCTTAAATTGTGAGTTGTCAGTTGTCAGTTGTGAGGTATTGGAAGATGTCGAAGTCCCCTTTCCGCGAGCGCTGAAGCTACTCTGCGGAGGCGCTAGGGGATTTAGGGGCCCGGGGAAATAGTTATACATCAAACTCACTACCGACTTCGCCCCAGGCATAAGCTTAGTAGGATCAATTCTCATCTCAAAGTGATTGGCCATATAAGCCATCTCTCCGTGATATCCTTTTGACAGCCAGCTCTCTAAACCCCTTGCTTCATCATCCATTCGTTCAGCCTTCGAAATACCCACTCCCATAAATCCATGACGAATAGCAGCTTCCTTTAATTTTTGTGTTCGCTGACTCCCCAATGAATTCATTTGATCTTATTTGGTCATGATAAAGATAGGTATATGAATAAGCGAGTGTTAGAAGAAGTCCCTGGTTGTTGAGTTGTCCAGAGGATGAGTTAAGCAGGTCAAAGCATAATTGAGAAAGGCGATACTAAGAATAACAATAATTTAACTTGTATTTACGCTGAATTTACATTATTTTTACAATCGATATATGATATTTATATTTTAAATCATTGATTTTCAATATTTTATAAATCATATATCAATCTTTAAATGTAAATTTTGTTAATTATAATGTGAATTGAAAGGTTGTCTATTCATATTCTTCTGTTTCCTCTCTCTTCTGATCAGGGCTAATCCATTTCCAATCAATATTGTCAATGGCCTTATGGTATCAGAAGCGGTCATTGAAGGAAAGAACGTTTTGGTCATCTTCGATACGGGTGCACCGGGGTTGGTCCTCAATAATCGGTTTTATGCAACAGAAAATCCTGCATCAATTCAGTGTGCAGGCATCAACGGAAATTTTCAGTGTCAACTGCATCAAATCAAAGAATGGTCCTGGATGGGCATCCATCATGCGAATACAAATGCTCTCGTTTCAGATCTCTCCTTTTTAGAAAATGCATTACACCAGCAAGTCTATGCATTGATCGGCCTTTCAGTATTGGATGATTACTATGTCTCCATTGATTACGACCGCAAATTAATTTCACTGTCAGAAAAAATGGATGTGGATAAAAGTAAAGTGATGAAGTTCCGATATGTGAATCATCTGCCGGTCATCACATGCAAAGTGAATGGAGTGAAAAAAACTCTCGGTCTTGATACCGGTTCCGAAATAAATTATCTATTCTTTGACGATACTCATAAGGCTCAACTTAATGCAAATGCCTCACCGGTTCTCGTCATAGGTACAGACAATCATAAAGACATTAAGTACCAGCTCAACATGGACCTTGAACTGGATGCGCATATCATGTACCCATCCACTTTTATTATTGATCTTCAGGATAAAGAATCATTTGTATCAAAATCATTCGATGGTTTATTAGGCCAGCCTTTTCTCAGTCAGTTTAATATCACCATCCATCCTTCAAAACAGATCATTATACTTTCTCCAAGAAAATCTGTTTCGAATCAGCCGGAAGAATTGACTGCTTTATTAAATTAAATCATCTTTATTTTTTTACATTTTACGTTGAAGAAGATTAGTTGAGAATAGATCAATGGTCTTTCGTCACACGACAATCTGAAGCTTTGCGAACCGAAGCATGATCCTTCTCTCATTGTCTTCTCCTTCATCAAATTGTATAGTAGCTACCCTGTTTTCTCTCGCACCATCAATACTGACTACACGGCCTTTTCCAAATTGAATATGAAGGACTTCCATACCTTCTGCAATCTCTTCTGTAGGACTGGCTTTAAAATCTGCAGGACTTACACGCGGCTCGTAATCACGTTTACGACTGGGACGGTCCATCAATAATTTTGGTTCCGGTAACACAGGTCTTCCCCTTTTCTCTACCGTTGAATCAAAGTGCTCTTCATCAATTTCATCAAGAAACCGACTTGGATCATTATACCTGAATTGCCCAAACTGATACCTGCTCGCTGCATAGGACAACGTGAGAAATTGCTTGGCACGCGTAATCGAGACATAAAATAATCGTCTCTCTTCATCCAACTGATCAGGCGAACCCAATGAAAGATATGAGGGGAATAAATTTTCTTCAAGCCCCACGACAAAAACGGATTTCCATTCAAGCCCTTTAGCGGTATGTGTTGTCATCAAACTGATATAATCTGGCAACTCATCCGTTTTTACATCAAGGTCAGTCAGCAATGCAATATTGGTTAAATATGCAGCCAGGCTCCTGTCAAGCGCTTTTTCATTTGCCCTTTGGATTACATTCGGATCATCATCTTCTGCGAAATCCGGTAAATCTGCAGAGTCATTTTCTACAAATTCTTTAATTCCATCAAGCAATGCATTTGCATTCTCGAGGCGACCTATTCCTTCGATGCTGTTGTCCTGTCTTAATTCTTCAAAAATTCCACTTTCGCGTGCTATGAATACTGCAGCATCATAAGCATTAGCTTCTTTCGCTTTTTTTCTGCATTTTTCGATCATCTGGACAAATACATAAAGCTTACCCTTGCTGGCATAATTACCGGTATTGAGGATTGCCCACATGCTCACTTTTTCTGCTACTGCTCTCTCAGCGATCTGGTCCAGCGTTGCTTTACCAATACCTCTTTTGGGATAATTAATAATCCTCTTCAGGGCCTCATCATCTTTTTCATTGATCGACAACCTCAGGTAAGCAAGGATGTCCTTTACCTCTTTACGCTGATAAAATGATAAGCCGCCAAAAATCCGGTAAGGAAGATTTTGTTTTCGGAGCTGCTCTTCAAAGACACGCGACTGGGCATTGGTCCGGTAAAGGATAGCAATGTCCTTGTGTTCAAGATGATTCCTGTTTTTTAATTCAATAATATTGCTGGCGATCAATCTTCCCTCCTCCACATCACTTACAGCCTTGATGAGCCTGATGCGCTGACCTGCACCCAGGTGTGTCCAGATTTCTTTTGGTATTTGTTTATTGTTGTGCTGGATTACTTTATTTGCAGCCTGCACGATGTGTTCTGTAGATCTGTAGTTTTGTTCAAGCTTATAGATGACCACTTCTGGAAAATCCTTTTCAAACTTCAGGATATTTTCAATGGTTGCTCCCCGAAATGAATAAATACTTTGAGCATCATCTCCGACAATACAAATATTGTGAGCGCTGCCCTGGTACAAAGTCAGCAATTTGATGATCGCATACTGGAGATAATTTGTATCCTGGAACTCATCAACAAGGAGGTATTGAAAAATACGTTGATATTTTTCACGGACATGGTCAGTGTTTTCATCCAGTAGCCGGAACATTTGTAAAAGCAGGTCATCAAAATCCATGGCACCTGCCTGGATGCATCTTAGATAATACCTGTCATAGATTTCATAGATCTGCGGTCTTTTATTCATACGATCATAGAGCACGAGGTCGTCATCTTTCGCATACATCTTTGGTGTGATGAGGTTTGATTTGGCGGAAGAGATCCTGGCGAGCACACCGCTTGGATTGTATTGTTTGGAATCCAATCTCATTTCGCGGATAATATCGGCAACAAGGTTTTTTGAATCATCCCTGTCGTAGATCGTAAAAGTGGGCGGATAACCAATTTTAGCGGCTTCCATCCTGAGTATCCTGGCGAAAATGGAGTGAAATGTACCCGCCCAAACTCGATCACCCTTTGGCCCAACTACACTGGCAATACGTTCTTTCATTTCCCGGGCAGCCTTATTCGTAAAAGTTAGCGCCAGGATATGATGCGGAATAACTCCCTGTTCGATCAGGTAGGCGACCCGGTAAGTAAGTACCCGTGTTTTGCCGGAACCTGGCCCTGCAATGACCATAACAGGTCCGTCGGTGTGCATGACAGCCTTGCGTTGTACATCGTTGAGTGAATCCAGGTAACTCATGGCAATTGAACAAAAATAGAGGTTATGGACGTCCTGTTGGTCATGAAAAATACACGGTAGCAGAAATATGTATTTTGTCGGGCTTATGATCACCCTCGACATTATACTACCTGCTTACAATCCTTTACCCGGATGGGAAAGTGTTGTGATCAACCGGTATCTGTCATTGAAAAACAGATTTGCAGGAATCAGCTTTCACCTGGTCATCATCAATGATGGTTCAGAACGAATAGATGAATCCGGCGCTGTAAAGATATTGAAAGAAAGCATCCCGGAACTCACCTGGCTCAGTTATCCGGTTAACTGGGGTAAAGGTTATGCATTGAGATATGGAATTGCAACTTCTACTTCGGATCTGATTCTTTATACGGATATCGATTGGCCTTATACTGAACTTAGTATGGCTGGCCTGATAAATTTATTGATGCAGGATGCCGATGCAGTGATTGGCATACGGGATGAAGCCTATTATGCTCATCTCCCCCCTGCCAGGAGACGAATATCAAAAATGCTCCGCAAGATCAATGGAAAAATATTGCACCTCAAAGTAAATGACACACAGGCAGGATTAAAAGGATTCAAAAAAAATGTAAAAAAAATATTTTTGTCCACGACCATCGACCGGTATCTTTTTGATCTTGAATTCATTTATTCACTTTCAGCAGATCCAACGCTGAAAGTGATTGGATTTCCTATCATGCTCAGACCCGATATTAAATTTTCAAAAATGAATCGCAAAATTCTTTTCCAGGAAGCACGTAACTTCATAAAGATCTGGCTCAAATCATGAGAGAGTGAGAGAGTGAGAGAGTGAGAGAGTGAGAGAGTGAGAGAAGTGAGAACATAAGAACGTTAGGACATGGGACACATGCTGGAATAACATCAATGCCCTATCGGGGCAAAAGGTTGGTAACCCCTCAAAACAAAAAAAACTTACTTGCCCCATCGGGGCAAAAGGTTGGTAACTATGTCGCCTCCATGACAATTTAAATTAACATATGTAACTAATTACCGATGCTGATTACCGATTACTTTTTTCCAGTTCTTCCCAATACTCCGCGGCCCTTCTCATGTGCGGAATAAAAATGGAGCCTCCCACAACCAGTGCCACTGAACTGACCTCATAGATCTGCTCCCTTGTCACCTCCAACTCATAACATCTACCAAGGTGATATTTAATACAATCATCACATCTCAGGACCATGGAAGCGACAAGCCCAAGCAATTCTTTTGTTACCTCTGACAATGCACCTTCTTCATAGGTCTGGTTGTCAAGGCTGAAGAAGCGCTTAATCACTTTATTATCCTCCGAAAGGATGATTTCATTCATTCTTTTCCTGTATTCGTTAAATTCCTGGACACTGGACATAAGTAAAACGTTAATGATTAGAAATTCCTTAAAAGGTTATTTTGATAGTTCCAAAGCTAACCACATGTTTTATTTTCACACCCACTATGGGAAAGTTTATTATTTCAGCAATTGTGGCTTTAGTAGCCATTATAGCTTTGGATTGTCATTCAAAAAGCAATCCTCCTAAAGCTCCCCCCCAGGAAGACACACGTATTTTAGTCAGGCAAGCTTTTGCCAAAGTCGACAGGATGAAAGTCAATATCGCTTTCAATGACGAACGAGCCAGCAGGTTGAAGGCAGAAATTGAAAAAGAAACTGACCCTCTCAAACAAATCAATTTGACCATTCAGCTTGCCGGCGAATTATTAAAAAGCGGAAAAACAGAAGAGGCCATCGCATTGTACAATAAGATTATCGATTTTATTGGACAGAACAAAGTTCCATTGGATTCTACCATTAAAAGAAATCTCTATTCCATGCTTGGCATTAGCTATATGCGGCAGGGGGAAGTTGAAAACTGTGTTCAAAATCACAATCATCAATCATGCATTATTCCGATTGCAGGAGAGGGAGTGCATAAATTAACTTCAGGATCAAGTCACGCAATCACCATTTATGAATCTATGCTGAAAGATTCTCCAAATGATCTTGAAACAAGATACCTGCTTAACCTTGCCTACATGACGTTGGGTGAATATCCGCAGAAAGTTCCGGCGGCTTACCGGATAGATCCTTCCTGGTTTAAATCTAAAATAACAATACAACCGTTTAAGGATGTTGCACCAGCATTGGGGCTAAATCACAATGGTCGGGCAGGCGGAGTAGTGATGGATGATTTCACGAATGATGGATGGGCGGACATTATGATCACTTCATGGGGTCCCACTGATCAAATGTTGTTCTATGTCAATAACGGAGATGGAACTTTTACGGATCAGACCGCTGCATACGGATTGGAGGGTTATGAAAGTGGGCTGAACATTAATCAGACAGATTTTAATAATGATGGCTGGCTGGATGTTTTTATCATGCGCGGTGCGTGGTACAAAACAGAGGGCGATATTCCATCAACTTTGTTAATGAATACCGGTAAAGGAAAGTTTGTGGATGTAACGATCAAAGCAGGATTAACACATGTTGGTGCCACACAAACTTCAGCATGGACAGATATCAACTTGGATGGTTGGCTGGACCTGGTCGTTGCACATGAATCCATGGAAGGATATCAAAGAGGCATTGATGTGTATATCAATCAGAAAAACGGGACGTTCACTGAGGAGTCCAAAGAATATGGATTAACGATGAATACTTTTTTCAAAGGTTGTGTGGCTACCGATGTTAACAATGATAAATATCCTGATTTGTATTTTTCAAGTCTTGGTGAAGGATGTTATTTATTTATCAACCAGGGCAGCAAGCCGGGACAAAAAGGATTTGTTCTGGCTAATCAAACTGCAAACACCGGCGCACCACATAGAAGTTTTCCCAGCTGGAGCTTTGATTATGATAATGATGGAAATGAAGATCTTTTTACTTCTGCTTATACAAATGATGGAACCCCGGCATTACACTGGATGGAAAGTCACATGGGCAAAGCCGATCCTGAATTTCTACCCAAATTATTTCACAATAAAGGAAATGCTGTTTTTGAAGAGGTAGGTCAAAAAATGGGATTGGATGAAGTGGCGTTTACCATGGGTTGCAATTTTGGTGATATCAATACGGATGGTTATCTCGATTTTTATCTCTCTACAGGTAATCCTGCTTACCAAAGCCTTGTGCCCAATAAAGTATATATGAATATGGATGGCCGGAAATTTGAAGACGTAAGCTACAGTGGAGGCTTTGCAAACATTCAAAAAGGTCATGGGGTTTCGTTTGGCGATCCGGATCACGATGGCGATGAAGATATTTATGTTGTCATTGGAGGGGCGTACGATGGGGACAAGTTTTATAATTGCTTACTTGAAAACCCCAATGAACATAACTATAATTGGGTGGTATTAAAACTTGCCGGTCAAACAGCAAATCGCGCGGCCATTGGTGCACGTGTCGAATTATCAGTCCAGGAAGATGGTAAGGAAAGAAAAATATACAGAACTGTTTGTTCAGGAGCTTCTTTTGGAGCCAATAGTTTAAACCTGGAAGTAGGACTTAGAAAAGCAACTTCAATAAATAGTGTTACCGTTCAATGGCCTTGTAAAGATTGTCCTGACCAGACCTTTACCGGTTTGGAAATAAATAAAGCCTACCTGCTTACAGAAGATACGCCCGTCCCCTCAGCATTATCTTACGAAAAAGTAAAATTTAAAGAGACTGCTACTACTGATTCTTCCATGGATCATATGCACATGATGGGAAAATGATTTTCTTAAATTAAATACCGGATACTTTTATGAAAATGACTTCTGTTGCCGCGTGGGCATCTTTATACTTTCTTTTGTTGAGTGTGATTGCATGCAAATCTGGAAAAAATCCACCAGCTGTTATTGAAACAGACACACGTGTTTTAGTCAGACGTTCATTTGACAGTCTTGATCTTTCAGTAGTCTCTTCCAACTATAATCTTAAGCGGGCTGCTTTGATTAAAAACCAGATCGATCATGAAACCGACCTAACGAAACGCCTGGCGATGAGCAATGCATATGCTGCTGAATTATTAAAAGCCGGTGATTGGCAGGATGCAATCAGTACATATAAAACCATCGGGGAATATATGGAACAGAACCATTTAAGTGTTGACCCCCAAAGCAAAAGAGATTATTATTCCCAAATTGGGATAGCCTATATGCGACAAGGTGAAATTGAAAATTGTGTTCAAAACCATAACCACACTTCATGTATAATACCTATTGCTAAATCAGGGGTTCATCAAATACCTACCGGATCACGCAGTGCTATCGTAGTATACGAGGCTCTTCTTAAAGAATTTCCAGATGACCTTGAAAGTAAATACCTGCTGAACCTGGCATATATGACACTGGGAGAATATCCCGCCGGTGTTCCGGCAGCTTATAGAATCGACCCTTCCTGGTTTACCAACAAAGTTAAAATGCAGCCTTTTAAAGATGTGGCCGCTGGGCTGGGAGTTAATCGAAAAAGTCTTGCCGGGGGTACGGTGATCGATGATTTTAACAATGATGGATGGCTCGACATTGTAGCCACATCATGGAGTCCGGACGAATCGTTGGTTTTGTACATCAACAATGGAGATGGCACTTTTTCTGACCGAACAAAAGAGTACAGGTTGGATGGTCAGGTCGGATGTCTAAACCTCAATCAGACTGATTTTAATAATGATGGATGGCTCGATCTCTACCTGATGAGAGGTGCGTGGTACCATAAGGAAGGAGACATCATCAGCACCCTTTTAATGAATACAGGCAAAGGATATTTCGAAGACGTTACCATAAAATCAGGTCTGATTCATAAAGCTGCATCGCAAAATTCAGCATGGGCGGACTTCAATCTCGATGGCTGGCTGGATCTTGTTGAAGGAAATGAATCATCTGGTGATTATCAAAGAGGTATTGATTTCTATATAAATCAGAAAGACGGAACCTTCAAACACGAAACAAATGCTTATGGACTGATCTCCAACAACTTTATCAAAGGTTGTGTGGCCGTTGATATAAATAATGACCGGTATCCGGATATATACTTTTCAGGAATTGGAGACGGAAATTCTCTTTTCATTAATAAGTTTAGTGAAAATAAAGGATTTGAAGAAACAGGTCCGGAGGTAAAGATCCATGAACCACTCAAAAGTTTTCCTTGCTTCAGTTTTGATTTTGACAATGATGGAGATGAGGACATTTTTGTTTCAGCATTTCTAAATGAAGGAACTCCCACGAGTAACTGGATGGCGAGTAAGTCAGGTCATACAGATCCTAAAATGTTACCAAAACTTTATCAAAACAATGGCAACCTGCAATTTGAAGATGTGAGTTCAAAGATGGGATTCAATGAGCCGGTATATACCATGGGATGTAATTTTGGTGACATTAATGTAGATGGCTACCTGGATTTCTACTTAGCTACCGGCAACCCGTTCTATCAAAGCCTGGTGCCCAATAAGGTGTATCTGAATATAGACGGTACCAGGTTCGAGGACGTAAGTTACAGCGGTGGTTTCGCCAACATTCAAAAAGGTCATGGCGTTGCGTTTGGTGATCTGGATCATGACGGGGATGAGGATATTTATGTTGTATTAGGTGGCGCATATGATGGGGATGGGTTTTATAATTCTTTGCTTGAAAACCCCAATGAGCATCATTATAATTGGGTAGTTTTAAAACTTGTCGGTCAAACTGCGAATCGCCCGGCTATTGGCGCCCGTGTTGCTTTATCGGTTCAGGAAGATGGTAAGGAAAGAAAAATATACAGAACTGTTTGTTCGGGGGCTTCTTTTGGAGCCAATAGTTTAAACCTGGAAGTAGGACTAAGAAAAGCAACTTCAATAAATAGTGTTACTGTTCAATGGCCTTGTAAAAATTGTCCTGACCAGGTATTTACCGGTATGGAAATGAATAAGGCATATCTTTTAACCGAAGACCAGGCAGCTCCTACTCCTTTAGTATATAATAAGGTGGCCTTTAAGGAAGATATGTCCCATATGGAGAGTATGGGAACAATGGGAAACATGGGCGGTACTGGAAGTAAACAAAAATAATCTTCTATTTTAAGTTTGCAATTACTTCAATCTTGAATTGAGAAATTCAGAAATCTCTTTATACCTGTTAACATCGCATCGCCCAGGAATGGGACGCCCGATTTGAGTTCGTTGTGATAGTCAGCGTCGTAGGTACGCGGGTCAACTACCTGGCCTGGGACGGGGGGCGCGCTGACTCCACATTTCAGCACCAACCAAAGATGGATCACCAGGAAGAACATTAGTGCACCGGGAATCACGAACACATGGAGCGCGAAGAAGCGGCTCAACGAATCGCCCCCAATGATCGGGCCCCCGAGAAGCATGTGAACAACCCACGGACCGATTATGGGAACCCGGCCGGCCATCGAGCCGGCGACTGCGAGGCCCCAATAAGCATCAGGGTCCCAACGAAGAATCTGTCCGCTGAAAAACATGCCCATCGTGCAACAGAGCAGAAACACGCCCACAACCCACGTCAACTCACGCGGATATTTGTACGACGCGTGGAGAAAAACTTGCGTCATGTGCACGAGCAGCATGACAACCATTGCAGAACCAGCGTAGTAGTGGAGGGCTCGCAGAAACCAGCCGAGTGGCTGCTGGTAATCCAGGTATAGCAGGCACTCGTATGCTTTGTCGGCGGCCGGCACGTATACAAGTGACAGCCCAATGCCGGTCACGATCTGAATGAGAAACAATGTGAGCGACGCACTGCCGAAGACGTACCACCAGCCGACGGGTCCGTCGATGGCGCGAGGCACGGGATGCCGCATCATCGGTAACAGCGTGTCACTGAAACCGATACGGGCATCGACCCAATTGCCGATTTTTTTGAGCCAGCCGAACATGGGCGTCGCCTTTTTCGTCAAGCGTTCTGGACGAGTGGGTCTTGGAGCGTCGGATAGTGAGGAGCTTGAATCTCTAGCCGGCCGCTCTGCAGGCGCCATACGCAGTGATATAAACCGCGCGGTGGCGGACCGGATGCATGCGCCATCCGAGTAGTAAACGCCGCCGTGACAGGGGCACATGAACAGGCCCGATTGCTGAAACCAGCTAACGGGGCAGCCGAGGTGGGCGCAGTTGATAGATAGCACGAGGAATTGATCCTCCTGTTCGTCATTCTTGCCCTCGTACCGCACGTACACGCCGGTGAGCGCCGTCATGCCGTCCCAGGGTTGGCGCAGAGGGTTGTCAAAGTCGATCCGACGCGTCTGGTTGAGTGGAAAATCATTAACATGCCCCAAGTCGACCCAATCGACCGAATGCTTTCGCAAACCGAAAAAGTATCCGACAACCGGAATGCTCAAGAAGGTGGCCGCAATCGCGCCGCAAATGGCCGTGCACCATCGCAGGAACGTGCGCCTACCGCTTGGCGACGGGACGATTGCGACTTCACAAGGAGTTGGCGAATCCATCGTTATGCCTCCAAAGTCACCAACTGCCAAATCATTGCTGGGCAGTGTCAGCGACATTTTTAGTGGCCCGCCAATCTGCGAGCAGTGCCACCAGATCATTGATTTCAGTAGAGGTGAGTGGGTGGAAGTCGGATGGGCGACCGTGCCGCCCGGCGTACGTTGGCATGTCTAGATCGGGGCGGCCGGTGATAATAATGCGGCGAAGCGCTTGATCGCTGATAAGCGCGAGAAACGCAGGCGCGTTGATTGCGCCACCCGTTGCACCGATACGTTTGCCACCAGTTCCGTTGGGTCCGTGGCAACCAGCACATGCGCGCTCATATACTACAGCCCCACGTTCTCGGCTGCCCGACTTAGATTGCTCGCCTTGACTATTGGCATATGTGTAAGGGGGAGGTGTCCCTTCGAGCGGCGCGTTTGATTTCCAATGTGATTTGATGCCCTCGGCAAGCACCTTCACTTGAGCATCGGTGAGCGAGCCGCCATTCGCATGCGCGAACGGGGGCATCGGCGTGCCGGTTCGTCCATTGCGAATTACGCGGAGCAGTTCGTCATTGGGAATAATTGAGACGAAGAGTGGATCATTGGTTGGTGGAGCGGGGCCCAGCCGGCCGGTAGCACCGTGGCAACCCGCGCAGTTGGTTGCGAATAGCTGATTGAAATCAAGGATTTGATTCGGCATCACAGGTCGATTGGCGGGATCTGGGCTTACCGGGCGGATTGCAGCCTGAGACGGAGGCCATGAATGCGATTGCCGCTAAAAGCCGGGAAATCACGGGAACGAGAAGACGGCTTGTGAAGGGATAGTAATACATGGCCGCGTAAATCGTGCTGACTAATTTGCGACAGACTCCCGGCGTTGATCAGGGCCTTTCCCGGCAGGGGAAATGTAGACTTCTTCGGATCGCACCACGATAATCGCCGCCACAATACCAAACACAAACTGGGATACCACAAACCAGGGCCAATCGACTCGCTCCTGCAGTGCCGGATTTACGACGCCCATCATGCCGTAACTTAAAGCGGTCCAAAGCAAGGGCATCAAGAGACCGCCCCAGGCGAAGGGTCCGGGAATTGCCGGCACGCGCGGCAGGACCAAGGCGAACGCCAAGCCGAAAGCAAATGATAAGACCAAGTGGATTGCGACCGCAGTTACGAACCAAGCGGCATGGAATTGCTCCAATACGGCTGCCGTTGGTTGAACTTGATAGTGTGTCGCCATTGCAGCAAGCAGATTGACGGGATACCAGATGCTGTGACCGGCGGCCACGCTCCAAAGTATCGCGGGAATTGGCATCATCAGTCCTCCCGCCGCGCCGCCGAGCAGGCCGGCCAGGATAGCACCGCGCTTTTCGAGTGCAGTGAAAATTGCGGCAGCCACCAGGCCGAAGACTAGCTGCGACACCACGAACCAAGGCCATTCAATGCCCGAGCGGACGCCCGGATTCACAGCGCGAGCGCGACGTAGCTCACGGCGGTCCACAGTAGCGGCATCAGTAGCGCCCCCCAGGCCAGCGGTTTGCGGAGATTGGGCAACGTTGGCATCAAGACGCCATAGATCAAACCAAGGATCAGCGACACGACGGCGTGAATGACGAGGCCCAACACGAACAGCGTGAGATGAAATTGCGCCAACTCATCGTCGCTCATACTGCCAATTCCCGGCAACATCATGCCAGCCAGTAAGTTGACAGGCCACCAGATGCCATGACCGCTCAACAGTCCATAGGCCATAGCGGGTAGCGGCATAACAAGCCCGCCGACAATGCCCCCTTTCACGCCAGCCGATACTGGATGGACTTTTACCGGCAGCCGCAGGCGGTAGCCTGGCATGCCGTGGCGCAATCGCTCGACTTCCGCGGCGCAGGCGTTATGGGCTGCGGGCGGAGCGATGCATCGACGCGGGATTCTCGCCAATGGCCGCGACCGGGCAGCCATTGCAAGATCCAAATCCCGAGCCCAGCGATGAACACAATGACGCCAACGAATAAGAATGCGAGACTCGTGGCCACCCCCATTGCCATGAGCACAATGCCGAGGGCGAGCACGACGCGGCGCAGCGGTCGGTTGCGGCATATCGACCGATGTTGAATCGTTTGCAGGGTCAGACTCGTTTGTCATGCGCTGCCACCCCGGCTCGCCACGTATACGACCAGAAATACCACAATCCAAACGGCATCGACGAAGTGCCAATACCACGCGACCAACTGGACGCCCTTGCGGTGTTGCTCGGTCACTTCGCGTCCGA